>NZ_JBBOXH010000001.1:6257500-6472500 GCF_038007545.1 Bacillus sp. FSL K6-6540
GATTGTCTTTTATGACATCCCCTTCCAGGAGGCATTTGATCAATACTTTGTGCGTGCCCCTCAGGAGTTCCCGATGCAATTCGTCCAAGCCGATGCTTAACACCTGACAGCGTTCCCCGCCTACGATAGAATGCTGGATGGGAGGCTCATCAGGCGTTCCGTCATACACGACAACAATATTGACCTCAAAATCGTGAACTAGTGATCCTCGCTGCATTTTGTCCGAATTACGGTATGCTATCGCTCCTACAGCTTCCTCATCAACCGTATTTCCATAATAAAAAGAAAAGTTGGTTAATTCCACGTTTCCCTCCATACATTCCTTGGCGAATTTCAGCCATTTCAGTTATAATGTAATTCTACATGTCCATGTAAGTTCCTTCTTTTAGGAGATAAGATCTTATAAGATGACAAACGGAATTCAAGATTTCATTTCTTGTTTCGCCTTATTCCATAAACAACTATTTGAATGGACAGGAGTTTTCGAGCATGATCTTTAAGAATGCAAAAATCAACGCCTTCCGCACATGGGGATTGCTGCTGACAATGCTCGGCATGGGCCTTATGGTGCTTGGCACAGCCGGTATCGTATTCTTTGGACAAGCAGGCAAAATATTTGCCGGTATCGGATTGGTGTTTGGCCTGATTATGATGCTGGGAAGTCTCGGCATTTACTTTTGGGCAGGCATGCTGTCCACGAGCGCCGTCCAAATCCAGTGCCCGGAGTGCAATAAACTGACCAAAATGCTGGGCAAAACCGACCGCTGCATGTTCTGTCATACGATTTTGACGCTGGATCCAAGCCAAGCCAACATCACAGCAGAAGAGCTTGAAGCCCAGCAGATCAAATCCTAACAAGGATTTGCAGAACCTGCTTATTATGTAGGATTCGCAACGCTTAAGACGAATAAACACAAAGAACCCGGTTATCCTCGCGATAACCGGGTTCTTTGTGTTTAGGATGAGAATGATAAGTTCATGGATCCCTAATCGTGTATCGTCTTAAGAACATGCCAGGTTTCCGGGACGGCAAAGCTTCGATTCCAGGAAGCAATGCCGCCAAGCTCCAGCTTTTTGGCCATTTTGACCCGGGATTGCAATGAAGTGCCGTCTTCCATCCATATCTTCTTAATGGACTCTCCCTCCATGAATTGGACATAATTCTGTCCGGTCCCGGCATCCAGCGAGCCTTTCACCTTCTGCTCCTTCAGCAGGGCCTGCTGCTTCTCCATACCAATCGCTTTGGAGGACACCTTCGTCTCTCCCGCTTCGCTCGTTTCCGTCCAGACTCTTGTATATAACGGTACGCCCAACACCAGCTTGGATGGCGGTACTGCATCCTCTTCCAGGATTCGCCTTACCGACTGCTCAGCCCATGGCAGTGAGGAGACCGATCCCGCTTTCGGACTGGTGGCCCAGTGCTCGTCGTAGGCCATCACCATCATGTAATCAACGGTTTCGCCGAGTCGTTTCCGGTCGAGAAAGAGCGACCACATCTCGCTGTTCGATTTGGGCGTAACATCGATGGACACAACCAAACCTCTGGCTTTGGCCAGCGGCTTCATTTCCCGCACGAATTGTACGACATGATCTTTATCCTTGGTGTAGACATTTTCAAAGTCGATATTGATACCGTCGAGATTGTATTGCTTGGCATAAGCCAGCATCTGTTCAATGATATGGGATCTTCTATCGAACGTAGACAGCGCTTCAGTTGTCAGGTCAGGGTCAAAGCTGTTGTCCATAAGACCCCAAACTTCCTTGTTCCTGTTATGCGCCCAACTCACATAATGCTTAACCGCTTTGGACTTGACTGTTCCTTCTCCGTCCACGATGCTGAACCAGGTCGGACTGACCACGTTGACACCGGGCAGTTCGCCAATGCTATCCGTGCTTGGATTCTTGGTGTAAACGGCTTCCCATACCAGGTTGACCGACTTGTCCTTCCATTCCAGCTCAGCCCGCGAAGGGGTCTGCTTCAGAGCCGGAATTTCCTTCAGTTCCCCAAGCTCGATCTGCTCTTTAAGAACATATCCGGTATACCCGTTATCCGCCTGAACGAATAACCATCCCTCCTCTTCGCGCCATACCCGAATCCGCTCGCCGGCCGGCATGTCCAGTACAATCGGGGACTTCTTCTCCCCGCTCTCGCGCAGAGCCACGGTGTCCTCAGGTTTACCGGGAGCCGCCTTCGCAAGCTGAATCGCATCCCCGGCGCGCATCAAAATGATCGCGCCTGTTACCGAGTCTTCGTGAACGGCCACGCCATAATGCTGTTTGAGCGGCTTCAGCGGAACATAAGCAATGCCGTTAACCAGTTCAGGCGCATACGGCAGGGTCACCGTTTTGCCGTTCAGTTCCCCCTTCGTGCTATCCATCTTCATGCGAAAAACCGATTCGGAAGTCGTGATAATAATGGATTCCGTTTCCTGCTCGTAACGGATGTTGGCATCCACGCTCTCCTGAATCACCGTGATCGGCAGCAGCAGCTCTTCGCCAGACCCCAGAGCAGGATGCTCCTTCAATTCGCCCTGAACGAAAATCGGCTTGTCCATTCCGCGCCAGTCCAGTACGGTATAGGTCTGGTTCGGAAACAACGTGGTGACAACCCACCAAACCCCCGCCGCAATCAGCATCAGCCCCAGATAAAAAGAGCTTCTGTTTGTACGCCTCTTTTTTCCCCGATATCTTCTTCTTGCCAAACTGCTCCCCCATTTCACTTTCGCACCCAATGCCATCGCGAAAAAATAAGCCCTTAAAAATAAAAACGTGTGGAATGGTTCATTCCGCACGTTCATCATCTATAACAACCGGCGTCTATTGACAGGACTTGCAGAGCCCATACAGCTCCATTCTCAGTCCTTTTACTTCAAATCCGGTGCTTTTCTCAGCCTGCACTCCCACATCTTCGAGGGACGGATAGCTGAAATCTTCGATTTTGCCGCAACTTTGACAGATGACATGATGATGGTCGGAGACGTTGGCGTCAAAACGACTCGAATTGTCTCCGTACGTCAGCTCACGCACCATGCCGGCTTCAATAAACATTTTTAAATTGTTATATACTGTGGCTACGCTCATACTAGGAAAATTAGGTTCCAGAGCCCGATAAATTTCATCCGCTGTCGGATGGCCCATAGATTCCACCAGATACGTTAAAATCGCATGACGTTGCGGCGTGATACGGACACCGGTCGTTTTCAGTTGTTCCAGCGCATGCTGTACGGACGTTCCCATGGTTGCCCACCGCCTTCAAGGTTAACTGGTTTTTACAAAGCTTAGATCGCTCTTACGCTTTATTGTACGGCGTTTCTTGGATTGTTGTCAATCCGGCAGAGGCGTCCAGCCCCCGCTGTTCCGGCCTTCCTCCTGTTCCGGGTAGCTCCGGTAAATGTTCAGGTTACTGTTACCTTCAATCCGAATGGAATGCTCGCCGGTGCCGGATTCCCCGGAAATGGTTTTCTGCTCGATCTTAAGATTAGGCAGCGTGGTCAGAATTCTTCCATAACTAATCGTCCCTTCAAGCTTGTAATCGCCCTCGAGAGGAACGTGAAGATTCATCTCTCCAACCGCGCTATATACATTCCAATCGCCTCCGATCCGAGGGGAACGAATGGCTACTCCGCCATTAAGGGACTCGGCGCTTAATTGCGACTCCGCGCCGCTGATCAGAATATTGCCGTTCCTCGTCTGGACCCGGATATGATCCGTCGTTCGTTTGACCGTCATGTTTCCTACTTGCGTGGTCAAGTCGGTCTCGCCCGTGATGTCGACGGCCAGCATATTCCCGCGGTTGGTGGACATTTTAATATTACCGATAACACCGCGCGCGGTCATTTCGCCGTTCAGCGTTTTGCCTGTGACATTCCCGTTGACCCGATCCATCGTGATGGGCCCATTCCCGCTCTCCAGCAAAATATTCTCAATCGCCTCCACGCGGTTTAAGGTAATCGCTCCGTTCATCGTCCGTATCTCAAAATTGAACCGGCGATCATCCGGGACCGCGATATTCAAATTCATTCGGGGCTGCCGTTTACCCGATTCTCCATAGGCTTTTCCCTTGGACCGAATCGTGATCGTCTTGCCTTCCCCGACCTCGATCGTCGACTGCTCGGCGATCGCCTCCGCTACACCGGGCTGCTCTCGGTCGACCCACACTACCGCTTCGACCCGGATATCGTCGACATCCTGTCGCGTGATGGAGATATCTCCGTTCAAGTGATCGACGATGATCTTCTCGGTGTCGAGCTCCACCGGTATATCCAGTGCCGGCTTCTGGAACCGGTTATCTTCCGCTTCGCTGTAATCCACGCCCGCTGCCGTCAAATTCAGGCTCACCCGGTTCCAGAGATGAAGGAAATGCTCCTGCTGGGAAATCACGAATACGGACGCCGTAACGGCGACTGCCAGCAGAATTCCCCGAATATCCGGCCGAAACCGAAATTCCCTGCGCCGGCCCAGGGCGCGGGACAGCGTATACCTGACTATATATTCAACGCCGAGCAGGATAAACAGCAGCGGCCACCAACGCTGGAGCATGAATATATAATCCGTCCCTCTCCACTCGTCAAGCAGCAGCAAAGCGCCCGTACTGACAAGCAGCAAGGCGGCCGTATATCGCCCAACTCTGATTTTTTGTTTCATCCGTCTCCTCCCCTCGTCTGATTACGCGGCTTTCACCCATGTGCCGCTGTACGTGTACTATAGGGATTTTCTCTTGTCTTTATGATGCCTGAGAGCTTCCCGGATCCCGGCCCAAATCCCGATAACGATGAGCACGACGGCGGAGGCCTCCGCACCGTAGTCGCGAATCCCCTGCTGCAGCCAAGGCGGCTTCTGGTGAAACAAAATGAGCAGGGACCCGGTAACAACCAGCATCAAGCCAAAGGCGATTCCCCGTTCACCGCGGAACAGATGATTCGCCCCGTTCCCTCTTCCGTCACCTCCGGAAGCAGCGGCTGCCTCGCCGCGTCTTTTTCGGGAAATAATATATTCGGCTGCCTGCAGCACGTCATACACGTTATAGAAATAACCGACCGGAATCAGAAGCCCCAGCACGACAAGCAGCGGAACGTTGATCTGCATGCCGATGGAAGAGAAATATAGAAGCGCCGATATATCCAGCAGCAGCAGCATGATGAACGTGATTCCCTTACGGTACATGCCGAGGTACAGATGACCCAAACCTGGAATGAGAGCGGCTAATAAAAGCGCGTAGAGTTTCCGTCTTTTTCGCTGAAGTCCGGGATGCCGCTTCATCCGAATCGAGCGCCTTTTTTTCTTGCGGACTGCGGTTTGCGTTTCGGTGGTTGGATTCATAACCTTCTCGCCTCCTTCCAAACATCAAGGGACTGGCGTTGTTTACCGATGTTTTTCTTTGATAGTACCCCAATGCGAAGCCGAAGTAACTGGCAAAAAACTGGATAGGCCGTTCAGGAGAAGCTGATAAGCCTACAAAAAAACGGCCCTGCCGGTAATTCAGCAGATGCCGTTTGGTTATGATGATGGAAACCGGTTATTCAGCCGTTACCATCGTTACGTGGCCGATTCCCCGCAATTGCCGAGTGATCTCCATCGGTTCGAATTTACGGTCGGTCAAGACTTGCAGCGAAATTTCGAGTCCTAGGACCGCAGGCTGCAATTCCCCGTATGCCGCATTGCTCCGCTCGTTTACGACGAGCTTCTTGATCACGAATTCCTGCTCCTCCAGAACCGCCGATATGTCATCCAAAATATTCGGCGTATTCGCCGCATGCAGGGTGATCAAATGCAGTTTGCTGCCGCGGATGTACCGCTGCTCCAGCTTATTAAAGACCACCAGGTTCAGAAGGATCAGCACCGTGGATACAATCGACGCAAAATAAAACCCGGCCCCTACGGCAAGCCCCACGGCGCCCACAACCCAGATGGACGCGGCGGTCGTTAATCCGGTAATGGATTTGCCTGTAAACAAAATGGTGCCGGCGCCCAGGAATCCGATCCCGGTAATGACGGCCGTGGCCAAGCGCGCAGGGTCAATCCGAACATTAATCTCGGCAACGAAATCGGAAAAACCGTAAATGGATAACAGCATAATAAGCGCAGAGCCCAAACACACCAAGATATGGGTACGCAATCCTGCCGCATGGTTGGAACGCTCCCGTTCAAAACCGATTAAGCCGCCAAGCAGCATAGCCAGCAGCAATCGTAATAATATGGATACATTATCTATCACCCAAGGATTAGTCAAAAGAACGATACTCCCCTCACGTCACGTCTGTCGAATATGCGATATCATTCATTGTTTATGAAGATGGAACTCGGTCAATTCCACGCCCGGAGCAACCTCGAATGCATGATCCCTCACGAACCCGAATTTCTCGTACAAGGTCACCGCCGGCGTATTGCGCGTCCCTGTCGAGACCGTGAACATCGGCGCCTCCTTGTAGCCTTCCAATACATGGCGAATTAAACTCCCCGCGATACCCTTGCGAAAATGACCGGGATGGACCATCATCCGCGATATGGTAACCTGATCCTCTTCGGGCTCCACCGCTATGGCTCCGATGAGATCCCCTTCTTCATTTATATAACCAAAAAAGGTTTCCCCGCTCGCACGGATCGTCTCAAAGGTGTCCAGCAGCGGAGGAATTTCGGAGAATCCGATCAATTCGGCTTCCAAAGGGTACGCCATGTGCTGCAGGCTCCATATCTGCTGTACGGTATCCCGATCCTCCAAGGATAGTTCCTTAATCATCCGTTCATCCCCTAACCGAGTTATTGTAAGAAAAAAGTCATCGGCGTTCTCTCAAAGAAGACAGACCGCATTTAACGGTATCTTTTCTGGCGATATCAGGCAGCAGCCCCTCCGAAGTTCATACTTTCTGATATCTTAAAAAGGAACTTGTCCCTGATGCGGGACAAGCTCCCATTATCTAAAAACAATTCGGGAACATGACGGATACACGTTAATTATCCGTTCAGCACCTCAACCAGCAGTTTGTTGGCAAGGGCCGGGTTGGCCTTCCCTTTGCTCTCTTTCATCACTTGACCAACCAGGAAGCCGATCGCCTTCTGTTTGCCTGCCTTGTAATCCTCCACGGATTGCGGATTGTTCGCGACCACCTGCTCGACGATGCCTTTGATCGCACCTTCATCGCTGATTTGGACAAGTCCCTTTTCCTCAACGATTTGCGCAGGCAGCTTGCCGCTTTCCAGCATCTCCTTAAAGACGGTTTTCGCGATTTTGCTGCTGATGGTCCCCTTTTCGATCAAGCCGATCATCTCGCCCAAGCCTTGGCCCGTAATCTTCACTTCAGACAGCTCCAGATTGTTCGAGTTCAAATAACCCAGCAGATCGCCCATGATCCAGTTGGATACGGATTTGGCATCCTTCGTGTAGTTCAAGCTGTCCTCAAAAAAGTCGGCGAGCAGCTTGGATGACGTAATGACCGCAGCATCATAGTCCGGCAAGCCGTACTCGGAAGCATAGCGGGCCTTGCGAGCATCCGGAAGCTCGGGGATCGTCGCGCGAACCGCCTCTTTCCACTCTTCGCTGATATGCACCGATACCAGATCCGGGTCCGGGAAATAGCGGTAGTCGTGCGCCTGCTCCTTGCCTCGCATGGAGAAGGTCTTCGCCTGGGCTTCGTCCCAGCGCCGCGTTTCCTGTACGATCACGCCGCCTTCATCAAGGATTTCCGCTTGACGGAACTGCTCATATTCCAATCCGCGCTGCACGCCGCGGAAGGAGTTCATGTTCTTCAGCTCGGCTTTCGTTCCGAATTCCTTCTGTCCCCATGGACGAAGGCTGATGTTGGCGTCGCAGCGAAGCGAGCCCTCTTCCATCTTCACGTCGGATACGTCGCAATACTGCATAATCGCGCGCATTTTCTCCAAGTAAGCCTTGGCTTCCTCCGGCGTTGAGATCTCCGGTTCGGACACGATCTCAACGAGCGGCGTTCCGACCCGGTTAAAGTCGACCAGCGATGCATAACCTCCGTCGACATGCGTGAGCTTGCCGGCATCTTCCTCCAGGTGCAGGCGGGTAATGCCGATCCGCTTCGTCTTCCCGTCCACCTCAATATCGATCCAGCCGTTTTCGCCGATCGGCTGATCGTACTGGGAAATCTGGTATGCTTTCGGGGAATCCGGGTAGAAATAGTTCTTGCGGTCGAATTTGCTGACATCGCCGATGGTGCAGTTCAGCGCCATGGCAGCCTTTATGGCATATTCCACAGCCTGGCGGTTCAATACGGGCAGAACGCCGGGATGGCCAAGGCAGATGGGACATGTATGCGTGTTCGGCGGAGCTCCGAACGCAGTGGAGCAGCCGCAAAAAATTTTGGAATGGGTATGCAGCTCTACGTGAACTTCCAATCCGATAACCGTTTCATATTTAGATGTAGACATCGATTGTTTCCCTCCTTCTCTGCCGCCGGTTTACAGTTCAGGGCGCCGTTTATGATGATCTGTATTTTGCTCGTAGGCATGCGCGACGCGCAGCACGGTCGACTCATCAAAAGCTTTCCCGATAATTTGCATTCCTACGGGCAGTCCGTCCGCGAATCCGCAAGGGACGCTTACTGCCGGCACTCCCGCCAGGCTGACAGGAATCGTCAGGATATCGTTCAAATACATCGTCAGCGGATCATCGACTTGCGTCCCCAGCTTGAAAGCCGTAGTCGGAGCCGTAGGTCCGATGATGACATCATATTGCTCGAATACTTTATCGAAGTCCTGCTTGATGAGGGTGCGGGCTTTCTGCGCCTTCAAATAATAGGCATCGTAATAGCCCGAGCTGAGCGCGTAAGTCCCCAGCATGATGCGGCGTTTCACCTCATCCCCGAAGCCTTGGCTGCGGGATTCGTGATACAGGTCAATCAGGCTGCCTGCATTGTCGGAACGTACGCCGTAACGTACGCCGTCAAAGCGGGCCAGATTCGAGGAAGCCTCCGAAGAAGCAAGCAGATAATACGTAGCGACCGCATAATCGGTGTGCGGCAGGGAAACTTCGTCCCAGGTAGCGCCCAGCGATTCAAGCACCTTCAGCGCGTTCAGGACGGTTTCCTTCACTTCGGCGTCAACGCCCTCGCCCAGATATTCTTTAGGAACGGCGATGCGCAGACCGGCAACGTCTCCGGACAACGCGCTTAGATAGTCGGGCACGTCCACTTTGGCGGATGTCGAATCCATCGGGTCATAACCGGCGATGGCTTGCAGGACATAGGCAGAATCTTCTACGTTTTTCGTCAAAGGCCCGATCTGATCCAGCGATGAAGCGAAGGCGACAAGGCCAAACCGGGATACGAGTCCGTAGGTCGGCTTAAGTCCCACGACGCCGCAGTAAGAAGCCGGCTGCCGAATGGAGCCGCCGGTATCCGAGCCCAGCGCGAAGTAAGCTTCGCCGGCAGCTACGGCCGCAGCCGAGCCGCCGCTCGATCCGCCTGGTACACGGTCCAAGTCCCATGGGTTGCGTACGGGATAAAAGCTGGAGTTCTCATTGGAGCCTCCCATTGCAAATTCATCCATGTTCAGCTTGCCGATCGTTATGGTGTCCGCCGCGCGCAATTTACCGACAACCGTCGCATCGTAAACCGGCGTGAAATTAGACAGAAACTGACTTGCACATGTGGTGCGAAGCCCTTCCGTTACGATATTGTCCTTAATTCCGACAGGAAGTCCGAACAACAGTCCGCGCGTCTCCCCAGCAGCCAGCTTGTCGTCCAAAGCCTTGGCCGATGTACGCGCGCCTTCCTCGTCCAGCGTAATAAATGCCTTTACCCGATCCTCACGTTCGGAAATACGGGTAAACGCTTGGTCGACCAGATCGGTTACGGAAAGCTCCTTATTCTGCAGCTTATTATGTATCTCCGATAACTTGTAATCAAACAGACTCAAGTGTGTATCCTCCCTCCAGGCTATTCCAAAACAGCAGGTACTTTAATTTGATCGTCTTCTTCATCCGGTGCGTTGAGCAGCACTTTCTCGATCGGCAGGCTCTCGCGCACTTCGTCTTCCCGCATGACATTGCTGAGGTGCAGCACGTGCGTAGTCGGCTCAACGCCGTCTGTATCCAATTCGTTTAATTTCTCGGCATATTGTAAAATCGCATTCAGTTGGCCGGTAAACATCTGCTCTTCTTCAGGCGTCAAATTTAATCGGGCCAGCTTTGCTACATGCTGAACATCCTTATCGGTAATGCTCATGGCTTTGTGTCCTCCTTCATGCCCCTATCCAGTTAAAGGGGTAAAGTCTGTCTCGATAACTTTTCTCATTATATTGTAGAAGCATGGAAGATTCAATCCAATGGCTTGAAGCGTGGAGCTCTTAGGAACTGCTTGCCCGTCACTTCAAAAAAGAGTCGGCCTCAGCCGACTCTTCTAGATCCAAGCGCGAAGATTCACCTGTTTGATGAAGTCCGCCTGGGACATTGCTTCCTTGGTTTCCTCTTCCTCTTCAACACTTTCCAACTCGCCGTTCATCACTTGACGAAACAGCTTCTCATTATATGTCGACAGGGCGAAATCGATGAGCGCTTCCCGCTCGACCCGCTCGGCTTCCTGTTTCAACACGATTGATTCCAGCTCTACATCATCCGCCGGAACAAAAAAATTACGGTTGAGGCTCGGAATCCGAATGACGTAATCGAACGCATTGTCCGGATTTCGGTCATACGCGATGATATAACCGTATTGACCGATTGGAAGATTCTGCTCAAAGGCATCCGCAACGATTGTGATCTTTTCCCCTAAACGCAGCATCGTCTACCTCCTGAGTTGTCTATCCTTTTTCAAGCGATAAGAAAGTATAAACTTCTACAGCTAATCATCCTTATTTCCCAAGAAAACTTCCGCTATATGCGGTCTGTCTTCCGAAAAGTAAGTCGATTGCCATTTTCTTATCTTCATAGTCTACTAAAAAAAGATAGAGATGTCCATGTGATTCAGATAAAACCTGAATCTCCCATGGAAACTAGGATTGCGGGGACAATGGGCTCCGTCTGAGCAGCCTCGCGGCAACGATAATCGACACCACCATGAGCAGTATCGCCACGATGATCGGAGACCAGACGCTGCTCACTTCGCCGACAATCCGCTCCGCGGCCATGCTGCTTAATCGGCCCGGGTTCCATTGAAGGCGGGAGGGCAGCAAACCGGACAAGAGCGAAAGCGCGCCGGCCACCGCCAAGCTGATGAAAGCAGCAGCAGGGCCGCGGAGGACGGCGCCGAGCGGCAGGGCAAGCGTTACGATCCAAGCCAGCCATACGACATACAATCCCCCGCCGCTGGCCACCGCTCCCCATTCCAAGGGACCGATGAGCAGATGCGTATAATACGCTGCGCCGCCAAGCCCAAGCGCAAAGGATGCGGCTATCAAAGTCATCATGGCGGCCCATTTGGCAGCCATCATGGGAATCGTGGATACCGAGCGGGCAAGAACAAGCTCAGCCGTGCCGGTGGCCCTTTCCCCAGCTACCGTGTTCATCCCCGCAAGCACAAGCACCAGCAGGCCGATGACGCTGAACTGGCTTAAGGCTGACGCCATCACGCTCTCGGCGGACGGGACGGTAAATAACGCAGCCGCTTCCGGCGGCACTTCTCCGGCCATGGTCAGGATTTCCGGCAAATAATAGGTCGATACCGGCTGCATAATGCCAAGCAGCAGAAAAACGGCGGGGACCCAAATCCATTTATAGGTCCGGCCGGACTCAAGCATCTCTTTTTGATAATAGATCCAGAACGGCTTCATGAGCCCACCACCTTCATAAACATATCCTCGAGCGTAGACGTGCCGGCTTCAAAACGAAGCAGCTCGATTCCGCCGTCGGCAAGCTCTTGGATCAAAGCGGCGCGCGCCACCTCCATATCCGTCACCATCAGCTTGGCGCCGCGTTTGCCGAGCTCGATCTCTTGCACATAAGGACGGTTCGCGAGACTGTCGAGCCAAGCAACTTCCCGCTCCCCCGGTTCAACATCAATCGATAAGACCGGCTGGCGGTATTTCGTGCGTAGTTCGCTAAGCGCGCCCTTCTCCGCAATCTCCCCGTCTACCATCAGTATCATGTCATCGCAAATTTCTTCCGCATCATGAAGCACATGGGTCGAGAACAGAACGGTGACTTCCCCCCGCAGGCGGTCGAGCAGGTCCATAACCTCCCGGCGTCCGATCGGGTCCAGCGCCGATACCGGCTCGTCCAGCATGATCAGCTCCGGCTCGTGCACAAGCGCCTGTGCGATGCCAAGCCGCTGCTTCATTCCGCCGGAATAACCGGATATCCGGCGTTTGGCAGCCTGCTGCAGGCCCACCATCTCGATCACTTCCCGACTTCGCCGAAGGGCCTCTTTTCCGGATAATCCCGACAGCTTGGCGCTAAACGACAAATATTCCATACCTGACATCCAGCTATAAAACTTCGGATACTGCGGCAAGTAACCAATCCGGTGACGCCAACTGTCCGTATGGCCATCTCCCGATCCATATCGGATCTCGCCCCGGGTCGGAGGAATCAATCCTGCCAGCATTCGCAGCGTTGTCGTCTTCCCTGCGCCGTTCGGTCCCAGCAGTGCCGTACAGCCTCCGCGCTTCAATTCAAACGAGATGCCTTTTACCGGCATGATGCTTCCGATGCTTTTGGTCAGTTCATGAATGCTAAGAAGTTTCTCCGTCAAGCCTCTCGCCTCCCCGCAATAAAATAAGCAATGCTGCCAAGAATGTTACCCAGCAATATAATCAACAGCCACATCCATCTCGGCCCACGTATGTTTGCCGGCTCTGCCCGAAACAAAGATATAAGACCCGTGACCGCAAGAATCGCTTGCAGTGCAAGAATCGGCCAGATCAATCCCCAGTTAATATCCATAACAATCCCCCATGTTCCATATTTAATGAAGAAGCTTAAGACTCGCTGCCGTCTTTACGAATGACGAATATCCAGTAAAAGAGCAGCGGCAACGGCATCGTCGTAGACCCCCATATCCCCCAGAACCAAGCCATCTTGCCAAGCCCCCGCTTCCTTGCATCCAGGAAAAGCCATGTCCCTTGGATCAGCACCAGCACAACGGCAAGGACGATCACTACCAGCGGGCTCTCGTTCACTTCATTCATCGGATTCCCTTCTTTCCGGCAGATCTCAGACTCTTGGAAAATACAAGGACGGAAATCCCCGCGACCATGCCGAACCCGTGAATAAACAGCAGGATCATCGGCGCTGCCAAGGCAGCCATCAATCCCCCACCGACGATAAAGAGCGCAACCAGAAGAAAGAGAAGCAACTCGTATTTCATCCGCTTCCGTTTGCGTTCCAAGGTATGAACGGCCAACGCATGCAGTCCTTCCAGGGATGGGGATGGCGCATCTTCAAACAATTGATCCACCCGCTTCATTTCCTGGTTCAATTCTTCAATCCATTTTTTATCCTCATGTTCAGGTCCTCTGACCATCGTCACCCATCTCCTTTCGCAGCTGTTTAATGCCGTAGGCGGTCCGCGATTTCACCGTTCCTTCGGGAATGCCGAGCATCGTTCCGATTTCCTCGTAGCTGTAGCCGTAATAGTGCTTCAGCAGGATGGCAATCCGATGATCCTCGGATAATCGGGACAATCCATCCAGCATATCCGTCCAGTCTTCTCCCCGCCGCTCCATCTGCCAGCGCATCCGCCTTGCCGACTGAACCGCCTCCTGCTCCAGCCATTTCTTCTCCCGTTTCTTTCGCCGGGTATTATCGATGAACAAACGGGTAGCAATGGTAATCATCCAAGAGGAGAAGGACGAAGTCCCGTTGTAACGGTTCATATTCTCCATGCATCGAACGATGGTATCCTGCGCGGTATCTTCGGCAAGCATCGGGTCCATCGTCACTTTCAGCAAATATTTATAAAGGAAGGAGTAATGCTGCTTGAACAGCAGCGCCATGGCAGCAGCATCTCCTAACTGCGCTTGTCGTATCAAATCCTCTTCGCCAGGGATCATGATTGAAATCATCACCTTCTTTCGCCTTCGCCTGTAGTACGAATAACTGCAGCCAATCGTTCAAACGGTTATTATATTTATCGTGTACCAAATGATGTAATTTATATAGATGCCTCCGGATGCTTCAGAAATTTCTTATGGTATCCGTAAAAAAACAAAAAAAAGCAGCCGGTTGACCCGGCTGCAGTCTCCAATCGGAGGATCATTGTTTCTCACTTCATGATGAGGGTGTCATGTTAGCGGTCCACCTATTGATTCAATCTGATACCCTGCAGCCGATGATGCCATGGCTGCTGCGCGATCCCTTCATCCTTCACCAGCCTGTCCCAGACAACGGATGAAATATCCGTCTGGCCCCGCCGGCGGAACTCCGGTTGCCGATCAATCGCTTCGCTTCTTGTAACATTCCCGTTCAGCAGCGATAGATGATCTTTTCTCACTGGCGCTTCCCCCTAATCACGTCCATGCCAAAAAAACTCCCCATAAAATAAAAGAACGCAAACCGGGATGAATTCCACAGTCTGCGTGCTTCGCAATGGGTAACATTTAATTAACCCTATTGTATCAATCTTGTCTATATTTGTCCAGACAAAGTTTCCCGATTTATGTCGGATGTTATCCTACCTGCTCGCAGGGACATAAGGATTCCGCTGCTTTTCATAGCCAATGGTTGTCCGAGGCCCGTGGCCGGAGTACACAACGACCTCATCCGCAAACGTATACAGCGTGTTCTGAATGGAATCAACCAAATCGCGTTCACGGCCGCCCGGAAGATCCGTTCGCCCAACGCCTAGACGGAACAGCACATCACCGGAAAACAGATCATTTCCGCACTTGAAGCTCACGCTTCCCGGCGAATGGCCCGGTGTATGAAAGACCTTGAAGGTATGCCCGATCAGTTGCAGCTCCAGTCCATCGGCCAAATCGTACTCCGCCGGCTCGGTGGACAGCGGTCCGGTGACCTGAGGCCACATCAGCGAACCGTTAAGCTTTGGACTGGCCAGCCATTCGCTCTCCAAGGTGTGGAGATAAACAGGACAGTCCTTCAGCTTGCGGATCTCCTCGACGCCCCCCATGTGGTCAAAATGCGCATGGGTCAGCAGGATCGCTTCAATCTCCAAATCCGCTATTCGCTTCACGAGCGGCCCCGGGTTCATGCCAGGATCGATAATGATCGCTTTGCCTTCTACAGGCCCTGTCAGTAAATATGCATTCGTCTGAAGCGGTCCTAAATTAAAGGTCTCAATATGAAGTGTCATGATTAAAACCCTGACATCAGTTCACGCAATTCCTTAATGATGGCAGCGTGAAACTCATACCCTTCCCCGTAGGCTTGAATGATGCTTTGCCGCGTGACGGCAAGGTTGTCCTGATAGTCCGTTGCTTCACGATCCGGATTGTTCTGCTTGAACTCAATCATAAACTTCTGAACATGCGCCGGACGCGGTCCCCATGTGCCGAGGACATGTCCCCCGGTATCCGAAATGATCACAACCGGAATGGAACGGGCGCCCATGGTCAGGAACTGATCCATGACGTCCAGATTCTCTTCCATAATCAGCACTTCCGTCTCAATCCCCGCGGTCTCCATCGCACGGAATACGACAGGGATATTGCGCGCAACATCGCCGCACCAATCCGCTGCCAGAATGAGGACCCGTAGATCATCCCTGAAATTGAGGCTTTCAAAAAACGCTTTATCCTCTTCATTCTCCCATTTAAACTGCTCGTAGCCTGCCTTGAACGTATCCTGGTTCTTCTGCATGCCGTCCATGAATTGCTGCGGAGATATGCCCGTACCCAAATGATTTGCCATATTCATACTCATTCGTTATTTCGACCTCGCCTTCGCTGATTTTATCCATTTTATCAAAAAATAAAGAATCATGACGGCTAATGCGCCCAGCAGAATTTCCCGAACGTAAGGCCCTGCCTTCTCGTCGATATGCTCCCACTGGTCGCCCAGAAGCAATCCGAGGTATAAGAATAATGCCGTCCACGGAATAACCGCAAGTGTGGTCAACAGCGTAAACCTGCCCACATGCATTTTGGATATACCCGCCGGGATGGAAATCGCATGTCTTACCACCGGTACAAACCGAGCCGTAAATATAACGCCGGTACCATACTTGCCGAACCATTCCTCGGCATAGTCGATATGCTTCTTCTTAATCAGTATGTACTTCCCGTACTTCTCCAGAAAGGGTCTGCCCCCGTAACGGCCGATCCAATAAATGAATAATTGGGCGAGCACGCCGCCAACGGTACCAAAAATCATGGCACCGATAAAATGAACCTCACCCATGGAAACCAGATAACCGCCATAGGCGAGTACGATCTCGCTTGGGATGACCTCCACCATTAATCCGAGCATGATTCCGAAATAGCCCAGCTGCTGGATCCATTCAAACAGTCGGCCCACAGCCTCGTAAAAGAATTCCACGCTTGTCCCCCGCCTTCCTACTGCGTTGATTTCTAGTACTAGCCTATTCTAACACAGCCCGGGACATGCCTTCTACATGCCTTATAATGCGCCCAATTATGGGCGGTGCAGTGACTTTCGCCCGTTTCGGGACATATGGTGAAGCAAAGGAGTGAGTTAAAGCATGCATTCTCCCCATGCCAAACGACCGGGCAGCAAGCCCCCCTCCCCGCGCGGGATACGGCGGGCCTGCAGCAAAGAATTATACCGTACGACCAAGCGGCTCAAGCTGTACCTTCCTCCGGAAACCTTAAAGCAAGGAGAGGAATTGTATTATCGGAAGGTCATCGGAAACCTGATCTGGATTCACGAAAACTACAGCAACAAAAAACTGCTGTGCGACTGGTGGGAAAAAGACGTCTGCAGCGAGCTTGCCGAGCTCTGGCAGGTTCCGGAGCGCCAGCTGGCCTCCGCCTTTCGGGATGCCTTCGGGGGATGACATGGCCCCCCTCTTCCCCCTGTCACACCGTGAGAAATTACGACAAAAGGCTGCATTTGGATCGTCAACCGTAGATTGATAGGTCGGTCCATTCTACACCGTTCGTTCTAAGGCGAACCAGCAAAGCGTCGTCAACGCCATGCCGCCCTTCATGGTACCGCGTAATGTGGGGCAAGGTAAGTCGCCGCAATCGGTTGCGATTCGGCATGATTCGCCATAGGCTGTGCGGGGATAACGGATATCAGGGCTGCCTTGCGGCATGCTCCCGTTCTCCCCATGTCATCGTGTTATCGAAGCGGTTGGCCTGCCGAGCCGCAAGCACGGACAGATGAAAGCCACGGTCATTTCGAAAAGGATCAAGCTCATGAAGGGCAGTCGCAAGGAAGCGATAGCGCTTCAAGGTATCCCATCCGGCCCGGGCCGCCTCAACCGCTCCGGCGGAGTCTCCCGCCCTGCGGTGCCAGTCCGCAAGGGCGGCCAGCTTCAGCACGGCCCGGGTTTGCTTGACCGGATTGAAACGATCCAGTTCGATGCCCCTTTTGAACCATGCCGCCGCTTCCTCCGATTCGCCTCTTAGGGAATAACCTTCTGCCAGCTTCCAGCTTAAACCCGGGTGATTCGGCGCATGCACCATGCTTCGTTTCAGCAGCGGAATCTGCTCGCTTGGGGGAAGCCATGCCGAGAGCTTTATGGCCGCATCCGTATTGGCGGGGTTCCACTTTAACGAGGATCGGAGGAGCAGGATCTGCCGGCCTGGCGGCTCTGATACGGCCCATCGCTCTTGAAGCTCGCTGATGCCCAGCGCCGAGGCGAGAAAAGTCCAAGCCGCGAGCGGGAGAATGGCCATAACCCTGAGCCGTCGCAGCAGGGAAGGGGCCCGCCCCCCTTCATAGCCGTCTTGCAGTTGATTCCATCGTTTGAACGGCCGGGTTAGCCGAGTTGCCATAGATCCATGCTGCGGCGCCTCATCGGGGGAACCCCCGGCCAAGCCCATTACCGTAAGCCACAATAGGAGCAGCCATACCAACCCGAAGCCCCAATCGAAATCCACGGACGCATGTCCGATCAGCACGAGGGCGGGGGGCATGAATCGGGAGCTTGCCGCGATGAGCCTCGCAACCATAAAGATAACCAAAATAAGGACAATCAGCAGCCCAATGATTCCCGTATTCAACAGGATATCCATATATCCATTATGCACCTCGGCACCCACATAGGGCTGGGACTGAATGGCAAGGTAGGATTGCCGCCACGTCTCCCCTCCCCGTCCCAGCCACGGCGACGACCGGGCCAGCTGCCAGGCGTCGCTGTACATGAGGCGGCGCGCGCTGAGCGTTGCCGCGCCGCCCAGGGTCCGATCCTGCACCTGGAGCAGGATCACGACAACCGCTGCGGCTGCCAGCAAGGCCGCAGCTCCCAGGGCCCCGGGCGCGGCGTAACGCCGCCCGGGCCCCCCGCTGTGCCGCCAGCGGCACAGCAGCAGGCCGGCGAGGACGCCGCCGGCCCAAAGCCCGGCCAGCCACAGCAGGCCGGGCAGCACGGCTGGCGCCAGCCTGGCATCCGCCAGCTGGCGGTACAGCAGCGCCGCGCTCGCCACAGGCGCGGCGGCAGCCACAAGGAGCGGCGCCAAGGCACGCCGCTCCTTGGCGAAGCCGGCCGCGCACGCAAGAGCGGCCGCGAGCCAGGCGCCGCGCGACTCCGTCAGGAGCAGCGCGGCGGTATAGGGCGCAAGCGGCAGAAGCGCAGCCGCTGCGCGGAGCGTGCCCGTCCGGTTCCGCAGGACCGACGGCAGCGCGAACAGCCGCTCCAGCAAAAAGGCGGCCATCACCGCCCCGAACGTGTTCGGGTACTGAAGCAGGCCGCCGAGCCTCGCGCCGGTCGCGCTAATGTCCGCATCCGCCGTATGATAGATCCCATACGGCAGCTCCATAAGCCCGTATACGGCAAGCAAGGCGCTGCCGCACAGCACGGCGCCCAGCAGATGCCAGCCGGCATGCATGATGCGTAAGCCGGGGCCTGTACGGCACGCGCGCCAAGCAGCAATGGCAAAAGAACCATAGCTTCCCCACAGGATGATCTCCTTCATCGTGCCTTCCAAAGAGAGGGGGCGCCTTATCCCGTGAATGACGTAGATGAGAAGGATTGCGCAGATGCAGCCAAGAACCACCCGCAATTCTCTGTCCGAAGGAACCGCCTCCGGCAGTTTTCCCATGCCATGATTCTTCCGGCCTTGAACGGCACCGTGCCAAACGGCTCCCGTCATGAGCAGCAGAAGCACGCCGAAACCTGCTCCGATCCAATATATATCCTCGTCAAAAAACATTCCGCTCCGGATACTGGCCGTAAGCCCCAGCCCGATCAGCATCATCCCGCAAACACGATGCAGGGTATTCGATGCCATTACACCACGCCCCTTTCAAGAAAGAATGCGTAACCCTTCTCCGTTTCATGTTCAGCCGCTCCCGCTCCTCCGCGTGCTGAACATGAAACCCGCCTAATAGCCATTGTGGACAAGGACGGTCGGCGTTATTCTTGATTCAATGTTGGCGATCACATCTGGTGCTGTAAGGGCCACACGATTCCCTGGATTAAGGCTTTGATTGCCATCGCAAGAAAAACTTCTATCGACGACGCACGTTCTTAGAAGAATGACCGCGTTTAGATGTTGATTTTGTTGCGATAACCGGAAGGGCGGCTCCGAAGTTCCTATTTTCCATTAAAAAAGCGATGAACGTGCGCGCTCGCACGTTCATCGCCAATCCGGTTCAACGCGATTCCATTTCCGTATTCGGGAGCAGGTCCTTGCAAGCCCGTTCAAGGTACGGCGAGGCGCTTAAAAAATCGCGAAACGCAGTATACTCCTGCCATAGTTTATTCCGGTCTCCGGCAGAACCGCTGACCGCACGGATCAAAATATTCTTGGGCGTATGTTCCATATCGATAAACTCCAGCAGCTGCGTCTTGTATCCCATCAGGTCGAGAAGCTTGGCCCGAATGGCGTCCGTGGCCAGCGCCGAGAAGCGTTCCTTCAGTATGCCGTGGGACAGCAGCGGCTCCATGACTGGGCTCTGGACTTGGGCGAACAGCTCGTGCTGGCAGCAAGGCACCGACAGAATTACCGAAGCCCCCCAGCGGACCGCTTTTTCCAGCGCCGCATCGGTTGCGGTGTCGCATGCATGCAGCGTGACCACCATATCCACCTGCTCCAGTTCGTCATAATCCGCAATGTCGCCGACAAGAAACCGCAATTGGGTATAATTCAGTTTTTTCGCCAGCATACTGCAGTGTTCGATGACATCCGCCTTGAGATCCAATCCGACAATATTCAGCTTTCTGCGCGCGGTTACCGCCAAATAGTGATACAAAGCGAAGGTCAGATAAGATTTGCCGCAGCCGAAATCGACGATCGTAAGCGGACGGTCCTCCGGCAGATGAGGGAGGACATCCTCCACCATCTCCAAGAAGCGGTTGATCTGTTTAAATTTATCGTATCTGCGGGCAAATACTTTGCCATCCTCACTCATGATGCCCAGCTCCACCAGAAACGGAACCGGCTCTCCCTCTTCAAGAATGTAGGTCTTTTTCCGGTTATGCGACAAATCCGTTTTGGTCTTCGAAGCGGATTTGGTCAGAATCGAAACCTTGTATTTCTTCGAAATCAGAACCTGATAGTCCGCTTCCGGCGTATAGATCATCGCTTGCCGGAATACATTTTCGAACATATCCAACAGTACGGCCTCCGCCTCATCCGCCGGCACATTCTGATGGGTGACCTTGGTTGCGGAATAATAAGCGAACTGATAGTGCAGCTTGTTCTTGAGCTCTACGGGCTTAACCGTTACTTTGCTGTAGGTCATGCCTTCCCGCTTGCGAAGCTGGCTTAGCGTAGCCGTAATCAATGATGCTTCTTCCATGATGTTATGAATCAATTTTCTTAATGCATCCAAAAGAGTACATCTCGCTTTCTTTTATGTTATAGACAGGTTAATCGAGGCCGGGAAACGATTTGTCTCCGTCCGCAACCGCATGCGGAAAACGACGGTGGAGCTCGTCCATGCCTTCCTCGACTTCCTCCAGCGGAAGCCCGCCTTTTGCCAAATCCTCGGGCCGTTTCTGCTGCAATCTTTGATAGAACCTTACGCCTTCGTCATATTCGATCTTACGGCTATCCAGCAACTGGTACAGGGTATTCTCCGCTTCCGCGAACATCCCCTGCTGCTCCGTATACGCATAATAATCCAGCATCGCCGTTTCGGGCCACGCGTAAGCCCTTAAACGTTCTTTCAGCAGACCGATCCGTTCCGTCAACCCGATCAGTTTCGGATCCGCCCCTTGCAGGGCTGACTTCAAATATAACTGAAAGACCTTGGTATAGAGCATAACGGCTTCTTCTTCGCGCTCAAGCTCGAGCAGCAGCGATGCTTCCTCTTCCATCAGCCTTGCGGCACTCTGCAGCTTGTCCGCTTCCAGATAACCATGATTGCGAAAGAGCTGCTCGATATCGGCTGCGGACAAGGAGCGAAGCAGCCCTGAATTCAGCCGGAACTGCCGTTTAAAAAGCTCATCCAGCTCCCATAAAGCTTCGGTATGCTTGCGCTCCTGCTTGAGCGAAAACACTTTGGCTATCATCTGTGTCATATCCTCAATAAGCCGCACAAGATAATCCCTGCGAAACATGCACTCGCCCCCAATCTGCATCCGTGCCGGATGCAGCAAATTGTTGACCTCATCTTTAACCTTCCGGCAATTCCCACTGCCGAGGACTTAGGACCGGCATGCCAGGCAGCTTCGGTGAATCCCCTGCAGGTGCATTCATGCCGGGTCTATTCCAATCCGGATCACGATTAAATTGTAGGCTATCCGGGACCAGAATTCCAGTAGCCGCCCTCCTGCCCGTTCACGCTTTGTTCAGGGCGGGGTCCGGAAACGATGGAGGGTCCACTGCAACTGCAGCCCGCAATGCAATAAACGGATACCCCGCAATAGGAGTATCCGTTTATTATAAACGATATGGATTTATTCTTGCTCCAGCCGTCCCATGAAAGCGGAAATGACTTCGCCGAGCTTCTCGGGCGTCTCCATCATACTCATATGACCCGCGCCTTCGATCACGATCCGGGTTACGTTGTCATGGTCTGTGGTAAAGGTGCGCTCCGCCGGAATCAAGCCGTCCTTCTCTCCTGCTACAAGCAGGATCGGCAGCGTGGATGCCGATAGCACATCTCGCCGGTCCGGCCGCTCGCGCATGGCCAGCGCCGCACCTATCGCACCTTGCGGCGGCGTAAGGTAACCGATCTCCTTCGCCCGCTGAATGCATTCCGGCTTGGTTTCCTTCGTATCCGGAGCAAACAAGCCCGGCACCAATCCGTCAACAAAAGCCGTAATGCCCTCCCCTTGGATGGTGCTGACCGCTTTCACCCGTTTCTCCTTCGCTTCATCCGAATCCGGATAGCCCGTAGAATGGATCAGGCCAAAGCCGTTCAATCGAGAAGCGTGACGCTGGGCGAAGGAGAGCGTTATATATCCTCCGAGGGAATGACCGAGCAACGCCGCCTTCGGAATATCGAGCTCATCCATCAATAGCAGGACGTCATCCGCCATTTGTTCGATGGTATACGATCCCATCGGTGCATCGGACCGCCCGTGACCCCGGAGATCCGGTACAATGACTCTGAAACCTTGAAGATATGGCAGTACCTGTTCCCAGTAAGCGGAGCTTCCGCAGAAACCGTGAAGCAGAATGACCGGCTCACCTTGTCCCTGATCCACGTAGCAAATCGTGCTGCCGTTGCATTGTACTTTTTCCATAGCGATACCCTTCTTTCTATTCAGCGATGCCCTAGGATAGACACCCATTATTTTATAAAGAATGAACTATTATTAAACTAAAACAACCCCGGTTGAAACGCGTGTCTTACGGACTAAGGCCAAAGGCCGCAGCCGCTTGCTTCGCTATCTGCTCCGCCATTCCCATGACCTGGTAAAGGGACGTCACTTGGAGGGTCCAATACGGCTTCGGTCCATGAACGTTCACGACCGCTGCCACGCTGTAGTCTCCCACTGCCGGCAACTTCCCGCCGACGGATTGGGCCGGCGCCAGCGGACCTTCGCTTGCAAAGAAATAACCGACGGAAGAGGATTGTCCCAAGCAAGCATCAATGGCAATAACCACCTGATCCTCGGGTATGCCTTGAAGCTTTGCCTCAAGATTGAAAGCATCACAGGGTTCGGGCAGCGTGCCGATCACCTGCGGAAAACCGTATTCCACAAGCCGGCTTCCAGTCAACGGACCGAGCGCATCACCTGTGGAACGGTCGGTGCCAATACATAAAAATACGATGCTGCCCAGCGCATGGCGCCGCGAAATCCCCAGAAAAAAACCGGCCAGTTCATGGCCCGACATCTTGGCTTTGGCAGCATGCACGCTTGGCGTCTTGCCGGCTTGTTCGCTCATGACGGACCTCCTTGATTAAATGGTTCGATGATTAGCATCGCTGACGGTGAAGCGTTTTTTTCTGATTTTAACCTATCTTCCTCACCGATGGCAAAAACATTGGTCGAGCCGCACGCTAACATGTTACAATACAGGGATGAAAATCGTAAATCCGCCTAAGAGAGGATGGTGTTATTCCATGGATTTGAGTGAAAAATCCCAAGCCAATGTCGAGTATATGATCGAACAGATTAAAACGAAGCTACGGATGGCTACAGGCGCTGCCATGCAGGCCTCTGCCTTCTCGGTTAACCAATATGATGATATTTATGATCTGTACGATATGGTCATGAATAAACAGAATCTTAGTATTTCGGAAGTGGAAGCCGTTGTATCCGAGCTTGGACAGCTCCGCGGAAACCAGTAGGACTGTATCTTCACGTACTTTGAGTGTATTCTTTAGAAGCGCTTTTGTCATGACAAAAGCCCCGGGTACTTGCGAATCTCGCAAATCCCGGGGCTTTCTGTTTACGTTATGGCATATCGATAAGGACCATTTCCGAGCTCCCCTCACTGGAGTTCCCCCGGAAGGTCAACTCATGACGACGCTGTATCCTTGCCGCATCGCCCGCCTTAATATCGAATACGCCGTCTTCCGATGATATTTCGACATGACCGTTTATGACATATAGATGCATTCTACGATCCCCGGCCAGACTGTACGTCAGTTCTTGTCCGGTCTCCAGTATGCTGCTGTACATCACAACATCCAGCGACTGGGGCAGGCTCGACTTACCATTGCCTGAACCGATGATCGGAAGCATCTGGTTCAATTGCTGTTCTTTTGTAAAATTGCTTTGGTGGTGACTGGTCTCAAGGCCCGGCTCCGCGGGCAGAAACCACATTTCCAGATAGCGTACGTCCTCCGAAGAGGAGGCATTCCTCTCGGCATGGTACACGCCGGAGCCTGTATTCACGACATGAATCGTACCGGGCGTAAGCTCCATGAGCTTCCCTGTATCATCTTCATACGTCAACGTGCCTTCCAGCACCAAATGCACAATCACCAAATCATGATGAAACCTTCGATCAAACCCCTCCATCGGTTGGAGAACATATTCATTATGCGCCAGAAGGCTTCCAAAGTGCTCGTTATGCGGGTCTATATAATCACCAAAAGAAAAGCTGAATTCGCTGTGAATACCGTCTTCATGGGTAGTATGTCTTTCCGCTGCCGTCATGATTTTAATCATGGCCGGTCACCTCCGCCTTTTTTACTATTCAATACCCCGGCGGTTTCCGGTCTAATCAGTCGCCTTTAAGCGTGGAGCAGCTTAAATCCGGTTTCTACCCTGCCTACTCGAAGACCCTCATCATTATATAAATCCTTAGGATATGCAGCTTTCAGCCGTTCGATGGTCGCTTTGCTGCCATAGCCGATTTGTTCCAATATGGACTCCGCGATCCAGCCCCATTCTTCCTCGGAGCCGTCCGAAATTTTGAAAGAGATGCCGAGCCGCTCCTTCTTAAGACCGAAACAGTACACTCCCTTGAAGCCGCCCTTGGCCACAATATTAGGATCTTCCAGAAGAAGGGTATCCACTTTGTGTTTACCCGCCACCATATAAGGGGCTGCATGCATGGCCTTCGTGATTTGCATGACCGCTTTTCGCGTCGGCTCGTCCTCTATGAGGTCCGGGCATGCAAGCTTCATGTAGGCTGTTGCCAAAGCGCGGAGCGGCATGGCGAATACCGGCAGTCCGCATCCATCGGTTCCCAGTTTAACATCGCCGGGAGCCAATCCCGCCAAATAGGCGACCGTCCGAAGGATTTCCTGCTGCAGCGGATGTTCCGGCTGATCGTATCCCGTCAACGGATATCCCGCCATCTGGCAGTAGGCCAGCATGCCATAATGCTTGCCGGAGCAGTTATGGTACCATTTACTTTTATCGCCGCCGCCTCGCAAAAGTGTTTCTTTGCTTCCTTCGTCCAGCGGCCAGCTGGATGCGCACACCATGTGGGTTTCGCTGATGCCCGCCTTGCGTGCAAAACGCTCCAACACTTCCACATGAGCCTGCTCCGCACGATGCGAAGCCGTCATGATCGCAATTTCCTCATCGGACAGTCCGTAATGATCGGCCAGCCCGCCGCGAATAGAAGGAATCGCCTGCATCGGCTTGGCCGAAGAACGCGTAAATGCGACATAATCCGGATCTCCCGCATAAGCCTCGACCTTACCTTGTTCATTCACAATACATATATGTCCATTGTGGACGCACTCCAAGATGTCCGCCCGATATTCCTTCACCAATACACTGTCCATGTTGAATAACTCCTTCTATATACCGTCTGTTACGTATGATGCCTTGAGAAGCCTGTATGCTTGCATCTCTCCGAGATCACGCTTATTCGAGAATGATTGCAAATCTGTATTCAGTATAGTACAAAAAACTGCAATTGACAGCAGGATACGTTCCATAGAGGACGGACATTTCATTTATCTCCCGTTTTGCACGTCTCCTGTTTCATGGTGTGGCCTTGCGTTTAATTACGAGATAAGCAAGCCCACTCGAAACACATTGCTCTGAAAAAGGAGGCGATCGTATGTGGGGAATCATCATCAGCATCGTGATGGCAATCATCATCGGGATAATCGGGGATGCGCTGGTCGGTCATGAAATGCCGGGCGGAATTATCGGTTCCATGATCGCAGGTTTCATAGGCGCATGGCTCGGACCGTGGCTCTTCGGAGCATGGGGTCCTGTCATAGGCGGATTTGCCATTGTACCCGCAATCATCGGTACGGCCATCTTTGTATTCCTGCTCGGTCTTGTTGCCAAGTTGTTTAGACGCACAGCCTGATCCTCGTGTTTATATTCATTTTTATATTAACTAAAAGGAGTGAAAGTTATGAATAACGCAGAACAAGAATACCCAGTACAAAGCGGTTCCACATTCTTCAAAGGTGCTTTTATCGGTGCCTTGGTCGGAGCGGCGGCAGCTCTGTTGTTCGCTCCAAAGCCAGGCCGCGAGCTTCGCGGGGATTTATCCGAGAAGCTGAGCATGGTGTCGGATAAAACCAAAGAAGTCGCTTATACCGTAGGCGATAAAGCTTCTGAACTGGCAAAAACGGTAGGAAGCAAAGCCTCCGATGTCATGGCCACCGTGAACGAAGGCCGCCAAAGCATTATGTCCAGCGTCAAGGAAGCATCGGCAGACGTGTCGAGCGAGGTTTCAAGTGCTTCCAAAGATGTGAAGGATAAAGCGATGGACACCTCTTCCGAAGTCAGCCGTGAAATGAAAACGACAACGAATTATTAATTCGTAGGGTCACGAATAGCCAGCTGACGCAGCTGGCTATTTTTGTGCCAGATCCGGCACGTTGTCTTATCAACATCGTATGGATTCCGAAGTGAAATGAAACGGCGCATCTGCCTGGAAAGCGGGGATATTTCATGAGTAAAGCAAACCCATATCATGGCGGCTCCGGCTTCTCAACCCGAAGCGGCAGTCGTTCGACACGAAACGAGGAACAACGAGTGCAATCCGAATCATCCAGGGAAAGACACTCGAAAGAGGCCGATGAGGTGCAGGAGCATCCCTTTGAGCTTAGGCACGAAGTGAAGAAATTGAACACGCGACTGGACAAAATCGCCGCTACGCTGGAGAAGTCCGAAATGAAGGACATGATCGATAATTACATGAATCCCAAGAAACGCATCATTGCCAACCTCACTGCCGGCCTGGCCCGGGGGTTGGGCTTAACCCTTGGCACGGCTCTCGTGCTGGGTCTTCTGGGTTATATTCTCAGCTTCTTTGTCAATGTGCCGATGATAGGGGATTTCATCTCGAACCTGCAGGGATATATTGAACAATCCAAATCCTAATTCGTCTCTTTTACCTGAACAAGCCCGGTACCTTTAACGGTTACCGGGCGATTGTGATGAGTTATTGCTGCACTGCTTATGCAAGCGTGTACTTCGTACTCAAATATTCCTGTTTTTGGACTTTACTTGAAGCAGGTCCCCCGTCCATCCCTTCGCACGCATCCAAAGGTACATCCCTCCGGTCCAGAGCAGGGTGAAGCCAATGACTGCCGTGAAGCCCCAGAACGTCTTAATGCCGGGCAAGTTCTCGAAATTCATGCCCCATACGGCCCCGATCACGGTTGCCGGTGTGAATACGACCGTAAAGATGGTCAAGGTCTTCATGATTTCATTGCCGCGGAACGCCGAGATGGCATCATCTATGGATACCAGCGTATCGATTTCGCGCTCATAGTGATAAATCAGCCTTTCCATTCTTTCTACTCGATGCAGGAGCTGTTGAAACGAGCGGCTGGCATCCAGCTCGCCGTGATACCCTTCCTTCGCCGCAGCGATCAGCTCCTGAAAAGGAATAAACAGGTTGCTCCATTCCAGCAGCTCAAACCTTGACGAGAGAATGTTATCCATTAAAGATCTTCGGTTGCGTGTACGCATATCCTTTTCGACAAGACGCAGGTTATGTTCGAATTGATCCATTCCTGCATGGTAATAATGCAGAATGGCCCGGGCCAATACAAACAGGCCGTCTACGGGCCGCTCGCATTGATGAAGCATCGAGGCTCTATCGGCCTTGGCCATCACGCTGCGGGTATGCTCATCCAAATTAATGGTGATCAGCACTTGAGCATCCACATAGAAATAGAACTGTTCCGACTTATGATGCTCGTGTTCATTCGTAACCTTATAAAGCATGGACCCCATAATGACCGCCTCCACCCCATCCTTGAAACGAACGGATAAGTAATTCCGATCCTTTAACGACGGTGCCAGATTAAACCATTCGGCTGTATAAGGATAGCGTGACCGAAGCTCGCCGATCCAGGAGGATTGCCAGTTATCGGTTCGGACATCGTGCCATTGCCACCCCCCTGCAAAATCATAAATATCCTGACCTTCTGTCGTATCCGGCCCAAGCATGATTTCCTTGCCACTCCCTTCGATAAATACGGATATTAGGTTTCAAAAAAGGCACGCATTCCTGTGATGGAGGAAGCGTGCCTTATGTTGCTATACGTCTGTCTCTACGAAGCTTGTCCATATCAATACGAAGAATTGGACATGATTTGCTTCAGTTTTTCCGTTGCCCGCTTCTGGATACGCGAGACACTCATTTGCGACACGCCTAACCTTTGAGCGATCGCTCGTTGGGACTGCCCCTCCTGAAATGCCAGCAGCAGCACCTTCTGCTCCTGCTCCTTCAGCTGGCTCATCGCCTGTTGAAGATCCATGCGCTTCTCGACGGAATCAAAGTCATTTACGTCCGAACTGATCAGCTCTCCAAGCGTTGCCCCGGTTTCTTCCTGAGACAATGGGGAATCCAATGATACATAATGATAGCATTCCCTTCCCGCCAACACTTCAACGGTTTCCTCAACGGAAAGATCCAGGTAGGATGCAATCTCATTCACATCAGGAGATCGTTCAAGCTTCACCATTAATTCATCAATCGCTTGCTGGACCAAGGCCCCCTTCTCCTTGATTCGTCTTGGCACTTGAATGTACCATGATTTATCGCGGAGGAAGTTTTTCATATGCCCGATCATACTCTTCATGGCGTAGGGCTCAAACGGAATCCCCAGGCTAATGTCGTATTGCTGAAGCAAACGGATTAATGCCATTTGACCAACCTGATATAAATCCTCATACAGATCGGGCCGATTCCGGGCAATTTTGCCTGCTGCCATCTTGACCATCGGTTCATATTTTTTAATCAGCACCGTTGCGATATCGTTATCCTTCGTCTGCTGATACTGTTCTATTAAATGAACTGCTTCATCTCTGGACTCTTGGGGAGTCGCCTTATCACTCATACTGGCTCCTCGCTTCTTGCGAGCCGCTTCGTCAGCGTAACCTCGGTTCCCTTTCCAGCCTGGTTTGTCACGCTCACCTCGTCCATAAGCGCCTCCATCAGGTAGAAGCCAAGTCCTCCGATTTGGACCTCGCTGAGATCTTTATCATGAAGTGTACGATCGCCAACCGCCCCCACACTGTCGAAACTCTCCCCTTCGTCTCTGACCGTAATGGATAGCGACTCGCCGGTCACTTGAAATAAAACCTCTACCATTCCGCCTTCCTGGCTATAAGCATATAAAACCGAGTTGTTACAGGCCTCCGACACCGCAACCTTCATATCTTCGATCTCTTCATAGGAAAAGCCCATCTTGGAAGCTATCCCGTATAGATTCAATCTTACAATATCCACGTATTCAGCACTGGCAGGCAAATTAAGTGTTATTCTTTGTACATCTGAATTCATTCTTTTCGATCCTTTCCTATTGGGAATTCTTCTTACGACTGAAAGAACTTCGCAATACCCGTCATATCGAACAGCTTTTGAATTTGCGGCGGAACTTCCTCAACTGCAAAGCGTGCTTCCATGCCATGTCTGGCTTTCAGTATCGACAGAAGAATACCAATGCCCGTACTATCAATATATGTCATGTCCTTCATGTTGACGATCAAGTCTACTTCGGAATTGCCGACAAGAGGCTCCATTACCAATCGAAAATCCGGAGCGACGGACAAATCAAGTTCACCGCTCAAAAATACAGTGCATACGCCCTCGTTCATTTGGGTCTTGGCATTGAACTTATCATTCGTTTTTGTATTCATAGACACTCTCTCCCAATAATTTGTTTTCCCTTTACATAACCCGTTATCTCGCTTGTTGAAACAGGTTAACGAGGGATAAAGACGCGCTAATATATGGAAAACGATTCATTCACTAGCCGTTGATGATCCGGACTTGGCTTGGGCTGATGTCCCACCCGTCCGGCTCTACCGGCATATAACGGGATATCAGGTGCTTTACACAGCTGATTTTGACCGGTTTGCTGATATATTCATTCATGCCGGCATCAAAGCAGCGCTTCTGAATCCCGTCCATGACATTGGCTGTCATCGCAACGAGTACGGGAGCGTCCGCTTCCGGCTTCATCTGGCGGATGAGGCGAGCGGCCTCCAAACCGTCCATGACCGGCATTTGCAAATCCATAAAGATCATGTCGTAAGCTTTAGGCCCGGCAGCCATCTCAACGGCCTGCCTGCCGTCTTCGGCCATATCCGCAATCATTCCCATCTTTTCAAGCATGCTCTCCATCAGCTTTCGATTAATCGGATGGTCGTCCACGATCAGAATGTTCGGCTGTCTTCCCCCATGCACCCGATATTTGTCCGAACGTTCCTCTTCCCGTAGCCGAGGATGCTCCTCCTCATGCGTGTGAACGCAGATCGTGAATACGAAGGTGGCTCCCTCCCCTTCCTTGGAGTCAACCTCGATCTCTCCGCCCATCATCTGCACAAGCGATTTACAGATCGCTAGCCCCAGACCTGTTCCGCCGTAGCGTCTGGTCATCGAGGAATCCAGTTGAGAGAACGGCTTGAACAGCCGGTCAAGCTTCTTCGATGAGATACCGATTCCCGTATCTTTTACCGTGAATTCAAGCGTTAATCGATTCTCTTCAGCCTTGGCAAGCGAAACAACCAAATACACGCCGCCCTCATTCGTAAATTTTACGGCATTGGATACCAAATTCACCAATACTTGACGCAGGCGCCCCATATCGCCGAATACCATCGAAGGGATTTGATCCTCGATATAATACGTAAGCTCCAGGTTTTTCTTGGAGGCTTCTCCGGAGAACAAACCGAACACTTCCTGAACGCAGGACTTAAGATCAAACGGATATTCCTCCAGCTCCATTTTGCCGGATTCCATCTTGGAGAAATCCAGAATGTCATTAATGATGTTAACCAAGGCATCCGCACTGTTGCGGATAATCGTGGCATATTCACGCTGTTCATCCTGAAGCTCGCTGTCCATCAGCAAATCAATCATCCCGATGACGCCATTCATCGGCGTTCGGATCTCATGACTCATCATCGCCAGAAACTCGGTTTTGGCTTTGGCGGCAATCTCGGCTTCTTCCTTGGCCAGCACTAGCTCTTGATTAATCTTTTCCAGTTCCTGAGTCTTCTGGTGTAATTGCGCGGACTGGATCTTCAGCCTGTTATTGGTCCGATACATATCGACAAAACCCTCGATCTTGGATTTCAAGATTTGAGGGATGAAGGGTTTAACCATATAGTCGATTGCACCGGCGGAGTATCCCGCAAAAAGATGCTCCGCGTCCTTGCTGTTTGCGGAAATGAATATTATCGGAATATCCTTGGTTTTGTCTCTCGCCTTGATCAGCCTTGCCGTTTCAATGCCGTCCATGCCGGGCATTTGGACATCAAGAACAATCACGGCAAAATCATACTTCAAGAGATATCGCAAAGCCTCTTCGCCCGAAGTAGCTTTAATGAGCGTGTATTGTTCGCTGTCCAGAACAGCTTCGAGTGCAAGTAAGTTTTCAGGGCGGTCATCTACCAACAGAATATGAATCGGTTCGTGAAACCCCATGAGATCCTCCTACAAAACTTCTATTTAATCTTTCGATAAATTTTCTCGACGCGGTCCAGTGTCTCATAAGCTTCGCTATAATTCGTAAAGTGTATGGACTCTTTGGCGCCCAGGACGAGAATACCGAAATGGCTTAGACTCTCGTGAAACAATCCGTGCACGTGATCCCGCAGCTGGTCATTAAAATAAATCATGACATTCCGGCAAAAAATCACGTTAAACTCGTTAAAGGAACGGTCCGTTGCCAAATTGTGCTCGGCAAATATCATGTTTTTCTTCAAAAACGGCTGAAAAATAACCGAGTTGTACTTCGCGGTATAATATTCGGAGAACGAGCGGGTACCGCCCGCCTCCAAGTAATTCTTCGTATATTGCTTCATGCGTTTGATATCGAATACGCCTTCCTTGGCCTGCTGGAGCGAACGCGAATTCATGTCCGTCGCATAAATCCGGGATTTTTCATACAACCCCTCTTCATGAAGCAAAATGGCCATGGAATACACTTCTTCTCCGGTTGAGCAGCCTGCATGCCAAATCCGTATATACGGATACGTACGAAGCAATGGAACCACCGACTGCCTGAATGTCAGGAATAGTTTCGGATCCCTGAACATTTCCGTAACAGGAATCGACAAATTATATATGAGCCGCTCAAAACATGAACGGTCGTGCAGTACTTTGTCTTGGAGGGCAGAAATCGTGGAAACACCCTCTGCATGAACATGATGCCAGATTCTCCGCCTCAACGAAGGAATGGCGTAATTTCGAAAATCGTAACCATAGAATCGATGAATGCCATCCAAAAGAAGTTCAATCTCGATTTGTTCCAGTTCACGCTCGCTATTCTCTGTCAACAACAGTTGTTCTGATTCCATATGGTCACTAGATGACATTACGCTTGCACCGCTTTCCGAGTGTTTATTTGCTACTTGTACTTTACCCACAAAAGCGGCTTACGAATACAACCAAACCCTCATTAGGGAAAGAAGTTGCTCTGTCTGAATCGGCTTCTTCATATAATCGGAAGCACCCGCTTCAATGCATTTCGCGCGGTCCTCTTTCATGGCTTTGGCCGTCAGGGCAATAATCGGCAATTTGTCGAATTCCGGCATTTCGCGTAAGCGGCGCATCGCCTCATAACCGTCCATCTCCGGCATCATCATATCCATTAACACCAGATCGAAATCCGGATTCTGCTGAAGGAGCTCGATCGCTTCCCGGCCGTTCTCGGCAAAGGTTACTTCCATATTGTATCCCTCCAGCACGCTGGAGAGGGCAAACACGTTGCGGATATCGTCATCCACAAGCAGAATTTTCTTGCCCTCAAACAGTTCTTCCTTGTTGTGCAGCTTCTGCAGGATTTTACGTTTATCCTCCGGCAAATCGGCCTCAACCCGATGCAGGAACAGCGTCGTTTCATCCAAAAGCCGTTCTGGTGACTTCACGTCCTTAATGATGATCGACTCCGCATATTTGCGAAGCTGCATCTCTTCCTTCGAATCCAAATCCTTGCCGGTGTAAATAATAATCGGCAGATCCACCAGGTTCTCGTCATCGCGAATCTGATCAAGCAGTTCAAAGCCCGTCATATCCGTCAGCATCAGATCAAGCACCATGCAATCATAGCGCTGCTTACGCAGCTCGCTAAGCGCCTCGGCGCCCGTGGATGCCGCCGTAATCGACACATCGTCATGACCGATCAATTCGATAATGGAATTCCGCTGAATATCGTCATCCTCGACAATCAAGAGATGTTTCATCGACTTTTCCGCATAGGATTGGATATGCGTAAACGCGTCCTCCAGCGCTTCCCGGCTTGAAGGTTTCTTCAGGTAAGCGATCGCTCCCATCATTAAGCCTTGCTTCACTTCATCCACAACGGAGATGACATGCACCGGAATATGGCGGGTAACCGCAGAGCTCTTCAGCTCGCCCATGACGGACCAGCCGTCGATTACCGGGAGCTGGATATCCAGAATGATGGCATCCGGTCTGTACGACTTGGCCATCTCCAGTCCGATGTCACCCTGCAGTGCGACCAAAGCCTTGAAGCCGCGGCCTCTGGCCATATCGAGCAGGATTCTGGCAAACTTCACGTCATCCTCAATGATGAGCAGCACTTTATCCGTCGGCCCGAGCTGGTTACGATCATCGTCTACCTGTATGGCAGGCTGAACCTCTTTCGTAACCATCTTGGCTTTCGGTACGATCAGAGAGCTCTCAGGCGGTGCCTCCATCGCTGCGGCCGCTTCCTTCGCACCGTCAGCCACTTCTGGATGGCTTGCCGGCAGGAAGAGGGTGAAGCAGCTTCCTTTGCCTTCCTCCGATTCAACCGTAATGCCCCCGCCCAACAGGCGGGAAAGCTCGCGGCTGATGGAAAGGCCAAGCCCGGTCCCGCCGTATTTGCGGCTAGTGGTACCGTCCACCTGCTGGAAGGCTTCAAAGATCAGATCCGTTTTGTCTGCCGGAATGCCGATTCCGGTATCTTTGACAGCGAAGGCCACATAGTCCGATTCGGCATTTAGGTAAACCGGAAGCTTGTCCTTGTCGGCCTTTTCCACCTGCAGCTCGACAGAGCCGCTATTCGTAAACTTGAAAGCATTCGATAACAGGTTGCGCAGAATTTGCTTCACGCGATGACTGTCCGTCACGATGCTTTGCGGGATATCCTCTTCAATATGCACGCCCAAATTGATATGCTTGCGCGATGCCACCGCGGCGAAATTCTGCTCCACGAAGGCTTCGATATCCGGAAGCTGGACGTCTTCATAGTTGATTTCCATTTTCCCGGCGTCCACTTTCGATAAGTCGAGAATTTCATCAATCATTTTGAGAAGGTCGGAGCCCGACATGTAAATCGTCTGTGCATATTCAATCTGCTTGGAGCTTAGGTTCCCATCCTTGTTCTCAGACAGAAGCTGCGACAATATCAACAGGCTGTTAAGAGGGGTGCGCAGCTCGTGGGACATGTTCGCCATGAACTCCGACTTGTATTTGGTTGTAATCGAGAGCTGTTTCGCTTGCTGCTCGAGCTGCACTCGCGCCTTCTCGATTTCATCGTTCTTCTCTTCCACTTCCTGCACTTGCTCCTCAAGCGCACGCGTCTTGGCAACAAGCTCGGTATTGTAGTGCTCCAGCTCTTCCTGCTGGCGCTGCAGCAGGTCCTCGGAACGCTTGAGGGCATTGGTCTGCTCCTCCAGATTCTCGTTGGTACGGCGAAGCTCTTCCTGCTGCGTCTGAAGCTCTTCCGATTGAACCTGAAGCTCCTCGGTCATGGCCTGGGATTCGCGCAGCAGCTGCTCTACCCGCAGTCGGCCTGTGATGTTGTTCAGAATGATCCCGAGGGACTGGCTTAGCTGAGACATCAACTGCTCCTGCAAAGATGTCGTTTCCTCGAACGAAGCCAACTCGACGACGCCCAGCACTTCATTCTCGAACAGAATCGGGTAGATCATAATGGATACGGGCTTGGAAGCTCCCCAAGCGGATTCCACCTTCATGTAGTCATCCGGCGCGCTTTTCAGTACGACCGGTTTCTTGTCGAGCGCCGCCTGGCCTACAAGCCCTTCCCCGATCATGAACGCAACCTTCGGCTCTTCTCCGCCTTCATGGGCATAGGAGCCTTTCATCTCCAATTTGTTCGGATGTTTGTCTTCCTGACGGATATAGATGGCTCCGTAATGAGCTCCCAAGATCGGCGTGAATTCGCTGATGAACCGCTGGCCGACCTCTTCCAGGGAATTGATTCCTTCCAGCAGCTCGGTGACTCTGGCCATGTTAGAGTTCAGCCAGGATTGATCACGCTGCGCCTGGAGATAGGTCTCCTCGATGCGCTGCTTCTCGATGATGTCTTCGGACAAGTCTTTGAATACTCGAGCTACGTCCCCAAACTCGTCCTTGGACGTAACCTTGATACGGCGGATGGCCTTCAGCCTGCCTTCGCCGAAGCTCTTCAGCATCATGGAGACCACGTTGATGCCCCGGGTAATGCTTGGGAGAATCCATAGAATGACCAACATTCCGATAAGAAGCCCGCCGGCCATGATGTAGATGAATATTTGCACGGAGCGGTCGTAAGCGGCTTTCGCTGCGGCTATATCATCATTGATCTTCTGATTCTCGTAGCTGCTAAGCTCGTTCAGGCTGATCAGCATCTCCTCCTGGACTGATTGCCCGGTGGAATTACGGAGTGCGTTGGCCCCATCTGCGTCGCTGGTAGAGAGCAGTTCCAGCGTCTTGTTCTGATACACGATATATTCGTTAACCGCACGCTCGATCCGGACCAGCAATTGCTGTTCCTCTGCGGTATTTACGCTTTCCTTGATGGCCCTAAAATACTCCTCCGTCTGCGCCGTCATCGTCTCGATTTCCTGTTTGGACACCGTATACGTAGACGGATCGTTGCTCAGGATCATATTCGTAAGCTCTCGCGCCATATTGTTGACTTCTCCGCGCATGCCGCTGGAGTTTCGCACCTTCTGGTAACGCTCCTGATAGATTTGGTCCATCTGGTTGTTCATATAACTGATCCGGTCGTACCCGATCAGAGTCAATACCAGCATAAGCGCCAGTAATGTTGTAAACCCAATGACTAACTTGCTCTTCAGCTTCATTGATTGGTTTCCTCTCCTTTTTTAAGAGATATCCAAACTAGGCATTTATCGTCCTCTCGCTCCTGCGATGGATCATCCACAAAATACTGTTCCTTCATTTCGTCTTCTCTCCAATGGTGAGGGCCGCCCAAATGCGTCTTCAGGTAATCCAGTTTCTCGTCATGTCCGCCCTCTACCAGTTCGAGCAGGCCATCCGTATACATAACCAAATGACCTTCGCCTTCATAATGAAAGCTTCTTGGCTCCATGTCCTCGATCCGGTCGAACAAGCCAACCGGGCAGCAACCTTGATCCAGCGTCATGACCTCGCCGTCCTCTTTGAAGAACAGAGCCGGGGGATGTCCTGCGTTGACATAGTCCACCCGCTTCAAACGAGTGTCCACGACAAGATAGATGGCCGTAAAATAGTACTGAATCAGCTGTTCGCCCAGGTTCAACTGATTGAATCTGCGATTCAATTCTTGAACCACCTTCTCCGGTTCGACATAAGTCGTCACCGTATCCTTCAGCACCGAAGCGATGAACATGCAAAACAGGGACGAAGTAATCCCGTGTCCCATCATATCCAGCAGAATCACGCCATAACGTCCGTCACCTAGCGGAAACCATGCATACAAATCTCCCGCAAGCTCTGCCGAGGGCTGGTACAGGGCATGAATCTCCAGCTGTTCATCTTCGATGGGCGAGCTTAACACGGCATTCTGAACCATGGCCGCAAGCTTCAATTCCGCCTGGACCCGCTGTTCCCTTTCAATATGCCAGTCTTTCTCGTGCTTCAACCGAAGCGCGAGGCGTATCCGCGCCATCAGCTCCACCTTGTTGATCGGTTTCGTGACGTAATCGACGGCACCGGCATCCAGCGCTTCCGCCAGCTTCTTCGAATCTCCGACGGCGGTGACCATAATGATCGGTATATCTTTCAAATGCTCGTATTGCTGAACAATACGGCAAGCTTCTATTCCATCCATCTCAGGCATCATCATATCGAGCAGCACCAAATCGATATCCGCCCTACGGGGATTCGGATCATGGCTGCGATCGCCGATCCCCAGGTGTTCCAGCATTTCCAGGGCTGAAGATGCAGATAGTGTATTTTGATAATTTTCCTTCTTCAAGATTTCTCGAATAATAATGACGTTAGTCGGATTGTCATCTACGATTAATATTCTCATTGCCCTCTCCTTTAACGTTACGGCTTATGCGACAGAAATCCTTTTCCTACTATTATACTATAATAACCCAATGATCATTTGCCATAGAAAAAGGTTCTCAAGCTTGAATCTTCCACTTTTAATAGATATATGGAACATTCTTTTAAAACATAGATAAGGAATGAGACGTCAATAGTCTCATTCCTTATCTATGTTTTAAGTCCTATAACTCCTATGTCGAATCAGCGCCAGGCTGAACGTTCAATGCTTCCTCAATCCTTCTTAGCAATCACGAGCACTTTGCCAAGGTCCAATTGTTTCTCGTAAAATCCCGCCTCGGCCTCGGTAAAGCCAAGCGATACGATTTTGGCACGCAGCTCATCCCCGCGGGACCGGAACAGATTCGCCAGGGCATCAAACACGCCTTCTTCCTTAATGCCTACATTATTGGCATCGGCTGCTTCCACAATCCGGCTCGTCTTGTCCGAATCATGGGCCAATACATAAATGTGATCCAGATCGTAACCGGACTGCCGTAGATTCTGAACCTCCTGAACCGCTTGCGTCCCGTTTTCCACAACTTTGGCATATGACTTCGTATTGGTGAATTCCATTGTGAAAACCTCCCCTAATAGTGTTAAACCTCAATTTAGGTTATAGTCCATTGGTTATTAACCGTAATTCTCAAGGTTGAAACAAATTTATTCACTATAATCGAAAAATAAATCGACGCCTTCGATTTCACCGGTATCCCGGTCAATGTATACCTTAAGCGCATGATGGTTCTCAAGGTATACATCTCCGTCCTCCGCCTTAAAATACGGCTTACCCAGGGATGCCCGGACATGATCGGTTGACATGCCTATATGCTGGCCTTCAACCTGAAAGGACTCGGCAGAGGGCTTGACATGAACATATTCCGTGTAGCCGTTGCGGACTCCAACTTCCATATCTTTATAAAGAAGCTTAGTGGTTCCGCTCAGCCCGTCCTGCTCGATTCGTGCAGGCGTTCCCAGCTTGCGGACGATATCACGCTTGGTATCCGCAAGCGATATCCCGTTTAACTTCCCATAGCCCTCTGAAGAGTTGTCGCCGGTGTGTGCTTGTCCAACATCCGCAGCGGCATGAACTACAGGCGCTTGCCATATCTCGGCAGCAGGCTGCTGCGCTGCCGCAGCACCTCCACCTCCGGAGTAAACCATGAGCCCGACCATCAACAGTGCGACATTCCACATGCGACCTCCTCCTTTCATCATCTTGCCGTGTTATACCCTGGCTTGGCCTTAAACCTGTTATCTGGCTTTTTGACGACGGAAACTGTTCCACAGGCCAACTGCCGTGTCCACGTAGGACAGCCAGTTCCGGCTGCGGGATTTTTCTTCCGCTTCCGTCTTCTGATAGACGGCGTCATACGACTGGAACGTGCGATCTTGTGCCGTCAAAGGCACTTCCATGCGGGCGGGCTGCTCTTTCTTCTGCTCTATCCGAGATTGCTTAAAGCGGCTAACCATGCCGGCGGATATTTGCTTCACCGCATAAGTGACTTCGCTTAAAGCTTCTCCCAGGTTTTTGACGGTATCCATAACCGGATCAATTTGTTTCATCTTATGCTGAACATCCACCGTAATATCGTTCGTATTTCGAATGGTCTGCTTCACTTCATAACTCAATTCGTCGACCGTCTTTTGTACTTTCTGAAGCGTTTGTGTTACCTTTTCGAGCGATTGCGTGGCCGCCTTCAATGTCTTGATCAAGAAGAATACGAGAACCGCAAATGCCACGGCAATAATGGCAACACTGATTTGAGTTAGCATACGTTGTCCCTCGCTTTCAAGTTATGTTTGGTTTCGGATACGCAATAGTTACCCTATCCCCCACCTCACGAAACAAAGGGTTCCTTGCCATCCATGCCACTGTTCCCCAGCTTGTTTCATCCCCTGCCGCCCCGGTTAAAGAACACTACGAAGGGCGCTGCGGCAACGCCGATGGCCCCTACCGATCTTCAAATTGGATAAGAGCTCCTTACTTGGAGCAGCATGCGATGACATGCCATATATCCAATAAAATCGATGAAGAAAGCAGGGTGAATATGATGTTAAAATGGTCCGTAATTTTTCTGGTGGTTGCACTGATTGCAGGGATCTTCGGCTTCTTCGGCATCGTTGAGGCTGCAGCCAGTATCGCGAAGGTTCTGTTCTTCGTCTTCGTTGTCCTGTTTGTGATCTCTCTCTTTACCGGACGCAGACGAAGTATGTGACGGCGTCACATGTTGTTAAAGCCCGTGCATTGAATATACACATAGGAACATGAAAAAGGGTGTCCCATCCGTTGTTAAACGGATGGGACACCCTTTTTATGGCGTGCTTGAATTCGAGGCGGCTTAAGCGTTCGTTGCTGCGGCCTCCCGGCTTCCGGCTGCCTTCGGCTCTTCCGCCGGCTTCGTCTTCTTGATGAAGAAAGCCAGAATCAAGGAAACCACGCTGATCCAGGTGGCAATAACAAAGGCATAGTTAATGCCATAAATCGTTGCTTCGTTGCCCAGCTTAAGCAGGTCGGCCTGATTCTTCGGATCGAACAGCCCCGACTGCATCAAGGCTTCTCCTCGACTCTCCGCCTGGGTGGACATGACGGTAACGAGAATCGCGGTTCCGATCGAGCCGGAAACCATGCGGAGTGTATTCGACATGGCCGTACCATGGGCGTTCAAGCTCCGCGGCAGCTGATTCAATCCCGCGGTCTGAATCGGCATCATGAGCATCGACATACCGAACATGCGGGCCGTATAGATAATCATGATCTGGCCGTAAGACATCGTTTCGGTCAGATTACTGAACTCCCACGTCGTAATGACCGTAATCGCCAGACCGATAACAGCCAGCCATCTTGCGCCAACCTTATCGAATATCGCGCCCGTGATGGGTGACATAATTCCCATCAGAATAGCGCCGGGAAGCATGAGCAGACCAGATTCCACCGGCGTGAACCCGCGAATTTGCTGCAGATAAATCGGCAGTAGGATCATCCCGGCATACATCGCCATCGTGACGATGACATTGATCAAGGTCGTTAACGTAAACATGTTGTACTTAAATATACGGAATTCCAGCATTGGATTGTCGGCCTTCATTTCCCGCCATACAAACAGGATGAGGGCAACCGTGCCGACAGCAAGGGTCGTCACAACCGGCGTGCTGGACCAGCCGTCGTTCCCGGCGTCACTGAAACCGTAGAGCAAGCCGCCGAAGCCGAGCGTCGACAAAATGATAGCGATCATGTCCAGCTTGGGCCGGCTGACCTCGGTCACGTTTTTAAGGAAGAAGACCCCGATTAACGTAGCGATAACGGAGAAAGGCAGGATCATGTAGAACAGCACCCGCCAATCGTAATGCTCCACGATATATCCGGAAAGCGTAGGACCGATCGCAGGAGCAAAGATCATGGCGATCCCCATCATCCCCATGGCTTTACCGCGGTTCTCGATAGGGAAAATGTTCAGAAATACGACGGTCATAAGCGGCATGAGAATTCCTGCACCCGCTGCCTGAACGAGGCGTCCGGTTAGAAGGAATGCGAAGTTAGGGCTGATGGCACACAGCAAGGTGCCTATCGTAAACAGCGTCATGGCGCTGATGAACAGCTGCCTGGTCGAGAATCGTGCGATCAGGTAGGCGGTAACCGGAATCAGCACCCCGTTCACCAGCATAAAGCCTGTGGTCAGCCACTGGGCTACCGTCGGTTTGATGCTTAAATTTTCCATGATGCTCGGCAGAGCAACATTCATCAAAGTCTGGTTAAGAATGGCGACAAAAGCGCCAATCATTAATGCGGCAATGATGGGGCCTTTCTTGACAGGCTCGCCGGGGCGAGCAGCAGTATGGGTATTCATCGGAAGCTTTCACTCTCTTTCTAAGTAAGATCGTTCATATCAATGGCATGTTTGTTCTATGTGGACAGCTGACCTTGGATATACTCAACATTCGTCAAAATTTTGCGGTACAGGAAACTCAACTGCTTAACCTCTTCATCTGTTAGAAAACCATATAACAAATCGCTCAGTTCGGCGCGTTTATTGGCCAACTGCTCAATCAGCTCCCGCCCGAGCGGCGTAATCTCCAGATGAATGACCCTGCGGTCGGTTGTATCCCTTACGCGGCGCGCGAATCCGCCTTCGATCAATTTATCGGATATGCCCGTGACCGCACCGCACGTCACATGAATGGAATCCGCCAAGTCAGACAATCTCAAAGCACCCTGTTCGTGGAGCTTCTCCAAGGCGGTGTACTGAGTTCTCCCCAGCTTAGGGAACCCCTCCTTCTGCCATTCATTCTGCACAGTCCGAAGCATCTTCTTAAATAGCATCTCCAACTCCAGAATTTCATTCCGCATGGACATGTATTTTTTACACTCCTTTAATGGTCCAGCACTCCTTCAATAGAGACACCCTCTCCTTCGCCTCTAAATACTTTAGTACTAAAACATTTATTTCTAAACATTTACTGATTATAGTAGGGTATCATTTCAGTGTCAATGTTTACATATATATTTTTTTCATAATTATTTTCTGAAAATAATGCTGTCTCATGAAAGAAAATGCAAAAAGACCCAGACATCATTTCCTTGTCTGAGTCTTTAGCCGATTCTCTTGCTTTACTTAAACAACGAAGGAATCGACATCCAATCCATCGTAAAGTTCAATTCCAGGCCATCGGACAGAAACTTAACATTCTTCACGGTTACCAAATCCGGCAAATAGTCCTTCAGCGAAATTTGAATGGGGTCAAGCCGGAACACATTCAGCGGAATCTCAACGCCACGAATCGTTGTCGATTCATGCGTCAGGTGAAGATAGCTTCCCTCGGCTGACATCTGGAAGCGCAGGACGGCTCCAAACGGCAATACGCCCCATTTTCCGTTCATGCGGGCTGTCATGGTGGTACCGTTCATTACGAAATCGGCACCGGTTATATCGACGCCAAGGTTATGCGTGCTCATATATTTCACCATGTTCTTCTTGCTGAGTTCCCCGACTTCCTCCGTGCTTAGTTTCATGCGGGTATCCCGGTTCGACACCATGGTCATCAATTTATCCTTGAAATCAACGGATCGATAGCGCATGTCCAGGGATTGCGTAGGATAAACAAACCAGACTGCCGCACCGATGATCACAAGCAACAAGACAAGTATTCCCAATAGGAATCGCCCGGTTCGTTTCTTTCGGCGTACCATCCAAAGATCCCTCCTCCCTAAGGATTTCCCTGCTGGAGCAGGGCTTTTCCCATCCCCAAAGTATATAGGAATCCTGGAAACTTGTCACGATTTGAGAATTGTACCCAACTTTCTTGGTTCAAAACATCCAAATGGTGGTTATTACGATATTGTCAAATACTACTTCGGTCCCAAGGAGGAATCATTCCATGAAAAAAACGCTAAGCATTACTGCAGCCCTAGCACTCACCCTGTCCCTAACCGCCGTAGCAAGCGCGGATCCGATTAACGGTACGGTATCCAACACTTCAGGACCGGCTCCGATCTCGGTGGAAGACCCGATCATCAAACCTGAAGAAGTCGTGATCGTACCGACGCCGATGATTGAGCTTACAAGCAAAACTTACTTCTACAACGCTCCAAACGGCGAAAAGCTTGGTGCCTTGGCTCCGCAAAAGCTCGACACCACCGGCAATCGTTACGATGTCATGCTTGGCGGGGAATGGGTTGAAGTATATACATGGCTCGGTAAAGCTTGGATTTATGTAGAGTAATCGTGTATGGCTATCGGGCTTCATGATCCTTCATGTACCCCGGCATGTTAAATGGCAGGTCAAGAGAATCTTGGCCTGCCATTTGTATACCTGCACATTCGGTATCCCTTAGGAGGATCCCTTAGGCTCCACATGAATATGGACGCTCATAATATTATGAATCTTCTCCATCTGCTCTTCGATTCGGTCACTGATCTGATGCCCCTCCAAAACGCTGATATCCGGGTCTACCTCGATGACGACATCCACCAATACATGATTGCCGTGGATTCGGGCTTTCATATCCTTGATTCCCTCGACACCGGGCGTACGGGCAATCGTGCTGCGCAAATCCGACAAACGGTTTTCATCAAAGCCGTCCGTGAGGCTATAGGTACAATCCCTGAATATTTCCCAAGCCGTTTTGCAAATAATGACGCCAACCGCTACGGCCGCCACGGTATCCAGCCAGGGCAGGCCGAATTGTGCGCCGATGATGCCGACAGCGGCCCCAACGCTGACGAGCGCATCGGACAAGTTGTCCTTGGCCGCTGCCATCAGCGCCTGGTTATCGATGCGCCGCGCAAGGTTCCGATTGTAACGATATACGCCCAGCATCGCAACGGCACAGATGCCGGCTACGCCGGCAGACCATAAATTCGGTACTTCCTTGGAGCCTTCAAAAAAAGAACGGACGGCTTCAACCAGCACTTGGATGCCCACGACCGCCATGATGAAGGAGGCCACCAGCGCCGCGATCGTCTCCGCCCTCAAGTGTCCGTACGCATGATCGGAATCCGGCGGCTTCTGGGAAATCCGCAGCCCGATCAATACGGCGAGCGATGCCACGATATCCGTCAGGTTGTTGAAACCGTCGGCGAGCAAAGCACTGGATGCAAACAAATATCCGCAGAATATTTTAAACGATGACAATACGAGGTAGGCCGCAATGCTGATCCAGGCCCCTCGCTCCCCTTGTTTGATGTTATCATAGGCATTCACTATACGCGTCTCTCCTTTGCTTGCTCCGTGCAGACTTCAAGCGATATCCATCATTATCCATATTTAATCCTAGCAAAGGTCTTTCGTGTGGGTCTAGAGAAACATAATTGCTTCGATCAAAGAACCATGGACGTAGAAAATGGTATTAATCATTGTTACCCTTGCCGGACGATTTAAAAACGAATAAAATGAGGACAAGCGAACACGAAGAGGAGGGTGATTTCTATGCCCGAGAATAATGAGCCACGCAAAGTGAATTTGGCTGATGCGATCAAGCAAAAGCTGGAACAAAAGAAACAGCAAAATACATCCGCGAACAAGCCGGGACAATTCCAAGCCGGTTCAGCGCAAAAAATGAAAAGCCAAAACAACAAAAAACCAAACAACCAGCGTCGTCGTACCGGCGGTTCGTAAAGAGCCGATCCGTAACGCACGCCAAAAAATGCTGCACCTCCCATACCTGGGAGGTGCAGCATTTTTAATGAACAAAAGGCGGGATGACAGCTTGTTGCCATCATCCCGCCGCTTAATTTCTTTAAACTTCAACCGGGTACATGCTTTCGCGAAGCCCCTTGATCTCTTCACTCTCCAGATACTCGTCATAACTCATGCTGCGGTCGATGATGCCGTTAGGCGTAATCTCGATAATCCGGTTGGCAATCGTCTGAATGAACTGATGGTCATGCGAGGTGAACAGAATCGTTCCGTCGAAATCGATCAAGCCGTTGTTGAGCGCCGTGATGGACTCCAGATCCAAGTGGTTCGTCGGCTCATCGAAGATCAGCACGTTCGCGCCGTTCAGCATCATTTTGGCCAGCATGCAGCGAACCTTCTCGCCTCCGGACAATACGCTCGCTTTCTTCAGCGCTTCCTCGCCCGAGAACAGCATGCGGCCAAGGAATCCGCGCAGGAACGTTTCGTCCTGATCCTTGGAATATTGGCGCAGCCATTCCACGAGGTTGATATCAACACCGTCAAAATAGGCAGAGTTGTCTTTTGGGAAATACGCCTGGGTTGTTGTTACCCCCCAGCTGTATTCACCGGCATCCGCCTCGGTTTCACCGGTTATGATCTGGAACAGCGTCGTTTTCGGCATCCCGTTCGGTCCAACAAATGCGATTTTGTCGCCTTTGTTTACAACAAAGCTGACATTATCCAGCACTTTTTCCCCATCCATCGACTTGGTGATGCCATCAATCGTAAGCAGCTGCTTGCCCGCCTCGCGTTCAGGTTTGAAATGAAGAAAAGGATATTTACGGTTCGAAGGACGAAGATCCTCCAACGTGATTTTGTCGAGCTGTTTCTTACGGGATGTCGCCTGCTTCGATTTGGAAGCATTCGCCGAAAAGCGTTGAATAAATGCCTGCAATTCCTTGATCTTCTCTTCCTTCTTCTTGTTGGCATCCCGCTGAAGTTCAAGCGCCAGCTTGCTGGATTCATACCAGAAGTCGTAGTTGCCGACATACAGCTGAATTTTACCGAAATCGATATCCGCAATATGCGTACACACCTTGTTCAGGAAGTGACGGTCATGGGATACCACGATAACGGTGCCTTCATAATCCATAAGGAAGTTCTCGAGCCACTGAATCGATTCCAGGTCCAAGTGGTTGGTAGGCTCATCGAGCAGAAGGTTATGCGGACGGCCAAACAACGCCTGCGCCAAGAGAACGCGCACCTTCTCGTTACCGCTCAGGTCAGACATCTTCTTATCGTGCAGCTCACGTGGAATGCCGAGACCGATCAGGAGCGCCGCCGCATCCGGCTCTGCATCCCATCCGTTCAGCTCTGCAAATTCGCCTTCCAGCTCACCCGCACGCATGCCGTCTTCTTCGGAGAAATCGGATTTCGCATACAGCGCATCCTTCTCTTTCATGATGTTGTACAGCCGGGCATGACCCATGATGACCGTCTCCAGGACGGGATACTGATCGTATTCATAGTGGTTCTGCTTCAGAACCGCCATCCGCTCATTCGGTGTCATATGAACTTCGCCTTGGTTCGGTTCAATCTCACCGGAGAGGATTTTCAGAAATGTAGACTTACCCGCCCCGTTGGCGCCGATGAGGCCGTAGCAGTTGCCCGGGGTGAATTTTATATTGACATCTTCAAATAGTGCTCGTTTGCCATAGCGGAGCGTTACGCCGCTTGTACTGATCATTAAGCATTACCATCCTTTATCACTATTGGTTTCAGCACATTATAGCATAAGTACGGCGGTTATCGAAGCTTCTGGACGATATAAAACCGTTTTAAACAAATATAACCTCCTGCATGGGCCATTTCATGCTGACCAGCCACAGGAGGCCGACGATCAAAGATTACCTTTTTCCAAATTTCATAGAACCGAGGCGTTTCTATTAATTAGAAGAACCAGTCGGACCGGATCCGCTGTCTTACCATAGACTTCACCGGGAATCGATTGACGATCTCGTGCAGTTGGCTAAAAAAAACGTTGCTGCCGCAAGAGCGGTCGGCATTTGGCCCAAAACGATGACGATTAGAAGGAACTAATAAATGGGCCCGAAAGGTTATACGACCTTTCGGGCCTTTTTAGGCAGTCTGTCGTGTGTATGCCGATCGGAATCGCTTCTTGGGTTTCCGTTACGAAGTCACGCTTCTTCGTTCCGGCTGAACCTTGAAGGTTTCCCCGTACTTCAAGACGCGGATCCGCTCCTTGGCAATCCCGAGCCGCTTTCGTTCCGCTTCCATCCGGTCCAGCGCTTCCCTGGCCGTATCATCGGCCAGCTTGAAGGTCCCGTAATGCATCGGAATCATCGTCTCCGCCTTCACGTCCTGAAACGCCTGCAGCGCTTCTTCCGGATTGACGTGCTGAGACGTCATGAACCACTCCGGCTCGTATGCCCCGATCGGCATTAAAGCCAGGTGAATGTTGAACCGTTCGCCGATCAGCTTAAAACCCTCGAAATAACCGCTGTCTCCGGCAAAATACAAATTCGGCGGAAGCAGTCGGGTGCCGTCCTCTGCAACAGGTTCGTTATTGCATGGCGATTCATCGGAAGAACTCGAATCCCTCTTTGCATCCTGCAGCACGGGCTCCATCACGAATCCTCCCCAATGGGACGTATTCGTATCAAACGGCGTGCGCCGCGTCCAATGCTGTGTCGGCACGAAGGAGAATTTCACGCCTTTTATGGCGACCGATTCCCACCACTGCAGTTCGATCACGCGGCGAAAGCCTTTATTGATCATTTTCCGACGCAGACCAACCGGTACAATGATGGTGGTGTCCGCACGGTACAGCTTACGGATCGAGGAAACATGCATATGGTCATAGTGGGAATGCGATATCAAAATGACATCGATCGGGGGGATCTCATGAATGGGAAGTCCAGGTTCCCCAAGGCGCTTATTAAACCCCATTCTCCGCGCCCATACGGGATCAGTCACAATATTCATGCCTTCGTATTGAATGAAGAACGTGGCGTGCCCGATCCAGGTAACGGAGGTTTCGTGCCGGTTGCTATGCAAATACTGAAGATCCGGCGTCAGGTTCGGAATGCAGTAGGAATAATCCTTCTTCTTCTGACGACGTTCGTCGCGCCACTGCTTGAACTGTTTAAGCGTTTTGTCCGTGCTGACGTTATCGATATTGTTATAGCGAATTCTTGGCATGCAGCCTCCTCCTTCCATTACCCTGTATTTTACCCGTATTGAGCTATCCGCTCAACTTTGCGCTTTGTTGTTCTTTTTACACCGAATGATTCTTGGCGAAACAGCCCGGATTTATTTTGTCCATCCCTCAATCCGAAGGGTCTTTATACTTGACGGCGTAAATCGCCATAAAGGCTACGGCAGCCAGTACCGTGAGCAGCGGTGCTATGAAAATGCCGAAATCCTCCACTTGCCTCACCCCTTCTTCGCGGATTTGCCGCGAATGTAGTTCGCATCGAACAGAAACAATCGCATCAGCAGGATCAAGGAAGGCACCAGCACGCAGAAGCCGAGAATAAACGCGGTAATCAAAGCGATGGCCATCGTATCGTTGGTGATGCTCTCATGAATGTGGATGTAATCATAGAGAATGTACGGCAGATGCGAGCGACCATATCCGTACCAGGCAAAAGCGAATTGAAGCATGACCATGATAAATGCGATGCCAAGGCGGGTGCGTTTCCACACGAGGTATACCGCGATCACAAAGCAGACGAACGACGCGATAAACATCCAGGCGATATCCAGCATTTGCCCAAAATGGACCGGATTCTGATGGTTGATCTGGAAAAACGCGAAAACCGAAGCCAGGATCGTCGGCCCGCTCCACCCCAGTGCATAACCCCGGACCACGCCGAACGCCGCCTCATCCCCGGCACGCTGCGCGTAATAGGACAGGAACATCGCCGAGATGTACAGAACGCTGACAAGGGCAAGCAGAATGACCGACCACGTGTACGGATTCGTGAAGAACGTGTACCAGTGAAGCTCCACCTTCCCGCCGTCCATATAGATGATGCCGCCTTCGGAGATGGCCAATATCGTCGACAAGGCGGCAGGAATGAGCAGCCCCGTCGCCCCGTATAGTCCCATGTATACAATATTGTTGCCCGTCTGGCTGCCGTACGTATGATAGGCGTAGTAAGCGCCTCGGATGGCGAGCAGCACTAGCGCCAAGCTGCCCGGGACAAGCAGCGCGGTACCATAATAATACGCGGCATCGGGAAAGAATCCGACGAGCCCGACCACAAAAAAGATCAGGAACACATTTGTCACTTCCCAAACGGGGGACAGGTATCGCTGGATGATATTGTGTATCTTGTTCTCATGTCCGGTAAGCACGCTATAGAAGCTGAAGAATCCGGCACCGAAATCAATCGAGGCCACCAGCAAATAGCCGAACAGGAACGTCCATAGAACGGTTATGGCTACCATCGCATAGCTCACTTGCGGTCTCCTCCTTCGATTTCGAGTCCCAGCAGCCGGATTTCCTCTTCCGCGCTTTTATTCCGGAACAATTGGCTCAGCACGCGGATTGCGGATACGGACAAGACCAAATACAGTAGAATAAACAGCACCAGCATCCAGCCGACGCTCGATGAAGTGGTCGCCGCATCCGATACCTTCATATATCCCCGCACAATCCACGGCTGCCTTCCGATCTCGGCAAGGAACCAGCCCAGCCATATGGCTGACATCGATAAAGGCCCTAAAGCCAATATACTGAGCAGCAGCCACTTTGGGTAAGGCTTTTTGCCAGGAAGTTTCCTTCGGAACATATACAGGAGAGGAATCAGAACGATCACGGCACCGCTGGTCACCTTCAAATCAAAAAAATAATGCACGGACATCGGCGGTCTCTCGTTCTCCGGAAATTCATTCAGGCCGATGACCTCCGTACTGGGGCTGTTCCCTGCCAGTATGCTAAGCGCGTACGGAATCTTTAACGCATACTTGATTTCGTTATTCTCATCCAGAAAGCCGCCGTAAATGAGCGGGGCTTGTCTCATCGTTTCAAAATGCCACTCGGCCGCCGCCAGTTTCTCGGGCTGGAATTTGGCCAGGAATTTGCCGGAAAAGTCACCGATCATCACGGTGGCCACGGCAAAAACAAAGGTGGAAACGACGGTAAGCTTCAGCGCTTTCTTAAAATAGACGTGCCTGCTTCCCCGAAGTAAGCTGAAAGCCGCGATGCTGGCCAGCGCCGCTGCGCTTGTCGTAAACGCCGACGCCAGCACATGGCTCACCTTGGTCGGCGTCGCCGGATTGAACATGGCCACGAACGGATTCACGTTCGTAAACACCCCGTCCACCAGCTCAAAGCCCTGCGGCTGGTTCATAAATGCATTCATGCTCGTGATAAAGAATGCAGAAGCGGAGGAGCCGATCGCCACGGGAATTAGCAGCAGCAAGTGGGTCCATTTGTTTTTGAACCGATCCCACGTATAGAGATAAATGCCAAGAAAGATCGCTTCTACAAAAAAAGCGAAGGTTTCCATGAACAGCGGCAGCGCAATGGCCTTACCGGCTACGCGCATAAAGGTGGGCCACAGCAGGCTGAGCTGCAAGCCGATGGCGGTTCCTGTCACGACGCCAACAGCTACGGTAATCACATATCCCCGCGCCCAGCGCCTGGCGAGCAAGGTATAATGGTCGTCCCCCGTCCGGATCCCCCTCCATTCCGCCAGAGCCAGCATAATGGGAATCCCGACGCCGATGGTTGCCAGAACAATATGTACAAACAGGGTCAGTCCGGTCAGTATCCGGCTCATCAGTACTGGATCCAGTGATGACATCAGGTTCACTCCTCGGGTGTGTTATCCAAAATGATGCATGTAGCGCAAATATCCTTTCACGGCCCCGTACAGCATAATGGCCGCCACGATAAAACATAGAATCGCAAGCTTTTTCTCCTGCTTCCTGTACATCGACAGCCTAGCCTCCCTTATGTATTTCGGACTTCCTGCAAGGGGTGCCGCCCTTCGCCGTAATTCTTTGAAAAACATGAATGAATTCCATCCAACATTATCAGTTTTACAAACCCTTCCTCTTTTTATCCAAAGTCCGGTCAATTTGTTGGAATCCTGTGTATGATGTTTTTTCCGGCATGGAAAAGAGGTACAATAAGAGGATAAGGAGGCGATAAAAACCCATGAAAATTACATTCATTGAACCAACCCCGAGCCCGAACTCCATGATGCTTCATCTTGACGAAACCCTGGAGTCCGGAATTCGCAGAACATATACACTAGACAACGAACGGTCGGCTCCTCCCTGGATCAGGCAGCTGCTCCATATCCCTGGCGTAAAGAGCGTGTTCCACACCCTCGATTTCATCGCGCTCGACCGTAAAGGCAACGCCGATTGGCCTTCCATTCTGGGAGCCGTTCAAGAAATATTCGGCCAGGAGGGACTCGCCGCCGGACTCAAGGAAGGCGCGGATGATATCGCATTTGGGGAAGCCCAGGTGTTCGTGCAATATTTCCGCAATATTCCGATGCAAATTCGTGTCAAAAGCGGGAATCAGGAAGAACGTATCGGTCTGTCGGAGCGCTTCTCCCAAGCCGTAGCCGCCGTAGGGACTTCGACGCTTATCAAGGAACGCAAACTCAAGGAGTACGGCGTACGCTACGGCCAGCTGGAAGACATCGCCCGTGACGTGGAGCAGGAGCTGGAAGCCGCATTCCCGCAGGAGCGCCTCGATAAGGTCATTGCCCAGGCGATTGCCCACGGTGCCAGCGATGAGGATTTCGTCGAGCAGCGCCGGAAGCTGACGGACGAGGAAACCGAGGCCGCGATGCAGGATGAGGACTGGCGCGTACGTTATGCCGCGCTGGATGCGCTGGAGCCGACGGAGAAACACATTCCGCTGCTTCGCAAAGCGCTTCGGGATCCGAAGATGCAGATCCGACGGCTCGTCGTTGTGTACTTGGGCGACCTTCGGACGCCTGAAGCGATGGAGCTCCTGTATGAAGCCATGCGCGACGAAACGCCGGCCGTTCGCCGTACCGCTGGAGATACCTTGTCCGATATCGGCGATGCCGCCGCTACCCCGGTCATGGTCGAATCGCTCAAAGACAGCAGCAAGATCGTTCGCTGGCGTGCAGCCCGCTTTCTATACGAAGTCGGTACGGAGGAAGCGCGTTCCGCCCTTGAAGAAGCCGCCAACGATCCGGAATTCGAAGTAAGCCTGCAGGCGCGAATGGCGCTGGAGCGCATCGAATCCGGCGAAGAAGCTGCCGGAACCGTCTGGCAGCAAATGGCTAAACGGAATCAATCGTAATCGCGCGGCGGGAACCGCCTTGAACCGTAAAAATTAACCATTGCTTCTGACATGGAATGTGATTTATACTTAGGACTCTCTTGTTAGAATTGAATATACAGATAGCCTCATCATTCCAAGATGAGGTAGAGGTTGCAGACATGATCAGTAGTTGTGCCGAGGCAAAGAGAAGCCGGTGAAGCACAGTGAAAGGCATGAATGCCGAAGTGCAGGGTATCCTCTTGTATCCTGTGCTGGGGCCGTTGTCGAAAGAGACGGAACTGTCACGGGGATTTCCCCGTGTTGTGCTATCTTCATGGAGGGTATGATGCGGATACGATCAAGACCGCAGGTATAGGACCTGCGGTCTTTTTGTTCTAACAGGGTATATTTTAAATATCATTTCTTAATGTATAGAAGGAGTGTTCGACCTTGAATCGCAAAAAAGCACCGGCTGCTTCGCTCAAGCAGAGCTTTAAAGCCCGTCATATGACGATGATCGCCCTTGGCGGATCGATCGGTACGGGCCTGTTCCTGGCAAGCGGAACGGCCATCGCCTCTGCCGGTCCGGGCGGAGCGCTTATCGCGTATGCCGCCGTAGGCCTCATGGTTTACTTTCTGATGACCAGCCTGGGCGAACTCGCTACGTATCTTCCGGATTCCGGCTCATTCAGCACCTACGCCTCCCGGTTTGTCAGTCCCGCCTTCGGATTTGCCGTCGGCTGGAACTTCTGGTACAACTGGGCCGTTACCATTGCCGCCGAACTCGCGGCGGCCACGGTTATAATCAAGTTCTGGTTCCCGGACAGCCCGTCATTTCTGTGGAGCCTTCTGTTCCTGGCGATTATGTTCGGCTTAAACATTCTATCCGCCAAAGGATACGGCGAATCGGAATATTGGTTTGCTATCATTAAAGTAGCGACTGTCATTGTTTTCCTTATCATCGGCGTCATGATGATTTTCGGCATTCTTGGCGGCGAAGCGGTCGGATTCAGCAACTTTAGCCTAGGCGACGGGCCGGTACACGGCGGATTCTTCGCGCTGGTCGGCGTGTTTATGGCTGCAGGCTTCTCCTTTCAGGGAACCGAGCTGATCGGGGTAGCGGCAGGCGAAAGCGAGAATCCGAGAAAACATGTGCCCAAAGCCATTCGTCAGGTTTTCTGGCGCATCCTGATCTTCTATATTTTCGCCATTTTTGTTATCGGCATGCTGATCCCATACACCCATCCGAGCTTGCTTCAATCCGGGGTCGACAATATCGGTGTCAGCCCATTCACCCTGGTGTTTGAGAAAGCCGGCCTTGCGTTTGCGGCTTCCGTAATGAATGCGGTCATTCTCAGCTCCGTGCTGTCTGCCGGCAACTCCGGGATGTATGCCTCGACCCGCGTCCTGTATGCCATGGCGAAGCAGGGCATGGCTCCGAAATGGCTGAGCCGCCTGAACAGCCGCGGCGTGCCGGTTGCAGCCCTGATCGTAACCTCCGCCGTGGGCATGCTGGCGTTCCTGGCCTCCTTCTTCGGCGATGGCGTCGTTTACGTGTGGCTTCTTAACGCCTCCGGGATGTGCGGATTCATTAACTGGCTGGCGATTGCGGTGAGTCATTACCGCTTCCGCAAAGCCTACGTTGCCCAAGGCAAGGACCTGAAGGATCTTCCCTTCCGTGCGCGCTGGTTCCCCTTCGGCCCCATCTTCGCTTTCCTGCTCTGTCTCGTGGCCATTATCGGTCAAGGCAATTTCAGCGGGGAGATCGACTGGTTAACGATCATTGCCACGTATGTCAGCATTCCGTTGTTCCTCTCCATCTGGTTCGGCTACCGCTTGATTAAGAAGAGCCGCATCGTGCCATTGGATGAGTGCGATTTGAGCACGGATGCCAAATCATAATAAAGACGAACATGCAAAAAAACAGCTTCCTCCCGTTGTTGGGAGGAAGCTGTTTTTCATTTGGCACGGACGTCTACCATATGATCTGCACTCTAAGATCACCCGTGTTTTCAAAAGCATTGTGATAATACTTGATGGACCCCAGATTGTTCTTTAACTGCAGCTGCTGGAGCACGCTCACAAGCTCTCGCTCGCTCCCGTCAAACCGGAATACCAGCTTACGGCTGCCTTCCGCCTTCGCTGCCTTCACCAGCGGCTGAAGCTGAAGGTGGGAGCTGACGATGGCGCGGGCATCGTATAACTGATACTCCAGATCCTTCTTAATCGCTTCATATGATCCCGCTTTCGAACGATCCTTCGCGGCCAGCCCGGCCAGCGTGTTGCGGTAAAGCGTATTCGCCTTCGGATAGGATTTCACCCAGGTATGATCCCGGCCCATCTGCTCATCCGTTCGGAGGTAATACGTGTAGGATACCTCGTTGTCACGATCCGGCACGGGATCGTTCCACGTCGTGTCCAGGTGGTACCATTTGCCATCCAGAAGGACCAGATTCCAGGCATGGAGCTGGCCCTCTGGATTGTCGGAGGCGTAAGCCGTACCCTCCACGATTTTGTTCTGAATCCCGGCTTCCTTCAGCAGCTTATGCGTTAATAGAGAATAACCCTGGCATACCGTGCTCCCCGTGTAAAGCCCGTCATAGGCCGTATATTTCGTAAGCGTCGTATCGTATTTCAAGTTGCGGACAACCCAATCATGGATGGCTTTCACCTTCTCATGATCATTCATGCCCGGCTTGATGATCTGCTTCAAAATGCGGTCGGTATGCTGGTTCACGTAGTTCGTCTGCTCCGCGGTCTCGCGATAGCTCAACCGGACGGTAACATTGGCGGAACTGGATGTTCCACGATAGTCGTAGCTATAGCTGGCGATGGTGTAATGGATATAAGGATCACTGGCCATCGCCTGATCAAGTGCGTCTTTTAGCTGCGATTTCAGCGATTTGGTCTCGCCCTGGTAAACAAAACGCACCGTCGATTGCCTGTCGCTCATCGCTGTCAGCAGTTTCTGCTGTATCGCATGGACCGACTTCACGACCGCTTTGTTGGAAGTGGCATAGACATCACTGAGATTAGCTGGTTCTGGTACTGCTGCAACGGTTACCGCCAAAGTCCCTATGAACAGTAATTTAACGATCGTTCCTCGGCTTCGTTTCATCGGTACACCCGCCCTTCATCTTCCTCATCCGTATGCACCATCATTGTAACACATAACATCAGGGCTTAAGGGTTCTAGTTTTGTCGACCGGGCACGAATATTAAATACTACCAATAGAATGAGGACAAGAAGGAATCGCTTCGTCCCGCCAGCTTCGACATACGGACCAGAACCTCAGCCGCTTCCGCGCGCGTCACTTCGCGATTAGGCAGGAACTTGCCATCCACCGCAGGAAGAAGTCCCAGCTTGAGCGCGATCAGGGCTGCGCCTTTGTTCGTCACGGCGTCGGCATCGGATATCCCCTGCACATCGGTTGGAAGAATAAAGGCTTTGGACAGCTTCTCGTAATTCAAAATTCGGGTCAGCGAGCTTGCCAGTTCATCCCTGGTCAGCTTACGGTCCAGCTGCAGCGGGCTGTCCGGGTCATACGGAATCCAGTTCTGCCCGATCAGCACTTGGATGGCCTGGTAATACGGATGGTCCGGCTGCAGGCCCGCGTACGGATCCATGGTGGATCTTCCGTACACCTGCTCGTAGGACGGGCTAACCGAAGCCGCTACCAGCTGATACCATTCTCCAAGGGTGATCTGACGATCCGGGTACACCTTGCCGTCCTTGTCCGGAACCAATACCCGATATTTCACCAGCTCCTTGAGAGCCGCTTCGGCTGAATGCCCCGCCGCGTCAGTCACTGGCGGAATATCCTTCCGGTTCATTTCCGGCATGATATCGCGCCATTTTCCGCTCTTGGCATCGAGCGGTACCTGCATGCCGCCTAAAGCCTGCTGTTTATGTGTCGGATAATAAATCAGCTTGATGAAAGGCTTGGTGATTTCATTATTGGCAGACAGGTAACCGCCGTAATAGCCGTATTTCAGCTTCAGGTCAATCTCCTTCAAATACTGCGCTCTTGCCTGCTCCTCGGTAATGGCCGGCTTTACGTCCGTTGGCAGCTTGGAGAGGACGCCTTCCGAATTCACGCTAAAGCCCTGGATTTGCCCGTTGGCCTCAATCGTGAGGTTCAGGGAATCGCCCATGACGCGAATATCGCCGACATAGCGCTGGAATGAAAATTGATAGTTGAGGGTTTTCGTGTCCTTACCCATTTTATCAACCGATGTCAGCTTCCATTCCTCGGAAGCATTGGGCACCAGCTTGCTTACCGTCTTGAAAGCAAGATCCTGCGCAGCCTGCTGCGAAATCGGGTTCTTCACTTCCGCAGTTTCGGTCCGGTCATAACGATATCGGTTGTACGAGTAGATCTGTCCGGTCTTGGCGTCCACCTCGGCGGATACCATCTCTCCTCCGCCCATGGCGGAGATCGCATGTTCGCCCCATCTGATGTTCCACGTCTTAACCTCTTTGTTGTTCCATCTTGTACCCAGACTCTTGGATTCTGTCTTCAAGCCTGACGGCAGCTTGATCTGCGACTCCACCCATCGGGCTGCCGCATCACCGCCGGCGAATGGACCCGCGATCGGCTTAAAGGTTTCTTCGGTTGCCGGAATCGTGCCGTCCTCAACGGAGACAAGCCCGCTCTCTTCCCCCGTGAAACTGATGAATTTGCCGGTATTGGCATCCATTGAATAACCTGACAGATCATTAGGTATGTAACCTAAAAAATATTCGCCTTTGGCATTGTTATATAAATTTTCCGGCACATAGGCCAAGGATACTTGGAATTGATCTTCAAACAATTTGCGGATCGAGGCCTCGTTCAATTTCGGCGTAGATGAAGGAAACTCCTCACTGACTTGATTGCGGGAATATTGAATCGTATTGCCCTGTCCATCCAGCGTGATCGTAATGCTGTTCACATCCGATTCAATTCCGTTCACCGAGGTCTGGAAATAAAAATCAAACCGGGGCGGACTGAACAAAGCAGCTTGCATACCGAGATACGCTTCATTCTCCTTAAGCTCGCTTGCCTTCACGTCCGACACGTGGGTGCTGATCCATTTCAGCGCCTTCTCCTTGGCTGCTTCCCGGGTTAACGCCGGTTTGTCGCTATCCTGCTTCAACAAAGAGTTAGGGAGATAGATATGAATAAGTTCACCCGTAACCGCATTGACCTGGGCATTGAAGCCGGAGCTTGAGTTCCCTTTGGTCAGCACCAATTGCAGATCCCATGCAAGCGCACTTGATCTCATGTCGTCATTCTCCAGGAACTGCACGTTCGACACCTTTACATTCTTGAGTTCAGGAAAAGCCTTCTTCACGATTTCTTCCGCCTGTTTGGACGAAATTTTTGCACCCTTCGGTATTTCGTTATCCGTAACGCTTTCGGAACCGGCTTGACCACTGCTGTCGACGGAAGTTACCGTTTCGGATACAGCGACTCCGCTGCCCGGAACGGAATTATCCCCCCATACCGGCTGCGCCAAACAAAGCATGGCCGTAGCCGTAACTGCACAAACGGTCTTTTTTACCCTTACTTTCTTCTTCCCCGATGAATTCACTTGATTCGCTCCCTTCCATTTCTTGAACCTAACCATGCATTACTTACACACGATGCTATCCTCAACAAGTGCCTGTACACGGCAGCAATGACATAACCAAGCTACCTAAATAATACCATAACTTGTCTATATATTCCTTATGTAGTAAGCTTCCAAAACATAACCTGCGTGGTTAAGGATGAACAAAGTGTAACTATTTTGCCGCTTCTACGAAAGCCGCTGCACGGCGCTGGATCTCGTCCGAATTCCCGGACGCAAGCGCATCCTTCGGAAGCAGCGCGCTCCCTAAACCCACCGCTGCCGCGCCTGCGTTAAAATAATCCGGAAGATTGCCCAGCGTAACTCCGCCCGTGGCAAGCAGCGGAATGTGATTCAGCGGGCCCTGAAGCTCCCGGATAAACGACAAGCCGAGGCTTGCCATAGGAAACAGCTTCACGATCTCCGCCCCGGCGGCGTACGCCGCAACGATCTCCGTTGGAGTCATAGCCCCGGGCCATACGTCGACTCCCTGCTCCAGGGCAAATTCGATGACGGAAAGATCCGTGTTCGGCGAGATCAGGAACTGGGCTCCCGCAGAGACCGCTTCCTTGGCCATCTCCACATCAAGGACGGTACCCGCGCCGACATACACGTCACCGTCATAGCGGGCGCGCCAATCCTGGATCATATGTAAAGCGCCCTTCGTATTCATCGTCACTTCCATAAACCGGATTCCGCCCCTGCTTAATCCTTCCCCCACGAAGCCCGCTTGTTCTTTTGTAATGCCGCGCACGATAGCAACGATTTTCTCGCGTTTCAGTTCGGCTGTCAGTTTCATTGACGTCCCCCCCATCTCTTTTTTTACACTTTCCGCGCCATCCTTAATCGGATTGGCCGCAGATGTTACACAATGATCACAGGCCATCCAATAAAAGGAACCTGAAAATCGATATCCAAACCGGTTCTCATCGAATAGGGTCAACCCTCATTCCCCGGCGTAACCTGCTTATGACTTCAACCTGCTTCAAGTATATGCGGTCCGGAGCGTTCACGCAAAAAAAAAGCAGGCCGGGAGAATGTCTTCCCGACCTGCTCTTCAACATCTGTAGGTTATCCGCGGAATTCGGACAACTCCGCGCCAAGTTCACGTGTGGCTCCGTATACGCTTTGATAGAGTCCAAACAATTTGTCATAGGCCTGAACCGCTTGCGGGTTTGGAGAATACGAGCGTGCCGGACGCAAAAACGCCTTCGCGCAGCCCTGAAGGCTTGGGAACCAGCCGCAGCCGTAAGCTGCAAGCATCGCCGCGCCCATGGCCGGGCCTTGCTCGCTTTCCAGCTTCACGATTTCCGCGTTGAACACATCCGCCTGCATTTGCAGCCAGGTCTCGTTCTTGGCTCCGCCGCCAATGGAAATCACGCGGTCGATCTGCTTGCCCGATGCCCGGAGGATATCAATGGATTCGCGGAGAGAGAACGTGATCCCCTCGAGTACCGAACGCGCAAAGTGAGGCAGCTTATGCCCGGCGTCCATGCCAATGAAGCTGCCGCGGATGGTGGCGTCCGGATGGGGCGTGCGTTCACCGACAATGTACGGCGTGAACAGCAGCCCGCCGCTGCCTACCGGGATATTTCCGATATCGCTTAACAGCGCGTCAAAGGAAACATCCGGAGCAAAGGTATCCTTGAACCAGGTCAGGCTGTATCCCGCTGCTAGGGTTACCCCCATGATATAATAAGCGTCTTTCTCGCTATGGTTAAAGAAATGGACCTTTCCTTCAAAATCCACCTCACGGCGCTCCTCATAGGACAGCACCACGCCCGATGTACCAATGCTGCACATCGTTTGCCCTTCTTCGAGAATGCCGGCGCCGATAGCGCCGCAGGCGTTGTCCGCCCCGCCGGCAAACACCTTCGTCTCCGGCAGCAGAGCGGCTTGCTCGGCAATCTCGGGGAGCAGCGTGCCGCATTCGTCGAAGGATTCGACCAACGGCGGGCATAAGGTGTGCGGCAGCTGGAAAGCATCCAGAATGTCGGTGCTCCAGGATTTCCCGGCCACGTCCAGCAGCAGCGTTCCGGCTGCATCGGAGTAGTCCATCGCGTATTGTCCGGTCAAGCGGAAACGCACGTAATCCTTAGGCAGCAGGAACAGGGCAGCCCGTTCCAGCAGCTCCGGCTCAAACTCCTGAACCCAGAGAATCTTCGGCAGAGTGAAGCCTTCCAGTGCGCGATTGCGTGCAATGCCGAGCAGCTTCTCCTGCAAGGTCTCCTCGATGCGGCGGCATTGCGCCGTTGTCCGGGTGTCGTTCCACAGGATCGCCGGCCGCAGCACGGCGCCCTCTCCGTCTACCAGGACCAAACCATGCATTTGGCCGGAGAAACTCAATCCCTCAACCTCGAATGGATTTATGTTGTTTCCTTTCATTAATTGTCGTAACGACAATACCGTTTTGTCCACCCAGTCCTCCGGCCGCTGTTCGCTGTAACCGGGCTTCGGCTGGCTCAGCGGGTATGACTCCGAATGCTCGGCAACCACCGTGCCGCTGCGGTCCACCAGCACGGTCTTCACGGCACTGGTCCCCAAATCAACTCCGATAACGTAACTCATCTATATCCTCCTTCGTCTCCTCATGAACCGAACATGAAAACATCGTTGGCATTCTCCCTGGGTGCATCGTCTGGTCCGGGGCATGCCGCCAATGACTGCCGACCATCGCTCGTGCCATCGTTTCCGGTTTGAAATAAGTACACCGGCATCCCTGGAGGGAGCCGGTGAAGGTTTTGGATTTCATGGAACAAGCTTAAACAGCCGAACCGTTATGAATTAATTCGCAAGAATGTACTGATTCAGAATCGCCTTCAGCATTTCTTGGCGTCCGGACTCGTTTTTGCGAGGGGACTCGTTGTTCAGCGCGTATTCCGCAAGGGAAGCCAGCGTAGCCTTACCGGATACGACGTCTGCGCCGATGCCTTCATTAAAGCTGCTGTAGCGCTTCGCGATGAAGTCCTCGAATACGCGGTCTTCGATCAGCTTCGCTGCCACTTTCAAGCCTTTTGCGTAAGTATCCATACCGGCGATGTGCGCATGGAACAGATCTTCCGGCTCGAAGGATGGACGGCGAACCTTCGCGTCGAAGTTCACGCCGCCGCGGCCGAGGCCGCCGTTCATCAGCACTTCGTACAGCGTCAATGTAGCGTCATAGATGTTAACCGGGAATTCGTCCGTATCCCATCCGATAAGCATATCGCCTTGGTTCGCGTCGAGGGAACCGAGCATGCCGTTGATGCGTGCTACGCGAAGCTCATGTTCGAAGGTATGACCGGCCAGCGTGGCGTGGTTTGCTTCGAGATTCAATTTAAAGTGCTTGTCGAGACCGTATTTCTGCAGGAATGCAATCGTAGTAGCCGCATCGAAGTCATATTGGTGCTTGGTCGGCTCCTTCGGTTTAGGCTCGATCAGGAACTGAGCGTCAAAGCCGATTTCCTTCGCGTAATCCACCGCCATATGGAACAGGCGCGCCAGGTTATCCAGTTCAAGGCCCATATCCGTGTTCAGCAGGGTCTCGTAGCCTTCACGGCCTCCCCAGAACACGTAGTTCTCGGCGCCGAGGCGTTTGCCGACTTCGAGGCCCTTCTTGATTTGCGCTGCCGCATGAGCGTATACATCGGCGTTGCACGTTGTGCCCGCACCATGCATGAAACGAGGATTCGTGAACATGTTGGCCGTGTTCCACAGCAATTTTTTGCCGGTGGACTTCATGTGGTCTTCAATCGAGTCCACAATCGTATCGATGTTGCTGTAGAACTCGCGCAGGCTGCTGCCTTCCGGCGCAATGTCCACGTCGTGGAAGCAGAAATACGGAAGGTTCATCTTCTCCATGAATTCAAAGCCTGCCTCAACGCGTGCTTTGGCAAGGTCCATGCCGGAGTAGTTGCCCCAAGGGCGAACCGCCGTGTCGGCACCGAACGGATCGGAGCCGCCTGCAGTCAATGTATGCCAGTAAGCCATCGCGAAACGGAGATGCTCTTCCATCGTTTTGCCGGCTACGACTTCTGTCGGATTATAAAATTTAAAAGCATAAGGGTTGGTCGATTTGCTGCCTTCGTACTCGACTTTGCTAATGTTGTTAAAATAGGCCATGAATAAATCCTCCTATACCTTGTTAAGGTGTGGTTAACGCTTACAAGGTTATCCTATCACAGCTCCTCCACTTTGTCTATTGGTTAAACAAAGTTATTCCTTTACAAGTTTTTCAAAACTGATTCCGCCTGTCGTTGGGACCGTTTCGGTCCTGTGACGAGGACTTGTTCCCCATCTAATCCAGGTACACGCTTCCTCCACATTCGGATGAAGACATCGTCCACCGGACCCGGCTCATTAATGATTCCGTGACTTAAGCGGCGTTACGGGCTGTTGCATTTTCCGGACTTTGCCCCTAGACTATGAGCATATCAAGTCTCACAAGCCTAACTGATTAGGAAAGCAAGACTAAAGGGATGAATACACATGACGAATATTACCGGTGACCAGGCTCTGGTCAAGAAAATAAACACTTCCATCATTCTCGATACGATACGTCAACACGCGCCGGTCTCCCGGGCGAAGGTGTCCAAGCTGACAGGCCTGAACAAGGCTACCGTCTCCAATCTCGTGCAGGAGCTGTGCAGCAACCACCTGGTCCAGGAAATCGGACCCGGCGAATCCAGCGGCGGCAGGAAGCCGCAGCTGCTGCTGTTTAACGGACAAGCCGGGTATGCCATCGGCGTCGAGCTGCGCGTGAAGCAGATAACCGCCGTGCTTACCGATCTGGAAGGACGGATCCTTGCCGAAGAGGACACGGCGCTTGAAGGGCATGACGTTGAATCGGTGACGAGGCTGATGGTGGGCTTGATCCACGGCCTAATGCGTCAAGCCCCTCCCTCCCCGTACGGCATCATCGGGATCGGCGTGGGCGTCCCGGGAATGGTCGACGGCGACGGCACCGTCCTCTTCGCCCCCAACCTGGGGTGGGACATGGTCCCGCTGCAGGAGCAGCTCGAGCTCGAGCTCGGACTCCCCGTCACCATCGACAATGAAGCGAACGCGGGTGCCCAGGGCGAGCTGCGCTTCGGAGCCGGCCGGGACGCCCGCCATCTCCTCTATATCAGTGCCGGCAGCGGTATCGGCTCCGGCATCATCATCAATGGCGAGCTCTATAAGGGAGCCCGCGGATATGCCGGCGAAAGCGGCCATATGTCCATTGAGGCCGAGGGACGGGAATGCAGCTGCGGCAACCGCGGCTGCTGGGAGCTGTACGCCTCGGAGAAATCCTATGACGGCAAAGATGCCGTTCTTCCGTCCAGACGGACATCCGAGCTTGTGCATCATGCCGAGCTCGGCCATCAGGATACGATCCGGCATTTCGAGGAGCTTGGACGCTATCTCGGCATTGGCATAACCAATCTTGTCAATGGATTCAATCCGCAATCGGTCATCATCGGCGGTCCGCTGTCCGACGCCCGGGCTTGGATCGAAGAAACGCTCCAGCAGGTCGTTGCCCAGCGCACGCTTCCATACCACCGTGAGCGGATGGAGATCCGGTTTGCGGAGCTGGGCAGTCGTTCCACCATGATCGGTGCGGCCTACTCTGCCATTTCGCAATTTCTTGGCCCGGTACGGGTCTCCATGCCGATTCATTAAAATTGACGATATTTTGTCGTAATTAGCGACCAGCATCTTAAGGAAAATCCAGCGATTTTCCGCTATAATTAATCTCATCCTGTAATTTAAATCACGATTCTCTTCGTGAGAAACGTGTGATCGTTATACTAAAGGGAGAGGAAACGCTCAAATGACCTATGTAAGCACTGCGGAAATATCGGCGGAAATGTTTGTGACCGTATTGCTGTGTCTCCTAGTTATCGCACCTTTGTTCAGTCTCGCCATCATGCGTTTTTTTCAAGGCAAGAAAAAAGTCGGCTTCATTCTCCTCGGCTCCGGCGTGGCCGCATACGTTGTATTCCAGTTCATCATGAGTCTGTTTTTCAGCAAGTGAACATGATTTGTACGAACGTGTGGCAGCATAGCTCGGCAACACAAAAAGCTCCTTCCCGAACCTCGGGAAGGAGCTTTTTATCATAAGCAAGCGATTGGCTTGCCATCTGCTGATGAGATTAAGCTTCCGGATTCAACGCTTTGTTGAACTGGAGCTTGTTCATGCCAAGAATTCGGTGCTCACCGATGATGGTGAGAGGTACCGCGCGAACGCCCATATCCCATACTTGCTGTGCGAATTCGTCGTTCTGCTCGATGTTGCGCTCTTCAAACTCGATGCCTTGATCGGACAAGAAGCCTTTTACTTGTTTGCAGTGCGGGCAGTTGTTCGAAGTGTATACAATCACGTTTTCCATGGTCGGTCAGTCTCCTCTACTCATGATTTGGGCTGCTTACAGCCGGTTCGATCTCTATCTATCAGTTTACAACACGACAGCGCTGTGTTCCAAGCTCTCGATGTATTTCTCCGCATCCATAGCCGCCATACAGCCGCTTCCCGCTGCCGTGATCGCTTGTCTGTAACGGGTGTCCTGAACGTCGCCGCAAGCAAATACGCCTTGGATATTCGTTTCGGATGTTCCCGGTGTCGTTACGATATAACCGTTCGGGTCGGTCGTAATGCTTCCGCCAAGGAAACCGGTGTTCGGATGGTGGCCGATCGCCACGAACACGCCGCTGACCGCGATCGTCTCTTCTTCGCCGGTCTCATTGTTGAGCACTTTGATGCCCTTTACGCCTGTCTCGTCCGCGATGACTTCCTGCGGCGTGCGGTTCAATGCCCATTCGATTTTCTCGTTGGCGCGGGCGCGATCCTGCATGATTTTCGATGCACGAAGCTCCTCCCGACGGTGAACCAGCGTTACTTTGGATGCAAAGCGGGTCAGGAAGTTGGCTTCCTCCAGCGCGGAATCGCCGCCGCCGACAACAACGATCTCTTTCCCGCGGAAGAAGAATCCGTCGCAGGTTGCGCAAGTGCTGACGCCGCGTCCCACATTGTCCTGCTCTCCAGGAATGCCGAGATATTTGGCCGTTGCGCCCGTAGAGATGATCAGCGTCTCGGCAACCACCTCGCCCATTCCGTCAACGTCCAGCTTGAACGGACGCTCTCCAAATTCCACGCTGTTCACCCAGCCTGTACGAAATTCCGCGCCAAAACGTTCCGCCTGCTGACGCATATTGTCCATCAGCTCAGGACCCATGATGCCTTCGGGAAACCCCGGGAAATTTTCAACTTCGGTCGTGGTTGTCAGCTGTCCGCCAGGTTGCGGACCTTCAATGACGAGCGGGCTCAAATTCGCGCGAGCCAGATAAATGGCAGCCGTAAGCCCGGCAGGGCCTGTGCCTATAATAACGGATTTGTACATATCGTTTCCCTCCTATATATGGAACACTTAATTATAATTATTATAAATTAATATTAATTATGGTTATATCGGAGCCGTCTGTCAATATGTCACATCACACCCCAACTGCAAATATTGTTAATCCATTCTTCATAAACCGCTGGGGAATTTACTATTTTGAAAAAATGAATCTCGTGCTCGAAAGAACACCTCGTTGTAAAACGTTTACTTCGAGGTCAGGAGTGCGCTGAGATCAGGTTAGAAGAATTTTGGGTTACGAAAAGACTTCAACCACACGATTAACGGTGCGAAGATGAATGTTTGATGAAGTTCCGAAGCTAAACGCGATACCTGCACAAATCCCCCTGTACTCGCCATGCGAGCTCAGAGGGATTCTTAGCTAGGTCATTATTTTCCAGATGCTCCGATTATTCAATGTAATCACCCCAATGCTGATTTTGAGGACTTGGGTTATACCGGTTATCCGACAGATTAACATACGAAAGTCCCGTCAGTTTCTCTATGAATTCCGGCTCGCTCTGGAGTAGGTTTCTGCTTAGGTCAAGGAAACTCAGATTCTGCAGCTGCCCCATCTCCATGGGAAGTTCCATAATCCCCGTGTAATTAATACTAAGCAGCTCCAGCAACCTCAATCGTCCGATCTCCGGAGGGAGCCGAGTCAGCGATACTTCCTCTCTCCGGATCACATGATCTGTAGGTCCATGATAACTCCCGCACGCGATATTCAAGCGTTTTAACTGGGTCAAATCACCGATCTCCGCCGGAATCTCCACCAGATCCTCCGTATATACCGTCAAATCCTCTAATTCCGTAAGACCAAACAGGGCCGCAGGCAGTCTGGTGACGTAACTTTCATGGATCATAAGTTCCTTCAGCTCCTTCAGCTCTCCGATGCTTTCAGGAATCTCCTGGATGCCAAAACCGAAAATTTCAAGCTTGCGCGGTTTGTGAAACAATACATCCTGCCAGAATACTTCAAACTTCTTATGTTCCGGACGGCTTAGAAACAGGCCCGAAACCATGGCCGATATGTTCTCGGCTTCTTCTTGGCCGATCTGAAGCCCGCCCATTCGTTCATGAGCTACATGATGTAAGAGGTCTTGTCCATCATGATCCCAAAAGTTCAAATCCTCCGGCAGATGGGGATGCTGCCATGCAAACAGATCATCCGCCGCCTGCTTCAACACAACAGCGGCTTCCTCGCAGCATTTATAAATATAGTAAGTGCCCGCTCCGTATTCAATCCCGTTGCCACGCACGGTCTCCTCATCCAATCGCTTCATGATATCGCGCTCGCTAATCTTGCGTTCTTCGATCAGATAAGGCTCAAGCAGCGAAAACACACGCTCGGCTTCCTCCATGAGCTGGAACTCTCCACGTCTTGCTAACACGAATACCGCCGACCGCTCCATCGCATAATCAATCAGCCAGGAATAAGCAGCTCCCCTTGGAGAGTCGTAAAAGAATGCCATATTGCTGATCACCTCTCATCTTCCACGATTTCAAGCAGCCTGTTTATTTCGCTGCCCACAGTAAAATCCCCTTCTTCTCCAGCAAGGAAAAGAAGGGGACGCTTTGTCATTGCAGATGATACTCAGTCCATTAACGGCTGCTGCGCAGGAGGCGCAGCCCGTTCAGAATGACCAGAATCGTGCTTCCTTCGTGGCCGATGACCCCGAGCGGCAGCGCTACGCCTTCGATGAAATTGGCTGCAATCAGTGTCAAAATGACGGTAATGGCAAAGATCATGTTTTGCTTCACGATGCGTTGAACCTTGCGTGCCACTTTGACGGTACCGGCGATTTCATCGATGTTGTCGTTCATCAGCACCGCATCCGCCACCTCCAGCGCGGTTCCGCTTCCCGAAACGCCCATGCCGATGCCGACGGTTGCCGTGGCCAGTGCCGGTGCATCGTTCACGCCATCCCCTACCATGACCACATGGCCGTAACGGGCACGCAGGTCCTTAATATGGGTAACCTTATCTTCCGGCAGCAGGTCGGAGAACACCATGTCGACGCCGCTTTGCTCGGCGATGACTTCTGCCGTCGCCTTACGGTCCCCCGTCAGCATCGCTACCTTGATGCCCAGCTGCTGGAGCCGCTTCACGGCCATGGCTGCCTGAGGACGGACCGCGTCCTGCAGCGCGATCATGCCCACGATGCTGTCCCCTTTCAGGATAACGGATACCGTTTTGCCTTCGGATTCCAGCGTGTTCCGAATGGACAGCCAGTGCTGGCGATTCTCTTGAACCGCGCCCAACCTTTCATCTTGATCGGAAATCGCACCCGAACGCGGATCTCCGGTCCCTTCATCCAGAATATCGCTTTTGCCTATTTTCCAGGTGACTCCTGCAACTTCCGCCTGCATGCCCCAGCCAGTGATGGACTGACCGTTCTCTACCTGCTGCAGCGGTGCTCCCTCTTTCTCGGCTGATTGGACAATCGCTAAAGCCAGCGGGTGCTTCGACATCCGTTCGATGGAAGCGCTGATGCCAAGCAGTTCGTGCCGATCCCATCCCTCGCCTGCAATAAAATCCGTAACCATGGGTGTGCCGAGCGTCAAGGTACCGGTCTTATCAAATGCGACAACGGCCGTGCGCGCCATATTCTCGATGTGGGCACCGCCCTTGAACAAGACACCCTTTCGGGCACGATTGGAAATCGCCGACAGCATCGCTGGCATAATGGAAGACACCAGCGCGCAAGGGGATGCCACAACGAGAAACACCATCGCTTTATAAAAGGTAGTATCCCAATCCCATCCCAGAACGGGAGTGGCCAGAACGATCAGCGCCACGGTCGCAATGACTACGACGTGGGCATAAATCGATTCGAACCGCTTGATGAACCGCTGCGATTCCGGCACCTCGTTCTCCGCTTCTTCCACCAGCCGGACGATCTTGGCGAACAAAGTAGATTCCGCCGATTGGGTAACCTCAATGTACAGGACCCCTTCCCCGTTTAAGGTGCCTGTGAACACTTCATCGCCTACGGACTTATCGACCGGCACGGATTCGCCGGTAATGGAGGCCTGGTTAACGGAGGAACTGCCGCGATAGATTTTGCCGTCTGCCGGAATCAGCTCGCCCGGCTTCACCAGGATGAGATCGCCGATCTCCAGCTTGTTGATGGATACCGACACCATTTCCCCCTTCTCGATGCGAAGGGCCGTCTCCGGCTGCAGCTCCATCAAGGACGAGATGTCCTTGCGGCTTCTCTCCATCGTATAACTCTCAAGCGCTCCGCTGAGGGCAAAGATAAAGATCAGCATCGCGCCTTCGTTCCAATATCCGATCGCCGCAGCCCCCATAGCGGCAGCGATCATCAGCAGGTTCACATCCAGATCGCGTTCCTTGAGAAGGGTCTCGACGCCTTCTTTGGCTTTCACCCATCCGCCTACGGCGTAGGATATCACGTATAACACAACCGAGAGCGGCTCAGACCATTGGCTGGTCAGCCAGGCCACCAGCATCAGCAGACCGCTGCCAAGCGCAGCCACTACCTCCGCATTGCTCAGGAGGCTGCGGATATCCCATTTCCCCGGCTGCCTCGGCTCACGCGGATCAGCTCCATTTTCTATCGTCGATATGCGTCCAGTTGTCGTTTGATTTTGTATCCATTGCATAACCAATCACCTTCCTAGTTGAGAATGAAATCCATTATTACTACCCTTAAAATGACACATGCTGCCCCGGCTAGGCCGGAGCAGCATGCTAAATGAGAATGAGAATCATTTTTGAACTTATACAATTTATTTTCCTTCGTACAACTTTATATGTATCATACTCACTTTGCTTTCATTTGTAAACCATATTTTTCACGTCATCTTAATTTCTGAAGAGCAATATCGGAGTTGTTGTCCACACATATGAGGCAGATGAGCTTCCAAACGTAAAAAAAGTCCTAGCGATTTCTTCGCAAGGACCTCTCTTATGAACCAAACCGTATAAAGCGCTCTCATTCCATCAATCGATGATCGTGGAACATCTGCGCCGCATTTCCAATCTTGCGCCGGTTATCCGTATGGCCGCAAGTTCCGAAGGATGACAGCATACCTCGTGTATGCCCTGCCGGTACACCATCCGCAAATCCGCAGTGCCCACGCCATTGATCCGGAGCGTCAACTGCGGCTTCGTTCGTCTGATTCGACTAATCATCTCCGAGAACGCCGAGACCTTCTGACCTGCTTCATCCGATGATGCGGAATTCCCTATGCCTTCGCAATCGAATACCAGCACATCGGCCAAACGGGCAATCTCCGCCGCAGCCATCGGGCTCATTCCTTCGCCAAGCAGCGCCCCGTAGCGGATTCGGACAAAACGCTTCTGATCCATCAGCGTCTGCTCCGCCACTTCTTCGATAAAATTATGGATCGATATAAACTCATCCGCATGTGCCGGACGCACAGCCAACAGCTCTAAATGGCAGTCTATGCCTTCCGCCCCGCACTGCTCCATCGCCCGGAACAAGGACTCGAGCTGAGCATCCTGCGCCTCGCGTAAATCCATCGTATTGGAAAGCCGGGCATCTTGCAGCAAACTGATCGCGCATCGGGCTCCGGCTGCCGCTTGAAACACTGACACCCAATACGTCACCCATAACATAATGAGTCTCCGTCTTAACAAAGCGCTCTTCTCCGCGCTCCGTGAATTCAGCCATGCCGAATATACCTCCTGCAGCAGGCCATGCTGCAAAGCATCCTCACCGCGTATCAGTCCGATTCCCTGAGCACCCTGCTCGAGATCACGTGTTATGGATTCAGGATCCGCGGATCGGCTCATGACTTTCAGTCTTCGGTTCCTGTCACTCCACCCCAGCAGTCGCGTCAAGGAAGGTCTGTCCGTGCCGTTATGACGAATCCCCGAAACCCTGAGGGCTTCTTCAATGTCGTCAGGCGATGCCAGTAACAGCAATACCTCCTCATGGGTGACTCCTCCTGCCATAGCAAAATGCTTCAGCAGATCCGTCTCGGGAGAAAAATCGTTTGCCGTGATGTCCTCTGCTCCGATAAACTTCTTATCTTCCCATAAACGCTCTCCCAATTCACTGCCTGCTCCCCAATGCCTTTCCGTCATGGTTATCCTTCTACTCCCTTTCACCTTGAATTGGATAAACGCTTCTTTACAGGTTATTATGAAACAATTGGAAATATACAGTGCATGGGATAAACGCCGGCTGAAAAAATATCCGCCCCGACCATTTCCCGACCATCTATAATGGAGGAACGGGCCCGAAGCGAGAGAACAAAGAGGAGGAATGGACATGCGAACCGATTATGACCATTGGGAACCCGTCAGCGTATCGGAGGCTGCCGGGATTTTTGCGAAAATCCCCGTACATTGGTATATCGCAGGAGGATGGGCGTTAGATTTGCATTTGGGAGAGCAGACCAGAGAACACAGCGATACCGATATCCTGATCCATCGCGAAGAGCAGGCCGATGTTTACGCCGCCTTAACCAAAGCTTGGACGCTGTACAAAGCCGATCAAGGAAACTTGTCGTTATGGGAAGAAGGCGAGTATCTACATTCCGTCGGGGACGTATGGGTCAGCAGGAATGACAAAACTCCATTTGCATTCCAGCTCATGTTGACGGAAACCGAACAGGATTGCTGGGTCTATCACCGGCAACCGTCGATCCGAAGACCGCTTCGCGATATCTTGTTGAAGACAGACCAAGGAATCCCCTACCTGAAGCCGGAAATACAACTCCTGTGTAAAGGAGGCAGCAAGAACATCCGCGATAAAGACGAGCGGGATTTCAGGACGGTCCTACCCACCCTGGACCATGAGGCTATAGAGTGGCTGGCCCAATCGCTCCGCACACAATTTCCGGAAGGTCATCCCTGGATCGACTACATCGAATCAACGGGGTAACTGCCGTGTGGCATCACAAAAATAGGGCGCCTTCCCCCCAAGAGGGAAAGCGCCCTTTGTCTTACCTATCGATATAGCAGGATTGTCTTACTTCTGGCTGGCCGCAATCGCTTGTTCCAGATCGTACAAAATATCGTCGATGGACTCGGTCCCGATCGACAGACGCAGCAGTTCCGGATTGACGCCTGCCGTAAGCTGCTCGTCTTCGGACAGCTGCTGATGCGTCGTGCTGGCCGGATGAATGATAAGCGACTTGGAATCGCCAACATTGGCAAGGTGTGAGAACAGCTTCACGTTCTCGATCACCTTCTGCCCTGCTGCTGCCCCGCCTTTAATGCCAAAGGTCAGAATGGCGCCTTGGCCCTTCGGCAGGTACTTTTGCGCCAGCTCATACGAAGGGTGGCTCGGCAGCCCTGCATAGCTGACCCATTCCACGGCTTCGTGATTCTCCAGATACTTGGCAACCTTCAGCGCATTCTCGCTATGTCGCTCCACCCGGAGATGCAGCGTTTCCAGTCCTTGCAGCAGCAGCCAGGAATTGAACGGGGACAGCGACGCGCCGATATCCCGCAGCAGCTGCACACGCGCTTTGATAATGTAAGCGATCGGGCCTACGGCTTCTGTATACACGACGCCATGATAGCTTGGATCCGGCTGCGTCAATCCCGGGAACTTGTCATTAGCCGTCCAATCGAATTTACCGCTATCGACAATGACCCCGCCGATGGAAGTGCCGTGGCCGCCGATGAATTTGGTCGCGGAATGAACGACGATATCCGCTCCATATTCAATCGGACGCAGCAGATACGGGCTAGGGAACGTATTGTCGACGATCAGCGGAATGCCGTTCTCATGCGCGATGGCCGCAACGGCTTCCACGTCCAGCACATTCCCCTGCGGGTTGCCGATCGTTTCGGCGAACAGCGCCTTCGTCTTGCCGTTGATCGCTTGGCGGAAATTCTCCGGATCCGTGGAATCCACGAAGTGGACCTTGATGCCCAGCTTCGCCAGCGTATTGGAAAATAAATTATAAGTACCGCCATACAAACTCGAGGAGGAAACGATTTCATCACCTGCACCCGCGATGTTCAGAATGGAGAAGGTGATGGCTGCCTGCCCGGAAGATGTCGCCAGTGCTCCGGCCCCGCCTTCAAGCGCTGCAATCCGTTTCTCGAATACATCCGTGGTCGGGTTCATGATACGCGTATAGATGTTGCCGAATTCTTTAAGCGCAAACAGATTAGCTGCGTGCTCGCTGTCTTTAAACCCGTAGGAAGTGGTCTGGTAAAGAGGGACCGCGCGGGATAATGTGGTCGGGTCAAGCTCCTGACCGGCGTGGACCGCTAGCGTTTCAATGGAAAATTGGCGTTCTTCTGACATGGGTATTTCCTCCCTTTTCTTCATATGGAAAGTATGATCATTTCATAATTTCTCCCATTCTCTCATACTTTCCTTCGTTTGAAAAGAGCTATACCCAACTAATTTCATCGGAATATAATATTTTATTTTGCATGAGGTTTGAAAACCCCTTCATTCCTTCTCCTCTTGATAAACTTTACCCCATCCATATCCGGCTTCCGGGGACGTATCCTCCGGCATGCCCGGCAAGATCAGGCCGCCGTCAATACGAAGGTTAATGCCGGTAATGTAGGAAGCCGCATCCGAGCACAGCCAAGCGATGGCTTCCCCGATGTCCGACGGCGTGCCGAGCCTTCCTAGCGGAATTTTTCTTCCCAGCGGCTCGTCCTCTGCTGATTGGTCCGGCTTGTGAACGGTTGCCCCCGGTGCCACGCAGTTTACGCGGATGCCATGCGGCGCCCATTCCAGCGCCAGCGATTGCGCCGCGCGGATCAGTGCCGCCTTCATGCCGCCGTAGATGCTGTCCTTCGGATAGGCTCTCTCTCCCCGGGAGGACGTAATGAAAATGACATTTCCCGGAATTCCTTGGGCGATCATCTCCCGAACCGCATATTTGCTGAGCAGCATCGGCGCCCGGAAATCAAGATGAATCGTCATGTCCAGCGCATCCTCTTCAAGCTCTGTCAGCTCGTCGTATAGACCGATACCGGCATTGTTCACCAGCAAATCGATCCGGCCGAATTCCTCCAGCGTCTTTCGTATCGTATTCTCCGCTTCGCTGCGAACGGTTAAATCGCTCTGAATAATAAGCGGCTCCTTGCCATAGGTATGGCCGATGTCCTCCGCTACATCCACGATTCCTTCTTTGCTCGAATTGTAGGTCATCGCCAGCCGGTAGCCTTTTTCAGCCAGCACCTTGGCAATGCCTCGTCCGATTCCCGCGCCAGCGCCCGTTACCAGCGCCACCTTCTCCGTTCCCTGTTTACTTACGGTTCCCATGATTTCTCGCTCCCTTCCGAATTCATCCTTTCATGCCACAGTCGCTTGCCGCCGTTCAACGATGACGCGCACCGTGCCTACCCTTCCTTACCCTGTTCTGAAACGGATGATTGGCTTTCGATAGATAAAATCGGCATGACGGGCGTTCATATGGTAAATATTTGAATCCATTCCGAGATTTATACGTAGTGTATATTAATATGGCTTTCCATATACGATAAACCAAAGGAGCGTGTACGTATGAGTTCTGAGATGTGGATTATTGCGGGCGTTTTGGTCGCCGCATTCCTGATCATGATTCCCGTACAGTACCGGTATATTGCAGCGTTAAAGGAAGATCCCCGAAAGCAGGGAGTCGATCAGGAAACGTATTACAACAACATGTCGTTTCAAGAAGAACAGCTCCACTACAATACGCAAGTCTTGTTTTTGCCTTCCACCATGGTTGCTTCGTGGATTTATAATTGGAGGCATAAGAGCGGAAAAACGACCAAGTAGGCGAATTTAAACGAATGAAAACGCAAAAATCATCGCCCGAATGAAGGCGATGATTTTTCATGATCCAAGCTATACTCAGCCGCGTCTGGCTAAGGCGTTCATATGCAGGAAAAAGGTGTCCTCCAGTGTAGGCGCCTTCTCCATGAACTCGGGACCCGGCTGCTTTTTCCCCATCAGCCTGACTCTCATCCGATGCTCCGTCATTTGAAAATGAATCAGCAGCTCCTGCGGTATCCGCTCAAAGTCTTCCAAATCGATCTCGCCTTCCCAGACGCTGGAGGCCACATTCAGCTTCCATTGGGTCGGCGAACCGATAAACCGGAGGCGGCCGCGGTGTATCCAGATCACGGTATCCGCCGCCTCTTCCCATTCGTTCAGCTCGTGGGCCGCAACGATCACCATACGGCCCCGGGCGTATTTGGTCAGATACGTGATGAGAAATTTGCGCTCCTCCGCGTCCATGCCGTTCAAAGGCTCATCCAAGAACAGAAAAGACGGCGAGGCCAACAGCGCTTGTACGACGGCAATGCGCCGCTGCACCCCTTGCGACAAATTCTTGACCTTGCTCTTGCGGAAAGGTTCCAGCCGAAAGTCCGCCATCAGCCTGTCAATAGCCTCCGGGTTAAACACGCCCTTCAATTCGGCCATATAGGTCAGCAGCTTGCCGACCTTCATATCTCCATACAGCTCGATATCCGCCGGAACATACCCGATTTGACTGCGGATTAGCGGCAAATGATCCCCTGCCCTGCGCCCGCTGTACAGGATCTCGCCTGCATCGGGTGCCTGCAGCGTGGTCAGCAGCTCGATCAGGGTTGTTTTTCCGGCGCCGTTCGCCCCCACGATGAGGTTCAGGCCGGATTGAATCTCCGCTTTCTCGATTTCAAGCCGGTACGTACCTGCCTGCCGTTCCAGTCCTTCCAGCCTAATCATTCGCCAATCTCCAGGCTCCGTTCAACTTCAAGCTGCGTCCGTAGGAAGAAATCAGCAGAATCAAGCCGATCACAAGCAGGGACATGTCTGTCAGCATCTTGCCGCTCATGGAAACGCCGTGGTCCACGATCTGGCCCTGTATCACGATCCACATGCCGTACACCAACACCGCCGAGATCAGCGAATAGACCATGCCTTTGCGAAACAGCATATACATCGCGGCCCCTCCCGTCACCAGCAGAATGCCCATCCACTCCAGAATAAACGGTCCGAATAAAAAGCGGGAGGATTCTGCTTGGATGGATCGAAGCCCGAGCGCAAGGGTACTGAGCAAGGCCATTCCGACGACGATGCCTGTCACGAGAAGCAGGCGGGTATACAAGACCAGTGCCGGCGGGTAAGGGGTCAGCGTCTCCACGGCCCGCATCCCTTTATCCCAGGTTCGGCTGCTGAACAGCATCGATACGATCAGCAGCAGAGGGGTAATCAATGGAAAAATGCCGCCGGGCAATCCAGCAAATTGATCAAGCGGATATTCCGGATCGATCAGCATGACCAGCATGCAGAATACCGCGCCTGCCGTGAGCAGAATGGATCTTTGATTCAATCGAATCTGGCTCCGAAGGATCTGTTTCAATGAGGGCGGGTCGACCTGCGGATTAAAATCCAGCTTGGGAGACTCGGGCTCAATCCGGAGCTGATTGAACTCCCCCTGAAGGGACGCGATGAGCTGGGCCGTCTCATCCGGCGTCGGCGACGGAAGAGCCGCGCGTCTGAGCGGGCCGCGAAGCTCGTCTTCAAGTCTTCTCAATTCATTATCGAATGGATGATCCATGGAGATACACCTCACTTTCTTTTACTTTGCTCTGCGAATCAGACTCTTCCGACTTGGAGCGGTTCCGTACCTGTTCCTGAGGATTCTTCTCCCGCGTCCTTCGGGACGAATGGACGGGAACCAAATCGGAATGCTCCGTGGACAATGTTTTCTTTAGCTTTCTCAAGCCGTTATATAAATGCGTTTTGACCGTACTCAAGGGGAGGTCGACCAGGTCGGCGATTTCCTGCAGCTTCAGGTCATGAAAGAACCGAAGCGATATGACTTCCTGTTGTATATCGGGCAAGGTCTCGAGCGACGCCGCAATTTCGAGGGAAGTTTCCTGTCTTTCCACAAGCTCCTCCGCGCCCGGTTCAGGGTCGTATGCATCCGGCATTTCCTCACCCGCAAGACCTTCGGACCTGTAGGATGCGCTTTTCCAATAATCCTTGCACATATTCAGAGCGACGCGGTACAACCAGGAGCGAACATGCTCGAGCGTCCCGTGCTGCTTCAGATGCCGGATGAGCCGGATAAAGGTTTCCTGAACGATATCCTGGGCCTTTTGCCTGTCGGCCAGCCTCTGGGTCGTATAACTGAGCAGCGGACCATGGTACCTCGTCACCAGCATTTCAAACGCTTCCTGGTCGCCGGCAGCCATGCGTTCGGACAGCTGCTGATCGGAAATCATGCCTTCCCCCCCTTTCTACATGCATTCTCATCTTCCGTTATAACTATTTCTCAATTATAACCGACCGCGTGCAGGTGCATAGTCGTCATTATTTGACATTCATCATGGCATCCCACTTCTGCTGCCAGTCTTTGTACGTGATCGGCTTCTCCGGTCGTAAGGACGGGTTGCGTTCGGTGTCGGGAAGCATCAGTCCCTGCCCATAAAACTGCACCAGCAGCTCTTTGACCTGATTCCCTCTGCCTTCCTCCAGCGCCTTTCTAACCTGTCTGGCCATACTTATGCCTATTTGGTTCTGGGGATCCTCCCCGCTTCCGTTTTTGAACAACAGCTGCTGTACCGACCGGAGATTTCCGTAGGCCGATCTTAATTGTTTATCGCTAAGCCCTTTCTCCTCCACGTAATATACATACCAGAAAAGACTGCTGATCTTTCCGCGCACGTCTTGTTCCGGATGCTCAAAATTATAATGGAACGCACCCTGGTTGCCGAACAGAATCGAGTTCATCCATTCGCCGGGCAAATTCGCGAAGTTATAGGTGTAGTGGTTCGAGGACAGAATCAGGCGATGATTCACCTGAGGGTAATCAAAACCTTGGCCCAAATACAAGATCTTCTCGACGCTGCTGTTGAACTCGGGCACCCACTCGGAAAAATAGTCATATTTCTTTTTCATATCCCTCAGCAGCGATACGGATGCCTTCTCCAAATAAGGCGTTGTCACGATGGTAATCGGGAGATCATTCCGGTGGATTTCCTTCCAGAATTGTCCCCCGTACAGAGAGATATTCTGCTCGATCTCCCTGTCCTCAAACCGCTGGTAACCCGGCTTCCGCTCCAGCTCTTTCATTCCCGTATACAAGGGTTGAGGATAACCCTCCACCACCAGCTTCATCTCTCCGTCAGAGTAGCGCAGCTTGCCGTATTGCCAGCCCAGATAAACGTATTTCGACGAAAGGTCTCCGTTGTCACTCTTTAAATATACCTCCTGATGACCGGGAAGCGGATACCAGGCTATATGTCCCTCCAGCTTAACTTCAGGCCCCACGCTATAGGCCGCAAATTCTTCATTGGAGTACCCGGCCATAAAATCCATCACCTTGCCCCTATATTCCAGCTCGGCTTGAAGGTCTCCTCCCTTGGCATCGCCAACCATCCTGATCGATATCCGCTCTCCCTGTCTGCGATAAGGAGCATCGATGCCCTGGAGTTGGACACGTTCAAGCTTGAACATCCGGTTCAAGGTTAACGGCAGCTGCCTCATGCCCGATATTTCGGAGGCCGGTATCGTTAGCTTCGCCGTCACGCGAAGCTCGTCGTTTGGCAGCCGTTTCAGCTTGATGTCATAGGAAGACACATGATAGAAGGCTATATTTTCAGGATCATCGACATAAGAAATCGTCGGGTCCTCCAGCTTCGCATCAATTTGGGCATATCGTTCCGCCCAAAGCGTCCCGTAGGGCACGGCGGCGGCTGCCGTCAACACGACAGCCCCCAGCACGCCCAGCCACCCTGCCTTTTTCAGCATCGTGGGGCGCTTCGAGTTTAACAAGAACAAACACACCGTCAGCAGCAGGAAGGTGAAAGCCAGCACGAACCAACGGGACAGCTGGATATCTTTGGATAGCAGGCCGTACCCCCAATTCTCATATTCAAACCGATTGGATTGAAGGAAGAATTGGTTAAGGTGGAACACTTGGGCCGGCATCCATCTTAATTCGCTGATGAAATAAATTTCCATGAAAAACGTTCCAAACATCCATGCACAGAAACCGATCAAATACACGATCCGGTTCGGTATGCTTGCCCCGAGGAGCATCGCTAGCGCGAGCGTCACCATATAGGAAACCTCATACTGCACCGCGAATTGCATCGTATGCACCATCGCGATATCACCGGCTATCCCCTGGCTGACCGACAGGATATAGAATATAACCGACGTCGAGAGGGTAAACAGTGAAAAGTACAGCAAGCTGACCGCATATTTCGACGACAGCAGGGTGAAGAAGGACACAGGCAGGCTGTGGTTCCATTCAAACGACCGACGGCGGACATCCCGCCGGATGGACAAGATGCCGATTAACATCGCCGGACCCAGCGTCATCGTATGACCCAGCATGTGAAAGGAATACGCAGCCGAATACAGGTTATGATTCGGTCCATTTCCGCTTGCCGCCTGCAGCATGATGACGATGAACAGGATCGCGTAGAGGACCGGAAGCGAGGCAAACAAGGGATTGCCGAACAAAAGCCGCAGCTCCAACAGACTATGCCTCCACCACTTATGCATGGCGATCCCTCCGCAGCAGAGCCAGATAGCCGTCCTCCAGGGTCGGATCCGCCGGAAACGCGCCGGTCACGGGGGCCGCTGCACTGATAAACCGGCAAAGCACGCCTTCTGGTACCGTTCGAGTGGACACGACGGACATGGGATCCATCAAGGCAAATTCTTCATGGCCCATCACCGCTTCCCACACTTGTCCCTTCCCGCAGGCCTGCAGTTCGGGCAGGCTGCCGTTCATGGCCAATCTCCCCTTGTTCATTACGGCGATACGACGGCAGTTGCTCTCGATATCCGCTACGATATGAGTGGACAACAGGACCGTCCGGTCGATGCTGAAACGGGTTAACACATTCCGGAACCGGACACGCTCCTGGGGATCCAGCCCCGACGTCGGCTCGTCTACGATCAAAATATCCGGGGAACCGAGCAGCGCTTGGGCTATGCCCAATCTTTGCTTCATGCCCCCCGAGTACGTGCGCACTTTTTTGTCCGCCTTCTCCTGAAGATTGACCATCTCAAGCAGCCTGGAGATCTCCTTCAGCCTGGCGTTCCGGTCCGTGATCCCCTTCATGGCCGCCACATAATCCAGATAATCTCTGCCGGTCAGCTGCGGGTAAATGTGAAAATGCTGCGGCAAATAACCGATCATCTGCCGAATCTCCTCCGGCCGTCCAAGGGATATTCCGTTCACCCTCACCTGCCCGGAGGTCGGCGTCAATAAGGTTGCCAGGATGCGCATTAAGGTTGTTTTGCCGGCGCCATTGGGTCCTAGCAGACCCGTCATGCCTTTATCCAATTGTAATGAAACATCCAAGAGCGCCCAAGCGCCCTTGCGATAGGTTTTTGATAGATGCTCAATGGTAATCATTCTAGAATCCTTTCACCATGTACGATTATGGCATAAGCCGCGCGGTTTACGTTCCTTGGAACGAACCATCGCTTCAAAAAGTTTGACATTCCCCAAGGTTTGACGCCAATTTATTGATAAAGTACAAATAAGGTACAAAAAAGCCCGTGATCCTAAAAGCGGATTGCGGGCATGAACTATTTCGCCTGACGTAAGGCTCTTATCCGGTTATTATAACATGCGGGAATGCGGTTCATCCGTAAATCTTCAGGCCATAAATATTTCATGCCCCAAAAGATTAACGGGATAGACCATTCACACGCTTATCGCTCCCGGTGTTACCGGTGTGCCTCATATTGGTTGGCGCGGCTGATCGCCTGGATCGATTGGATGTCCTGAGGAGATAAAGCTTCCATATCCCCCGCAGCCAGGTTATGCAGCAGCTGTTCAAGCGAGCTCGCCCCGGGAATGGTGCAGGCAACAGCGGCATGGGCCAAAGCATAACGAATCGCCAGCTGGGACAAATCCCGGCCTCTTCCAAACGCTTCAAGCCTCTTGAGCACGTCGAGCAGCTCTTGTTTGCTGTAATCCAGGTATCCCTTCTCGGCTTTGGCTTGTCCTCGGTCCGACAAGATGCCGCGGGCAACGGGACCCCGGGCAATCGCGGATATTCCGTTCTCCTCAAGCAGATCAAGGACCGTTTCCTCCGGTCTCCGGTCCAGGATGCTGTACTGGCTCATGACGCTGACGATATGGGATTTCGCGACATACTCGCGGATGACGTTCGGCCGGATGGACGATATGCCGTAATATCGAATCCACCCTTCCCGCTTCAATTCTTCAAAAGCTTCAATCGTCTCTTCGATCGGATCATCCAGCGTCCCCCCGTGAAGCTGGTACAGATCGATATAATCCGTACCCAGCCTGCGCAGACTGTCCTTAACGGCTGATTTGATGTAGTCCTTCGAAGGATCCCATACCCAGCCCTCCTGTCCCGGCACGCGGCGGTTGCCCACTTTGGTGGCGATGATGACGTCCTCGCGCCGACCCTGAATCGCTTTGCCTACCAGTTCCTCGTTGCGGCCTGCATCATATAAGTCCGCCGTATCCAGAAAATTCACGCCCTGATCCAACGCTTCATGAATAAGCTTCACCGCTTGTCCTTCGTCCGTACCCAGCGACATGCAGCCCAGCCCGATTTCGCTTACATACAATTCCGAAGAGCCCAGCCGATTGGTTTTCATCGTTCATCTCCTCCTCTTCCATCATGATGAATAAGGTTCTACCTCTTTACTTACCCTAAAATATCGATCCAGATCTTGACCGCCGTCACCGCAATGAGAAGAGCCAAGGCGTACCTCAGCAGGCGGACGTTCATCTTGCGGCTGATAATCGCGCCGATGGGGGCACCCATCAAGCTTCCGACAACGGCAAACAGGGACGGCCAAATCGGAATGTCGCCCGAGGCGATTTTGCCGATAACGCCCCCGACTGCGGACAGAAAGACAATCGCGAGCGAGGATGCGATGGTGATTCGCGTCGGGATCTTAAGAACCGTCAGCATAATGGGGATCAGGATAAAGGCGCCGCCGGCCCCGACGATTCCGGCAATGCCGCCGACAATAAAGGCAGCTCCCATTGCAATCCATGCATGGTAAGTCACCTCGCTCACCGATCTGTTCTCCATGGATGCCCGGGTCGGCACAATCATCAATAACACCGCGATTACCGCCAGAAATCCATAAATCACGTTAATCGTTCCGCTCGTCATGAGCATCGAGGACAGGCTCCCGATCAGACTGCCAATCAGGGTACTGGCCCCCATCTGGATAACCAATCGCTTGTGAACGTACGACTCACCGCCGCGCGAACTCATCCGATTGGTTAGCATGCCTGACAAGGAAGCAAAAAATACCTGCAGCATACTGATGGACGCGACCTCCTTGGAGGTGAAGGCCTCCAGTCCAAACCAGGACGGTACATATAGAAGCAGGGGGAAATTAATGATCGCCCCGCCTATTCCCAGCAGCCCTGAGAAAAAAGAACCGATGATACCTATAAAGACCATGACTACAAGTTGCACTATCAAGGTGATCGATCTCCGTTCATTTGATATCGTTGCCGGGGCACATTGCTATTGAATGTGCCTCGCTCTTGATTTATAATAAACCCAAGTATTTGTATCGGAAATTAAGGAGGTGTGTGGTGATCATGTTGAATAAGCTGAAATTTCTTTTCCAGGACCGCTGTCCCGACTGCGAGCAGAAGCTGATCTCCAGACAAGAAGACATGGCAACGATCAAGCACTGCCCGGATCACCACTACACCGAAGAAATATATAACCAGCTGGGCGTTACGATCGTGTATCATCCCAGCAAAGACAATGGTTCAACATGATTGATTTCATAATCGTTAACAAACCTGGGTATAGCGCTTTATTCCTAAATCTCGGTCGATTCCCGTACGGCAAGCCTGACCAGGAGCAGAACCGCGATCTCGGCCGCCATTACGATAAGCGAGCACAGAAAGAACACAAGGAACATATCGCCCGAATCCAGATTTAAAAAGAATGGGTACACGATCAGCCACAGGAGCTGTCCCGCCATAAATAAGTGCAGCCGGAAGCTTGCCTTATGATCCAGTCCGGACGCGTTACCCGCGAAATGCGCCTGGATGCCTCTGCAAATTCCGTAAATCAATACGGTATGCAAGCAGAGGGCAGGCAGCTGGATCCATACATCCTTCGCGGATTGCACGGGTAAGCCGTCTATCCCCGCTTCGGTAAACCAAAACAATTGTAACACCGACCAGGCCATCAGCAGCCAAGCCGACAGATGCCCTGCCTTAAAATATCCGTTCAACTTCTGGAGCCGCCATAGTCCCGAAGCGATCAGCAGGTACCCGAGCATATCGGGCAACATATCCACCGAGTCCAGCTTAAAGTCGACAATTACAATCAACAGGCCCCAGCCCATACGCCCGTAAGCCCTAGTCATGGTGTCCTCCTGCTATCCCGGACAAATTCCGACAATTCTTGATCTGTCGGTCTCGGGTGATAGGGAATTACCGTTTCTCCATGCCACTGGCGACCGCTTTCCTCCATAAAGGTTGTTTTCAATAGGAGCTGGTAAACCTGCAAACTCTTCTCAAGCGACGGCATATCAAATTGGTGGCTGATTCTAATGGAATCCCCTTTATGAATGTTAAGTGGAAGCTGAATCTCATCGATGGGCTCGCCTCTTAACTCGATGTGCGCTTCCGAAGGCTGCGACCGGTAGCTGGTACCTGGTATTTGACTTGAAATGTCGGCATAGATTCGGAGATGCCCCTCTAGAGCGATATCCAGCAGTTTCGAGGAGAACGCCGTTAACTGTACCGGACGCTTCAAAACAGCGGAGTCGTATCCCGAATGATCGGAGGAAGATCCGCCGGATGTCCACGATATCGGATCTTGCTCTTCCTGACGATATACGCCGGGCCAAACGTATATTTCCCCGACATTCACTTGCTCCGAGCTTCCGTCGGAATAAAGCGCGGTAGCTTCCCGAATGAGAACCGGCTCCTCCAGCTTCTCTCCCGTCCCTTTTTTCTCAGGGGCATTTAAGTTCACCATCATTTTTCCTAAATACTGCCTCTGATACTCCGCATATGGGGATAGGGCGTGACGATCTGTCCAGGGTAACCTTCGATCCGGATGGAGCTCAGCCTCTTATCTGCTTGTTTGTCCTCCACATAATACAAGTCGAATACGCGGCCTCCCCCTTCCCTTGTCTCCACATGATGCTCGAGGAATACGGTTCTTCCCAGTTGGTTGGCTTCGTAATACCAGACATTCCCGATCCAGCTGCAGGCTGCGAGCAGGATGGCGAGCACGTAATACCATTTCTTGCTCATGGCCCCTCCATATGTAGCATGCGTTTGTTCCATATTCTTTAACTATCTTAACACGTAATATCGAAGAAGAGGGTTTGAACTGCGTTAATTTTTCCGTCGACTTCTTGCGGGAGAAACCCGGTCCGAATTGAAATAACGAACCCTATTCGTGGACAGACTAGTTGAAGCCACCCTAAAATCAAGGAAGGTGTCCATGATGAATCCATCGATCGAAGAGGTTACGAACTGGCTTCAATCCAATAGCAACCGCACGCTGCACATATCCAAGCAAGAAGAGAAGGATCAAGACCAGGTTGAATTACGGCTGGAACGATTTGAACATCAGCAGCAGCAAGCGCAGTCCATCGACGGGTATGGAGATCGCCACGCTCTTCTGCTGCACGGCCCCGGCGTGGTCATTACGGCAGGCCACGAAGCCCCGCTGCCAAGCAATGCCTTCGTCATCGGGCTGGACGGGTTAACGGCCGCGGAGATTCAAGACCGTCAAGTGGTGCTCACAACGGAACGCGGCATTTATTCCATCACGGCGACCTGAATGCAGCCGGTAGAAACAGCAAGAACCGCCAGAGAGTGCTTCTCTGGCGGTTCTTTTGGCTTCTCCCGCAGCTTGATGCCGGACAACCTTGATATAACGTTGCGCTAGGGACACAGATAGCTTCCGCAGGCTTTTAGTAAACAGCTTATACCCGTTCGAATCTCCAGATAAAGCTTTGGAAATCGCCGTGCATCGGCGGAACGGCCAAGCCGGCGTTCATCAGCCGGTCTCCGCCGTAGATGTTCCCGTCCTCCAGGCACTTGTAATCCCCTTCCGGATCCAGCCCCATCGTACGCAGCCACCGAATCGGCTCATTCGCCTCGCTTAAGATGCGGAAATAATACAGCACCGCTTCAGATCGATCCTCGGAGACGATCGTCCAGGCCGCTTCATTCCCTTCGAACGGGTTCCGAAGACGGTAGAAATCCCCGAACTGCACGAGATGCCGAATCTCTTTGTATAGCATTACCTGCTCGCGGACCTCCTCCTTCTCCTGTTCGCTGAAGGCCGTCAGATCCAGCTCATAACCGAAATTGCCCGACATTGCCGCGTGTCCTCTCGTCCGCAGCGAAGTATTCCGGTGCACCTGATGATTCGGAACGGCGGACACATGCGCTCCCATGGAGCTAAGCGGATAAACCAGGCTCGTTCCGTATTGGATCTTCAATCGGCTGACGGCATCGGAGTTATCGCTTGTCCACGTCTGCGGCATGTAATACAGCATTCCCGGATCATAGCGTCCGCCGCCCCCGGAGCAGCTCTCGAACAAAATATGCGGGAACTCCGTCGTCAGCTGTTCCATCACCCTGTACAGACCCAGCATATAGCGATGGGCCGTTTCCCGCTGGCGCTCAGGCGGCAGCGCAGCCGAGCCGATCTCCGTCATGTTCCGGTTCATGTCCCATTTCACGTAGGTGATCGGGGCGCTTCTCAGGATGCCGCGAACCATATCGGCCACCGCGTCGCCTACTTCCTGGCGGGAGAAATCCAGGATCAGCTGCTGTCTCCCTTCCGTCCGCCGGCGCCCTTCGACGTGCAGGCACCAGTCGGGATGCTGACGGTACAGATCGCTGTCCGGCGATATCATTTCAGGCTCAAACCACAAGCCGAACTGCATATCCAGACCGCGGACCCTCTTCACGAGATCCTCGAGGCCGTCGGGCAGCTTGTTCTTGTCAACGACCCAATCCCCGAGGGAAGTCGTATCGTCGTTGCGCTTGCCGAACCATCCGTCGTCCAGCACGAACAGCTCGATGCCGAGATCCCGTCCCGCGCTTGCAATCTGCTCGATTTTATCGGCATTGAAATTGAAGTAGGTTGCTTCCCAATTGTTCACCAGCACCGGGCGCGTGGCATCCCGGAATTGCCCCCGGCACAGCCTTGTGCGGTACATTTTATGATAGCGTCTGGACATGCCGCCCAGGCCCTCCGCCGAGAAGACCATCACCGCTTCCGGCGTCTGGAACGACTGTCCCGGCTCCAGCAGCCACGTGAAATCGAACGGATTCAATCCCATCGTGACCCGGGCCGTATCGTATTGGTCCACCTCGACCTGTGCGGAGAAGCTGCCGCTGTATACCAGACTGAAGCCGTACACCTCGCCGAACTCTTCGCCTGCCCCCTCGGACAGCAGCGCTAGGAACGGATTGTGGTTATGGCTGCTTGACCCCCTGCGGCTCTCGATGCCCTGCATGCCCGGGGATAGTCTTCTGCGCTGCACATGGCGCTCTCTCGCCCATGCCCCATGGAGATGCAGCAGGTCATAACGGCTGTGATCCATATCCACGCTAGCGCTCATGGCACGCAGCAGCGTCATGTTCTCCTTGCTGTCGTTGCGGAAGGATACGGAGCGGGAAATAGCGTCAAACGCCTTCATGACCGTATAAGACAAATAAATCGTCAAACCGCTTACCCGATCAAACAGTTCCAGCTCCAGCGTATCCGCCTCGTCATCCTGTTCCGTGTATACGGCAGGCAAGCCCTCAAGCTTCGGCTTGCCGCTGTAGATCCGGTGACGGACATATTCCGCCTCGGTGACCGTGGTCCCGTTAGCCAGCTGCACCTGATATGCAGGCTGCCGAAAATCGCCGCTGCCATAGCCCGGGTATTCCTGAGGCAAACTGTCCAGGGAGAAGGAAGCATCCTCGCGAAACGGCGTCGGCGAAAAGGATGCTCTTCCCCTCCGTTCCAGCAATCCTAGGACGCGGTTATCGCGAATCCGGCGTCCCCAATAGGCATGCGCCGGATATACGCCGCGCACCAGCTCAATCACATAACTTGACTGATCGCTCTGGAGATGGAATATCCCCAGATCCTCATGAAAATGTATACTCACTGTTTATTGCCCCCTAACCAAGGTCCGAGTAAGATCTCCTTGCTCTCTTTAAGACCGGGCGGCGGCAGCCCGTTCCAGAATCATGACGTCCCTTCCCGGAATCGTGACATGGCCCGTAACCTGCCGGCTGCCCAGGAGATCGAATGAATTGGCAGAACCTGCATCAAACGTCATCTCTTCGGCATTGTGGTTCAATATGAACAGATAGGAGTTTCCGTCCTTCACCCGTTCCACCACCTCTACCCCTTGTGGCGTATCCAGCAGCGGCTTCACGCCTTGTTCTTCGCACAGATTGGCAAGAAACCCTTGCAGGAACTGCGCATCCGGACTGCTGGCCACATAATAGGCCTGCCCTTCGCCAAACGCATTCTTCGTTAAAACAGGCGTGCCTTTGTAGAAGTCGGATCCGTACTCAGCCAGAACCTCCGCCGTCTCCGCATGGATGACATCGCACAAAATTCCACATGGATAACTTCCACGCAGCGATCCCCAATCCTGCTTCATGTCGATCTGATTTTGCATTCCGGGCAGCAGGGCATCGATTTCCTCAGCCCATATGCCGGTCACGTTGCGCAGCTCGCCCGGATGACCTCCGAGCGTCACCAGATCGTTCTCATTGACGATGCCGCTGAAGAAGGTGGTCACAAAGGTACCGCCCTGCGATACGAACTGCTCCACGCGCTGGGCAACGCCCGGCTTCACCATGTACATCACGGGGGCAATCACGATATCATACTTGCTTAGATCCTCTTCGACGCTGATGATATCGGTCTGGATATTCTGCTGATACAGCGCGTCATAATATTTATGAACCTCATCCACGTAGTTCAGGGCTTTGGAAGGCCCGCTGGACAGCTCCAGCGCCCAGCGGTTCTCCCAGTCGTACATGATCGCCACCTTGGCGTCCGAACGGGAGTCGAGCAGCTTGTCTCCGAGCTGCTGCAGCTCTTGCCCCAGCTCCGCGCACTCCCGGAAGACCCGGGTATGCTCATGTCCGACATGCTCGATCAATGCGCCGTGGAATTTCTCGCACGCCCCCACGGAGCGGCGGAGCTGGAAGAACATGACCGTATCCGCGCCGTGCGCTACGGCCTGATAACTCCACAGCCGCATGACGCCGGGACGCTTCGCGGAGTTATAGGGCGACCAGTTCTGAACGCTCGGGGTCTGCTCCATCAGCATGAACGGCTGTCCGCTTCTCAGCCCGCGCATCAGGTTATGCGACATCGCCGTAAAGCTCACCGGCGTATCGATCGCGGGATAGTTGTCCCAGGACACCACATCCATATGCTTCGCCCACTCGAAGTAATCAAGCTCCGGATAAAAGCCCATCAGATTGGTGGTGACCGGAATATCCGGCGTGACCTTCTTCAGCTCATCTCTTTCCAGCCGGTAACATTGCAGCAGGCTGTCGGACTGGAAACGGCGGTAATCCAGCGATATTCCCTGGAAGAACGACCGGTTTCCGCCGAATTCCTCGCTGAGCGCATTCGGTACCACGATCTCGTCCCACTCGTAGAAGGTATGGCCCCAAAACCCGGTATTCCATGCGGCGTTCAGCTTATCTAGCGACCCGTAACGCTCTTTCAGCCAGACGCGGAACTGACGCTCGCAGTTGTCGCAATAACAATACCCGCCATACTCATTGGAGACGTGCCAGATGACCAGCGCCGGGTGATCCTTGTACCGTTCAGCCAGCTTGCGCGCCATCAGCACGGAGTATTTGCGATAGGTCGGGCTGTTCGGACATGAATTATGGCGGCCGCCGAATTTGCGTTTGCGTCCATCGTAATCGACGCGCAGGATGTCCGGGTATTTCTTGGCCATCCAAGCAGGGTGCGCCCCCGTGCTGGTTGCCAAACAGACGTGAACCTGCTCCTCCGCCAGGCGTTCCATAATTTCATCAAGCCACGCGAAATCATAGCTTTCCTCATCGCGCTGCGTTTTGGCCCAGGAGAATACATTGAGGGTCGCCACGTCGACGCCCGCCAGCTCGAACATCCGCAGGTCCTCTTCCATCGTTGCCTTGTCCCATTGCTCGGGGTTGTAATCCCCGCCATACCATATCTTAGGAAAACGTTGATTAATCATAGAATTGCCTCCTTCGTAGACTCTGCTATAGAAAAGAGGTACCACCCCCTATCTTGTCGGACAAGGGATCATACCTCTTATGAACGGTCTGCTAACTTAAATTTTGCATGGCTCCTTACTTGCTCAAGCTATCCCAGGATGTCTGCATATCTTCAAGCATTTTGTTCGTATCGGATTTGCCGGCGAAGAATGCCTGCATCGCGCCGGAGAATTCCTGTGCCGCGCCGTCCGGGAACTTCGCGGATTGTCTTGGCAGCACTTTGCCTGCCTGCACGTACTCCCATACGGCCGAACCCAAATCGCCCATATCCTCAGGCGTTGCTTCGATGGTCTTCAAGGCCGGGATGAATTTGAATTTTTTCACGATGTACTCTTTGCCGATATCGGATGTGACAAACCAGTTCAGGAAGATCTTCGCTTCTTCCTTCGACGCGGAATCTTTGTTAATGACCAGGTTCGCAGGTACGCCGACGTTCAGCTTGTCGTTTTGCTCCGCATTGTCGCCAAGCGGCATCGGCAGGTAGCCGAGATTCAGATCCGGATTGATGGCATCGATCTCGGTTTGAGCCCAGTTCCCGTTCTGCATCATGGCCGCTTTACCTGTAGCCAGCAGGGAAATGGCCGTATTGTAGTCGGTGGTCAGCGGGTTCTTGTTGCCGTGGTCCAATGTCAGCTGCATCAGCTTGGTCCACTCTTCGAACTTCCCATTGCCCACGAATTTTTGCGTGCCGTCGTTCAAGCCCTGGATAAACGCATTCGGGTCATCCTGCTGGGCGAATGCCGGGTTAATGCCCTGGTTGCCGATCAACCACCATTCCTGGTAAGCGTTCGCAAAAGGAGTTATGCCTGCGGCTTCCAGCTTCTTCGCGGCATCTGCCAGCTGAGTATATGTTTTTGGAAGCTCGGTAATGCCGGCCTGCTCAAACAAATCCTTATTGTAGATGTAACCCCATCCTTCAAGGTTCATCGGCATGCCGTATACTTTACCGTCTTTGGTCATCGGCTCTTTCGCCATGTCGACCAGATCGTTCACCCAAGGCTGATCGGACAGATCCTCGAGACGGTCGATCCACATCTCCATCTCGGCGTCGCCGCCATTGGAGAAAATATCCGGCGCATCGTTGGATGCGAATTTGGTTTTCAATGCAGCACCATAGTCAGCGCCGCCGCCTACCGTTTGAATATCCAGCTTGATGTTCGGGTATTCCTTCTCGAATTCGACTTTAAGCTCATTCAAGCCGTCCACGATCTCGGTTTTGAATTGAAAAATCTTGACCGTTTTGACTTCGCCGGAAGCTCCATTCGAGCTTCCGCCCTGGCCTTCTTCCGACTTGCCGCCGCAAGCTGCAAGCAGCAGCGAGAAAGCCAGCAGCATCACGAGTGATAATTTCATTTTGTTCATCTTTACTACCCCCTGATAATGATTATATATAAAGATGGAAAAACCGGTTATGGGCGAGGCGCCCGCTGCCCTTACCCCTTAACGGAGCCGGCAGCGACGCCCTCAACGATGTACTTCTGCAGTGACAGGAAGAAGATGATGATCGGCGTAATGCCCAGCACGAGCGCCGGCAGCGCCATATCCCACTGCTTCGAATACTGCCCGAAGAACGCAAAGGTCGCAAGCGGAATCGTCCGCAGTTCCGGACTTTGCAGGATCAAGGATGGCAGCAGATAGTCGTTCCAGACCCACAGGCAGTTCAGGATGATGACCGTTACCATCATAGGTTTCAGCATCGGCATAACGATGCGGGCAAATACCCTGAACGGAGAAGCGCCGTCAACCGTGGCGGCCTCTTCGATCTCCAGCGGAATGCCTTTCACGAAACCGTGGAACAGGAAGACCGACAGCGGGATGCCGAGTCCGAGATAACTGAGAATCAGACCCACGATGCTGTTGTTGACGCCTAGAAAGTTAATGACCTGCAGCAATGGAATCATAATGGATTGGAACGGAATGACCATGGCCGATACGAACAGCATGAACACGATTCGATTGAATCTCGTATTGGACCGGACCATCCGGTAAGCTGCCATCGCGCTCAGCAGGGCTATGATCAGATTGCTGATGACCGTAATGATGATGGAGTTCGTGAATGCTTCCGGAAAGCGGGTCATTTCCCAAGCCTTGCTGTAGTTGTCAAAGTGAAAGGCCGTTGGCCAGTTGGCCGCGTCGACCATAATATCGCCCAGCGATTTGACCGAGTTTACCAGCAGGAAGTAGAACGGTGCCAAGAAGATCAAGGCAACAATGACCATCACAATCTGCAATACGATCGTGGAGGCCGACATGGGAGGTTTCTTCGATCTCATTAAGCTTCAACCTCCTTCTGCTTCGTTAAACGGACTTGAATGAGCGTAATGACGGCGACGACCAGGAAGAAGATCAAGGACTTGGCCGTCCCGAGACCGTACCGGTTGTTCAGGAACGCCTCGTTGTACACGTTCATTGCCAGCGATTCTGTGGAACGGTAAGGTCCGCCCTTAGTCAGCGATAGGTTCAGGTCGAACATTTTGAAGGACCAGGAAATCGCCAGGAACAAACATACCGTAACCGCCGGCATAATAAGCGGAACGATGATGCTCTTGAGCACTTGGAACCGGTTGGCCCCATCAATCTCGGCAGCTTCCATGACTTCCTTGGACACGTTCGTAATGGAGGCGATGTAGATGACCATCAGATAGCCTGACGACTGCCATACGAACACCATGATGATGCCCCAGAAGCCGGTTACTTCGTCTCCCAGCCACGGAAGATTAAAAAACGGAATTCCCGTCGCTTCGCCAACGGTTGCAAAGCCTTTTATGAAGATAAACTGCCAGATGAAGCCGAGCAGCAATCCGCCGATCACGTTCGGCATGAAGAATATCGTCCGCAGCCAGTTGCGCGCCCGAATATTTTTCGTTAAGAAGTAGGCCAGGAAGAATCCGACCAAATTCGTGAGAAGCACCCCGACGATCGTAAATTTGGTGGTGAACCAGAAGGATTGGGCGAATGCGCTGTCATTTGTGAAAATCTGTTTGAAATTGTCCAGCCCGACCCATTCGACGTTCCCGGAAACGCCATTCCAGTCGGTAAACGAGTAATACATCCCCATCACAAATGGGATAATGATCGTAATACCGAAAAACAGCAGCGCGGGTCCGATATAAACCAACTGCTGAGTCAAAGCAGCCGTTCTCTTGCTGTTCATGTTAATCCCCCTCCGCTTGTCCTATCGTTTCTCTATCCATTTCTCTATGATTTAATTATGCTAAGATGAAGACCTTGGGACTACCATAGGATGTGAACTAATTGGTATAGAAAATTGATCGGCGGTGAAAATATTGAACTGGAACTGGAACAGCATCCGCACCAAACTGATTACCTTCATGATCATGGCGACCATCATTCCGACCACCATTTCCATGATCATCAGTTATGTCATGACAACCAACTCGCTCAAGGAACGGGCCGTTGTTGAGAATATGAATCTTCTCTATCAGGGACGGTTAAATTTGGAGAGTTATTTGGAAGAGATGAACCGTAGTTCCCTTACGGTCTACTCGGATCCGGATTTTTTCCGCAGCCTCTATTACAGTCATGAGAACATCAACGCCAGCGGCAGGCAATCCGCCACGCTGCAATCCATTCAAAAAGCCATCAGCGGCTCCAGGCAGGTCTATCTTTACGTCGACGGCAAACGGGAAGCCACGTTATTCGCGCAGGATATCGCCAGAAAAACAAGCGAGGTCAACCTCTATCCCGAGATTCCCGATCTTCGTAACGATACGGTGGTCCTTCAGCCGCCGCATCCCCTTCATACGTACGGGTTTCAGTTAGCTTATCCCTATGAAGCCGATCAACAAGTATTCACGATGTACCGGGTCATTGAACGGGTCCCTTCAACCGAACGATTGGGCATTCTCGCCATCGATTTGGACATGGATTTCCTGAGCCGGATCAGCGGCCAGCTGTTCCAGCCTGATCATGAACAGCTGTACATTACCAATGAAGACGGGTATATCATGTATTCCGGCAATGACGAAATGCTGGGACAACAAGTCCAAGCGGACTGGTACGCCAGCATCAAGCAATCCGGCAAGAAGGAAGGCCATTTCGAGTATAACAACAAAATCTATTTATATAACAATATCAAGACGTCGGTCAGTGACTGGACGATGATCAAGGAGATTCCTTCCTCCTATATTTTAAGCAGCGCGGACAAAGCAGCCTTCGTCAATATTTTGCTGATCGGCGTGTCCCTTATTCTCATCATCGCCGCAACGATCTGGATTTCGGTATATATCACAGCGCCGATCCGCGAATTGGTTGGCCTCATGAGCCAGGTCAAAAGCGGACGAATGACCGTGGATATCTCCTCCAATCGTAAAGACGAAATCGGAGCCCTCCATCGCAGGTTCGGCAGCATGATGGATACGATCAACAACCTCATCCTGCAGGAATACAAGCTGAAGCTGGCGAACCGGACTAACCAGCTCCGGGCGCTGCAGGCGCAGGTGAATCCGCATTTCATGAACAATGCGCTGCAGACCATCGGCACCCTTGCGCTGGAGCATGGCATGAAGAGGATATACTCCCTGATCTCCGCTCTGGCCCGGATGATGAGATACAGCATGTACAATACCGACAAGCCGGTCACGCTGGCCACGGAGCTTGATCATATCAAGGATTACGTGGAACTTCAGAAGGAACGATTTGAGAATCAGTTCGACTTCCGTTACGATGTGGATGAGTCGACTCTGCAGGTGTTGATTCCGAAGATGCTGGTTCAGCCGCTGATCGAGAACTTTTTCAAGCATGGCATGAACCCCTTGGAGCAAGACAATTTCATTGCGCTCACAAGCCGGCGCCTATCGGCCTCGATCGTGCAGATCACGGTCGAAGATAACGGAAACGGGATGCAGGAGGAGCCGTTCCAAGCCCTTCAGGAGCACTTGCTTCGGATGGAAGAGTTGGATCTGGAACAGCTTCAGGTTCTGTCCGAGCTGGAGACGGAAGACAGCAGCGGAATCGGACTCATCAACATCATGACGAGGCTGAGGCTGTACTATCGTGGAAAATCCAAATTCAACATCGAAAACAACCAGCCGCACGGCTTTCGTGTAGTGCTGACTATAAATGTGGAAGGTGAAACGGATGAAGGCATTGATCGTGGATGACGAGTCTCGCGTGCGCAAAGCCATCCGCCTGCTGGTCCAGTGGGAAGCGCACGGGATTACCGATATAGAGGAAGCGGCCAACGGGCTGGAGGCGATGGAGCTGATCCCGGCGTTTCGGCCCCATCTTGTGCTGATGGACATGCTGATGCCCCTCAAAAACGGTGTGGATCTCATGGAATGGATTCACAAGCATTACCCGGACATCAAATTCATCGTCATCAGCGGGCATGACGATTTCGAATTCGTGCGCAACACCATCTGGTACAGCGGCACGGATTATATCCTGAAACCCATCGAGGAGGACGTCATCAACCAAGCGGTCGCCAAGGCGACCGCGGCCTGGAAGGCGGAGGAACAAGAACGCCTTGCGGCGCGGCAGCAGCATGTTCAGGTGAACGAGTACCGGCCAGTCTATTCGGAGAAGCTGTTATCCAGCCTTATCGATGACAGGAGCGCCCATTCCCAGGTGGTTAACCGCCTCAGGGATGAAGGCATCGTGCCGGCGCAGACCAACGCAATACGCCTGGCCGTCATGCAAATCGACAAGTCGGATCATGCGCTGTACAGCCGCTTCGGCCATCATCAGGATCTGCTGATGTTCGCCCTGTTGAATATTTGCAATGAATTTCTGCAAAAGGACCGGATCGGGATTGCTTTCCGTCCATTCGGATCGCCGCATCAACTGGTTATCTTATTGTGGGAACAGCTCGCCACGGTCCCTACGCTGCTTCAAGAGATCAATAGCGGGATGTTTCGGACGCTGTCGCGCCAGATGCATTTTGGCATAAGTCCGGCAGGTCAATATCCGGTAGACGTTCCCGAGCTCTATGCCCAATGCTCGAATGCCCTGCGTTCGCGTGATTTAACGGTCCTGAACCATTTCATCCACGATGCCGAGCAGCTGCGACGATCCGGAATGGATCATCATCGGGGCGTCCAGTTCAGCGGGTTCGAGGATACCTGGAAGCTCGCTGTGCTTAGCGGTCAGCCTGCTCCCATTGGCGAGGCCGTCGATTCGTTCCTTGCCGCCATCCGAAAAAGCGGCGTTCTCACGCCCGAGCTTCTGGAGCGATGGGACCGCGAAATTGATCGGTTCGCCCATCACGTCATTCATGAAACCGCGAACCCGTCGTCTGAGGCTTTGTTGAAATTGTACAAAGAGGAAAGCGCCACCATCGAGCGGCCAAGCCCGGACAAATATGTATGCTCCCTCGCGGAATGGCAGCAGTATTGGGATCAATTAATGAGCCTGCTGGCCTCGGCGCTGCAGTCCCAGAAGCAGACGGGGCAGGACCTGATCCACGACATCACGGCATTTATCGAGCAAAACTATCAGAACGACGTATCACTGTACGATATTGCAAACCGGTTTCACGTAAGCCGGGAGTACATCTCCCGCAAATTCAAGCAGAAGCACGGGATTAATATCCCCGAGCATCTGAACCGGATCCGCATCTCGAAGGCCAAAATCCTGCTGCAAAATCCGGGGCTGAAAATGGCCGCGATTTCCGAAATGGTCGGCTTTAAGAACGAGAAATATTTCAGTCTTGTTTTTAAGAAACAAGAGGGCATTTCGCCCAAGGAATTCCGAAAGCTTCACGAGAAGGAAGCCTAGAATGGGCAGCGGTCGATAAGCTTCAGATTAAAAATAAAGCAGAGAAGTTCGGGAGTCCCCGCCTTCTCTGCTTTTTGTTGAGAGCGCTTCAAGCTGTCCACTCTTCTTGGAAAGCCCTTATGTTACCTCTATCCTAACCGCTTCTCTAATATCAACACGCCTCGTGCCGGCACTTCGCAGGTATCCCGAAGCTCCTCCCCTGTCAGCAGGTCAACATAGGTTTCCCCATTCAAGGACACGGATTTGCGCTCGGGCATGTGATTAAGCACGAAGGTAAACTCCGCGTCCTCCTTCACCCGCTTTGTCACCTCAACGCCTTCGGGAGCGTTCAGGACAGGCTCAATGCCATGGTCGCTGCATATCGTTTGCATCAAATCTCGCAGGAATTTAGGCTCGGGGCTTGTGGCCACATACCAGGCCTTCCCTTGTCCGAAAGCGTTCACGGTCAACGATGGCATGCCTTGATAGTAGTCCGAGCCGTATTCGGCAACGACCTCTGCTCCCTCGGCATGAATCACGTCGCACAGAATGCCGCAGTCGTAGGTGCCTTCCAGCTGGCCCTTCCGTCCCCGCATTACCATCTGATTCTGCTGGCCCGGAAGCAGCGCATCAATCTCCTCGGCCCAAATTCCCATGACCTTGCGCAGCTCGCCCGGGTAACCGCCCAGCGTCACCAGATCATTCTCGTTCACGATGCCGCTGAAGAAGGTCGTCACAAAGGTACCGCCTTTCGATACAAAGGCCTCCACGCGTTCTGCAAATCCCAGTTTTGCCATATACATCACCGGCGCGATGACAACGTCATACTTCCGGAAGTCCTCTTCCACGCTGATCATATCGGTCTGAATATGCAGCTGGTGCAGGGCATCGTAATATTTATGGACCTCGTTCACGTAATTGAGGGCGACGGTCGGACCGCTCGACAGGTCAATGCCCCACCGGTTCTCCCAATCGTAGATGATCGCGACTTTGGCATCGGAACGGGCATCCAGGATCCGGTCCCCCAGCTGCTGCAGCTCCTTGCCCAGCTCGGCGCACTCGCGGAATACGCGGGTATGTTCATGTCCGACATGCTCGATGACCGCGCCATGGTACTTCTCGCAGGCCCCGATCGAACGGCGCAGTTGGAAGAACATCACCGTATCCGCGCCGTGGGCAACCGCTTGGTAGCTCCACAATCGCATTACCCCAGGGCGCTTGGCCGAGTTATACGGCTGCCAGTTCTGAACGCTCGGCGTCTGCTCCATCAGCATAAAGGGCTGACCGCCCTTAAGCCCCCGCATCAGGGCATGCGCCATGGCGGTATAGCTGTACGGGGTATCCAGCGACGGATAGTTGTCCCAGGATACGATATCCATCTCCTTGGCCCATTTGAAATAGTCCAGCTCCGGATAAAAACCCATTAGATTCGTGGTCACCGGTATATCCGGCGTGATCCGCTTCAATTCATCCCGCTCCAGCTTGTAGCAGTCCAGCAGGCTGTCGGACTGGAAACGGCGGTAATCCAGAGATATGCCTTGGAAATTCGTCCGGTTGCCGGACCACTCCTCGCTTAAAGCGTTAGGAACGACGATGTCCTCCCAGTCATAGAAGGTGTGGCCCCAGAAACGGGTATTCCATGCCTTGTTTACGGCATCCAGCGTGCCATATCGCTGCTCGAGCCAAGTTCGGAATGCCGCGGCGCAATTGTCGCAGTAGCAGTACCCGCCATATTCGTTCGATACGTGCCAGATCAGGACGGCCGGATGATCCTTATAGCGTTCCGCCAGCTTGCCTGCCATGATTTTGGCGTATTTTCGGTAGGTGGGGCTGTTCGGACAGGAGTTATGGCGTCCGCCGAATTTGCGTTTGCGGCCCTCGTAGTCGACGCGCAGCACATCCGGGTATTTGCGCGCCATCCAGGCCGGATGGGCTCCCGTGCTCGTTGCCAAACAGATATACACCCCGTTCCGGTACAGCCGGTCAATCGTCTCGTCGAGCCAAGCAAAATCGTACGTATCCTCATTCGGCTGACTCAAAGCCCAGGAGAATACATTTATGGTGGCTACATCGATGCCCGCCAGCTTAAACATGCGGTCATCTTCCTTCCACGCTTCCGCATCCCACTGCTCGGGATTATAATCCCCGCCGTACCACATTTTCGGCAGCTTTTCGTTAATCATCAGCATTCAGCTCCTTTAGCCTTCATCATTTCGTATCCGGTTATCGTTCATCCAGCCCTGCTCGAGATTAGCCCTTATTCACAATGCCTCAATACCAGCCAATGCAATCTGGTAGGTCATGCCACTCACCGTCTCAAAAGAAAGCCGATCTCCCGTGGTCACAACGCTTCCGTCTTCCCTTCGAACGGCGAGAGGTTCGGAATATTGAATTCTGCAGATCCGGCCATGCGTAGAGGTTATGCTTGCGGACGCAAGAATGCCGTCCTTCCATTCCATGTCCACGATAAATCCTCCGCGGGCCTTCAATCCCCGCACGGAGCCTTCTGCCCACGCTTTCGGCAGCGCCGGCAGCAGCTGAATGGCATCCAAATGGCTCTGGAGCAGCATTTCCACAAGTCCGGCGCTGCCTCCAAAATTCGCATCGATCTGGAACGGAGGATGGTCCCCGAGCAGATTGGGATGCATGGAGCGGGAAATCAGGGTCCGGACATAATCATAAGCCTTCTCCGGCTGCTGCAGTCGGGCAAACAGGTTAATGAGCCAAACACAGCTCCAGCCCGTATGCCCCCCTCCGTGATCGATGCGCGACATAAGCGTACGATAAGCGGCTTCCGCAAGCTGCGGCGTATCTTGGAGGGTAATATCAGAGCCGGGGTACAATCCGTACAGATGGGATACGTGCCGATGTCCGGGCTCCGCTTCCGGATACGGCTCGCTCCATTCCATGAGCCTGCCCTCGTCATCGATGGCGTAAGGCAGCAGGCGCGCGACCGCCGCTTTCCATTCCTCCCGCAGTTCATCATCTTGCTCCAACAGCTGCGAAGCTTCGATGCAGTTATGGAATAAATCGCGAATGATGGCCATATCCATGGTCGAGCCTGCCGACACGCTGCAAGGCAGCCCTTCCGCGGTAAGAAACTGATTCTCCGGCGATGTCGACGGGCTGGTCACCAGATGCCCTTCCCCGTCTTCAATCAGCCAATCCAGGCAAAACAAAGCGGCTCCACGCATCAGCGGATACGCCGTTTCCCGCAAGTATTCAAGATCCGGTTGGAATTGGTAACGCTCCCATAGATGGCGGCACAGCCAAGCACCGCCCATTGGCCAGAAGGCCCACATGGCTCTGCCATCGCTCGGACTGGCCATTCGCCATAAATCCACGTTATGATGGGCGACCCATCCACGGGCGTCATAGTGAATCTTCGCGGTCCGGGCACCGCTTACGCTAAGCTCCCGGATCATTTGGATGAGCGGCTCGTGACACTCGCTCAGACGCGTCGTTTCCGCCGGCCAATAATTCATCTCGGTATTGATATTCGTTGTGTAATCGCTGTTCCATGGCGGCTGGACATGGGGATTCCATATACCCTGCAGATGGGCGGGCTGTGTACCCGGCCGGGAGCTGGCAATGAGCAAATATCTTCCGAATTGAAACATCAGCGCTTCGAGCGCAGCATCATCCCGTCCTTCCCGGTACGCTTCCATCCGTTCGTCGGTGGCTAAAGCTGCTATGGAACGCTCATTCTCTGGACGGCCAAGCTGAAGCTCCACGCGTCTGAACAAGGCTTGATGGTCCTGGACATGCCGTGAGCGCAATTGTTCAAAACCATGCCGCATAGCGTCCTGAAGTCTCTCCCTGCATATGCCGGACGGATCGGTACCGCCAGAACCCGGAAAACGATCGAAGCCTTCAAAATTCGTAGCAGCCGCAATCAGCAGCGTAACCGAGCCTGCCGCGGAAATGCGCATGCCGCTGTCATCGACCGTCACCTGGCCGCTGTCCGTCAAGGCCAGCAGCCTCATTTCGTACCGAATGCCCAGCCCATCCTCATAAAGCACCGACCCAGGATGATCGCCCCTGTAATTATCAGCAATATGAGTCGGAGCATGCCCATGCAACACCAGCGTCCCGTCTTCCTCTGTACGTGTGCGATGCTGAAGCGGTGAACGTAACCCGATCTCCAATTGGATGGATCCGCTCCCCGAGCATTCATAACGGATAACCCCGACCTGGTCAACCGCACTGATGAACATATCCCTGCTGAAAATATGATCGGAGCCGCCACCTTGAAAACGAGTGGAAGCAATCCCCGTATCCAGGTTCAGTTCGCGCCTGTATTCCGAGCATGAATCCCCTATTCCCGACTGTCGGATCAACAGATCTCCCAGCGGCAAAAAGGACTCCGTATTTCTGCCAACCATCCTGCCCTCGATCAACTGTTCGGCTTCAGCATACTTGCCGGACGCAATCAGTTCCCTCGCCTTTGCCAGATACCGGAGAGCCTCGTAATTATTCGTGTCCCGGGGAAAGCCGGACCAGAGCGTATCTTCGTTCCATTGCATGCATTCTTCCTGCACGCCTCCGAACACCATGGCGCCAAGGCGGCCGTTTCCAAGCGGAAGCGTTTCTTCCCACTTGGCCGCAGGCTTCCGGTACCACAGGGTTGTGTTCCTATGCTCTGCTGAATACAGCGTAATCCCCCCCTTATGTCCAATGATTTATAAAGGTCTTCTCGAAGAGCACCTGAAATCCTTCATCTATGGTTGTATTTCTTCTAATAAATCGAGGTCTGCGATTATAACAGCAGCCTGCCTTGAATAGCGGCAAAAGAGGCCGCATATTGCCGGCCCCTTCGATTCGCCTCTACCTTAATTATTCCAGAGTTCCACGCGTTCGCGTACCAATTGGGTGTATTCCTGCTCCATTTTCTCGGCGCCGGCATCATTCAGTTCTTTGATGAACTGGTCATACAGTGCATCGAATTTCGCCGGATCGGCAAGAATGACTTCCGGAATCCGCTTCCGGGTAATCTCTTCCACCTTTTTGTACGTGATATTGATATTGGAGTCGCTCGGTACCGGAATGTTGTAAGCGACGCCCCACGGCTTCACATCAAATTCCTCTTGTTTCGGCCACAGGTCTTTCCACATTTCCGCGCCGTACGCTTTCAGCGTTTCCTTCGCGGCCGGCGTATAATTCTCGATGATCGTCTCCGGGAAGTTCGTCGTGTAATAGTTATCCGTCGAATCCTTCACGCCGTCGCCGTAACGAGGGAACATCGCATTGTACAAGCCGATTCCTGTTTCCTTCGTGAAGTTGGCGTTGTCATAGGTTTTACGCTCTTGGACGTCTTCAGGAATAACTCGCTTGCCGTCCACCACGTTGTAATGCTCGCCTTCAATACCCCAATTCATCAAAACTTGCCCTTCTTCGGAAGCCAGATAATCCAGGAACTTGATGATTCGAACCGGATCCTTGGCGGATGTCGTAATGCCTACGCCCCATCCGGCGACGTAACCCGTGTCTTGGAACGTTGCATCCTTCGTGGACTCATCCAGCTGGATCGGGAATCTCGCATAGGTGCGGTTTTCCTTGCCGGCAGTTCTCAGTGCGTTCGTTGCATTGCCGAAGCCCCACTCCTGATCAATGACGCCAAGGACGCGGCCGGAGGAAATTTTCGCTTCGTATTGGTCCGTCTTCTGCACGAACGTTTCTTTATCCAACAAGCCCTCGGCGTTCATATGATTCAGCCAGCGGAAGTATTCCTTCTCTTCCGGCCGCTTGTAATGAAGCTTCGCCTCGGTTGTTTCCGGGTCGATATAGTACTCGCCGTCATCCGATACGCCTGTCGCGATAAACGCCGGGTTCGTTACCGAGATCATGATTCTCCATCCGTCCGCATTCAACGTCAGCGGAATCGTCGGCTGGCCGTCAATGGTCGGGTGTTTCTCGGCATAGTCTTTCAGCGCTTTCTCATAATCCTTCACCGTTTTCAGCTCAGGGTATCCGAGTTCTTTCAGCACCTCATGCTGGATCTGGAACGTGCCGCCGGCATCGAGTGCCTGATGATCCACTGCCGCAAGCGTCGGAAGGACATAGATGGCCTCATCCTCGTTGCTCCATTTCAGGCGACTCATATATTCTCCGTACACCTTCTTGATGTTTGGCGCATGCTCTTCGATCAGATCCGTCAGATCGATAAACGCCCCGGAATCCACGAACAGATTGGCGTCCCCCTTGGCAAATACCAAGTCAGGGTACTCCCCGCTCGCCACCATCAGCGGAAGCTTCTGATTAGAGCCGTCCACCGCATATTCGGCTTGGATCGTAATGCCGGTCTTCTCGGTCAGCTTCTTCCCGACCGCATCCTGCATATTGGCCCAGTTCGCATTGGAATCCGCGCTGTAATACGTCATGGTCATCGGCTCGAGCTTCTCTTCCTGCTGCGTATCGCTTCCGCCGCTGCCCTCATCGCCGCCGTTTGCGCTATTGTTGCTGTCGCCGTTGCCGCACGCCGCCAGAACGAATGTAGCCATCATCATGATCGCGAGCAGGAGCGACAATCTCTTCTTATGTTTCATTGCTATACCCCCTAAATCGATTTTTGATCATTTATCGTATAACAGGACGTTGTGCCTGCTGATACCGTTACATGCGCCTAGCTTTTTACCGCTCCAAGCGTCATACCTTTCACAAAATACCGCTGCAGGAACGGATACACGAGCAATATTGGAACCGTTACCACGATCGTGATTGCCATTTTGATCGACTCCGGCGACACCTGCTTCACGATCTCGGCCATATTCTGCCCGGTCATCATGCCGCTGGTTTGCCCTTGGGTGCTCTGCAGCACTTTCATCAGCTCGAATTGGAGCGTGGTGAGATGGGGTGCGTTGCCGTTGTAAAGATACGTATCGAGCCAAGAGTTCCACTGCCCGACAGCCAGGAACAGGGCGATGGTAGCCAACACGGGCTTACAGAGCGGAAGAATAATTTTGTAATAGATCGTAAAATCGTTGGCCCCGTCAAGCTTTGCCGATTCCTGCAGCGAGTACGGCAGGCTGTCGATGAAAGACCGGATGACGAATACGTTAAACGCGCTCACCATGCCCGGAATGATGTAGACCAGAAACGAATTCATCATGTTCAGGTCGCGGATCAGGATGAACACCGGAATCATTCCGCCGGAGAAATACATCGTCAGCGCAAGAAAGGTCGACATGAACTTTCTTCCCTGAAAATCTACCCTGCTGAGGACGTAGCCCAGCATCGTGCCGCTTAGCAAGCCCAGAAAGGTCCCTGCAAGCGTACGGAGAATCGTGTTTTTGGCCCCGGTGACCAAGCCGTCGTATTTAAAAATCTGCACGTAGTTATCCAGCGTGAACTCCCTCGGCCAGATGTAGATTCCCCCGCGCACCGTATCAACGGAATCGTTCAGCGATATCGCCAGAACGTTCAGGAACGGGTAGAGTGTGACAATCATGACCAGTGCCATGATGGTAAAATTCGCGATATCAAACACCCGATCGGAGAGCGAGGGCTTGAATGCTGCTTTGGTTCGTGCCATGCTGTTTCCCTCCCCTTACATAATCGATTGCTTCGTGAATTTTTTGAACACGCCGTTGGCTAGCAGCAGCAGGATGATGCTTACGACCGAGTTGAACATTCCGATGGCCGTACCGAATGAAAAACGTCCCATGCCAAGTCCATAATTCAGCGCATACAGGTCAAGCACCTCGGAATAATCCACCACCAGCGGATTACCCAGCAGGAACTGCTTCTCGAAACCGATGCTGATCAAATGACCGATGGACATGATCAGCAGGATAGCAATCGTAGGGGCGATGCTCGGCAGCGTAATGTGCCATATTTGGCGAATCCGGCTCGCGCCGTCAACCTTGGCTGCTTCGAACTGCTCCTGATCAATCCCTGTAATCGCTGCCAAATAAATGATCGCGCTCCAGCCCATTTCCTTCCATATATCGGAGCCCGTTACGATGTACCAGAACAGGTTCCCCTGAGCCATGAACTGTATCGGCTGATCAATGAGCCCCAGCCACATCAGCAGCTGATTGACAGCGCCTCCATCCGTGGACAGCATTTTGGTCACGATACCGGCGACTACGACCCAGGACACAAAATGCGGCAGATAAGATATCGTCTGTACGGTCCTCTTGAATACGCTTCCACGAAGCTCATTCAACAAGACTGCGAATAGGATCGGAATCGTGAATCCAACGATCAATCCCATGAAACTCATGGCGAGTGTATTTCGCAACACCAGATAAAACTTATCGTCCGCGAAAAGTGCTGCGAAATGGTCCAGGCCCACCCATTTTTGCTCGAATATCCCTTTGCCCGGCTTGTAATTCTGGAATGCCATCAGCCAGCCCCACACCGGCAAATAACTGAAGATGAATACAATGACGATGAATGGAAGCGACATTCCGTACAGTACTTTCTGCTCTTTGAAAGTGGTCCAAAAGCCTTTCTTTTTCTTTGCGGCAGGTTGGATGCTGCTTTCCGTCTTTGTTACCGCTTTCAAACCAACCCCTCCTCTCTTGTATATCCTGATGATAAACCAAGCTGGGACGGTGAAGTACCCGAAGGATTGGCTTAAAAATCATATAAAAATTAGACATTATACGGGGGAAGCAGAACGCTGAAAAAACCTTTAGCCCGCTCCGTGTCCGGATCGTATCTCCGATCGCTGTTAAATCCGGGAAACTTCGGGTCATAGTATAAGGTTGTTTCCCGGCTTTAAAGGCGAGCTGGCACTTCTCCGATACGATTCCGGCCCCTCCGCTCTTTGCTTCGCAGCATTTGGATTCCCCGCTAATGCCTTGGGGAAGGAAAGGGGAAAACAAAAAGACGCGTACCTTAGTCGCGTCTTATAGGGTAGCGATATGAAAGTACTTATGTTTGGTCTGGTTGTAGGTGAGTGATGAGGCGTGCAAATATTAACCATATAGAATACGGCATCAGACGGCGCGGAGCTTGAAGCCTATTTGCTGTGTGCCGGCTCACTGCAGTTACTCATGCGATACTCTGTCACAATGGGCTGTATAACCTCGGCCACATCCGATCTCTGCCGCGTTGTCGAATCAGCGTTACGGCACAGTTAAATTAAAGGTCCAGCTCCTTGCGGAAATTGGACGGAGACGTGCCGACGTATTTTTTGAATTTGCTATGAAAATAATCGACGTTCGTATAACCGACCTTCTCCGCGACCTGATACACCTTCATGCCCTGCTTCAAAAAATCTTTGGCTTTGTCGATCCGGACCTTATCGAGATACGTATTGAAATATTCCCCGGTCGTATTTTTGAACATTTTTCCGAGGTAAGCGCTGTTGTAATTAAATATCGAAGCCAGCGTTTCGAGCTTAATGTTCTCGTTGTAATTGCGCTGAATCAGGTCCATGATCCGCTTCATCTCCTGATCCCGTCCGCCATTGCCCGCTTGCCAGATCAGCTCCTCCAGGAATTGGGACGAATGGCGGCACAGATCATAGGCCGTTCGCTGTCGGAATATTGCCGCAATCCGATCCGAGTATTCCTTCGTGCGGGACTGCAGCTCCGTATGATGCTGCATCAGTTTGTTGTGCACCCCGGTCAGGAGCTCCACGAAGGCGCGTTTCATCCTCTCCTCCGTGTATTCTTCCTTCACCATGGCTGAGGCTGCCGTATATAGCAGCTTCTGCTGCACCTCCACGTTGCCCACATCCACCGCATAATAGAGCTGTTCCATCAGCTGCTCCGGATCATAGGGCTGCCGTTCTTCATCCGTGTTGCCGCCGGCAAACCGCTCGGATTCAGGAAACAGCATCTCCCCGGGAGCATAGAAGAACCGTTCGCGAATCCGTTCTTTGGCACAACGGTACGAATCCGCTACATCCTCCAGACGGTGGACCTGACGTCCCAAAGAGGCCGTTATCGCCGTGCCGGCCCGGCTTGCGGCTTCCTCTACCAACTGCAGCAATTCCTTACGTCCACCTGCCGTCAAGACAGGCGTGGGCATTAGGATACCGAGCTGTCCATGCAAGGAAAACACCGCGCCGCGGCCGTTCTCTTCAAAAGCTTCGATCAGCTGGTTTTTCAACCGGTCGTCGGTTTCCTCACCGGATTCATCGCTGCCGTTATGATGAACAAGCAGCACTTGGTAATGGTTCCATAACAGTCCCGACCGCTCGGCCATATGCCGCAAAGCGGCTGAATCGGGCTTGCTCTCCGGGTTGAACCACGTCTGAATGAACTGCTCGCGGCTCATTTCGGAGGCTGCCCTGTTCAGTGCCTTCCTCTCCTGCTCCTGCTCGATGGCTTCTTTAATCTGAAGCAAATACTTGCTCAGCTCGTCCTCATCCACCGGCTTTAAAAGGTATCCGTCCACACGGTGGGAAATCGCCCGCTTGGCATAATCAAAATCGGCATATCCGCTCAGGATGAGCAGATGAATCTCGGCATCCAGGTCTCGGATGGCTTCGATCAGCTGCAATCCGTCCATTCCCGGCATCCGGATATCAATCAGCATCAAATCCGGGTCGTACTTCCCGTGCTTCTCCAGCGCTTCGTTCCCGTTCGCTGCGGTATCAACAACCTGATACCCAAGCTCGGTCCATGGCACAATGCTCTTCAGCCCTTCGCGCAGTTTGGGTTCGTCATCCACGATCAACACTTTCATCATCGCTCTCTCCTCCTGTCGGAATACTGAATTCAATACGCGTTCCTATGCCCGGTTCGCTATAAATGATCAGACCCGCTTCAGGGCCGTACGTGAGCTGCAGACGGACATGTACGTTACGGAGCCCGATCCGTCCGCCGTCCTTCTCGTCGGTATCGTTCAAATAGCCGTAGATCATCTGCAATTTGTCCAGGGATATGCCTGCACCATTGTCCTCGGTCATGACGTGCAGCTTCCCTTCGCTGGCCGTGACCCTGACCTTTATGGAGGTTCCCTCTTCCTTGTGATCCATCCCGTGTATGACCGCATTCTCCACAAGCGGCTGGATGATCAAGGGCGGGATTCTTACCCGGTTCGCTTCAGGGTCCACCTGAAGTTCATATTTCAGGCGGTCCTCATAGCGGAACTTCTGAATGTCGAGATAGCACTGTACCATCTCGATTTCGTCCTTGATTGTGGTTTTTCCGCTGCCCACCTCCAGATTGCTCCGCATCATTTTGCCGAGCAGCCGCACGATCCGGGCAATTTCGGTCTCGCCCTTGAGATGGGCCTCCATGCGAATGGACTCCAGCGCATTAAAGAGAAAATGCGGATTGATCTGGCTGGCCATCATTTTGAACTTGATTTCGTTTTGCTTCTGCTCCATTAACCGCTTCTGTTCGTTGGACTCCTGCACTTCGTTCATCAGGTCGTTAACGTTGCCCACCATGGAGTTGAATTGACGAGACAGCTGGCCGATCTCATCCTTGCCGTCGATCTCCATGGCAACGCCGAGATTACCGGTACCTACCTTCGTAATATGCTTGCTTAGACGCAGCAGCCGGTTCGAGATCAGTGAAGAGAAGCTGTAGATCAGAAGAACGGCCAGCAGCAGGCTGATGATGATGACGGTCATCGCCAGCTTGCTGATCCGGTTGGCATCCGCCACGATGCTATCGATCGAGAATATCGAAATAATGCGCAAGCCGTTCACTCCGGACTCCGTATTCAGCGGTTCGATCAGCACCTTGGAGGCTTCGTCATGGATGACCGACTCGTAGCTGCCGCTCGCGTGGTAAACGGCCCCGCTGGCATCTTCAATCTCGGCTAACGTTTTCCCGTACAGCTCCGGGCGGTTAGCCGCAACAATATTGTTGCTGCTGTCCACGATAATCGTGTCGAACGCTTCCTGGCTCAGGATTGTATTGAGCATGCCGGTGTTGACATTGATCACCAGCACGCCGCGGTTGTCCTTGCTTCCAAGATCAACCCCCTTGATCAAGCTGAGGTACACCTTCTGATCACGCTCATCCTCAATGTAGTCCCAATAGATGACCCCGATATCGTCCTCCGCCCGCCGATACCATTCCGTACTCCTGATTTCATCCTTGGGATAAAGGAACTCCCAATTGTTCAGCATGGTCGCATTGTCGCTGTAGAAGCGGATATTCGATATTTCCTTGTACATCCGTATCGCCTGCTGCAAATCGGGATACTCCCTGTAAGCCACGAACACGTCGTATACGCTTTCATATTGCCGGTTGGCCAGATTCCTCAGACGCTCGTCGTAGGACAAGCGGTACGATAAATCATCCGCCACGTTGATGACTTCGGTTGACCGTTTCTTGACCCGGTCCACGTTCTGATAGGCTTGTTCCAACGCATTGTCGAATGCAAATTTACGGAGCTCTCCCGTAAGGAATATCCCTACGATGGCTACCGGTACAAAGACCACGACCACAAATGACAATATCAATTTATTGCGGATTTTCATGTCATTTATAAGCTGAATGAAATTCGATAACATCGGACCGTCGACGCTCCTGTCCTTTAATCTTCGGCAAGTGAAAGTAAACGGTTACATTCCATCGAAAAAGCCTGCCTCAGGCCTATTATATCAGCACAGCCTCCCTTTCAAGGCCAGCTAAAATATGGAAGAAGCCCGACTCCAGCACAAAGCTGGTCCGGGCTCATCTTCACTATGTTTTTACCCGCTTAACAGCAGGGGGAACCCGAGCTTATCCTTCGAGCGCAACGCTGAAGGCCATTGCTTGTTGACCGGCTTCCACTTGAATTTTTCCTTCCTGCAGGCTCACTCCCGAGCCCTCCACGGAAGAAACGTTTCCTGTGTCATGCAGCTTCACCGAGAATGGCTTGCCGCTGCCTTCCACCGTAAAATGGATCCGGCTGCCTGCACGCACAGCCCGTACAACCAGCTCGCTCTCTCCGTTCATGTTGCGAACGATGGCGGAAGCTTCGCTGCCGTCTTCCAATGCATACAAGCCAAGCTCTACTCCGTCTGCATAGTCATATTCCGGAAGGGCGTCGCTCGCACCCAAGGCGAGGAACGAGTTGCCGCGTACGAACAACGGCAGTCCGAGGAAACCGTACGTTTCCTTGCGCCAGGTTCCGCCATCCACCGTTTCTCCGGTTAACAGATGCGTCCAGCGGCCCTTCGGCAGATAATACTTCACGTCGCCTTTCTCGCTGAATACCGGTGCTACGAGCAGGGAATCGCCCAGCATGTACTGACGATCCAGCATTTCGACTGCAGGATCCTCCGGGAATTCCAAGAACATGGCGCGCATGCTCGGCACGCCTTGCTCCGATGCCTGTACCGCGGTATGGAACAGATACGGCATCAGACGGCTCTTCAGCTTCGTGAAGAAGCGCGTAACGTCTACGGCCTCTTCGTCGTAAGACCATGGCACCCGGTAAGAGCTGCTGCCATGGAGACGGCTGTGGCTGGACAGCAAGCCGAATGCCAGCCAGCGCTTGAACACATGCGCCGGAGCCGTATTTTCGAAGCCGCCGATGTCATGGCTCCAGAAGCCGAAGCCCCCGAGACCGAGGGACAAGCCGCCGCGCAGGCTCTCCGCCATCGATTCATAATCCGCATAACAATCGCCGCCCCAGTGAACAGGGAACTGCTGTCCGCCAACGGTTGCGGAGCGTGCGAATACCGCCGCCTGATTCTTGCCGAATTTCTCGACCAGCACGTCAAAGACAACTTTGTTGTACAGCTGGGTGTAATAGTTGTGCATTTTATGAGGATCGGAGCCGTCAAAATACACAACGTCCGTCGGAATGCGCTCGCCGAAGTCCGTTTTGAAGCTGTCCACGCCCATATCAGCCAGCTCGCGCAGGTACCCTGCATACCATTCGCAAGCATCCGGATTGGTGAAGTCCACCAGCGCCATGCCCGGCTGCCACAAATTCCACTGCCAAACATCGCCATTGGCTTTCTTCACGAGATAGCCCTTCTCACGGCCTTCCTCGAAGAGGCGCGAACGCTGCGCGATATACGGATTGATCCATACGCAGATTTTCAAGCCTTTTTCTTTCAGTCGCTTCAGCATGCCTTCAGGATCCGGGAATACCTCTTCATCCCATTGGAAGTCCGTCCAGTTGAGGCCCTTCATCCAGAAACAGTCGAAATGGAACACTTGCAGCGGAATGTCGCGCTCCAGCATACCGTCCACGAAGGAGTTTACGGTCGCTTCGTCATATTGCGTCGTAAATGAGGTCGATAACCACAATCCGAAGGTCCAAGCCGGCGGCAGCGCCGGTTTGCCTGTCAGGCTTGTATATTTGTCCAGAACGCCTTTCGGGTCGGGCCCGTCAATCACGAAATACTCCAGCGACTCGCCCGGCACGCTGAACTGAACCTTCTTCACTTTCTCTGAAGCTACTTCAAAGGATACGAGGTCCGGCTGGTTGACAAACACGCCGTAGCCTTTGTTGGTCACGTAGAACGGAATATTTTTATAGGCTTGCTCGGAGCTTGTGCCGCCATCCTGGTTCCAAATATCCACAACCTGGCCGTTCTTCACAAACGAAGTGAATCGCTCGCCAAGTCCGTAGACCCACTCGCCCACGCCAAGATCGAGCTCTTCGCGCATGTAGGTCTTCCCGCCGTCCTCCACGATATGCGCCATGGATTTGGCTCTGCTGCCGGTGATGCGCTCCTCTCCTCTATAGAAGTGGACCGACCATTCCGGGCCTTTCTTGATCACGACGCTCAGATTGCCGCTCCGAAGAACAGCCTGTTGATCGTTCTCTTCGATGACCGTATGGTCACCCTTCTGTTTGTACAATTCGAATGCAGGTCCACGATCTCTTACGCCCGCATAGTGGACCAGCTTCACGCCGATGACGCCGGGTGCCGGGGAATGAAATTGCACGGTGATCAGCTGCGCATTGATGGTCGCTCCTCTGCCCGGAATCGGTGCCGTGGAAGCATAAGCCGTCAACGTATCTCCTTTTACCGCAAAATCATAGGCCTGAACCGCTCCCGAAACGGAATACCCTTCCCGGATTAGCCAGTTGCCGTCTGTAAATTTCATCGTTACTTCCGCCCTTCTATATTTTTAAAATTGAACTTTCAGATGTAAGCGTTATAATATCATTATACTGATCCGTTTTTACCTATTCTAACAATATCCGATTGTTTTATAGCACAATTTTGATATCAGATAACAGTGTTTCAGGAACACTTCAAATCCCAAGGAGGTGCAGCATGGATCAATCCATCCGCCAGTCGTTAAAAGAAAGCACCGTCCACGGGAATGAGCGTTTCCCCTTCGGTGCCTATTGGTATCAATTTGCCCCCGGCGCCCATGTGGTAGACTCCCATTGGCATAAGGAAGCGGAGATTTTTTACGTGCTGGAAGGCGAGGTGCTGTTTCAGATCGATTCGGAATATATCCCCGTCCGTGCGGGCGAAGCGATATTTATCGATGGGGGAGATCTGCACACCGGCCACGCCCAGGGCAATGGAGGGTGCAGCTTCTGCGCCATGGTGTTCGATGTCGGCATGCTCGCCAGCAGCAGCTATGATCTTGTGCAGGAAGGGATGATCGTTCCCTTCCAGGAGCGGAGAGCCGCTTTTCCAAGACGGATGACAGCCGGGACCGATGGGCGCCTGCTTGAACATATAAAAGAAATGATGCTGCTGTCCAAGCACAAACCGGCTGGATATGAGGCTGCCATTAAGGGGCATCTGTTTCTCATGCTGTTTCAGGCCGCAGCCTCCGGCAGGCTTGCCAACCGCAGCCGGAGCGAAGCGGCGGACATGACGAGAACGGAACGCTTGAAGAAGGTCATTCTCTACATCCAGAGTCATTACCATCGACCTATCCGTTTGAGTGAGCTGGCTGACCTGATCCCGATGAGCGAAGGCCAATTTTGCCGCTTCTTCAAATCCATGACCGGGCAAACGCCCGTCGACTATATGAATTCCTATCGCGTTCGCCAGGCGGCGGAGCTCCTTCGTTCGCCGGACAATAAAATATCCGACATCGCACTCGATGTCGGATTTGGACACATCAGTTATTTTGTTCGGGTATTCCGCAAAATCATGAACTGCACGCCTTCTGAATATCGGAAGAAATTATAATTTCGGCAGGCTTGGTATGACCTGATTGCAGTCCCCTTGGAGCGGCAGGTTCCGGCATACGTATTGGCCGGCGCTGTTCTCGTTCGCCGCGCCTGACGGGGCTGGCTGATGAACCCGCTGTTTCCAGAGCTGCCACAGCATGAATCCGTCGTTCGCTCTTCCCTTATTCTTGATGTAGTTTACCATCGTTTCTACATTATAATATGCCGTCGCGATGTTATTCTGGCCGTTCATCATATCGGCATCGTATACCGTTCCCGGTGCGGCATTCAACTGCAGGACGGCCCCGCCGGATCCCTCCGGCGCAATCTGCATGCCCATATTGATGGGTCCGTTGTATATCGCCTTGTAGGATTCATAACCTTCGCGCGGGTCGTAGTAAATACCGCCGTCGTAGGACATCAGATTGATAAAGTCGATCTTGCTGCCATGATCCTTAACCACGCGGTACATGGTACCGCCAAAAGGAGAACCCCATTGGACCTTGCCTTCCTCAAACGGCGTCCCCTTCACATAATAGGCGCCCGTGGACCAGCCGGCGATGGAAATCTGTAAATTCGCGTTCCTGGCTTGGATTTCATTGTAGAGGCTCGTTATAATGCCTGCGATCTCGCCATCCTTGGTACAGCTGAACTGGGCAGCCGTTCCTTTGTTGCAGTTGCTGCCGCTGGATTCCCAGTCAATGTCGACGCCGGCTGCGCCAAGATCCAGGGCCAAATCGACGATGTTCTTGGCATTGAATCTGGACCACTGCGATCCTTGGCTGTACGACCAGCCTCCTACCGAGAGGAACGCTTTCGTTCCGCGGGCTCTCAGTGCGGCGATGTTGTTGCGCAGATCCTGCGACTGCTGGGCCGTAAATTTACGCTGCCCATTCGGCGTCGTGGCTCCTTCCACGAATTCCAAGCCCGCTACGGCTTGATCAAACGCATACGACCCTTGCGTATACGTGGTGTCCGGCCTTACGAATGCTAGATTGAGATGCGTGATGTAATTGGGAATGTTCGCAGTCGTCAAATCGTAGATACTGGTGTTCCATGAGCTGGCGTAAGCGACATACATCCGATCACCAGTCCCCGGAGGATCTACCGGCGGGTCTACTGGCGGATCCACCGGGGGATCTACCGGTGGTGTCCCTGGATTGCACGCTCCCAGATCCTCCCATACTCCCCACTGTCCCGTCGTTCCGGGCATCTCACCCTGAGTCCACCATTTTGCTTTCCAGGCCTTACCTCCGTGGGATACGATATTGCCCCCGCCATATACGGCAGAACTGCTCCAAGCAGGCTCAGCGCAGGCCTCGGCGGCTTGAACCTGGGACGTAGGAAAGACACTGAACACCAGTACGGCGATAAGTCCGAGAATCCATCCTTTCATCGTTCTGGACAGCCTTGTCATTCATTAAACAACTCCTTCTCCATGGGTATTCGGCTCATTAAAGCGTTTTCAAATCTGGTGAAAGCTCCGTACCTTATACACCTCCTGACGCATTGGGATGAAATCGAATGAAACACTTTAAGTGTAACTTGGTCATTTTTTGTACAACAAGGATAAGATTTACTAATTCAGGGGCAAAATCCTATACCTTGTCACAGCAGCGCATCTTCGCAAAAAAAGCCGACACCCTGCGGATGATCGCATAAGTGGCAGCTTTTGAAATGGAATGCCTGTTAACCCTTACTCCAATTTAGGGTATGATGATAGAAGCATGTTATTTTTCTATTTATGAGTCTCTTTGTGCAGCCTTGCAAACGGACATTTCGACAGAGACTCCTCGTTATCCCGCAGGAAATATTGCTTCCATTCATAATTGTCCTCCGCCCCGTAGAACTTCAAGTCCGGGTGCGGGGGGACTGGATCATATTCGGTCAACCGCTTGCGTATCAGCACTTTGGTATGTTCAGCTTGCCTGGCCCGGGCATTGAACTGCTTCAGAACCCAACGAGGCGTAAAAGCAAGCATCATGTAGGGGAAATACCTGCTCTGGCGAAGCTCATGTGCCGGCGTTCCGCAATATACGAAATAAGGCTCGCCTGCATAACAAAATTCCCACAGATGATCGTCTGGTTCCCCCGGCAGGTCCGCCGGCCAAGGCTCCGTATCGTATTCGGTGGTCCGGCTCAGCAGCTGCCAGAACAAACGCTCATAATACTCCACGCCCTCGAGGCTATCTCGGCCATGTTCCGTATTTATAAATACGACAAGGGAAGTATACGGGCCGAAGCCCCTGGAGCCGAGCCCGAACTCATGCAGCAGTGCGGCCAATTGCCCCGCCGCCTCCTGCGATTCGCCGCGGTTGATAAAACCGTATCTAAAATGATTCAGCGCATGTCCTTGCACTGCCGGAATGCAGGGGAATTTGGCGGAACGATCCGTCATTTTCTCAGTCAGCTTAACGTTCGCTTCCCGCTGCCATTCCTCCGGCAATCCATAGGCTGCATCCATATCGTCCAACCTCATTAAACCGCTCATCACCAGTCCTCCTCTTCTACAGCATATAAGAGTGGGTAAAAATAGGTGACTGTCACGGACGAAATGCACATGAATTTTGAAAAGCGTTTCCCAAAAGCTTGAACTTTCTGATATCTTAAGTAGAGAAGAAATTAAAATACCAGGCTTATGCCTTAATTACCATAGAGAGGATTCTTTCACATTATGTCTAAACCCCTGCTAACCGATAAGATTCAAACTGCCAAACCCGCCAAAAAACCGAGGCCGTCCGCTCCTCCCGTGCGCATCTTTGCGCTGGGGGGGCTTGGCGAGATCGGAAAGAACATGTACGGCGTCGAATTCAAAAACGAGATCATTATCATCGATGCCGGACTGAAATTCCCGGATGCCGAAATGAGCGGCGTCGATTACATTATTCCGGATATCCGTTACTTGCTCGATAATAAGCACAAAGTAAAGGGTATGTTCCTGACCCATGGCCATGAAGACCATATCGGGGCTATTCCTTACGTGCTTCGTCAAATTCAGATGCCGATCTATGGCGGAGCCCTGACCATCGGCCTGGTTCGTGCGAAGCTGGAAGAGCATCGCCTGCTGGATCAGAGTGATCTGCGCATATTCCATGAAGACGAGACGATTGCATTCCGTCATCTTTCCGTTCATTTTTTCAGAACCACCCACAGCATTCCGGATGCCTTCGGGGTCGTTGTCGAAACTCCGTACGGACCGATCGTACATACCGGGGACTTTAAATTTGATTTTACGCCGGAGGACAAGCCTGCCAATCTGCACAAAATTCTGCATATCGGCGGACGGGGCGTCCTGGCCCTGATGGCCGACAGCACCAATAGCGAACGCGACGGCTTTACCCCTTCGGAGCGCACCGTCGGCGATTCCATTCTGCGCCTGTTCCAGGAGTGTCCCGGGCGGATCCTGTTTGCGACCTTTGCATCCAACGTTCATCGTCTGCAGCAGGTGGTCGAAGCCGCCATTCGAACCGGCCGCAAAATCGCCATCGTCGGCCGCAGCATGGAAAAGGTGTTTGTGATCGGCCAGGAGCTTGGTTATATTCGCGTGCCGGACGGCATGATGATTGACGTCAAAGCCGTTAACCGCTATCGCGACGACCAGGTGCTGATTATTTGCACGGGCAGTCAGGGCGAACCTAATGCGGCGCTGACGCGCATCGCTTCGGGTGCCCATCGTTCGATCCAGATTCATCCGGAGGACACCGTCATTTTCTCGTCATCGCCGATTCCCGGAAACACCCAGAACGTTAACCGCAGCATCGATCTCTTAATGCGGGCCGGGGCCGAAGTTAAATACGGCTCCATTCTCGATATCCACACCTCGGGCCACGGCTGCCGCGAAGATTTGAAGCTCATGATCAGCAGCTTGCGTCCCAAATACTTTGTGCCGATTCACGGAGAATACCGGATGATGCTCAATCACCGTCATCTTGCCGTGCAGGTCGGGGTTCCCGACAGCAACGTCTACTTGATGAACATCGGCAACACGCTGTCCCTTTTCCGCAATTATGCGCGCAAAGGCCGGAACATCCCTTCGGGTGACGTCTATATTAACAATGGTGAACTGCGCACCCATGAGAAGGAGCTGCTTGAGGAACGCGTTCAGCTCGCTCACGATGGCGTGGTGATCGTCGCGATTACCATCAACCGGGAAACGCGCAAGCTGCTCTCCGGACCGGAGCTGATTACCCGCGGGTTCGTGTATATGCAGGACTCCAAGCCGCTTCTGCGCCGGGCCGAAGCGATGCTCCGCAAACAGCTGAACAAAGCCGGCGAACAGCGGGAATACAATCGTGCTGCCTGGGAGCAGATGACCAACAACACGCTCAACCGCTATTTCAAGCGGGAGCTTGGCAGAAGCCCGTACATTATGCCTTCCATCATGGAGGTATAATGCTTCGATCTCGCTGACGCTTGACGCTGTACACTAAAATAAGGGTGGATCCAAAGTCATTGAACCTTGGGATCCACCCTTTTTTGTCATATTAGAAAGCATGAATTTCGAAGCCTATCACCCTTCCTGTAAATCAACATAAAGCACGGGCCTGCTTTAGTCTGCAAGCTCCAGGCCTTTCGTTTCCTTGCCAAGCACCAGTACCCCCAGCGCCCCGATCAGGATGGTTACGAAAAACATCACGAAAATGATTTCGATGCGGGTCCCATTCTGCTTCAGCACCCCGACGAGCAGCGGCGCGATCACGCCGCCGATCCGACCGAACGATGTGGCAAGCCCGACCCCCGTTGAACGAACCTTCGTCGGATAAAGCTCCGGACTGTACGCATACAAGCCTCCCCATGCTCCCAGATTGAAGAAGGACAAGGATATGCCTGCGGCGAGCAGCGAGCCTTCCGTATTGGCGTAGCCAAACCAAATTGCGCTCAGCGCCGTAAGCACCAAATAAGTAACCAACACGAACTTACGTCCGAACTTCTCGATAAAATACGCCGCCGTGAAATACCCCGGCAATTGGGCAAGCGTCATAATCAGCACGTACTGGAAGCTTCGAACCAAGCTGAATCCTTTATCGACCATGACGGTGGGAAGCCACAGGAACATCCCGTAATATGAAAATACGACCGTAAACCACAATATCCACAGCATAATGCTCGTACGCCGATGTTCGACCGACCAGACCGAGGCCACACGCTGCCCGAAGGTCAGCTTCCGGACGGCCTTGGCCTTCTGCTCGATATACCTTGGCGAATCCTCGATGGCTCGCCGCAGGTAGAGAGCATAGAACGCGGGCAAAGCCCCGATGACAAAGGCTGTCCGCCAGCCGTAATCCGGAATGACGAAGTAAGCAATAAGCGCGGATAGTATCCAGCCTGCCGCCCAAAAGCTTTCCAGCAGCACCACCGCTCTTCCCCGTTCATGAACGGGCATGCTTTCGGATACCAGCGTTGAAGCTACCGGAAGCTCTCCGCCAAGTCCGAATCCGGCGATAAAGCGCATCAAGCACAGCATGACAAAACCGGTAGCCAGAGCGGAAAGCCCGCTCGCTATCGAGAATATGAGCAGTGTCCACAGCAGAATATTTTTCCGTCCATATTTATCCGCCAGAAATCCGGCCATGGCCGCGCCGAATACCATTCCGATCGATGTGGTGCTTGTCAGAATGCCGACCTGCTGCGAGCTTAGCGACCATTCCGCTGCCAATGCCGCAACAACAAACGAAATCATGCCGACATCCATCGCATCAAACATCCAGCTGGCACCCGCGCTGAACAGCAGCTTGCGCCGTTTGGGCTCTTTTAACAATTCCATGTTGCCCATATTAACCGCCCCCTCTCCTATATCTTTCTATAATGTAGAGCGAACCATACGTCCGGTCAAGCTAGATTATGCTTAGCGGCAACATGACCGTTATGGTCGTTCCCTCCTGAAGCTTGCTGGTCACATACACCTGCCCCCTGTGATCCTCGATCATTTTTTTGCTGATCATGAACCCTAAGCCGTTGCCCTTCTCCTTCGTTGTGAAGAACGGTTCCCCGAGACGGGAAAGGATCGATTCCGGGATTCCGCATCCGTTATCCGTGAAATGAATGGCCACGGTATGGTCGTCGCCTCTCTCCAGCCGTATGGTCAACTTGCCGCCGTCCGGCATCGATTCCACCGCATTTTTTATAAAGTTGATGAAGACCTGCTTCAGATGGTTCACGTCACCGTCCACATTGGCCTCTTGCTCTCCAAAGTCGGTTATGATCTCTACGTTATGTATAATCGCCTGCGTATTTAATAACGTAATCACTTGTTCCAGCAGCTGCCGGATATCGGCACGCTCGAATTTCACGCTTTGCGGCTTCGCCAAGAACAGAAGCTCACTGACGATCAGTTCGATCCTTTCAATCTCCGAAGAGATAATATCGAAATATTCATCCTTCCGTCCGGCGCCGGAGCGAATCAGCTGCACGAACCCTTTGATGGACGTCATCGGGTTTCGGATTTCATGGGCGATTCCTGCGGCAAGCTGCCCGGCCATGGACAGCTTGTCGGACTGGATCAGCCGCTTCTCTTCCTGATCGGCCGCTCTCTTCATGTCGGTGATATCCGTCAAATGCGCTACATAGCCCAGCGCCCTTCCCTCTCTGCTGCGGGCTGTGCTAAGCCTGCACGATACCCACCTGATATCTCCCTGTTTATGTATCAATCTCTTTTCCATTTGCAAGGAAGAGATCCGGCCCGTTTTAAATTTTTCCATCATTTCCCTGTCCTTATTTACGTCCTCCGGATAAACCCAATCGTTATAGGGATGATGCAGACATTCGTCCTCCTCATATCCGAGCATCGTGCAAGCGGCCGGATTGATTCGGATAATGCTCCCCTCTGAATCGATGAATACCGTTCCTATCGGCGCAACTTCTATCGCCTGAACCATAAAATCATAGCTGAGACATTCACTATTCATCATCGTTTGGAGATCCTCCTGTCTTTCATTGTTCAAATCGGTTTTACCTAATTTCTAGATATGGGATTGCTTCTCCTTTAGCCTATATGGAATATAAATAAAACAATCCAAAGGATAATTCGGACATGAAGCGAATATATTGGATATGAGGTTTCTAATATTTGGTGTCTATCCCAGCGCTATTCTAGTGAAATTGAGAGAAAATGGTTTTTTTTGACTTGAACGCCATGGCTTTTTCGTTTATTGTGAAAGAAAGCAAGTCATTTACAATTGCTAGTCGTTAGGATCGTTAACAAAGGAGTTTGCGAGTATGTACACGGAACAAGATATTTGGATTGTGCTTACAGGCACGGGCACCTGGTTCAGCAGAATGATCCAATATTTCACGAAGGCCCCACTTAACCATGCATCCATAGCGTTTGATTCCGAGTTACGCGAAGTGTACAGCTTTGGGCGAAAGAAGGCGAACAATCCGTTTGACGGCGGTTTGGTTCGCGAGAACCTGCGTGACCCTTTCTTCTACACTTCGGAGTGCGCGGTATATCGCTTCCGCGTCAGTAATGAAGACTATCAGCGCATGCACAATCTTGTCAAAGAGATGATGCGTGATCAGGACCGCTACAAATATAATCTGCTAGGGCTGCTGGGTATATTGTTTCGGATTCATATCGATCGTGATGATGCTTTTTTCTGCTCCCACTTTGTCGCGACGGTGCTGGAGCAAGCAGGCCTGCGGCCTGTGAACAAGCCTTGTCATCTTGTAACGCCGGAAGATTTCTCCCACTCCCCCCAGTTGAATGAAGTCTATCGCGGGCCTCTCCACGGTTATCTTGCTCAAGATATGCCAGCCCCGTTGTCCCCGTCGCCGACGTTTGTTCCTGTGACCACGAAAGGCCGAGGCAAGTTCTTCAGAATCGGAAAAACGGGTTAATACCGAAAATATTTAGCTATGATATAAATATGTTTCTCTGATACCTTGGAAAAAAGCAGCCGGGCTCGCACCCGGCTGCTTTTTTTAAATAAGTTTTTTGGGGTCCCCGCAAAGTATTTGGAATAAGCATCGAAGCATAGGCTCCACTTTGTGGGGTTATTTTATATGTTCCTCGCGGGGGTTAACCCCCGGCGTCATTCTCTAGCGTTAGGCCGATGGAGTCTGATCCGACGCCTGCTCCAGAACCGCCTTCTCCACCACGACAGGACCGGATTCAGCCAGCTTTTGCTGCTCCATTTTCTTGCGCTTGCGTTTGCGGTTGAAGTACACGCCGATCAACAGAAGCGGAACGGCGATCAGCGCAATATATAACGATACATCCTTAACCATGCCCTCCGCGGCGTTACCGTACAGATAGAACAGGGTACCCACCACATAAAACTTGGTAGCCCGGCCAAGCGCGGCATATGCCAACAGTCTCCATAGCGGGAATTTCAAACATCCCGACAGAATCGTAAACACTTTAAAGGGAACCGGCGTAAAGGAGCCGATCAGTATGGCGGCTTCGCCGTTTTTTTGAAACATGTTCGTTGCAGCGTCAATCCACTCTTTTTTCAGTATCTTGTATAATACCGACTTCCCAAGCAGCTTTCCGATCAAATAGCCCAGCGGCGTCCCCAGCAAGCATCCGATAAAACCATACGTTGCAAGCCACAGTGCATTCTGCGGATGCATGATGCTAAGCGAAACCTGCAGAAAAAAGGCGGGAACCGGAAAAATGACAGCATCCGCAAACGAATGAATAAACAATCCCCATGGACCAAACTTCATCAAAAAATCCAAAATGTCCTGAAACATGTCTCAACCCCTAAACATTTTCTTCCTGTTTCTATCAGACCCTTTATAAAGTATAGCACATAATTATACTGGAAAGGACCTAAGCCGCTTGATCCCTGCCGAAAAAACGCGCAGAACGAAGCATGCCTTTGCACCTATATACTATATGCAGCAGGTTCGACTAACAACAAAAAAACCTTTCTTCCAGGAAGAAAGGTTTTCGGTCGCTCCTCGCAAGCCGAATTTCAAACATGAATAAGCTTGCAAAGAAATGCATCTTGTTTAATTTGCAGATAAACTGCGGTGTGCGGAATGCCTTGTCGGACCTACGAATTCATTCAGCGGGAAGCCGTTCGAAATCGCCTGGGTAATGAAGGCTTTCGCTTGCTGTACCGACTCGCGAACGCTCAAGCCCTTGGCAAGATTGGCCGTGATGGAAGCGGATGACGTGCAGCCCGCACCGTGGGTGTACTTGGTAACGATGGCGTCGGCCTCGAACCATTCGAAGCTGTTTCCGTCATAGAGCAGATCCATGGCTTTACCTTCGCGGATTTTGCCTCTGTCTTTAATCAGCACGTTCTTTGCGCCGCGCTCGTGAATGATGGCGGCAGCCTCCTGCATTTGATCCAGGGACGTGATCGGACCGGATTTGGCCAGCTGAGACGCCTCGAACAGATTTGGCGTTACCAAATCGGCGCGCGGGAGAAGGAATTCCAGCATCGCTTCCGTATTCTCGGGCTGCAGCACTTCATCCGTGCCTTTGCAGACCATCACCGGATCGATGACGATCCGTTTCAGATCATAGCGGTCGATATACTGGGAAACGAGCTCGATGATCTCTACGGATCCAAGCATGCCGGTCTTCATGGCATCGATGCCGATGCCCTCGAGCACGGTTTTCAGCTGCGTTTCAACGATATCCAATGCTACCGGGAAAACCTGGTGATCCCATGTTTTTGGTTCCATGCAGACAATCGTGGTCAATGCGGTCATTCCGTATACGTCAAATTCCTGAAAGGTTTTCAGATCGGCCTGGATGCCAGCGCCGCCGCTTGTATCCGAGCCGGCTACGGTTAGTGCTTTTCGTATTGTCATGTTCCATGTTCCCTTCGCTTGTAAAATGATTACTCTATTATAAGAAAAACTGGGATTGACGTCTATTCGCAGATGTCGAATCCTTCTTTAGCGGTTGTTTTTCTTGCGAGATCAAGGCGATTGAGCTTCGGCGCTTTTTCTTCCTGATCTCTAAAGAAAAACTGGGATTGACGTCTATTCACAGATGTCGAATCCTTCTTTAGCGGTTGTTTTTCTTGCGAGATCAAGTCGATTGAGCTTCGATGCCTTCTCTTCCTGATCTCTAAAGAAAAACTGGGATTGACGTCTATTCGTAGATGTCGAAATTTGCTTGATCACGCATCACTCCGCCTGCGGATTGTTCTTCCGATCGCTGTTGCCCCCAAATTTCCTTTGAACCACGATATCTATCGTTGGAATTCGGGGGCAAAGGCGACCACTACCGTTTCTACAGAACAATTCCGCCTGCTTCGTTGGAGTTTATCTTTATAATCCTTAAAGACAAATTCAATTTAACGTGATTCGCTGATGTTGAACTCTGCTTGATAACGCATCACTCCGCCTGCGGATTGTTACTATGATCGCTGTTGCCCCCAGATTCCTTTGAACCACGATATCTATCGTTGGAATTCGGGGCAAAGGCGAACGCTTCTCTTCTACAGAACAATTTCGCCTGCTTCGTTGGAGTTTATCTTTTATATACCTTAAAGACAAATTCAGTTTAGCGTGATTCGCTGATGTTGAATTTTGCTTGATATAGCATCACTCCGCCTGCGGATTATTCTTCCGATCGCTGTTGCCCCCAGATTCCTTTGAACCACGATATCAATCGTTGGAATCCGGGGGCAAAGGCGACCACTTCCGTTTCTACTGAACAATTCCGCCTGCTTCGTTGGAGTTTATCTTTATAACCCTTAAAGACAAATTCAATTTAGCGTGATTCGTTGATGTTGAATTTTGCATGGTCACGCATCACTTCGCCTGCGGATTGTTCTTCCGATCGCTGTTGCCCCCAGATTCCTTTGAACGACAATATCAATCATTGGAATCCGGGGGCAAAGGCGAACGCTTCGCTTCTACAGAATAATTCCGCCTGCTTCGTCGGAGTCCTTTGTCTAGGCTCACACTATGGAGTCACCACTTATTGTTCCGTCAGGATCACCGGGCCATCCTTCGTGATGGCGAGCGTGTGCTCATACTGCGCGGACCATTTCCCGTCCACGGTTCTGGCGGTCCATCCGTCCGAATCGATCTTGCATTGATATGTTCCCAGGTTCAGCATCGGTTCGATGGTGATGACCATGCCCTCTTTAAGCCGAGTCCCGCGGTTGGGTGGCCCGTAATGCGGAACCTGCGGCTCCTCATGCATATTTTCGCCGATGGCGTGCCCCACGAAGTGACGGACAACCGATAAATTCTGCGCTTCCGCATAGGATTGAATCGCATGGGAAATATCGCCGATCCGGTTGCCGATCACCGCTTGCTCAATTCCGAGGTACAGAGCTTTCTTCGTCACGTCCAGCAGATGCTGCGCTTCCTCGGAGACGTTTCCGACCGGATAGGACCAAGCCGAGTCGGCGAGCCAGCCATCATACTTCACCACCATATCAATGGTAACGATATCCCCGTCCTTCAGCGGCTCATGGCTCGGGAAACCATGGCAGATCACGTCGTTGACCGACGCGCAGGTCGCAAAAGGATAACCATGATATCCCTTCTGCTCCGGCGTCGCGCCGCGCTCCGCCAGGAACCGTTCGACAAACTGATCAATCTCCAGCGTCGTTACGCCCGGCTTGATCATGTTGGCGATCTGACGATGGCATTCGGCGAGAATATCGCCGGCTTTATTCATCTTGGCGATTTGTTCTTGTGTTTTGAGGATTATCAATCCTGCTCACTCCTTTTCATGGCTGTTATCTCCTACTCAAATCAAAAAGCCTTAGCTGACCGAAGGAGCTTCAGGACAGGCATCTGCGCCCTCCTCACTCCCCGGCCAATAAGGCTGATTCACAATCACAAGGTGTATCTGTTTTCTTGTCTTGGTTCCAAAAAAAGAAAAGCTGATAGCGCCCCACATGATCTTATTCTACTCTTAAGCCAAGGTAACCTCAATGATTTCCGTTAGGAATTTCTGCCTTTTGGTCAAATGCGGACAGGTACGGATGCCGCGGCATAACCGTTTTGCATTCTCGGAGGCATCTTTAACTCGGCGGTAACCCAGAAAGTCATATGACTCTCAATGACCATGAACAAAATCAGGGCGGGCAGCATTTTATCCAATTTTAAGCTTCATTTATTCAATGACAATCGTTTCTCCTCATATCTATATATTAAAGGTTGCGCAGAAACGATAATTTTACACGCGAGATCACGATTCCTTTCTTTTTCTATGTTCATTATATCAAAAGGGGCCGTTGCTTTAGCTTTCCACTTGTTTCCGTTCCTTCTGGGTCATATCGCTCTTCTCCTTGGATAAGAACCAGCCGAGGACCGCGATCAGGATCAATACGCCCCAGAATATGAGCTTCCAGCCGGCGCTCTTGGGAAACGTCTTCTCTAATACCGCGATATCCGGGTGCGCGAGCGTATAGACGGCCAGCTTGATTCCTACCCATCCCACGATCAGGAATGCAGCCGTTTCCAAGCCGGGCCTTCTTACGAGCAGCCTGCCGAAATACGATGCCGCGAACCGCATGATCACCAAGCCGATAATTCCGCCTGCCAGGATAACCAGGAATTGTCCGCCGTCCATGCCTCCGATATTCGGAAGGCCGGTTTCGGGCAGCGTCAAGGCGAGGGCTACGGCAGCCAAAATCGCATCGACCGCAAACGCAATATCCGCAAGCTCTACCTTTAACACGGTAACCCAGAATTTTTCTTGCTTCATTTCCGCTTCCTTCAGATGTTTCTTCTTCTTCACAAAGAACTGCTTCACCATATGATTGATACTGATATACAGCAGGTAGAAGGCTCCAATCGCCTGTACGTACCAGACATCCGCCAGAAAAGAGATAATGAAGAGGGATGCGAAACGGAACACAAACGCACCGGCCAATCCGTAAAATAACGCCTTCTTCCTCTTGTCCTCCGGCAAATGCTTAACCATGATGGACATCACCAGGGCATTATCGGCTGCGAGAATCCCCTCGAGTCCAATCAACACCAGCAGCACCCACCCATATTCGAGCAACAGTCCCATTTCCAAACGCAATCTCTCCTTCATGTATAGGATGATCCGATTTACGTTTCAAAGGCGTATAAAACAAAAAACCTTTATCCCGAAAATCGGCGATAAAGGTATCTACCCAGAAATAGGCTGTAGGAATAAGCACCTTTACCGAATCGGCAAAGGTCTCGCAAACAACTTTCGTTGCCAACAAAGCCGGAGACACGTTCGTGTCACGAATTGACGACTTTGCTGCGACTGCTACTCCCCTTTACTTGAATACATGAATTATAGCATGGCCGTTTACCACCGCCAATAGACTTTCAAAAATTTTACATTCACTTTACACTTCTTTTTTTCTTCCTCCAAAAATAGAGCCATAGTCCAGCTGCCATCAGCACTGCGACAACCCCCCACAGGAAAGGCCACTGCATAAATGTCTGATCTGCAGCCTCACCTTCACTTGGAAGCATTCCCTCAGCAAGCGTATCAGACCCCGTTTCGCCCGGTGGAGGCGCAGCTTTCGGAGGATATCCGGCCCCTAGCTCGGATAGCTCCTTGCCGGCGGCGGTGAGCGGCTTCGTTCCGTCACAAAGCCCTGTTGTCAGCCGGCCCGACTCTGCGGACGCGAACACCAGATATTCGCTGCCTACGGCAAACTGGTCATAACCGCAGCTGGCCGATGACATGGCCGTGGTAAGCTCCGTTACGGGGTTCAGCTCGCCTTTCCATATTTCCGTTACCTCTAACGTAACATGAACCGGATCAGCCGAGGACATGACCTGCTTCCGCGGCGGGCCCGCGATCTGAGTCACCTTGCCTGCGAATATCGCTGCGCTCCGTTCCAGGCTTTCCGCAACCTCAGGCGGTCCGGCACATGAGCAAGCAAATACGTCGGATGGTTGTATCGTATACAGGCTGACGAGCAAGAGCAAACAGCTAAGCATGATCATAACCTTGGATTTTCTCATCATGGGTCACCTCAATCCTTAGACGGCCCTTCCCTCTAAAATGTTCCAGCTCTATCCATAAATGCGCCGATCCACTCCAAAAATGAGGGAGGGATAACGGCGCATTTCGGCTGCCGATCTAAGGAAGCACCCCCGCAAGAAGCTGCCAACGTCATGAACTACTTGCTGGCGATGATCAGGTAGTGACGATCCGTGGGATACCGGATTCCGTCAACCTGCAGCCCTGCTTGCTCCAACATAGCCTTTAGCACCTGCGGGTCAACCCGGTTCGGCCTCGGAACCCGCTTCTCGGACGGGTCTTCCTGCCATTCCAGACACAAGCAGCGCCCGCCTGGCCGTAACACTCTTGCGATTTGGGAGATCGACTCCTCCAGCTGGTCGGTGATGTGAAGGATCAAGGAGGCGATGACTCGATCCACGGTTTCATCCTGGAAGGGAAGCTGTTCCAACACGCCTTCCAGCACCTTCACATTCGTGATTCCTTGTTCCTGTGCACGCCCGCGCATCATGTCGAGCATGGCTGGCTCGGTATCCAGCGCGTAAACGGTGCCTGTCGTTAATGAGGCTGCCGGTATGGAAAAATAGCCGGTGCCCGCCCCGATATCCAGCACATTCACCTCGCCATTCACCTGAAGCATCTTAAGCAGCGAAGAAGCCGGCAGCTCTTTTTTCCTTTCCGGACTTTCCAATCGCTCGATGAGTGACGGATCAAAACTCTCTTTCATGTTATCGCTCTCCTCCTCGATGAATCGCATTTCATGGCATGTTGCAATATGTATTTGTATCAAATGTGAAAAGGAATTCTCCCTGTGGGTCTACCATACCTTTGATTGGGAACGATGTAAACCGGTTCGTTGGTCTATAACGATTACCGCCGATCCCCTTCCGCTTGGCATGCCTTAGACAGCCTCTTGATTCTACGCGAACTGTACGAAAGAACCATGCAAGAGATTGGAATAGGATCTGCGGCCATAATAAGGAGTTGAACCAGAAAAGGGCATTTCCCTGATCATGATGACCATGAAATGCCCCGATTGTTCGTTACTCGCCCTTATCCTCAATCCATACCTGCCCTGCCAGAAAATCGGCAAGATGAACGGCCTCGATGCCGCGTTGTTTCCCGGCACGCTCGATGCCCCACTTCATCTGCAGCAGGCAGCCCGGATTCGAGGTCACGATTACCTCGGCCTCTGTTGCCTCCACATGCTCCATCTTATGATCGAGCAGCGTTGTCGACATTTCCGTCTGGGTCAGATTGTAAATGCCTGCAGACCCGCAGCATACCTCTGCCCCCTGAAGCTCGCACATGTCTACGCCCGGAAGCTGCTGCATCAGCTGGCGAGGCTCTCCTTGCACCCGCATGACGTTGCGCAGATGGCAAGAATCCTGGTAGGTGACTTTGACGGTCTTATTCGCGCTTTCCGCTTGAATCGGCGTAAGCGGCCGTCCCGGGCTGCTCAGCAGCTCCGAGATGTCCTTTACCTGTTCTGCGAAACGAACGGCCGCTTGCTGAAGCCGCTCATCCTGTTCGGCATGCATCAGATGATCGTATTCCTTCAGCAGGGCGCCGCAGCCCCCCGCATTGCTTGCAATGTAATCCACGTTCGCTTCCCCAAAAGCCCATATATTCTGGCCGGCCAGCTGTTTGGCATCGTCCATTTCACCGGCATGGGCATGCAGCGCACCGCAGCATACCTGCTCCTCCGGAATGACAATCTCGAACCCGGCCTGGCGCAGCAGCCGCACGGTGTTCACGTTCGTAGAAGCAAACATGACATCCATAATGCAGCCCCGGAACATGCCGACCCGGCCGACCTTGGCCCCGGACGCGGGGATCACCATAAGCTTGGAACCGCTCCCTGTCGTCTCGCGGCGGTAGGGTAAGCCGGCCTTGCCCCACAGTTCTTCCAGACCATCGCCCGTTACGTCAGGCAGCGCCTTTTCCAGCTGCTGAAGATGGTCGGGAAGCAGCTTCATGGCCCCGGAGTTGCGCGCAAACTTCTGCAGCCCGGATTTCTGATAGAACGAGAGCGTCTTGCCGATCAGCTTCAGTCTTCCGCGATGCGGGAAAATCCCTTGCAGGAACGTCTTGCGGACGACTCGTACCGGCAGCGAATAAGGCTTCTCCGCCGCAATGGCCGCCCGGGTCTGCTCGATCAATTGGCCGTATTTCACGTCGGACGGACATGCCGGCTCGCATGCCCTGCACCCCAGACAGAGATCCATTTGGCTCCGAAAGCTCTCATCCGGTTCCATCAAACCATCGACAACCGCTTTCATGAGGGCGATCCGCCCGCGTGGGGAGGCAGCCTCGAGCCCAGTTTCGATGAATGTCGGACATGCGGTCTGACAGAACCCGCAGCGCATACAGTTCGTCAATTGATCCTCGTCCAGCGTCAGCTTCAGCGATTGTGCAAGCTTCTCATGGGTTGAATTCATGCGCGATCGCCTCCTCTCACGATGTTTCGATCTTCCGATCCTGATCCTGATCCTGATCCGAAGCTGAGTCCCGCCCAGCTTGCTCCGTCCGCTCCTGGAATACGATGCGCTTTCGGGTTTCCGCAAACAGCTTTCCCGGATTCATGATCTGGTGCGGGTCGATTGCATCCTTGATGGATTTCATCATCCGGATGCCGGCTTCCCCCACCTTCCATTCCAGGTAAGGCGCCTTCACGATACCGACGCCATGCTCGCCGGTAATCGTGCCGCCCATGGCAATCGCCGCCTCAAAGATTTCGGCGAATGCCTCTTCCACGCGATGAATCTCTTCCGGGTCGCGGGCATCCGTCATCGCGGTCGGATGCAGATTGCCGTCCCCGGCATGGCCAAACGTGCAGATCTGCACATCGTATTTCTGGGCAATGCGCTGAACTTCAAGCACCATGTCCGCAATCTTCGAACGCGGAACCGTTGCGTCCTCCAAGATCGTGGTCGGCCGCAGACGGGACAGCGCAGCGAGCGCGCTCCGTCTCGCCTCCATCACCTTCGCCCCTTCTTCCGGGGTCTTGGCGATATTCAACTGCACCGCGCCGGAAGCAAGACATATCTCCTCCAGCTTCTTCAGATCCCGCTCCACATCCTCCACGCTGCCGTCCTGCTCGATCGCCAGCATCGCTTTGGCGTGAACCGGGAGCCCGATTTTGGCAAAATCCTCAACCACCTGAAGAGTCGGCTGATCCATGAACTCCAAGGTGCACGGGAATATATGATTGGCTATAATGTTGGATACCGTTCGAGCCGCCGCTTGAAGGTCATCATATACAGCGACCATGGCCTTTCTGTATGAAGGCTTCGGAATTAACTTCACCGTGGCTTCCGTCAGTATGGCTAACGTTCCGCCCGATCCCACCAATAATCGGGTCAAATCATACCCGGCGGCATCCTTCACCAGCTTGCCGCCCGTGCGCAGGATACTGCCGTCCGGCAATACGGCCTCCAGGCCGAGTACGTAATCCTTGGTCGTTCCATACTTCAATCCGCGCAGCCCGCCGGCTCCCAAGGCAATATTGCCGCCCATCGTGCAGATGATCATGCTGCTCGGATCCGGAGGATAGAACAGCCCCGTCCGCTCGACCGCCAGATGAAACTGCTTTGTATTCAGACCCGTCTGGAAGGTCGCGGTTAGATTATCCGCATCGATCTCCAGCAGCTTGTTCATACGGGTCATAACCACGATCAGACCGCCCTGAAGCGGGATGGTGCCGCCGCACAGATTGCTGCCCGCTCCCCGCGTAATAACGGGTATCCGGTGCTTCGAGCAAATTTTGACGATGTCGGAGACCTCCTGCGTGCTTCCAGGAAAGATAACTCCGTCCGGCATCGCTTGATACAGCGGCGTAGCATCATAACTGTATGAGACGAGACTTTCCGGATCATCCTTGAACCACTTCCCGCCAACCACGGCGGCCAGCTGCTCGCGAATGACAGATTCCAGCATGTTGTTTCTCCCCCTCCCCTTTACGGGTTTTACTACTAAGATAATCCCTTTACTTACCGCCAAATCGCTGCCTAACATTATCTATGTGCCATCGCCTGTTACTTCCGTTTGCTGCCTTTAATGAATGGTTTATGGCAGTGCCAGCTTCCCCATAACGGTCGGCTTGCGCGCACCGGTTGCCACTGGCAAATGGTTAGGAACGCCGAGCATGAAATCATTGCCCAGCAGCGCAAAAATCACGGCTTCCTTGGCATCGTCATCGAAGCCCAGCGCCTTGGAGGTCATGACCTTCTGCTCCGGCAGCAGCTCCCCTAACATCGAGAGCAGCGTCTTGTTATGGGCCCCTCCACCGGTTACGATCACCTCATCCATTCTGTGGTGAGGAAACACATAGTTCGCGTAGCTATCGGCAATGGAATGCGCCGTAAACGCCGTGGCGGTGGCCATCACGTCCTCATCCGAGAGGCGCCTGAGCCTGGCTTGCTCCAGAAAAGAAACCGCATAGTTGTGACCGAACAGCTCCCTGCCCGTTGATTTCGGCGGCTCTGCTTGAAAATAGGGATGCGCCATCATCTCCCTTAATAAGACCTGATCCGGGTTCCCCCGAGCAGCCCATGTGCCGCCCTCATCATAGGATAATCGCCCTTCGGTCAGCATATGGGCCACCGCATCCATGATCATATTGCCGGGTCCGGTATCAAAGGCCAGCACATCCGAAGGATCCGCCCCTGCGGGCAGCGCCGTACAATTGCCGATCCCGCCGATGTTCTGCAACAGCCTCCCCCGCTCCGGATGCCGAAACAGGATCAAGTCTCCGTAAGGCGCAAACGGCGCCCCTTGGCCCCCAACCGCCATATCCGCAGGCCGGAAGTCTCCTACCGTAAGTTTGCCGGTGCGCTTGGCGATAACGGAAATATCGCCGATCTGCAAAGTCGAAGCGACGGAATACGGATCCCCTTGCTCCGGTACGGGCTGATGCCAAATCGTTTGTCCATGGGAGCTTACCAAATCCACTTCATCTATGCGCATGCCGGCATCGGCAACCGCTTCCAGGACTGCGGCTCCGAACTGATACCCCAAGTATGCATTCATGCTGCAGACAGCAGCGCTGTTCGAATTCTCCTCACTGCACAAATCGCGCAGCCGCTGACGGAGCTCCGGTTCGTAAGGCTTGCTATAGTAATGCAGCAGCTCAACCGATGCCTCGAAGCCGCTTCCCTGTATGCGGACGATGGCCGCATCAATGCCGTCCAGCGAAGTACCGGACATCAGGCCGACCACAATGGCCGGCCTGCCCTCCTTCCATGGCGAGAACATCATATTTTACGCCTCCCCGTACAGCAGATACGGAGCCCGCATCGTTCTCCACTGCTCCGCGTCCTTGCCCCACTCCGCAACCAGACGCTGGAGTCCGGCTTCTTCGTGGATGTGCCGGCGGACATCCTCGCTTCCCGTCAGCAAATCAATGAAGTACCGGCTTCGTCCTTCCGGCGGGCTAAGCCACTGGAACTGATCCGGGTACATCCGGCTGACAAGATGCAGCAGCACAAGCCCTGTGCGCACAGCCTCTACTTCTGCCGGATGGGTCACAAACAGCATGACCCCGCCGCAGCCTTCGCCCTGATGCTTCGAGAAGGTAGGGGTCATATACATGGAATGGGCATGGACGCCGGGCAGTCCGTATGCGTTGAACGCCTGGGCCAGCTCCTCCCCGTTGACCCATGGAGCGCCGATCCATTCAAACGGCCGGGTCGTCCCCCGACCTTCCGAAAGATTGGTCCCTTCGAAGAAACAGGTCCCGCTGTACAGCCGCACCGTATCCATCGTGGGAATGTTCGGCGAAGGCAGCACCCACGGCAAGCCCGTGTCGGTATATTCCATGCCGCGCGTCCAGCCTTCCAGCCCAATGACATCCAGATCGCAGCCGGTTCCCCGCATGTCATTGGCCATGCGCGCGAATTCGCCGATGGTCATCCCGGTGTTAATCGGAATGTGCCATCCGCCCACCATGGATTCATATCCCGGCTTAAGGAAACCTCCTTCGCAGCGCTCGCCGCCCAGCGGATTCGGTCGATCCAGGACAAGCAGGCTCTTGCCATGTTCGGCGCATGCCTCCATAACATACAGCAGCGTCGTCATATACGTATAAAAGCGCACGCCAAGATCTTGAATGTCGAAGATGACCGTGTCCACGTTCTTCAGCATGTCAGCATCCGGCTTGCGCCGCGAACCGTACAGACTGTACACCGGCACGCCGAATACCGGATCCACTTCGTCATCCACGTGCTTGCCTGCCTGCAGCTGGCCGCGCAGCCCGTGCTCACAGGCGAACAAAGCCGTCAGTCCCGACTCTGGCAAGCCTGCAACCACCTCGATAGATGAACGAAAATCCGACGTGAGCCCCGTCGGATTCGTAATGACGCCAAGGCGACGACCCGTGATTTTCTCGTGCTTGATACCCGGCAGCACATCAATGCCGCTTCGCACATTGACTTTTATCATATGCTCACACCTCTCGCTTCGGAGGCTACCACACCGTCTTCCGCCGGCTTGGCCTCTTCCGGATTCAGTACATTATACGTAACCTTATGCTGGTATATGGCCCACATGCCGTTAAATAAGAATCCAAAGCCAACAACCGTGACGAGCAGCGGAATGGCGACGCAGAAGGCTTGGAAGCACGCGCCCAGCGTATAGGCCGGAAACTTCAAGAACAGCTTGACGCTGTGCGCCATGGCCTTGAAGATCCCCATCCCTTCCTGAAGGACAAGCTGAAAGGTGTAGAATTGGGAGATGAGCGCCATGATGACAAAATAGGTTTGGAACACGCCGATCGCAAGATAGCCGATCCCTTCTTTTCCCCCGTAATACCACCAGGTGGACCATAGGATCAATGTCATCACGACGAAGAAGAAACCCATCACGACGGCGGGGCCAAGCCCTTTCAGCGCACCTTGAAACACGTCCTTCAGTCTGGACCTGCCCCGCTCCGTCTTGCGGTGATAGGCATAACAAACACCATAGAAGAGCGGCATATACAGAACCGGCAGCAGCACCAGCGCTGCCCACAGCGGAACGAACATGACCACCGTCACGAGCACCAGTGAGGTAATCATGCTGTACAAGGCCACCGCCGTAATCTCACGGTAAATCTCAACCCCGGTCTTCTTTAACACATCATTCAGCTTGCGCATAGCTTTCCTCTCCTCTTCGTCGTTGTTTACCAATCGATACGCTGCTCCGTCTCAGGATCGAAGAAATGCACTTTATCGAAATTGAAAATGAAGGTTTTGTCCATGCCCGGATAACCCGTCGTTTCCGGATGAACCTTCGCGGTCACGGTCCGGTTGCCTACGCGGAAGTACACCAGATTCTCCGAGCCGAGATGTTCAACGACCTGAACCTTGGTGGAATATTTGTAATCCAGATTGGTTGTGCCTGGCATATCCTCGCCGGTAATATGCTCGGGGCGAATCCCCAGAATCAGATGCCTGTTGTCGTATTTGCTTAGGGCACCTGCCATCGAATCCGGAATGGTGAATGTCCCGCCTTCCATCCGGAGAACATTTCCTTCCTTCTGCACGTCGATGAAGTTCATTGGCGGGGATCCGATAAAGCCGGCTACGAACATATTCTGCGGATTCGCATACAGCTCGGTCGGTGAGGCGATCTGCTGGATAATGCCGTTATTCATTACAACGATACGCTCACCGAGGGTCATCGCTTCAACCTGATCATGCGTGACGTATACGATGGTAGCTTCCAGGCGCTTGTGCAGCTCGGACAGCTCTACCCGCATTTGCACGCGAAGTTTCGCATCCAGGTTCGACAGCGGCTCGTCAAACAGGAACACCTGCGGGTCGCGCACGATCGCCCGCCCTACCGCAACACGCTGACGCTGTCCGCCGGACAGCTCGCGCGGCTTCCGGTCGATCATCGACTCCAGGCCGAGTATGGAGGCTGCCTGCGATACCTTTTGCTCGATGTAAGCCTTGGGCTTCTTCAGGTTCTTCAAACCGAAGGAGAGGTTCTCGCGGATCGTCATATGCGGATACAGCGCATAATCCTGGAACACCATGGCGATGTCGCGGTCTTTCGGATGCAGATTGTTGACCACCCGGTCGCCGATGATGATGTCGCCGGACGTTTGACGTTCAAGCCCCGCAATCATGCGCAGCGAGGTGGTTTTGCCGCAGCCGGACGGACCGACGAATACCACGAACTCTTTATCATTGATCACAAAGTCCGACCCCGCTACAGCGGTAAACGTCCCTTTGTTGTCGTCTACAAATTCTTTTCGTATATTTCGGAATTCTACGCGTGCCATAACTTTGCCTCCTTCTAGCCTTTAACGGCTCCAATGGTGATGCCTTGCAGGAAATAGCGCTGAAGCGAGAAGAACAGGATCATCATCGGCAGTGCCGCGACGGTTGCTCCAGCCATAAGTGCGCCGAAATCGGTCGTGTCCGCATAGACAAAGGAAGCAAGACCGACCTGAATCGTCCTCATTTCCGTCGAGTTGGTCACGAGGAAGGGCCAGAAGAAATCATTCCATGATGCAACGAACGTGAATATCGCAAGCACGGCAAGACCCGGCTTCGCCATCGGAAGAATGACCTTCCAGAAGATGCCGAATTCGCCGCAAGCGTCGATGCGCGCCGCATGTATCAAAGAGGTAGGCAGCGATGACATGTACTGCTTCATCAAGAAAATGTTGCCCACGCTTACGATTCCGGGAAGAAGAATCGCCGTGTATGTATTCCCGAGATCAAATACGTCGATCATCAAAATGTAAAGCGGAATCAGCGTCACCTGCGCCGGGATCATCATCGTGCTGAGCAAAATCCAGAATACCGCTTTGTTCCCCGGAAACTTCAGCTTCGCAAAAGCATACCCTGCGAGCGAAGCCAGGAATACGTTGGTCACCGTTAGGATGGATGAGATCAATAAGGAGTTAAAGAGCCACCTCATGACGTCGGTTTTGCCAAAAAAACGCTCGTACGGGGCTACGGAGAATACCTCCGGTATCATTTTCGGGATAAACGATGCCGCTGACTTGGTGTCCTGTACAGAGCCGATCAGCATCCAGTACATCGGAATGATCGTCAGAACGCTCCATACCACCAGGATGACCGAGGCCACAATCAGCATGATCACTTTTGATCTTGATTTCATAGGTGCACCCCCTTAGCTTCAAAAATAGGCCTTAGTACTCCACGTCGGACGAGAAGTATTTGAATTGAATGATGGAAATGACAATAATCAAGGCAGCCAGGACAAAAGATTGCGCCGCCGCAAGTCCGAATTCATAGAAATTGAACGCCGTGCTGTAAATCAGATAGGCGATGGTTGTCGTCGCGAAGTTCGGTCCGCCCTGCGTCATCAGGTACACCGAGATAAACACCTGGAAAGACGTAATGACGCCCGTCACCAGCAGGTACAGGGTGGTTGGTTTCATCAGCGGCCACGTAATGCGCCAGAATTTGGACCAACCGCTGGCATGGTCGATGTCCGCGGCTTCATAGAGCGATTTCGGAATCCCGCCCATGGCGGCCAAATAGAGAATAATGCCCGCGCCATGCGAACCGAGCCAGTTCATCAGAATGAGCGAAAAGAGCGCCGTGTTCGATTTGCCGAGCCATATGACCGGATCGAATCCGAACAAACCGATGAAACGGTTCAGCAGCCCGGCTTGGGTCGGATCGTAGATCGCGAGCCATACCACCGAAATGGTGACCCCGGAGGCAACGGCCGGCAAATACATCGTAGCCTTGAAGAAGGTCTGCCATTTATTTTTCATCTGAAAAATAAAAAAGGATAATGCATACGTAATGACAATGTTGACCGGAACGGTACCGATCGTGAAGATGACCGTATTCCTCATGGATTTCCAGAACACTTCATCCTGTACCATCCGTGTGTAGTTGTCTGCTCCAATCCATTCGGAGCCCATCACGCTGTATTCCTGAAAACTCATCAGAAAAGCGGAGGCGACAGGGTAGAGCGTGAATATCAAAAACAACAGTACGGGAGCCAGAATGAATAAATACGCCCATCCATATTCTCGTATGTACCCCTTCATGGGGGGACGTGATGGCCGGGCTTGCGCCGGGGCAGTCTGCATTTGATTTCCTCCTTTGCGCACAGGTGAAGTATTTTCATGAAGCCTTATTGAGCCTGGAGCAATTGGTTTAAAAAGGGAGTGCCCCGATCGTTCCTGCTAAGGACAACGGGACACCCCCTTATAACTTCAATTACTGTCCTAAAATTTGTTTGCCTTTGTCCTTGAAGTCTTGTGCGATCTGCTCCGGCGTCTTCTCGCCCGAGAACAGCGCTTGAATGTTCGGCTTCACCACTTGCTCCTTGAATTTCTTCTGGTTGCCTGAAGCATCCGCATCGAGATTCAAAGTCACCGGAATTTCCTTGAAGTTCGCGAAAATTTCCGCTGCTTTAATAGTAGATTCCGTACCGAGCCCTTTGCCTTCATAAAACTCCGCTTGGGATTTACGAACGAAAGGCAGCACCAGTTCATTCGCGGAATTACCGGCTTTCGCGCCGCTCAGTCCTTCCATGATCAGGAACGTGTTCTTTGCATGCTCTTCGCCTTTATCCTTCTTCTGTTTGAATGCTACGTAGCCTTCGCCAAACATGGAGGTCTTGCGCTCAGCCCCGTCATTATGCGGAACCGGCAGCAGGACGAAGTCGATTTTCGCGCCTTGGACCGTACCGCTGTCAATATCCTTCGCGCGGTTCTGCAGCATCACGTCATAGTAAGGGATCGCCTTGGACACGATCGCGGCTTCCTCGGCATAGAACAGGTCCATCCGTTTCGCCGGCGTAATCGCGGCAGTCTCGGCAGGCAGATGTCCGGCTTTCATAAGATCGGACACGAACGTCATCGTATCCAGGATCCGCTCGTCATTCCATTGGAATTCGCCTTTGTCGTTCAGAACGTCAGGCATGCCGTTGCTGCGCGTCAGCATTTCCATGAAGTCCAGGGAAGTACCGTCCGTCACCAGCGCATACTGCGTATTGCCGTTCGGAAGTTTCTTGGTCAGCTTCTCGGCAGCAGCCTTGAACTCGGTCCAAGTCCAGCCGTTCTCTTGAATAGCCTTCCAGTCGATGCCTGCTTCTTCGAGAATCTTCTTGTTGCCGCCCCAAGCCCAGAGGGATTGGTACAGCGGGAGACCATACTGCTTGCCCTGGATTTGGCCCAGCTCAAGCGTTCCCGGCAGGTAGTCGTTCTTGATTTCATCCGTAATATAAGGGGTCAGTTCCAGTGCCAGGCCCGTATCCACATAAGCTCCATCCACCGCGTGGAAGTATAGGTCAGGCGGGTTGCCGGCATTCAAGGCGACGTCGAACTTCTTCGGGCCTTCCGCCCAGGAGAGCACTTCGGTTTGTACGGTAATATGCGGATATTTCTCCTTCAAATCCGCCACATGCTCTTTCAATTCATCTTCGTATTTACCATGTACCGGATAAGTCCAGACAACGACCGTGTCCTGCTTCGGCGCAGCTTCGCCGTTTCCTTCCGAAGCCGTCCCGCTTCCGCCTTCCGGTGCCTTCGCTCCGCCGGAACCGCCGCAGGCCGCGGTAAACACGAGCATCAAAGAAGCCAACAATGTAAGCCAACCTTTTTTCTTCATGTACTACTCCCCTTATCATTTATATATTTGTGGTTTCGCTATGAACTACAACCGCTTGATCGCTCGCCGGCTTTCATCCAGGTATTTCACTGAATTCTCGTAATTCCGGCTGGCGACGCCAAGATATAAAATATCGATAAGATTAAGCTGCGTAATACGAGAGGACATCGCGCCACTGCGAATCTCGTTCTCCGTCGAGGAGGTGTACAAAGGGATGTCGACCGATCGGCTCAAGGTAGAATCGCCATACTTGGTAATGCCAATCGTCTTGCATCCCTTCTCCTTGGCAATGGCTGCTGCGCGGATCACCTCGTCCGTTTCACCGGAATAGGAAATGCATACGGCCGCATCATCCGGAGTCAGCAGCACCGCCGAGGTGAGCTGAACATGAGGGTCCGGAAAAGATATGCATACCTTATTGATCCGCAAAAATTTCTGTTGGGCATCCATCCCGATCAGATTGGAAGCCCCTACCCCAAACATGAAAATGCGCTTCGACTGATCGAGGGCCAGAACGGCCTCTTCCACCATCCCTTCCTCCATAATCTTCATCGTATCCCGAATCGATTGAATGTTATTGTTCGAGACGTTCTGTATAATTGCAGAAATACTGTCATTGGGCCGGATATCCTGATATCCGGTGGCTAATGGCTCCTGCAAGTCTCCGGCTACCTTCAGCTTCAGATCCTGATAGCCTTTGAATCCCATCGTTTTGCACAGGCGCACAATGGCTGCCTGACTGGAGCCGCTTCGGACAGCAAGATCCGCCACCGACATTTGTATCATCTCTGCCGGCTCCTGCAAAATGAAGGCTGCAACCTTGCGCTCGGACGGATTTAATGAATCATACACCTCGCGCAATCGAACCAATCCGCCGTTCATTTCTTGCCCCCCTTTTCAAATCATCCTCTGATGGTCACTACTATGTAATATTACTTTACACATCTTGAATGAAAGCATGACTGGTATCGCTTTCACTATCAGTGGATTGAGTTTATTATAAATTGTATGAAATTATATTTCAATACATAATTCATTATTTAAAATTTTATTTTACAACACCTGGTTTTTCTCCTATACTGGATATAGAAAGCGAAGTGGTTCAATATGGAAATTTTTATCGGTGTCGATGGCGGCGGCACGAAGACCGAAGCAACCGCTATCAATAGCGCTGGAGCAGTGTTGTCCCGTTTTACCGGAGGTTCCACCAATCCTTACATTGTAACATTCGATAAAGCGATGGAGGAACTCCGAACCGTGTTGGATGAGCTCCTGTCCCCCCTTTTTAATAAGTCGTTTTTATTAACATCAATATGTCTTGGTATGTCAGGTATAAGTTCGGTTGAGGAGCGGCAACGCGTACAATCTCACCTGCGTTCCTACTTCCGGCAGCGGCAGCTCTCGTTGCGTATTTACATGCGTTCGGAAGCCGAAATTTCATTGATGGCGGTACTGGGGCGTCAGCATGGAATACTCGCAATCTCAGGAACAGGCTCCAATACCTACGGCATCACCCAATCGGGAGACATCCACCGCGTCGGTGGTTGGGGACATCTTCTCGGAGATGAAGGCAGCGGTTATCAGATCGGACTTCAGACTCTGAAATCCGTGATCAAGAGCCATGAAGGCATAACGCCCACCACCCTCATGAGCAGCCTGATCGTTGCAGCCTACCCGATCCGGCATATTACCGACCTCAAATCTTACATTTACCAGCCCGCTATAACGAAACAGGATATCGCCTCCTTCGCCCGCTGCTGCATCGAGGCAGCCGACGCCGGCGATGAAACGGCACTACGCATTATCAGGCAGCAGGCCGAAGAGCTGGCCGATACCACTTGCGCGCTCATTCGACAGAACGCCGAATTCGCCGAGAGCGAGCTTGTGGGAATCGGCTCGATTTTCAAGCATTCACGATGGTTCCGGGAGACGTACACCAGCCTTATGCTTACACGTTACCCCCTGCTCCGTTTCCCTGAAGGAAACCGTGAGCGAACGCCCGCGCAGGGCGGGGCCCTGTTGGCCTGCAAGCTATTTACTGACGGCGTCTCTGACTTGCTGTAGCTTCCACACATCAGTGCCCGTCCATATTCCAAGGCAAAAAAGGAGACCTGTCTCATGACGAATATTCTAAGTCAATTGACAACCGAACAGCCTCATGAAAATACCCAGAACATTGATCAGTTGAGCTCGGAACAAATCATGATCCTCATCAACAATGAGGATAGCCTGATCACCGATGCGATTCGCGAACTCATTCCTCTGATAGCCAGGGCAGCCGATCACGTCGTCGAAGCTTTCCAGAAGGGCGGCAGATTGTTTTACATCGGTGCGGGGACCAGCGGTCGCATCGGGATTCTGGACGCATCCGAGTGCCCGCCTACCTATGGAACGGACCCGTCCATGGTGCAGGGGTTGATTGCCGGCGGCTTCAAGGCCGTCAAAGAGGCCATCGAAGGCGCTGAGGATAGCGAAGAGCTTGGCGAGCAGGATATCAATGAAAACGGTATCAACGAGAAGGACGTCGTTCTTGGCATCGCTGCAAGCGGACGCACGCCGTATGTCCTTGGCGCCATGAGACGCGCCAAGGAAAGAGGGGCCGTTGTTATCGGTCTGTGCAACAATTACGAATCGCCGATGCATCAGTATGCCGAATTCGTGATCGAGGCCGTCGTGGGTCCCGAGGTCATCATGGGCTCCACGCGCATGAAGGCCGGCACCTCTCAGAAGCTGATTCTGAACATGCTGACGACAACCGCCATGATTCGGATCGGCAAGGTGTACAAAAACCTGATGGTTGACCTCAACCCGTCGAACAATAAGCTGGTCCATCGCGCCAAGCGCATCATCACCCTGGCAACGGGAGCATCGGAGGAGGCCGTGGAGAAGGCCTACCATGAAGCCGGCGCCCATGTCAAAACCGCGATCGTAATGCTGCTTGCCAACGTCAGTGCAGCGGAAGCCTCCAAGCTTCTTGACGGTACCAGCGGGTTTGTGCGCAGCGCAATCGATATGAAAACAACGAAATAACATAACGTGTGTTTATGTACGAACTATGGCACCCGTCGTGAAATGTTAAACGGGATATCCCAGGTCCGGTCGATCTGGAGGATATCCCGTTTATTTGTTTGCCAGCCTTGGACCCTTATGTTTGGACAGACGTCATCTTATTGATGGGCCGACGGGCTTCATCGTTCATGGATGCCCGATCTGCCCCATCGGATCGTTCGGCTTCAGCCCCTCGTAAAACCTGGACTTCTTGTAAAAAACCGTGGATTCATCACTCCTTGCCCGATGCCCAGCCGACCTGTTGTTCGCTCCATTCCCACAGGCGCGCAGCCAGCTTCGGATCCCTTGCCTTCTCGGTCGTTTTGGCCGGTTTGCATTTGACGTAATATTCCCCTGTTACATGCTCCACTTCAGGGCTTGATGCCAAATAAATCGCTGTCCGGGCTCCTTCGAGCGGGGTTAAGAAGAACGGACGAAGCAGCTTGTGGACGGCTTTGCCGAAGCCTGTATCCCGGTTTACGCCGATGCTGGTGCTAACGGCGCCGGGATGAAGCGCATTAACCGTTATCCTTGTCGGCTGCAGCCTGCGTGCCAGCTCTTTGGTGAATAAGATGTTAGCCAGTTTGGACTGCGCGTAACCCTTGGCCACATTGAATCCCTTCCCAAGATTCGGATCATCGAAGTGGATGCTGCCCACCTTGTGCGCTCCGGAGGAAACGTTTACGACCCTCCCCTGCCTGGCACGCTGAAGGGGCTCCAGCAACTCGTTCGTTAGCAAAAAATGCCCCAGATGGTTGACTCCGATCATCGCTTCGAATCCGTCCTTCGTCAGTTCCCGCTGAATGGAGACCACGCCGGCGTTATTCACCAGAACGTCAAGCTGCTCGTATTTGGCCTTATATTCGGAAGCAAATGCCCTAATGCTGTCAAAAGACCCCAAATCCAGCGACATCAGCTCGATGTTCGAGCTGCCGCTCTCCTGCTGCGCCTGCCGAAGAGCCGCTTCGCCCCTGGCTTGACTACGGCATGCCATAATCACATGCGCTCCGCCTTTTGCCAGCTCCGACGTCGTTGCCAGGCCCATGCCGGAGTTGGCTCCTGTTACGATGACGATCTTTCCTGTCATGTCATTCATCCCGCTGACCTCCTGTTCGTATCCTTCTACCATTGTAATAAAAAAAACGTCTATCGACGTACTTTCTCAGAAGACAGACCGCATTTAGCGGGAGTTTTTCTTGCGAGATAAGGATGGTAAGCCTCTGAAGTTTATACTTTCTTATCTCTAAAAAAAAGTCCCGCCACCAACATCGATCTGGAGACGAGACTTCAATTACGTACTGAAGAAAGCTTATGCCAGGCTTATACGCCTCAAGCACCGCCGTTCATGGCGAGTATGATCGCAGCCAGTCCGAAGCACAGGTTCAGCAGGCACAGGAATACCAGCGTCTGCTTCTGGTTGAGCCCTGTAGCCAGCAAACGATAATGGGCCTGGGAAGCATCGGCCTGATAGATCGGCTTGGATTGAAGCATTCTGCGGATGACCACGATGATATTATCGAAGATCGGCACGCCCAGCGCAAAGATGGGAACGAACAAGGACGCCAGGGTTGCACCCTTAAACGCGCCGTCCAGAGCAATGATCCCAAGGATGAACCCGAGGAAGGTAGCGCCGGCATCCCCCATGAACACTCTGGCCGGCGGCTTGTTGTACCTTAAATATCCCAGCGCGGCTCCTACGAGTATGACGGCGAGCAAGGCGGATTCGCCTCGGCCCATCGTAATCGCGACAACAAACAGCGTACCTCCGGATATGGCGGATAGCCCTCCTGCCAGACCATCGATGCCGTCCGAGAAGTTAATAACCGTCGTAACGCCGAAGATCCACAGAATCGTTAAGATCAGCTGCAGCCATTCCGGCAAGTTAATATAGTGACCCGTAAACGGATTGTTGAATCCTTCGAACGCGATGCCGTAGCTGTATACAACGACGGCTGCGCTGACCTGTACAATGAGCTTCGGCAGCGAAGCCAGCTCCTTGCCCTGGGACTTATACCAATCGTCCACGAGGCCGATCCCAAGAATCAACGCGCTACCGATAAAGATACCTACCACTTCCCTTGAGATGGTACCTGTAAGCGCAAAATAAGTGATGAAAAATCCGATGAATATGGCGACTCCCGCCGTCAGCGGTATCGGCTCGCGGTGTATTTTCCGCTCGCTGTCCGGCCTTGGCTTGTCCACAAAATCAATCTTGATCGCAAGTTTGCGAAATGGCGGAATCAATACCAACACCAGCACCATGGATATGACAAACGCTGCAAAATAGAGCATGGTTTCCTCCCAATGAATGATGAATAATGGAGAACATTGCAATCTAAGTATATGACTTATAGCGAATCCTATCAACCTATCAAAAAGAAAAAGACCGCCGCATCCGTAGAATTTCTACTTAGCAGCAGCCCTTTTCGGACTCATCGGTTAAGACTCCTTCTTCACCGCAAGCCCAATGATCATAACGATAAGTGCCAGCAAAGCAATCAACTGATCGATGGTCATGGCCAAAAGCCTCCTTGAATGGCAGGATGGCTCTTGCCGGACTACGCATCTCCCTCTCCCGTTAAATGCCTTACGTTTTCCCCATTACCATCCTATGAGGGTTCATCCCCCGTTTATGACGATGACCGCCAAAAAACCTGCCCCGTTCAGATAACTTTCGAGGGCAGGTTTGCATATCGCGCAGGCACGGGGGAAGAGGCAGCGCACGAAGTACGAGGCACTCAATCCAAACAGCGTGCGAGGCACTCATGCCAAACAGCGTCAGGTTATGGCTCGCTTCGGATCGGCATTCACCTTATTCCGTCACGATGTCATAGATCAATACAGGCGCATCCGCATGATCAGCGATTCGAATGCTTTCATACAGCTTCTGCTTCACGTCGTCCACGTTCTCGCGGTTGGCATGGATCGTGACAAGGGAATCGCCCTTCTTCACGGTATCGCCGACCTTCTTGTTCAGCATCAGGCCTACCGCCAAATCAATTTCGGATTCCTTCGTCACGCGGCCGGCCCCGAGCAGCATCGCCGCCGTACCGATCTCATCCGCTACCAACTCGGAGACAACGCCGTCCTGCTGTGCGGGAAGCTCAATGAGATACTGTGCCTTCGGCAGACGGTCCGGATGATCCACCACGGACGGATCTCCGCCCTGGTTCTGGATGAATTCCTTGAACTTCTCCAGTGCCTTGCCGTTGCGGATAACCTCTCTGAGCTTTTCTTCGGCATCTTCAAGCGAATCTGCCTTCTGAGCGAGGTAAACCATCTGTCTGCCCAGCGCCAGGCACAGCTCTTCCAGATCCTTCGGACCCTCGCCGCGAAGCGCATCGATCGCTTCCTGCACTTCCAGCGAGTTGCCGATCGCGGCCCCAAGCGGTTGGCTCATATCGGAAATGACCGCCATCGTTTTTCGGCCGACGTTGTTGCCGATGCTGACCATGGCGTGTGCCAGTTCCTTGGCATCCTCCACCGTTTTCATGAACGCGCCTGCGCCGGTTTTAACGTCCAGCACAATCGCATCCGAGCCGGCGGCAATCTTCTTGCTCATGATCGAGCTTGCAATCAGCGGAATGGAATTGACGGTGGCCGTCACATCCCGGAGCGCGTACAGTTTTTTGTCCGCCGGCGTGAGGTTCCCGGTTTGGCCGATGACGGCGATTTTATGTTGATTCACAAGGTTCACAAATTCGTCTTTGCTGATCTCCACATGGAAGCCTTCGATGGATTCCAGCTTGTCGATCGTTCCTCCGGTATGGCCGAGGCCGCGTCCTGACATCTTCGCTACCGGAATATCCAGAGCCGCTACGAGCGGAGCCAGCACCAGCGTCGTCGTGTCGCCTACGCCCCCGGTGGAATGCTTATCGACCTTGATTCCCTCAATTGCGGACAGATCAATCGTTTCGCCGGAGTTTACCATCGCCATCGTCAAGTCCGCCCGCTCCCGGTCGGACATGTCCTGGAAATAAATCGCCATGTTCATGGCGCTCACCTGATAGTCGGGAATATCTCCCTTGGTATATCCGTCGATAAAGAAATTGATCTCTTCTGTTGTCAGTTCCTTGCCGTCGCGTTTCTTCGCAATTAAATCAACCATTCTCATCGTACATTCTCCTCACTGTTTGCGATGATTGTATTCCTTCCACGGGAATCACTACAAATACGGACTGTTCTTCCGATCGCCGCTGCCCCCAGATTCCTTGATTATTGGAATCCACGGGCAAAGGTGACGGGGTCGCTTCTCCAAAACAATTCCGCCTTCTGCGCTCAGGGCAGTTTCCTTACAATGAAATCGCCGTATCCAGCGCGACTTCCACCATCTCGTTAAACGTCGTTTGGCGCTCCTCGGAAGAAGTCTCTTCCCCTGTCAGCAAGTGGTCGCTTACGGTCAGGATCGTCAGGGCATTTACGCCGAATCGTGCGGCAATCGTGTAGAGGGCCGTTGTCTCCATCTCCACGCCCAGCACGCCGTGCTGCATCAGCTTCTCAACCACCGACTTGTCTTCACGGTAGAATACATCGGACGTGAACACGTTACCGACATGCATCTGTAGCCCCTTCTCCTTGCCTCGCTCATACGCGCCGAGCAGCAGCGGGAAGCTGGCAATCGGGGAGAAATCATAACCGTTAAAGTGGTGACGGTTCATGCCTGAATCCGAGCAAGCCGCCTGGGCCAGAATGACGTCGCGCACCCGGACGTGCTCCTGCATCGCGCCGCAGGTTCCGACGCGGAACAGGTTTTTGACGCCATATTCCCGAATGAGTTCATTGACATAGATCCCGATGGAAGGCACGCCCATGCCCGATCCCTGAACGGAAATGCGTTTTCCTTTATAGGTTCCCGTAAATCCAAGCATCCCCCGCACTTCGTTGTAGCAGGTCACGTCCTCCAAATACGTCTCGGCAATGAATTTAGCCCGCAGCGGGTCGCCTGGCAGAAGAATCGACTCCGCGATATCTCCCGGTTTCGCTCCAATATGTGTACTCATGTCCCATTCCTCCACTTGTTCGATTATTTCAAGTCATTCAAAAAGCTGGTTCCGTGCTCCGGCAGCTTCACGCCGAAGTTGTCGGCAACCGTGGCGCCGATGTCGGCAAAGGTCTTGCGAAGCGGCAGTTCCTTGCCTTCCGCAAAGCGAGGGGAATATACAAGCAGCGGCACGTATTCTCGCGTATGGTCCGTGCCCTTGTAAGTAGGATCATTCCCGTGGTCTGCCGTGATGATCAGGAGATCGTTCTCCGTCATTCTTTCGAACACCTCGGGGAGGCGCCGATCGTAATCCTCCAACGCTTGGCCGTATCCTTTCGGATCGCGACGGTGTCCGTACACGGCATCGAAATCCACGAGGTTAAGGAAGCTCAGACCCTTGAAGGATTCACCCAGGGTTTGCACCATTTTATCCATGCCGTCCATATTCGATACGGTTCTGACAGCCTTCGTAATGCCTTCGCCATCATAAATATCGGAGATTTTCCCGAGGGCGATGACGTCAAGACCAGCATCTTTCATCTCGTTCATCGTCGTACGTCCGAAAGGCTTCAAGGCATAGTCATGCCGATTCGCCGTACGCTTGAAGCTCCCTGCCTCGCCAATAAAAGGACGGGCAATGATCCGGCCGAGCATATAAGGATCTTCCAGCGTAATTTCGCGGCAGAACTCGCAGATTTCGTACAGCTCCTTGAGAGGAACCACATCTTCATGAGCAGCGATTTGAAGCACGGAATCGGCAGAGGTATAGATGATCAAGGCCCCAGTTTTTACATGCTCTTCGCCAAGCTCTTCGATAATCTCCGTTCCGCTGGCCGGCTTGTTGCCGATGACCTTCCGTCCGGTTTTCTCTTCGATGCGCTGAATCAGCTCGTCCGGGAACCCGTCCGGGAATACGCGAAATGGCGTATCGATATACAAGCCCATGATTTCCCAATGGCCTGTCATGGTGTCTTTGCCATTCGAAGCTTCCTGCATTTTCGTATAGTAAGCCCGAGGTTGATCCGTTGCAGGGACGCCCTCGATCTCCCGGATGTTGGACAGCCCGAGCGCTGCCATGTTCGGCATGTTCAGCCCGCCGCATTCGCGGGCGATATGCCCCAGCGTGTCGGAGCCAATATCGTCGAAGTCAGCTGCATCCGGTGCTTCCCCGATGCCAACGGAGTCCAATACGATCAAGTGAATTCGGTCAAAACGTTCCATATTCATTGCTCCCCCTCATATATGAGTTTTTAAATCAAACTATCCATAAGGCTCGCTTGTAGTAGCTCGTTTCCAGCCAGGCTTACAGGAACAGTCCAGTAATCGTAGCCGACAGCACGCTCACCAGCGTCGCCCCGTACAGCAGCTTTAGGCCGAAGCGGGCAACCACGTTCCCCTGCTTCTCGTTCAGGCCTTTGACCGCGCCGGCAATGATGCCGATCGAGGAGAAGTTGGCGAAGGACACCAGGAATACCGATACGATACCTACGGTTCGTTCGGACATATTCGTGAAGTTGGCCAGATCAAGCATCGCGACGAACTCATTCGATACCAGCTTGGTAGCCATGATGCTGCCTGCATCCACCGCCTCTTTCCAAGGCACGCCCATCACAAAAGCGAATGGAGCAAAGATGTAACCTAACAGCTCCTGGAAGGTGATTCCGAAAATCATATCAAAAATGCCGTTGATCATTGCGATCAAAGCAACGAAGCCGAGGAGCATCGCCGCAACGGTAATCGCGACCTTGAAACCATCCATGATGTATTCGCCCAGCATTTCGAAGAAGGATTGCTTCTCTTCCTCCTGCACCTCCAGAATATCCTCTTCCTTCTCCACCTTGTAGGGATTGACGATGGAAGCAATGATAAATCCGCCAAACAGGTTCAATACAAGCGCGGTCACCACATACCGCGGCTCGATCATGGTCATGTATGCGCCGACGATCGACATCGATACCGTGGACATCGCGGAAGCGCAGAGCGTATACATGCGGTGCTTCGGAATTAAGGCGATCTGTTTTTTGACCGAGATAAACACCTCGGATTGCCCCAGGATCGCGGAAGCTACCGCATTGTAAGACTCCAGCTTACCCATGCCGTTGACTTTACTCAAGACGAGGCCGATATATCTTACGATAAACGGCAGTACCTTAATATATTGAAGTATACCAATCAACGCGGAAATAAACACGATTGGCAGCAGGACATTCAAGAAGAACGGACCTGCACCTTCATTGGCAATGCCGCCAAATACAAACTCGATTCCGGCTCCGGCATAGCCAAGCAGCGCTTCAAACGTGCTGGCTATCCCTTTAACAAGATACTCGCCGATGCTTGTGTTCAGCAGAACGAATCCAAGGATCAGCTGCAGCACAATCATGACGGCCAGCGGGCGATAACGAATGTTGCGTTTATCATTGCTGATAAGGAACGCAAGACCGAATACGACCAGCAAACCTAGTATGGCGATTAGAAATTTCATCGTCGATGTTCCCCCATAGGTGAATTTTTTTGATAGATGGCATGGCTACCGAATCATTGAAAACCTTATACTCCAATAAACGATTTAGTAGGAAGAGCTGGATTGGCCGCCCTCCATAATTTTCACGCCGGAGCTGGCTCCGATACGCGTTGCGCCCGCTTCAATCATGCGATCCATGTCTTCCTTGCTGCGCACGCCGCCGGAAGCCTTAACGCCCGTGTTCTCACCGACCGTCTTGCGCATCAAGGCGACATCCTCCGGAGTAGCTCCGCCCGTGGAGAATCCTGTGGAGGTTTTGACAAAATCGGCTCCGGCTTTCACGGACAGCTGGCACGCACGCACCTTTTCTTCTTCTGTCAGAAGGCTTGTCTCAATGATGACCTTGACCAGGGCTTTGCCCTTGGCTGCATCCACGACAGCCTGAATATCTTGCTGCACCAGCTCATCGTTCCGGTCTTTCAGCGCCCCGATGTTGATGACCATATCAACCTCCGTAGCCCCGTTAGCGATGGCATCCTTCGCTTCAAAAGCTTTTACGGCCGTCGTGTTAGCTCCCAGCGGGAAGCCGATAACGGTGCATACTTTGACGCTCGTGCCCGCAAGCTGCTCAGCACAGTAGGTTACCCAAGTCGGGTTCACGCAAACCGAAGCAAATCCGTACTTTTTGGCCTCATCCGTAATTTTCGTGATCTCGGCCTGGGTTGCATCCGCCTTCAACAGCGTGTGGTCGATCATTCCTGCTATATTCATCTGGTTAAAACACTCCTTATATTGTTTTTATGCAATCTTGTAAAAGCGCTATCATAACGCTCAATCCTTTAGACGGGACCATCATATCACAGCCTTGAACATATGTAAAACACATATTGAAAATATGTTCATTCCGATTTATGGCAATGATATTTATCATTGTTCGCTGAAGGACTATTCATCATTCAGGAATAATCTAACAATTCAGACCGTTTACTATGCTCTATACCCTGTCAGCGTAAACATAAACAGAGAATCGGCCTCCCATGCGGCTTGGGGAAGCCGATTTCCAATACGCAAAAAAACACCCCGTCCAGACAGAGGAAGCTGATTGCCGCTTCGACCTTCCGGAACGAGGTGCCGTAAAACTGCACAATATGTTGGACATTTCATGGAAGCAAGGCTTGCGCCGTAAACTGGTCCGTTACCAGGATGTTTGCATACTTGCCGATCAGCGCAGCTCGGATGGCCTCCACCTTGCGCTGCCCGCCTGCCACGAGAATCGATTTCTCCTTGTGGCGCAAATCGTCCAAATCGATGCCCACCGTACGATTGTTGATATCCTCGCTGCACACCCTGCCCTCCGCATCGAAAAACCGGGAGCAAATATCTCCCGCGCCGATCCGCTGGAGCAGCTTCTGTTCTTCCTTGCTCAGATAACCGAGCCGGAACAGCAGCGCGTCTTCATGAACGGTACCTACCGTAAACATGGCGATATTGGCTTGTTTGCCTAATTGGATGATCCGCTGGATATGCCGGTCCCTCTCCACCATTTCCTTCAGCTCCGTGGTGTCGAAGATGACCGGCAGCGGCAAATATCTCGCCATCGTGTGGTAAGCCTCGGCGAACAGATTGACGATCTCGGCGGCATACGTGTTCACATGCGAATGGCTGACGCCGCCCTTCAACTGCACGACCTCGACGCCCCGAACGGGCTTCTGCTGCAGCTGAAGCGCCACGGCATGCATGGTCGTTCCCCAGGTAACGCCGATGATATCCGCATCCTGGACCGTTTCCTGCAGGTAATCGGCTGCCTTTTTGCTGATATGCTTCTGGATTTCGCGGTATTCGTTGACGGGAGAATAACTCACCAGCACGTGTTCCAAACCGTAAGCCTTCTTCACCCTTTCGGCCAAAGCGCCCAGGTCCTCGAGAGGGTCCACGATGCTGATCTGCACATACCCCTGCTCCTTGGCGTGCTGAAGAAGCCTGGAGACCGTAGGGCGGGAAACGCCGAGTCTCGTGGCGATATCCTGCTGGCTGTAATCCGACATATAGTACAATCTTGCCGCCTCAATGCTGAGGCGCTGTTTATCCTGATCCATGATCCAACCCACTTTTATTATGTCGTAATCGAATTGGGTCCATTATACATCGTTATGCTGCGGATTTCGATAGCCGCATTAATTCCATGAATGTCAGCGTGCTTATGGACAGAACCATTAAACATCGGTTGATTTTGCGGGATGCCGCTCCTCTTGATCGATGGGTTTCTTTTTTTCAAGGAGAACGAGCAATGCTGGCAGCAAAAAGCCGCGAATGATAAACGTATCCATAAGAATGCCCACCGCCACGATAAATCCGAATACGAACAGCACCTCGACCGGCTGCGTCATTAAAACCGCAAAGGTAGCAGCAAGAATAATACCGGCGGATGAAATGACTCCGCCTGTGCTCGCAACCGAAATTTCTACCGCTTTGGCAAGCGGGTATTTCCTGCGCTCTTCCAGAAATCTGGAGATCAGAATGATGTTATAATCGATGCCTAGTGCGACCAGGAATACAAAGGAATAGATCGGAACCCGGTTGCTGATGGAGTCGATACCGAACAGCATCTGCGTAAGAAACATCCCTAGACCAAGTGCTGCCAGAAAGGACACCAGAATCGTCCCGACCATGTAAAGGGGGATACGGACCGATTGGGTCATCACGATAAGGAGAATCAGAATCATGATCGTCTCAAGGATCACAATGACCACCAGATCCCGGTTATTGACCAAGCGATCATCCACTTGGGATGCCGTTTCCCCGGCAAAGTACAGCTTGCCCTCCATCCCGCTTTGCTTAACCAACTCCTCCGCGCGGTCACGAATATCGCTCAACGCATCCATCGAGCGGGTATCGTAAGGACTCTCGTCGAACGTAAGGCTGTACCGCACAGCGTCACCAGAATCCGTCATTCCGTTCATCCGAATGTTTGCGACAAGCGGTTGCCCCTCCAGAATAGCCATCAGTTCCCGGATGTCGTCCTCTTTCATTGGACCTGCAGATTCGAACAATACCGTGGTAGGAGCTAAATCGCCTTTATCGAACCCACTCTCCAACGCCTCATAGCCTACTCTCGATGACATGTCCTCTGGAAAGGATTTGATGTTGTCAAAGGAGTAGTTCAAATTGAATAGATTGCTAATCGATAATAGTAAAATGATGCCCACAAGAATAACGGATTGTAAAGGTCTCTTGACTACCAAGCGACCGATACTACCCCAGGCGGAGCTTTGCGCTACTGTCGGATCGCCAACTTTCGGAATTTTTGGCCAGAATGATCTTCTTCCGAACAAGGTAAACAACGCAGGAATCAGTGTCACGGACGCCAGCATGATAACAACCATAGCCGTCCCGAAAATCGGAGCGAAATTCCGATATTCTCCGTAGTTCGCGAAAAAGAGGATCAGCATGGCAGCCAGCACGGTACCGCCCGAGAAAAATACGGGCATGCCGGCTTCTCTCATCGCTGACTTCATCGCTTCATATTTGTTGTCGCACCGTTTCAGTTCCTCCCTGAACCGGGAAAACACAAACAGCGAATAATCGATGACGGCCGCGAACAACAGTATCATCATAATGGACAAAGATTGATTGTTTAGGAGAAGCCCCGCTTTCCCCAATAGCCCAAGCGATTGGTTGACCACTTCATAAACAAAAGCGACGGCCAGCAGCGGAATGAAGGCCAGCAAGGGCGAGCGGTAAATCACGATCAGGAGGACCAGCACCAGTCCCACCGTTGAAAGAAGGAGAACCACATCCGCTCTTGAGAACAGATCCAGCGAATCAGCCGAGATTCCGGCAGGTCCCGTAACGTACACAGCCAGCCCCGAGCTGTGCTCAACCTCATCCTTGATCTGGTTAAGGATATCCCTAAGCTCCTTGGATTCCAAAGAAGAGACAAACTGCATAGGGATAGCTACTGTCTTCCTATCCTTCGAGTAAAGGCTTTCCCATGCCTGCGGCGGCAGTTTATCCAGCGGAACAGACTCTTGTATGGCCTCTTGATGGTTATGCTCGATCCCTTCCATCATCTTTTGGATTTCTGCTTGATCAATCTCTCCTTGTTTAGATTGAAAGACGAATACGGCCGGCATGCTGTCTTCGTCCGGGAAATATTCACCAAGTTTATCTTTGGCAATTACAGACGGCATGTCTTTAGGAAGCGAGTCTATTCGAGTGACCTCGTATTCTTTGGCGCCTGGAGCAAGGGCACCCAGCAGCATTGCGGCAGCAAACCAAATGATCAGGGTAACCCACATCCCTTGTCTTGTCGCCACGCGGTCGGTTAGCCAGTTTAACCATGACTTCACGGGTAATCTTCCTCCTTCACATCAATCTGAGGGCCGTAATCAGAACGACCCCGAGGGCGAGTACAGCCGAACTGATAATCGTTGTCCGATAATACCCAAGTAACGAAGACTTTTTGTCAACATTAACGGCTTTAGATATTTTGCGGCTCAACACGCTGAGGACGATAATGCTGAGCAGCACAATCATCGAACCTGCCATCTCCATCAAAGACAAGTAGAACGGAAGATTGCCCCTTTCAAATTGACTGATCATGTAAGATCCGCTGAGTACAATCATAATGGAGCTGGGAAGAATGACCCGGTTAACGATTTTGCGGATTTGATCGCCCGTTCGAAGTGCGTCCCCCTTCTTGATCATGCCTGTCAACAGTAAACCAAAGCTAAAAAAAGCCCCTATCCACAAAATAATTCCTGCAATGTGGATAAAATAAGAAAGCTCATACATTAGGAAACCCTCACTTTCATCGAGTAGTGGTATTTAGCTGCAAGTGACACATGTGTCACTTTGGAGATAGAATTGCTTCTATTCCCGCGTTGAAGACAATGACTCCAATATGACATAAGTGTCACTTTTATGAGCGTCATGGAAATCATGCTTCCTTGTGTCACATGGACAGTATCCCGCAAAGTGACACAAGTGTCAATTAATTATTTTTGTAGATTCCGTGACAAATCATCAGCTGAATAGCATCCAACCACTCTGTTTTGGGGAGGCCCTCATGATTGGGGATATTGATCGTTTGGAATATCATCCCCAGGACCAACTGATCCGGAAGCCCGGGATTCAGCAGATCTTCGTCCCGCCCCTGCTTAATAAAACCCTGAAATCGTCCATACATCTCCATATGGAGTTTCTCCAGCAGTTCTTTATTCGATCTGACCTTATCGCCCGCTTCGGCCGGTATCTGTTGATTCATACCAAGTATCTGGTGGATGTTGCTATGTTTATGGATGATGTTCAGCAGTTCCCTTAGTTGCTTCTCAAAGCCCTCAGATTTCTCAAAATCCCCCAGATCCTTCAAAAATCGACGCATTTCATATACCATATAGTCCATAATAAATTCTTCTTTATTCTCGTAGTATTTATAAATCGTTCCCCTGGCTACCTTCAACCGGTCCGCCAGCATGCCGAACGTGAACCCTTCATATCCATGCCGCAGCAGCAGGTCCTTCCCCGTTTGAAACAATAACTGCGTTGAAAATTTCCGTTCCCGTGCCATCTGCTCACCTCTTACGAATAAACGACTCTTTAGCTAAGGATAGCTAAAGAGCCCGTAAGGTGCAACCACCATCTGTTGCGACAGGTCCTAACACGTCAAATCGCGAAGAAAGCACGATTCCTTCCGGCAACTTGATGTTAACTCAGGTATCGGGCTCGATCGCCAAATAAGCGCTGACCAAATTTGCACGCAAATAAAAAACGAAGCAGCCGTCAGGACACGCTGCTTCGTTATGAAGGTAAACTTCCCACGAATTCATCAAAAGCTTAGAGCCTATACCGGCTGTACGTATTCGAGCGGAGATACCCGGCCATAGGACGCCTTCGCACCTTGAATCGGTGCCGCCCAAGCCACGGCATTGGCAATCACCTGCTGAATTTCAGGCTGGTGATAGGTAGGGAACGCTTCATGACCCGGTCTGAAATAGAAGAGCTTGCCGCGTCCGCGCTTGTAGCAGCAGCCGCTGCGGAACACCTCGCCGCCTTCGAACCAGGAGACAAACACCAGCTCATCCGGCGCCGGAATCTCAAAACGCTCCCCGTACATTTCCTCCTGCGGAATCTCGATATACTCACCGAGCCCGCTGACGATCGGATGGCCGGGATCGATGACCCACAACCGTTCCTTCTCGCCGTCGTCGCGCCATTTCAGCGCGCCGGTATTCGTGCCGAGAAGGCGCTGGAAAATCTTCGAGCCGTGGCCGGAATGCAGCACGATGATCCCCATGCCGTCCAATACGCGCTGGCGCACTTTTTCCACGATATCATCCCGTACTTCACTATGCGCCACATGCCCCCACCAGATCAGAACGTCCGTTGAAGCGAGCACGTCGTCCGTCAACCCGTGTTCCGGATCATCCAGCACGGCGGTGCGTACGACGAACTGTGCATCCTTTCCCAGAAAATCGGCAATCGTCCGGTGAATGCCTTCAGGGTAAATCTTAGCGATCTGTTCATTATGTCTTTCGTGCCGGTATTCGTTCCATACCGTTACATTGATATTAGCCAAGGATGGCGGCCTCCTTTAAATTGAAATCCAAAGACCTCTTATACATTCATCCCAAGTATAGGCTGTGTTACAATGAACGGGAATGTGTGAAAGTTACTCTTTTTGTACAAAAACGACTTCGCGTTTTTTAAGGAGAGAGGGTGGAACTCGTGCTATCGATGAACGCTGACTATGTGCCTAGAATCAAACTGATGGGCTTCGTCTCCTATAAGAACCCCTGGATTCATTTCAAACGGAACACCCACGAGCATATTCTGTATTTCGTGAAGAGCGGCGAGCTTCATATGCGGGAGAACGGCGAATCCCATGTGCTCCGAAAAGGCGACATGCTGGTGCTTGAGCCGCATCTGGACCATGAGGGAACCCAGAAGCATCCCTGCGACTACTACTATATTCATTTTGAGCATCCCGATATTCGGCAGGCGCCCGAACGTCCCTTGTCCCTGCTGGCCAAGCAGTGGATCATGAGCGAGAATCAGCCGGCAGGCAAGGATGACGGCAGGCCGCTGTACTTTCCGAAGACCTGCACGTTAACCCAGAGAAAAAGTCTTCATCACATGTACCATGCCCTCAGTGAAATGCTGCAGCTTTACAGAAGAAAGCACTTTAACCGCAGTTTGACCGCGCTCAAATTCATGGAAATGCTGATCGAGCTGTCCCGCGAAAGCCTGTTCGATGAACTGGAGAAGAACAGCCCGCAAACCAAGTCCTATATGAAAGTGCATGCGCTGCTCGACTACATCCACGAACATTATGCCGAGAAAATCATCAGCTCGGATATCGAACAGCGCTTCGAATGCAACTATGACTATATCAATCGGGTGTTTGCCAAGCTCACGGGCCATACGATCATGCGATACGTGAATCAGGTCCGGATCAATCATGCCAAAGAGTTAATCGAGGCCACCCATCTCAGCTTCGGGGAGATCGGATATCTGACAGGCCTGGATGATCCCTTTTATTTCAGCAAGGTATTCAAAAAATACGTCGGCATGTCGCCGAACCAATACTATAAGCAGGTTCGCGACAAGGAATAAGGCGGGGGACCGGGGGCCAGCGTCCGGCAGCATGGTTGGCGTATCGTGGATAAGTCATAGCGAACGTTCCGGCGCCCCTCCTTCCTTGGGGATAACCCGCCGCCTCCCGCGATTTAACGGCGAGTTATCCTTGCACTTCTCCACATTTGTTCACAAACGCTGGATAACTCCCCTGGAATCAGGGAGCAAAATGCAGCTTGCGCTGAATGAATGGGGATGATGTTCATAACTCTGTGTATAAACGAAATTATGACTAGGTTATGCACAGTTATGCTGACTCCATCCGCTTTTATAGAATGCAATTATCCACATCCGGGGATTTGGATTTTTTCGCATATTTCATGACAGGATGATTCTTTATTTGCGCCCGTAGTCTGCCTTAATCTCTCCCCAGCTCTTCGTTTGCCATTTCAGCACCTTGTTCTCGTATGTATTGGTTCGAAGCCAGTGCTCGGCCCGGTCCACCAGATCCCATATCTCTTTGGTTGACGCGTCGCGCGGCAGCGTGGAGACCACCTTCTTCTGCTTCAGCCATTTGAGCGCATTCATGGAATCGCTGTACACCGTTTTGGTGCTGCCGATTTTCTTCAAATAAGCCAGCGCATGGACGATCGCCAGGAACTCGCCGAGATTGTTCGTTCCCTTCTGGATCGGCCCGCACGAGAACAGAATATCCCCCGTCTGCGTATCCACGCCTTTATATTCCACCGGTCCCGGGTTTCCCCGCGTTCCCACATCCACGGAGATGCTGTCATAATCAATCTCCCCCGGATCCTCGGCCGCGGAGCTGCTGCGCTTAAAGCTCTTGCTCTTGGAGCCCGAGCTGCTAGATCCGCTTCCGGACTGCCCCCAGTAATTTTTATACCCTGCCGCATAGGCCTGTTCCGCTTCGCTTCGGGATTCGAACGCCTTGAATTTCGCACCTGTAAATTGGTTCACCTGCTGCTGGCATTCGCCCCAGCTTGTATAAATTCCGGGTACTTTGCCTACCCAGACTACGTAATATTTTTGCTTTGCCATCATAAACCTCCATCCTGAACTAACCTCTCTAGCGTACTATATCACATCCTCCGAAACCAACAAAAAAAGCGCCATCGTCTCCGATCCGCTTTCGATGTTTGACCTTATTCAATTGTTCCTGTTTCGTCGGCTTCACTCTCACATGCTGTGACAGCGCGCCATAATCCTCGTTGGTCTTTCTCATCGAGACGGCTGACCATATGCCGGCGCGTTCCGCTTTGCGGAGCGCTTTTTGCGTTTTGGTACGGGCCATGAGGCTCACACTCCTTCTATTATAGAACTCGCTTATATTGTACGGCAAAATCGAACGGAATGGAACCGGAGCCGCCGGGACTCCGCCACCCATTTGATCCCCGTTTATTCCCATCCCTCAAACGTGAGGATTTTATCCCGGTATTGTACGTCCACTCCCTCATGCGTCCGGTATTTCAGTGCATCCAGCTTCGCTTCGGCGTCCATCTCCGTCTCATCGCTGCCGATTGTGACCTTATCCTGTTCTACGGCGGTGATGACCCAGGAACCCTCCGTTTTATCCAGGGAATACCTGCGGTTCATTTGAGTCAGCGTTTTTCCTTTCAGTTCCCTGGATTCCGATGCATATACAAACACCTCCCCACTTTGATCACTCTCATAAGGGCCCGAAATGCGAATCGAGGCCTTCTCTTCGTTCATTCCCAAAGACTTGACCAGCCCCCGCATATGCTCCTTATGCTTCTCGTACTCTTCGGCGGACATCTCCATCATGTCGCTTGCACGATATTCCTTCTCGTTATATCCGAAAATAATCCGGTCGCTCATAGCCTGCATGTAAGACTCACTGACAATCCCGCCCACCTCGGCCAAATATTCCGGATAATCCATTTGAAAATGCAGCAGCTTATATTCCGCCGTCTCCAGCTTCTCGACCTGGTTCACGATCTGCTCCCGTTCGTTCTCCGAAAAGCCCGAGCCGCCGCAAGCGGACATTCCCGCAACCGATAATACGATCAACCCTAATAATAGTAGCCTTTTCATGTTCCGGCCCATCCGTAAATCCTCTCCCTCCTGTAAACCTATGATATAATACGGAATCATTGGAGAATAGATCCAATTATGATAGGAGAGTGTACCGATGAAACTGGAGCGGCTCATATCCATGATTTACATGCTGCTGAACAATGAGATTCTGTCCGCGTCAGCCTTGGCAGAGAAATATAACGTGTCCCAGCGAACCATCTACCGCGACATCGATGCCATCTGCGCCGCCGGCATTCCGGTCGTATCCTATCAAGGGGTCAACGGCGGATACGGCATTATGGAGCAATACAAGATGGATAAAAGCCTGCTCGGTTCCTACGATGTCAGCGCCCTGATCACCATCCTGCACAGCATGTCTACGGTGTTCGAGGATGAACGGGCCCTGGATACGATTCAGCGCCTGCAGACCATTGACCGTTCCGCCAACTCCGCTTCGCAGGGATTGTCCATGGATATCGGGAGCTGGCGGTCGTATAACGAAATCCTTCGTCTTCTTCGCCGGGCCATTACGGACAGGCATGTGATCTCCTTTCAATACATAAGCGCCAAGAATGAACGCATTTATCGAAAAGTCGAGCCCCTGCGACTTATGTATAAATTCGGATCCTGGTACTTGTACGGCTTCTGCAGAACGAGGAACGATTACCGCGAATTCCGGATCTCGAGAATGTCGGAGCTGTCCCCCTCCGCCGAGCCCTTTATGCGCCAGCATTCCGAGGAGCACACGCACGGACCTCAGCTTCAAGAGCAACATCCATATGGGCGGAGCGAACGGCATAACTGGGAATCATCGCCCGATGCCGTAGAAGTCGTGCTGCACGTGTCCCCCGGGGCCCTGGCCAAAGCGATGGATCAATTCTATGACGTACAGCGGGAATTTCATGAAGACGGCTCGCTCCGTCTCACGTTCAAGGTCAATGATCCGGATTCCTGGTGGTTCTGGTCTACCCTGCTGAGCTTTGGCGAGGAGATCGAGATTGTGGAGCCGGCCGACTTAAGGATCCGCATGCAAGCCAAATTAGAAAAAATGCTGCAAGTGTACGCAAAAGTATGACAGTCCGCTGTCATACTTTTTTATTTACAATGTTCCCAAGAAGGAAGATAACACGAAGCCAAAGGGGACGATCTTAATGAACTATCCTGTAAAAATGTATGAATACCATGTATGGGCCAACCAGGCCATATTCAACCGTCTGCTGGAACTTCCGGGCGAATTGTACAATCGGACCATCACGAGTATCTTTCCGACCGTATCGGAAGCGTTGATTCATATCTACACGGTGGATCTCGGCTGGATGAACATTTTATCCGGGAAGGACATGAGCTCTGCATTGGCTGAGGCCTACCAGCTTCGGGAAGAGCTTGAAGCGATTTCGCTGGAAGACCTGAACCTGCGGTTTATCGAATTGTCGGATCGATACGCTGCGTTTCTCCGCCAGCAGCCTGACCTGGAGCGGATGATCCGATTGGATAATCCTTATGCCGGCATCCGTGATACCCGCCTGTCCGAGATCATGCTGCATGTCGTGAACCACGGCACTTACCATCGTGGAAATATTGCCGCCATGCTGCGCCAGCTCGGAAGCTCCTCCGCGATGACCGATTACGCTTTTTTTTGGTACCAGAATGAACCGGAGCCCGTCTTCGCCTAATGGCGCTCAGAACAGCCGCGGAAGTCCAGGATCTCTGAAATTCCATGCCGGTATCTGCCCGACAAAAACCAAAAAGCCTGCTTCAGGAACCCGGTTCCGAAGCAGGCTTTCTATCCTACATTCCGTATATACGCTTGTTACAATTTGCGACCTTCCGTCAATCGTACCCAGAAGCCGCCTTTGAAGCTTTTCGGTTCATGGGAGATAATGAACGCTTGCGGCGACATTTTGGAAAGTGACTCCATCAGCCGCCGCTCATTCTTCCGTTTCACGAGCACTTGAAGCACCAGCCGCTTGCCATCCTTGCCGTCCGCTTCCCAAGCGGTCACGCCGTATCCCTTCTCCCGCAGGTTCATGGCCAGGTTCGTCTCAACGGAATTGACGATCACCTGCACCACGATGTATCCGAGTGCCAGATACTCCTCAATTCGGCTGCCGGCATACACGCCCAGGCCAAAGCCCAGGCAGTAGGCCGCCATATTAAAGGGATTGTCCAGATTTTGCAGGACGAGATTGAGGCCGAGCAAGTACACGAATACCTCCAGCATGGCCAGAAGGGAAGCTATCCCTCTCCTCCCTTTGATCATCAGGATCAGCCGCAGCGAAAAAATCGAGACATAGACCACATTGATGCCGATGATGGAGCCGATCAGCGACAGCGAGATCATAGAGAATCACGGGTGGCGATATACTCCGGTCTTGGCTTCTGGCCCGAATACGGCTGCTTGACCTTGTTCTCCACGCTGTTATAGACCATGAATATATTGCTGCGCGGCATCGGGGTGATGTTGCTGTTCGAGCCGTGCATAATGTTGCAGTCAAAAATCACGATCGAACCCGCCTTGCCGACCGGCGTGTCGATCCCGCCCTCCTTCACCATCCGCGTCAGGCTGTCATGATCCGGAACGCCGTACTCCTGCTTGCGCAGGGAATCCTTGAAATGATCCTCCGGCGTTTGGCCGATGCAGGCGACGAATTCCTTATGCGATCCGGGCACCACCATAAGCGGCCCGTTATAAGGATAGTTATCCTCCAGGGCAATGGAACAGCTTAGCGCTCTCATGCGCGGCATGCCGTCCTCGACATGCCACGTTTCGAAATCGGAGTGCCAGTAGAACTCCTTGCCCGTAAAGCCCGGCTTGTAATTAATCCGGGATTGATGGATATACGTCTCGCTTCCCAAGAGGTATTCCATGATCGCCAGGAGTCTAGGATGCCGGGAGAGCTGCTTGAATACTTCATGGCTCTCATGCACCGCAAATACCGACCGCACTTCGTCTCCGCCGGGCTCCCGGATCACTTCATCTTTCTCCGATTCCCGTGCCGTTATTTGCAGCCTGCGAGCTTCTTCCTGATATCGCGAAAGCTCCTCCCGATCAAAGAAGCCTTCCAGAAATAAATATCCGTTGCGCTCGTAAAAATCGGACTGCTCCTGTGTTAGCGGCGCATCCGGCGTCCACTCCGAATGTACGACCGGATCCTGCCTTTTTAAGATCCGGGGTTCCGCATGCACTCTGGAAGGGTAAACGTCCATTTCTTTTTCCTGAAGGGCCGACGCATGATTTTTACTCATCGCATATCATCTCCTTAATCCGTAATGGGGGCAAGCAGCGGGTAGGTTCCTTCCTCATCGTGAACTTCCGCGCCGGTTAGCGGCGGATTGAATACGCAGACCATCCGCATCTGCGAACGGGCTCTCAAATAATGCTTCTCGTGTCCGTCCAGCGCATACATCATGCCAGGGGTGATGGGATAGGTCTCGCCGCCGACAACCTCGATTTCTCCCTCCCCCTCAATGCAGTACACGGCCTCGACGTGGTTTTTGTACCAGATCAGCGTTTCTGTTCCGGCCTTGATCAGGGTATCATTAAGAGAGAAGCCCATGCCGTCTTTGGTCAACAGAAGCCTTCTCGAATTCCATGTCGTTGTATCGATGTCGTCTTTCGTATCCACGATTTCTTCCAAATGTTTAACGATCATGACAACCTCTCCTCTGCAGCTAATTGTTTCATGCTGTTCTCAAAAATCCCCAATCCCTCTGCCAGCGTGTTCATTTCAATGGTCAGGGGCGGCATCAGCTTGGCAACTTCGCTATGCGGTCCTGACGTTTCCATAATCAGTCCTTGTTCAAAGGCGATTTCGGATAGCCTTCCTGCGTGCTCCGGCTTAACAAAGGCTACCCCCTGGATCATGCCCCTGCCGCGGATTTCGCCCTTAAGCCGGGGATAATCCCTCACGACGTCTTCGAGCGATTGGCGAATCCGATGTTCGCGAATGCCGATATCGAGCTGAAAATCCTCCGTCTTCCAATAACTCAGCGCTTCGGCAGCGGCAACGAATCCGAGATTGTTGCCCCGGAAGGTGCCGTTATGCTCTCCCGGCTCCCAGATGTCGATCTCCGGCTTGATCAGCGTGATGGCCATCGGCAAGCCGAAGCCGCCGATCGATTTCGAGAGACACACGATGTCCGGCTCGATGCCCGCATCATCGAAGCTGAAGAACGAACCGGTTCTGCCGCAGCCCATCTGGATATCGTCCAGAATGAGCAGCATCCCCTTATCCTTGCAGATGCGCGCCAGCTTCTGCAGCCATTGGCGGCTGGCGGCGTTCAATCCGCCTTCCCCCTGAACCGCCTCGACGATGACCGCTGCCGGCAGCGGAATGCCGCTTCCCGGATCATCCAGAAGCTTCTCCATATATGCCATCGTATCCACGTCGCTGCCAAAGTAACCGTCATACGGCATAAATACCGAGTGGCTCAGATCCACGCCGGCGCCCTGGCGCTTGAAGGCATTGCCGGTCACCGCCAGCGATCCCAGCGACATGCCGTGAAAGGCATTCGTAAAGCACAGAACGGTGCTGCGCCCCGTCACTTTTCTGGCGATTTTGAGCGCGGCCTCCACGGCATTGGTGCCGGTCGGTCCGGGAAACATCACCTTGTGATCCCACCCGCGAGGCTTCAGGATAATCTCCTGAAAGCGGGTCAGAAACGTTTCCTTCGCTCCCGTAGCCATGTCCAGGCTGTGCGTAACGCCGTCCTGCAGGATGTAGTCGACCAGCTTTTCGCGAATCCTCTCATTGTTGTGCCCGTAATTCAAGGCGCCGGCGCCGGCAAAAAAATCAATGTATTCATTGCCCTGCGTATCCCACAGCTTGGCATTCCGGGCTTTGTCAAAGACCGTCTGAAAGCTCCGGCAATAACTTCTCACTTCCGATTCCAGCTTGTTAAACACGGTAAGCTTCGGTTTCTCCATGACTTGGTTGTCCATAGTTCCCTCCATTTGTTTAAATGTCATTGAAAAAGGGGCCAATCACGAATAACGGCTCATCTTCATGTGTCGTACCATCCGGAAACATCTCTGCTCCATAACCCACCGTTACGGTGCTCGGAATGGATTTCTCCTCGGCATAACCGAGAAACAGTCGGCGTGATGCCATATTGCTGGGCGATACCGTCGTTTCGATGAAACGGACGCCATGACAGGCCTTCTGGTTCATGAGGCCGGTAAGCATCGCCTTCGCGATCCCCTGCCTCCGGTGCGAGCTTGCAACCGCCACCTGCCATACAAAGAGCGTCTCCGGATTGCGCGGAGAACGGAAAGCGGAGATAAAACCGACGATGTCTCCTTCATGCTCCGCGATCATGCAGGTATCGTTGAAGTAATCCCCTAACAGCATGTAGCAATAAGGCGAGTTCAGATCAAGCGATCCGGTATCGCGTATGAGCGCCCATACCCGGGTTCCGTCCCGCGCCTCCGGTCTTCGGTAAACCACTTCGGTTCCGGTATCCACAGCCATCTACATAAACACCTCTTTCCAGCACTAATTTCCGTTCGAGCGGAACCGCTGCAGAAAGCTCTGCAGCCGCTCGCTCTTCGGATGATCGAATATTTCCTCGGGTGTTCCTTGCTCAACGATCTTGCCGTCGGCTCCGAAGATGACCCGGTCCGCGATTTCCTTCGCAAAATCCATCTCGTGCGTAATCAGCATCATGGCCATTTCGCCTTCTTCGGCGATTTCCCGGATCACCTCCAGCACCTCGCCGACCAGCTCAGGATCCAGCGCCGAGGTTACCTCGTCAAACACCATCACCTTCGGCCGCATGACCAGCGCTCTGGCGATGGCGACGCGCTGCTTCTGGCCTCCCGACAGATTGGACGGGTGCATCTTCAGCTTATCGGCCAAACCGACCTTGCCCAGCATCGAGACGGCCCGCTCCTCCGCTTCCTCCTTGGACAACCCCAGCACCTTGCGCGGGGCTTCCGTCACGTTGCGAAGCACATTCATGTGCGGGAACAGATTGAAGTGCTGGAAGACCATGCCGACGTTGCACCGCATCCGATGCAGATGCTTCTCGTTTGCCCGGACCAGCCTGCCCTTCTCCTCCATATGCCAGAGCAGCTCGCCATCGACCTCGATGGTCCCCTCGGTCGGCTCCTCCAGCGTCATCAGCATCCGGCCCATCGTCGTTTTGCCAGATCCGCTCGGTCCGATCACGGCCACCTTTTCTCCCGGCTTCATCTCCAGATCGATGCCCTTCAGCACCTGCAGGTCGCCATACGACTTGGTCACGCCCGCATATTTCACGATCGGCTGTGAGCCCGTAACGGGATTTCTTTCCCGCCCCGGCTTCTTCGCCTCTTCAGCCTGCTCATCGATTACAACGGCATTCAATAGACTCCCTCCTTATTTTCCACGCTGCAGATTCAAACGCTTCTCCAGCCTTTGCACCAGCAACGACGCGATATAACTGATGATCAGGAACAGAATCCCGACCAGCGTGTACGGTTCGAAAGCGCGAAATGATTGCGACACGATATTTTTGGCCGTCAGCATCATCTCGACCAGCGTAATGGCGCATAGAATCGGCGTTTCCTTAAACATGACAATCAAATAATTGCCCAGCACCGGGATGATCGGCGGCACCGCTTGCGGCAGTATAATGCTCCGCCAGGTCTGGGATTTCGTGTAGTTCAGTGCGGTTGCGGCTTCCCACTGTCCTTTCGGCACCCCTTCAATCCCCGAACGGTACACCTCCGACAGATACGTGCTGTAATGCAGCCCCAGGCCGATGACCCCCGCATAGAAGGCCGGAATCGAAATGCCCGTCAGCAGCGGCAAGCTGTAATACAGGAAGAACACCTGTACCAGCAAAGGGGTATTGCGAATAAATTCTATGATTCCTTTGGTAATGAGCGACAAGGGCTTAAATTTGCTCCGCGCGGCAAAGGCAAGCAGCAGTCCGATAATCAATGCCACCACAAAAGCACAGAGCGTGACCCATACCGTCATTTTTAATGCGCTCAGAAGCTGCGGCAGTATTTCAAACACATATTTCCAATCCCACATCCGCTACAGCCTCCCCGCGGTCAGTTTGCGCTCCAGCAGACGAACCGCCATCGAGACGAGCGTGGCGATGACAAAATACATGAAGAGCAGCAGCACCAGAATCTCGGTCGTCCAGGAGATGTAATTGTTGCGGAGCACCATCGCCTGATACGTCAAATCCGCCATCGTGATGAAATAAACGAGCGAAGTGGATTTGATGAGTTCCACAAGTTGATTCCCGAACGGGGGAAGCATTCGCAGGGACGCTTGGGGTAGTATAACGTTCCACAGCCTCTGCCAAGGCTTCATATTAAGCGCCACGGCAGCCTCCCACTGTCCTTTCGGAACGGCCAGCACCGCGCTGCGAACAATCTCGGAGCCGTATGCGCCGAAGTTAAGTCCGATCGCGAGAATCGCCGCCAGCATTTTCGGAAGCTCGATGCCGATGAACGGAAGGGCAAAATACAACCAGAAGAGCTGCACCAGCAAGGAGGTTCCCCGAAAGATTTCGACGTACACGGCCGTCGCCGTGCGGACGATCCAGAGCTTCGACAGCCGGCACAATCCGGCTGCAAAGGACATCGCGATAGCCAGGATGGCTGAAAAGAACGCGACGATAATCGTGATCTCTGCTCCTTTGAGCAGCGTCGGAAGAAAATCGATCCAAGAATTCGGCATACTATTCCCCGCAGAGCGCAGCCGCTGTCATCTCACCCGGGAGCTCTTCTTCCGTGAACCCGAACTCTTGCAAAATTTCCAGCAGCTCGCCCGACTCCTTCATCTTTTCAAGCTCGGCATTATAAGCCTCCTGGAACTCGGTATCCGCTTGGCGGAAAGCCGTAGCCCCGTAACCGCGAACGCTTTCGCCGTCGATGACCGGCTGCTCGAAATCAGCCACGCGTTCGATGCTGTCGTCGCTGGCTGAATCCAGCATCGCCTGCAGGGACGGCCCCGTCATGGTAATCGCCTGCACCCGATCGGCCTGGAGGGCGCTAATCGCCGAAGCCTGGTCAGGGACCTGTACGATCCGGTCCGCAGGAATGCCCGACTTCTCCATGTAGCCGATTTCGACCGCACCGGTCATGACGGCCACCTTGGCCTGCTCATTCTTGGCAATGTCCTCATAGCTTCCAAGTTCCATCGGATTCCCTTGCTTTACCGCAAGGGCTTCCCCGATGCTGTACTCCGGGTTCGCGAACAGGACGGCAGAGCATCGGTCCGGATTAATGAACATGCCTGCCGTGATCAGATCAAACCGATCGGCCTGCAATCCGGCGACCAGCGAACCGAATTCCGTTAGCTCCCCTCTCATCTCCTTGATGCCAAGACGCTCCAGAATAACGCGGGCAATCTCAACCGCTTCGCCCGTGAGCTCCCCATTGGCTTCTTTGTAGGCATACGGCTTCTCGTTCGCAAACCCTACGGTGATATATCCCTGCTCAATGGCTCGATCCAGCGTACTTCCTTTGTCGCCGCAAGCCGCGAGCAATACCACCATCATCACGGACAACACCAGCACAACCACTTTCTTCAAAACCTTCCACAACCTTTCGTAATAGCTTTTCACTTTCTTAAAAAAACGGCATGACGAAATTATCCGTGTTAGCACATGTGTTAACTTGGATATATAGACGTTCAGATACCCGTGCATGGGACGAGGCTTCAGGGAAGATGATTCATCCGCTTCCTTGCACGCTTTGACCCAATGCCGTCTGATCGATTCAATTCGTTCCACATTTGCAGACGTTACCCCTCCTCTGTAATTGAATGCAAAAAGACCACCAAACAGGGGATCTAGACATAGCTCCGCCAGCAGGGGGTCAAAAAATAGAGAAAAGGCCCCTATAGAGAATAAAGGGCCTTTTGTATGAACATCCATTATGTATGCAAGACCCATCCACTGCTGACGAGGTTAGCTGACGGACTCGGGTAAGATGGTACCCTACACTCGTGAATTCCAAGTGACTCGCCCCTGGTGAAACTGGTTCCCCCGCTTTCCGGAATATGTATGCCGGAAACTAAGCGTGTGTTCATGATAAAGGGAAGCTCAGGAAAAGTCAAACCCCTTTAACCGCTTTTTCTGGAAATTCAGAAGTAAAAACACCGTTTTTGCAACGAGGATATCGAGCCTTTTGAACACCTTATTTAAGGCTGTCCATACACCGGATTGGTCATGGAATCCATGCTCCATTTTCCGCTATATAGCAGGCATTTGACGGGTCTTGCGGAAATCGTTCATGCCATATATGTTTTATGCCATGAATGAGCCCCGGATCAGGAAGTCTGCCCGTATGAAATACGGGACCGAAAAAAAATTTTTGAAACACTCCATAATAAGTCTGATAACAACGCCTGGAATGACTTGAAAAAAAGCCCCGATGCTTAGCATCAGGGCTTTTCTCATCATACCGCGGTATAGCCGCCATCCACCAGCAGGCTCGTGCCCGTAATGAAGGAGGCATCTTCACTGGCGAGGAACAACACGGCTTTGGCCACTTCTTCCGGCTGTCCCAAACGGCCCATCGGATGAAGGCCGACCAGGTGCTGCGTGATCGCTTCCGTTCTTCCCTTGATCAGCGGCGTATCGATATATCCCGGACACACGGCATTGATTCGGATTCCTTTGGAGGCATAGTCTGCGCTGAGCGACTGGGTTAACAGCTTGACGCCTCCCTTGGCCGAAGCATAGGCGGTTACCCCTGCTTTTCCGACATGGCTATGGATCGAGCCGCAGTTTACGATTGCCCCTCCGGTTCCTTGGGACAGCATTTGCTGAATAACATATTTATCGCACAGGAAGACCCCTGTCAGATTAATATCAATCGTTCTCTGCCAGTTATCCATCGTTAACTGATCGGCAGGAGCATCATGGGCAATGCCTGCGTTGGCAAACAATACATCGACACGGCCAAAATGCTGCACCGTCTGATTCACCATATTCGTGACTTCCTGCTCTTGGGTTACATCCGTTTTGACGAACAGCGCTTCAAAGCCGGCTCCTCTCAATTCGTCGGAAACCGCTTGGCCCTGGTCGGAATAATCCGCGATAACGACCTTGGCTCCCTCTTTTGCAAAAAGTCTGACTGCCGCTTCGCCAATCCCGCTGGCGCCCCCCGTCACGATGACAACCTTGGAATCAAATTTCATGCGTTGATCACTCCTATGTTGTAAATTCATCAACCGGCTATCCATTCATGTAGAATAGGCAAATACCGACCATGATATTCCAATACCCCGTTTCCTAATGAATGACCAGCAACCTATCGAAGAAAAAGAATGTTCGCTAAAAATAGTCGCAAAGCAATAACCCTATTCAAGCTCAAGCCCTGTCAGACCGGACGCTCAATCGTAAACATCTCTCCCAGGGTCGAATAGATATTTCCTGCCATGCGGCTCACAGGTTTCAACTTCGATGCGTCAATCCGGCCATGCTCGTAGAGCTCCTCGGACACGTGAAATCGGACGACGCGGGCAATCAATAGATCAGCGGCAGGCAGCTGATCCGCGCCATCCAACGTGACGACCTGCTCCAGCACGCATTCCATGCGGATCTTGGATTCCAGAACGCCGGGAACCTTTACAACGTCACTAACGACCGGGGTTAAACGGGTTCGGTCAAGCTCACTTTCGTCCGGAGGCAGATTCGCCGCCGTTTCGTTCACGGCTGCAACGGTATCTTCATCCACGATGTGGATGACAAGCTCGCCGCTCTGCATGGCATTTCTCGCCGTGTCCTTAGGTGCACTGTTCTTTCGCTGAACGGAAACCGACAGCAAAGGGGGATTGCTCGACACAATGGAAAAGTAACTGAACGGCGCCGCATTCAGCACGCCATCCGCCGATAATGTCGTAACGAAAGCGACCGGACGCGGAACGACGCTTCCAATCAGCAGCTTGTATGTGTCCCGTTCGCTTTGGGTATTCGGGTCAATGGATATCACTTGAGTTGCCCCTCTCCAGTATTTTTGATTTGTATAGGCTCCAACCCCTGCTCGATTCGGGCACGCTCCGGTTCGAACCAGGCAGGAAGCTTTAATTGTTCCCCCAGCGAGTACAGGTCTTCGTCCACCGTAAATCCGGGCGGATCGGTTGCGATCTCAAACAGGATCCCCCCACGTTCCCTGAAATATAACGCTTTGAAATAGTTACGGTTCCTGATATCCGTAGGGCGAAATCCCTGCTCCTTCACCCATTCATGCCATTTGCCGTGCTCCTCATCATCTTGAGCCCGCCATGCGATATGATGGGTCGTTCCGGCACCTCCGGCTCCCAAAGGAATATCCCGCATCGGCAGATCAATCACGTTGCCGAAGGGGCCCGCAGCTTGAAACCGGGCATAATTGACGTCCTCTCCAATGTAGGTCAGTCCCATGACGTTCTCCAGCGCCTTCTTCGTTTCCTCCCATTTGCTGCTGAACAGAACCGCGCCGCCGAATCCCTTAATGGCTGTATCCGGAGTTATATCGTCCACGGACCAGCTGTTATTCGGACCGCCTTCCCGCTCCACCAACTCTAGCGAAAGCCCGTCCCGATCGGAGAATTGAAGATATTGTTCGTTAAACCGGAAAGCCTTCATGACGGGAACGCCAAAGCTCCGCAGCCGCTGTTCCCAATAAGGCAGGGCCCCTACAGGAACGGCAAAGGTCGTATATCCTGCCTGTCCTCCTCCACGCAGCCCTCTTCGCGAAGCGGAGGAAGGGAAGAAAGTGATGATCGTTCCGGGTTGTCCTCCCTCATCCCCGAAATACAGATGATATACCTCGGGCGCATCGTAATTCACGGTCTTCTTTACCATTCTGAGTCCTAGCACGCCTGTATAAAAATCAACGTTCTTCTGCGGATCCTGCGCATAAGCGGTAATATGATGAATGCCTGCCGTATGTAATGTCATATCCCATCTCTCCCTCACCGTTTCGTGTCGAAACCCTTTATTTCCGTTCATGATCCGTTTTGCATGATGGATGAGCCATAAACCATAAATAATTAAATAATCTTTAAATTTAATATCTTTAATTTAAGATTATATAATTTTCTTATCGTTGTCAAGATCCTGTGCACCCCAAATATATAAAAAGCCGCCAAGAACGATTCCTCGCTCTTGGGCGGCTTTAATATGCGGCTAAAAGCCGCCTCCCTATCCCACGGCTTAAGCCTTTTGCCATTTCTCCTTAAAGAACAGCTGGTACACTCTGGTTACGATAATTTTAATGATCATATAGATCGGTACGATCAGCAGAATTCCGATAATCCCGCCAAGATCCTGTCCTACCAGCACCAGGATAATGATGGTAATGGGATGGATCGCCAGCTGTTTGCCGAAGATATACGGACCAATCAGGTTATCCTGAATCTGCTGGGCCGCCAGAATGACGACAAGGGACCAGATCGCGGTTCCCGGGGACTGAATAAAGCCGATAATCACGATCGGGATCGCGGATAGAATGGCGCCGATAAACGGTATGAAATTCGCGATGACCGCCACGACCGTCAACAACAGCGCATAAGGCAGGCCGATAATCAGGAATCCGATATACATCAAAACCCCCAGCGCCAAATTGACGAGAACCCGGCCTACGATAAAGCCTTTGAGTGCATTGTTGATTTCATCCAGCACCGAGGCTCCCTCGCCCTTGAATCGGTCAGGCAAAAAGCTGACCACCATCTTCCCGAATTTCCCGCCTTCCTTCAGCATGTAATACAGGAGAATCGGGAACGTAAACAATACGATGGCAAAATTCGACACGAACGAGAACAGATTCATAATATAATTCGTCAGGAACGTGAAGCCTTGATTCAAATAATCGGTGAGCTGCGTAAGCGGGTTGGCGTTCTCCGGAAAAATATCCTGGAAAAAGCCGTTATTCTCCAATTCCTGAAGCTGCTCGCCAAGCTTGGCAAACAAGGCTGGAGCGTTCTGTACGAGAGCCACGATCTGATCGCGCAGCGATGGCCATACCCCCAGGATAAAGCCGGTAAGGATGCCCGCGAACACTACATACAGGAGCAGGATGGCCAGCGAGCGATTCAGCTTGCGTTTTTCGAGGAGATCAACCAGCGGTCTGAGCAGGTAATAGAAGAATCCCGACAGCATCAACGGCACGAGGATGATGGAGAAGAACGAAAGTACGGGTCTGAATATAAAATCCACCAGCGATCCCAAATAAATGATGGTCAGCACCAGGATCACGGCAAGACACAATTTGAAAAACTTGTTCATTTTCAGCAAAAAGCATGCCCCTTCTCCTATTTTTTCACCATCGTATCATGACAACGAGTACGGATTCAAATGGCTCCTTCTATATTCGTTACAAGAGGCCTTATCCTAGCCGCCAACGTTTTAGGACCTTTCGGTTTCACTCCATGCCGCCGATATATACTTCTTCTAACGCCTCACGTATAATATGAAGGATTGCTAGGGCAAGGCTATAGTGTAGGAGGATATCATAAACATGCATGTTACATCCATCATTCTTGGTCTGATCATCGTTCTGAATATCGTGTTCTCCATGTTCGTGGTTTTCAGGGAACGGCGGGATGCCGGCTCCACCTGGGCATGGCTGCTGGTGCTGTCCTTTATCCCGATTCTGGGCTTTGTGCTGTACTTGCTGTTCGCCCAGAATTTAAGAAGAATCCGTCTCTTTCATTGGGACGATCTGCAAAAAACCGGCATCGAGAAAGTATTGCTGTCCCAAATGGAAGGGATGAACAACGGCGAATACCCGTTTACCAATCAAGCGGCGGCGGACAGCAGCGATTTGATCCATATGCATATCAATGAGAACCAGGCGATCCTTACGGACGACAACCATGTTGAAATTTTTACGGATGGACGCAGGAAGTTTGAACGGTTGTTTCAGGATATCGAGGAAGCCAAAGACTATATACATATTCAGTACTACATTATCCGCCGCGACGAGCTTGGCAAGAAGCTAATCTCCCTGTTGACCCAAAAGGCTAATGAAGGCGTGAAGGTCCGTGTTCTATACGATGAGCTGGGATCGCGTCAACTAACCAAAGGCTTCTTCAAGGCATTCCGCGAAGCCGGCGGAGAAGCCGAGGCCTTCTTCCCGTCCAAGCTGCGCTTCATTAACCTGCGGCTGAATTACCGGAATCACCGAAAGCTGGCGATCATCGACGGCAATATCGGGTATGTCGGCGGTTTCAACGTCGGGGACGAGTACCTGGGCCTCAACTCCAGGTTCGGGTATTGGCGGGATACGCATCTGCGCATCCAAGGCGAGGCCGTTTATGCGATGCAGGTTCGCTTCATTCTGGACTGGAATCAGGCTTCGCATCATAACGATATCACTTACGAATCGAATCTGTTTCCCAAGATCAATTCGCCCGGCAATGTCGGGATTCAGATTGTTACCAGCGGTCCGGATTCCCGATATGAACACATCAAGAACGGTTATATCAAAATGATTTCGTCCGCCAAGAAATCGATTCATATTCAGACGCCTTATTTTATCCCGGACGCCAGCCTCCTGGATGCACTGCGCATTGCGGCGCTTTCCGGCGTAGAGGTGCATCTGATGATTCCGGATAAACCGGATCATCCCTTCGTGTATTGGGCTACCTTATCTTATATCGGGGAAATGCTGGGTACCGGGGCTAATGTGTATCTCTACAATAATGGCTTTATTCATGCCAAGACGATCATCATCGATGAGAAGATTTCATCCGTGGGCACGGCGAATATCGACGTTCGAAGCTTCAAGCTAAATTTCGAAGTGAACGCATTCCTGTACGATGAGCATATATCGAAACAGTTGACCCACATCTTCCACCAGGATCTGCGGGTATCCAGCCAGCTTACGATGAAGCAGTATCTGGAGCGTTCACGGTGGATCAAGTTCAAGGAGTCCATCTCCCGCCTGTTGTCGCCTATTCTATAGGACAACCCCGAGACGCTGCCGTATCATTTAGCAATCCAGAAGAAATGTGAGGGCCAGAGACCATTTATACTAAAACCAAGGAAAACGAATCCATCATATTAAAACCTGGGAAGGATGTTGAACGTGGCTAAACTGACACCGTATATTTTCTCTGAGGATGCAAAAGCGCAGGCTGAATTTTATACCCAAGCACTGGGAGGGGAAATCTTATCCGTGCAAACCCATGGCGAGGTTCCCGGAACCAAGGAAGAATTGAAAGACAAGGTCATGCATCTGAGTCTGGTAGCCGGAGGAATCCCGATCTTTATGTCGGACTCGATCTTCCAAACCCTGGAGCGTGGGAACGGAATTCATCTGAGCCTGTCGTTTGAGAGCGATGCCGAAGCCCATGAAGCTTTTGACCGCTTGGCCGAGGGCGGCAAGGTGATTGATGCGCTGAAGACTCAATTCTGGGGAGCGCTGTTCGGGGTGCTGGAAGACAAGTTCGGCGTGTTATGGCAGGTCACGACGGAAGTCCAAGCCAATTAATCTTAGAAAAGGCCCTTCAAGTTTGGCTTGAAGGGCCTTTTTTGCGTTCAGTCCTTATTCTCTAATCGATCGCTGACCTCGTATAGACGCAGGGATAATTCATCCCCTTGGGCATTGCCTAAAACATCTCCGTATCGACTACGCAGATTGTTCCAGCACTCGTGTATTACTTTCTCAAGAGCCTTTCCTTTATCGGTCGTATAGATCAGCGACATCCTTCCTTCCACCCGATTGTATACCAGCCCTTTCACGGCCAGCTTCTCAATCAGTCGGGTTACGGTGGATGGCTGGAGGTGAAGAATTTCGCCTAATTCCTTCTGCGAGATTCCTTCCTTCTCATATACAGCCATAAGCAGATATGCATACGTAGGCGACAATCCGCTTGCGGCAAACTCGTCTTCGGCCATCTTGGTAATGACCCGGCTAAGGCGATTGGCTGTGAAGTAAAGGCATTCCTTGATATACGTATTGAGCATAACGGTTACCTCTTTCGCTGAAGTTCATCATGTTGAAACGCCACATATTGTTTGCACATACAAATATAGTGGATTTCCAAATAAAAGTAAAGCGGCAGTTTCCCCCTGTCTCTTGGAGTCATCTGCCGCTTCATTCTATTAGGATATGTCGTTCAGGTTGCGATCCTGCTTAGGATAACGCTGCTTTATTCGACATGGCTCTGATCCATGTACATGACTTCCCATAGATGTCCGTCCGGATCCTGGAAGCTCCATCCGTACATAAAACCGTGATCCACCGGGTCGTTGGAAGGCGATCCCCCAGCAGCCAGCGCAGCGTTCACGATGTCATCCACCTGCTCCCGGCTTTCTGCCGACAGCGCCAGAATCACTTCCGTTGTGTTGGCCGCATTCGACAGATCTTTCTTGGTGAACGTCTTGAAATAATCCTCGGTGAGCAGCATGGCAAAGATGTTATCGCCTATGACCAGGCAGGCCGCATTCTTATCCGTAAACTGCTCATTAAACTCAAAACCGATTTTCGAGAAAAAGTCTTTCGTTTTCTCCAGATCCTTAACCGGAAGATTCACAAAAATATTATCGATTTTCAATGCCATCTACAATCACCCCATCCATTTGATAGATCCATCTTAGCATGGGCAGCGGCATGGCATTTCTTTTCGCTTGCTATGTTCAAGCCATTATTCGTCGAGTTCCGTGAAATACACCTCCGTCAAAATGGCCTCCGCTCTCTTATACGGTCATATTAATTCGATAACTCCGCTGCACGCAGCAATCTCATAACGGTTACTACCGTTTGAGCTTTGGTCACATGAGATTGCGGATCCAGCTTGGTAGCGGATACCCCCTGCATAATCTTCTGTTCCACGACGAAGGCGACGGACGACTTCGCATAGGACGAAACCTTGGAGTGATCTTTAAATTTGTTTAACAGGCCTTGGTCAGCTTCATTCTTCTTACCGGCATACTCCAACACATTGCTTAGAATAACCGCCAATTCCTCGCGCATAATCAAGCTGTTGGGATCAAAGATATCGCCTGTGCGTCCCTTCACCAGTCCTGCAGCTTTGGCAGCCGCGATTTCTCTGGCATATCGGGATTTCGGATCCACATCCTTGAAGCTGGAATCCTTGTCGTCAGGCAATAGACCCAGCGCTTTCACCAGGATGGAGATGATCTCGGCACGGGTAATGTTTTTATTTGCACCGAACGAACCGTTATTTTCTCCGGATACAATCATTTTGGCGGCAGCTTGCGCCACGTCTTCCCGTGCCCATGAAGGAATCGCATCACTAAATCGGATATTCCTGCTGTACCAGCGCATAAACGCCGCTGCCGGTTTTCTTGATTTCAACGGTCACCGTGCCGTCCGTATTCACTTTAAACAATGTCGGAACGGATCGAAGCTCGTTTGTACCCGGTATAAAGACCACTCCGGTCGCACGTTTTATATTTATTTTTTTCGCATCCAAGGTAACAAACTCGCTGACATGGGATTTCCCGAAGCGTGTCAGCTCGGTTGCCGTTTTATCCGCGTGTACTTGCTCAAGCTTGAACTGCAGCGGACTCGCCAGTGTTTCTTTCCCTTGAAGCAAGGCGGCCAGGCTTGCTGCGTCCTTATTGTCTGGAGCCACAATCGAGACTCTCACCGGCCCGGAAACCGAGATGAGCGAAGCCGGAATCCGGTATTCCGTACCGTTTAGGAAAACGGACAGACTGGCTTTGGCCCCTTTTTTCGCAATGGCCGCAATCACTTCTTGTGGAATTTCCAGCACCGCCTGCTTCGCGCCCGCACCCGCATGGAGCTGGAAGTTGGAGGATTGCGAATGGTTAATGCTGTTAACTGCCGCAGCCGCAGGCACGGTAACTAGAGCCTTATCTCCTTCAAGCACAACGTTTGCTTCGAGTTGATCCTTGCCTTTAGGCGGCTGTGGCGTCGATGGCGTTGTAGAACCGGATCCGCCGGAGCCTCCTCCGCCTTCAGAGCCACCGGAGCCGTTGCCCGAAGTCGTGATGCTCAGCTGATTCGAAGCGCTGGAGACGCGGTTGATCTCATCTCCCGTTCGATCCACGGCAAGCACATGGATCTTGTAATTCGTTAGGGGGCTGAGGCCCTTCACGGTATAACCGTTCGTTGCCACCGAGCCGGACAACGCATGATTCACGTACACTTCATATCCCGTTGCTCCCGTCACGGCATCCCATTTCAGCTGGATGGAGCCGGAATCGGCGCTTACCTTGGACAGATTCCCTGGGGCTGGGATTGCCGATGCATTGGCTTTGCCGTTGATCGGCAGATCGTGAACGAGTTGGGTCGTCAGCGTCTTATTGCGGTCGCCGCTGATATCCCAGCTCATGACGCCTGCGATATCCAGCGATTTCACGATGGAAGCCGTATACTTCATGGTGTTCTTATCGTTGTAAGTGATGAACACTTTATTTTGCTCATTGTACAGGTATGGAACTTTGGCGGATTCGTTCCAGTATCTCTTATAACCGTTCTTGTCGATGTAGTTATTCTCGAGATCGCTGAAATCGAAAATGCCCGCTTCCCATGTCTTTAATGCGGATCCGCCTTTGCAAGTCTGATATTGGCCGGTAGGCGGGCAATCATCCCAGCCTTTACCGTAATATGGCACCCCGGCGATCAGCTTGTGCGTTGGCACCCCGCCGTTCAGATGGCCCAACAAACCGCCGAGCACATGATTTCTCGGAGCGGAGGAGGCGGCTCTTGGATGCTTTTGGTCAAAGAACAGCGGTGCATTATGGTGGCCCAGCGTCTCCCAGCTGCCGCTGTAATCGTAAGTCATGATATTGATGAAATCGAGATAGGTCACCGAATTCGCAAGATCGGCATTTTTAACGAAATTATCACCCTGCCCGGAAGCAATCGTCAGCAGATAGTACTTCCCGTCTTCTGATCCGGCAGCATCCAGGGCCTCACGAACGGTCTTCATTAACAATGTGAAGTTTTCCGTATCCTCCGGTCCCCGGGAGTTGTCGTCTTCTCCGCCTTCAACAGGATACTCCCAATCGATATCCAAACCATCGAATTTGTATTCTCGGAGGAAATCCACCGCGGAATTCGCAAAGGCCCGGCGTGTTTCTTCGGTCTTGGCCATGTTGGAGAAATGATTGGACCAGGACCAGCCGCCAACCGATATCATAAGCTTCAAATGCGGATTAGCAGCTTTGACGGATTCGAAAGCTTGGAAATTTTCGAAATCCTTTTCGGGATCGCCAAGTATCATCTCGCCATCATACACGTATCGATTTTGCAGCGGAACCTTCGGGTCTTCACATGCTCTTACCGTGCTTCCGAACTTCTTCCAACACAAATCAGCAAACGCATAATTGATATGCGTGATTTGAGAAACGTCAAGATCGGACGGATAGAAATTCCGTTCGGCTGGTAGTGCTGACCAAGAGGTGTAGTAGGTAATATTATTATAATTGCTGCCTGGTATAACAGTAATCGCTTGACTGATCGGCGATGTCCATAAACGATTTACAGCGATGATCTGGAACGAATACGTCTTACCTTCCTGCAATCCGGCAGCCACAAACCGGTTCTCGCTGCTTGTCGCCACCTTATTTCCGTCCTGATAAATATGATAGCCCGTTGCTCCCGGAACCGGAGCCCATCCCAAGGAGACAGTAGACCTTGTAGCTGTAACAGCCTGCAGCCCCTTTGGTGCAGCGAGCTCTCCCCATTTTAAATGTACAGCGTTACTCTTCACCGAAGTTTCCGGGTTCTGTCCCTGCAATGCTTTTTGAGCAGTAACTTCAAAGATATAATCGCGATTGGCTGTTGGGTCCAGGGAGTACGTGACCGACGTCACCGTTTCCAAAGTATCGACTTTATTGCCGTCCACATACAGCTCGTATCCGGTAGCTCCTGAGCTTGCTCCCCAATTTAATGTCACCGATTTCTCGGAAACGTCCGTTACTTTCAGGTAACTCGGAGGTGAAATCGGAGCTTGTTCATATACGGTTTGATCCGCGGTGGTCGTGAATTCAAGAATATTGCTCTTCATATCCTTTGAGGGCCTGTGGTCATACCAGGTAATATATATGCGGTAGGTTGTCTCGGGCTTAAGCCCTGTAACGGCATGCGTGGTTAAATTTCCCCACGTGATATAAGCATCCGTATCTGCATTCCAGACATCGATATCGTTCTTGTCTCCCTTGAGGAAATCCCATTCAAAGGTAGCCTGGTTATGCGTTACCTCCACTAATCGCAGATTCTGGGGAGCGGACGTTTTTGGAGGCTTAACCTCGCCATCCAGCGTAGTAAACTCGATTACATTACTCTTATGCCGTTGGTCCGGACCTTGAGACGGTCTCTCATACCATGTAATGTATAATTTATAGGTTGTGTTGGGTTTCAAATCATCCAGGGTCCGGCTTCCGCCGTTCCCCCATGTATACCATGCATCATCCACGGCGTTCCAGACATCAATATCAAACGTATGCTGCGGATTATTTTTGTCGTAATCCCATAGTATCGTTGCTTCGGTGGCCGTGATGGAGTCTTGCACAATACGAAGATTCTGCGGTGCCAGCGGATCCTAGGAGCCATAGGTCGAGCTTGTTACCGTCACCGGATCGATGCCGGAGCTCGTTGCAGTAATTTCTGAAGGAGATGCGCCTTCTGCTGCATAGGATGCAGGCGCATGAAGCAGTGGGGTAAACATCAGAATAAGGGCCAAAAAACACAGTACCCATTTCGGGCGTCTTGTCGTGATAAAGGGTATCACCGTTTTCACCTCTGTCGATTAAATTTCGATTGCAAATGATACAGCATTTCCATGAATGTCTGTTCCTCTTGGTGTCACCCGGGTGGTATCCTTGATGACTTGCCCAGCTTCGCATATCGCTCGAAATCCACTCGTTTTTGAAAGCGGTTACCAATCCAGGTGAACTAACTATGTAAAATTCATCCCTCCCCCTTGTCGCTCCATACCTACACTCACTTGCTCGATCGCTCTACTACGGCCCCCTTTCAATGAAATCCATGTTGTTCAATCCATATTCATATAGTTGTATCATGGAACCTGCGCCATCGATTGAGAAGGGATACATTTCCATAGACATGGGATAAATTCTTGTAATTTTATATTCTGTTAATAAATTCAATCTACAAAAAAGAGCCCTCCAAAGGCTCTTCTTCTGTTTCCTATATAAAAGATGACGGCCGATTCATCCCATTGAACTTAGATGCTCATGCTTTAATTTCCATGCGCCGTCGGCATGTCGAACGAATACATTCGTTGCTCTCCCGCTCCCAGTCGTGAATTCCCCCTGAAAATACCCCTCGTAGCGATAAGTATAAATACAAACAGCCGAATGTACATCAGTCGCAATCCACACCACGTCCTCCGCCCGGTACACCTCATCTCGAATGACGTCCCAAGCGTGCTCGAAATAGGCCCTGATTTCCTCCAGGCAACAGCAGCTCCGGTCCGAGAACCAATACACCGCTCCCTCATCCAGCAGCCGGGCTACCTGATCAAAATCATGCGTATTCGTAGCCGCTATGTAGGCCTCAAATGCTTTTTGATATGACATTGTTTCGCACCTCCCTATCTTATATCCTACGTATTCTTCAGGATCCACGCCACGATTCTAGCAATCTTTATGGTATGATATGTAGGCAATTTTATTCTCAAAAAATAACAGGTGAACGCCCATGATGAGCATCGCTCAATTCGCAGAACGCACCGGCATGGTCCCCAGTGCGCTTCGTTTCTATGAATCCAAGGGGATTCTGGTTCCGGCTGAACGGCTGGAGAACGGTTACCGATATTATGGATTTCACCAAATTCACGAAGCCAAGCTTGTAAACAGCCTCCGTCAATCAGGCATCAGCCTTGGGGATATCCGGTGTTTCCTTGAAGCCGAGGAAAGTACGCGTTCCGAGCTGCTTGCCCGCTGGCGGCGGGAAGCTGAGGCACGTCTACTCTCGGTCCAAATTGCGAGTCAATATTTAAACGGGATGGAACCGGGTCGCGGCAGTCTGCATCTCATCAATTGGGAACAACCCCTAACCGTGATATGGCAGCCGTTTTGGGTAGACAAACCAGTAAACTCTTATTCGCGGGAAATGAAACAAGCGGCAGCCAGACTCCATGACCTCAACATTCGCACGCAAGGCTCCAGCTTGATCAAGGTGATGGACTCCCTCCCGCACGCGGTGCTAATTGAAGTCGGATATCAAATTTGTACGGAATCCTCTCGGAAGCCAACGCCTCCGAAGACACCCTCCGAAGCCTATTTGGAGTCCATCCCCCCTACCTTGTTCGTATCGGTGGACAGCTCATGGGAGGACACCTTCGCATGCATGCGAACGATCCGCTTCCTTCAGAAGTTCGGTTTCGAACCTGCGGGCAAGCGGCTGGAGCGGCATTATCCCGATTCTCCAATATTCGAAATCATGATTCCTGTCATGCAAACTCGCTTCTCTTGACCTTCAAGTTACTTGAAGGTTTATACTGGGATTGTTCCATTTTCCAAAACTTTCTTATAGGAGGATCAAGCGAATGGTTGGATTACGGCTGGATGATTTCGATGGAGGTTTTATCATTGCCCCATGGGATCGGTTCAAGGAACTCATCGAATGGTATAGCACGCATTTGGATCTGAAAGTGACATACGAAGAGGATTACCCGGTCGAAAAAATGGCCACCCTTACTTTCCCGGCACTGGGATGCATACATATCAAGTCGGTGGAGCATGACCACCCGCATTTTGCAGTCGATTGGGGACAAAACGGAAATGTTCGCTTCTGCTTCACCGCAACGAATCTTGAAGCTGCACACGCCTATTTTCGCGAACAGGATATTCAAGTGACCGATGTGACCCAAGCCCCCTTTGACCGTACCTTCGATTTCTTCGATCCGGCCGGAAATCGCTTAACGGCAATCGAACCGGAACCAGGTACGGAGGCGTTGGTTGCTAAAGCACCGGACGCACGCTTTCCGTTCCAAGCGATCCCCCGCTTTGGCGTTGACCGGCTGGATGAAGCCATTGCGTGGTACGAGGCTAATCTGGGCGGCAGAGTCGAACGGGTCAGTGAGGATGGAACCTCCGCGACCGTAATTATCACCGCCGAGGGCGCACCGCTCTATCTGGAAACCGTTCGGACAGACCGAACGAAGGGCGCACTTACTGTAGCTGCAAGGCCTTATTGGGTAATACGGAAGAAGGCGGACTTTTTTGAGACTCATAAACGTTTGCGGGAACAAGGATGGAAGGTTACCGATTTTGCCGGAAATCCGAAGTTTCTTGTCATGTTCCACACCTACGATCCATATGGCAACCAGATCAATGTATGGTGTTACGAAGACTGTTAGTTCATGATTGGACACATCCATGAGTGATTCCACGTGTACATGAAAGGGCTGCGAGCATCCCTAAGATGACCGCAGCCCTTATCGTATCGTTCACATACTTTTACTTTAACACTTGGTTTGAAAATTCGCCTTTCCTTCCAAGACGGCATTCAAGAATGTCTTCGACTTTTTCAATCGCTTCTGGATCTCTTCAATTTCTTTGATTTTTTGTTCTACCATTTTCGTCTTTGCCTCGTATGACAGGTTAAGTTGTTGATTGACTAACAAACTTAATTCTTCTATAGAAAAATCTACCGATAAAAGTACCTTCACATCATCTAGAAACTCCACAATCTCTTCGGAATAAATTCGATAATTATTTGCATCTCGTTTAACAAATGTGTCCGGAATCAGGTTCTTACGTTCATAGAATCTCAACGTTGATATGGGCAGACCCGTTAATTTTGAAACCTCGTTTATTTTCATAATAGGACCTCTTTTATTTCTTGCTATAAACCTAGGTTCATAGTTCATAATACGAAATATGATAACGAACGACATCCACAATGTCAAAAAAAATCGATGTTATCAAAAGGAGAGGTTCTATGTTTAACCATATTCAAAACAACGATTTCGCCAATATCGTTATGGGCCGACGTTCTGTCCGTAATTATGATGAGAACTTTAAAATATCGAAAGAAGAGATGAGCGACATGATTTCGGAAGCCAGTTTGGCTCCGTCCTCTGCAAATATGCAGCCTTGGCGAGTAATCGTGGTCGACACTCCGGGAGGAAAAGAAAAGCTAAGACCTCTTGTGAGGTTCAATACGTTACAGAATGATACTTCATCAGCCATGTTATTGATTTTTGGCGATACCCAAAGCTATTTATATGCTGAAGAAATTTACAATACGGCTGTGGAACAAGGAAAAATGCCGGCAGAAGTACGAGATCGTCAACTCGAAACCATTCTATCCCTGTTTCCGACTCTATCAAGAGAAATGAAAGTTGAAATTGCAAAAATCGATAGCAGCCTCTTTGCCATGCAGTTCATGTTAGTAGCTCGTGCGCATGGGTATGACACGAATCCAATGGCAGGCTTTGAAGCTGATCAGTTAGCAAAAGCATTCGATGTAGATGAAGAACGCTATGCTCCAGTCATGATTATTTCATTAGGAAAAGCCAAAGAAGATGGGCATGAGTCCGTTCGATTAGAGCCTGACAAGATTACATTTTGGAGATAACCATGTTCCGTAGTCGATTCACCATTCTTTCTTCAAAATAACATCAGACTCAAACCGTAGGTTTATGCAAACCGAAAAACTCAATCTAAAAGAAAACGGCAGCCGGTCATTGTGATCGGCTGCTTATGATGGTTGAACAAGCAGCCGAGGTAACATCGTTGGGTCCTCATTCGTAATATCCTTGCACAGCAGGCAATTGCTTATACTCCTCCCGCTCCTCCACCATGCCGATGATATCATCAACCAGCATGGTCATCCGTTTACCGTCTTCGCTCTTATCGCATTCGCTCCATGCAAAGTGGTAACTTCCATTCGCTATCTTGACCGTCAGGTCAAAGCTCTCATGCGGCTTTTTATTGCATGCAGTTATTAAGGATTTGTCCTCTTGATAATCGGCAAGCACCAACGCCTTATAGATGCTCTGACGGTCCTTATCGGTGAATTCGAAATTGCGGATCGTCGCAGTCTCTCCATTCTGAAGATCCTTCACGACGGTTCGTTCCTTTGTATTGATTTCGTTCCTCTGATTAACGCCGAACCTCAATTCCATGTCGAACGTTACCTTCGGCCTAAGCTCATACTCCATTCGCAGGATATCCACCTCAGAACGTTCACCGTCACAACCAGTCAGCGTATAACTCAGATAAGTATCCGTCTCGACTCGCTTCAGTTCGCTGCACATACGGGTAGTAACTTGTTGATTCCCTTCCCTGTCCCACCTATTGTCATAACGCAGCTCAATTCGATCTCCGATATGATTCAATTCATGAAATACAGGATCGCCCTCAATCGTATAATGTACAACTCGCTGCGTTCCCTCCGGCTGATCGATAAAGGCATCCAGTTTCCCCCGATTTTTCACGTTCACACCATGTTGGCTGATCACATCCATGGCCTCATCTATGATCGGAACTGCCTGTTCCTTCTCGAAACAACCTGACACGATCCATACCGCTAAAAGTGCTGCAGCAACCAGGCCTTTTCTCATCCTTCTATTCCCTCCTAATAGAAATACGTCGGAGACGGCGTAACTATTAGACGGATGTTTATCCTATTTTGTTCCACCCGCTGCATGAACAAACAACAAGCAAGCCAATATTTCATGCCCTGAATTATATTTTGTTTGTATACATGATTTTGCCCACATCGTGTCTAACGGTTTTATGACCTTGTTTAATTCCTTTCCCAATGGCTATAAGCATCACATCTTCATACCTGTCAGAAATCTGTAAGGTTGACTTTAATTGTTCGGAATCATACCCGGACATGGTAATCGTATGGAGACCCGCCTCGTTCGCCAGTAAGACTAACGACATAGACGCCAGGCTTGCGTCTCTTACTAATTCGAGCTTTAAATCTTCTTTGGATTTATTTAGATAATATTGAATAGCCGCGCTGGCTAAATAATCTTTTAATGATGCGTCAAAATAACCCTTTTGAAATCCTTCTTCATGGATATGTATAATATTCTCTTTTTCAAATGCTTGATAATCGCCCAGTACAACGATTAGAGCCGACGCTTCTATTACCTGCTGCTGATGAAAGGCAATGGGGAGTAACACGTTTTTTAAATTCGGTTCGTCGATAACCAGGTACCGTGTGGCTTGAATATTGTTTCCGTTGGGCGATTTACTGGCTCCTTCAATCAAAGCCGCCAACGTTTCCGATTCCATTTTATAATGGGGGTCATAATGCCTGACAGAACGTCTTTGCTCTAATATATCTCTCACACTCATTGTGCTCACTCCATATGTTTTATTTGCTTCACATTCCGATTATAATGGACCGTACAGTGGCAGAAAATAACGCACAATAAAGTGGGTTAGCCACCTTTATGTGCCTATTCAGGAGGAATACATAATGAACAGCCTCAACACGGGAATCAATATTTTTATGAACACGGTAGGAGGAAAGTGGAAATGCTTAATTCTCTTCTTTCTGAGTCAAAAGCCAAGGAGAACTAAGGAGTTCTACCTGCTCATGCCGACCATTACGCAGAAAGTCTTAACCGAGCAATTAAAGCAGCTGGAAAAAGATGAGCTTGTCCGAAGAGAAGTATTTAAAGAAGTACCGCCTAAGGTAGAATACAGTTTAACTGAGCTGGGCCAATCCTTCGTGCCTGTACTACATACCATGTGTGAATGGGGCAACACCTACGCAACCTTACAAAACCTCGAAAGAGAAGAACAAATCTGTCGCCAGCATGAATAAGTGGTCGTGCATACATAGTGGCGCGAAAAAAAACGAGCAGACAATCATTCGTCTGCTCGTTCTATGTTCAAACTCCTTCATCCGTCTCATTCTCGGGAGTCTGCTCTTGCTCCTCCGAAAGCGCGCTTTCGGAGGACAGCTCATACGAGACGCCATCCACTACGACCTTCTCGACTAGGGATACGTCAAGCGCCTGATCCAGCTTCACGGTGACCTGACTCGTACCAGCCGGGTTTGCCGGAACGGTGCCAAGGTCATCCGAGGTCTCCACATCCTCACCTTCAACAGGATCAGACGTGTTTTCCCCTTCTGTTGTCCCGCTATTCGGATCCGCTTGGTTCCCGGATGAATCCGTCTCGGATCCTGACGGATCAGCAGCATCGGCTTCCCCTGTGGCTTCATCCGCGCACACCCGCGATAATTCAGGACTGGCCGCTTCAAGCAGCGTGCTTCCATCCTTGCCTATAATCTGTAATTTGTCCACACTGAAATCCCGGCAAGCCGCCGGCTGTTTAAAATGGAAATTCAGCTCGGTGCTTCCCGCCTGCTCACCTTCCTCCACCACCGTCGCCGTTAATAAAGGCTGCTCATCTATGGTCTCGGAAGAAGCCGGCGGTACCGTAACCGGCGGCGTAACGGCCGGATTCGGATTGGCATCGCCGTCCGCGGGACCTTTGCCGTTTTGGATCATCATGAAGGCAGCGCCAGCAACAACGATTACCACAAGCAAGGAAGAAGTGATTTTTACGAACCGCGAATGCCGGCGAAACCATTGCACCAACGGCGAAGCCAACTCGGCCTTAACCTGCGCATACACCGGTTTGAGGATGGGTGCAGGCGAACTGAAATAAGTTTTTACGTAATCCTTATTTTTAAAGGCTTCGCGGTCGTGGATTTTGAAATAATCGATGATGGCGGCGGCATAAGCGGGAACAAGTCCGCGCGGTCTAACGAATACCGGCTGCTCGGCAGACCACTGAATATATTGGTATACCACGTCCGGGCTCTTGCCGTATCTGTGCAAGTAATCCAGCAAGCTCCGATAGTCTACCGCACTGGAATTGATATCCGTGCAGAAAGCCAAGGTTATGCTCTCGAAATTGGACGGCTCCACATGATGCTGCAGCCACTTCCGCATGATATGCTGGGTGCGCTCCCGTTCCTCTGCCGAGAGTTCCGCCAGCACTTCCGCTCTAACCTCTTCATGGCCGGACCACTGGTGAAGGGCCAGCATGACCGCGGCTTTGGACCGAATCCGGGAATCAAACCGCTCTACCCAGCCTTTGAACTCCTTCGGCATTTGCAGGAACCCGATATCCATCAGCTGCTTCTGGCTTAATTGCTCAGGCTCCAGCTCACGCAAGAGAAAGAGATTGGCTGCATAGATCATCCGGTCCGCAAAGGCACGCCCGCCTTGATAACGGCCGATTCCCTTTTGCGGATCGCGTTCCAGCGCATCCAATTGATCCAGTACGGCATTGACCGTTCTCACAGGGTCGGAATCCTGCTGAAGCTTATCGATAAGCTGGGCTTCCGCAAGCCGTACATAATTCTCCTGCTCCAGCAGGAGAGGGTGATTCCGAACCCACAAGCCGATCAAATCCACGAGGTCTGCAGGCGTTGCCGCTTGCTTCATGCGCGTTTTCATGTAGGGATCGAACATCAGCGCCGGCAGCCCCGGACTGGTCAGCACCCTCGCATAAAAGGCTCGGCTTAAAGACGGGCTGCTCTCCAACAGCTCGTAAATCGCCATAGTCGTATCCTGACGCTGCTTCGATAAGGCATTATTTAAGGAGCGGATAAAATATTCCACGATCCAATCGTTATGCTGCCGGGGATTGATGCCATGATAATCCTTCAGGAATCTCGCGATCGCGGCATCCGGAACATGCCCGCCTTTGACGAGCTCGAACTCCTTGGCAAACAGGGCAAGAAACAGCTGATCCAGACGTTGCTTCGCATCCAGTGCGCCTGCCGGCTGCAGATAGAGCAGCGAAGCACGCAGCACGGCATGTTTATGCTCATGGTACAGGCCTTCATGGCCTTCTTCGATCTGGAACAGCATACATAAATCATCATAGCTGTCCAGCGAGATCTGATGTATCGGCTCCATGTCCGCAAGCATTTGCTCGGCGAAGGCAAAAAAACGTTCGGACCGATCCGGGTCCAGCAGCGTATCCCAAGCAAAATCAAGATAAGGCTGCTCGGACCATTTCAGATCGGCATTGATGACCCGGCCGGCAGCGAGTTCAAACAAGTAATCCTTCTCGATGCTCCGGTCATTCAGGCGCAGGCTGCCCTTCTCCACGAACATGAGATGAAGCCCCTTCTTGCTCTGCGGCTCCTTGGCATAAGTTACGAATCCAAGCACCCGGCGCAGCGCATAGGGCAATCGGCCAAACAGCACAAAGAGCAGCTGCTCCGCCTTCGCGGACAACTGTTCCACCGGGACATCCAGAACGATGTATACCTTTTTCTTCCCGGCAGCCGCGGATATGCAGGCATAGATCAGCTGCTTGAATACTTTCTCGTTGATTCCAAGCTCCTGCAGCAAGGCTGGCGTCCTCTCGGACGAGACAGCGGTAGGGGAATCGGCCTGGACCGGAATCGCAGGAAGCTGCGGCAGATCGACGCCCTCTTCGATATCGTAATGATCGGCAAAAGCGGCCTGAAGCCATGTCCGGTAAGCGTTATGATCATCTCGATGGAAGCCTTCCGGAATGACGTAATGATGCGTAAAAAAGGCGCTGCGCAGCCCCGTGAAATCCGCAGGCTGAAACACGCTTCGGCCCAGCACCGTTTCCCCTGATTCGGTATGGAACAGATGAAGGGCAGCCGGATAAGACGCAGCGTCCCGTTCACTGCGCGCCGTCAGCTCGGCAGGTGCTTCGTATTGGCAAAAGGGATGCAGCACCTTTTTGATAAAGGAAGCCTCCAATCCGGACGAACGGGCCACCGTGTCAAAACCTTCGGCCGAGCGGAATATACCTCGCCGCTCACGCGTGTACATCTGCTGCTGTATGTTTCGGATTGGGAATTCCGGCACTAGTCTTCCCTCCCCTGAATGTACTTCAGCTTGTACAGAAGCCAGATGAACGGTTCATCCACCCGAATCGGGCTGACAACGCTCTGCAGCTTCTGATCGACAGGGTTGCTGCCCAGCGCCGACACGGCAAAATAGGCGGTATTCGAAAAGTACACATCCATCGTCCCTTTGAACGGACGGTCGACCTTTTCGATAAAACGGCGGATTTCGCCGTCAATATTTTCAAACTCGGTCAAATTCAAAAACTTGCGGTGCACCACATTGTTAAAAATATTGCTGTTCAGCTTCACATATTCGCCATCCTCATCCTTAAGCGCGTGAAGCATGTCGCTCTTGGTCAAGACGACGGCGGTTGGAATATCCGTCTTGCCTTTGTCCTCATAAGCGATGAAATCGCCGAACATGGTCAGCACGACATCCCGCGGCTCATCATACTGGGATACCCACTCCCCAGGCTGATCGCCGAATTTCAAACGGATTTTTTCCCGAATGGAGCGGATTTGGAGCGGATCCACCATAAACAGAATGCCCGCGGAATTCTTGATATGCTGTCCGTGCAGCCCCAAATAATCCTCATCCACCATGCCCTCGCCAGCCACGTCAAAAAATACGAGCGTCAACGGCGGCTTCGACTCATCCTTGAACACGAATTGGAAAATAAAAGGCTCCTGCATTTTCTCCTTCTGCGTAGACGCCAGCAAATCCCCGCGTTCAAACAACGGCTCCTCATAGCCGGTGCGGAACTTGCGGCTGATCTCGGCATTCAGCGGCATGCAGGCCGCATCGAAATGATCTGCCGTCGTATGCTGCAGCGTATGAATCAGCGAAGTCATATAAACCGATTTGCCCACTTGCGAAGCACCGATAATCGAGATAATGTTGCTTGGCACCTTCCCAGCGGTAACCGGCAGCTCATTGTGGCATTTCGGGCACAGCCGTCTGCGCGTGACGATGCCGTAACGGTCATTCAATCCAACCAGGACGTGCTCCGAATAAATGTGCTGCTCCTCCGGGATGTCGCTCGGACGGATGATCGCTTCGATATCATACACCGAATCCAGCCCGAAGCGTTCACGGTATCGATTCAGCTCCTCATCTTCCCCAAGCGCATAATCCTCGTCATCCTCGCGGTCGTGGGCAGCCCGGAAGACAACCTCCTTCGGAGCGAACTTACTGAAACAGTAAGGGCAGACAATATCATAGAACAGCGGCCTTGGCTCCGGCTCCGGTTTTTTCTTGAATATATCAAAAATGCCCATCTTTCGTACCTCCCTCTGAACCCTATGAAAAAATACACACGAATGCGCTCATCGTGGTTTACCGTGTGTTCTTTTTGTCTCTATTTATCTGTACACCAGCTCATATCGTTGTCCGTATTTCTTGCCGTCCGTAAAAAACAGGCGAACGTAATCGTTTTTGCCCACCTCGATCGCAGGCAGTTCGTTGCGGCCGGCAGCAAAATCCGTCACGAACGGGTACAAGATGCCGTCTTCCTTGTTGACCGGATAAGCGCCCTGCTTCTTCACGTAACATAAAGCTTCCTTCGGTACCGGCACCTCTGCCGTCACCTGGATTTCGATCGTCTTATAGGGCTGCAGCCAGCGGCTTTTTTCGCGAATGGAGTAGACCAGTTTCGCTTTGCCGGTACTGAACCGAATGCGGTTCGATTCATCCTCCTGCCTGATTAACGCCATCTCTCCGTCTTCGGAAGACAAGGCGTAGACCGTGTACGTGATCTGACCGATCCCTTCAAGACGGTCGCGATACCCGTTGTTCGCCTTATACTCGTCACGGGTGTATAAACGCATCCCGCCTGGCTGCGAATCGCCTGCAGGCTGGCCGAATCCGTCGTCCATCGCACGGTGGATGTATACCGCTTGAAGACCCGGCGGCCAGCTCCAGCGGAGCGTGCAGTAACCATCGTCTAGTTGATAGCTTAATCCCTGAATGACCCATTCTCCGGGCTCCGCATGTTTAAACCGCATCTCGAACGCCCCCTGCTTTAAAATCCTCGGCTGGTTGAATCATTCGGCCGCTGCCCTTTTCCCGTTCGGCCCGGCCGCTGCACGTTGCGGATGATCTTGCTGCTCTCCTTAACCGGAATCACCAACGTGAACAAAGCGATGATCCCCGCGAGCAAAAGGCAGGCAATCAGACGAACGGAGGCATCCCCGATTTCCGCGCCGGAGAGGCCGTATTCCAGAACCACGCCTGCCAGTACGCCCGATACCGCGCCGCCGATGCTGAAGCTCAGCGCAAGATGGCGATTGTCAAACACCGTGCCGAGGGCCAGGCCCATGGCAGCGCCGATGAGCAGCATCGCAGCGATTCTTCCGATCTGATGATACACGCTGTCTTCCATAGCGCCCGTACGTTTCGTCAACAGCGAACGGTCTCCAACGTCGTCATAGATTTTCTGGAAAACGAAAGACAAATCCTCCGCATGCTGAACGTCGTAATATTGTCCGCCCGTTTCCGCCGCAATCGTCTGAAGAAGCTGTGCACCGTCCGGGTTGACAAGGCTGAGGCCAATCGTATTTACCGCGATTTGCTGCTGTTTGTACTCCGCAAGCACACGATCATGGTCGGTTTCGCTAAATCCGTCCGACAGCATGATGACCATGGCGCTTCGGCCGGCATCCCGGCTTTCCTGAATATGCGACATGGTATCCTCCAACGCAAGACTGATGTCCGTACCGCCATCGTTCGTTGCCAAACCGTCGATTTCCGCGATGATCTCATCCTTGGTTTCTTGGTTCTTCACGCGCGTGAACGGCTGCAGTAACGTTGTTGCATGATCAAACACCATCACGGATACGCGGTTATCCCGATCCATGCGGTTGATCAGATTTTTGGCTGCCGTGTACCGGTCCTGATTCGGGTCCGTCTCATTCATGCTGCCCGAATTGTCAATGACCAGCACGATATCCTTCACGGGCTTGGCGCTGCCCGGGTTCAACTGGTACGCCCATTCAAACAGCATGCCAAGGAGGAACAGGGCCACCAACGTGGATGGAATCAGCAGCTTCCATGATGTGCCCGTGTACCGCTGTCTCCATGAGCTTCCGCTCAAACGGGGGGAGATCAGTTCTGCGATTAAACAGGCCAAGCCGATGCATAAGGCCAGAATCCCGAAATAAATCCCCGTAACCACGATGACAGGAAGCCCTGTCCCCCACTGGCGAAGCAAAAACTCCCCAATCGCAAATCCGAGTCCCCCACCGACCAGGCTAAGCAGCAGCAGGAGAGGGTTTAATTTTCGTTGCACAATACACGCCTACTCTCTGTATCAGAATCTAAGAACGCTAACGCAGCTCGGGAAGCTGCGCCGGTTCCATGCCATGAAATTCATAACCATTTGCCGTGTAGGTCTCGTAGTAGGTTCTGCCATTCCGGTAATACATCAGATCCTCCAGATGGAAACCTCCCATCAGGTTCAGCTTCTCGACCCCGCTGGAGCGCTTCTCGTGCACGATGCCCAGCTTGTACACCCGTAAAGCTTCATCGGCATGGATCGCATAGCGGACGAATTCGCTGTCGGCATCGCCGAAGAAATATTTTTCCTCATATCGATGCTCCTGCGTATAATCAAGCAGCCTGACCAGCGTAACGGAGTTCTCCTCCAGCATCCGGTATAACACCTTAAACAGGTCTTCCTTGGCCAGCACCTGCTTGTTATTGTAGTCGATGGTGACGTTCGCCCGCCGCAGCAGTTCTTCCTCGAAGGTCTGCACGAACGGCTCTGCCGTCAATAGATCCCTCAGACAGACCCGGATCATGTTCGACAGGATCGGTTCGATCCCTTCATGCGTAACGATGGAGAGATTGCCGACATACCGTTCCTCGAAGTACACGCCTTCGCCGCGCTTGCTCTCCAGCTCCAGCATCAGCTCCTCCGTCACGAGGCCGTAATACTCCATCAGGTTCTGGCCGATATAATCGTCTGCGGCACGGATGCTGGAACGGGCCGCTTCCAGCAGCTCCGCCTCCAGCTGATCCAGCATGCCTGCCTGCTGTTTGTACTGACGGTGAATACGTTCAAGCTCCGTCTCATACAGCCTGTAGAGCTCAAGCTCCGTCTCCAGCTGCAGCAGCTCATATTTGCGCCGATAGACCTCGCCCACGAAATATCGAATGAAATGGCGCACATTCTGTTTATCCCGAAAAGGAAGCTTCTTAAACGGCTGGCTTTCGACGCTTTCCTCATAATAGCGGTTTAGTTCGTCCTGCTCGGTCTTAAGCAAGCTGCCGAGATCCCGGATCCGGGATCGAACCGCTTCAAGCACAATGCCCGCTCCGGCCTTATCGCTCGTCCACGCTGCAATTTGATAACAACCGATTTGCGGGTGAGTCGCCAAAGAGCGGCGCAGCGTATCATGCAGTTCTTCTGCGGTGCTCATATCGCTCAGTCTCTTTCGGGCCGCCAGCTCGTAATTGTCGCGAAAAAACTGCCGGCAGCCATCTCCGAAGAGCGCCTCTTCCGCCTCGCGAATATTCATTCGCTTCAGCCCGGCATAACTGACGGGATGCGACATCATGCCTTTCAGTCCGTCCAGATGCTCGGGGGCCGGCAGCATCCGGTCCGCTCTTGCCGTTACGGCCTCCGAGTCGAGACCGAAATAGGCCAGGCATTCATGAACCTCCGGCTCCGGCCTGTTCTTCATGCGAAGCAGCAGTCCGCGGCACAGATGGTAGAGGACCGTTAGCGCAATCGGCTCATTGGGCCTCTTCACCCGGGCAAAGCCGGCGGAGACAAAGCCTTGGCGGCCGGATTCGGTCATGATATTGCTTTTGAATGACGTATTGTTGTAAATGCCTCGGATTCCGTCATAGGTCTCATCCTTCTGCTTCCGGTTCTTGAGCAGGCCCAGGTGGCAGATGATATCGTAGATATCCTGCATGCCGGCGTAACCCGAGATGCCGCGTTCATTCTTGTCGGACAGCACATAGACGAGATCAAACAATGGGGATGCCGGGTGGACGACCGGAATCGTCAGCCCGTCCTCCGTTACCTGCAGCGGCGCGGAAAAGCTGTATTCCCTGCTCTGCATCAGCTCCAGTTCCCGCAGAAACGCAACGCCTACGGAGCTCGCATAACCGTATGATTCAATCTGCTCCCTTTCATTAATGAGCGCATACAAATCCATTTGTACCGACTTGAACGACTGCTGGAATATGGATTCGGCCAGCAATGAAATTTCCGGGATAAATACATTAAACGGGTCATCGACCCGTGTAATGACAGACAGATGAACCCGGTCAAACGAAGCATAGCTGCGTCCAAAATCTGAAATATGGTGGCTTAACTTCCGAATCGCTTGATTCAACCCGGACAGATGAGGCGGGTTCCGATAGAAGCTCTGGTACAGCTCCTTCCGCATCGATTTGGATGGAGTGTCCGACACCGGCAGCTGCAGGTGGTATCGGTGAAGCCGACCGGAGAGTCCGGAGCTTTGGGGCTCTCGTCCTTCGCTCCGGTCCGTGCCTACATGAAAATAAACGACGCTGGCGCTGTTATCCCATTTGCGATCCTGTATTTCCATGATCGGTTCGATGGCGGACGCTGTCTTGTCACCTATGAACAAGTATACCTCCGGGTAGTGGATGCTGCTCTGATCATCCTCCATCAAGGTAAGCTGCTCTTCCGACTTGGCATAGCCGGCAGCATACTGGCGAAGAATCTCCCTCATCGTCTATTTCAACCTTCTTCGGATGTCATTTAATTTCGAAGATACCTGTCTGTAGAACTGGTATCTCTCTTCGCCGTCCGCAAGCTCCACCTTCTCGTATTCAAGCCGGTCGCGCGTTTCCAGGAACCGTTCGGCCAATTCTTCCAGCTTCGTGAGCAGCGGCGTAATATCCTCGGAAGCGGTCAGCTCCTGATCGCGGCGGGAGGATTTGCGAAGCAGCGTGCTGCGGCTTTTCTCGTCCAGCTGACGGAAGTGCTTGTAGACTTCATACTCCACGTCGTTCACGCTTTTCAGCAGGTTGGCAAACGGCTCCCAGGAATCTTCCTCCGGATCGCGATCATAAACGAAGAGCGCACCCTTCTTGGTGATCGTCCCGGTGTACAACGCCTCGATGAATTGATCAAGCCATTTCTCTTCATTCTGATTGTCGCTGATCAAGAGCTCGAATTCCGTGATTTTGGCCGCGATGGCAGCATATTTCTTCAGCTCTTCCCGCACGATGCGGATCATTTCCGGCGAACGGATCAAATTCTCCTTGGCCATTTCCTCGTTGATGCTGTTGAAAATATCCTTTGAGCCTGCCCGCTCCAGCCCCTCGTTCATCAATCGCTTCAGCTCGGTCCATGCCCGCTTGACCTCGCCAAGGTTAGGCTTGGGACTATCGAGCTGCAGATCATAAGCGCGAAGCAGCTCATTCAGGTCAAACGGCTTCGTAAACACGACCGCATAGCGGCTGCTCGTATTCTGGTCAACGTCCTTCTGGATGACGACCTTATACTCAAGCGCTTGGCTGAATTCGGACCGAACCCGGGCATTGTACTCCTGAACCCGCGGGTTGACATAGGTATCCCCCCAGGATTTTTCGGGAATCGGCGACGGCAGGTACGTCCAATTGTTACGGTCCGTCTGCACCAAATGGCGTCCAACGCCTTCCTTGTCCATGATCGTGCGTTCGTAGCTTTCCTCATAAACCTTCAGCGGCGTGTAGACGAACAGCGGCACGCCGTTCTTCGTGTTCAGCCAGAAGATCCGGTTCTTCACTTCGCTTTCCTTCACGGTGAAATGGGATTTCCCGACCGAATTGTTCTGATAATTGCGAATCCCCTTCAGAATGCTCGGTGCCTGTACCGGCACGGACACGAAGCCCCAGGAAGGGAAGTACAGATTGCCTGCGCTGTTGCTCAGATGGAAGACCGGCACGGCTTCGTCATCCAGCTTGCTGGCGATACTGCGCTCAACGAATTTTTCGATGGAATCCTCCTGACCGAATTTCATGACCAGGAAATCCTCCATCGAACGGGTGATCAGATCGCCGAATTTATCGGTAAGAAACTCCGAAATGGAACGGACGACATCGATCTCCTGCTCCCGGGTCCAACGATTGGCATGACTCAGCAGCTCTTGGGCGAAATCGCGGATGAGATCGTCCACATCCTTCTGATCCATGATTTTGTTGATGACGTCGGAAATGTCGGGCACGCTCACCAGGTTCCAGTAATACGTCTTGTTCCCTTTATGATCCTGCTGTTCTTCCCCGTTCACGAGAATGTCGCCGTTCTTGGCGAAAATCGAATTCAGCGCATTCAGAATCTCCGTATATACGCTATAAATCCGGTTGTTCTCCTGGTTCAGCAGATCGTATAAATCCTCGTAAAATTCAATCATCTGCTCGGTGCGTTCCACATCGGCTTCCAGCCAATATTCGTTGATTTTGGCTTCGATATAGATGTTTTTCTTCTTGTCCTTCGAGACAAAAGCACTCTTTGCATCGCCCAGACGATCGATCGCCTGTTCTCTGGCCGACTCGATGTCCCGCGGTATGCGGGTCAGATTCTCCCGCAGCGCTTCGATGTAGGACAGCAGCATCTTCAGCAGGCTAAAGCCCTTCTCCGTATAGATCAACCGCGATACGTAAAACGGTCCTTGCTGCGGATGCAGGAACATCCGGCGGATTTGATCGCTGAACTGAGCCACGATCTCGCCCGGCAGCTGTTTCTTCGCTTTGATGTATTCCTCGCGGGCTCTGGCCAGAAAATTCTGTTCCAGCTCCGTGTCCATATTAATGACCTGGTTTTTCACCACGTTCGCGTAGCTGAGCCGCTCGCTGTTCTGGTATCCGGGCAGCGGCTCCGGTACGCGGGATTCGAAGTTCTTGGTCATTGAGTCCAGATCGATGCCCAGCTTGCTCGCAAATTTCTCGACGTCCTCCTGGCTCGGCGCTTTCTCGAACATGGTTTGCATTTTGCCGAAGACGCGGTATGCCAGATAAGTCGTCATCTCTTCGATCGGCAGCACGGCCGAAGATGCGCCGATGATGTTGTAGTCGTAATTGGCAGGATACGCCTTGTTCATCTGCGCAATATTGGTGCGGATGTTGCTGATATAGTCATGGATCGCAAATTCTTCGCCGGACTGTTTTTCCTCGCTGGCCATGAAGTTCGTGATGTTCTCCGCGGTAACGTTCATGCAGTAATCGTAGGCATTCTCCAGCAGCTTGCCTTCCGTATTCGTAGCGGATATCAGATGACATAGATTAAACGGAGGCAGCGGAGAATTCACGTTCAGAATGTTGCCGTACTGCTGCTTGAACCGTTCGCCTCTGGCATCCACGTTCATCCAGTAGTCCAGCTCTTTGAGCGCGGCATAACCGTTCTTCTTGATGTACTCGCGCGTGTGCTCGCTCAAGCTTTTGTTCGCCAGATTGATATCCGGCGTAAACAGATAGCCGAGCGTGTTCACGCGGTCGATGCCGGCAGAGCCGTGATCGCGTTCGATAATGCCGCGGACGATATAGGCGATGTCCAAGAAGCAGCCGCTGCCCGTACCGCCGGAGAGCCCCGTCAGCAGGAAGACCATCAGCTTTTTGTTCGTGCCGACCGACAGTGTTTTGATCTTCTTGTCGATCGCCTGCACCACTTGGGTAATCTTCGTGAACAAGAGCAAGCGGCCCGCCTGGCGTACGCCTGCGGCCCCGTTCATGCCGTCGGTAATGCTCAGCTCGGGCGACAGCCAATCCGTAATGTAAGGCTCCAGGATGCTGCGGTTCTGGAGAAGGCCTCCGATCTCGGCATTGGAGAGAAGCACGAATTCATTGATCGGATCCAGTCCGATCCCCTTGTAGCGCTTATTCTTATCCTGTTCGTTGGTCTCAAAAGCCAGAAACTCCACGTTATCCGGCTTGTCCATTCTTTTCTTGGACAACGGATCCTCAGGCAGCTTGAAACGGCGGTTAATCTGATATTTCAAGCGCAGCAGCGCATCGATCCCCGTCCCTCCAAGTCCGATGATGAGGATCGGATTGTCGATGGTATCCACCCGTATTTTCTCGCTGACAATGCCGCCTCCGAGTGAAACGTCAAGCTGTTGTATATGTTCTCTAACTACCGGTTTCATAACTTCCCCTCCTGATAGGTCATGGCATTAAGAGGTTGTTCAAAAAGTCCGCTTTTGATAAGAAAACCCATCGAGGTCAATTCAAGGCTGAGCGACCGCGATTCGGAAGTAGGTTTTCTTGCGACATAGAATTTCATCAACTCCGTTGATAACTTATAAATCCTATATCTAACACGAAGTGAATCAGGAAGCAGCTCGGCATCGAATCTTGAATTCTGCCGGGACTTCCGGTGCTCACGTACCCAAAACGTACGCTCCGCTCCTCACTCCCTAGCTTCATCCAACCTTCTCGGTGCTGAAAATCCGACTTTTTGAACTCGCACTTTAAGCCAAATATTCAAATAATATCGTTTTGTCCGCCTGCTGAAGGGAAACTCTCAGCCGGTCTCCGTTCTTCAGCTCCGTCCCGTTCGTTGCATCCAGAGCCCGTCCGGACTTCTCGATGACGGCTGAAGAAAGGTTCTTAAGTATGATGCGGTCGTTCTTGCCCGGCATGAACAGGATTTTCTCCGTTTCCTTGAGCTCCGGAGCAAGCTGCAGAAGCTGATGCAGATTGAACTTCCCTCTGAAGGAAGTCAGCTTCTTGTATTGCGGGGACGTCTTCTCGCCGGTGTTCTCGTCCCTGATCTCAATCACGATCTGGCCGACAAAGCCCTTGTTCGCTTTCTTGATCGCGCCGAGAATGAAATAAGCTGCCGCTCCAACAATGAGCAGCGATGCGATGCCAATGATTACGGGCCATAATGGAAAAGGTTTCGCATCCTCGCCCGCGGTCATCTCCTTGCCGCCATTGCCGGAGCCGGAGGCTGCCGCCTTCGCGCTAATCTTCACAGGCGGGCTTTCACGGTAGAAGCTCTGCTCCTCCGCACGTACCCTCAGCTCGTAGTCATGCTTCTGCGGAATCTTGTAATCCCCTACAAAGCTGCCTTCTTTGTTCTCTAGTTCGACCTCCGACTCGTCCCCGGTGTCCAGGTCCTTGATCAACAGCTTGGCCGTCATATTGCCGTACTGTTCTTGGTCCTGCAGCTTCTGTCCATTGCTGACGAGGTACGCGTTAATGTCAATCGTATCCCCTGCCTTTACCTTGGAAGATGGCGGAGGATCCATAGCCAGCTCCAGGTCGTAGTTGAACACAAGGTTGATGTCGATTTTGTCCTTCGATACGCCCTTCACCTGCAGCTTCCAGTCGCCCTGCTGCGGCTTCAGCAGCTTGAGCAGCGAATAGGAATTGGACGTGGAGCGCAGCACACTAGCCGAAGGGATGCTCTGCTCAGCACCGGCGGGATCAACCAGCTTCACGTCCACGGGGCTGGAGGACATAATGGAAATGTTCGCTTCCAATACGTTGGCATTCGGCACGCGGACCGTAACCTCCTGATAGCTTCCGTTGCCGGTAATCGACTGTACTGGAACGATCTTGAGCTGCTGGTGGCTGGCAAAAATCTCGCTTAATATTTGCGGAAGGTCATCCGCCGAACTCGTCGTAAAGGATTTGCCCCCCGTTTGGTTGGCCAATTCAGCCAACGTTTCTTTGTTCAGCTTCCCGTCGGCATTGAGTCCGATCGTATAAATCGGAATACCGCTTCCCTTGGCCTCCTTGACGGCCTGGTCCAACTGGTCTGACGCTTCCTTGCTCGTCTTGCCCGTGTTCGGATCTAGATCATTGTTACCGTCGGCCAAAACAACGATCATCGGCGCATGCGCCGGGTCCATCCCCTGCTTCAGCACCTTCACGGCTTCATCGAGGCCGACGGACATATCGGTGTACGGTCCGCGATCCAGCTGATCGATAAATTCCTTCAGCGCGGTTTTGTCCGCCTCCGACTGAATTTCAAGCAAGGCTTTCTCCCGCTGAATCCGGTCGGTATAGGAAACGATGCCGACCTTGTCGCCGGTTGTCGCCAGCATGTCGATGAACATCTTCATCGCTTCGCCGCTAATCCGCTCCGGATCGCTATTTTTCATCGAATTGCTGGCGTCCATCACCAGTACGGCATCGATGTTGGAGCCTTGGGAGGCAGCCGCTGCCTTAGGCAAGGCGCCTCCGCTCCAGGTCATGATCAGCAGCACCGCTGCCATCAGAGAGAGCAGCCATTTATTTTTACGATGCATAGATTTACTCCTTCATCCATTTAGTCGAGCATCGGCGGATGTCTCGGTTCGTTAGTCAGACACTAGTTAACTGTAGGCAAAAAGTCTTAAAATTACATGAAAGGAAGCTTAAAATAATAACCGAAATATCCATTTCCCTAGTGTGTTTATATAGAAAATCCCATGCCAGTCACTAAAATATCCCAGTACTATGTCCATATGATATAATTATACCTGCCAAAGTTCAACATCATCAGTCGTGCCACTCGGACTTAGGACACAAGGCTCACCCGCATTTTCGAACAAATTTCGATACCGAAAGGAACCGACATATGATTACATACGGATGTCTCGGGATTTTGTTTCTTTTTGTCATCATCAAGATCACGGCCTATTCCAAGCGTAAGAAGAACGCCCCGACACCGGAGCAGCTGCAGCAAACTTTGCTTGAAGCGGCCAACTCAAAGAGGGAACAGCATGGATAAGAAAAAGCCGGTACAACTTCGTCCCTATTCTAAAACGAGATATGTCTACCAAAAGTTAAGGGTTTGCAAACATTGCCACAATTTCACGATTCTTTGGGAAGACAGCTGCGCTCACTGTAAACGCCAGACCCTGGTCCCCGTTATGGAACTTGCAGAGAAAATGGCCAAACGGTCCATGCAGAGCGATCGGCTTCTTTTCTACATTATAGGACTCTCCGCCGTGCTTCTCGGTCAGACCTTCTTGCAGATCGCGATCGCCTTTGCCTGCATGTTGGCCCTGCTCGTATGGTTATGGCTGACCCAGCGGCGAATGCTGCATACCGAGACCCTGCACGCGCTGGACAAGCTTATAAGAAGTCATCGAGAACAGATTCTGGAAGGCCTCGATCTGAACAAAGCGACGGCCGCCGCCGCCATCAAGGAAGATGCTCAGCTAGGCTACGAGATCGTCAGGGAAATTGCTTCGTTGGTCCGGAATGACCGGATTCGCCTGCAGCAGATCGTCCTTCTGCAAAGCTTCAGCCTCCGCAAGGATATGGATCTTGAACTCGAGCCCTTGCTTCTGGACGAGTTTGATCCGGACCTGGCCGCCTATATCGGAGAAATCGCCAAAATTAAACGCGAGCTGATCAACAGCAAAGCCATTTCTTACCTGCTCGATCATGAAGCTGACATTTTACGGATGGAGCATGGCAGGCAGATTATGATCGACGCTGTCGGAGCAGCGGTACGGAAGAAAAAATATATCGATACGTTTCCTGATTTCATTAGCCGCTATGCGGATGGATTGCCAAGGTATCGCTTCCTCCGCCTGTATCAGATCGTGCGCCGCAATCCCGGCTTGTCGTGGAACGGCCTGCGGGATCGGGTATCGGCGATTTATAATGAACACTACCGCTCGGACCCTGACTTTCAAAAATGGGATTAGAGGGGCTATACCGTTATGACGATGAAAAACACGCTAACCCTGCGAAATTTGTATCTTTTTTTATGTATCGTCCTTCTGCTGCTGATCGGGTATAAGGGAATTCACATCTATCAAAAAATCGAGGCGATGACGCAAGCCGAGTCGTTGTATGCCCAGAAAAAGCTCGTTCAGGCAGAAGAGTGGTATCAGAAGGCCCGGAATAACCGTTCCCTTCTATATAAAGAAGATCTGCTTGCTTCAAGGCTGCAAGAGCTTGCGCCCATTACGTCCATGAAGGAAAGTCTCTCCTCTCTTGATCATCGATTAAGCCAGGTCGGGGAGGCCGGAGATTTCTCCGGCTTCATGAACGTATATGCCGAATTGCTTGAGACGGAGAAGAAGTTCTCGGAACAACAGGGCTCCCTCGCCTCGTATTACGACGAAATTGCGGCGTTCTATGGCATACCCGATGATGTGAAACGGACATTCCTGCAATTCATCGATTTGTTTACGCGCAGGGCCGACGAGCTGCTTGAAGAGCAGCAGTACGAGGATAACAGCTTTAAATGGAATCTACTTCGCATTCCGGATTCTTTCTACGGCAGCGAGAAACAGAAGGATGAGAAGCTGCTCCGCCTGTTCCAGCGATACGACGAGATGGTTTTGACCCGCCTGGCAGGGGCCGGGCAGTATGCCGACCTGTTGAATTGGTCGCAATCCATGGGTTCCGAGTATGCCAACCGGTCGATATCGGCTGCCTGGTTGAATCGAAAGGCCGATGAACTTGTGTATGCCATGCTGCAAAGGGATGTGCAGCGGGAACAACCGGCCGTTTTTGCAGCTCACGCCTCAGGCTACAGAAAGTACCTGGAACGGAACGAGCGGAAGAACGCGGAGATCATGGCGTATATTCAGAATGAGATCAACCGCTGGGTCGCAGCGGCCGATGGGATGGTACAAAGCCAGAACTACAAGGAAGCGGTCGCACTCTATGTGGCCTTGTCGGGGTACCAGGATATGAGCGGTAAACGGCAAGCTGCCGAATTAGCCTGGACGATCCACGATCCGATTCGTTTGTTCCACATGGCCGGTCTGAAAGGCAGCTTCAGCTACGTCAGCGGAGGCGGCAATCGTTTCGGAGGATTGGCATATGCCATTGGGGTCGACGAGGGGAGCATCATCTACTTAGCGGTCTTGAATGCCGATGAAACGGTGCAATTATTCCAAAACCACGATTACCCGTCCGATGTCGCGATCCATGAGGTTTCAGTCGAGGAATCGCTTAGCACCGAGAAGAATCCGGTCATCCTTGTGGAGGGCTCTGCGGGGACCGACTTGGTATTCTATTCAGCCTATGAAGCCAGAGATTCTAATCTGACGCCGCTGTTCCAATTTACGGCCGAAGGCTACCAGGTGCTGCCGGACAAATCTTTGCTGGTCACGAATCTGGAAGGAGTCAGTCCGGACGAGATCGCCATCTTTGAGCGTCAAGGAGACCAATACGGATTCACTGGGTATCAGGTTCAATATACCGACATCGATATCGCTAATATCGAGGGTTATCCGAATGAGAAAGTACGCTTCTCTGTCCATATCCCGCAAGGCGGCTATGGCGAAGTCATTGCCGAACGTGATGGATACTATATCGTCTTGAGGGGAGACTTGGATTTCCCTGCGGGGAGCGCGACGCTAATCGGATCGTTCAATGGCGAGTATCAGCAGCGGGAGATCCCGGTAAGCAGCCAACCACCTGCGTCTCCGGACCCTGCCGAGCCGGAGACCGGACATGTTGACGGAGATCATCTGGATGAAACTGAGAATCCAAGCGATCCCGTCACTTCCGAGGAGATCAATCCGGATGATGTTCAACAAGACCTTAGCGGAAGCAGCGAAAGCGCCGCATCCGGTCAGACCACGAAGGTGCCTGTCATTCAGGTGGAATCGATCGAGTAAGTTACTGAATCTTTAATCACTTTAATATCTTGAATCCTTCTTAACATGACAAAAGGCTTCGCCCCTAATCACCAGGGGCGAAGCCTTTTCATTAATAAATTCAAGCGAGATGAATCCTAAATTTCATTAACAGAACAACTAGAGCAGATCTTAATTGCCCGCTCCTGCCTTACTCCACCGTCACGCTCTTCGCCAGGTTGCGCGGCTTATCCACGTCGTTACCACGTGCAAGCGATGCGTAGTAGGCAAGCAGCTGCAGCGGTACGACAGACAAAGCTGCCGTCAAGATCGGCAAGGTCTTCGGAATGGCGAAGGCTTGATCCACGGATTTCAGCAGGCCGGCCACATGCTCTTCATGCGTAATGGCCATCACTTCCGCGCCGCGGGCCTTCACTTCCTTGATATTGCTCACCGTTTTTTCAAGTACGGTTTCTTGGGTTGCCAAGGCAATGACCGGAATTCCCTCTTCAATCAGGGCAAGCGTACCGTGCTTCAGTTCGCCGGCAGCATAAGCCTCGGAGTGAATGTAAGAGATCTCCTTCAGCTTGAGGGAGCCCTCCTGAGCCACGGCGTAGTCTTGGCCGCGGCCGATGAAGAACAGGTTCTCATGCTCAGCAATCTGCTCGGCATATCCCTTGATCGATTCCGCGTTGGTCAGCATGGACTCTACCTGTTCAGGCAGTGCTTCCATCGCTGCAATCACTTCAGCAACGGCATCCTCCGTCATCGTACCGCGCACTTGAGCCAGATACAGACCAAACAGATAGAACGCAATCAACTGCGAGGTGTAAGCCTTCGTGGAAGCTACGGCAATCTCCGGGCCAGCCAGCGTGCCGAGCACATCGTTGGCTTCACGGGCAATCGAGCTGCCTACCACGTTCGTGATGGCCAGGACATGAGCGCCATGGCTTTGCGCTTCACGAAGCGCAGCCAAGGTATCTGCCGTCTCGCCGGATTGGCTTACTACGATGACAAGGGTCTCCGGCGTAACGATCGGCGAGCGGTAACGATACTCGGACGCCACGTCATTTTCGACCGGAATGCGTACCATCTCTTCGATCACGCTGCGTCCCACAAGCCCGGCATGGTAAGCCGTACCGCAGGCGACGATCTGAACATTGCGAATGTTCTTGATCTGTTCCTGTGTAAGCTTCAGCTCCGGCAGAACGACTTTACGTCCGCTCTCATCCACACGGCCCAGCATCGTATCCCGGTATGCTTTTGGCTGCTCGTGGATCTCCTTCAGCATGAAGTGATCGAATCCGCCTTTTTCCGCTGTAACGGCATCCCAGTCGACACGAATCATTTCCCGAGAAATAAAGTTCCCCTCAATGGTCATTAATTCGACAGCATCTGCCGTCAGCAGAGCCATCTCTCCATCGTTGAGAATATAGACGTTACGCGTATATTTCAAAATAGCCGGAATATCAGAACCGATGAAGTTCTCTCCTTCGCCAAGACCGATAATAAGCGGGCTTGCTTGACGCACAGCCACCAATCGATCCGGCTCATACTCGGTCAATACTCCAAGGGCAAATGCGCCTCTCATGTAAGAGATCGCCTTCTGCACGGCCTTAACGATATCTCCGTCATATTCTCGCGCAATGAGATGGGAAATAACTTCCGTATCGGTCTCGGAAGCAAACTGGTGTCCTTGACTGATCAGCTCTTCCTTCAGCTCCAGATAGTTCTCAACGATCCCGTTATGAACAACGGAGAACTTCTGGCTTTCGTCCGTATGCGGATGCGAATTCACGTCCGATGGACGGCCATGGGTTGCCCAGCGGGTATGACCGATACCTGCGGTCCCTACCAGGGGTGCAGACTCCAGTCGCTCCTCCAGATTGGCAAGACGTCCTTGTGCCTTCGCAACGCGCAGGCCTTCATTCGTAAAGACGGCAATCCCTGCTGAATCGTATCCACGATACTCAAGCTTTCTCAATCCCTCGATCAACACCGCTTGCGTTTTCTGATTTCCAATATATCCGACAATACCACACATATTATGATTCCTCCGTTCGATTTCCCAATAATAGTTAGGCGGAAATAGAACACGGCAGCATCTGTGCGGCATCAGGAAAGAAGAATGATCTATTCAATTATCAACGTTCAAGAAACTCAGCAATTCGTTAGGCTGTTTAGTTGAACAGACATGAATGCACTCTTCTTCCACCGCGCTGCCCTGTTCTAGATCGCACATTCATGTTTTGTATATAAGTGATGAATACGCATCTGCGAATACGTTGTAAGAACGGTCGCCCATTCCTTTTCCGTTATCCGCTTACGGTTGATGCATAACCGAGAGGTCCCCGCCGAATAATCCGAACACCTCTACCTCGTCAACTTGCGTTCTGCCGTTTGGTTATCCTTAGCATGGCTATAACCAATCCCCGCGCAGGTACAAGCTCTGGCGCTTATAAAGCTTGAAGTAACCTCACGATCCTCGCTTTCTATTCTTGAATGACATCCTTTATTATATTCATGCCCTATCACTTTGGCAACTCGGCTGGTTCCTGACAATGCCAAGCCCTACCTAGGATGAACCCCATGAATGACACCGAATGGCCTATTTTCGCAAGCGATGCCGGACAAGCACCTCTTTGCAGGCAGGACAGGGGGTGTTGCGCTTTCATTCGACCGGCATTCTGGAAAACAGCGAGCCAGTGAACCGAAACTTCATAGTTCACTGGCCCTGACAGAAATTAGTCTGCTTTCCTTAAAAAATACACCCTTAGTCTTACGCCAATTCCCGCTTCACCACGTCTGCAATCTGTGTTACATAACGGTCAAGCTCATCTTTGTCCGGGCCTTCCGCCATGACGCGAATGAGGGATTCCGTTCCCGATGGGCGCACCAGGACACGACCGTTATCCCCCAGAATGCCTTCAACTTCAGCAATCGCAGACTCGATAACGGTATTGCCTTGGTACTTGCTCTTATCGCCAACGCGGACATTAACGAGTACTTGCGGATACTTACGCATGCTGCTCTTCAGCTCATGCAGCGGCTTGCCGGAGGCTACCAGCGTATCCACCAATTGAATCCCGGTCAGAATGCCGTCTCCTGTGGTGTTGTGGTCCAGGAAAATGACATGTCCCGACTGCTCGCCGCCCAGGTTGTATCCGCCGCGGCGCATTTCTTCCATGACGTAGCGGTCGCCGACTGCCGTTTTTGCCGTCTTCAGCTTCAGGCTGTCGCATGCTTTATAGAAACCGATGTTGCTCATCACGGTCGAAACGATCGTACCTTCCTTCAGCTTGCCGGCACGGTTCATGGCATCCCCGCAAATGCACAGGATGAAATCGCCGTCCACTTCCTCGCCTTTAGCATCGATGGCAATCAGGCGATCCGCATCTCCGTCAAAAGCCAGTCCGAGGTCAGCGCCATGCTGGAGTACGGCCTCAACGAGTTTCTCCGGGTGAGTCGATCCGCAGTGATCATTGATATTCAGGCCATTCGGCTCAGCGCCGATGGTGATCACATCCGCACCCAATTCACGGAACAGTTTCGGAGCGAGCTCATACGCAGCCCCGTTTGCACAGTCCAGCACGATTTTCAGGCCGTCGAACCGGTTGCTGATCGTCGTTTTCAAATATTCCAGGTATTTATACTTAGATTCGTTATCTACCAGCAATTCACCTAAATCAGCCCCGATCGGTCGCGGCAGATTGTCGGTTTCCGCATCCATCAGCTCTTCAATCTTGAGCTCGGTTTCATCCGACAGCTTGAAGCCGTCGCCACCGAAGAACTTGATGCCGTTATCCTGCACCGGGTTATGCGAAGCCGAGATCATAACGCCCGCATCAGCCTTCAAAAGTCTTGTAATATAAGCCACCGCCGGCGTACTTACGACGCCAAGGCGAATGACGTGTGCGCCAATGGACAGCAGGCCTGCAACCAGAGCCGACTCCAGCATAGCGCCGGATACACGGGTATCCATCCCGATGATAACGGTTGGCTTCTCTTTATCGCCCGTAAGCACATAGCCGCCGCAGCGGCCGATGCTGTAAGCCATTTCCGCCGTCAATTCTTGATTCGCAACCCCTCTTACTCCATCTGTACCAAAATATTTCCCCATGTTTTATATACTCCTTTATCTACTCTTCGATATTATCCATCATTGGATGTTTCTGTGCCCGTTGTTCCATCGCTTGATCCGTCTCCCGGCGGATGTGATGGGTTTTCTCCTGACCCGGAGTTATCCGTGCCCTCATTCGCGGGAGGCGTCTCTGGATCCTCCCCTTGATCATTGCCCGTCCCTGTTCCAGTTCCAGTGCCCGTTCCCGTCCCCGGTACATCAGGCTTGTCTTTGTCGGTTCCCTCGTTGTTCGAAGTACCCGGGTTCGTTGTCACGGGTTTCGAATTATCCTTGAGCTCTATCTTTATCACAGGGCGATCCTGGTCCGTGCGGTTGATGAAATTAGGCAGCGTAATCTGCAGCGGAATTTCATGAACGCCGGCTTTCAAGCCGGTCGCGTTCGCTTCAACTCCAATATCCGTTGGCTCCAGACTATTAAGCAAGTCAGGCGCACCGGTGAGCGTCAGGGAGATCGTCTTCGTCTTTGGATCCGTAATGACGGCATCCAGGCCGGAGGCGACACCTTTTAACGTGATCGGAATGCCGGTAATCTCCCGTTCTCCATGCGATACAGCCGTAACTTCAACCGTTACAGAGCTCGGCTCGATTTTCTCAAAACCTTCAGGCGGCGTCAAGTCGGCCGTAAGCACTGTTGTTCCCGAATTTCTAACTTCTCCCAGATTGATGGCGGCTTCGATATAGGTCTCAGCTCCTGCCAGTACCTCTTTGCTGCCGAACAGCTTCACTTCTTTGACCTTCTGTTCTACCTTGGATAAGACAAACCCTTCCGGCAGCCTTCCGGTATATTGAAGCTCCAGCGGCAAGGTGACAAATGCAGGCTCAATCGGTACTTCAGCCGCTACCGTAGCAGGCTCAATGACCGCATCCTCCATTTCGGCGCCTTCTTTATCATATGCTGTTAGCTTGACTCGTTTCTCCGTAATCTTCTCTTTGGCTCCATCAAGCTCCACGTTACCTTTGACCTGCCCTAAATTTGCCATCGACGATTCCGGCAGGGTAACCGTGACTTGCCTTGGGTCAATCAGCACGGGCGTTCCGGCCCGGTAATCTTTAGCAGGCTCGCCCTTCGTGCCAATACTTACCGTCACGGATTTCGACACTCTCGGCTCTACGGTCACCGTAACAACGGATGGTTCCATCGATACCATCTCCACGCCGCTTGGGATGGAGTAGGTCAGGGGAAGTGTGTGCGTACCCGGTTCTTTGACGTTGCTCAGATCGAGTTTTACTTTATATTCGTCGGTCAAAAGCGAAATATTGGATTTCTTCCCCCGCACCTCGAGATTCACGCGATCTTGATCAATGCCGGTTAGCACATATTCGCCGTCATCAAATCCATAGGTTTGAATCTTAACGCCTTCAATGATCTTGGTATCATAAAAGGTCGTGGGCGGTGCGGGCGTGCCGCTGTCCATATGAACCATTGCCCATAACAGAATGCTGACAGCGAGTGCAATGAGCTTGCTTGCCGTGTTGTTCTTGATCCATTTATCCATTGCTGCCGTCCCCCTTCCGTTTCCAGAAGAACGTGCGTTTCTCCTTGATGGACGCGGCAGGTCTGAGCTCCTCATACAATTTCGATATCAGAGACTCTTCCTTAATATCCCGAACCACTTGTCCATTTAAGGCCAGCGATACTTGCCCAGTCTCCTCGGATACGACAACCGAAATCGCATCCCCCACTTCACTGATTCCGATAGCGGCACGGTGCCGCGTCCCCAGCTCCTTACTGATAAAAGGATTCTCTGATAGCGGTAAATAACAGCCAGCGGCCGCGATTTGACCGTTCTGAATTATGACGGCTCCGTCATGGAGAGGCGTATTCGGTATAAAAATGTTGATGAACAATTCCGAGCTGATCACCGATCCCATCGGAATTCCCGATTCTACGTATTCATTTAGGCCTGTCGTCCGCTCAAACACGATCAGCGCCCCGATTTTGCGCCGCGACAAATAATTAACCGCCTTAATGGTTTCGCTGATTAACTTATTCGTTTCCTCGTCAATATCCGCGGTCCGCCCGAACAGCTTGCCTCGGCCGAGCTGCTCCAGACCGCGTCTAAGCTCAGGCTGGAAGATAATAAAGATCGCCAGCACCCCAAAGGTAAAGATCTGGTTCATCAGCCACTTGAGCGTATACAGATCAAACCAGGTGCTCAGCGCCCAGATGACCACCAGCACCAAAATTCCTTTGAGCAGCTGGACCGCCCGCGTGCCGCGGACGAGCAGAATCATCTGGTATATTATATAAGTAACGATAAGGATATCGATGATATCTTTAATGGATTCACCCCAGGTCATATCTGTGAAATACTCCACCATACAGCAACCCCCGTCATTTCCTTTAAGTGCGGGCCCAAAAAATCCGGTTCCTTCGAAGATGAACGCCCTGGTTTGAAACCGAGCCTGCTTTCCATCATCCTTCTAATCACGCGGAGATTCTTGAACATCCTCTTTAATAACGCATGAGACTATATATGTAGTATGTACTCTACACTCTCTAGGTTATAACGTTAATCTTTCCGATGCAAGCGGACTCCCTCCGCTTTCCATGCAAATGCGCATAAAATCAACAAAAGAAGCGCCGTCTTTTCACTGAAAAGAGGCGCCTTTGCTTCGTAATTGCGGTTTTCACCTAGCGGTAAGCGGCATCTGTAAACAGAGTGGAGATCTTATACCATATCCAATCCATGGCTCTATCTATATCCTTCACTTGACCCGCTATATGCGCGGTGGAAGCCTGAAATAATTCTCCGTCGATAACGGTCACATTGCCATTAACCTGACCGTAAACCTTAGTCTTTCCGTTCTCGACCGTAATATCTCCCGTGATGATCTGATCCGGTGGAATAATGACCGTATCCCCTTCAATCACCAGCTTTTCGAATTCATCGCTCTTTACAACCAGCTGAGTGTCCTGACTCCAGAAACTGATCGTGCTAAAGAGCATGACGACCAAAAACAAAGCTGCAGCCGTGATCGCAGGATGATTCTTAACCCATTTGACCCAAGCTTTTTGTTTCTTGGGCTGCGGCAGCATGCCCATTATACGTTCCGTTAAATCATCGGATGGCTTGGTCGCATGATGAGTTAAGGAAAAAAGAAGCATATCGGTATGCTCCAGCTTCTCGAAGTAATTCCGACAGTCAGCACAATCCAGCAAATGCTTCTGCAATTCTAGCTGCTGCGGGTCGGACAAGTCATTATCCAGATAATCATGCATCAAAGAGACGGCTAATTTGCAATCCATTTGTGAGCCAATCCTTTCATTCAATCTCTTTGCTGGGTCTATCCCCCTAGGGGCATAAGACTTGCTTATTGTTCATACGTGCCGGAATCGGGGATGTTTCAACTTTTTTAAAAGAAAATCAGAAAAAAATTACGGGCACTGACTCTCTGATTTCCGCAAGAAAAAAAGCGCCCTTAAACGCGGTCTCTCTTCCTCAAAGAACGGCGATAGGCGTTTTTTCCTCACAATTTGTACTCTAATTTTTTCCGCAAAAATTCGCGTCCGCGATGTACGCGCGTTTTGATCGTTGTTACAGGCAGGTCCAAAATCTCGCTGATCTCTTGCAGGGATAAATCCTGGATGTACCTTAAAATCATAATGGTCTTGTACTTAGCAGGAAGTCCGTCAATGGCCTGATGGATAATGCGCTGCGTTTCCGATAGCAGCATCTCGCTCTCAGGCGTACGGTTATCGCTTGGGATCAGGGAGTAGCCGTCCATACCTTCGCTTTCGTTCAGGTCGGCGTCCAACGAGAAAGAAGGCTTGCGCTTGCGCAGCCGATCAATGCTAAGATTCGTGCCAATTCGGTATATCCAAGTTGAGAACTTCTGGTTCTCGTCATATCGGTCAAGGTTCTTGTAAACACGCAAAAAAGTCTCTTGGACGACATCCTCGGCCTCATGGCGGTTACTCAGCATCCGGTAAGCCAAATGAAAAATCTTGTCTTTATAAAGCTCTACGATTTCGGCAAATGCCCTTTGGTCCCCTTTTCGGGCCAGCTTTGCCAGTCTTACATCCAAATTGTCCACCATAATTCCCCCAGAATGGTCTGATGGGTAACGTCTAAAAACGCATCATTCAAATCGTAATTCAACTGTTTCTAAAAATCAACAATAATTCAAAAAGAATCCCATTCGTGTATCAAAGACTATTCACCTGCAGCCGATACTTTAATCATTAGGACGCAAGCTGCGCATAGATGAAAAAAACGAGGTCCCTCTAGGGAACCTCGCCTTATACTATCCCTTTCAAACAGCTTTAGCTTCTGCAGGGATCAGCCTGTATTGCGAAGCCCGGCGGCAATGCCGTTGATGGTCAGCAGTACTTCCCGAAGCAGATCCGGATCATCCTGCTCCTGCTCCCTTAGTTCACGCAGCTCGTTAAGCAGTTGAACCTGCAGATAGCTGAGCGGATCCACGTAAGGGTTGCGGAGTCTTATCGATTCCTGCAGAACCGGCTGGTTATCCAGAATATCCTGTTGTCCTGTAATCTTAAGAACCAGCTCTTTCGTCAATTTGAATTCTTCCTGAATCAGACCGAAGATGCGCTCGCGTGCTTGATCATCCTTCGTCATCAAGGAATACTCCTTGGCGATGATCAGATCTGCCTTGGCAAGTGCCATCTGAAGGGTATCGATCAGGGACGTAAAGAACGGATAGCTCGTGTACATCTGTTGAAGCACCTTCATATTCTCTTCCTTGCCTTGGTAGAAGCTCTGTAAGCCCGTACCAGCCGCGTACCATGCCGGAAGCAGGTAACGGCTCTGCGTCCATGCAAACACCCAAGGAATGGCTCTCAGGTCCTCGAAACGGTCGCTGTTCTTGCGCTTGGAAGGCCGGGAACCAATATTCAGCTCGCCCACCTCAGGAAGCGGCGTGGATTCCTTGAAGAAGGTAAGGAAATCCGGATCGCGGAATATCAGATCCTGATATTTTTTCTGAGAAACGGCCGAAATGCTGGAGGAAATCACTTCCCACTCTTTTTCGGTCGATTCTTTTTCAGGGTAACGGGCATTCAGGGAAGCCGTAATCAGTGCTGAGGTCGCCTGATCCAAACTCCGGTAGGCAATGCCCTTCAAGGAGTAACGGGACGAAATAACCTCGCCCTGCTCCGTAATTTTGATGCCGCCTGCAATGGTCGATGCCGGCTGAGCCAAAATGCTGCGGTTCAGAGGCATACCGCCGCGTCCGAGCGATCCGCCGCGTCCATGGAAGTATTTTACCTTGATGCCGAATTCATTGGCTACGGCCGTAATCTCTTTGAGTGCTACCTGGAGCTCCCAGTTCGCCGTAATGGCTCCGCCGTCCTTGTTGCTGTCAGAGTAGCCCAGCATGATCTCCTGCAGTTCGTTCATGGCGCTCACCGCTTCACGGTAGATCGGCAGGCTGAAGAGCTTGCGCATGATATCCGGGGCGGCATGAAGATCGTCAATCGTCTCGAATAATGGCGCAGCCTGCAGCGTAGCGATTACGGAACCGTCGTTATCCTTCCGGAACAGCCCGACTTCTTTGGCAAATACCATCACTTCCAGAATGTCGCTTGCGCCCTCGGCCATACTGATCAAATAACTGGAGATGCATTTCACGCCGAATTCCTGCTGCGCACGGAAAACGGTACGGTATACTTCGAGGCATTCCTCGGTGCTGTCGCTATACTCCTGATAAGGCGTAGTCAACGGACGCGGATCGTTAAGCAAGTTATTGAGCAGTTCGATCTTCTCGTCTTCGCTCAATTGGGCGTAGTCCTGCGTCACGTTCATTTTCCGCAGAATTTCGGCCATGGCATTCTCATGCTCTTGGCTATGCTGTCTGATATCCAGCGTTGCGGTATGGAAACCAAACAACTCCGCCTGGCGAATCAGCTTTTGAATATAGGTGTCTGCAACATAGTCAGCAAAATGGAAACGCAGGCTTCGATCAATGATTTTCAAATCCTCGATGAATTCCTCAGGGGTCTGATAACGCTCGCCGCCCGTCATGTTCTCATCCAGAATGTGACTCATTTTAGCCAGCATATATACCAGTTTTACACGATAAGGCTCTTTCTCATTGTGCCAAATTTCCATCTTCTTCAGTGTTACATGCTCGCGGTCTTTTTCAATGGATTGAAGCAATTCATCCGAAACGTTAACGATTGACGAGCTGAAGCTCAGGTATTTCATGAATTCACGCAAAATCCGTTGGTATTCACGAATCGCCAGCTTCCGCTGCATTTCAAGCGTTCTCCATGTTACGTCCGCCGTCACTGAAGGATTTCCGTCCCGATCGCCACCGATCCACGAACCGAAACGCAAATAGGTTGGAACGTGCCAATGGTGACCCGGATAATATTTAGTTAGGCAGCGCTCCAGTTCTTGATAAACCTCTGGCAGAATGTGAAACAGGGTTTCGTGAAAATAATACATACCGTTTCTGACTTCATCCAGAACAGTAGGTTTACGGTCACGAAGCTCATCGGTTTGCCATAGCGTAATCACTTCATTCAGTAGTTTCTCCCGAAGCTGCTCCCGTTCGCGGAACGTCAGTGTCGGATTGTCCAGCTGCATCACATCGTCCGCTATCCGTTTATGGATATCCAGAATAGCCCGACGCATCGCTTCTGTTGGATGAGCGGTCATCACCAGCTCAAGGGATAGACTTTCGAGAATTTCTTGAACTTCTTCAAACGTAATATTGCGCTCTTTCAAATCCTGGACTGCACTTTCGATGGAACCTGGTTGAACACTTTCCCCGGCGGAACGCTCGTAATCGCGTTTACGCCGTATGCGATGATTCTGTTCGGCGATGTTAACCAATTGAAAGTAAATGGCAAACGCGCGAATCACCTGATGGCGAATGTCGGGTTCCAGCGTGCTGATGATCCTTTTGAAATCTGCAAACAATTCTGGCAAGAATACGGATCGCAACGATTTACTCGTTTCGCGAATTTTCTCAACTATATCTAAAAGCTCATTGCCTCCTTGATGGACAAGAACTTCTCCAAGAATATTGCCAAGGAACCGTACATCTCGCCGCAGCAGATTGTTGGAATTGCTTTTTGCGGTTACTGTAAGTTCAGTCATGCTACTCCTCCCATCTCAACCCGTTTCAGCAGTTTATCTATAGGACGTAACGCCTTCCTAACATCATACAATAAAAGCGAATGAAAATCTGCATTTTTCAGGCGAAAAAATTAGCCAAATCGACAAAACTCATGGTCATGTTATACCCATAGCCCACGGACATTAGTCCTATAAACCGTTGATACGACAAGCATTCTTTATTGCATTAACACTTCGCAGGATAGTCGTATGAATATGTAAAAAAAACATCACACACGGTGATGTCCTGCTTATGTATGGAGCGGGTGATGGGAATCGAACCCACGCTACCAGCTTGGAAGGCTGGAGTTCTACCATTGAACTACACCCGCATATCAACCCACAAAAGTGACGTTATGCTTCAAAGCATATTCGGTTACTTTTGCCGGGCCTCAATTCTTAAGCAAATCGGGATGACACGATTTGAACATGCGACCCCCTGGTCCCAAACCAGGTGCTCTACCAAGCTGAGCTACATCCCGATATTAATCTTTTTAAAAAATGGCACGCCCTGAGAGATTCGAACTCCCGACCTTTTGATTCGTAGTCAAACGCTCTATCCAGCTGAGCTAAGGGCGCAAATGGAGCGGACGACGGGAATCGAACCCGCGACCCTCGCCTTGGCAAGGCGATGCTCTACCGCTGAGCCACGTCCGCATTAATGGTGCGCGTGGAGGGACTTGAACCCCCACGTCAAAGACGCTAGATCCTAAGTCTAGTGCGTCTGCCAATTCCGCCACACGCGCACAAGATGAAACAATGGTGAGCCATGAAGGACTCGAACCTTCGACACCCTGATTAAAAGTCAGGTGCTCTACCAACTGAGCTAATGGCTCGCATTTCAGGCCACCGAAAATACTCGGAATCACCTTCAAAGCGTAACTTTACTATTTGGAGTAAAGTGGCTGGGGATATAGGATTCGAACCTATGCATGACGGAGTCAAAGTCCGTTGCCTTACCGCTTGGCTAATCCCCAAAATCGTTGAGTTACTTCTATCTTGCCGATTCTCGTTAGAATCATGCATGAAATGGTGGAGGCTGAGGGGATCGAACCCCCGACCCTCTGCTTGTAAGGCAGATGCTCTCCCAGCTGAGCTAAGCCTCCGTATAAACTCATGGGGTTCTCATCCCCTGATGCAATAAAATAGTGGTGACCCGTAGGGGATTCGAACCCCTGTTACCTCCGTGAAAGGGAGGTGTCTTAACCCCTTGACCAACGGGCCACATTTTCATGATGCATGTCCAAACCAAAAGCGAATCTGGAGCTTCCAACCGGGATCGAACCGGTGACCTCATCCTTACCATGGATGCACTCTACCTACTGAGCTATGGAAGCAAGTGGCTCCCCGAACAGGACTCGAACCTGTGACAACTCGATTAACAGTCGAGTGCTCTACCAACTGAGCTATCAGGGAATATGTACCGCTTGGCGACGTCCTACTCTCCCGGGACCCTTCGGTCCAAGTACCATCGGCGCTGGAAGGCTTAACGGTCGTGTTCGGTATGGGAACGCGTGGAACCCTTCCGCCATCGCCACCAAACGGTTCAGATGCTTGATCACCTGAAAACTAGATACGAAACGAATTTGCACTTTGAAATATTTTTGGATAAGCCCTCGACCGATTAGTATTGGTCAGCTCCATGCATTGCTGCACTTCCACCTCCAACCTATCTACCTCGTCGTCTTCAAGGGGTCTTACTAATTGGGAAATCTCATCTTGAGGGGGGCTTCACGCTTAGATGCTTTCAGCGCTTATCCCGTCCGTACGTAGCTACCCAGCCATGCTCCTGGCGGAACAACTGGTGCACCAGCGGTACGTCCATCCCGGTCCTCTCGTACTAAGGACAGCTCCTCTCAAATTTCCTACGCCCACGACAGATAGGGACCGAACTGTCTCACGACGTTCTGAACCCAGCTCGCGTACCGCTTTAATGGGCGAACAGCCCAACCCTTGGGACCTACTTCAGCCCCAGGATGCGATGAGCCGACATCGAGGTGCCAAACCTCCCCGTCGATGTGGACTCTTGGGGGAGATAAGCCTGTTATCCCCAGGGTAGCTTTTATCCGTTGAGCGATGGCCCTTCCATGCGGTACCACCGGATCACTAAGCCCGACTTTCGTCCCTGCTCGACTTGTAGGTCTCGCAGTCAAGCTCCCTTATGCCTTTGCACTCTTCGAATGATTTCCAACCATTCTGAGGGAACCTTGGGGCGCCTCCGTTACTCTTTAGGAGGCGACCGCCCCAGTCAAACTGCCCGCCTGACACTGTCCCCGTACCGGATTACGGTACCAGGTTAGAACCTAGATACGATCAGGGTGGTATCCCAACGTCGCCTCCACACAAGCTGGCGCTCATGCTTCTTAGGCTCCCACCTATCCTGTACAGATCGTACCCAAATCCAATATCAAGCTGCAGTAAAGCTCCATGGGGTCTTTCCGTCTTGTCGCGGGTAACCTGCATCTTCACAGGTATTAAAATTTCACCGGATCTCTCGTTGAGACAGCGCCCAAGTCGTTACGCCATTCGTGCGGGTCAGAATTTACCTGACAAGGAATTTCGCTACCTTAGGACCGTTATAGTTACGGCCGCCGTTTACTGGGGCTTCGGTTCACAGCTTCGGGTTTAACCCCTAACCGCTCCCCTTAACCTTCCAGCACCGGGCAGGCGTCAGCCCGTATACTTCGCCTTACGGCTTCGCACAGACCTGTGTTTTTGCTAAACAGTCGCTTGGGCCTTTTCACTGCGGCCCCCTCGGGCTATTCACCCTACCGAGGCACCCCTTCTCCCGAAGTTACGGGGTCATTTTGCCGAGTTCCTTAACGAGAGTTCTTCCGCGCGCCTTAGAATTCTCTTCTCGCCTACCTGTGTCGGTTTGCGGTACGGGCACCTTCACCTGACTAGAGGCTTTTCTTGGCAGTGTGAGATCATGACCTTCGCTACTGTAATTTTCACTCCCCATCACAGCCCAGCCTTATCGATGTGCGGATTTGCCTACACATCAGCCTCACTGCTTGGACGGACATCCATCAGTCCGCGTCACTACCCTCCTGCGTCACCCCATCGTTCATAACGGTTTACGGTGGTACAGGAATTTCAACCTGTTGTCCTTCGATTACGCCTTTCGGCCTCACCTT
>NZ_JBBOXH010000001.1:6477500-6555000 GCF_038007545.1 Bacillus sp. FSL K6-6540
TGCTCCCGCTGCGATTCCGGCTATGAATAGAACGGCCGCCAAGAGCAATGCCTTCCGGATGGATCTTAAATCTCTAAGAAAAATGCTAAAACGTAACATTCGAGAACCTCCTAAATTGGTATAACTCGCAAGTACGAGCATATGTTGAAAGTAAACAAGCTATTGCACACTGAAGGGAGAGGGGCGCACGTATTATGAATTCTTTTTATGTATTCAACGGCAGAAAGATTAAGCGGTTTTTCTTCGTTCTTGCCGCGGCGATCTTTGCAATCGGCGTTATTTATGTGGAGAGTGACAACATCTCGGTCTTCTCCGAGGACAACCCGTCAGCGATTTACAGCGTGTCTACGGACAAGAAACAGATTGCGTTGACCTTTGACATCAGCTGGGGCGAAAAACGCGCAGAGCCCATTTTACAGGCTTTAAAGGACAATGGAGTTCAAAAGGCAACCTTCTTCCTGTCTGCGCCATGGAGCAAAACGCATCCCGATATCGTGAATGCCATCAAGGAAAGCGGATATGAAATCGGGAGCCACGGCTTCAAGCACGATAATTACAGCACGCTCACCGACGAGGAAATACGCAAGCAGATTTCTTCGGCACACACTATTTTAACCGCAATGACCGGACAAGAACCCAAATTGATACGGATGCCGAACGGGGATTTTGACAAAAGAGTCCTCAGCATCGCCCAAAGCCTGAACTACACGGTGATCCAGTGGGATACCGACTCCAGGGATTGGAAGAACATCGGCGTCGAGAAAATCGTCGATCGCGTCGTCTCCAAAGCCCATCCGGGAGATATCGTGCTGATGCACGCCAGCGATTCGGTGAAGCAAACCCATGAAGCGCTGCCTCTCATCATCAAGGAACTTCGCAATCAAGGCTACGAGTTCGTCACGGTCACCGATCTGCTTCAACAGGGCAGCACCCAAGGCACCGAGGTCCGCGATCACGCTTCATTGCAGAAGAGCATCGAAGACGCAGGCGGGCTATGACTCATGAAGACCCTTAACATTAAATAATGCTTAACAAAAAAAGAGCTAAGGCGTTAGCTCTTTTTTTCGTCTTGTGTAACTTTATGAAGCGTCAGAATCTGGTATGCATTACAGATCAGCAACGGTACAACCATAAAAATCGTGGCGTTGCTCACTCCGATTTGCAGCACGCCGATAATCTCTACGATGGAAATGGCCATCATGAAGAACAGCGTCGGGATCCATGCGTTGGCATTTGTGCTCTTTACTTTGAGGTAAGCAACGACAATGGCAATGACCAGTATGGAGATACCCAAAATCAAATCCTGCTGCAGGCTGGTGGATCCGCCGACAAACGTACGGAAGAACATCAGCTCCAGCAATGCCAGTACAGCCAACACAATCTGAATGTATTGCCAAGTCTTTCTTCGGAATATGCCAATCCCCATATAATTTAACGTCAGGTATGCAAAAAAGCCCATCTGGGAGTATACGCTCACCAGCGCCCCAGAGCCTAACAAAATCAGCGGGTATATCAATAAATCGGCCATTCCCGTGAACTCGATAGCGCCATTAAACAACTGCAGGATCAGACCTACGATCAATGCCGCCACTGCCCCGACGAGCAGCGTTTTCAAAAACAATTTGGACCACTTACGTAAGCTCAACTAACTTCCACCCCCACAGATCATTATTTTACCAACGTTCACAATAAAAAACCATTCTGAATCCGACATATTTCTGCAAATCCATCGCATACTATGCGAAGACCCGTAAGAAAAATGACAATCAACTTACTTTCACGAAAAGACAGACCGCATGCAGAAGGATTTTTCTTGCGAAAAAAGGAGGACAACGGTAATGAAGTGGCCGTTATTTCGTTTATGTATTATCGTCTTCGTTGCTGCCATGGTGCTTACCGCTTGTGGCGTAGAACAAAGCTCGTCCCCGCAGCTTGGCTATAAAGAAATCAAGTCTATGGTGGTCGACATTCTGAAAACCGACGAAGGCAAAAAAGCGGTGGAAGAAGCGCTAGGCGGCGGATCCGGCGGTTCCTCAGGCAGCGGAGGCTCAATGGGAATGCGGATGATGTCCGCCCAATCTGGCGATCAAATTCGGATGGCTGTTAAGGATACGCTGGTATCGGATGAATATAAGAAGGAAATTGAGAAGATCATGACCGATCCGCAATTCGCCGGCGATTTTGCCAAAGCCATTAATTCCGAGAGCAAGCAGCTGCATATGCAGCTGATCAAGGACCCTACGTATCAAAAGGCTATTCAGGATATGTTAAAATCACCGGATGTGATGAAATCGTTTCTTGAATTGACCAATACGCCGGACTACCGCAAACAGTCCATGACCGTGATGCAGGAAGCTATGCAAAATCCGCTGTTCCGCATGGAGGTTCTGGAACTGCTCAAAACGGTCGTGAAAGATGAACTTCAGCCTAAAGTGGAAAAGAAAAAACAAGGCGAGGGACAAGGCCAAGAAGAGCAAGGTGGTGGCGGCGGTGAAGGCGGCAGCGAAAGTGGCGGCGGTGAAGAAGGCGGCGGCGATGGCGGCGGCGGTTAAAGCATCCATTCCGAAAAATAGAACAAGCTCCCTGCAGAGGGAGCTTGTTTCGTCATATTATGAGTTGGTCTTAAACGGATCCTTCAAGCTTAGCCGCGATTCGTGAGGCGATCTCTTCGTAAATCGCTGCGTTCTCGGTCCCCGGTTTATAAACCGATGGCGAGAAATCCGGCTCCGAAGGGTGATTATCCGGGGCCCCCAACGGAAGCTGCGCGAGAAGCTCCGTATGAAGCGTCTCGGCAAGCTTGCCTCCGCCTCCACGACCGAACACATAATCCTTCTCTCCGCCATGGGAGCAGACATAATAGGACATGTTCTCGACGACGCCCAGAATTTCATGATCGGTCTGCAAGGCCATCGCACCCGCTCTGGCGGCAACAAACGCCGCCGTAGCATGCGGGGTGGTTACGATGATCTCTTTGCTCTGCGGAATCATTTGATGCACGTCCAGCGCCACGTCACCGGTTCCTGGCGGCAGATCAAGCAGCATGTAGTCCAAATCCCCCCAAGCGACATCGGTGAAAAATTGACGCAGCATTTTGCCAAGCATCGGTCCGCGCCAAATCACCGGACTGTTCTCACGGATGAAGAAGCCCATCGACATGACCTTGACGCCAAAGCGCTCAACCGGGTGAATGACGCCGTCTTCGGTTACGGAGGGCCCTTCCTCAATACCCATCATGTCCGGCACGCTGAATCCGTAAATATCCGCGTCGATCAGACCGACCCTCTTCCCTTGTCGGGCCAAAGCCGCGGCTAAATTCACCGTAACGGTGGATTTGCCGACGCCGCCTTTGCCGCTTGCGATCGCAATGAAATGAACGCCGGATTGTTCGCTTAGAAGCGTATTCTGCTCCATGCCGGCAGCATGCCCTTTTGTCAGCTTGTCGCGATCGTTGGCTTCCTCGCGGTTCGCTTGGTTTGAGGCATTGTCCAGGGGACGCATGCGGATATGAATATCCTCTGCCCCCATCGCCTCCAGAATTTCTCTGATCTGCGCTTCCAGGGAAGCGCGTACATCTTCGCTGCTGTACGTCACGGATAGTCGAACCGTGCGTTCCTTGACTACAATATCTCGAATACGCTGGAGTTCCATCAGGCTCTTCCCGGTTTCGGGATCACGTAAAGGCTGGAGTATCTCCTGTACCGTTTCTCTAGTCAGCATATAAGCACCTCTGCTCTATGTAATGGAATAGACAATGTTTCGATATTCGTGTCTATTATACCATTACTCTGCAGCTTGTGACGACTCGCTGATGGACTCTCCGGAGGTATACCGCAAAATGCCGTTATACACGGAAGCTGCGACCTTCCTCTGGTATTTCTCGTCCCGAAGCAATTCGGATTCCTGCGGGTGGGACAAGAAACCGACCTCGACCAGGGCGGATGGCATGCGCAGGGCTCGGAGCAAATATATCTTGTCGTCCGTTTTGGCCAGACGCTGCGTATTCTCCAGGTTATGCCTAATTTCAGCTTGGATCAATTCGGCAAGTTTCTTGCTGTCCTCGTTATTCGGCGGGAAAAAGGTCTGCGCGCCTCTCCACCGATTGGACGGAATGCTGTTCAGATGCATGCTGATAAACAGGTCGGCCTTGCTGTCCTCAATCATCCGCACGCGTTGTTTGAGATCTTCCGTTTTCCGCTTGGAATATCCCTTGGTGCTTTCCGCCGCCAGGTCGTAGTCTCCTTCTCTTGTCATAATGACAAGCGCGCCTGCCTGCTGCAAGTAATCACGTAGATACAAGGTGATGGCCAGGTTTACATCTTTCTCTATGACGCCTTGGCGGCTTACTGCTCCCCCGTCTGGCCCGCCATGGCCTGCATCAAGGGCAATGACTTTGCCGGCAAGCGGCAGGCTCCAGGTATTGGACGTTTTGGCAGAGGGGATTTCGTACGTCACTACGATAATGAGCAGTGCCAGTAGTACGGCACCAATCAGGGTTTGTTTGATTCTCTTCAACGATATCCATACCGTAACCTTGTCCGTTCTCCGCCTGGACATAACAAAACCACCTCGTCCCATGAGTTGTTCTACTCCATCATATGGGACAAGGTGGTTATTTATGCCTTTGTTATACCGTGATCTGCTCTTTCATGCCTTCGATCAGTACTTGCGCAACTTCCGGGCGCGTAAATTCCGGCGGCGGGCAATGTCCCTCGCGAAGCAAGCCGCGAACCTTCGTTCCCGACAAGGTCAGATGGTCCTCCTTAGGGTGCGGGCATGTTTTGCTCGAGGCCATGTTTCCGCATGTTGTGCAGAAGAAGCTGTGCTCGAAGAACAGCGGGGTAATGCCTAACTCTTCCGCAGTGAAATTCTTGAAAATTTCCTGTGCCTCATAAGTGCCGTAGTAGTCGCCGACTCCGGCGTGATCCCGGCCCACGATAAAATGAGTGCATCCATAATTTTTACGAACCATGGCATGGAATATGGCTTCCCTTGGGCCTGCATATCGCATGGCAGCCGGAAATACACCCAGGAAGGTACGATCCGCGGGGTAATAGTTCTCCAGCAAGGTCAGGTAGCTCTTCATCCGCACGTTGGCAGGAACGTCATCCGATTTGGTCTCTCCCACGAGCGGATTGAGGAATAGCGCATCTACGATTTCCATTGCGCTTTTCTGAATGTACTCATGTGCACGGTGGACCGGATTTCGGGTCTGAAAGCCGACAACCGTATTCCAGCCCTTGGCTTTAAAATGTGCGCGTGTTTCTGCCGGATCAAAATAAAACTCGCCAAACCGTTCCGGTTGCGGACGATTCAATACTTGAATCGGACCTCCAACATACGTCGCAGGTCGTTCCAAAAGCTTTTTCACGCCTGGATGCTCCGGATCATCGGTCTTGAATACTTGTACAGCCTCGACTTGCTGATCGACCTGGTAGACACTCTCGACATCGATGACGCCATAAACGACGCCATCTTCTTCTCCTACAAGCGCCGCCTTCTCGCCGACTACGAGCTTCGCCGCCGTGTCTTCATCTACGGCCAGCGTGACCGGTATGCTCCACACCGTTCCGTCAGATAAACGCATATTGGAAACGACGGATTTGTAGTCCTGCTCGTTCAGAAATCCCTGCAATGGCGAAAATGCTCCGACCCCGATTAGATCCAAGTCCGAAATGCTCCAGGCGTTTACAGGGATCTTATGAAAGGTGTCAACCTGCTTCAACAAAGCTTCACGTTCTTCTCCTTGGGCTACCCGCTGTACCAGCGTACCGCCATGAGGGAGTATGGCTGTCATGAATAATTCCTCCTTCTTATGCTGCAACTGTGATAAGGCAAGTGGTTCTTATCTGTTTATTTATGAAGCCCGCACTCCGTCTTCTCATGCCCGGACCAGCGTCCTGCACGTGGATCTTCTCCCGGCATGACCTGCCGCGTGCAGTATTCGCAGCCAATGCTCGGATAATTCTGATCATGCAGCGGGTTGTAGATGATCTCGTTCGTGCGGATGTAATTCCACACATCCTCACTCGTCCAGCCCGCGATCGGATTGAACTTCACCAAACCAAACTTGGTATCATATTCAATCTTCTTCGAGTTCGCCCGGGTAGGGGCTTGATCTCTTCGTATGCCTGTGATCCAAGCCTCGTATTGAGACAGAATCCGGGTCAACGGCTCTACCTTGCGGATGTTGCAGCATTCGTTCGGGCTGACGCTCCATAATGCTTCGCCATGCTGAGCCGCTTGCTCTTCCGGCGTGATGAGCGGAGATACGCGCACAAATTCCAGGCCATAACGTTCTGCCATACGATCCCGCGTTTCATATGTCTCCTTGAAATGAAAGTCGGTATCCAGATAAAAAATATCCGTCGACGGACTGATCTTCTGAATCATATCGACCAATACCACATCTTCTGCTCCAAAGCTGCAAGCAAACGTTATGTTAGGAAACGTCTTGATAGCAAATTCGATGACTTCCTCAGCCGATGCGTGCTCAAGCTCTTCAGCTTGCACTCTGATCAGATCTTCTTTCTCCAGCAAATTCATGATTGGATGCCTCCCCCGATATTAATCCCGATAATCCTACTGAAATAATATGAATTAAATACAGTATAAAACATTCCTAATAAATGTCAACCATCAAATCGATACCAAGAAAAACGAAAAAACCCTTCCTGCGCAAGCAGAAAGGGTCTTCTTTCTCTTCGATTTCCAAACATTTTGACAAATGCCAATCTTAGTCTGTAGTTGCCACCGATACCTCTTTAGCTCTAGTACCAGCGCCAGCACTTTTCCCTTCCGAGTCCTCGGATTTGGGAGCGGATGCCTGATTCGTCGTTCGCAGCGGAATTTCCTTCAAGAAGAATACGAGCAGCAACGCGACTACGAGGACTAACGTACCTGTGAGGAACACCATGGACAATGTATTTCCAAGTGCATCGCGGATACTGTCGATCATTTGCGCGAACAAAGGCTGTACATCAGCAGGAAGACTTGCCTGCGTTTGCTCGATCAGCGGTTTATTCATCAGTGTCTGCGGATTAGCGAAGGACAACATCTGCTGGGCTAGCTGCGGATCCACCGAGCTAAAATCCGGTGCATTAGTCGACTGAAGTGCTTCCTTCAAATTCTTCGTCAGATTGTTCGACATAACCGTTCCCATAACCGCAATCCCGATTGTACCGCCGAGATTACGGAACAATTGAGATGAAGCCGTTGCTACACCGAGCTCATTGTGGGGTACGGCATTCTGCGTAGCCAGCGAGAATACCGGCATACCCAAACCAAGACCGATACCGAAAATAATGGTACTAACGACAGTAAGCCATATGTTGTCCATAAACACCATAATGCCCATACCGACCATCATAATTGGAACTCCAAGAAGTGCGTACCGTTTGTACTTTCCGCTCTTAGCAATGAGTTGACCTGCTATAGCACTCGTACCCATCATGAAAATCGACATGGGTATGGTTACATAACCCGCATAGGTTGGTGAGATGCCAAGCACACCTTGAACATAGAAGGAAATATAAATCATGGCACCCATCAAACCAAAGTTCATAAAAAATCCAATCAGATTAGAAACCGTAACGACACTATTTTTGAACAAACTAAGTGGCAATACCGGTTCCTTCGCCTTCATCTCTACCAAGATAAAGATTAAAGCTGATACGACTGAAGCTGCGATGAGACCAATAATCTGAGGTGATCCCCAAGCATATTCCGTACCTGCCCAAGAAAAGGCCAGCAGTAAAGGAACGATGGACGTTGTAAGGAACAGGGAGCCCAGATAGTCAATGGATTGGCCAGGTTTGCGTTCAACCTTCGGAAACAACGTCCATATCATAATAAAGGCTACTACACCCAGCGGCAGGAAGATCCAGAATAACCAACGCCATTCAATGTTATCGACCAGGTATCCGCCTAGCGTAGGGCCAAGGACACTGGAAAAACCGAATACCGCCGTCATCAGGCCCATCCATTTACCACGTTCCCGCGGCGGGAATAAGTCCCCGACCGACATAAATGCCGTTGACTGGATAATGCCGGCACCGATACCTTGAATACCGCGATAAATGATAAACTGATACACGTCTGTTGAAGTACCCGTCAGGAAAGCTCCTAACATGAAAAATAATATACCTATCAAGATAAACGGCTTACGTCCGAACATATCGGACAGCTTGCCAACCAGTATGGTTGCGATCGTTGATGTTAACAAATAAATGTTGATGGTCCATGTGTAATAATCCATGCCATCAAGAATGGCGATAATCCGCGGCATCGCGGTGCTTGTTATCGTCTGGTTAATGGCTGCGAAGAACATCGCAGCCATGATCGCGATCATAATCGAAACTTTACGTTTAAGCGTTAAATGCTCCATGCTCCACCTCTACCCGTTGTGATTGTCTTTATCTATGTTTGACAGCATCAAGGAGAAGATTCTTCTTAAATGCTGAATGTCTTCCTCAGAGAGGAAGTCAAAAAATCCCTGGATCATTTCTTTTTGATCCTTCTTCACTTTCTTAATGATCTCAAGCCCCGGTTCCAAGAGCGTGATGTTGACAACTCTGCGGTCATCCTCGGCGCGTTCTTTCTGCAGATATCCTTCTGCAACCAATTTATCCGTCAGTCCGGTTATAGCCGGCGGCGTCAAAGACAAAACTTCAGCAAGCTCCGAGACCTTAAGAGGTCCTCTCATCTTTAATACATACAGCACCTGAAATTGAGGGAAACTTAAATTGTATTTCCCGGCGCTCGACTTGTTCCATTCTTGAGAAATGTTCTTCAGCAGCGCCCGAAACATCGACGACACCTTAAAAATCTCTTCATTGCGATCCAACCATATCACCCCTTACTGCTCCAAGAAATTACTTATCTAATTAATGATTAAATATTAATTATTTAAGTGCTTAATTAATTTGCAATTAATAATATATCTCTATTTACATATGAAGTCAAGTGGTTAACGATGTCAGATGATCATGCTCGGAAGCCAGCTTCATTCTTTCTATCCTCAACCTGTGCACATGATGTGAACAACATGCCCCAAAACACGCGAACGTATTCCAAATGTGCTCACCATGATGTGCATATCTTTGTGGACAACCTGACTACAAACGTCTTGTCCACTTAATATTCAGTAGACAGACTTCGTGCAGAGGACGGTGTATTGCGATAACCGGGAGACCTATGCTTCGAGAATTATGCTTTCAGACACCACAAAAAAGCCCTTGACCATAATGGCCAAGGGCTTGGTAAATCGAATATTAACGTTTGGAGAACTGAGGCGCGCGACGAGCTGCTTTAAGACCGTATTTCTTACGTTCTTTCATACGAGGGTCGCGAGTCAGGAATCCAGCTCTTTTCAGAGAAGGACGGAATTCAGGATCTGCTTTCAGAAGAGCACGGGAGATACCGTGACGGATTGCTCCAGCTTGACCGGAGATGCCGCCACCGTGAGCGATGACAAGCACGTCATATTTGCCCAGTGTTTCTGTCAGATTCAAAGGTTGTTTAACGATCAGTTTGAGTGTTTCCAAACCGAAATATTCATTGATATCACGTTTATTGATGACAATGCGTCCTTCACCCGGTACGAGGCGTACACGTGCTACCGAGTGTTTACGACGACCTGTCCCATAGTATTGTACTTGTGCCATGAAACTGTCCTCCTTTTTAATTAACCGCGAAGTTCGTAAACTTCTGGTTTTTGTGCTTCATGTGGATGTGCCGTGCCTGCGTATGCTTTCAGTCTCAGCTTCATTTTCTCGCCCATGCGAGTTTTAGGAAGCATGCCGTGAACCGCGCTTTCGATTACACGCTCTGGGAATTTAGCAATCAGGTCTTGAGCTGAAGTTACTTTCAATCCACCTGGATGCAGGGAGTGACGATAATATTTCTTGTTCTCCATCTTTTTGCCAGTGAGGTGGATTTTCTCGGCGTTGATAACAACCACGAAATCCCCTGTGTCAACATGTGGAGTGAATTGAGGCTTATGTTTGCCGCGGATCAGAGCCGCAACTTCACTTGCCAAACGGCCAAGCGTTTTGCCTTCGGCATCAACGATGTACCATTTGCGCTCAACTTCATTTGGCTTCGCCATATAGGTGGTACGCATGTATAGTTCCTCCTTGTATTCGTCCGAAAATCATCATTAATTTTCATCATTTATCTTCGTTCATGTGTAAAGCATTTTCATGGTGATGCTGTCTTGCTATTGGCATTCTCTTAACCGGGGCTGTGGGAGAGCCGTTAAGAAAACACAACTTATATAATACAGGATTACGCCCACTTCCGCAAGTGTTTTTTGCTTTTCTACCTTACACCCTGCGGTTTGATTCAAACAAGCCGCCAAACGCATCCCGAATGCTTTCCGGTTCTTTGGGGAATAGCCGTCTGCGTGGTACGTACCGCGTCAGTCATTGCAGCTTCTCGTGGCTGGCGATATCGTAATCCACTTCCCATAACATCAAGCCCTTGCCCATCGCTGTGGGACCGGCTGCCGCCCGATTTTGGGCTTCCAATATGACCTTCATATCATCCGGATGACGCTTGCCTTCCCCTACCTCAATCAACGTTCCCATAATGATCCGGACCATGTGCTGCAGAAACCCGTTCCCGGATATGAACGTATGAATGATTCCTTGATCTCTGGTGCCTGGGCGGCACATGGATGTATCCTTCTCGATCCAAGCATCAAAAATCGTACGGACATGGGACGGCTTCGTCGACTTTCGTGACGCAAACGTTGTAAAGTCATGCGTTCCGATCAGATGAGAAAGTCCCTGCTCCATCGCTGCGATATCCAGTTTTCCATGATGATGGATCTGGTACCGCCGGTTGAAGAGATCCGGATATTGATTCGCATTGATGGTAAAACGATAGGTTTTGCGTTTCGCTGCATGGCGGGAATGGAATTCCATCGGTACCTCCATTGCATCCGAAACCACGATATCTTCCGGCAGCCAAGTGTTTAATGCCATGCACCAACGCTCCACGGGAATGGGGGAAGCCGTGTAAAAATTAAATACCTGGGCGCGGGCATGCACCCCGGCATCTGTCCGGCCGGAAGCCGTAATCTTGAGCTGCTCTCCGGACAAGCGGCGAATGGCTTCCTCCAAATAGTCCTGAATCGTGTGGCCACCGGGCTGGGTCTGAAAGCCGTTATAATCGGTACCGTCGTAACTGACCTTCATCAGAAGATTACGCATTGCTTGCCTCCTGCGTGCTTTCATCGAATGATTCCGCAACGAAACTTGCGATTTAGAATCTCATCAGCATCGCTGATAACTCATGAGTTCCATATCTATCAAAAAAAGAGCCCCATAGGAGCTCCTTTTCATCATGTTAAGCCGAACCCTTCGAGTCAGCCACATGACTAGAAGGTCCCCGTTATCGTAGCCCATGGAGTAGTCGAGACGAGTCGAACCAAATGATCGACTATATCTCGCACCACTTCCCGTTCATGGCTCCTAGAATAAACATCTGAAGAGCCGGGCATACATAACTTCAGTCACTTCAATGGAACAAAACGAAATTACGCGCGATCTACCAGTTCCAAATAAACCATTGGAGCTGCGTCACCACGACGAGGACCCAGTTTCAGGATACGCGTGTATCCGCCTGGACGCTCTACGTAGCGAGGAGCGATTTCGGAGAACAATTTTTGGATTGCATCTTGTTCACCGTCAACTGTTTCACGACGCACGAATGCAGCTACTTGACGACGAGCGTGCAGATCACCTTTTTTTGCTTTTGTGATCAGTCTCTCAGCGATCGAACGAACTTCTTTCGCTTTGGCTTCAGTCGTTTGAATACGCTCATATAAGAAAAGGTCGGTTACCAGGTCACGGAACAACGCTTTACGCGCACTGGAATCGCGGCCCAACTTTTGGTATGCCATGTGTTTTTCCCTCCTTTGCTAAGCTAAGCCGAATCTGCTATTCTTCCGTACGAAGTCCCAGGCCCAACTCTTCGAGCTTCTCTTGAACTTCCTCCAAGGATTTGCGTCCGAGGTTCCGGACTTTCATCATATCCTCTTCGGTTTTCGTAGTCAGCTCTTGTACCGTATTAATGCCGGCACGTTTCAAGCAGTTGTAGGAACGAACGGAAAGATCCAGCTCTTCGATCGTCATTTCAAGCACTTTTTCTTTCTTGTCTTCTTCTTTCTCGACCATGATCTCCGCATCCTTCGCTTCGTCGGTCAGACCCACGAAGAGGAACAGATGCTCAGTCAAGATTTTCGCGCCGAGACTAACGGCTTCTTCTGGGCGGATGCTGCCATCCGTCCAAATTTCAAGCGTCAGTTTGTCGTAGTTGGTTACTTGGCCAACACGCGTATTTTCCACGCCGTAGTTAACACGGCTAATCGGAGTGTAGATCGAATCGACGGGAATGACGCCGATAGGCTGGTCATCGCGTTTGTTCCGATCCGCCTGGACATAGCCACGACCGCGACTGGCAAAAATACGCATATGAAGTCTTGCACCAGGGCCCAGCGTCGCAATATGAAGATCCGGATTCAGAATCTCCACATCACTATCCGCACGGATGTCACCAGCAGTAACAACCCCTTCACCCTCCGCATCAATCTCGAACACTTTCTCTTCATCGGAATGAATTTTCAGAGACAAAGCTTTCAGGTTCAGGATGACCTCGGTCACGTCTTCCATGACACCCGGAATCGTGGAGAATTCATGAAGCACGCCATCGATTTGAATCGATGTGACGGCTGCACCCGGGAGTGAGGATAACAAGATGCGGCGAAGCGAGTTCCCCAGCGTCGTGCCATATCCTCTCTCTAGAGGCTCAACAACGAATTTCCCATAGGTTCCTTCTTCATTGACATCAACGGTCTCAATTTTCGGCTTTTCGATTTCAATCACGCAAGTACCCCTCCTTCAAACGTCGCTCCTATATGAAACTGTCATCTTATCCAGTAATCCATGTAGTAGTATGCCTAAACAACCATTATTAGCAGATTGCAACGGATTTATACCACATTAACAGGATGACTTCATTATACGCGACGACGTTTTGGTGGGCGGCATCCGTTATGTGGAATTGGTGTTACGTCTTTGATCAGGTTCACTTCGAGACCTGCTGCTTGCAGGGAACGAATTGCTGCTTCACGACCAGCACCAGGACCTTTAACCATGACTTCCACCGCTTTCATACCGTGTTCCATAGCCGCTTTGGCAGCTGTTTCAGCAGCCATTTGCGCAGCGAACGGGGTCGACTTACGGGAACCTTTAAATCCAAGGCCGCCGGAGCTTGCCCAAGAAATCGCGTTTCCGTGAGGATCCGTAATCGTTACGATGGTATTGTTGAACGTGGAGCGGATATGAGCCACGCCACTTTCAATATTTTTGCGGTCACGACGTTTAGTACGTACGACTTTTTTTGGTTTAGCCATTGTCTATTATCCCCCTTTCTTATTTCTTCTTGTTCGCTACGGTACGACGAGGACCTTTACGTGTACGAGCATTCGTTTTAGTACGTTGACCACGAACAGGCAATCCACGACGGTGACGAATACCGCGGTAGCAGCCGATCTCCGTAAGACGTTTAATATTTAAGGAAATTTCACGACGCAGGTCACCTTCTACCTTAACCATACCATCGATCGTTTCGCGCAATTTGCTGACTTCATCTTCTGTCAAATCACGGACACGAGTGTCTGCATTGATTCCAGTTTCTTTCAATACTTTCTGGGAAGTCGTTTTACCGATTCCGAAAATGTAAGTCAAGGCGATCTCAACGCGTTTGTCACGTGGCAAATCCACACCAGCTATACGAGCCATTTTACGCTACACCCCCTTCTTTAACCTTGTTTTTGTTTGTGTTTCGGATTTTCACAGATAACCATTACGTTCCCTTTGCGGCGAATGACTTTGCATTTTTCGCAAATAGGCTTTACAGAAGGTCTTACCTTCATGCTAATTACCTCCTCCAAGTTTTACGTTGTAAAACCAGCTTCGAAACTAAAGTAGTTTGTTACCGCTGCTGAGTTTTACGTCAGTAAAACCGCTTCGCAGCTTTCCTTGATTCCCCGGGGGAACCTTGAATCTATTTACGGTACGTGATACGACCTTTGGTTAAATCGTACGGCGAGAGTTGAACAACCACTTTGTCTCCTGTAAGGATACGGATAAAGTGCATCCGCAGCTTTCCGGAAACATGAGCGAGAATCTGGTGACCATTCTCCAGCTCGACTTTAAAGGTAGCATTCGGCAACGGCTCGATGACCGTTCCTTCGACTTCAATGACATCTTCTTTAGCCACAGTTAGTCTCCTTTCTGATCTGCCTTGGATTTATCGGATACAAATTGGCCAAGTGCGAAACGCAGTTTACCGTTTGTAACCCGACCGCTTTCTTGCAAACTGTTTACCACTTCACTGCTAATGTAGGATTGAGGTTCAAGATGAAGAACATTCTTCTTCTTGGCCCCGTCAAACTTGCGTTTGTCCCCATCCGCGATCCACACGAACCTGCTGTCCTCAATCGAAACGATAACGGCATACTGTCCGGCATCTCTGCCCTTCAGTATCTTAACAATCTGACCGGGTTGTAGCGTGATTTCATGATTCAATGTCATCACCCTATTCCGGCAGCTTCGTCAAAATTTCCATGCCATCCGGCGTGACTGCTACCGTATGCTCGAAGTGAGCACATAGTGAGCCGTCAACCGTTACAACCGTCCAGTTGTCTTCCAGCGTCTTGACATGCCGTTTCCCGGCATTGACCATCGGCTCAATCGCGAGCACCATGCCCGGTTTGAGTCTTGGTCCGCGGTCAGGGATGCCATAGTTCGGAATTTGCGGATCCTCATGCAGATCGGTACCCACGCCATGACCAACGTACTCCCGGACGACAGAGAAACCTGCATCCTCGATATGACGCTGAATGGCATGAGAGATTGTAAACAAGCGGACATCGGGTTTGACTAGCGCAAGTCCAGCATAGAGCGATCCTTCCGTAACGTCCAGCAAACGCTGGGCCTCTTCGGAAATTTCTCCTACAGCGTAGGTCCATGCCGAGTCACCATGGTAACCCTGGTATTGCGCGCCGATATCAAACGTAACGATATCGCCCTCGATCAATTTGCGTTTGCCTGGAAATCCATGCACCAATTCTTCGTTGACTGATGCGCAAATGCTGGAAGGAAATCCGTTGTAGCCTTTAAAAGATGGCACAGCGCCTTGGCTTCGAATGAACTTGTCGGCCATCAGGTCCAGTTCCCCGGTCGTAATGCCCGGTTCAACATGAGCGGCAAGGAGTTTGTGGCATTCCGCCACGATCCTTCCTGCTTCTCTCATCAAGCTCAGTTCCGTTTCGGATTTACAAATGATCATTATACTTAACCTCTCAGTATAGACGCAATTTGTGATGAAACCGCGTCGATTTCCTGATCACCATCGATTTGACGCAAAAGACCTTTGTTCTCATAAAACGTGAGGAGTGGTGCTGTTTTGTTGATATATTCGTCTAAACGAATGCCGACGCTCTCTTCGTTATCATCGGAGCGTTGGTACAATTCGCCGCCGCATTTATCACAAATGCCTTCCTGTTTAGGAGGATTAAAGATCACATGATAAGTCGAACCGCAGTTTTTGCAAATCCGGCGGCCGGTTAGGCGGGCCAGAAGCTTTTCCCGATCCACTTTCAGGTTGATGACGTGATCGAGACCAGTATTCAAGCGGGCGAGAATCTCATCCAGCGCTTCCGCTTGCGAAAGGGTTCTTGGAAAACCGTCCAATAAAAAACCTTTTTCGCAATCGGACTGCTGCAGACGCTCTTCCACAATACCGATCGTTACGTCATCCGGTACCAGCAGACCCTGATCCATGAATTCCTTCGCTTTAATCCCGATGGGAGTTCCTTGTTTGATCGCGAGACGAAATGCATCGCCTGTTGAAATATGAGGAATACCGAATTCATTCACGATGTTTTCTGCTTGCGTTCCTTTTCCTGCCCCAGGAGGACCCATGAATAAGATGTTCACCTTACGTCACTCCCTCCCCTTGATTGACTAGCAAGAACAACACAATAGGCGCCGGGAAGCGATACAGACCACTCGCCGGAACCTATCGCCTATTTATTGATAAAACCTTTGTAATGACGTTTGATCAGTTGGCTTTCGATCTGCTTCATCGTATCCAGTGCAACACCGACCACGATCAAGAGGGACGTACCACCAATCTGAACTGTACGAGGAAGACCTGCAAGTGATCCAAAGAACACCGGAAGTACGGAGATCACGGCCAGGAACAATGCTCCTGTCATGGTCAGACGGGTCATAACCCGGGTCAGATACTTCTCGGTAGCTTTACCAGGACGAATGCCCGGAACATAGCCGCCGTTCTTCTTCATATTATCAGCCATTTGGTTCGGGTTCATCTGCACGAAGGTGTAGAAGAACGTGAAACCAATGATCATGAGTACATACAGTACCATTCCAAGCGCGCTGTCATAAGCAAGATTAGCAGTTACCCACTTTGCCCAACCCTGTGTATCCAACCAGAAGCTGGCCAGGATAACCGGGAATTGCAGCAATGACATCGCAAAGATTACCGGGATAACGCCTGCTCCGTTAATCTTGAGTGGAATGTGTGTGTTCTGTCCGCCGTACATTTTGTTTCCTACAACACGCTTCGCGTATTGAACCGGAATTTTACGGATACCTTGCTGAATGAATACAACACCGGTAATGATCAGAACCAAAATCAGGAGGATGATAACACCCTTCAGAATGTTCATGAACACTTGACCATCCTGAATGAAGTTCGATTCGATCGTTGTCCGAATGTGCATCGGGATACCAGCAGCGATACCTGCAAAGATAATGATCGAAATACCGTTACCGATTCCGCGTTCCGTGATCTGTTCGCCGAGCCACATCAAGAATGATGTACCTGCAGTAAGCACGATCGCAATAACAACAAAGTCGATAAAGGTTGCTCCAGGAACCATTTCGGCGCCATACATACGGTTAAACCCGATGGACATACCGAACGCCTGAATCAGACCCAGTATTACCGTACCATAACGAGTAATTTGAGCCAACTGCTTCTTTCCGTGTTCCCCTTGTTTGTTCCATTCCGCAAACTTTGGAATGACGTCCATCGACAGCAACTGCACGATAATGGACGAAGTAATATATGGAAATATCGAAAGGGCGAAGATCGAAAACTGCGATAACGCGCCCCCCGAGAACGTGTTAAGAAGACCGAACAACTCATTGCCTGCCTGATTTGTCTGGGTAAAGACATCCTTGTTAACACCGGGAACCGGTACAAAGGATCCGATACGGAAGATGATCAGAACGAATAAGGTGAACAAAATACGCTTGCGAAGGTCCTCGACACGCCATATATTTTTCAGGGTCTTAAACATTAGATCACCTCGGTTTTACCGCCGGCAGCCTCGATCTTCTCTACCGCAGATTGAGAAAACTTATTAGCTTTTACAGTCAAAGAAACGGTAACTTCACCGTTGCCAAGAATTTTGATTCCGCTCTTTGTATTGTTAACAATACCGCTCTCAACCAAAACTTCTGGAGTCACTTCAGTACCTGCTGCAAAGCTGTTAAGTTCTTCGATGTTCACAATCGCGTACTCTTTCCGAGTTGGGTTTACGAAACCGCGCTTCGGAAGACGACGATACAATGGGTTCTGTCCACCTTCGAAGCCTGGACGTACACCACCGCCGGAACGAGAGTTTTGTCCTTTGTGACCGCGACCCGACGTTTTACCCGTACCGCTACTTGTACCGCGTCCAACGCGCTTGCGCTCTTTGCGGGATCCAGGTGCTGGGCTCAGCTCATGTAACTTCATCGTTCGTTGCACCTCCTTAATATGTCCGGGGATAAACTGCCCGGGATTAACCTTCGATTTCTTTAACAGAAACCAGGTGATTTACTTTCTTGATCATTCCGCGAATTGCAGCATTGTCGCTTTGAACCACGGAATGGTTGATTTTGCGAAGTCCGAGTGTTTTCACGGTTGCACGCTGATCCTCTGGACGACCAATCACGCTGCGTACGAGGGTGATTTCAAGTTTAGCCATGAGATTCCCTCCTTAACCCAACAGCTCTTCGACGGATTTGCCGCGAAGCTTGGCAACATCTTCAACACGCTTCAGGCGGGACAAGCCTTCCAAAGTCGCATTGACCATGTTCATGGAGTTCGAAGAACCTAGAGATTTTGTCAAAATGTCGCCTACGCCAGCCAGCTCGAGTACTGCACGAACCGGTCCGCCAGCGATAACCCCAGTACCTTCAGATGCCGGCTTCAACAATACGCGGCCTGCTCCGAAGTGTCCTGTTACGAGGTGAGGAATAGTGGTTCCAACAAGTGGAATGTGAATCAGGTTTTTCTTAGCATCTTCAATACCTTTGCGGATTGCATCCGGTACTTCGCCTGCTTTACCGATACCTGCTCCTACCCAACCTTTGCCATCACCGACAACTACCAGTGCGCTAAAGCTAAAGCGACGTCCGCCTTTTACAACTTTAGCAACGCGGTTAATGTTTACTACTCTTTCAGTCAGTTCTAAAGTGTTAGGATCTACACGCAAGTCGTTTACCTCCTTTTGAAAATATCTTAGAATTCAAGGCCTGCTTCGCGAGCTGCCTCTGCAAGTGCTTGAATACGTCCATGGTACAAATATCCACCACGATCGAATACGATCGATTTATAACCTTTGTCTGCTGCACGTTTTGCAACCAGTTCGCCGACTTTACGAGCGGATTCAACGCTTCCGCCGTTCTTGATGTCGTTAACCAGTTCTTTGTCCAGCGTAGAAGCTGATGCCAAAGTCACGCCAGCCACGTCGTCGATCAATTGAGCATAGATGTGTTTCGAAGAACGGAACACGTTCAGACGTGGACGTTCTGCAGTGCCTTGGATTTTCTTACGGACACGCAGGTGTCTTTTCAGACGAGCTTTGTTCTTGTCTTGTTTCGTGATCATGCTTCCATTTCCTCCCTTCAGTTTTGCCTTAAGAGCTTCACTTTTAGACGCATCGGGTAAGTATGGGAGAAGAGGCAAGTTATCAACCAGGTAGATCCCCAGTCAGCTAACCTTACTTCTTCTTACCAGCTTTACCTTCCTTACGGATAATGCGTTCACCTTCGTATTTAATCCCTTTACCTTTGTAAGGCTCAGGCTCACGTACGGAACGAATCTTAGCAGCGTATGCACCTACGCGCTCTTTATCGATACCGCGAACCGTGATTTTCGTGTTAGCCGGTACGTCGAATTCAATACCTGGCTCCGGTGTAATTTCAACTGGGTGGGAGTAACCCACGTTCAGAACGATTTTATCTCCGGATTTGCTTGCACGGTATCCGACACCAACCAACTCAAGGTTTTTCGAGAATCCTTCAGTTACACCGTTGACCATATTCGAGACAACGCTGCGGGTCGTGCCGTGAAGAGAGCGATGTGTTTTGTTGTCGGAAGGACGAACAACATTGATCTCGTTGTTTTCTACTGTAATTTGCATGTCTTTATGCAATTCACGAGTCAAGGTACCTTTAGGTCCTTTTACAGTGATTACAGCGTTATCCAGTGTGACTTCCACACCGTTAGGAATAGCAATTGGTTTACGACCAATACGGGACATTCATTACACCTCCTATCTTGTGACGTTGATTACCATACGTAGCAGAGAACTTCTCCGCCAGCTTTGGATTGACGAGCTTCTTTGTCGGTCATAACTCCCTTAGACGTGGAGATGATCGCAATACCCAAACCACCAAGTACGCGAGGTACTTCGTTGCTCTTCGTGTAAACGCGAAGACCTGGTTTGCTGATTCTTTTCAGACCTGTGATTACGCGCTCGTTGTTGGAACCATATTTCAGGAATACACGAATGATCCCTTGTTTATTGTCTTCCACAAACTCTGCATCACGGATGAAGCCTTCACGCTTCAAGATGTCAGCGATTTGTTTTTTAATCGTCGAAGCAGGCATTTCTACTGTTTCGTGGCGAACCGTGTTCGCGTTACGAATACGAGTTAGCATATCTGCAATTGGATCGGACATAGTCATGTAGGATAAACCTCCTTCCCGTTTATAAACTTCTTACCAGCTTGCTTTTTTCACGCCAGGAATCTGGCCTTTATAAGCTAATTCACGGAAACAAATTCTGCAAATTTTAAACTTCTGCAGTACCGAATGTGGGCGACCACAACGTTCACAACGGGTATATGCCCGTACTTTGAATTTCGGTGTACGTTGTTGTTTAACTTTCATCGAAGTTTTTGCCACTTAGCCTGACACCTCCTAAATAGTTTCGGAGAAAAGGACAACCGTCTTATTTCGCGAAAGGCATGCCCAGTTGAGCAAGCAGTTCACGGGATTCTTCGTCGGTTTTAGCAGTCGTTACGATAACGATGTCCATACCGCGAACCTTATCCACTTTGTCATACTCAATTTCAGGGAAAATGAGCTGCTCTTTCAGACCGAGCGTATAGTTACCGCGTCCGTCAAATGCTTTGGTGGACACGCCTTGGAAGTCACGTACACGTGGGAGTGTAACGTTGAACAGCTTGTCGAGGAAGTAGTACATACGCTCACCGCGCAGCGTTACCTTCACACCGATTGGCATGTTCTCACGCAGTTTGAATCCCGCGATGGATTTCTTTGCACGGGTGATAACCGGTTTTTGACCAGCAATCAGCTGCATGTCGTTCACAGCGGAATCAAGCACTTTCGAGTTGGCTACAGCGTCACCCACACCCATGTTGATGACAACCTTCTCGATTTTTGGTACTTGCATTACTGTCTTATAGCTAAACTTCTGCATCAGAGCAGGAGTTACTTCGTTCAAAAAACGCTCTTTCATTCTTGCTGCCATGATTCAAGGACCTCCTTTCTAAACCGTCTTATTTATCGATAACTTCTCCGGATCTTTTAGCTACGCGAACTTTTTTACCGTTGTCCAGTACTTTGTAACCGATACGAGTTACTTTTCCGCTCTTCGGATCAACGTGCATAACGTTCGATACATGGATCGGAGCTTCCTTCTCGATGATACCGCCTTGTGGGTTCATTTGGTTTGGCTTCTGGTGTTTCTTGATCATGTTCACACCTTCAACCAAAACACGATTTTCACGAGGGTACGCTGCGATGACACGGCCTTTTTTGCCTTTGTCTTTACCGCTGATGACGATAACCGTATCATCTTTTTTCACGTGCAGTTTGTTGCTATGGGATTCCAGAACTTTTTTCACTTTAGGCATTCGTTACACCTCCTATGACTAGCCAGTTCAACTATTTATCGGGTTCCCGAAAAGTTACGTCACTTTTTGGGGTGTTATTAGATTACTTCCGGAGCCAAGGAAACGATTTTCATGTAGTCTCTTTCGCGAAGTTCGCGAGCAACTGGTCCGAAAATACGAGTTCCGCGTGGGCTTCTGTCGTCTTTAACAACAACAGCTGCATTCTCGTCAAATGAGATGTAAGATCCGTCTTTACGACGTACAGAACGCTTCGTACGAACGACTACCGCTCTTACTACATCACCCTTTTTGACAACGCCGCCTGGTGTTGCTTGTTTGACGGAACATACGATCAAATCACCGATTTGAGCTGTACGACGACCAGTACCACCCAATACGCGGATACACATCAGTTCCTTCGCACCGGAGTTGTCAGCAACAGCTAAACGTGTAAATGGTTGAATCATTTAAATTTCCTCCTTCCATCAAAAACTGATCATATCTTAGATGATAACCGCTTTTTCAACCACTTCTACCAGTCTCCAGCGCTTGTCTTTGGAGAGAGGGCGAGTTTCCATGATTTTAACGGTATCTCCGATTTGAGCTTGATTGTTCTCATCATGCGCTTTAAATTTTTTCGTGTATTTAATGCGTTTGTGATACAAGTCATGCTTCTTATAAGTTTCAACAGCTACAACAATGGTTTTATCCATTTTATCGCTGACAACTTTACCGATTTGCACTTTACGAGCATTGCGTTCTTCGCTCATTTGTTAGCCTCCTTCCTGAATACAGAACATGACGTTCCATTTCATTAACTAATCCCAAGTTCTCTTTCACGGATAACGGTTTTAGCACGAGCTATTTCTTTGCGAACGTCACGGATCCGAGTCGGGTTATCAAGCTGGCCAGTGGCCAATTGAAAACGGAGGTTAAAGAGTTCCTCTTTAAATCCGGCGATTTTTTGCTCGATTTCTGCAGTGGTTAAGTTGCGCAGTTCATTAGCTTTCATTTGCTTCACCACCCACTTCTTCTCGTTTCACAAACTTCGTTTTTACAGGCAGCTTGTGAGCGGCGAGACGCATCGCTTCGCGGGCGATTTCCTCGGACACGCCTCCAAGTTCAAACATGATCTTGCCTGGTTTTACAACGGCAACCCATTTCTCAACGTTACCTTTACCGCTACCCATCCGCACTTCGAGAGGCTTTTGAGTAATCGGCTTATCTGGGAAAATCTTGATCCATACTTTACCGCCACGACGGATGTAACGAGTCATCGCGATACGAGCAGCTTCGATCTGACGGTTCGTGATCCAGCCTGGTTCTGTAGCTTGCAGACCGAATTCGCCGAAGTTCAGTTCAGTACCGCCTTTCGCTTGGCCTCTCATATGGCCGCGCTGTTGTTTGCGGTGTTTTACACGTTTTGGTACCAACATGATTAGTTGCCTCCTTCCTGAGCAGCTTGTTTCTTAGCCGTAGGAAGAACCTCTCCACGATAGATCCATACTTTCACGCCGATACGGCCGTAAGTCGTATGCGCTTCTGCTGTACCATAGTCGATGTCTGCACGAAGCGTATGAAGTGGAACAGTTCCTTCACTGTAGCCTTCCGTACGAGCAATCTCGGCTCCGCCAAGACGTCCGCTGACCGATGTTTTAATCCCTTTCGCTCCAGAGCGCATAGTTCTTTGAATCGCTTGTTTCAGTGCACGACGGAAAGATACACGACGTTCCAGCTGTTGTGCAATGCTTTCAGCAACAAGAATTGCGTCCAGTTCAGGGTTTTTGATTTCAGAAATGTTGATGTGAACTTTTTTACCGCCGGCGATTTTAGTCACTTGTCCGCGCAGTACTTCTACTTCGGAACCACCTTTACCGATAACCATACCTGGCTTCGCAGTGTGGATCGTCACGTTCACACGATTAGCCGCTCTCTCGATTTCGATACGGGATACAGCGGAGTCTTTCAATTTATTTTTCAGGTATTCACGGATTTTCACGTCTTCCAGCAAAAGATCACCGAAATCTTTGCCTGCATACCATTTGGATTCCCAATCACGGATAATACCGATACGGAGTCCTACTGGATTTACCTTTTGGCCCACACGTTTTCCCTCCTTATTTTTCAGCTACCACCAAAGTAATGTGGCTGGTGCGTTTATTGATCCGGCTTGCACGTCCCATCGCACGAGGGCGGAAACGTTTCATAGTCGGTCCCTGGTTGACATAAGCTTGCGTCACAACCAATTTAGTTACATCCAAAGAGTAGTTATGCTCAGCGTTTGCGATAGCCGAGTTCAAAAGCTTCTCAACAACCGGAGATGCAGCTTTCGGAGTGTGACGAAGAATTGCGATCGCTTCGCCGACTTGCTTACCGCGGATCAAGTCAACAACGAGTTGAGCTTTACGAGGAGCAATACGAATCGATCTAGCATGTGCTTTTGCTTCCATATGTTTAACCTCCTCTCAAACAAAGAGCTTCGTTAATTATCTTCTTGTTTTCTTATCGTCTTCATGACCTTTGTAAGTACGGGTTGGAGCGAACTCACCCAACTTATGTCCTACCATGTCCTCAGTTACATATACAGGTACATGTTTACGGCCATCGTATACACCGAACGTGTGACCGATAAATTGCGGGAAAATAGTGGAGCGGCGGGACCAAGTTTTGATCACAGCCTTTTTGCTTGCGGCGTTCATATCCTCCACTTTTTTGAGCAGATATCCGTCAATAAAAGGTCCTTTTTTCAAACTACGGCTCATATTGAAATCCTCCCTTCATCAAATTGTCGTTACCTTCGGGCCTGACACGAAGTTATGCACTTAAGCGCGCATTACTTCGTGCGGCGGCGAACGATATATTTGTCAGAAGCTTTGCCTTTTTTACGAGTCTTAGCACCAAGGGTTGGTTTACCCCATGGAGACATAGGAGACTTACGTCCGATTGGAGCGCGGCCTTCACCACCACCGTGAGGGTGATCGTTAGGGTTCATGACGACACCGCGTACTTCAGGACGTTGTCCGAGCCAGCGGCTGCGGCCTGCTTTACCGATTTTGATCAACTCATGGTCTTGGTTACCCACAGAACCGATGGTTGCACGGCAAACTTTCAGGATGCGGCGAACTTCACCGGAAGAAAGACGAACCGTTACGTACTTGTCTTCTTTACCGAGAAGCTGAGCTTCTGTACCAGCAGCACGAACCAATTGTCCGCCTTTGCCTGGTTTCAATTCGATGTTGTGGATAACGGTACCTACTGGAATGTTTTCCAGAGGAAGCGCGTTACCGATCTTGATGTCAGCACCTACTCCAGATACTACTTGGTCTCCAACTTTCAGACCTTTAGGAGCGATGATATAACGCTTTTCACCATCTACATAGTGAATCAGAGCGATGTTGGAAGTACGGTTCGGGTCGTATTCGATTGTAGCAACGCGACCTGGAATGCCGTCTTTATTCCGTTTGAAGTCGATGATACGGTATTTACGTTTGTGTCCGCCGCCATGGTGACGAACCGTAATTTTACCTTGGTTGTTGCGGCCAGCTGTTTTGCTCAGTGGAGCCAGCAACGATTTCTCCGGCTGATTCGTGGTGATTTCTTCGAAAGTCGACACGGACATGTTGCGTCGAGCCGGGGATGTCGGTTTATACTTTTTAATAGGCACTGAATTTTCCCTCCTTACTTAAGAAATTCTTATTCAACCGATTCAAAGAACTCGAGCGGTTTGCTGTCTGGTGCCAAAGTCACGATTGCCTTTTTCCATTCGGTCGTGTAACCGGAATAACGGCCGTAACGTTTTGGTTTAGCAGGGACACGCATCGTATTCACGTTCGATACTTTAACTTTAAAAATAGATTCGACAGCTTGCTTGATCTCGGTCTTGTTAGCACGGATATCCACTTCAAAAGCATATTTCAGCTCTGCCATGTAGTCAGCCGTACGTTCCGTGATCACCGGGCGCTTGATTATATCGCGTGGGTCTTTCATTACGCGAGCACCTCCTCTACCTTCTGAACTGCTTCCTTCGTAATGATCAGTTGATCGTACGACAGTACGTCAAGAACATTAATGCCGTCAGCCGCTACGAATTTCACACCAGGAATATTACGTGCGGAAAGGGCTACATTATCATCATAGCTTGGAGCAACGATCAGAGCTTTACGGCCTACTTTCAGGTTGCTAAGGATGTTAGCAAACTCTTTCGTTTTCGGCGTGTTCAGCGTCAGTTGATCCAATACGATAATTGCGTTGTCAATCACTTTGGAAGACAAAGCGGATTTGATAGCCAATCGACGAACTTTCTTAGGAAGTTTAAACGTGTAGCTGCGCGGAGTCGGTCCAAATACCACGCCGCCGCCTTTCCATTGTGGAGAACGGATCGAACCTTGACGAGCACGGCCGGTACCTTTTTGTTTCCAAGGCTTACGTCCGCCGCCGCGTACTTCAGAACGTCCTTTTACTTTGTGGGTACCACGACGAAGGGAAGCGCGCTGCAGCAATACTGCGCTGTGCAGTACGTGAGCGTTCGGCTCGATGCCGAATACAGCTTCATTCAATTCTACTTCGCCAACCTGGCTACCGCTGACATTATAAAGTGCTACTTTAGGCATTGTTTGTTCCTCCTTTCTTTAGGCGATTATTTCTTCACCGTTTCTTTGATTTGAACGAAACCTTTTTTAGGTCCAGGAATGGAGCCTTTAACAAGGATTACGTTACGCTCTGCGTCGACTTTAACAACTTCGAGCTTTTGGATCGTAACTGTCTCATTGCCCATGTGACCTGGCAGACGCTTTCCTTTAGGAACACGGTTTGCCTGGATCGAACCCATGGAACCTGGTCTACGGTGATAACGGGAACCGTGAGACATTGGTCCGCGGCTTTGGCCCCAACGCTTGATTACGCCTTGGAATCCTTTACCTTTGGAAATACCCGTTACGTCAACAAATTCGCCTTCTGCGAAGACATCAGCCTTCAGCTCTTGTCCAACCTCGACACTCGCGAGGTCAACACCGCGAATTTCGCGAACGTAGCGCTTAGGCGCAGTGTTTGCTTTTTTCGCATGGCCTGCTTCTGGTTTGTTAGATCTGTTCTCTTTCTTATCGGAGAAACCAACTTGGATCGCTTCGTATCCGTCGTTTTCCAGATCTTTCTTTTGAAGAACAACACAAGGACCTGCTTCGATAACCGTTACAGGAATTACAACACCCTCAGGGGTAAATACTTGAGTCATTCCGAGCTTTCTACCTAAGATACCTTTCATGTTGACACCTCTTTTCTCTTCTCTAATTCGTTATGCAATGCTTACAGTTTGATTTCGATATCTACACCGGACGGCAGGTCCAAGCGCATCAAGGCATCCACAGTTTGTGGAGTCGGGTTCACGATGTCGATCAAGCGTTTATGTGTACGCATTTCGAACTGTTCCCGAGAATCCTTATACTTGTGCACCGCACGGAGAATGGTAATTACTTGTTTCTCAGTTGGAAGCGGGATCGGACCGGATACACCAGCACCCGAACGTTTTGCTGTCTCAACAATTTTCTCAGCGGATTGATCAAGAACTCTGTGGTCGTATGCTTTCAAGCGAATACGAATTTTTTGCTTTGCCATTTTATTCCCTCCTTCTATCGCCCAATTTGGTATCGGACATACTCCGTGAAAATTTTCCAACCACCCACCTCATGGCAAAGGGGCCGGGTGTGTCGGTAACCTCTCACATCATCGCAACGTCGCAGAACAACATTCACTATTATATATAAAAGATAGGCGCATTGCAAGCACTAATTCATATTTGATATGTATTTACATTCGCTCCGTGCTTTCCTTGAAATTTTCGGCAGAAACCGCAGCTTCGGACGTGGCTTCCCGGATGCTTCCGATCGTCATGGAGAGCAGTTTCATTTCTTTCTCCGCCCTCATCATTCGATCTGCACTGGACTGTACGGACATCAGAATGCTGGAGAACAGCTTGCTGGATTCCTCGGACTGTCTCTTCCCTTGCATCGTTAGCCCTTGAACCTGGTTAATAGATTCTACCACTTCAGCCGTGATGGATCTCGACTTGGTTACGATATCTGCAATTCGGTTCACGGTCGTCCTCGTGTCCTCCGACAGGCGGCTTACCTCTTGGGCTACAACGGCAAAACCCTTTCCATGCTCTCCGGCGCGTGCTGCTTCTATGGTTGCATTTAAGGAAAGCAGCTTGATCTGGGAGGCTATTTCCTGAACACTCACCGCTATAACGGAAATCTGCTTGGAGGATTCCTGAAGTTCTTGCACCGCATGCTGCATCCCGGCCGCGCTTTGGTCAATCGCATTCATTTGATCCTCCAACTCTGCTATTTTTGCTTCACCGGCCCTTGCATCCGATATCGAGCCCTGCGTTGTGGTTGAAGTGCGTTCAAATGTATCAGCCATCTCGCTACTGCTGGTCATCAGGCGTTCTACAGCCTCATTAATATCCAGCGTCAGCCCGGATAACTCGCTAACAAAAGCAGCAATGTTCTGTTTCAGCTCTTTTCTTACCCTATCATACTGGAACTGCTTCTCACTTAAGTTTACTCTCTCGTAAGCTTCCAACACTAGCTGCTGCTCCAGGCTAAGCAACTTGGTAATCGTCGACACTAGCCGTATTTGTTGTTCTTCTCCTACAACCTCTCTATAGATCATCTTGAAGAATTCGTTCTGTAAGTTCTGGAAAGCGGACAAGTACCATTTAGGCTCAAGCCCCACGCGCTTATGCACCTCGGCAATGCGCAGCCTTTTTGCTACATAAGCTTCATTGATTTCTCCATTCCATATTTCGAGGAGATGATCGCGACAGACTGATAAAATGCTTCTGTTATCTCCTCAAGCCTCTCCTCCATTTGCGGACGGAGCTGCCTCAAAAGCTGAAGATCCCCCTCGGTTAGGCCAATCATCCGCATTTGATCATTCAGCTCGCCTAATGGTTCTTGATACACATAACGGGCCTCTTCTGAATTGCGCAGTTCTACTGCAGGCTGAACTTCATCTTCCAAACTCCTCTTCATCCATGCAAACGGACATTTCATACAGGCTGTGATCTCCATTCTATATAATAGATAGTTTCTAATTCCTTAACTGACTTCAATCAAAGATTGTAATCATACTGGAACCAAATAAATAGAATGAATCCTTGAATATATGGCATATTCTGTACAGTAAGCTTGACTAATTTTCTACATATCCTACACTTAAGGTTTTAGTTTAGCCGCAAAGATCACAGGGGGGGTATCACTACAAATAGAAAAAGAGCCCGATCCAAGGGATCAGACTCTTTTATCAGGACATCACACTGTTGCTCGTTACAATACACTGTTGCTATATGCAAGGCTGTTCGAAGCCTTAATTATTTAATGATGGAAGCAACGGAACCAGCACCTACGGTACGGCCGCCTTCACGAATGGAGAACTTAGTTCCTTCTTCGATCGCGATTGGGCTGATCAGGTTAACCGTTACAGTGATGTTATCACCAGGCATAACCATTTCAGAACCTTCTGGCAAGTTGATCACGCCAGTTACGTCCGTAGTACGGAAGTAGAACTGTGGACGGTAGCCAGTGAAGAAAGGCTTATGACGTCCGCCTTCTTCTTTGCTCAGTACGTATACTTGAGCTGTGAACTCAGTGTGTGGTTTAACGGAAGCAGGCTTAGCAAGTACTTGACCGCGCTCGATTTGAGTACGCTCAACACCACGAAGCAATGCACCGATGTTGTCACCAGCTTGTGCGGAATCCAGCAATTTACGGAACATTTCAACGCCCGTAACAACGGATTTCTTAGTTTCTTCAGCGATACCAACGATTTCGATCTCGTCACCAACTTTGATCGTACCACGCTCTACACGACCTGTAGCAACGGTACCACGACCAGTGATGGAGAATACGTCCTCGACAGGCATCAAGAAAGGCTTGTCAGTGTCACGCTCAGGCAATGGGATGTACTCGTCGATTGTTTTGAACATTTCAACGATTTTTTGTGCCCATTCGCCTTCTGGGTTTTGCAGAGCTTCACGAGCGGAACCACGAGTGATCGGAGTGTCGTCGCCTGGGAAGTCGTACTCGCTCAGAAGGTCGCGAACTTCCATTTCAACCAATTCCAAGAGCTCTTCGTCTTCAACCATGTCGCATTTGTTCAAGAATACAACGATGTAAGGAACGCCTACTTGGCGGGACAGCAGGATGTGCTCGCGAGTTTGCGGCATTGGGCCGTCAGCTGCGGATACAACCAGGATTGCTCCGTCCATTTGAGCAGCACCAGTGATCATGTTTTTAACATAGTCAGCGTGACCTGGGCAGTCAACGTGTGCGTAGTGACGAGCATCAGTTTCATACTCTACGTGGGAAGTAGAGATTGTGATACCGCGTTCGCGCTCTTCTGGAGCTTTGTCGATTTGATCGAAGGACATTGCTGCGCCACCGTAAGTTTTGGACAATACAGATGTAATTGCAGCAGTCAATGTTGTTTTACCATGGTCAACGTGACCGATAGTACCGATGTTAACATGGGGTTTCGTACGTTCGTATTTAGCCTTTGCCATTTGAACAATTCCTCCTTAAGGGGATTATATATGTTGGGCCGGAAGCGGAGTTAACGGGATGTTTGGTCCCGCCTCCTATCCAGCAGGTAAAACGTTATTATTCTCCGCCTTTGATCTTGGACACAATTTCATCGGAGATATTCTTAGGAACTTCTTCGTAGTGGGAGAGTTCCATGGAGAACACGCCGCGTCCTTGTGTACCGGAGCGAAGGGTTGTGGAGTAACCGAACATTTCGGAAAGAGGCACTTTCGCACGGATAATTTGAGTACCGCCACGGGAGTCCATACCTTCGATACGTCCACGGCGGGAGTTCAGCATACCCATTACGTCGCCCATGTATTCCTCAGGCACGGTAACTTCAACTTTCATGATTGGCTCGAGCAGGACAGGCTTACACTTGTCTTTAGCTGCTTTCAGAGCCATGGAACCAGCGATTTTAAACGCCATTTCATTGGAGTCAACATCATGGTACGAACCGTCAACGATGGTTGCTTTAACGTCAACAAGCGGGAAGCCGGCAAGTACACCGTTCTTCATTTGCTCTTCGATACCTTGTTGTGCAGGACCAATATATTCTCTTGGTACAGAACCACCGACAACCTTGCTGTCGAATTGGTTACCGCTACCAGGTTCCAGAGGTTCGAACTCAACCCATACGTGACCGTATTGACCACGACCACCGGACTGACGAACGAATTTACCTTCAACGCGAGCTGGCGCACGGAATGTTTCGCGGTAAGCTACCTGTGGTTTACCCACGTTGGTTTCTACCTTGAACTCACGACGCATACGGTCGATGATGATGTCCAAGTGAAGCTCACCCATACCTGCCAAGATCGTTTGGCCAGTTTCTTCATCGGTATGCGCGCGAAGAGTTGGATCCTCTTCCGTCAACTTACCGAGAGCCACGCCCATTTTATCTTGGTCAGCTTTTGTTTTAGGCTCAACTGCGATTTCGATAACCGGGTCAGGGAAGTTCATGGACTCCAGGATAACCGGGTTTTTCTCATCACATAGTGTATCACCTGTGCCCGTATCTTTCAAACCTACGGCAGCTGCGATATCTCCGGCGAATACTTCGGAAATTTCTTGACGGCTGTTCGCATGCATTTGAAGGATACGACCAATGCGCTCACGCTTGCCTTTTGTTGCATTCAGTACGTAAGAACCGGATTGCAGTACGCCGGAGTATACGCGGAAGAATGTCAGCTTACCAACGTAAGGGTCGGTTGCAATTTTGAATGCCAAAGCCGAGAACGGCTCTTCATCGGAAGAATGCCGAATAGCTTCAGTTCCGTCTTCAAGAGTACCCTTGATGTCTGGAACGTCAGTTGGAGCCGGCAAATAATCGATTACGGCATCAAGCATCAACTGAACGCCTTTGTTACGGTAAGAAGATCCACAGATAACCGGGAAGATCTTAACTTCGACAACACCTTTACGCAGAGCAGCTTTCAACTCAGCGATGGTGATTTCTTCACCTTCAAGATATTTCATTGTCAAGTCTTCGTCAAGTTCTGCTACCTTCTCAACCAACTCGTTGCGAAGCTCTTCCACTTGATCCTTGAATTCTGCTGGAATTTCGGTTTCTTCGATATTTTGACCGAGGTCATCCTTATACATATAAGCTTTTTCCTCGATAATATCGATGATGCCAACGAAATCGTTCTCTGCACCGATCGGAAGCTGAATTGCTACCGCATTCGCCTGCAGGCGCTCTCTCATATCTTTAACTACGTTCAAGTAGTCGGCACCGATAATATCCATTTTGTTTACGTATGCGATCCGCGGAACTCCGTAACGGTCTGCTTGTCTCCAAACAGTCTCCGACTGAGGTTCAACGCCCTCTTTCGCACTGAATACACCTACTGCCCCATCCAATACACGAAGGGAACGTTCAACTTCTACTGTGAAGTCAACGTGCCCCGGGGTGTCGATAATATTAACGCGATGACCCTTCCAAGAAGCGGTAGTCGCAGCGGACGTAATCGTGATACCGCGCTCCTGCTCCTGTTCCATCCAGTCCATTGTAGCTGCACCCTCGTGAACTTCCCCGATTTTGTGCGTACGGCCTGTATAGAACAAAATCCGCTCTGTAGTGGTCGTTTTACCAGCGTCAATATGCGCCATGATCCCGATATTACGTGTATTTTTCAAGGAGAACTCTCTTGTCGCCATGCGAATAGTCTCCCTTCAAAATTTGAAGTATAAATTAGTTGCTGAATCCTACCAACGGTAGTGAGCAAACGCTTTGTTCGCTTCAGCCATTTTGTGCGTGTCTTCACGTTTCTTAACGGAAGCGCCTGTGTTGTTGGAAGCGTCGATGATCTCAGCCGCCAAACGCTCTTCCATCGTCTTCTCACCGCGGTTGCGGGAGTAGTTTACGAGCCAACGTAATCCAAGGGATGTACGTCTCTCTGGTTTAACTTCGATCGGAACCTGGTAGTTAGCACCGCCGACACGACGAGCTTTAACTTCCAATACTGGCATGATGTTCTTGATAGCTGCTTCAAACACTTCCATCGGATCATTACCAGTACGTTCCTTGATGATGTTGAACGAATTGTAAAGGATGCTTTGAGCAACACCTCTTTTACCATCCAACATGATGCGGTTGATCAGACGAGTTACCAGTTTGCTGTTATACACCGGATCTGGCAGCACGTCTCTTTTAGTTACTGGACCTTTGCGTGGCATGGATATCCCCCTTTCTTCAGTCATGAGTCATGTTACGAAAACATGAGCATCAATTAGCTTTTTGCTTTAGGACGCTTCGTGCCGTATTTGGAACGAGCTTGCATCCGGTTGTTTACACCAGCGGTATCAAGTGCGCCGCGAACGATATGGTAACGTACACCCGGAAGGTCTTTTACCCGTCCACCGCGAACCAATACAACACTGTGCTCTTGCAAGTTATGTCCGATACCCGGAATGTAAGCCGTCACCTCAATGCGGTTCGTCAAGCGAACACGAGCATACTTACGAAGTGCGGAGTTCGGTTTTTTCGGCGTCATTGTGCCTACACGAGTGCATACACCGCGTTTTTGCGGAGCGCTCAAGTCGGTCTCCTCACGTTTCAAAGCGTTAAAACCTTTTTGAAGAGCTGGAGATTTCGATTTGTAAACTTTAGCTTGACGGCCCTTGCGAACCAGTTGGTTAATTGTTGGCATGCTAGCCACCCCCTTCCCGTATTTATCATTCAATTACAAACCCCGTTTAAGTCCACAGACCCAGGCGGTTCATAAAAGAACAAATGAAAAGTTTTTGCCGAAAGAAGTAACGTCTTCTCCAACAAAAACGATTTCTCAAATCATGATTTCAAGACAGCTACCATAGCTGCACCAACTTCAATACCGCATGCTTCTCCAAGCTCTATCATCGTGGGTACATAGTTGATATGCACGCCATTCTTATCACACTCGGATACGACTTTTGAAATCAAACGCTGGTCGCAATCTTCAGCCACATAAACCTCTGTAGCCAAACCGGATTCAACGGCCTTCATCGTTTGTTTGGTGCCAATCTTGATGTGTGCATCCTGTAATCCTTTATCATTAGACACAAGTCATTCCTCCAAAAGAACAGGGAACAAAGAAACTATTCACGCACCTTTGCTATATTAGCATCTGCCCTAATCGATGTCAAGCTATTAAATCAGAAAAAAAGAAACTTTGGGACGAGGAGGGCTTCCGCATCTTAAGACACGGAAATCTCCTCATCACCTGACTGTTTCTTAATCTATAGAAGCTGTTTCGAGTTCCTGACTTTCGTCATTCACATCATTTTGTCCCGCGAACTTCACGCTGCGATAACGGTTCATACCGGTACCTGCAGGGATCAGTTTACCAATGATAACATTCTCTTTCAGACCAAGCAGCTGATCGACTTTACCTTTAATGGCAGCGTCGGTCAACACGCGAGTTGTCTCCTGGAAGGAGGCCGCTGACAAGAACGAATCGGTTTCGAGGGAAGCTTTTGTAATCCCGAGAAGAACCGGTTTTGCAACCGCTGGTTCTTTCCCGGAAAGAATAGCGTCTTTATTCGCTGTCTCGTATTCATGCATATCCACGAAGGAGCCTGGCAGCAGGTTCGTATCTCCCGCATCAACGATACGGAATTTACGCAGCATCTGTCTGATCATAACTTCAACGTGTTTATCGTTAATTTCTACGCCTTGGTTACGGTATACGCGTTGAACTTCCTGAAGGATGTAGTTCTGCACGCCACGGATACCTTTGATGCGAAGCATTTCCTTCGGATCAATGGAACCATCGGTCAGTTCATCCCCGGCTTCAATATGCTTGCCTTCGCTTACGCGCAGACGGGAGCCATAGGTAACCGCGTAAACTTTGGTTTCAGCTTCACCTTGAATTTCGATTTCACGACGATCTTTCGTTTCACGGATCTCCTTAACTACGCCGTCGATCTCACTAATGGTCGCTTGACCTTTAGGATTACGGGCTTCAAAGAGCTCCTGGATACGCGGAAGACCTTGTGTAATATCATCACCGGCAACACCGCCTGTGTGGAACGTACGCATCGTGAGCTGTGTTCCCGGTTCGCCGATGGATTGAGCTGCGATAATACCAACCGCTTCACCAATCTCAACATGCTTACCAGTAGCCAGGTTACGGCCGTAACATTTTTTGCAGACGCCATAACGTGCACGGCAGCTCAAGATGGAACGAATTTGAAGCTTCTCAACTCCAGCTGCCACGATTTCCTCAGCTTTGTCGGAATCAATCAATTCGTTACGATTAACGATGATCTCTTTCGTTTCCGGATGACGAACGGTCTCAAATGCATAACGTCCCTCAATACGGTCGTAGAGATCCTCGATAACTTCTTTACCGTCCTGAATACGGCTAACGGTAAAGCCTTTATCCGTGCTGCACTCGTCTTCGCGAACGATGACATCCTGGGCCACGTCGACAAGTCGACGAGTCAAGTAACCGGAGTCAGCGGTACGAAGCGCTGTATCGGCAAGACCTTTACGCGCACCGTGCGTGGACAGGAAGTACTCGAGTACCGTCAGTCCTTCACGGAAGTTCGATTTGATCGGGAGTTCGATGATACGGCCCGACGGGTTCGCCATCAGACCCCGCATGCCACCGAGCTGGGTGATCTGCGATTTGTTACCCCGCGCCTTGGAATCCACCATGAGCATGATGGAGTTAAAGCGATCCATCGACTTCATGAGTACATCCGTAATATCGTCTTTGGTCTTGGACCAGATGTCGATAACGCGGTCATAACGTTCTTCGTTCGTAATCAAGCCGCGGCGATATTGGTTCGTTACCACTTTAACCTTCTCGTCGGACTCTTTCAGGATTTCATTCTTCTCGTCAGGTACGATAACGTCTGATACCGCAACGGTTACGCCTGCACGGGTAGAGTATGTGAAACCGATCTGCTTGATTTTATCCAAAATCACAGAGGTTTCCGTTGTATGGTACGTTTCGAAACAGCGCGCAATGATGGAACCCAGGTATTCCTTGCCAACGGCTCCGCTGACCGGCAGTTCCTGAATCACCTTCTGAATATCCGCGCCCTTCTCGTATACGAAATACTTCTCAGGCGTGCCTTGCAGCAGGTTCGTACGAGTCGCTTCATTGATGTATGGGAAGCTGGCAGGGAAAATCTCGTTAAAGATAATCCGGCCGATCGTCGTAATCAAAATCGCATCCTGCTGTTTGTCGGTGAAGCTGGTTTTGCCAAGGGCTTTAACCGGAATCGCTACGCGTGCATGCAGACCGGCTGCTTCACGCTGATAAGCGGAAACCGCTTCGTTCACGCTGCCCAGAATCATGCCGGTACCTTTCTCTTCCTTGTTATCCATTGTCAGATAGAAGGAACCCAGTACCATATCCTGAGACGGCGTAACAACCGGCTTACCGTCTTTCGGGTTCAAAATGTTGCCCGATGCCAGCATCAACAGACGCGCTTCAGCTTGAGCCTCAGCGGACAAAGGAACGTGAACCGCCATTTGGTCACCGTCAAAGTCAGCGTTATACGCCGTACATACGAGCGGGTGAAGACGGATCGCATGGCCCTCAACCAGAATCGGCTCAAATGCTTGAATACCGAGTCTGTGAAGCGTCGGTGCACGGTTCAGAAGAACCGGATGCTCTTTAATGACTTCCTCGAGCACATCCCATACTTCTGGACTTACACGTTCTACTTTGCGTTTCGCACTCTTGATATTATGTGCCAGGCCTTTGTTGACCAGTTCTTTCATTACGAACGGCTTGAAGAGCTCGAGCGCCATTTTCTTAGGCAGACCGCATTGGTACATTTTCAGGTAAGGACCTACGACGATAACGGAACGACCAGAGTAGTCAACCCGTTTACCGAGCAAGTTCTGACGGAAACGCCCTTGTTTACCCTTCAGCATGTGGCTGAGGGATTTAAGCGGACGGTTACCCGGACCTGTTACCGGACGGCCGCGGCGGCCGTTGTCGATCAGTGCATCGACAGCTTCCTGCAGCATGCGCTTCTCGTTTTGAACAATGATATCCGGCGCGCCGAGATCCAGCAGTCTTTTCAGACGGTTGTTCCGGTTAATAACACGGCGGTACAGATCGTTCAAGTCGGAAGTCGCAAAGCGTCCGCCATCAAGTTGAACCATCGGACGAAGCTCCGGCGGAATGACCGGCAGCACATCCATGATCATCCATTCCGGATTGTTGCCGGAGTTGCGGAACGCCTCAATCACTTCCAGGCGTTTGATCGCCCGGTTGCGGCGCTGACCTTGTGCAGTGCGAAGTTCTTCCTTAAGGAATTCAAGCTCTTTCTCAATATCAATGTCTTGAAGAAGTTTCTTGACCGCTTCAGCACCCATGCCGGCTTGGAAGCCGTAGCCGTACTTCTCACGGTAGCTGCGGTATTCCTTCTCGGACAGCAATTGCTTCTTCTCCAGCGGCGTATCTCCTGGATCGGTTACAACATAAGATGCGAAGTAAATGATCTCCTCAAGAGATCTTGGGGACATATCCAGAGCCAAACCCATGCGGCTTGGAATGCCTTTGAAATACCAAATGTGCGATACAGGAGCTGCGAGCTCAATATGGCCCATCCGTTCGCGGCGGACCTTGGCGCGCGTAACTTCAACGCCACAGCGATCGCAGACTACTCCTTTATAACGGACACGCTTATACTTACCGCAATGACATTCCCAGTCCTTCTGAGGACCGAAAATACGCTCGCAGAAGAGGCCTTCTTTCTCCGGCTTCAATGTACGGTAGTTAATCGTTTCCGGCTTCTTCACCTCTCCGCGAGACCAAGAACGGATTTTTTCCGGTGAAGCAAGACCGATTTTCATGTACTCAAAATTGTTAACGTCCAACAAGGAGCAACCCTCCTCAACCTAGTCCTATTTATGTGCTGTACGACCATAACACCACCGCCGACTAATCAGCCGACGGGGGTGAATGATTGACCGTTATTCCACTCCGACTTCAGCGCCTTCCAAGTTAAGGCTCAGTTTATCACCTTGAGCATCGTCTTCGTCATCGAGTTCTTTCATCTCGATTTCCTCTTCGTTCTCGCTCAGGATTTTAACGTCCATACCGAGAGACTGAAGCTCTTTAATCAATACCTTGAACGATTCAGGAACACCCGGTTCCGGAACGTTCTCGCCTTTGACGATCGATTCGTAGGTTTTCACCCGGCCGACCACGTCATCGGACTTGACGGTAAGAATTTCTTGCAGCGTATAGGCAGCACCGTAAGCTTCAAGCGCCCATACTTCCATCTCACCGAAGCGCTGTCCGCCGAACTGGGCTTTACCACCCAGCGGCTGCTGCGTAACGAGGGAGTATGGTCCCGTGGAACGGGCGTGAATTTTATCATCAACCATGTGCGCGAGCTTGATCATGTGCATGACGCCGACGGTAACTTCACGTTCAAAACGTTCGCCCGTCCGTCCGTCGTACAACACGGTCTTACCATTGCGCTGCATGCCTGCTTCTTCCATCGTATCAAACACGTCATACTCGCTTGCACCGTCGAATACCGGTGAAGCCACGTGAATGCCGAGCTGGAGCGCAGCCATACCCAAGTGAACCTCAAGCACCTGACCAATGTTCATCCGTGATGGAACCCCCAGAGGGTTCAACACAACTTGAACCGGCGTGCCATCCGGCAGGAACGGCATGTCTTCTTCAGGCAGAATACGGGCAACGACACCTTTGTTACCGTGACGTCCGGCCATTTTGTCGCCTTCGGAGATTTTGCGTTTCTGTGCGATGTAGACGCGAACCAATTGGTTGACGCCCGGCGGCAACTCGTCGCCGTTCTCACGCGTAAACACCTTCACGTCCACGATGATTCCGTCACTACCGTGAGGAACGCGCAGCGAGGTATCGCGCACTTCGCGAGCCTTCTCACCGAAGATCGCATGCAAGAGACGCTCCTCTGCCGTCAGCTCGGTTACGCCTTTAGGCGTTACCTTACCAACGAGAATGTCGCCAGCGCTGATTTCGGCACCGATGCGGATGATTCCGCGCTCGTCAAGGTTCTTGAGCGCTTCTTCCCCTACGTTAGGAATATCGCGCGTGATTTCCTCCGGACCAAGCTTCGTGTCACGTGCCTCGGATTCGTACTCCTCGATATGGATCGAAGTGTACACGTCCTCTTTGACCAGCTTCTCGGAGAGAAGAATCGCATCCTCGTAGTTGTAGCCTTCCCAAGTCATGAACGCAACAACGACGTTGCGGCCCAGTGCCAATTCGCCCATCTCGGTGGATGGTCCGTCAGCCAGGATGTCACCTTTTTTGATCACATCGCCGCGCTTGACGATTGGACGCTGATTGATGCATGTTCCTTGGTTCGAACGCATAAATTTGTGTAATTTATATTTAACAATATCGCCTTTGACTTCTTGTCCGTCGATATTTTCCACGCGGCGGAGCCAGATTTCGTTGGCGGATGAACGTTCAATAATCCCGTCGTATTTGGATACAATACATACACCGGAGTCTTTCGCAGACTTATGCTCCATCCCGGTTCCGACGAGCGGAGCCTTAGGAATAAGAAGCGGAACAGCCTGCCGCTGCATGTTCGATCCCATCAGCGCGCGGTTGGAGTCATCGTTCTCGAGGAACGGAATGAGCGCCGTCGCTACCGACACGACCTGCTTAGGCGATACGTCCATGTAGTCTACACGGTCGCTCGGCATTGGAAGGATGTTGTCGGATTGCTTGTTATAACGGACGATTACCATTTCGTCAGCGAAGGTACCGTCTTCGTTGAGTTCGGCGTTTGCCTGGGCAACGATGTAGTTATCCTCTTCGTCTGCAGTCAGGTAATCGATTTGGTCCGTGACTTTACCGGTCTTCGGATCCACCCAACGGTACGGAGCTTCGATGAAGCCATACTCGTTGATGCGCGCAAACGTGGACAAGGAGTTGATCAGACCGATGTTCGGTCCCTCCGGCGTCTCGATCGGACACATACGGCCATAGTGACTGTGGTGAACGTCCCGCACTTCAAAGCCTGCGCGCTCACGCGTCAAACCGCCCGGTCCGAGTGCAGACAGACGACGTTTGTGCGTCAGTTCCGCTAGCGGGTTCGTCTGATCCATGAACTGGGACAACTGGGAGCTGCCGAAGAACTCTTTGATCGATGCGATAACAGGACGGATGTTGATGAGCGCCTGCGGCGTAATCACGTTCGCATCCTGGATCGACATTCTCTCACGAACAACGCGCTCCATCCGGGACAAACCGATACGGAACTGATTCTGGAGCAATTCGCCCACGGAACGCAGACGACGGTTACCCAGGTGATCGATATCATCCGTATTGCCGATTCCATGCAGCAGGTTGATGAAGTAGCTGATGGAGGAGATGATATCCGCCTGCGTAATATGCTTCACGGATTTATCGATGTTTGCGTTCGCGATGACTTTCACGACTTTTCCGTCCTCGATCGGAGAGAATACGTCGATCGTTTGCAGCGGGATATCCTCGCTGTCCATCACGCCGCCGGCAACATGATAATTCTTGAAGCCTACGCTCTTCTCAAGGTAAGGCATAATCTCGTCCAAAAGACGACGATCTACGGTTTGACCGGCTTCCGCCACGATCTCACCCGTATCGATGTCTATCAAACTTTCTGCCAAACGTTGATTAAAGAGACGGTTCTTAATATGAAGCTTCTTGTTGATCTTGTAACGACCAACGTTAGCCAAATCATAACGCTTCGGATCGAAGAAACGGGCAACGAGAAGGCTCTTCGCATTCTCCAGTGTTGGCGGCTCGCCCGGACGAAGGCGTTCATAGATTTCAATGAGCGCTTTTTCCGTGGAGTCCGTGTTGTCTTTATCCAGCGTATTTTGAATATATTCATCATTGCCCAGAAGATCCAAAATCTCGGCATCTGTGCCAAAACCAAGTGCACGTAAAAGCACCGTTACAGGGATTTTACGGGTGCGGTCGATCCGGACATAAATAATGTCCTTCGCGTCCATCTCCAGTTCCAGCCAAGCGCCGCGGTTAGGGATAACTGTTGCAGTGTACGTCGTCTTACCGTTTTTATCCACTTTCGTGCTGAAATAGACGCTGGGAGAGCGAACCAACTGGCTGACAATAACCCGTTCGGCACCATTGATAATGAATGTTCCGGTTTCCGTCATTAACGGGAAGTCTCCCATGAACACTTCCTGCTCCTTGACCTCGCCGGTCTCCTTGTTAATGAGCCGGACTTTCACGCGGAGCGGCGCCGCATAAGTAACGTCGCGTTCTTTCGCGTCATCGACGGTGTATTTCGGTTCTCCAAGGCTGTAGTCAATGAACTCTAGCACCAAATTGCCTGTGAAATCCTGAATCGGCGAGATGTCCTGGAACATTTCGCGGAGTCCTTCCTCCAAAAACCATTCATAAGATTTTTGTTGGATTTCAATCAGGTTCGGAACTTCGAGTACCTCGTTAATACGAGCATAACTTCGCCGAGTGCGTCGACCATATTGAACAAGATGTCCTGCCAACTTAAACTCACCCCTCATGTCTACTCACTTTAAAAATTTCATTGCGAACCTCTGTTTGTAACACTATAATGGAACATACAGAGGACACTCCCATAAATAGAGAAAAGCCCTTATCGAATACCTTTTCGAAAAAAGAGCAGCTTATCCATGGTTATGATAATCATCTCATATCCTGTAGATTTGCCCAAAATGTACATATTATACGTCAATATGATCGACTTTATGCGTATTTCCGCATAATAAGTCTTGACATTTCAGCCAACTAAAGACAAAGAGACCATCCTAATACTGACATTTTATAATAATACCATACCAGCATACCCAAGTCAACAGCCTAGTCGAACTATTTTAAGAAGATTTCGTCGCTTTGAATATTCGGTACCCTTTATCCTTCGTTACTTCCTCAACCTGTTCAAATAAACTCTCCAGCTTCGCTTTTGCCGAAGGCGCACCCTGCTTCTTCTGAATCACAACCCACAACTGTCCATTCTCGCGCAGATGTTTCCACGATTCCTCGAATATGGCATGCACCGTTTCTTTTCCCGCACGAATCGGCGGATTGGTCAGAACCACATCAAATTGCTGATCCTTCACCGCCTCAAACAAGTCGCTTTCTAAGATCGTAACGTTGATTATACCGTTGCGCTTCGCATTCTCTTTGGCCAATTCGACAGCCCGGCTATTGATGTCGATCATCGTCACATGGCCTTGCGAGGCCATTCTTGCCGCCGTTAGGCCGATCGGGCCGTACCCGCACCCTACATCCAGCACTTGGGCATCCTGCCCGAAATCCATGGCGTCTATTAACACCTTGCTGCCATAATCCACGCCGCCCTTGGAGAACACGCCGGCGTCGCTGACCAAACTAAATGACTGCCCCCGAAGTTCCGTCTTTAGCTCCTTACGATCATGAGCAATCTCCGGCTGGTTTGAGTAATAATGTTGATTCGGCATCATTTCCTCCGTCTTGAATCAAATTCTGCCCGCCTAAGGCATACCGGCCTTAAGCGCTCCATTATCCCAGTATAACCTTTCCCGCGGAGAATCAGTACCTATCGAACTCCCCGCCACAATAACAAACCCCTTGAACAAATATTCAAGGGGTTTGTTTCTTGCTGACATTCATCTAGAGAAGTAATTACTTCACTTCTACGGATGCGCCTGCTTCTTCCAATTTAGCTTTAACAGCTTCAGCTTCTTCTTTAGCTACTTTTTCTTTCAATGGTTTTGGAGCGTTGTCAACCAGTTCTTTTGCTTCTTTCAAGCCAAGACCTGTGATTTCGCGAACCACTTTGATTACGTTGATTTTGGACGCGCCTGCGCTTGTCAGGATTACGTCGAATTCGGATTGCTCTGCTTCAGCAGCTGCACCAGCGCCACCTACAACAGCTACTGGAGCTGCAGCAGTTACACCAAATTCTTCTTCGATTGCTTTTACGAGATCGTTCAGTTCCAGAACAGACATACCTTTAATTGCTTCCAAGATTTGCTCTTTGCTCATTTAAGTTGAACCTCCATTTATTATTAAGATTTGATAGTTGTTGTTACACAGCTTCAGCAAGACAAGGCTTATGCGCCTTGTTCTTCCTTCTCAGCAACGGCTTTAACTGCAAGCGCGAAGTTGCGCACTGGAGCTTGAAGCACGCTGAGGAGCATGGAGAGGAGACCTTCGCGGGACGGAAGTTCTGCCAGAGCTTTGATTTCGCTCTCTCCGATTACACGGCCTTCTACTACGCCGCCTTTCAATTTCAACGCGTCGTTTTTCTTAGCAAAATCGTTGAGGATTTTTGCTGGAGCGACAGCGTCATTGGTACCAAAAGCAACAGCTGTAGGACCAGTCAGGACTTCGTCCAGATCAGTCAGCTCTGCTGCCGCAGTTGCGCGGCGAAGCAGCGTGTTTTTCAGTACTTGGAACTCGACGCCAGCTTCGCGAAGCTGCTTACGAAGTTCAGTTACTTGCGCAACGTTCAGTCCGCGATAGTCAGCAACTACTGTAGATACGCTCTCGCGCAGCTTAGCAGCAACGACATCAACCGCTTCTTGTTTCGCTTGAATCACTTTTGCGTTTGCCAATGATTACACCTCCTGGTTGTATTAGTAGCGTAAGAGCACCAAGCTCTCCGCTCTTCCTACGGGCACTAAAAAAGCCTCCGTAGAATCACGAAGGCCTGATGAATCATCATTTGGCCGGTGTAACCGGACAAATTGTTGACGTTCTATCATAACACCTCGGTAGGAAATTAAGCCTGCTTAGGGCACCTACTGTCTACGGTAAGCATATTCAACTTTAAGGGTCAGTCTCGAAGACTCACAACTGTTACATAATATCAAACTTCATTGACCAAAGTCAATGGTAATATTATCTGTAAACGGTTGTGTTCACGCGAGCGCTTGGTCCCATCGTCGAGGAAACAGCGATACCTTTCAGGTAAACACCTTTAGCAGCAGCTGGTTTCGCACGATTCAATGCATCGATGAGAGCTTTGAGGTTCTCATTCAATTGAGCTGCATCGAAAGACACTTTACCGATTGGCGCGTGAATTTGACCTGCTTTGTCCAGACGGTACTCGATTTTACCGGCTTTGATTTCTTGAACAGCCTTTGCAACATCGAATGTAACCGTACCAGCTTTAGGGTTAGGCATCAGGCCTTTACCACCGAGCAGACGGCCAAGTTTACCGACTTCACTCATCATATCAGGTGTAGCTACGCAGACATCAAACTCGAACCAGCCTTGTTGAATTTTGTTGATCATGTCTTGATCGCCAACAAAATCAGCGCCAGCCGCTTCAGCCTCTTTCGCTTTTTCACCTTTTGCAAATACCAGAACGCGTTGTGTTTTACCTGTGCCGTGAGGCAAGACAACAACACCACGAACAGCCTGGTCTTGTTTACGTGGGTCTACGCCCAAACGTACAGCCGCTTCAACAGTTTCGTCGAATTTGGCAGTTGCAGCCTTCTTCACAAGCTCTACAGCTTCCAAAGGCTCATAAGTTGCTTCGCTGTCAATCAGCTTGGCAGCTTCAACGTATTTCTTACCGTGTTTAGCCATGTTTGTTTTCCTCCTTTGTGGTGTTAGCGGAAATTCCTCCCACATAATCCGGACCTCGTCCGGTTTCAACCGAAAGACGATTAGTCTTCGATTGTGATACCCATACTACGGGCAGTACCTTCTACCATCTTCATTGCAGCTTCAACAGATGCAGCGTTCAGGTCAGGCATTTTTTGCTCAGCGATTTGACGAACAGCGTCACGCTTAACGGTAGCCACTTTCTTCTTGTTAGGCTCGCCGGATCCTTTTTCGATCTTAGCAGCCACACGAAGCAGAACAGCAGCCGGTGGAGTTTTCGTGATGAACGTAAAGGAACGATCTTCAAACACCGAAATTTCAACCGGAATGATCAGACCAGCTTGATCAGCAGTACGTGCGTTGAATTCTTTACAGAATGCCATGATGTTGACACCCGCTTGACCCAATGCAGGACCTACTGGAGGAGCCGGATTCGCTTTACCTGCAGGAATTTGCAGTTTCACAATTTTGATAACTTTTTTAGCCATGGTTGACACCTCCTTGCATCAATAGTGGTAGACGGACGCGTATTTACGCCCTCCCACAAGAAACCTGAAGAATCAGATCTTCTCCACTTGAGTATAATCCAACTCCAGCGGGGTTTCCCGTCCAAACATGTTGACGTGAACTTTCAACTTGCTCTTTTCAGCCAAAATCTCTTCCACGGAGCCCACAAAATTCGCAAAAGGACCAACCTTGATACGAACGGATTCCTTGATGTCGAATTCGATCTTCGGTTTCGGCTCTTCCATGCCCATATGCTTCAGAATCTGTTCCACTTCTTCCGGAAGCAAAGGCGTCGGTTTAGAACCGGACCCTGTCGAACCAACAAAACCGGTCACTCCTGGCGTATTGCGGACAACATACCAAGAATCATCGGTCTGAATCATTTCGACCAAGACATATCCCGGGTAAACTTTACGCATGACGGTTTTTTTCTTGCCGTCTTTGTTTACGATTTCTTCTTCCATCGGAACAAGAACGCGGAATATTTTGTCCTCCATGCCCATGGACTCGACACGTTTTTCCAAATTGGCTTTGACTTTATTCTCATACCCAGAATAGGTATGAACTACGTACCATCTTTTTTCCATATCAAGCCACCTGGGACCCTTCTAAATTATCGCTTCGATCACAGCGGAAATACCGATGTCTACAACCCAAAAATAAATCGTGACAAACACAATGGTGCCTAGAACAATGAGAGTATAGTTCGTCAGTTCTTTACGATTGGGCCAGCGAACTTTTTTAAGTTCCGCCCAGCTTTCAGAGAAAAAGGAAAACAGAGACTTGAAACCACGTTTCACGCCGACTACACCTCCAAAAGAAAACTATCTGGTTTCGCGATGAGGAGTTTGCTCGTTACAGAACTTGCAAAATTTCTTCATCTCCATGCGGTCGGGGTGATTTCGCTTGTTTTTGGTGGTTGTGTAGTTTCTTTGTTTGCAGCTTGTACAAGCCAAAGTGATAATTACCCGCATGATGTGCACCTCCCGAAGACGTCCTTCTTTGTCAGAAGAATCGATATTGATCCTAGTAGAAACAACCTTGTTCTCATCGAAACCCGGTTATTTCTGCGAGATGAATAAAACCGTTGTTCCAAAAGCTGTAACAACGATCCATTCATAAAACACGCGAATTTAGGCCTACCTAAAACACTTTATCACAAGGGTAGCGCCATTTCAAGCCTTTTTCTCTCTGATTGCGGGCTGCAATAAATGCCATTGCCAGCTAAACCAGGGAATAAGTCCCCGGCTTATTGTACACCTTCCGCTGTAAAAAACTGTGGCGTTTCACAGTCTTTGTCCATCTTGCATAGCATTTAGCCTATATCCAGTATGTTCAATCTTCCAACAGATGAAACACCAAATATTACACATTATGCGAAAATGGACATCTCTGAATTGCGTCCTATCACGTCTGCCGACAAAAGATCATGGCGGTAAAGCATGCAAAAATCCTTCACCGGCCATCCCGAAATACGATGCTGCAATTAAAAAAAGGCTCTGATTGAGCCTTCTGCTTCTTGTCCGACATTTGCTTTAATTATCCCTGACCTCCAGATAACGCTCAAGCTTTCGCTTTACCCGCTGAAGGGCATTGTCAATCGATTTCACGTGACGCCTCAAATCTACCGCGATCTCTTGATAGGAACGACCGTCCAAATAAAGCATCAAGACTTTCCGTTCCAGATCGCTTAAGATCTCTGACATCTTGTCTTCCAGGCCGACAAACTCCTCTTGATTGATGATCAGTTCCTCCGGATCGCTTACCGCTGTACCACAAATGACATCCAGCAGCGTACGGTCCGAGTCTTCGTCATAAATCGGCTTGTCCAAAGAGACATACGAATTGAGCGGAATATGCTTCTGTCTCGTAGCGGTCTTGATCGCCGTAATGATCTGCCTGGTAATGCAGAGCTCGGCAAAGGCCTTGAACGAGGACAGCTTATCCCCTTTAAAATCACGAATTGCCTTGTACAGCCCGATCATGCCTTCCTGGACGATATCCTCCCGGTCGGCGCCAATCAGAAAATAGGAACGGGCTTTAGCACGTACAAAATTCCGGTACTTATTGATCAAATACTCCAGCGCCCCGCTGTCACCCTCGCGGACCGCCTCGACAATGTCTTCATCGCTTATCACATCATACCCTGACAACATGACTTCCTTGAGGTCCACACTCAATAGAATCCCTCCGGCCCGGAACGCACGGTAGCCCGTCACTCGCTTGAAATATATGACAAGTATATATGATGTCTACTAGACCGTCAACCACGTTCTACCTAAAATAGACCGATAATAACATTTAATGTAAACTATTTCGTAGATTCATATATTGTTTCATTTTCCAAATGAGCCGACCTTTCGTCCCTCATGGTGTAAAACTGTGTTACTCCCTTCGCCAGCGCTCGAACGCCTGTCTCACATCCGGCGGCAGCTTCCCGTCAAGCGTATTTCTGCTCTTGGTATGCTCTTTCGTAATCTTCTGCTTCACTTCGCGCTCGCTCTGCTCGACCTCGCTCAGCAATTCCCGGGCGGACAGCCGGAGTGCTCCTCTAGCAAAAATGACGTGCTGCTCGATTAAATCGCTGGTCGCCACATAAATTTTGCGCCGTCGATGGCTAAACTCGCCGACAAGCCGCTCAATGCACTCATCGGCGGTTTCCTTCTCTTTCGTAAAAAACACCTGCACCTTGCCTTGCGTGTAGGATTTCCCCAAGCCGGGGACCCGGTACGCGTCAAAAATCACCACGACTCTGAGGCCTGAATACGCTTGGTAATCCGCTAATTTCTCAAGCAGCAAGTCCCGCGCTTCGTGCATGCTGCTGTTGGCAAGCTTCGCAAGATGAGGCCAGCCGCCGATCATGTTATAACCGTCGACCAGCAGCACATCCCGCCAATCGGCCATCATCGCTAACCTTGCAGGCGGCGACGGCGAAGCACTTCGTACATGACGACGCCTGCGGCAACCGAGGCGTTAAGCGAATTGATTTTTCCGGCCATCGGCAGTTTCACAAGCACATCGCATTTCTCGCGGATCAGACGCCCCATCCCTTTATTCTCATTGCCGATAACGATGGCGACCGGCCCGTCAAAAACCTCGGTATCATACAATTCCTGAACGGCATCGACCACGGTTCCGACAACCCACACGCCCATTTCCTTCAGTTGATCGATGGTTTGGCCCAGATTGGTCACTCTGGCTACAGGCACATACTCCACCGCGCCGGCCGATGTTTTGGATACCGTTGCCGTTATCTGCGCGGATCTGCGCTTAGGCAATATGACGCCGTGAGCGCCCGTGCAGTCGGCCGTTCGGAGAATCGATCCCAGATTGTGCGGATCCTCGATCTCGTCCAGAAGCAGCAGGAAAGGCGGCTCGCCTTTTTCCTCCGCGGCCTTCAGCAAATCGTCCACTTCCACATAAGCGTAGGGTGCCGCCTGGGCAACCACGCCTTGATGCTGGACTCCCGGAACCATCTGATCCAGCTTCCGTTTGTCCACATGCTGAATGACGATGCCCAGCTTCTTCGCTTCCGCGATGATCGGCAGGGTCAGATGCTTTTGCGCGTTTTCGGCAATCCATATTTTATTGATCGTGCGTCCGGATTTGAGCGCTTCCGTGACGGAATGCTTACCGGCTACTACTTCCTCTTCTTGCATCATGTAGGTCTCCTCCTGCATATCAGCCGGCGTCCCCCTCGCTTGGGAAAAACCGGCTGTATCGTTTCATGTTGATGCCTATATTGCCACATGGTTTATTTAACGGACCCCTCGATAAACTCGATGCTCTTTCCGATGAGTTCACGGAGACGGTCCTGCTCTCCCGCATAATATAAATACCCAACCAGCGTCTCGAATGCCGTTGCATGCCGATATTCCAGCACGTCGGCATTCTTCGGTATGCTGCCTGATTTGGCATTGCGCCCCTGACGCACCACATCGCGCTCTTCCTCCGTCAGCTCCGGATCCAGAAAAGCCAATATCCGGCTCTGCGCCTTCGCCGACACGAAGCTCGTGGCCGAACGGTGCAAGTGATGGGGACGGAGATTGGCCCGTGATATCAGAAACTGCCTCACCGCCACCTCATAAATGGCATCCCCGATATAAGCGAGCACGATGGGCGGGATTAAACGGGCCGGCTTCGACGGCGGAAAATCAAACCAGCCTACTGCAGGATCCTGATGCTTATCCCCGCTCATTTACGCCGCCAGCGCATGCCCTGCGCCGTATCCTCCAGCACGATGCCTTCGTCCGCCAGCTTGTCGCGGATTTCGTCCGCTCGGGCCCAGTTTTTATTCTTGCGGGCTTCGACACGTTCGGCAATCAGCGCTTCGATTTCCTCATCCAGCAATTCATCCGTACCTGTGTTCACGATGCGGAGCACGCCGTTCATTTCGTTGAAAGCACGCAGCACTTCATGCAGATCCGCGGCAGGAATCGATGCTTCCTTCAGCAGCTGATTCGCCTCGCTGGCCCATTGGAACATCGCGGTGATGGCGTCCGGCGTGTTGAAATCGTCCTGCATTTTCTCGTGAAATTCGACAAGCACGGCCGATATTCTGTCGGCTACGTCCTGGCTGACTTGATCGTCCTTGGAGCCGATCGCCGTGCCCAATCGATGTTCGACGTTTGCCGCCGCATTCGCGAGGCGTTCCACGCTGTTCTGTGCCTGTTCCATCACCTCGTCGCTGTAATTCAGCGGGTTGCGGTAGTGGGTGGACAACATGAAATAGCGCACGGCTTCTTTCGTATATTGTTCACGAAGTTCCTTAACCAATACGCCGTTGCCCAGCGATTTCGACATTTTCTCGTTGTTGATGCGGATATATCCATTATGCATCCAATAGTTCGCGAGCGGTTTGCCCGTCAATGCCTCGGACTGGGCCACTTCGCATTCATGGTGCGGGAACTGCAGATCCTGGCCGCCGCCGTGGATATCCAAGGTATCCCCGAGATAGCGGCGAGCCATGGCGGAGCACTCGATATGCCAGCCCGGGCGGCCGTCGCCCCATGGACTGCTCCAGTAGATCTCTCCCGGCTTCGCGGCTTTCCACAGCACGAAGTCCTCCGGATTTTCCTTTCGTTTATCCACTTCGATCCGGATCCCGAACTGCAGCTCATCGAGGTTCTGCTGGGACAGCTTACCGTAGTCGTCGAACTTGCGGGTCCGGTAGAATACGTCTCCGCCGTTCTCATAAGCAAAGTCGCGATCAATGAGCTCCTGGATGAATTCGATGATGCTCTCCATATTGTCCGTTACCCGCGGATTCAATGTCGCTCTGGGTATGCCGAGTCCGTCCAAATCCTCGTAATAGGCGTTGATGAACTTCTCCGCAACCTCCGGAACCGTCGTCCCGGTTTGCTCCGCTTTCCGAATCATTTTGTCATCCACATCCGTGAAGTTCACTACGTAGTTCACGTCGTTGCCCTGATTCTCGAAGTACGCTCGAACCACGTCGAAAAAAATCATCGGGCGGGCATTGCCGATATGGATATAGTCGTACACGGTAGGACCGCATACGTAGATCTTTACCTTTCCGGGTTCCTGGGCAACAAACGTTTCTTTCATGCGGGTTAGCGTGTTATAGATTTGCAGTGCCATATTGTATCATCTCAATCCTTTCGTTCCATCGCTTATTGTCTTTTACTTCAAAAGCCTGCGTAACGCATTGATTCATGTTGAAGATGATGTATCGAAATCGCTATATGAAGTCAGGCTATGCATCGTCTAAGGCTTCCAAGGTTACGGGAGTTCTTCTATTCTTCCTTGACCGAAGACACGACAGCCTCGGAAACCATCGCTTGATGCCGGCCTCCCTTGCTCTCATCCAGTTCCGCCCGGAGCTGATCGATCTCCTTCTGCATCGAACGGAGCGTATCGACAATCGGATCGGGCAGATTCGTGTGATCCAGCCGGTCGCGCACCCGCTCCCCGTTCTGTTTCACGACTTTGCCGGGATTGCCGACAACGGTGCTGTTCGGGGGGACGGGCCTTAATACGACCGCGTTGGATCCGATGTTACAGTTATCCCCAATCGTAAAAGAACCTAGCACTTTCGCTCCGGATCCGATGACTACGTTGTTGCCGATGGTCGGATGCCGCTTGCCTTTTTCCTTACCGGTTCCGCCAAGGGTCACCCCCTGGTAGATCACCACGTCGTCTCCGATCTCGCAGGTCTCTCCAATGACAACCCCCATGCCATGGTCGATGAACAGCCGACTCCCGATACGGGCGCCCGGATGAATCTCGATGCCTGTCATGAACCGGCTGATCTGAGATATGATCCGTGCCAGCGTATACCACCGCCGCTTAAATAATGCATGAGCCACCCGGTGCGCCCACAGGGCGTGAAGTCCCGAGTAGGTGAATACCACTTCAAAAAGTCCCCGGGCGGCCGGGTCATTCTCGAACACTGTCCGAATATCCGATTTCATCTGTTTAAACATGAACGCTCCCTCTTTCCCCTCTTCCAATCGCGCATGCAACTTGCTATCCATCGTTATTCCTGTAATAAAAAACGCCCCTGCAGCTTATCGCTGCAGAGGCGCTAGACCGCGGTTCCACTCTGCTTCGAACCGGCACAAGACTCCTCCCTTCGTCAGGGACGGATTCTACCGATTCTCTTCATGTCATTAACGGCAGACGACCGGCATGATCTAACGATTGCGTTCGCTTCAACCATGCAGCTCACAGGTGCATTTCCGCTGCAGGCGACGGGACAACTCTCAGCCGGCAGATTCAAGTGGTTCTTGTCTTCTGCCGATTGTCCTCTCTGGAACGTGCCTGTTTTACGCGTACTTCTCCTGATCGTAGCTTTTAAAACGTTTATATTTGTTGATCTAAGTCAGTGATTAATGAGCGCTTCGTTTGCGGATCCTTCTTCCGATCGCTGTTGCCCTCCGATTTCTTTAACGATATTAATTAGGTTGAAATCGGAAGGCAAAGGCGAACGCTTCGCTTCTCCAGAACGATTCCGCCTCCTCCGCTGGCCTTATAATCCATGAACCCTTAGATCAAAGAATATTTCACTTATAGTTTGGTGTAATTATAACTGATGATATACGGGCTGACAAGGAACGTTTATTGCGGATGCCGCCCGACTTATGCGCCTTTGATCTGGGAACGCAAACGGTCAAGCACACGATCCCTGCCAAGCAGCCAGATCGTCTGGTTCAAGTCGCGGCCATGGGTTTGTCCCGTCAAGGCTACGCGGATCGGCATGAAGAGCTGTTTGCCCTTAAACCCGGTCTCCTTCTGGACTTCCTTGATCATGGCAGCGATCTTCTGCGCGTTAAACTCATCGGACTGTTCAATCTTCGCCAGGAATGCGGACAGTACGGCAGGCACCTGCTCGCCGCCCATTACTTCGATCCCTTCGGCATCCAGCTCCAGGTGCGTGCGGAAGAACACTTCCGACAGATCCACGATATCCGAAGCCGCCGTCATCTGCTCCTGATAGAGCGCCACGAGCGCGCGTGCCCATTCCTCTTGCTCGGCCGTAAGCTCGGACGGCAAACGGCTGGCTTTCTGCAAATGCGGAATGGCCAAATCGGCGATCCGGTCCGGATCCGCGTTCTTAATGTACGTGTTATTCATATGAGCCAGCTTGTTCGTGTCGAATACCGCCGGGCTCTTGGACAGGCGATGCTCATCGAAGATCGAGATCAGCTGCTCTTGGGAGAACACTTCCTCTTCCCCTTCCGGAGACCAGCCCAGCAGCGAGATGAAGTTGAACAGCGCTTCAGGCAAATAACCAAGCTGGTCATACTGCTCGATGAACTGGATGATCGATTCGTTGCGCTTGCTCAGCTTCTTGTGGTCCTCGCCCACGATCAGGGTCATATGCCCGAACTGAGGGGGCTCCCACCCGAAGGCTTCATAGATCATCAGCTGACGCGGCGTATTGGAGATATGATCCTCCCCGCGCAGCACATGGCTGATCTTCATGAGATGATCATCCAAAGCTACCGCGAAATTGTAGGTAGGAATGCCGTCTTTTTTGACGATGACGAAGTCGCCCGTCTCTTTGCTGTTAAATGAAATCGTGCCCTTCACCATATCGTCGAACGTGTAGACGCGGTCTTCCGGCACGCGGAAGCGGATGCTCGCCACGCGGCCTTCAGCCTCAAGCGCCTGGCGCTGCTCTTCGGTCAAATCGCGATGCTTCCCGGAATAGCGCGGCGTTTCGCCCCGAGCCATCTGCTCTTCCCGCTCCTGCTCCAGCTCTTCCTCCGTGCAGTAGCAGCGGTAAGCAAGCCCGCGATCCAGAAGGTCCTGCCAATATTCTTTATAAATATCAAGACGCTCGGTCTGGCGATAAGGTCCGTACTCGCCCCCGACATCCACGCTCTCGTCCCAATCCATGCCCAGCCACTTCAAGTACTTCAGCTGGCTCTGCTCGCCGCCTTCCACGTTGCGTTTCACATCCGTATCCTCGATGCGGATAATGAATTTCCCGTTGTTCTTGCGGGCGAATAAATAATTGAATAATGCCGTTCTGGCATTGCCGATATGTAAATGTCCCGTTGGACTCGGTGCATAGCGCACGCGGACTTCTCCGGTCATTGTAACCCCTCCGCTTCCCTATTCTACAAAGTTTCCCAGTTCAAAAACTCCCTTTTTGAACGCATACTTCAAGATGATAGCACACCTTTTACAAGGCAGACAACCGACTGGGCGGCGATTCCTTCGCCCCTGCCGGTAAACCCGAGCTGCTCGGTGGTGGTCGCCTTCACGTTCACCTGATCCACCTCGGCATCCAGCGCTTTGGCGATCACTTCCGCCATTTGCGGAATGTATGGCGCCATCTTCGGCTTCTGGGCAATAATCGTGGAATCGATGTTACCCAGTCTATACCCGCGTTCCTTCGCCATGACCCACACCTGCTCCAAAAGCTTCAGGCTGTCGGCGTCTTTAAAGGCAGGGTCGTTATCGGGAAAATGGCGTCCAATGTCGCCAAGCCCCAGCGCCCCCAGGATCGCATCCGTCACGGCATGCAGCAGCACGTCGGCGTCGGAGTGCCCAAGCAGACCTTTGTCATACGGAATCGTGACGCCTCCGATGATGCACGGCCTTCCTTCTACGAGCTGATGTACGTCAAACCCTTGTCCTACTCGAATCATTCCATGTCCTCTCCCTTACGTTTCTGTAAAAAAGCCGCATATTCCAGATCCTCCGGCGTGGTGATTTTGATGTTGCTGTATTTCCCCTCCACCACGGTGACCGGATGCCCTGCCCGCTCCATCAGCATGGCGTCGTCGGTACCGGCAAATCCCTCCTTCGCCGCAGCTTCATGCGCGGACAGCAGGTCGGAAAGACGAAAAGCCTGTGGGGTCTGGACGGCCCACAGACTTTGACGGTCCGGGGTACCTGTAATCAGCCCCTTACCGTTCACCTGCTTAATCGTATCCTTCACGGGAACCCCGAGTACCGAGGCGCCTTCGCGGATCGCCGCATCGCGGCAGGCTTCAATTTCCTCTTGCGTTACGAACGGCCTTACGCCGTCATGTATCATTACCCATTCTGAAGAGATTTGCTTGATGCCTTGATATACGGACTGTTGTCTCTCGCTTCCGCCAGGGATTACGGTCGATACCTTATCCAAACCGTATTCCTGCACCCAGGACTGGCAGCGAGGAACATCCTCCATCCCCGTTACAAGCACAATTTCCTGCAGCCATGGTATCCGGCTGAATGCTTCAAGCGTATGAACGATAATGGGCTTACCGTCCAGAACCAAGTACTGCTTACTCTCCCGGGTGCCCATCCTCGTTCCTTTTCCCGCCGCTACGATGACGGCGCCGAAGTTACTCATCACACACCAAACTCCTGTCTCACCCAAACGCCACAAAAGGACGAATACCGGATATGTATATCCCCATCATACCCCTTTACTGGGCTTTTTCCAACAGTTTTGGTTTCGCGAAGATCATCCGGCCCGCCGAGGTTTGCAGTACGCTTGTAACCAGCACCTCCATCATCGTGCCGATATACTCGCGTCCGCCCTCAACTACGATCATCGTGCCGTCATCCAGATATGCGACGCCCTGACCATGCTCTTTGCCGTCCTTGATAATCTGCACCAGGATTTCTTCCCCTGGCAGAACCACCGGCTTCACCGCGTTGGCCAGGTCGTTTATGTTCAATACCGACACGCCCTGCAGCTCGCAAACCTTGTTCAAGTTGAAATCATTCGTGACCACTTTGCCTTGAAGCACTTTGGCGAGTTTCACCAGCTTGCTGTCCACTTCGGATATCTCCTCAAAGTCGCCTTCGTAGATAAGCACCTTTACATCCAGTTCCTTCTGGATTTTGTTCAAGATATCAAGCCCGCGCCGGCCGCGATTTCGCTTTAAAAGATCCGAGGAATCCGCAATATGCTGAAGCTCCTCCAGGACGAATTCGGGAATGACAATCGTTCCTTCAATAAATCCGGTTTTGCAAATATCTGCGATCCTGCCATCAATAATGACGCTTGTATCCAGAATTTTATGTTCCTCTACGCGCCGGCCTTCCGGTTCGGCGGTTTGGCTCCACTTGCCCGACATCCATAGGGAAGCCAGCTCATCCTTCTTCTCCAATCCAATGCGCAAACCGATGTAGCCGCCGAGCAGCGTGATGCCAACCTGCAGCAGCTGCCCTGCTTGTCCGAGCAAAGATAACCCCGGTGACAGCAATAAAGACAGCAGCAAACCGCTTAACAATCCCGCCGTTCCCGCCGCCAGCTCATTCATTGGGATCCGGGAGAACGAAGAGATCAGGCTGTGCAGCCATCTCGTTACCCGATCCGCCGACAGCACGCCGATCATGCCAAACAATAATCCTCCAAGCACCGCGAAGGCTCCGCTTCCCGCTGCAAATATTCCTTGTCCAAACATAGGCGAGAGCCCTGAGAAAGACCGTTCCATTGTATGATATAACGTATACCCGCCCCATGCTCCGCATAATACCGTAAATGCTAAGATAGCTTTTTTTAACATGAGCTTCCGCACACCTCCTTTTTATACCTGATAATCTTGGCTTCTATTTCCAGTATGGTCCAATTTGCAAAGTCGTAATCGTGCCGATTGAAGTTTTTCTCATAAAGTTTCCGGATGCGATGACCTGCCTGTTTTTACCTACACCCATCAGGCTTTGACGTGTGCTGACATCGACCTCACAACTGGAATTGACCGCCTTTACACGCCTGAAACTGGTTGAAATCGGCTGAAGTAGTGGAATATAATGAACTCAATTCATAATATCGAGGTGGATGTATAAATGAGCGCTCCTAGTTTACAGGCTTTTCAGGACCAAGTTTCCGAATTGTTGCTCCGTCACCGCAGTCTCTTGGATGTTCTGTCTAAAAATGGTCAAAGCAATGCTTCAGTCAACCGGGCCGTCACCAAGGCCATCACAGAATGCGGATGCATCGAGCTCCACGCCACGAAGCAAACCTTCGATATCGGCGCTGATCTCGAATCAGCCCGGGAATTGGCAGGCACGCATGTCGAAGGCCATCTGTGCGAGAATTGCCGCGAAGCGGTAAGCACCGAGCTTGGCCGCAACCTATTTTATATGTCTGCCCTTGCGAATCTTCTGGACATTCAACTGGATGAGGTTGTTGTCAAGGAGTCGCAGAAATGCTCCACATTGGGTCTCTTCAACCTGTCGTAAAGCCGCTTACATACCGAAACGGACCTTAACGGCAAGGTGCTCCATGCATACAAAAAAAGCATTTATCTCGCTGCTCCTGGCAGGGAAATAAATGCTTTTTATTTGGATATATGTCCTTGCATCCGTTTACCGGTCCGAAGACTGATAGGCTTCATCGGAATTGCGGTCATCTTTTTTGCGACGGTTTTTACGGTTAAGCCTACGGAAATTCTGCTTCAATCCGTAACCAGCATACAACACCAAAGGCACGAAGATCAGCATGGAAGTCTGCTCCGGAAAGAACACGGCTACCATCACGGCGCCAATGATGACCAAAGGCGTAAATTTAATCGCTGTTTTCGGAATGCCGATCTTTTTGAAATTCGGGTACTTGACTGAGCTAACCATAAGGTAAGAAAGCAATAATACGGCAAAAATCATATAAGGTGCTGTAATCTCTTCATGGAACAACGCCAGGGTGGCGAGCACGCCTCCCGCTGCGGGGATCGGCAGGCCGATAAAATATCCCGGGATGCCCGGACGAACATTGAATCTTGCAAGCCGCAGTGCGCCGCACATCGGAAATATGGCGGTCACTGTCCAAGCCAATGCGGTATTAATATCCGTAAACGCTACGGTATACATAATAAGTGCCGGTGCTACGCCAAATGAAATCACATCGGACAAGGAGTCAAGTTCCTTGCCGAATTCGCTTTGGGCATTCAATGCCCGAGCTACCCGACCATCCAGTCCGTCAAGGAGCATGGCAATGATAATCATAATGGCAGCCATACTCGTTCGACCTTCCGTCGCCAAGATGATACCAATCATTCCGAGAAACAGATTACCTAAAGTAAACATGTTCGGAATTGATTTCGTCATTTTTATATTCACCTCGTTCATGTACGTTCGAACATCGATTGTAGGCCTTTTAGATTTGTCTGTCAATGAATACTTGTTCCTGCAAGCGTTTCAAGCCTTCTTTGATGGTGCGTGCCCGAACCTCGCCGATCCCGTCTACTTCATCCAGCTCATGGATGGAAGCGGTCATAATGCTGGATAAGTCATGGAACTGGTCCACCAGGTTGCGGATGATCACATTCGGAAGGCGCGGGATTTTGTTCAAAATCCGGTAACCTCGCGGCAGTATTTCTTCCTCCGAAGCAGCGGCGGAAGCCGGGTATCCAAGAAGCCGTACGATATGATGAATGTCCAGCAGCTCCTCATCCGTTGAACGCTTGAGCGCGAGAATGATCTCGCGGATCTTCTCCTCGCTGTACTCCCGGGCATAGTCTGCATATAGCAGCCAAGCCTCTTCCTCCATATTGCTCACAAGCTCATCCATCTGCATGCTGATCAGTCGGCCTTCGTTGCCGAGCTCGTTGATGTAGCGTTTAATTTCCTTCTTGATGCGGAGCACCATCTCCACCCGCTGAATGACGTTCACGACTTCCGGGATGGTGACCAGCTCTTCGAATTCGGATGCCGAGAGGTTGGTCAGCGATTGGTTAAGCACCACGCGGTATCGCTCCAGCGTCTGTATGGCCTGATTCGCCTTGGTTAAGATGACGCCGATTTCCTTCAATGCATACCGCAGCGAGCCTTGGTACAGCGTAATAATGTTGCGGCGCTGCGAGATCGACACAACCAGCTTGCCCGTCTGCTTCGCCACCCGCTCCGCCGTTCTGTGCCGTATCCCTGTCTCGATGGAAGAGATCGAGGAATCCGGGATCAGCTGGGTATTCGCATATAAGATTCGTTTTAAGTCTTCACTCAAGATGATGGCGCCGTCCATCTTAGCGAGCTCGTATAAATAGTTTGGCGAAAAATCGCAGTTAATGGAGAAGCCGCCGTCGACAACTTCCATTACCTCCGGGCTGTAGCCTACAACGATCAGGGCGCCCGTCTTCGCCCGCAGCACGTTCTCCAGTCCGTCGCGAAACGGCGTTCCCGGTGCTACCAGCTTTAGCAAATCATTCATTTTGTCCAGTTGGCTCGTTTCTTTCACCTTCGTATGCCCCCTAATCTAACGCAACCGCTAATGCATCTGCAACGGTGTTGACTCCGATAATTTGTATTCCTTTCGGATGCTTCCATCCCTTCAAACTCTTCTCCGGCATGAGAACGCGCTTAAAACCCAGCTTCTCGGCTTCTCTTACCCTCTGCTCCGCTCTTGAAACGGCGCGAACCTCGCCGGTCAGCCCCACCTCGCCAAAAATAACGTCGTACGGCTTGGTCGGTATGTCGCGGAAGCTGGATGCGATACTGACCGCTATGGCCAGATCCACCGCAGGTTCATCGAGCTTCACGCCGCCCGCTACGTTCAGGTAGGCGTCTTGGGTTTGCAGGTACATCCCCATCCGTTTCTCCAGCACGGCAATGATCAGGTTCATGCGGTGATGGTCCACCCCTGTGCCCATCCGGCGCGGTGACGGGAAGTGCGTCGTGGAGATGAGCGCCTGCAGCTCTACCAGAACCGGGCGCGTACCCTCCATGCTTGCAACTACGGTCGAACCCGCTACGCCCAAAGGCCGTTCAGATAAAAAGAGCTCCGATGGATTCCCGACTTCCCGAAGCCCATCCTCACCCATCTCAAAAATGCCAATCTCATTCGTCGAACCGAAACGATTCTTCACCGCGCGAAGCAAGCGGTAAGTATGATGACGCTCTCCTTCAAAATAAAGCACACAATCCACCATGTGCTCCAGCATCCTTGGACCTGCAATGGCGCCTTCTTTTGTCACATGTCCGACAAGGACGGTCGCAATGCCTTTCACCTTCGCCAGCCGCATAAAGCGGGCCGTGCATTCCCGAACCTGGGATACGCTGCCCGGCGCGCTGGTTACCTCAGGCAAGTACACCGTCTGAATGGAGTCGATGACAACGAAGCCAGGCTGTACGTTCTCAATGGCTTCCTCGATCGATTCCAGATTGGTTTCGCAGAGGACAAACAGCTCCGGGGACAGCGCCCCGAGCCGGTCAGCGCGCAGTTTGGTCTGGCGCACGGATTCCTCACCGGAAATGTACAGAACGCGAATGCCGTTCTGGGCCAGTCGGTTGGAGGCTTGAAGCAGGAGCGTGGATTTCCCGATGCCGGGATCGCCGCCGACTAGCACGAGCGAGCCCGGGACCAGCCCGCCCCCGAGCACCCGGTTCAATTCCGCAATGCCCGTCTGGATTCTGGGTTCTTTACCGCTTTCTATATTTATGATCGAAAGGGGTTTTTCTTTACTATGAAAAAGAGGGGAATTCATCCCCTGGGTCTTGATTACCGTCTCGGTCTCCTCTACCATGGAATTCCATGATTGGCAGCCCGGACATTTTCCGAACCATTTGGGCGCTTCATAGCCGCATTCGGTACAGAAAAATTTCGTCTTAGTTTTTGCCATGTGAGTCTCCTTTATGTCGCGCATCATTTGTCGGATTCCGTAAAACCCTGCAAATTCAGGCATTACTCAAAGTTTACCATTTCTTATAATTCAACGTAAAGGTTAATTGGAAACTTTACGCGGGATGAGATGGAATTGTTTCAAATTTGAAGGAGCAGGTGGTGAACATGCGTTAATTGCTGCTGAAAAACCGCGTCCGCTTCGCTGCCGGATCTTTCTTACGATCGCTGTTAAAACCAGGAAACTGGAACAAAATCAAAGTGGTTTCCCGGTTTTAAAGGCGACCGCTGGCGCTTCTTCAGAACGATTCATCCTCTCCGCTGGGTTGATACATGAGGGATCTGTTTTCGTAATATGCCATTCATCTTATATAACTTCTAAGCATCCATGTATCTGCCCCATACAAAGCCTTCATCTTCCGTTAACATTTAAATCAAAAAACCCGCCGGATGTAACTCCGGCGGGGCTGTATACCATTCTTATTCCGTTTCGGCCGATGCGGCCGTTACACCTTCACTTTTGTTCACAACCAGTTCGCCGTTCGCTTCATCGATGACAAGCGAGTCGCCCTTGGTCACATTGCCTTTCAGCAGTTCCTCGGAAAGGCGATCCTCGATGTGCTTCTGGATAGCCCGGCGCAGCGGACGGGCACCGAAGGCCGGATCGTATCCTTCCTTCGCTATGAAGGCCTTCGCCTTGTCCGTGAGTTCGAAATGCACCTCGAATTCTTTCAGGCGTTTACGCAGCTCGTCGGACATCAGCGTCACGATTTCGGCAATGTGTTTCTCTTCCAGAGAGTGGAACACGATGATCTCGTCGATCCGGTTCAAGAACTCCGGACGGAAGCTCTTCTTGAGCTCATCCATCACTTTGCCTTTCATGTTGTTATAATCGCGGCCTGCATCCGTCACGGCGGTAAATCCAAGCGTGGAGTTCTTCTTGATCGCCTCTGCCCCGACGTTGGAAGTCAGGATGATCAGGGTATTCCGGAAATCCACCACGCGGCCCTTCGAATCGGTCAGGCGTCCGTCTTCCAGCACTTGAAGCAGGATATTGAATACTTCAGGGTGGGCCTTCTCGATTTCATCGAGGAGGACAACGGAATACGGCTTGCGGCGTACTTTCTCGGTCAACTGACCGCCTTCCTCGTAGCCGACATATCCCGGAGGCGCTCCGACGAGACGCGACGTGGAATGCTTCTCCATGTACTCGGACATGTCGATCCGCACGACTGCATTCTCATCCCCGAACATGGCCTCGGCAAGAGCACGTGCCAGCTCGGTTTTACCTACCCCGGTAGGACCCAGGAAGATGAAGGAGCCCATTGGGCGCTTCGGATCCTTCAGTCCTGCGCGTGCCCGGCGAACCGCACGGCTTACGGCTTTGACGGCTTCCTCTTGGCCGATTACGCGGCTGTGAAGAATTTCTTCCAGATTCAGAAGACGCTCGGTCTCTTCTTCCTTCAGTTTATTGACGGGAATACCGGTCCAGTTGGCGACAACGTCGGCAATGTCCTCCGGCGTTACCTCGGAATCGGTACGTCCTTGTTTTTCTTTCCATTGATTCTTCGTGACCTCGAGCTCTTCGCGAAGCTTCTGCTCCGTATCGCGCAGCGCTGCCGCTTTCTCGAATTCCTGGCTTTGGACGGCCGCGTCTTTCTCCTTGCGGATGTCCTCCAGATGCGCTTCCTGATCTTTCAGATTTGGCGGTATGGTATACGTATGAAGACGAACTTTCGAACCGGCCTCGTCAATCAGGTCAATCGCTTTATCCGGCAGGAAGCGGTCCGTAATGTAGCGGTCGGACAATTTCACGGCCTGTTCAATCGCTTCGTCGGTAATTTTCACGCGGTGATGCGCTTCGTAACGGTCACGCAGTCCATACAGGATCTGAATGGCTTCCTCCGGCGACGGTTGATCCACCGTAATCGGCTGGAAGCGGCGCTCGAGTGCAGCGTCTTTTTCAATGTATTTGCGGTATTCGTCCAGCGTGGTTGCCCCGATGCACTGAAGCTCTCCGCGTGCCAATGAAGGCTTAAGGATGTTGGAAGCGTCGATGGCTCCTTCTGCTCCGCCTGCGCCGATCAAGGTATGCAGCTCATCGATGAACAGAATGATGTTGCCGGCTTGACGAATCTCATCCATGATTTTTTTCAGGCGGTCCTCAAACTCGCCGCGGTATTTCGTGCCCGCTACGACTGAGCCCATATCCAGCGTCATTACGCGTTTGTCGCGCAGCGTTTCCGGTATTTCATTGTTAATGATGCGCTGTGCCAAGCCTTCCGCGATCGCCGTCTTACCGACCCCCGGTTCACCGATCAGTACCGGGTTGTTCTTCGTCCGGCGGCTAAGCACCTGAATCACGCGCTCGATTTCTTTGCTGCGGCCGATGACCGGATCCAGATTGCCTTCCTTGGCAATGGCGGTCAGATCCCGAGCGAGACTGTCCAGTGTAGGCGTGCTCACGTTCTGCGGCGTGCCGTGATGGCTTGACACCGCCTCGCTGCTGCCCAGCAGCTGCAGCACCTGTTGACGGGCTTTGTTCAGGCTGATGCCCAGGTTGTTCAGCACGCGTGCCGCAACCCCTTCGCCCTCGCGAATCAACCCCAGCAGAATATGCTCGGTTCCCACATAGGTATGGCCAAGCTTACGGGCTTCGTCCATGGAGAGCTCAATCACTTTTTTCGCTCTAGGCGTGTAAGCAATGTTGGTTGGCTGCTCCTGTCCGCGTCCGATTAATGTCTCCACTTCGTCCTGGATTTTCTCAAGACCAAGTCCAAGTCCGATCAGCGCTTTGGCTGCAATGCCGTCTCCCTCACGAATAAGTCCAAGCAGGATATGTTCTGTGCCGATATTGTTGTGACCCAGGCGTACCGCTTCTTCCTGAGCCAATGCAAGCACCTTTTGTGCGCGTTCCGTAAATCTGCCAAACATCATAGTATTGCACCTCCACGTTTCAATTAATATATTGAACCTCGCGGATTTCGGTGTATCGCCAGCTAAGACGTTTATACCGTCATCCAACTGTAAAGCGAGAAATAATAACTAACAACTTCTTAACGGTTGCCCAATGTCTCCCGAATGAGCTTAGCCCTGTACATATCGCGTTCGGAAGGATTCATGCCCTCTCCATAGGTCTTCTGGAGAAATCCCGGCTGCGTCTTCACGTTCAGCTCGTTCATGACCGGAATTTCCGGCCCTTCCAGCAGGCCGAGATCCACGCCTAGCCGAACATCGGACAAGCGCTGAGCCGCTTCCTTGGAATCCATGACCGCTGCATAGGACAGGATGCCGTATGAACGCATGACCCGGTCCGTAATACGGAGCTTGGATTCACTGAGGAGCCGCGCCCTGGCATTCTTCTCATGCTCGATGATTTGCAGCGCTACGCTGTGCAGATTCTCGATGATCTCCGACTCGGTTTGCCCGAGCGTAATCTGATTCGAGATTTGAAACAGGTTGCCTAAAGCTTCGCTGCCCTCGCCGTAAATTCCTCTAACGGTCAAGCCTACCTGCGATACGGCCGAGAGAATCCGATTGATCTGCTGCGTCATGACGAGCGCGGGCAGATGCATCATGACCGAAGCGCGAAGGCCGGTGCCGACATTGGTCGGACAGCTCGTTAGGTAACCCCGTTTGTCATCAAAAGCATAATCGATCTCGGATTCGAAGATATCATCTAGCGCCGTCGCGCGGCTCCATGCCTCCCGAACCTGGAATCCGGGATACAGACACTGTATGCGCAGGTGATCCTCTTCGTTGATCATAATGCTGACGGATTCATCTTCGGTAAGGATGACGGCACCGTTCCGGGATTCATTAGCCAGATTGGGACTGATCAGATGCTTCTCGACGAGAACCTTCTTATCCAGCTCATCAATCTCACTTAATTTAATTACATGCAAATGCCCGAAATCCTGCAAATCCTCCTTATCCTTTAACACATGGGTCAGGCGCTCTAGCACTTCTCCCGACTGCTGATCCGTTGCAAGCAGCGGGAAAGGAAGATGCTGCAGGTTGCGCGCCACCCTCACGCGGGTGCTGATGACAATGTCGGAATCCTGACCGTTCCCGCGCATCCACTCGCTCAGCGCCGAATCGGTAAACCGGAGATTAGACATCACGCATTCCTCCTACTAAAGTGCAAAATGTAACGATCTTATCCCTGAGCAATGTTACGCTCCAGCTCACGGATTTGGTCCCGGATCTCGGCAGCCGCTTCAAATTCCTCCTGCAGGATCCTCATTTGAAGCTCCTTTTTAAGCTCATCGATCCGGCGTTTGATCTGAATCCGGCCGCCGGTACGCTTCGGCACTTTGCCCACATGGGAAGTTCCCCCATGGACTCGCTTGAACAACGGATCCAATCGATCCGAGAAATATTTATAACACGAGCTGCAGCCGAACCGGCCAAGCTTGCTGAACTGGGAATACGTCATGCCGCATTCCTCGCATTGCAGCGTCTGGGCCGTTTTCGCACCGGGGGTCTGGCCCTTGCCTGAAGGATCCAGATCCAGCAGGCCTGACAGCAAACTGTGTATAGAAAAACCATTCGACGTACCGGGGATCAATTCCCCTTTTTCGCGGGCACAAGTTTCACAAAAATGAAACTCCGTTTTCTCCCCGTTCACAATTTTGGTGAAATGAAGTGTCGCCGGCCGTTTACCGCATTCTTGGCATAACATACTCCGATGCCTCCTTACACAGACTCACTTACCTAATAAAGAAATAAGCATCGCCTTCATAATCCTTGCGCGCAGCTCATCCCGATAAGGAAGCTTCACATTCAGGCATTCCCTTGAAACGGCGGCCCGCATCAGGCTGGCCTCCCGCTTTGTCAAAAACCGGGATTCCTCCAGCTGGTAGATCAAGCCTTCCGCTACCGTCTGGTCAATCATGCTGCCGATGGTATGATGAAGGTGCTGCTGGAGTGCAGTATGCTGGGGAAGCTCGATACGCTGGATGCGTATGTATCCGCCTCCGCCGCGCTTGCTCTCGACAAGAAAGCCCTTCTCCAGCGTGAACCGAGTGCTGATCACGTAATTGATCTGGGAAGGAACGCAAGAAAATTGCTCCGCCAAATCGTTGCGTTGAATTTCGACGGTTCCTTCCGGACTTTCTTGCAAAATGCTCTTCAGGTATTGTTCGATAATATCAGAGATATTACGCATGGTCTGTTCATCCTCCACTGTTTGAAACGTTAAGACGGATAGTGATCTTACACGTCCGCACAGAGCCTTGCTTATACGTTGATTAACCATAATCAAAATCAGCGAACCCTCTCGTTGACTTTGACTTTCTTTGACTTTGATCTCATTATAGCACATTTTTTCATTTTGCCAAGAGGGTACTTCTCAAATGTTCGCGCTATGCATGTATTCTTATTGTACCCACTTCTTCGATCGCTTATAGCCCTTCTCCGAAGAACAATTCAACCGAAGGAATAAAAAAAGAAGCAGCCACCGTACCGGATTAAAACCAGTCTCTCTTGGCCACTTCTTCCTGTTGTTTCTGTATCTTAAGCATCATAACTGATCAAATAATGCTGCAACTCCGTATTGTAATACCCGATGCTGTATTCAATGATGCTGCCCGTCTGGTCGTAGGAGGATCTCAACCGCTTCAGTAACGGGGTCCCGGCGCTTACGCCCAGCAGTGAGGCAATCTCCTCATTAGCCACGGTCGCCAGGAAACGGTCCCGGAAATTCTCCAGCGTGATTTGACTCTCCTCGATACGTTCATACAAGGACGGCAGTTCGCTTGAATCGAACTCCTCCCCCATGTCCACCAGGGACGATACGTAATGGGTGTAGTAGATAAACGGGCTCCCGTCCAGCAAATACAGCCGCTCGATCAGCAGGCACCGCTCACCGAATTTCAGGAACAATTCGCTGTCCGGTTCATTGTGCACCCATTCCGTCTTCAGATGGCGCTTCCGGATCTGGTGGCCCTCTTCAACCAAAATCTCGGTAAACAGCTTCCCCTTGGACAGCTTGGAAAAGGACGTGTTCCGGGTCACGATCGTCCCCACACCGCTCCGCTTCTCAACATACCCTTCCTGGTACAATTCCTGGATCGCATTGCGAACCGTCATTTTGCTGACGTTAAATTCCTGTTCCAGCTGCGGCTCGGAAGGAATATGGGAACCAAGTGGATATACCCCATGCAGAATCCGATCTTTAATGATCTTCTTGATTTGCAAGTATAATGGACCGTTCTTCCGCGTGATCGACATGCTTCCTCCTACCTTTCCACGTCAGACATATGATGACTCATCGCCTGAAGCACTTCGCGTTCGTTTGCCGTCGGCGTATCTCCCGTCACGGTATGGGCAAGCATCGCCGCCGCTGCGGCAAAATCAACCGTCCGGCCCGGCTCATATCCCTCCGAGATCCCATGAATCACACCGCTGGCATAGGCATCGCCCGCCCCGATGCGGTCATGGACGGAGAACGTCAACGTTTGGGAAAAATGAAACGCTCCATCCGTGTAAAGATAGCCTTGCAGGGAATGGGTATTGTCCCCGTTGATCTTGCGGTGGGTACCCGACGCAACCGTAATATTATACTTCGCCGCCACCTTCGGAATCAACTCCTGCAGCTGTTCGTGCTGATCCTCCCGGGTTGTTTCCATGCCAAGGATATGGATGGCATCCTTCTCGTTCATGAAGACGATATCCGCCAAAGACAGCATTTCCTCGTAGTGCGGCTTGGCAAAATCGTAGCGGTCCGCTCCCCATAAGGAAGGACGGTAGTTGCAGTCGAACACAACCGTTCCGCCGCTTTGCTTGACCTTGCGAGCCAAGACCTTCATCTGGCCCCGCACGGTGTCGTTCATGGAAAGGGTGATGCCGCAAAAATGGATCATGTCGATCTTTTCGGCAATCGCATCGAAATCGTACATGGCATCCTCCGCCGTATTAAAGCTGCTGCCCAGGCGATCCGTATAGGTCACACGACCGGGTCTGACGCCAAACCCATTCTCCAGGAAGTACATGCCGACATATTTGCCCCCGCGGCTAATGAGCGAAGTGCCGATCCCAAGCTTGCGCAGATATGAGACCGCCGCTTCGCCAAGCGGGTTGTCGGGAAGCGTGCTGACGAGGTACCCGGCATGTCCGAACCTTGCCACGGCCGACGCGATGTTGACGCCCGTCCCGGAAAAGGAATAGTTCAGGTGGCTCTCTTGTGCCAAGGAAGCGTACCCCGGTACTTGAAGACGCATCATCACTTCGCCAAATGCAGCGATCGTCTTAGGCATATTGATCAACCAGCGCTTTTAACTTAAGGTGCAGCTCTTGCACGTCGCTAATGATCGTATCCCCGCTGGCCGAGTCGATGATCGAGGAGTATACGTGAGGGATGACCTGCTGTACTCCTGCCTCGAACGCAATGCGCACGATGGCTTCAAAATTCTCTTTATCGATCCCGCCCGTCGGCTCTAACGCGAATCCTTCCTCCGCGCATGCCTTCGCTACCGCACGATACTCCTCTTCCAGCTTCAAGCCCTGCATCGGGAAATACTTCAGTGCGTTGCCGCCCATATCGCGTACAAGCGCGATTGCCGATTTTACGGGGACGACGGCTTTGTCCGATCCGGCAGCGCTCACCGGTCCCGTAGATATGTTTACGTAGCCCACTTGTCCCGAAGGGGACACGAGGCTGTTGATCCAGCTTTCTTCGACGCCCAGGTTGGCACGGGTTGCACCGACCGCCGGAAACACCTGATTGATGTGCGTGCCCGGGTAGCTCTTCACGATCTCCGCGACCACTGCCGCTTGACGGTTATCGCCGGCGCCCAAGCCGATGGATACCGCATCCTCGATGACGGCCCCGTACTCCTTCATCGCAATGACGGCTTCCAGCGCATTCGGGTAATTTTTCGACAATACGCCGACCAGCACATGCCCTTCCGAAGCTTCGAATATTTCCTTCGCATTCTGAATGCTGCCTGCAAGAACGTTTAATGCCGCGCGGTTTCTGTAGAGACGTTTCTCCATGTTTGCCATCTTAGTTTCCCCCTGCAATCTGCTGTATTCTCGTTATAATGACTTGCAAATCATCGCCGGAAAGCGAGCGAGGATCGATATCAAAATACCCCTGGCGTACGCCGTAATCCCGGGTATACACCGCAATGTCGCCTTCGCGCAACTGATCGTTCATGGATTTGGCGCTTACCCCGGCCGCCTCCTCATTGACCTTCACGCGTCCCCGGAAGATCGCTCTTCCCGCTTCGTCCTGCACGATCGTAACCTCAATGCCCGGCAATTTCGATAAGGACTTCATTTCCTCGAGTGCCGCCTTCTCCAACTCACTCTTATCTTCCTTCACCATATACTCATCCAGCGCCTGAAGCAATCCAAACGTCGTTTCCTTGCCGACCTTCATGCTCCGCCCAATGCCATGCAGCTGCGCCTTCACCCACTCCACGTATTGGCGCTTGCCGCCTACTATACCGGAGGTCGGACCCTCGATTGCCTTAGAACCGCTGTAAATAGCCAGATCTCCGTACTTCACATACTTCTGGATATCCTCCTCGGCAGCGGCATCCACGATCAGCGGTATTCCATGTGCCTGGGCCACTTCTGCCGCTTCTTCCACCGAAATCATGTTTTTCTGCACGCAGTGATGGGATTTCACGTATAAAATGGCAGCGGTCCGTTCATTTATCGCCTCTGCGATATGCTCCTTACGCCCTTCGTTGGCGTACCCTACCTCTACGACCTTGCCGCCTCCGAGATACACCATCGTTTCGACGGGAGCTCCATACTGCACATTATGCCCCTTGAACATGATGATTTCGTTCTTCGCAATCGGCTCCTGATGCAGTCGGTCACTGCGTCTGCGATTGCCCTCGGTGACGATTCCAGCTACGGATAGAGCGATGCCGCTGGAAGCGGAGTTGACAACAACCGCCGCTTCGGAACCGAGAATGCGCGCCATGTAATCGCCTGCTTTATCTACCAGATCCGCGATTTCCACGTAACTCTGCCCACCGATCCGCATGGCTTCCATGACGGTATCCGTCGGTGCCGACACGCCAAGAATGCTCATGCGCCCGCTGGCGTTCACCACGCGTTTCAACCCGTATTTAGCATGTAATGAATGATCCATTGACTACCACTCCTTTGGCTTCGATATATCGGTCAGCGATTCGGGTCTCCCCTTCGGAATCGGTCAAACTCATCGGTCCCTGCCGCACCGCGAACAGGGTAAGGTGGGCAGCGTCGCCGACTTGAATTCGGCCCAGCTCCGGACGGCCCAGCCATGCGGCTGCATGGTCCGTTACCGCAGCGACCACTTCCTGCAAGCCGTATCCTAGATACAGAAACTTACTCATGACATTGGCCAGGCTGTACACCGGACCATGGATGCGATTGCCGCGATAAATATCGGTGCTGATCGTATCCGGCTTAATCCCTTGTGCTTTTGCATACTCCGCCACCAGGAACGAGAAGCTCGCCGTACCATGGCCGACATCCAGATGAACGCCGCGGGCAATCGCTTCGGTCAGGGCAGGAATCGGCTTCCCGTCCGAATCGAATAAATTGTTGGCCTTCCCGTTCAAATAATGAGTGATTATGTCGTCCTTCTGAAGCAGCTCCAGCACTTCCTCAATCGGAGGAGGTCCTGATCCGATATGAACCATCAGCGGCAGGGACGTTTTCCCGGACAGTTTCCTTGCGAGTCGAAGCGGCTCTACGCCATTGTCCTTCACTACGCTTTTGCTGATTCTTGCCTTGAGCCCGATGATCAGGTCAGGATACGTCAAGACCGCTTTTGCTGCCTTCTCGGGATCGATCCATTCCAAACTGGAAAGCTCGTCGATCCGCTGAAGTCCAATATGGGAAATATTCAAAAAAGCAAACACGTTTGTCTTGGCCTTGGCAACCTCGGCTGCCAATTCTCCAATCGTATCCGAGCCGCAGCTTCCTGCATCGATAATCGTGGCGACGCCTTGCTGAACGCCGATCTCGTCGATGGCATCGCCGTAGGGCTCCAGCTTGGCGACCGCATGGACGTGCATATCGATCCAACCGCTGGACACATATAATCCCGTACCGTCAAAACCGTTGTCACCCGATGCCGTATTCGCATCCGTTATTTCGGTAATGAACCCGTTCTCCATGACAATGTCAAAAGGCTTCTCATTATGCACCGTCTGTACGTTGCGCAAAACAAAACGCTGTTCCAATATCTTCATCGTTTCACCCCTTCAGCCTTGCCGGACCAGCCTTATATCTTCTTCGTGCCACAGATTTGCATTGCTTTGTCTAAATACTATGGTTATAGCATAGCACAGAAAGCACTGAACGTGAATATAACGTTATAATGTTTAAATCATATTTCAAATTTTATCCGCTATCTCTTGCCTATAAATCGGAGTCCTTGAATGGTTGCGCCATAATGCTAAGGTTCTAGTTCTGTGTTCCTAGCGGGAGTTCCTTCTCGCTTCATACCAAAAAAAACTGCCTTGGATAGGCAGTTTCTTTGGTCCGTTTATCGTATTAAATCCTCATATTCCTTGATGTTAAACCTCAACCTTCCGATCAACGAGATACACCGTGGCATAGAGGATCAAGGCCGCCACAATGACCTCAAAAACAAATGCCCCCCAAGCTAACGTATACTGTGCGGCAGATACGGTAAAATCCGCCTCATTCTCGAAGGAAATGGTCGCCATCGGTCCGACCCATGCTGCTTCTTCTCCGAAGAACAGCTGGCTGATCCAGGACAGGACATTATGCAATACAAAGAACACCAGAATGCCGATCCATACGCTGCCTTTCTTCGTGATACTGTTGGCCACGGCAATGGCAAAAAATATCGTAATCATCAGGAAGATGAATTTCCATGCCGTCAGCAGGGCGAGGCCAACATAATACATAACAGGATAATCGGAAAAACGGATCATCTCCCATGGGATGCCGGCAGCGTTCCAATAGTACCACAAATGCAGCGCCATCAGTAGACACAGCGCCAGTAAACTCGCGCACGCCAGAATGAGGGAGGAAACCACGCTCCAGACGGAACGGACGGGGAGCAGACGCCGGTGATATGCCTTGATGTTATAGTCGAAGGTCTTGCTGGCAACAACCAGCAGCAAGACGCTCACCGAGCCATAGGCCAGCATGCTTAAACCCAAACTCAATCCTAGCTCCCAATCCCTTATCGAACCTGTCACCGTGATCGCGATCTGCACGATAAGAAGAATCGCAAAAGCGCCGAGCAGCGTGGTCGAGTTTCTCTTCCAGTCGTATTTCAGCAGTCTCATCATTCCGCATACACCTCTTTAAACATCTCATCCACGCTTTTTCCGTGTTTTAGGCGGATATTCTCCACTTCATCATGCATGGCAACCTCGCCGTTGCGAATGAAGATCACTTCATCAAATATCCGTTCGATGTCCCGGACCAGATGGGTCGAAACCATGATGCTGCTGTCCTCGTTGTAGAATTCAACGATGGCATCCAGAATTTTTCCTCGGGCTACGGGATCCACCCCGCCGATGGGTTCATCCAGCATATACAGCTTCGCTTCGCGGGACAATGCGAGCGTTAACTGCAGGCGCTCATTCATCCCTTTGGACAGGGAGCTAATGCGATCATTGGTCTTTAAATTCATGAAGTCCAGCATTCTGTTTGCCTTCTCTACATTAAAATCCTCATAAAAATCCTTGAAGTACGCCACCGCATCCGAGACCTTCATCCAGGATTCCGTCATTGGCCGGTCCGGCATGAAGGACACGCTGGCTTTGGTCTCCAGCCCCACGGGTTTGCCGTTCACGTAAACGGCACCTGCCGTGGGCTGGATCAAACCGGCTGCAATCTTCATGAGCGTGCTCTTGCCGCTGCCGTTGGTACCCAGCAAGCCGATGATTTTGCCTCCGCTGATATCCAGATTGACATCATGCAGCGCTCTGCGTTTACCGGCATACGTTTTGGTCACGCTTCGTACCTTTAACAGATTTTCCACCATGGTCTCACCTCCGTTTTTGGGATCATGGCTGCTTCACAGCATCTTCCACGATCGTAATGATATCCTGATCTTTAAAGCCGAGCTCCTGCATGCCACGTATAAACCGTTCCAGCAGATCGCCGGCCATTTCTTTTTTGATTTCCATGATTTTCGATTCCTCGCTTGTTACGTATCGGCCCAATCCCCGCCGCGTCTCCACAATACCCTCACGCTCCAATTCCTGAAAAGTTCGCTGCACCGTGTTTGGATTTATTTGAAGCTCACTCGCTAATTCTCGAACCGATGGGATTTTATCACCGGGCAGAAGTTTGCCGATGATGATTTCTTTCTTCAGATACGTCATGATCTGTAAATAGATCGGCAGATTATTGTCAAATTCGATACTCACTGTCGGGTTGCTCCTTTCCGCCGCTCTACCTCGAACTCAGGCTCCTTATGCGACATCCCGTTTTTTAAACGTAACAAAGCCTGTCGCAAGAAACAAGAGGAGATATACAGCGAGCACAATAATTGAGAACGTTAAGCTCATGCCTGGTACCGGGGAGCTTGCGCCTCCGCTGTACAGGGAAAGATCCACGTTCAGGAACAGCAGGTACTTGGACCAGGAATAACGTGCAAGCAGTTGGACCACCATGCTTTCCATAATGACCATGAACATGCCGATACCGATTGCAGGACCGGTGGATCTCGTTAGGATGCCTACCATAAAGGTTAGCGTTACATAAACGATCGTATACACCAAGTTGTTCACCGCTCCAATGAGCACATCGCCAAGCGTAACGGAGCCGACATCCATGCCGAACGTAATTTGACCTGTCAGCACGGCTACAGCAAACATGAAGGCCACCAGTGTTAAGATGTAGATCAATACGGCCACATATTTCGATGCCAAAATTTTGGTGCGGCTCTGTGCACGTATAAGCAGCAATTTGATGGTTCCCATGCTGTGTTCCTTCGCTACAGCTCCTGCCGTAACAACAATGGCAAGCAGGGTCAGCACTTGCCCCATTCCCTTGGTGGTTACAGCTATCTGGGCAAATTCATAGCCGGTGCTGCCGCCATCGGAAAATTTATAGAGCAAGAACGCCGTGAAGATTACCATTCCGGCCAAAAGCACATATGGCAAGAAGAAGCTGCGTTTCTTAAACATTTTGAGCCATTCGTTCCAGACGAGATTTCCAAAGCTACGCAATGCGGTTGCCTCCTGTCCATTTCAAGAATTCTTCTTCAAGCGACGACTTCATCTCTTCCACCCGGTAAATCCGTACGCGTGCATCGCACAGTGACTGGATCAGCGTAGGTATATCCTCTTCGTGAAGTTGAAGGGTGATCATCCCCTCCTCCTCTGAGGAGTTGATTAGAATGATGTCTTTGAGATGTTGAACCGTTTGTTCCGCCATGGCTGTATCATTTACGCGGAGACTTACCGTCGTTAACTCTTCATTCACGACCGTCCCCCCGATTGAGCGCTCAGTGACGAACTTGCCTTCCTGGATGACAACCACGCGGCTGCACATCAGCTCCATCTCCGACAGCAGATGGCTGGATACGAGAATGGCAATCCCCTCATCTCTGGCGATTTGTTTCAAATAATCCCGCATCTCGCGAATACCGGCAGGATCCAGGCCGTTAGTTGGCTCGTCAAGAATGAGGATGGATGGATTATGCAGCAAGGCCTGCGCTATTCCAAGCCGTTGGCGCATTCCCAGGGAGTAAGCCCGCACCTTCTTGTGGATGGCATCCTGGAGCCCAACAAGCTTAACAACCTCCATGATTCTTGTGATCGTCACTCCCTCGGACATTCTCTGATACTGTCTCAAGTTGTCATAACCGCTCATGTACGGGTAAAATTCCGGATTTTCGATGATGCCCCCGATATGACGAACGGCTTGAACGAAGTCCTTCTTGATGCTGTGCCCCTTTACCAGTACATCGCCTTGGCTCATATCGATCAACCCTACAATCATTCGAATGGTTGTTGTTTTGCCCGCGCCGTTCGGTCCAAGCAAACCGACGATTTCACCGCGATGGATGTCAAAGGATAGCTTGTCGACGATGTTCTTCTTTCCAATCGTCTTGGTGACCTGATTGACGGTAAGGACGACGGGCCCTTTCTTGACATCTTTCCTATTGGTGGAGGCCGATCCACTGATTCCATCAACCCATTCCCCTGAGGCGTTCTCTATATTCGTTGTCATTTTATTTGAATCGTTTCCGCTCATGTATTAGTTCCACTCCTTCTTGTATCGGTGTCATAGTAAAATAGTACACTAGTGGTTTGGTTCTGTAAAGCCTAATTTTTCAGTGTGGAAATTTGGAGTTCACATACAGTTTGAGATATACGTGAGGTATGGCAGGAGGTACAGTATTGTGGTACTAAAGATCAGCAGCTCTATCCAGAAAGTTCCAGCACAAACTTGTGCGATCAGGGAACTGCACCCTGTTATGGTGATATGAGGCAATTGCGAAAATGCGAGAGGATGAATCTTGGCGAACAAAAAAAGACGACCCTGAAGGATCGTCTTTTAGGACAGTATAGAAAACGGAGTTCACCGATACGGTTTCCTATAGGAAAAGACCGCTATCGATCACTCGATAACGGTCTTTATGGTTGTTCGCTTGGCGACGTCCTACTCTCCCGGGACCCTTCGGTCCAAGTACCATCGGCGCTGGAAGGCTTAACGGTCGTGTTCGGTATGGGAACGCGTGGAACCCTTCCGCCATCGCCACCAAACGGTTCAGATGCTTGATCACCTGAAAACTAGATACGAAACGATTTGCAGCACATTAGAATCCGTAGCATTCACCCGATGTGGTATCGGGGTCCCCGAAAAGTATTCGGCATCCGCTTCAAAGCTTTGCTTCACTTTTTGGGGTGTTTTTTGGATAAGCCCTCGACCGATTAGTATTGGTCAGCTCCATGCATTGCTGCACTTCCACCTCCAACCTATCTACCTCGTCGTCTTCAAGGGGTCTTACTAATTGGGAAATCTCATCTTGAGGGGGGCTTCACGCTTAGATGCTTTCAGCGCTTATCCCGTCCGTACGTAGCTACCCAGCCATGCTCCTGGCGGAACAACTGGTGCACCAGCGGTACGTCCATCCCGGTCCTCTCGTACTAAGGACAGCTCCTCTCAAATTTCCTACGCCCACGACAGATAGGGACCGAACTGTCTCACGACGTTCTGAACCCAGCTCGCGTACCGCTTTAATGGGCGAACAGCCCAACCCTTGGGACCTACTTCAGCCCCAGGATGCGATGAGCCGACATCGAGGTGCCAAACCTCCCCGTCGATGTGGACTCTTGGGGGAGATAAGCCTGTTATCCCCAGGGTAGCTTTTATCCGTTGAGCGATGGCCCTTCCATGCGGTACCACCGGATCACTAAGCCCGACTTTCGTCCCTGCTCGACTTGTAGGTCTCGCAGTCAAGCTCCCTTATGCCTTTGCACTCTTCGAATGATTTCCAACCATTCTGAGGGAACCTTGGGGCGCCTCCGTTACTCTTTAGGAGGCGACCGCCCCAGTCAAACTGCCCGCCTGACACTGTCCCCGTACCGGATCACGGTACCAGGTTAGAACCTAGATACGATCAGGGTGGTATCCCAACGTCGCCTCCACACAAGCTGGCGCTCATGCTTCTTAGGCTCCCACCTATCCTGTACAGATCGTACCCAAATCCAATATCAAGCTGCAGTAAAGCTCCATGGGGTCTTTCCGTCTTGTCGCGGGTAACCTGCATCTTCACAGGTATTAAAATTTCACCGGATCTCTCGTTGAGACAGCGCCCAAGTCGTTACGCCATTCGTGCGGGTCAGAATTTACCTGACAAGGAATTTCGCTACCTTAGGACCGTTATAGTTACGGCCGCCGTTTACTGGGGCTTCGGTTCACAGCTTCGGGTTTAACCCCTAACCGCTCCCCTTAACCTTCCAGCACCGGGCAGGCGTCAGCCCGTATACTTCGCCTTACGGCTTCGCACAGACCTGTGTTTTTGCTAAACAGTCGCTTGGGCCTTTTCACTGCGGCCCCCTCGGGCTATTCACCCTACCGAGGCACCCCTTCTCCCGAAGTTACGGGGTCATTTTGCCGAGTTCCTTAACGAGAGTTCTTCCGCGCGCCTTAGAATTCTCTTCTCGCCTACCTGTGTCGGTTTGCGGTACGGGCACCTTCACCTGACTAGAGGCTTTTCTTGGCAGTGTGAGATCATGACCTTCGCTACTGTAATTTTCACTCCCCATCACAGCCCAGCCTTACGATGTGCGGATTTGCCTACACATCAGCCTCACTGCTTGGACGGACATCCATCAGTCCGCGTCACTACCCTCCTGCGTCACCCCATCGTTCATAACGGTTTACGGTGGTACAGGAATTTCAACCTGTTGTCCTTCGATTACGCCTTTCGGCCTCACCTTAGGTCCCGACTTACCCTGAGCGGACGAGCCTTCCTCAGGAAACCTTGGGCTTTCGGCGGATCAGATTCTCACTGATCTTTTCGTTACTCATACCGGCATTCTCACTTGTATGCTGTCCAGCGCTCCTTACGGTACACCTTCAACCTACATACAACGCTCCCCTACCCCTGATGCAAAGCATCAAGCCATAGCTTCGGTGGTGTGTTTAGCCCCGTTACATTTTCGGCGCAGAGTCACTCGACCAGTGAGCTATTACGCACTCTTTAAATGGTGGCTGCTTCTAAGCCAACATCCTGGTTGTCTGTGCAACTCCACATCCTTTCCCACTTAACACACACTTGGGGACCTTAGCTGATGGTCTGGGCTGTTTCCCTTTTGACAATGGATCTTAGCACTCACTGTCTGACTCCCGGATATAAGTCTATGGCATTCGGAGTTTGACTGAGCTTGGTAACCCTTGCGGGCCCCGCACCCAATCAGTGCTCTACCTCCACGACTCTTCATTCCGAGGCTAGCCCTAAAGCTATTTCGGGGAGAACCAGCTATCTCCGAGTTCGATTGGAATTTCTCCGCTACCCCCACCTCATCCCCGCATTTTTCAACATACGTGGGTTCGGGCCTCCAGTGCGTGTTACCGCACCTTCACCCTGGACAGGGGTAGATCACACGGTTTCGGGTCTACGCCCACATACTAATATCGCCCTATTCAGACTCGCTTTCGCTGCGGCTACGGCTTCTCGCCTTAACCTTGCATGGGAACGTAACTCGCCGGTTCATTCTACAAAAGGCACGCCATCACCCATAGATCGGGCTCTGACTTCTTGTAAGCACACGGTTTCAGGTTCTATTTCACTCCCCTTCCGGGGTGCTTTTCACCTTTCCCTCACGGTACTGCTTCACTATCGGTCGCTAGGGAGTATTTAGCCTTAGCAGATGGTCCTGCTGGATTCATACGGGGTTTCACGTGCCCCGCACTACTCGGGATCCGTCTCGGAGGGAATATACTTTCGGCTACAGGGCTTTTACCTCTTATAGCGGGCCTTTCCAGACCTCTTCGCCTAATATGTTCCTTTGTAACTCCATGTGAGACGTCCCACAACCCCAGAGAGCAAGCTCTCTGGTTTAGGCTGTTCCGCGTTCGCTCGCCGCTACTGACGGAATCACTCTTGTTTTCTCTTCCTCCAGGTACTTAGATGTTTCAGTTCCCTGGGTATGCCTCCTCGCATCCTATGTATTCAGATACGGGTAACTGACTATTACATCAGCTGGGTTTCCCCATTCGGACATCCCCGGATCGAAGCTTGCTTACAGCTCCCCGAGGCAGTATCGTTGTTCGCCACGTCCTTCTTCGGCTCCTAGCGCCTAGGCATCCTCCGTGTGCTCTTAGTAGCTTAACCAACTGCTCCGGTTATTGTGCTCATCGCTCTGTTGTCCGCTTGTTTCCTGATCTATTAAACGAGTCAATAGGTAGAAACAAACTTCCAAAGGATCGATGATCCCAAAACCTTCGCGCTACTTTTTATTAAACTTGTTGACACAAGTTCAGCTAAAAGGATATTTCTAATTGCGCAAATTCGTTTCGTTATCTAGTTTTCAAGGATCAATTGTCTAACTTATAGATGAAATTGATTTGGTGGAGCCAAGGGGGATCGAACCCCTGACCTCCTGCGTGCAAGGCAGGCGCTCTCCCAGCTGAGCTATAGCCCCTCAAATTCCATCAAAACTGAACAAA
>NZ_JBBOXH010000001.1:6557500-7205558 GCF_038007545.1 Bacillus sp. FSL K6-6540
TGATCGGATTAGGCTCCGCTACCTTTCATCCTGAGGGAATGCGGGTCGCTCATATGGCTGCAGGCATGCGAAAAGGGTTGTCCCAATCGATCTTTCAAGTAGGGGGCAATGCCGGGCAGTCACTGGCTCCGCTTCTGACACGATACATTTTCGTACCGTTCGGACAATTTGGCGCCATCGGCTTCACCTTCGTTGCCGCTGCTGGTATCATCGTGCAATCCTATGTTGCCCATTGGTACCACGGCATGCTGAAAGCCGGTTACACGTTTAAAAAGAAAGCGGCCGGACGCATGCTTGATCCCGCTCGCCGGAAATGCGTACGCAATGCCACGCTGGTTCTCGTCATTCTGGTGTTTATCCGCTCCTGGTATGGCGCAGCCATTAGCAGCTATTATGCCTTCTACCTCATGGATGCATACAAAATCACGATTGATAATGCTCAGATCTATATTTTTCTGTTTCTTGCATCCGGAGCCGTGGGCACCTTCTTCGGCGGTCCGCTGGCCGACCGCTTTGGCCGTCGCAACATGATCATGCTCTCCATGATCGGCACGGCGCCCATTGCGTTGATTCTCCCGTTCGCCTCCCCGTTCTGGGCGGCTGTATTGCTGCTGATCGGCGGGTTTGTTCTATTGTCCAGTTTCTCGGTCACCGTTGTGTATGCCCAAATGCTGCATCCGGGGAATATCGGTACGGTATCCGGGCTGATCACCGGGTTTGCTTTTGGCATGGGCGGGGTCGGTTCGCTTGTGCTCGGTAATCTCGGGGATGCTTGGGGAATCGGCAATGTTATGATCGCCATCGGCTTCTTGCCGTTGCTAGGTCTGCTTGCCCTGCTTCTTCCGGGTGATGACAAGCTGGATCAGTGGTCAAGGGAATAGTCGTACTATGGAAAAAGACACTCATCGGGCTGCACAATGGTGCTGGTGAGTGTCTTTTTATTTCATTTTTTTGACGAGTTTTATGAACCAGTATAGGAATATCCATGGGAGCACGTATTTAGTCACCCACTCGAAGCTCAACTGAATAGCTCCGGCTTCTGATCCCTCAACCAGATTCCCCACTACAGAAACCATAACGAAAAATAGCACGATGGCAATGGTTGCATAGAACACTGTTCTATATCTCATGTCCTCCCCCTTCATCGAATTCAGTCGTTACCAAAATATTACACACCCCAGAATGTCGAATCAACCTATTTGTTGAATGTAAATAGCAGCGAGCGTATTAAAAAGAGGAGATGCCCCGTCACGTCGATGACATGGAGCAGCTCCTCTTTAGCTCAACCAGAATTGTATTGAAGCAGCTTAGCCTTCATTAGATTTTATTCAGATAATCCAGTAAACGGTACACAATGACGGATACCTGTGCCCGAGTGGAAGTCTCGCTCGGTGCGAAGCGGTTCCCGCTCACTCCCTTCACCAGACCTTCGTTTACGGCAAAGGCTACGGCCGCTCGTGCATCCTCCGAAATCAGATTCGTGTCGCTAAATGACAAGGATGCCGTTTCGGAATCCATCTTCAACGCTTCCGCAATCATGACTACCATGTCCTCGCGGGTCAGCGGATGCTTCGCCCCCGCTTCTTTGCTGCGTGTTTCCCAATCGATGCCTGTCTCGAAAATACGATCAAGGAGCGTCGCAAATTCGGCACGGGTTACCGCATTGTTCGGCGAGAAACGTCCCGCACCGGTACCGTTCGTGATATGCTGCGAGGCAGCAACCTCAATCTCATCCTTAGCCCAGTGGCTGACGATATCGTTAAAGGTCACGTTATTCTCGGCGGCCACATAAGAGCCCGGTCCTTCGATACGGAACGTGATCGATCCGCGCTCAGCCGATTGCAGCAATCCTGCGGATTGCAGGTCACCTTTTTCCGACTGAACGTAGGCACCCACCTTGCGGGCATCCTTCACTTTGGCCGGGTCGTAGTTCAATGTCAGTAAAAGCGGATGTTTGAACTTCTCCCCGTGTTTGACCGAAACGATCGAGGATACAGCGTTCAAGGTGTTTCCAGATCCCGCTTTGCTTGCAGCTACGGAAACCGTCAGGCTGAATCCGCTGCTCGTCGTGAAATCATCCAAAGCTTCGGCAGACACCGTCAAGGTAAAACCGTTACCCGTGATAACAAGCGGTTTGCCTGATGCTTTTAGCTTATCGACGGTTGCCTTGCCGAGGGTCAGAGCTACGTCGCTGTATTTGCTGAAATCCAGCTTGGATACGTCCAGTTTCACTTCCTTACTGTCACTAGTAATTCCTGTAGTAACCGCTGCTTCAGACAAAGCTGCCGTTGCGGATTCGGTTCCATCCGCATTTTTCTTCGCCGTTACTTTGGCATCGCCCGATACTACAGGTGCAGGAGTGGACGGGGTTCCCGTGGAACCGCCGCCGGATCCTCCGCCATTACCCGGGTCCGGGTTGCCCGGTCCAGGTGCGCCTGTCAATTGCAGGTTAACCGTCGCTTTACCTTCAAGGCCTTGGCGATCCTTGACGGAAAGCTCGACGGTATAGTTGCCCGAAGCCAATCCGTCCAGTGCGATGGTAAAGTCGCCATCCTGCTCGACATCAAAGCTGCCTTCCTTCGCTACCGTTTTATTGGCTCTTTTAATCACATAAGTGGCATCCAGCCATTCGCTGACGTCAAAATCAATCGTCCATTCATCCCACATTGCTGGAACTACCGTTACATAGAGGTCATCGATCGTGCCGGTTAGTGCAGGCTTGTTCTTGCCGGAGATTTTGACATCTGCATTCGTATTAATATTAGGTGCCTTGGTTTTGACTAAGAATGGAATAGTCGCGTAATCGGAATAAACGATTCCATCCGTACCAAGAGATAAAAGCTCAACCGAGTACAGACCGTCTTTAATCAACTCATATTTTAGAGTGGTATAGTTACCGAATACACCATCCCAAGGGAGCTCGAATTCAGTGTTTGCATCAAAATCTAGTTCATCATAATATATTCGCCCAATCCGCCCGTCACCATCTGGCCCTGATTCAGGATGAAGGCTATCGTATAGATCAATTTGTACAGCTAACATAGGATTATAGAATTCAAAACCTATATTCAGTTCGCCCAGCTCTCCTTGTTCGTTCAAAGGGAAATGCGGCAGATAGTTCTCGTTCTCACTATAGACCTTCGTATATTTGACGCCGGTCATCTCGAGATTGAAGTAAGCTACGTATGGTACAGAGTAAGTGCGGGTTTCGTTTTTAAAAGTAATGTAGCCTTGCTGTTCCGAAACTCCTGATACACCTGCCGGAACTTGAAGCGTTACAACCAGTTCTTTCTCTCCATTTAGATCAAAGGAAGATTGATCCACTGTAACAGCTACTCCAGGGGTTGATTGCGTTGTAGTAACCTCGACCTCAAACCGTCCGCCAATGTCACCAATCTGTTCTACTTTTACTTTCTTCTGAACGGTTTGTTCGGTTGCTCCTGTAAAATTACCAAAGTTAATGCTTCCAGTAATATTATCCTGCTCTTTACTTGTTCCGTTCTCTTGATACGAAGTCTTGTCCAACACCTTCACCAGCGCCTCTGCCTGGATGGTCTGGAGCGCCTGTACGCGTCCGGCCCCTTGATCTGTCACATCGTAAGATTCGGTATTCAGCACTTTGGCGTTATTCATCAAGGCGACTTTGACATCGAACGGAGTCCAGTCGTTGTGCTTCTCCAGGATGAGAGCCGCAAGCCCTGCCACATGCGGGGACGCCATACTGGTGCCTGTTAAACGGTCATAGGACTGACTGTAATCTGCACCAGCAATGTCCTTCCCGTATGCCGGAACGGATGACAAAATGCTCGTACCCGGCGCTACCACGTCAGGCTTGATATCCAGTGTCTTCTTGGCTGGGCCTCTGGAGCTGGAATCGTTGATTTCATCGCCTGCGGTTCGGTTCTTAATAAAGTCCGTGAAATTCACTTTCAGATCCGGGTTGGCATCGAGCAGCGATTTGATATAATCGCCGTCTTCTTTGCTCATACTAAAGGTTGGAATGAAGGCAAAGCTGTCACCGAGCAAGACGCCAATCGGGCCAGGGTTCTGGTTGAATACGATGGCCCCCGTCGCGCCTGCTGCCTTAGCATTCGCAATTTTTTCGACGAAGGCGAGTTCACCGCGTTTAATCAATGCGATTTTGCCCGCTACGTCTTTGCCAGCGAAATCCTCTGGTTTACCCAGATCCGCATAAATCAGTCCGAAATCCCCATCCAGGACGACTTCCGGGTCCTCGGCGAGATTCCACGCCATTAATTCAAGCTTATACGTAGCATCTACCACGGTAACCGGAGCGGCATCGTCAGCTTGAGGGGCTACTTCATCGTCGGCAGATTCAACAGGCACTTCATCAGTGGCTGGCTCTTCTGCTGCGCCGTCACTCGATTGAACTGACTCCTGCTCCGGATCGACGGAAGGTGCTGTCTCATCCATAGCAGCCGCATCGTCGGTCGATGCCGCCTGGGCAGCTTCATCGAGCTGTACTTCTGCCTGCTCGTCAGGCGTGACGGATGGTGTTGGCCCTGCTCCAAGCTCAACCGTTCCCTCATTTTTTTCAATGGGCTCGCCCGGCAATTCCGCGTCCGTGAAAAAGTGCGATGTTGCCGCCATTTCGTCGCTTGGACCCGTGGAGTTTCCTACCGTAATCGGAAATGCCGCCGCCCCCGGCGATCCAACCGTCCAGCGGTTTGGTCCTGTATTGCCGCTTGCAACAACCGGCGTGACACCAGCCAGCGCAGCATTGTTAAGTGCTACGGACGTTACATAATCCGGATCATTTCGGGAATTGCCCAGGGAGAGGTTGATTATATCCATTCCGTCCTGAACGGAACGGTCAATACCTCCAAGTACCCAGCTGGAATAGCCGCTTCCGTACGGCCCAAGAACGCGGTAAGCATAGATATCCGCTTCGGGTGCAATGCCCACGACTCCATATTCGCCGGCATCGCGGGCTCCGATGGTACCCGCTACGTGCGTTCCATGATCGGTCCAATACGTGCTCCCCCTGTCATCGACCTGCGGGGGATTGGAGGGATCATTCTCCCAGTCGAGCGGAGTCGTCTCATAAGGATCATTATCATTGTCGACAAAGTCGTACCCGCCCTTATAAGCATCCTTCAAAACCGGGTGAGCGTAGTCAATACCTGTATCAATAACGCCGACTTTAATGCCTTTGCCCGTATATCCGAGATCCCAGACATCAGGAGCACCGATGAACGGCCCCGTGTCTTTCATGTATGGATTCACTTCGCCCTTCGGGCCAACCGTTACCTCCAGATCGGGATAAACGCCTAGAACGCCAGGGATATCCAGCAGCGCTTCAACCTTGCTGCCATCGATCTCCATGGACACCCCGTTGAATGCGTAGCTATATTGATCGGAGATTTCATGCGTGATGTTCTTCGTGTTCAGGCTGCGTATAAAAGTCTGCTGCTCCAATTGTACCTGTGCCTCGACCTTCGCCTCCGCGGAAGAACTAAAGGATTGGCCCTGAATCGAGGAAAGCCCTTTGGCCAAAGCCACTGGTTCGGTCGACAATTCTACGATAACCCTTGTAGGACCCCCAGCCGATCTTTGCAGGCTTTCATCAAGCGTGGGAAATTCCGCAAGCTTAGCTCGCTGTTTCAGCATATCCTTTAACTGCCTAGCTTCTTCGGCACTGAGCGGATTGTCCAGCTCGATCTGCCGTTCTGACGGAGCCGCCCCGGCCGCTGGTGCAACCAATGATAGCGTTAAAACAAAACTTAGTAGTGCAGACCATAACTTTTTACTCAAGGCTTTGCCCCTCCCATAAGATAGATTTCCCAATCAAATTAGGGTCCGGGATGTCATCAGCATATCTGTGCTGCCTAACGATGGTATCCACTCCTTTCCGCAAAAGACTGACCCGTGGTAAATTATTCTAGAATTCAAAATTAGATTCCTTCATCCTTTTCTGTATGTTTTTGTTAAATTCAGTCGAAAGTTTAGGAGCTTTTGACGAATCATCGAAAACGTCATAGATTCAAGGAAAATATGGCTTACATCGCAAGTAAGGGAGGAGAAAGGAATTCGGGAAAAAGAAAAAACCGAGGCTATCGATAGCCTCGGTTCTTAGGGAGTTGCAACTGATATTGCAAAATATATCCAGGGTATGCTGTTATTCGTTCAACAACCGCACGAACTCTTCTTCATCCTCCAGGATGTCGATGCCGAGCTGCTGGGCTTTGGCCAGCTTGCTGCCGGCTTTTTCACCTGCAATGAGGAGGTCGGTTTTCTTGGACACGCTGCCGGTGACCTTCGCGCCAAGCGCTTCCAAGCGTTCAGTTGCCTCTTCGCGGGTCAGCAGATGGAGGGTGCCTGTCAGCACGACCGTTTTGCCGCTGAAGTAGGAATCCGTGCTGACCGGCTTCGGCGCTTCCGGCGCTTTCGCTTGGACGCCCAGCGAGAGCATCTTCTGGATGCTCGCTTGGGCAAACGGGTCGGCGAAGTATCCCGCGATGCTGTCGGCCACGATGCCGCCCACGTCCGGCAGCTCGACTAATTCTTCCGCGGTCGCGGCCATCACGCGGTTCAGATCACGGTAGTGATCGGCCAGCATTTTGGTTGTGGATTTGCCGGTATTCGGTATGCCCAGTGCAAATAGGAACGATGCAAGATCCCGCTCCTTGCTCTTCTCGATGGCATCCAGCAGATTCTGGGCTTTTTTCTCGCCGAAGCGCTCCAGCTTCAGCAAGCTGTCAAACGACAGCGTATAAAGATCAGCAGGTTCTCTCACGCTCAGTTCATCATATAACTGGATCGCGGTTTTATCGCTGAACGTCTCAATGTCCATGGCGTCCCTGGAGGCAAAATGCGTGATCCGGGCCACGATTTGCGGCTTGCACCCCGTCTTGTTGTTGCAGAAGAGGTGGGCGCCGCGCTGTTCCAGCGGAAATCCGCAGGATGGACACTGTTCCGGATACAGGATCTCTTCGCCATCCTGCTCCTCCGTCACTTTGCCGAGGATCTCGGGAATGACGTCATTCGAACGGCGAATGAAGACCCGCGAACCCAGCGCGAACTTGAGATTTTTGCGCTCAATATCCCCGATATTGTTCAGCGTACAATTTTGCACCGTAACTCCGGCAAGCTCAACAGGCTCTACACGGGCTAGTGGCGTGATTTTTCCGGTCCGTCCCACATTCCAGGTAACCGACTGCAGCACGGTCGTGGTTTCTTCCGCTTCGAATTTGTAAGCGACCGCCCAGCGCGGGAACTTGTCGGTATATCCGAGCACCTCGCGGATGCGGAAATCGGTCACCTTCACAACCGCCCCGTCAATGAGGTAATCGAGCTCGGAGCGGCGTTTTTCGATATCGGCCAGCTGCTCCATCACATCATCAAACTGCTCGAAATAGAAAATGTACGGGTTGACCTTCAGCCGGTTCTCGCGCAGGAAATCCATCATTTCCTTGTGGTCGGCAAAAGTGATTCCATCCGAGTAGCCGACATTGTAGAAGTACGCGTTCAGCTTACGCTCGGCCGTCACCTTCGGATTCAGATTGCGAAGCGCTCCTGCGGCAGCATTGCGCGCGTTCTTGAGCGGCTCGGCCGCGGTTTGATTGTATTGTTCCAGCACGGACAGGTTCATGATGCCCTCGCCCTGCACTTCGATCGTGCCTTCCGCGTACGGGATCGTCATTGGCACCGACTTGATGGTCTTCACCTGAGCCAAAATGCCTTCGCCTACCGTTCCGTTCCCCCGAGTCGATGCTTGAACCAGCTTGCCGTCCTGATAGGTCAGATTCAGCGTCAGCCCGTCAAACTTCAGCTCCAGTGCATAACAAGGCGACGGCAGAGGATTGCCGGGATTCTTCGTATTATAGTCATTGACCAGCCTGACCACGCGATCATGCCAGGTACGGAGCTGCTCGATGTTCTGGGCTTTATCGAGACTCCATAACGGAGCCAAATGGCGGTGCGGGGCAAAACCCTTCAGAATCTCCCCGCCCACCCGCTGGGTCGGAGAATCCGGGAGCGTCACTCCGGTCTCTGCCTCCAACGCTACCAGCTGGTCGTACAGGGCGTCATACTCCTTGTCGCTTACAAGCGGCTGATCCAGCGTGTAGTAATGGTAATTGTAATTGTTCAGCTCCGCAATGAGCTTCTCCATCTTTTCCTTGAAATCCATGCAGGGGCAATCCTCCTTCAATATAATAAGGCCATCGTGGGTTGCGTTTCGTTATGCATATTTACCTAGTTCTATCCCTTATTCCACCTTCGTAATCGGCGCAAAGCCGGCAAGCAGGCGTTTCACGCCCACAGGCGCCGGGAATGCAATCTGCAATTCCATGTCGTTGCCGCTGCCCTTCACCGCTACGATCGTGCCAGTCCCCCATTTGCCATGGGCGACTTTGTCGCCGGCCTTAAAATCGCCGCTGCCCGAGGCAGCCGCTGGACGGGATGACCCACCGGTTGTCATCGTCACCCGGCTCTTAGGCGCGGCTTGCGCGGAAGCGGTCGATCCGCTGAGGGAGAGGTCTACGCTGCGGCTGCCGCCAAAGTTGCTGCCTCCACCGCCGCCGAAGCCGCGTCCCGCATAGGATCCGCCCACATTGCTTCCGCCGCCTCGGCGGTAGCGGTCATGCGCCATCTGGGTGTCTTCCTTCAGCTCTTCCGGGATCTCCTCCAGGAATCGCGATGGCATGTTCGCCGTCGTGCGGCCAAATAAGGTACGCATGCGCGCACAGGATAAGAACAACTGCTTCTCGGCGCGCGTGATGCCTACATAAGCAAGTCGGCGTTCTTCTTCCAGCTCCTCGTTATCCATAAAGGCACGGCTGTGCGGGAATACTCCTTCCTCCATGCCGATGATGAATACCACCGGGAACTCCAGGCCTTTGGCGCTGTGCATGGTCATGAGCACGACAGCATCGTCACGGTCTTCCTCGTCATCGTTCATCGAGTCGATGTCCGCGATCAGCGCAAGATCCGTGAGGAAGGAGACGAGCGACTTATCCTCGTTGTTCTTCTCGAACTCTTGCGTCACCGACAGGAACTCGTCGATGTTCTCGAGGCGTGATCTGGATTCGATCGTATTCTCGTTTTGCAGTTCGAGCCGGTATTCGGACATCTCGAGAATTTTTTCCGTAAGCTCTGTCACCGACAGAAACTCGACCATTCGGCTGAGCGCGGCGATCATGTCGTAGAAGCCCACCAGCGCATTGCGCGTCCGACCGGCAAAACCGAGGTCGTCCACGATTTCCAGCACGCGGAAGATCGAGATGCCCCGCTCTCCGGCTGCAGCAGCCAGCTTCGCCACGGTTGTGTCGCCGATGCTTCTTTTGGGCACGTTAATGATCCGCGTCAAGCTGATATCGTCGTCCGGGTTGGAAATCAGGCGCAGATAAGCAAGCATGTCCTTGATCTCTTTGCGATCGTAGAACTTGATGCCGCCGACGATCTGGTACGGAATATCCGACTTGATCAGAATTTCCTCGATCACCCGGGACTGCGCGTTGGTCCGATACAGAATCGCGTGGTCCTGATAGCTCTTGCCGTCCTTGATGTTCTTGCTAATTTCCGAGGTGACAAAATACCCCTCATCATGCTCCGTATCCCCGCGGAACACTTTGATCTTCGGTCCTTCGCCCTGCTCGGTCCACAGATTCTTCGGCTTGCGGCCCGTGTTCAGGCCAATAACATTGTTGGCAGCGTTCAAAATGTTCGCTGTCGAACGGTAATTCTGCTCCAGCAGAATCGTTCGCGCCTCCGGGTAATCCTGCTCAAAATTCAGGATGTTCGTGATATCCGCGCCGCGCCAGCGGTAGATCGACTGATCGCTGTCCCCGACAACGCAGATGCGGTGGTGGCTGTCCGCGAGCATGCGGCAGAGCATGTACTGCGCCCGGTTGGTATCCTGGTATTCATCCACGTGGATGTACTGGAATTTGCGCTGGTAGAAGTCGAGTACCTCCGGCACTTCCTTAAACAGCTGGATCGTGGTCATGATCAGATCGTCGAAATCAAGCGAATTGTTGCTCTTCAAGCGTTTTTGGTATTCGGTGTAAACCTTGGCTACAAGGGTTTCAAAATAGTCTCCGGCTTTCTGTTCATACTGCTGCGGGGAGATCAGTTCATTCTTCGCGGCGCTCATGGCCGCTTGAACCGCCTTCGGCTCGAATTTCTTCGGATCGATGTTGTGATGTTTCATCACGTTCCGAATTACGGACAACTGATCGGTAGAGTCCAGAATACTGAAATTCGAGGTAAAGCCAATCCGTTCAATGTCTCTGCGCAAAATCCTCACACACATGGAGTGGAATGTTGATACCCAGATGTCCTGGCCTTCCCGGCCGACCAGCTTGGATACCCGCTCCTGCATCTCGCGGGCTGCCTTATTCGTAAACGTAATCGCCAGGATGCTCCATGGTGCGGCTTTGCGCGTGGCGATCAGGTACGCGATCCGGTGCGTCAGCACCCGCGTCTTGCCGGAACCGGCTCCGGCCATAATGAGCAGCGGTCCGTCGGTTGCTTCAACGGCCTGGCGCTGCTGTGGATTGAGACGTCTGACGGCGTCGTGTATGTCAATGGAATGCATAAACATTGCCTCCTAATAGATGTAGATTTGATAAGGGATAAGCTTGGGTAAAGGTGAAACGATCAAAAAGGTTTGAGTCTGGCATATAGATTACATTAAGGAGAATGGATACGGTATAGATTGCTACGTGTCTAAGACACCGTGAATTCTGCGTTGCTTGGTTTAATGGAACAAAAATTAAAACGAAATAAAGGCATACTTAACCGTCACAAGGCAGTTGGAATAATCACACTATTATAGAGCCTGAGCTGGCTGGCTTAACGCGACACTATATTTTTCAGCAGATCAGTTAATAGGACCCATCAGCCCTTAATTGCCTTGACTGTTTCGAGCGCCTGCTCCAGATGATCGTACACCACGTTGCCCACAACGATCGTGTCCGAAATAGTTGCAGCCTTCAGCGCCTGCTCGGCATTGGTTATTCCGCCGCCGTAGAACAAACGGGCGTTATCCAGCGATCTTCGAACCGTGCGGACCGTTTCCATGTCCCCGAACGCGCCGCTGTATTCCAGATACACGATCGGCAGATTCATCAGCTTGTCCGCAATCTGGGCATAAGCGGCAGCCGCGCTCGCTTCAATCGAAGTCTCTGCACCGGTCAATTTGGCCACTGCAGCGTTCTCGTTCAACACGATATACCCCTCGGTCACGACCAGATCCCACGGGATCATGTACCCGTAGCGTTCGATTCCCTCGCGATGCCGGCCCATGATCCAGGTCGGATCCTGCGTATTCATAACCATCGGGACCATATATAGATCAAATCCGGGTACAACGGCTTCCAGATCGGATACTTCCTGCACGCACGGCAGCTCATAACGCCGAACTCGGGACAACAGATCCACGGTATTTTCATAAGTGACTCCGGTTGAGCCTCCGACCATAATGGCATCGGTTCCTGACAAGCATACCGCATCAAGGGTCTCGTCATCGATCTCCTTGTCGGGGTCCAGCTTAAACACATGCCTCCAGGATTGTATCATCTCTTTCAAGCGTCATTCCTCCACGTTCACGGGTTACTATCATACTAAAATAAGTCTATGCTAGCACGGTAAGCAAGTCAATTTATGTTCGTATAAAATACGAACATTTTTTTGGTAATTGCGGTTTATCGGTTCAGTCGATATAATAACCACGCCTCTGGAAAGAGATTTGGGCGGATACCTCGTTAAGAAAAACGTCTACCGACGTACAATCCCAGACCACATGACGCACAATCCCAGACATATAAATGGTGCCTTCTGTGATATCAAGTAGGCCAAGCTTCGAAGTTTATGCTTTCTGATAGCTTGAAAAAGCCCGCGATCTCTTATGGAGATCACGGACTTCCATGCTCAGCATTATTATGGATGCAAACTCAAACTTTTCCACATACGGACGCGATATGAGGCGTGCCTTGTAAGGTACATCTACTCCAGTCGCTTTGTCATCGTATATCTCAAGCTGTTCCGCTCCAGCTCCGGCTCTGTCAGCAGATCCGAGTAGACGCCGTACACGCCCCATTTTTCATAATTGTTCACGGTGTTCGTGTCATTGATGGTGTGGACATAGGTCACGGCTCCGGCTTGCCTTAGCTTGGCTACGAAATTCGGACTGACCTTGTACTCCGGCATGGTAACCGCGTCAATGTGGTTCTCCTGTACGAAGGCCGTGATCTCAGCGGGTGAGTCCTGCGTGGCATACAGCGTATATATAATCGATTGAAACGGGTAGATGTCCTGAACCATATCAAGCATCGGCTCATTGTAAATTTGGACGACAACCCGATCCAGAAGCTTCGGATCCCGTTCTTTAGCAGCGTTTACAATCTCCGCGAATAGGTACTGTATATCCCGCTCCTTCTGCTCCTTCGTATCCGTCACGATGTAGATATCGGGATGACGCTCCATCATATCCATAATCCCCTCAATATCCATCGGCTGGTATTGTTCCAAAATCGGCGTGTTAATAAACTCCTCATGGCTCAGGCGGGCGGCCTGCTTATCGTCCGGAAGCTTCTCCTTCTGACCCAGCTGCTGCGTCATGCTCTCCGTCCACTCATGCCTGGCTACGACTTTGCGATCCTCCGTCAGCATCAAATCAATCTCGAACACCCTGGTGCCTTTCTCATAGTTAACAACCATGGCTTCATAAGCGTTCGTATAGGGCTGTTCACCGATGCTTCCCATGGCATGGGCAATCAAGCGATAGGCGGCGAATCCTTGCGGTGCTTCCTCCTCCATCTCCAGATGAGTCAGAAGCAGTATCATAATGGCGGAAAATAATAGAAGGACAGCTGCGATCCGTTTCATGGTATCCCCACCCTTTGTTTCGTTCATTGCTGTTGCTAGGTAAATACCCGCTTAATGGAGGGGCCAAACAAAAAAACGCCACTTGGCGGCTGCCAAATGACGGAACGATTTTTATGATGCTACGGATCACTAGCTCTTGGCCTTCAAAAGGTGAATATACCATTTCAATCCCGCGTTGTGGTTAAACACGCTGACTTTATCTACGACATCAAACCCATCACAGCTTTCGATTTCGCCGATCTTATGCTCTACCATGAGAAAATCGGGATCCTGGGTGTTCTTATGTGAATATAGGGAAGATATGATGACGCCATTCGGAGTCAGGAAACGCGCATATTCCAATAGCTTGCTAGCGGTATTAGGCACGTACTGCAGCGATTCATTAAAAACGATGACGTCGTAGCTTTTATGAGGAACGTAATGATTGATGTCCGCGCGCTGAAATAAGTTCCTTGACGTTTTGCCGGATGCGATTCTGATCGCTTCCTCGGACAGGTCTACGCCGGTATAATTCGATTTTTCATCGTCCAAGAGCATGTCATACAACAGGCCGGCCCCGCATCCCATATCCAGAATGCCCTCTTCCCCAAGAAACTTTCGGATGTATCCGTACACGACCGAGTATCTGGCATATTCCGTGATGTCCGATAAATAATCCCACATGCGGGATCTGTACTCTTCGTCCCATTGCTCTTGGCTGCTTTCGATGAAATCTTGGACCTTGGCGTTTTCCATATCGATTCCTCCCATAATGCGTATTGGATGTGATCCTTCCGTTAGGCAAATGAAGCGGCAAGATAAAAACACGGTTATTTCGAAAACATTAGAAATCTCCATAAGACTGAGATTGGACCACCATAACCAACCTGCGACTCTGCGAAATGAACAAACTCTAGCAAAGCAATGACAAGTCTAACATTTCATTATAATAGTATTACAGTTATATTTTGTAAATCATTCCAGACTACTATTGTCCGCTGTGTTGTACATGCATGTTGAAGTGAGCGGAGTGGATCGAATGTCCGAAGTTTTCTCGGCTATGTCACAAACTTACAGGAAGCGACAGCATTCGGTATCTTTACAACGGGACTTGGTAAGCAGCTTTAGTCGAAATATGCTTCTAGGACAGGTAAATAAAAGACGCCATCCGGCTCAAGCCGGATGACGTCATCATTTAAATTTCAATCAATATGCGTTTTTGAATCCGTTACGGATCGTGCGCAGAATGATTTTGATATCAAACAGAATGGACCAATTCTCGATGTAGAAAATATCGTGCTTGATCCGCTCTTCAATCGAAGTATCCCCGCGCAGGCCGTTGCTCTGCGCCCACCCCGTGATGCCCGGGCGTACGTGGTGTTTCACCATGTACTTCGGAATCTCCTCTTTGAACTGTTCAACGTAATAAGGTCGTTCCGGTCTTGGGCCCACAACGCTCATATGTCCGAACAGGACATTAAAGAACTGCGGCAGCTCATCCAGACTGGTCTTCCGGAGAAACGAACCGAACTTGGTGCGGCGCGGATCATTCTCCACCGTCCAGCCCGTATCCGGCGCCCCTTCCGGCAGCGGCTTCATCGAACGGAACTTATACATATAAAAGTTTCGGCGGTTCAGCCCGACCCGCTCCTGCTTAAAAATGACAGGGCCCCGGGAGGTCAATCGGACACCGAGGTAAATCCCGATCATCACCGGCAGGGTGAGGATAATCGCCACTAACGAGAATACGATATCAAACGCCCGCTTGAACAGTCGGTTTGCCGCCAGGTCCAGCGGAATATCGCGCACGTTGATCATCGGCATACCCGCAAAGTTATCAAACACCGGCCGTGCCGGGAGGTAATCGAAAAAGTCCGGGATAATTAGCGTTCGGACACCTGCTTTTTCACAAGCAGCAATGATCTCCGGATACTTGTGGTGCGCATTTAGAGGAAGTGCTAGCACGACCTCATCGACGAGCTTTTCGTTTAGCACCTTATGTAGATCGCCGACCGAACCCAAAATGGGTTTAAGCCTTCTCGCTTCGATCTCGTCCCACTGCTGGTAATCATCCAGGAAACCGATGACTTCATACCCCAGCTCCGGATACTGCTTCAGATTTTTGAAGAAGCGCTTGCCGAGCGACCCTGCACCCACGATGAGCACGAATTGGCGGTTGTAGCCTTTTTCCCGAAAATGCTTGAGGGATTTCTTAAGGAAATAACGGTATAGGATGATGATTGCTACATTGAGAATCATGTAGATGGCGAGATACCAACGGGAGATATCCACCTCTTTAACAAAAAACATAATACTGAGGAGAATGAACATCCCGATGAAATGCATCTGGAAGATCTTCATGAACTCGTCGGCAAAGCGCTTTTTCCGCTTCGGCGAGTACAAGGTAATCATGATGCCGACAACCACCGCAACCGCTCCGTACACCAGACTCCACAAAGCATAGGTTTCGAGAGGTAGCGGCTCTTCATAGGGAAACCAGCCACTCTCGAATTTCACCCACCATGCGAGCAGAAACGCCAACTGGATAAAGGCAAAATCGGTCAACATATACAATTTGGTCAGAAAGCCCTGATTCTGGCGGATCATGATTTCACCTCCACTCCACCTGAAGATTGCGTTATCGTTGCTGGACGAATGGGCTTAAGCCGGTTCGTGAGCAGGGACAGGAGCAATTTCAGACCAACGCCCGCATACACGGCTCCATTAACGAATATGTTGTATTTCTGCCGGTAATGCTTCCGATGAAAAAGAATCATCGCCCGATGGAACTCATAAATGATCTTGAACGGCCGGCGCCGGGCGCTGCCGCCTTTATAATGGATGATCGTCGTCCGTGGATAATAGTGAATGCCCCATCCCGCCTGCTTGATGCGATAACACCAGTCGATATCCTCCCCGTACATAAAAAACGTCTCGTCCAGCCCGCCCACCTGATCAATCGTCTCGCGGCGTACCAGCATGAACGCACCGACCAAACAATCCACCGGATACTCTACGTCCGGATTCAAATACCCCAGCTGATACTGGTTAAACTCCGGCTTGTTGGGGAACAGCTTGCTGAGACCAAAGGCATAATAGAAGGACGCCGAAGGCGTTGGGAACCCTCTTTTGCAGGCCTTATCCAGGGAACCGTCCGGAAGGACGATTTTGCAGCCGGAAGCCCCTATGATCGGGTTATAGTCCATAAAAGCGACCATCGTCTGGATCGTATCCTGCTGGATCATCGTGTCGGAATTTAGCAGCAGCATATAGCGGCCTTCCGCCACTTCCATCCCCTGATTGTTGGCTTTGGCAAAGCCGGTATTTTCCGCGTTCTCGATCAGCTTGACCTGCGGAAATAACTCTCGGATGGTCTGAACGGACTCGTCCTTCGAGTTGTTATCTATCAGAATCACTTCGTATGTATATTCCGTCTCCGATGCAAACACGGATCGCAAACAGTCCACCGTCAGCTGACAGGTATTGTAGTTCACGATTAAAATGCTTAAATCCATTGCATAACGTCTCCTGACAAATATAGTAATCTATCGACATTATAGCATAGTTCGTAGGGAAATAAGGAATATCAAGGAATAAGTTTGCTCTGTCCTCTTCCATTCAACTCTCATATAAAGCCGATCAAAATAAAGAACTTGAATAACAAACTCTCTGCCTTGGATTGTCTGTACAATTTGCTCTTGCGTGCATAATGTAATCTGTCCATGAATCTTGTTCGAGTTGCAAGAAATAAATCCAGCTGCTCTTTCTGTTCTCCAGTCAATCGCGATCCATAGATTCGATCAAACTCGCTCGCTTGTTTATGCAGCAAATCTTTGCCTGTATGTCTTTTAAAACTGGCCCATTTGCTCTTCAACTTACCCACGAGGGAGTTGCTGCCCCCTACCACATTATTATTGTGCTGACGGTATAACATGGATGGCTTGTTATCGTAGATTACGGTTCCAAATGCGGATACGAGCAGGTAGAACCACCAATCGTGCATAAGAACCTTTTGACTGTCCACCGATTGACTATTGATAAACAGGTTTCTCGCCGATCGATTCATCGTGATGGTCGCGCCAATGGCAATATTTTCGTACAACGCATTAAAGAAAGAGGGCTCCTGAGCAGGAGGCTTTGGCCATGCACCTTTCCGGTTTAACTCGTCATCCGTAAGGTAGGTTGATGTAAATACCATTGCCGGCACTTCCGTATATATAGAGGAGTCTAGGCGGGCTATAGCATGCTCTACCTTATGATCAAGCCACACGTCATCCTGGTCGCAAAAACAATAATAATCAGCCTCAGCATCTGCAGCACGCAGAAGTTCAAAGAAACTGGACACAACGCCAACATTCGTTCCTTTTATGAGCTTGATCTTATCGGGGTGTGTTGTCACCCATTGGTCGAGAAGCTGTATCGTTTTATCAGTCGATCCATCGTCTCTTATCAGGATGGAGACAGCAGCATGCGTCTGATTGAGAATACTCTGGATTTGCTCGGATATATATTGTTCGCCGTTGTAGGCGGATAACAATACTTGCACTTTTTTCATACGGGAACCTCCGAAAAAACACTTGAAATCAATAATCTCGTAGACCCAATACAGCTGAGAGGTCTATAGAGAAAGAAGCTAGCTAAAAAAGGCCAGATCATACAGATCAGGCCTTTCGAGTCGCTGTATTTATTTTAAGTATAGTTCAGGGTGCTGCTTCATATCCAGCATAAACTGCTTCAGCCCCTCGCGCCAATGTGGCAAATCCTCAAATTGGTTTAGTCGGATAGCTAAATGATCCATGACCGAATTGGCCGGACGTGGAGCGGGTCTGGGAAACTCTTCAGTAGTACAAGGCTGCAATTCAGCGGTTATGGTAAGTCCCAATTGTTCACGAGCCTCTTCAAAAATGGCGCTAGTAAACTCATACCAAGTGCAAGAACCACTGTTAGAGGCATGATATATACCGTATTTTTCGGTGGAAATTAAGTTTATCAAGAACTGTGCCAGATCTACCGTGTAGGTCGGCGAACCTTTTTGGTCGTTAACCACCTTTAACAGCGGCTTTTCTTGTCCTAGACGAAGCATCGTTTTTACAAAGTTGTTGCCATGCAGGCCGAACAACCATGAAGTTCGCACAATAAACCAACGAGAGCAAAAATGTTGAACCATCTGTTCCCCTGCAAGCTTGGACTTTCCATAAACGCTTTGCGGGTCGGGAGAATCATACTCGTTATATGGCCTTTCACTCGTACCACTAAAAACGTAGTCCGTGCTAATAAATACGATCTTGGCATCGATTTTTTCAGCGGCGAGAGCCATGTTTCTAGTACCTACTGCATTCACGAGATAAGCACCGTCCATATCCGTCTCTGCAGCATCAACCGCCGTATAAGCCGCACAATGAATGATCCAGTCGGGTCGGCGAGTTGAACTTACTTGGAGGCATTGATCTAAGTCCGTTATGTTTAGTTCTTCTCTACCGTAGCTAATAACTTCATGACCAGCTAGGTTAAATATCCTTGCAATATCCTGCCCTAACTGACCATGTGCCCCTGTGATTAATACCTTCATCCGTTCCCACCCAAACGGCTGCCATACTGCTGGGTCATATAATCACGATATGCGCCGGATTGAATTCTCGTCCACCACTCTTTGTTGCTCAAATACCACTGAATCGTTTCCTTAATACCTGTTTCGAAGTTGTGCTTTGGCTTCCAGCCCAGCTCATTCATGATTTTTGTAGGATCAATGCCATAACGTCGGTCATGACCTGGACGATCTGTCACGTAAGTGATCAGTGACTCCGGCTTACCAAGCTCGTTCAAAATGGTTTTGACGATATGAACATTGGTACGTTCATTGTTGCCCCCAATATTATAAACCTCACCTATTTTCCCCTGATGAATAACCAGATCGATCGCACTGCAATGATCCTCGACATACAGCCAATCACGGATATTGAGGCCATCGCCGTAGACCGGCAAAGATTCATCATTTAGGGCACGAGAAATAATCAGTGGGATCAGCTTTTCAGGGAATTGGTATGGACCGTAATTATTCGAGCAGCGGGTAATGTTTACCGGAAGACCAAAGGTCTCATGGTAAGCCCTTACGAGCAGATCCCCGCCTGCTTTGCTGGCTGAGTAAGGACTGTTAGGAGCAAGTGGTGTCGTTTCAGAGAACAAACCGGTTTCACCCAAGGACCCATATACTTCATCCGTGGAAACTTGGACAAATTTAGTCACGCCATATTTTTTGGCTGCATCCAGAAGAACCTGTGTACCCATGACATTGGTATTCACAAAGATCTCCGGTTCCAAAATGCTGCGATCCACGTGTGATTCTGCCGCGAAATTAACAACCACATCGATACCCTGTTGGAAAATCACGTCCACCGCTGGTTTGTCAGCTATATCTGCTTGCACGAAAGAATAGTTAGGGTGGTCTTGAACGGATTTTAAGTTTTCAAGGTTGCCCGCATACGTAAGTGCATCCATGTTGATGATCTGGTAATTCGGATGCTGCTGCATCATATATAAAATAAAGTTACTGCCGATAAAACCGGCGCCGCCGGTAACAAGAAGTTTCATCCTCACTGCCCCCTAGTCAAAATTCATCTCTGCGTCTTTCAGTAGCGGGTGCCGCTGGTCTTTATCCGACAATGTCGGATTCGACGTTGGCCAATCGATCCCCAAAGCCGGATCATTCCATAATATGCCGCGGTCATTCTCGGGGGAATAATATTCGTCCACTTTATAGAGGACCTGGGTATTGGGTACAAGCGTACAAAAACCATGTGCGAAGCCCTTAGGAACAAGTAGCTGACGATGGTTATGCTCGCTCAAAATGACGCCAACCCACTGACCAAAGGTAGGGGAGCTTTTTCTAATATCTACGATCACATCGTATATAGCGCCTGTTAGGGCACGTATGAGTTTGGTTTGAGCCTTAGGGTTGAGCTGATAATGAAGACCACGCAGAACCCCAGCTTCAGCGGATAAAGATTGGTTGTCTTGGATGAAGTTATAGGTAATGCCATGTTGCTTAAATAGCAAGTCGTTGTAACTCTCCATAAAAAAACCCCGGTGATCGCCGTGGACCACCGGTTCAAGTACAAAAGCGTCTGTGAGTTTTAAAGGAGTTACGTTCATCGTTCAATTCCTCCCTAACTACAGTTTAAGTTTTCCGAAATCATCACCGAATCGAATATCTCTAGCCAACTCATTGGCCCGAGCGAGCGACGCATGCGTTCCCGCATCCGTCCACCAGCCTTGAAGCGTATCAAAGGTAAGCTCTCCTCGTTCAATATATGCATTGTTGACGTCCGTGATTTCCAATTCGCCACGAGCTGACGGTTTCAATGTCTTAATAATATCAAAAACCGTATCATCATACATATATATTCCCGTAACAGCATAATTGGACTTAGGCTGTTCCGGTTTTTCTTCAATGGAAATGATTTGGTTGCCTTGGATTTCCGGAACACCAAAACGGTTAGGATCAATCACTTCTTTAATTAGTATCTTGGCACCGGACATTTGGCTCTGGAAGTTAGCCACATATGTGGAGATGTCATCCTCAAACACGTTATCGCCGAGGATGACCGCCACTGATTCGCCATTTGCAAATTGCTCTGCAAGGTTCAACGCTTGAGCAATGCCTCCTGCTTCATCCTGCACTTTATATGTGAAGGAAACCCCCATTTCGCTACCGCTACCTAATAGGTTTACTACATCCCCCATGTGGTCCTTCCCCGTCACAATGAGTACGTCTGTAAGGCCTGCTTGGCGGAGTTTATATACCGGGTGGAAGATCATCGGATAGGCTCCGACTGGCAGAAGGTGTTTATTGGTGACTTTGGTTAAGGGATAGAGGCGTGAACCTGTTCCGCCTGCTAGGATTATGGCTTTTATAGTAGTCACCTCCATTTAAGCGATGGTTAGTAAATCTCGGGTGTATCTTAGTTCATGCTCTTCAATTAGTTTACCTCTGAACGTGAGGGTACTCAGAATATTCAAGAAATAAAGACACACTAATTAAAATTGGTGATATGATTCAGTCAATCATTGAAATTATGAGATTACTGTCATCCTTTTATATTGCTGATCTCTTCCTATACTTCTATATACTATTCCTAACCCAATAGCCTCCTGTGGATCGTAGCAATTTCTTCCATCTATAATTATAGGTTGCTTTAGTAGCCCCTTATAATTTTCCAGTCCAAACGAAACGATATCAGGCCACTCTGTAACTATAACAGCTGCATTACTATCTTGAACAGCATTAGATATTGAGGTGCAGTACTCGACTTTATTTCCTATTTCATCTCTTGTAGGGCTTATTGCTACTGGATCATATACTTTTAAGTTAAGATGGGGGTATCTAACTAACAGTTCATTAATAATTTTAATTGAAGGCGCTTCCCTTATATCATCAGTATTCGGTTTAAAGCTCAAACCTAAGATAGCAACAGAACTATAATTTAGATCCCCAAGTTCTTCTTCGAGCTTAAAAATTATTTTTTTATATTGCTTTTCATTCACATTTACTACTTCCTGCAGAATATTAAATTCTAATCCAAGATGATCCGCAATTTTTATAAGACCCTTTGTGTCCTTTGGAAAGCATGCTCCACCGAAGCCAATTCCCGCCTTTAAAAATTTATCACCTATACGGGAGTCTGAACCAATACCTGCTGCAATCTCATTAATATTCGCTCCAACAAGCTCAGCAATGTTAGCAATTTCATTAATAAAAGATATTTTCATTGCAAGAAAAGAATTAGCTGCATATTTTATTAATTCAGCACTGCGAATATCGGTTATTTGGATCATTGTATTTAATGAATTGTGGAGTTCAATAAGAGCCTCCTTAGCCTTTAATGAATTGATACCTATAACTACCCGATCAGGATTGAAAAAATCTGAAATAGCCGAACCCTCTTTAAGAAATTCTGGCAAAGAAGCTACATCAAATTCAATTCTTTTATCCTTCATATTTTCAAAAATTAGATCATGCACATTGTCAGCAGTACCCACAGGAACCGTACTCTTATTAGCAATAATTTTGTAACCATTAATATACAAGCCAATTTGTTTAGCTACAGTAAATACGTAAGTCATATCAACATTACCATCTGGCAATGCGGGAGTACCAACAGCGATTATAATTATATCACTTATTTCGACAGCTGATTGAAGATCTGTTGTAAACTTCAATCTTCCTAAATTATAATTTTTTAATACAAGTCCTTCCATTCCTGGTTCATATATTGGTACTTTACCTCGGTTAAGTTGCTCAATTTTGACTGAGTCTATATCCACACAAATGACATCGTTTCCTAATTCCGCAAAACATACTCCCGATGTTAATCCAACATAGCCCGTACCAATTACCGCCAGTTTCATTTAGGTCACCACTTTACGAGATTTGTTTTTTGTTTTCCTTAATAGATAAAATGTTATATTCATTAATATCGTCTCCGATATCATTCTTATTTAACTCTATTTTTTTCACCCGATATAACGTTTCTTCGACCAATTTACGATTATTTGAAATTAAATCCGCAATAAGACCTAATGTACCGAGTTGAAAGCCCACAATCATCAATACAGCTGCTAATATTAATGATTGAATATGTCCGTCACCAGATCCCGATAAATAAAACCAAAGAAAACGAAGACCAATCAATATCCCTATATTTACGGATATAAAACCACTAATAATGAATACTTTCATCGGACGATACATTGTATATATTCTTATGATAGTTTTAGCAGATCTTCGCATATATCCTGTGATACTCTTAAATAATCGTGAATCTCTTAATTTTTCATTTGTACCAATTTCCACATGACCAACAGCTAGTTTTTTGTGCCCAGCTTGAATAATGGTTTCTAAAGTATATGTAAATTCTGAAACTACATTTAAACGCAGTGCAGCATCACGCGAATAAGCACGGAAGCCACTTGTAGTATCGGGTACATCAGTCTGTGACAATTTTCTTACAACACTGCTTCCAAATCTTTGAAAAAACTTTTTTACTTTTGAAAAATGTGGAATATCATCAGTTTTTCTATCTCCAATAATCATTTCATAGTGCCCACTCATAATTGGTGCTATTAATTTTGGAATATCTGCCCCTTTATATTGGTTATCAGCATCCGTATTTACAATAATATCAGCACCTAATTTTAAAGAAGCATCTATCCCTGCTTTAAATGCTTCAGCAAGACCCTTGTTCTTGGAAAATCTAACAATATGATCAACGCCTAGTGACTTGGCAACCTCAATAGTTTTATCAGTACTACCATCATCAATAATTAAGATTTCGACTTTGCTGATACCCGCAATTTTTCTAGGAATATCACGAATTGTGAGAGGCAAGGTTGATTCTTCATTAAGGCACGGTATTTGAATGATTAGTTTCAAAATATTCACTCCTATGTTACTTCTTATTTCTTATTTACACATCTTTCAATTATTGCATCGAAATGTTTAGCTACGATATTATGTGAAAATTCATCTTTTGCTCTCCTATGAGCATTATGAGCTATCTCTTTAGCTAGATTATGGTTAAGAAGGATATTAATTATTTTATTTGCAATGTCTATTGTATCTGTAGGATCAACTAGGATGCCTGTCTGACTATCCCCTACGGCTTCTGGTGCTCCACCACTATTTCCACCAATCACAACTTTTTTACACGCACCTGCTTCTAAATAAACGATACCAAATCCTTCGACGCTTCCTGTACTTTCTAAATACCTACTGGGCATCACAAAAACATCACCAATGTTATAGTGATCAACAAGTGCTGAATCTTCTACTTCACCTGCGAAAACTACGTAATCTTCCACTCCATATTCAACAACCAATTGCTCCAGTCTTCTTCTATGTTCACCATCCCCAACGATCAAATATTTAACATTGGGTATTTGCTCAATAATAATGGGCAGTGATTTTATAACAATATCATGTCCTTTTCGTTCTACTAGGCGCCCAATAGTATATAATATCGAACTATTCTCTAATCTGTATTTTCTCAATAACTGAACGTTTCTTTCCTTTGGTTCAAACTTTGAATCTACCCCTGGTAATACTGCATAAATTTTATTTTGAGTTACATTTAGATTGATAACAACACTCTTTGTATATTCACTGCAAGTAATGATTGCCCTTGATTTCTTAAGATTCGTTTTGACAAGCCATCGCAAAATCGGGTTGTGAAGAAATTCCAAGGTGTCTTTTCCATAGGTGATAATTAAAAAGGGCTTATTCATAAAAAATGAAAGTATTCTACCTATGGTTGCAACTAGTACATGATTGCAAATTATTAAATCGTATTTATTATTCTTAGTTAGTCGAAATACAGCCTTCAGAAGGTTTTTACCTGATGTTAAAAAGTTCCCCGAAAGAAATTTTTCTCTAATAATTTTAAAATTTTGTTTAGAGTCGAATTGAGCTGCTTCGTTCATATCAGGTGCTAATACAGTTATCTGATGGTTAGAATATTTACATAGATTATAAACATAATTCTGTATTCCTCCAACATCTGGAGGGAAGCTCCCAGTGATAACCAACACTTTATAATTCATGTTCAGAACCCCTGTTTCTTAGTTTAATGTCAGTATTCCTGTGAAGGGAAACGTTTTTTCTTCTCGCAAATATAAATACCGTCACATAAAGCACAACCTCCACCGCTATTAACCAAAATCTAGAAAACAATGATATTAGTAGTGCATCCGCATAAGGTAGCTGAATACTTAGTAAAGCTGTCATACTACCTTCCCTTACTCCAAGGCCGCCAGGAATAGGAGAGATAAATCCGACTATCCATGAAAATATTAAAACACCAATTGAAAAGACATAATTTACTTTGATATTGAGAATAATGGTTATAAAAAGATAAAAAGTAATGCTATAGAATAACCACGCTGCTACAAAATATAAAGTCCATCGGATAAGTTGCTTTCGTGAAACGTTAAGCGACACCTCCTCCTTTTTCCATTTTTTATATAAAGCAAGTGCAGGCTTTATAACTAACTCCGGTTTATAAAACCAAATCAAAATGAGAGCTATCATTGCTACAACTACATATGCATTTAAAGATAATACCGTATACCCCGTCAAAACAATTATGATAAAACCGGCGATCATATTTAACAATATCTCTAGAAATATAGAGGTTGTCACTCTGGCAATATTCATTCCCTGACTAGTACAGAGATATACTCTACCTAAAACGTTCCACATTCCTCCAGGTAAATATTTAGCGGCTTGAGAATAGTTATGGATAATCAGACCTTTCTTCCAATCAACATCTTCTCCACAACCATTTAAAATCTTCACCCAAATAAAACTGTTTATCACATAATATGATAAGAGCATCAATGAAACAAAAATCAGATGGTAGTAATTTATTTCTAGCTGAGTAATATCAAGTTGAGACCAATATTTAGATACTTCTATGCCAAGGAATGCACAGACAATAACTCCAACAGCAATATAAATCATCCTTTTCACATAATAAGCCACCATTCATTAAATAATTATAATTTTCTAAATAATGATGGAATAGTTGATTAACTATTCCATTCTAATTTTCTATTAGTTTTATCGACTTAATCCTCAATAAAGCCCCTTCATTTGTAAAAACGCGAAATTCAATGTTCCCCACCGATTGATTTAGATTTATTGACAAATCCATCTTTAGTTGCCTTTTATCAAATGAATCACCTATAATAATCTGCCTATCTAAGATAGTGCCACCACTAACTACCTCAAAGTAACCTATCTCACCTTTTGATTCTGAGAGCAACTCAAATGATCCCGATATATTGTACTTGCCTTGGTTTAATTCCATATAGGGCCCATAAAGCAAATAATTTGAAGACCCGTCTGAATCAATATACTCAATTTCACCGATACTCCTTACCCCATTGATACTATAGAACAAGGAAAGAGGTAAATTGAATACATTCTTTTCCTGAGAGAATTCAGGAGCATTGCTCCATAAATAGTTGGATCCTGAAGCATAAATTAATGAATACTCATTTTTATAGGGAAACAGTAGCGGGTTTGGATTACTAGTAATAATATATTTTTGTCCATTGATTTGTCCTAAATCCTCTTCAGTAAGGGAAATTAACTTCCTATCCATCAATAAAAATTGAAAAAAACCTTTATTTCTATCAATATTAAAGTTATTTTCAATCAAAAAATATATTGGGCGTAATTCCTTATCATCTTTAATATACTTGACTATATTATTTGAATTTAAATTTTTTTGATGGGAAGGGGCGAGATCATTACTAATTATTCGAACACCAGCATGCAAAAATAGTATACTAAGGAGGGATAAACCTATAAAAGGAATCCATTTATATTTCTTAGCCGCAAAACTAATACAACATACCAAAGCGCAAAAGCCAGAAATTAAAATAGCAAACTTAAACTGGAATATACCAGAAATGTAATATTGTTTGATACCAATAACTGTGATTCCATTAAATGAAGGATGCTCAAGTTGATTGATACCATAATTAGCAAATATACCAGTCAAAACCAACAGAATTAAACTTATAATAGTTGATAAACTCTTTTCAATCTTTGAAAAATTAAATAAACTTATAATTCCTATCAATAATAATGGTCCGATGAGCATGTCAATATAACGTCCATACAATATATGGTCTACCCTGTTAGCATTGTTCATGAACACTACACTAATTCCAAACGTAAAAATAAATGCAATTAGAAGGAATACAAGCGCATTGAAATAACTCGAAAAGTTATTCTCAGTTCCATCGTTATGTTTTTCTATCCGCAGTCTTATGATCATTTTACTTATACTGTAAATACCAATAAAAGCCAGGATAAATGAAGCTGCACCTACATAAAACAATTGTCCGCTCAGAACTTGTAGTGTTTTAATCAAACCTTCTAAGGAAAAAAAGCTAGCAATCTTTTGGAATTGTCCGGAATAATCGTTTGTTGAAGTAACGGCGTTTCTCCATACATTTGCAATGATATTTGATTTTATATAACCATGAGCAACAAAAAAAACAACAATGGAAGATATAAAGCCCAAGAATTGCCGCCAATTAATGTATCTAAATGCCTTCATAGTAATAACAACAATTATACCTGCTAATAATACACCTAAAGTTCTTTGATGAACTGTGTAAGCATATACTAACAAGAAACCTAATAGGAGAAATTTCCATGTGTGGGAAGTGCTATTCAATCTAATAAATACCCATAGAAGTAACCAACAGAGGAATATTAACAAACTCTCACTCCATGCAATGTTAGCATACACAACATATGAAGAATATAGTGATGCACAGAATGAGGCAGATACGAGAAAGACCCAGTTGTTTTTAGTGAAAATTCTCTTCACAATATCATAAGCAATAATTGGAATACAGCTCAGTAGAATTGAATTCAACACTAAAGCTGCTCGATACATCTTAATTGGATCATCAAAAAACCAGAATATGGGGGTCAATAATATGGAATAGCCATAAGAATAATAAGCAATATGCGATGTAGAGCTTGACCAATCTATTCCTGCCAAATAGGCTGCTATACTCCAATATCCAAATTCGTCGTCCAATACGTAAATAAGGTACATATCTTTGACGTACCAGACATGAATTATAAACAATGCTATTGTAAAAGTTATCAGTACTATCCATTCACTAGTGTTATGTTTGTTACGGTAAGCCATGCTAGTATTACTCCTCGCTCATAAAGTAAGCAACTAAAACAGTCTTTATATAGAGTCCATTAAGATCAAGAGTGATCATGACTCGATTGCATTTGAAATTTTTTCAATTACGCTACCCCATTGATAATTATCGGTTATATACTTATATCCTCTTTCCCCTAAAGATGCACTTAAAACTTTATTCTCTGTCAGCAATTTCATACAGTACTCAAATTCGCTATAGTTCTCGTAATACAATCCAGAATTACCTCTCCTACAATGACCAACCAAAACATCACATTGACCGTTCACTAAAACAGGCTTCTTTAGGTACATTCCCTCTAGCAATGCAATTGAGAAACTTTCAAATTTTGAAGGCATAACCAGCAACTCAGAAGAAGCAATTGCTCCAAACTTCTCTTCCTCTGTTACAAAACCTAACGAAATTATTGAAGGATCAACAGGAACATCCATTACACTTTTTCCAACTAGGACTAATTTTATGTCTTTATCCTTCTTCTTATACTTTATAAAGTAATCTATTAATTCCCTGCATCCTTTTGACTCATCAATTCTTCCAACATATACTATGAATGGACCATCAATGTTAAATCGCTGCCTAAACTCTTCTTCTGATAGGTATCTCTGAGGAATGTCTATTCCTAATCCAACAACCTCATTAGGAATATGTTCATTCCCAAAAGTCTTATGTACGAAATCCTTCTCTTCCTCTGTTAGGAACAGAAGGATTTGTGGCAAATGAAATAATGACTTAAACATCGACAAATAAATATATGGTTCATCATGCGCTGTGGGAACAAGAATGCTCTTTTCCGGAACTTGTTGAAGACCAAAAAACGTAGTGAAATAAAGATACGTAAAGAAAATAATCTTATCATATTGATGATGTGAAGTTTCCAAATATTTAAGTAATTCAAAAGAAGCTGGTCCTTGTGCTTTCATCCATTCGAGCTCATCATAAATAGATTTATTACCATTACTAAAAAGTTTGTTATTGATTTTCGAAAATTCTATTTGGCTTCTAGGGAAATCCGTTCTAAATCTTCTTACTGTAACTCCATTTATTTTTTCCACATCCTCCGAATAGTGGTTTTCCCAAGTGACATAATCTACTGCTTTGGTAGTAATAATTTCAATATCATAATAATCTTTTAGTTTCTCAGCAATTAATCGACAACTTAATTCCGATCCTCCATTAACTTCTAATCCATATCTCTGAACAACAAGAGCAATTTTCTTCTTCATCGTTCCTCCATACTTCTATATTTCTTATCCAAGAGAATCCACTATCTCTTGTTTAATTTTTTCTTTGAAGATTCTAGTGGTATTTTGTTTGGAATAAAATTCCAATCTTTGCTGCTGATTTCTAAGAATTTTTGCCTGTAGAACTTCGTCATCAATTACAACCTTTAATAAAGATGCAACAGACCGAAAATCCTTCTCTAATACTAAAATACCACCATTGCCTAACGTTTCTGGAACAGCACATTCTTTGTAAGATATTATAGGCAATTTAAATTTCATAGCCTCTAATAAAGGCACGCAAAAGCCCTCATGTTCACTCATACTTAAAAAAATGTCTGCATTCTTATAATAAGTAAGAATATCAGCAAACGGAACGTGCCCAGTAATATATACATCTGACAATTCCAACTGTTTTATTAAATCTTGCAATTGAGAGTAATATCGCTCCATTCTCACATAAGATCCAACCAGGAAAAGTCTGGCTTCCTGATCGAAATATTTTTTATAGTAGTAAAATGTTTTAATAATATCTTCTTGCTTTTTATTTGGTGCGATTCTCCCAACAAATAAAATATCCGTGCCCTTTTTATTTTTCTTAAGACTTGACAATAAATCATAGTTACAAGGCACGTCATACTCTTCAAAATCAATCATTATCGGGGTCACTGCCGTACATTTATATCCGATATCAATGAGCTCACTTCGATTATAATCTGAGTCAGCATAAGCAATATCTATATAATCTTTTAAAAACTCCAGCTCTTCCCTCCCTCTAACACATAACTCTGCTGATTGCTCATCATAGCCTCTGAAGAAATGTGGTGGGGTAATATTATGATATAAAAGCATTCTTCTATCAGTAAATTCAGGGACTATATAAGCTAAATCGCAGCCGATGGCCATATGATAAATAACCGCTTCGTCCTTTGGAATTTTGGATGCAGGCAATACTATATGTGAGAGTTTAGGATGTATATGCTCTGCATATATTTTTGAGTTACAGCCCATATCCTGTAAGCATTTTTGCATTGTAAGGGCAGAGTTACTTACTGCATCCCCATAACTCATTGTTGGTAATAACTGATTTACATTCAAGTTTTCCACCGCTCTTTTTGATAGTAATATTATTTAGTTCTGTTTATCTGTTTTTTTAAATTTTGATTAGATAGTTTAAGCTCACTTATTTCTTTTTTCATATCTTCGATGACTGCTTCATTCAACTTTAGTTGTGTTGACATTGCATTTATTGTTCTAGTTATACTTCCGTTAAATTCATTTTGGGAATAAACTATTGGATTAATGTACCATCTTAAACATTTTCTCATTATTTTTTTCGCGAAAACTATAACTTGTCCTATAAACTTACGATGTGAGGTTATTACATGTTCCGAAGGATTGTTCCACAGCCTATTAACAATCTCCAAGTTAGACTGTAATTGTGAGAAAGATTCCGAGTTGTTATGGTCTACTCGAAGAGGTAGCATCATATCGTCTATGTTTTCTTCAATTCCGTGCGTACTTAACTCACTTTTCATTCTGTTAATAATATCCTCAACATTTACATCAGGATCATTAAATTCAATTTTCATAACATATTTACCTCTCTATATATTTTTTTCTCGCTGACTGTCCAAATACCGTCGATCAATGAAGATTGAATTAATTCCGGTGAATGCATATTCATCATAATTTTGAGTCTCCATATATTGTTTAATAGCTTGCTTTTTAGTTTTGTAAGCCAAATTAACATTATAATCTATCATTTCAATAACAATAACAACCGGTCTATAATTATCCAAATCTATAGATCTTAGAATAGCCTCATCATTACCTTCAATATCAATAGATAACAATACAGGGGCCTTACCTAAGTATTTTTCAACAATATCGTTATACGAAATTGTCTTCACTCTCTTCTGATCTACTATTTCAAGAGAAGGATTTTTTTCACACACTAATAATGCTTCATCGTAATTTGGTGTGCTCAATCCATCCCCACTTAAGATATAAAAATTCACTTCCCGTCCTGATACTACATCTACACAAAAATTTAGAATTAAATCCCTGTGACGATAAAACGTTAACTCAGGAATTAGTTTAGGGTTTGCTTCAACCAATATTCCCTTTGCCCCGTTGTTGTAAAAGAAAAAGGTATTACTCATCTCTTTAGCATGATTTGCCCCCAGGTCAATATAATCAACTTTTTCTAATGGAATCCCTACCATTTTTAGAATGTATGCCAGGATACTATCTTCCCCTGATTGAGAATAAGTAGATTTAATAAAAAAATTTTCTTGTCTTGAAAATATGCCTGTCTTCTCCAACTCAGCTAGTTTATCGTTTGCCGCATTAATGAAATCACTATGAATTTTGTTTTCATCTTGCATTTGCAATAACTTCAATTCCAATTCTTGCTGTTTTTGTTCTACTAGATCGAATTTTTCAATGTAGCATTTTTCCATCATAGCCTTTTGTTCTAACGAATTAATCACTCTTCGCTCTAATTCACTTAATTTGTTCGCGTGGATATTTAATAACTCTCTTGTTTTGCCAAATGCAGGTGTTACTGCCGCATTATATTTTTCTTGATAGTTGGTCTTCGGATCAATATACCAACCGATACACTTCTTAATCACTTTCTTAAAAAAGGATAGTCTTGTTTTCTTTTTAATATTGGCATCTATATCAGAGCCATAACGGAGCATAATTTCAATATAATTGTTGATTTCTTCAATACTACTAGTGGAGTTCATAACATGATCATCTAGAGAATTAGGCTTTTTATTATCAATATCAACCATGGATCATTCCCCATCTATAATTTTATAAAAACTATATTTCCCAGTAATGTCTAACATTCATCAGACCAACAGCTTTGATGTCCGAAACCACTTCAAAATCCAAATAATATTTTATAAAATCCAGCGCCATCTCGTCACCATCTACTATTGCGACATTTAATCTGTATTTACCAGTGAGTAATTCACATTGGGGGATTATAAATTTCATTGTTCCTGTTTTTTTAATTTCTTTTAACTTGATCTTATCCAAACGTGTATTGCTTCCATACACCAAAATATTCTCTATACTATAGAAGCCCATACCAAATATATATTCTTCTTGAGCCTTGTGTACAAAATAATCAATTTCGATTGTTATCTGATCTCCTCCGGTAACAATATTCGTTTCTTCACCATTTCTGTTGATTATTCTGGCTCCGGTAATCTCGACCTCTCTTGACCCCCATCTTATATCTTCCGAGAATATATTTTCATTGTTGTTGCTAACTATTGAGCTCTCAGCATTTTCTCCATCTTTATCTTCAACAAATTCAATATGACGTTGCTTTATGAACTCTTTATTCATATGTTGTTGGTAAAAATTCACAACTCGATCTGGCTCTCCTTGTTTTACAATAGTTCCTTTATCTAACCAGATTACTCTATCGCATATTTTCTCAACTGTCCCTAAATCATGCGTTACAATAACAATCGTACTTCCGCTATTCTTAAAACCTTCAATTTTATCGAAACACTTCTTCTGAAAGTTTGCATCCCCTACCGATAATATCTCATCTATCAGTAAAATTTCTGGATCTACATTTATTGCGACTGAAAAAGCAAGTCTCATGTACATACCAGAAGAGTAAGTTCTAACAGGATTATCTATAAAATCTCCCAATTCAGAAAATCGAATTATTTCATCTAATTTTCTATCAATTTCTTTACGAGACAACCCAAATATTGAAGCATTTGTATAGATGTTTTCGCGCCCCGTAAAGTCGGGATGAAAACCTGCTCCAAGTTCTATAAGGCTAGATATTCTGCCATTTACAACTATTTCCCCATCATCAGGATAAAGTATTTTTGTTATAAGCTTTAACAGAGTACTCTTCCCACAACCGTTATGACCGATTAAAGCCACCGTCTCTCCCTTTTTAATATCTAGACTAACTCCATTAACTGCTTTAAATATGTTAAACTCGTTACTTCTAAGCTTTAATAATTTTTCTTTAAGAGTAAGCGGTTTATCTTGATATATTTTAAAGCCCTTACTAACACTTCTAATTGAGATAGCAATTTGATCCTGCATAATTAAAGTTCCTCCGCAAAAGTTCTTTCAAATTTACGGAATATAAAGGTTCCAACTATTAGAACCACAATCCCTACAATAAAAGAATAGGATAATGAAAACCAATCAGGGGCATTACCATATAATAAAATATCCCTAAAAGCATTAATTACTGGTACCATTGGGTTGTAGCTAATAAGATCAGCAATGTGCTTAGGAAAAATATCGATACTAAAAACAATGGGGGTCAAATAGAACCAGACCATTACCAATATGCCTACGATATGCTCAAGATCTCTAAATCTCACATATAATGCAGACATAAGCATTGAAAGACCGAGAGTGAAAATAAACATGATTATTAATACGATAGGAAGCCATAAAACATTATAAGTTAAACTTACACCAGTTAATAAAAGAGCAGGGAAAACTATTACTAACCCATAGATATAATTCATCAAATTAGTACAAACTACTGATAAAGGTAGTATTGACCGAGGAAAGTATATTTTTTTCACTAGATTGGCCCCACCAACAATGCTGGTAGTGGCACCCTGTAATGATGATGAAAAGAAAATCCATGGTAACAACGCTACGAATAAAAACATAGGGTAATTCTCTTGGTTAAATCTTAATAAATACGGAAATACTATCGAATATATGGTTAATTGAAGTAATGGGTTTATAAATGTCCATAGAAAACCCATAAAGGACCCCTTATAACGTGATCGCAAGTCTTTCCTGACAATGCTAATCAACATTTGCCTATACATGTAAATGTCTCTAAGCTCATTGATCATATATACTATTACCACCTATTAGAAAATCGCCTAAAATGGATTAAGCAAGTCGCGAATGTAAAGTATACATTGCGGCTTGCTCACTTTTCACAAAACTGCCAACTTAAATTATTTTATTTTTGATTGAAGAGCCAAATCACTTTCTACCATCATTTTAACTAGTTCTTCAAATCCAACCTCAAGCTCCCAGCCTAACTTTTCTTTCGCCTTCGAGCAGTCTCCTAAGAGCAAGTCAACTTCTGCAGGACGCACAAATTTAGGATCTATGACCACATAATCTCTCCAGTTCAAACCTACATGGCCAAACGCAACTTCAACCAACTCCTCGACGGTGTGAGTCTCACCTGTCGAGATTACGAAATCTTCAGGTTTATCTTGTTGAAGCATCAACCACATAGCCTTAACATAATCGCCCGCAAAGCCCCAATCCCGCTTGGCATCTAAATTCCCCATTCTGAGTTCTCTTTGTAGTCCTAGTTTTATTCTGGCAGCAGCCGTTGTAACTTTTCGAGTAACGAATTCGATACCGCGCCGAGGTGATTCATGATTAAAAAGAATACCTGAGCAAGCATATAGGTCATAGCTTTCTCTGTAATTTACAGTAATCCAATGGCCATAAACTTTGGCAACACCATATGGGCTTCTGGGATAAAATGGTGTAGACTCTTTTTGTGGTGTTTCCACTACTTTACCGAACATCTCACTACTTGATGCCTGATAAAATTTAGCTTCAGGTTTTCTTGATCGTACAGCCTCCAATAAATTTGTTACACCGATTCCTGTAATCTGACCAGTCAGAGAAGGCTGGTCCCAGGATGTACCTACGAATGATTGCGCAGCAAGATTGTAGACTTCATCAGGATTCGAGATTTTTATTGCGTTCACTAACGAACCATGATCGAGCAAATCTCCTTCAATAAATTCAATTTCATTCTTAATGTGTTCTATATTATCCATAACGGGTGTACTCGTTCTACGTCGTAATCCATAAACCTTATATCCCTTTTCAAGTAACAAATCTGCCAGATAGGACCCATCCTGTCCTGTAATCCCTGTAACTAGTGCACTTTTAGTCATTGTCATAATCTCCTTATTCTCTTTAAATATTTAAATGTAAAAACATTATAGATACTGCTCAAGTTTTTGCATTCTCAACTCTTTTAATAACATCTTTACTTCCTGTGCCTTATCCTTGGCACATATAAGAGTGACATCTTCTGTATCTACAACGATTAGGTCTTCAATGCCTAATGTTGCAATCAACTTGCCATTACTCTCGATAATACATCTCTTGGTGTCCAGATTTAAAATATTACCTTTAATAACATTTCCGTGTTCATCCAGATCATTTATTCGTTCAAGAGCAGTCCAGCTTCCGACATCATCCCAGCCAAAAACACATGGAATGACAAATATATCACTCACTTTTTCCATAATACCATAATCAATAGATTGATCAGGCATTTTTATGAATTCACTTTCTATTATCTCATTCCGATTCGAAAATTTAAAAGCAACTTTCATTGTTTCTAACAAATCATGAACTTCTGGCATCAAAATTTTGAAATAGTTCCTGATTACCTTTGTTCTCCAGATGAAAATCCCACTATTCCAGTAGAAATTCCCCGATGCTAAATAGTACTCAGCAGTTTTATAATCAGGTTTCTCTACAAACTTGTTAACTTTATATACTTCTAGTTCATTAATCAATAATTTTTCATCTGTGCCCTCAATATACCCATAACCCGTTTCAGGATACAACGGTTGTATCCCCAAAGTCACCAAACTCTTATCATCCTGAGCTGCCTCAATACCTGTATTAAGTATTTTAATAAATCCCTCTTCATTCTGGATAATATGATCAGAAGGCAGAACCACCATCGTACTATCTGGAAACCTCTCTTCGATTATGATCGAAGCCAGCCCGATACATGGTGCAGTATTTCTGCCAACGGGTTCAATAATTATATTATCATGCGGCAAATGAGGTACTTGAGCTTTGATTAATTCTGCATAAAGTCCATTTGTAACAACAAATACCTGAGTAATATTAACTAACTTTTCTAATCGCTCTATTGACTGCTGAATCATTGATTTATTGCCTGAGATATTTAGAAATTGTTTAGGAAGATTAGTGCGGCTTTTTGGCCAAAACCTCTCACCTTTTCCACCAGCCATCAATACACAAGTAATTGTCATGTTACCCTCCGAATTTCCATTTATAAATATAGTCTAGACGTCTGTTGATTAATTGTCCGACTTCTTCGGGAGAATAGTTGGTTCTTATATATTCTCTACCTTTTTCGGCAATATGATTGTAATAGCTAGTATCTGTAACAAGCTTCTTCATAAAAAAAGCTGCATGTGTTAAATCCGGATCTGCCCACGATTGATAAGCCTTATAAGGCCCATAATCCTTTCCTACTTGAACTATGTGATAATCAACTAGACACGAATTGCTGGTATTCATAAAATCAGTGTTTGAAGACCAATTTGTTCCAATTACCGGTTTGCCCAAAAACATTGCTTCAGCAAGTCCTAATCCGAATCCCTCGCTTCGATGAAGGGATATAAAACAATCTATAATTGAAATCAAAGCATTTATATCATTGCGGCTAATAGTATCCTTTATAAGATAAATATTTTGATAATCACTAATAAGTTCATCAAGCTCGTCTAGTTCAGTTTTGCTACTATTATAAGAGTTCACCTTCAAAACCAATCCAACAGAGCTATCTTCAGGCTTAAACGCTTTTTTAAATGCTTCGATCGAGGCTTTGGGGTTCTTACGTTCTTGATAACTCTTAACATCATACATAGATAGAAACAGGAAGACTCCATCTGGCAAACCAAAAAACTCCCTGCCACGAACTTCATTTATATTAACCTGAATAGAATGTGGTATTTTCACCACAGGCACTGGACTTTTCATAGCTATTGAATCAGCCACAAATGTAGAAGGAACCCAGATTTCATCAACAAGTTCAAAAGCCTCTAACCATTCATCTGGAAAATCCGGTAACTCCCAGTGCCAAAAACCGATATTATATCGATTTTGGAACAACGAATTTCCATACTGAGCGTAGACCTCCAACATTTGTTCGGCATTAATATGAAATACATTAATGTTGTATTTAGGTTCTCCAATTTCCTTCGACGACCATGTAAGGTCAGACATTCTAGCACTATTCGTGCCCTTGAAATTAATAATTCCAAAAGGGATACCCGCGGAATCCATACTATTAGCAGCTATTCGACATGATTCTCCAATCCCCATCTCCGCTCGTGAATAGCCCAGTAGATTAACACCCTTTTCCAGGTTATTGCTGTAACTTTGATCTTGACTCTTTTCTAGAGGATAAGCTTTCTTCAAAAGCGCCCTTTTTACCCTTTGCCTAAAGCCGGGAGATAACAAGCGAGTTATAAGAGGCTTTGTTAATACTGCTAACTTATATGTAAATTGATATATTACTTTTTTAATATACAACACCACCGGATAACAAATATACGTAGAACAGGAATCTAGCCCCATTCCCCTCATTATGCTAAAATATTGTCGTATCTACAAGAAAAGGAGCTAAATACGTTGTCGAATCCAGTATACGGTAAAAAAGCCGCTGAGTCGAGGATAGAAGGAAAGAAGCCAGCTTTGTTTTGGGTATTAATATCAGGAATTATCTTATTTCTGTTTTGGACACCATTCCAAACCGCTCTATTTAACGGACAAATGTTAGTATTTGAGAAACCTATTTTCTGGGCTGCCATCTTAGCATGTCTATTGATACTTCTTTGGATTGCTCATTCCTATAAAAGCATCCAACTAAAAGATCAAAGAGATTGGCTCGCCGTGGGTGTGCTTTTACTCCCCGCAACTTACATACTTTCGCTCATTAGCGCTGCTTCTCATGTTCTTGCCATGAATATGGTCATCATTAATTGTATCTACGCCATTATGTTTATCATCGGATTATACGTGTTACGCGAGAATTTGGGGAATCGAATCATTCAAATCACGATTATGACGGTTTCTTATCTTATCGTGGGATTTGGCTTACTCAACTGGTTTGGCCAAGGCAAGATGGCGGGCGCCATTGCAAAATGGTTTTCCAATACCGTTTTAAATGGCACGTACACCCATGCCGTCATGACTGACTCTAACGGTCTGCGTCTGACTTCGGTGTTCCAGTACGCGAATACTTATGCCGCTTTTCTCATGGCATTCCTTTTCGCAGCGGTCTTTTTCATTACGACATCACGAAAATGGTACGGGCAGGCCTTTCATAGCTTCATGTTGGTACCTATCATCGTATCGCTGCTCTTGACACTGTCTCGGGGCGGTCTGGTGATGTTACCTGTTGTATTTGTTTTGTTGCTCCTATTCCTGAAGCCAGCTAAACAATTATTGTGGATCTTGTACTGCGGTATAGCAGGCGTAACTTCACTGATCATTTCCAAACCGGTAACAGAGCTGGGGTTGAAGTTAAATGAAGCCTTTAGCAGCACTGGAGCCCTTAAGGGATGGGGCATTTTGCTTGGTGCTTCCGCTATTGTAGGAATTCTCGGATGGGTTATACAAAGTTTTGTTGCTCCCAAACTTGGACGGTCTTTAGACAATTGGTCGGCTAAAAAAACCTCCAACTTATGGATTCCACTCGGTTCCGTTGCAATTGGAAGCTTGCTGATCTTCCTATTCATCGGTACCGGATTAAAAAATATACTTCCGCAAAACATCAGCGTCCGACTCGAAAATATTAACTTTAATCAGCACAGTGTTCTGGAACGCTTTACATTCTATAAAGATGCCATGAAGGTTCTGGCAGACTACCCGATCATCGGAGCCGGAGGCGGGGCATGGGCTTCACTCTATGAGCAGTATCAGAACAACCCTTATACAAGCCGTCAAGCACATAACTTCTTTTTGCAGTACTTAATTGAGGTCGGAATTGTCGGATTTGTGATATTCATGTCGTTTATCCTGTATATTTTCTACAAGTATATTCGCGGTTATATCAAAGGGAATGAAGACGAACGTAATAGTCACTTCCTTTATCTCATCATCGTCCTTTCCATTTTGATTCATAGTATTTTGGACTTTAACATGAGTTACGTGTTCATGGGGATCTTAGTTTTCCTTGGGCTTGGCGGTATGGCTGCCGCGATGGAGCATAGACCGGTTAACAAATGGAATATAAAAGATTCCACTGCTAGAGGCGCTTATAGCGTTGTGGTTGGTCTCAGTGCTGTTCTTGTCTTGATTACTTCGATTCGATATGTTCAAGCTGCCGATGCAGCTACGGAGGCTCGCAGGGTCATCCAGGTGAGTACCTCTTATGAAGAGATCAAAGCTCCTCTGGATAAAGATCTTAGTATCCGTTCGAGTCATCCAGACTCTGTTCTGCTCCTATCATCGCTCTATCAAACGGTTTATCAGCAAAACCAAGACGAAGGCTTCTATAATGCATCAGTTGATTTACTTAAAAAAGCACTAAAAGACGAACCTTATAACAAACTAATGCTGCGAAGCTTAATAAATTTATATGGAATTAAACAGCAGCCGGAGCAAGCATACGAGGTTCTGATCCAGAATGCGTATAAATTTAACTGGGACATTGAATGGCACAAGGACATCATACTGCACGGGTATGAACTCGGCATGAAAGCCCTTGGAACTGGCGATACCATTAAAAAAGACGAGTACTTTATGAACGCAACCAATGCTTTCGCCAAAGTCCAAGAAGGCATTCAGCACCTAAAGACGTTGCCAGAAGAACAACTCCAGGGGAATCCTTTTGAAAATACGCCGGACATGATCCTCCATGCAGGCAAAATGTATTACATGATGAATCAGCCAGAGCAGGCGGCCAACGCCCTCAAGATAGGCATCCTGGATGACCTATCACAGTCATCTACTCAAGAGATCGCCAGATGGTACCTCGCTGCGCTCCAGAAGCAAGGCCATGACGATGAAGTTCTGCTTGAGAAGTTAAAAAAAGTTGATCCGAATGCTGAGCAAAACGTCAAGCAACTGTCAAATCTTCAATTCTAAGTAAAATAGCGGGTGTGTTCGGTAGATGTTGACCTACCGAACACACCCGCTATTTTTTTGACTCCTATAAGACTATCTCACTTTCTCCACTACTTTACTCATATAAGCTAATAAGTCCTCTCGTAATTCCTCTCGCTGTAGCGCATAGTGAATACTAGTCTGAATAAAGCCCATTTTCTCCCCGACATCATGACGTATACCTTCAAAATTGTATGCTACAATCGGACTCCGGCGGGCTAGTACAGACAGAGCATCGGTCAGCTGGATCTCACCATTCTTGCCAGCTTCTTGATCCTTTAGTAAATCAAAAATTACCGATGGTAAAATATAACGCCCCATTATGGCCAAATTGGAGGGTGCCTCATCTCGAGAAGGTTTTTCAACGAGTCTCGATGTTTCATAGATACGTTCTGATTTCTGGAATCCATCTATGATTCCGTAACGATCGACTTCGTTCCAATCAACGGGCTGAACGCCTACAATGGCAGATTGATAGGTATCGTACACTTTCATCATCTGCTTCAGGCAAGGGACCTCAGACTCTACAATATCGTCACCGAGCAGCACGGCAAACGGCTCGTCCCCGATGAACTTGCGCGCACACCATATAGCATGTCCCAGACCTTTGGGCTCCTTCTGCCGGATATAATGGATATCGGCCATGTCCGATGGCTTCCGCACCTCTTCTAGAAGCCCCCACTTCCCCTTCTCAGCCAGATTATGTTCGAGTTCAAATGAGGAATCAAAGTGATCCTCGATCGCCCGTTTCCCTTTACCCGTGACGATAATAATATCCTCAATGCCGGAGGCTACCGCTTCCTCGATGATGTATTGGATGGTAGGTTTGTCCACAATGGGAAGCATCTCTTTCGGCATCGCTTTTGTAGCTGGCAGGAACCGCGTGCCAAGCCCCGCTGCTGGTATGATCGCTTTACGAATATTCATTTCTAACTATCGTCTCCATTTCCGCATTTTCCCGAATGATGCCATTGTAACATGTTCTGATTTGTCATTCGACATTAAAATCGGTTTTCTATCAAAAGCAAACAGCTCAGCGTAAAGGCCAGTAGCGACTCGTTGTAGTCGAAAAACGATGAGCATGGAGCACAGCAGCATGAAAGCAATGCCCCTTTGTATGGTCGTGGTCATGCTAAATATCTCTCCCATCTTAAGTCGTATTTCGAGCAGCCCAGAATGACTCCCTCGGTCTTTTATCGGTTGTCGGCACTGCTTTCACAAGCTGAATCCGATAACTCCAGATAACTAAATCCATTTTTATCCATGGAAATGACCGAGATCCCTCCGATATACTAGTACGAAACTTCGATGGACCAAAAAGCCAAAGGAGCTGGTTGCTGATGAAAGAGAGAGACGCCTATTTCGATAATCTCAAATTCATACTGATCCTGTTGGTGGTCGTGGGGCATCTCATCGAGCCGTTTAACGGCGAAGCAGCGATGGGAGCGATCTATCAGTTCATTTACTCGTTTCATATGCCGTTGTTTATTTTTGCGGTCGGTTATTTTGCCAAATGCATTCAATCTCCCAAACAATACGTCGGCCTGCTGTCGGGACTGGTCGTGCCGTATTTCATATTCGAGACGCTCTATACCCTGTTCGACTACTACATGCAAGGCTTGGATCGGTTCGACTTCACGTACTTTTACCCCAATTGGATCCTGTGGTTCCTGTTCAGCATGATGCTGTGGAAAATGCTTCTGCCGTACCTGCTGATGCTCAAATACCCGCTCGTCGTCTGTTTCGCGATGTCCATCATGCTCGGGTACTCGATCGATGTCGACTATTATGCAAGCATTTCGCGCACACTGTACTTCCTGCCCTTTTTTCTCATCGGATATGTTTTCAAAAGGGAATGGCTGGATATTATCAAGGCCCGGCCATTTCAACTGCTATCGATCATCCTGCTCTCCGCCGGATTTGTCTTGCTGTACGTCATATCGCCGATCCTGCCAACTAACTGGTTCTACGGGGCGATGCCTTACCTGGAGTTTGGCTTGGACTCGTGGTATGCAGGCCTCTACCGTATGATCACCTACGCCTTCACCGTCATCATGGGACTATGCGTCCTCTCCCTCATTCCGAGGTCGGATACGCCCTTCACGGACCGTGGGGTGAATACCATGTACGTCTTTTTGCTTCACGGGTTCATCGTCAAAACGATGCAGCATCTGAGCTGGTTCGAAGCGTTCCGGTCCACGGGAGGCAAGCTGCTGCTGATTCTGCTCGGAGCACTCTTGACCTGGCTGCTATCCTCGTCCTGGATCAAACGCGGCTTCGGGTGGATCGTCGAGCCGAACGTCGGATTTCTATTCCATTACCGATCCAAGCACCGCCATGAACGAGCTGAAACGAAGCGTTCCGACGCAAAAAGGAGTGATGCCTAACTTGGCATCACTCCTTCATATTATCTCGGCATAAACGCAATCCGCGTGCTGCTTCCTTACTTCACCAACTGCCCCCGCGTTACACCAAGCTGGTTGGTCGCCTTCAGCTTCTTCCACACCTGGGTGCCGCTGATCTCGCCGCGCAAGGCGCGGTTGTAGAGATCGATGACCTCGTGGACTTGCTCCGGCGTTTCCTCGAGAAACTCTACGCGGTAGCTGGATACGCCCAGCTCCATGAAGTTGGCCAGGTACTCGGCGCCGGATTGCTCGATGGCGTTGTACACGGTGTTCCGGCAGCCTTCGTCGACCCGTACCGGGTGGGACATTCCGATCCGGTCCTGCAGGGAGACGCGGCTCTCTTCGCACGGACGACCGCAGTTCGTGAAGTCCGTTCCTTCGCTGAGGAAGGTACAGTACACGCAGTGCTCCGTATGGAACATCGGCAGATGCTGATGGATGACGATCTCCATCTTGGATGTGTCGGCCTTCCCGAGAAGATCCACCATCTGCTGGATGTTCAGATCATAGGAAGGCGTGACGGCGTCGCATCCGGCTTCGACGAACAGGTCAACCGCCTTGTGGTTGGCAATGTTCAGAGAGAAGTCGCCGATCAGCCGGGGATGCTTCGCCCCCGGGTTCTCCATCCGGTGGCGCAGGTAGAAATACAGCGCACCGGTGTTGCGCACCAGCACGGCATCCGGCTGGAGGCGCAGAATGTTGTTGTGGTAGCCGTTCTCGCCCGGCATGTGAATGCGCGGCGTTGCCAGCGCAATCTGCTTGCCGGCTGCACGCACGGCTTCCACCGCTGCCGGGAACTGCTTGATGAACTCGAAGTCGGCGTAAATCATCTCGACGCCGGCCGCAAGTGCAGCCTCAACCTGCGGGAGGCTGCGGCACAACGCGGTGAGCTTCGCCTCACCGCGGGCCACGGGCGCTGCGGGCGCAGCCGCATCGCCATACACCGACACCGCCCGTTTCACGTACACGGGCGGCTTCGGCCGCTCGCCGGCGAGCAGCTCCACCGCACGGCGGCGGATGCTGTTGAGCTCGCGAATCGGCACGATGACGTCGCCATACAGGTCGACGTCGAGTGCCTCAAGCTGGAACACCGTTCCGCCCAGGCGGCCAAGCTGCTCCTCCAGGATCTCCTGGGTGAGCGGCCGCTTCTGGGCGATCTCCAGTTCCAGCTCCGAATCCACCTGGACCGTCGTGCCCTTCTGCACATCGGTCCACCAGGTCGACAGCGGCTGTCCGGGACGGCCGCTGACGCGCACATGTACCGGGAATACCCGGTACGGCTTCTCCGTCTCGTACGTCTGACGGAGGCGCTTATCCAGCGCCGGATCGTTCGTCTTCCAGATCCGGTCGCCAACGTGCAGCTTGCGCAGGTCCACGTCGCTCCGGCCGGGAACGATATCGACGATCCAGCCTTCCTGCGCCTCGCCCTCCAGCTTGACGCCTTTGCGGCGCACGTCGTAGACGCGACCGCCTTCTTCTTTTTTCGTTGGGTCGCCGGCATCAAACACGATACCGTCCCCGCGCTTCAGCGGCGCATCCAGCTTGCAGACGACGCCGTCGCGCAGAATCTGCTCCACCCGGCCGAGGTACACGCCGCGGCTTTTCGGGAACGTGCCTTCGACCAGCTTTTTATTGTTCGTTCCATCCAGGAAACCATGGGTGAAGCCGCGGGAGAAGCTCTGCTGCAGCTCACGCACCTCTTCCTTGCTCGGTCTCGCATCCTCGCCGTCAAAATACCGATCGATCGCCTTCCGGTACTTGCTCACGACGTTAGCCACGTATTCCGGGCTCTTCAAACGGCCCTCGATCTTGAACGAGGTGACGCCCGCTTCAATCAGCTCCGGCATCAGATCGATCGCGGCAAGATCTTTTGGCGAGAGCAAGTAGGCAACGTCGCCCATCGGCTTCTGCTCGCCATCCACGATCAGATCGTACGGCAGACGGCAGGCCTGCGCGCACTCTCCGCGATTGGCGGACCGGCCGCCCCACATTTCGGAAGTGAGGCATTGGCCCGAGTAGGATACGCATAGCGCACCGTGCACGAATACCTCCATCGGCAGCTTCGCCTGCTCCCCGATCTTCTGGATTTGCTTCAGATTGTTCTCGCGTCCTAGAACAACGCGTTCCATGTTAAACGGCTTCGTAAACTCGACGGCCTCCGGCGACGTAATCGTCATCTGCGTTGAGCCGTGGATCGGGAAATCCGGAGAAATCTCGCGAATCATTTTCACCAGACCCAGATCCTGCACGATCACCGCGTCCACGCCGGCATCCACGCAGGCATCGATCAGCTCCTTGGCATCCTCCAGTTCGTTCTCGAACACGAGTATATTGAAGGTCAGGAACCCCTTAACCCCATAACTGTGCAAAAAGGCCATAATTTCGGACAGCTCGTCCATCCGGAAATTGTTCGCCCGTGCGCGCGCATTAAATTTTTCGACCCCAAAAAAGATCGCGTCCGCCCCGTTCGCCACCGCGGCCCGCATGCAATCCCAATCCCCTGCCGGCGCCAGCAGCTCCACGTCTTCTCTTCGTAGTGCTTTCGTGTCCATCTATATCCTCCCAGACCGGTCCAAGCCGGCGTGCTGTGTACTACTATTCTTCCATTGAAACCTGCTAGCCATACTCTATGTTCATAGAACAGGGCATCCGACATCTATATCAATTGTTTGTAAACCATTTGAAAGCTTTTCAACTTATCTAGTGTACCAAAAGTCCGGCTTCTCTTCTACCTGCTAACTTGATTTCCACACATTTGATAGTGTTGCCATAATCCGCATGGCACTCGGTTTTGTACAATAACAAAAACAAGCCCTCCATCGGAAAGCTTGCCTCACATTATCCTCTGTGGCTGTTACTGGCGCATGATCACCGTGCGGGGCTAGTGCTCTTCACTCTCTTTTCTCTGCCTAAGGAGATTACTTTCCCTTTCCTTTATACAGGGATACCGCATTGGGATTTCAAAATCCTGTAGTCAGAATCTCCTTAACATCTCAGCGGTCGACAGCCATTCAAGAATGTCCCAACGACCACGCACCGTGCGCACAGGGAGCAGTGCACACGATGTACAAAACTTTAGATCGGAATCGTCCCGTACCGTCACCTGGTTCCAGGATTCCTCCATTACAGGTTTGTCTGTGCACGACCTGCCCCCAGGTTTGCCACTACATCGTCCTGCACAACGCCCCTACTCCTTACTCAGCACCCTCCAGCACAAAATCCATGCTCGCCAACCGTTTGCCGTTCACGACGATGTGAAGGCGGTGATCGCCGGAATAGAAACGGCGGGTGGAGATCGGCTTAAACGATTGCTTCTTCTCCACCTTCCAGCATCCCGGCGCATAAATCTTGTCCGAGCATTTATAGCGTTTCGGCGCAAGCTTGCCGCTTGCCTTCATATAATCGATCTCGTAATCGATGCGGAGCGCCATCGGATAGCCGGTTTCGTTGACTAACTGAAAAGCGAACTCCAAATCGTCCCCCATCGTAATCACGGAACGTTTGATGCGCAGCTCGCGCACCTCCAGTCCTTCCAGCTTCTCAAGCTCCTCGTATCCGAAAATAGCCAGTGCCCGGATATCCCCTTTTCGCAGCAGCGAACGCAGCGCATGACGTACGATCCAATCCGTTAGCGGATGGCGGCCATACCATTTGGCTGCGATCTCCAGCACTAGCTCCGGGTGATCCTTGGAGATATCGTTCAAGTGATTGGCGACGCTTTTTCTAACATACAAGGAGGAGTCCTCTTTCAGCTGCTCCAGAATCGGCAGCGCCGGGCGCGGATCCTTGATCAGGGCCGGCAGCTGCGGCGCCCAAGGCAGGCGCGGTCTGCAGCCTTCACTCGCCAATCGGCGCAGATGCTCGTCATCGGACTGCGCCCATGCCATCATCTGGGCCAGCATCCCATCCTGGTCCCGGATGATAAAAGGCCGGACGGCAAACTCCGCCGTGGAAGAATGCGTGAATACCGCCAAAGCTTCCATCGACGTCTCCAGATCATCCATGCCGTTCACCTCGACATAATCGGGAAAAAACACGTATTCCACGCCTCTGAAATGCGGAGCCACCTGCTTCAGGATCCCGACGGCTTCCCGGTAAGAAGCAGGCAGCGTGTCCGTTAAGGCCAGTGTAATATGCCGGATGCGCTGCTTGAACTCCTCCTGCTCCCAGGCTTCAATATGAATCAGCGTCATGAACCGGTCCGCATCGAATGCCGGATAAGCCTCCTTCAGCCGGTCGGTCACTTGCTGGAACAACGTATTCGAATATAGATCCTTCAGCGTTTCTCTCATATCAGTTCTCCCCAAAAAATAATTTTTACGATCTTGCATCCACGTCTCATGGAATCCTGAAAGCCCTTTATTCATGCGATAAACCGGCGGTTCCGCCTCATCCCCAAACGAGCCGCCGACCGCTCTATCCCCATTCCCCGCCTCTTCCCAATCCAAAACATGTGGTGTAGGATGAAGTTGCACGCCTTTCGCTTTAGTGCGGTAGTCTGGTTGATTCCAGTTTACCAAATTGGGGGGGCGTTTTGCTTTATCCGCATCCGGATTGCCCTGTTGGGACCTCAGCCGATGCACGGATGGACTGAACACCAATCGAGACCGCAAAGTCATACGTTTATCGACGTACTTACTCCAATGAAAGATCCACATGTAAAGGAAGCAGTTCTTCCAAAAATAAGGCGGGTAAGCCCATGAAGCTTACACTTTCTTATTTCTGATACATGTAATACATACACCATTACTTATTTAAAAAGACAGGAGGCGAAGCTCGAAGGAGTACAACAAATCGCACATCAGGAGATGAAGAAGACATGGAAAGTTGGAAAAAGAATTTATGGATACTATGGTTCGGCTCATTTATCGTTTCATCAAGCTTCTCGATGGTCATACCATTTCTCCCGCTTTTTCTGATTGAGCTCGGCGTTACCAAGCATACGGAATTGTGGTCGGGACTGCTGTTCAGTTCCGCTTTTTTTGCGGGCGCCTTGTCCTCTCCCTTCTGGGGAGCCGTCGGCGATAAATATGGACGCAAACCGATGATTATCCGCGCGGGCTTAGTGCTCTTTGTCATCTATGTACTGATGGCATTCGTCACGAACGAGTATCAAGTGCTGATTCTCCGCCTGCTGCAAGGCCTGCTCTCCGGCTTTATTCCGGGCGCGATCGCGATCGTAGGCACCAATACCCCCGAGAAAAAAGTCGGCTACGCCCTCTCCATGATGTCCACGGCCACCGCAACCGGCGGCATCATGGGCCCGATGATCGGAGGCACCCTGGCCTCCCTGTTCAGCAACCGGATGGCATTCGGATTGGCAGGGATGCTGTGCTTCGCAGCCACGCTGCTCGTCATATTCTGGGTCAAAGAAGAGAAATTCGTACCCAGCAAAGAGCGCGTCTCCGTCATGAACACGTTTAAGGTCGCCGGACACAACAAGGCGCTGATGACCGTGCTCATGCTTACGGTACTGACGCAGTTCTCCGTCATGACGATCGAGCCCGTACTGCCGCTGTATATCGCTCAGATCGGCGGCTCTTCATCGCATACCTCGATGATTGCCGGCTTTGTGTTCTCCATCGTCGGGATCGCCAGCATCCTGTTTGCGGCCCGCTGGGGACGCCTGGCCGATAAAATCGGGTTCCAAAAGGTGCTGCTGATCGGCCTGCTCGCCAGCGGAATCGGATCGCTCGCCCAGATCCTGTTCAGCAACATTTGGGCATTCTCGGCCATCCGCTTTGCTTACGGCGCGTTCTTTTGTGCCGTGTTCCCGGCACTCAACGGCCTTGTGGTCAAACATACGCCTAGCGAATTCCGCGGGCGCGCGTTCAGCCTCAACCAAACCGCCAACCAAATCGGCGGAATGGCCGGGCCGCTCGCGGGCGGCATGATCAGCGGCATCTTTAATATTCACTCGGTATTCTTAATGACAGGCGTCTTAATGCTGATTACGACCGCCATTACGTATTGGACGATGCGGCCGTCTCGCGGGCAGCCTGTAGAAAAAGGCTCTCTTTCTTCATAAATGTCTCCCGTATGCGCACGCGTTAAGTTTTGATATGACGCGTGCGTTATTCATTACGGATATCAATAAACCCTCTCCCACGTTCTTTCCGAGAAGCTCTTTTTCATGAACCAGCATGTACATACACGAATCCCACAGCTATCTTCAATCACACTTTATTGAATCCCTCGTCTCCCTTACAACCGCGAACCTCTTGCGTAACAACTTGGTCTCTTCCACCGCTTCACACATGCATGTGACGATCCGCTTCATCCCAAGGCACCGCATAACCGCTGCCCTTGGCGCAGAATATCGAAGAGGAGCTGTATTCCGGGTCTGCGTTCTTGTCGTATCCTTTGCGTTCAATGACCTCTGCCTCGTTATGGCACCGGTCATATCCGCCGTATACCAGCGATATCGTTCCTCTTCCTTTGGTGTACGCCGCTAATTCCATTCCATATTTCATCATGGTGGATACGGGTGCCGATCCCGTGACCGTTACCTTGTCTCCCACCGTTTCCGGAGGATCGAAGCTTGCTTTGGCCTGGGTCAAATCCGACATTAACCGTCCGATAAACTCGGCATCCACCTTTACCTTGAAATGATAGTATGGCTCCAACAGCAGACTGGTTGTTTTCTCCAGCCCCTGTCGCAAAGCGCGATACGTGGCTTCCCTGAAATCGCCGCCATGCGTATGCTTGTTGTGCGCCCGTCCCTTCAGCAGGGTAATTTTCATATCAGTGACCGGCGAACCTGTAAGCAGCCCGTGATGATCCCTCTCGCCAACATGCTGGGCAACCAGATGCTGATAATTAACCGGCAGCATATCCGGATGGCACGCATTGGCAAACAAGATTCCGCTGTTCCGCTCTCCCGGCTCCAGCCGGAGGTGCACCTCCGCGTAATGCTTCAGCGGTTCAAAATGGCCGCTTCCCACAACCGCCTCCGTTATGGTCTCTTTATATAAAATCTCCGGCTCGCCGAACGCAATGCGGTAACCGAACCGCTCAAACACGATTCGTTCCAGCACTTCAAGCTGAATGATGCCCATCACATGAATATGAATCGCCTGTGCCGGCTCGTCCCACTGCACGGACAGGGAAGGATCTTCCGCATCCAGCAGCCGGAAGCAGCGCAGCATATCCTTGGGATGAATCGAGGACTCGAATTGCACCTTGGACTTCAGCGTCGGCACCAGCTCGTATACCGTCCGGCCGCTAAGATCCCCCATCCCGACTCCTGCCGCAGCAGCGGAAATGCCGGTAACCGCAAACAGGTCGCCCGCATGCACACGGTCAACAGGGGTTGCCCGTCCCCCATTGATCAAGCGGATATGCGTCACCTTTTCCGTGATCGTCTCCGTTCCGGAGACATACGTGATTTCATCCCGCACCTGCAGCGTGCCGCCAGTGGCCTTGATATAGGTCAGCCGGGCGCCCTGTTCATCATGGCGAATCTTATAAGCCCTCCCGGCAAATGCCGCCTCGGGATCGTAATCCGTTACCGTCAGCAGATCCAACTGATGCATGAAATGGGTTACGCCCACGTTCTGCAGGGCGGATCCGCTGAAGCACGGAAACAGCTCCCCCTTCCGCACCATTGCGGTCATCGCATCCAGCCACCGCGAAGCCTCATATCCCTCTCCCATATAGAGCTCCAGCAGCTTCTCGTTCCGCTCCGCAATAAACTCAATGAGCGAAGACTGCATCAGGCCTTCATGCAGCACATCCTCCTCGGTTAGCAAACAGACGTCTTCGGCAAGCTCGCTGCGAATCTCCGCCAGCACGCGCGGCACGTCTGCGCCTACCCGGTCGATTTTATTGATAAATAGGAACGTCGGCACGCCATGCTTGCGCAGTAACTGCCACACCGTCTCCGTATGCCCCTCGACACCTTCCACGGCGCTGATGACGACAACGGCGGCATCCATGACTTGTATGGCCCGCTCCATTTCCGGCGAGAAGTCGACGTGACCCGGCGTATCGATTAAATAATACGTGGAACCGTTAAAATGCATGGTGGCCTGATCGGCAAATACGGTAATGCCCCGTTCTTTTTCAATGTCATGTCGATCCAGATATGCGCTCTGGTGATCCACCCGGCCGCGCTCCTGAATCGTATGGGTCGTATATAACAATTGCTCCGCCAGCGTGGTCTTGCCCGCATCCACGTGGGCGAACATGCCTATCGTTTTTTTCATCCGCTTATCCCTCTTCTGTAAGCCGGTTTCATGAATGATCCATTTGCTCTCACTTTTTAATTTTAACATATCAGGCTCCCTGATCGGCACGTATGTTCTACATTATTCGGATGAGGGCCCGTCATTCCGCTGCCTAAACCAAAATAGCTGCCCATCCGCACCATGAGTGCAGCAGGACAGCTATCGGTGTTATCAAACATTCGCTTTATTCCATATGATGTGAGTTCATAATTCCATTCTGCGGGTTATTTCACGAGCTCAAACGAGGAGAGCGTACGCGCCAGCGCCGCTTGCTGCACTTCCGTTGCATTGGCATCATTCAGCGTGGTCATGATCGTGTACGCGATATCCCCGCTTTCAAAGACGATCTCCTCGGTCGTATAACCAACGCCGTTCTTCACCTGATGCACCTTGAACGACACCGCAGGCACGCCGGCAAACGTGATCTTATCGACGCCCAGCAATTTCACCGTCGAAGCTGCGCTGGCCTCGTTATAATACCGTTTCAGATTGCTGACGATGACTTCGGCTGTTGTATCCTTTTGGGCGGTAATTTCAAAGCCGCCCCCGGCAAAGCCGTACTCCACGATTCCCTGCTCGAACTGATCGTTCAGCGGCTCCCAGTACCTTGGAATATCGATATGATAACGGTACGTCTCGGAGCTTTTGCTTCGCATCTTGGTTTTATCGGTCAGGTAGCCCTCTTCGCCGATGCGGCCGAAATTCGCCGGTACCACATCGTAATCGATCTCGATCGATTCGAGAACCTTTTTCCAGTTGGAAGCCGTCCGTTCCTGCCCATCCGGTATCGCATACTCCAGATAATAGCGGTAGCCGTTCTTCTGGACCATCACTTCATATTCCGTTATCCATTTATTCCCGAAGTTGTAGCGCACCTCTTGAATCTGCCCTTTGACGCCGGAAATCTCCACAGGCGTAAGTCCGATGTATTCGTACGATTCCTCGACAAAGGATTCGGCCAGCCAGTCTTTAAGGCGCTGCCCCCAAGCGGCGAGGGTACCATCGGCCCCCGTTGGAGCGGATGTCACCGAGACGGACAGATAGCCCTCTCCTTCGCTGCCGTATAACATATCCTTGTTGTTGATTTCCCAGCCTGCCGGAATGCCGAACCATATGCCGTATTCTTCGTTCCCTGCTTCGCGGAACCCATCTACGATGGAGGATACGTCTTTTACCGATTTGTCTCCTGCCCGATAGGCCGTTCTGAAAGAGCCCAGCAAGCTCGCGTGTTGGTCCATATCTTTATAGTGAACCGCTTCGGCATCGGCAAAATACAGTTCATAGACGCGGTCGTTGGCATAGTACTGCCGACCTTCCCACAAGACGCCGTCGACATCGCGGGAGACCACTCTGGCATACGGAACCGCTGCGCTTGTGACCGTCTCTTGGTGAAGCACAACGTCTCCGGAGTCGCCCACTTCCTTCAGGAGCCGTTCCAGCAGATCATCTGGACTCAGCTTCACCTTGTGGGAGGATGCATGCACCTCCAGGTAATAGCGGCCCGTAGCATCATTGAAAGCCGAACCGCTCTCATCGTCCGTGCCTCTTCCAACCATCATCCAGGAGGGATAATTCAAACTCCATTCATAATAGCTGTTCCCGATTCGGGTCTTCCCGGTTGTATTGTTGATTTCGCCCTCGTCCTGCTTCTCTTCCTTATCCGTGACCATGAGGCTGATGGCCAGCTTGCCCTGGGAGGAGCTTACCTTGGCGCCGATTCCCGCCGCAACCGGGCGCAGCGGCACCATCAGCGTACCGGACACCATGGTCGGTTCCACCGGCAGTTGCACCTTTTTCCCGTCGATCCATGCCGTCTTGTTGTCCATGACGAGCACGACCGTATGCGGCCCTTGCAGCAGCCGTATCCGGTTCTCGCCCTCCAGCCTGATCTCGCTGCCAAACGCTTTCTTGAATACGCCCAGCGGCACCATCAGTACGCCCTGCTTCAGCTGCGGCTTGGCAATCGTGTAGGAAGTGCCATTGACGGAAGCTGTGCTGCTGCCGTTTTGCACGGTCAGTATACGCTTCTCCGGCACAACCGCTTCATCTCCCCATGCGGGAAGCGACAACGTCGTAAATAACATCAGCGCCGATAAGGTCCCTGCTGTCACCTGCCGCAGGCGCCGGCTAGTTTCCGTTCTTTCTCTCTTGTCCATTTACTCGGCCTCCCCAACGCTTGACGAAGCAGCTCCGTTACCGTCCTGGCTGAGCGTCAGTTTTACGTTCACGATATCCCCATCCCGCTGCATCAGCAGCTGAACCTGCTGACCGGGTATATAAGGCTTTAACCGTTCGTTGATATCAACAACGGAATAAATGCGCTTGCCGTTAATCGCATATAATACGTCATCCTCTTGAATACCGGCCTGCTTGGCCTGCTCGGACAACACCTTTGTAACGGTCAACGGATCGTCCGAAGGGAGACCCACGATGGCGGACCAGCTTTCCTCCAGCTCCAATCCGAGGCCAGCCCTAATAACCTCGCCGTATTTCAATAAATGGCCCACAACGTAGCGGACCGTTTCCGCAGGTATGGAGAAGCCCATATTTTCAATGCCGACGGCGGCGAACTTCTTGCTGTTGATCCCGATGACCTCGCCCTTCAAGTTGACGAGCGGACCCCCGCTGTTGCCCGGGTTAATGGCGGTATCGGTTTGAATCAGGCGATAAGAGCCGTCTACGCTCCGGTTTAGCCCGCTTACCACGCCCACCGAGGCCGAGTTTCGCAACGAGAACGAGATCGGCGTGCCAATGGCAACAACCGTTTCCCCGACCAGCGCATGCTGCGCTGTTGCCGCAAATTTGGCCGGCTTCAGGGACTTGGCATTGATTTTGACCAATGCAATATCGCTCTTGGGATCGCTGTATACGCCCTTGGCTTTATAGGATTTGCCGTCTGCGGTCACGACCGTGATTCCGGTAAGCCCGTCCACCACATGGGCGTTCGTCACGATCCAGCCGTCCGACTTCCAGATGACTCCTGTGCCATGCGCCAGATTGTATCTGTCGTCCACTTCGCCGCTTCCTTGAGCGGCCTTCCCGATAATGCCGACCACCGACGGCGACATCCGGCTGATGACTTGAGGCACTTCGTTCTGCTCATATGTATTCTTAGGCTTCGCGCTTGCTGCACCCGCAACCTCTGCCTGTGTGAGCATGCCGCTGCTTCCTGCCAAAATGACGGTCCCCAGCAGCATGGCCGCGGATCTTTTTTGCCATTGTATCTTTTTCAATTGGTATGTTCCTCCCCCGGTTCCATCCTCTACCCAACTTGTACTCCTCAATTTATCATGTTTTTCCATTTGTAACCATTGCTGATAGACCTATTTCTTTTACGTTTTTCCTGCGGATCGTGTAACTTGCCCTCGAAGAAACAAAAAGACGCCTTCACACTGCAGGTAGCAGAAGGGCGTCTTGTTTGTATGTATTTCATTTCATTCGTCATGAAGCCGCTTTAATAGCGTGCATCACGCCAACCTAATTGTTAAACCATCCTGTAATCATGGCATAGTCAGAATACAAGAACACAAATAAGCTGACGAGACCGAAAGCGATTGCGAATTTATTTTTTTGACGGGCCATCAACAGGCGAACCACGCCAACAAAGATCAGAATCGTAAACAAAATCATGAAAATATCAAATGTCTTAAATGTCGCGGTCGCATCCGATGCTGCTGCAAGGATCATGAAACGTACCTCCTCGTGGGTTTCTTCTCGGGCAAATTTACATATCTTCTTCTATGTTATCCATGTGCCCGTCCAGATGCAAGCCCCCCGCCCCTAAAAATGAAAAAAAGTCATAGAAATTTCTCATTTTTAACCAAATTGTCAGACATTAGCATGACTTTCATCATGGCAGGGACTAAATCAAGCTTACGAAATGGAGCCTAACACAGGTTGTTCCGTTATCCAAGAGGTACCCGGGTGGGATCGAGAATGGGATCCTCATACTCCTCCTGATCCTCCTGATCCTTTTGTTCCTCTGGAGCCGACTCCTGCTCGGTTACCGTCTCCTCCGCCAGATCCTCGCTTGGCAAAGCGACGGAAGGATCCATGATCGTGATCCGATCCACGGGGTCCTTTCTGACATCCAAAGCAACCTCGTTGGACGGTTCGCTGCGGATATGCCATTCGTTCACTGCGACCACATGGATCGTATACCGGCCGGGCAGACCTGCCAGCATATGGAGATTCGGAATGAGATAGGCCGGACTCTCTAACGGTTCATCGTTCAAACGTGCCCCCGCTCCGTCGGGTCCTGTGTAGTATACATGATAGGTTACGCCTTCCTGTGCATCTGACCAGGTTAAAGCAATGGATTCATCTTCCTCATTTAGGATGGCCTGAAGGCCCGACACTTTATTCGGGCGGCTCGAAACTTCGTTAGAGTAACCGCTCTTGCCGAAGCTGTTCACAGCCTCGATCACATAGTAAGAAGGCTCTTGAAAACGTACATCCGATATGGCATAAGAACCTGCGTCCACATTCGATCCCTCAGCTAATAAGGCATACCCCGCTCCCGATTGTCCGCTGGAATAGATATTGTAGGTTACGCCCTGCTGATGCGTCCAGGTTAATTGAGCCTGCCCCTTCACATTGTGGAACCTCAGATCATTCGGAGCTGATGGTGCCGTTGTTGGCAAAGCCTCCGATACGGCAGCTGAAGGTCCCGTCTCTGTCGGAGATTGTGCTGGTTCGGAATGATTAGGAGTTGCCGAGGCTGACCCTGAGGAAGTAGCAACGACGCCATGAATGACCGGAAGAGGGCTTTTCGGCGGTGTTTCCGTTTCGCCCACGGCAGCATTCAAATCGATTGACTCCACGGATTCCAGCCATTTGGCTGTAGCCCAGACAGCTTCTTCTCGAGTGACGGTACCCTTGGGGTTCAAACTGTCCGTGCCGGATTCCCGAAACAGTCCTAATTCCAAGGCCAGTGCCATAGCTTCCTTGGCATCATTGCTGGAGGACCCCTCCTGTAAATTCTGCTGAGAAGGTTCCGCGCCGGATCCGATCTTATCGGAAATCCCTCGCAGAGCTCTTTGATACAGCATCGCCATATCCTGGCGCGTCAGCGGCAATCCAAGCCCGAATCTCCCGTTGCCGACCCCTTTTACCAGCCCTTCCTGAACCGCAGCTTCGATTGCGGTGAAGGCAAAATGATCCTTAGGCACATCCTTAAAGGTAATGACTTCCGGAGGACTATCCGCATTCAGGTTTAACGTATGGACGATGAATATGACAAAATCCTGCCGGCTTATAGCCTCTGTCGAGCTAGACTCCCCCTGTCCGTCTAGGGGAAGGAACCCTTTATTTAATCGGGTAAGGGCTTCCTGTGCATCGAAGTGTTTCACACCCGAAACGGATACCCCCATCTCTGCCTGCACGCGATCCGAAACGGGTATCCCTACCTCTGCCTGTACACCGTCGGTTGAGTTTATGTATAAAGCACTTGCTGCCAAAACGATCAGAATGGAACAGGTGATCCTCTTCATACAATCCCTCCGTTTTATCGAAATCACCAAGATCATACCATATCCTGGAATGCGAGGATATTGGAGGATAGCATGAAAATAACACCGGACATAGGTGCATTCCTTGAAGGTTTCTCTAAATGACTTGCTCGCACCACTCCCTGTCCGCAGGGCTCGTGGTCCGGGGCATGCTTCGATGGCTGTCGACCATCACAAAAAAAGAGCCCCTGGCAATTCCGCCAGGGACTCCTCTCATTTTTATACCGATACCGGCATTGAAAATGGCAATGCGCCATTCCATGGCTAGGCAATTCCCATGCCGACAAGGAACAGATTCACGTCCGCTGACGTTTATTTAGCGGGCTGCTTCCACCTTGTTCAATTCCTCGGTTCGCTTCGTATCGCGTTCCAGAATCGGCTTCAGATATTTGCCTGTGTAAGACTCAGGCACCTTGACCAGATCCTCAGGCGTTCCCGTAGCGATAATGGTACCGCCGCCGCTGCCGCCCTCCGGACCCAGGTCGATCAGATAATCCGCGGTCTTAATGACATCGAGATTATGCTCGATGACGAGGACGGACTCCCCGGATTCCACCAGGCGGTGAAGCACGACGAGCAGACGATCGATATCGTCCACGTGCAGGCCGGTGGTCGGCTCATCCAGGATATACATCGTTTTGCCTGTGCTGCGGCGGTACAGCTCGGAAGCCAGCTTCACGCGCTGCGCCTCGCCGCCGGACAGCGTGGTGGCAGGCTGACCCAGCGTAATGTAGCCCAGGCCCACATCCATCAGCGTCTGCATCTTACGGTGAATTTTCGGAATGTTCTGGAAGAACTCCGTTGCATTCTCCACCGTCATCTCCAGGACTTCGGCGATGTTCTTGCCTTTATATTTGACTTCCAGCGTTTCGCGGTTGTAACGCTTGCCCTTGCACACTTCGCAAGGCACGTAGATATCCGGCAGGAAGTGCATCTCAATCTTGATAATACCGTCTCCGCGGCAGGCCTCGCAGCGTCCGCCCTTCACGTTAAAGCTGAAGCGGCCTTTCTTGTATCCGCGAATCTTCGCTTCATTCGTCTGGGAATAGATATCCCGGATATCGTCGAAGACGCCTGTATAGGTTGCAGGGTTGGAACGCGGCGTACGGCCGATCGGAGACTGGTCGATGTCGATGACCTTCTCGATGTGCTCCAGACCTTTCATTTCACGGTATTGCCCCGGACGTACCTTCGCCCTGTTCAAATCCCGAGCGAGCGTCTTGTACAGGATCTCGTTGACCAGCGTCGACTTGCCGGATCCGGATACGCCCGTTACCGCCGTGAACACGCCAATCGGAATTTTCACGTTAATATTCTTCAGATTGTTTTCCTTCGCGCCCTTAATCTCCAGCCAGCGTCCATCGGTCTTGCGGCGCTTGCTGCTGACCGGAATGAACTTACGGCCGCTCAGGTATTGGCCCGTCAGCGAGTTGGGGTCGTTCATAATCTCCTTCGGGGTTCCTTCCGCAATGACCTGGCCGCCATGAATGCCTGCGCCCGGACCGATATCGATGATATAGTCCGCAGCCATCATCGTGTCTTCGTCATGCTCGACCACAATCAGCGTGTTGCCCAAATTCCGCATATGCTCCAGCGTCGAGATCAGGCGGTCGTTATCCCGCTGATGCAGCCCGATGCTCGGCTCGTCCAGAATGTACAGCACGCCCATGAGGCTCGACCCGATCTGCGTGGCTAACCGGATCCGCTGCGCTTCGCCGCCGGACAGCGTTCCCGCCGAACGGCTGAGGGTCAGGTAATCCAGCCCGACATTAACCAGGAAGCCCAGGCGGCTGTGAATCTCCTTCAGAATGAGATTGGCAATCTGTTTTTCTTTCTCGCTAAGCTCCAGATGATCGAAGAATTTCAGGGATTCTCCGATCGACAAGCTGGTAACATAGGCCATGTTGCGATCATTGATCGTAACGGCCAAGCTTTCCTTGCGGAGACGATGGCCTTTGCATACATCGCACGGCTTGCTGCTCATATAGCCTTCGATGTATTCGCGGATACCCTCGGAGTTCGTATCGCGGTAGCGGCGTTCCAGATTGGGAATGATGCCTTCGAAGGTGACGTGCGCTTCCTTCCGCTGACCGAAGTCATTCTCATAACGGAAGTGAACCTTCTCTTTGCCCGTGCCGTACAACAGTTTATTCATCTGTTCCTGGCTAAAGGTACTGACCGGCTTGTCCAGCGGAATGCCGAAATGCGCGCAGACCGATTTCAGAAACTGCGGATAATACGTGGATGTGCCCCCGCTCCATGCGGCAAAGGCGCCTTCCTCGACGCTTTTGCTCATATCTGGCACAAGTAGCTCTGGATCCACGATCATCTCCACGCCCAAACCGTCGCAATCCGGGCAAGCACCGAAAGGCGTATTGAAGGAGAACATTCTCGGCGTCAGCTCTTCCATGCTGAAGCCGCAGATCGGACAGGCAAAGTTGGAGCTGAACCGCAGCTCCTCCTGACCCATGATATCGACCAGGAGCTGGCCGCCTGACAGGTTCAGTGCCGTCTCGATCGAATCGGCGAGGCGGGCCTCGATATCTTCTTTAACCACGATCCGGTCCACAACCACCTCGATCGTATGCTTTTTATTCTTCTCGAGCTCGATGTTCTCCGACAGATCGCGAAGCTCCCCATCGACGCGCACCCGAACGAAGCCCTGCTTCGCAATGTCGGCAAATAGATTTTTGTGCTCGCCCTTGCGGCCGGAAATGACCGGCGCGAGAATTTGCAGTCTCGTCTTCTCGGGATACTGCATGATGCGGTCTACCATCTGCTCGACCGTCTGGGAGGTAATTTCCACCCCATGGTCCGGACAGTGCGGGTGTCCGACCCGGGCGAACAGCAGACGCAAATAATCGTAAATTTCCGTCACGGTGCCTACCGTCGAGCGCGGATTGCGGCTCGTGGTTTTCTGGTCAATCGATATCGCCGGCGACAGGCCTTCAATGGAATCGACATCCGGCTTCTCCATCTGTCCGAGGAACTGGCGCGCATAAGCGGACAAGGATTCCACGTAACGGCGCTGACCCTCGGCATAAATCGTATCGAATGCGAGGGAGGATTTGCCCGAGCCGCTAAGCCCCGTCAGTACGACAAACTTGTCACGCGGTATCGTGACGTCGATATTTTTCAGATTGTGTGCGCGGGCGCCTTTGATCACAATTTTTTCACTGGCCAAACGATATCATCTCCTACTCCATATGGCATGCATGTGGTGCTTATATTTCACAAAGAGAACGACCGCATAGGCCGTCCCCCTTGTCATTCGTCTCTCCATATTACTCGGCCTGCAGTTCCAGCAGCGCGTCACGAAGCTCGGCCGCACGCTCGAATTGCAAATTCTTCGCCGCTTCCTTCATTTCGGCCTCGAGGCGCTGGATCAGCTTCTGACGCTCTTTCTTCGACATCTTCTGTCCTTCGCCCACCAGGTAATCCGCCTTGCCCTCGGCGACCTTCGTCGCTTCGATGACATCGCGTACCTTCTTGCGGATCGTCTGCGGCGTGATGCCGTGCTCCTCGTTGTAAGCAACCTGGATGCTGCGGCGGCGCTCGGTTTCCTTGATCGCCCGATCCATCGAATCGGTGATCTTGTCGCCGTACATGATAACCTTGCCTTCCGAGTTCCGGGCCGCCCGTCCGATCGTCTGGATGAGCGAGCGGTCGGAGCGCAGGAACCCTTCCTTGTCCGCATCCAGAATCGCTACGAGGGAAACCTCCGGCAGGTCAAGACCCTCCCGTAGAAGGTTAATACCCACCAGCACGTGGAATGTACCAAGCCGCAGATCGCGCAGGATCTGCATCCGCTCCAGCGTTTTGATATCGGAGTGCATGTAACGGACCTTGATTCCGATTTCCTTCAGGTAATCGGTCAGATCCTCGGCCATTTTCTTCGTGAGCGTGGTCACTAGCACGCGCTCGTCCCGGTCCACGCGGTCATGGATCTCGCCGATCAAGTCATCGATCTGCCCTTCGGTCGGGCGCACGTCGATGATCGGATCGAGCAGGCCTGTCGGCCGGATGATCTGTTCGACCATCGTATCGCAGTGCTCCATCTCATACGGTCCCGGCGTGGCCGATACATAGATGATCTGGTTCACCTTCTCCTCGAATTCCTCGAACTTCAGCGGCCGGTTATCGAGCGCGGACGGCAAGCGGAAGCCATGATCAACCAGCACCGTTTTGCGTGCCCGGTCACCGTTGTACATCGCGCGGATTTGCGGCAGCGTAACGTGCGACTCGTCAATGACGAACAGCATGTCGTCCGGGAAGTAATCGAGAAGCGTATATGGCGTAGCCCCAGGCTCCCTGAAGGTCAGGGGACCCGAATAGTTCTCGATCCCGGAGCAGAATCCGACTTCCTTCATCATCTCGATGTCGTAACGGGTGCGCTGCTCCAGCCGCTGAGCCTCCAGCAGCTTGCCTTCCGAGCGCAGCAGTTCAAGGCGCTCTTCCAGTTCGCGTTCGATATTCACGAGCGCTACCCGCATCGTCTCTTCGCGGGTGACGAAGTGAGACGCCGGGAAAATGGCGATATGCTCGCGTTCCCCGACCAGCTCGCCCGTCAAAACGTCGATCTCCGTGATCCGTTCGATCTCGTCGCCGAACAGCTCGACGCGGACGGCATGCTCTCCCTTCGAGGCCGGGAAAATCTCGACGACATCCCCGCGCACGCGGAACGTGCCGCGCACGAAGTTGATATCGTTCCGCTGGTATTGGATATCGACCAGCCGCGACAGAATCTCGTTGCGAGGCTTCTCCATGCCCACCCGGAGCGAAAGCAGCATTTCCCCATACTCGTGCGGCGAACCCAAACCGTATATGCAGGATACGCTCGCCACGATGATGACGTCGCGCCGTTCGAACAGCGAGCTCGTGGCGGAGTGGCGAAGCTTATCGATCTCTTCATTAATGCTGGAATCCTTCTCGATATACGTATCAGAGGAAGGAATGTAGGCTTCCGGCTGATAGTAATCGTAATAACTCACGAAATAATCCACCGAGTTGTTCGGGAAGAATTCCTTAAACTCGCTGGCCAGCTGCGCAGCCAGCGTCTTGTTATGCGCGATGACGAGTGTGGGACGGTTTACCTTGGCGATTGTCTGCGCGATCGTAAACGTCTTACCCGTTCCTGTTGCACCTAGCAGCGTCTGATGTTTTTTCCCTTGGCGGAGTCCTTCGACCAACGCATCAATAGCCGTGGGCTGATCGCCCTGCGGCTGGAATTCAGACTGGATCTCAAAGGATTTGGTACTGACAACTAAATCGCTCATTGCCCTTCATCACCCTCATACTCTAAAATGAAATTCATGCTAAAAGATATGTCGAAACTTCCCGATGATATACTATGGGAAATTAGTGGTGTCTGCGTAAGGAATAAGAATATTTGTTCCCGTCTCATTATACCCTTTACGTTTTTTTGATGCAAACAGTTTAATGAAAATTTCAATAAGTTCCAGGGCAAATGTTTAAGTCCACGGCTTCCACGACTTCGGGAGCCTTCAGCGTTCATGTCGAACGGGCAACATACGAGCCGATGATCTTAATTAACTTCCTTAAGGAGATGATACAGCGTTATGGATATTACGATTATTCTTGGCATTCTCGCCGGTCTGGCCGCGTTGATCGGAGGGTTTTTATGGGAAGGCGGGCATCTGAGCGGCCTGCTGCAAGGCGCGGCTGCGCTCATCGTATTCGGCGGGACCATCGCCGCCGTCATCGTCAGTTTCCCCGCCACCCGGCTCCGTACGATCCCCGCTGCGCTCAAGCTGGCCTTCGGCCGCAGCAACCGTTCGACGGACGAGCTGATCGATGCCATCGTCGACATGTCGGTAACGGCCAGAAGAGACGGGGTGCTGGCGCTCGAGCGCATCTCGGCCGAACACGAGGATCCGTTCCTGCGGGAAGGCATGCAGATGGTCGTGGACGGCAACGACCCGGAAATGGTGCGTCAAATCCTGGAGCTCGATATTAATGCCGCCGAGCAGAAGCACGAAGGCTATGCCAAAATTTTCGAGTCCGCCGGGGGCTATGCCCCTACCATGGGGATCATCGGTACCGTCATGGGATTGATCCACGTGCTGGGCAGCCTGCAGGACCCGACCGGTCTCGGCCCGTCCATCGCTGTCGCGTTTACCGCCACTTTATACGGCGTCGCAAGTGCCAATATTATCTTTTTGCCCATTGCGTCCAAGATTAAAGCACGTTCCGAAGAAGAAATTGTAAAAATGGAGCTGCTGCTCGAAGGAATCATGGCCGTTCAGAACGGAGAGCACCCGCTGTTGGTTCGCAAAAAGCTCGCCTCCTTCGCTTCCGCAGGCAACACGAACATTCCGTCCTCAAGGGGGATCGCGCATGAGACAGCCGAATAGACGGCGGCGTCAGCGCAAGCAGGCCGAAGGCGAACAGCGCGACCGCTGGATGATCACCTATGCAGACCTGATTACGCTGCTTCTGATCTTTTTTGTTGTGATGTATGCCATGAGCCGGCTCGACACGGAAAAATACAAGCTCGTCACCCAATCCCTGCAGGCCACCTTCCAGAGCGGGGACAGCATTCTGGAGATGGGCTCGGGGATTACCGGAACTGCCGATACCGAGAACCATAAAAATCCTCCGCCGAAGCCTGCTGCCGACGAGGAAGGCGAGGACAAGGATAACGGGCAGGAACCGCTAACCGAGCGCGAGCTTGCTTTCCGTGCCCAGGAGGAAGAGCTGGCGAACTTTATGGGGCTCATTCAGCAATACGTGAAGGATAACCAGCTCGAAGAGGACATCTTCATCTCGGACGAGCCGCAGGGGATTGCCATTACGTTAAGCGACCGCTTCCTGTTCGATGTCGGCAAGGCCGAGCTTAAACCTGGCGCCGCTCCGGTTCTGGGCAAATTAGCCAGCCTGTTCGGGGATTTAAACACCACGGTGAGCATCGAGGGGCATACGGACAACGTGCCGATCGGCCGCTACTCCAGCTATAAGGACAACTGGGAGCTTTCCGGCGCCCGAGCGATGTCGGTGCTGCGATTCTTCCTCGAGCACAGCAAGCTGGACCCGGCAGGCTTCCAGTATGCAGGCTATGCCGATACGAGGCCGGCCGCGGACAACGCGACCGCCGAAGGCAAGCAGAAGAACCGCCGGGTTGAAATCACGGTGTTACGGCAGCTGAAGGAGTAGGCAATTGCCGCAATGACCGGCCCATGTACTTCCATGCTTTGCGTTGAAGGAAATCGTAACACATCCGCATAAACCGAATAAGCGCCCGGCAGACTGAATCGGCATGGATTCAGATCTGGCCGGGCGCTTTTACATATATAAACAATGGTTCGATTACTAACGGCATTCCTGAGGTTACAAGGTTTACGGCAAATTCGATATGCAACTTCCGGTCGAAGCTTCAAGAGCTTTATTACGGAGGAAACCCTGGAGGGAGTATCTTAAGCGCCGTGCCCAACCCCGCTCTCGCTCGGCCTCAGGACAGCGGAACCGACGGCCAGCAGAATGACCGCCATCAGGCCCAGCACGGCCAGCGGCAGTGCGATATCGGATAACGTGCCGCCCGTAGCCGCGGTCTCCACCGCCTCAATGGCCCATTTTTGCGGGATGAAATTGGCGATCTTCTGCATGAATTCCGGCATGATGGCAAGCGGCCAGAAGCACCCGCCCAGCATGCAGGTCGGCGTGACGATCATGGAATTGATCATGGCCGCATTTTGCCCGTTCCGGATCAGCCCCGCGACCGTGCTTGCCACGCCTAACGATACGAGCATAAAGGCCATCAGAATAAGGAAATGCAGCACGAACGGAACTCCGTAATCGTAACGAAGGACATACCGGCTGAGCACGAGCACGATGACCACCTGCAGCGAGCCGACCACCAGGCTGCCCAGAAAATTACCTAAAGCGATCTGATAGGCGCGTACCGGCGCCGTATACATGCGGGACAGCGTTCGCTGCCTGCGGTCATCAATCATCATCGACACCACGCTGGAGATAAGGGTCATCATGAACATCAGGGTAAATCCCGTTACGTTCGAGAGTCCCGGCTTCGCATACAGATTCAGATCCGTGACCTCGGTATCCACCCGATTCAGCGCGGATTGCTTGAGCACCTCTTGCAGCGCCAGCATACGATCCGCGTCCGGCTCCGAGGTTTCCCGGATCAAGGCAGCCGTACCGCTCAGGCGCGTAACCGCGGAGTCCGCCGTCATTCGGATCATCACCGAGGCCTCCGAGGTGGAAACTTCGTATATTTTGACCGCCGGCCGTTGGCCTTCCATCAGTCCGTCGCTGAACCCCTGCGGAATATAAACGCCCACCGTGCTTTTATTCTCCACCAGGTCTTCCCTCAGCACATTCTCAGACCCGGACTCCTTGAGCACGTATTGGCCGCTTCGCTCCAGTTCATTCATCAAGTACCGCCCTGCAGGTCCCTCATCCTCGTTCACGTAAGAGACCAGAATGCTCGCGGCCGTGGTCTGCCCCAGAAGAAACACCGTCAAGGTAACGACCACGCAAGGAACCAACAGATAGACGATCCAGCCTCTTTTTCGTCCCAGCGTGCGTCTCACCATATGCCAGGCAATGGTTAAGCTATGCATGGTATCCCACCTTCCTGTACGTAATCATGGCTGCAGCCGACAAGGCCGCGGTAATGGCCGCCAGCATGCCAACGCATGTGACAATCAAATGCACGTCGCTGTTCAGCATCATCCGCAGCATGCTCTGCATCGCCCAATGGTTGACGGTGAAGGCGCCAAGCTTCTGGAAGAACTCCACGGGCAGCGGCATAAACCCTCCGCTGACAAACGTCATGGCGATAATGATCGCCTGCATCAGCCCTCTGGCTCCAGCCGCCGTGGAGGAGACCAGGGTTATGAACGTGGCGATGGTCATGGACGATAACGTGATTAATACGCAGACCACGATGAGCAGCAAAGGGTGCGGTCCCCATTTAACGCCGTACAGCCACATGGATCCAAGGACGATGGCGGCTGCCTGTGCCAGCGTGATCAGGCTGCATCCGATAATTTTTCCGGCAAACACGGTTCCGGGGTTAACGGGCGCGCTTTGCAAGCGATACAGGGTCCGGCTTTCCCGCTCGCCCAGCAGGCTGCTGCTGGCCATCAGACCGGAATACAGCAAGAACATGATCAGCATGGAGGCTGCATAATATTGGGCTGCGGAGTACGTTGCTCCTTTCTCGCTCAACTGCCCGATCGTAACGTTGGGTCCTTCCGACGCATCGACAGGCGCTGCCGCTTGAGCCGCAAGAACTTGGTCTCCGCCCATAACGAATACCTCCGCCTGTTTGTGATTGGCATCTGCGATAAAGGTCTTGAAGACAGTGTCTGCCACGAGGTTTAGATCACGGTCTCTTCCAGGTAGCAGCTCAAGCTTCACATCCGCTCCCTGGCTCATTCGTTCATCAAAGGAAGCAGGAACCACCACCGCGTAATCGACCTCGCCCCGGCGCAGCTTTTCTTCGGCTTCTTCGCGGCTGGATACCACCTCAGGTTCCAGTAGGTCCTGAATCTCCGGCAAGCCGGTCAGCGCCTGCATGCTCCCCGGCAGCTGTCCTCCAGCCTCGGCATCCAACACCAATCCCACTCGGACCGATGGCTGTTTAAATTCCTGATCATTGCCAAACCAGCCCGACAGCGCATTTCCCAATATGAAAATAAGGATCAGCGGCAGCAAAAATTGGTTGATCAGCACCGATCGGCTGGTGGCCATCCGCTTCAGCTCGAACCAGGCGATAATCATCGTATTCATCTTCGGTATTCCTCCTTCATGGATCCCTTTGCTCGTGTCCGTTATGATCAATCGCGAAGCGTTCGCCCGGTCAGGCTGAGAAACAGCGTTTCAAGCCCCGGCTCCTCGCACTGCAGGGAGCGAAGCGTCGTATGGTGTTTACTGCAGATGAACAAAATATCCTGCAGCTCATCCTGAGCTGACGGTACATAGACTTCGACCTCGTTATCATTCTGCGCAACGCGCCTAACGCGCGGGTGAATGGTCAGTTCCTCCACCAGATCCTGTGTGATCCCATCAGCAGTAAGAATGATTTTTTCCTCATGCGCCACGCGTGCCCGAAGCTCCTGCTGCGTCCCGCAGGCGATAACATGACCTTGATCCATGATGGCCACCCGGTCGCTGATCGCGGCAACTTCCTCCATGTAATGACTTGTATAAATAACGGTAGAACCCAAGCGGTTCAACGTCTTCACCGATTCCAGGATATGATTCCGGGACTGCGGATCAATCCCCACCGTCGGCTCATCCATAATAATCAGCTTCGGACGATGCGTAATCGAGCAGGCAATATTCAGTCTTCGTTTCATCCCCCCGGAGAAGGTGGACGGCCTTTCTTTCGCCCGATCCTGCAGGCCGACAAACGCCAGCGCCTCCTCCACCCGCTCCTTCAGCAGTTGGCCGCGCAGCCCGTACAATTTCGCAAAAAAAGCGACATTGTCCCAGGCCGGCATCTCTTCGTACAGCGCCAGATCCTGGGGCACCAGCCCAATTCTCCGTTTCACTTCCAGCGGCTGCTCCTCGATGGAGATACCGTCTACTTTGATGATGCCCTGATCCTTCGCCAGAAGGCCGCAGATCATATTGATGGACGTGCTCTTGCCCGCTCCGTTCGGTCCCAATAATCCAAAAATCTCGCCTTCGTGCACTTCCAGGTTCATATGATCCACCGACAGCTTGCTTCCATATCGTTTTACGACATCCTTCATCTCCAGAAAGACGGTCATCATCATCATCTCCATTTCCCTCGTATCCATCTGTTGATTACATTCTATCTGGAATCGCCGGATTTTTAAGGTAGAGGAAGTCACCTTATGGGGTGACAAAAGTCATCTCCTTGCCGAAAACATCCATGTGCTATAATGTAGCCAATCGTTTGAACGGTTTGACTTCACAATGGAAAAGGGTTGGATCGCACGTGACATCTCCACTTGCCTATCTCAGGTACGGCCTCATTCTCCTGCCCGCCGCAGCGGACATCTTTTTGCAGCAGCTCGACGATTACGGGGAGTATATGGTGTACATCCTGCTTTTTCTGGCGATTGCAGTGCTGAGCCGTTTCCTGCCTTCGCCTGCTTACCGGAAAGCAGCCATACTGCTGGAAATCCCGTTGTCCCTATGGCTATGCCACCAATACGGCTTCATGATGGTATTCCTGTCCATATCCTCCCTATGCGTCTATCTGCCCTTGTTCGAGCGGCCTGGCAGGCTGTGGCTGGCATTCGGTCACCTTGCGCTGCTCAACATCGCGATTACCGATTACGATGCGCTGCTGCATACGACGGCCAATCTGCTGTTTCTGTTCTTGGCGGTCACATTCCACCGCATCCATGAAATGAACCAGAAGGAATTGGATCACATTCATTTATACGATGAGCTGAAAAGACTGCATTTCCAGCAGGACGAAGCAGGCAGGCAGCTGCTGCAGTTCGCCCATCAGGTGGAAAGCGCGGCGCAGGCCGAGGAGCGTAACCGCATCTCCCGCCAGCTGCATGACGATATCGGCCATCGGCTGATTCGCGTCAAAATGATGATGGAAGCCGCTCTTCATATCGTGCCGCAGGATGCCGCCCGGGGCATGGATATGCTCCATCAAATCCGCGACCAGCTGGGGGAGAGCATGGAGCAAATGCGGACCTCCGTGAAACAGATGAATCCGTCAAGGCGGATCACGGACGATTATTCCCTGGATCGGCTGCTGGAGGAGACCGGCAGGGAGACCGGAATCGAGACCGAGCTTGTACTGCAGGGAATTCCTTATCCGCTTTATCCGAGCCAACAGGTGGTGTTATACAAAAATGCCCGGGAAGCCATCACCAACGCCATACGCCACGGCGAGGCCAAGCAGGTCCAAATTTTTCTCCAGTACGGAGACGAGGAAGTTCGAATGGAGGTCTCCAACGATGGCACGGTCCAAGAGGAGGCGAAGCCGATCGCTGCGGCTGACCGTCATGGCATCGGGATAAGCGGCATGCTCGAACGAACCAAGGTGGTGGGAGGAGCGCTGGAGGTCAGAAAATCCGTGCCTTTTACCGTCATCACCCGGCTGCCTGTCTACCGAAAGCGCGAGATTATGTAACTGGCATGACCGGCAGCACCCTAACTTAGAAAGGATCGTGGCTATCCATGATATCCGTATTGATTGCAGATGATGACCCGTTCATTCGGGAAAGCTTGAAACTGTTGGTGGGGATGGATCCGGATATCGAAGTATCGGCTGTCGCGGAACACGGGGAGGAGGCTCTATCGTTATTGATGGACGGACTTCATGCCGACGTCGTGCTCATGGACATCCGGATGCCGGTATGCGACGGCGTGGAAGGAACCCGGCGTATTCGCGAGCGATACCCTGATGTTCGGGTGCTGATGCTGACTACCTTCGATGATGACGATTATATCGTAGAGGCGCTGCGGAACGGGGCCAGCGGTTATCTGCTGAAGAACATTCCGCCCGATCGCATCATTCAGGGGATCAAAACGGTGCATGACGGTAACATGCTGATACATCCCGATATCGCTCGCAAGCTGACCGGGATGCTTCGTCCAACCTCGCAGCCAGCCCCGAGATCCGCTGATCTGGAACAGTTCGGTCTCACCCCTGCCGAGAAAAGGGTCGTCGCCCTTATCGCGGAGGGCCTGTCCAACAAGGAAATTGCCGCGCAGCTTTACCTAAGCGAAGGCACCGTCAAAAACTACGTCACCGATATTCTGGGCAAGCTGAATCTTCGGGACCGGACGCAAATCGCTATCTTTTATTTAAAAAAGGTGCAGGGCTAGTCCCCGCTTATCCATTACATAACGGCATGAAGCTAAAAAACGGGCCCTTGTCCATATTGGACAAAGGCCCGTTTGAAATATCACGATGAAGGGAATCCGGCTTCTTCGGAACCGCCGGACGTCTTGCTTCCGGAGGCCCCCCGCTTGCTGCGAATATGAAGTTTATTCGCCAGCAGCGTGATCAAGCTTACCGGCTTCAACCCCACTGCAATGCCATCCCTCGGGTCTGGCGCCACGATAGCTCCCAGCTGATGATGATCCCCGGCGTAAATCGCACGCTGGAGAAATTTGCTCTCTCCTTGATGGTTCTGAACCTCCAGCTTGCAGAAGGCTGGATTCTGGCGCAGCGCGCTGTGCAGCTGCTCCTTGCTGTGAATCAGTTTACCGTTCACCTTGAGGATCGTCTCCCCTGCCAAAATGCCGAGCTCGCTTGCCGGACTGTCCGGCAGCACGGCGAGAACGCGTAATCCGCGTACCGGATGCACAAACATCGGGCTGCGCTGCTGTTCTTCGTATCTGCTGTACCATACCAAGCCCTCATGCAGCAGCAGCGCCGCTAATGCGGCGGCGATGGTAAGCGGCGACCACCACTCGGCCAGCAGGCTCAATGCCAGCACAATCGCTCCATAGAAAATGAGACGCTTCGACGTAATCCCTGCCTTCTCCTGCGGGAGCATGCTCTGCGTCATCTCTCCGAAGCCGATCACGACCGGAAGGGCCATCATGGTAAAGCCCGTACTCCAAGCATCGCCGCCAAAGAACGGTGTCCACGGCAGCACGCTGCCCCCGCCAACCGCCGGAACGAGCAGGAACAACGGCAGGGGCCAGAAGCTCTGCATATGATAGCCGCCGACAAGCTTGCCGCGCTTGCCCTCCAGAAACAGCGGGGTGGCAAATCCTGCCCCTTGTATCCTTACCAGCAAAGCTTCCGCAAAATGCAGGACGGCGGACAACGCCAGCAAGGCCGGAATGTCCAAACCAAGGATCGTTGCCGTTACCTGATGAATCCAGCCTTCCGGCTGCCAATTCGGAAACCAGCCCAACACAAACTGAATGATCCCGAGCAGACCGATGGAATAGGCAAAGCATAAGTACCGGATATGAAACAGCATCAGGATCAGCGAAGTCACCCATATGCATATAATGGCTTCCAAACTTAATGATATCCCCAAGAAGGCCACCACGATGGACACGCCGATGCCTGCCGCCAGTCCCCCTAGAAACGTACGCCAGGTCTGCAATCCCCAGGAATGCAGCTTCACATGGAACAGCTTGCGCTCCACCAACACCTGCCTTCGGTAAAACAGCATGACAAACAAAATCGAAATATAATAAAAGGGCTGCGTCAGCAGTTGTATGCCTGCATCTATCCCATACATCAGCAGTTGTTTCAATGTCTCCAACGGCTTGCCACGCTCCTTTCGGTTCCAAGATGCTTCGAAGTTTACGCTTTCTGATATCTCCAAAGAAAAAAGAAGGCTAACGTTCAGCCTTCTTACTTGTTCGACGCCTTAGCGGCGATTTCCTTCCGAACCTCGGCAATTCCGCGATTCATTTGGTTATCCTCTTTCGGATCCTGAATCTTCTCGATCAATGCCGCTTCCAATGCCTCGGCTGTAGCGCTGTTAATGATGCCGTCCGCTTTCAGCTTGTGCTTGCTCTGGAAGCTCTTGACCGCCTTCTCCGTATTCCGGTCGAAGTAACCATCCGTGCGTCCTGCCGCGTAACCAACCGCTTCAAGCATAATCTGCGCGTTCTTCACATCCGTGCTGTTCGTGTCGTACGCATAGGTTTTCTTCTTATCGATCGGCGCAACGGTAAAGTATTCAGGCTGCGACACCTTAATATCCGGTTCGATTCCCTTCTCATGGATCCAGGTACCGTTTGGCGTCAGCCATTTGGCAATGGTCACCTTGAGCAGGCTTCCGTCGCCAAACTGCTTGTCAAAGCTCGTTTGCACGGTCCCTTTTCCGAAGGAGTGCTCGCCCATCAGGGTAGCTCCGGCGGACTGCTGCAAGGCGCCTGCCAAAATCTCGGAAGCGCTGGCGCTGCCCTTGTTCATCAGCACCGTAATCGGGTACGATTTCGCCACGCCATTGGAAGGATGCTTCTCCCGCTTCTTATCCTTGTCTTCGACCTGAACGATCAGCTCGCCTTTAGGCACGAACTGCTCTGCGATGTCAATGACAACGGACAGCACGCCGCCGGGATTGTTCCGGACGTCGATCAGCAGTCCCTTCATGCCTTGGCTTTCCAGCTTCTTGAGCTCTTCCTTAAAGCGTTCGCCCGTATTCAGCGAGAATTGGGAAATCTCGATCACGCCGATTCCGCCCTTCTCCATCCGTGCCGACACGGTTTCCAGATCGACGTCATCCCGAACGATAACATACTCGATCGGCTGCTCGGATCCTGCCCGCTTGATCTGAAGGACGGCCTTGGAGCCCTTCGGACCGCGAATCTTGTTAACGGCCGCATTCAGCTCAAGGCCCTGCAAGGATTCGCCATTGACGGAAAGGATGGTATCCTTGGCCCGAATGCCGGCTTTATCCGCAGGCGATCCCTTGATCGGGGATACAACGACGACGCTGCCGTCTACGGAGGACACTTCCGCGCCAATCCCCGTGAAGGAGCCCTCAATGCTTTCTTCAAACTGGGCCGCCGTTTCTTTGCCCATATAGTTGGAATACGGATCTTCCAGCGCTTCCATCATCCCGTTGATCGCGCCGTCGATCAGCTTCGACCGATCGATATCCTTGTAATAATTGCTTTCGATGAGGTCAATCGCTGTCCCCAGTTTCTTCGCTTCAGACTGCTCCAGTCCATTCCTGTTCGCGATGCTGGCCAGCAATCCCTCGCCGCCGTCTCCGGTCTGACTTGGAGCAGGCAGCTGGGTCAAAGCCATCGTTAACAGTCCGCCGCACAGCATGGCAGCGATGACCAGAAAGACAGCCGTTCGTTTTTTCAGCAAGTACTTCACCGCCTTTGTACGTTTCAACTGCTACACACAGGGGAATCCCGTCCACCTAGTATATGATTGGCTTGCCGGGAATATTTATACAGCGGTATTGAAGGTTATATGGTTTGCGTCATCATTTCTGTTACAGATAAGGCGAAGGATTCACCGGCGATCCATTGACCCGAACCTCAAAATGAAGATGCGGTCCCGTGCTCTGACCCGTGGAGCCTACTTCGGCAATCTTCTGCCCTCTGGACACCTTGTCGCCTTCGCTGACTTTAATGCCGCCGTTGCGGATATGCCCATACAAGGTCCATACGCCGCCCCCATGATCAACAATAACACAGTTTCCGTAACCGCTCCACCACTCGGCCAAGATGACGGTGCCGCTCTCGGCTGCCCGGATCTCGGTCCCTTGCGGAACCGCGAAGTCCTGACCCGTGTGCATCTTGCCAACCTCGCCCGTTACCGGATGGACGCGCGGTCCGTAACCGGAGGAGAGTCTGGCTCCGGAGACCGGTATCGCAAACGGTCCGCCGTTGCCGGTATACCCGCCGCCGCCTTTGCTGCCGCCGAGGGTTGTCGCCTTCGCTCTCTTCGCCGCCGCCGCTTTGGCAGCCGCCGCTTTACGAGCCGCTTCTTCGGCAGCAAGCTTATTCTTTTCCTTCTGCAGGTCCGAGCGCTTGCTTGCCAAGGCAACTAGCATTCTATCCTGCTCTTCGGTCAGGATTTCCGCATCCTCGATATCTTGATCGTACTGGGCCAGCAGAACGCGCTTCTCCTGTTCCTTCTCGTTCAGGATGCTCTTGCGGTCCTCCATCTGGCCGTACAGGTCCTTGGCGGTTGCGTACTGCCCTTCAAGTTCTTTCTTCTTGTCGATGACCAGCAGCTTGTCCTGCTTATGCTGCACCAGCAAATCCTGGTCCTGATCGACGATAGTCTTCAACGAATCGGCACGCTCAATAAAATCGCTGAAGCTGGTTGCGGAGAGCAGCACATCCAGATACGATACTTGCCCATCCATATAGATGAGGCGAATCCGGGATTCCAACAGCTTCTCTCGGGATGCGATGCGCTCCTCCGCCGCTTCAAGCTCCTTGGTCGTTGTTCTCAGCAAATCCTCCGTCTCCTCGATCTTGACGGAAATCTTCGTCAATTCATTGCTGACGATGCTGATTTGCTCCATTACGTATTTCAGGTTCTTCGTCGTTTTATTCTTATAATGCTGGGCTTCTTGTTTATCATCCGCAGCCTTGCTCTTCTGCGCCCGCGCTTTCTTGACCTGCTCCTGAAGCACCCTCAGCTCTTTGTCTACATCGGCTGTGGTTTTCTTCTCGGCTTGTCCGACGGTCGGTTGGATCATAACAGTGGCCAGTAATAAGGCTGCTACTCCTGCGGCGATTTTCTTCAAGTTTCGCTCCCCATCCTTTACCTTGTTTTATACTTTCAAAAATTTACGTATCGACATGGTGCTGCCCCAAATGCCAATGACGATGCCCAGGGCCACGATGATGGTCCCGAGCAGCAGCCACAGATCTCCCAATGGAATCAGGCTCTGCGCCAGCGTCAAATCCGTCTGCGACGCGGCGTACAGGCGATTGTAGCCTATAAACAGCAGCGTAACCGTAATGATCGAGCCCAGGAGGCCGATCATGGCTCCTTCCACGAAGAACGGCCAGCGGATGAAGTTGTTGGTCGCGCCAACAAGCTTCATGATGCCGATCTCGCGGCGACGGGCCAAAATCGTTACCCGAATGGTGTTCGAAATCAGAAACATGGACATCAAGCCGAGTCCCGCTACGAAAATAAAGCCGATATTCCGCACCGTTTTCGTAATCTTGAACAAGGTTTCTACCGTGCCCTCCCCGTATTTGACCCGCAGGATCGGCTCTTCCGCATACTTCTCGTTCAGCGCGGTAATCTTGTCGGCAACGAACCCGACCGTGGTCGGTTCGATAACGGAAACCTCGAATGCGTCCGGAAGCGGATTCTGGTCCGCTTCGCTGAAGCCTTCCACCCATTCGGAGCCGAGGCTTTCCTCAAGCTCCTTCATGCCCTCTTCCTTGGACACGAATTTGATGGCGTTGACTTCCGGCATGGCCTCGATCTCGCCTTTGATGGTTTCGCGCAGCTTCTCGTCCACATTGAGATTCAAGTACGTATTGATTTGCACATTGCTATCTGCTTTATCGGCTAATGCGTTCACATTCATGACTAACAGCATGAAAACGCCCAGTATAAATAATGACACCACGATGGACGTAATCGATGCGACCGACATCCATCCATTCCGGAAAACGCTCTTCGCCCCTTCCCGCAAGTGCCGCAAGAAGGTTCTAAAATTCATACCCGTACTCTCCTCTCTGCTGGTCGCGGACGATCTGTCCGTGCTCAATCGCAAGTACGCGCTTACGCATCGTGTTCACGATATCCCTGTTGTGGGTAGCCATTACGATGGTGGTTCCCCTGAAATTGATTTCGTCCAACAGCTGCATGATGCCCCAGGAGGTTTCCGGGTCCAGGTTGCCCGTAGGCTCGTCCGCAATAATGACGGACGGGTTGTTCACGATCGCCCTGGCGATTGCGATCCGCTGCTGCTCCCCGCCGGAGAGCTGGGAAGGCTCGCGGTTCGCCTTGGCTTTCAGGCCCACCAGATCCAGCACCTCCATAACCCGTCTCTTGATGAGACGCTGCGGCGCTTCGATAACTTCCATGGCAAAAGCTACATTTTCGTAAGCAGTCAGCTTGGGCAGCAGACGATAGTCCTGAAAAATAACCCCGATATTTCGGCGAACATAGGGGATTTTGCGCTGCTTCAGCTTCCCGATATTAAATCCGTTAACGGAAATTTGGCCTTTGGTCGGCACTTCTTCTCTATAGATAAGTTTCATGAATGTCGATTTGCCGGCACCCGACGGTCCGACAACATAGACGAATTCATTGCGGTTAATGGTAACGGAAACTCCTTGAAGCGCATGGGCGCCGCTTGGATAAGTCTTCCATACGTCCTGCATTTCGATCACTTCATCACTTCCCAATCCATAATTAGCCATTATACTTTCGACAGTTTCCATCGAATTCCTTTAAAATCCAAGAAAAATCCTCACGACATCGTCTATTGTAACAAATTTGTTACCTTTTGAGTACCCGAAAGTTTAAGCCCACCGTGACATATACATGAACAAGTGCATGTACTGCGGCCAATACGAAGTTAAGAAGGTGGTTTCAAATGAAAAAAATTCATCTCGGTCTCATCTTTGTCATCAGTATCGCTCTTCTCCTCTCCGTCGGTTTCGGTCTATTGACGATGTACGCGAACCAAAAGGAGCTGCCGAAGGGAGTCGTTCTCTCGGGCTGGCAGGTAGGGGGGCAACCCGCCGACGAGGTATTGTCCGAGCTGGAACAGCGGCTCCATGCCATGACTAGCATCAAGGTGACGCTGGAGTCGGAGGCCCTGAAAGGGCACACGGAAAACTTCAGTCTCCAAGAAGCCGGCGTTCGGTTCAGCGCAGCCGATTTCAGGGAAGCCATCGCCAAGCTGTCCGAAGGATCGCTATGGGAACAGGTTCTTTACCGGCGGCAGTTTCAGCTGGAATGGCATATATCCACCGACTGGAATCGTGACGTATTGAAAGGGCGGTTAAACGAAGACTGGCAAAAAGAACGCTTTGGAGAGCCTGTCAACGCAGTGCGGAGCATTTCCGAAGACGATGTGGTCCGGTATACCCCGGAGAAAACCGCGTACCGCATCGATTGGCCTGCGTTCTATGAAGGGTTCAGCGCAGCGCTTCCGAACGAGTCCCACTTCACGGAACCGTATCCGGAAGAAGCCATTGCGGTGCAGCTGCCTCTTATCCGTCAAAAGCCCCCCGTTACCGTAAAGTCGCTGCAGGACGAGGGCATTGAGCGAAAAATCGTTGAAATTTCCACCGGTCTTGGATCCAGCGGGCCCGGACGCGTACATAACGTAACCGCTGCCTCCAAAGCCGTGGACGGCATGATTCTGAAGCCCGGCGATGAGTTCAATTATGCTCATATCATTGATGTTGCGAAGAAGGAGTATGGATTTGAGGAAGCTCCCGTCATCGTGAACGGCAAGCTGGTGCCCGGTATCGGGGGCGGGATCTGCCAGGTATCCAGCACAGTGTATCATGCCGCCCTGCTGATCGGGCTGGAGATCACCGAAAGGCGGAATCATTCCCTTCCGGTCAGCTACTTGCCCAAGGGACAGGACGCCACCTTTGCCGAAGGGGCGATCAACTTTCGCTTCCGAAACAATACAGGCAAGCATCTGCTGATCCTGTCCGAGGTATCGCACGGCAATTTAACGCTGAAGATGTTCGGCACCTTCCCGGAAAATACGGAATACGAGCTGGTATCCACCACGATCGAAACCTTGCCTTCGCCGGAAAAGGTCATCCACAACAACTCGCTGCCGCCGGGATTGAAGCAGGTGGTTCAGAACGGAAAACCAGGCTATGTGGTAGAAACCTACCGAACCAAGAAAGTGAACGGGAAAGTCGTGGAGAACGTGAAAATATCCAAGGATACCTACCGCCCCCAGAACAGCATCGTTGCCATCAATCCGACGAATGAGGTCCCGCTGCCGGATGCGAACGAAACGCCCAAAGAGGAAGTCGTTGAGGACGGTATCAGCGCCCCGTAAATCGAAGCTGACATGAAACAGCCCGCATTCGCGAATCGAACCGCGAATACGGGCTGTTTTCCTTGCCGTTATTTTAATGTCGTGCATCGATTTTATAATAGCTTCCGATTTCTGCCTGAGCATCTGCGCTGAACGTCTCGGTATATTCCACCCGGCCGATGGAGCAGCCCTTTCCGATATGGACTCTACTGCCCCTGACAATGGCCGCGCTCGTATTCTCCAGACGGATATCCTCGCCTTCAACCAGCTCGGCATTCAGATATCCGATCCGTGAGGAACGGAACCATTTGGCCAGCACCGTAGGCGCTACGGAGACCGTGCGGCTTCGGAGTTCGTTGACGCGCGAAGCTTGCGCAACGAGCCTCAGCGTCAATTCCCGAGCTATCACGGACCCGCTCACGCGTAGTATGCCGCGGACCGTCATCTCTTCGGCTTCCAGGTTGCCGCCAACATCCAGGGTACCGTTCACGACGCCTTTTACCGCAAACAGATCGGCTCCCGTGCTCAAGCCGCCATTGATTCCGATGCGGCTGATTCTAACGCTTCCGCCGGCATCCAAGCTTCCATTCACCCGGACGTGCTCCATCTGGACATGATGGGACACCTTCACATGGCCGTTCACTCTAGCCTGCCTTCCGAGCAGGCTTCCGTTTATGACCGCGCTCCCGTTGCAGCTTAGCAGATGGCAATCCGTGTCGCCATGAATGACGCCTTCACCGCTTATCCGAAGCTTGCCGACAATACCGCCGCCAACGACACCGTCACCCGTTATGGAAACACCGGGTCTTTCTACGGCTGTTCCGTTATGCACCATATCGCTGCCTCCTTACCATCTATTCGGCCAATGCCCGGATGTTTGGCCCGATTCTCCCTTAAAACCGCCGGGATGCTCTGACCTGGGCTTCCGGATGCTGCGTCAATTCATCCCGGTATTCCACTTGCCGAATCTCGCACCCTGGGCCGAGAATCACCCGGTTGCCGCGGACGATATCGGCTTCGACATACTCTAGATCCAGGACATCGCCCTCAATAATGCGTGCCTCCAGCCGCGTTCCCCGTAATGGCAGGGACAGCATCTCCCAGAGACGCTTTCCTTTTTTGCGGATCGTGATCCGGTCTCCGACGATTTCCTGCGCAAGGCAGCGGCCCAACAGCCGAATATCCGCTGTTCCTACATGCAGGCGGCCATCGATCTTGAAGCCCCCATGAAACGTGGCCGTCTCACTCCGCACGTCACCATGGCTTCTCAGGTTTCCGGTTACATCAAGCCTCTTCGATTCGGAATCACCGTGAATGCTGCAATGCCCCCCGATAAAAATGGACCGGCTGCGCACGCCTCTCTTCACGCTCAGGCTGCCGGCTACATGCAGCTCCTCCGCGTCCACCGTCCCCTTAATGGTTCCCGAACCGTTCACGCGAATCTTGTCGGCAGCTACGTCGCCGTTCAAACTCATCGTTCCGTTGCCTGTTAATTCCCGGCAGTCCAGATCTCCATTCACCTGACCGGCACCATCGATTCGCACCTTGCCGTATTGGCCGCCGCTTGAGCTGCCGGTTCCCGTAATCTTCAGATCGGACAGTTTATCGTCATGTGGTATCATGAGCATACTCCTCCAGATTCACAAATAGGATCATCATGCTATATCTTAACTGGACACTCGCTTCGCTGAACTTCTAAATCTATGCCATTGAATCCTCCACCGGGTGGAGCCATAATCTCCCTCTAAGATAACACAACGCAGCGCATCATAGAACAGCCCGATGGCTGAACCTCGCCTCGGTCTGAAGACCGAGGCGTTTTATGCACGGATTCATTCCATCCGTTTCAATTCGGTCGCTGACCCCCTTTATGCTCCTGGAGAATGGCGAAGCGTCCGAACGCTGCATCCTTTAAATGCGTTCTCGTCCGCCGCAGACGATAACTTAGATTTACTTGGAGCAAGGGAGCTCGATTATGATATGATCCTAGTAGGCTCGTCACTTTGATCTCTCATTTTCAAAAATGAAAGGGGATACATAATCCATGGCTCTAATGCAATGTCACTTTTACTCGGAGGTGCTCGGTCTCAGCACGTCCATGACCGTCATTCTCCCTCAGCAAACCTCTTCACAAATCGGCATGACGAATCATGCCAAAAGTGGTCTGCATCCGACGCTCTTCCTCCTGCACGGCCTGTCCGACGACGATTCCATCTGGCTGCGCAGAACCTCCATCGAACGCTACGTGGCCGAGATGGGCATTGCCGTCGTTATGCCGCAAGTGCATCGCAGCTTCTATACCGACATGGAATACGGAGGCAAATACTGGGCCTTTATCAGCCAGGAGCTGCCGGCCATCGCCCGTTCCTTTTTCCCGTTATCCCACGCGAGGGAAGATAACTTCGTCGCCGGGTTGTCCATGGGCGGCTACGGGGCGTTCAAGCTTGCCCTTCGCTGTCCCGAATCCTTCGCCGCTGCTGCCAGCCTGTCGGGCGCGCTCGACATGGCGGGTCATATTAATAGGAACGAGGCTTTGTTTGAGCATCGTTTAGTCTACGGAGATCGGGACATTACCGGCACCGACAATGACCTGTTGTGGCTGCTTCAGGAAGTGGACCGCTCGGAGGGGCCGAAGCCGCTGCTGTATCAATGCTGCGGAACGGAAGACTTCCTCTACCAAGACAATCAAGCGTTCCGCAAAGCCTGCGAAGCAACCTCCCTGGATCTCACGTATCAGGAAGGGCCGGGCGGTCATGATTGGGGATATTGGGATACCCACATCCAGGATGTTCTGAAATGGCTTCCGTTGAAAGCCTGATGAACCCATAATATGCACGCCATGAACGTGCCTGTGGTTCATTCGCGGTTCCATGGGATGTACTTGGTGTACTTCTCTTCGTGAGAGAATTTAGGCAATCCCTCATTCAACGGATCTCATCGTTACACAACAAAAGGTGGATCAGCAAATGTAACATTTGCCGATCCACCTTTATTTTTGCTACGTCAGGGTTTTCTGTATCCTTTACTCTACATTCCCCTGGCGGAGACCCAGCCATTCTTCCGTGACCTGAAGGGTCTGCACGCTGCGGTCGATCGCCGCTTTCACCTGCTCGGTTGCCGTGCCGCCGTAAACGTTACGCGCATTGACCACCGTCTCGGGTTGAAGCACGCCATAGATGGAGTCGTCAAACAGCTCGGAGAACTGCTTGAATTCGTCCAGCGTCAGGTCCAGCAGGTATTTGTTGTTCTGGATGCAGTACAATACGGTCTTGCCGATCACTTCGTGCGCCTGGCGGAAAGGAAGCCCTTTGCCGACCAGGAAGTCCGCAATATCCGTTGCATTCGAGAAGTCGGTGTTCACTGCTTCGCGCATGCGGCCTTTGTTGACCTTCATCGTGGCGATCATCGGCGCGAACAGCTGCAATGCGCCTTCCAGCGTAGCCACCGTGTCGAACATGCCCTCTTTGTCTTCCTGCATGTCCTTGTTATAAGCAAGCGGCAGCGACTTCAGCACGGTGAGCAGACCCATCAGGTTGCCGTATACCCGCCCGGTTTTGCCGCGGACAAGCTCGGGCACGTCCGGGTTCTTCTTCTGCGGCATAATGCTGCTGCCCGTGCAGAACGCATCATCCAGCTCGACGAAGTTGAACTCGGTGCTGCTCCAAAGCACCAGCTCCTCGCTCAGGCGGGACAAGTGCATCATGATGATGGAAGCATCCGAGAGGAATTCCAGGATAAAGTCGCGGTCGCTGACCGCATCCAGGCTGTTCTCGTAAACGCCGTCGAAACCGAGCTGCTCGGCCACGAAATGGCGGTCGATCGGGAACGTTGTGCCCGCAAGCGCGCCTGCCCCGAGCGGCAGCACGTTAATGCGCTTATAGCTGTCGATCAGACGGTCGATATCCCGCTGGAACATGGACACGTAAGCCATCAGATGATGCGCGAACAGAATCGGCTGCGCACGCTGCAGATGCGTATACCCCGGAATAATCGTATCCAGGTTATCCTTGGCTTGCCCAATCAACGCGGTCTGCAGCTCGTGCAGCATGCCGGTCAAAGCCACGACGCGGTTGCGCAAATACAAGTGCATGTCCGTTGCCACCTGGTCGTTACGGCTGCGGCCCGTGTGGAGCTTGCCGCCGACAGGTCCGATTTCCTCGATCAGATTCTTTTCGATGTTCATATGGATATCCTCATCCGATACGGAGAACTCGATGCTGCCCTCACGGATGCGTTCCAGCACTTTGCCCAATCCTGCCTTGATCGTCTCTACGTCTTCCGCCGGCACGATGCCGCATTTGCCCAGCATGGACACATGTGCAAGGCTTCCCTGGATGTCCTCCTCGGCCAGCTGCTTGTCAAAACCGATGGATGCCGTATATTCCTCTACCAATGCGTTGGTCTGCTTCGTAAAGCGTCCGCCCCATAACTTGCTCACAACACTTGCCCCTCTCTGATTTAAGGCAGAGGGCCGCTTCCCGCTTAAGAGGTTCCGTTCGTCCCGTTCAACGAGAATCGACGGAGCTCTCCAGCATGAAAACGGCCTTCAGCCTGTTCATTACTAGTACGTCCATATCCATACGCTTATATTCGATCAATTACCGGATATAAGACATAAGGCTTCATATCATGTATCCTTCGGCCGCGTTGTTACCGCGCTCTATCCGATGCGCTTGTTCCGTTAAACGGGCCCACAGACTGTTTTATTGATTTTGATTCACGCCGGTTGCCACTTTCAAACGCAATGCGTTCAAGCGAATAAAGCCGGTAGCGTCGCCTTGATCGTAAGCTTGCGTCGGATCGGCTTCCATCGTGGCGATGTCCGGGTTGTACAGGCTCACCGGACTCTTCACGCCTGCGCCGATCACATTGCCCTTGTACAGCTTCACGCGCACCGTTCCCGTAACGTTCTTCTGGCTCTCGGTCACCAGCGCCTGCAATGCCAGACGCTCCGGCGCAAACCAGAAGCCGTTATAAACCAAGGTGCTGTAGCGGGTAATCAGGCTGTCGCGAAGGTTCATCACTTCACGGTCCATCGTGATGGACTCCATCTTGCGATGAGCGGTGAACAGGATCGTGCCGCCAGGAGTCTCATAGACGCCGCGGCTCTTCATGCCGACAAAGCGGTTCTCCACCATATCCACGCGACCGATGCCGTGCTTACCGCCCAGCTCGTTCAGCTTCTCCATCACTTGCAGCGGGCTCATCGACTCGCCGTTCAGCGCAACGACATTCCCTTGCTCGAACGTAAGCTCGAGGTATTCCGCCTCATCCGGCGCATCCTCAGGCGATACGCTGAGCAGGTACATATCCTTGCTGTCCTCCGCGCTTGCATCGAACCAAGGATCCTCCAGCACGCCGCTCTCGTAACTGATATGGAGCAGGTTGCGGTCCATGGAGTAGGATTTCGCAGCGGATGCCGTTACCGGAATGCCGTGCGCTTCCGCGTAAGCGATCATCTCCGCGCGTCCCGGGAAGGAGTTGCGGAACTCCTCGATGCGCCAAGGCGCGATCACTTCAATGTCCGGTGCCAAGCCGGCAACGCCCAGCTCAAAACGAACCTGGTCATTCCCTTTACCCGTAGCGCCGTGCGCAATCGCCGTCGCGCCTTCGGCACGTGCGATATCCACCATGCGTTTCGCGATCAACGGGCGCGCGATGCTGGTGCCGAGCAGGTACTGCCCTTCGTACATGGCACCCGCCTGGAACATCGGGAAGATGAAATCATTCGCAAATTCGTCGCGCAGATCGTCGATGTATACTTTGGAGGCGCCGGTCGCCAGCGCTTTTTCCTCAAGTCCGTCCAGCTCTTCCTTCTGGCCGATATCGGCCGTGAAGGCAATGATCTCCGCATCGTAGGTTTCTTTCAGCCACTTCAGAATGACGGACGTATCCAGACCGCCGGAATACGCCAGTACGATTTTTTGTTTTGCCATGGTTTAACTCCCTCTCTTTGTTACTAACAACCCTGTCCTTCATTATACTAAAGATAACGTCCATTGACGCATTTTCATATAGAATGTTCGCTGGTCATCGGCGGCTTTATGCCATCAAAGCAACCATCAAAGCCTTCTGGGCATGAAGACGGTTCTCGGCCTGATCGAAAATGACGGAATTGGCACCGTCGATCACGCCTTCGCTGACCTCTTCGCCGCGGTGGGCCGGAAGGCAGTGCAGGAACAAGTAATCAGGCTTCGCCGCTTTCACCAGCTCCTCATTCACCTGGTAGTCCGCAAAGGCGGCTTCCCGCTGTGCCTGCTCCTCTTCAAAGCCCATGCTTGCCCATACATCCGTGTAGATCACGTCCGCATCCTTCGCGGCTTCGAGCGGGTCTTGGGTAATCGTGATTTTGCCGCCCGTTTGCGCCGCGATTTCCTCGCTCAGCTTCACGATGCTGGCATCCGCCTCGTAGCCCTTCGGACTGGCCACGGCCACATGCATGCCCATCTTGGCACCGCCGATCAGGAGCGAATGCGCCATGTTGTTGCCATCGCCGATAAAGGCCATTTTGAGGCCCTTCAGCTTGCCCTTGTGCTCCAGTACCGTCTGCAAATCAGCCAGCACCTGACATGGATGCGCCATGTCGCTCAGGCCGTTGATGACCGGAATCGAAGCATATTTCGCCAGGTTGACCACGTTGTCGTGCCCGAAGGTACGGATCATCAGGCCGTCCAGATAACGGGACATCACCTGCGCCGTATCGCTGATCGGCTCGCCGCGTCCGAGCTGAATATCGTTTTTGCTCAAAAAGAGTGCATGTCCGCCCAGCTGGAACATCCCAGCCTCGAACGAAACCCGCGTCCGCGTGGACGACTTCTCAAAAATCAAGCCGATCGTCTTGCCTTTCAGCGGCTGATAGACTTCGCCGTTCTTCTGCTTGCGCTTGATCTCGATTGCCGAATCGAGCAAGAACTGAATCTCTTCCGTCGAGTATTCGTCCAGCTCGATCATATCCCGCCCTTTCAGGCTTAATTCCTTCAATTGTCCGCTAGCGGCCATATTCTTCAGTCCTCCTTAACCATGCTGTTATTGTCCGTAATGCTGCTGCACGATTCTTCTATGCTTGGCTAACCGCCGTATGTTCATGTATAAGTTCCGTAACGATCGACACCGCTTGGTCGATCTCTTGTTTCGTGACGTACAGATTCGGAAGCAGCCGGATCACGTTCGGTCCTGCCGTTACGAACAGCAGCCCGCGGCTCTGTCCTTTCAGCACCAGCTCGCCAACCGATTCGACGCATTCGATGCCGATCAGCAGGCCTTTCCCCCGGATCGCCTTCACAAAAGGATGACTGCCCAGGCTCTCATTCAGCTTCGTCATCAAATATTCTCCGGCTTCGGCCGCGCGCTGCGGCACGTCGTCCTCCAGCATCGTCTCGATGGTGGCCTGGATGACGGCGCTGGCAATCGGCGTGCCGCCAAACGTCGTGGCATGGCTTCCTGCCGTGAAGGCTTCGCGCAAGTAAGCTTTGCCCAGCATCGCGCCGACCGGGAACCCGGAGCCGAGCCCTTTGGCCACGGTGAAAATATCCGGCTCGATGCCGTAATGCTCGTGCGCAAACAGCTTGCCGGTCCGGCCCATGCCCGTTTGCACCTCGTCCACGATCAGCAGCAGTCCGTGCTTCTTGCACAGCCCGGTGACGGCTTGAAGGAATTCCGGTTCCACCGGATGCACGCCGCCCTCCGCCTGCACCATCTCGATCATGATGGCTGCGGTTTTGTCGTTAATGGCTGTTTCCAGCGCCGGAAGGTCATGCAGCGGAACGCTTTTGAAGCCTGCCGGAAGCGGAAGGAAGCCTTCCTTCACCTTATCCTGGCCGGTGGCCGTCAGCGTAGCCAGCGTCCGACCATGGAAGGACTGGGTAAACGTAATGACCTCGTAGCGTCCCGTTCCCTTCACCTTCTGATGGTAGCGGCGTGCCAGCTTAATGGCAGCTTCGTTCGCTTCGGCCCCGCTGTTGCAGAAGAAGACCGCATCCGCGCAGGTGTTGGCTGTCAGCAGCTCGGCTGCTTTTTCCTGGCCCGGAATGTGGAACAGGTTCGAGACATGCCACAATTCATCCAGCTGGGCTTTCAGCTTCTCTTTCACTTTTACCGGGGCATGGCCGAGATTCGTTACCGCCAGACCGGCCATAAAATCAAGATACTTGTTGCCTTGATCATCCCATAGCCAGCTGCCCTCCCCTTTGACCAGGGCGATTGGGTATCTGGCGTACGTTTGGAACAACGAGCTTTCATTAGCTGCTTTGATACCGCCTGCTGCTTCTTTTCCCATAGCCTTCACACACTCCTTTGCATTTGGCATTGCTTCGTGTTTCACGTTTGAACCGTCCTACGATATGAACATCCATTAAGCTTAACCGGCACTGCGAATTCGGATCATTCCTCCGATCCCTGTTGCCCACAGATTTTCATGGAATCATGTAATCAAGGATAAATTCCGTGGACAAAGGGGCCCGCTTCGCTTCTCCGGAATGATGCCGCCTTCTCCGTTGAAGTTTTTTATAGTTCCGGTTTGACTATCAAACCGTGCCTTATTACATTCGCACGATGCGCGTTCCCAGCACTTCGCCTCCAAGCACCCGGCTCAGCACGTTCGGCTCGCTTCCGTCCACGATGACAACCTCGCTCACTTTGCCGTGAATGCAGCTGATGGCTGCTCTTACCTTCGGTATCATGCCGCCATAGATTTCGCCCGTTCCGATCATATCCTCGATCTCCTGCACCGTCACGGTCGGAAGCACCCGCTTCTCGCCGCCCGATCCCTTCATGATCCCCGGCACGTCGGTGACAACGATCATCCGGTTAACGCCCAGATGAGAAGCCACGGCACCAGCTGCGGTATCGGCATTGATGTTATAGCGCTGACCGGATGGATCCACGCCGATCGGCGCAACCACCGGCATGTACCCCATCTCCAGCACGCCGCTCAGGATCGATGACTTCACCAGCGTAACGTCGCCGACCCAGCCAACCTCCGCATGGTTCGTTACCGGTTTGGCCTCGATCAGCCCGCCGTCCGAACCGGACAAGCCGATGGCAGAACCGCCCACGCTTTGAATCCGTCGTACGATCTGTTTATTGATGGTGCCCGCAAGCACCATCTCCACGACGTCCAGCACATCCTCCGTCGTCTTGCGCAGCCCGTTCACAAACTCGGTCTCGATGCCGAGTTTCTCCAGGTTGCCGGAAATTGCGGGACCGCCGCCGTGCACGATAACGGGGTTAACCCCCTTATCCTGCAGATTCTTCAAATCCTCGAAGAAGCTGTCCGGAAGGGCCGCGAGCGTGCTGCCGCCGCATTTCATCACAAACGTATCCGCGCTTGAGGTTTGAACCGGCTGCGAATTCTCCTGATCGATCGTGCTCTTCATATCCATCTCCTCCGTCCTGATTTTTTGTTATCTAAGTACGATAGGCCGCATTAATGCGGACATAGTCATAGGTTAAATCACAGCCCCAAGCCGTAGCCGACCCGCTGCCGATATGCAGCTTCACGTCGATATCCACGGTGTCGCCTTGAAGGTAAGCCAGCGCCGCATCTTCGTCAAAAGGAACGGGCCTTGACTGCTCCAGCACCGAAATCGGGCCAATGGCAATATCCACCGTCTCCGGATTGACCGGACGGCCTGCGCGGCCCACAGCCGCAATGATCCGTCCCCAGTTGGCATCCGCACCGAACACCGCCGATTTGACCAGGCTGGAGCCGATGATGGTCTTGGCAATCGCTTGCGCGTCATCGTCGCTTTCGGCGCCGTCCACGCGAACCTCGATCAAGCGGGAAGCTCCCTCTCCGTCACGCGCGATCGCTTTCGCCAGCTGCTGGCACACATAGTGGAAACCGGCTGCGAATGCATCCCAATCCGGATGCTCCGGCGTAAGCACGTCGTGCCCCGCCAAGCCGCTGGCCATCGCAACCAGCATATCGTTGGTGCTTGTATCGCCGTCCACCGTAATCATATTAAAGGTCAGGTTGGTCGTTTGGCGCAGCAGCAGCTGCAGCGCTTCCTGACCAATGACCGCATCCGTCGTCATGAATCCGAGCATGGTCGCCATGTTCGGATGAATCATTCCCGATCCCTTCGCCGTGCCGGCGATGGTCACCTTCGTGCCGCTAACCTGTACGGTAACGCAGGCTTCCTTTTTTACCAGATCGGTTGTCAAAATCGCTTGGCTGAAGCTTTCAGCCCCTTCGCTTTCGCCGCTGAGCCGTGCAGGCAAGCCGGCAATTCCGGAGGATACTCGGTCCATCTTCAGCAGCTCCCCGATGACACCCGTCGAAGCAACGGCCACATCGTTCACGTCCAGGCCGAACTGCGCAGCCGTATCGGCGCGCATCGTGTAAGCATCCTCTTCGCCCTGCTTGCCCGTGCAGGCATTGGCATTCCCGCTGTTCACGACAATCGCGCGAAGCTTGCCGTCATCTAAGCTTTCACGCGTTACCTTCAGCGGTGCCGCTTGGAACAGGTTCGTCGTATAGACGGCAGCCGCCACGGCAGGCACATCGCATACAATGACGCCCAGGTCGTTACGGTCGGTCTTCTTAAGTCCACAGTGGAGCCCGGCAGCCTTGAAGCCTTGCGGCGTTACGATGCTGCCCCCATCGATAATCGCAAACGTATTCTCTCCCATGTCTGTATCCCCAGCCGCTTACGGATAAATCGGCGTAAACGTAAGTCCGAGGCTCTCCTCCCATCCCATCATCAAATTCAGGTTCTGGATCGCCTGCCCGGCCGCACCCTTCACCACATTATCAATGACCGATATAATGGTCACTCTGTTCGTGCGCGCATCCACCGCAAAGCCGATATCGCAGAAGTTCGACCCGCTGACTTCTTTTGTTGCAGGCCATACGCCCAGGTCGCGGATTCTCACAAATTTACGATCCTTGAAATACTGGCGGTACAGTTCAATGAAATCCTCTTCCGTGTAAGGACCGTTCAGCGTGGCATACATGGTGCTCATGATCCCCCGCGTCATCGGTACCAGATGCGTCGTAAAGGTGACCGTGATCGGTTCGCCCGCTACCTGCGTCAATACCTGTTCGACCTCGGGAATATGCTGATGCTTATTCACCTTGTAGGCTTTGAAGTTCTCGTTGATTTCGGCATAATGCGTCATCAGGCTCGTTCCCCGTCCTGCACCGGACACGCCGGATTTGGCGTCGATAATAAGGGATGAAGCATCGATCCAGCCCGCGCTGATGGCCGGAATCAGGCCCAGCAGCGTCGCGGTCGGATAACAGCCCGGATTGGAGATGAAATCCACATCGCGGACCTCTTCGCCAAACACTTCGCACAGGCCATATACGGCCTTTTCCAACAGCTCCGCGCTCGGAGCCGTGTGTTTATACCACTGTTCATATACGGCTCCATCTTTCAAGCGAAAATCGCCCGAGAGATCAATGACCTTCAAGCCTGCATCCAGCAGCTCCGGTACCAGCTTGGCACTGACGCCCGAAGGCGTAGCCGCAAATACCAAGTCGGCCACCTCGGCGATTTCCGCCGGGTTAACGCCATCCAGGTTACGTGTGATGATATTGGTCAAATGCGGAAATCCGTCCGATATCGGTACGCCTGCCGTCGATGAAGAGATTACCGATGTAATCTCAACGCGCGGGTGCGCTTGCAGCAAGCGGATCAGTTCCACGCCACCGTAGCCGGTAGATCCAACAATAGCAACTCTTACTGTGTTTGTGTCCGTCATATCCTCATCCCTCTCCCCAAGGAACAGCTGAAGGACCTTATGCAAGGTCCCATTCATCCATCCTTCATCTATACGCCATGCTCTTCCGTTTCCTGCGTCAAAAGCGATATGTGCTTCCAAGGTATTCATTGACTTTATCCGTCTCATAAATATGTATTATTATACGACCGTATTCATATAAATACAATGGATTATTCAAATTTGGTCCAAACTGCTAACGGGCTCCGAGGCAATGTCTATCGAGATGGATCGAACTCTTCTTTCAGAATGGAATAGAGCTTGAGGTCCCAATGCTGCCCCTTAACCTTGATCCCCTTCCTCACCGTCCCCTCATAGGACATGCCGATCTTCTCCATTACGCGCTGAGAGCCGATATTCCCCACCAAACATCGAGCCTGCACGCGTACAAGCTCCATACGGCCGAAACCAAGCTTGAGCAGCGCGGAGGCCGCCTCGGTCATGATGCCTTGCCCCCAACAATCCCGTGCCAGTACATAACCGATCTCCGCGGCCTGCTGCTCGGGCTTCCACCATACAAAATCAACCGTCCCGACCAGTCGCCCGCTCTCCTTCAGCTCGATCCCCCACGGGGCAATATCATGCTTGGCATACTGAGCCAGTATGAATTGAATAAACCGCTTGCTGTCATCGATCGAGCGATGGGTCTCCCAAGTGACGTATTTCGCCACCTCATCGTCTGAGGCATAGGCATACATCTGATCGGCATCCTGCATCGATACTCTGCGAAGGCGCAGGCGGTCGGTTTCCAGGACCGGCAAACTGCCGTAGATCTGTTCGATTTCCATTCGTAAGTCCCCCTTACTTGTTCTATAAACTAAGACTTCACGCTCCCTATTACTTTTAACCTAATAAATATGTCTATCGACCTAAACGGTGCTTTGATATAATCCTCTTAAGGAAATATGTTCCTACAACTTAGATTCCTGGAGGTAAAACCATGATATTCAAAAGAACGACGGGCCTATTATGTCTTCTCTTACTGATCTGCCTCACGTGGCAGGCTCCTCATCCCAGTTTCGCTGCCGCTTCAACCACCCAAGCCAAAACCAAACCTGCGCCAATGTTAATCCTCAACAAGAACACGGCGGCTTATTTGAAAAAGGGAGTCATCCCGGGCTTTGGCGGCGTCCAATTCGGCATGACCCAAAATCAGATCGCTTCCAAATTGGGAAAACCTGTGAGTTCATTCTACCACTACGGCGGCGAGTTTTGGAAATTCAAAAATATTTCGTATGCCGGATTTAATTTCGAAAACCCTTATACAGGCTCTAACGGCATGTGGTGTTTGTTGATAGGTAAAGAAGGCTTCCCGAACCAAACCTTTGCAGACGTCAAAAAGCATTTAGGCAGCGCCTACGAAATGTATTATAACGACATGGAAGAGGCGTACGAGATGGTCTACACATTCGGCAAGACCCGCATCTCCTTCATGGCGGACACCTCCAAGGCAAAGATTACGCTGGTTCAGATCAGTCGTTAAAGATCCCATTACATAAAAAAAGAAGTAACCCATGTTCAGACTACGCCGTCTGTCGAATGGTTACTTCTTTCTTATAGAGAGTATGCTGACGAGCCGCGAGGCTACGCCTTAATATTGCGGAATCCTTCGCCCAATACCTCATGGGCATTGCTAATGATGACGAAGGCATTCGGATCCACCGATTGGACCACCGTTTTGAGACGGGGAATTTCGCTCTGTCCGACGACGACCATCAGGACCGTCCGGTGTTCGCCCGTATAGCCTCCCTCTGCGGTCAGCTTGGTTAAACCGCGGTCAAGGTCCTCGAGAATGGCCTTGGTAATCGGCTCCGTATGATCGGATATAATATAGGCCACCTTGGTGAAGCTAAAGCCCAGTTCAATGGCATCAATCACTTTGCCTGTCACGTACAGTCCGATCAGCGCGTATAACGCCTGCTCCAGTGAAAGCACGAGGGCTGCCGACGAGATTACGATCGCATCCAGCAGTACGACGCAGACGGAAAAGCTCAGGCCGCTGTATTTTTGCAGGAGCTGTGCCACGATGGTCAACCCGCCGGTTGACCCCCTGCCGCGATAGACCAGCCCCATGCCGATACCGACGCCGATACCGCCATAAATGGAAGCCAGCAGCGGGTTAGAGGTTGGAATCGGCCAGTCCTTGGTCAAAAAGACGAACAGCGGCAAAATCACGCTTCCCAGCAGGGAGCGGATGCCGTAGTCGCGTCCAAGCAGCCAAAAGCCAAGCACGAACAACGGAATGTTCAGCGCCCACTGCGTAAAGGCCGGTTCAATGCCGAGCCATGCTTGCGCAAGAACGGACAAACCCGACACGCCGCCCGAGGCGATGTGATTGGGCAGGAAAAACAGATTAAACGACAGCGCCATAATAAAGGAGCCGACGATAATAAAGATTGCGTCCACCGTCTGCCGAAGCGGACCGTTGATCGGAATCAAGGGTTCTCTTTTTCGTTTGTTGATCGATGGATTGCCAGCGGATTGCGCCATAGTTCTATAAATCTCTCCTCAACGTCCTACTCGACTTCCTGCTTGATCTGGCTGCGCAAATATCCGTCGATGAATCCGTCCAAATCTCCGTCCATGACGGCGCCGACATTACCGGTCTCCACTTGCGTCCGATGATCCTTGACCATGCTGTACGGATGGAATACATACGAACGGATCTGGCTGCCCCAAGCAATATCGGACTGCTCGCCGCGGATTTCCGCCAATTCCTTCTGCTGCTCCTCGATTTTGCGTTCGTAGAGCTTGGAACGAAGCATCGTCATCGCCCGCTCGCGGTTCTTGATCTGGGAGCGTTCATTCTGGCACGTCACCACCACGCCAGTTGGCAAGTGCGTAATCCGAACGGCCGAGTCCGTCGTATTGATATGCTGACCGCCGGCGCCGCTCGCCCGGTACGTGTCGATCTTCAAATCCTCGGTACGGATGTCGATCTCCACGTCATCCGTAATTTCCGGTACGACGTCACAAGACACGAAGGACGTATGCCGTCTGCCCGACGAATCGAACGGAGAGATCCGAACCAGTCGATGGACCCCTTTTTCAGCCTTCAAATATCCGTAGGCATTAAAGCCTTTGATCAACAGGGTTACGCTTTTGATTCCCGCTTCATCGCCAGGGAGATAATCCAGCGTCTCCACCTTGAAGCCGCGCTTCTCGGCCCATCGCGTGTACATGCGGTGCAGCATTTGGCCCCAGTCTTGAGATTCGGTACCCCCCGCGCCGGGATGCAGCTCAAGAATCGCATTCATTTTATCGTAAGGCTGGTTCAGCAGCAGCTGAAGCTCAAATTCCTCCACGCGCCCAACCAGGTCCTTGATCGTCTCACCGATCTCTCCCGCAAGGGAGTCATCGCCCTCTTCATCCGCCAGCTCGATCATCACGACGGCATCATCGTAATCCGCCTGCAGCTTCTGATATTGATCCACGGATGACTTCACGGCATTCATCTCGGCGATGAGCGCCTGAGCCTTCTCATTATCATCCCAGAAATCGGGAGCTGCCATCTTTTCCTCAAAATTCTCAATCATTTCCTGTTTGAGATCTAAGTCAAAGAGACCCCCTAAGATTGGTTAGTTTCTTGCTGATTTCACGCAGGTCCTGCTTCACACTTGGATCGATCATGAGTCCTCGTCCTTTCTTATCTACACGTAATAATTTCAGTATACCCTCTCCTCCATGGAAAACGTTCCATTTCAAGAGAAATTTACGTTGCCGTACCAGGAATTTCGCTGTTTATTCAGATAAACTCCCTTAAGCGCGGCAGGGGTATCCGGATCACCGTGGAAAAGACCACCATCACCCGGTTCATCTGCCGCTCTTAAGGGAGCCAGAAAAATCCGCGCCCATCACCTGGACGGGCTATCTATACGATTCATCGCCTTTGGGACGGATCGCTTACGCGTTCTGTCCATGGCAATGCTTGTACTTCTTGCCGCTGCCGCAAGGGCATGGGTCGTTCCGGCCGATCTGTTCAGCCACTTGGACCGGTCGCTTCTCGGCAGGTTCGCTGCTGCTGTTTGTGGAGACTTTGTTCTCGTCCACAACCGCTTGACGTTCCTGGTTCGTTGCGATTTGAGCTTTCATGATATAGGTCGCCACTTCTTCCTGGATCGTAGCGATCATCGCATTAAACATTTCGAAGCCTTCGAATTGGTATTCGCGAAGCGGATCAGTACCGCCGTATGCACGGAGGTGGATACCTTGACGCAGCTGGTCCATCGCATCGATGTGATCCATCCACTTGCTGTCTACCGCGCGCAGCACGATAACCTTCTCGAACTCGCGTACCATTTCTTCGCCGATGGCTTGCTCGCGCTCTTCGTATTTCTTCATCACGCGATCGAAGAGATACTCGGTAAGCTCTTCGGCTTCTTTGCCCCACAGATCCTCGCGGGTAACGGCACCCTCGTCCAGCAGCTTGCTGTTCACGTAGTCTGCCACTTCCTGCAATTCCCAGTTCTCCGGAATGTCATCGCTGCAGTGTGCCTGCACGACGCGGTCAATGACCGGCTTGATCATCTCTACAACGATTTGCTTGATGTCTTGGGATTCCAAGATCTCGCGGCGCTGCTTGTAGATGATCTCGCGTTGCTGGTTCATGACGTCATCGTATTGGAGAACGACTTTACGCATGTCGAAGTTGTTGCCTTCTACCCGCTTCTGCGCGGATTCAACCGCACGGGTAATCATTTTGCTCTCGATCGGCTGGTCTTCTTCGAAGCCAAGGCGTTCCATCATGTTCAGCACGTTGTCCGTACCAAAACGCTTCATCAGCTCATCGCCGAGGGACAGATAGAACTGGGTAGACCCCGGGTCTCCCTGACGACCGGCACGGCCGCGCAGCTGGTTATCGATCCGGCGCGATTCGTGACGCTCCGTACCGATAATGTGAAGTCCGCCAATATCCTGTACGCCTTCGCCAAGCAAAATATCCGTACCGCGTCCCGCCATGTTCGTCGCGATCGTTACCGATCCCGGCTGACCGGCGCGAGAAATGATTTCCGCTTCCTCCGCATGGTATTTCGCATTCAGCACTTTATGCTGGACGCCTTTGCGTTTCAGCATTTCAGACAAACGCTCGGAGTTCTCGATGGATACCGTACCCACCAGAATCGGCTGGTTCTTTTTATGGCGTTCCACGATCTCGGTTACTACTGCCTTAAACTTGCCATCTTCGCTCTTGTAAACCACATCCGGCATGTCGACACGCTGATTCGGTTTGTTCGTAGGAATTTGAAGCACTTCAAGACCATAGATCTTCTTGAATTCTTCTTCCTCCGTCTTCGCCGTACCGGTCATGCCCGCCAGCTTGCGATACATCCGGAAGTAGTTCTGGAAGGTAATCGTCGCAAGAGTCATGCTCTCGTTCTGAACCTCAATGCCTTCCTTCGCTTCGATCGCCTGGTGGAGACCGTCGCTGTAGCGGCGTCCAGCCATCAGACGGCCCGTAAATTCGTCAACGATGACCACTTCGTCGTCGGTAACAACATAATCCACATCGCGGCGCATGATCACGTTCGCTTTCAGCGCTTGTACAATGTGGTGGTTTAATGTTACGTGATTGTGGTCATACAGGTTTTCGATCCCGAAGGAACGCTCCGCCAGCGCCACGCCTTTCTCCGTCAAGGCTACGGATTTGACCTTAATGTCTACCGTATAATCCTCTTCTGCCGTCAGACGCTTCACGAACCGGTCGGCTGCAAAATACAGCTCGGTCGATTTCTGAGCTTGTCCCGAGATGATGAGCGGCGTACGCGCTTCGTCAACCAGAATCGAATCCACTTCATCAATGATACAGAAATACAGCGGACGCTGAACCATCTGCTCTTTGTAGAGGACCATGTTGTCCCGCAGATAGTCAAAGCCGAACTCATTGTTCGTTCCATACGTAATATCGCAAGCATAGGCCTGCTGTTTATCCGGGTGCTCCATGCCGCTCAGGTTAACCCCGACCGTCATTCCCAGGAAGTTATATATCTGCGCCATCTCTTGGCTGTCACGCTGTGCCAGATAATCATTGACCGTTACAACGTGAACCCCTTTGCCAAGCAGGGCATTTAAGTAAACCGGCAGCGTACCTACAAGGGTTTTACCTTCACCGGTCTTCATCTCTGCAATTCTGCCTTCGTGGAGGGCCATTCCCCCGATCAACTGCACGTCATAGTGACGCTTGCCGAGTGTCCGTCTGGAAGCTTCACGAACTGTCGCGAACGCTTCGGGAAGCAATTCCTCCAGCGTCTCACCTTTCTCGATCCGCGCACGGAACTCCTCGGTTTTGGCTTGCAGCTGCTCATCGGAGAGCTTCTCAAAATCCGGTTCCATTTTGTTGATTACATCGACCGTCTTCATGAGACGTTTGACATCACGCTCGTTGGTGTCGCCGAAAATCTTTTTGACAAGTCCTAGCATGGTTAACCCCTTTCGTGCAAAACAAGTGATAGAATCAACTTCATTAAATGCCAAAGGGTTAAATGATGAAATCGATTCATTGATTCCTTATGATGGTCCCATTTCATGCAGGCTAAAAAGCCCGTCCCGTAAAATGAGGGTTTGCATAAATTGTAACAGTTTGTAAGGGATGCCGCAACAATATGTGCTATTACAAGAGGTGTCTGTTACGCGAAGCCTTACTGTATGAGACGCGGAGAGGCCCAAAAAAGTTGCGTGGAGCATTTCCTCGGCGCGCAGCAATGGAATTATCTTCATCCCCGAAATGAAATTCTACATCTAATGAGGAAGGAAAATCGATGTCCATTGTACGGAGTAAACAGAGGATGAAGCCTGGAGCCACCGGCTGAAGCCAGCGTTAAATAAGCGGCTAGATGGGCCTCGATCCGGCTATATAGGAAGCCCTAGCTTTGTGTCATCTGAGGATGTTGTAAGAAGGACCCATGAAGTTCCTTACGAACCCATTCCATCGATAAAAAGGTTGCACTATTCGGCATACTCCGATGGGGTTACCATCAAATACCATCCTTTTTACGATCCTTACGCGTCTCGAAGCCGTATATCCAAATAAAGAGCCCCACCCGCTTGCACGGATGAAGGCTCATCTTACATTTCGATTTCATTTTAAAATTCGAACCGGGCCAGTTGCCTCCGCATTCCCTTAGGAATGCTGCCGCTTAAAACTCAGTCCCGCTCGATCAATCCGTACTTGCCGTCATCACGTTTGTAGACGACATTTACTTCTTGTGTGTCAATGTTGGAAAATACAAAGAAATTATGGCCTACCATGTTCATCTGCAGGATCGCTTCTTCCACGTCCATCGGCTTCATGGTAAAACGTTTCGTACGGACGACTTCGTATTCGTCCTCGTCATACTCCACTTGCTCTGCATCCACCTGACTGGTGGCCGCTGCCCCGTTCTCCGCAATGAGCGTCTTCAGTCCGCCCTCTTGCTTGATCTTGCGGTTCAGCTTGGTTTTGTGCTTGCGAATCTGACGTTCCAACTTGTCCACAACGGCGTCAATGGAAGCGTACATATCATCGCTTCGGTCTTCCGCACGAAGTACCACACCGGTAAGCGGAATGGTCACTTCCACCGTGTGCAATCCTCGAATGACACTCAGGGTGACGTATCCTTCGGAGGTGGGGGGTGCATCAAAATACTTATCTAGCCTGCTGAGTTTCTTGTCAACATAGTCTTTCAAAGCATCGGTCACTTCAATTTGTTGACCTCGGATAGTGAATTGCATTGGGCACTCCTCCTTTGCACCCTCATTATACCATTTTGTTTTGGCTATGTAAAAAGACAGAATTGTGAATTTTAGCACAATATTTTTCGGGGGTCGGATACAAAAAAAAGACCCCGGAAGTTCCGGAGTCTTGGGCTAGCGAATCTCCAATTGTTAACCATCGATTACCGTTTATGTAGGTCGGCTATGCCGGGATGATTATAATTTGATTACGTTAGCTGCTTGCGGGCCACGAGCGCCTTCAACGATCTCGAATTCTACGGATTGTCCCTCTTCCAGAGTCTTGAAGCCCTCGGATTGGATCGCGGAGAAATGTACGAATACGTCGCCGCCGTCCTCAGTCTCGATGAAGCCATAACCTTTCTCTGCGTTGAACCATTTCACTTTACCTTGCATGCACTAACATTCCCTTCATTGTCAAATAAAGTGTGACACTAATTGTCCACATTTCCGACTATAGCACCCGACATATCCAGTGTCAATTACCAAGGAAAAGGTTTTCTTTTGCAGAAAACCGGGAAAAATGTCGACTTGGCTTCACGACTGAGTTGGCGGGCGAAAATAGTTTGCGGACAAAATAGGTTTATGGTTATTTAACCAGGGAGGGAGGGGGTGAAACAGGGAATTACATTATTAAAGTTAATGTAATGAACTTCTGATTTACGGTAACAACTTGGTTGGTATTGAATCTTCATTCAATGCGCTAGATCAGCAGTTCCATCTTGCTTTTCGGGGACCGGTCCCAATAAGAGTTCGGGTCCTCGACCACTCCGATACATCTATCAGTTAATACTTAACTGTAATCATGTTAACAAAAGAATATACAATGGAAACCAATTCATGATCATCCCATTTTCTCTCCACTGCAGTTTTGGCAAGCTGATGGATATTCTGTATTGCTTCACCGCTAAAGCAAGGATTACCGTAAAGGTCTGAATTTTCTTTTGCAACCTTCATATCGTGTTTTACCTCATCTAGTAGATCTCTAGCAGCATAAACTGTGGCACGTTCTATCAATGCTTCAATCATTAAGGTGACATTTCCGCTTTTAAATTCATCTTTATAGAGATCTTGAATTTCAAATTTATGATAAAGATTTTTGAATATAAGCTTTTCATAATCGGCTGTTTTTGAAAGGATCTCATTAAATTGGACTGGCTCATCTTTTGAACCCCTACTACCTGAATGTAATCTGTATTTCACTGTTGGAACTGGTAGGTACTCTGCAGCATAGTAATAGATTAGCCTAAGCCAAAAATCGTAGTCTTGTGCACGGATCAAATTGGTATCCCAACCTTTAAGTTGATCAAGGCAGCTTTTTTTGAAGAGAACGGTGGGCCCGTGAACGTAACAGCCTCTCATAAGCAGCTTCAGGTTCAACTTATTCTTAATAGGAGAGAGATCGTGAATTCCTACTATTTCATGAGTGGCATCATTGAAATTTATTGATCTTGTGTGTACCATGCCTAAATTTGGATTCAATTGAAATCGTTTCAATTGCAACTCTAGTTTCAAAGGTAAGGCGATATCATCATCATCAAAAACCCAAATGTATTCCCCTTTAGCATGATCTATAGCAAGGTTCAGAGCAGATGACTTTCCACCGTTCGCCTTATATATATAGTTAATTTGTTCCATAAAAGGGGATAGTTCTTCTTTGGGAGGATCCACCGAACCATCATCAACAACGATAATTTCAATATTTTTATGGGTTTGATTCAGGATCGATTGAATTGTATCCGCAATGAACTCTTTCCGATTAAATGTTGATACAATTACCGATACTAGCGCCTCACTCTTTGGGATACTGTACGGTTGTGGCAAAAAGTAACCGTTTAAGTCCTTGACGTCATTCCCTACGGGATTACGGCCCGGTTTTACAAATGTACCCATAATCCACTGAGAAGGAACCTTGTAATTCCATCTTAATGAACATCCAACTGAATAATGAACTAGATCAGTAAGTACATTACGAGAAAATATATTGTAATGATCAGGATCCGGAATAGCGTATCCGTTAGGAACGCTTATAATGACCGTTCCTCCTGATTTGCAGATTCTGTAAGCCTCCTGAATGATTTTTTTAGGATCATCTACATGCTCCAACACCTCTGCCACTACTACTGTGTCAAACATATCATCTGGTAATTCTAATCCGTATCCGTTGCCTATTTGAAAACGGCAATTATCAATACCTAATGAAGCTGTTTTATGTCGAGCTAAGTCAACAGCAATCGGATCTATGTCTATACCATATAAACTGGCACCATGACTTGCTATGAATATGGACAAATCTCCGTTGGCGCAGCCAATCTCCAATACATTTCCACTACATAAAGAAGCCGTTTCTGCCATTCTGATCATTTCATGCTGATTCCGAAGTCTACGGTAGTTATCCCATTTCCCCTTGGCTTCTCTATCATTTATGCTTAGAAGTAGATCGTTGTCAATTGTTGAATATATGTTATTGTCAATCTGTTCAAAATACCATTGAGCCTCGTTATGATTTCCACAGTACATGGAAAGTAACCCTAGACATGTGAGCGCATCACTATCATCAGGATCTTCCATTAATTTGTCAAAACAAAGCTCATAACCTTTCTCCGGTGTATTCTCTTTAATAGACCAAGTTACTTTTTCCAATAACGCTGTCATATTTGCAGCTCCTGTCCGTCTCTGGTTGTCCAATTTGACCCCGGTTCTAATTTTGAAATGCACTGAAGAGCTTCTTCTGCAGCCAATCTATCATTAATTTGTCTAGCAACGGTAACTACTTGAAAAGCTATTTCTGGCTTTTCCTTTTCCATTAACGCCTGCTTATAATAATGGAGACTATCCTCGAGAGAATGAAGATGACGCAAAGATTGAGCTGCCAGCAGGTTGATTTTATAACGTTCATCTTTAGTATTCCCCTCAATCAAATTTGAAAGAGAAATTTCATAAAACCCTGCACGGTAGAAAGCTTTAGACAAAACATAGCGCATTTGTGGCGTAATAAAATGTTGAGATAGATAATCTACATATTGATAATCCTGAATTTTCAAAAGATCAACCACTAATTCATATATGATATTTTCAAAATCACTTGTAAACTTTATACATGTAAATGTCTGCTTTGTTATTACTGCTTTAAGGATTTTCTGTTCGGCACTCCTTAGAGATACTGAATGCACGAAGCGATCAAATAAGTTTACATCTGACAACAGAAAACTAATTAGCAAAAGTTCTCGGGCTTGTTCACGATTGCTAGGTTCCGATTTAGCATAGTAATCACTTGCCAATAGATACTCGCCTTTCAACAAATTTATAAACACCGAAACGCCAGGGTCTACCTGTACATTATAGCGTTCTATAAACTCTACTAGGACCGGATGTCTTAATTGATAGATCACGGCAACCAATTGTTGAATTACTGGTGCCTGCGTTGGCCACAATGCAGTAATGTGGTCAAACAGCGCCCGGCGGTCTGCTTCATAATTAATGTCCAAAAAACTCTGAAGTAGCCCCATGACATTAGGTGCCTTTTTTATTGCTCTAGAAATATATTCATTCGCTTTTTTTCGATCGAATTGTTGTGCTGAAATCTCCGCTAACTTAGCCAAAGCTAGATAGCTTCCCGTTCCTTCATAGGTATTATAATGAACAGTAGGATCGCTATCTCCATGCTCTACGCATTTCTCAAAGCACTGCTCTGCATCAGGCAGATATCCTATCTCTTGGTATATCAAGCCTTCAAAATATTTAAATTCAATGTAATCCGGATAGATGGTGAAAGAATCCCTTGCTATGGACAAAGCTTCAGAATATTGGGTTAATTTCATCAAGCTTTGAATTAACCCTAGAAGGAGCCTTTTGGTAAATGCATATTCCCCACCATACTGAAAAGCTTGTTGATAAGCTTCTACAGACTTTTGATACTTCTTGTCAGTATAATACTGCTGACCTAAATTATAGAGATTAAATGCAGAAGGATTCTCCTCGTTTTCTCTCAATAAAATGTCCAGATTTCGTTTTTGCTTATTTTTTGAATGAGCAATATGCGCCAAGTAACCATCATGGTGAATCAATACTTCTTGCAGTACACCTGAACTGCGGTGCTGGTTCAAGGATAGGTTAATCTGCTCATGTAGTGCACCTACATATCTTAATTCCTTAATATTTCGGAATAGACGTGGAAATTTATGAACCTCGGCCAGCCCACCGCCAATATCATTACGAATAGGAAGGTAATAAATCTCCTTATTCAATATAGTTTTCAAATTACTTTTCGGATCCTCGATCCATTCATCAGCATCCAAATGAAGAATGTAGTCTCCTGTAGCTTGTTCTATCGCGTAGTTTCTCGCATTTGCAAAATGATGATCCCATTCATAATGGTACACTTTATGATTGTACTTACTTATGACTTCAAGTGTACGATCCGTCGATCCTGTATCAACGATAATAATCTCGTCAACTAGTGCATGAACACTTTCAAGACAACGTTCAATGCATCGTTCTTCATCCTTCACTATCATGCATAGCGATATGGTAGGTCTAATCATGAATGCCTCCTAGGTCAGTTGAGTTAATCGGTTCTTTGCCAATTCAAACCCAAATTCACTGCTTTTTTTATAATGGTATCGGGCTTCATCTAATTTCATCAGAAGTTCGTAATAGAGCCCTAAGTTGTAGTGAGGTAGGAACGTACCGACGCCCGACTCCGTCTCAAATATAGTAGAGTCAACTTCACCTAACTCGATACACTTTGTAAACGCCTGCGGAAGAAGATCGAAAGAATCAATCGTCCTTATCTCAATTAAAGCGCAGCCGTATATATAATATAAATCGGTATAAAGAGGATAAGTTATTAGAGATGCTTCGATAAGATTAAATAACTCCCTCCATTTTTTTTCTTTCAAATATACCTTGCAAAGACTGTAGATAATACTGGGATGATAGGAGTTTTGTTGGCTACTGCATCGGTATGCCATCTCTAAATACGAAATGGACTGATCATACTCAGCATTAACTGAGTAAGTCCTCCCTAACTGGAACAAAGTATAAGCATCTTCCGGCTTTTCCTGATTCTGCTTGTGAAGCAGTTCTAAATTACGGTTAATTTTGTCTTTACCATCTATGTGATTAATACTATAGCCGTAATGGATAATTTTCAGAGAGGTTTGATGCGTCTCCGGAAAACTAGACTTGTGCTGAAGTTGCTCATGAATCAAGCCGGTATAAGCAAAGCCAGGGTCATTCGGAAATAATCTAACGATACTCGTTTTCATAATTCCATGGTCCAATACATTATGAATCTCCACCTTACCTGCTCTTTTTCGGTTTAGATTCAACTCGTGTAACTCTTTCAAAACATTTGAAACATCTAAATCTAAAAGCCGTTCGTCAGCATCCATCATTAGAATAAATGGCTGACTCGCATATGTAATCACCTGGTTTCTGGCAGCTGCAAAATCATTCTTCCACTCACTCTTTTTTATTATCCCCCCTTCTTCTGAAACAATTGTCGGCGTCCGGTCTGTTGATCCGGTATCCAACACAATAACTTCGTTCATCCATTTTTGCGCAGATTGTATACACTCCTTGATATGTTTTTCTTCATTCCTCGCAATTACACAGACTGATATAGGAAGCTTCATAGTTGCACCCCTTAATTAAAAAAATAGAAACAGGTACCTAGCATTGAATGCTAGGCACCTGCGTTTATAAATCAGTTATACGTATACCCGTCCGCCAGTGTCCCAGTTTGACCATCCGGATTGACGATCGTTACAGAAACAGCACCAACGAAACTAGAAGCTGGAACTCGAATTCTAAGCTGTGAGGAACTGATAAAGGTTGCTGCGACACTTACACCGTTGATTTCAACCTTCGCTCCACTCTGAATGTTTGTTCCGTTAATAGTCACAAGGTTACCGCCTGATTTCGAACCTGTGTTTGGCGAGACACTTGTAACTGTTGGTGCTGGTTTCGGTGCGGGAGCGGTATAAATAAATCCTCCCTGCATAATAGCTTGTTGTCCATCAGGGTTAACTACAGTCACATCAACTCCCCCAGCAGCAGACCAAACTGGTACGCGTATTCTGAGCTGATTGGCATTTACAAATGTAGCAGCAATTTCCTCTGTGTTGAAGTAAACCTTAGCACCATTTTTGAAGCTAGAACCATTAATATTGACTAGTGTTCCTCCTGATATCAAGGCAGTATTCGGAGACAGACTCGAGATTACCGGTGGTGCATCAGGAGTGAAGCTGAATCCGTTCACTATCTCCCCTGTTTGTCCATCGGGATTGATCACTTTAACGGTAACAGTCTCAGGTTGGCTCCATATTGGGGTAGCTACCCGCAGTTGAGTTTTACTAACAAAAGTTGACGATACCTCAACGTCATTAAAAGCCACTCGAGCACCACTCACAAAGTTTTCTCCATTAATTGTAATCAGCGAACTTGTTGAAGCAAAAGCACTACTTGGTGATAGGGAGCTAACCACCGGTGCTGGTGGAGGAGGAGGTGTTACATACGTAAATCCATCTTGAAGCAATCCTTCCTTCCCATCAGGGTTAACAACCTTCACATTCACAGCTCCTGCATTACTAAACGTAGGTGTTTTAATTCTCAATTGGGTAGCGCTTAAGTACGTGGCACCAATCTCTACGTTTTCAAAATATACTTTTGCTCCACTCTCGAAGTTTTCTCCCGTAATCGTTACCGTGATCCCGCCACCAGGAAGATCTGCAGAGTTGGGAGATACCGAAACGACTACTGGACTTGGTTTCTCTGGAGGTGCATTGTAGGTAAATGCATTTTCCAGAACATTCATTTGACCGTCTGAGGACGAAACTGAAATATTTACAGTCTCAGCTGTTGACCAAGCAGGTGTTTTGATCCGGATCTCGGTATTCGACATGAAAGAAGTTGGAACCTTAACATCCCCGATCCTAACTTCTGTTTCAACAGATAAATCACTGCCCTTAATGGTTACTATCGTTCCTCCTTCTTGAGGCCCGCTATTCGGTGTAACCGAAGATATGGTAGGAGCCGGAATAGGTGGTGGAAGTTCGAACGTGAATCCACCCGTAAGAACAGCAGATTGACCATCGACATTCAATACTTGGACGTCTACAGTACCAGCTGAAACCCACTCCGGGGTAGTAATCCGAAGTTCTGTTGTCGAGATATAGGTCTTAGCAATCTCTTGGCCACCTAAAAACACCTTGGAGTCATTTTTAAAATTGGTCCCATAGATTTTTACAGCAGTTCCCCCAGCAACAGGGCCCAAGTTAGGCGAAACTGACGTAAGCGTCGGCCCCGGTAGCGGGAGATACTCGTATCCATCTACGAAACTAGCTGATTGACCGTCTGGATTGGTTACGCTTATAGACACAAATCCCGCAGAAGTCGCAGCCGGAACCTTAACTCGTAGCAAGGAACTGCTTGTAAAGGTATATGCTACTTTTTCTTGTCCAAAATGTAATTCCAATCCATTTACAAAATTAGATCCATTAATAGATACAATATTCCCTCCCGAAACTACTCCTGAAGAAGGGGAGATACTGCTAATGGATGGTGCTGGCGGCTTAGGAAGAGGGAGATACTCGAACGCCTCTTGTAGGCCCACTGTAAATCCTCCAGGCGTTAGAATACTGACATTGACCTTCTCTGCTACTGACCACTCAGGGGTGGTGATCACGATTTGCGAGGCAGTGAGAGAATTAACTGGAACCTCTGTGTCATTAAAGAGCACCTTCGTACCATTAGGAATGTTTGTACCGCTGATAGTCACTGTAGTACCGCCTTTTACCAGACCGCTAGTAGGGCTAATCTTAGTAAGTGACGGATCCGGTGGTGCCAAATACTCAAATGCATTTTCCAGCTCAACTTCTTTACCATCTGGATTCACAACTTTAACCGAAACGAAGCCAGCAGTTGACCATGCAGGGGTCTTGAGTCGAATTTCTCCTGTGTTGATGTACGTGTAGCTACCCTGCTCAATTCCGTCCCAAATCAATTTCGCCCCAGATTTTATATGGTTTCCTTTTATAATGACCAAGGTACCACCAGCTAATGGCCCGGCATTTGGAGAGACAGAACTAATAACCGGATTTGGGTCTTCATAGGTGTAACCCTTAGCCAAAGTATGTTTCTGTCCATTTGGATTCTCTACGATTACGTCTACACTCTCAGCCTTGGCCCAAGGAGGTGTTACTAACGTTAACTCTTCGCTTGTAACAAAGGTTGAGGAAACCAACGTATTGTTAAAATACACCTTTGCACCTTCGACAAAGCGTTCCCCTGTCAAAACCACGTTTTCCCCGCCAATTCGGCTCCCGATATTAGGTTGAATGGCGGTGATTTGTGGTCCTGCAATATAGGTAAAAGAATCTACTGAAGTAACAGTCGTTCCATCAGGATTGGTAACGGTAATGTCTACCGCGCCTGGTAGTGTGCCAGCAGGAGTAGTTACTTCCAATTGGCCCACACTATTCTTAGTTACAACTGATTCCTTCCCATCGATGGATACGGAAGCTCCAGGCATAAAATACTGCCCCTTAATAAGAACCTTAGTACCGCCTTCAAGAGGACCTTCATTAGGTACAACCTCAACAATTTGCGGTTCAGCGTAATAACGGTATTCAGCTTGAGCAAATTGACCATCCCCGTTAGTCACCTTAACAGGTACTGAACCCTGGACTCCAGGCGGCACAATAACTTTTAATTGTTGGGAATCGACATATTCGATATTTGAAAGCTGGGTCGAACCAAAATGAACAGTTGCATCAGGATGGAAATAATTCCCTTTAATTACAATCAATTCTCCGCCATCCACATGCCCCGAGTTCGGCTCGATGGATGTAATAATAGGAGCATAGTGTTTGACGGTCAAAGTTGGTTGTGAAATGGTATAACTGTGTTGTTGACCAAGATAATCTTTATAGCTTACCGAAATTTCTTGGTCGCCCGAAGGGAAAGTGCCGACAGGAGCTCCTGTTTTATGACGGATTTTATACTTGAACGTCAGTAGTTCATTTTTCAATTCAAGGAAACTCCAAGAAATTGTATTACCCTCTAGTGTAGGTTGTGGAATATTGTCATTATAAGAGCCAGGAACAATCTCAAATTGTGGAGATATGAAATCCTTAACAACTACATCATAAGCACTTGCAACCCCAATTTCTTGGACAATGGCTGCATAGATTTCTGCAAGTCCCACTGATCCTAAAACGAAGTGATGATGATGTGCTGTCGTAGCCATATCTTTCATCAAAAGGTTTGGAGCACTGGTGTCAGGGTTTTCATTAGGCAGTAATAAAGCAATAGTGTAGAAAACAACGCCCTCAGACTTTGCAGAGTTTGCTTGCTCTAGAGCAACTTGGCGTGCATAGCTATCCGGACTAGGTTCTGTTGCTTGTCCATCCGTCATTAATATAATAACCGGCTGGGCGTCACTTCTATGATTCCGAAGAAGATCTTGAGCTTTCTCAATCGCGGATTTTGTACCTGTTCCGCCACTCGCTTGAATTCCATTAATATATTGTTTTATTTCGGTTGGATTCGAAGAGAGGTCCTTATAGTTAACATTACTGGCAAAATCAACAATGCCGACACGGTGCTTACTAAAGTCAACCAAATCAATAAAACCTTTAGCAGCTTCTTTGGCATTACGCATTTTATCTTCGCCGTTATTAGGACCATAACTAGGACCCATACTGCCCGATCGGTCAATAACCAAAATAATGTCATTGGGTTTTATGAAGGTGCTGTCCGGCGTACCTTGAACATTAATCGTTACTTCAGACTCGCCACCTTCAAAAATTTCAGCAGGATTTAGTCCCTTCGTAACCTTAACGCTTTCACTGTCGGCCGATGCAGCGGAAATTACAGTGAGATTCAAGCATTGTACCGTGAAAAGTACTAACGCTAAGATTGAAATGAGTAGTCTAGGCTTCAGCCTCATATAGATCCTCCGTTTGCCTATTTTTTAAAATCTACAAAAAAGGCACCGACGTCATAATTGTTCGAATGCCTTCCATAATGATCCGAGATTCTCTTTTTCTTCTCAAAAAGGTTCATTTCTTCCTTCAGTTCTTTAGTTTCATTTAAAATGACGAGGATCAGCTCTTCGTGAAGCACTTGCACTTCAGACAATAACGAAAGGTCATATTCAGTTAGCGAAAGTTGACGCAAATGATCGTAAAGATTATCAATCTGCTCCTCATACTTACGGTAATGGTCAAAACTTGGAGACTCTAGTACAACCCTATATAACCGAACCAACTGTTCGATGGGACCATTTTGTGAAATTTCACCCATTAGCCTGAACCCCGGCTGATTTTAATGATTGTAGAGCTTGACTCCATGTATGGACCATATCCCTAGCAAAATCAAGCATGTGATCGAGCATACTCTCGTCCTTCTTGATAATGAACTCTGCTATATAGCTATAGTAGAATTCATACAAACTTCGCAGATTTTTTGCTATATCATAGTCCATGTTCAAAGTCACTGTTAATTCATTGAGAATTGCCCGAGCCTTATAAAGAGGTTCGTTCATGGCTTCGAACTGATTTTGAGAATATAATTTTTTGGCTAAGAGCAATGATTTAACTATCTCCTGATATAGCAATAACGTTAAATCACCAGGACCCGCTGTCTCAACCCGAACCTTCAAATATTGCTGTTGTTGTGCATAATGCATAATTATTCGCTCTCCATCAGTCATTTTATTGAAACTCGAACTAAATAAATCAACCTAACTGCGATGCAAGCCAGGAGCTTTGGCTGTTCATTTTTTGAAGCGCTTGTTCCATGGCTGCGAATTTTTTGTAGTATCTGTTTTCAATATCGATCAACTTGGATTTCCAACTCGCTTCTTGATCGTTTAACGTCTTCAATTGTTTTCCTATTACGCTGTCATCGATCGACTCGATTGAACCAGAGCCTATTTTCTTCTTGAGGGCATCCATTTGCTTATTAACAATATCGTATACCCGATCAGCAATCCCCAAATTACTCTTCCCTGGAGCCGGGTCTTCCGAAGATGTCATGACAAACAATTGTTTTACCTCTTCAAAATTTGTATTAATGGCTTCTCTTAACTTTGTTTCGTCAATTTCCAATTTTCCGTTTTCTTTATAATCGCTCTTAACAGTAATCCCGATGTTCGCCAGCATTTGAATTTGCCCCTGGGGAACGTCTAGTGGTGTGTTCAATGCAGTACGCAGTGTGTTAAGTGTCCCTGTCAAGATATTGTCATTATAAAGAGTACCTTGTCTGGCCTTTTTCTCCCACTGTGTGATCTGACTCTCAGTCATCGCTTCTTTCTCTTCTGAAGTAAGCGGTTCATAACCCCGACTGCGTCTCGTTGTGGTCGCCGTACTGAACGTGTCGATTAAGGAATTGTACTGATCGACAAACTTCTTGATATCGTCGATAATACCGCTGCGATCGGTAACCGTTCCAATAGAGGCCTCGCCTGTACTTCTTAACGTCACCTGGACCCCATTGATACTCACATTGTTAGAAGCGGAAAGGATTTCGGCGGAACCGTTCACTGAATATCTAGCATCTTCGCCGCTGGCCGTAGCGCTGGAAAGGTTCAGAATCCCCATAAAATCACTAAGGCTGTTAGGATTAGTCGTTGAGTCACTGGTGATTTCAATTTTGGATTTTGAGCCGGAAGCGGTTGAATTAAAATATACAGTGCCGCTCGATTTATCATAGCTCGCTTTCACTCCGGTTTGGGACGCTCTAGCATTAATATCTTTAAGAATGGAGTTCACCGTTGACTCTTCGGTAAATGAGATCTCTACCCCATTAATTTTAACCGTCCCGGATTTGTTCACTTTCTCGCTATCAGTTGTAACCGAACCACTTATGAGTGTTGCTGAAGATGCCAGTTGCTCAACCTTGACCGAACTACTTCCAGCTGTAGTCCCACTAGAAGTGATGTCCAATACCGATGTATTAGAAGAAGTTGCCGTTGTTTTCTCAAAGTTGCTTTCATATCGCAATTTGTTGGCTGTATTCCTGAAGTTTAACAATGCCGTATTCATAGCCTGGTAGTCTTCTCTTTGCCAGATTGTAAATTGCTTTTGCTTTTGTATTTTATTCAATGGCAATCGTTCAGCCTGCATCAGTTTCGCGATTAGTGAGTCCGTGTCCAGGGTGCCGCTAAACCCTGTTAATCGAACAGGTCCGCTAATAGCCATTTCCACACTCCCCTTTCCTACATTTTTTCATCCAAAAATACGCCAACCCGTTGACTAATGTTATATAAGAGATCAAGCATTTTTTCGCTAGGTATCTCGCGAATGATTTCATTCGTTTCATCCTGTAATACCATGACCATAATCGTATTCGTCTTATCATGGACCTTGACCTGGATGTGAGTACCTAACTCTTCGAGTTTCTTATTGACCTGGTTCACAAGTTCAGGAATCGTTTTTTTATTTTGGCTTGTATAACTAACTTCTGTCTGTACGTCCTGTGAAGCGTCGCTGGCAATTTTGTTGAACCAAGGCAGCAAGGATCCCTGAGCAAGATTAAAGTTCGGTTCGATCCTCATCACTAGCCTCCCAACGCCTGTATCAGGCTAAAATGAAAAAACCGGCCGGTTTCCCGGCCGGCTAAATCCAAAATTAACGCAGCAATTGCAGAACGCCTTGAGGCTGTTGATTTGCTTGTGCAAGCATTGCCGTAGCTGCTTGTTGCAAGATGTTATTCTTTGTGAACTCAGACATTTCTTTCGCCATATCAACATCACGAATACGGGATTCAGCAGCTTGCAGGTTCTCGGAAGTCGTACCCAAGTTGTTGATCGTATGTTCCAGACGGTTCTGCACTGCACCAAGATCAGAACGCATTTGCGATACCGTGTTGATTGCAGTTTGAACAAGACTCAGGTTTGCTGCAGCATCAGTGTTCGCTGCACCAGCTGCTGAAGATGCAAGATTTTGCAGTCCTGTACCATCAAATTGAACCCCTAGAGTCGTGTTTGTTGCACTTTCAAGATTAAGTGTGATTGTTTCCCCACCATTTGCTCCAACTTGGAAAACGATGCTGGTAGTAGTGCCATCCAACAATTTTTTAGTATTGAATTGGGTTTGAGTAGCAATTGAGCCGATTTGCTCGGACAGTTGCTTAGCTTCCGAGTCAATTTTAGCGGCGTCAGTAGTAGTCAGCACTTCGTTTGCACCTTTTACATACAGTTCAGCCATACGTTGCAGCATAGCATGAGTTTCATTCAGGGCACCCTCAGCAGTTTGAATCAATGAGATACCATCCAACGCATTACTTGAAGCTTGCTCCAGGCCACGGATCTGGTTACGCATTTTCTCGGAGATTGCAAGACCAGCAGCATCGTCAGCTGCACGGTTGATACGGTAACCGGAAGACAACTTTTCAAGGGATTTACCTTGTTGAGTGTTGTTAAAAGACAATTGACGCTGTGTGTTGTAAGAGCTGATATTGTGGTTAATACGCATGATAAAATTCCTCCTTGGAATGTGTTGGTGATTAGCATCCTTGCTTCACCCTATTGTGATCGGGACATGGTGTTCGGCCGTCACTGCCATGTCTTTCGACCCATATTATATTTATCGGAAACTTCACTCTATTGTTTATAGCAGAATATTAATTTTCTAATAAAAAATTAAATCTTTTCTCTTGGGATGACCGTCTGCAAAATATTCTGTATATCCTCATTGAATTCAACCGCATTTTGGTTCTGTTGCTTGATAGCTTCATAAATTTCCTCACGATATATAGTTACATTCGCAGGAGCCTCAATGCCGATTCTAACCTGATCACCGTTAACTTCGATGACGGAAAGAACAATATTATCATTAATCATAATTTTCTGCCCTTTACTTCTTGAAAGAATCAGCATTAATATCAGCTCCTTTCTTCTCTCTGAGCATCGGTTGCTTAGTCGTGTAAACACCATGATCTAAAACAATCTGTGCTGCACTATTATTAGATTTATTAATGACAATAGGCGCCTTTAAATTGCAGGATATATCATCTGCAGATCGGACCGTAACGATGACCATCACTATTATATCGGACTCATCTGTAATGGCTAATGTTTCAATCCAATGTGATTCTAGTTGAAATTCGTAGTCAGGAAAAAAAACAAAAGGATCCGTAACAATAAAACTCAAATCTTCATTTTCTGCAGACTGCAAAAATTCAAAAGGACTCTTCTTCTCTTCTGATTGAAGCAAGACATACTTTTTTAAATCTCCAAATCCCAGTATAGGACTCTCAAATATGATTATTTGGTTGTTTTCTATTTCGATTTTACCGAATCTCTTTGTGTTCACAATCATAATTATTCCTCCTTCATTAAAAACAATAGCTATAATGAAACTAGTTTCATTATAGCTATTGTATATCTACAACTAGACAACTGCATCAAGCTGTTTACCCGTTGCCGACATAAATATAAAATTTTGATTAATCAAATATGGATTTATCTTGCCAGGATAGTAATCAATTATCGGTTTATGCGTCTCCGGATTAAAGCTAACTCCACCTGGAACATAGTTAGTTTTCACTTGACCCGGAATATACGTAATGTCCACATTATCATATCCTGGATCGCCAGTTACCTCGACCCTTGGACGGTCTTTGAACACGTTATTCCTCGCAATTTCTGCAAATACATTACCGCCCTCATGAGTAGCCATCATACGGTCCCCGTTCTGGGCTATCTCTCCAATGTTCTGCATTGAAATCTGAAGAGAAGATTGCGCTATTCTATCCGTAACCTCTTCAAAGCGAGCCTTGCCTAACGCCGACCACGCCTTGCGTGAATCAATCTCCAAAGTCCCCTTAGCTTGTTCCACTTCAATGAAGGCCTGCTTTTGGGTCATATTTATGGATGGTCTAGGTTGCTCTATACTCTGTTGGCCCTTCGTGGATTGTAGGCCAAGCTGTGAGTATCCTTGCTGAATTTGTATTCGGGGGATATTCATGCATACCCTCCTTTATCTTAGGAAATCCAACAGACTCGGACGAATAATTCTAGCCATTGTATCTAAAGAAGCCTGATATACACTTTCAGAAGTCTTCAGATCAATAATAACTTTTGAGATATCTGCGTCCTCTACTTTGGATTGTAGATCCATATAGTTTAAATTTAAATCGCCAAGTCTGCTAAGCGTAAATTCCAAACGATTTTGTTTACCGCCCATCTCCGCTTGGGCAGTAATAGTCGTCTCTAAAGTCTTCTGAAGTGAGGGAATAGCACTTTGAATGCCTGCTGTATCATCCGCCAACAGCGCCTTTTTGAAATTATCTACGACAGCAAATATTCCCGAAGTGTCACCATATGCTCCAAACACCTGCTCTCCCAAGGTGTTCACGGACACCGTGATTCCAGCACCTACTTGATATCTCACTTCGCCATCATCCAGAGCATATGCAGTTTGCGTAGGATCATCAGGGAATGGCTTCTCATCGGTTCTCTCGCCATTAAAAATATACTTCCCCTTAAATTGTGAGTTGCCAAGGGAAACTAGTTGCTGGAATAGCTGGTCTACTTCTGCAGCAATATTGGCACGAGCGTCGGCCGGTACCGTATCCGTTCCGCCTTGAACCGCCAACTCCGAAAGCTTTTGGATAATCTGTGTAACTTCGGTCATAACCGTATCTCCATACTTTAGCCATGCGTCCGCATCATCCGCGTTTTGCTCAAACTGCGTTGTTGCCGTGATCTGACCACGGTATTGGAGAGCACTTGCAACACCCACCGGATCGTCGGAAGGACGATTAATCCGGCGCTGGGTCATCATTTGCTCCTGATACTTATCCAGTCTGCGATAGTTGCCTTGCAGGCCGCTCATCATGGAGCTAGTCATCATGGACTGGGTTATGCGCATGATTTATTCCTCCTATCTGCCGACAACGCCGGTACCGTTAATTAATTTATCCAACATCTCATCAATGGTAGTAACCACGCGCGATGATGCGCTATAAGCATGCTGGAAGCGAATAAGATCCGACATTTCTTCGTCAAGCGATACACTGCTAATCGATAGGCGGAGTGTATCAGCATGCTCAACCAGCAACGTGCCGTTCTCCACCATCTTGATGGCATTACTGCTGTCCGTACCTAATTTGGAGATAACGGACTGCAGATATCCTTCAAAATTAGTGATATCCGTTACTGAACCATTGTTGTTATTCGGATTGAAATTAAACGTACGTTCTGAGAGTTGCGCGATCAAAAGCGCCATGCCGCCGTTCCCTTTCAAAACCACCTCGGAGGTCGTACCATTCACCGGATCAGTCTTCATTTCGGTCCGCAGGGAGGCGCCGATGTTCTTCAGATCGGATTGAATGGTCTGGCTAAGCCTCATATTCCCCGCCGTAATCGGCCCTCCGTTAGCAGAAACAAAGAAGTCGCCGCCGGTCGTCGCTGGCTCATTCAGGGTATAACCCAGCTTATGCAGCCCATTTAGACCATCCACGGTATGCTTTGCATCCTCGGCTAGTTTTCGTGGATTATTCGCATCCATAACCGCATTCGGAATGTTTACGCCCGGTGGAAGGATCGTCCCAGCCGGCAGGGTCACTTCCACTTTTCCTGTAGCCAGCGTGTTGGCCATAATGTTCAACTGGGTGATATACCCTTGAACATGCACATCACGCGAGGTCACATAGCCGGCAATCTCCCCGCCGGTCAATGCGCCAGCAATCGCATTTGTAATCGGGGTAAACGTCATATCATCAACCACAACCTGGTTGCCAAACGTTACTTGATAAACGTCACCGGTCTCCGTGACATTGACGTTTCCGAGCAATGATAGCTGATCAACGAGCAGATCCCGCTTATCGCGCAGATCGTTTGCGTTATCACCAAGACCCTCGATGCGTTTAATGCTTTGCGTTAATTCCGCCACTTGCTCAATATAGTTATTAGCTTCCGCTACCTTGGTGTCGATGCGGGACGTCAAGTTGTTGCTGAGCGTATCCAATTGGGAGTAAATATGGTTAAACGTCTCCGTCAAAGCAATCGCTTTCTGCTGAACCGCCATACGGGCGGACAAATCGGTGTCGCTTGGATTTTTGCTCAGCGTCTGCCAAGCCGTCCAGAACTCCGCAATGCTTGCGCTCAAGCTGCTGTCCGAAGGCTCGTTAAAAATCCCCTCAATATTTGAAAGCGTCTCTTGTTGAACGCTCCATGTCGACAAATTCGTGTTCTGATTGCGGTATTCGATATCCAGCAGGAAATCCCGAACCCGCTGAATACTCTCCGCTTCTACGCCCATCCCGAGCTGACCAGCCGCTTGAGAGCGCTGCAATCCCGGAAAAGCGATCGGGTTAGCTGCAACCAGGCGGGTTGTCTGGCGGGAATATCCCGGCGTATTCGCGTTCGTAACGTTATGACCAGCTGTGTTAAGTGCAGCTTGCTGGGCAATCAAGCCCCTCTTTCCGATTTCGAGCAAATGAAAAGTGGATCTCATCTACATTTTCCTTTCTGCTTATGCCCTGGTATCAAACATGCTTCGGCCTTTGCCCGTCGGATTCTGATGTTGAGGATGCTGGTAAAGCATATCATCCTCCGGACGGCTGACTAATAAATTCAAACTATAATCTATGAATGCCAGAGATTGCTCAATCAGTTCTCGATTCATGGCATTCAGTTCTTTGAGCTCCATGAGCCTGTCCATTAATTGCTGCTGTACATCCTGCAGCTCTGTTTTTTCCTCCGGGTTAAATACAAGACGAGTCATTTCAGTAACCGTCAGCTGAAGCTGGGAGCGGATGCCCTTCTCACGTAAAAAATCATCTGCGGCACCTTGACGCAGCGCTTCCGTTTCCGCCACCTGCTTCAGCAGGCGGTTCTCCTTGGTCATGACCGCTGTAAGACGTTCCACATCATTATCCAGAATGGCTTGCCTTTTATCTTTCCCTGCCTCTATGAGCTGCTGATGCAGCTCATCCTGACGCTTCATATAATCGATTATGGACCTAGCACTCACTTGGACTCACCTGATTTATTGTAGGATTGAAAATACGGGAGCAACTTGTCTGCCAAACGATCAACCGGTACTTCATATGTGCCGTTGGTTACAGCTTCCTTCAAACGCTGAATTTTCTCCGCGCGTTCCGGATCCTGTACTTTACTCTGTGCACTCAGTTCCATCGCCTCCGGGGAGATTGATACTTCATCCTTGCGGCGTTTCTTCTTATCGATATGCTGCATCTCCCGAGATTCAATATTCCGTTGATACGAATTGATGCCGTTCACACGTCCCGATTCGTTAATCTTCACGCCCTATTCACCTCACTTAAAATAAAAGACCGATAAGCTTTACTAAGTTTATCGGCCGGATATGAAACATTGTTAATAGTTCAAAAGTTAGTATTTGCGCAGTTTATCGACTGCACTATAAGTCTCTCTGTCTTTGCGGGACCCAGGCTGATGTTCCTGGTCGCCAGCAGCTGCCTGCCTTAGCTCCCTCGTTAATCGGGTCCGGCAGGACTCGCACATATTGCTCTCGCGAATCAACGTTCCGCACACTTCGCAAGGATACGCCAGGTTCGGCGCGTTCGCAATCGAGATCCGGCCTTCCTTGATAAACTTCGTAATCTGCCGCACGGATACTTCCGTAGCCTCAGATACCTCATGGATGGTTGCGCCTTTTTGCTCACGCAGGAAGGTTGCGCATTTCTCGTATTCCTTCTCAATCACTTTCATGCATTCGGGACACATTTCCCGAATATTCACCGTATATAACTTGCCGCACCGAGGGCAATTCCCCAAATTCATGCTCAACAACCTCCATGCCACATAGAACCTTTGATACCCCTAGATTACATTATCTGAGGGCTTACGTCTATCATTCGAAAGGAGAATCCACATATTTTTCCTATTTCGGTTGTTTATGAGCGGGCCCAGGTTAAACTATAAATCTCGATAGGCATTTCCAAGAAGGATTCGTATCCTCGCAAAACCTGCGCGCAAGCGTTAATCGTACTCCCGGTGGTATAAATATCATCGACGAGTAATATACGAAGTGGCCCCATGATCGGTAATATCTCCTCTGGAGAACCAATATTCGCTGCGCCCCGCTTACTTATAGACCTCAACACTTCGGGTGCATGCTGTAACGCGCCAAAAACACCCTCCATATCCTTTAGCCTGTCCATCCGGCTCTTAAAACTCTGTTTATCCGTATGGCGGTTACGTTCCAGCAGCGGAACATAAGGAGTTTTAATGCTAGCCGCAAGCCCCATAGCCAGTACTTCCGCTTGATTAAACCCCCTCTCCCGCAGCCTTTCCTGGCTAACCGGAACCGAAGTGACGGCATGTATGCTCCAAGGCACACTACGAGCGTTCTGCAAACGAGGATCAAACATACGGACGTTCGCCTCTCGATGAAACATCGTAAAGGCTCTCAGCATCATCTCGACCAAAAGAGGCGCGTACCGCTCATTCCCCCTATATTTATATTGGGCCAGCCACTCCCTCATCTGCGCGTCATAGGTTACCGCACTCCGATTCAAAACAAAGCTCCGATCGTTCACGCCTAATCGAGTACAGTCGGGACAACCGATTCCCCGCCCACATCGCAAGCATCGGGGTTTGAAAATCCATGGGATCTGCCGATAACAGGCATGGCATAACCCCGGAAGTTCCTGGTTACATGAGCCTATTTTTCCGCAAGTGAGGCAGATCTCGTCAATCGGTTTTAGCAAACGATGCATGTGCCCGAAGAGTTGGCTTAATACGTTGGATATCAAAGACGCACCTCCCTTTCTTGGTTAGTTTGAAAATAGAATGCCGCTCAGCGGATAACAGACTACAGAGTGAACAGTGCGTTCATATCGCCATTGCGGACCACTGACATAGCCAGTTATATTTTCGTAGCTAATATTGGATGTGTTAAATGATTCCTGATTAATAATTCACTTGAGCTTTGGCCAACTGAACTCTCGATTCAGATGAAACCGCAGTTACTAAATCCCCCATGCACAGGAGCTGTTGAAGCTCTCGATCCATTACCATGTCAACAACAGTCATCTCGGTCATCTATTATCCTCGTTATGTAAGGATGGTCTGGAATTATAGGAATCTGAGAACTATGAGAGACACTGGGGATCTAAGGGATCTAAGGGAATCTAAGAAATCCAATAGACTATAAGAGTCTATGGAAGACTACGAGTATCCATGAGAGACGAGAATGTATGGGAGCTAAAAGTATCTATGTGAATCTATTAGATTCCATAAGGTACCATGAGATTAACATCAGGAGGACGAGAACTATAATTAACGCCCACACGCTTACTCCCAGTCACCCCTCCTATTTACCCGTCAACTCTTGAACTGTACGTAAATACCCGCCTTTACCAGCGATTCGGTTCATCGCCTTGATTTGCCGAACTGCCGAGCTTTGGCACCTAGTCCATTGTGGTGCTGCAAACACTACCCATCCTGCCGGATCATCCTTGGATCGGCCCGCACGACCGGCCATCTGAATCAAAGCGGCTTCATCAAAAAGCTCGCTATCTGCATCCAAAATGAAAACATCACTCTTTGGAACCGTAACCCCGCGTTCAAGAATGGTTGTTGTCACCAGCAATCGAATCTCGCGGTTTCGGAAGGCCATCACTTTGCCCGCCCGCTCCGGGTCGATGGATGAAGTCCCTTCAATCGGCATATTGGCAATCGCCTTGCGGAGCAGTTCCAGAATAGGATCAATATGCTTGATCCGGGAAACGAACAGGAACACTTGAGCTCCGCGTCTCAGGGAGGCGCTCAGGCTGCGAACCAGGAGTGGGGAAAGCTTTTTTTCTTTAAGACAGCGATTCACCGCTAACATTTTCAGTTTCTGAGGAACGGGTAACGGATGGCCATGGAAGCGTGCGGGAACTTTCGCATGTGGCAATCGGCCCGCAGCTGCTTCGCGCTGTAGAGGCGTTGGCGGGGTAGCCGACAGATAGATATATTTCCCCCCCGGTTTGCAAGCACCCTTGGCCGCGTAATCCAGCATCGGATCGTTATGATAGGGAAAGGCATCAATCTCATCGATCACGACCAGATCAAAAGCTCCCCTGAATCGCAGCAGCTGATGCGTCGTTGCCAGCGTGATGCTCCCCCGCTTCCAACGCTCCGGACTTCCGCCATATAACGTGACCACCGTCTCTTGGGGAAATGCCTTGGATAGCCGAGGTGCCAACTCCAGCACCACATCCCGTCTTGGCGTGGCGACCAAGACGCGCCCACCTGCATCCAGAATGGACTGCAGCAGCGGAAAGATCATTTCGGTCTTTCCGGCACCGGTCACCGCCCAGATGAGAAACCGTGCGGCGGACCTCGCGGAGCCCCCTGCGGGCGGCTCCGCCAAAAACCGCAGCGCAGCGCCAGCGGCGGCGCTCTGCGCTGCGCTAAGCCCCCACCGGCCCAAGGCCGCGGTGGGGGAACCCCCGGCCGTGCCCCGCACGGCCGACCCTGCTGTGCCATGCAGCAGCAGGGCACAAGCGCGGCTGCGCCCCATCGCGAGGCAGGCCTCGCAATAGGCGCAAGCCGCCGAGCCGCACGTGGCGCATGCCGTGCGGCTCTTGGCCTCGCTGCCGCAACGCCGGCAGCGGGGGGTCATGGCCCGGCGGCGGAGCCAGCCGGGCCCTCTGCGCGGGGCGGGCTGTGCCAGCCCCGCTTCCAAGCGCAGGCGGCCCAGCAGGACGCCGAGCTGGGCCGCAGCGCGCCAGTCGCCGTGCCCACGGCGACCTCCCCCAACAATGCTTCGACCTCGCCAGCAAGCAAGGCTCGTCCTGCCATGCACTCGATCAGCAGCTCAGCCTGCTGCACCAGGGCATCCCAGCCTACTAGCACGGCTCCCTTCTCGATCAGGGAACTTAGATAAGTCCCATCCAACAATTGGGTTTCCTGCAACAAGGCGCTCCATTTGGACCTACTGCTCTCCGGCTCTTGCAGTAAAAACGGGCTTAATGCCTGATACATATATCTCAGCCAATCCGGCCTCTCCCATCGATCCATGTCTGGAATCGGCTGAAATCTCGCTTGGATTTCAACGGCCCATCCCAGTGGTACTCGAGAGGACAGCAGCACCAATAACGGTGTACCAGCCCTTTCATCCGCCTGACTCATTCTTCCACACCACCATTGAAGATCCACCCTCAAATCCAGCGAGAGATAGCAATTCCATTTCTCTGCTACTCGAATGGCATATATGGCAATCTGCATGACATCAACTCCAATATTGAGACGTATAAACAGCTCAAAAGATCATGTATGGGTACTGGAACTTGGTAGTTCACAACATGCTTCAGTTGCTTTTCAGTTTAAAAAATTTGGTGGATCTAATACCAGTCGGGGAAGCATTGTATGAAAGATTCAATAGAACTCCGTAAATAACTATTAATTATGCTCCTTTCTCGAATACCTATCTTCCTTCCACAACTCCCACCCTTTAGCCAGCCCTGCTAATAGAAGATAGAATCTCAAGCCCGAGTTTGAGTTAGTTCCAATCAATATAGATGTACAATCGTCCTGATCTAACTGCAGTGACTTCCATTTCATATTTGTTTCTCACCTCAACGCCCAGATCACCCAAACCAAAACATCTCCATTGCACAACGCCTTTTGTCGAATACTGTCATAACTACGATTTATTAGCATCTGATCTCTACATCTTCCACCCCAATACGCCAATAAACGCAAAAAGCACACCCCTCGCTATACGCTCGGAGTGTGCTTCACGCCTTCAACAATATGAATATCATCCCGGGAACCAAAACAACTTGCCGATGTTTATCCCTGTACATATGGAATCTGAACAGCCTCCATCGGGTTTCTCAGATCGACCCGTATGACTTCGTCTTCATTCGGATCGACATCCGTTTCTTGTGATGCCGGATCACCGGATCTCCAAGTCCCGTATACCAGTTCAATTCCGGACAAATGAGTCAATCTCTTAACAATCTTTAACGTATCATCATACGACTGGTCATCAAGGACGGTGACGCGCACGCGCGTCCCGCTCAGCAGGGCATACCAGGAAAGGGCTCTCAAATACCATTCCACCTGCCGCTCATGGTTGGACGTGATCAGCACATAATGCCTGCGCCGCCCCGTGCCTTCACTAGCTCTTCGGAGATGACGGGCATGCACGATATGAACCAGAGCAACAGCGATCCCGTACACCGCGAGTATCCACAGCAATTGGGCAACCATGAGACTCACCTCCTTCTCTTATCAACAATATATGCTGACCAGGAAAGGACGGTGACAGTTATGTAACCGGTGCCCACACGGAACTTATCGGGAACGGCTTATTTGCCATAAGGAAGACGTTTATCGACATTCCCTCTACAAGATAGGCCGCCGTTCTTGCGATATCAAGAAAGCCCTCGAACTTATTCAAAAAAATACAGCGATATAAGCAGTTATTTATTATGTATGCTAGTTACCGAAAGAGTTCAGCCATACTGTAAACCCCTAATGATCATAACAAAAAGGAACCGCCCTTGGCAGTTCCCTCCCTATGTAAGACGCGTCCGTGCATTCGGATCGGCGATTACAACGTCACCCAGCCATACTTGATCGAGTTGATAACCGCTTGCGTACGGTCGTCCACTTCCATCTTCTGCAGGATGCTGCTGACGTGGTTTTTTACAGTTTTTTCACTAATGAACAGGTATTCCCCAATCATCTTGTTGCTCTTGCCTTCGGCCATTAGTCTAAGCACTTCCGCTTCGCGCCTTGTCAATGGGTTGTTCTCGCCTGCCACAAACTTGACTCCAGCTTCACGCGAACCGCTCTCCGCCATCGCGCCTGCTTCGTTTACATACGTCATCCGGCGGAGCTGGTGGATCAGCTTGCCCGTTACTTTCGGATGGATAAATGCATATCCTTCATGTACCGAACGAATCGCATTAATCAGTGACTCGGCTTCCATATCCTTCAGGAGGTAACCGTTCGCTCCCTTACGGAGCGTTTCAAACACATAACTTTCGTCGTCATGAATCGACAGAATAATAACTTTGATCTCAGGAAACATTTCACGTAGTTTCTCGGTCGCTTGAACGCCGTTTTCGGTCGGCATGTTGATGTCCATCAGCACGATATCCGGCTTTACTTCGTTGCAGAACTCAAGCACTTGAATGCCGTCGCCGCATTCGCCGATCACGTCAATGTCGTCCTCCATATTCAGTATGCGTTTCAGACCCTCCCTAAACAGCTGGTGGTCATCCGCTAATAATACTTTGATAATCGTGTTCTCTTTCTCCAAATGTTCCATCCGATTACTCCTTTCTCTTTTCTACGTTCGTCGGGATATGAATCACGATCTTGGTTCCTTGATTCTCGGCTGAATCGATCTCCATTCTCCCTTCGAGCAGCTCAACCCTCTCCCGCATGCCAATTAACCCAAAGTGGTCCTTGCTTTTCTGCTCCAGCAAATCGACATTGAATCCCAGGCCATTGTCCTGTACCACGATTTTGACCAATTGCGCCTGGTAGGTGATTTCAACAAGCACATAAGTCGGGTAAGCATGTTTTGCAGCATTCGAAAGTGCTTCCTGCACCAACCGGTAGATGGCCGCCTCCATCGCAGAAGAGAGACGATGCTCTTTCCCCCGTGTCTCGAAGATCGTGCGGATTTTCGATTTCTCTTCATAATCATGCACATATTTACGCAGTGTGGGGATTAATCCTAGATCATCGAGTGCCATTGGACGCAGATTGAAGATGACTTTTCGCATTTCCTCCAGGCTCGAACGCACCTGGCCCTTCAAATCTACTATTTCGTCCTGCACCATCTTAAATTCCTGCTTTGCAAGCATTCTTTCTACAATTTCCGTCCTAAGAACCAGATTCGCCAGCAATTGCGCAGGTCCATCATGAATCTCTCTGGATATGCGCTTCCGTTCTTCTTCCTGCGCCAGAATAATTTTGAGTCCAATGACCTGTCTGTTCTTCGCAGATTCGATGATTCGGGATACCTGGCCCAGCTCGCCGGACAAGTATTCCAACACTACGCCCATCTGAGATCCGATCGATTCTGCGCGCTCCACCGAGTTCTCGACATTGCGAACCCGCTTCTGCAGCTCATCTCGTCTTGCTTTCAGATACATTTCCTTCTCCCGGTAGATCATGAGGTCAAGCTGAAGCTGCGTTGCTTTCTCATACGCCTGCTTGATGTCCTCTTCCTTGTACCGGACGAAATCCCGGCTGACCTCGGTCAGCCGGATCCGGGAACGGCGGTAGTTCAGCTCCAGCTGATCCACCTTCTCTAAGGTTTCCGTCGTTTCTTTTAATGTCCGCTGCAGTTCATGATTGAGAGACGCGAGCTCCTGCCGCGACGCCTCCAATATTTCGAACATCTGGTATTTGCTGTCCTCCATCACTTTGATGGCATTTTTTATGACACGGTCGATGGCATCGGCTTGATAATCCACGCACTCTACTCCATTTCTAACGTTTCATATACATATCATACCATATCATGATTCGATCGTAACGGTCTTCGTGTTCTTGTCCCATTTTACTTTAAGGCCTAATTGCTCGGAAACGAGACGAAGAGGGACCAAAGTCCTACCGCCTTGAACCATAGGTGCCACAGCCGCCGAACTGCGTTTACCGTTGAGGATGAATTCTTTTTTGCCTACCGTCAATTCCATGAGCATGCCGCCTCTCAGGACGCCTACCCGCTGCGCGGATTGGTTCCAGGTCGCTTGCCCGCCGAAGGCGTCGAGCACATGCTTAATCGGAACATAGGTCGTTCCGTTTTTCAGGATTGGCGCGGAATCGATTGCCACTTTCGAACCATTCAGCATGAGCGATTTTTGCCCAATGGTCATGACCGCTTTACCGGTTGGAAGTCCTTCATTACCTGACAGGGACGGCATCGTGAAGCGAATATCGTCAAAAGACACAGCCCCAGTCAATGCACGCTCGTCCTGACCCTCTTCCACGTTCACGACATACAGCCGCTTCATCTGAGCCGGGAACGCAATGTTATATCCGCTCAAATCGATGCTCAGCGTCTTCCAGCCGCTCCAATCCATCGCCTTAGCCAGATCGACGTACACGGTTTTCCCGTTATTGTCCTTGAGCTCCGCACGCAGCCAGTTCAGGCTGTTATCTCCCTCCACGTCAATCGTCATCGACGTTGCCTGTGCAGGAATCGTTTTGCCTGTCGTGCCATTCAGCTCGGCATAAGCGTACATTTTTTGTCCCAGCCCGCCTGTCATATCATAGGTTAGGTTCAAGACTTTGGAGGCTGCTTTTGTTCCGCTGCCATTTTGGATCGCTGCCGTCCCGGTAACTGCAGGCACGTTGGTCGTGAACTTCACCGGGTAATTCACATTCTCGAAGTTCTCCCACGTACTCTCGCCTGCTGCCGACAAAATAACGACCGTGCTAAATCCGTCATAACGTGCGATGGCATAACCGACTTTTGTATTGCTGTTCACGGAGGAGACGGTCAGGCGGCCGTCTTTGACACTGCCTTTGAAGCCGATAAACTCCCATTTCAGCGCGCTGCTCGGAACCTCCAAGCTTTGGCCGCTGCTCGTTACGGCGGTTACCGGTACGGAAACGCTCGTTCCAGCCTGCAGCGGTGCACTGGAAACGCCTGTAGTCAAGGCAACGAGATCATCCGCACCCAGCACCTTGACTTGCATCGTCGCTTTGGTGCTGCCGCTTACCGCCGTCAGGGTCGCTGTGCCCGGCTTCGTTGCTTTTATGCTTTGGCCGTTAACCGCAAGGTTGCCGTTGCTGGATTTCCAGGTCGGTTTAATCGAGCCAGCCTCAATGGGATTATAGTAGGTGTCGTAGCCTTTGAGTTGATATGCTCCGATCTGCCCGATCAGCAGTGTGTTGCTGCCGCTTACCTTCAAGCCCTTCAAGCTGCCTTTAGGTGCCGTCGAGAACACGCCGAGTGCATTAACGATGCTTCGCTGCGTCGTCCCGTACTCCGTGTTGAAGGTCAGCTGGGTATTCATCTCGGCTAACGGACGGTTGACCATCGTGGTCGATCCGCCGCCGTCGAGGTTCATTCCCTTCCAAACGCCAACCTTCGTCATGAAATCCTGAAGCTGCTGCAGCGTCATGCCTTTGCTGTTATCGTTGCTCTCCGTGGCGATCAGGTAGGCGTAACGTCCGTCTTTGGAGTAACCCACCGCCGTACGCGCACGATTGCCTCCAAGATCATTCACGTTTCTTGAAAAGGACGTCGCTTTGCCGTTATCCACCAGTATCGTATGTCCGCCAATCATCATCTGCAGATTCGTAGGATCCAGCTTTTGACCGGTCTTTTTCGATACGAGCGCATAATCCGCTTCTAACCTCTGGCCTACGGCCAGGTTGTTCTTCACGAACTCGGCTGCGGCACCATGCGTACGAAGAATGTAGCTTCCTTCCGGAACTGCCGTAGGTATTCCGGCCATCACCGAAATATCCGTTATGACCCCGTCGGTCACCATTACTTCGGTCGGTGTGCTTGAGCTGTTTTTCGGACGCTCCAGAGCTTTCCATGCACTTGTGTATATATAAGCTGCGTTCACATGGCTGTAATTCGATCCGGTACCTTCCGGTGTGTATGCTGTTTTGTTCATGCCTGCCAGCGGGAATGTGGTTCCGTTCTCAGCGGTAATGCTTCCCGAAAAAGCAAACTCGTCCAGGATCGGCTTTCCGTCATTCGTCACGGCAAAAGCATACATGCCTTTAAGATCCGAAGGCGACGACATCATAAGACCATTCGAGACTTGCGCGCCCATCGGTGCTCCTTCTCTGCCAGTATTAAAGAAATCCCCGTTGATCGCTGCTACCGCACCGTTTTCCTTCGCCATTCCGCCCGTGCTTTGTCTTGTAGTAAATTGATTGCCTTGTCCTGTCATGACATCCAGCTTCACATATTTGTTGTTCAGATCCACCCGGATGACATTCGCCAGCGATTTCGCGCCGGCACTGTTGATGTACTGATACTTCATTAAAACCGCGCCGGACGTAATGATTTCCTCACCCAGCTTCTTCGCTGATGTGGTTGCCGCGTATGCTACCGTGGAAGCTGATAGATTCCCTATCACCGGTATTCCGCTGCTCAGCACAGGGCCCACCCAGATGACCCCGGCCAATGTGATAATCAACCATTTCTTGCCCACGCCTGATTTTGCAGACTTCAGTGTTTTCCCCTGACTAACCATGTAATCGTAACTCTCCCATCTCTCGTTCAACACGGATGCCGAACATATAAAGTCTCTATTTAATAGACTTCATTTTCGAGGAAAAGTTACGAATTTGTTATAAAAAAAACACTTTCGCGTATCGTACACCAAGTCTTAGCAAAATTGTAGCGGCATTTTTTAGGAGCCTATGTAAATCAATCCTATGTTACTATATTTTCATCTAAAAGTAACTAGTTTGTCATAAAGTATATTCCTTTATTACCAATTATTAATCAAAAACAGCCGATACCTACACTAGGCATCGGCTTTATAATTATTGCATTTTTGTCATAAATTCTAATTCCATCTCCAGTTTCATCACTACATCTTGAGAGGATTTTAAACACAAAAAGGCATGTGCCTTTTTTCAAAAGAAAAATGGAATGGCACATGCCTAAACTTTATATCCGGAACATATCCTAAAATTACCTTAGTTTGCGCCAGCTTGTTCTTTCAGCGCTTCGGCTTTGTCAACGCGTTCCCAAGGCAGATCCAGGTCGGTACGTCCAAAATGTCCGTACGCCGCCGTTTGCTTGTAGATCGGACGACGAAGATCCAGCATGCGGATGATTCCAGCCGGCCGCAGGTCAAAGTTGTTGCGCACAAGCTCAACCAGCTTCTCTTCGCTCACTTTACCTGTACCATATGTGTCGACACTGATCGACACTGGGTTAGCGACACCGATGGCGTAAGCCAATTGGATTTCGCACTTGTCCGCGAGTCCTGCGGCAACCAGGTTTTTAGCCACGTAGCGCGCCGCGTAAGCAGCGGAACGGTCGACTTTTGTAGGATCCTTACCGGAGAATGCACCGCCGCCATGACGAGCGTAGCCGCCATAGGTGTCCACGATGATTTTGCGGCCTGTCAGACCAGCATCGCCTTGAGGACCACCGATGACGAAACGGCCGGTAGGGTTGATGAAATATTTAGTTTCGGCGTCCAGCAATTCAGCCGGTACGACAGGAAGAATAACTTGTTCTTTAATATCCTTCTGGATTTGCTCCAGCGTTGCTTCTTCGGCATGTTGAGTCGATACCACGATCGTATCCACGCGAACCGGCGTATTGCCGTCGTACTCAATCGTTACCTGAGTTTTACCGTCCGGACGCAGGTATTCCAGCGTACCGTCTTTACGAACCTCGGACAAACGACGAGCGATACGGTGAGACAATGCAATTGGAAGAGGCATCAATTCTGGCGTCTCGTTGGTTGCAAAACCAAACATCAGACCTTGGTCACCAGCACCGATGTTCTCGGTTTCCTTGTCCACTTGGGAAGGATCACGATTCTCCAGTGCAGCGTTTACCCCTTGTGCAATATCGGCCGATTGCTCATTCAGCGATGTCAGCACCGCGCATGTATTGGAATCAAAACCGTATTTAGCACGGGTATACCCGATTTCCTTCACGGTATTGCGTACGATGGATGGAATATCCACGTATTCAGATTTAGTGCTAATTTCACCAATGACCAAAACAAGACCAGTCGCAACGGAAACTTCACAAGCTACGCGCGCGTTCGGATCGTTAGCCAAAAAAGCATCGAGTACCGCATCAGAAATCTGGTCACAGATTTTATCCGGATGTCCTTCAGTTACGGACTCAGATGTAAATAAACGTCGCCCTGTTAAAGACATGAGATCAACCTCCCATATGAATAGTATGTGATATATCAAGAGGTCCTACACAAAAAATGAACCTTTTCCGACAGGAAAAGGTTTGAAATGTACAATCCTCAACATGCATATTAACTTATTTGTTACCAGGTGTCAATCCAGTTAGTGAGCTGTTTTTCAAGGATTTTCTTGGGTTTTTCAATCGGATGTTAATCAAGAATAAGTTCCCTATACAATTGAAAAATGACTACAGTCTGCCGAAGAGGCTTTGCTCGGCGTTTTGAACCAAACGCTTCGTGATCTCTCCGCCAACGGATCCGTTCTCGCGGGATGTCAGATGCCCCCATCCAGCACGACGGCTGGAGTAACCTCCTCCGATGGCTCCAAGCTCAGAACCGAATTCCGTATCCGCTCCATACGAGCTGCTGCCATATCCCACCGGTAATCCAAACTCTGCTGCGATTTCGTATTTCATTTGCTTCAGCATTTCACGACTTTCCGGAACCACTTGACGATTACGACTGCTGCGTGCCATGAAATACACCTCCTGTATTGGTTTTTACAGAAGTTATTATTTGTCGAGAACACAGCGTCAACACGTATAAAACGTTGTCACAACTGGCAATAATTATAAGAGGATCATACCGAACGAAAGTTAACACGTACTTGGTGGAAGAGGCAATATTAGCAGGGGCTATTGCCCCTAGTTGCTGACACTATTTAATGGTGTAACCGCCACGTACCATGACAATCAGATTGCTTGACTGCCCTTCTTTCACCTGAATACCGCGACCTTCACGCGGGAAGGAAAGCAGATGGTTCTTAGGCGCCGTTTCGCCGTTTAACAGGTCTTTACCATCCGTAAGGTCCGCAACGCCGCTAGCGACTTCTGTGTAGATCACAGCGTTACCTGAACGTACAATGAACTCCGTTCCTGCGTCGGCGATTAGAATCTTCCCTGGCTTCAACGCCACGTTTTTCACTTCATCGGCACCTTGCGATGGTTGCGTAGGATTGGTTGGGTTGGTAGTCCCCCCACCACCGCCATTGAGTGCTTGCTGGATTTGTTGGTCTACGTAACTCTTGGTGACAACCGGATCGTCAGTAGTGCCTGGGGTGGTGCCTGCGCCGTCGGCGGGGGTGTTGAGGATGGAGCCGATTGCAATCCCGATAGCTAGCACCAAAAATGCAGACAAAACTTTCATCTTCATCATTTTCTTGTTTTTCATACTGCACCTCTTCAATAACTATAAATTTAAAAGAACCCTTACCTCAAGGGTAAGGGTTCTAATAAGGCATTACAGATACAGATTAGTTAACGCGTGCTGAAACACTAAAGTTGTCAGCTGCATTTCCGCTCTTATCTGTGAGGTACAAACCGTCTGGGTTACCTTTCAGTTCTACCTCGATCAAAGCAGTTGCAGGAGCAGCATTATCAAGAGTAATTACCAATTGATTTCCGCTAACACTTGCAGTGTAATCAGCCACTTCAACTGCGTTACCATTTACACGAACTACAAATGTAGCTGCAGTTTGAGCAAGGTTAAGGTCTTCAGTGAAGTTAATAGTAACTGCAGTTGCAGTTGCACTAACTTGTTTAGTACCATTGGAGTTTTCAACAATGGATGGCTTAATTTTGTCAGCAACATCTTTCTTGATTGGAGCAATCTTACGACCGTAGTTATCTACAGTATGCAGATCAGCTGAGCTTGTAGAAGAAGTTCTCAATTCTACATCACCTGTGTTAGCAGGAAGATCTTTAGTAAGATTGAACTCAACAGTTGTTTCGCCGTTAGCAAAGCCTTTATTTGTTACGGAGAAGCCATAAACATCAGTTGGTACGGATGCAGAACCAACTACAAAGTCACGTGCATCAACATATCCCAACTCACCTTTAAACTTAGCAACAATTGTTCTTGCACCTGTAGCATTCACGTCACCGATAGCAACGCGGGAAACTTCTTGTGCTGTCAGATCAGTAACACTTCCAGTTGTGTTTACATAGTTTCCGTTAAGGTCAGCTACGTTGACAACACGGATTTTCTTAGCAACAGTATTATCACTGAAGTTAGCATTCAGATCATCTTTATTTACAGTAATTACAACTGTATTAGCTGTGTAAGAAGTGATCGATGCATTTGCTGGAATTGGATAATAAGTGCTTCCAACAACATAGTTGTACTTGTTAACATCAAGCGCATTACCTTCACCAGAAGTTGCAACGTTTCTGTCAAACTGTACATAAATGTTGTATTGGTCATTTGCGGAATCAAGAGTATACCAAGCAGCAGTAGTCTCGATAGCGCCAGCTTGTGTTACATTGATTTCCACAGTTTGAGGTACCATAGTGTTACCAAAAGCAGTGTTGTCGCGGATTCCGGAGATTTCCAGAGTGTATTTGCCAGCTGGCAAATTCGATCCGATAGACTTCAGAACAGCTTTAGTGTTATCAACAGTTCCGTTAGCCTTCGTTGCATAGCTAGGAGAAGTAGTTGGGTTACCGGCGCTTGTGAAACCAGCTCCGGAGAACACTGTTCCATCTGCTTTTTTCAGAACAAAGTTGCTTCTGTTTTGAATGTCAGACTCTTTAACCGATTTAGAGAACTCAACAGTGATTGCTGTTGTGTCTGTGGACTTCGCATTGACACCAACAACTGTTGGACGCTCAGTATCAACTACAGGAGTTACTTTAGTCGAACGGTTAGAAGAGTTATTGCTGTAGTCACTTACAGCTTCAAGGAAAACTTCTGTTTCGCCCAGACCCAGACGGTTAGGTTCAGTGAAGCTCAATGTAACTTCATTGTCACTAATTGACACTGTAGCTGGTCTTGCAGTAGAAGTATGATAACCTTTGCTTACCGATTTAATCGGCTCGTTGAAAGTCACAACTACTGTTTGCAGGTCTTTAGCAACAGCAGATACAACCTCTGGTGCAGCAGTATCTTCAACTACCGAGAATGTGGAACTTGCATTACCAACTTTAAAGTTAGCAAAATCAGTTACACCTTCAGCTGTCAAAGTATGCTCACCAACAGCAAGTGGAGTAGAAATAACTACGGAATTTGTAAGGTAGCTATAAGTAATTGTTCCGGAAATCGGTTTACCATCGATACGATAGTTAGCGATGTTACCAGCAGAAAGTCTTGTTACAGGCTCGGAGAATTGAACGCGTACAGCGCTTGTTCCCAGACCAGTAACCGTTTTAACTTCAGGAATTGCAGTATCATTCACAGAGAAGGAAACTGTTTCATTGAAAGTTCTGCTTCCATCGGAGTTTTTAACGCCATTCACTTTCAGGTTGGTAGCTTTTTGCTGTGGCAATTTGTTACCATTCTCAGTCAGTGTCAGCGTAACAACTCTCTTGTCTGCAGACAGGGAAGCAGAGTCAACTGCAACGTTGCTGATCGTGTAGTTTTCTTCGTTGGTAGCAGTTTTAGTATCAACTTCACCGTCGAAAGTTACAACCAGTTGCTTGTAGTTAGTACCCGCAACGCTTTGAATCTTAGTAGCTGCAGTTACAACCCAAGTTACTTTTTCAGTGTAGTCGTAGTTGTTGTGGGAGAACTTAACTTCTGTAGCTGTGTTAGCTTTCAAAGCAGTTTCCAAAGTTACTTTAACAACTTCGTTGTTAGCAAGTTTGAACTCAACTACTTTGCCGTCTTCTTTAACTTCGTAAGAAACTACAGCTGGTTTTTGTTGAGCCAGGTAGATGGAGTAAGCTACGTCAACCAGTTGGGAACGGGAAGCGTTCGCTTTAGGGTTCGCTTTAGCGTCTACCAGACCAGCGTTGATTGCTGCTTGCACATAACCTTTAGCCCAATCAGAAGCGTTGTTGTTCGTTTCAGTTGGGATTTCGAGTTTTTGTGCAGTAACGAGAACCTTCGCCATTTCTTGAATGGTGATTTTACCATTGAAGTCGAAGATCATTTTCGTTGTGTTTTTACCTTCCATCAGACCTGCAGCGTAAACTGCTTCTACGTAAGGAGCTGGCCATTTGTCAGCTTTGTAGTTTTTGTCTTTGAAAGATGCTTTGCCTTCGATTGGCTCAAGACCCATGATACCAACCAGGACTTTAGCGAACTCAGCGCGAGTCATTTCTTTGTCCAGGCCAGCAGTTCCGTCTGGATAACCAGTGAAGATCCCTTTTTCTTTCAGTACATCAAATTTCTGTTGAGTGTTGAGTGCGTCGTCACCGAATGCAACAGAAGCAAACATGGAGAATGCCATTGCTGTAGACAGTGCTACGGATAAAATTTTCTTCATAACCTTTTTTTCTCCTCCTTGAATCATCACTTGATTATTTTCTTTAATTTGGTAGCTCTTATCACTCATTTGTCCTGCACCTCCTTTCCCGAGTTGAGCATAAATCATAAATGATGTCTGTGACGATATCACAGAATCTTGTTAACGAGAGAACACTACATACTAGAATAGATTCCTAATCCTACCTAGGTATTATACAACGAGTCCCCAACACCGTAAAGAACATTTTTCTAATTAATAGACAATCTTCTTGCATCGGATAATCTTGGTTACTTCGTTGGGCTCTACATTATAAACGTTTGATTTTCCAAAAAGTTGCGGCAGTTGCAAAGTTTTTTTAAAATTTTTTTTCAAAGTTCCCCCGCTTCATATAACAGGCCTTCATTTACATATTGCGACAACAAAAAAAGACGCCTTATCGGCGTCCTTTGTAGAATGCTAGCGAATCTTCATAGCGAGTTGGATAATCCGCGCGCGCATTTCTGGATTGCTGTGCAGCGTGCTGTACATCTGATCGATCTCCGCTTTATTCGTACGATATGTCTTATCATGTTTAATTGTAGTATGTGACCATTGGATCAACGCATTCTCAGCCGCTGTCATTTCGTTAAATGAATCATGAAAGCCTGTCTCAACAACGAGTCCCTCCATGACTTCCTGAGTTATCTCATCATGAGTGGCACGAGCCAGCTCAATCTTCTTCTCCATCACTTTGGCTTTTTCCTCGAACTTGGTCTTCGCCTTCATGTAGTCGAGCTGCGCTTTTGATAATATCGGCTTCATAAATTCATCTTCACCCTCTAAAAATAGTATGTGCTTCCGCTATTGTAGCGTATTCTACATGAAATTACAAAACAATAGATATTGGTAAACGGTTTCCGCGGGGCATAGTACGCCCATAAGATCTTGTTAATTATGACATATATAACCTGTTCCTTAAAAGCTGTGCAGGAAAAAAAGAGAGCCCTGCCAATAGAAATTGGGCATCGGCTCTCGTTCCTTTTGTCATGTAAATCCTAACTTATGAATAATGGCTTACAGCATTTTCAGCTTGCTCATCATGCGTTTAACGACGGTTGCCGTATCGGCACGATTCAGCACCGCATCCGGGTTGAAGTTATAAGTCGGCTTTCTCTCGCCTTCCTTCAAGCTGTTCGCAACGCCGGTCAGAATGCCGGCCTTGCTTACGGCAAGAATGGCTGGATAGGAGTAGTTCGACTTGATATTGCCCACATCTTCGAATTGCTTCTGAAGCGCTGCTTTATCTTTTTCGACTTCGCCCATCTTCAGGTTCAGCGCGCGTGCGATCATATTGGCCGCTTCCTCGCGGGTCAGCTCCATATTCGGAGCAAAGCTTCGAGGCGCAATGCCGCGGATGATCCCTTTTCTGGCTGCCGTCTCGATGTAACGGTAATCCCACTGCATGCTGTTGACGACACTTTCCTGATAAATGTCATCAAAGGTCAGCTTGTTCTTGTCGGTATCGTAATCCAACGGAATATCCAGCAGCTTCACGATAATCGTAGCAAATTCGCCGCGAGTCATCGGATCATACACGCCGAACGCATCCTGCTTGGACGCTTTCATGTATCCTCTGGCCAGCATCAATTCGATATCGTTGCGAGCCGTCTTATGCGAGATTGCATCGGAATAGCTGTAACGCAAGGATTTAACGGCGTAGTAACCGAAGCCCTTGAATGGAGCGGTAATGGTTTTCTTCTTGGCGTCTACTTTTCCGCCGATGTTGATCCAGGTTCCTTGGGACGGGTTGTACCACCAGATGCCCAGATTGCTGGAAGCCGAATTCACCAGCGCGGAATCGTATTTCAAGGTAATCGTACCTTTTTGGGAGAGCTCCATCCAGTTTTGAGGAATCAAGCGTTGATGGAATTCGTGCCCTTTTGCGTACGGATGCGTTGCCGCTTTTACATTAAAGTCTTCCACGTTGCTGCTGTAGGCATTAAGCGAACCTGCATCCAGCCAGTAAAGCGGAGAGGCATATCCGAAATGCGCAGCCGGCGTGAAACGGAACGCATTGTTGTTATCCCCTGGTATCAGGGACAGGCGTCCGTCCATTTCCACGCCGTTCTCGATTTCGCCGATCCGGTTATAGGCTTTAATCGTACGACCATCGATCTGGTTGGCAATGCCGAACAGGATGTCATGCTCGCCGAGCAGGTTGATCGTTGGCACTTCAGCCGTAGGGCTTGATTTCGCCTGTTGAAGCACGGTGCCTTTCGGCAAGGACAGCGATACGCCGCCTTTAAATACGGACACTTTACCGGACTTCGAAATATTGGTTTTAAACTGGGAGCCTTCCGTTGCATCGTCTGTGTACGTTACGACGAATTGGCCGTTTGTCTTTTTGGTGCCTTGTTCGATCGTAAACTTGATGGTGTTTTTGCCGTTTTTCAGGTTTTTGACCTCAAGACGGAAAATGTCGCTGATTTCGGATTTCACCATTGGCGTTTTGCCAATCAGAATGGCGTCAGCTCCCTCAGCCTTGATGCTTACCTCTACAAAGTTCTGTTTCAGCACGCCTTCGTTCGGCAGTTTAGGAGACAGCACTTGGTAAGGTGCACGTTCGCGCGTGATTTCGATGGTATCGGTTGTTGTAACCGACTGATAACGCGAACCGATGCTGATTGCCTGCAAACCAACCTCTGGTAGTGCGAGCTCTTTGAACACCACGCGGGCCGAGCTGGAGTTTGCGCCATTGCCAATGGTAAAGTACCGGTCGTAATCCGCCGGATTAATGGGATCCAATTGCGTCTTCAGGGCACCGCCCGAAAGAGTCCAGGTTCCTTGGTTATTTTTGGTAAATACTGCAAAGATGGTTGGCGTAGGATGACTGAGGTTCACCGTAATCTCATCCGTGTACTCCACTTCAAAGCGAAGACCCAAAGCTTTTTCATATGTGTTATACGCATTCTCAGCCGTTTCTCGGAACAATCCGTCCGGATCGGATTCCGTTGCGGAGCCAACCGGGAATGGGATCATGTTTTTGATAACCGAACGGGTATCGCTAAAATAAAGCAGGGTCAGCTTCGTCGAGATTTTCCCGCTCTTGTCGGCGACCACCAACGTATTCGGACCTGGAATCAGCTGCAGGAACGTCGTATCCGTAAAGCTGAATTCCCCGTTGCCGTTCACGTTCAGATCGCGAGTGTTACCGTTCAGGGAAATCGTAAGTCCTGTAGTCCCTGTGTAGTTGACAATGCGTCCTGTCACTTGGTTGAAATCCGAGCTGTTCTTAAATACCTGGTTGTTGTACAAATTGAAAATATCAATATAAGAAGAAGACAAGAACGTCACCGGGATGACTTTGGTATCGGAAACGCCCGACCCATTGCTGACCTTGATGATCAGATTTTGCTGACCTGTCGGCAGGTTCGTGATTTTGAAAACCGTGTGGCTGTTATAGGTAAACTTCTGAGCGATCGTGCCGCCGCCCTTGCTGGACTCTATCTCGACATTGCCTGCGTTCACTTGCTCGACCATTAAATAGATCGGCAGTTCATTCAGGACGGTGTTGTTACTGCTTGGGAAAATGGATTGGGAGGTAGCCGATACCGTTCCCCCGCTCTCCGTTACGCCGTACAATTGGTACACCTGCTTGATGGTAGGCGCACTGACATCGCGGTAAGTAAAAGAATTCTTCACATCAAAGCCCGTGGTAGTATCCTTAGTGAGTACAAAATAATCCCCACTCTGAGTGATGCTGGTAGTGCCGGTCGTTGTAAAAGGATACATCAAGGTATTGCCCAGCAAGCTTGCCGCACCTACGGTTGCTGGCGAGGTCATGATCGGATTTGTGGCTCCTACCGAAAATACGGATACTTCAAGGATCGGGGGAACCGCTGGGGTACCAGCCGGAGGAGCATCCACGATCACATAACCGGAGATGACGCCGTTCACCGTACCGGTAACAACCGCCTGTCCATCGATATTTGTGCCGCCAATCTTCAGTTGATTGACAGTTATAGAACCTGTCGGATGATAAACGACCTGTCTATTGATGGTCTGGGATTTCGATTCGGAGTTCACGACGATCACCAGATCATTGACGCCCTTCTGCAGCAGGATCCCTGCGGAGTAATACGTATCGCCGCCGCCGGCATACATATTCTGCCCATTGACGGTAACACCCTTGGATCCATTCGTCGCTTTGACGGAAATGCTGACGGTCTGCGTAGTAACGACAACCGGCTTGGAAGCATTCTCTTCCAGAACGCGTCCATCACTGAGCGCTACTTCGTAAACAGCCGGTACATCGGAGAACTTCACGTAGGCCGTAGCACTCATCTGCTGGCCTTGCGTGCTCATGCCGGACACGATGATTTTGTTCACGCCTTGGTTCAGCTGCACGCTCAGGAACTCGAACGTATTCGCTGCTTCGTCCAGGATCGGCTTGACGCCGGTGCCGCCCGTGGTTGTGTCATCGAACCGTTTGATTTCATACGAGATGGTGTTCGGATTAATGCCGTTGTAGGTACCCGAAACCGAAATGGAGCTCCGGTTCTCCGGCGTTGGAGAATTCGGATCCGTACTTAGATTGGAAAAGTGAAAAAACAAGGCTCCATTTGCAGCTGAAGCCGGTAATGCCGGAATAAGGGAAAAGAACATAGCAATGGCCAATAACAGGCTTGCTATTGTACGGAAATTTTTCTTCAACGGTTGTGCCTCCTTGATCATTCGGACGTTGGCGTCCGTTTTGGGTGTTGCGTCGTTCACTGGGTCCCCTCGCTTTCACTGACAGATTGGTACTTGCGCATAGTTCATATATCGGTCCCAGACATTCAATTATTTAGAAAAAAGCACAAAAAAGCCTCACCCTTTTTGGGCGAGGCTGGCATGTCCGTACCGGACTCATAATGAAAAAGAATAAGTTTTATTTGGTGCGGCTTTCGGGATTTGCCTTCATCCGCATCCGGTTAATCAGCCCGAGAATCGGCCGTTTGGTCTTGCCGACCAGTCCGATGACTTCGGCACCGATCTGCATGAAACACATCATGACGCAGATAACCACAAACGTCACCCAGTTCGCTTCATACATGGCAGCCGACGATTGAATGACGGCCAATACGCCGAAAAACGCGGCAATGACGTAAATGATCAACACGGTCTGGCGATGGCTGAATCCAAGCTCGCGCAGGCAGTGATGCAAATGGCCCTTGTCCGGAGCAAAGATCGGTTTCTTCTGGATTTTGCGGCGAATGATCGCGAAGAACGTATCCGACAGCGGAACGCCGATAATGATCAGCGGCGTAATAAAGGACACAATCGCAATCTGCTTAAATCCAAGCAGGGACAGCATGGCCAAACTGAATCCAAGGAATAATGACCCCGTATCTCCCATGAAAATCTTTGCCGGATGGAAGTTGAAAAACAGGAAACCGATAATGCTGCCGAGGAGCAGCAGGCAGAGCAGGGCTACGGTTGTGTTGCCCATCAAGACGGCCATGACCAGGATCGTGCCGATCGCAATGCCGGATACGCCTGCTGCAAGTCCGTCAAGCCCGTCAATCAAATTAATCGCGTTCGTTACGCCGACGATCCAGAAGATCGTAAGCGGAATCGATACCCAGCTCTCCAGCATGGAGTAACGGTCCTGGAACGGTATATTTACAAAGTCCACGGTAATATTAAATCCGAATACAACTACGCAGGCAGCTGCAATCTGAGCCAAAAACTTCACTTTGGCCGAAAGTTCAAATCGATCATCCAAGGCTCCGATCAATACGATCATGGAACCGCCGATCAGAAATGCCTTCATGAAGTTGGCATCACGAGGCGACAGGCTATCCGGCAAAAAAGGAAGAACCGCAATGAGTCCAAGAATAAAAGCCAGATAAATGCCGAGTCCCCCGAGTCGGGGCATGATCCGGGTATGAACCTTGCGGGCATTAGGAACGTCAACGGCACCAATCTTAACCGCAAACTTCTTTACAAGCGGGGTTAAGAGCAGAGCGAGCGCCAGCGATACGATAAACCCGATGATGTATATCATTAACATGTAATCATTCGACCCCCAATAAAAGTCTACCGGTTGAATTATACTCCCTTCGGGTCCGAAAACCAATGCCAATTTCCGGTGATTTCCCGGATTTTACCCACAGAAATGAGCCATTCAGCTCGATTTCGTTACGTTTTCTTTCTCGCGCAGCACTTTCACTACGAATTTCGGCAGCGCAAGCATTCTTTTGTAACGGGTAGGCTCCTTCAGAAGGCGATAAAACCATTCGAGACGCAGCTTTTGGAACACCTTCGGTGCCCGCTTCAGTTTGCCGGAGATAATATCGAACGATCCCCCGACGCCCATCACGACCGGAACCTGGAGCGCCTGTTTATGCTGGGCAATCCAAGGCTCCTGGTTATCCGCACCGCGCGCCACAAACAAAATATCCGGTGAAGCCGCCCGTATCTGTTCGATGACGGCAGCATCTTCATCAGGCCCAAAAAAACCGTCCCGGCAGCCGCATATAATTGCAGCCGGATATTGCATTTGTAACCTTTCGGCAGCTTCCTGAATCACTTCGGAGGTAGTTCCAAGCAGAAAGAACTTCCATCTATAGGTTTCCCCGACCTTCAACAATTCATGTAAAAGCTCGAAGCCGGTCACGCGTCCCTCCAACGGATCGCCGCCCACACCGGCGGCCCAGACGATTCCGGTGCCGTCCGGAACGATGATTTCAGCTCTTTGCATCATCTCTTTATACTCCGGATTGTTGACGGCCGTCATCACCATGATCGGATTCGCCGTAATCACATGATGGGGCTGCCCCGACTGCACAGCCTCTGTCAGGTATTTCACCGTATCTTTCATGCTTAGCTTGGAAAACGGAATCTCGAATACCGATACGGTAGGAAATGGATAGGTCTGTTTCATGTTTATCATCCTCTATGGCGTAAATATTGGGCAATGTGGCGTGCAGGCATGGCAGCCTCGCGTTTCAGCAAGGCAATCTGCTCGCCATGCTCCGCCTTCCATGCCGCTGCATCGTCCAACAGCTTCAGCATCTGATCCTTTAATACGTTCGGGTCAAGAGATTCACTGCTTCCGACAGGCTCGCTGCCAAGCCGCTTCAAGAAGTGGTTGATTTTCGGATCATAAGAAATTCCGAGCAGCGGCACGCTCTGATTCGCGGCATAGATCAGGCTATGCAAGCGCATGCCCAATATCATATCACAACGGCTAACCTCGCGCAGCATGTCCTGCGGCTGCTTCTCATCGCGGTAGAAACTCAAGGCAGAGCCATTCTTGGAAACATTACCTATGGCATCCGCTATAAACTGCGAAGCCTCAATATCATCCGGCTGATGAAAAGGAAGAAAGCGAAGATGCACCGGTCGTTGTTCGGCCAATGCCTTTAAACCTTCCGCTACAGCCTTCAGCTCTTTTCGTTCCGGATGCCAATACCGAACCGAAATGCCGATGACCGGAAGAGAGCCCTGCATCTCTTCGCTTGATAACGAGGATGGCTTTACAGGTTCTTCGGATGATTCGCGCTGCTCTTCTATAGAAGAAACTGGTGCAGCTTCATTCTCTTTAAACGCTGATCCCGAGTGGGAATCCAGATGGACACCCTTTCCCTCCGCCAGCGGCAACCCCATCACCGGATCCGGCACGACGTGCACGGCTTCCCCCGATATTCCCATGGACTGAAGCAGTTCGCCCGACTGCATGTCCCGCACCGAGATATACGTGCATTTACGGAAGATCGAGCGAATCATCGGATAAAACAGTTTACGGTTCACCGGGCCAACGCCCTGGGCATAAATGAACGTCGGCTTACCGAGCCACTGCGCGATCTTGAGAACGCCCAGATAATAAGGAATGGTCTTCGGACTGGTAGCATCCTGCAGCAGGCTTCCTCCGCCGCTGATCAAACCGTCGCTGTCCTTGATCGCCTGTCGAACCTCGCCGAGCTTCATCCGATGTACCGATTTAACCCCGTAGGCAGCCGAAGTCCATTCCGGGTCAATGGAAAGCACAACGGGGTTGATATCGACCCCCGCTGCCTGTCCTTCCTGCTCTAATGCGGTCAGAATCGATTTCAGCACCGCTTCGTCACCGCTATTTTTAAATCCGTAATATCCGGAAATGACTATTGTCTTAGAAGTGGAGACCATCGTTTCCAGATCCTTTCTGCCACTTGCCATACCAATATCGCTATCAATCCGATGATCAGGCCGAGTCCAAGGCCCAATACCACCCGAATCGCCGAAATATAGAGAGGCGTGTGAATATGCGTGAATGTTCCGACCATCGACAGCTGCCCCATCACGCCGATAATGAGAAGGTATACGGCATGACGATACTTAAATGACAGGAACACGCCGAGCACCATCATCGGATGAGCAAGCAAGAATTCCTTGTTACGCGGACGTACGCCAAACGTATTTTCCAGGAATGTACGGAATGCCATTTCGATCGAAGATACGGAGCCTGCATTACCAGTACGGGTGAGATAGTACCAGCCAACGATGGCCACAATACCCGCTGCGATGACCCATGTCAGTGAGATCGGCGCTTTAAGCAACTTCAGAATTGCGCTGTAAGTCGATCCCCCGCGATACAGAACCACGTAGATCGCAATAAGCCCAATCGGAGCTGCAGCCAGCAAGCTCACGCCACGGAACTGATCCAGCACGAGCATATAGGTCACATTGTTCAATAACGCAACAACGATCGGTACAGCCGCAAGCGACAAAATCGAGGTTTTGACCAGCAATACGATCGAATGGGTCACTCTTCTGCCAGGACTCATGTCCGGAATGCTCTTCTGCGTTTCATTGACTTTGCGAATGGCCAATATGACGGCAACCGTTGGAGCGCTGATCGCGGCAAATAAAGCCAAGGCCTGTTCAAGCAATGTCGGCATTAGAACATATAATCCGGCGCTGCCCACAAGCCCAATCAGGAAGGCTGCAATCGTCAAGAACGGAATGTAATAGGAAATCATGAGTGAAATCAGGGCGATGGCTCCGACGACCGCCCCAAGCTTAAAGTAACGCTGCAAGGACGAGTCAGTTACCTTAAACGGCTCTGCAGGGCCCATAGTGAAGCCATTGTCCTCGATCTGCTTGATGGCTTGGCCCGCCCCGGTCAAACTGTCAATCAGATTATCCAGCGGATGGGTAACGGAAGCCTTGGTCATATCCCGGCTCGGCTCTGCATTCAAATAGAACATCCGAATGTTACGGTCTTTGGATGCCAGGGCGAAGCGGTCCCCGATAACCTCGGGCTCCAGATTAGCATCCCGCTCGCTTAAGGAATAAATACGGGTTACGTTGTAATCCGTTAAATAGGCAAGTTTCGTAAAGCCTTTTTGCGGACGCTTGATATTCTCAATCGCCACGAGGCCGATCCCATGCTGGTTCAACAGCTGGCCAAAGGAATCCAGGCTTTTCATTTCGGCTTGATCATTAAAACCTCTGGCGGAATCCCCTTCAAACAGAATGCGTTTCACGCCGTTATCCGCGAAGTACGCCATCAGCTTCTCCATGTAAGCCTGGTCATACGGAAGACTGTCCGACAGACGCGGCACAATGTTAAAGCCCTTCTCCCTCAGCATGCTGATCGTAATCGGGTCTGGAGACAACGGTTTAATGACCGAATTGGAACGCGGAGTTTCCAGCACCAATCCGTCCACTGCGCGCTCGAACTGCCATGATCTTACCGGAATCCCCAGTCTCGTGAACGTGTCTTGAATGATGGGTTTAATTAAAGCTGCGCTTTCCTCGTTCAGGAATGCAACATACGTAAAATTCTCGTTCGGGGAGACCGTCGTACCTGTCAGATCGGCGACCTGCTGCCCGTCATATACCGATATCCGCCGCGATTTCGCCAGCTCGTCCAGCGTGCTTTCATAAAGCGCCATACTGATCACGCCAGCGTCTTTCAGGCGATCCAGCTGCTCGGATATAAAATCCTGCGGCTTGGATTGATACACCGCGACATCCAACAAATCCCGATAATCAAACACCAACTCGACGTTCTTTGATGTTGATTCTGTTTGCAGTCGGTCATAACCTACAGGCAGGGCCGCTGCAACGCCAAGAACAACCAGAATCCACAGCCACTTGCGGGCTGCCGTGTTCCAGCGTTTCCATTTCTGAACCACGAAAGTACCTCCTCATCGAACCTGCGGGGGATTTACGATGGAGGGCAACAGCTATTTGATGCCTTGCGCAACCATCGTAAATCCCCTTCGTTCTCTTCTCTCATTAAAATGTATCTATGGTTAAGCGTCTACCCGGGCCATGACTTGATCCGAGAGCGATTGAATTTTGGCCTTCGCATCGCCGAAAGATTCGCCGCGCACGGCAAAATACACTTTGATCTTCGGCTCGGTGCCCGAAGGTCTCAGGCAGAACCAAGAACCGTCTTCAAGCAAATATTTTAACACGTTTTCCTTCGGCAATCCGTCCAAGCCCTCCGCATAGTCAAGGACCTGCTTAACCGATTGGCCCCCGACCTTCTGGGGCGGATTGTCGCGCCAATCGGACATCTTGGCTTGAATCTGGGCAACGCCATCCTTGCCTTTGAGCGTCCGGGATTCCAGCGTCTCGAGGAAATAACCGAACTGCTCGTAAAGCTCCTGCAGCACATCGTACAGCGTCTTGCCTTGTCCTTTATAGTAGGCGGCGGCTTCGCAAATCAGCATCGAGGCCAGCACAGCATCCTTATCGCGCGCATAGTTGCCTGCCAAATAGCCGTAACTCTCCTCATAGCCGAACAGATACGTATGGCTGCCGGACTCCTCGAACTGGGTCATTTTCTCGCCAATGTACTTGAAGCCCGTCAATGTATTCAACACGGCGGCACCATAATGCTCGGCAATCGCGGCTCCCATCTCGCTTGTTACGATGGTCTTGATTACGGCACCATTGTTAGGGAGCTTACCCGCTTCCTTCAATTGACCCAGCAAATAGTGGATCATAATCGCGCCCGATTGATTGCCTGTCAGCACGACGTATTCACCTTGGCCGTTCTTCACGACAGCCCCCATGCGATCCGCGTCGGGATCCGTCCCGATCAAAATGTCGGCTCCTACTTCCTCGCCAAGCTTCATCGCAAGCGTGAACGCTTCACGTTCCTCCGGATTCGGAGATTTCACGGTGGAGAAATTGCCGTCCGGCTGTGCTTGCTCAGGAACGACATGGATATGCTTAAAGCCGATGTTCCGAAGCACCCGCTCGACCGGGGCTTGCCCTGTTCCGTGGAGCGGCGTGAATACGATTTTGAAATCCTCGCCCAGCTTGGACGCGATAAGCTCCCGATTCACGCTGACATCGGTCACCGTATCCACAAAAGCCTGGTCCTCCGCTTCGCCCAGCCAAACCAACAGACCCTGTGCCTCGGCATCCGCCTGCGACAGCCTCTTCACGGCGGAGAAAGAATCCACCTCCTGAATCCGGGCAATCACGTTTTCCGCTTCGTCCGGCACCAGCTGGCCGCCTTCACGGTTGTACACCTTATAACCGTTATATTCCGGCGGATTATGGCTTGCCGTGATGACAATCCCTCCGGTAGCACCCAAGTGGCGCACGCTGAATGACAATTGCGGCGTAGAACGCAAGGAAGGGTACAGCTTGGCTACAATCCCGTTGCCGGCCAGAACCAAAGCAGCCTCCAACGCAAACTCCGGCGAGAAATGCCGGGAATCATGGGCAATGACAACGGAAGGCTTGCCCTCCGCATCGCCGTGAGCCTCCAGAATATACTGCGCAAAGCCTTGCGTTGCGCGACCTACCGTATATTTATTCATCCGGTTGCTGCCTGCACCGATGACGCCGCGCAGACCGCCCGTTCCAAATTCCAGATCACGATAAAACCGCTCCTCCAGCTCTTTGGCATCGTGCTCGAGTGAACGCAGCTCCTGTTTCGTCTCCTCATCTACATAAGGATCATTCAACCAACGCTGTACCGTATCGATTGTTCTCTGACTCATCTCTGACATGAAAAAAAGTCTCCCTTCCTCATCCAAACAAGAATAGTCTGAAAATTACTCCTTATCCGCGAGAGCAAACATAATTTCTCCCTCGGCCACTACGCGTCCATCCACTGTTGCGGTCGCTTTCCCTTTGCCGATCATGCCCTTCAGGCGAATGATCTCGACTTCCAGGCGCAGCGTGTCTCCCGGCACCACTTGTCCACGGAAACGGAAACCGTCAATGCCCGCCAAAAAGCCGAGCTTGCCCCGATTGCTCTCTACGTTGAGAATCGCCACAGCGCCGACTTGCGCCAAAGCTTCTACAATCAGGACTCCCGGCATAACGGCATATTCAGGGAAATGCCCGACAAAAAACGGTTCGTTGATCGTCACGTTCTTGATGCCGACCGCCCGTTTGCCATCCTCGATCTCCACGATCTTATCGACGAGCAAAAACGGGGGACGATGCGGAATAATCTCTTGGATCTGTTTGATGTTCAACATAGTATTAAATCCTCCTTATGTACGTACCCGCCAAGCATAGCGTTTGAAAAGGGGAGTTCGTTCCAGTTGCGACGCTATGCCGATTTCTCAAGCAGCGGAAGGTATTGCCGATGGTTGTATCATGCTTCATCTTCGAGGTTCTTTAACGAATTTCGGATCATTTGCATAAAAAGAAGGAGTTGCGGAAAAAATGATGGATATCCTTCACCGCTGCAGAAGTGAAGGTTTCAGATAAGGGGCTTTCTCCTTCGGACATTCCGTGTACGAGGAGAGGGCCCTTTTACAAGTTTTTGGGGTCCCCGCAAAGTATTTGGAATAAGCATCGCAGCATAGGCTCCACTTTGTGGGGTTATTTTATATACATCCGTCCATTGTCATGAAATGACAAAGTTAATACGCAAGTCCCATCCCATTATACCGTTTAACCCTAAAAAAAGAAAACTCCCTTCCAGGGAGTTTGGCATCTTATCAACAACGTTGTATGTCACCCCGACCTTCGTCACGGTGCGAAAATCAAATCAAAAACATGCTTCCATGTGCCCCATTCAAACACTTCACTAAGCTCCTGATCCCCCAGGACAACATATCCGAAGACCATACCCCCAAATAATGCCAGTACGAGCAATACAGGAATCATGATACGGACGGCGATTTTCCATCCGGATGTCTTGGAGCGTTTTTTGGCGTTTGATTCACTCATGATGCCCACCTACCCTCGCATTGTGTTGGCAAGGTTCATCATGGTATCGCTGGAACTAAGCGCGCGTGCCGTCAGCTGGTAGGCCCGCTGAACTTCCATCATCTTGGTCAATTCATCGGTCAGGTTCACGTTGGATTGCTCCACAAATCCGGACAGCACCTTGGATTTAGGAGGCTCGCCCGGAGCAGGCGGCGTCGTATCGAATACGTCGCCTTCCGCTAAACCGTTCCCTAAGACAAACAGGTTATCCCCTACAGCGACCAGTCCCTCCGGACGCTCAAGCTCAACCAGCTTCAAGGTAGCATAAGGAGCCGTACGGCCACCCGTTGGGGTCTCTACAATAATCTGACCTCTCTCATTGATGGCAACTTTCCCTTTCGCCGGAAGAGAGATCGGATTATCGTTCACGTCAAGTACGGGATAGCCTTGTGAATTGACCAGCAGCAGGTTGTTCGGATTACGGGCGTCCGGGGATACGTGGAAACCGCCTTCGCGGGTATATCCGATCGCGCCGTCTCCCTGAACCGCAAACATGGCTTGCCCGTCAATCATCAGATCGAGCGGGTTGCCGGTTTCCTTCATGGCGCCCTGCTCCATGTTTGGCACAACGGAAGATAATCTCATGCCGTACCCGAGTGTATATCCAAGCGGCGTCGCACGGCCCGTCCGGTCGAAATCCTTGTGATGGCCCTGAACCTGTGTCAGCACATCCTCAAAGGATGCCTCCTTTTTCTTATAACCGGCCGTGTTGACGTTTGCCATATTGTCCGCAATGACATCCAATCGCTGCTGGAGGGCATTCATCGACACCATGGCGCTAATCATCGAGTTGTTCATTACTTACCTCCCGTGGGCTCCCATTATTCCGGCAGCAGTGTGCTGCCTACCTGCTTACAGACGTTAGCTTAGACGCGGCCAATCTCATTGACCGCCTTCTCCAGCGTTCTGTCGTAATATTGAACGATTTTCTGATTCGTTTCATACGCGCGCAGCGCAGCGGTCAATTCCACCATCGACTGCGTTGGATCCACGTTGGACCCTTCGATGAATCCCTGTCGGACCACTCCGTTATCGGCCGGCGTCATAAAACGCACTTCACCGTCCGGATCAGCCATGCGGAACACGCCATGCCCTTCTCGAATCAGTCCATGAGGCTGGCTCACGATGCTGACGCCGAGAATGATGCCCGTCCCTCTGCCAGCGGCGTCCATGATTTCTCCTTGCTCATTCACTGTAAAGTCACTCGCCGGACCTGTCAATACAATCGGTCTGTTATTGTTATCCAGAACCTGATAGCCGCTCTCGCTCAACAGGTTGCCTTCGGGGCTGACCCGGAAGCTGCCGTTGCGGGTGTACCGGACATCTCCGTTCTCGTTCTGAACCGTGAAAAATCCTTCCGGCCGGTAAATCACCTCGCCGTTCTCATCCACGTATCTGCCCGAAGCATCAAACGGATAAGCCTGGCCCGTTGCCGGATTCTGTACCGTGAACGAGGATACCAGCGCAAAGTCCGTTGTCTTGTTCGTTTCCCGGAGCGCGCCTTCCGTATAGAGCGAAATGCTCTCCTCCGCGTATACGCCCGTGTTGAACTTGCCCAGCTTCCGTCCTGCATTCGACGACTCGTTGCCGCCGATCATCGAGACCAGAACTTCAGGGAACGAGCGCTGTACGCTGTTCGTTGCCTTATAGCCTGTCGTGTTAACGTTGGCGATGTTCTGCGTCACCGTATTATGTCGCTGCTCCTGGGTCATCATCCCTGAAGCGGCTGTATATAGACCTCTTAACAATGAAGGCACTTCCCTTCCAAAATAGATCCTTGAATGGCCGCTTCGTTGACGGATTGTATTTCCAATCGCTGTTGTTTTCGGATTTCTCGTTAGAACTTCTCACATGTCGAAATCCGAAATCAAAGGCGACCACTCCGTTTTTCCAATACAATTCCGTCCTCTTCGCTGCTGCTGCGCTTGACCATTGTATACTGCAGACTTATGTAGCTGCATCGTATGGATACAGATTTATAATCAAAAATCACGTTCCTATCATCTATATCGGAAGGTTAGAACTTTTTCTTAACGACCTTGTCCAAATTATCGAGCATAATTCCCGTTCCCTTAACCACACAGTGCATCGGATCTTCAGCGACAAGCACCGGCACCCGAAGCTCGTCCGTCAACAGCTCGTCCAATCCATGAAGCAGCGCGCCGCCGCCCGTTAGAATAACGCCGCGATCGATGATGTCCGCCGACAGCTCAGGCGGAGTACGCTCCAATACGGATTTGGCTGCGAGCACGATCGATGACACGGGATCCCACAGGGCTTCCTGCACTTCCTCTGACGACACCGTGACGGTAAACGGCAATCCCGATACCATATCGCGTCCGCGAATATCCATCTCAGCTTGTCTGCCGCCCGGACGAACCGTTCCGATCGCCATCTTCAAATCTTCTGCCGTCCGTTCCCCGATCAGCAATTTATATTTATGCTTCACGTACTTCGTGATCGCCTCGTCGAACTTGTCCCCTGCCATTTTAATCGAAGAAGCGGTGACCACATCGCCCATGGACAGGACGGCCACATCCGTGGTGCCGCCCCCGATGTCCACAACCATGTTACCGCTCGGTTGGAAAATATCCATTCCTGCGCCAATTGCCGCCGCCTTCGGTTCTTCTTCCAGGAACACATCCCTTGCGCCGCTGCGCTCAGCCGCTTCCCGGATCGCTTTCTGCTCCACCGAAGTAATGTTCGTCGGTGCACAGATCAGGATTCGGGGCCGGCTGTGCCAACTGCGCGCGCCCACGCGATCAATAAAGTACTTCAGCATCGCTTCCGTAATTTCGAAGTCGGCGATGACCCCGTCCCTCAGCGGGCGGATCGCCGTAATGTTGCCGGGAGTACGCCCGACCATGCGCCGTGCTTCCTCACCGACGGCAAGGACTCGTTTGGTGTCGGTCTCAATAGTGACAACGGAAGGTTCGTCTAACACTACCCCCTTCCCCTTTACGTGAATGAGCACGTTCGCCGTTCCGAGATCGATTCCAATATCCTTGCTCAACATCATGAAAAGCCCCCAAAGTGTTATTTTATGGTAAAAGAGTCTGTTCGCTGTACCGTACCACCCTTCGACATAATCTAGCAATCGATGATGATCTTCGGCAAAACAGGTCCCATATTTCGATCCTATACCAGCTTTTAACATATCATACTTTAGGGGAGGGATTCAACGCCAATCTAGCGACCAAAGCCCTAAAAAATCAGGATTTTGCCGTGGCCACCGGTTCACGGTTGCTGCCGGTTTTTTTGTACTTGATCTTGGTAGCTTCTCCGCCTCTCAGATGGCGGATGGATTTGTGGTATTCGAGAATGTGCTTTACCTGATCCGCCAGGTCCGGGTTGATCTCCGGCAGACGTTCGGTTAAGTCCTTATGCACCGTGCTCTTCGACACGCCAAATTCTTTGGCTATAGTTCGAACCGTATGCCTCGTTTCCACGATACAGCGTCCGATCTTAATGGTCCGCTCTTTGATGTAATCGTGCACGCTCCCGCCTCCCTACTGTGTGGATAGTTTGGTACATTATATGAGGGGCCTGACGGGATATTCGCGGTTTCAAGTGCTGACAAGCTTACTTGGACCCATTTATTTTCTGGACATGCCGGTCGCGGACAAGCAGAGAAACTCCATAAAATAAGGCGCTGCAAGGGTTGGACTTGCCATCCGAACCCGCAGCAAAAAAAAAGACAGGATCCCAAGATCCTGCCCTCTTCAAGTGCGCGGTGGGCGCATATGACGAAGAAATGAAATTATTTTTGCGGAAGCACGCTCACAGGGTTGACCAGTTTCCCGCCCTCATACACTTCAAAGTGCACGTGGTTGCCGAGATCCTTCTCAAGCTCGCTGCGTCCGGCCGTCGCGATGGAATCGCCCTGCTTCACTTCTGCGCCTTCCTTCACTTTCACTTCGTTCAAGCTTTGGTACACGGTTTTCGTATCGCCGGAGGTAATCTCCACGACGTTGCCGTTGACCGGATGATTCTCGACCCGGGTCACTTTACCCGTAAGCGCGGCTCTGACTTCGAACATCGTGTCATCGGCGGCAGCCAAGTCGATTCCCAGATTCGGCGTGAAGGTGTCGTTATATTGCACCATCGCCTCTTGATGGGTCTCCGGATTCGTCTCGTCAAAGTAAGGTTTGACGATGCTCACCGCCACGTCGTCCGCTACCGGCCAGATCATCGCTTGCGCATTAGCCGTCACTTCTACAGCCTCTCCGTCATTACCTTCGGTTGCAGCAGGCTTCTCCGAGCCTTGAACCGATTCCGATACGGTTGTTGCTTCCTCTTGTGGGTTCAGCGTCTTTTGGCTGGCGTCCTGGTAGACCCACACGAGGGTTAGTATAATTGCCGCTGCTGCTAAGTATGCTGCCGGGAACACCCACCGTTTGGATAATGCTTTCTTCCACGAAGATGACGTTACCGCCGAATCTCCTTGCACAGTTTTAGGAGTTTCTTCGTGGGGTTTACTATTTTTGTTCTGTTCATTCATTTGCAATCACCTCAGTAACCATTGTTACCGGGGCCAACTCTTTTATACGTTATCTCACTATTATTTTTTTGAGAGGTTGTTCCAAAAGTCGTCTTTTGATCACGGAGTGAATCAAGGGGCAACTCGGCATCGAATCTTGAATTCAGCCGGTCCTTCCAATGCTCACGTACCCAAAACGTACGCTCCGCTTCTCAGTCCCTAGCTTTATTCAACCTTCTCGGTGTTGAAAAACCGATTTTTTGAACTTGTATTTAAAGAGAGAAGATTTGAAGTTTTGTCAAAAGAAATATTCGTATAATAGTGCTCCAGAATCGCTTTCGCTTCATATCCCTCGCGGGCCATGCCCTCTGCTCCGTACTGGCTCATGCCGACTCCGTGGCCGTTGCCGTAGGTCGTAATCTCAATCTCTCCGTCTTTCATATGAAGGGTGAATTGGCTGGACCGGAGCCCCAGCTTCTCTCTCACCTCGCGACCGGTGAACTTTTTGCCGCCGACCCGCACACTCTCAATGCGATGGCCTTGCGTATACGAGAGCACTTTCAAAAAAGAAGAACCCCCTTCCCCGCCTGCCGATACCGGTACGGCTCCATCCGCCAGTCCAAGCTTCCCGATAAACTCCGACCTTGGCATCGTGACCGTTGTCTTGTATTTGGGCGAAATCTGTTTATCCCATGGACTCTCCACGCTGCGCAGGTAGGGAATCTCGTTCTTCCAATAATCCTCTGAATTTTCGGTATACCCGTTGCTGGTGGAGAAAAAAGAAGCCGTAATCGGCTTACCTTCATACGTCATCACCACACCCGCCGTTTCCTTAACGGCCTGCCGCAGTTTCGCCAGCTCGGCTTCCTTCCCCAGCCGACGCCATTCCTTCGTTAGCTCGTCTTGGGCGATATAGGCCTGGTGACTGACCGTGTCGGTCACCAGGGCCTTGCCGTCCGGCACGCCGCTGCGGTCGCCGGACGCCAGCCGCTGCACGATATAGGTTCGTGCCGCGATGGCCTGGGCCTTGAGCGCCTCCAGCTGGAACTCCGCCGGCATCTCGGCGGCCAGGACGCCGACGAGGTATTGTTCCAGCGGCAGCTCCTCCACGGTATCCGTCTTGGTTACATAGACGGATACCGTGGGCTCTTCCGCCGCCTGCGGCTCGGCGGAAGGCAGGGGGGCTGGCCCGGGCGGCAGCGGCTCTGGTGCGTTGTTGCCGGGGGCAACCACCAGCAGAGGCAGCGCCAGCGCCAAGGCCAGCAGCCCGGCCACCGCCCAGACGGCGGGGTGCACCCGCACCCGCCGCTTCCCGGCGGCCGGGCGCCGCGCGGCAAAGCCGCGGCGCCCCCAGCGCGCAGGCCGCACACGGAACGTGCGGCCGCCGCGCGGCACGCGGCCCGGTGCCGCTTGCGCGAAGCGCTGCGGCTCGGCCGCGGAATGCGGGCCCTGCGGCATGGCCGCCGGCCCGCCGGGGGCTGGCCCGGCGCCATGCGCAGGCGCGCCGGCAGGGCGTTCGGGCGGCTGCGTATGTGCCGCCCGCGGGCCATGGCCGGACTCGCCGAAGGCGTCCGGCCTGCTCCTCGGGCCGCGGTGCCCGCGCGGCCCTTCCTGCATATCCTCTGTATCCGGTATCGAACGACGGCTTTGTTCTTCAGTCAGCCCGCCCTTCGTCTCAAGCCCCTCAGGAAATTTCCACTTCAACACGGGAGCCGCCGATCCTTCGGACGGCACCTGATAAGGCTCAGCACTTCCTTCTTTCCGAACGTCTTTTGAATCGACCGCTCGTTTGTTCCCTGCGGTGCTCACATTCACACGAACCTTCGAATCTTTCATTGCGTTTCCCTCCTGTGCCTTTTCCCCTGGTATAGGCTCTCGTTCATGCTCCATCACGCTCTACTTATACTTATGAGATACGGGTATTTGATAGAACTATTCTAAGAGAACGGGAAAATTCATATGGATGAAGAAACGCTGAGGCTGACTGCAAGCAAGCTAGCAAAAAGTCTCCTATTGATCCGGAATCCCAACATAAGAGAAGGAGGGATAGCTGCCATGATGATGGCATACCCAAAAAAGAAGAGGCCTTGCCTCCATCGGCAAAGCCCCTTCTATGACTTAATGCGGTCTAACCTTAATGAACAGATCCAGCCTCCAGGTTATACCCAGGTTGGCTGCACTTTAAAATGTTTGGCGTCCTCTGCTTCAGTTGCCGCTTTCTTCGAAACCTTCTCCGTGCTCGGTTCCTCCGTCGAAATACGCCAGATATCCGCGCCAAGTCCGGACAGCTTCTCCGCCAAATGAACATAACCGCGATCAATATGCTGAACGCCGCCAACTTCGGTAGTCCCCTCAGAAACAAGACCGGCTAAAATCAAGGCGGCCCCTGCACGCAGATCCGTTGCCGTTACTTTGGCTCCTTTCAGCTTCGCGCCGCCGGTCACGATGGCAGAACGTCCCTCCACCTTGATCTCCGCATTCATCAATTGGAATTCGTCCACGTGCATAAAGCGGTTTTCAAATACGGTTTCGGTCACGACACTTGTACCTTCCGACACCAGCAAGAGCGCCATCATCTGCGATTGCATGTCGGTTGGGAATCCAGGGTAAGGCAAGGTTTTCACATCCACCGACTTTAACGGCTTGTCAGCGATGACGCGAATCCCGTTCTCGTCCGGCTCGACGGTGATCCCCATCTCCTCCATCTTGGAGATGACAGGGCCGAGATGATCGGCGATGGCTCCTTCCACGTATACGTCCCCGCCGGTAATCGCAGCGGCAGCCATGAAGGTGCCTGCTTCGATCCGGTCAGGAATCACGTTATGCTTCACGCCATGCATCTTCTCAACGCCTTCGATGCGGATCACGCCCGTGCCCGCACCGCGAACTTTGGCTCCCATTGCATTCAGGTAATTCGCTAAATCGACAATTTCCGGCTCTTTCGCCGCATTTTCGATAACCGTTGTCCCTTCAGCCAATGTGGCAGCCATCATAATATTTTCAGTAGCACCTACGCTGGCAACGTCCAAATAGACCTTTGCCCCGCGCAATCTGCCATTGCTCTTAGCTTCAATATATCCTTGTCCGAGGCTGATTTCCGCCCCGAGAGCTTCAAATCCTTTTAGATGCTGATCGATGGGTCTTGTGCCGATAGCACATCCCCCGGGAAGCGAAATCCGGGTTCGTCCACAACGTGCCAATAAAGGTCCCATGACCAGAAAAGACGCCCGCATCTTCCGCACCCATTCATAAGGCGCTTCACATGTCGTTATGTGCTCTGCATTCACACGTATCACTTCATCCTGATATGTAATGCCCGCACCAAGCGACTCCAATACTTTGCTGATTGTAATTACATCGTCAAGAGGAGGCGCGTCAATAATAACACTTTCCCCAACTTCCCCTAGTAGAGAGGCAGCGATGATCGGAAGAACTGAATTTTTTGCTCCGCTGACTTTGACGCTTCCGGTCAGTCTTTTGCCACCGCGGACGATAAATTTGCTCATCATGGTTTCCCTCCGCGTCCATAATTTTCCTGATTGCGTGTGTTAGTAATTAGGTGTTGCTAATTCCCTAACTTTCATCTTAACATTAGTGTTTTCCGCTAAACAAGCGATTTTTGAACTATTTATGACATCTGATACGGTGTCTACATCAGGAATCGAACAATCCATGATGCCACCTTATGAAGCATCTGTTATCCGCAGTATGGACCTACGAAAGGTACCATGACCGACCAGCACTTGTCAATGCGCAACAATTACCGGGTGAACATTATAGTCCGGAAGTCATAGCGTCCGCCCGATCCGTTTCTTGATTTAAGTGTTAACATAATAAAATGCGTTTATTCGACATCTTCTTCTGAAGCAACCTAACAGAGATATAACCATTCATACCGCAATTAAAACAGACACGTAAAAAGATTGCCGAACACATAACCATCCTACAACTCATGTCTTAAAAACAAGCTGCTCCAACACGTTATGTACCACGCCCGTCATTCGCGTTTAAAACATATATCGGATCATTTGACTCCATGTAATATAGTCAATTAGGAATTCAGCAACGAATCGTCCAAGCACCACCGCCAGCAGCAAATGCAGCAGCTTTCCCTGCGGCCCTTTCGGATGACGGACAACCAAATCCAGCTTTACTTGTTGTAATGCCCACCAAGCCAGTGCGATACAGACCAGTGAAACAACAATCGATATCAATCCGCTAACACCGACGGCACCGATTGAATTGGATAAATCCTGATTCATACTCCCTCCTCCTTCGTGAATTTGTCAGCCCTATTCAGGACCGACTCTTCTATAATACTTGGCTGGAGGCTAAGAATCCAGCACTTTCTATACGACATTTCCTCGGAAATAATAAAATTTATCGACATTGCCCAAAAACGATCAGGAACACGCCATTAGCCGAAGTCCAAAATGCTGTTCTTATCGCAATCATGAACCAATGAAACACCAGGAATGGATATAGTTTCATTCCCCATGCTCCTATTTATACTTATTATATTACAAAAAATTACCGGACCCTAACTTAGCGGCCGGTAAAGCTTCCAGCATGGTTAATTCTTGGAATGACCTTTCTCTCTTAGACGCTATATGTTGTGCTGCGACTCTATAAAAGCAAGGGTTAGATACTTGGGATATCCAACATTTCATAGAATCGCAGGCTCCATAAGCTTCATATGACACTGTTAGAGAGCTGCTTTAGCGAATTCATCCTACTATTCTGACCCTTTAAACGATGAAAAAATTAACTATAATTGACGCGATTTTCAGAAAACGGCCCTTGTTTTCCCCGCTTATCGAACTTCACAGCAACATGATTCAGATTCTCTGAAATCCTATGCTTGCTGTAAACAAAAAAACAGCTTGGCTGCAATCTTGCAGCCAAGCTGTCTTGGTTCAACGATTAGTTCCGCGTCACTTTAATCCGGTTCATCGCTCTTTGCAGAGCCAATTCCGCGCGACGATGGTCAACTTCATCTTGTCTTCCCTTCGCATGCAGGCGAGTCTCTGCTCTTTCCTTCGCGGCTTCCGCACGCTCCAGATCGATTTCTCCCGCTCTCTCTGCGCTTTCCGCCAGGATGACAATCTTATCTTTGCGGACTTCGACGAAACCGCCCTGTACCGCAAACGGGGTTCTCTCGTTGCCGATCTTCACAAAGACTGGCGCTATTTGAAGCGGCGTAACGAAGGAAATATGACCAGGCAAAATGCCCAGCTCTCCCTCAACCCCACGCACCGTAACACTGTTCACCTGCTCCGAGTAAACCAAGCGGTCCGGCGTTACGATTTCCAACAAAATGGTGCTCACTTCCATCCCTCCTCACCGTTTTCCGCAGAAAACTCGCGCAGCAGACCTCACAGTCCCACTGTGAGCACTGTTTCGGTCTGCCGATCACGGAGCGTCAGCTTACAATGTTTTTGCTTTTTCAACTGCCTCTTCAATCGTACCTACGAACAGGAAAGCGGCTTCCGGAAGGTGGTCGTGCTTGCCTTCCAGGATCTCTTTAAAGCTGCGTACGGTTTCTTTAACCGGCACATATTTACCAGGAATGCCGTTAAACTGCTCGGCAACGTGGAAAGCCTGGGAAAGGAAACGCTGAACACGACGAGCACGTCCAACGATCGCTTTATCTTCCTCGCTCAGCTCATCCATACCGAGGATTGCAATGATATCTTGAAGCTCGTTGTAGCGAGCCAAAATTTTCTTAACGCCTTGAGCCACATTGTAATGCTCTTCACCAACGATTTCCGGAGCCAAGATACGGGAGCTGGATGCCAGCGGATCTACCGCAGGATAGATACCCATCTCGGAAATTTTACGCTCCAGGTTCGTCGTTGCATCCAAGTGAGCAAACGTCGTAGCAGGAGCCGGATCCGTATAGTCATCCGCAGGTACATAGATCGCCTGGATGGATGTTACAGAACCTTTTTTCGTGGAGGTAATCCGCTCTTGCAAGCGACCCATTTCGGATGCCAGCGTTGGCTGGTAACCTACCGCGGAAGGCATACGTCCCAGGAGGGCGGATACTTCGGAACCCGCTTGAGTAAAGCGGAAGATGTTGTCGATAAAGAGAAGTACGTCTTTACCTTCTTGGTCACGGAAATATTCCGCCATCGTCAATCCGGTCAACGCTACGCGAAGACGGGCACCCGGAGGCTCGTTCATCTGTCCGAATACCATCGCGGTTTTGTTGATAACGCCGGAATCGCTCATCTCGTGGTAAAGGTCATTACCTTCACGAGTACGCTCACCTACGCCGGCAAATACGGAGATACCGCCGTGTTCTTGAGCGATGTTGTTGATCAATTCCTGGATCGCAACGGTTTTACCTACGCCGGCACCACCGAAGAGACCGATTTTACCGCCTTTTTGGTATGGAGCAAGCAAGTCGATAACTTTAATCCCCGTTTCAAGCATTTCTGCTTGCGTGGAGAGCTCATCGTATGCAGGAGCTTCACGGTGGATCGGGTTATTAACTTCGGACACTACGGCACCTGCATTATCGATCGGCTCACCCAATACGTTAAATACGCGACCGAGTGTAGCGGAACCTACAGGAACCGTGATTGGTCTGCCCAAATCCACAGCTTCGATGCCGCGAACGAGACCGTCCGTGGATGACATCGCGATACAACGAACCAGGTTATCACCCAAATGATTGGATACTTCCAAAGTCAAATCAACCGAGCGGCCGCCTTCCAACGTAGCTTCAATCTTGACAGCATTAAAAATCTCGGGAAGATGACCGCGCTCAAATTCAATGTCAACTACAGCACCTGTAATGCTGACAACGCGTCCTTTTTTCATTGATTCGTTTTCCCTCCTACCCGTTCACCTCTGGCGGTGAACGATGATCGTAAAAGCGGCTGTTCATCACATCGCCGCATATCCGTTAAATACTAAGTTAAGAATTCAAACGTGCATTATTGCTGAGCGTTGGCTCCGCCCACAATCTCGGAAATTTCCTGCGTGATGGCAGCCTGACGAGCACGGTTGTAAGTCAGGTTCAACTCGTTGATCAACTTGCTCGCATTCTTCGTTGCTGCTCCCATCGCGGTCATCTTCGCTCCAAGCTCACTTGCCTTCGCATTGAGCATTGCGCTGAAAATCAGCGTTTCCGCATATTTCGGAAGCAGAACCTCCAGCACGCCTTCCGGAGACGGCTCATACTCATAACCAGTCAGGTTCTCCCCGCCGCCAATGTTCTCCATCGGCAGAAGTTTGGAGATTTCCTGAAGCTGAGTCAAGGCATTCACGAATTGGTTATAGCACAGGTATAACTCATCAATCTGACCCAGCTCGTATTGGTGAACCGCCGCGTTAGCGATGGTCTTAATATCCGCATAGGTCGGACTGTCGGATAAATCGGTGAGCTCCTCAACAACCGGAAGTCCACGACGGCGGAAATAATCCCGTCCTTTACGTCCGATCACAAACAGGCAATACTCGTCCTTGGACTGATGGCGTTCTGCGATAAAATTCGATACTTTACGCAAAATATTGGAGTTCGAAGCACCCGCAAGACCACGGTCTGAAGTGATCACCAGATAACCGGTTTTCTTCACTTCGCGCTTCTCCAGCATCGGATGGCTGATTCCCTTGGTTCCAGCAGCGATGCTGCCAACCACTTCTTTCAGCTTCTCGGAGTATGGAAGCGCGGAGGTCGCCTTCTCTTGAGCTCTTCTCAGCTTGGCAGCAGCAACCATTTCCATCGCCTTGGTGATCTGCCTTGTGTTCTGAACACTCTTGATCTGCCGTTTAATATCACGTAATCCTCTTGCCATGTTTTCACCACCTTAAAGCTTTGGCGAAGCCAAAGCTAACTTCGTAAGCATCAGCCTAGCTTTGGCGAAGCCAAAGCTAACTTCGTAAGCAATCACCTAACTTCGGCAAAACCAAAGTTACTTCGTAAGCAATTCGCGCTTTGGCTGGGGCCAAAATTACTTCGTACGGGTAGACTAAGCTTTGGCTAGGACCAAAGCCACATCTGTTGTAAAAACCACTTTGGTCACAGCCAAAGCTACATTCCATATGATGAAAGAGGATGCCGGGCTTACCCCGGCTCCCCTCCTATTACTTGCCTGAGGAGCTTAGACCGAAGCGGCAAAGCCCTTCTTAAATTGATCGATTGCCGCTTTCAACGCGTTTTCGTTGTCGGACGTCAAATCCTTCGTATCCGTAATGGATTGAAGAATTTCCGGTTTATTGCTTCCAATAAACGCGAGGAACTCGCTCTCGAAACGACGCACGTCAGCAACCTCGATATCATCGATATATCCTTTAACGGCTGCGTACAAGCTAACCACCTGTTGTTCAACGGACAACGGCTGGTTTACGCCCTGTTTCAGGATTTCCATCAATCTTGCACCACGGTTCAAACGAGCCAAGGTTGATTTGTCCAGATCGGATCCGAACTGGGAGAACGCCTGGAGCTCACGGTATTGCGCAAGATCCAGCTTCATGCCGCCCGCAACCTTTTTCATCGCCTTGATCTGCGCGGAACCGCCGACACGGGATACCGAAATACCGACGTTAATCGCTGGGCGTTGTCCGGAGTAGAACAGCTCGGACTCCAGGAAGATCTGTCCATCCGTAATCGAAATTACGTTGGTTGGAATGTAAGCAGATACGTCAGAAGCCTGTGTTTCAATAAATGGCAGTGCGGTTAATGAACCACCACCAAGCTCATCGTTGAGCTTCGCTGCACGCTCCAGCAAACGGGAATGCAGGTAGAAAACGTCACCCGGATAAGCTTCCCGACCCGGAGGACGACGGAGGAGCAAGGACAATTCACGGTATGCTGCCGCTTGCTTCGACAAGTCATCATAGATGATGAGTGCATGCTCGCCTTTGTACATGAAGTACTCGCCCATTGCGCAGCCTGCGTATGGAGCGATGTACTGCAGCGGAGCCGGCTCGGAAGCCGAAGCCGTAACAACGATCGTGTACTCCAGCGCGCCATGACGGCGAAGAGTTTCAACAACCTGTGCTACAGTGGACTGCTTTTGCCCGATGGCTACATAAATACATTTAACGCCGCTGCCTTTTTGGTTCAGGATCGTATCGATGGCTACGGTCGTTTTACCTGTTTGGCGGTCACCGATGATCAGCTCGCGCTGACCGCGGCCGATAGGTACCATCGCGTCGATCGCTTTAATACCGGTTTGCATCGGCTCATGAACGGATTTACGGTCGATAACGCCTGGTGCACTGCTCTCAACCGGACGGAATGCAGTCGCTTCGATCGGGCCTTTGCCGTCAAGCGGCTGACCCAGCGGATTCACGACGCGTCCAAGCAGAGCTTCGCCTACAGGAACCTCCATGATACGTCCTGTACGCTTTACCTGATCGCCTTCCTTGATTTCGGAGTAAGGTCCCAGGATAACGACACCGACATTGCTCTCCTCAAGGTTCAGCGCCAGACCGAACACGCCGTTTTGGAACTCCAAAAGTTCCCCGGACATCGCGTTCTCCAGGCCGTACACGCGAGCAATACCGTCACTTACTTGAATTACCGTACCTACTTCAGAGACAGTGATATCGGATTTATATTCTTCAATTTGACTTTTGATTAAAGTACTGATTTCTTCAGGTCTGATACTCAACGTTTTCACCCCTATCTACTATGCTCGTCTATTAAAAGACTTTTCGAGACGTTCCAGCTTCCCGGCAATGCTTCCGTCATACAGCTTGTCGCCAATGACAACTTTCAGGCCGCCGAGCAAACTTTCGTCCACAACATTGGTCACGCGGATCTTCTGATGTGCTAACTGTCCGAATTCCGAAGCAACCTGTTCTTTTTCCTGATCGCTAAGCGGGTAGGTGGAGTACACAGTGGCGTCTGCCAATCCCAAGCTCGCACCTTGTATCTTCACATAGCTGTTCAGCAGTTCTGCGAACATCTCTGCACGCCCTCTGTCGAGAAGCAATTCGATCGTGTTCAATACAGGCTGCGATACCTTCCCTGCCAACGCCTTGCTGATTACGTTCATCTTCACGGACTGGGGAACATTCGGCGTGGCGATGAATTTCTGGATGTCGGCATCGCCTTCAATGGCATGCACGACAGCCCGCAATTCTTCTTCCACTTCCAGACCCTTCTGCTGCTGAGCCGCCACTTCGAACAGCGCCCGCGCATACCGCTTGGCTGCTACCGTATTTTGGCTCATGGTCTGCCTCCTACCTCTTTAAGGTATTGATCCACCAGTTCTTCTTGAGCTTGGTCATTCTTGACTTCACGTTCGATCAGCTTGGTCGCGATCTTCACGGAAACGCTGCCGATTTCGCTGCGAAGCTCTTCGACCGCTTTCTTCTTCTCATTCTCGATATCACGAACAGCTTCGGATTTCAGGCGAATCGCCTCTTCCTTAGCTTGTTCCATAATTTGCTCTGCTTGTTTGTTGCTAGTTTGTCTGGAACGCTCGATGATTTCGTGAGCATCTTGACGCGCTTGCTCCAGTGCCTTCTTCTGCTCTTCTACATATGCAGTCGCCTGCTGGCGGGTCTGTGCCGCTTCGTTCATCTGGCTCATGACCAGCTCACGACGCTGCTCCATGATGCCGAACAATTTGCTGAACGCAAACTTTTGAAGCAAAAGGTAAAGAATAACAAACGCGATAATAGTGATTACCATATTTTCCCAAAGAATTGTCATTGAGGTCACTCCTTTCCATCAACACGAAGTGCGGTGCCTAACAAAACGAAGGCGCGGATGGCATCGGCCCTCCCCGCCAAACCGTTGTATTGTTATTAAGAGAACATGATCAAGAACGCGATTACAGTAGCTGCCAAAGGAATAACCTCTACGATACCAACACCGATAAACATCGTTGTTTGCAATTGACCACGTGCTTCTGGTTGACGAGCGATAGACTCAACTGTTCTGCTTACGATCATACCGTTACCCAAACCTGCGCCAAGGGCGCCCAGACCTACTGCAATAGCTGCTGCCAAAAATTCCATTGTTAAATATCCTCCTTAAAATTGTTTCAAAATTGAAATTTGGTGAAACTATAGAAAATATCTCTTTCGAAAAACACCGCTGTTACGGCGGATTCGTCCGAGTTGATCAATGCTCTTCGTGAATCGTCGTTTGCGAGATGTATACCATTGTCAAAATCGTAAAGATAAACGCCTGCAATGCACCAATGAAGATACTGAAACCTTGCCATGCGGCCATGAACGGAATGCCGTAGAAGCCGGTTTTCAGAATCACCGTGATCAGTACCTCGCCGGCAAATATGTTGGCGTAAAGCCGGATTGCCAGAGCGATAGGTTTTGCCAGGTTCTCAATGATATTGAGCGGCAGGAAGATCGGGAACGGTTCGATGTAATGCTTCAGGTAATGCTTGCGATTCAGCTTCAGGCCCAGGTAGTTCATGAGCACGAATACAACGATCGCAAGACCGGCCGTAACGGAAATGTCCGCTGTTGGCGACTTCCACCACAATACGTGAGCATAGTGGCCATGTTCAAGTCCGAGTGTAGCCAGGATTGGCTGTCCAAAGACTGTGAAGTTCTCCGGCAAGTCGGTGATAATTGAGAACGGCAAGCCCAGCAAGTTGGCTACAAAGATGAACAGGATCAGAGTAAGCCCCAACGATATGTAAGCTTTCCCTTTCTTCAGATCCATCGCACTCGCTACGACGCCTTGCACAAATTCCACTACCCATTCCATGAAGTTTTGCAGTTTGGAAGGGTTTTCGACAGATAGATTACGTACCGCCAGCCGGCATAATACGAACACCACCACACAGGTGACAAGAAGCATTATGACCGCCGATAGGTCAATATTCAATCCGCCAAGTTTGATAATCGGTGAATCATGCATATAATTGTTTTCACCCCTTTCCAAGTTAGCGCTGATCAATGATTGTTTCTCAAACTGAACACAATGCTGACAGGAATGGTCAACAATTGGGGTATGAACAGACCGGCGATTGCACCGCCGAGGGATACCTGTTCGAGTTTCACGGCGAAGATCACAATCAGAAGCCCGATGCACAATCTCGTAATGAAGCCGAAGTTGTACTTTTTCGGTTCCGGATCGACAGCCAATTGCGCCAGCTGCTGCACTTTCATGGAGAGGAAGCGTACATTAAACAAGCCCGCCGCCATGCCCATGATCAACCCCATAATTATCGGGCGGAATTCCGGATAGAGAGCCCATCCGAGAAACAAGGCAGACAATAAGAGTAGCGATACTCTAAATACAGCGTTCACAATGGAAGTCAAATCATTCACGCCTGCGCCCCCAAAAACTTTTTAATGAGAAGAGCGATATTCAAAATCCCTACAAAGAGCCCCGAAAGCGTACCAATGGCAAGCCACACTCTGGGCCCGTCCAATTGATTCATGAGCCATCGCCCGGTAAAAAAACCGATGAGAATGTAAGCGGCAAGCAAACCGCCCGCCCCGCTAATGTATAGCGCTATCAACCAAGGGTTATCTTGACTTTTCGGATTTTTCATATGAACCTCTAATCCCAACTCATTTTACTGAATATAGCAAGAGTTTGTCAATGAATCGATTTGATGGATTTCCCGTGTAAAATCGGCGTTTTGAGCAGTCTGAATTGCGCAAAACGCCGCGGTAACCGTACAGTTCAACTGTATGCTGTCCCCTTGCCAATCAGAATACGGTAAACTATGCCTTTGTGAACATTCTGTGAAATTCCTCAGGACGCTCTTTCCGGATCCCAAAATGGTGCAAAATCGCATTGACAATTCGCTGGGAAGCCTGTCCATCTCCGTAAGGATTAGCGGCTTTGCTCATCTTGTCATAAAGCTCCTGGTCGGTCAGCAGAGCCTTAATGCGTTCGTACACATTCTCTTCCTGGGTGCCTACCAGCTCCAGGGTTCCGGCCTCAATGCCCTCCGGACGTTCCGTCGTGTCCCGAAGCACCAGCGTCGGCACGCCGAAGGAAGGAGCCTCCTCTTGCATGCCGCCCGAATCCGTAATGATGAAATGCGTACGGGTGTAAATATTGTTCATATCCACGACATCCAGCGGTTCAATCAGCTTGATGCGCGGGTGGTTCCCCAATATGCGGTGAGCCGGCTCTTTGACGGCAGGGCTCGGATGCACAGGGTAGACGATGGCGATATCCTCGAACTCGTCGGCAATGCGCTTCACTGCTTCAAAAATCTGACGGTGCGGCTCCCCTTGGGATTCGCGGCGGTGCGCCGTCATCAGGATCAGGCGCTTGCCCTGTGCCCAATCCAGAACCGGATGGGTATATCCTTCCCGCACCGTATACTGGAACACGTCCGTGGCGGTGTTGCCCGTCACGTAAATACGGGATTCCGGCTTGTTCTCCTTGCGGAGATTCTGGGCAGACCAGTCCGTCGGCGCAAAGTGCAGATCGGCCAGCACGCCGGTCAGCTGACGGTTCATTTCTTCAGGATAAGGATTCAGCTTGTTCCATGTGCGAAGACCCGCCTCTACATGGCCGACCTGAATCTGCTGCAGGAAGGCTGCATAGCTGGCTAGGAACGTTGTCAGCGTGTCGCCGTGCACCAGCACGATATCCGGCTTGGCCTCGCGCAGGACAGGCTCAAGCCCCTCCAGAACGCGTACGGTGATCTCGTTCAGCGTCTGACGGTCCTTCATCACGTCCAAGTCGTAGTCCGGAACAATCTTGAACACGTCAAGCACCTGATCCAGCATTTGCCGATGCTGCGCAGTTACACAAACCACCGATTCGATATGCTCCGGATGGCGCTGAAGCTCCAGAATAAGCGGCGCCATCTTGATCGCTTCGGGGCGGACCCCAAATATCGTCATCACTTTCACTTTTGACATGTTTGAAATTACCCCTCTTTGCATGCTTGTTTTTTCAATTCAAGTCGTACGAATGACCGGCTCGGCTCTTATTTCGTGCCGTACAGCCGATCTCCTGCATCACCCAGGCCCGGTACGATGTAGCCGTGGTCGTTGAGCCCTTCATCCAGAGCAGCAACGTAAATATCCACGTCCGGATGGACGTCATGCACGGCCTTTACGCCTTCCGGCGCAGCCACGAGATTCATCATCTTGATCTGGGTGCAGCCGCGCTTCTTCAGCACGTCGATCGCAGCGATGGCCGATCCGCCCGTTGCCAGCATCGGATCGATGACGATCAATTCCCGCTCCGTCACGTCGGTTGGAAGCTTCGTATAATACTCCACGGGCTGAAGCGTTTCCGGGTCGCGGAACAATCCGACATGCCCTACCTTGGCAGCGGGAAGCAGCTTGACCACGCCGTCCAGCATGCCAAGACCCGCACGCAGGATCGGCACGAGGCCGAGCATCCGGCCGGAAATGACTTTCCCTTGGGTTTCGGCTACCGGCGTTTGAACAGATATCGATTCAAGAGGAACCTCCCGCGTAATTTCATAAGCCATCAAAGTCGCGACTTCGTCTACCAATTCGCGAAAGTCTTTTGTGTTAGTCCGCATATCGCGTATAAATGTAAGTTTGTGTTGAATCAACGGGTGATCACAAATCACCAATTTTCCCATGTCTGGTCCCTCCGGTTTGAATGCAAATGTTATTTCAATATGGGCGTAAATACTTGTGAGCTCCATAAATCCTGTCTATTATATCATTCCCTCTAGTCAATTGACACCTGCACGAGTCATGTTTATTTCCGTGAGTTTTGACCTTATAACCGGATCTTCGTCAGCCCTGCACCTAGGTTTTCCATTTTCGCCTATATTGATCCTCACCGAGAAACGACCCGACCCGGGAACATGCGAGCATAGCAATCTGGCCAGAATGTGACAGCTCCTAAAAGAGGACCCCACCTTCAGGTGGGGTCCTCTTATCATAGGCCTCTTATGCTGACGAAACTGTGATTAATATTTCATTTCGGCATAAAGAGGATATTGATCCGTAAGCTCAGCCACCAAACGGCCCGCTTTTTCCAGCGTCGCCTCGTCTTTAGGCTGCTTCAAGGTCATGGCAATAATCTTCGCGATTTTTACCATCGCCTGCTCATCCATGCCGCGGGAGGTTACCGCCGGTGTACCGATACGGATACCGCTCGTGACGAACGGGCTCGTCGGATCGAACGGGATGGCGTTCTTGTTGACGGTAATCCCGATGGAATCCAGCACCTTCTCTGCGTCTTTGCCGGTGATGTCCAGATTGCGGGTATCGACCAGCATCAGATGGTTATCGGTTCCGCCGGAAACGATGTTCAGGCCTTCCTCGATCAGGGTGTCAGCCAGCACTTTCGCGTTCTTCACGACGTTCTCTGCATACGTCTTGAAGGATGGATCCAATGCTTCGCCAAGCGCAACGGCCTTGGAAGCAATGACATGCATGAGCGGTCCGCCCTGGGAGCCTGGGAATACCGCTTTGTCGATCGCCTGCGCCCATGCCTTCTTGCACAGAATCATGCCGCCGCGAGGTCCGCGAAGGGTCTTGTGCGTCGTGGTGGTTACGAAATGGGCATGCGGAACCGGATTCGGGTGAAGACCCGCGGCAACGAGACCGGCAATATGAGCCATATCGACCATGAACAATGCGCCTACGTCGTTCGCGATGGCAGCAAGCTTCTCGAAATCAATGATGCGAGGATATGCACTTGCACCCGCCACGATCAGACGAGGACGGTGTTTGAAAGCCGCTTTGCGGACTTCGTCGTAATCGATAAGGAACGTGTCTTCCTGCACGCCGTACGCAACGAAATTGTACAGAAGGCCGGACGCGTTAACCGGGCTTCCGTGAGTCAAATGGCCGCCGTGGGCCAGGTTCATGCCGAGCACGGTGTCTCCAGGCTTGAGCGCTGCCAAATACACCGCCATGTTCGCTTGGGCGCCGGAGTGCGGCTGAACGTTGGCATGCTCGGCACCGAACAATTCCTTCGCGCGGTCACGGGCGATATCCTCCACGATATCCACACGCTCACAGCCGCCGTAATAGCGCTTGCCAGGGTAGCCTTCCGCATATTTATTCGTCAGCACCGTCCCCATGGCTTCCATAACCGCTTCGCTGACGATGTTCTCGGAGGCAATCAGCTCAATGTTGCTGCGTTGACGCTTCAGTTCCAAATCCATCGCTTCCAATACAGCCGGGTCATTCTTCCGCAAATGTTCCATCATGTTCATATCCTCCCATAATCAATCGTTATTTTCTCTTGCCAAGTCAAGACTACAAGTTTACCTAATGACTAAAGCGAGCTCTCATTCGAATCAATCGCATAGCGTGGAATCATCCCGCTGCTCGAGCCGGTACACGGCGCGTTCTCCGCCGATCAGCTTCGGCCGGGTGTAAGCCGCCGTTACGCGCGCATCGCCGATATAACGCTTGCTCGGCCTGAACGGAACCGCCACTCTCCGCAAATGCATGCCGATCAGCGTCTCGCCGATATCGAGACCCGCATGAGCCTCAATGGATTCCGCAAGGCAGGGCTCCTTCATACTCCGATACGCCGCCGAGGCCATGGAGCCTCCCGCCCCCGGAATCGGTACAGCCGCCACTTCCGTCAGGTGCAGCTCTTCGAGCAGTCCCCGCTCCATGACTAGCGTCCGGTTCAAATGCTCACAGCATTGATAGGCTACAGCGAAGCCGAATTCCGCTTGAACCTCGGCAATGCCCTGAAGAAGCTGCTGCGCCGTTTCAAGAGCGCCGCCTGTGCCGATCCGGCGTCCGACCACTTCACTGGTGCTGGCTCCGATGACCAGCACCTTGCCCGGTCCTAAGGCTGCCGCTTCGGCCAGTTCGCGGACGATCCGCGCCGTCTGTTCGCTCAAGGAAACCTTGGAGATATCCGTCATGTCACAGTCCTCCCGATGATTTTTTCACAGAAGATGCTTCATTCCATACGCAATAACCGCAGCAGCTTTACGCGTTGACCTATCGCGATTCGCTCTTCAGGTAACGCTCCTCGATGGCCTTGATCTTATTCACGCGGCCGACATGACGTTCGCCCTGGCTGAAATCCGTTGTCAGCCATGCGCTGACGATCTCGGCAGCAAGCCCGGGGCCGACGACGCGCTCGCCCAGCGCAATCACGTTGCTGTCATTATGCTCACGCGTGGCTTTGGCCGAAAATACATCATGCGTCAGCGCGCAGCGGATGCCCGGCACCTTGTTGGCGGCAATGCTCATGCCGATTCCCGTTCCGCAGATCAGAATGCCCCGATCCGCTTCACCCGAGACCACCTTCTCGCACACCGGAAGCGCGTAATCGGGATAATCCACGGAATCGGTACAGCCGCAGCCAAGATCCTCCACCTCGTGTCCAAGACCCCGAATGACCTCCACGATCTCCTCTTTCAGACGAATGCCGGCATGATCGGTACCCAATGCAATTTTCATCTATGAAAAACCCCCTCGAATGTTCGCTTTTGCGTTTTAGCTTGTTTCATTATAACCCAAACTCCAAGCAAAAGACGAAAAAAGAGCAGTCGGCGCACGTATTGTGCTCCAAATGCTCTTTGCCCAGGCGACCGGCCGTATATTCCGATGCTCCATCGTGGTTTCATCCACTTCGTCGCCAGTTACATCGGATTCATGTTTTTCACCTTCATCTTAAAGCAATACCCTGCGAAAGGCAAGCGGCTTTTTTAGCCAGATTGAGCCCGGATCCGGATTCACTCTTCGCTTCCGTGGAAGCCGATCCTATTTATGCTGATCCGCTTCCAGCTTGTCCAGCAGGCGGAAGAGCGCCGTCCGAATCTCCGCCGCCGTCGCCTCGTATTCCTCCCGCGAGCCGCCGAAGGGATCGGAGATATCGAAGCTCGGAATGCGCTGGCGCAGCTCGATCAGACGCTCCCGGTCGCGGTCGCTGACATCGCGGCCCAGCGATCTGGCCAGCTCAAGCGTTGCGTACAGGCTGTCCTGCTCCCGCAGATCATCCAGCACCCGCCGGTCATCCTCCACAAATTCCTTCAGCGTGTGCATCTTGTCGGCGGCATGCGGGAACTGCCGAATCGCATACTGCTTATGCGACTGGGTCAGCGTCAGAATCAGGTCTGCCCATTCCACCAGATTCGCGGTCAGCGGCTTAGATACCAAACGATCTTGAATATCCTGGTCCCGCAGTATCGATTCCGCATGACGGGATACCGGCATGCCGTCCACGGCCGAGACGCCGGCGGATTGCGTTTCCAGCGGAATGCCCCGCTGATTGGCGAGCTTGCGCAGCATCCCTTCCGCCATTGGGCTGCGGCACGTATTCCCCGTGCAGACAAACAATATATTTTTCACGGTCCCGTACCTCCCCGTTGTAGGTTGTTTTGGGATTATTGTAACAAATATTGCATCAAAAGATAAACATCACGCCAAAGATGATCAAAATCAGTCCGCCCAGCATTTCGCCGTACTCTCCCAGCTTGTTGCTCACCTGACGGCCGAGCAGCAGGCCGAGAATGGACAGCAAACCGCCCACGACGCCGAAGGAGATCACGATCAGCAGCACATCATCCACGAACATCCCGAGCGAGACGCCTACCGAGAAGGAGTCGATGCTGACGCTGAGCGAAAACAGCAGCATGCCCAAGAACGCGGTAGGATGAATTCGCTGACCTTCCCCGCCCCGCCAGGCATTGTACAGCATATGCCCGCCCAGCAGGAGGAGCAGCCCGCCGGCCGCAAACCCTGTGACGTGCCCCAGCAGCATGCCTACATAGCGGCCGGCAAACAAGCCCGCCAGCGGCATAAGCATGTGAAACAAGGCGATCATGAAGCTGATGCCCAGCATATGGCCTAAACGCATGCCGCCTCTCATTCCGACTCCGATGCCAAGCGAAAATGCGTCTAGCCCGAGTGCAACCGCCATCAGCAGAATCGCCGCAAGCTGTCCCGATTGGACAGACGCCTCCAACATCCCCATTCCCCCAAGTCCCATGGTCTTGTACACCATATGCGGACAAGGGGGAAATCATGCTAAAACCGTTCAATCGGCATTTTCATTGACGTGGATGATGTGATGTCCCGCGGCCTTCAGCAGCCGGTTCATGACGGCTGCGCCAAGCCCCTGCTCCGGGCACGCTTCGGCCAGGATGAAGGTCGCGCCTTCTTCATCGAAGCGGCGCAGGCCGGCGTACAGCCGGCGGGCCGCTTCCTCCGGCGCGGCCAGGCTGCCGAGCGAGACGGCAACGTCCGCGCGGTAGTGACCGATGTGCTCGTCGAACGACAGCACGCCGGTCACCTCCCCGCGCCGGGCCGCCGCCCCGAGCTCGGCCGCGATGCGTGCCGACACCGCGTCGGCACGCGGGCCCTGCACCACGCACATCGCACCCTTCGGTGCGTAGTGCGTGTACTTCATGCCCGGCGAGCGCGGCGCCGGGCTCTCCGCCTCCCCGGCGGCGCGCTGCAGCGCCGGGTCCTGGCGCACGCTTGCCGCCACCGCGGCAAGCTGCTCGGCCGTGACGCCGCCCGGGCGGAGCACCGTGACGGCACCGTCTTCGCCGACCTGCACCACCGTCGACTCGACGCCCACCCCGGCCGGGCCGCCGTCGAGCACGCCGTCGATCGCCCCCGCCAGATCCTCCAGCACATGGCTTGCCAGCGTCGGGCTTGGCCGGCCGGAGCGATTCGCGCTCGGTGCGGCGAGCGGACAACCGGCGGCGCTGATCAGAGCCAGCGCAACGCGGTGATCCGGCATCCGCACGGCAACCGTATCGAGCCCGGCCGTCACGCGAGGCGATACGGCGCCCGGTTTCACGGGCAGCACCAGCGACAGCGGTCCGGGCCAGAACGACGCCATCAGCGCCCGCTCCGTCTCGTTCACCTGTTGGACCAAGCCGTCAAGCTGAGCCAGCTCCGAGATATGCACGATTAATGGATTGTCCGATGGCCGACCCTTGGCGGCGAAGATGCGCTCGACCGCCTCCGTATTGCCGGCGTCAGCACCAAGTCCGTACACCGTTTCCGTCGGAAAAGCCACCGTACCGCCCTGTGCAAGCACCTGTCCTGCTTCGTGCAGCGCCTGCTTCGCTTCCTTCTCGGACCCGAGATTCTCCTTGGAGAGGGAGCTTAAGACGTGCCACACTTTGGTTGGTTTCGATGCAGCATTCCGGGAGCCTTGTTCCCGCTGCAGGTTGCGTTCCTTGCCATTCCCGTTCTGTTCCATACCTATCCCAAGCTTTCTGTATATGAAATATATAAACACCCAAACTCGTTTTGCCTATGATCCAAAAGAAAAAGCGCTTCTCGTTCTTCAGTCCCGTGCCGGTTCCCATTCAAACCAGTCGCGCCAAAGAGAAAGCACTCTTCTAGAGGTTGTTCAAAAAGTCCGCTTTTGATAAGAAAACCAATCGAGGCAAATTCAAGGCTGAGCGACCGCGATTCGAAGTAGGTTTTCTTGCGATATAGAATTTCATCAACTCCGTTGATAACTTATAAATCCTATATCTAACACGAAGCGAATCAGGAAGCAGCTCGGCATCGAATCTTGAATTCTGCCGGGCCTAAGCAGATGCTTTCGAAGTTATGTTTCCTCCGGAAACATCTTAGGTGCTCACGTACCCAAAACGTACGCTCCGCTCCTCACTCCCTAGCTTCATCCAACTGAAGCGTTTTGAAAAAACGCACATCGGAAGCATAAGCTTCGGTGCTGAAAATCCGACTTTTTGAACTCGCACTTCTACATCAAAGTTTATCATACCCGCTCAGGATTGAAAATCAACTCGCTTATAATCCTAGAACAAGCTTACCACCCAGTTCCAAATGCCAAGGAACATATCCCACAAGAAGAAGCGGACCTCCGGTTCACTGTCGCCTGCATTCTTCGACGTTTCCTCTTGGGAAGCCTCGCCGCCCGCATCGGCGGACACCGTTTGGATCCCCGTCTCTACAGGCTGGGCTGCCGCATCCCCGCTGCCGCCGTCAATGAAACAAAGCGGCGGGAACAGGACGCACCACCAGTTTTGTCCTTGGCCTTCGCCTAACGTAATCCGCAGCGCATCGTAATCGCCCGCCGGATACACCGTGCCCCCGTACAATTTGGTCGGGAACGGCACGACGCCAAGCTCTACATGGTAATTGTAGGTGATTCCTCTTTTTCTCAGCTCTTCACCCACCAGCTGGCGGATTTCGGGAAGATGCTGCCGGGTTAATGCCTTGGCGTCTTCCAGGCTTTGCGGGTTCTCCAGCTGCAGGACCCAGAGCTGCATTTGCTCAACGACCGCGTCACGAATCTCTCTTTTGACGAGCTGATCGGACGGATTATCTGAATTCGCGAGAATGCGAAGCCGTATCGATTCTTGAGGGATCGGACCGCCGACAACGGAAGCATCGATCTGCTGTCCCTCCCAAGCCATGATGACCATAAACATGCAGGATAAGAGCACAACCATTTTTTTTACGATAATACGGAGGGTTTCACTATAATTTGTCATCTCGGACAACCGCCTCTCTATGAACGAAACTCTATGATGCTATCAGTATGTCCGCCTGAAAAAGATATAAACGTGGAATCTAGCAAATCGAAAAAAATTCATAGATTGGCGCATCACGACTTTGACAAAAAAAGATGCCGTCCCCATGGGAACGGCATCTTCTCATACCAATGACGATTCGGTTTTGGTTATATTCATAATAACTGCACCCAGACCGCGGCGAAGTTCCACCCGACCATCATCTAAGCCTGCTGCTTAGCGGCCGCCGGGCGATAAGCATGCGGATCCGGCATATCTTCCTCCACTTCCTGACCATGCAGCTTGACGCTCATGGCGACCCCGAGACTCGCCATGCTAATCACAAGGGACGTTCCCCCGTAACTGATGAAGGGCAGCGTAATCCCCGTCAGCGGCATCAAACCGATAAACATCCCGATATTCTCGAAGATCTGATATAAAAACATGGCCACGATTCCTATGATTAGAAACGGTCCCGCACGCTCCCGGGATTCCAGGGAGATCAGGATCAGCCGATGGATCAGGATGAAATACAACAACAGCAGGACGGAGGAACCAATAAATCCGAACTCCTCGGCAATCTGCACAAAGATGGAGTCGGAGTACGCATAAGGCACCCGGCCCGACTGTATCGACGATCCCTGCATATAGCCCTCGCCGCTCATGCCGCCGGAGGCGATGGCAAGCTTCGCATTCGTCGTATGATAGCTGGCCTTGGCGGTCGCTTTCTCGGGATACAGCCACGGATCAATCCGTTCCACCCAGTGCGGCTTCAGTATTTTCGATTCCAGCAGTTCATCATGATAATGAATGTAAGCCTGGGCGCCGCCGAAGGCCACTCCTGCCACCAGCACAAGCCCGATCAGCGCATGGGAGAACTTGACGTTCCCGATCCAGAGCAGCCCCAGCAAAATGATGACATAGCTAAGCGCGTTCCCCAGGTCATTCTGAGCCATGACGAGCACGAAAGGCACGAACGCCAACAGTCCGATCGGAACGACGTCCTTCCAGAAGGACAGCAGCGGTTTGTTTTTTCGCACCAATACAAAAGAAAGAAATATGATCAGGATCAGCTTGAACAATTCAGCAGGCTGTATACTTAAACTGCCAATGTAAATCCAGCCTTGGGCGCCGTTAATATCCTTACCGATAAACATCACGAGGACCAGCACGGCTAAACCGCCTAAGTATATATATTTGGCATATTTAATCAATAACCGGTAATCCAGCAGGCTAATTCCGAAAAAAGCCATGAAACCGACAATGTAAAAAGCAATCATGCGAATATGAGAGCCTTCGAACTTGGTGTCGACGGTCGTGCTGTATATGGACGTAATGCTGATACCCATCATCAAAACCAGTACGAAAACAATAACGTAATCCATCTTCTTGAATTTCTGAAGCATGCTTTGATCCCCCTGTGCCCGGAGACACGAACCCCCGGTTTGCCTATACAGGCATATAACGATTATTCGAAAAGAAAGTTTGCCTTGGCCTTATCGTCGTTGATATTCATCATTCCATAAACCCAAATCTGAAGGTGGCATTACGGTCAAGATTTCAGGGATCCAGCGATGCAAGCCCCTAATGAATTATTCTAAAAGATTTTCACCGCTAACACAATTCGCGATCCTCTTTCCTGAATACCGGAGAAAAAAACAAAAGAGATGCTGCTTTCGATAGCATCTCTTTTGATTCTAAACTCTAATCACCCGCATTAAGCCTGTTTGGTTGGCGCGGGACGGTATGTTTGCGGATTCGGCATATCCTCCTCCACTTCCTGTCCGTGCAGCTTCACGCTCATGGCAACCCCGAGGCACGCCATATTAATGATGAGCGACGTTCCGCCGTAACTGATGAAGGGCAAGGTGATTCCCGTCAAAGGCATCAAGCCGATAAACATGCCGATGTTCTCAAAGATTTGGTACAGCAGCATGGCCAAGATGCCAATGATCAGAAACGGACCCGCTTTTTCCCGGCTTTCCAGCGAAATCAGGATCATCCTGTGAATGAGTATGAAATATAACAGCAGCAGCACGGAAGAGCCGATAAAGCCGTATTCCTCCGCAATTTGCACAAAAATCGAATCCGAATACGTATAAGGTACGCGCGAAGATTGCACGGAGCTGCCTTCCAAGTACCCCTCTCCGCTCATGCCGCCTGAAGCAATAGCCAGCTTCGCATTATTCGTATGATAACTTGCCTTCGCGGTAGCTTTCTCGGGCACCAGCCATGGATCGATCCGTTCCATCCAATGACCGCGGCTCTCCATGAGTTTCGATTCTTTAATTTCATCATGAAAGTGGATATAGGCCTGTGCTCCGCCAAAGGCAATGCCTGCTACCAGCAGCAGCCCGATCAGCGCGTGCGAAAACTTCACGTTGCCGATCCATAATAGCCCGAGCAGTATGACAATATAACTGAGTCCGTTCCCCAAGTCATTCTGAACCATGACGATGGCAAACGGAATGAACGTCAGAAAACCAATCGGTACGATATCCCGCCAGAAAGACAGCCTCGATTTGTCCTTGCGAATAAGGACATAGGCAATAAATATGATCAATACCAGCTTAAATAATTCGGCAGGCTGAATATCCACGATGCCGAGATTGATCCAGCCCGTGGCATTATTTTTGGTTTGACCGATGAAGGAAGGCAGCAACAGCGTGATTAACCCTCCGATATAGATGTGCAGCGCATATTTATTCCATATTCGATAATCAATCAAACTAAGCCCGAAGAAAGCCGCGAAACCGAGGATATAAAATACCGCCATTTTGATGTGGTGTCCCTCGAACCCAGCGGTATCGAACGTGGCGCTATATATCGACGTGATGCTGACGACCATTAGCATCAGCAGCACAAACACAATGACAAAATCAATCTTCTTCAACTTCTGAAGCATGCTTTCGGTCCCCCTGTGCCCGGAGCCCGTAAACCCCGATGTGCCCATTCAGGCAGAATAACCATCTGGACAAACAAACCCATGTTCATTCTGCAGCCCGTTCTCTATATTTTAAAAGAAATCGGCCCCGAATACAATTAACGGAAAATTCCCAGAACATGCCGGTCAATCCCCGCCAAATCGGGTACCGTGACGATTTCCTCCCAGTGTCCTGCCTTCCGCAGCAGCTCTGCCACATCCCCGGCCTGGCCCATGCCCAGCTCAAAAGCGATCAGGCGCGGCGGCGCCGATAGCAAGGGCAGCTGCGCCATCATGATCCGGTACGGATTCAATCCGTCCGGCCCGCCATCCAGAGCCGTGCGCGGTTCATAGTCCCGGACTTCCGGCTGCAGCTCCTCGATATCCTCCGCCGGAATGTACGGCGGATTGGAGACAAGGATGTCCGGCCCCATGCCGGCGAACGGCTCCAGCAGGTTCCCCTGCCGGAACTCAACCCGGGCGCCCAGCTTCTTCGCGTTCCGCGCGGCAACCTCCAGCGCATCGGGCGAAATATCGCTCGCCAACACATCCCATCCCTTTGACTGCAAAGCCAACGTGATGGCGATGGCCCCGCTGCCGGTGCCGATGTCGACGACCTTCAGCCCTCCATCCGGTCGCGGAGTGAGCTCCCGTCCATACTTCAGCACCGCTTCCACGAGCAGCTCCGTTTCCGGACGCGGAATGAGAACCGCCGACGTGACTTCAAACGGCCGGCCGTAAAATTCCTGTTCGCCGATAATATACTGCGCAGGGACGCCCTGCGCCTTGCGATTGATGACGTCCTCCAAGGCGTGGCGCCGGTTCGCCGGAAACGGCTCCGCAAGCGCCATATAATATGAGGTTCCCGACAATCCCAGCACATGCTCCAGCAGCAGCTGCGCATTCCGCTGCGGCTCCATCACCCGCATGCGGTCTAAAAAAGAAGAAGCCTCCACAAAGGCTTCCCTGATGCTGCGCTTCGGCGTCAATTCAAATATCGTCCGCTTCAAAGCGTTATACTCCTTTTTCCATCGCTTCAGCCTGCTCCGCAAGGGTCAGCGCCGAAACGATCTCTTCAATCTCCCCGTTCATCACTTGATCCAGCTTGTGAACGGTAAGTCCGATCCGATGATCGGTCACGCGGCTTTGCGGGAAGTTGTACGTCCGGATCCGCTCGCTGCGGTCACCGGTGCCGACTTTGCTCTTGCGCTCTCCGGCGTACTTCGCTTCTTCCTCTTGACGCATCATATCGAAGATACGGGCGCGAAGCACCTGCAGCGCCTTCTCCTTGTTGGAGTTCTGCGATTTGCCGTCTTGGCATGTAGCCACGATGCCGGTCGGAATATGCGTTACGCGCACCGCCGACTTGGTGGTGTTAACGGACTGACCGCCTGCGCCACTGGAGCAGAAGGTGTCCACACGAATATCCTTGTCATGGATTTCGATGTCCACTTCTTCCGCCTCCGGCATAACCGCCACGGTGGAGGTGGAGGTATGGATGCGGCCTCCGGACTCCGTGGTCGGAATACGCTGCACACGGTGAGCGCCGCTCTCGAATTTCATTTTGCTGTAAGCGCCGCGGCCGTTGATCATGAAGATCACTTCCTTGAACCCGCCCAGATCGTTGGTGTTGACGTCCATCAGTTCAACTTTCCAGCCCTGGGTATCGGCATAACGGGTATACATCCGGTACAGGTCGGAAGCGAACAGTGCCGCCTCGTCGCCCCCGGCTGCGCCGCGAATCTCGATAATGACGTTTTTATCGTCGTTCGGGTCCTTCGGCAGCAGCAGAATCCGAATTCTCTCCGCCAGCTCTTGCTCGCGCTGGGTGAGCTCCTCGATCTCCATTTTCACCATTTCGCGCATCTCGTCGTCCATCTTTTCGCCCTGCATGGTTTTGGCAGCTTCGAGTTCTTCAATGACGTTTTTATATTCAACATAAGCCTCATAAGCAGGCTGTAAATCGGATTGTTCTTTGGAATAATCCCTGAGCTTCTTGGAGTCATTAGCGACATCGGGATCGCACAACAGCTCGCTCAACTTCTCATAACGGTCCGCAAGGGATTGTAATCGGTCCAACAAAGGAATTCACCTCTCTAAGATATATTCCTGAAGATATGCCATTTCGCACTCCATTTCGTATGACTTATGAAGTGTAAACGACTTTTTATTTTACCATGAAACGACACATTTGACTAGCAGGCATTTGACCGAAGAAAGGGTTCTCGCCTTTCCGATCGCTTCAAAAAAACCACGGTCCCATGCACAAAGCGACATGGAGCCATGGCCTTTGAAACCTTCATCGATTACACGTTAAAACGGAAGTGCATAACGTCGCCGTCGTTCACGACGTACTCTTTGCCCTCCAGACGAAGCTGTCCGCGCTCTTTCGCGCCGTTCATCGAGCCAGCGGCAACCAGGTCATCGTATGCGACGACTTCCGCACGAATGAAGCCGCGTTCGAAGTCGGTATGGATGACGCCCGCCGCTTGCGGTGCTTTCGTTCCCTTGCGGATCGTCCAGGCACGCACTTCCTGCACGCCGGCCGTAAAGTAAGTATACAATCCCAAAAGACTGTATGCCGCCTTGATCAGACGGTTCAAACCGGACTCTTCCAGTCCCAGCTCCTCAAGGAACATCGCTTTGTCCTCGCCTTCTAGCTCGGCGATCTCAGCCTCAACCTTCGCGCTGATCGGCACCACGATCGCGTTCTCCGCGGCCGCGAAATCGCGAACCTGCTGCACGTAAGGATTGCTGTCGGCTTCCGCAACGCCGTCTTCGCTCAGGTTCGCCGCGTATAATACCGGCTTCAGCGTCAGCAGGTGCAGATCGCGCACGATCAATTTCTCATCGTCGCTCAGTTCCACGCTGCGTGCGGGCTGATCGTTGTATAGGGCTTCTTTCAGGCGCTCCAGCAGCTCCACTTCCTGAGCATACTGCTTGTTGCCGCCCTTCATGTTCTTCTTCGCACGGTCGATCCGCTTCTCGACGCTGTCGAGATCCGCAAGGATCAGCTCCAGATTGATCGTCTGGATGTCGCTGACCGGGTTCACTTTACCGTCAACGTGGGTAATGTTCTCGTCTTCAAAGCAGCGGACTACATGAACGATTGCATCCACTTCCCGAATATGGGCCAGAAACTTGTTCCCAAGACCTTCCCCTTTGCTCGCGCCGCGAACCAGGCCGGCGATGTCGACGAATTCGAAAGCGGTCGGCACCGTCTTGTTCGGCTGAACCAGTTCCGTCAATTTGTCAAGGCGCTCATCCGGCACTTCCACGACGCCGACGTTAGGATCAATCGTACAGAACGGGTAGTTGGCCGACTCGGCGCCCGCTTGCGTAATCGCATTAAACAATGTAGATTTGCCGACGTTCGGCAAACCGACGATTCCAGCTTTTAAAGCCATTTATGTGACAACTCCTTATCAGGTTTACTCTTATTTATAAGTATACAAGGCTTGGGTTCTATTCGCCGAAGCCCCTATCACCAGCTAAACAATCTTATTAATTATAGCAGATACCCCATAGACTTCAACACGAATATACTGCCATCGTCGAGCCCCGGTTCTGGCGGTATTCTCCCCTGTTTAGGCACGAATCAGCCGCCTGGTGGACTTCAGGGCTTTGATATTCCCCGCGCCGATGCCGAACATGGCCGTCCGCAGCTCCAACTCCACCTGAGCAAGCCGCTGATCGAGCGCTTCAACCGAATCGACCGCCGAGCCCAGAAGTCCGCGGCCGAAACCTGCCAGATCGGCGCCCAGAGCAAGCGCTTTGGCCGCATCGACGCCGCTTTGCAGCCCGCCGCTTCCGATCAGCGCACAGTCCGGCGCGGCTTCGCGCACCTCCGCGATGCAGTCCGCAGTAGGATTGCCCCACCCGGCAAAAGCCTCGGCCGCGGCGCGGCGAACCGGATCCGGGCTGCGGAATTTCTCGACCTGGCTCCACGAGGTGCCGCCCGCACCGGCCACATCGATGAACGCCGCCCCGACGTCCAGCAAAGTCCGCGCCGTTTCGCCGTCGATTCCCCAGCCCACTTCTTTAATCCCGACCGGTATCGAAAGCGTGCGGCACAAATCCTCGATACGCCCCAGCAGACGGCCGAACCGGGTGTTCCCTTCCGGCTGAAACACCTCTTGCAGCCCGTTTAGATGGAGAACCAGCATATCCGCACCCGCGATATCCACCGCCCGCTGACAATCGTCAAGGCCAAAGCCATAGTTCAGCTGCACCGCTCCTAGGTTGGCGATCACCGGCACGCTCGGCGCGTTCTCGCGCACGCGGAATGTCGATGCAAGCTCCTCCTTCTCCACCGCAGCCCGCACGGAGCCGACACCCAGCGCCCAGCCGCGCCGTTCCGCCGCTTCCGCAAGACGCATATTGATCTCTCCGGTGGCCTTGCTTCCGCCAGTCATGGAGCTGATCAGGAATGGCGTGCGTACGGAATAATCAAGAAACGTCGTGTCCATCTTAATCTCTCCAAAGTCGATCTCCGGCAGTGCGGCGTGACGAAAACGGTAACGTTCAAAACCGGTGGTTACCCCCACGGAACCCACTTCTTCGTCCAGGCATAATCGAACATGCTCGATCTTCCGCTCGCCGGTGGGCACTTCCGGCATCAGTCTGCCCCCAATTCTTCCTGATCCTCCGCCTGAAACGGTTGCAGGTTTGCCCGTAGTCTGTTCATGTTCTGAGTTCATTCCGTGCCTCCTTATCCGATTCACTCATCCTTAATAAAGCCGTATCTAAAGCATATCATTGACATCGCAGGTTGTCCCAGCTGCATGATATGTACATCCTTTGACAATTTTAATACCGATGTTCTCACGATCTTCCGTATGTTCGAAACCCAGCAACCTTCCCAAATAGCATTCTGCCCCGGCTTCCCGGGATCATCCCCAAACGCGGTGCTTGCCGAATTGCAATAACTGGAGTGCGTCAGGGCAGCACTTTCATGTTAATTAACGTTATACGACCTACGAATAGAAAAGATAGGAGGATGGGCGATCTTGGACTTCCGCCGTTTGTTCCATAACCGCAATTCAGCTAAACCACCTGCACCGGGTCCAGACACGCAGCCCCTGCCAGAAAACCCTCATGCCAAAAGCTCCCGAATGCGAAAAACAATATTCATGGGCCTTGTCCTTCTCATGCTATGGCTTATCGGGGTAATGATCTATCAGACTCATAAACCTCTTCCGAATGGAATTTCCTATGAAAGTCCGGTCTACCAGAGCGACGTGAAGATGTGGATCGACCTGACCTATCCCGGACCGGACGGCCAGCCTGTCCACGATCAAGAAATCGGACCGCGCATCGGCCAAATTATCGACGAATCGCGAAAATTCCTGGTGATCGATATGTTTCTGTTCAACGGATATGCCCATAAGGACCAAACATTCCCGAAAGTCAGCGAAGAGCTTGCCCGTCGCCTGGTTACCCATAAGAAGAACCATCCCGATATGGATATCTTCTTTATCACCGACGAAGTGAATACCGGGTACGGCTCCTATACGCCGCCGGAGTTCGAGTCCATGAAGGCAGCAGGCATTCATGTGATTGTAACCGATGTCAACCGGCTGCGGGACTCCACGCCTGCTTATTCCGCCGTATGGCGCACGTTCATTCAGTGGTTCGGCCAGTCCGGCAAAGGCACGCTCCCCAATCTCATGGCAACCGAAGCACCCGATATTACCGTTCGCTCCTATCTGAAGCTGCTGAACGTGAAAGCCAATCACCGCAAAGTCGTGATCAGCGAGAACGCCGCGCTGGTGACTTCGGCCAACATGCATGACGCCAGCGCCTTCCACTCGAACATCGCCTTCGAAACGAGCGGGGACATCATCGGCGATATGCTTGCGGCGGAGCAAGCCGCCGTTAACCTTACAAGCCCGATCAAGCTGCCGGAATACGAGCCCGGCTCCAAGCCGGCGGTGCAGCCTTCAGGTCAACCCAACGGCGTCGATGTTCGTTATTTGACGGAAGGAAAAATCTATAAATATGTGCTGGAGGGCATTGAGCAGTCACAGCCCGGGGACACGCTCTGGATGGGGATGTTCTACCTGGCCGACAGTAAAGTCATGGAACGGCTTCTGCAAGCCTCGGACCGAGGCGTTGACATCCGTCTCATTCTGGATCCGAACCAGAACGCCTTCGGCCGGGACAAAATCGGCATCCCCAACCGTCCGGCTGCCGCCGAGCTCATTCAGAAATCCAAAGGAAAAATCTCCATTCGCTGGTACAACACCGGCACCGAACAGTATCATACCAAGCTCATGTACATTGCCAAACCGACAGGCAAATCGATTATTACCGGCGGGTCAACTAATTTCACCCAGCGGAATCTGGACGATCTGAATTTGGAGAACAATCTGTGGATCGCTGCCCCTCAGAATCATCCGCTCACCCGGGATTTGGACCGTTACTTTCATCGGATATGGTTCAACGAAGATGCCCCGTTCAGTCTGGACGTCGACGCTTACTTGGGAAAAACCACATGGATGAAGGATATCCTGTTTAAATTGCAAAAAAGCCTGGGTTTCACTACCTTTTAAAATCCTTACAGATAGATGGAACGAACGGGCTTAGGGAAGCGGCCGTTCCCGGCTTCTTCCGCTGCGTTTACAACAAGGGGGACATCAGCCGGGCAGCGGATTCAAGCAGCCGTGTCATGATTCTCTTTTTGCGGGTATGATGGCGGTCGTACACGATGGCGGATTCCAGGTCATGCTCGAAATCGGATACCAGCTTGCTTACGCTGTCCGTGTGTACGAGCAATGCGTTGACTTCAAAATTAAGATGGAAGCTCCGCATGTCCATATTGGCCGTTCCGATGGTGGCCACCTCGCCGTCGACGATCAGCAGCTTGGAGTGCATGAACCCTTTTTCGTATTCATAGACCCTTACCCCAACATCCAGCAGGGCCGGGAAATAGGAATGGGACGCGAGGAAGGGCAGCCACTTGTCCGGCTTTGACGGAAACAGAATGCGCACGTCAAGACCCGATAAGGCGGCAACCCTAAGCGCGGTAAGAATGTCCTCATCCGGTATAAAATAAGGCGTAGCCAACCACACCGACTTACGAGCCGACACAATCATGGAGAAAAAAATGTTCTTGAGGGCTCTCCGTTCATTATCCGGACCGCTTGCGATAATCTGTACGGCACCGCTGCGGTTCTCCAGCAAATCCGGGGAGTAATAGATCGGCTCGTTCGGCTGCTCCCCCGTCATATACTGCCAATCCTGCAAAAATACAACCTGGAGCGTCCGAACCGCTTCTCCCCGGACAAGCATATGGGTGTCGCGCCAGAAACCGAATGCTTTGCTGCGGCTTAAATACTCGTCACCCACATTCAAGCCGCCAACGAACCCGACGCTGCCGTCGATCACGACGATTTTGCGATGATTGCGGTAATTCACGCGGCTCGTGAAGAAGATCGTCTTGGGACTGCCGAACACGGCCACCTGCACGCCCGCATCCCGCATCTCCTGCAGGAAGGAAGGCGGAAGCTGCAGGCTGCCGACGGCGTCTACCATAAATCGCACGGCAATCCCTTGCCTCGCCTTCCGTATCAAAATTTCCTGGATCTGCGTTCCGATCGCATCCGGGCGGTAAATGTAATATTCCATATGAATATGGTGCGCCGCTTGCTCCAGCTCCGCAATCAATGCAGTAAAGGTCTCTTCCCCATCGGTCAGCACCTTCGTGTCGCTTGAGAACGATATCGGCGTGCGCGCAAGCCGGGTGGACAGCTGAAGCAGCTGCTGCACTTCCGGCTTGAAGCAGGAGACGTCGGGTGTGTTCTTTCGCAGGACCTCGCTGGTGTATACCAGGCCGTCCTTCCTCGCCTTTTTATCGTATTTTCTCCGTTTGAAATAGTTCTGTCCGAACAAAAAATAAAAAACGAGCCCGACGATGGGGACAAGCGCCAGCAGCAGGATCCAGGCCATGGTGCTGGAAGGATGGCGATTCTCCATAAAAATCATGAATCCGATGGATACGACGGTCAGCGTAGAGAATATCCCGATAACCGTCCCTGTCGTCTTCCCGAAATAATGCATGCCAAAATAATAAAACGCGAACAATAGCGCGGTGATCAGTACAGCCTCTATTCCCTTTCTCATATCCATTTACCCCTTGTTCTTCATCGTTTCTGTCTCTGTATGCACGATGCTGGTCACACATATTCTACATGATCTCCCCCAGGAACTAAAGACTGTTCTCCTTGGGTCGGCAAGTGCCCGATGTCCCAGAAAAAAGAGATTGACAATGCTGACGCCATTTGATAGAAATATAACTAACGATCGTTAGTTAGGAGGAATTCAATGAGTGCCGCCGACATTAAACAGTCCGCTCTTGCCCACTTTGCCAAAAACGGTTACGAAGGGGCATCGCTAAAACATATCGCCGACGATTGCGGTATCAAGAAACCGTCTATATACGCCCATTTTTCGAGTAAGAAGGATTTGTTTCTGCAAGTGCTCCAGGACGTATTCCATCGTCAGGAGGAAATGATGGTAGCCTATTTCCTTGACCATTCCGATTGGCCGCTGGAGCAGCAGCTGCACGGATTTCTTGAGAATCGTCTCCAAGCTTATCAAATGGATGACGAGGTCCAGTTCTTCATGCGGATGGCCTTCTTCCCGCCTAGCACGCTGTATGACGAAGTGATGGCGATGGTGTATCCGCTACTGGATCAACAGGAGCAGAACCTGTCGAAGCTGCTTGCCGCGGGCTGCCCGGAGCAGGGCCGCATCATCCGTCATCCGCGCAATGCGGCGATAGCCTTTATGACCTTGGTGGACGGGATCCATCTGGAAACCGTGTACGGCGGGGAAGAGCGGGCCTCAAGACGCCTTACAGCTGCTTGGCCTGTGTATTGGTTAGGGGTAACGAAGCAAAGATATAACCACAAGAGTTAAATCCTGATGGAATGACGCATCCTAAGCAGGAAGTTGTAGTCGAAAGAATTTGTAATGTAAGGTTACCGTTCTTTTCGTAAAAGGAGTGACAAACATAATGAATCGCAACTGGGGTTACGTGCTGCTGGCTGGATTGGTTGAAATCATATGGGTGATGGGGTTGAAGCATTCCTCCAACATCTGGGAATGGCTTGGGACCTTGGCCGCCATCGCAGCGAGCTTCTATCTTATTATCGAGGCGGCCAAACGGCTGCCAGTCGGAACCGTATATGCCGTCTTTACGGGGATCGGCACCGCCGGAACGGTCGCGTCCGAAATGCTGTTCTTCGGAGAGCCGTTTAAACTGGTCAAGGTGCTTCTGATCTGCGTGCTGCTTGCCGGCGTTATCGGCCTTAAGCTTGTTACGGCTGATCACGCCGAACCGGAGGTGAGTAAATAATGGCTTGGATTGCGCTTATATTTGCCGGATTATTCGAAATCGGCGGCGTCATCGGCATCAAAGGCGTGTCGGATCGCAAAGGCTGGCGTTATGTACTGATTTTGGCCTTATCCTTCGCCGCCAGCTTCTCCCTCCTCTCCTACGCCATGACCGAGCTGCCCATGGGGACCGCTTATGCGATCTGGACGGGGATCGGTACGGTCGGCGGGGCCTTGACCGGCATGTTTCTGTTCGGGGAGCCCAAGGAATGGCGGAGAGTGTTGTTTATCGCCATGATCCTGTGCTCGGCCGTGGGCCTGAAATTGATCAGCTAATATTTTTTCAAGAAAAATCGCAAGTTTTCAGAACCTAACGAAAAGGACGACCGTAGTAAAGTTGAAACGGTCGTTCTTTTTTGTATATAATAGTTCTTGACCTTATGGTCAATCCAAGAACCGATAAGTTCTCAAGCGAGGTGAGCTATTGATTGGCTGATAAAACGGCAGAAAAACGACAGCAAATTCTCATCACTGCGATGCAGCTGTTTTCCGCGAAGGGCTCTTCGGTTACCTCCATGCAGGAAATCGCCGAAGTATGCGGGATGTCGAAAGGCAGCCTCTATCTTCATTTCAAGTCCAAAGAGGAATTGGAAAAGAGCATTTACGAGCATATCGCAGGCCGGATCAAAGACGAGATTCTCCGGGTCGATCACGATCCGCTGCTAGCGCCTAAGGAACAGCTGCGTAAACAGACGGAAGTGCTTCTGATCCATTTTCTAGAGATCCGGGAATTTCTCCTGAAGCAAATCCATGATCAGATGCCGGGAAAACCGCCTTTTGACAAGGAAAACATGCGACTGGAGATGCTTGCTGCATTGCAGTGGTTTAACAATAAGCTGAAAACCATTTATGGACCGGACGTTGAGCCGTATACGATTGAGATCGGCATGTTTATGGCCAGCATGCTGGGCTCGTATATCCGTTTTCTGTTCATGCCGGGATTCCATTTGAACGTGGGAATCACCGCAGATCACCAGATCCAGCTGCTTGATGATATCGTAGCCAGCATTCTTCGCAGACGGCCGGAGCCGCTGATCCCGATGGAGGCGGTTGGCCAATTGGGCCAATTATGCCAGACCGACGTTCCCAAACAGCGCCATCCGCTGATCGTCATTAAGGCAATGAAAAGCGAGCTGAAGAAGGTTCAGGCCGAGCCGGAAGAGCGGGAAGATGCGATGGAATCCCTCAATATTATGGAGAAAGAGCTGCTTGGCCTCCAGCCCAGCCGGGCCGTTCTGAAAGGAATGCTTGCTAACTTGGAGGGGATCGAGGAAATCGAAGCATTGTATACCGAGCTCAAGGGCACCATTTCGACTGTGCTTGAAAGCTATCTTACGCCCGGCGGCATGATGCAGGGGAATTCGTTCAAATTAGAGACATAGAGTTTGGAGAGGAGAGAGAATCGCCTAATGAAAGGAATTATCAATTTCTCGCTGCGCAACAAGTTTGCGATCTGGCTGCTGACCATCATCGTCAGCTTCGGTGGATTGTACGGCGGACTGACGATGAAGCAAGAAACCATTCCGGATATTAACGTTCCGTTCTTGAGTGTCACCGCCATCTATCCTGGTGCATCTCCCGAAGGCGTTGTGGAGGATGTAACCAAACCGCTCGAGACGAGACTCCGCAATATCGACGGCGTCAAAACCGTAACCTCCACTTCCATGGAGAATGCAGCGAATGTCATGGTTGAGTTTGATTATGGTAGTGATCTGGACAACGCTACGGCGGCTGTTCGCGAAGCCATCAACGAGGTAAAGCTGCCTGACGACGCCCAGAAACCTACCATATCCAAATTCAGCATGAGCTCCATGCCGGTTGTCTCGTTAAGCATTGCTAACAAGGACAACATGGAATTGGATGAATTGACCCGCATCACGGAGAATGACATCGTTCCCGAGCTGGAGGATTTGGACGGGGTTGCTTCCATCCAGGTAGCCGGCCAATTCGTGAATGAGGTACAGCTTAAGTTTAACCAGGACAAAATGAGCGAGCTTGGCCTGACCGAGGATACCGTCAAAGGTATCGTTCAGGGTTCGGCGCTGTACGCTCCGCTCGGCATGTTCGAAATGGAAAAGTCCCAAAAAGCCGTTGCCGTTGATGGCGGCATCATCGGCATCGACGATCTGAAGAATATCGCCATTCCGGTCATTCCGGGTGGCGGCGGGGCGGATGCGTCTGCCGGCGCCGGTGCTCCGAATGCCGGTGCAGGCCAGCAGCAACAGCCGCCTGGCGATGCTGCTGGGGCCGGTCAGCAAGCCGTGCCTGGCGCTGAAGCCGCTGCCGGTGCTGGTGCTGGTGCTGGCGCTGGTGGACAAAATAGTGCTCCTGGTATGCCAGCCGGCATTCCAACCGTCAAACTGAGCGAGATTGCCAAAATTGAAGTGATCGGCTCCTCGGAATCCATCTCCCGCACCAACGGGAAGGAATCGATCGGTATCCAAATCGTAAAAGCAAACGATGCCAACACGGTTGACGTCGTGAACCAGGTCAAAGACAAGGCCGAAGAATTGAGAGGCCTGTATCCTGGCATGGATCTGACGATCATGCTGGACCAAGGAAAGCCGATTGAGGACTCTGTCCATACGATGCTTTCCAAGGCATTATTCGGTGCGTTGTTCGCCGTTCTGATCATTATGGTCTTCCTGCGCAACATCCGTTCGACGATTATTTCGATCATTTCGATCCCGCTGTCCTTGCTGATTGCGGTTCTGTGCCTGAAGCAAATGGATATCACCTTGAACATGATGTCGCTCGGCGCCATGACCGTTGCCATCGGCCGGGTTGTCGATGACTCCATCGTGGTTATCGAGAATATTTACCGGCGCATGTCCCTCTCGACCGAGAAATTGAAGGGCCGAGAGCTCATCAGCGCCGCTACGCGCGAAATGTTTGTGCCGATCATGTCCTCCACCATCGTGACCATCGCGGTATTCCTGCCGCTTACATTGGTCAGCGGCATGGTAGGAGAGCTGTTCATGCCGTTTGCATTGACGATGGTCTTTGCCCTGCTTGCTTCCCTGGTCGTGGCGATTACGCTCGTACCTGCCATGGCGCACAGCCTGTTCCGCAAAGGCTTGAAGAACACACATGATCATGAAGAGAAGCCGGGTGCCATGGCCCGCGGCTATCGCTCCATCTTGAAATGGACCTTGAATCACAAAGCGATTACCTTCCTGGCAGCCATCGTGCTGCTCGTTGGAAGCTTGTTCTTGACCAAGTACCTGGGCGTAAGCTTTATTCCGGAACAGGAAGACAAATACGCGATGGTCACCTATTCACCTGAGCCTGGCGTAATGCTGGAGGATGTTGAGGATCGAGCCTTAAAAGCCGAGAAGCTGATCCTGGATCAACCAGGCGTGCAATCGATGCAATACTCCATCGGCGGAAGCAATCCGCTGGGCATGGGCTCCGCCAATTCAGGATTGTTCTACGTTATGTATGATCCGGACACGAAAAACTTCGAAGACGTCAAAAAGACGCTCATCGAAGATCTTGCCAAGGAAGTGCCGGACGGCACTTGGTCCAATATGGACATGGCAGCCGGCGGCTTTGGCGGCAGCCAGCTGACGGTGAACGTCTTCGGCGACTCGCTGGAGCAGATCAAGCCGGTGGCCGATCAAATCGCAGAGCTTGCGAACAAGGATACCGCGACGTTTGAAAATGCGGAAACCAGCTTGTCCGAAGCGTTTGAGCAGTACACGCTGGTAGCCGATCAAGAGAAGCTCAGCTCACTGGGCCTGACGGCCGGACAGCTGGCCATGAAGCTGGCCCCGGTACGGGAACGTCCGGTCTTGACCGAAGTCAAGATCGAAGACAAAACCTACAATGTTTATATTGAAGCGGACAGCAAAACCTATAAGAGCATTAAGGAAATCGAGAACGAAACCGTGACCTCTCCGCTTGGCATCGAAGTACCGATCAAGGATGTGGCCAAGGTGGAAAAAGGAACCACTCCGGATTCCATTACGCGCATCGACGGTAAAATGGTTGTGAGTGTCACAGCCGACATCCTGTCCAGCGATGTAGGCTCGGCTTCGACCAACCTGGAGACCGAAGTGAACAAGCTTGAGCTTCCAGACGGCGTGTCCGTCCAATTCGGAGGCGTCACCGAGCAAATTAACGAAACCTTCGGACAGCTCGGGCTTGCGATGCTGGCGGCCATCGCTATCGTATACTTTGTACTCGTGGTTACGTTTGGCGGGGGACTCGCTCCATTCGCCATCCTGTTCTCGCTGCCGTTCATTGTCATCGGCGCTATCATAGGCCTGCTCGTCACGGGCGAAACACTGAACGTGTCTGCACTGATGGGCGTGCTCATGCTGATCGGTATCGTGGTGACGAACGCGATCGTGTTGATCGACCGCGTGATCCATATGGAACGCGAAGGAATGAGCACGCGCGAAGCCCTGCTCGAAGCCGGCGCTACCCGTCTTCGTCCGATTCTGATGACGGCACTGGCAACCATCGGCGCGCTCCTGCCTCTCGTATTCGGCTGGGAGAGCAGCGCAGGCATCATCTCGAAAGGACTCGGCATCACGGTTATTGGCGGCCTGATCAGTTCCACGCTGCTGACACTCGTGGTTGTACCGATCGTGTACGAGTTCCTGATGAAGTTCAGCAAGAAGAGAATCGAAGATTAATTAGAAAACCAAACGCCCCGGCCTCCTACATTAGGAGGCCGGGGCGTTGTTCTGTTTGTTGACGATGATATGATTCTGGCGCTAATGCACCAGCATGGCTTCCTTGGAATGCTTCCAGGTCTTCAGCATGTTCAGATCCTGTGCGAGGAATTCCTCCAGCAGGCTGAATAACGACTGGTATAGCGGGCTTTGCGTGGACCCCTTCAGATCCTTGCAGAGGGATGGCACCCATGACAACAGATGCTCCTCCAGAAGTTTCTCTTGTACCTCCATTAATTGCAACATGCTATCTTCACAATACGTATTGTTCAGCATACGGTCATGAAGCAGCGTCATAAATTCCAGTTCAATGGCTATATGATCGTCCGCTTCGCCATGCAGTTTATTAAAGGCAACACCGGCGGATGCATAACACTCGGCCAAATCCTGAGCGCATCCATCCTTCGTATAATGGGATTCCGCGGCCTGGCGAGGTTTGGACAGCTGAAGCAGACGACGGTATTCCGCCCCCTCATATTCGCAAATCCGAACCAATTCCTCAGGCGAGCGTCCGCATAAATATTTCATCAGTTCCGTACCGGCCTTCGAACACTCCGCCGCCTTGCTAATTCCGCTCCCGCGGCTCCATTCCGCAATCATAGACAAGCTGGGCCAATTTCCCAAAAAATCAATCAGCAGCTCGTAGACCGTCCCCCGGTTTTCAAGCCACCTGTGACAGACGTCAGGCACCTCCAAAGTTTGAACAGGTGATATCGCCATATCGAACCTCCTATTGGTAACCTTTCTTGTTGGATGTGATATCCTTGACAGTATATCTTAGATGAACGTCTAATGAAAGCAGTTTGAAATGATTTCCGAAAATTTCGGAAAAATCAGGAAACTTTCGGAAATCTAGAATGTCACTACTCGCTTTCAAGGGGAGAAAGCTTTGGTCCACAGGTTCAATATACCTGATTTAGAAAGCGTTTTCTGTGATACTTCTCACAAATCCTTGAACTTATCCGTGCGGCTTGTCCGGCTGACATGACCCTTACAACGCATTGACTCCTGTTCGGGGAATGGCTACAATGTGACCATGCACGCTAGTATAAAGGGGGATTTCCATGATCGAACCGCTTAAAGATTCCTTCGGTCGTGTCCATGATTATATTCGAATCTCGGTGACGGATCGGTGCAATCTTCGTTGTGTATATTGTATGCCGGAAGAAGGGATGGAATTCCAACCTCACGATCAGATTATGAGCTATGAAGAGATCGCCTCGATCATGCGCGTTCTGGCCCCCATGGGCGTCTCCAAAGTACGCCTTACCGGCGGCGAGCCGCTTGTGCGCAAGGATCTGGAAACCTTGGTCCATCAGATTGCTTCCATTGAAGGAGTTCAAGATATATCCCTCACCACCAACGGGATCATGCTCCCATCCAAGGCCCGCCTGCTGAAGGAAGCGGGACTCACCCGCATCAACATCAGCCTGGATTCGCTCCAGGAAGAGCGTTACGCTCGCATCACGCGCGGCGGCCGGGTGCATAAAGTGCTGGAAGGCATTGAAGCCGCTTATGAAGCCGGCCTGAATCCGATCAAGCTGAACATGGTGTTAATGAAGGGCTTCAATGAGGACGAGATTCGCGACTTTATCGCCCTGACGCTTGATCGTCCCCTTCATGTCCGCTTTATTGAATACATGCCGATCGGCCAAGCATCCGATACCTGGCGGGATTCGTACCTGCCGCTGAGCCGGGTATCCGAAGTGTGCCAAGAGGCCGGCTGGGCCATTCAAGAAGAGCAGGGCCCTTCCGGCAACGGTCCTTCGCGCAATATGAAGGTGGTTGGAGCAACGGGAACGTTCGGTTTGATCCATCCGGTCAGCGATCATTTCTGCGATTCCTGCAACCGGCTCAGGCTGACGGCCGACGGCCATATCAAGGCTTGCCTATATTGGTCGGACGAATTTAACGTGCGCCGCGTCATCGATGACCCTTCGGCGGTGGCGAACCTGTTCCGCAAAGCGCTCGGCGCCAAGCCGCTGAATCATGAAATGGCGCTCGCGCTGGAGAAAAAGGCCCAAAGCCATACTCCTACGGCCCGGCGCATGTCGCAGATCGGCGGATGAGCTTCTGCTCAGCGCATGAGAGCAGAATCAGCATAACCAAAGCAAACCGCCTTTATATACTAGAAAGCCCCGCCAAGCATTCGAATGGCGGGGCTATTTTTATAGGATGCGTGCAGGGGACGATCATTCTTCCGTATTCAGCAGACCGCCTGCGGCCTCGTAATCCACGGGCGTATTCATGTTAAATAAGATTCGGCGCGGATCAAGGCCGGTAACCTCCGCTAATTCCTCCTCATTCGCAAAGACGGCATTCAGCTCCTGCACCCACTCCACCATGCGGAGCTGCCCCCGGATCAGCCTGCGCTCAAGGCTTTCCGCGGTCTCTCTGCGATACGCTGCCAGCAGCGGGTGCATCCTTCCTTCCACGACCGGGATTACGGCCTCAGCCGTGTCCTGCTTGTTCGCCAGATCCAGCAGCCCCTGGAGAAACCGCTCGTGGATATAAGGCATGTCGCAAGCTGCGACCAGATTCCATGTGCTCCGGGAAGACTTCAGGGCGGCGTGAAGGCCCGCCATCGGACCTTGTCCGACATAGAGGTCGGGGACGCATTCCAAGCCGAGGAATTGATAAGATTCCGGGTCATTGGTAGACAGGATCACCCTTCCGCTGACTTTGTCCAGCGCGTGGACCGTCCGTTCAATCAAACTCATCCCCTCCATGGGCAGCAGCGCCTTGTTTCTCCCCATTCTCCGGGAGGCTCCTCCAGCAAGGGCGATTCCCGTCACTTGACCCGATGGCAGACGAACATCTTGGGAGTGAACGCTCATATGCTCCACCAGCCTTTCTTCAAGTTATAAAAAATCGGATTCAGTTTATAGGTTAATATCCAGAATAATGGAAAATCATTTAAAAGATGGTTTGTATCCCTTTTCAATGCGTGATACATTGAAAGGAAAGCGGCTTTTTTTCTTATACCGCGATTATGGATTGTATTCGGTTTGAAAGGAATGACCTACTTGCGGAATATGGACAATGCTCAACCTTCGCTGACATCGCTCAAGCTGTTCAACTTCTTCATTTACGGAACCATGGTCATCTTCACCGGTTTCTTCCAGTTGTATTTGCAAGATATCGGCATGAGCAAAATCGAAATCGGCAGCCTGATGGCGATTGCGCCATTTGTGTCCATCTTCGCCAATCCGTTCTGGGGATTCTGGAGTGACCGGGCGGCCAACATCAAACGCGTGCTGCTGATCATGATGACCGGTACACTGCTGCTGGTTCAGCTTGTTTTTCAGGCGAATACCTATGCAATGATATACATGACGATGATTTTCTTTTATTTTTTTCAGACGCCGATGTTCTCGCAGACAAATTCGCTGATTCTGACCTATATTGATGGAACTCAGCAAAAATTCGGCTCGTTCCGGCTGTGGGGCTCGCTCGGATGGGCGCTGACGGCCATCGCTGCCGGGCCTGTCATCGACCGGCTCGGGTCGGGACGCATCGCCATCGTGTTCTCGATCATGCTGCTGGTGGCGGCCGTGTTCATGTTTACGCTGCCCTCCATTCAGAAAACGGCGGCATCGGCATCGGTCAGCCTCAGGGGGCTCAGCAGGCTGTTCCTGAACTCCTATTTTGTCTGGTTCATCCTGTTAGGCATCATGGTATCCATCCCGAACACGGCGAACAATACCTTTATGTCCCTATACATTCTGGAGCTGGGCGGGACCAAGCAGACGGTCGGCCTCGCCATCTTCTTCTCATCGATATTCGAAGTGCTGATCTTCATTCTGTTTGACCGCTTCCTGAAACGGAAAATCAACGTCCTGGTGGGCTGCCTGACGATTGTCAGCCTGCTCTTCGCGCTCCGCTGGCTGCTTATGGCCGAAGCCAACAGCCCGCTGGAGGTCGCCTTCATCCAGCTGCTGCACTGCGTTACCTTCGGCGGCTACTTCTATGTCGGCGTTCAGCTGACAATGCTGTTTGTTCCGACGCCGTACCGCGCCTCCGGCCAAGCGATCTATACCTTAAGCTGGAGCGGCATATCCGGTGTCATCGGCGGCCTTGCCGGCGGCTGGATGTTCCAGAACTTCGGAGCGCAGGCCATGTACCGGACCGGTACGATGCTTGCCATCGTGGGTGCCATCGGCTTTGGCTGGATGTGGTATAACCTGCGCAGGCACGGATACCAGCCGCTGCACCCGGACGATCCCGAAGACGACGAGATCGAGGAGTACGCTGCGAGTTAACGCGAAGTTATCTCCCGTACGATTTCACTTCCAAGATGATATCACCGTAAATATAACAAGACTCGAATGAATCCTGGAACGGAATCTTCGAGTCTTGTTTACGTTTAGGGGCCAGGTCGACCTGATCAGCGCCTACCCGTGCCTTTTTTTATTCTCTGGCTTGTTTAGTTCTTCGGAAGCTGGAACGAGCTCTTCAGGGAAACCACGCGGTTAAATACCGGACGTCCTGGCTGCGAATACTTCGAGTCGACGTTGAAATATCCGTGGCGGAAGAACTGGAACTTGTCCTGCGGCGCTGCATCCTTCATATTCGGCTCCACGAAGCCTTGCACGATTTGCAGCGAATTTGGATTGATGTCGTCCAAGAAGGACTTCTCGGCAGCTGCCTCCTCCGCTTCGCCTGCAACCTCGTGTACCAATTCCGCTTCTTCGTCTTCGTCCTTGAACAGCGGTTCGAACAGACGGAATTCGGCAGGCACGGCCTGCGTGGCCTCCACCCAGTGAATCGTCCCCTTCACCTTGCGTCCGGTAAAGCCGCTGCCGCTCTTCGTCTCCGGATCGTATGTGCAGTGAATTTCGACGACCTTGCCGTTCTCGTCTTTGATCACGTCATTGCACTTGATGAAAAACGCATGCTTCAACCGGACCTCATTGCCCGGGAACAAGCGGAAATATTTGCTCGGCGGATCTTCCATGAAATCCTCTTGCTCAATATAAATCTCGCGCGAGAACGGAATCTGGCGGATCCCCATCTCCGGATTCTCCGTGTTGTTCTCGGCATCCAGCCATTCGACCTGACCTTCAGGGTAGTTCGTAATAACCACCTTCAGCGGGTCCAGCACGGCCATCGTGCGGGGCGCCTTCAGCTTCAGGTCTTCACGGATAAAGTGCTCCATCACTTGGCGGTCCACCGTGCCGTAAGCCTTCGAGATTCCCGTCTCGAACACGAAATTGCGAATGGCTTCCGGCGTATAGCCCAGACGGCGAAGTCCGGAGATCGTCGGCATGCGCGGATCATCCCAGCCGTCCACCACATTCTCGTCGACCAGCTGCTTCAGTTTGCGCTTGCTTGTAACCGTCTGCGCCACGTTCAGACGACCGAATTCGTACTGATGCGGCGTACTGTCCATCTCGCATTCCGCCACGACCCAATCATAGAACGGGCGCTGATCTTCAAACTCCAGGGAGCACAGGGAATGCGTAACCCCTTCGATGGCATCCTCCAGCGGATGGGCAAAAGCATACATCGGATAGATGCACCACTTATCCCCTGTATTGTGATGATGCGCGTGGGAGATCCGGTAGATGACCGGATCCCGCAGATTGATATTCGGGGAAGCCATATCGATCTTGGCGCGCAGCACACGTTCACCGTTGGCGAATTCCCCTTTGCGCATCCGCTCGAACAGATCCAGGTTCTCTTCCACGCTGCGGTCCCGGTATGGACTGTTCTGTCCAGGCTCGGTCAAGGTTCCGCGCGTTTGGCGGATTTGGTCAGCGGACTGGTCGTCCACGTAAGCCTTCCCTTTCTTAATCAGCAGCACCGCGCGATTGTACATCTCTTCAAAATAATCGGACGCGAACCGCAGCTCTTCCCAATCGAAGCCAAGCCACTTCACGTCTTCCTTGATGGAGTTCACGTACTCGATGTCTTCCTTCACCGGGTTCGTGTCATCAAACCGCAAGTGTGTCCGTCCGCCGAATTCATCGGCCAGCGTAAAATTGATCCAAATGGCCTTGGCATGTCCAATATGCAGGTAACCGTTCGGCTCCGGCGGGAAACGGGTAACGATCTCCTTGACTTTACCGGACTTCAGGTCTTCGGTAATAACATTCTTTATAAAATTGGAGGGGGTGCCCCGATGGTTCTCCACGTTGATCAACCTTTCGTCCTGTAATTTCTGTCTATCTCCTGTATAAACGTGTTTCTCTTAAATATACCTGTAATGACGCGATTGTTCAAGGAATTCGGCACTCCCGCGCAGTAAGCCCGCGACTTGGGACAGGGGGGCCGGCAGGCGATAACTACAAGTCCTCAACCTGTTTGCAGAGGCTCCTCCCTTAGCCGGATATAGCAGCGAAAATCATTTTGACGGGGGCTTTTTAATAGGGTAGCATGGAGAGAAAAACAGTGTTTGAAGGAGGCCGGCCATCATCTTATGAAGCCCAGCAAATTTCCAAAAGAACAGCGCGAACAGCTGATTGAATTGGTGCAGGAATACTTTGAAACGGAACGCGGCGAAACCCTCGGAAATCTGGCCGCAGAGAGTGTTCTTGATTTTTTCGTGGAGACCTTGGGGCCTCATCTATACAATCAAGCGCTCAGCGACTGCCGAACGGTTGTCAATCAGCGCATGATTTCCCTGGAAGAAGATATTTACGCATTGGAGCAAAAAGTGAAGCGAACTCGTTAGAGGCACATATACTTTATACTTCGCAATGGAGAACAAAGGAGATACCGTATGTTTGGATACACATTGGACGATCATGTTGAATTGCGCCCGCTTGCCATCGAACATGCACGGGCGATGTTCGAGATTACCGACCGGTCGCGTGACCGTCTTCGCAAGTGGCTTCCGTGGGTGGATGCCGTCACCGAGGTTAACGATACCCTCAACTATATCAAGGGTGCCATGAAGCAAGCAGCCGACAATGGCGGCTTCTCGGCAGGCATCTGGGTGCGCGAGGAGCTGGCGGGCACGATCTCGTTTCACGAGATCGATTGGAACAATCGCTCGGTCGGCATCGGCTACTGGCTGGATCAGCATTTTACGGGGCAAGGCCTGATGACAAGCGCGTGCCGCGCGTTCACGGATCACGCGCTGATGCGCATGGGCCTGAACCGGGTGGAGATTCGATGCGCAACGGCTAACCATCGCAGCCGGGCGATTCCGGAACGTCTGGGCTTTGTCCTTGAGGGAGTCATACGGGAAGCTGAGAAGCTGCCCCAAGGCTATGTCAACCATGCGGTCTACGGCATGATTCAGAGCGAATGGAAGCGGATGAGGTAACGCATACGGTTTAGCTTCGCCGGTACTGGCATTTTCTATAATTCCAATAAAAAAAACGGCTTGTATCCTACCAAAAGGACGCAAGCCGTTTTTGTTGTCCGTATGTGTTCTAGAACGCGGGCTAACCTTGGCTTAGAGCTTGGCAAGAGTCCTCGCGACTTCAATCCTGACGGCTTCGAAGGGTCGCCAGCCATGTCCCGAATTGCGACTTCAAGCTTGAGGCGAGTTCGTCGATCTCCAGCATGCGCTCAAGCCCTTGTTCATCCTTTCGCCCGTCCTTCATCATGCGAAGCACTTCCAGCACCGTGATGCCGGAAGCTTGGGAATCAAGCCGGGTAACGGGGGAGTCTGCGCTGATGCTTCCTTCCTCGAGCACGCGGAAATAAAAACCGCTGTAACCCGTGTTCAGCACCCTTGCCGGCATGTCCTTGACGCCATGCTTTTGCGACAGCTTAAAGCAGGGATATCGGGGCTGGCTGACCTGCAGTACCGCCTCCCCTACCCGGTATACGTCTCCGATGCGGACTTCATCCTCCAGCAGCCCTCGCAGCGTCAGATTTTCGCCGAATGCGGCATACGGCATCGGTTTGCCCAAGGACCGTTCCCAATACGGATAATGCTCCGAAGGATACGCGCACACCGCCTTATCCAAGCCGCCGTGATTGATGAGATCGGCTTGCCCGTCCCCTTCGAAATTCAATGAACTTAGAAACAAGGAGCCTTCCACAGGCTGCTTATAAATTCCGGTAGACAGGTCCTTCCCCTGGTAATCCACCGTTACAGGCTTTCCCACATTCAGCGATACAATGCCCATGGTCATGGAAAAACAACCTCCGCTATCTTTCTTTTCATCTACTATATGCAATCGGGTATGCCCTTGTCCAGAAGCCGTTTCAGTGGGAGGACCCCAAAAACAAAAAGGCCAACCAGAACTCTCCGGTTGACCTAATCATACGAACAACCCGGCAAAACCGCCGGACTGTTCAAGCCTATGATCTCATCTCTTTCGCATCCGTGAACCGGACCAGGGTGATATCCTGAGGGGAATCATGATAAGAAGTAACACATTAAAATATCATCAACGTAACGTCCATCCACGTAGAACTCCCGAATCAGCCGCCCCTCTTCCTTAAACCCGCAGTTTCTGTAAAAGGAGAGCGCGCCCGGGTTGCTGGACAGCACCCGCAGCCTCAGCTTCGCAATGCCTTCCACCCGCGCCATATCCTTCGCCGCCTCGATCAGCCGCTGTCCGATGCCCTGCCGCTGATGGGCAGGGTGGACCGCGATGTTCAGCTCGAGCACATGGCGATTGCTGTTAAGGCCTGTGGGCGAACGGAAGCCGACGTAACCGCACAGCTCCCCTTCATGCAGCGCAACAAGCTGCGTGCCTGGCGGACACTGCAGAAGATAATGGTCCCGCGAGCTCCATTTCAGGGGCTCCGGGGCCGTATTGCGATCCCATACCAGTTCGTCGAGTTCCATAAGCGCAGCGGCATCCTTCATTTCCGAGAACCGGATCGTCACTGTCTCTTGACGGGTCTTCATCGACATCCCTCGCTTCGATAACCATTCCCTCCATTATAACAGACCGGTTCGGTTCCTGCAGACGAGTTTCACGGGTTACGATTTATTGTTCATGAACGCCGCAGTAAATATCCACGACGCAGCCTTGTTCGTCATTTCCGGTCAACCGCTTGAAATCTTCGCCCGAGATGCGAACGCCTCCCGTGCGGTAGCGGTTCTGGACCGTATTCGCGGATACATCCTGCCCGTTAATCGTGACACGGGTCCGCTCAGCGCCATCCATATGATAAACGAATGTTACCGGCACGCCGGCATAGTTGAATTGGAACTCCAAACCATCCAGCGCCTTCGGCAGAACCGGGTCGATCACCAGGTCGCCACCCGCTTCGCGGATGCCCAGCGCATTGGAGATCAGCTGATTCATGTAGATCCCCGGACCGCTGGAATAAATCCGCCATCCCCCTTTGACAGGTATGTCTCCGCTGCGCAGCGCATCAAACGATTCCTGGGCTTCGTAGCGCGTGTTGAACTTTCCGTCCGAGCTGCTGAAATAAGCATTGCTCTGGCGCAGCTCCGCATTCGGCACCACCTCGGTGATGCCGATCGGGTTGATGCGCTCAAGCCCGCTCCAAACCTCGCTGCTCTTGCCGAGCTTGGCCATGGCTTCGACAAAGCGGATATGCGCATGCACATATTGAAGGCCAACCTCCCGGCCGAAATTCGCCGCTTGCTCCGCCCGCTTAAAGTGCGTGCTGACGCCGCCGGCATATACCGCCGGGCGGTTCATCAGCCTTACGCCGTCCGGACAGAACAGCTGCTCCCGAATAATCTCATAATGGCTGGCCGCCTGCTCCGGGGTCAACAGCTCGCTGATCATGCTGCGGGTCATCGGCAGCAGGCGGTACTGGATCCCCGTTTCCTGATCGGAAGGATGCAGCAGGAATCTGCTCTGCTCCTTGCTCTCCATATAGACAAAGCCCGGAATGACTTCGGAGTTCAGGATATACGTATTGAAATCCCGCTGAATTCCTTCAGCGAGTTCCCCCATCGCACCCGACATCGCTTGATCCACGCTTTCCATGACGCGGGAGAACTGGTTCAAGGTCTGATACGTCAAGGCGACCGTCCAGCTGCTGACCATGAACTGCTTCAGCTGGGCGTTAGCCGGCTGCAGCGTATCGTCCCAGTCCCCGTCCCCATACGAAGACAGATGGGTACCATGTAGGAAATGCTCCTGAATATAGGCTATTTGCTTCTTCACGTGTTCAAGCACGGTGTACGTCCGCTCCGTAAAATCGAAGCTGTGCTTTCTCGTGTAAGGAACGGCCGACTCCAGGATGCTGTAATCGTTGGTAACGGCCAAATAATCGCCCAGCACCTTCAGCGGCCATACGATGATGTCGCCGTGGCTCTCTTCCTGCTGGATATGGGCATACTTATCAAACATGAACCACTGCGGCCAGTTTCCGTCATCCTCATATTGGTGGGAATACACCTCAAGCAGGATGTCGCGGACCTGCTCGTATTTATGCGTGGCCATGAAGTATTCCACGGGCCCCTGGCATACATCGCGCGTTCCCCACGCCGCACCGCCGTACTGTTCCAACCCGTGCGGCACCGAATAATGGACGAGCATATTGTGCGTATACCACCAGGCAAGCGCATTGACTTTGAATAAGCCGTCATCCTGCCCGTTGTTCAAGCTCAGATGGAACCCGTTCATAACGGATGCGTAAAACGAACGATAGTTTGCAATCTCCTCATCCGCATTCCGCGCCTCGATTGGAGCATCCGCTGCATCAAGGCTGCCTTGCACCGTCATGGCCCACTCGACACTCTCGGCGAGCTCAAGCACCGTTAAGGAAGCGCTCCCTGGCGCGATGTTGCTTGCCAGACAGGTTTCGTCCGTCACCTGCATATCGGCTCCCGTCACCCCAAGCCGATAATGCAGATCCTTGTACACGGACGCGCTCAGCGAAGCCGAGTCGGCACGGAACGTGAGGACGCCGTCTTCCTGGACCACATGATACGGCACTTCATATTCGTTGACATCCATCGTCATCTGCATGGTCACCAGATAACGGTAGGCTCTTCCGCTTTCGGAACGGACCTGAAGCGTAACCTCCGGTGTCGCGGCGGACGTGAAGTTCGTGATGATCAGCTTGTCGTTTTCGGTTTTGTAATACCAGCGTACATAGTTAAAACCGATCTCGAACACGGACGGCATCGTCAAGAGGCGGTACTGTCCGTCCATCTCGACATAGATCCGCTGTCCGGAAGTCTTGGGCACGTTCAGCGCGTTCCGCGCATGACTCATCATTTTGTTAAAGTTCGTGTTTCCCGTCACCAGCTGGGAATTAAACACGCCATACATGTAGGAGGTGGTCGTGATGACCGGGCTGCCCAGCTTGACGTTGTTGCCGCTCATCAAGATATGGCCGTGCGGACGCTCCACGCGAAGCTCCTTCTCCTTCAAGACGATATGCTCATAGGTGTCCGTGAAGAACGAAAGCAGCGTTTCCCCGTCTCTCTCCTCTTGGCGGCGTACAGGATACAGTGCGTTCAGTTCGTCTGCCGTCAGCGGCACGGTCTGCAGAGGTTCGCCGAAGCGGTCGGAACGTTCCATCTGCGGCAGCTTATTGCCCGTATCGGTCAAACGGCGTGCTTCCGCCTGCTGCCAGGCGGCCTGGAGCTCCTCCTGGTATTCGAGCGCAGTGACGGCATCCGGATGATCCTCCTTAAACAAACCGTAGAATACGAACCGGGCCGTCCCGTTCAACGTTACGCGAGGGGACTGCAGAGCCGTATAGGCAAACTCGTATTGATATACCTCATTCGGGAGGTTCTCTTTGAATAAAGCCTCTGCCCGATTCGTCTCTTTATAGGAAAGACCGAAGAACTGAAAGCCGTCCGTGGCATACCCGACCGCCGATGTCAGCGATCCCTGCTGAAGATAAGGGAATGCGCCACCCTGCGGCTGATTTTGGCGGGAGCACACGACATAACCCCGATCTTCCTGACGGAACACGGCATGGTCGATGTATTGGGACAGGTACGCTTCATTGTTTCGAACGGCGCCCGGAAGGGCAATCCCGATATCCTGCCCGTAGACGACGTCGGCTTGTATTCCTTCCCCTTGGAGTTCGATGTCCCAAAACCACGCACCGGCATCCGTTGGGGTAAACCGTATCGTATAGACCACTCCCTTGACGCTGCCTTCCCACATCATCCGGTTATCCGCATGCGTGACCACGCTTCGGGAATGCACCCCGAGCATGGGAACGGCCTCGATGCCGTCTTCGGTATGGATTCTCAGAAACAAATTGTTGAGGGCGCCGTCAATCGAATTGGAGAGCAGTTGATTGATCATCGTCGTGCCGTAAGCAGCTTGATAAAGATCCCCGCTCGGCAAAAAGGAAAACGTCAATTCTCCCGCCTGGAGTACAACTTTCGCATCGTTCATTACATGATTGGCTGTCACAAGTTTCACTTCCTATTCTGCATATATGATGTTGGTCGCGTTATTTCCGAAGCCGAAAACGTCTGATCTCCGTATCCCGGCTATTCCTTCCGACCATGAGGTCGAACTCGCCGGCATCGCTCGTGAAGGACAGGTCCGAATGGTGATAACGCAGCTGTTCTTCGGTCAGGATAAAGGTGATTTCCTGCCGTTCTCCCGGCTGCAGCAGCACCTTGCGGAAATCCTTCAGTTCCCGGACCGGTCTGACGACCTCGCCGGAACAGTCGCGGACGTACAGCTGGACGACTTCTTCCCCGGCCATATCGCCGGCATTCGTAACAGATACTTTGATCTCAAGCGGCTGTTCCGAAGACATCTCTTCCGCTGAAAGCTCCATGTTTCCGTATTCGAATTCGGTATAGCTTAGGCCGAATCCAAAGGGCAGCAGCGGCTCATTCGGAATGTCCAAATACTGCGATACATAGCGCATCTGCGCATCCGGCGCACCCTTCGGCCGCCCGGTATTATAATGGTTGTAATAGACCGGCACCTGTCCGACGGAATAAGGGAACGACATGCTGAGACGGCCGGAAGGATTGATCTCGCCCGTCAGCAGCGAAGCGATGGCCGCCCCGCCTTCGCTTCCCGGGAACCAGGCTTCCAGCACGGCATCGGCCTCATTCAGCACGCCGTGCAAATCCAGCGGGCGGCCGTTGAACAAGACGGCTGCCATCGGCTTCCCCAGCGTTTTCAAATGGCAGATCAATTCGAGCTGCGGCTGCGGCAGCGTGATAAACCCGCGGCTGCCGGCTTCGCCGCTCATCTCGGAATCCTCGCCCAGTGCCAGCACGATCACATCGGCTTCCTTCGCGGTTCCCATCGCCTCTTCCAGCTGCTGACCGGTCATAGCGCTCACGCTGCAGCCCGCGGCCACCGTCAGCGCACCGGAAGGCAGCTTGGACCGCAGTCCCTGCTCCAGCGTGACGGCATCTTCTTTAGCGCCTGTCCAGGACCATGGGCCGAGTATGTCGCCGCTGGCAGCGAACGGGCCGATCAAGGCTACGCGCTGACCGCCTCTCAGCGGCAGCAGGGAGTCGTTCTTCAGGAGCACGCAGGATTTCGCGGCGGCTTCACGGGCCGCCTGACGGTGCTCCTCGCAGAACACGATCTCCCGTTCGGCTTGCGGGTCGGCTCCCCGCACAGGACGCTCGAACAGTCCAAGACGCTTTTTCAATGACAGAATGCGCAGCACCGCTTCATCGATCAGGCTCTCATCCACCCGTCCATCGCGTACCATTTGCGGCAAATGATGCACGTAGCTGGAGGTCATCATCTCGATGTCCACGCCAGCCTCGATGGCTCTTAACGCTGCTTCTGCCTCGTCCTCGGCAACTCCGTGAGGGATCAGCTCTTTGACCGCTCCCCAGTCGGAAATCAACACGCCGTCAAATCCCCATTCGCGACGCAGTAAATCGCGCATCAGCCGCTTATTGCCTGTAGCCGGTATGCCATCGACGGTATTAAAGGCGGTCATGACCATCTCGACTCCCTCATCCAGCGCGGCCTTGTACGCAGGCAAGTAATACTCCCGGAGCTGGCGCTCGGACATATCCACCGTGTTGTAATCGCGGCCGCCTTCACCGGCTCCATAGGCGGCAAAATGCTTCACGCACGCGGCCAGCCGGTTTACATCGCCACTGAAGTCGTCGCCTTGAAAACCTCTGACAAACGCTCTTGCAAATTCACTGTTCAGATAGGGATCTTCACCGGTCGACTCCATCACGCGTCCCCAGCGCGGATCGCGCACAAGGTCCACCATCGGCGCAAATGTCACGTGGAGGCCGGATACCGCTGCTTCGCGCGCGGCGATTTCTGCGCTCCGCTCCGCAAGGACAGGGTCCCACGAGCTTCCCATGGCCAGCGGCACCGGGAAGATCGTTTTGAAGCCGTGTACGATATCGGCCATCATGAGCAGCGGAATTTTTAATCGATTTTTGCGCATATGCGCTTCTTGGACGGCTATCACTTCCTCCGCCCCCGCCAAGCCCAGCACCGAGCCTGCATTGCTTACGATCTCATCGGTGATGCCCAGCGACTCCATCGGTCCTGTAATTTGCCCCGATTCTTGAGCTCCTTCGAAAAAAGGGACGGCCAGTTGTATAAGCTGCGCAATTTTTTCCTCCAGCGTCATCTGCTCGACCAGAGAAGTCAGTTGTTGATCTGCCATTTCCCATCCTCCTATGTCTTAACCTTCACGATCTAGTCAATTCGAAACGTTTTGATTCTTGCTCAAACCATGAAATATATTCATAAAACCTTATAGTTAATAGGATTTTCTACCTATACATCCATTGTTTAAAAAGCGAGAAAATCAGCCTGTGTCTGTGACACAATCGAAACGTTTCAATAAAAACGGACGAAAAAATCAGGGCAGTGGCAGCCAATCCAGCACACGCTGAATTTTACGGTCCCAATATCCCCATTCATGTCCGCCCGGTTCTTCCTCGTATGTCATCGGAATCCCCAGACTGTCCGCATATCGTCTAAACGTTTGGTTATCATGATATAAAAAGTCTTCCGTTCCGCAGCACTGATACAGCATCGGTTTGTTACCCCCATATGCTGCGAATTCCGAAGCTAAATACAGCAAGTCGTCCCGGCTTCCCCGCAATCGGTCGACGCTTCCGAACAGGGTACGGATTTCGTGTTCCTGGAAGCCCGGTCCTGCAGCCCGGCTGGCGAGATCCAGCCCTCCCGACAGGCTTGCGCCGGCCGCATAACGCTCCGGATAACTCATGGCCAGCTTAAATGCGCCATACCCGCCCATGGAAATTCCGGCGACAAAGGTATCTTCCCTGCGTCCGGACACCGGAAAGAACGACTGAACCAGCTGCGGAAGCTCTTCGCTCAGGAAGGTAAAGTAAGACGGACCGTTGGCCATGTCCATATAATAGCTTCGTCCGACTCCCGGCATCACGAGTGCGATGCCTTTATCCTCGGCGTACCGCTCGATGGACGATCTGCGCATCCATTCGGTCTGGTCCGCGCCGCGGCCGTGAAGCAAATAAAGCACCGGCAGCTTCGAAGAAGAACCGTATGGCATCAGCGCGGCTTGCGGTATAAAAACCTCGATGCCGGTAGACAGCTGTAGTGTTTCGGAATAAAAATCACACGTGATCCATGCCAAGTTCCTCATCTCCGATCCGGTAACATTAACTTTCTACTTTGCTCTTCCCTGCAGATGCACGCTCCATCATTTCCGTTGTCAGCATGTACGACTGCTTTACGGATTCGCCGCCCAATATCTGAAACAGCAGATGGGCTGCAAGCGATCCCGCTTCGCTCTTGGGCTGCCTGATGGTCGTCAGCGGCGGATTCACGTATTCGGCTAATTGGATATCGTCGAACCCGATGACGGACACATCATCCGGCACCGAAATTCCGCTTTCCTCGAATGCCTTCAGCCCTCCGATGGCCATCTCGTCGTTGCCGTAAAATACGGCCGTTGGGAGCGACCCCTGCATAATCATCATCTTGGTGGCATTGTAACCACCCTCGCGCACAAAGTTGCCGCTAAGGCGCCACTTCGACTGCTCCTCCAGCCCCGCCTCCGCGAGTGCCCTTAAATACCCTTGATAACGCAAATGATTATCGTACGAGTCCGAGGAACCGCTAATATAGGCTACGTGCCGATGTCCGTTCTCCAGCAGGTAACGCGTAGCCGTGTATCCTCCCTGCTCCCCGTCGACCAGCACATTGACCAGGAATTCGCTGCATAATGGACGATCCATCACGACGATCGGAAATTGAGGCCCGGAGGTCTCGATTAGAACTTCATCGCGAATATTGGGCGCGAGAATGATGGCACCGTCGGCCCTCTTCTCCCGCAAAAATTTAACCGCCGTCGAATCCCTGCCGCCCATCGAGCTGCAGGCTATCAGATCATACCCGTTGGTCAAAGCAACTTCCTGCACGCTTCGGATCAACTCGGAATAATAGGGCCCGGATAAATCCGTCAGAATTAGAGCGATGGTCTTGGTGCGGCTCCGCTTCAAATCCATGGCAAATCCGTTCTTCCGATAATTCAGCTGTCTTGCTGCCTCGAGCACCTTTGATCTTGTCTTGGAACTCACTCTGCTGTCGCCACTTAACGCGTATGAAGCCGTCGACAAGGCGACTCCAGCGAGCTTTGCCACATCCTTTATCGTTGCCATTTCCTTTCGCCCCTTCTACTACTTAAAAACTCTATACTATCTTATTTCATGCCAGAGATCGTATATCCTTCAATAATATGTTTTTGGAAGAAAGAAAATACGATGATGATCGGAACAACCATAAATGCAGCACCTGCCATTTGCAGACCGAAATCGGATCCATGCTGTCCTTTCAGAAGCTGCAAACCTACCGAAAGCGTATAAAGCTTTTGGTCGTTTGCCATAATGAGAGGCCACAAGAAGCTGTTCCAGGCGCCGATGAAGGCTAATATTCCCTGCACCGCAAATACCGGCTTCGTGATCGGAACGATCAAACGGAAGAAAATCCGCAGCTCTCCCGCGCCATCCAGCCTTGATGCCTCGATCAGATCCGTCGGGATCGTCGACATGAACTGACGGAACAGGAAAATACCGAAAGCGCCGACCAAACCGGGGAGCACGATACCCGCCATCGTATTAGTCAAGCCCATGGCGTTAATCAGCAGATACACCGGAATCATGGTCACCTGTCCCGGAATCATCATCGTGGCGAGCACGAGATAGAACAATTTTTTGTTGCCCGGAAACTCAAACTTGGCGAATGCATATCCTGCAAGCGCGTTGAGGAACAGACCCACAAAGGACCAGAATACAATAATAAGCGTATTTTTGAGGTAGACCATAAAGTCCAGCTTCGTAAATAAATCCACATAATTTTTCATGGTAAATTCTTTGGGCAATAACGTCGGCGGAACCGCCGTAAATTCATTCTCCGGCTTGAACGAGGACGTGATCATCCAGATAAACGGGATCATCATCAGCAGTCCCCCTGCAATGAGCAGCACCGTCATGACCGTCTTTTCTATTCTTTTCGCTGCCATACCCTAAAGCCTCCTTCAGTTACGATACGGAACATCGCTTGCATCTTAATACTCGACATCTTTTTTCTTGACTGCGAATTGCGCGATCGTCACAACAATGATAATGAAGAAGAGCACAAACGATCCTGCGGCCGCATAACCGAAATTACTGAGCTGGAAGCCATTGTTGTATATGAAGAGGGCCATCGACATCGTGGAATTCAGCGGTCCGCCCTTGGTCATCACCAGCGGCTCTTCGAAGAACTGAATCCAGCCGATCAGCGTCGTAATGGTGACAAAGAAGGTCGCAAAGCTGAGCAGCGGAACGGTGATGTACAACAGCTTCTTCCACTTGCTCGCGCCATCAATCTCCGCCGCTTCATAATAGGAACGCGGAATGCCCTGGAGGGCAGCAAGGAATATAATCATGTTAAGACCGATCGATTTCCATACAGCCAGAAGGATCAGCGATAACTTGGCAAGCGTGGGATCATTCAGCCACTGCTGCGCGGGAATACCAAACCAGGATAACATATGGTTAAAGAGGCCATAATGGCTGTTATAGAGGTAACCCCAAACAACCGCGACCGCCACAATATTCGTAATGGAAGGCATGTAATAAACAACGCGGAATGTCTTGAACAGCCATCCTGTGCCATAGTTAAGCAGCAATGCAGCGCCCATGGCAAGCATAACGACAAGCGGAACTCCGATAATAACATAGAACATGGTGTTAAACATGGATTTCAGGAAAACCGGATCTTTAAATACATTCATGAAGTTATCGAAGCCGACGGCTTCAATATTGGAGTAATTGGCGAGACCCGCCAGGTCGATGTTCGTGAAGCTGATGACAAGCGCAATGATGATCGGAATGATTGAGAACGTCAGAAGCAGCACCAGCGCGGGCGCAATAAACATATAAGGGTACTTATAGCGGTTAAAGCGCTTGATAAAGTTCTGCAATGTCATTCACCTCCTGCAAATATGGGTTTCGATGATACGCTATGGAAGCAGTCAGGCTTGTTTCATCATCGTCTGAAGAAACAAGCCGGGCTGCGTTACACGCTTTTGTTATTTGGATAGAATTTCGGTAGCCTTCGCGTTCAACTGATCCATTTCGGTCTTGATGTCCGCACCGCCCACCGTGATTCTTTCAAAGGCACCGATGGCTTCTTGGGAAACCGCATCCCACTCTTTGATGAACGGAACAGGTCTGGCGTTCTCAAGCTGTTTTCCGAATGTAGCGAAGATCGGATCTTCAAAGCGTTTGTCTTCCCATGCGCTCTTAATGGCAGGCAAGTTTTTGGATACATCGTAGTTGGTCAGCTGCGATTCTTGTTCGCTCATGAAGGAGATGAATTTAACGGCTTCATCTGCATTTTTGGTGCTGCTGAATACGGACATGTTAGCTCCGCCAAGGAACGATGCGTTGTTTTCTTTTGCAGGAAGGGTTGTGGTTGCCCATTTACCCTCAATCTCAGGCGCTTTATCCTTCACGCCTTGAATCATCCAAGGACCACTGATGAACATCGGGAACTGTCCGTCCTTAAATGCGGCAAACAGATCCAAATCGCTCGCAAGCGGCGTCATGCCCGTGTCGTAGAAGCTCTTCAGGTATTCCATGGCTCCCATGAATTCCGGCTCGTTGAAATGAGGCTTGCGGTTCTCGTCGATCATAGCGCTTCCATTCTGCCAAGCAAACATGGACAGGTAGTTCATATCTTTGGCATCGATGGTGATCGCGTAATTGCCATTGCCTCTGGCTGCCAGTTTCTGGCCGGCATCCTTCATCTCATCCCAAGTCTTAGGACCTTCAGGATAGCCTACTTCAGCAAGAATATCGGTACGGTAGAACAATACGCGTGTTTCCACGTACCACGGAATGCCGACAACCTTGTCGTCGTAACTCATCGTTTGAACGGCACCGTCGAAATAATTCTCCGGCTTCAAATTCGGATATTGCTCAAGGTACGGCGTCAAGTCAAGCAAAGCGCCGGCTTGCGCGAATTCAGGGATCCAGGTTGTGCCCATCTGCACGACGTCCGGGCCGCTCTTCGAAGCAACCGCCGTCAACAGCTTGTCATGCGCGCTTCCCCAAGGAATGGATTGAACGCTTACCTTCACGCCGGGATTCTTCTCTTCGTATTGCTTAATCAAGGTTTCGTCCGTTTCGTCACCCATCAACCAGACTTTCAGTTCCTTCTTGCCACCGCCTTCGCTGCCTCCGTCTGCTTTCTCAGACCCGCCCGAGCATCCGGCTAATACGACCGAGAACACCAGCAATGCTGCCAACGTCCACAATATTGATTTTTTTCTCATTCTACATTCACCCCGTTTTTAATGTTTACCAGCATGCGAAACGTAATGCAAAACTTAAATTGAAAGCACTTACTTCGAAACGTTTCGATTTTATTCGAAAAAATAAAGACGCCGGATAAAGGCTATTTCTATAATCCTAATGTCTCTTCATTCCCCCTATGGAGCACCTTTCCATGGTTATCCTTAGGATAATCATGCTCTTGTGTAAACAAAATAAGAAGATTTCTTGCTTGATAACTTCAAAAAACGCATTTCGTTTTGAAACGTTTCGACACGTTCATTATAGCTCCCCCTGAGAGCGATTTCAATATCCTTTTTATTTTTTTTGTAAGGCGTTTCTTTGACAACGGCTGTAAGCTATGAACCGCAGGCAAAAAAGCAGCAGGCTCCGAAGCATGCCTGCTGCTTAATATGATTCTGCCGTGATCCGTCACTTTTTAAGTGCGCTAAGCGTTAAGTTGGCGTTCCTTCTTGTCATGACGGTCACGGCCCAGCCCCCAGTCCCTGCTAAGCCGGGCATGCACCGCAAACGACAGGAATGACAATACGGCAACTCCCGCGGCCAACCACGCCACCGGAGTCAGCCCGCCGCCGTCATACATCGTTCCCATGGCATAAGGCCCGATCACCCGGCCAGCGGCTCCCATGCCGCCGGTCACGCCGATATAGAACGGAGCGGCTTGTCCCGCGCGTTCCGAAATAAAAGCCGGGATCGCTGGCGAAATGAGCATTTCGCCCAATGTGGCCAGCACCATCGCAAGGATCATGCCCGGATAGCTGTGCATCGCCACGATGACGACATAAGCCGCCAGGTAGAACAAGGCGCTCGCGGTCATCTGGCTGCTCTCCGTGCGGGCCGCCCATCGCTTGATGGCATTGGTCAGCGGCTGGGCGGCAAAGATCAGGATCCCGTTCAGCGTCCACAAATAACCGTAAGCCGTCTTGGACATCCCCTCCGAGATGATAAACGGAGACACGCCCGTGTTCCAGATGGAATTGCCGAACCATAGGAACAGCGAGCCCAGTCCCATAAAGAGATAGATGCGGGTGTCCCCAAGCAGTGCCCAAGCGCCGGGCCCCGCCGGAAGCGGACTCTTGGGCTGCGGATGATGCGACCCGTCGGACGCACCCGTTCCGCCCAGCTTCGTCAGGTAAGACAGGAAGAAAATCGCAAAGCCAAAGGACGTGACGCCGTTTAAGACAAAGCTTAAATGATACGATATCTCCGCCAGGAACCCGCTCATGGCCGTTCCCAAGGCTACGCCGATATTATTGGCAACATAGATGACGTTAAACAATTCGCCCCGCCGATCGGCAAACCGGAAGCCGATAAAGGCCTGGATGGCCGGCATCGATACGGCGTTGCAGAATCCGATGAAGCCCATCATCGCGATGAACAAGCCCCATAATCCGTTAATGAACGGGAGGGTGAACAATCCGAGGGCGTTCAGCAGGAGCGAGCCTACGATCAGCTTCTTCACCCCGACTCGGTGATATAACGCGCCGCCAAGGAGCTGACCCGCGATGCCCCCCATGGACTGAATCAAGATGACAAAGCCCGCATCCTGCATGCTGCGTCCCAGCTCGTCGAATACGTACATCGTTGTCAGCGGCCACATCAAGGAACCGCCTGCGGAGGCAACGAGACTTGCAACAAGAAAACCTTTTACTTCCTTAGGGTACTGCTCCAACCATTTCATGTTTATTATCTCCCAGCAGCCTCGCAGCAGTATATTTACGCATAAAACCTAAAATAGCCCCACAAAGTGGAGCCTACGCTCCGATGCTTATTCCAAATACTTTGCGGGGACCCCAAAAAACTTTATAAATTCTAATATATTAAAAAAAAGCCCATGCGGGCTTTTATAAATTCTTCTTAAAGGAAAGAGGCAAAGGCTTTCTACTTTGATACTCCTATAACCTGAATGAATGCACAATGCTTGTCATTTCTTATCGCCCAAATCCTAGTATCGCTTGAGAGATCCATTTTTAGCAAGCACACTCATTGACGCTTTACCTTAACAGCGAACAGGCGCTAAAAAGCGGATCCCCGCTTCACGAGGAACCGCTCTGGTCCGGGGCTCCCGTCTATCCCCCTCTCTTATCCGGGTTAGCATTTCTCGCTCTTGCAGGTATGCGTATTTGAACCGAGGTCCCGATTCCGACTTTGCTGAAGATGGACACGCCGTACTCGCTCCCGTAATGCAGCTTCACCCGCTGATCAATGTTGCGGATGCCGCAGCCGGTATGGCTGTTATCCCGGGGATCGAATATCTCCTGTATTCGCTCCTGCTTCATGCCTAGACCATCATCTATGATCCGGTACAGAATATCGTTGCCTTCCTTGTGAACCGAAATCCGAATATGAATGCGATCTCCACTCCAAGCATGCTTCAGCACATTCTCAATAAAGGGCTGGAGGATCAGCTTAATGGTCTCGTAAGGCCATACGTCTGCATCAATGTCGTAAGTGATTTCCAGCCTCCGGCCATACTTCACCTTCTGGATATCCAGATATGCGTTCGCCTGTTCCACCTCCACCGCTACCGGAATCAGCGTCTTCCCCGAATTTAAGGTAAGGCGATAGAATTGGGCCAGCTCCACCACCATCTTCTGCAGCTTCTCGTTCTCCCCGAACTTGGCCAGCTGGTTGATCGATGACAACGTGTTGTACAGAAAATGTGGGTTGATCTGAGTCTGCAGCATCTCAAGCTCCGCCTCTTTCTTCTGGATCTGGGTCAGATAGACCTTATTAATCAGCGCTTCAAAATCTTCTCCCATCTCATTCAAGGCATTGGCGATTTGGGAAAACTCTCCCTTCCCCTTATCCGGCATGCGCTTATGCAGATCTCCTTCCCGGAAGGAGTTGAGCACCGATACAATTTTATTGATCCGCTTGGAGAAATAGCGCGAAATAATAAAGCCTGCTCCGATTAATAATGCTACGCACAGCAAGCAGATCGTAATGAAATACATCCGAACCCGCACGGCTTCCTGTTCAATGATCGTCAGCGGCACATGGGCAATGATTTTCCAGTCCAGCTGCGGAAGACGCTCCTCGATGGTGAGGTATTCCGGATCCGGAATACCGCCAGGGGAGACGTATCGGTTCGTACCGGCGATGCTCGCCGTTCCGCCTTTATTCAGCAGCTTGCCCGAAGTAAAGACAGCCTCCCCCGCACCATCCAGCACAATCAACTCGCTGCCCGCGCCCAGCTTCTTGAAGTTCACGCTGTCGAACAACTCGCTCTTGCGAACGCTAAAGCGCATAATGCCCACTTCGGCGATCGCCAGCGGATTGTTCATATCGACGATTCGGCGAATCAGCGATATTCTGCCGTCACGCTCATCCTCTTCCACCTGCTTCCACAGCATGGTCTCGTTATACTGCTCAGCCGGAATGTCCCGATACCACGCCGTGTCCACGATGCGGCCCATATGATAGATATCCGCCGTTTGCTCGTTGAAGTCGCGGGTGCTGTCGTCACGCCATACCTTGTATCTTTCATTCACGGACTCATTATGAAAATAAACGGACATCCTCAAGTTCAAGCCGATCGCCTTCGAGGCGCTTTCCAGCTTGGGAATGATCACCTGATTCATCCGGTTGTAGCCCTCGACGCCTTCTTCAAACGAACGCAGACTAAGCACCAGAGTGCGGTTATCGTACAGCGTCGCCGAGGTCTGAACGATATCGTTCATTTTGTAGGTGACATTGTCCTTTATCTGCAGCAGCGTCCCTTGAATATTCAAGCGGGTCTGCTTGCGCATGGAAGCATCGTACATCGAATGGGAGACGTAAAAGTTCACGGCCACCAGAATCAGGATGAACAAGATATAGGACAGCATGAGTTTTAAACCGATCGGCACGTATCTCGCGCTTGCTTTCTTCTCCCGGACCGATTGCATCATGGACCTCCTTAATCCTCCCGCTTCCGGAATTCGAGAGGGGTCATGCCGTATCGCTCCTTGAACTGCCTGCTGAAATAGGGGAGATACCGATACCCTACCTGATCGGCCACTTCGTATATTTTCAGACCCGGCTGCTTCAGCAGCTCTTGCGCCTTCTCCATACGCAGCTGCACCAACAGCTCGTTAAAGGTGCTCCCCGATTTCTCCTTGATCAGAAAGCCGATATGGCTCGGGGAAAAAGAAAAATGCTGGGCGATATCCTTAATGGTGATATTCTCGCTCATTCGTTCACGGATGGTATGAATCACGTTACGGATGAATTTGCTGTCCTTCGAGTTGTTTTTTTCATACAGCCGTTCGGAAATTTCGAATATCCGCTGCACAAACCAAGAACGGATATCGTTGATGGTGTCGAATTGCATCAAGATATCCAAATGGTGGATCTCCATGCCGAGCAGCTCGAACAGATCCTCGTTCCGGCTGCTGAGATACTGATCCAGGCGCCAAATGATGTAATTGGACATGTTGTGAACCGAGAAGCGGGAACGCAGATTCGTAATGGAGCCGAACAGCCCCTCTACTTCGTCGCAGATGCGGACGAGCTCATAGCCTTCCATCGCGGCAAGCAGCTTGTTCATGTGCGCATCCAGCATTCTGGAATCCAGCATGCCCGGCTCCGCGCGCACATCCTCGTATTTGATCAGGCTGCCCTTGCCGAGGAACATCTTCCCTTCTACGGCTTCGATCGCCTGCCGATACGATGACTGAAGCTCCTCCATCGCATATGCCAGCCCGCTGATGCCCGTAGTAATGGAGGCCGGCGTCAGCTGCTGGATGGCGTCATATACCTTATGTACGGTCGGCTCGACGGCCTCGTCCTCCAGCAGCAGCGCCACTCGCTGGGAAGACAGCTTGCAGTAAGGCACGATGCCTTGCCTCGCGATCACATCGTGAATCTGCTGCAGAAATATGCGCGAGACTTCCCGCTGCGAGGTGAAGCTCCCTCCCTGCCTCCACAGTAGATTATCCAATTCCATCACCACGACGCGAATGGGCCAGTTCATGCGGTCCAGCCCGCAGGAAACCGTCAGCTTGGATAACGATTCGTTGTCCTCCGTCTCTTCCTCCCGGAGCAGACGAATGAGCAAATCGCTCTTCACGATCGGAATCATTCGCTGGTAAGCCATCTCCACCTCGCGCTGCTTGGTCTCATCGTCCAAATCCCGCTTTACCTTGAGCAGGGAGGTGACCAATTCGCTGTCGTTCATCGGCTTTAGGACATAGCTGTAGGCTTTCAAGGACATGGCCTGCTGAACGTAGCTGAATTCCTGATACCCGCTCACAAATATAATGCGCATGTTGGGCCTGCGCTCAAGTGCAATGCGCGCCAGCTCCAGTCCCGACATATAGGGCATGTTCACGTCGCTGACCAATATATCGATGGGCTCTTCCTCCATGATTTCGCAGGCAGCCAGCGCATTGTTTACGCTCCCCCTCACTTCCATGCCCAGATCAGACCAGGGAATAAAGCGTTTCATGCCCTCCAGATCAAGCTCTTCGTCATCCACTAACAGGACCTTATACATAGCCATCCCTCCATCCGTTTGCCGATGATCACCAAAGCAGAGAGATCCCAAAGGATCTCCTGGAAATCCCTTGGGATAGATATACTCGATTTTCTTTGTGAACACCGATAGGTTATTCCTGATTCATCTTCTTCAGGTTCTCCTGCCACCTTGCCGTCCGCCATTCCAACAGCTTGCCGTAACCGATCGCCATGAGATCCTCATTACCCTGATCGAGGATTTTATCCACATCCTCATCACTTTTCGCCATGACCGAATTGGCATAAATCTCGAGGAACAATTCATCCACCGAGGTTTGGATGATGCCTTCCTCGGACTCCGGCGGCGGATTCAGGTTCACGAACTCCGTCACGTTATATTGGGTCGGCCAGGTGATCGTCTGCTGATACTTCGTTCTCCAGTCCTGCTCTTCAAACGGCAGCTCAGCCATGTATTTGTATTTGGCCGGGTCGATGTAACTGGTATTGCTGACAAACATGATCGGTTCGTTCTTCGTCTGAATATCGGCTACCTCTGCCGGGTCGTAGTCCGCTGTAAAGTTCGGTTTCCCTTCTTCATCGAAGCCCTCCCAGTTGTCGCCCTCGGGGCCGAAGAACTGAAGGTTCATGCCCTCCGGACCGGTGTACCAATCCAGGAAGGCGAAGATGGCTTCCGGATCCTTGGCAGCCGTCGTAATGTAAGCGGCATTCCAGCCAAAGCTGGTATAGGTGCCCGGATAGATCTTGTTCTTATCCAGACCCGGCTTGTGGATCGGCCAGATCATGAAATATCCGCCGTCCGGATCCTCCTTGATAAGCTCAGGCTGCGCGTCTCCCGCCATCGTGGTCGGACTGGAGCCGGCAAATACGGCAACCCGGCCGGTCATTACCTTCTCCAGCACCTGATCCTCCGTCTGGGTAAAGGCATCCTGGGAAATCAGCTTCTCGCGGTACAGCTTGGCGATGTACTTCTGTGCCTCGCGAAACACCGGGTCGGTGAACACCGAGGTGAGCTTGCCGTCCTTCGGCACGGCGCGCATGGAGCTGTTCAGGTAGGTATACAGCGTGCCTTCGCCGAACGCCGTGTAGAGCACGCCCAAACCCTGCATATCTCTTGCACGATGCGGTTCAAACGGAATCACGCTGCTGCCGTACTTTTCCTTCACTTTGACCAGGTAGTTATAGAGATCGTCCGTCGTTTCCAGCGGGGGAGCGCCCAATTCGTCGTATATTTTCTTGTTGACCACATATCCCGCATTGCCCGCCGGCCTTGACGTGTACCAGTTCGGGAACATATACAGCTTGCCGTCGTCGTGGCGAAGCATGTTCAAATTATCGCCCATCCACGTCTTCAAGTTCGGGTACTTATCCAGATAGTCGTCAAAAGCGACCAGCTTTCCTGCCTCGCGGAGCCTCTCCAGATCCGGGTGATTGCGATCCGTCCAGATCATGTCGGGGAGCTGATCGGAGGCCATCAGGGCGCTCAGCTTCTGCGTATGGGCACCGGCCGCCGCGATCATGCTGATCTTAACGCCCTTGTTCTCGCTCAGCCATTTGCCCGCCGGCGTACTCTCCCATGCAGGGAAATTCGTGTTTTCATAGTGGGCATAGGCCGTGAATTCAAGCGGCTTCTCCCCCAGCACCCATTTTCCGTCAGGATTTCCCGGCTGCTCTGCCTTCGGTGTTCCCCCGTTATCGGTTTGGGCCGTCTTCGGCGTCGTCTCAGGCGATGCGCCGCTTGTGCCGGACTTGCCGCTGCAGCCCGTGAGCGCAGCGGTCAGTACCAGCATGACCGATAACGTCAGCAGCATGGGTCTTGACTTTTTTTTCATAAACCTAACCCCTCTCCATTTAACTTCTAATGCACTTCAAGCCGTCAACCTGTTCCTTATATGTCCAAAGCGGATCTTCCGCCCTAAACCAAAACCGATTATTCCTTAAGGGAACCGACCAGCACCCCTTTGACAAAATACTTCTGCAGGAAGGGATACACCATGATAATGGGCATCGTAACCACGATCATGATCGCCATCTGCAACGATTTGGACGTGATCTGTTTCGTCTTCTCCATCAGGGCGATGGAGCTGGTATCCAGCAGCGCGGTCTGCTCGCTCACGATATTGGCATTCAGCGTCTCCCGCAGGATCGTCTGGATGGGCATCAGGTTGCCGTTCGTGATATAGATGCTCGGCAGGAACCAGTCGTTCCAGTGCGCCACCGCCGTCAGCAAAGCCAGCGTAGCGATGACCGGACCCGAAAGCGGGAGAATGATCCGAAAGAAGATGCCCCAGGTGCTGCAGCCATCAATATGAGCGGACTCCTCAAGCCCGTTCGGAAGCCCCTTGAAGAACGTCCGAAAGATGATCATGTTCCACACGCTGATCAGCGAAGGAATGATAAAGACCAGGAAGGAATCCATCAGACCGAGCGAGCGGATCAGCAGATAGGTTGGAATCAGGCCTCCGCCGAAATACATCGTGAAGACAAAGAACACCATGTAAAATCCCCTGCCGATCAAGTAAGTCCGCGTCATGCCGTAGGCTAGAAGGGCTGTCATGAAGATGGAGGCCACCGTACCGATGACCGCCCGGCTGATTGATACGGCAAATCCGTTCAGCAGCCGGCTGTCGCCCAAAATAATTTCGTAATTCTGCAGGGTAAACTCCCGGGGCCAGAAGGTAATGCCACCCTTGGCGGTATCGACCCCCACATTGAACGATACAACGATGGCATTCCAGAACGGGTAGAATGCTGAAAAAGCAAGTAAGGATAACAGACTATAAATGATGACCAGCATCATTCGGTCGCTAAAGCTGAGTCTTTTTAACATACAGGGCCCCCTACCATAAACTATTGCCGGACCTTCGGGCGATGTAATTGGCGATGGTGAGCAGCCCGATACTGATAATGGCTTTGAACAATCCGATGGCCACGCCGTAGGAATAACGGTGACTGCCGATCCCTACGCGGTATACGTAAGTGTCGATGACGTCCGATACCGGCCTCAGAACGGGATTGGTCGCCAGCAGCAAAATATCTTCGAAGCCGGCATTGAGCAGGTTGCCGATGGCCAGAATCATGAAGATGACCACAACCGGCAGGATGGAAGGCAGGGTGATGAGATAAATTTGCTTGAACTTACTCGCCCCATCCATATCCGCAGCCTCATACAGATGCGGATCTACGCTTGCGATGGCGGCCAAATACACGATGGAACCGAATCCGATCTCCTTCCAAACGTTGGCCGAGATGAGAATCGACAGGAAATACTCCTTGAGGGACAGGAAGTTGATAGGCTCCTGAATCGTGCCGATTTTTTGAAGGAGCATGTTGACGCTTCCGTTCTCCGTTGCCAGCAGGGCCGTCGTGAGACCCGCTACGATAACCCAGCTCATAAAATGCGGCAGGTAGGTAATCGTCTGAACGACCCGCTTGAAGAACATGTGACGGACTTCGTTCAGCATCAGAGCGAGAATGATCGGAGCCGGAAAGCCGATAAGAAATTTCAATAAACTGATCACGATCGTGTTGCGGATCAAGCGTTCGAATTCCGGCGCGGCAAAAAAAGCTTCAAAGTGCTTGAATCCGACCCAGGGATTCTCCCAAATTCGCGAGCCCGTAAACAGGTTGTAGTCCATAAAACCTGTCAGCACCCCGTACATGGGCAGATAAGAAAAGATCAAGACGAGGATGATGCCCGGAATGACCATCAGCTGGGCATCCCATTGCTTCATCAAGCGCCTCAGGAAGCTCCGGCTGTAAACCTTACCTTTCGAAGACAGCCCTTCAGGCTGCGGTTTCGGTGCGGTTGGGGACATTTTCTTCCTCCCATCTATCTAAATTCATTCGTGCTTTTAGCATTTGCCCCGTTCACATGAACTGGTGGGCCGATTACCGCTATGCTGCGGGCTTAAGAACATTCTACCTTTGACAAATGTGTGAAACTATATAACAAACACGCGATTTTTGATACTTCGGACGGATTCTGGCTATTGACAGTTCCGCAAAAAGTATAAGAAATGCCGGCAATGAAAAAGGCCTGTAAGATCCGGGGATCTTACAGGCCTTTTTGTTTCACGTGCACTATACAAAAAAGAAGCCCCCTGAGGGGGCCTCTTCTGCGTCATCTGTCCTTGGGCCATCCGTCTGCCTAGGATGGGTCTATCGCTTTATTGCTTCCGCTTCACCTCGACCACCGTCGAGAAGAAGGTAGCCCCTCCACCCAAGTCGGACAGCCTGTCCGGCGTAAGGGCATTGGCGCGCTGCTTGCGGCCCTCGCCTTCCCACCACAGGCCTTGGCTGACTACGGTGCCCGGCAGCATTTTATCCGTCACCTTCGCCCGGACTTCATAGGTTCCGCGGTCATTATATACGATGACCATCTCGCCGTCCTGGAGCCCGCGTTCCTCCGCATCCGCCGGGTGAATCTGCAGGGCCGGCTCCTTCTCCAGCTTCTGATGCTTCTCCACGTTCGCAAAGGTCGAGTTCAGGAAGTTATGGTTCGGCGGCGAAATGAACATGAGCGGGTATTGGTGCCCGCGGCCGCGCCTTACCCCGTCATATCCTTCCTTCAGCGGCACGTAGGTCGGAAGGGGCGGCAGACCTGCTTCCTCCAGCTGCGCAGAGTATAACTCGATGCGTCCCGAAGGTGTCGGCAAACGATCCAGATACGTGTCAAGCGGCGTCATATCGAGCTTCACATGGCGGTGTTCCCTCAGCTTGTCCAGCGTGACGCCGTTTAGATAAGGGTTATCCGGGAAGTCGAGCGCTCTTGCGATCATCTCTTCCTCGGTCTCATGAAAAGCCGGTTCCTGGAATCCCATAGCCCGTCCCAGCAAGGAGAACAGCTCTACGTTGCCCTTGCTTTCCCCAAGTGCCGGAATGACCGGCTCCTGCAGCTGAACGTACTGATGCCAGTAGGAAGCGTACAGGTCCGTATTCTCGAACGAGGAGGTTGCCGGGAGCACGATATCGGCATACTTGGCCGTATCCGTCATAAACAGGTCATGCACAACCGTAAACAGATCTTCCCGTGCAAACCCTTCCCTGACCCGCTCGGTATCGGGAGCCACAACCAGCGGATTGCTGCAATAAACGAAGAGCGACTTAATCGGCTGTTCGGTCATGGCAAGCGCTTCGCCGATCCGGTTCATGTTAATCGTGCGCGCTTCGGGATTCGGCCGGAGATCGGGACGCTCAAGCGCGTCGCTATCCATGCTGTTGTAACCGCCGTTCGACTTGGCGGCCCCTCCGCCCCGCTTCAGCCATTGTCCGGTCAAAGCGGGAAGCGCGGCAATGCTGCGCACCGTCAAGCCGCCGTTGTCGTGATGCTGAAGACCGTTGCCGATATGGATGTAGGAGGTATCGGCCCGGCCGTAGAGCTCGGCCAATTTCTCGATATCCTCGATCGAGATGCCGGTAATGGAAGAAACGTGCTCCGGCGTGTATTCTTTGACGTGCTCGCGCAAGGCTTCATGACCAATCGTATACTTGCGGAGGAATTCCTCATTTATCATGCCGTCACGGAACATGATGTGCATGAGGCCGACGGCCAGCGCCGCATCCGTGCCTGGATACAGCGGAATGAACCAGTCGGCCCATTGCCCCGTCTGGTTCTTGTGGACATCGATCACAACGACCTTGGCACCGGCTTTGCGCGCTTTCTCTGCAATCACCATCTGGTGCATATTGGTGCTGACGATGTTGCCGCCCCAGACGAGGATGACGTCGGCTCGTACGGTGTCCTCCGGAACGGTTCCCCCATTAAACCCCATCACGGATTTCCAGCCCTCATTGCCCGCGGAATTGCAGATCGACTGCTTCAGGCGGCTGGCACCCAGCCTGTTGAAGAATCTGCGGTCCATGCCGTCGACGCTCAATATCCCCATATTGCCGTAGAAGCTGTAAGGCAGGATACTCTTGGAGCCGTATTCCTCAATCAAGTCCTTATAGCGTCCCGCAATCTCCTGAATGGCTTCGTCCCAGCTGATCCGCTCGAAGGCGCCCTCTCCCTTGGGACCTACCCTTCGCAGCGGATAGAGCACGCGTTCCGGATGGTACACCCGGTGTGCCATATTACGGACTTTATTGCAGATGGCTCCCTGCGTAATTGGATGCTCCGGATTACCGGTCACCTTGACGATTTTTCCGTTCTCTTTATGCAGCAGCAGGCCGCATGTATCGGGACAATCCAACGGACATACCGCCGGAAATACGCCGTTTTCCTGATGAATCATCGCTTGAGTCATTTCGTACTTCCCCCTTATGCTCGGCTGCATCATATCCCTTTATCTTAAAAGAAAATCGGGGTTCCAGTAAAGTCATACATTTTTTTCTAATCAGGTGATTCACTTTACTTTCCCCCGGGTATATTCCTATCAAGAGCAAAGAAGAGGAACCCAGACCCTTTCTCTTCCTTGCCGAATCATGGACCACTCCCAAAAAAATTCGCCATGCCAGTGTCTCCTCCCCCGAGACCGGCATGGCGAATTTGTTCCCCACTCCTAATCCTCCATATTATAGAAACTCGTGATTTTCGCAGTAAACATGCAAAATAAAAAGCCTGTCAAAGCCACGTCTTTATGTAAGCGCTTATCTGTCATTTTTTATAAATAATTCTGTTCGAATGATCGTTGGAGGATGTTTTACAAACGATTGGAGCAGGCGTAATATACTATTCAGCTTCGAAAACATTCTTCATATTCACATGACATTCGCTTAATTTCCATGATGGAAAGCGGGGGAACCAACCGTATGGAGGGATACCTATAGGATCCTTCAACCATACTATGGGGTGAATCCTGATGCGTCGCGTACGTACGCCGCGATGGAATCAGGTAGGGCGACTCTCACCGCCCGAATCCGACAGCTAACCTCGTCAGCGTTGATCGGGAGGGTTGTGAACTTGTGATCAAACACAGGGTTCTAACCTGTGTTTTTTGTTTGCCAAAAATCAGCATAGGAATGGTGACCGTTCCTATGTCCAGCATATAAAAAACACCGATAGAAGTCCGTTCAGGGAGCTTCTACCATGAACTTAATCTTAAGCGGCGGTGAAAAACAACCATGTTATCCTCAATCAAGCGCTTCCTCATCGGAAGACCGCTTAAATCAACGGAATTAGGCGAACAAAAGCTGAATAAAACCAAGGCGCTGGCCATCCTGTCTTCCGATGCGCTATCGTCCGTGGCCTATGGCCCGGAACAAATCCTCATTGTGTTGATGACCGTCGGGGCAGCTGCCTATTGGTATTCCATACCGATTGCCGTCGGCGTCCTGGTCTTATTGCTGGCACTTATCCTGTCGTACAGACAAATTATTTTCTCCTATCCGCACGGCGGCGGCGCATATGTCGTGTCCAAACGGAATTTGGGCATGTACCCGGGGCTGGTGGCCGGCGGTTCCTTGCTCGTGGACTATATCCTGACGGTTGCGGTCAGCGTGTCGGCCGGGACGGATGCGATCACGTCGGCTTTTCCGGAATTGCACGCCTATAATCTGCCGATCTCCATCGTGTTCGTTCTATGCTTGACCGTATTGAATTTAAGAGGAGTTACGGAGTCGGCCTCCATATTGGCTTATCCGGTTTACCTGTTCGTGCTTGCGTTATTCATCCTGATCGGGGTAGGGATATTCAACATTGCCACAGGCCATGCGTCTCCGGAGCTTCATACGCCGATCGGCACGCCCGTAGCCGGGCTGAGCTTGTTCCTGCTCCTGCGCGCATTTGCCTCGGGCAGCTCCGCCCTGACCGGCGTGGAGGCGATTTCCAATGCCATTCCGAATTTCAAAGACCCGGCCCCGAATAACGCCGCCAAAACTCTGGTGGCGATGGGATCGCTGCTGGCCCTGTTATTTTCGGGCATCGTTTTCCTGGCTTATTACTATGGGGTCAGTCCCAGCGAACAAGTCACGGTCGTTTCCCAAATTGCCGAGCATACCTTCGGGCGAAATGCGCTTTATTACTTCATACAAGGGACAACGGCCTTAATTCTGATCCTTGCCGCCAACACGGGGTATTCCGCTTTTCCCCTGCTGGCCGTCAATCTGGCGAAGGATAAGTTCATTCCTAGAATGTTCACCGTCCGCGGCGACCGTCTGGGATACTCAAACGGAATCATGATTCTTGGATTTTTCTCCATTCTGCTGCTGCTGGCTTTTGAAGGCAAAACCGAGCATCTGATTCCGCTGTATGCCGTCGGCGTGTTTATCCCGTTTACCCTCTCCCAGACCGGGATGATGGTGAAATGGATTCGCGAAAAGCCCGAAGGCTGGATCGTCAAGCTGATCATTAACACCACCGGCGCATGCATCAGCTTTATCGTGACCATGATCTTCTTCTTTACGAAATTCGCCCAGGTGTGGTCCGTCCTGATATTCCTGCCGCTGATCATCTGGATTTTCACCCGGATCCGCAAGCATTACGAGGCGGTAGCGGACCAGCTCCGGATTACGACCTGCGAGCCGGTTAAGCCGATTGAGGGGAATGTCATCATCCTGCCTGTGGCAGGAATCACGCATGTGGTGGAGAACTCGCTGAATTACGCCAAATCGCTGGGAGCGGGCCAAATCATCGCAGTGTACGTGCCGTTCGAGCGGGAGGAGGAAGTCGCCTTCCAGGAAAAATGGAAAAAGTGGCAGCCGGACATCCGGCTGGTGACGCTGCACTCGCCTTATCGGAGCATCATTCAGCCGCTGACGAAATTCATCAATACCGTGCAGCGCAAGGCCAGCGAATCCGACTATCAGGTTACCGTCGTCATTCCGCAGTTCATCCCCAAGAAGGGCTGGCATAATTTTCTGCACAATCAATCCAGCCTGCTCATCCGGGCACATCTCCTGTATCGGAGAGACGTGATCATCACGACGGTTCCCTACCATTTAAAAAAATAGCGGGCTTGTTCCCTGCTTGATTCATTACTTGGAACAGCCTCGCCCATCACGACAAAAAGCTGCGATCAACCGCTGCCTTTCATCAAGGACGGTTGAACGCAGCTTTTTCTTTAAGCCAGACGCTCGCCAGGCTTCCGGCATTAGGAAACATTCTGCGCCGAATGAACCTGTTGAGGAGCGCCGGCCGATGGCACAGGCGTCTGCTCGCCGCGCGGAGCGGCTGCGGCCTGTTTCTCCTGCTTTAAATAAACGGTTCCGTATGTCGCTCCCACAAATAACGCGCCGCCAACGAAATTGCCCAGCCATACCGGAATGAAGTTCATCAGATACTCGCCCCAGCTGTAATAGCCTTCAAAAATCGCGGCCGGGATGAGAAACATGTTGGCCACCACGTGCTGAAACCCGATGGCGACAAACGCCATGGTCGGAAACCAGATCCCGAGAATTTTGCCGCTCATCTGATCCGATCCGTAGGACAGCCATACGGCGAGGGCTACGAGCCAGTTGCACCCGATGCCCGACAGGAAGGCTTGCAGGAAGCTGTCGTCCAGCTTATGCCCGGCCATATCCACCAGTTTCTCCAGGTAAACGCCGCTGCCTGTCAGACCGGTCACATGTCCGAAGAAGTAAGCGACGAATAACGCTCCCAACATATTGCTGACCGTGACAAGCGCTAAATTCCGCATCATCTCCTTCGTGGAAATTCTCCTCTTGAATCTGGCCAAGGACACGGCCATCATGTTGCCCGTCAGCAGCTCCCCGCCTGCAAGCAGGACAAGAATCAATCCGACGGGGAATACCGCAGCGCCTATAAAACCGGCAATCCCTCCCCATTCCGGAGACGCTCCGGCAATCACGCGTATGTCAAGCAAAAAGCCGAGCGCAATAAATGCCCCCGCAAGGAATCCTAATATCATCACGTTTATGGCGGAGTTATGCGCTTTTTTTACCCCGTTCTCCACGGTAATCTCCGCAATGCGCTCAGGTTTATGGTAAGCCATGGCACTCCCTCATTTCTTCCGCATCCGCCTTGTCTACCTATCCGAATGCAGATCATGATATTCGTGTTATCGTTACCAACATTGTAACGCAGCTTCTTTGGCAAGAACGTGAATTATATCACGATCGTGTCCGTAAGGGACGGACAGGTACAGATGTGATGTTCCGTATGCCTTGATCTGCTGACCATGCTGCAGCGAATAACATGGATCAGATTCGGTGTGGCCATTTAAGCGATATAGGATATAGGCACAGCACATAGTCCATGGGTGGAGCTTCGGATCAGCTTTAGCGGGCGGGGTGACTGACTTTCGCTCCCTTCGAGGAATCGCATATGCCGAAAAAGCGGTGCCCGGGTTTCTCCCCGGCACCGCTCTTTTGGATTGTCTTTACCAGTACGAAGCCCGTTCGCGCTTGATACCATTCTGCCAGATTCGGCTTAAATGTATAGATTTTTACTCACCCGCTAGGCTTTGGCCGCAGTCTCTACCCTGACAGGCGCCTCCGTTTCCTGCACCGGCACCTTGGCGATCGGCAGCTTCATGCTGATGAACGACGACAGCAGGAAGAGCGTGCCTGCCGTAAAATACACCACGACAATGGAGGTTACCGACATATACCAGCCCGTCAGCCCGGAGCCGATGAGCAGCATGCCGGTAAATATCGGCGTCATCACGCCGTTCAGCCGGCCAATGAATTTCTCTTCCACCTGCTGCATCATCACCGCCATCAGGACCGTCTGGGCCATGGCCATCAGCACCCCGGTGACGAAGCGCATCGAGCCGGTCAGGATCGGCCACTGGGACAGCACCTCGACAAAGGTCGAGAGTCCAAGGAAGGCCAGCCCCGCAAACAGCAAGTAGGAACCTTTCACTTTGCCTGCAATCACCGCTGCGATCACACCGCCGATCAACATGCCCAAGCCCTCAAGCGCGGTGAACCACTGGACGCTGGACATCTCCAGCTGAAGACGCTCGGTGATGACGAAGATGTCGAGCGGCTGTACGAGTCCGCTGCCCAGCGCCAACAAAACGTAGACTACCAGCAGCACCTTCAACAGCCGGCTGGAACCGATGTAGGCGAAGCCTGCCTTCATGTCCTTCACGAACGAACCGGCTGATTCCGAGTCCTTGGAAGGTTCGTCCACGGTGGAAGGCAGAAAGGCCAACACGATCGCCGAAGCGCCGAACAGAATCAGCAAGCTGATTAAAGAGGCCTGCAGTCCAAATGCTTGATAAATCGCCGTGCCTACCATAGGTCCCAAAATGATAAACAGCGACATCGAGGTCTGGGATAACGCCGTGGCCGCGGGCACATGCTCATCCGGCAAACACCGCTTGATGATCTTCATGGACGATGGCTGCGAGAATTGCGATACGACGGCCGAGACCAGCGTCACCGCAAACACGGCCTGCCAATATCCCGCATACACAACAAACAAAATAAGCAGAATGGATATGAAGCTTAAAATATCCCCCCATATCATCGTTCGCTTGGGACGCCAACGGTCAGCCAGTACGCCGCCAACCATGGAAATCACGAAGATCGGCACGTATTCAATCACGGTCAGCAGCGATACGGCGACCGGGTCATGGTTGCTCTGCTCCATAATGAAGAACAACAGTGCCATATTGCGGATCCAGATCCCGATATTTTGCATAAAATCAGATACCATCAACAGCACGAACGCGCGGTTGCCAAACAAATGCTTCATACTCCATCCCCCTGTGAAAACCGACTATTCGGTTTATTTATATTTTTAAAACGCCCTTTCCTGTTAGCTAAGAAAAGCGTTTTCAATAAATCCTCCTACCGCACCGTACGCTATGAACCTTCACCCGATAACACACCGTTCAAAAAGTACATCACGCTCTTGCGGTACAGCTGCCTTAATTCCTCCTGGGACCTTTCGAAGTACGAAACCGACAACCCGTCCAGCAGCGATCCGAAAATAACGGCTATTTCGTCGATATCCTCTGCCGCTATGCGTCCCTCGTCCGCTCCCTCTGCCAGAATTTCGCGGTAGAGCGTACGCGGACCTTGCAGAATCGCCAGCATTTCGCCCACAATCGTCTTATTTTCCGGCTGGTTGATATAGAATTCCTCCGCGATTTTGGTGAGCGGATTCTGGAAGTCGTCAACCATGTGATCGGCGATCCCGTACAGCTTCTCCTCAAAGCTGGCGTAACCGGCTTTTTTGTCGTCCCAGGCTTCCATCCATTCCCGATTCTGCTTTGTCAGCAGCTTGACGAATAAATCTTCCTTGCTCTCGAAGTGATAATAGATGCTTCCCTTGCTGGCCCCCGTATACTTGACCAGTTCATCCATTGACGTTGCCGCATATCCGCGCTGGATGAACAGCTCCTTGGCTTTATCCAGAATCAAATCCCGCTTTCGCTGCGCTTTTTCTGATGACATCGGTGTTAGCACTCCTTGCGTTGGATTCAACAGTCCGCATCAACAAGCGGAAATCCGTGATTCGTAATAAAAAATGTATTCTGTCATGAATGAACTTCATCCCTCGTTAAAAAACCGACTGTACGGTTTAATCATACTGAAAACCTCCTCTTATGTAAAGGACGCTCTTCCGAATGCAACGAAAAAAGGACTTTGCCGAAGCAAAATCCTTGTCCATCTCGCACATTCCAAAATAACAACATGCGATGTATTGCTGCATTATTCCACTGCCCAAATGGCTCTTCCTTCTTTCATCGGATCGCCGTAACTCAGCTGCAGCCCCTGAACGTCCTGCTTCACCTCGTACGGAATCTCGCCCGTCAGCTCGCCGCCCGGAGGAATGGTGCCGTCCAGCATCTTCACGTCATCCGTAATAGGAACCGTATAGTTAAGATCGCTTGAATCCGTCATGGAAAAAGACAGTGCCGAAGAGATGACCAACGGCTCCTGACCGTTGTTCTTCACGGTAATGTCGACCACCTTAAACGTATGGCCGGGCTGGGGCTTCAAGTACTCGTCGCCTTCGGAGTCGCGTACGCCGTTCAGCGTGATGACCGCGCCGTGATAATCGACCGTATCGCCTACTGCGGCAGGCTCATCGATCGGTTTCGTCTCTCCATCGGCAGGTTGACCCTCCCCTAGGGATGGTTCTGCCGGCGGTTCCTCTTCAGCCGCCCCCGTCTGATCCGTTCCCTCGTTATCCACGACAGCCGGCGGGGTTTCTGCCGGCGGGTCCGCCTGATTGCTGGAACAAGCAGCCGTCAGCAGCATGGAGAACAACACAGCCGAGACCAGCATTATTTTTTTATTCATACTTTATCCTACCTCCTGAAAGTCGATATCGATATGTCCGGATATTTTCCAATTCGCTGTCAAAATCCATATTCCTTCTAAAACAAGAAAAAGACCCCCGAATCAGGGGGTCTTCGTTATTGCCTAGAATGAATTAAGCGTGTACCGGCGCTTTGGTCTCCACCGCCGGCAGAGCCTGCAGGCCGGCCGTGTTAAGGAAATTCCACGGCTTGTTGTAATGCGGCTGGAAGAAGAAATCGATGAAGGCCAGCTGGTCGATCGTCATGCGGTTCTGGATGCACACCGACAGGGTGTTAATGGACTGCGTCATGTCCGCCTTGGAGATCACCTGTGCACCGAGCATCCGGCGGCTTTCCTGTTCATACACCACCTTCAGCGTAACTTCCTCGAAGGTAGGCATGAACTCCGGACGGTAATGGTCCGTAATGGTGACCGTATCCACCTTCAAACCTTCATCCTTGGCCGCTCCCTCGGTTAATCCCGTCGAGGCAATGTTGTGTTCGTATATTTTCAATCCGGACGTACCCTGGGTTCCCATATATGGCGTTGTGGGCTGCACCAAATTCCGTGCAACGAGCGTACCCATCCGGACAGCGTTGGTCGCCAGCGGAATGTACATCATTTTACCCGTCGGGTTATAGAGCACCGAGCAGCAATCGCCCGCTGCATAGACATCCTGCTTGCTGCTTTGCATATATTGGTCCACGACGATGGCGCCGTTCTTCAGCATATCGACCTGCCCCTTCAGCAGCTCCGTATTCGGTCGGAAACCGATGCAGAGAATGACCAGATCCGTGTCGATCTCCCCTTTGTCGGTGATGACCTTATTCACCTTGCCATCCTGGCCTTGGAAGGACGTCACGGTCTGCCCCATGGCCATCTCGATTCCTTTTTCACGGAACGATTCCTCGATCTTGCCGCTGAACTCAGGGTCCAGGTATTTGTTCAGAATCCGATCGGCACTGTCGATCAAAGTTACCTGCTTGCCGTTCTGTTGGAAGGCCTCCACCAGCTCCACGCCGATGTAACCGGCGCCGACAACGGTAATATGTTTGGCTCCTTGCGCTTTATCAATGATCGCGTTGGAATGATCGTAGTTTTTGCAGAGCAAAATATTATTCAAATCGATGCCTTCAAGCTTCGGTACGATCGGCCAGGATCCGGTGGTAACAATCAATTTGTCATAGGTATCTTCAAACGTATCTTCCGTGGCCAGGCTGCGGACCTTCAAGGTTTTCCGGTCCGTATCCACCGAGATGATCTCATGCTTCATCTTGGTTTCGACACCAAGCTCGTCGAGTTTCTGCGGCGAAGAATAGAACAGCCCGTCCGGATCCTTCACAACGCCCCCGACGTAAAGCGCAATGCCGCACGACAAGAATGAGATGTTATCATTGCGTTCGTAAACGGTAATCTGTGCATCGGGATAAAGTTTGGCGGTATTCACGATGGCGGACGTTCCTGCATGGGTACAACCGATAACTGCAACTTTCATGGTTTTTCCTCCTCCAAGTATGAAGCTTTATATTGGTTTAAGATGAGCATTTTTGCCTGGATTCATGCTTGGTAACGCTTGTTGAGCATGAACGGGTGACTGGTAATACTGATTGTGAATAATTTCACTTCATGACCTTATCATAATGTGATTTATTTCACAGTTCAATAGGCGAATTGCGTTATTCACATATTGTTCATAATTTCACATAGTGGGAATGATGAATGATCTTGACTCCAAGATTAATGTCTTGATGCCACCGAATAAGGCGAGATCGAGAATATGGGTACGGGATCCGGGGAAGCTAAAAGGGGCCCGCTTGCCAACATTCTCGAGATACCGGAATAGGTTTTTCTTATTAATAACGGATTATTCCCTTTTTGAAACAATCGGCTGCGGGTAATGTTGTGCAGGAGGTGCTTTATCATGACAACCGTATTTGTTGCCGGAGCGCATGGAAAGACCGGGACACGGATCGCGAAGCTTCTCGCCGAGAAGGGGTATCAAGTCCGCGGCCTGATCCCCGATGAGATTCATAAACGGAAGATGGAGCAGGAGGGTGCCGAGGGAATTGTCGGTGATTTGACGCAGTCTTATTCCGATGGTTTAAGGGACGTAGACGCCGTCATCTGCGCAGTTGGCGCCGGGGTAACGGAAGATCCGCAGGAGACGGATCATGTCGGCACCGTGAGGCTGATCGAGCAGTGCGTGCTTCTAGGAATCAATCGCTTCATTATGATTAGCTGCATGGAGACCAAGCACCCGGAGCACTTCTCCGAACTAAAGCCCTATTTGCTTGCCAAACATAAAGCTGAGACCATTCTTGAAGAAAGCACGCTGACTCACACGATCATAAGGGCCGGCGAGTTAACGGATGACGCTCCTGCCGGCAGGGTTCAGGCACATCCCGATCTCCGGGAAACCGGATCCATATCCCGTCAAGATGTCGCTCAAGCAGCCGTGCTGTGTCTCTCCACGCCAGAGACGGAACTTAAGGCGTTCGATCTGATTCAAGGTGATCATCCCATACAAGATGCCTTGAAGGGTCTTGATTCGGGCTGAATGGACGAAATGGCGAGGGATTTCCCATAAAAAAACAGGACTGTTTCTCCTCCGGGGCAAATCCCCCGACGAAACAGCCCTGTTATGTGCTCATTACTTCCTGGCATTAACCCAGCAGGGATTCAATGGCGCCCTTCATGGATTCAGGCGATTCCTTCGGCTCAAACCGCTGGACCACCTTGCCTGCGCGGTCCACCAGGAACTTCGTAAAATTCCAAGCGATCTCTCCGCCTTCATTCGGTCCGGGCTGCTCCGATTTCAGATACTGAAATAACGGATGAGCATGCTCCCCATTCACGTCAATCTTCTGGAAAACCGGAAAGTTCACGCCATAGTTCAATTGACAGAACGATTCAGCCTCTTCGCTCGTACCCGGCTCCTGTCCGCCAAACTGATTGCACGGAAAGCCAAGAACCTGAAGCCCTTGCTGGCCGTATTGGTCGTACAGCTGTTGAAGCTCTCCATATTGCGGCGTTAGGCCGCATTGGCTTGCCGTATTCGCGATGATCAAGACCTTGCCCGAATACTGATCGAGCGAGACTTCCTGCCCCTTGGTATTGGTTGCATGATATTCATAAACTGACATCCTCGAATCTCCTCTCCAGCTTGTATTGATTGAATCGCTTGCTTCCAAGCTTCTCAGCCTGGCCCATCTTCTTACATCATACCGAATATACGCCCCTAAACCAAATTTTCGGTTCCAATGCCTCTACCCCGCCATCCGTAAATCCATTATGATAAACGTATATCCGCTTCAAGCAAGAGCTACATAGACTCATGACAGCTGTTTAGTCAGCAAGTCAGCAGGGTAATGATTTAGGGTTTGGCAAAATATTGCATGATCCCGCATTTCAACAACAGTAAGCGAGGAAAAGAAATGAAATTGTATCCCGAAATGTTCTTGTCTCCATGGCATCTCATCGTCGTTGTCCTGGCCCTGATTGCCTTCATCGGATTGATCAAAGGGGGGTATGACCGAAGGACCGTGCTTCGCAGCACAGGGCTGTCGACGCTGGTTTTCTATTTTATTCTGACGATCCCCATTGGCCTGATCACCCAGGAATCGCTATACAAAGAAGAAACGATGCTAACCGACCTGGATCAGAACTTTGAGGACAAGAAGGCAGATTCCCAGCTGCAGAGCTTGAAAGACTACGTCGTACTTCACGTTGGAGCGTATAAAAATGAGGATGATGCCGACATCGTCGTCTATGCCGGCAATTATCATGAAAGCCAAACGTTCAACGGTCATATTACCTTGTTCGTGTACGACAAGAACGATGAGGAAGTCTTTACCGAGATGTACAGGGACATCACCCTCGCCCCCGGCGAGAAGAAAAAGCTGGACACCTCTTTTACCAGCCAGCCCATGGATACCTACAGGTACCGATACGAAACGCACCCCCAAATGTGAAGGGTGCGTTTCTTTCGTTTTCGTATTAGGTTGACAGCCGGTCTCCAGACTCGAACCCTGGCTTATCGTTTTCCGTAAGAGGCTGGTACGGCCCCGGCATCGGCGGAAGATTCTTCGCATCCCACCCTTTGCGCACATACCGGATTCCCAAATAGAAGAGAGCCGCCACAGGCAGCGACAGCATGGCTATCGCAAGGAGCATACTGGACATTTGGTAGGAAGGATCGGTCTCGATCTCCGAGAAGTCCAGAAACATAAACGATATAAAAGTAACCAGCGAGAACATGATGATCTGTAACCAGCGCATCCATTTCACCAATAAGAAGAACAGGATCGCCGACAGCGCAACAAGAAGAATGGGGTACAGCGGCTGTTCCGGGTCCGCGTTACCCAGCTCCGCCTGGCGCGTCAGCCAAAAACCGACGGCGAACTGAACCGGGAAAACCAGCCAAGCAAGCAAACCGGTTCCACGAAAAGCCGATCTTCGCTTTTGCAGCGCTTCTTCGTATTCGAGGAGCTTCATCTCGTATTCCAGCTGATCCAGTTCCTCCTCCGTCAGCTCCCTGTCTTCCTCCTCGTTCTCCTGTACAAGGCGATCCAGATACGGACGGAATTGTCGCTCGATATTCCCGTCAAATTCGGCACGCTCTAAATCCTCGTCTTCGCGAAGCAATGACGCCACCGATTCATCCCCCAAATCTTGGATGATAACGGATGTCAGATATAAAGGAATCCCTCGTCTGCCGACGACCTCCAGCCATCGGTTCGCCTCCATCGGATCCGTGAAAGGAACGGCCACTGCCCGTTCAGCCGTCCCTTCCCCAGCAACAAGGTACATGATAGGCATTAACTCCGCCATAGGCACCGACTCGGTCATTTTGCTGTTTTTATAGGCATAACTGAATTGAAAAATATATCGCCCGTAATATATTTCCTTTACGTCGCCAATCCGAAGGCTCCCCTTCAAGGAGTCTTTCGTCTCGGGATTCCATCGCTCATATTCAATGTGGTCTTCGTATAACAAATATTCGTCCAGATGCGTATTATTCCAGATATGCCCTTTCAGACTCTTGGATAGTCGAATCACCATAAAGATACCGGCGGGTATAGCCGCCAGACTCATCCACGTCCAGACGTTGGCCCAGAAGTACAGCATAATCAAAGGCCCCATCGTAAACGCCAGGCCCAGCAAAATGCCCAGCACATGCATTTCGAACGTAAGCACCCAATAAAAAGGCTGCATTTTGGGTTTTCTCTGCTCATGAATCACCAGAGACATTCAGGCAGCGCCTCCTCCTTTATTCTTTCGATGTTACCCAATCCAACAGATGGAATAAAGACATTGGAAATCATATTATGTATAAAGCCTAATATCAAGCCCTTCATCCTATAGTTATGTTCATTCCTGCCTTCGAACCAAAAAAACCTTCCCCGGCAAGTCGGCCGGGGAAGGACCCTCATCTCACGCTTCGCCTTATTGAGCCGTACGGTTTTGAGCCAGCTTAACCAGCAGATGAGCCAGCTGATGCTGCTCCGCTTGCGTTCCGACCTTCCATAACTCCTGAAGAAGTTTCTCCTCGGAATTGCGGGGCTCCTCGTTAGCGGCGAGGTATCCGGCTACCTTCTCTGCCGCCTGCGCCAGCTGCTCTTCATTCAAGCCAATGCTCTCGGCAAGCTGAATTCGTTTGTTCAAATAGGATTGAAAGGCATCGAAGTCAGCCAGGATCCGTTCCTTCTCCTTGTCGTCAATCCGGTCCATAGCGTCATCGACCTTACTCACATCCAGCTCACCGTTCTTGTTCACCACATGATTATGTTCAGACATGGTAACGCCTCCTTGTCATTGACTGGGTAACGATCTCTACTTAAACGTGATCCTTCGGATTGAAACAGAGGACTTCCTAAAATTTACCTTGAACTCCCTAGCGGCTCCGACCGCCACGTCGTCCACCGCTTTGGCCTCTGGCAGCGCGGCCTTCGGAGGATCGGGTTCCGCCTTGTCCGCCGCGGCCGGCGAGATTCCCCCGCCCCTCGGTTCTGGACGGTCCGCGGCTGCTGCCTCGTGCTCCGGCTTGCGGTCCGCGGCCCTCGCCTGCACGACCGCCTTCACGCGCGCCGCTGCCTCGGCCTCCGGCCGCCGATGGTCCTCGACCCTCTCCGGTACGGCCTCCTGTCCGGCCCGAATCGCGGTCATCCCTGCGCGATGATCCTGCCCTTCCCCTACCCTGCTCGTTACCGCGGCTACGCCCGGAACCCGTGCCCCGATCGGCACGGCTTCTGCCTTGACCACGTTCATTATCGGATTCAAGTGACGAGACATTTCTTGCTTTCTTCGGTCGGCCCGTATCCCTGCCCGAGCCGCCAGAGCTTTCCCGAAGGCTTCCGGCGGCAGAGTCATAGCGTACTCGCTTCAACCGCTGGGAGATCCCTTCTTCGATGCGCTGCAGATCATTAAGGTCTTTTCCGGCCGCAAACGTGATGGCCATACCGCTACCCCCCGCCCGTCCGGTCCGGCCGATACGATGGATGTAACTTTCAACATCATGGGGCATATCGTAGTTAAAGACATGGGTAACGCCTTCGACGTCCAGCCCCCTCGCGGCAACATCCGTTGCAACGAGCAGCTGCAGCTTGGCTTCCCGGAATCGCTTCATTACCGCTTCCCGTTTCGCCTGGGACAGATCCCCGTGCAGCTCGTCCGATTGATAGCCATGGGCCAACAGCGCCTCGTTCAACGTGGTGGCTCTGCGCTTCGTCCGGCAGAAGATGATCGCGAGGAAGGGATTATGCTCTTCGATCATTGCGCGTAAGGCATCCTGCTTGGAGCGGTCCGTACACTCGACCACCACCTGCTGGATCTGCTCCAGCGGGATCGGGGAAGCCCCCTTAATCACGATATCGACAGGTTGATTCATATAATTGCCGGCAAGCTGCTTCACGCCGGCAGGCATCGTCGCCGAGAAGAGCATCGTTTGGCGCCGATACGGAAGCGCATGGATCAGCGCCTCCACCTCATCCAGGAAGCCCATATGCAGCATCTGGTCGGCTTCGTCCAGCACCAGCTGCTTCACGCCGCCAAGCTCTAACGTGCCCCGGCGCAAATGATCCAGCAGCCGGCCCGGCGTACCGATGATCAATTGGCGTCCGCCTTCAAGCTTGCGCAGCTGTTTCTCCACGTCCTGCCCGCCATAGACCGCCAGAATTTTGATGCCGTCCGGCTCTCCTGCCGTCAGCTTCTTGGCTTCTTCCGTAATTTGCAATGCCAATTCCCGTGTCGGCGCAACGATGAGCGCCTGCGGGTACGCCCGCTTGGGATCGATATGCTGCAGAATCGGCAGCATGAAAGCCAGCGTCTTGCCTGTGCCGGTCTTCGCCCGGGCAATGACGTCCTTTCCCTGCAGCAGCAGCGGAATGCTCTCTTGCTGTACCGGAGTCGGTTCCGTAATTCCCTGCTCCTTCAGTTTTCGTACTCTTTGTTCGTCAATGCCCAGCTGTTGAAAGTTCGGCAAACGTTCCACCTCATTTAATTTATTTATCATCTTATGGTCTCAATCCATTCGATTCAGCAAACAAAACCAACATATTTTCATTACAAAAATCCCAACAAAAGGCCGATACCATTCGTTCTTAGAAGAACAGGGCGCTTCCCTTATGTGTCCAGTGAATGAAGATATGGTTTGAATCCATTCACTATTTTCGCCAGAAAACTGACAAACGACCCTGACTTTGGTAATGTCAATGATATAGAAATCCAGTATACACCAGCGAGGAGGTGTCCCCGATATGCATATCCTACAGCTCATCCTGACAGCCTTGATCTTGATGATCCTATTCGGCCTTATCAATCTAATGATGAATTATATTTCAAGACGCGACGGGGAGCCCATCGTTCCCTTCCGGAAGAAGCTGTGGCTCATTCCGCTGTTGTCGGCCTTTATCATTATGCCATTGGAGCTCTTTTCCATGCTGTATGCCCAGTGGTTCCCCATGCCCGATCCTTCAAGAACAGGCGAAACGCTTGCATACGACGGCCAAGGCGTGCTGCTCGGCTTTTCGCTTTTCGTCCTGGTCGGGTTCCTGATCTTCGAAGGTCTCATACATCCATTGGTCATCGCCCTGCTGCGGCTTCTGCTTCGCAAGGATACCTCCATCTATATGAAACAGGCAGTGACAGTCGTGACCGATACGATGTTGCTGTACATAGCCTCTCTGATCGTGCCCGCCATTCCCGTGGAGGGCTGGCTGCAATCGTTGGTCATCGCCGTATTTTTCCATCTCATAGAGTGGATCCTGATCGGTGTCCAGGCCTGGATGCAGCAGCGCAAACGGACAAGAGCCGAATCGGCAGGCTAGAACCTGCCGGATTTGAATATGGCGTACAGCAGCCATGCCACCATCAGCAGGGCTACGATGAATCCGACTTCAATCACCGGGAAGCTCCATATCATCATCGGCTCCCGGCTGAGCGACGATCCGATAATCAGCCCTACCATGATGATGCTGAAAGCCAGAAGCACGATGCTGAAGGACAGCCGGTTACTGATCTGATCCAACTTGCGCATCAGCATTTTCAGTTCCGGAACGCTGATCTCCACCCGCAGTTTCCCTTTGCTGATCAGGGCCGACAGCTGCCGGGCTTGACCGGGCAGATCGAGCAAACTCTCGGCAAGCCCCGCCACCCCATCCAGCACCTTCCTGCTGATCCGGCGGGTATTGTACCGCTTCTTCAGCAGCTTCCTTCCGAAAGGCTCCGCCATATCGATAATGCTCAGGCTCGGGTCCAACATCTCGATGACCCCTTCCAGGGTCAGCAATGATTTGCCAAGAAGCGTCATATCGGGAGGCAGCATAATCTGGTGCCGCTGGGCAACGGCAAACAGATCGGTCAATGCCTTGCCGATGCGCACTTGAGCAAAAGGCACGTCATAATACTCTTCCCGCAGACGGTCCATATCCGACCGCAGCGCATCCATATCGCAATCGTCCGGAATCAAACCCATTCTGGAAATCGCCCGGATCATCCCTTCCGAATTCCGCCGCATCAATGCAATAATAAGTCCTGACAGATGATCCTTCATATCTTCGCTGAGGTGACCCACCAGCCCGAAATCCAGAAAGACCAGCTTGCCGTCCTCCCTGACCAGCAGGTTCCCCGGATGAGGGTCGGCATGAAAGAAGCCCTCAATAAAAATCTGCTGCAGCATGCCGTCGGTCAAATGCTCGGCGATCGCCTTGAGATCATGCCCCTTGGCCACAATCTCCTGCCTGCGGCTTAAGGTAAGACCCTCGGCATACTCCATCATCAGTACCTTCGATGACGTATAATCCCAATAAATCCGCGGGATATGGACAAATTCCTGCTCCGTCATCCGGGATGCGATCTTCTCCGCATTCCGGGCTTCATGGCTGTAATCCAGCTCCGCCATCATCGCTCTGGCAAACTCGTCGACGATCCGATCCACGCGGTACTGCTTCACCCATTCCCAATGGCGCTCGGCAATCGAAATTAAATCCCGCAGGATTTCCAAGTCGCGGCCGATCATGCGGGCCACGCCCGGACGCTGCACCTTGATCGCTACAAGCTCTCCGGATTTCAGCCTCCCGGCGTGAACCTGCCCGATCGAGGCGGCAGCCAACGGCTTGTCCCCAAACTCACTCAACACGTCATCGATCGGCATGCCCCATTCTTGTTCAATCAGCTCCCGTGCGCTGGCGGAAGGGAACGGAGGCACCCGTTCCTGCAGCTTGACCAATTCCTGGATAATATGGTCTGGCAGCAGGTCCGATCGGGTACTCGCCAATTGGCCCAGCTTCACAAAGGCAGGCCCCAGATCCTCCAGCACTCGCCGAATGCGTTCCCCAAGCGTAATCGTCTCCGGCTGCTCCTTGGAGCTCCAGCGGACAGGCAGCGACAGAACATGGAACAGTCCCATCTCCTCCACCATATAGCCAAAGCCATGACGCATGAGCGCCATGGCGATTTCCCGGTAACGTCCGGCATGTCGAATTCGGACCGCCATCTATTCCTGCCGCGATCCTTCCAGTTCTACAACCTTCTTCTCCAGAGCGGCAATGCGCTGTTCCAGGCTGGCGACATCGCTCTCTTTGGGAACATCCAGATCGGACAACACGCGCTGCACCTGCTCATAAATATATGACTTGATCTGGGATTGCTCCTCTTCGCCGCGCTCGACGAGGCGGTTCACCAGCGCTTTGGATTCCGCAGGAGCCAGCTCCCCGCGTTTGACCAGATCATCCACGATTTTCTCTACTTTTTCCTTGCTGACCACGGTAAGGCCCAATCCTAACGAGATGGCTTTCTTAAAAAGATCACTCACGATATATCCCTCCCGGTCGTTGTCTGGTTCCATTATAACCTTTAACGCTGGCAAAAACATCTATCCTTGGACTTGCTTTCTAAGTATCGAGAAGCTCCCTTATCAATTTCCCCTGATTTTACATGAAATATGAGGGCCAACCGGATGGGACGGCGGGAATGCACTAATGCCATGACAAAAAAGCGAACAGCCGGGTTAAAACCCGTGCTGTTCGCTGATACGGCTATCCTACGCAGATGAAGAACGGTTTAATCGTCATCCCGATCATCATCGTGATCATCATGGTCCCAATCATCATGGTCATCGTGGTCGTCATCGTCATGGTCGTCGTATTTCTCGTATTCTGCCTTGATCACTTTGCCGCTGACCGCGTTGATCTCAACCTCGGACGAGCCTTTGGCCGTCTTCACTTCGACGTCATACACCCACCGGCCGTCATCGTGGTCCAGATCAACCTCTACGGCTGTCCCGCTCTTGACGTGTTTGACAGCGATCGCGGATGCCTTGCCGGCACCGATCAGATTCCCCGGAATGCTGTCACGGTCATCATCGTCATCATCCCGATCTACTATTACGCCAAGGGATTTGCCTGTGTAGGCATCAATCCATACATCGACATCCCGGTTGCTCTGTTGAATCTCAACATCATACACCAACTTGCCCTTTTTACGGTCAATGTCAATGCTCTCCACTTTACCGTTGGCAGCAGCGAGTGCCAATTGTTCGGCTTTTTCCATTCCAATGAGCTGCTTCTGTTGTTTGGCCGCTGCTTGGGTTCCTGCCGGCGTTGTTTGTCCTGATCCTGCAGCCTGCACGGCGCTATAGCCGTATACTCCACTTGCCGCGATCGCTACGGACAGCGCGCCTGCCCACAATGTTCTTTTGTTCATCATCTTACGCCTCCTCAAACTCTCTGTGTGATCTCTACAAACCCAATATACCGTCTCAACATGAGAGCTTTCGGAGAGAAAGATTAGAAAACGATGAGAAAATGCAAATAGGCCTCTAATCTATTCATCGTCATCCTCGTCATCCCAAGTCACCGTCATGATCTTGCCGGTAATCGCGTGGACCTGAATGGTCGCCTCACGCCCATCTTCCCGCTCGATCTCGACCAGATAGTAACGGCTGCTCTTGCTCTCGCGATATTCCACGTCTTCTACCGTTCCCGGTACCTTCTCTAAAGAAAGCTTGATCGCGTACTCTTTGGTGATCATCGTTGCAGGCGGCTCCGCAGTTCCGCTTTCACCATCCGCTGATCCCTTCTCGCCATTCTCAGCGGGCTCCGCAGGAGTCGTGCTTGGATTGTCGGTCGGCTGCTTGGTTTCGCCGGGCTCCGGCTCTGGCTTCGCTGGCGCTTTGTCCAGCTGCTTGATGGACACGATATCGCCTTGACGGGCATCCACCGTCATCTCATACCTTCCGGAATTGGACTCCAGCTCCATCCGGTACATCTCCCCATCCAGCGTTGCCTTTGTAATCTCACCGTCCGGATATTGTTTCAATACTCCGCTTACGGCTTCCTCCTGCGACATCGCCTCCGTCGAACGGGTAAACGGACTCCATACCGCATTCACGATGATCATGACGGCTACCACGATAATGACGCCCAGCAGCACACTCACTTTTTTACGCATTGAATCACCTCGCAACCCATTCGGTCTTTACCGTCAGTATAGCGCAGCATGGTTAGAATTCGATGAGAAAACGGTGGGCTGCTGACGGTTATTTCGATTTTTGGAGCCGAATGGTGGCCGTTGTGCCCACGCCGGGCAGGCTTTCCAGCTCCAGCTCAGCAGAGATGGCCTCCGCGATATCCTTGGCCAACGACAATCCAAGGCCGGCTCCCCCGCCCCGGCGGGTACGGGCTTCGTCCACCCGGTAGAAACGGTCGAAGACGTGCTCCAGCTCTTCTTTGGCAATGCCGATTCCGCGGTCGATGACCCGGATATATACCTCCGACGGCTTTCTGCCCACCTGGATGACGATATGTTCGTCACTGTATTTGCGTGCATTATCCAGCAGAATGAACAAGAGCTGCTTGAGCCTGCGGCTGTCCGTCCAGCCCAGAACCTCGCTGTCGGCTTCAACCTCGACCGTGCGGTTATAGGCATCGCGAAATGCGCGAGCGGAAGACTCCGATAATGCTGCGAGATCCACCTGCTCCATCTCGACCTGCCATTGGTCCTGGTTGCGGGCAAGCAGCAGCAGCTGCTCCGTCATCTCCTTCATCCGGATCGCTTCCGAATGGATCGCTTCAACGGACTCCATGAACAGCTCCGGCCGATCCAGGCCTCGCCGCTTCAACAAACTGGCGTAACTCTCGATGATGGTGAGCGGTGTTTTTAACTCATGGGAAGCGTTGGACACGAATTGTTCCTGCCTCGCATGGTTGCTCTCCAGCAGCGTGATCATGTCATTGAACGCAGCCCCCATCTCCACCAGCTCATCCTTGGATGTTTCCTTCAGCTCGATCCGACGGAACCTTCCGCTCTGCCGAATCTCCCGCATCGTACGGATTAAGGCCGTAATCGGCTGCACGATTAAACGCCCCAATATCCGCGTCGAAATGATGACCGGAACCAAAGCGATCGCGGTTACGGCCACCAGCACAATGCGCAGCACCTGCAGCGTCTCCATCGTAGCGGCAAGGCTGCGGGAAATTTGGATGTTGTATACCGCCCCGTCGCTCCAAATGACAGGCAGGGACACCAGCACATAACGCATTCCTTCATATCGGATCTGCTCGACCTGCTTATTGGCGTTATAAGGCAGCTTCAGCTCATCCATATCCTCGCCGGAGGAGGTCACGTAAGGAGACTTGGCCTTGCTGTCAGCCGGGACGAATTGAATCTTTCCGTCAGCCGGGACATAACTTCGCAGCAGATCGTCAATGGGAATGGTCGCGGCAGAATGCGCAATGCTTCTGACGATGCTTCCCGCCTCGGCTTCCGCCTGCTCCAGCTGGCTGTCCACCGTCATTTTGCTGAACACGTAATACACGGATAAATTCATGAAAATCAGGATGGCGGCCATCAGCACCGACGAATAGAGATGGATTTTGCTGCTCAGCTTCATAGGGTTTCTTTCAGCACGTAGCCGACGCCGCGAACGGTGTGGATGAGCTCTTGCGTGCCGCCATAATCGATTTTCTTGCGGACGTAACGTATGTATACATCAACGACGTTGGTATCGCCGTAATAATCGTAGCCCCACACGGCAGCAAGAATCTGCTCGCGGTTCAGCACCTGCCGCTTGTTCTTCAGCAAATAGACGAGCAAGTCAAATTCACGCGGCGTCAGATCGATCCTTCTGCCGTCGCGAATCACTTCCCGCGTGCCTTCATTCAATTTCAAATCCGCGGCCGTAAGCCACTCCCCAGCCGGTTCCTCTTCCGGATGAGGCTTTCCTTGAAGCCGTAGTGCAGCACGAATCCGAGCCAGCAGCTCTTCGATCTGAAACGGCTTCGTAATATAATCATTGGCTCCAAGATCCAGCCCCGATACCTTATCTTCAACGGAGCTCTTCGCCGTAAGCAGCAGCACGGCCGTATGGGAATCATGGGCACGAATCCGCCGCAGCAGCTCGATGCCGCTCATACCCGGAAGCATGACATCCAGCAGAATGAGATCCACCTCCTGGCTGCGGTATGCCTCAAGCGCATCCAGCCCGTTATCCGCCTTGGTGACCTGGTATCCTTCACTCTCCAGCTCGATTTCAAGCAAACGGGATATTTTCGCTTCATCCTCAACAATTAGTATCTTCCCGCTCACGCGCGTCCCTCCTGCCCGATCATTTCGAAATGCCTTAACCCGGAACGCGCGCCGCCCACTTGGCCGCTTGCGTAATCATTAAACGCAGCTGAGGCTGGAGAAAGGACGGCTCATGATGGCCCGGCATCAAGAAGACCACGCGTCCAATGCCATACGTATGGCACCAGGCGGCAGGCCACTGCTTGCCTTCGTACTCATAATGCAGCAGCACGGTTTTTTCCGTGAACGGACTGAATACGAACCGGTAAGGCTCCTCGTCCAGCACAAACGGCTCAACGCCCTCCGTAATATCGTGATCGGTCTCCCCCGGAACGAAATACAGCTTCTCCATCGGCGGGTGCCCGTCAAAACGGGCGCCAATCAGCTGCGCCAGCTCATAACGGTTTGCCAAGGTAACGCCATTATGAATCACGAGCAAGCCGCCGCCTCCGCTAACGTAGGACAGCAGGCCTGCGGTCTGCCGCGGCGAAACCCGCTCGTCCCACAAGTCGCTATAGGCGATGCACAGCTCGTAAGGGTAGAGATTGCTTTCATGAAGCATTTTATGGTTTTCCGTGCACTGCACGGTGAACATGTCGTTCAGCAGATGCGTGATCTGTTTGTCTATGCCTTGCAGCGGATGAAACTTCGGGTGCGTGTAGCTGCCGAGCAGCAATGCTTTTCTCTTATCCATCGGTCATCCTCCTATTTACTACTCAATATTTCACATGAACCTGAGGAACATGCATCGACGAGCTGGAATGGATCGAAATCCTTAGCTTCGTTACGTTATATCATGACATTATTCTTGATTTTGAGCAAAATAACGGCCAAGCGTCACCATCATGCTGCCCATTCGCTCTTCCTCGGGAACCACCATGCGTTCAATGCCTTCCTCCCGGAGTCCCTGAGCCGTCACCTTGCCGACAGCCGCCGCCACGACCGGTCCGCGGAACGCCTCCAGCACGGCTTCCAGCTTGCCATGGGCACGAGCATAATCCGCAAGAAAACGAAACTGTGGCGCACTTGTAAAAGCAACCGCATGAACCTTGCCGCCAACGATTTCGTCAACGAGCAGGGAAATATCCTCCTCCAGCGGCGGAATGTGCTTATAAGGCAGAATCTGCTGCACCTCCGCTCCCCGTTGCTGAAGCCAATCGACCAGCTTAGGCGCAGACTCGCCATGCAGCTGCAGAATGACGCGTTGACCCGACAAGTCATGCGGCGCAAGCGACCGGATCAGTCCGGACGTGCTGCCGTCATCGTCTCTGACGACCGGTGCCAAACCGCGTTTTTTCAGAGCATTCGCGGTCTTGTACCCTCTTGCCGCAATCGAGGTGCGCTCCAGCGTTTCATTCAATGTATCCAACAGGCCCATCTGCTCGGCCGTATCGTAAATGGCCTCCAGGCCGATTCCCGTCGTAAAAATCGCCCACGGCGCAGGCGCCTCGAGCCAAGCTTCGATGGAACGCCGGAGCACTTCATCATCCAAAAATACCGTCCCCTGCGCCGGGCGAAGCACCGCCGTGCCTCCCATCTTCTCCACCAGCTTGGCCATGTCCGCCGCTTTGCGCGGGCCTGCCAAGGCTACAACCCGATCTTTCATATGCTGTGCCATGATATATGCCTCACTCTCTTAAATTCTAGCTTGTGCAACCTTCATGCCGTATAGCTTCTAGCAGCTGACTCCAGTATAAAGGCCATGTTCCCATAGATAAAGCCACTAAGGTCTTATTCTTCCAAAAAGCCCCCCTTTCCTGCCGCATGCAAAAAAGCAGCAAAGGAATAGTCGTTCCTTTGCTGCTCCACTTATATATTTCAGTGGATGAAAAAAAGAGGCACCCATTTATGCGGGTACCTCTTTTGGCCGGCGACCATGGATCGCCGTCTATATAAAGGCCTTCCATCCTGCACAGCGGAAACCGGATGGCGGGCTCTTATATGCTTGCATCGTGTTACTTCGGCTGACCGGCCGGAATGAATCCGCTCAGGTCTACGCCAAGCCCTGCGGCAAGTCTTGCGCCATATTCGGCGTCTGCACGGTAAAAATTGCATACGGCACGGAGCTGGATGTCGGATTTGACCTGGCTCAGGTCATCAACCAGATTGCGAAGCAGATGATCCTTCTGCTGCTCCGTAAACGAACGGTACAATTCGCCGGCTTGGGTGAAGTCATCCGTTTTCTCGATGCGCTGGCGAACGACATGACCGCTCAGCGGAGCTTCGCTCTCATTAACGGACGGATCTTCCACAGGGCCCGTTGTATAGCTGTTCGGTTCATAGTTCACCGGCGACGGATCTTGATTCACGTTCATCAAGCCGTCGCGTTGATGATTGCGCACAGGGGCATACGGGCAGTTGATCGGGATCTGCAAATAATTGGCGCCCAGACGATGACGCTGCGTATCCGGGTAAGAGAATAACCGGCCCTGCAGCAATTTATCCTCGGACGGCTCAATGCCAGGCACCAATGCGCTTGGGGAGAAAGCCGCCTGCTCCACCTCGGCGAAGAAATTCTGCGGGTTACGGTTCAGGGTCATCGTACCCACGGTTATGAACGGGAAACGATCCTCCGGCCAAGTCTTGGTCGGATCCAGGGGATCAAAGGACAAATCATCCATTTCTTCCGGAGACATCAGCTGCACCTGCAGGCGCCATTTCGGGAAATTCCCGTTAGCGATGTGTTCGCGAAGATCACGGGTGGCATGATTGAAGTCCTTGCCCTGCACCGCTCCCACTTCGTCTGCATTCAGCGTGTTGATGCCTTGCACGGATTCCCATTTGTATTTAATGTAGGTCACTTTGCCTTCGCTGTTCACCCACTTGAACGCATGGACGCTGAAGCCGTCCAACTCGCGATAGTTCGCCGGCGTGCCATGATCCGAGAACAGCCAGGTCATCATATGGGTGGATTCCGGGGACAGCGTCATGAAATCCCAATACCGGCCGGGCTCTTGAATGTTGCTCTCCGGCGAAGGTTTCAAGGAATGCACCATATCGGGGAATTTGATCGCGTCCCGAATGAAGAAGACCGGGAGATGATTGCCTACAATGTCATAGTTCCCTTCCTCCGTATAGAACTTCACGGCGAATCCGCGCGGATCGCGTGCCGTTTCGGGCGACCCGGTTCCATGGATAACCGTGGAGAACCGGACGAACACGGGGGTTTCCTGACCGATTTCCTGCAGGAATGCCGCTTTGGTATACGGCTTCATGTCATGCTCGACCACAAATACGCCGTGAGCACCTGCTCCGCGTGCATGAACGACGCGCTCCGGAATCCGTTCACGGTCGAAGTGGGCGATTTTTTCGATCAGATGATAATCCTCAAGCAGTGTCGGCCCGCGGCGGCCCGCCGTTTTGGAATTTTGGTTATCTCCTACGGGAGCACCTTGGTTGGTTGTCAATCTATCCATCTATGAACCCTCCATCATTTCTATAATTGATTTTAGACTGAATCTAAATTTATGAAATGATTGTATCATCGGAGGTTCCCTCGGATCATGATTGTCGCGTGAGCGTTATGTGACCCTTCCATGAGCCTTATATGAAGTTCGGATGAATCATTGCGACAATCGCGTATGAACAAAAAAAGGGAGGGGATTAATCCGCCAGGCGGTATCCCACTCCTCTAACCGTTGCGATATAGCGCGGGGCACCCGCGTTGTCGTTCAGCTTTTTGCGCAAGCTTTTGATGTGGACATCCACCACGTTGCTGCCGCCCATAAAATCGGTATCCCAAATTTTGCACATCAGGTCCTCACGCGTGCATACGGCCCCTTCGCTGTCCAGCAGCAGCATCAGCAGATGATACTCCGTCTTGGTCAAGTGAATCGGGGTGCTGCCCCGGTGGATGGTCATTTTATCCCGGTCGATCGATAAATCTTTATAGATCAGGCCCCGCATGACCTCTTCTCCACCCGACAAACCCGCTGCCGGGGAGAACAAGCGAATCGTCCGCTGCACCTGATACATCATCGTATCTTTGGAACGGGCCGGCCATACCATCAGCTCTTCATCCAACAGGTTGGATCCTGCATTGCTCATGAGCTCCTCGCCTACAAGATACAGGATCGGAATCGTGGTATGTTCCGGCAGAAGAAGCTCCTTCTCCTTGTTGAACGCCGCCATATTCCGGCAGCCCGTCATGTCGGCGATAATCAGTCCCGTGTTCAGGGCAGACTGCAGTCGCGGTTCCCATTTACGGAACATCATGACCTCGAAGCAGTTCTCCGTCAAGGTTATGAACATTTCGTTAACGCGCCCCGGAGAACGGCTGATCAATGCGGCCCGCAGCGTGGTGGGACAAGCATCTCCAATCGCCATCGGCGTCGTGGGACGCACATACAGATTGCCGGATTGGAAATCCGGAAACGCATAGACTTTCCCGAGCTCCGTCATTTCTTCCGTTTGATTTGACATTCTGGACACACCCCCCCGAATACGACGTGAGCATGATGGATAACGTAGTTGGTTTCACCGGCTACCGTAGCAGCCCAATCCTCTGGCACCTCCGTCATGACCTCGTCCACTTTGCCGCAGACTTCACAAATAATATGCTGGTGCTCGTCGGTACGGGCATCGTATCGACTCGCGCTCTCGCCCAGCTTCAATTCCCGGATCAGCTGTTTATCCGTCAAGTAACGCAGGGAATTATAAACGGTCCCGTACGCGAGATTATATCCTTTCTCCACCAGCCGGTTCATGATATCCGCAGCAGTCGGATGATCATGCGATTCCCGAAGGACATCGTACACCGCTTGGCGTTGCGTCGTCAGATTTAAAGATTTCAAGGTATTCACCCTTTTAATTTATTTTTAGATCAAGTATAAATCTTATTCGCCTCAAGGTCAATATCCCGCACCAAAAACGCTGCTGGTAATCTTTAAGATTTCTTTAGATTCAATTAAAAATTACTTTAGTTTGTCTGGCTAGACTTAGAACATACATAAATGAGACGCATAACCAGTCAAAGGAGACGATAGAGCGCCATGGAATCCATAACCAAGCATCCCCGCAAAGCACCTCCAGCCCCTGAAACATCCCGGCAGCAAACCGGCACGCTTCGGCATCAACGTGCGAACCGCCGCAAGGGACGCGCGAAATTAAGTCTGTTGCTGCTGCTGTTCGGCGTCATTCTGATAGCCGTGTTCATAGCGAGGGTATTTATCCCCCCTCCCATCAAAGCGAGCTCGGCCATCCTGATTCATGCGGACACGGGCCGCGTGCTCTATGCGATGCATGCCGATCTCCCCCTTCCTCCCGCAAGCATGTCCAAGATGATGACCGAGCTGCTGGTGCTGGATGCTGTTCGTTCCGGGCAACATGCCTGGGACGAGAACGTGCCGGTCAGCCGATATGCCGCAGAGGTACCCGGTTCGGCCATCGGCATGCATGAAGGCGAACGTTACACGCTGAAGCAGCTGTTCGAAGCACTCATCATCCATTCGGCCAATGATGCGGCCGTTGCTATTGCGGAGCACCTCGGCGGGTCGGAGGCCCGATTCGTGGAGACCATGAATGCCCGGGCGAAGGAAATCGGCCTCTCTGACCGCACCGTATTCGCCAACGCTTCCGGTTTGCCTGCGGCCGACCTGGTTCCTTTTGCCGAGGCGGCCTCCGAAGGGGACACCGTCATGACGGCCCGGGACTCGGCCATGCTCGCCAGATGGCTGGTGAACAAACACCCGGATCTGCTTGAGGTAACCAGCCAGCGGGATTTGCCCGTCCCGCAGAAGGAACTCTCCCTGCACACCACGAATCTCATGCTGCCCGGCGAGCCGCATGCTTACCAAGGTAATGACGGCTTTAAGACCGGGTATACGGCCTCGGCCGGATATTGCTTCACGGGAACCGCGTCACGGGGCGGAAACCGGCTGATTTCCGTCGTGATGGGAACCGGGGACGCCGATCAGCGGTTTACGGAAACCCGGAAGCTGATGGATTACGGATTCGATCGCCAAGGCATCCTTTCGAATCTCGTATCCGGCCTTTTTAAATAGCTATTGTGCAAGTACTCCCTAGTTTTTGAAGGCAAAGCTGCACTTTATGCGGTTGTTTTAGGGTACACTGTTCCTAAAGGAATCATAGTTTTCATGGGAGATGTACGGGAGGATATCAATGAGAAGCGTATTAATCGTAGATGACGATAAAGAAATATCCGGGCTGATCTCCATTTATCTGGAGAATGAGGGATACCGCGTAATCCAAGCCCACGACGGGGAAGAAGCCCTGCAGGCCATGACCTCGAACAACGGAATGATAGATCTCGTGATTCTGGACGTCATGATGCCCAAGCTGAACGGGATCGACACCTGCCGCAGAATCCGGGAAAACTCGTCCATTCCCATTCTAATGCTGAGCGCGAAGAGCGAGGATATGGATAAAATACTGGGGCTCATGACAGGCGCGGATGATTATATGATTAAACCGTTCAATCCGCTGGAACTGACGACGCGAGTCAAAACGCTGCTGCGGCGCTCCACCCAGTACAACGTGGACCTTCACCAGGGGGACAGCGACCGGATCCGGATCGACGGGCTCGACATTAACCGGACAACGCACGAAGTAACGGCCAATGGCCATGCGATCTCCCTGACGGCCAGGGAATTCGAGATTTTGTACTTGCTTGCCCGTCAGCCGGGGAGAATCTTTAGCGCCGAGGATATCTTCCAGCAGGTCTGGAAGGAAAAATATTACGTCTCCAACAATACGGTCATGGTTCATATCAGCAACCTGCGGGACAAGCTCGAGAAGGAACTCGGTTATAAACTCATCCAAACGGTATGGGGCGTCGGGTACAAAATCCATGCGTAAGCTGCAGTGGAAGATCATCACGTTGTTCTTCGCCAGCGGTGCCTTGACCTTGTCCATATTGTTCATCGCACAGCAGATCATGCGATTGATCGGCCGGGAGTATTGGAAGGAGCCCTGGGTAGACACCCTTTTCAGAGTGGAACGCACGCTGTCGAGTTTCTTCGGCTTTCCGGTCGTCCCGACGATCATCGGCATCGTGCTGTTTATCTGCATGGTGCTTCTCTTAAGTCAAGGCACCATTCGCCAAATCAATCAATTGATGCAGGGGACGCAGCGTTTGGCGAAGGGCGAGTTGGACCAGGCGATCATCGTTAGCTCGAACGACGAGCTGGGGCAGATGGCCGTGCAAATCAATCAAATGGCCCAGCAGCTCAAGCTGTCGCTGGCAGAGGAGCGGATGGCGGTCCAGTCCAAAAACGAGCTCATCAGCAACGTATCGCATGATCTGCGCACCCCGCTTACCTCCATCATCGGGTACTTGCGGCTGGTCAACGAAGACCATTACAAGGATGAGGTCGAACTCCGCTATTACACCGATATCGCCTACGATAAATCGCTGCGTCTGGGCGGCCTCGTGAATGATTTGTTTGAGTACACCCGGATGGGGTATTCCCCGATTAACCGTGTGGACATCAATTTGGTTGAGCTGCTTGCCCAATTGGCCGTGGACTTTTCATTGACCGGGCAGCATGAAGGAGTACAGGTCGTGTTTACGCCTGCCGCGGAGAAAATCATGATCTCATCGGACGGGGATAAGCTGATGCGCACCTTCGAGAATCTGCTGTCCAATGCGGTAAGGCACGGACGGGAGGCCGGGCGTGTGGATTTAAAAGTATCGCAGGATCCCAAGTTTGCCATCGTGCAGGTGATCAACTACGGTCCTCCGATTCCCCAGCATGCCATCCCCCACTTGTTCGAGCGGTTTTACCGGGCAGATGAATCGCGGACCGATCAAACCGGCGGCTCGGGGCTTGGCCTGGCCATCGTAAAAACCATCGTCGATGCCCATCATGGCACGATCCAGGTGACCAGTACGACAGAGTTGACGATGTTCGAGGTTCGCCTACCATTGCAGGTCCCAGAAAATTAACAAAAATTACGTTTATCATTCGACATACAATTCCATTTTCCGATAAAATAGGGGTGAATGTCTTCATCGCTCTGTCGTTCCTACCGCAGGGTACGTGAAAGGAATGATCCCCTATGACCAATATACTATTTACCAATTTTTGTATATTTGTAACGTTCTTATACTTATCCGGACTGCTGTCCCAAAAATATGTCGCAGGTGTCGTGGTGCCCTCCTTCACCGTCAAGATCAACGCCGGGCTGCTCTTTGGCATCTATGGGATCATTTTAATGTACTACTCGTTCCCCATCGACCCGCGGTTTTTTGCTGATTTGCGGCATCTGGCTATTATGGTGATCGCCACCTACCTGGGATGGCTTCCGTCCTTGATTGCCGGCATGCTGATTGCACTTGGACGGCTGATCCTGTTCGGCATGTCCGCTTCCTCGGCCATTGCAGGTGCGGGCATGCTGCTGATCAGCGTCGTCTGCGGGATCCTCTCCCGCACCCATTGGAATCGTCTGAGCAAAATGCTGCTAATGAGCCTATCCAGCATGTTGGTCATCTTGTTCATTATGTGGATGAACATCCCGAACCATCAAAAGGTGTTTACCGTCTTCACGCAGCAGCTCGTCATATCGGTGCTGGCCACGGTGGTCATCTACATGCTGACCGAGTATATCAACACCTCGAATAAACTGTTCCTGCAGATGAAAAAGAACGCGGAAACGGATTACCTGACCAGCCTGCACAATTTGCGCCAGTTCGAGCAGCTGTTGTCGGAACGCTTCCTCGAAGCCCAGCATTTCAGCGAGCGGCTGGGTGTCCTGGTCGTGGACATCGATCATTTCAAACAAATAAACGACACCTACGGCCATGCGGCCGGAGATGTCGTTTTGCAGCAGCTCAGCAAAGTGCTGAGGGATCATTCCCGTTCTTTTGATGAGGTATCCCGCAACGGCGGGGAGGAATTCTCGGTACTGGTCCCGGAAGCCACCATCGACGAGACGGCCGCGATCGCGGAACGAATCCGAGCCGCGGTAGAGGACCACGTCTTCACCCTCGAAGACGGAGCCAAGCTTCGAATCACCGTGTCCATCGGCGCTGCCGTGCACCCCGATACGATCCGGTCCAAAAATGCCAAGGAGCTGCTCCAGCAAGCGGACCGCGAGCTGTACCGCGCCAAGGAAAGCGGGCGCAACCGCGTATGCTCCGCACCCGAAATCAATGACCTGATTCTCTCCTAATTCGGATCCGCCTTCAGGATGTCCTCGATGACAGCCACCGTATCCGAGGACAATTTCATACCGGAAGCCTTCACGTTTTCTTCCACCTGCTCCGGACGGCTGGCGCCCACCAGCGCGCTGGCTACGTTGTTCTGGCGCAGTATCCAGGCCAAGGCCAATTGGCCGACGGTCATGTCCAGCTCGCTTGCGACAAGGCTCAGCGCCTGCACCTTCTGTATGCGACCTTCGTTTATTTTGAGCCGGTCGGCTCCAAGCTTCGACGCTCGGCTGTTCTCCGGCACGTCCTGCTTCGAGGCGTACTTGCCGGTCAGAAGCCCTTGAGCGAGCGGGGAGTATACGACCTGTCCAATCCCCTTCTTCTCGCCAAGCGGGATAATCTCCTCCTCGATCTTGCGCTCGAACATGTTATACAGCGGCTGATTCACCACGATGCGGTCCAGTAAATACCGATCCGCAACGGCTAAGGCCGCTTCCATCTGGGCCGCCGTCCACATACTGACGCCGACATAGAGCACCTTGCCTTGGCGGACAAGATCATCCAGCGCGCGAAGCGTCTCCTCAAGCGGCGTTTCCTCATGATATCGATGGCAGTAGTAGATGTCGATGTAATCGGTGCCCAGCCGCTTTAGACTGGCATCGCACTGCTCTTTGATATGCTTGCGGGACAGCCCCTGATCATTCGGGCCGTCTCCCATCTTGCCGAACACCTTTGTGGCCAGCACATAGGATTCCCTCGGAAATGCCCTTAACGTCTCGCCCACGACGACTTCGGCCGCTCCTTGAGCATAGACGTTCGCCGTATCGAAAAAATTGACGCCGAGTCCATAGGCGGTCTGAATCGACTTGACCGCATTTTCCCGTTCCACGTATCCCCCGTAGGTCAGCCAGCTCCCGAGACTGATATCGCTAACCTTCAGTCCGCTTCCGCCCAATCTTCTGAATTCCATATGTGAAACCTCCTTCATACAAGATAGATGCTTATCCTTATTGTAACATCTTCCTGTACGATAAACAGATATCCCCCGCCTAGCGTTTGTAGCCGGTAGACTTTATTTTTACCTTGACCGATACATTAAATTTGGCATGCGGATAAATGGCAGCCCACTCCTCCATCTCCGTCCGGTTGTTCCAATGCGTGCCGCCATACCGGAGGCCGAAACCCAACGGATCCAGTCCTGTTTTTTGGATTTTCTCCAGAACGTTTTTGACCGCTTGAGATAATTCCTTGTTGAATTGCGCTTCGATGTTGTCCAGATCCCTCGGATCCAGCTGCGCGGGATCCTCTTTCTCCTCCAATATCGCCGTGATCCTTATCTTATAATCAATCGTTTCTTCCCCCCGTTTATCCGTTACGATCTTGTATCTGGCCCGGGTTCTGTCCGTGTTCACTTCAAGCAACTTGCCGCCAATCTTCGTTCCGAAATTCGTGCTTAAATTCCGGAGGTCCAGCAGATTATACAGCCTGGTTTCATCCGGGGTCAGGATGTACTTCACTTTGTTCTTGTCCATCAAGGCTACTTTATCGATATTCAGAACCTGGTCTTCGGTCGTTTCCACGACGGGCATAACCGGGTCCTCCCCCTCCTCCAACATTCGGCGGCTCAGATCGAAGGAATAGGTCTTCGAGATAAAAGGGGATTCGGTGCCATCTTCGCTGAGCGCCAGAAATATGGCGTTCCCGGCGATCCGCTCCGTGGGGGGTTCCGCTTTCAATACGGCTTCTGCGGTAGGAACCGCAACAGCCGGATACATGAGCAGCTGCATGTCCCGTCTCCGAACGGTCCAGTCCTGGATTTTGCTGATATCTGTCCGCGCGAAAGCCTCGCCGTACATCACACCCTTGCAATGTCCGAAGTCAAGCTCCTTATCCACCTTGGATTTGACCTCCCGGATCGCCTCCGCAATGCTTGTCGATTCCTGCGTAATGAGCAGGGATTTTTTGTCTCCGGTCTTCGGATCACCCGAAGGAATGGCGATTTTGAAGCTGAAACGGTGCATTTCGGGATTTTTCTCCGAGACGTCGATCCCTATGGATACTACGAATAGCCTGAGATCGATATCCCGAAATTCGCAGCCCGACAGAAACAAAAAAGAGCAGCACATGAGACAGAGCAGCCCTCGTTTCAGGCCATTCATGCTCTCTTCCTCCTTTTCTTCCATACCGCATAGATTAACATGGCAATAAGCAGGAACTCGCCCCCAAACCGGACGTCCAGGAATACGATCGCCATATCGTTCAATATGTATTGATTCACAATTAACGACGTTCCGAAGGTAATAAGGGAAAAGAGCAACAGGACCCACCATTCGACTTTTCGCTTTTTATCTATCGATTTGCCCTGATCCCCCGTTAAACCGAAGCCCCCCAGGATCAATTCCTTGCCAACATGCCAGTGTATGATGGAATTCACGAGGGAGAGGCACATATAGGCCACGTAGAAGACGTAAATCATCCGTTCAACGATGAAATAACGAATCCGGAGTGCGTCTATCGTCGAAAAGGCCGGGTACACGTGTCCTCCGGCTCCTGCGGCTCCCAATATCCCGATGGGCGCAAACATCGAAACGAGAAGGGTCAGTATGCTGACTACCACGATCGCCCAAATATGGCGGACTCGGAATCGGTGAAAGATCCGGTTGAATACCACCATGTTCACGTACCCCGTAAAAATATAGGTTGCTGCCGCAACCGTCCCGTAATTAGGTAAATTCCAGGCATGGGTAATGATCTGCCTCACGGCATCCCAGCTGAAATACGGGTTGCTGAAGACGCGCCATGACATATAAGCAATCAGGGGAACGGTGATGTACAAAATCATTTCCAACCCGTAAAGAATCGACTCGGAATCGAGCCTGGCGCTAAGCGCCACAACCACCAGAAAGCCCATCAGAACGATATAGGGAGACACGTCCGGACTGATGTAACGATTGGTAATATCCACGAAGCTGGTCAAGGTAATGACGCTGGAGAAATACCACGCAAGTCCGTATAACACAAGCAGGATGCCGGATATCCCTTTCGGCATCACCGATTGGAAAATCTCCGGCAGCCCTTGTCCCGGAAATTTCTGAATCAGTTTGATGAAGCCGAACATAATCAGGGTCCCGATCGGGATGGATACGAGGATCGACATCATCGCACCGTCAAAGCGATCCGTAATCAAGATGCGGGGGACATAATTAATCAGGTTGATGGTTGCGTTGAGCAGGAAGAGGTAATAAAAATATTTGTTTCTAACCACTTCGCTGGTCCCCTTTCTTGTTCCGATCCACGGCGAACATCTTCAAGTAAGGTTTGCCGAAGGAACGTAGGCTCGTGAGGTACATGATCATGGCCACCACACCCAGCACAATGCCAACCAAGCCGAAGAAGGTCGCAAGCACGATGAACAGATACTTCGTAACGCGGATGCCGGAGCTCATCATCGTGATCGGGATGACGAAGTTAGTAATGGCAACCGCGGACACCAGAATGATCATGATGTTGCTGACCAGCCCGGCCTCCGTAGCGGCGGTTCCCAGAATGAGACCCCCAACCGTGGTTGCTGTCTGGCCAATCGCTTTGGGCAGCCGAACGCTGGCCTCCGTCAGAAATTCCATCGCGAGCAGCATAAAGATCACTTCGAAGAAGGACGGGTACGGTACCGTGGCCCGGCTTCCTGCAATGAGAAGCGTAACTTGCATCCTCAATATTTCCGGGTTATACGAAGTGAATGCCACGTATAGACTTGGCATCAGCACGGTTACAAACAAGGCGATATACCGAATGGCCTTGAGAAACCAGCCGATCGGAGGAAGCTGGATTTTATCGTCCATCGCGGTAAAGAAATCATTGAATATGGCCGGCAGCAGAAGGGCATACCCTGTTGAATCCATCAACACGGCGATCTTTCCCTGCGATATATTCAGGACAGTCCGGTCTGGGCGCTCGGTCAGCATCAGCGTCGGATACAACCGAAATCGGGGGTGCATCGTGTGTCTCTCGATTTCGGATGCCGACTGCACAATATCCGCTTTGAGCTCGGACAGTCGCTTTTTAAGCTCCTGCAGCACCGTTTCTTCCACTTTGAGCGCATCGTACATAATGATGATCCGGGTCTGCGATATTTTGCCGACGGTCATGAATTCCGTCTTCAAATCAGTGGTTTGGTATCGATGGCGAACCAGGTTCAGGTTCACCTCGATATTCTCCGTAAACGAATCATCGGGTCCCTGAATGACGTTCTCCGTACTGGCTGGTTGGATAAAACTGGCATTAACCAAGACAGCGTCAAAAAGCAGCACGGTGTCCCGTATGAATATGGCAACGCAGCCCCTCAGTATATTGCGGAGCAATTCCTGTTCATCTTTCGGCTCCGTGCTCGATGGAAAGGAGCGGATGAATTGCTCGTATAAGTCCAAGGAATTCAGCTCATAAAAGCGATTAATCAAATTATCGTTGATCATGGCAGGATCGCACATGCTCTTTAAATAGACCAGCAGCGCGTGTTCATCCTCGTTCTTCAGCTCGCGCTGCTCGATATCACCGATGCGGTTTAGCTGCTCCTTCAGGCAGTTCTTGGCTTGGTCCGCGTTAAGATACTGTTCGCTGGTCATGATACCATCCCCCATTTTCTTATATTTCCGAGAACTCCCTCTTGTTTCCCTAGGTTCTGCACAAATGTCCCAAAATATTTACATTCCTCCAGAAAACTTCGAAGAGCATCATTCCGAGCAGCATAGTTTCTAATCATTCCCATGTGGTAATAATGAAGACAAGAGACTGAGTTTATGGGGGATACCCATAGTAACCAAGGAGGAATCGTGAATGAACCCATCCAATTCATCGCATCAGGAACTGCCGCAATTTCCGGAGTCGCTGTGGGTAGCGACAACCGATCTGCCTGCCTTTCCCCGCTTGGCCGAAGATATTGAGACGGATGTGGCTGTAGTCGGGGCCGGCATAACCGGCATCACGACCGCTTATCTGCTGGCCAAGGCAGGTAAAGATGTCGTGCTGATCGAGGCAGGGCAAATCCTAAACGGGACCACCGGCCATACAACAGCCAAAGTCACAGCCCAGCACGGGCTGATTTATCATGAATTCCTGAATCATTTCGGGGATGAGAAGACAAGGCTCTATTACGAAGGGAATCGGGAAGCGATTGAATTCATTAGGGACATTGTTGGGGGAGACGAGGAGAAGTTTGGGCTGAAGCTGGAGGATGCTTATATTTACGCTCAAACGGATGACAAATACCTCTCCAAGCTGGAGGACGAAATCAAAGCCTACGAGAAGCTCGGCATCCCGGGAGAATGGCAGGAAAGCCTTCCTCTGCCTATGCCCGTCCGTGGAGCGATCAAGATGCCGGGGCAATATCAGTTCCATCCCCTGCAATATCTTAAGCATCTGACGGAACAATTCCTGAAGCTCGGTGGACGAATCTATGAGAATACGACCATGGATGAAAAAGTCGAAACCGACGGACCGATCACGCTGCTCACCAAACGGGGCGGCCACCGGATTACTTGCAACCACGCCGTATCCGCGTCTCATTTTCCGTTCTATGACGGGAAAGGGCTGTTCTTCACGCGGCTGCATGTGGAACGTTCCTATGCGGTTGCCGTCAAACCCGAAACCGCTTATCCCGGCGGGATGTTCTTGAGCGTGGATCAGCCGACCCGTTCCCTGCGGTCGGCTACATATAACGGCGAGGAGTTGGTTATCGTCGGCGGCGAGAACCATCCGACGGGTCGGAGCATCTGCACCCATCAGCATTACGAGAACCTGGAGCTTTTTGCAGGAAATCTGTTGGGCGCTTCCGCCATTCCTTATCGCTGGTCGACCCAGGACCTGATCACGCTGGACAACATGCCTTATATCGGGCCAATCACGTCCAATCAGGACCGGATCTTTGTCGCGACAGGCTTTCGGAAATGGGGGATGACAACGGGAACATTGGCGGCAAAGATCATTTGCGATCAAATACTGGAGAAAGATAACCGTTATGCCGACGTCTTTAACCCGTCCCGTTTCAAGGCAGACCCGAGCATCAAAACATTCGTCGCGCAAAATGCCATGGTTGCGAAGGATTTCGTTGCCGGCAAGTTCGAAATGGCCCACGCCGATATTACCGAGCTGAAGCCAGGCGAAGGCGCCGTCGTCCGCCATAACGGGCAGCGTGCCGGGGCCTACAAGGATGATCAAGGAAACCTCTATCTTGTGGATACCACCTGTACCCATCTCGGCTGCGAGGTGGAATGGAACGAGGGCGAACGCTCATGGGATTGCCCTTGCCACGGATCACGCTTCCGCCATAACGGCGAGGTGCTGGAAGGACCGGCTATTGAGCCGTTGAAGCAATTGGACCCGGAGAGCTGATCCTTAGCCCACCGATCCTTAAGAGGACCCCAAACCAAAAAGAAGTGAAGCCACCGGGCTTCACTTCTTTTTATACATCACCTGCGAAATTAGTATTCCCTGAAAGATTCGGACGACAAGTCTCTAAAGATTTATTCTTTCATTCAAAAAGGCACCCTGACGGGTGCCTGTGTCTTGATATGGCGAAGATGCTCTTTGCACGACAGCCTAAGCGATTTCCGGCGCCAGCTCCTCGCGGTATGCCGCAAGCGACTGATCCACGATGACCTGTATGAAATTGGGATCGATATCCTGGATCCAAGGCATGGCGTTATTCCAAGCATTTTCCTCGATTTGAAGCGCGAGCTGCCTCTGATCCCATTCATCCACCGTTTGATCCATCCGGTCGCACAGCTCTGTCAGGGTCATGTCCATTGAATGGCCCAGCTCATGTGCGAATACCACCGCAAAATAGGCATGGAACGGCTCAAGCGTGCCAAACAGCTGCAAGCACTGCTGGCGTATGACTTCGGTATACATCGTCACGCTGTGCGAATGCATCACATATTTTCCGCCGATTAACCGGCCCCCTGGAAAATACGCCTCCATCTCCACGGTGACACTGCTGCCCGACCGACGTAGAAGCTCTTGCGTAATTCGGTTCAGTTCGGACTTATTCAATAATGATCATGGCTCCCTTTAAAGATATAAACATAAACATCATTATAAAAGAACCATATGAAATTGCAATATCAAATATGCCTGCCGGCTTACTCCGAGCCTGTCAAAAACCTTAAGCGGCGCGGCTTGACGGATACGGCCGCAGGCGTCTCCATATATATCTCCCCATCCGTGTCGGCCTTCATGGGCTCATCCGTTATCAGATTGATCGAAGCTGCCCTCACATACGAGATGCTCTCGTTGGCTGGCTTCCACTCCCCCTCGACTTTACGGCTCAGCAGCTCTTTTAACAGGGGTAATCCGGCTTCGCGAATGATGAGCACATCCAGCAAACCGTCCGTCAACGAATCGAATGTAAAAGGCAGCGGACGGGTCCCCAAGTATCGGCCATTCGATATGTAAATCATAATCGCTTCTCCTTTACTGAAATGGCCGTCATATTCCATCCTGTAGGAGAACGGCTCGGCCGATCGCACGGTTTGCAGCATGCTGATGAAATAACTGAGCCTGCCAAGCGCTCCTTTCAGATCCGGGTTGATGTTCTCGGAAGTGGCCGTTATGAGCCCGACGCCAAAGAAATTCGTAAACACCCTGTCATGCGCCATGCCGATATCCAATGCGCGGACTTGTCCCTTCATTAATGCTCGAGCTGCCAATGTCAGCTCGACCGGCAGATTCATGGAGCGGGCAAAGTCGTTGCAGGTCCCCACGGGCAGAATCCCGATAAGGGGCGGTTGTTCCAGCGCCGCAATGCCGTTCACGCACTCATGGACCGACCCGTCTCCTCCCATAACCAGGATGAGCTCATACGCCTCCCCCTGCTCCCTGCACACGGCCTCCCCTTCTCCCGGTGCCGAGGTCTGAATCAATACCAACTCCTTGATGCCATCCGCCAGTATCGGGATGACAGCCGCCAGCTGCTGCAGGGTCTCCTGCTGACCCGCACTGCGGTTATACACCAACAAAGCCCGATGATACATCATTCCCGCCTCCCTCTGATCCGTGCCTGATTGGCTTGCTTCTATTATTACCTTTGTTATGAAGCGATTAATCAACAAAAAGAAGACCCCGCTTCGCAATCGAAGGGGTCTTCTTGTCATAGCTTTCCTTGCCTCGTTATCCGGCTTCATGCTGTTCGCTGAATTGGCTGTTGTATAGGTCTGCGTAAAAGCCGCCTTGGGACAGCAGCTCTTCATGTGTTCCCTGCTCGATGATGCTGCCCTTGTTCATGACCAGAATCAGGTCGGCATCCCGGATCGTGGACAACCGATGCGCGATGACAAAGCTGGTCCGGTCCTTCATCAGCTCATTCATCGCTTTCTGGATATAAAGCTCCGTCCGCGTATCCACGCTGCTGGTGGCTTCGTCAAGGATGAGAATCGACGGGTTGGCGAGAATGGCCCGCGCAATCGTCAGAAGCTGCTTCTGCCCTTGCGAAATGTTGGAGGCTTCCTCGTTCAGAACGGTATCGTAGCCTTCCGGCAGCGTTCGGATAAAATGATCCGCGTGAGCCGCTTCCGCCGCCCGGATGATCTCTTGTTCCGTGGCGCCTTCCCGCCCGTATCCGATATTATCCCGGATCGTTCCGTTAAAGAGCCAGGTATCCTGCAGTACCATCCCGAACAGGCTGCGCAGCTCACTGCGCCGAAGAGCCGTAATATCCGTGCCGTCTATCGTAATCTTGCCCTGATTCAGCTCATAGAACCGCATCAGCAGATTGATGAGCGTGGTCTTCCCTGCACCGGTCGGTCCGACGATCGCAACCGTTTGTCCGTGCTTCACGTCCACATTCATATTTTCGATGAGAAGCTGGTCCGCTTTATAGCCGAAGCTCACGTTCTCGAAGGTCACGTCACCAAGCGGCTTCTTGAGCGCCGCCGGAGCTGTATGCTCTGATACTTCCTCTTCCTCATCCAGCACTTCAAATACGCGCTCTGCCGAAGCGATGGTGGATTGAATGACGTTCGCGATATTCGCAAGCTGGGTAATCGGCTGCGTGAATTGGCGCGAATATTGGATGAATGCCTGAATATCCCCGATCTCAATCGCTCTGCGGGTAACCAACACCCCGCCGACGACACTGACAATCACATAACCGATATTTCCGACAAAACCCATCAGCGGCATAATGGTACCCGATATAAACTGGGCTCTCCAACCGGCATCGTAGAGTTTGTCGTTGACCTCATCAAATTGCTCCATGGACTGTCGTTCCCGGCCAAAGGCCTTCACCACTTTATGACCCGTGTACATTTCTTCCACATGTCCGTTCAGCTCACCCAAATGCTTCTGCTGAGCCACAAAATGCTTCTGCGAGCGCTTGGCAACCACAATCGTGACCACCACGCTAAGCGGCAAGGTCAGAATAACCACCAACGTCAGCAGCGGGCTGATCGTGAGCATCATGACGATGACGCCGACCAGCGTCACCACGGAAGTAATCATCTGGGTCAAGCTCTGCTGAAGCGTGCCGCTGATATTGTCCATATCGTTGGTCACCCGGCTCAGCGTTTCCCCATGCGTGCGGGCGTCGAAATATTTCAGCGGCAATCGGCCGAGCTTGTTGTACACGTCCTTGCGCAAATCATAGACGGTACGCTGGGCCACGCCGGCCATGACATACTGCTGGATGTACGCAAACAGCGAGCTTAAGAGATATAAGCCTGCAAGCCAGAGCATGATCGTCCGAATGGCGTCAAAATCGATCCCGGCACCCGGCACGCCTTGCATCTTGGCCATGAAGCCTTTAAACAGGATCGTGGTGGCATCCCCCAATATTTTCGGGCTCACGATGCTGAATATCGTACTGAGGATAGCTGCGATCAGAACGATCAGCAGCTTGCCGGTATGCGGCTTGAGATATCGCGTTAACCGACGAAACGTGCCTTTGAAGTCCTTGGCTTTCTCCCCTGCCATCCCGGGCCCGTGCGGGCCGCCGCCAAAGGGACCGCCCGGTCCCCGGGGATGTCCTCCCCGTTTCTTCTCACTCATGCGATCTCCTCCTCTGACAGCTGCGAGGTGACGATTTCGCGGTACACATCGCTGGAAGCCATGAGCTCCTCATGCGTGCCGATGCCGGCAATGCGTCCCTCGTCCAGCACGATAATCCGATCGGCGTCCATGACAGTGCTGACCCGCTGAGCGACGATCAGAACGGTGGCGTCCGTCGTTTCCTCGCGAAGCGCTGCGCGAAGATTGGCGTCCGTCTTGAAATCCAGCGCCGAGAAGCTGTCGTCAAACACATAAATCTCGGGTCTGCGAACCAGTGCCCTTGCAATCGAGAGCCGCTGCTTCTGGCCGCCGGATACGTTGCTGCCGCCCTGCGAAATCTCGGCATCGTAACCGCCTTCCATGGAGGAGATAAAGTCGGCGGCCTGGGCAACCTTCGCTGCATGCCGGATCTCCTCGTCCGTTGCATCCTCTTTGCCGTAGCGGATATTCTCCGCGATGGTTCCAGTGAAGAGCAGCGCCTTCTGCGGCACGAATCCGATCCGGTTCCGCAGATCCTCCTGCATCATGTCGCGGATATCGGTCCCATTGACGAGAATCCGTCCCGACGTCACGTCATAGAAACGCGGGATCAGGCTGATCAGGGTGGATTTGCCCGAGCCGGTTCCGCCGATGATCGCCGTAACTTCACCCGGCCCGGCATGGAAGGAGATATCGGATATGGCGGGCTCCTCCGCGCCAGGGTAATAGAAGGTCACATCCTGAAATTCGATCGATCCCTGCTGCACGCTCGCAGCGCGCGGCTGTTTCGGATCGTGGATCTCAGGCATCATGTTCAACACCTCATTGATCCGGACCGCCGATGCCTGTGCACGCGGAATCATGACAAACATGACGGATAGCATGATCAGTGAGAACATGATCATCATCGCGTATTGAAGAAACGCCATGAGGTCGCCGACCTTCATATGTTCGGCGTCTATGCGGTGGGCTCCGAACCAGACAATCGCCAGTGTGGCAAAGTTCATGACCAGCATCATGACGGGCATCATCGCCCCCATGATTTTATTGACTTTGATCGAAGTGGCCGTCAGGTCCTCGTTCGCGTCGTTAAAGCGGACCGTTTCATGGTCCATCCGGTTAAAGGAACGGATGACCCGGATTCCGGTCAGATTCTCCCGCAGCACCCGGCTCAGCGTATCGATCTTCACCTGAATCGCTTTGAAGAGCGGTATGCCTTTTTTGGCGATGAGGAAAATAGCCAGTGCCAGAATCGGCAGGACGATCAGAAGCACCGTAGTCAGTCCCGGGTCTCTTGATACGGCCATCACAATGCCCCCGATACACATCATCGGTGCTATCGCCATCATGCGCAGGATCATGATCGTGACCTGCTGTACCTGCGTAATATCGTTCGTTGTACGGGTAATCAGGGATGCCGTACCAATCTTATCGAATTCCTGCAGCGTGAAGTTCTCCACATGGGAGAAGACGCGTCCCCGAACAATTTTCCCGAATCCCGTAGCGGATTTGGATGCCAAATAACTCGCGGCAATAGAGCACACCATGCCCCCTGCTGCTACCAGGAGCATAAAGCCGCCCACACGCCAAATGTAAGGCACATCTCCCTCAACGATGCCATAATCCACGATGTCCGCCATCAAGGTCGGCAAGTACAGATCAGACAGACATTGGAAAAATGTGAACAGCAGGACAAAAATGACCGCGGTCCGGTACGGTTTCATGTAGTGAAACAGTTTTAACAAATCCCCCACCCCTACTCGTTGTCTGAAGTCGTTTCATTCGTTTTGCGTTTTTGCTCGTGAAAATGATATACCTTCGTTAACAGCTCCGTCAGTTTGACGCTGTCCTCTTCTCCCAGAAAATCCACCAGCTCGTTAAAGCTGTTCTTGACGTTCTGATAGGTTTGCTGGACAACGCGGTTCCCTTCCTCCGTCAGCTGCACGCGGACCGCTCGCCGATCCTGGGCATCCATCACCCGCTCCACCAGCCCCTTGCTCTCCAGTGCATTAATGAATTGCGTGATCGTCGGTGACGTAACATTCATCATGCTGCTGATTTCGGACACTTTCATGCCGGGACCAGCAGGCTCGATATGATGTTTAAGTCCCATCAGGACGCGAATCTCACCTGGTGTATACCCTGAAATCAAGTGCTGATCCCACTCCTGCTTGTGGAACATGCGTATGCTGTACAAGAGCCTGCCGGCAACGCTGTCCTCCCGCCTGCCGCCCTTCATGCATGGTCCTTCCCGCGAATGTTGGTCCTCGTACCCGTTCATTTCTTTATGTAAATCTGGATGTTGATCCTCTGCCATGGTCCACCTCTTCTCGGCAACGGCTCGAATAAATAGATAGATTGCCAATTTATTTGGTTACCTAACTATATACCCGGAAGATGACCGAAGTCAAATCGACTCCGGCCTTCCCTTAACATCCATTATTCATCATCGTACAGCAGCTGCTGATATGCCCCTTTGCGGCCTCGGTCGCCCTTGCGCGGCGACTTGCCCGAGCTCTTGTTCTGGCGGCGGGTGCTTATCCTCTCTTTGCGGGCGATATGGGCCAGCTCCCGCTCCGTCTTCTTGTAATTCGCATATCGCTTTGCATCCAGCGTTCCGTCCTGCAGCGCTTCCCGGACCGCACAGCCGGCCTCCGTTTCATGACGGCAATCATGGAACCGGCACTGCTGCGCCAGCGCGGAAATATCCGCGAAGGTCGCCTCGAAGCCTTCTTCCGAATCCCACAGCTGCAGCTCCCGCATGCCCGGTGTATCCACCATGATCGCGCCTCCCGGCAGCACGAAAAGCTCCCGGTGCGTCGTGGTGTGCCGTCCTCTTGCGTCCTCTTCGCGTATCCCTTGAACCCGCTGCATTTCCTGGCCGGACAGCCAGTTCAGCAGCGTCGATTTGCCGGCACCGGAGGTACCCGTTATGGCCACCGTTTTCCCTTGCACCAGATACTCCCCAAGCTGCTCCTTCCCTAGATCCATCAAAGAGCTTACCGCATGGACCGGCACGCCCGGAGCAACCGCCTCTACCTCCGCGACGTACGCTTCCGGCGATTCGCATAGGTCCACCTTGGTGAGCAGCACGACCGGTGCGGCTCCGCTCTCCCAGACCGCAATCAGATAGCGTTCAATCCGGCGAACATTAAAATCCTTGTTGAGCGCGTTAATGATAAACACGGTATCCATGTTGGCCGCAATGATCTGCTCATCCGGCACGCTTCCTGCCTCCCTGCGCGTGACGGCGGATTGGCGGGGCAGCAGATGATGAATGACGGCACGGGCTTCGCCCTGCAGCGGCTCCACCATGACCCAATCGCCGACTGCGGGAAAGTCGCTTTTGCTGCCCGCTTCGTATTCATACTTGCCTGTGACAATGGCCGTCTGCTCACCCTCTTGGGTGATAATGCGGTACTGCTTCGAGAATTGGGCCGTAATGCGGGCCGGAACCAGCGCCTTGTCCTGCTTCGGGATCTGAGCGGCCATCAAACGCCAATGTTCATTCCATCCATAGGCTTGCAACGTTGTCATGTCTTGTTTCGTCAAATTCGTGATATCCCCTTATCGTTGTTGGATTGGTTGTTAACACATGATCAAACACAAAAAAAACCGCAGATTTGTATCCGCGGCTGATTTGAAACTATGCAGGAAGAAGGCATCGATCCTCGGCGGCCAAACCGCCAAAGATCATACCGGAGCCTTGCATAGACACAAAAAACCCGCAGGATACCAAGCACGGTCTCCTGCGGGTTCTTAGGTACGGAGATGAAGACATGTTAAACCCAATGCCTTACACCCCGGTTACCATTAGAATTTCCCGTCCAAAGAGACCAACGTCAATGCGACCCATCCACTATGCATCATAACCATTTGACATCAGCCTCCTTCAGCTTAATTAATATATCCGTATTATAGGGGTCGTATTTCCAGGTGTCAACATCCCATGAAAAAATTAGATGCGCCTGTAATGCCTCCACTCCTCCGGCAGCAGCATTCCGTACTGTCGATTCAGAAAGCGGTCATCGACGAGCGTCAGCGTCCCGCTGTCCTGCTCGGATCGGATCAAGCGCCCTCCGGCCTGCAGCACTTTGTTCATACCGGGGTACACGTAGGCGTAATCGTATCCCCTCTTGCCGGTACGATCAAAATAATCCTTGATGATATCATTCTCGAAGGAAAGCTGCGGCAATCCTACGCCGATGACCACGACGCTCGAAAGCCGTTCTCCCTTCAAATCGATGCCTTCGGAGAAAATACCGCCCATCACGGCAAAGCCGATCAGCGGATCTTCAGCATCCGCCTGGAATGCATTCAGGAACGCCTCCCGCTCCTCCTCGCTCATTCCATGCCCCTGGAGCAAGGTACGGGCTTCCGGGTTCATTCTGGCAAACGCCTCATGAATATCCTGCATGTAGGGATAGGACGGCAGGAAGATCAAGGTATTTGCCGGTTTTTCCTGAACCAGTGCACTCAGCATCCGAACGATGGCCTCGCTATTGCGCTCCCGATCCTTGAATCTCGTCGATAACGGCATAATCCGAACATCCAATTGCTCGGAAGAGAAGGGCGAGGGAATCGAGAGGCTGTAATCCTCTTCCTCGGCTCCGAGCATGTCGCGGTAATATCCGAGCGGCATGAGTGTTGCCGAGAAAAATACGCTAGAGCGGTAGTTTTTACCCGCCTGCTGGAGCAAATAAGAGGGGTCCAGGCAAAACAGCTTGAGAAACACCTCGCTCCCGCTCATCTCCGCATACGTGACAAAGCGGTCGTCATACAGCTTGGAGATGCGCAGATACCCCTGCACGGCAAAATAACATTCCAAAAGCGCATCGGCCTCATCCCCGCTCTTGCCGGTCATCAGTTCGGCCTCTGCCTGGAGCGAGAAATCCTCCAGCAGCTCGACCATCATCTCCGGCTGCTGGGACCCGACGATCCGCTCTTCCTCCTCGCTGACCTTGCGCAGCACCTTAAAGCGGTTATTCACCCGCTTCGCCGTGTTGTAAAGCCCGGGATTGCTCTCTTTGTACGCCCTTTGCAGCTCCAGGAACGCGGACTTATTCAGCTCGGCCGAGAACATCCCCCGCGCCCGGTCGACCAGGTTGTGCGCCTCGTCAATGAGCAGCACGCTGCGCTTCTTCACGTCCTCCGGCATCCGCTTGAAGGAGACGCGCGGGTCGAACACGTAGTTGTAATCGCAGATGACGGCATCGGCGGCGTACGCGGCATCCAGCGAGAATTCAAACGGGCATACCGTATGCTTGCGGGCATACTCTTCAACGACGGGCCTCGTGATCAACGTTTCATTCGAGAGCAAATCCAGTATGGCGTCATTAATCCGGTCATAGTAGCCCTCCGAGAACGCGCAGCCCATCTGGCTGCAGCCTTCCGCTTCGCTGAAACAGATCTTGTCCTTCGCCGTCAGCGTAACCGTATGCATGCAGAGCCCTTGACGCTCCATGCGCGCCATGGCTTCCTCCGCGGTGGTTCGGGTAATCGTCTTGGCCGTCAGGTAAAAAATCCGGGATAACAGGCCCTCGCCGATCGCTTTGACCGAAGGAAACAGCGTGGATATGGTTTTGCCGATGCCCGTAGGGGCTTTGGCAAACAATCTTCGTCCTTCCCCGATGCTTTTATACACGGCTCCGGCCAGCTTCCGCTGTCCCTCGCGGTAGGCGGGAAAAGGAAACTTCAGTTCGCGGATGCTCCGGTCCCTCCGCTCGCCATGCTCCCGCAGCAGGTTGGCGTAAGGCGCGTAGGCCGCCACAACCTCGAGCACAAAGGATTCCAGCTGAGCGAAGCTCCATTCCTGCACGAACTGCTTCCGCTCTCCGCTCGGGACCTGGAAGTAGGTCAGTCTCACGGCCATCGCCGGAATTTCATGCAACTTCGCATACATATAGGCATACATTTTGGCCTGAGCCCAATGAACCGGGTACGTATGCTCCGTAATCTCGCCCAAATCGCCGGAGGTCGACTTGATCTCGTCGATCATGATCCGCTCGTCCTCTTGAATCAGGCCGTCGCAGCGACCTTCCACCACAAACAGCAGATCCTCGTAAGGAATCTCCGCTTCAAGCTGAACTTCCTTCTGATCGTTCTCGCCATAGTCGCGCTGTACCTGTTGATGTGCACGGGTCCCCTCGGTCAGGGACGTCGCCGTGCGAAAACCGGAGGTAATGCTGCCGCTGCGAAAGACATATTCCACCAGCGGCCTGACGGATATTTGGATAGTATGAGGCATGATGGTCTCCTTCGTTCATGTTCTATATGAAGGGTATTATACCAAACATTCGTTCCGGAATGCGAAGCATCCGCGAGCATTCGATAACAAAAAAAGCGTGCAGACGGCCTCCTGGCAGGATGGCGTCTGCACGCTGTAAGCATATGCGGCATATGCTTACGGGGATTTCTTTTGCATCTGATCGAGGCTCTTGAACTCGTAGCCCCGGTTCCTTGCTTCGTCAATGATCCGTCCCAGCGCCTCCGTGTTGTCCTTGGAGATGGAGTGCAGCAGGATTACGGCGCCGGGGTGGAGCTGCGCGGTCACTTTATCGTAAGCATACTGCGCGCCGCGCTGGGACTTCACGTCCCAATCCATATACGCGAGCGACCAGAAGACATTGGTGTACCCCAGCTGCTTGCTGGTCGCCAGGGACCGCTCATCGAAAATGCCGCGGGGCGTGCGCAAATATTTCATGTCCGGCTGGCCGGTGATGCGCATAACCTCCTTCTTCACCCGTTCCAGCTCCTCGGTCAGCTTCTCTGCCGAGATTGTGGTCACGTCCGGATGATTCCAGGAATGGTTCCCGATAATATGGCCTTCCGCCGTCATCCGTTTCAGCAGATCTTCCTGTGTCTTCACATAATGTCCGGTCACGAAAAAGGTGGCAGGCACCTTCTTTTCTTTAAGCGTATCCAGAATACGGGAGGTATACCCGTTCTCATACCCGTTATCAAACGTAAGATAAAGCTCCTTCTGCTCGGCATCGCCCATGAAGACGGCATCGTATTTTTGCAGAAGCTCCTTGAAGCCCTCCTCATTGATCGAGGGCAGCTGGCCGTTGACGCTTTTCTTAAATCCAAAGTGAAACGGACCGCTTCCGCCTGCCAAAGCTGCTCCGGAGATGGACAGCATCACCGCCAAGCTCACAAGAAGCATAAGGGCCGGCCGAAGGATACCACGTTTCTTCATATCCGTTCTCTCTCCTTCATTGTTGTGATATGGATCGACTCCCCTGATGAAAGACGTACCAAGGGTGGTATCACCTAATATCCCACAAATCGGAGAAAACTATGTGTCAATCCAGGACAGTCCTCTTTTCGGATGCGGCGGCATGTTTATGTGATCTTGATCAACCGGCCCTTCTGATGGCTCTGCAGCGCATATTCGATCATCCGAATGACATTGCGGGCTTCTTCAGGCTGGACAGGCAGCGAACCGCCTTTATGGATTGCTTCGGCCAATCCCTGGTAAAAAGCTTGATAGCGTCCCGGCAGCGTCTCAATCTCCCCTTGCACCGCCAACCCGCTCAGCTCGGTAGCTAACTCCCCGTATTGGTCCGGCTGGTCTTCGCCCCAGCCCGCGTCTCCGGGATGCATGCCCTGCTTCAGCTGGCCTTCCTGCGGATCCATTCCATATTTCAGGAAGCTTCCCTTATCGCCATGCAGCTCGAATTTCGGCCCTGCCTGCCGTACCAGCGAACCGGAATGCAGAATGACGCGAAACGTCTTATAACCCAGCACCAAATGAAAATAATCATGGGCTTTGGACCCTTTGCGCTCCGTTCTCAAGTCCGCCCAGAGCGTCTCCGGCAGGCCGAACAGGAACAGCGCCTGATCAATCAAATGCGAACCTAAGTCATACAAGATCCCGGATCCGGCAATCGCTTGCTCCCTCCACCGCTCCGACTGAACTTCCGGACGGTAGCGGCTGAACTGCGACTGATAAATGGAAAGCTTGCCTAAGGCTCCCGTCTCCAGCAGATTGCGGACGGTCAGAAAATCATTGTCCCAGCGGCGGTTGTGGTACACCGTCAACAGCACGCCCTTCTGCTTGGCCAGATCAATCAGCTCGTCCGCTTCGGCGGATGTTACGGTAAACGGCTTCTCGACGACCACATGCTTTCCGGCCTCGATAGCTAACCGGGTATATTCATAATGCGTTGCATTCGGACTCGTAATGATGACAACATCGATATCCGGAATGGACAAGAGCTCATCCACGCTGTCGACAACGGCCGTATCGGGCATATCCTGGTGGACCTTGTCCGGATCCGATGATACAACCGTGTGCACCCTGTAATCCGGCACGCTTCTAAGGATAGGTGCATGAAACACCGACCCGGACAGGCCGTAGCCGATGATTCCCGCTTGTATTGCCATAACGCAAGCCTCCTCTTCCCATGGTTCTATGATGATTCGATATGTATCGCTTGGTTTCCTTGCAACATCTTAACATTCCGCAAATATTTTACAACCTTATAAGGGAAAGCCGCCTGCACGTCATTCTTGTGCAGGCGGCTTCGCCATTCCGTGCTGTCCGCGTTTGCGGGACGGCGTCTCTAAGGCCGGCAAAGCATCAATAAGGGTCTGCCTCGTGGCCCATACGGTTTGCATCCTCTACGGCCTGCTCCCGGACGGTCTCGTTCGAGCCCTTCCTTGCCTGCTCGAGTCCTTCCCGCACGCGGCGCCCATAGTCCTCGTCCGCATTCGTGAAATATTCCACCATCTTGTCTTGAATCCGTATATCGCATTGGATCAGCGCACCCACGAGGTTGTTGATCAGGTCGTTTCGCTCCCAATCCTCAAACGCTCTGTACGTATCCCCGGCCTGCTTGAAATCCAGCGTGCGATCCAGCTTCTGCCGCACGAGGTTGGCATCGTAATGCGGCTGATGCGGCTTCGCCGTCTGCGATGCTTCCACCAGCCCATCCGTCATGGACGGCTCGTAATCGACATGCGGGCTTTGGCCAGGCGCCTTATCCACGAAAAAGGACATCTGCCCGCCCCGCTGATTGGTAGCAACCCGTTTCTTCGGCGCATTGATCGGCAGCTGCAGGTAGTTCGTGCCCACCCGGTGCCGCTGGGTATCCGAGTAGGAGAAGGTACGCCCCTGCAGCAGCTTGTCGTCCGAGAAATCAAGCCCGTCAACCAGCACGCCCGTGCCGAAGGCCGCCTGCTCCACTTCGTTGTAGTAGTTCTCCGGATTTTTGTTCAGCACCATTTTGCCTACCTTAAGGAATGGGAATTGATCCTCCGGCCACAGCTTCGTCGGATCCAGCGGATCGAATTCCAGCTCGGGATGCTCGTCGTCGCTCATAATCTGCACGCACAGCTCCCACTCCGGGAAATCCCCGCGTTCAATGGCTTCGTACAGGTCCTGCGTCGCATGGCTGTCATTCATGCCCTGAATCTTGTTCGCCTCTTCCTGCGTGAGATTCTTAATGCCCTGTTTCAGCGGCTCCCAATGATATTTGACCAGCACGCCGGTGCCTTCTGCATTGACCCATTTGTATGTATTCACACCGGAGCCCTGCATTTGGCGGTAGTTGGCCGGGATGCCCCAAGGGGAAAAGACAAACGTAATCATATGCGTCGCTTCGGGGGAACGGGAAACGAAATCGAACATGCCGACAGGACCCGGAACATTGGATACCGGATCCGGCTTGAACGCGTGGACCATATCCGGAAATTTGAGCGGATCGCGGATAAAGAATATTTTCAGGTTGTTGCCGACCAGATCCCAGTTGCCTTCCTCGGTGTAGAATTTCACGGCAAACCCGCGCGGATCCCGAAGCGTTTCAGGCGAGCCGGAACCGTGGATTACGGTTGAGAACCGGACAAACACCGGCGTGCGCTTGCCTTCAACCTGGAACAGCTTGGCCCGGGTATACTTCGAAACGGGCTCATCGCCCACCTTCCCGTACGCTTCGAAGTAACCGTGCGCTCCCGCACCCCGTGCATGCACGACGCGCTCCGGAATGCGCTCCCGGTCAAAATGCGTGATTTTCTCCAAAAAATGATAGTTCTCCAGGGTCATCGGCCCCCGATTCCCGACCGTTCTCACATTCTGATTATCCGAAATAGGATGTCCCTGCCGGTTGGTCAGCGTATCCTCCCGCTCCGTCTCGCCGCGGTTCTGCGCAAAGTCTTCCCGTCCCTGGTTCGTTCCATTATTACCATCATGCTCTTGGCCACTCACGACTGTCATTCCTCCTTGGATATAAGGCTTGTAAATTGGTTCTATTACTATGGATATTATGTCCAAGGCGTGAAAATGTATGAAATGCCCTTCATTTTATAACAAACTTAATCATGCTCGCCCAGCAGGGAACGCGTAAAGCTGATCCATTCCCTGACGGCAAAGGACAGGTAGCGGTCTTTCCTCCAGATCATCCCGAGCTGCCACGGGATCGATGGATTGTCCAGCGGCAATATCGTCACCCGCGAAGAATCGATCTCTTTGCATATCGTTTCGGGAAGCAGCGCGATCCCCAGATTGGCGGCAACCATGCCGCTGATGAGATCCCACTGCGAGCTTTCATAGACCACCCGCGGCTCGAAGCCGGCGCTGACGCATTCGCGGATAATCCGGTCATGGAGCGTAAAGTCTTCCCGAAACAACACAAACGCCTCGTCAGCAAGCTCACTCAGGTGTACATGCTCCCTTCCGGCCAACCGATGGGATGGATGGAGTAGCAGATTCAGCTTCTCTTTCACGAAGGAATAATAGTGGAATACGTCTTCATTGACAGGCAGCACGGCGACGCCGATGTCCGTCTGGCCGCTCTCCACGTCCGCCTCCACCTTCTTGGCGCCGTCCTCGATCAGCTGAATGGTAATCTTCGGATATTCCCGGTGGAACTGCCCGATTACTTCGGGAAAAAAGCTTGAGCCCACCATGGGCGGAAGCCCGATGCGCAGATGGCCGCGCTTCAGGTTCATGAGATCTTCCAGCTCGGCCGATACCCGCTGGAAGGATTCCACCATCTGCTGGGCCTGCTGGTACATGATTTGGCCGGCGTCGGTCAGCTCAATCCGTTTGCCCTGACGATAGAACAAGGTAACGCCCCACTCGTCCTCCATGTTGCGAATCGTTTTGCTGATCGTCGGCTGCGTAATGTACAGCTTCTCTGCGGCCTTGGTGAAGCTCTGGTTCCTCGCTACCTCAAGAAAATACTCCAGGTGCCGTATGTCCATTCCCGATGCTCCCTTCATTTTTGGCTATGTATAGATAAATGGAATACTTATCATTCGATATATGCATTTTACCTATGAAAATTATCGTTGTAAAATTTCAATACCAATGAAAATAAGGAGGCCGGTCATGGTCAACATGTTGAAAGGAACGCTTCAAGTGGCCGGATTCATGCTTCTTTCCTTAGGGATGGATCAACTGGCCGCCTGGCTGAATATCGGAATTCCGGGCAGCATTCTCGGAATCGTGGTTGTGTTTATCCTTCTCGAAACCAAGATCCTCCGTCTGGAGTGGATCGAGCTTGGCGCCAATTGGCTTCTCGCCGAACTGCTGCTGTTCTTTATACCCGCCGCGGTCGGGATCATGAAATATTTCCCGATGCTGGAAGCCGAAGGGCTCCAGATTCTGGCCGTCGTTTTGTTCAGTACCGTCATCGTGATGGTAAGCTCTGGGCTGACGGCCGGCTTCATCTCATCCAGAAAGGGGCGTAAAACGCCATGAACATCCTGCTGACCGTCATCCTCGGCCTGCTGTTAACGATCGGGATTTACGGGGGAGCCAAAAGGCTGTATCGCCGCCTGCCGAAGGTTTATTTATCGCCGCTCCTGATCACGCCGGTGCTGATTGTTGTGATATTGACACAAACGGGCGTATCCTATGAATCATACAATGAAGGTGCGCAGTGGATCAGCAAGCTGCTCGGACCGGCCACGATCGCTTTTGCCGTGCCGCTGTACAAGAACTTCCAAACCCTGAAGAAACACGCAGCCGAGATTATGCTCAGCGTGCTGACGGGATCGGTGCTGGCCATGTTATCTTCCGCGTTTCTCGCAAAATGGATGCACCTGAACAGCTCTCTGGCTACCAGCCTGGTGCCGCGCTCCATTACGACGCCTATCGCCATGAACGTATCCGAGGTGATCGGGGGCGTGCCGAACATGACCGCCGTCTTCGTCATTATGACCGGGATTCTCGGGTCCATGATCGGACCCGCCGTCATGCGGATCTTCCGGATCCGGGGCGATATCGCGAGAGGGGTTCTGTTTGGGACCAGCGCCCACGGAACCGGCACCTCCAAAGCATTCGAATTCAGTTCCCTCTCGGGAACCATATCCAGCATTTCGATGATCGTCGCCGCGCTCTTCACCCTCGGAACCGCACCGCTGATCATGTCCTTTCTTTATTAATATTTGCTAAAACTCTGACAAAACCGGCAATGACCGGTTTTTTCGTTGTCTTTTTGTGTTGTTATAGGAAATTTCGGGACTTACTTTAACTCTTTGACAACCTCCTCCGAAGAGGTCATAATAAATTCTGTTCATTAGTTTTGTTAAATAAATGGTATACGGAACGTAAATCTACAGTAAGAATAACGTCTATGTATTCTTAAAAAACGAATAGCCGCCGAAGTTTTGCGAACAGGTCTGTGGCGGCCCTGAAAGGAAGGCGATACAGGTGTTCTCCACCTCGCGGTTTCGGTTAACGATTACGAAGCCATTTATATTTTTCTCTGTTATTATGCTGCTCAAAAGCTACCTGGCCTGGACGGTCATTTTTGATGATGTCATGCCATGGAAACCGCTGATTACGGAAATTCCCTTTATCTGGCTTGTGTTTAGCTTGATCGAATGGTTTGCTTCCAAGCGAAAGCTGACGGCCTATATGAGCGTTAACCTGCTGCTGACCGCCATCTTCTTTGCAGCCATTATGTATTATAAATATTACGGTGTCATCGTTACCTATCACGCGTTAGAGCAGGTGAACCAGGTAACGGCGGTAAGCAACAGCGTATTCTCCTTGATGGACCCTTACTATCTGCTGATCTTCACGGATATCATCGTGATGTTTGTTCTGTTGTGGCGCAGCGACCGCGTTAAAAATTGGAAGACTCGGCATGCGAAAAAGGAAAAACGCAAGATCATCCCGATTGTTTTTGTTGTCTCTTTAATGCTGTGCCTGTTCCAGATCATGCCGAACCGCGCAAGCATGAACGAAATCGTGAAGGCGCAGGAAATGGGGATTCTGAACTACGAGGCCTACACGATTTTCCAACAGGAGAATAAAGAGCTCGTGGATGCCAAAACCATTACCCAGGATAAAGTCAACGCATTGAAAGGCCTGGAAGCGTCGGATAAGGAGGCTCTCCTTACAGGTGTCGCCAAAGGCAAGAATCTGATCATCATCCAAATGGAGTCCTTCCAGAAGTTCTTGGTCGACCTCACGATTGACGGCAAGGAAATTACGCCTAACATCAACAAGCTGGCCCGCGAGAGCAATTACTTTCCGAACTTCTACCAGAACGTCGGTCAAGGCAATACCTCGGATGCCGAGTTTGTTGTGAATACTTCCTTCTACATTCCGCCGCGGGGTGCGGCTACGCAGCATTATGCGGACAGGGTTCTGCCAAGCCTGCCGAGACTGCTGCAAGGGGAAGGATATGATACGGCGACCTTCCACACCAACGTCGTGGAGTTCTGGAACCGTGGGGAGCTGTACAAGGCGCTCGGTTTCAACCGTTATTACGATAAAGCGTTCTTCGGTGAAGACGATAAGCTGTTCTTCGGCGCTTCGGATGACGCTCTGTACTCCAAAACGGCCGCCGAGCTGAAGAAAATGAACGATGCCGGTAAACCTTTCTATACCCAGGTCATTTCCATGTCGGCTCACCATCCGTTCACGATTCCTGAGGATAAATATCGGATGACCCTGCCGGAGCGGTATGAAGGCACCTTTGTCGGCGACTACATCCGTTCCCAGAATTATGCCGATGACGCACTCGGCAAATTCATCGAGCAGCTGAAGAAAGACGGCGTATGGGATAACAGCTTGATCGTTCTCTACGGCGATCATCTTGGACTGCCGATTTACTCCCTGGACCACAAGGATAAAGAGCTGATGCACGAAATTTACGGCCGCGAATATAACTCCGGAGATATGATCAACATTCCGCTTATCATCCATGGCGAGGGAATTCAGCCCGAAGTGAAGGAGCAGGTCGGCGGACAAATCGACCTCTTGCCGACGGTGGCCAACCTGCTGGGCGTATCGATGGACCATCAGCTACACTTTGGCCAGGATCTGCTCAATCACACCGATAATAATTTGCTGCCGGAGCGGTATTACCTGCCTTCGGGCACGTTCATCAACAATACGACCCTGTACATTCCGGGCATCGGCTTTGAGGACGGAACCAAGCATCCGCTTCCGAATTCGGACGTGAAGAAGACCCAGGCTACCAAGGAAGAATTCGAACGCGCGCTGAAGCTGCTTCATCTGTCCGACAGCTATATCAGACAACAGCCATACCATAAATAGTCCGTTGCAGCATGGGACAACTCTCCGGAAATCTTGGAGGGTTGTCTTTTTTTGTATGCCTGGCGATCATCCGAAACCCTTGATATATAAGGATTTATATAACCGATTGCGACTGTTATTTGACATAGTGGCTTACTTTTTCTTATGATTAATAGCAATATACCTTGTTTTGAAGACCGCGTTCGTGGTGAAATTACGTACAACTACTCAAATCACTTCATATTCATACGCTGACAATTAAGCCATATATTTTTTAGAGCAAATCGATTACGAATTGTAGGAGTGACGATCCGACTTGGACCCCATACGAAGGATAAACAGAATTATATGTTCCACACTTGGCTTACTGCTGATTGCTTCCGTTTGTAATGTTCCCCTGGTGGACATCACCGATTCCGCTGCGGCGACGCAGGGAATGGAAGCCTCTGAAGGCACTCTGCCAGCGCCGACGCCGGTACCTAAAAGTCCGGAACCCGTTCGGTTAATGCTGGAGTCACAACGCCATGTGTCTCTGCTTTCCTTGCATAACGTTACATGCAACACGGATACCGATATGTTTCTCCTCCTCAAGCACATGAAGCTAGAACCTTTAAAATTCCGGTCGAATTACGTTGACAGCCATGCATAGTAATTGATGGTTATTAAAAAACTAATTCGGATCAGATAAAAAAGGATGTGTTTTGTTTGGACGACAATATAGGCTTAAATTTATTCTTAGTCGCTGTGCTTATCGCAGCTACCGCTTTTTTCGTTATGACGGAATTTGCTATCATAAGACTTCGTCCCAGCCGGGTAGACCAATTGGTGATGGAAGGGCGCAAAGGTGCTCTCGCCGTCAAAAAGGTAACATCGAATCTCGACGGATATCTGTCCGCGTGTCAGCTCGGGATTACCATCACGGCGCTCGGTCTCGGTTGGCTCGGGGAACCGACCATCGAGAAGATTCTGCACCCGGTGTTTGACAGCCTTTCGATTCCTGCGGCGATCGCTTCGCTGATCTCTTTCTTGCTTGCATTTATTATCATGACTTACATTCACGTCGTAATCGGCGAACTTGCACCGAAAACGATCGCTATCAATAAGGCTGAAGCCGTGTCGTTCCTGTGTGCGACGCCGATTATCTGGTTTAACCGCATTATGTATCCATTCATCTGGCTCTTGAACGGATCGGCCAACAAGATTGTCCGTCTGTTCGGCATGCATCCTGCCAGCGAACATGAAGAGGCTCACTCGGAAGAAGAACTCCGCATGATTCTGAGCGACAGCTATGAGAGCGGAAAGATTAACCAAGCCGAATACGGTTATGTAAGCCGAATTTTTGCTTTTGACGATATGCTTGCCAAAGAGATTATGGTACCCCGTACCGATATGATCTGTCTGTATGTTGACAAGCCGCTTGCCGCCAACCTGCAGATTATCAAGCGCGAGCAGTACACCCGGTTCCCGGTTGTTCGCGGAGACAAGGATCAGATCGTCGGCATGGTGAACACCAAACAGTTCTTCCTGGAGTTCGATGACAATTCCAATATCGACTTGACCAAGCTGATTCATCCGGCCATGACGGTATCCGAAGCGATTCCGATCAAGAAGCTGCTTCGGAAAATGCAGCAGGAAGGCACACATATGGCCATCCTGATCGACGAATACGGCGGTACTTCCGGGATGATCACCATCGAGGATATTCTGGAGGAGATCGTCGGCGAGATCCGCGACGAATTCGACGAGGATGAAGAACGCGAGCTGACCCAGCCTGAGCCGAACCGCATCATCGCAGACGGCAAGGTATCCATTAACCGGATCAACGACCTGCTTCATACGGACCTGAGCACCGATGACCTGGATACGATCGGCGGCTGGCTGTACGGTCATAACTCCGAACTCGCCAAAGGCGATACGTGGAGGTACAATGACCTGACGTTCACCGTCATCGAGAAGAAGACCCACCGCTATACGAAGCTGCAAATCGTCAAAGAAACGCCTGAAGAAGCGGCAGAAGAAGCCTCTGCCGTTGCAGCGGCCAGCGAAAGCAACGAATAGATAACAGGATGACCAAGCCGCCATGCAGCCCTTACCGGGTATGCATGGCGGCTTTTGGTTTGGCGGGATCGCATTTTAACACTTTAACAAGTTATAACTCTGCTGTAATATAGAAATTATCTAATTTCTAATGTATTGGGGGCAGCAATCATGAATCGTCAAATCGCCATCATCGGAAGCAGCGGCGGCAATCTGTACAATCTCGGCGGCAAAGACCCGCGCAAGCTGCTGGATGAGATATTGATGCAGCTCGATAGCGCCGGCCTGTCCTGCGGGGCCCTGCAGTTTATCGCTGCCCAGGTCTCCATGGACGCAGCCAAGGATACGACGCCTGCGGCTCTTTACAGCTGGAGCTCTTCCCAAGGAGAGCCCATCATTGTCGCTGAAGGCACCCTTCAGCAGATCAATCAGGCGGCCGAGCGGCTGGACCGGGAGATTGCCGAGCAGATTGAACTCGGCGAAATTGACGGCATCATCGTCATGAGCGCCGACCCGGAGGGCAGCAACCGGCATGCCATTGAGGCCGCTGCCAAATTCCGCCTGCCGGTGACCGGTACGGGCGGAACCTCCATGGCCATCATCCAAACCAAAGGCGCGCATGTCATTGCGGCTTCGGGCACAACCGGAACAACCAACAGAACGCGTGCGGTCACCTTTGTCACATCCCTCAGCAAGCATTGGCGGCTTACGTACCGGCCGGTCATCGGGAATGCGACCGCCAATATCCATGCGGTGTCGGGCAGCTCGTCTCCATGGCGAAGAATCAATATTCGGGGCATCATGATGGCGTCCCTCCCCGGTTTCATCGGCATGGCCCTGATCCTGGCGGTCAGCAAAATCCCGGGGTTATCTTCGTTGACCGAAGTGTTTGACCTGCTGATCAAGGCGCTGCCGGTCATCGTTGCCGTCATTGCAGCCAAACAGGTATCCGAGCTGGACGAGGTATCCATCGTGGCGGGCATCGTGGCAGGCGTCCTGTCCGTCGAAGGAGGCATTATCGGCGGCATCATCGGCGGGATCGGCGCAGGCATTATCGTCCATTACATATTCCGTCAATGCGTGGAGTGGCGTTTCCCCGCTACGACGGTCAACATTGTTGCCGGCGGCGTGTCGGGACTGATTGCCGGTTTGCTGGTCTACTTCCTCATTGCGCCGATTGCGCTGAGCGCAGGGCAAGGCATCCGCTTCCTGATCGAGACCCTTGTCTCCTGGAGCCCGGCCATGGCCGGATTGATTGCCGGCCTGCTGATCTGGCCTGCCATCATCGGCGGCGTCTATCATGCGGCCATCCTGCCGATTGTGCTGCTGGAGATGGAAACAACCAGCAACAGCTTCCTCGGCGCGGTCGATATGGTCGGCTTGGTGATGGTATCCGCAGGCATCACGCTAGCCAATATTATCGCTCCGCGGGATAAGGGAGAAGCCGCCGTCGCAGCCCCCGGATTCGCCATCAACATGGGGTTTGGCACCTTCGTTGAAGCCGCCTATCCGTTCATGTTTTCGAACAAGCTTGTATTTGCCGGAGCGATTGCCTCGGCTGGACTTGGCGGCATGCTCGTCGGTTTGTTCGGGGTCCGGGGGACAGCCTATGTGCCCTCCTTCATCGGGCCCATTACATCGAATAACACGATGGGCTTCCTGATCTCGATGGCAGCCAGCCTGCTCTGTTCGTTCCTGATCACCTTCTTCGTTAACAAGCTGTCCGGTTACCGGGATGCCAGGAATACCGTGAGCATGTAATGCGAAGCCGGTTCCACCCTATGCATAGGTGCTTCTCCATGACATAAGAAGCCCCTCAATAAAAGGACGGATCAAGCGCATCAGCTTGATCCGTCCTTTTATCATGTATGCTCTCTGCCTCCCCCATCGGCCCATAATGGCGTCAATATCGAAGCCTTGCGGTGCTAGATTCCTTGCTGACAGCTGAAGGCCAGCTTGATCAAGGTTCCTAAGTACTTACATTCGCAGGCTTATCCTTATTTTCTTACGAAAACGGGCTAACCAATGGGTCAGTAAAAGAGTCTATATAGTAGATAGGCTCCTCATTCGGCTGCCTACACCCATTCGGTATGCAAGGAGGTTATGACGATCGAGAAATTCAGAAGGATATCGCTCTTCGCGCTGACCAGCGTTCTGTTAGCCGCTTCCCTCATCTGGCAGGCGAGCAAGCAGCCGCTAACGAAGCGGAAGGCTATTACGTAAACGTCGGCGGCACCCATATAAAGGACGTCCATGTTCACAAAGGCAAGGCGTACGTTCCGCTCAAATCCTTAGCCGATGCAATGGGATACGAAATCTCTTATACGCTGCAGGAGGAGCTGGACAACTTTCATCAATATGACCTGAAAGCGGCAAGCATTCCCCCAGTATCGGTATGGGGAAACGACAGCTGGGGATATACGATCGTACGGCGGGCTACGCAAGAGATGAGCGTGAACGATATCGACATTTATAAACCGGCGAGGCTGTGTGCCGAAGAATCGGACCACTGCAAGCTGGACAAGAGCAAGTACGACGGTCCCCTGTTCATAAAGAACACCCTCTACGTCCCTGTCCGCGACATGGCCAAGGCCTTGAATCTAAAGCTGACCATGACGAAGACGCCGAAAGGACGCAGCATCCAGCTGTCCCTGCATTAACGAAGGCTCCCTTCACCTGTTGGATCATAATTCATCAACAGGAAGCCAGGCGGAGTTATCCACTCCGCCTGGCTTCTGAATCAAGAATCAATTTATACTCCAAAGCAAAATCCTCATTCCAGCCCATTGATCTCGATGTCATCCGCGGACGTAATGTCCGAAATGTCGAACACCCTGAAGCTGTAGGTACTGGTTTTCCCCTTCATATAATCGATATCCTGCTCCACCTTCTTTACGCTCTCCGCCGTCTTCAAATCCGCGGCATAATAATCGATGGCAAGATCCGTCTCCCCCGGCACCGTCACCGAAGGCAGCCGCCGAATCAGCTCCAGCACCCGTTCCTTCTCCTGCGCCAGATTATCCGCCGTCAAATCCGCGAATACGATCAATCTGATGTTCTGACTGACATCACCCTCGGCGCTATTCGCCAGTTGGCTATAATCACGCTCTAGTGTTTCGGCACCGGCGTTCACATACGCCTCCCCAAACGCCTGGCCCGGATAAAGCTCATCCAGCAGAGGTTTCAGCCGGTCCCTCAGCTGCTGTCCCCAGAGCCGGTTCAGGTAGGTATCATTCGATATGACGGGAGGGCTGGCTTCATTACTGCTCAGCGTAAATTCAAGCTCTGGCGCCTGCTCCGGATGAGCCGTAAGATTATACGAGCCTATGGCCCAGGTATAATCCACGTCCGTGACCTTAAAGGGTTCGTTGTACTTCTGTTCCAGATAGGACTCCGCCGCTTCCTGAACCTCGCGTTTCTCTGCAGCCGTCTTCATGAACGGGGCGGATCCCCAGGTGTACCCGGCGTAAATCGACCCTGCGAACAAGGCCAGTCCGATGATCGTCCGCACGACGATTTTCCAAGGGGAGGCGAGCTGACGCCGCCGCTTCTCGTCGAACATCGGTTTCCTTGGCGATCGGTAGCTGAAGTAGATGACCGGTATGATCAAACCTATAATATGAATCCCAATTGCTAGCGGACCGATAATCAAGCCCAAGTATCCCAGTGTCATGAAAAAAATAAACAAAGCCGCTCCCTGCAGCGCCATGAGCAGCATTCCGCCTATGATCATGCCCGGCGTCCCGATATAAAACATCCCGAGCCCGGTGCATATCAGAGAGAGCAGCGTAGCCATCCATTGATGTTTCTTCAAGTTATCATCCATCCTTCTTACGTTTGTTTGTGAAGTATTGTCAGATGCTGTCACCATATTATAACCGCTGCGAAGCCGGAGATAAACGATTGAAGCACTTTCGCGGCAGACGAGCGGCGTTCCGTGATGTTTTTCTTGCGATGATCGAATGCGTTCGGCTCGGCGGGTAACAATCTCTAATCAACAAAAGCCCACTTCACCGTGGTGAAATGGGCCCTTGGTTCAACGGGAAACCTGCCTAGAAATAAAGCTCAAAAGAAAACTCCCCTATTCCTTCGGATGTATCATTTCTTCCGGACGGACGATCCGGTCAAAATCCTCTCCGCTAAGCAGACCGCTTGCCAGCGCCGCTTCGCGAAGCGTTGTCCCTTCTTTATGCGCACGTTTCGCGATGGCGGCGGCATTCTCGTATCCGATATGCGGATTCAGCGCCGTCACCAGCATTAGCGACCGCTCCATGTTCGCGCGGATCACGTCAAGATTGGCTTCGATGCCGATGGCGCAATTCTGGTCGAACGAATCCATGGCATCCGCCAGCAGACGCACGGACTGCAAGAAATTATAAATGATGACCGGCTTGAAGACGTTCAGCTCAAAATTGCCCTGGCTTGCCGCAAAACCGATCGTGGCATCGTTGCCCATCACTTGGCAGACCACCATCGTCAGCGCTTCGCTCTGGGTTGGATTTACTTTCCCCGGCATGATGGAGCTTCCCGGTTCGTTGGCAGGGATCGTGAGCTCGCCGATGCCGGAACGGGGACCGCTTGCCAGCCAGCGAACATCGTTGGCGATCTTCATCAGATCGGCAGCCAGCGCCTTCAGCGCCCCATGGGCAAATACGATCTCGTCATGGCTGGTCAGCGAATGGAACTTGTTGCTGGCGGACGTGTAGCTTTTTCCGATCTGCAGGCTGATTTCGGCCGCCGTCATTTCTCCGAATTTCGGATGCGCGTTAATGCCGGTACCCACGGCGGTGCCGCCAATAGCCAGCTCGCGCAGCGGTTCTACGGCCGAAGCCAGCATCAATTCGCACTTCTCCAGCATCCGGTGCCAGCCGCTGATTTCCTGTCCGAGCGTCAGCGGCGTTGCATCCTGAAGGTGCGTACGGCCGATTTTGATCAGGTCCTTATATTCATCGCTTTTCTTCTCGAACGTTTTCTTCAAACGGCGGAGCGCAGGCATCACCTGATCTTCCATGGCCACGACCGCAGCCATGTGCATCGCCGTCGGAAACGTATCGTTGGAGCTTTGGGATTTGTTGACGTCATCGTTGGGATGAACGCGCAGCGTGCTGTCTTTTCGCTCGAGCAGCTGATTGGCCCGATTCGCAATGACTTCGTTCACGTTCATGTTGGATTGCGTGCCGCTGCCGGTCTGCCAAACCACCAGCGGAAAATGCTCATCCCACTTGCCGTCCACGATCTCGTCGGCCGCGGTTGTGATCGCATCCACCTTATCTGCATCCAGCTTGCCGAGCTTGCCGTTGACGATGGCCGCGCTCTTCTTCAATATCGCGAACGCCCGAATGATCTCCTTCGGCATCGTTTCGGTTCCTATCCGGAAATTCTCGGAACTGCGCTGTGTCTGCGCTGCCCATAACTTATCCGCAGGCACTTTAATCTCACCCAGGGTATCCTTCTCAATACGATAATCCATCCCAACTTCCTCCTTTGGTCTCCTTGAATGCTGCCATGCCCTGAACGAGAGCCCTTCCACCATGGAAGAGCCTGATCCTCGGGTTCAATCGCATAGCATAAAGCGCTTTATATTCCATCTCTCCTATTATGACACAGACTTGCCCAATAAAAAAATATACGCGATGAAGGCTGCGGCGGGGCTGTTATTCTCTAAGTCTCAGCCCGGCTGCCTTCCGGGCTCGCGGTCGTTCACGGACAAATGACGTAACGAACGGCCATCACCGTTCTGTTCGCCGTCCTTATTCAGGCTAAGTCAATCATCTCCCTGCCTTATAACAGCCACTCGAACCAGCGCGCATGCCCATCCGTGCGTGCCGTCGTAAACTTGCTCGGCACGCCCCCGAGGATATAATCGGCATGCAGATCCTCATCCTGCATATTGTTGTAGACGTGCACAATATCGCGCTTGCTTCCAATCTCGCTCAGATGCCGCAGCAATATTTGCTTGGACGCCTCCGGAATCTGGTTGGCCACATGCGTATGAAACACGCAGATCACGGCCTCTTCCGGAATCTCCTTCACGATGTCAGGCAGCAGCACCGTCCCATCCCCCTCCCGGAAACGTACGTCTGACTGCTGCTTCAACGCCTCCGCCGCATGCTCCAGCATGGACACCCGATCGTGATTGCCCGGCCAAATCAAAGCTCGCAGCCATAAGAAATGCTCCGAGTTCCGTACGTCATTCACATGCAGATCGATCCCCATCCGGTAAACAACCGGCGGACTGGAGGCCGGCAGGAACGGTTTGCGGTCTCCCCTGATCTCCGATGTAATGCACACCTTCGATTCCGTAAGGCCGTAACTCGCCGTGTCTCCATAGGAATAACTGTATTGATCCCACAGCAGCTGCAATCCGGCACTCGTTCCAAGCTCCACCAGGGCAAGCGGCTTCCGGACCTTGTCATAAATGGAGCAGAACACCGGATACAGGTACGCGCAGCGACGGACTTCGTTCGTCTGTACCCGTTTGCGCTTCAGGATTCCGATAATGGCTGCTTCATGCTCCAGCACGAATGCCCGGAAATGGGGATAACAGGAGGCCATCTCCTTCGGGTGCTCCGCAAGGCCGGGGTAATACGCCCTCAGCTCCGGACCCTCGCCCTGAAGCAGCAAGTATTGAACCGCTCCGAACAGCATATTGGGCACGGGCTGGCCGGACGGAACCAACGCAGCGACCTGCAGCACCTCTTCATCATCGGCAATATGCCGGGCCAAATACTCATAGAACACGCTGGAACCCGGACATTCCCGCTCAGCAAAATGACGAAATACGTCAACCAACCGTTTCGAATCCACCCTATACCACACCCCTAACGTTGTAATGAACTCTTGATCCTGCTTAAGACTAATGTTACATCTTTCCAGAAGCCGCGTGGATTCCGATCTTTTATCGGACTTATAAGAAAAAAGAACGCAACAAAAAGAAGAACCAACCTCCTGAAAGGCCGGTTCTTCTGCTGGTAAATCGCCTCAGCTGTCTATACCGCCGGACGATCCAAACGGTACAAGTTCCGATACCGCGGATATCGCTCCATCAGCTCATCATGGGTGCCCCGCATAACGATTCGACCGTCTTCCATGAAGAGGATCTCATCCATGCGCTCCACGCCGACCAGATGATGCGTCACCCAAATCAAGGTGCGGTCCTGCAGGCTGGCGAATATGGTGGACAGCAGTTCCCGCTCGGTCTTGGGATCCAGCCCGACCGTGGGCTCATCCAGAATGACAACGGGCGTCCTCTGCAGCAGGATTCGGGCCAAAGCCACGCGCTGGCGCTCTCCTCCGGAGAAACGCTGCCCGGCTTCCTGCATGCGGGTGCCAAGTCCTTCCGGAAGGGAGGCTACCAGCGGTTCAAGCCGTGCCATGGCGGCGGCGTCCCGGATTTCAGCCTCCGTGGCGTCCGGGGATCCAAGCCGAATATTGTTCGCAAGCGTTGTGTCGAACAAGTGCGGACTCTGGTTCAATACCGAAATGACGGAAGAGATCTCATCGCCGAAACGCGCAGACTCCACGCCGCCTAGGGTAAGGCTTCCTCCCGATGGCGCCAACACGCCCTGGATCAGCTGCAGCAGGGTCGATTTGCCGGCACCGGAGCGTCCGATGACGGCTACCTTGGCGCCGGGAGCAATATCCAGCGACACATCGGTTAATGCAGACGCCTCCCTGTCCACGCCGGATGGTTCCAGCCTCGATGGGCCGTCTGCCCCCTGATCATAGCGGAAGCTGACGCCGTCCGCCTTCACATGAACGCCGCGGCTTATGATGGATTCCACCTCTGCCTTATCCAGCATCTGCGGCAGGTCCTGCCGCCCTTCGGAGGCATCCGCGCTTTCAATCGCCCGGAGCCTTGCGACCGATTGGCCGTACTGCGGAATCCGCTCAACGGCTTCGGACACCGGCAGGAATGCATCCATTAACGGGAACACAACCAGCACAAAAGCCGCGATCAGCGTAACGTCGATGGCACCGTCCGCATACTGCCGTCCCGACCAATACACCACCGAGACCACCGTCACGGCAACCACGCCTTGACCGATAAAGGCGCGCAAGCGCGACCAGCGCTTAAGCGAGCGGTCGGTCCGGTCCACCTCGGCTTCATCCGCCTCATAACCGGTCAGGAATTCCGCCTGCCGGCCGCTGACGTACCATTCATGAATGCCCAGCACCGCGTCGGTCAGCTTCCGGTAGAGGTGGCTGCGGGCCTGTTTCACTTCCCGATTCTTCCGTTTGGTGAGCAGCAGCGAGATCAGCGGCAGCACCAGAATCAGCACCGCTATATACAGTGCGAGCAGAAGGGCGAATGCCGGATCAAACTGGCCGACGGCCAGAATGACCCCGGCATATAACACAAGCGCAACAATCGATGGAAAGACCGTCCGGATGTAGACGTCCTGCAAATACTCGATATCATCGGACAGCACGCCCAGCAGATCCCCGGTGCGATACCGGGAGGATAAACGGAGGGCTTGCGGTTCCAGAATGCGGTACAGCCGAAGCCTCATGCGGGACAGGATGCGAAGAATCGTATCATGCCCCACCAGGCGCTCCACGTAATGGATCACCGCCCGTCCGATGCCGAAGGTGCGAACCCCTACGGTCGGCACGTACACCATCAGGATGTTTTCCGGACGCAGGGCGGATTTGGAGATCAAATAACCGGATGTGAACATGAGCATCCCGGCAAACAAAATGGTGAGCACGCCCAGCGTGACAATGAGCAAAAAGCGCCAGAAATTTGCCGTTACATAGGGTCGAAACCACGATTCCTGCTTCATTGTACTCCCTCCATCTGCGATGTCATCAGTCCGTAATAGACGCCCTGTCGTGCCATAAGCTCCTCGTGGGTTCCCGTTTCCGCAACGCGCCCCTGGTGCAGAACGATGATATAATCCATATCCTGCATCCAGTGAAGCCTGTGCGTCGCCAGAAATACCCATTTGTCTTGAAAAAGGGACAGCATCGTCTCCTTCAGCTCGTATTCCGTCTCAATATCCAGATGCGCCGTCGGCTCATCCAGCAGCAGAACCTGCCGGCCGCCGAGCAGCGCCCTGGCCAAAGCCACGCGCTGTGCCTGGCCGCCGCTCAAAGCGCGTCCGCCGCCGCCGATCATCTCCGCAAGGCCGCCCGGCAAGCTTTCGACCAGCTCCGACAGACCGGCCGCCTTTACCACCGCTTCCACTTGAGCTCTGGACGCCTCCGGCGCATAAAAGCGCACGTTCTCCTCCAAGGTTGCCCCGAACAAATACGGCTGCTGCGGCATATAGGTGACCTCCGACCGCCACTCGCGTCGGTTCGATTCTTCCAGCATCATGCCATTCAGCGCCATCGCTCCGGATGTTGGCGCCATGAAGCCGCCTAACAGCTCGATCAGCGTGGATTTGCCGGCTCCGCTCTCCCCGACGATGCCGATCTTGCGTTGTCCCGGTATTCGGAAGGTGACCTCCTCCAATGAAGCCGGCCCTTGTTCTTCGTGTCTGACGCCGATACCGGAGAGCTCCAGCACGCTGTCCTTTTCCCATCGGAATGTTGTCTGCGGTCTGCGGCTGGGACCCGAGAAATTATTTTGAATTTTAAATGTTAGGCCCGTTGGGGTTCGTTCCATCGTTTCTGCCGCCGGGGCTTCAAGCGCTCCCGTTGGCTCGAATGGACCCGCGCCGTTAGCCAAACCCTCCGTGGTAACAGGACCCGAGCTTCCGCTCGTGTGCCCCTTCCGGGCTTCCCGGATGATGGATTGCATCGCTTCCCCTGCCTGCTTGCCGTCCAGCGTGGCGTGGAAGTCCGCCCCGACCATGCGCACCGGCAGGAAATACTCCGGTGCGAGGATCAGGATGAGCAGCGCGGGCAGCAGCTCCAGGCTGCCGTTAATGAGGCGCAGGCCCAGGTTGACCGCAACCGACGCCACGGACAGCATCGTAAAGAAATCCAGCGCAAAAGAGGACAGAAACGCCACGCGCAGCGTCCGCATGGTAGCTGCACGATACCCCTCGCTGACCTGCTGTATGCTCGCGCCGTGCTTGCGGCTCTGTCCCAGAAACTTCAGGGTGGTCAGCCCTCTCAGCGAATCCACGAAATGATTGGACAGCATCCGGTAGGAATCCAGCTGCCGCTCGGTCTGCTTTCTCGCGGCAAGTCCCACGAGAATGAGAAACACGATCAGGATCGGCATGGTCACCAGCAGAATAATGCCCGAGATCCGGTCCGTCATGAAAACGTACAGCCATACCAGCGCCGGGGTAATGCCTGCCCCCATCATGCGAGGTATGGTCAGCTCCGCATATTTGCGGAACTTGCCGATGCCCTCCAGCACAAGCGTAACCACATTGCCTGTTCCTTCCGACCGGACAAAGGATGGCCCGTTCCGAAACAGCTCCTCCAGCAGCTGCTTTCTCAGGCTCGTGCCCGTCTCCTCGGCAAAGCGCTGCGCGATTCCTTGCTGCACGACCGAGATCCCGTGGCGCGCCAGAAATGCAAGCAGGAACAAGGCAATGGTCTCCCCCTGCTCCTGCAGCGTTGATCCCGCAAACAGGGCGGATACGGCTTCCGCCAGCCATTTGGCTTGCAGGAGGATGGCCATGCTCTGTGCCAGGGTACATGCGGCGACAAGGAAGAATACCGTCTTGGCGCCTTTGTATCCCAGCAGATCTTTTCCCATCAGTACTCCAGATGCTCCTTCTCATGTACCCGTTTGTGGAAAACGAAGTAACTCCAAATTTGATAGCCCAAAACAAAAGGCAGCAGCGATACGGCCACAATCGTCATAATCTTGAGGGAATACGGTCCGGAGGCCGCATTATAAATGGTCAGGTCAAATGCAGCGTTGATGGAGCTGACCATCACGCGCGGGAACAAGCCCACGAACACGGACGTTACCAAGAGTGCGATGACCGCGCCGGTCATCCCGAAAGCCCAGCCGTCCCGCTTGACGTTCATGAAATATCCGCCCAACAGGAATGCAAGCAGGGCCAGCACCAGCAGGACGGTTAACGCCACGCCGCGCTTCTCGAAGATATCGGTCATGAAATACGTCATCACCCCGAACGCCACGAACAGGGCCGCAACAGGAATCAGAAGTCTCCGGGCCATGCGGCGCGCCCGTTCCTGGAGATCCCCCAGCGTGCGCAGCGTCGTGAACATCAAGCCATGCAGCAGGCAGAGCATCACCATCGTCAACCCGCCGACCACGGTATAAAGATTCACGACATCGAAGAATCCGGCATGCAGCTGCATCTCTTCGTTAATCGGAAGCCCCTGGATCAGGCAGGCAAAAACAACGCCGAGCAGGAATGGCGGAAGCACGCTTCCGGTGAAGATCGCTCCGTCCCATACCCGTTTCCAGCGGACATCGCCAACCTTGCCGCGGAATTCAAATGCCACGCCGCGCCCGATCAAGGCCAGCAGAAGAAAGACAAGCGGAATGTAGAACCCGCTGAACAGCGTGGCATACCAGTTCGGGAAGGCCGCGAACATCGCGCCGCCCGCCGTCAGCAGCCAGACCTCGTTGGCGTCCCAGAACGGGCCGATCGAGTTGATCAGCACCCGGCGCTGGGTATCGTTTTTGGCCAGCAGCTGCGTGGACATCCCGACTCCGAAATCAAAGCCCTCCAGGAAGAAGAACCCGATAAACAATACGGCGACGAGCACAAACCACAGTTCGTTAAGAGACAGCATTGTAGTCCTCCTTATTAAACGGATCGCTTGCGTGGTGATCGTCTTCCTCCGCCGCATACGGTCCTTTCTTAATGACTTTGATGAACAGATAGGCCATCACGGCTGCCAGCACTGCATAAATGGCGGTAAACATGATGAGGGAGAACAGGATCGAGCCTGCGCTTACGTTCGGCGAAACGCTGTTCTCCGTGGTGATCAGCCCGAATACCGTCCAAGGCTGGCGTCCGATCTCCGTCATGATCCATCCCGATGTGTTGGCGATGAACGGCAGGGAAATGCCAAACAGCATCAGTCTGAGGAACCATTTGCCCGCCTTCTCGACTTTTTTGCGCAGCATCAGCCACGCTCCGTACAATCCCAGCAGAATCATGACGCTGCCGGCAGCCACCATAATCCGGAAGCTCCAGAAGGTGGTGCGGACCGGCGGAATATAGTCTCCAGGACCGTATTCCTGCTCGTATTGGGCTTGCAGCTCCTTCATTCCGATGACTTCGCCTGAAAATTTGCTGTAGGACAAAAAGCTGAGCAAATACGGAATTTTGAACTCCATCGTATTCTCCTGCTTATCCGGATCGATGGCGGCGATGACCGTCCAAGGCGCGGGATCGTCGCTCGTTTCCCACAAGCTCTCGGCGGCGGCCATCTTCATCGGCTGCGTATCCACCAGATACTGCGCTTGCTGGTGGCCGAATACCGCAACCAGAATGGAGGTGATGAGACCCACCACGATGGCGATGTGGAAGGATTTTTTGAAGAAATCCAAATCCTGCTTCTTCAGCAGCTTATACGCGCTTACCCCCGCTACCAGGAAAGCCCCGGTTGCCAACGCACCGAAGATCGTGTGCGGGAATTCCACCAGCAGCTGACCGTTCGTGATCAGCGCGAAGAAATCATTCATCTCCGCCCGTCCATTGTTGATCTCAAAACCGACCGGACGCTGCATGAACGAGTTCGCTGCCAGGATCCAGAAGGCGGACATCAGGGTGCCGAAGGACACCAGCCAGATGCTGAGCAGATGGACCTTCTTGGATAACCGGTCCCACCCGAATATCCACAGCCCGATAAACGTCGACTCAAGGAAAAACGCCAGCAGGGCTTCGATCGCAAGCGGTGCGCCGAACACGTCCCCGACAAAGCGCGAGTAATCCGACCAGTTCATCCCGAACTGGAATTCCTGCAGAATCCCTGTCACAACCCCGACCGCAAAGTTGATCAGGAACAGCTTTCCCCAGAACTTGGCCATTTTCTTGTAGACTTCCTGGCCCTTGACAACATACATCGTCTCCATGATGGCGATCAGAAACGCCAATCCGATGGATAACGGTACGAAAATAAAGTGAAAAATGGTTGTCGATGCGAATTGAATTCGCGCCAGCATAACCGGATCCATAAAAGATACCCCTTCCTTTAGCTCACGTGATCACTTCAAATTTGATTCTTTTTGTATTGTCGCAGACCGCGTCCTAAAGGATTGTGATAAACATCACAATATAATGGCCGAAATAGGTGAAAAAGTTATCAATTTGTGACGAAAATCACTAAGTAGGCAATGGATTATGTGAGGATTATCCATGGGAGCGTGGCTTGCGGCATCCACTCACAGGCTAAGCCCAGTATTTACGCACCAAAAAAGCAGGTTAGCCATGTGGGCCAACCTGCTTTAATGTATGTGCCACCTTATTGAACCGGACCGATCTCCGTCTCGATGAGCTTGAATTCCGTCACGTCCGCGATCCCGCGATTGGTAATGCGGATCTCCGGAATGACCGGAAGCGCAATGAGCGAGAACGTCATGAACGGCGCATGGATGGAGCAGCCGAGCTGTTTCCAGGCTTCCTCCAGGGCAGCGACTTCCTCGGCCACGACCTCGACCGGACGGTCCGCCAGCAAGCCCGCAATCGGCATCGCCACCTTTGCCAGCACCTGGCCGTTCTGCACCACGATCATGCCGCCTCCGCATGCTGCCAGCTCGTTCGCCGCAAGCGCCATATCCTCGGCGTTCGTGCCCATCACAAGCAGGTTGTGGCTATCGTGCGCCACCGTGGAAGCAACCGCGCCGGACTGTAGTGCGAAGCCGCTCGCAAAGCCGAGCGAGATTTGCCCGGTTGCGCCGTGGCGCTCGATGCATGCCAGCTGAACCACGTCTTGGCCCAGGTCCGGCTGGATGACGCCCTGCTCCACAGCGAGCACCGCGGTCATTTTGACGGTACGGGCACTATTCTCGATGACGCGCACCACGTTCACTTCCGTACGTGCCGCATCGAACTTGCTGCGCAGCAGAAAGTCGTCGGCGGTAAGCGAACGCTGCAGCCGAACCGATTGAAAGGCCTTTTCCGGATACGAATACGCCGGGAACGACTTCACGAGACGGCCGTTCTCCGCGACCACTTCGCCGTCCGTGATCACCACCGAAGGCACCATGCTCTTCAGATCGTCAATGAGCAAAATATCAGCCGTTTTGCCCGGTGAAATGCTGCCGAGCTCCATATCCATACCGAAATATCGAGCCACGTTGATTGTGCCCATCTGGATCGCCGTAACCGGGTCCACGCCCTCTTCCATGGCGCGGCGGACCACATGGTTCATATGGCCGAGCCGCAGCAGCGTCTGCGGATACACATCATCCGTGACCAAGGAGATATTGTCGGTACGTACCTTGTCCTCCGTTACCACCTTAATCACTTCCTTCACATCCTGCCAAGCCGAACCTTCGCGGATCATCAGATGCATACCGAGGCGAACCTTTTCCAAAGCCTGCTCTCTCGTTACGGTCTCATGATCGGAGCTGACGCCGGTTGCCAGATAGGCTTGTAGCATCCGGTCGTCCTCGGCCGGAAAATGCCCCGTCACCGTCTTGCCCGCACGCAGCGTGGCTTCGATCTCTCCGCTCATGGTCGGATCGCCGTATACGACGCCCGGGAAGTTCATCACTTCGCCAAGCCCCGCGACGCCGGGCCAGGTCAGCCCTTCCTCGATATCGGCTACGCCCAACTGCGCCCCGGCATCCTCCAGATCGAACGTCGCCGGTACGCAGGAAGGAATGGTGGTGAACACCTTCATCGGCAGCTGCTGCCCTTCCTCGTGCATCCAGCGCACGCCCTCCATGCCGAACACGTTGGCGATCTCATGGGGATCCATATAAACCCCGGTCGTTCCCGTAACGATGGCCGCTTTGGCAAACTCCGTTACGGTCAGCATCGTGCTCTCCACATGCATATGGCCGTCCAGCAGACCCGGCGAGATGAAGCGCCCATTCGCTTCGATCACCTGCGTCCCCTCTCCGATCGTATGATCGGCGCTGCCGATATAAGCGATGCGCCCGCACGCCATCGCCACGTCTATCCGTTCCTGAAGCTCGCCCGTAAACACATTGATCAGCGTGCCGTTTTTGATGACCAGATCGGCTGGCTCTTGTCCTAAAGCAACCTTCCCCAGCTGCCGGCTGACCTCGTATCGTTTCTGTCTCTGGATTGAACTCATGATGATTGCACGCTCCCCTTTTTTTAGATATCAGAAAGTATAAACTCGGAAGCTTGTGACTTCCTAATCTCGCAATAAAAACTTCTTCTTACTGCGGTCGTCGGTAGACGTTTTTCTTATAATGAACCTGTAAAAGCACAAAATCGATCTTGCGTAACACGCCAAACAACCCGGACAGCGTATCTGCCCGGGTTGCCTGCAACTATATCCATTGAGGAAGAGAAGTCCGCGCGGCAGCCATGCATTGCTAATAGTCTGCACATCACCCCATCCGTTAAAACGTGCTTAGATCCCATTTCAGGCGATCTTGCAGCCCGGCTTCGATGTTTATGCAAAGCCGGGCTTGGGGAGCGGATTCTCAACCTTCATGTAGTCAAGTCATTTACGGTAACCTGGTAGAAACGCCTGGGCCCTATTCCCCGGCATATACATCAAGATTTGATTTTGAACCATGACCCATTCAATTCTTTGGTCGTTTCATTTGTTGTATGAATTATAATCCTCCTGCCCGAGAAGTCAAGCCATTGGAAGGAACTGCACATCGCCCCTACTACCCGATCACGCCAATTTCCGTCCCATTCTCTGCACGCGCTCGAGCCATTGGCTTCTTGCCGTCTCGGGCATTTTGCGAAGCTGGGTAATGTTCGTGGCACGGACGGTGCCCACGCCGCAGAACTTCAGAATGGAATGCTTCATCATCTGATGTCCCGGCTGTCCGAGATAGAACCGGTAGTAAACGTACGGCGAATCCATCGTGACGATCAGACGAGCCGTCTTCCCTTTGAGCAGCTGCTCCGGCAAAGGCGAGTTCCGGCGGTACTTAAAGGCGAATCCGGGGAGAAAAACCCTATCGATGAACCCTTTGAGCAGCGCCGGCATGCCGCCCCACCAATTCGGGTACACAAACACCAGATGGTCCGCCCAGGCAATCAGCTCCTGTGCTTCTTGCAGATCGGGCTCGAGCGGTTGCTTGCCCTTATAACCGCCGGACAGGTTCAGGTCAAACTCCATCTCCGCAAGCACCAGCTGCCGCACCTCCGCACCGGATTCGGCCGCCCCTCTCGCATAGGCCTCTGCCAGCTGACGGCCATAGCTGTTTTCAATGGGATTGCCTTGGATGATTAAAATCTTTTTCATATGCGTCTTCCCCCTCATAATTTGGTTAACAATCACTAACCTGATGGCAAAAAGAAAAGGTCACGCCTGACCTTTTCCCAAACCGGTTAATGCCAATAAATGCGCCGTCACTTCAGATGCCAGCGGCGACAGCGGTTCTTCCAGCTCCCCCTGCATCGTGGAAATCGCAAGCTGACTGAATGCACCGATGATCAGCACAGCGGTTAACCGCGTATTCTGCGGCGGAATATCCCGCTGCAGCACCGCTTGCTCGAGTAGCTCCTCCAAAGCATCAAGCGGCTGCCGTCCCCTGCTCTTGACCACCTCCGTAAACAGCTCGTGATGCTGGGACAATAGCAGCAAGCCGTATTTATCTTCGTCATACGATTCCAATACGCGGGTTACGAGAGCCGATAGCCTCATTGCAAACGGTCCGGGCCGGGTAGCGTACTCATCCACCAAGCGCGTATAACTGCCGCAATATTCGTTGAACGCCTCCGCGGCAACGGCATCCTTATTCGTAAAATGCTTATAAATCGCCGCGTCCGTCACGCCTGCCGCCGCGCCGATCTCCTTCACCGATACGCCGTCCACGCCCTTCTCGGCAAAGAGCTTCATGGCTGCCTGCAAAATTTCCTTCTTCTTGCTGTCGAAATGAGGTTTCTTTTTCATGCTCATATCATAAGTGAACACTAACCAAATTGCAATAAGAGGCACAAAAAAGGCCCCCCAAGACTTAGGGCGCCTCTCTTCGTGCGTACTCTTTACGTTTCGTATATATCGCTAAAGACGCATGCCCGTCTTGGGCTTGGCCCTCCTATCCAAGCTAAACCCCCGCTTCGATGGGAGCGGCCTTTACCTTGTTGCTGTACAGCAGCATGAGCGGAATGCTGATGACAAATGCGCCGGCCACAAGCAGGAACGGTATTCTCGGATCGATGCCGTACGCCCAGCCGCCAATGATGCCGGAAGGCGAAATGACGATGAGGATGAGCACCTGGAGCAGCGCGAATATTTTGGCGCGGTTCTCGTCGTCGATGGCATTGGCCACCGCCGTCTCCAGATACGGATATGTCATCATCGTGCCGAATGCGGCAATGACGGTGCTCAGGCTCAGCACCAGCAGATCTCCTTGCGGTGCAAACACCAGCATGACATTGGACAATACCGAGATGACAAAGCCCCATACCATCGTCCGGTGCACGTGCCGCTCCCCGATCCGGGGCATGATCCACCGCATGAATATCAGCATAATGACGGAGGAGAAGGCTGGAAAAACGGAGATCAGGCCGCTGCCCAAATGCAAATATTCCACCATGAAGATGGAGACGTAGGTTGTCTTCACCGTCATCTGAAAATTAAACAGGATATAAACGCCGAAGATCATCAGCAGCAGCGGGTTTCCCAGCATGCTCTTCATCACCTGGACATAGTCGGACATCCCTTCCCGCAGGCCCATCGCCTTCGTTTCCTTCATTTTGCGGTATCCGATCTCCGTCTCCCTTGTCGCATAATGGCGTCCGATGAACTGGATCGTCATCAGGATGCAGGCAAGGACGAACATGATGCGCACCCCGGGCACAAGCGAGAAATGATACACCAGCAGCCCGCCGAGCGGTGCAAACAATCCGCCGACGACGCTAATCAGCTGCAGCAGCGTAAAGACATAGGTACGCTCCTTCGGCGCCGTATCCTCCACCAGCAAACAGTAAAAGGCGGTATGCGGCACCTTTTGAAAGCCGTTGATGACGGCGGCGATCACAAAAAACCAGAAGTTCTGGGAGACTGCCCAGAGCAGCGTGGCCACGCTCCAGCTCAGCACATCGAAGTAAAGGAGCGCTTTTTTTCGGCCCAAACGGTCCGTTAAATACCCGCTGAGAAACGAGGACAGCACCTGCACAAGCAGACCGATCGAGGTAATCCAGCCGATCCCCGTCTCGGTTACCCCCAGTTGGTACATGTAGATGGAGGTGTACGTCGTGAACATGCTGTAAGGGATTAGAAACAGCGGCTCGTAGACGAGACAGCCCCGCGCATTACCGGTCAATTGCCGAAACGAAGTTGAACCCATAATATCCTCCGGACATGAAGTATAATCGTTGCCTAGCCATTATAGCGCACCCGGGGCGGGAGCAGGAAAGGAAAGTTGCAGGATTTTTGAAGCGATTGGAAATCTGCGGATCCAAGCCCCAGGCTACGCTACCCGCGCGAACTCGGCCCCTCATCTTCTTGCGCCGCAGCCTCAGGCAAAAGAACGGTAATGGTGGTTCCCCTGCCCACCTCCGACCATACGCTTACACGGCCCCGATGCGCCTCGACAATCGCTTTCGCAATGCTCATCCCGAGTCCCGAGCCGTCCATGCTCTCTTCGGTATTCGTTCCCCGGTAGTAACGCTCGAACAGATTGCAGCGGGTCTCTTCATCCATCCCCACGCCTTGGTCCGCAACCACGATCGCCGCGCCGCGGGGACGCCTTTCCACCCGGACCTCAACATTTACCCCATCCGGATTATGCTTCACGGCATTCGTGATCAGGTTATCCATTAACCGCTGCAGCCACTTGGCATTGCCGTCGACGGGCAGCTCCTCCTCGCCGCCGATATAGTTGAAGTTGGCATCCAGCGTGGCATCGTTGACGTATTTCAGCACGCAGCGGCGCACCAGCTCATTCAGGTCAAGCCGGATCAGCTCTTGCGGCTGGATTTCGCTTCTCAGACGGAAGACGAGCGAGAAGTCATTGATCAGCTCCAGCATGTAGTCGCCTTTCTCCCGGATCACGGTTCCCATCTCCCGCAATTCTTCCTGGCTCCAATCCTGCGGCGCGCTCTCCAGCATATAACCGTAGCCCTGAATGGAGGATAACGGCGTGCGCAGGTCATGCGATATCCCGGACATCCATTCTTCCCGATTTCGATCGAGCCGCTCCCGTTCCCGTTCGGTTTCAGCCAGCTGCTCCGCCATTTTATAAAAGGAATGGATGACTTCCTTGTACAGCTTGTAGCGCATGCGCAGCTTTCCACTCTTGCGGAATACCCGCTTCCGGTCCTTCGGCGTCAGCACTTCCTCATAAGCTCCGCTGCCCATCCGCTCGAACCATCCGGTAAACAGCAGCAGCGGACGGCTGTACCGGTATCCATGCCATATCGCCACCCCAAGCGACAGCACAAGCACGCAGATCATCGTCCAGAGCGCCACGCGGATCAGCTCGTTCATCATTGGCCGTTTCTCCAGCGCCCCGTCCTGAGGCGTGTGATATACCCAGGTGTTGCCGCTGTCCGCATCGCGGTAAACCGCGATATGCGTGGAATACGTGCCCGGCTGCTCCTGCATGGTGATGATCTCCAGCGGGTGGTAGCTCGCCTTATTGTCGGAACCCGTCCCAATCGCTTGGACAACGCGTCCGTCCCGATCAATCACATGCAAATAACCGCCTAGATCGGCCAATTCGCGTCCCAGCTCGGCCTCATCCTCCGGTCTCACCTTTCCGCCGTCCTGAAAACGGGCAACCCATTCCCGAAGATGATCCGAGCTCTCATCGATGCGTCCGATCAGAAACAATAGCGGCTCCTCATAGGTCAGATCCATCTGCCAATCCATCGTGTACTCGCCGAGGCGGCGTTTCTCCTTGATCTCAAGCAAGGTGCTCACCGAGTACGCCAACGGAACATCCGAAGCCGTGTTGGTGGAGTGAATCACGTTTCCCTCCATATCCACCACCTGAAGCCACATATCCTTCTCCTGGAGCAGAAGCTTCCAATATTCCTCCAGCTGCACCTCGCCATTCTCCGTCACCGTCTCGGTCACGATGCTGTTCAAGACGCCTGTCGGAAAGTTGCGCTTGATCTCATCGTCGCTGATATGTTTGATCAGGAAGAATAAGAGCACGATTAGAAAGCAAAACATAAACGCCGAGAATGCAATTAATTGGTATGTAAAATGGAAGGCAAGCCTTCTGCGCAGCCTCATCGCGCTTTCTCCTTGATCAGCTTGTAGCCAAGTCCCCGGACCGTCAGCAGATACTGCGGGTTGCTCGGATCCTCCTCGATGCGCTCGCGGATGCGGCGGATATGCACCATGACGGTGTTGTCCTCGCCCATGCCGTCGATGCCCCACACCGCTTCGTACAGCTGCGACTTGGAGAATACGACCCCGGGATGCTTGCAAAAATACAGCAGCAGCTGAAAGACCTGCGCCGGACAAGGCACGGGCTCTCCCAGCACCGTCAGTTCGCCTGCGGATTCGTCGACTTTGAACCGGCCGAAATCCCATGCGCGCTGAATCGCCTGCTGCTCTGCCGCAGCAGCCGGTCCAAAGCCGCCCCGGCGCAGACGCGCCTTGATCCTTGCAGCGATCTCCAGCGGATTAAAGGGCTTGGTGACATAATCGTCCCCGCCCATCGCAAAACCGGTCAGCACATCCAGATCCGACGCCTTGGCAGTCAGGAACAGGATGTGCGGACTGCCATAGGAACGGATCTGCGGACAGAGGTCAAATCCCGTGCCGTCCGGCAGCATGACATCCAGCAGCACGATATCCGCTCCGTGCGCAGCGATTTCGCTGAGCGCTTCCTTGCAGCTGGAAGCCGTGTATATTCGGTTAAAGCCTTCCTTGCGCAGCACCATCTGCAGCATTTTCACAATGGAAGGTTCGTCGTCTACGATTAGAATTCGCGTTTGATCCATTTTATCCTCACCCGACATTTATGCTAGCACAGCAACCTTAACAGGAGTTAAACAAATGCTGGAAGTGTTAAGAAAAAGTTAGGATGCCGTTTCCGAGTTATTTCGTTTGGAGCTTTATACTTGGTGTCAGAGGTGATTGACATGAATTCAAATAAACGTTCGACCGCCGTGGATGCGATTCGCGGCTTGAGCTTGCTCGGCATCCTGATGGCCAATATGCTTATTTTCCAGTACGGCATGTTCGGCAAAGACGAGCTGCATTTCTTCCAGCCTTCCACGCTGGACCTGATCAGTCATGACATGCTCAAGGTGTTCATAGAGGGCAGCTTCATGCCTATCTTTACGTTCCTGTTCGGCTACAGCATGATCAAGATGCGGGAAAGCCTGATCGGCAAGGGGCTTAAATACGGACGCAGCTTCTTCCGCAGGTCGGTTCTTCTGATCGTACTCGGCCTGCTGCATTCCATATTCATCTGGGAAGGCGATATTCTGCTGTTCTATGGGGGGATCGGCCTCTTCCTGGTGCTGTTTGTGAAACGGAAGGCCAAAACGATTTTGATCTGGGGCATTCTCTTGCTCGCGCTGATGGCCGTCTTGGGGTACGGCTCCATGGAGCCTGCGGCAGGCGAAGCGGAGCGCATGGAGAACTATGTGAAGCAGTCCATCGAAGTCTACGGCAGCGGCACGTATAGCGAGATCCTAAACTTCCGGTCAACCGAGGAAATGCCCATCGACCTCCCGGACTGGCTGATGCTGCTGGTGATCCTGATTGCCCCTCTCATGAGCGCGCCGATGTTCCTGTTTGGCATGGTCGCCGCGAAACGCGGGCGCTTCCTCCATCCGTCCATGGAGATCAAGCTGTATTTAAGATGGTCGCTGCTCATTCCGGTCGGGCTTGGACTGAAAACCGCAGGCGTTATGCTCGAATCCACGAACAACTGGAGCGGCGTCCTGATGATGCTCGGCGGCCCCCTGCTCGCGCTGGGGTATCTCCACCTGTTCGCGTCCTTATACGCCTTCTCGTCCAAACAATCGGTGGTGATCCGGGCGTTCGAAGCGGTGGGGCGAATGTCGTTAACGAACTATCTGACGCAAAGCGTTGTATGCGTATTGATATTTTACGGTTTCGGATTGGGCATGTTCGGCAAACTCGGCGTGCTGCAGGGAGCGCTGCTGGCGATCCTCATCTATGCCGTACTGGCAACGGCCAGCCTGATCTGGTTGAAACGGTTCCGCAGCGGACCGGTTGAACGGCTGCTCCGTATAGGCACCTACTGGTCGTGGAGCGGAAGGGCAAAACCTAAAGCGGCCGCCCCGGCTTCCGCCGTACCTGCGGCAGAGCTCTCGGCTGAAGGTCCCCCCGCGACCTGAGTTTTCCTTCTCTTCGGGCATGAAGCCAGGGTTATCCCGGTACCCTGAGATGAAATCGGTTCTTTCGTTCATGTATAATGGACGTACAAGAAAGAACAAGACATGTCGGGAATTATTCCGCTCATAAACCGAAGGAGGATCACGTATATGCTGGTTGTTACAAACTCGATCAAGGTCAAACCGGGCTTCGGACAAGAAATCGCGCAGCGCTTCGCTGAAGCGAAGGGCGTTCAGGAGATTGAAGGATTCGTGCGGATGGAAGTATGGCATGAAGCCAAGGAAGGCGCAGAGGCCGAGGAACTGAAGATCTCTACGGTATGGGAAGACGAGGAGGCGTTCAAGCGCTGGACTTCCAGCGAATCGTTCCGGCAATCCCACGGTCAGGGCCGCAACGAGAATATTTTGGGTGCATCCTTGAACAAATACGAGCTGCTGATCAGTCACAAGAAGTAAGCGAGACGTTGGATCCGGCAGCCGGATTCAGGCTGTCTTTAGACCCCTGCGAACAAGATGCAGCCCGGGCATTGGCCCGGCTGGATCTTTTTTTTGCGCATAATTGACCGTTTGGCATCCATTCCGCAAGCTGACGATTCGCGGCAAAGCTCCCCACGGGGAAGTTATTCGTTAAACGTTAATCCCGGCAGCAATTCGGGGTTATGGGAGCGTCCCAGCTCCACCATGTACGCGTTCAGTTCGGGCAGCTCCGGGCCTGCCAATATATACGACTCCCCATCCACCTCAAACTCGCTCGCCACGCGAATCTGCTGCTCGCCCTGCACGACATCCATAAAGAACAGAAACCCCGGTTCCTCGTTACCCGCCATCCGTTTGGCTTGAAGGGTATCCACCCGCTTCATGATCGGCTCAATGTCCTGTTCCTGGTCGAGCACCATCCGCGTGCCATCCCCATACACGACTTGAATGGCTGTTACCTTCGCTGCGTCCAGCTTCATCAGTTTCTTGACCGAATACAGTCGTTGGTCCGCGGATCCGGTATCCTCGTTAATTCCGCTGCAGCCGGCGATACCCAGAACAACGAGCATTCCCACCATGATCAACACGAGTTTACTGGACATCCTTCATCCCCCCAATACGAAAATCTCACAATCCCTACCCGTTCCAGAGTCTTCAAAATCTTCAAATAGGATCACAACGAAATGGTTATATTAAGCACGATCAGGCAAGCAACATTCTATATGAAAGGAGTCTATATCCTATGGAAAGCACGCATGATTTCGTGGAAAAAATGAATGAGAACGCGGAGAAAGCCCGTCGCAACAAAGAGAATCACGGCAAAGGAACGCCAAGCGACAAGCTGCCAACCAAACAGCACGGCACCAAGAAATAGAATGACGTTTACCGCGATCCTCCTAGGATCGCGGCTTTAGATGCCGGGGCGCTCCTGCGGTACGGTTACTACCCGTGTCGCACCCCTACTACATATGGATTACAGGCCTACGGATGCCTGCTTCAGCAAGGAAGCCAGCGCTGCATAGTCGACCTGCTGCCCGGCCGATATTTTGATGGTCTTCCGCTCAGGCGGCCCCTCGAACAGCGTCTCGGGCCATTCCAGCCCTTCCGCATTGAAAATCGTAAAGCTCACGGCGCTCTTGGCGACGCTGATCACCGCCGCGTATTTTCCGTTTTTCAGAAAATGCGGCTTTTTATATTGAAGCCGTTCCGCGACGTCCGGGATCGTATTGTGCACGAGCTCCCGAAGCCGCTCGCTGACTTCGACCTTCCAGGTATCGCTGATGGCTGCCATGTAATCCGTTACCTCTTGATTCATCTTATTGGCTCCTTCTGTATCGTAGTATGGTATTTTTCAAATGGATATGGATTTCCGTTTCGGATTGCTGCTTCCGGGAGCTCTAGTACTCAAGCCCGATGAACCATCTGCCAGGTCATGCCGTACCGGTCTACCACTTCGCCGTAATAGGCTCCCCAAGGCTGCAGGGCAAAAGGATACTTCTCGGTCCCCCCGTCGCTGAGATTGCGATAAGCTGCGCGGGCTTCTTCCTCGTTATCGAACGTGATGGCCAGCCCCATGCTCGTGCTCTTGCCGGTTTCTTGAAAAGCGTCGGAGAGAATCAGCTGATTGCCGCCGGCCAGCGTTAACGACATATGCATGACTTTATCCTGATGGGCTTCCGGTATTCCCGGCATGTCTTTGAATGTAGTCAATAAACCGATCTCTCCGCCAATCGCCTGCATGTAGAATTCGGCCTGGCCTCTTGCATCCTCGGAAATAATAAAAGGTACCATTTGTGCTTGCATGTTCATCTTCCTCTCGGTTCGATTTTTTTGTTTTATATCTAAATGACGAACGGGATTTGACGTAATCGACATGAATTTCATATTTTTTTCGGAATTTTTTAAAAATTTTTCTGAAGCGCATCTTAAGAGCCTGCTGACAGGCATTCTGCCGCTCGGTCAAGGAGCAGCGCCCGCTCCCTCTGGTTATCCGTCAGCGATGCGGCCAGCTTGAACTCCGCGCCGGCTTCGTTCAGGCGACCCAGCTTAAAGAGCAAGTCACCCCTCACGCTCGGGAGAAGATGATACCCCTTCAAGGCAGGCTCGCTTCGCAAAACGTCCACGATCTCAAGCCCGATCTCCGGGCCGAAAGCCATGGAGAGGGCCACGGCCCGGTTCAATTCCACGATCGGCGAGGGAGAAACCTGCGCCAATGCCTCGTACAGCGCGGAGATCCGAATCCAGTCGGTCTCTGCGGCACTGGGCGCACCGGCATGACATGCGGAGATGGCTGCCTGAATAGCGTAAGGACCGGTCATTCCACCCAACCGCTCGATTCGCTCCAGAGCGGCAAAACCGCGCCGGATCAATAAATAATCCCATAATGCCCGATTCTGGTCCATGAGCAGCACAGGTTCGCCCTGCGCATTGACCCGTGACTTGAACCGGGAGGACTGAAATTCCATCAACGCGACCAATCCGTGCACCTCGGCCTCCGTCGGCGCGATCTCCGCCAGAACCCGTCCGATCCGAAGCGCTTCCTGGCACAGCAGCGGACGAATCCACTGGCTGCCTGATGAAGCGGCGTATCCCTCATTAAACATAAGGTAGATGACCTCGAGGACGGATGATAATCGCGGCTTCAGTTCGGTTCCCTGAGGAATCTCGAATGCAACCCGGGTCGCGGACAGCGTCCGTTTGGCACGAACGATTCGCTGCGCGATCGTCGGTTCCGGCACAAGATAAGCGCGGGCGATCTCCGATGTCGTCAATCCGCCGAGCAGACGCAGCGTCAGGGCTACGCGCGCCTCGGGGGACAGAACCGGATGGCAGGTCATAAAGATCAGCCGCAGAAGATCGTCGTTCACTTCTCCCGCCTCCGGCACCTCCATATCCGAATCCATTCGGGAATCCATTTCGCGTCCCAACAGCTCATACTTCCGATCGCGCACCTTATTCCGGCGCAGCAGGTCCAGCGCTTTGCGCTTTGCCGCGGTCATAAGCCATCCGCCGGGGTTATCCGGTATTCCGTCATTCGGCCACCGTTCCAGCGCGGCAATGAGCGCATCCTGAGCCAGATCCTCGGCGAGGCCGATGTCACGGACCATCCGGGTCAGGTAGGCAATGATTTTGGAAGATTCGATTCTCCAGATGGCCTCGATCGTACGATGGGTATCGGCCGCCGACATTACGGATTCTGCCTTTGGATGTGTTCGCGCATTTCAAATTGTTTGGCCTGCGCTTCCGGGTCCTGCGTTAACTCTGTCGGTTCGAATACCTGACGGAGCTCGATCTGCCCCGCGCCGAAGCCGTGCGGATCGGGCATGCGTTTGGCCCACTCGATCGCCTCTTCCCTCGTTTTCACTTCGATCAAGGTGTACCCCGCGATCAGTTCCTTCGCTTCCGTAAAGGGACCATCGGTGATTTTCGGCTTGCCTCCCGGCTCCGGATAAGAAATCCGGATGGCGCCCGAGCTTGGATGGAGCCCATCCGCAGCAAGCAGCACGCCGGCCCTCGCCAGCTCCATGTTGTACCTCATCATGGCATCCAATTGCTCTGCGCTTGGCAGCACGCCGGCCTCGGAATCCTCGGTTGCTTTCACGATCATCATAAATCTCATGTTTCTTCCCCTCCTGGTTATCGTTGCTTTCGCTTAAATTTTTCGTCCTATGTTTAACCAACGAATAGAGTTTCCCCTAATCGACAAACGCTTCACATTTTTCAATAAAAAAAATAATAAGTAACAACCATTTCGTTATTGGACCGTGTATTCCTGTTGAAAACGTTCGGCTCCACGAAAAAAAGACCGATCAAGACAAACGCTTGATTGGTCGATGGAGGGGCGATGATCCTTATCCAAGCCCGTTCCTATGGCAGGCAGTTCATCCCATGGACTTCGCCCGCTCCCGATACGTCTTATTTTTTGCCCGATTGCCGCAGGCCTTCATTGAGCACCACTTGCCCGTTCCCGGCCTGGAGCGGTCAACGAATACCCACTGGCAATCCGCGGCTGTGCACACTCTCAATCTGTTCCACACGTTGTTCTCACGAAGCCGGAATACCAGAATCAGCAGCCGGGCCAAGCCCCCTCTTCCTTGTGCATCCACTGGCTCAATGGCGTCAGAGGCTTCACTGAAGCGATAGGCGAACCGGAATCGGCCGGCTGCACGGTTTAACGCTTGAAAGCCGGCTTCCTTATGGTCATGTATATTATTCGGAATGGCTGCCCTTAAGCCGCCACGCAGATCGCGGGCCAAAGCCAGATCCTCTTCGGATATGGTGTCCCGTTTCAGAATAAAGCCGTTTTTTAACAGCCATGTACGCAGATCGTCCGCGGTAGAAAGCAGCTCCAAACCCGGGTCCCCCTCATACCGCATCCGTTTATCATGGGTGTTGATAAAATCGGCGATGATTTCGAGCTGCTCAAATTCATTTCCCACAACAAACAAACCTCCTATTGATTTCCCTATAACAAACCAGTAAAGTGTATTTATCGGTTAGCTAACCATTTATAATATTTTAATGGTCATCACATTAAAAGAAAGCACCCCTGCTCCATTTTTATCTATTCTGCTGCAAGTCTGCTGGTATCAGTATACCAGACTCCCATTCTTCCTAAGAGGTGAAGCGAATGAATATCCAACCGTTTTCTTTTCAAATCGAGTCCGCTGCCATCGACGATTTATATCGGCGCCTGGACATGACCCGGTGGCCTGACGAAATCCCCGGCGGAAATTGGAATTATGGCATCCCCCTTGATTTCATGAAGGACATGGTCGCCTACTGGAGGCATGAATTCGATTGGGGAGCCTTCCGGCGCTCCATTCAGGCTTATCCGAATTATATCGCCCAAATCGATGGAATCGATATTCACTTTATACATATCAAAGGCAGCGGCGAACACTCCGTCCCGCTCCTCATTGCTCATGGTTGGCCGAGCTCCTTCTATGAAATGCTGGAACTTATCCCATATCTTATGAATCCTGGGCAATTCGGCGGTCATGCGGAAATTTCCTTTGACGTTGTCATACCGTCTATCCCGGGCCATGGGTTCTCCGGCATTCCTCTGCGTCCGGGCTTTGAGGACCGTCAGGCCGGGGAACTGCTCATGAAATTAATGACAGGGCTTGGTTATGAACGATTCGGCGCACATGGCTACGATATCGGTGCCAGCATCCTCGGACTTATGTGTCTTGACCATCCCGACCGGTTCATCGGCTATCATACCACCTCGCCTGGGAACCCAAGTCCCTATGCGGATTCGTCTTCCACGCTGTCCGACGAGGAGACCGCGTTCCTCGAATATCAGAAGCAATGGGAACGCGAGGAGGGCGCTTACGCCCATATCCTGGGCACACGTCCGCAGACCGCGGCCTATGGTTTGCATGATTCGCCCGTAGCGCTGGCCGCGTTCATTCTGGAAAAATGGCACTACTGGACCTCTCCCGAGGATGATAACGTCTTGCAGCATTTCAGCAAGGAGCAGCTCATGGCCAACGTCTCCATTTACTGGCTGACCCAGAACATCAATGCCTCGAACCGTTATTATTATGAAGGCAAGCATACGAGATGGCCGGGGCCCGAAGAGTTTTCGCCTGTACCGCACGGAGTCACCTTAACCGCTCAGCGGAATGAGCGTCCGCCCCGGACATTCGTGGAGCGGATATTTCCGAATGTGATCCACTGGAAGGACCTGAATGCGGGTGGGCATTTCATTGCCGCGGAACAACCCTCCTGGATTGCCGAGCAAATCACAGCCTTCTTCAAGCAGATTTGCGATACGCCGCAGGAGGCACTATAATTTTACGACTAACGAAACAAGGACATCCCCGCTCCGGTACCGAAATGATTAACTACCATTTCTCATGAATGCGGTGATCTCTTATGGACACTAAGATCCCGAACCGGATCCATATTATCGGCTCCGTCGGCAGCGGCAAGACAACGCTTGCCCGGAAGCTGTCCGCCCAGTTTAATCTCCCTTATTACGAGCTCGACAATGTCTTATGGGAGCGGGCCCAGCCGGACGATATCAGGAGGAGTGAGGCGGATCGGGACGCGCTATTGCTAAGCATCGTGAACACGAATGGCTGGATCATCGAGGGCGCTCATCTGAAATGGGTCAGCCCCAGCTTCCGCCATGCGGATCTCATCGTTTTTCTGAACCCGTCCTACTCCACCATAACCTACCGGATCATCACAAGGTTCATCAAGCAACGACTGCGACTTGAACAAGCGCACTATACTCCTACTTGGGACATGCTCAAAAAAATGTTCGATTGGAGCGCCTCCTATCAGCGGGAGGGCAGATATCAGATCCAGGACACGCTTGCGGATTATCCCGGCAAAGTGGTCGTCGTGAGGAGCCATGAACAACTCATGCAGGAGCTTAAGCAGCGGATGCCCTCCATAGAACACCAAGAAAGGACCTCCGGTTAACCGGAGGTCCTTCCCGCTTAGAAAATATCCATGCTGAGATACCGTTCTCCCGTATCCGGGGCAATGCAGACAACCCGCTTCCCTTCCCCCAGCCGCTTCGCTACGCGAAGGGCCGCGAATACCGATGCGCCGGAGGATGGGCCTACCAGTATTCCTTCCTTGCGGGCCAAATTCCGAGCGGTCTGCAATGCATCCTCGTCGGCGATCTGGATAATCTCGTCATATACGCTTGTATTCAGGATCTTTGGTACGAAGCCCGGGCTTGTGCCCACGAGCTTGTGCGGTCCCGGCTGTCCGCCGGAGAGCACAGGCGAGCCCTGCGGCTCGACCACCGCGATATGGAGGTTCGGCAAAGACTTCCTCAGCTCTTCCCCGGTTCCGGTTACGGTGCCGCCCGTTCCCGCCGTCGCCACGAAGGCGTCCAGCCGCCCTTCCATCTGTTCCATTATTTCCGGTGCTGTCGTCACCCTGTGAATGTCCGGGTTGGCCGCATTCTCGAACTGCTGCGGAATGAAGCTGCCCGGAATCTGCTCCCTAAGCTCGAGCGCCTTGGCAATCGAGCCCGGCATGCGTTCGCTGCTCGGTGTCAGCACGACCTCCGCACCGTAGGCCTTCAAGATATTAATCCGTTCCTTGGACATGTTGTCCGGCATAATCAAGATGGCCCGATAGCCCTTGGCGGCTGCAATCATCGCCAAGCCGATGCCGGTATTCCCGCTCGTCGGCTCGATAATGGTGCCCCCCGGTTGGAGCAGGCCCTGCTCCTCCGCGGTATGAATCAGATTGTAGGCCGCACGGTCCTTCACGCTGCCGGAAGGATTGAATCTCTCAAGCTTTACATAGACGTCGGCTGATCCTACTGGCACTAGCCGCCGAAGTTTCACCATTGGCGTCTGGCCGATCATATCAACCACACTATTATAGATCTCCATGATGTTGATCTTCTCCTTTTATATATGAAGTGAAGTCATTCTCCGTTATACCATATGACTCATAAAGACAATAAGCTTACTCGGATTATAACAAAAACGTTGATCGACGTACATTCGCAGATGACAGACTGCGGTTAGATGAAGTTTTTCTTGCGATATCAGGAAGAACATGCTTTTGAAGTTTATACGCTCTGATATCTAAACAAAAACGTTGATCGACGTACATTCGCAGATGACAGACCGCGGTTAGATGAAGTTTTTCTTGCGATATCAGGAAGAACATGAATTTATGGTATGCTGTTCATGGAACAAGATTTGATCGGGCTTTACTTTACCCTTTCCCTATTAAGGAGGCGCAACAAGCGTGAACATTCCGCTGATACTACCAGAAGACCAACCCGTCCTGCTGCTTGACCGGACCGATAATTTAGCGCATCAGGACGTGCTGTATCATTTTGCGCTGGACGAGCTTTTATGCAGGCTGACCGGAGAAGGCCGGCCCGCAATCTGCCATCTGTGGCGGCATCCGCGCGCCTTTGTCATGGGCGTGCGCGACAGCCGCCTGCCCCAGGCGCTGCAAGGGGAGGCCCACCTTCGTTACCTCGGCTATGACACCGCCGTTCGCCATTCGGGCGGTGCCGCGGTACCCTTGGACGCGGGCGTGGTGAACCTCTCCCTCATCCTCCCCTTTGCCTCCGCCGGACCGGCGCCTGATTTCCATCAGGACTTTGAAATTATGGTGGAGCTGATCCGGGAAGCCCTCCACGGTACGGGCCAAAACGTCGATACCGGCGAAATTGCCGGCGCTTTCTGCCCCGGTACGTTTGATCTCAGCATCGGCGGCCTCAAATTTTGCGGCATTGCACAGCGGCGGCAGCGGAGAGCCTTCATTATCCAGGCTTTTATCATTGCCGAAGGTTCGGGCAGCGAACGCGCCCGGCTGGTTCGTTCCTTCTATGATATCGCAGCTGAGGGAGCCGATCCCAAGCATTATCCTCTAGTAGAAGCTGACAGCACCGCGAGCCTCGAGGAACTGACCAACATCGGCATCGGCTTCGACGCGGTGCGTCAATTCACCGCAGCCGTTAAAGGGGTCATTCGAGGATGGCAGGCAGGCAAGGATTTTGCCGAAGCGGCTTCCAGGTTTACGATGCCTGGGGCCGAGGATATCCGCATTATGGCTGATCAGATGCGTCAGCGGTATAACCTTAATTAAACATAATAAAGAACCATATAAGCTGATTAATCAGTCTATATGGTTCTTTATACTGAAAGGGGAACCCCTTTCTTACTATATCTTGATCCGCACTAAGTGTGGATCCTCCGTCCTTAAAACGTTGCACCAGTCCAACACAAGCCCGTACCTATAACTCCGCTTGTATTGCAGTACTGCCGGAAGCACGCAACAGTTCTTGCAGTTCTTGCAGTTCTTGCAGTTCTTGCAGTTCTTGCAGTTCTTGCAGTTCTTGCAGTTCTTGCAGTTCTTGCAGATATCCAAAGAGACGAATAAACAAACTAATGGACACTAGATCCGTTATTTCGAAAAAAAAGCAACTTTCCCCGTACTTCCGGACTCAGAATCCGCTATCTACTATAAATACCACGATTAACAGCCATATTCTATGTAATAACGGATCTGGTGTCCTCATTTAACCCCAAACCAACCAATCGAGACGTAATAGCGGAACCTCTGTCCTCAAATCATTACAACAGTCAACACGCTCATGCAGCGCCTGGTATTCCGCGGACAAACAAACCTCGCCCTATCGATACAATACGTCCATCAATCCATTCGCGTCCTTCGATTCATTCTATCCGTTCGACACAGTAGGTTAATCGTTACAAATCGGTCGGACGGTCGGTCGACCCACACAATCCATCAATTTAATCCATCAATTCACCCTAAAGCCCAAATAACTGAATCTGTTCATTTTGGCACCATCAACTGGTAGTTAGGCCAAGTTATTAAAGCTAGAATCGTGCACCATACCTAATTTACTTCATTTTTACATTTCCACCATTCACCGATGATATTCCCATAACATTTCCCCTATAAACTTGTCCTGATGGCAATTTATACATTAGGGGTGGATAAGCTTGAATAAAACGATGGATCGCAAAACGTTTCTGTCTTATCTGGGTACGGGCGCAACCGCATTGGCAGCCGCTTCCGCTGGCTTAGGCGTATTGGAAGGAAAAGCCTCCGCCATGTCCGGAACCGCAAATCATCTGTTCGGATTCAAAACGAATCGGGTCAGCGGCTACTTCGAGCCAATCGAACCAACCAAAGCAGACCAGCTCGTCCTGCCTAAAAATTTTAAATATGATGTCATTGCGGCATTCGACGACGTAATCAATCCGGCTGGCGAAAAATTCGGCTCCGGCTGCGATTACAACGCATTTTTCCCGCTCAAGGGCTCCAATGTCCGCGGCCTCCTGGTCAACAATCATGAGTATTCCACCATCTTCTCGATCGGACCTGTGAAGGACGGGAAAATGACGGCGGATCAAATCCATAAAAACCTGTATTACCAAGGCATGTCGGTCATTGAGGTATACCGCGACGAGAAGGGCGTATGGAAAATGGACACCACCTCCACCCATGCCCGCCGCATCAACGGCTTCAGCAAATTCGACATCACCGGTCCGGCCAAGGGCATCCCTGCGCTGAAAGGCGCCACGACGGCGACCGGCACGTTTGCCAACTGCTCCGGCGGCGTAACGCTGTGGAACACGGTTTTGTCCTGCGAAGAGAATTTCGAAGACACGGCGGCAGTCTCGAACCTGCCGGATACGCACTACGGCTGGGTCGTCGAGGTGGACCCGTTCGATAAATCCTTCTTGAAGAAGCACACCGCCCTCGGCAGATTCAATCATGAGAACACCGCCATGGGCCTTGCCGCAGACGGCCGGGTCGTTGTCTATATGGGCGACGACAAGAAGGATGCCTGCGTCTATAAATTCATCAGCAAGCACAAATACGATAAGAGCAAAGGGCGCGCCAACTCTGCGCTTCTGGAAGACGGAACCCTGTACGTTGCCAACCTGAAATCGGGTAAGTGGCAGCCGGTCACCCTTGAAGCCGTAGCCAAGGCCACTGCAGAAGATAAAGAGCTCCAGGCCAAATTCAAGTCCCAAGGCGATGTGGTGACTTACTGTCAGGAAGCTGCCCGTCTTGTCGGCGGAACGCCGACGGACCGTCCGGAAGACATCGAAATCTCGCCGTTCGACAACACCGTGTTTGTCTGCCATACGAACAACGACAATCACGGCAACATCCACGGTCACATCACGCGTATCTTTGAAGCGGGCAACGATCTGGCCGCCATGGAGTTCGACTTTGAGATCTTTGCTGCCGGCGGACGCCAATCCGGCTTCAGCTCGCCGGACAACCTGGCGTTCGACTCGAACGGCGACCTGTGGGTCGTGACGGACATCTCCAGCAGCAGCCAGAACAAAGGCGTTCATAAATCCTTTATGAACAACGGACTGTTCGTGATTCCAACCAGCGGGCCGGAACAAGGAGTTGCGCTGCAATTCGCTTCCGGACCGGTAGAGTCCGAGCTTACAGGTCCTTTCTTCACTCCCGACGAGCAGACGCTCTTCCTGTCCGTTCAACACCCGGGCGAGAATACGGAAGACCTCAGCAAACCAACCAGTACATGGCCTCACCGCTCCGGCGAAAAGATGGCACGCTGCGCGGTCGTGGCGATTAGCGGCTTCAAACTGGAATAATACCAATCGAAAGGAGCGAGGATCATGCCGTTTGGCAACATTGGAATCGGTGGTTTAATTCTTATTTTGATTATCGCACTCATCATATTCGGTCCCTCCAAGCTTCCCGAGCTCGGTCGCGCTTTCGGGCGAACCTTAAGCGAATTTAAGGGCGCAACCCGCGGCTTAATGAACGGAGACGACGAGAATGGGAAAAAAGACGATGCTCCGCAGACTGCTGCAGCGGTCGATAAGCAGCACAGCTAATCCGAACGACCAAAGCGCGATCGAACATCTGGAAGAAATGCGGAAGCGCCTGATCCGCACGTTGATTGCGTTTCTGGTCGCGATGGTGGCCGCCTTCATCTACGTCGAGAAGATCTATCACTGGCTGGTACGCGGGATGGACGAGCAGCTCGTTCTGCTCGGTCCCTCCGAAGTGATGTGGGTGTATATGATCATTGCAGGCGTGGTGGCCGTCACCGTCACGCTTCCCATTGCCGCTTACCAAATATGGCGGTTCGTGCAGCCGGCGCTGCCGGACGGAACCCACCGCTCCGCCATGCTGCTCATTCCCGTCATCAGCGTGTTATTCATTACCGGCATCTGCTTCGGATACTTCGTGCTGTTCCCGATGGTGCTGCAGTTCATGCAGCGCATGGCCGAAGGGGCCTTCCAAACGATGTATACCGCGCAAAAATACTTCACGTTCATGATTCATATGACCGTACCGTTCGGATTTCTGTTCGAAATGCCCGCCATCGTCGTTTTTCTGACGAAGCTCGGCATCGTGAATCCGCACCGGCTGGCCAAGATGCGCAAATCAGCCTACTTCCTGCTCTGCATCGTGGCCGTGACCATTACGCCGCCAGATATCATGTCCGATCTGATCGTGATCGTCCCGCTGTTCCTGCTGTACGAAATCAGCGTTTCGATTTCCAGATTCATCTATCGCAAGCAGCTGCAGCTCACTCAAGCGGAGGGCAGCGCAACCTAATTCCACGTCCGTTTCCCCCGAAGTTGGACGGAACCTTCAAGAACCCGTGACTATACAGCCTAAGCAAGCAGGTTGTCTAGTCACGGGTTTTATTATGTGTAAGATTATCTTACATTATTTTTTATCGGAATCTCATAAAATGATTGACACCTTCAAAAAAAACCATTAACTTTACTAATTAACAAAGAATCCAACACCACTTCGTCATTAAATGTTATGAATCAGGAGGTGAAATGTTCTAAATCACTTAGAGATTGTCATATTCATGTTATTAATACTTACATTATTGCAGTTCAGTTCCTTGATAGTCTCTAAGATCGCATGGGAGATGCGAAAAAACGACGAATGGGGGAAATGATGAATGATGAAAAAACAAACCAAGATATTCAAACGCGTGTTGTCCATGGCACTCCTGCTTGGATTGGCCATGAACAGCATAACCGCTGCGGCAGCTGAACGGTTTCCCTATGAGGAAATTACATTGAAGGAGCTTGAGAAGGGTTACGCGGAAGGAACGTTCAAAACCGAAGAGGTTGTGAAGGCCTACCTCGACCGGATCGGCATCTATGAATCCAATTACAATGCGTTTACCATGATGAATGCGGGCGCGCTTCAGGAAGCCCGCGAGGCTGACCGGCGCCGGGCGGCCGGCGAGAAGCTCGGCCCCCTTGCAGGTGTGCCGATTGTCATCAAGGAAGCCGTCGACGTCGCCGGCTTCCCGTCCACCTTCGGCTGGGGCCCGCTCAGCAAAGAGCTCGGCGGAATCGAGCTGATTCCGGAGAAGGACGCCCCCGTCGTTGCCCGCTTGAAGGCGGCCGGCGCCATTATACTGGGCAAGACCAATATCCCGGCATTCAGCTCCGACGGTACGCGCGCCAGCTCCAGCTGGGCCGGCGACACCTATAACGCCATCGACCGGAAGCTGGTCCCGGGCGCCAGCAGCTCCGGAACGGCGATGTCCATATCAGGCAACTTTGCCGTGCTCGGCATTGCCGAAGAAACCGGCGGATCGATCCAGAATCCGGCGGCTGCCCAAGCGCTGGTCGGCATCAAGCCAACCTTCGGATTGGTGCCGAATGCCGGGGTCGTGCCTCTCGCCGGAAGCACCAGAGACGTTGTCGGCCCGCATGCCCGTACGGTTCACGACGCCGCCGTCATGCTGGACGTCATCGCAGGCTACACGGCCGAGGATGCCAAGACCGTTGCATCGATCGGCAACATTCCCAAGAAAGGCTACACCTCCAAGCTGAATCCGTTGGCCCTCAAGAACAAACGCATCGGTCTCTATGGCCCGGGGTGGCTTGGCGAAGAGCTGACGGCGGAGACCCAGAAACTATATGACCGGGCCGTGAAGGAACTGGAGGGTCAGGGAGCCATCGTGGTTACCGATCCGTTCGCCGATTCGGAATTCGCCGAATTCGCCAAGTCGTCAGGCTCCATCGGCATTGAATCGATCGTGTACGATATGGAGCAGTATCTGAAGCGCCTGGGTCCGAATGCCGCCATTCAGTCGGTGGATGAACTGATCGTGAAGACGGGCGAGACCCCATCGGCGCTCGCCAGGTACCCGGAAGCCTTGAAAAATCCTGGCTCCGTCCCTGATCTCTCGAAATTCACGGAAATCAGAACGAAGTATCTCCATATTTTTAACGACGTGCTGGATCAACACAAGCTGGATGCACTCGTCTTCCCTCAGATGTATAAGGAAACGCCGCTGCTTCACAGCGAGGACAAAATCGCCGACACTACCGTTCCCGAGATCAACATCGCGGGCGTTCCTCTCGTCACGGTGCCGGCTGGATATTATAAGAGCGGTTCTCCATTCTCCATCGCCTTTGTCGGCAAAATGTGGAGCGAAGCCGACTTGCTCGGCATGGCCTACGACTACGAGCAGGCAACGAAGCATCGCGTCGCCCCAACGCTTGTCGCCAAGCCTTAATACCTGCCTGATCAGCCTAGTCCAAATCAACCGGAGCCGCAGCGGCTCCGGTTTTTTCAAGCAACGTAGGCAATGATAAGACATGCGCGTCCATAGAAGCCCGGCAACGGCCTATAAGTACCCATTACCTTCGTTATTTACATTGCGATTTTGAAATTTTGCATGTCTCCAATTAATTTTAGTAATGATCCATTGATTTATTAGTCAAGTTCTCCTAGTATTTTCATTAGGAACATCCGGCGGCTAATCATGAAAGCCATAGCCTTGCCTTTATTTATGATAGCGCTATCAGACGGCGCAAAAGGTCAAACGTCTATCGACGTACCTTCGCAGATGATAGACTTATGCCCAGAGGAGATTTTCTTGCGATTATCGAATGGTTCAGCTCTGCTGTAAACTTATCATTCCATAATCTTAAAATACCGGGAGGTTGCAGATATGAAATGGAATCACTTCAAGTCCAAGCTTCTGCTTAAATACACACTGTCCTACATATCCATTTTCCTGATACCTCTTGTTATATTAACCATCATCATTTACCACAATGCCGTGGATACGCTCCGTTCCGAGATCGAGCAGACCAACGTCAATCAGCTGACCCAGGCCAAAACCGTCATCGATGAGCGCATGAAGGAACTGCAGGACATCGCGTTTCGAATTGCCTACGACGAGCAACTGACCCGCTATTGGACCCACCATCCGTACTACAGCCGGGAATCCATCGGGGCCTTGGTCAAATACAAAGCCACTAGCTCCATCATCGATGAACTGTTCCTCTTCTTCCGCGGAGATAACAGCATTTACTCGTCCCAGGGCTTCGAGAACCTAAACGTATTTACCGACCGCTACAAATTCAACAGCTGGAACGAAACGGAGATGGTCCGGGATTTAAACTCCGTCCAAATCCCGACCATGCGTCCGGCGGAACAAGTCGTGCAAGGGACCAAAACCCAGAATTCCATGCTGGCATACCTTGTGCCGATCGCACCCAACAATACGCCGGCTCACGGCACCGTCATGTATTTCATCCACGAATCGAATCTGACGGGATTGATCGACTCCATCCTCAGCGATTATCATGGGATGACTTATATTTTCGATAATTACGGACAAGTGCTGGCCGCCAATTACAAAGGCGAGACCATTACCGAGCAGGAGGTCAACGCGCTGTTCTCGCTTGAGCCGGGAACGCACAGCCTTTCGTTGAACCAAGAGCCCCATTCGGTTGTATCCGTCAAATCCGACACGGGCTGGACTTATGTCACCGCGATGCCAAGCAACCAATTTTTCGGCCGCATCGTGCATATCCGCACTTTTATCGTTCTGGTATTCTCCTTCGTGGTGATGATGGGCACCATTCTGGCGATCATGCTGGCTCGCAGGCAATACCATCCGATTTCGGATTTGATGGAGTTCATTCGCTTGAAGAATGATCCCGAACCGTCCACTCCCAGCAACGAGCTGGAATGGATCAAGAAGACGCTGCATGATTACAGCCAGCGCGTCGACCTTCAAGAGCCCTATGCCCGAAATCATATACTGCTCATGCTGCTGAAGCACGGCCACACCGGGGAATTCCCCGCCGAGTATACGGAGAAGCTGGGCATCCGCTTCAGCCGATCCCACTATTTTGTCGTGACCATGGGCTGGGAGTCGCATGCCCTTCCCATCGGCGACAATCCGGAACGGCGGCCTGTCATGCAGCTGATGAACGATGTGGAGCTGACCGCTTTTTCCGCCTATGCTTATGGCGTGGAGCTGCCGCAGCCCGATCAGCTGGCCCTCATCGTCGGATTCGATGCGGAAACCGGCCATGAAGCGAGCCTTAACGCACGCATGGAGCCCATCGCCCTGGCGCTGCAATCGATCGCGGCCGAGCACACGGGCGTATCTCCCGCGATCGGGGTAGGCAACCGCTACAGCTATCCGGAACAGCTGAATCAGTCCTTCATCGAGGCAACGACCGCGCTGGAAGCATCCATGCTGCATGGACAGGGGAGCAGCACCTTCTTTAACGCTCTTTCAGGCTCCGGTGCGCAGGATTCCTCCTTCTGGGTCCCTAAGGATGTGCTGCTGAAACTGGTACAAAGCTTGAAGCAGGGCAGCTACGACGTGGCGGTTCAGATGGTATCCACCGCATTGAATAACCTGAAGGCGGAAATGCCGTCCGTACCGCTGCTGCGCTGCATATGCTTTGATATCCTGAACACGATGCTGAAGACGGCTTCGGAGCTGGGCATCCATCATGTGGTTAATCAGCTGCCGCGCGTTACTTCCTATGACTCGCTGGAGGATTTGGAGAAGAAGCTGGCAGGCCTCGCCGCCGAAATCTGCGCCCATGTCGAGGCGAAGAGCGAGACGGAAGAAAGCTCCCTGATGGACGAAATCGTCGCTTACATCGATGGCAATTTCACGGATTATGACCTGAGTCTCGGCACGATTTCGTCCAAGTTCTCCATCTCCTCGTCGTATTTCAGCCGCTCCTTCAAAGAGAAGATCGGCATGAACTTTACCCAGTACATCTGGCAGAAGCGGATGGACGAGGTCATCCGGCAGCTGCTGCACACATCCGACCCGTTAAAGGATATCATTACGCGGGTCGGTTACCTGGATACACCGAACTTCATCCGCAAATTCAAGAAAGAGACGGGTTACACGCCGGGCCAATACCGCAAAATGCACAGTCCCAACGCCGCCGATTCCACGGACGATGACGACGATGAGTGCATCGGGTAACGGTTTCGCCGGATAAATGAAAACCTCCCTTGGGCCCTAGGGTCCAAGGGAGGTTTTCGTATGTTTTAAGGCGTTATCAGCCAGCCGTCGCGCAGCGGCGGCATCTTCTATTTCCCGGCCGGGATGCTCTGAAGTCCTTGATGCATGGCCGTCAGCAGGCGACGGGTCGGGTCGCATCCGTATTCCCAGAACATGATCCCGGCCAAGCCTTGCTCCTTCACGTATTGGCATTTGCACCGAATCGATTCCTCATCGTCATAAGAAATCAGGCTGGAGCCGTTAAACAGATACGGCGCACAAGCCTCCTCATCCCAATAACGGATGTAGCCGTTCTTGTTGATGTACTCGGCAGCCAGCTCCGCGAACGCCGGACCATAACCGCCCGTGCTGCCGGCCATTTGGTGAAGGCCGTTGTTCCGGTCCGGCACTTCATTCCATACGCGCGAATAAAATGCGGCACCGATGACAATCTTCTCCTTCGGAACGCCGGCTTGGACGAACAGGTTCACGGAAGCATCCGTGCTGATTCGGAACAGATCGCCGGTGGGCGTGTACAGATTCGTATGATGTCCGGTCAGGATCTGAAACCCGCCGCGCATGTCATAGGTCATCAACTGGACAAAATCCAGGTACTTCTGCACCTCCGCCATCTCCGTGCCGTCTACATAGTACTGGTCGGCCCCCGCAGCTATCGTAAGCAGGTAGTGACGCCCGTCTTGCGAGCCCTTGGCATCAAGAGCCTCCCGGATCGTCTTGAGCAGAAGGGTAAAATTCCGTTTATCGTCCGGACTTGACGCTATGCCGGCCTCCCCGTAGCAAGGATATTCCCAGTCCAGATCGATCCCGTCAAAAGGGTATTCCTCCAGCACCCGTATGGCGGATGCGGCCATGCGTTCCCTTCCCCCCTCAGTTGAGGCGGCTTCCGAGAAACCGCCCGCACTCCAGCCGCCAACGGACAGCAGCACCGTAAGATCGGGGTGATCCCGTTTGATGTTCCGGACAACCTCGCCATTCTTCAGATGCTCGGTCGTGATCTCATCGTTTTTGACATGGCCGAAGGCCACGTTCAGATGCGTCAATTTCGTCAAATCCTCATGCGTCATGTCGGGAAGAGCCGAATCGACGGCGTATCCCGCCGCAATGTACTTCGTCATTACACTTCACTCCGATCCATTCTAGGGTTGTGATATCGCGGCTGCAATTTGCAGCGCTTCTTTCCCGGTGCCGATCTTGTATCCCGAAGCCGCATAACGGATCTGGTCCTGGCCGTCCAGGACGAACAAATGAGGGTAACCGGCTTCATGCGCGGCAGGATCCGGGATGAAGCCCGATAAGGAAGCATAACCGGAATCCCGCAAGAATACCGTGCGTGCCGGCAGCTTGGGATAGCCGGCCGGATCAAAGGAAGCCGTCCATTCCGCATCTCCGATTGCCAGCACAATCGGCAATCCCAGCTTGTCGAGCGGCTCAGCCAACTCGCTCAGCTCGCGAAGCAGATGCTTGGTCGGCTCCCGCTCCGGTTCGATCCAGGCAGCGATGGCTCCCTCTGATCCCAACAGCCCCTTCAGAACGGCCCCGGTTCCATCCAGCCGGGTCAAAACGCCGCCCGTCTCGAGCTTGCCCAGCACGGGAATGTCGACCGCCGTTTCCCGATACGTCAGCGCTACCGCTACGGTATCATCCGCTCGCACGGTAAAGTACGTAAAGCGCACGCTTACCGTTCCGTCCTTCAGCCGGACGCCCGAAGTCAAGCGGTAAGAACCCGGCTCCACCTCATACGGCCCATCGTAAACATCGGTCATGCCATAAGGGTATACCAGCGTCTTGTACACGCCTTCTTCCAAGCGGGCGAAGGTAAAATTCTCGGCATAGGATGCGGCTGGCGCGTCCTTCGAAACCTCCGTATCCCTGAGGAGCTGCAGCATCCCCCAGCTCGATCCCTCCTGGTTCCGATGGGAAGCCAGACGGAATACGGCATCTTCCCAACCGCCATCACCTAGGTACTGCGGCTTCTGCTCGCTCGGATGCAGCCGGGCAGGAATTCCCAGACTGCGGCATACCGCCACGAACAGGATATCCAGCGACTGCTGGTCTCCCTTCATCAGGCTGTACGTGCCGGCCGGATTCCCCTTGCCCTTCAAGTTGGGAAGATCTTCATGATACGCATAGCCTTGCTCCAAATGACCGGCAAGCTTCGATGGACTTTCCCTGAACGCTTCTGCCTCCGCGGCCGTAAAGGCATGGTCGAATACGCGTCGATACGGAACCAGCATTTCATAAGAGACCCGCGGGCACAGGATGTACTTCACGAAGGTATCCTCATCCCACGATCCGCGCCGGGAGATCGCGCCCATCAGATGATCATCCAGCGTTTGCCGGAAGGTATCAATCAAATCCTTTTCGTTCAGCGACTCCAGCAGCCGCAGCGGCCACTCGCCATATTCGCCCGATCGCTCCTCCAGGAAAGCGGCGATTTCGCGGCTGTTGCCCCTGGCCTTTTGCAGAACGCCCCACACCCGTTCGGGTGGCAGCCCTAGCGTCTTGGCCACCGCGAATGCCTTTTCCTCGCTCAGGAATGTCCCCTCGTAGTCGGTCCGGATCTTTGACCCTTCCTCCAGACGGCGATTATGAGCCCGGATCATCTCTTCCGGCAGCGCCGACGCGGCATCTCCTTCTCCTTCGGGCGGAGGAACCATATCGAAATCCACGATTCCTGCCGGCTGTTCGGATGAAGCAAGCACTAGCTCAATACGTTCGTTATCGTGGGCCTTATATAAGATTTCGCTCCACTTGCCTTCGCTGACCGCTCGAATCAAGAGATCGCCATAACCCGTCTTAAAGGAGGCCACTCCCCGTTCATCCGTCCTGATCTCGGCAATGGGATAAAATTCGGCCATATTGTACAGCTCAAACCGCACGCTTGCACCGGATACGGGCTCTCCCTGCTCGTTCCTCACGATCACGTCAAGGGTGCGAGCCGGCGCATAGTTCTCCAGCAAATTGATTTCCGTAAATCCCTTCTCATTCAGGGTAATATCCTCCGGCCCCGGGTAATCGGCAAAAATTCGCGTATTGATCAGCATGGCCCTGCGCGCCGGCGGACTGAACCACCCTTGGTTCAACCGAGCTTCCGGTTCGCATGCCCCGATGTAATACCACTGGCCGTCCGCCCATGCTTCCACCCAGGCATGATTGCTGTCGCAATGGGCCCAGCGCGGCGTATACACCTGACGCGCGGGAATGCCGATGCTTCGCAGCGCGGCCACCGCCAGCGTAGACTCCTCGCCGCAGCGTCCGCGCGCATTCCGGATCATCGTCAGCGGCGAAATCGTTCGCAGATCGCTGCCGATGTAGGTGGCCTTCTCATGACACCAGTAATTGGTCTCCAGAATGGCGTCTGCCATCGATAACCGCGCCGTCCGTTCGGCCAGCTCGTTGTAAAGGATACCGCGGAAATCCTCAATATTTTCCGTATTGACCCGATATGGAAGCACAAAATGCAGGAACAGATGATCCGGCACACGCTCGCCCCAAGGCACGCGCTTACGGATGTCCAAGGCTTGGCGCACATGGTTTAAGAACAATGCACCATCGTAGTCGGCCAAGTCGTTCACCGGCATATAAGCAAACAAATATTTCAAAGCCCAAGTCTCTTCTTCCGTCAGTTCCTGCTCAAATACGTGAAACAGCTGATCCTTGCGGGCCTCCGCAAAAACGATTTTCTCCTGAAACTTCTGCTCGATCCGCTCCAGCGTTTGCGAATCCAGCGAGAACACCATGGTTTGGCTGGTCATCCTCCGCTCACTCCCTCCATAGCTTTCCGTCTTCCCGAATGCAGATCAGAGCCGTGCCGTCGGAAGAAGGCGCGCTCATCTGGAACAGGCTGCGGGTCGTTTCAATCACGGGTTGGATGCTCCACGAATCCTCGCCCATGAGCTCCTTCATTTCCCGCGCAAATTCACCGTGGGCTTCATAGTGATTACGCTGCCGGTAATAGAGCCTGCGCAGCTCCCATTTGATCCGCTCGTCTTCCGGAAGCGTGAACGCTTGATGCCCCTCCTCGCCGTCGGCGAATACGACATAACCCCACAGCTCCGGGTAATGCATATTGATGATGCCCATGGGCGACCATACCCAGTTGTCCTCGGGGAAAGGCTTGCCTGTCTCCGGATTCACCACCTTGCGATACTCCCCATCTTGCACTTCGGTCTGCCATTCGACGCGCGAGAAGTTGACGCGCCAGAACTCGCCCGGCAACGGCGGGCGGCCGTCTTCGGCGCATTCCTTCAGACTGGCCCAAGGAATCGCCACCTCCACGCTCCATTTCCGGTTATCGGCGCCAGGTCGGTTCAGCTCCCCATCGATAAACACCGCCGTCTTGAGACCGCTGATATCCCAGCCGTTGACCGGCGGCCCGCCATCCCGGTACGGTTTCACCAGCAGCAGATCCCATACCGTATTCAGTGCATTGATCTCGAATTCGTAATATTGATGGCTGTCCCCGTCCGGATCAATGAATATTTCAAAGTCATTATCATAGAAAATAACCGAATCGCGTTCCGTCAAGGTCGCCCAAATCTGATCCTCGATCAGTTCGGCGAGAAAATAAAAATAGTCGTCATCCCACAGCATTTTGACCCGGGTCCGTTTGGCCGGCTTCGGGCGAAGATCCCCTTCGATATCAACGAAATCGTCGGTCCATTCCGCCGCATCCCAAAAAGCCTTGTCCACGCGGCCGTCCAGCACGAGCGGCTGTCCCGCACGCCTGCATATGTAATGCTTGGGAGCATACTCTATCCTCGGCTCCGGCACTCCACTTCTGTTCATGTCATTCTCTCCGCTTCGTGAGGGAGGCTAAGCGCCTATCAAGCGTTTGTCTCCCCGTGATATGGTTAGTTATGGGTGACGACGGCTCCCGAGCCGCCATACATCTCCAGCTCTTCGTCAAACTCCAGCTTAAGGACCGTCACCTGCTCATGCGTATCTTCCGGCGTCATTTTGATCCACGTCGTCCCCGGGATGTTGAACCAAGGCACGCCTCCATGGATTTCATGTTCAAGCTCTTTGCCCGAGTGCAGCACGGTAATTTTCTTGATCGGATTGCACAGTCCCTTGATGCACACATTCTCCTTCGGGTCGTCATAGACAAATAAATACAATGTCTTTCGATCCTCGGAGATCGTGCTTCCTCCCAGATAATAGCGGGTCATAATGCCTTCGCCCGTTCCGAATACGGCCTCCTCATGAGTTCGGATCCAAGCTCCCAGCCCAAGCAGAATGTCCTCCTGCCTAGGATCGATGGTGCCGTCCTCGCGGGGACCGATATCCAAGAGCATATTGCCCCCCATGGAGATGCAGTCGCAGAACATCCGAATGATCTGGTTCAATGATTTGTATTTATGGTCTGTAGGCACGTAGCCCCATGAGGTGTTGATCGTGGTGCAGAATTCCCACGGTCCCTCCGGTCTCGTGATCGGAATGCCCTGCTCAGGCGTTTTATAATCGCCGTGGCCCTGAAGCCGCGAGTTGATGATGATATCCGGATTGAAGGATTGCAGATAATGCTTGAACTCCGGCAGATTCCACTGCTCGGCGCTGCGTTCCCAATCGCCGTCGAACCACAGCAGATCCACCTTCCCGTAATTCGTCAGGATCTCCCGCAGCTGTTTGTTGTTGAACTCCAGGAATTTCTGCCACTTCTCCTGATCCTGAACGCCGTCCACGGGGCTGGTGTGCGGGTTGACGCCGCTGAGATCCTCCGGTACCCTGCCTCCTTCGAACACGCTCGGATAATCCGGATGCGACCAATCGATCAGAGAGAAATACATGCCCAGGTGAATCCCCTTCTCCCTGATCGCTTCCGCATACTCCCGCACGATGTCCCGATTGGCCGGCGTCCGCTTGACCACGTTGAGATCGCTGTACTGCGTATCCCACAGGGCAACGCCGTCATGGTGCTTCGTGGTCAGCACGGCATACCGGGCACCGGACTTCTCGATCAAGTCCGCCCATTTCTCCGCATTGAATTTCGACGCCGTAAAGCCGTCCAGCTGCTTCATGTACTCGTCGTACGTGATCCTCCCGTTATAGAAGGACCAGGATTCCGAGACCCCGTCCACGGCATAGATGCCGTAGTGAATGAAGATCCCCAGCTTGGCTTCTTCGAACCATTTCTGCATATCTGTCCACACCTCTTCTTGAAGTCGTTATAACATTAGAGAAATCGTTTATGCAGCCCGCCTCTTAACGAAACCGCAATACATGCGCGATCGGCGCCAGCCCCTGACGCTCCTGATCCGGAAGTCGGACCGCGACGCCATCGTCCGTGCGGCGATAATCCAGCGCCTCCTGACCCCCGACCAGATCTATGCGGCCGAACGCCGTCTGAATCGGAATGAACAGCTCCTCAGGAACGGCTTCTTGCTCATTTCGATACAGATAGATGGCGTAGGTCGTATCGCCTTTTTGGGTAAACTGGACCGCGCCGGAGGAATACGGCTCACAGACACGAGTCCCATAGATGGCCTCTCCGTAGACTTTCAGCCACTCTCCCATACCCTTCATTCGTGAAATGGCCGTCTCGGGCAGCCTTCCGTCCGGCTGCGGGCCCACATTGAGCGCTAGATTTCCGCCTTTGGCCACGATTTCGGCCAGCAGGTGAATAAGCTGGCGCACCGTTTTGTAACGATCCTCGTAGCGGAAGGAGAAGGAGGTTCCCATCGTGATGCAGCTCTCCCAAGGCACATGAAGGGCACGCTCAGGAAGGGTCTGCTCCGGCGTGATCAGATTCTCGTAAGGCCCGCCGACCGTGCGGTCCGCCGAAAGAAGCCAAGGCTGAATCTCACGCGCCTTCTCTACCACTTCGCCCAATCGGATATTCTGGTCCCGGTAATCGTTCACCCAGCCTGCATCCAGCCACAGCACATCGATGCGGCCGTAACGGGTCATCAGTTCCATGATCTGCTCATGGGTAAACTGGACGAACTGTTCCCACAGCCAAGGATATTTCTTCGGATCGTAGCTTGGGCCGCGAGAAGTGAAGCTCCCCGCTTCCATTCCCGGCGCCCAGTAGTATGGGGTATGCCAATCGGCCTTGGAGAAATAGGCGGAGATGCCGAGCCCCTTGGCACGGAAGGCATCGAACAGCTCCTTCGTGATATCGGCGTGTTTATGCCTATGGAACGGACATTCCGGTCCCGTAACGCGATAATCGGTCGTATGCGTATCCCACATGCAGAATCCGTCATGATGCTTGGTGGTAAAGTTCAAATATTTGAAGCCGTTATCGGCTGCCAGGTCAGCCCACAGATCAGGCTGAAAGCGAAGCGGGTTGAACGTCTTGTTCAAATCGAAATACTGCCGTTTAAGCTCCTCCGCATCGATGTCCCAGTCAATGCCGTCACGTGACCAGTCCGCGTCTTTATCGCTCAGCGCCCACGATTCAACAAGGCCCAGCTGGGAATACGGCCCCCAGTGCATCATCAGGCCCAGCTTCTGGTCCTTGAACCATTCCAATCGCTCCAGAAGCAGCGGATCCTCCGGCTTGACCCATTTGTCCTCACTGCTGAAATTGTGCACGCCCTGCTCCACTACCGCTTGCTCTTCCTCAACCAGCTTGTTCTCCGACATGGTGTACCTCCAATAGTCATTTGTGATAACGATATCTTTGAAGATCATTAGAAAGGGCTTTGCCTGCCCTTTAAAAACAATAGCCAACCCCCGGTCATGAAGCGACCGGGATACGTTGGCTCTTTGTTTTTCATATATGCATCTGATTATTGCTCAGCGTTCCAGCGATCATATGCGCCTTGGTAAAGCTCGACGAGACGGTCGCTGCCCATTTTCTTGACTTGCGCGACGTATTTATCCCAATTCTCAAGCGGCTCTTGGCCTGTTACGAATTTGGCTTCCATCTGTTTCACGTACGTTTCCAAATCGGACAACAGCGCAGTTGCTTCACTCTGCTCCTCATTCGTCAAGTAGACGTTAGGGAACGGCGATTTGCCGATCGGCACCAGTTTCTCTTGATTCTGCTGATCGATCCACTCATCGAATTCGGTGCGTAGACCTTTCGCAACATCCGGATCATTGACGCCAGGTGTCAAAATACCGTAGTTCGGCGTGATTTTGCCGCGATACTCCTCACGATCGCCGCCGCCCGGCACTGGGAGCCATTCTTTCACGCGGTTTGCCTCATCCTTGAATTTCCACAGGGTGCCTTCCGGTCCTTGGTTAAACAGCGTGGCGCCCTCATAGCTGTACAGGTAATCGATCCAGCGCATGGTCGCTTCCGGAGCCGGGTTGCTGCTCGAAATGGCGAATGTGCCTCTTGCCGACATACCAGGGTGCATGCCGTATACCGGAGAGTCGGCGATTTCACTCTTCACCGGCGTCATGAGCGGATGCTCGCTGCTAGGCTCGCCGCCGAGCGTGAAGTACGCATGGTAGTCGTTAAACAGAGCCAGCTGATTGTTTTCTCCCTTGGCTTTTTTCTGATCGCCTGTTTGCGAGAAGGTTTCATGATCCAGCAGTTCTTCCTTCCACAGACGGTTCATGAACGTCAGATAGCCTTTGTAGCCTTCTTCCTGATAAGGGTAGTGTACTTTCCCATCCTTGTCGGAATAGATTCCTTCGTTGTACATGCCCCAGAAGCCGAAGAAGTACATACGCAGGTCATCGAGCTTGACGGAAGTCAGCGGAATCTCGTCTTTCTTTCCGTTTCCGTTAGGATCTTCTTCCTTGACGCGTTTCAAGAATGTATATAATTCCTCAGTAGTCTTTGGCTCGGACACGTTTAGCGCTTTTAGGAACTTGCCGTTGTACCACATCGGGCCTCTGTACCATACGGCAGCCTTGTCAACGAACGGCAGGGCGTAGATATGTCCGTCCGGGGTCGTGAAGGATTTGCGGACATCCGGGTTTTCGTCAAAAATCTTTTTGATGTTCGGTGCATAGCCTTCGTCAATGTACTTCTCCAGCGGAATGAGGATACCTTGGCTGCCGTAAGTTACCTGCTCAGCCGGCTTCAGATCCGCCGCATAGAACATATCGGGCAAATCTCCGCTCGCAAACACCAGATTTTTCTTCGTTTCAAAGCTGTCAATCGGAGAAAGCTGATATTCCAGCTTGATGCCTGACAATTTCTCCATCTCTTGTAGTACGGGCATCGTATTCCAATCGGCTACACCGGCATCCTGTGACATGACCGTCAGAGTGATCGGCTCATCCACAATCGGGAAACCTTCCTTCTTTACCCCTTCCGTGCTGGCTGTCCCGGACGGTGCTGTAGCAGCGCCATCTCCTTTAGGTGAACCACAGGCTGCAAGCATTGTTGCTGAGAGGGTGAGGCAGAGTAAAATAGATGATGCCTTGCGAAGCTTTTTCATGACAACAACTCCCCTTTTTTGGTGTGGATTGTATGGTTTAAGATCAGCCCTTAACGGAACCAATCATAACACCCTGCACAAAGTAACGCTGAAGGAACGGATAAACAGCAATAACCGGAAGTGTCGCAACGATAATGACCGCATATTTGACCAGTGCGGCAATTTCCGCTTTGGAATTCATCGCTGCTGCGGATGAGGCGTCAATCGCCCCTCCGCCCTGTGCCGCCATCTCCTGAAGCACCAGGATTTGACGCAGGAAGAGCTGCAGCGGATACTTCGCCGCATCGTTCAGATAAATCATGGCACTGAAGTAACTGTTCCAATGTCCGACGCCGTAGAAAAGTGCCATGACGGCAATAATCGGCATCGAGAGCGGCAATACGATTTTGACGAATAACCGGAAGTTCGTACAGCCGTCGATATGGGCCGCTTCCTGAAGCTCCTTCGGAATGGTCGATTGGAAGAACGTCCGGGACACAATTATATTCCATATGGACGCAGCTCCCGGCAGTATAAGAGCCCACATGCTGTTGACCATGCCAAGATCTTTAACGAGCAGGTAACTCGGAATCAGTCCCCCACCGAAAAACATCGTAACCAGGAACACCGCCATAAAAAATCCTCTGCCCACAAAATCCGAGCGACTGAGCGCATAGGCTGCAGGCAGCGTGACAATCAGATTCACGATCGTACCTATCACTGTATAAATAATCGTGTTCTTATAGCCAATCCAAATGTTGGCATTCTCGAACACCCTGGCATATCCATCAAAAGTTATCCCTTTCGGAATCAGCCACATTTCACCTGAGCTTACGTACTTCGGATCACTGATAGAGGCGCTGACAATGTACAGCAGCGGGTACAGTACGATGATCAGTGCAATCGTCAAATAGATGTAGTTGCATAGCAGGAATAATTTATCCCCCTTGCTTTCCCTTACCGTGGATGACATATGTTATTCCCCCTTCTACCACAGGCTGTTTTCGCTGGTGCGACGAGCGATTTGGTTCACCGCTATCAGCAGAATCGCATTAATGACCGAATTGAACAATCCGACAGCGGTAGAGAAGCTGTACTGTGCGTCAACCAGACCAGAGCGATAAACGAAAGTCGAGATGACATCGGAAGAGCTCATATTCAGCGGGTTCTGCAGGAGCAGGATTTTCTCGAATCCGACGCCCAAAATGCTGCCCATGTTCAGGATCAACAGGATGGTGATCGTAGGTACGATCGCCGGAATATTGATGTGCAGAATGCGCTTGAACCTGCTCGCACCGTCCACGACGGCTGCCTCGTGCAGCTGCGGATCGACACCCGATAATGCGGCCAGATAGATGATGGTACCCCAGCCCGCACTCTGCCATACGCCGGACAACACGTATACGGTCTTAAACCAGGCAGGGTCCGTCAAGAATTGCGGCGGCTGAAAGCCCAGCATTTCCACAAAATTTACGATCATGCCGGACGAAGGCGACAAGAAGGTAATGATCATACCGGACATAACAACGACTGAAATAAAATGCGGCGCATACGTGACGGTCTGTACCGTACGCTTGAAGAATGAATCCTTCACTTCATTGAAGGCCAATGCCAGAATGATGGGCAGCGGAAACCCTATGGCCAGCTCATACAAGCTGATGCTCAAGGTATTCCAGAGCAAGTCCCAGAAGTAATAAGAGTTAAAGAAGCGTTCGAAATGGTCGAATCCGACCCACGGACTTCCCGTTATTCCCAGCGTCGGGATGAAGTTTTTGAAGGCGATTTGGATCCCGTACATCGGGCCATAATGGAAAATGACAAAATACAGAAATGCCGGAGCGATAAACAAATACAGCTCCCAGTTTCGAATCATCCTCCTCCATAATGTATTTTTTTTACGATTCGGAATCGTATTCACCGATAAGTTTGGCGACAGGGCGGACTTACCACTTTGCTGCATCGGTTTCTCCCTCCTTCTCTAATGAAAAATCCGGCCATTTTTTTCGGAAAAGCACCCCTGTTCAATGGATAAGAAAGAGCCTTCCTGACCACTCCTTAGCGTGCGGCTTTCGCCAGCCTCAGAATTGTTAACGCTTACATCCCAAGTGTATGGATCGCGGCATCATCCGTAAATATGTCATTTTCAATTGTCCGGTTGTAACGGCTCCATCCATTGGTATGACGGGCTTTTCACGTCCTTCCCAGTCTTGTCATTGTCGTTTTCGGGCAGGAAAACATGTGGTTTTTGACCCCTCCCCCTACGATAAATTGTCATCTTCGTTAACGGGATGATCCTTGACAGATGTCATATCTGACCGTAAGTTGGAAAAATAAACCGTAAAAGCAAAACTGACATATTCTAAAAGAAATGAGGTATTACGCATGCAGCCATCATCCTGGATTTTAGCCGGCTACGCAGGGCGCAAAGTCTTATCCGAGATCACGGCCGAAGATGCCCGGCGGCTCACTCATTTGAACATCGCTTTTGCCCATATCCAAGAAGACAAGATTACGTATACCGACACGAACACCATTCACGAGATCCAACGCTTGAAAGCCGTCAATCCCGAATTAACCATACTGTTGTCCGTTGGCGGCTGGGGCTCCGACGGATTCTCGAAAGCGGCAGCCACGTCCGAAGGTAGACAAAGCGTGTGCGAATCGGCGATCAAGCTGCTGCAAGAGTTTCCCTTCGACGGCATTGACCTGGACTGGGAGTATCCATGCTACTCGATCGCCGGAACGGCGGCATCGCCAAACGACAAGGAGAACTTTACGCTGCTGCTGAAGGAGCTCCGGGAATCGCTGGATCAGTACGGGCGGGGCAAGACACACTATCTGTTGACCATCGCGGCCGGAGCCGATCAATATTATATCGACGGCACCGAAATCAATGACATCCACCCCTATCTCGACTTCATTCAGCTGATGACGTACGACATGCGCGGCGGATTCCAGACGCTGACGGGCCACCATACCAACCTGTACACCTCCACCGGCGATCTGTTCCGAATCAGCGTCGACGCATCCGTCCGTCTGTTTACCCTAGCCGGTGTGCCGCACGAAAAAATCGTGATCGGGGCCGCATTCTACTCCAGGAAGTGGAACGATGTGCCGGACGTGAACAACGGATACCTCCAGGTCGCTCCCTCCCCCGGAGGTTACGGCCCGACCTATACCCAGCTCGCTGCCGAGTATTTTAGCAATCCTTCCTATAAGAGGTACTGGGACGACGAAGCCAAAGCGCCTTATTTATTCGACGGCAGCAGCTTCATCACATACGATGACGCCGAATCCCTGACCCATAAATGCAAATACATACAGGAGCAGGGGCTGGCCGGCATCATGTTCTGGGAATACAGCTGCGATGCGACGCACAGCCTGGTGGATGCCTTGTACAAAGCATTGCGTTCTTAAGCGGGACTGAGCTAGCACGAGCTGCAGCAGATTCACTCCCTTCATCATGTCTTAGAAAAGCTGATGATAGATGAGCCACACGTTAATTTATATAACATGCAGTTGACTTCATCTTCTTGCGCTGCAATGACTTGGCTTCATTCTATGGGTTCCTTCCGGATCCCGTAAATATGTCGTTTTTATCTATAACTATAGAGCACGAAAACCCTTATTTATACTGGAAAATTCATACTGCATATGTTGAATTTGCACCTCACATAAGCATGCCGCCACACGGACAGTTTCAAAGTTTTGGACATTAAAAAAAGCCGGTCCCCAATGGGGACCGGCTTTTTGGCTTATGCAAACCCAGGCATTTCTTGTCATTCGCGTTATGTTTATGTCATTAAATATAACCTACTTAGCTGTTGAACGGTCGTCATTCGTAACGTCACCGAAGAAGCGGATCGAGTACAGTGCACACAGTCCGACAATCGTATAGATGATGCGGGAGCCTACAGAGCTCTGCCCACCAAACAATGCAGCGACCAGGTCGTATTGAAACAGACCCACGAGCAGCCAGTTGATGCCTCCGATAATCAATAACAGCAATGCGATGGTATTAAATGTTCTCATCGTTTAACCCTCCTTACGCCCTTTTTTTCACGTCATTTCTTATATGGTTTATTCAATAGATTATGGTAACTATTTTTAACCAACAATTGCATTTATAATCATGACCGGACAAAAAAACATCCCTAAGCGGGATGTCCTTGATACTCGATTCGAAATCGCCTTCTTCCCCTACACTTCCTTAGGAAACCCGCGCTGTTGACGCAGAAGCTCCAGAAAGATCTCAACGGCCTTGGTGTGATACGGCGTTTTCTGCGTAACCCATGAGAACTGGCGCGCCACCGGCTTGCCATCCGGTACCAGCATATGCAGCGTTCCAAGTCGAATCTCTTTGCGCACCGCCCACCTCGACAACAGCGTAACGCCAAGGCCTGCCTCCACGGATTCCTTGATCAGCTGGGTGCTTCCGAACTCCACGATATGCTTAGGATGAACATGATACCGGGAGAACATCCGCTCCGTTGCCTCGCGGGTGCCCGAACCGGCTTCCCTGACAATCCAGGTCTCATCCGCCAGCTCGGACAGCGGTACCTCCTGCAGATGGTCGTACCGCCCGTCACGGGGGACCATCACCACCATTTCATCCTCCGCGAAAGCCTCGATAAGCAGCTTCTCATCCTGATAGTCGCCCTCGACGATCCCGATATCCGCCTCATGTCGCAATATCATCTCCGCCACCTCCTTGGTGTTCCCGATCGTAATCGACGGGCGGATCAAGGGATAACGCTCCCTCATATAAGCGATCAAATGCGGCAGCATGTACTCCCCGAAGGTATAGCTGGAGCCGATGGACAGATGGCCGCTTGCCCGATGCATCAAATCGTCCACAAGGGCGTTCATGCGGGTGTACAGGCCCAAAATGTCCTTCGCATGATGGTATACGATCTCTCCCGCTTTCGTAAGCCGGACGTATTTATTGGTTCTCTCCAGCAGCTTGGTGCCAACGGAACGCTCCAACGCCTGGATATACTGGCTTACCGCCGGCTGTGTCATAAGCAGTTCCTCGGCCGCGCGGGTAAAATTCCCCTTGTCTACGACGGCTACGAATACTTCCAGTGCTTGATCCACGCTTTTAGCCCCCTTCGTTCCAGATCCATATTTGGTTATGCGTTATATTACCATAATAAATTACTTATGATGATCATCATAATGATTTATTTTTCTTATTCTAAGCAATGGGATACGATGGGTTCAGACCAACCGAACGAATCGGAGGTTATGTCTTATGGCTGAACCCGCATATTCCAAATCTCAAGAGCATGTCCATCGTCTGGTTCGATGGACGCAGCATTCGCTGCCCGCCACTGCTGGCGGCGTAGCCTTTACCTTTGTCATCGCCCTTATCGGTTACGGATTAGCCAGCGTGCCGGGCCTTGGCTATCTTGGCCAGCTTGCCTGGGCAATTCTGATCGCCGCTGTATACCGGCAGCTCCGCGGTTACCCGGAGAGACTGCGCATCGGGATCCAATTCACGGCCAAGCGTCTGCTGCGCCTAGCGATCATTCTATATGGCTTAAAGCTGAATATCGGCGTCGTATTCCAGCAAGGCTTGGGTTTAATGCTGAGAGATGTCATCAGCGTCGTGTTTGCGATCGGGCTTACGCTGCTGATTGCCAAATGGCTGAAGGCCGATATGTCCCTATCCCTTCTGCTCGGGATTGGAACTGGCGTATGCGGCGCGGCGGCCATCGCCGCCGTGTCCCCGATCGTGAAAGCCAAGGAAAAGGACACCGCGCTTGGAGCAGGGCTTATCGCCTTTCTTGGAACCATCGTCGCGATCGGTTATACCCTCGTCCAGCCGCTGCTTCCCTTATCGGATACCCAATACGGCATCTGGTCGGGCGTAAGTCTTCATGAGATCGCCCATGTGGCACTCGCAGCCGCTCCGGCAGGCGAAGATGCTCTTGCGATCAGTCTGCTTGCCAAGCTTGGCCGCGTATTTCTGCTCGTGCCGCTCAGCATCGTGCTAATGGTCTGGATGAAGCGGACCGGACGTTTGCAGAGCCAAACGCGGATGGAGTTTCCCTGGTTTCTGCTTGGCTTCATCGCAGCGAGCTTGCTGGGAAGCTGGGAATTTACCGGACAACCGATCATTCCCCTGCCGATCAAGGATACGATATCCCAGGCAGCCTCCTTCATCCTTGCCATGGCGATGGTGGGACTTGGCCTGAATGTCCACTTGAAGGACATACGCGGCGCCTGGCGGCCGCTGCTGGCCATGGCCATCACCACCGTGCTGCTGATCCTGCTGACTTATGCCATGGCATAAGCAATCAGGTGCCGGCCCAGTGCCCGAAACGAAAAGCCATTCCCTGCTCGCGGGGGATGGCTTTTTGGCGGTGAAAGCCTTCAATCCCTTTCCATCCTCCGGGCGATGGATTGAAGCCGTTTCTGGCCCCCGCCAACCTGAAGGGCCCCGTCTTTTTCTTTCCATTTTTGGGCAAAACTAAAAGGGCGGGATCTGCCCATTTCGGGGGGACGGTTTAGCTCCCCCGCTTTCTTGGGTATTTGAGCTTAGTATGCACTCATCATGCAGAGCGATCAGGATAGAGGAGATGGAAGTATGCAGCGAAATCATACGATTATGCAGTTCTTCGAATGGCATGTGGCCGCCGACGGATCGCATTGGAAGCGGCTCAAGAACGCAGCGCCGGAGCTGAGCAAGGCGGGGATCGACGCGGTTTGGATTCCTCCGGTGACAAAGGCATCGTCCGCCGAGGACAATGGTTACGGCGTTTACGACCTGTATGATCTGGGGGAATTCGATCAGAAGGGAACGGTTCGCACGAAGTACGGAACCAAGCAGGAATTGATCGATGCCATTGCGGCCTGCCAGAAGAACGGGATCGCGGTCTATGTGGATCTGGTGATGAACCATAAGGCGGGCGCCGATGAGACCGAACGTTTCCGGGTGGTGCAGGTCGACGAGATGGATCGGACCAAGGATATATCGAAGCCGTTCGAGATCGAGGGATGGACCAAATTCACGTTCCCCGGCCGGGGGGACCAATACTCTGCCTTCCAATGGAATTTCACTCATTTCAACGGGACCGATTACGACGAAATCAACAAACGTTCCGGCATTTACCGCATCGTCGGCGAGAATAAATCGTGGAGCGATAAGGTGGACCATGAATTCGGCAATTACGACTACCTGATGTTTGCCAACATTGATTACAGCCATCCGGATGTGCGCAAGGAAATGATTGCATGGGGGAAATGGCTGGTGGATACGCTGCAATGCAGCGGATTCCGGCTGGATGCGATCAAACACATCAATCATGATTTCATCAAAGAATTTGCGACCGCCATGAAAAAAAAGCGCGGCGATGATTTTTACATCGTGGGGGAGTTCTGGAACCCCGAGCTTCAGGACTGCCGGAATTTCCTGGATACGGTGGATTATAAAATCGATCTGTTCGACGTGTCTCTTCACTATAAACTCCAAGCAGCTTCGAAAGCCGGGCGTTCCTTCGATCTACGGACGATTTTCGACGATACGCTCGTGCAATCGCATCCGATGAATGCCGTCACGTTTGTGGACAATCACGACTCGCAGCCGCAGGAATCGCTGGAATCCTGGGTGGAGGATTGGTTCAAGCAGAGCGCTTATGCGTTGATCCTGCTGCGGAAGGACGGTTATCCTTCGGTCTTCTACGGCGATTATTACGGAATCGGCGGCGAGAACCCCATTCCCGGCAAACGGGAAGCGATTGATCCGCTGCTCTACGCCAGGGCGAATCGGGCGTACGGCGAGCAGGATGATTATTTTGACCACCCGAATACGATAGGCTGGGTCCGCCGCGGCATTCCGGAAATCGAATGTTCCGGCTGCGCGGTGGTCATCGCCAACGGCGAAGCCGGGGATAAGCGAATGTTTGTCGGCGAGCATCGCGCCGGAGAGGTATGGGTGGATCTGACCCGCACCCGGAAGGATCGCGTAACGATCGGCGAGGACGGCTTCGGGCTGTTCCCGGTGAACGGCGGCAGCGTGTCCGTATGGGCTCACCCGGATATCCCCGTAGAAGCGTGACAAACCGCATTCGGCATGGACATAAAAAGACCGGAAGAAATCGGCTTCGGCAGAAGCTTGCCTCCTTATGGGAAGCACCTGCATAAGCTTTCATTCTTCCGGTTTTTTTGCGTTAACATTCAGCCCTTGACCTGAAAACGGCGGCGCAGACCCTCGCCTAACAGGTTGAACGTGATGATCAGCAGCATCATGGCAAATGCCGGATAGACCACGAATTGGAACTTCCCAAGCCAGATGTCTGCCCGATGCTTGGACAGAATCGTTGCCCAGTTATAACCCGTCTCCACGAATTCCATGACGTAATAATTAACTTCCTTCCACTCATGACCAAGGAAGATGTTCACGATCGCAAGCTGGCCGAGCAGGAGCATGACCTTTCCCATATCCAAACAGAAGTTGACGATCACTTCGGGGAACATGACCGGGATATAGTAATTCTTCGTCAACGTCCTCGTGCGAAGACCTAAAGCGGTTCCGGCCTCCATATAGGGCTCGCTTGCCATCTTATGGGCCTGCTGCTGAATCGTGATGGCCACCCGCCCGGCTTCGACGCTAGCCAGAATCAGAATGGCCCAGCCCATCCGCTGCTGGGAGAAGAGAAAGAACGGAAGCGCAAGCAGCAGCGCGGATGCAAAGACCGGCGGCAAATAGGAGCACAACTGGTTCCAAAAGGTGATCAGCCGGTGGGTGAACCCCTTTTTCTTGCGGGCAATCAATCCCAGGGGCACCCCGATCGCATATCGGACAGCCGTAATCGCGAGCACCAGCAGGATCGTATCCTTGGCGGTCACAACCAGCTTGCTCAGGTTATCGACCCCTCGCTTGTCCGATCCAAGCCAATTCTTCGAGGAAGGCTTATAGGGCGGAAGGGTCAGCTTCTGCTTCCCGTCCTTCATGACCCATCTGGAGGGTTCCTTCTTCAAATCCTTATCAATGAAGGGCATATAAGGCCCCGCCAGCATAACGAAAACAAAGAAAGCAAGCAAAATACTGCCTATCCATAAAGGGAAATTCTTCAAGACGGCTCACCTCGTATCTTTATCGTGGATCAAAGTACTTGCGTGCCGAATGACTAATCCATTGGACGATCATGAACAGCACCATGAAGGAAAATGCGATATAAATAATGACACCCGGTTCATAATTGCCGCCGGTGCCGCTGAACGTATTGAAATCCAGTGCCAGAAACAATCTCCACGCCGCCCCTGGATAGTTGCGGTAATATTCCACCACGAGCAGGTTGGACAAGATGAAGACAAGCAGGCCCGGAAGATGGGTCAGGATGGTCGCGATGCCGTTGCGCAGCATATGTTTGTAGACAACCTTTCGGTCGCTGAGTCCTTTGGCTCTAGCCAGCAGTATGTACATCTTGCCTTCCTGTGCGAGCAGCGAGGCCGACGTGATTCGGGCAATGAAGAAAATCGGGTAAATCGAGACAAGCAGCGAAGGCAGCACGAAGGCCTCCCAGCCGTCAACCGCAAAATAACGGATGGCCGGAACATGCTTAATGAGCACCCACTGGGCGATCAGCATCAGGAAAAAATCCGGAATGGACTGGAACAGCCATGTCGTCCAGTGCCCCAGCGCGCTAAATTTGGTCTTGGACAATTTGTAGTCCAGGACTCCCTTCAGAATGCCGAACACGAATCCTATGAATAAAGCGGATACAATAACGAGCAGGCTTTTGCCGACGGCTCCGAAAGCGGCCGCTTCCGAAGACTGGCCGTTATATCGCGATTCCCCCAGCGTACCGTTCTGAATCGCCGCTGCAAAATAATCCCGGATATGCGTTACATACTCACCCAGATCAAAGGAATAATTTGTCACCCATAAATTGCTGTCCAGCGACAGATTCAGATCCCTTGGAACCAGGACGATGAGGACGATGAACATAAAAGCCAGCAGGCTGGTCACCGTCGTTTTGAGCATTTGCGTTTTTAATCTCATACCGTCCTCCCACACATGATTTCAGTAGTACCCCTCTTGGTTCATTCGATAAAGCACTTATTCTACTACTATCATACATCTCCTAAATAAGTCCAGATGAAAATACAAAATTTTACTTTTGATACTTCCGCATCAGGTATTGAAATTCATATATGGCCATGTACCCGCTCGCATAAACCCTGGATGTCGCCGTATCAAATTGCAATCCGCAGTAAAAGGATATACTCTGAACTTAATACATCTCATTGGAGGAGGTTTCTACGGCGATGTCGATCTATGAATATGAAGTAAAAACGATACGCGGCGAATCCCAAACGCTGGAATCTTATAAAGGGGACGTCATGCTGATCGTCAATACGGCGACCAAATGCGGCTTTGCCCCTCAATTCGACGGTCTGGAGAAGCTGCACCAAACCTACCGCGACCAGGGATTGGCCGTTCTCGGCTTCCCCAGCAGCCAATTCATGAATCAAGAGCTGGAGGAGGATGCCGCGATCGAAGAGGCCTGCAAGCTTAATCACGGCGTCACCTTCCCGCTGTTTTCCAAGATCGATGTGAACGGCACGAACGCTCATCCGCTTTACAAATATCTGACCAGCGAAGCCCCCGGCGCACTGGGCATCAAAGCGATCAAATGGAACTTCACCAAATTTCTGGTGGACCGCAGCGGCAAGGTGATCAAGCGCTTTGCACCGACGGACACTCCGGAGAAGATGGAAGAGGATATCAAGAAGCTGTTGTAAACCGATGCAGGACAGGATCCATTCTCCGTTTGCTTGTCACCTAAAAAAGGGCTTGCCCGAGGTCCATCGACCTTGGGCAAGCCCTTTATGTTATGATGCTTGGCATCATCACGGGTATGATATGCAGCATTTTCCGGCTGTGCTTCCAATCTACTCTATCCGGATGGGCCGCCAGTACCCCATCCTTATACCGTGCGCGGCAGCTCGCGCACCCAGACGGCCATTTCATTCTCGCCGCGGTTGCCCCATAAATAATACGGAATGGCCTTCAATGATACGGGAAGCATCTTTTGGGGAGAAGAACGATACAGCTGCTCATCGCCCCAATCGTCAGACTTTTCACGCCACCCTTCCCCTTCAATGACAACCGCTCCGCCGAGTAGATTCGGATCAAATCGCGAACGAAGCTTCGGATCGCCCGCAAGCGATAGCGAGGATACAGGCACTCCATGATCGACGCTTTCCAGGCAGTATACGAGCGGCCCGCGCTGAATCGCGGCCTTGCCGGCATTCCCCCGTATATTCGGATTGGCTCTGACCTGATGGATCTCCATGGAGAATGCCAACTCCACGGTGTCTCCCGGCGCCCATACTCTCTTCACGCAGGCATAGCCGTCTTGAGTAATATCCTCCACGTTCATTTCTTGCCCGTTCACGCGCAAGCCGGCTTTGCCGCGCGACCAATCCGGAATGCGAAGCGCCACCGTCCACTCGACAGCCTGTTCAGGCTGAAGCGTAAACGTAACGTCCCCGTCCCAAGGCAGCGTGCTGTTCTGCATTACCTTCACAGGCACGTCCCCGAACCGCACCTCCGCTTCGCCGCCGATGTACAGATGGGCATACAGCGTATCGTCATTCATTGTATACACGTATTCGCCCAGCGATGACAGAAGCCTTGCCACGTTAGGCGGGCAGCAGGCGCAGGCGAACCACCCCGGCCGAACCGGCTTCACATGGGCCTTGCCCGGATTATGGCGGCAGGCCGCAGGCCATACCTCTAGCGGGTTTACATAGAAGAAATGCCGCCCGTCCTGAGCCATGCTGCCAATGACCGTGTTAAACAGCGCGCGCTCCATCACGTCCGCATACTCCGATTTGGGCGACAGCTGCAGCATGCGCTGGGCAAAAAAGATCAGCCCAATGGATGCGCAGGTTTCCGAGTAAACGGTATCGTTCGGCAGATCATAATCCGTCGTAAACGCCTCGCCGTGATGAGTGGACCCGATCCCTCCGGTAATGTACATCTGTTTATGGACCATGTTGCGCCACAAAGTATCGCAAGCCTCAAGCAGAGCCGGGTCCTTCGTTCTGGCGGCCAGATCCGCCATCGCCGTGTACATATATACGGCCCGGACCGAGTGCCCGACGGCCTCCTTCTGCTCCCTAACGGGCAGATGGCTCTGATGATAAGCCAAATGCGGGGCGTGCAGCACCGAGCGATAGAAGGATTTCTTCCCGCGCTGTTCCCACTCCTGAAGGAAGAAGTGGGGTTCCGTCCCGCGCTCATCGATAAAATATTGGCTCAGGCTCAAATATCTCGGCTCTTGAGTCACCTCATACAATTTCACCAGGGCCAGCTCAATCTCCTGATGGCCGTCAAACCCATGGATTTTCCCATCTTCGGGTCCAAAAACGGTATCGATATGATCCGCCAAGCGGCACACCACGTCCAGCAGTTTCCGCTTGCCCGTCGCCCTGTAGTGAGCAACTCCGGCTTCAATCATATGACCGGCGCAGTACAGCTCATGACAGTCCGTCAGATTGGTCCAGCGTTTCTCCGGCTCCTTCACCGTAAAATACGTATTCAGATAGCCATCCGGCTGCTGGGCGTCGGCAACCAGATCAATCAGTTCATCCACCTGTTCTTCCAGCTTCGGATCCCGATGAGTGGCCAGCGAATAAGCCGCAGCCTCAAGCCATTTGGCGACATCGCTGTCCTGAAACACCATGCCCCCGTATTCACCCTCGTCCCTGCCGGCAGCGATGCGAAAATTGGATACGCCATGGCTCGGCTCAATGCCCGGAATTCGATCATGGAGGGCCTCGTATTGGTAGGGAATCACCACTTCCCTTACCAGTTCTATGTAACTCGACCAGAAGGGGTCGGTCAGTTTCACTTGCTTAAGAGGCACGGCAGCTGAACGCGTAGTAAGAGTCATCATCTCGGATATACACTCCTTTTGGGGTTCGAATAGGATAAAGCCTCGACACTTCCCATTCTACGATCTATGATAGGATGAAAACGATAACAGAATCGACCTAATTTCTTATACGATTTCACACTTCCTTGGAGGTGTTACCATGTCGGAACAAAGCGTGCTTTCCTTCACCTCTCTGCCGCTGCCCTACTTCCTTGAATCCGGTAAAACGCACTACATGCCGGGCGAATCGCATCCGAACCGGAGAAACCTTGGCGTCTTCGACCTCATCCTCGTTCAACGCGGCTGCTTGTTTCTGGGCGAGGAGAACCTGCAGTGGGCACTACGTGCCGGGGATATGGCCGTATTGATGCCGGACGCGCACCACTACGCTGTGCAAGAGTGCCGGGAGGAAACCTCCTTTTATTGGCTGCATTTTCAATCGGCGGCAACGAGCACAACCGATCATGCGTCGATCTCACACAATATCAAGCTGCCCAAGCAAGGACATATCCCTTATCCGGAGCAAGCCTATCAGCTGTTCGATTCCTTGCACCTTCAGGCTACGGAGCCGAGATCTACGGCGTTTTGGCGCGAACAGACCCTGTTTATCGAGCTGCTGGAGCTGCTGGATCCGTCGCGGTCCGATCAGGAGCAATCGCGGGTACGCAAAGTCGCGGAGCAAGTGGAATCCTATATCAAAATGCATTACCGCGAGCCCATCAGCAACGCACGTTTATCGTCTGACCTGCATTTCCACTACAATTACCTGACGCGCTGCATGAAGGCCTCGCACGGCTTGACGCCAACGGAATACCTGCTGCAGTACCGCCTGGACCAGGCGAAGCGGCTGCTTCTGACCACCCAGTGGTCCATGGCCCGGATCGCGGAGCATGTGGGATTTCAATACCCGCCCTATTTCTCCCGCCGCTTCTCCGCCCGTTTCGGCCTGTCGCCGCTGCAATTCCGAAAGCAGTACACGGAATAAGCAGCATACGCAGCGGCATGGGATTTGCGGCTGCGCATTGCTATATTCTTCCGTTGGGCTGGCGGTGAGGGAGAGCACGGCTCTTGATCGAGAGCATCAAGCTGCGCAATGCCTTCCTTGCAGCGCAGCGCAAAAAGGGACAGGCCCCTTCCGGGCCCGTCCCTAGATGAATCAACTGCTAAAGGTTACGCTTCGCTTGGCAGATTAAGCTGCCAGGATACGCCGAACTTGTCCGCGATCCAGCCGAACTTTTGGCTGAATCCATAGTTGTCCAGCGGCATCATCGCACCTCCGCCATCGACCAAAGCACCGTACACCTTCTCTATCTCGGCTTCGGATTCGCAAGTCAGATAGATGGAGAAGGAAGGCGTGAACGTAAACTCATGCTTCACGTTGCTGTCGATGCACATGAACGTTTGTCCCTTCAACGAAAAGACCGCATGCATGACGCTTCCCTCGGCTCCCGGCTGATTGGGTCCATAACGGGTAATGCTGATGATTTCGGAATCCTCAATAATGGAAATGTAATGGTTCATAGCTTCTTCCGCGTTGCCCTGAAACATTAAAAACGGGGTCACACTCTTCATCGATAACACACGCTCCCTTATTCATCGGTTTAAGATGGGTAGTTTATCGTTCCTGTCTCTAACAGCTGCTTCAGCCCCTCAAACATATAACCCCAGCCATGCTCGGTTTGGTCATGGTATTCGGTCAGCGCTTTTTCAATATCCTCTGCGGTCCAGTCTTCCTCATGAGGGACAACGATCTCCTGGGAGAACGTCATTTCGCACCCCGCGTCTACGGCTTTGAACTCCACCGTAATGCGGTCCACGGTGTCGCTGAACTGGGGCATCTTGAAGGTGAGCACCAGCTTGCGCGGCCGGTCTATGACCAGATACTCTCCAATGGCCCGGTACTCCTTGCCTTCCCTCACGTCAACAATCTCCCAGCTTCCGCCCACGCGCGGATCGTTGCGGGCGATTTTGTTCGTTGTTTCCATCGTAAACAACCATTTCCTCATCATGTCGGGATTTAACCAGGCATCAAATACTCTTTCCGGTGCTGCCTCAAATTGGCGTTTCATGATCAGCGTGGTAGTGGAGGCGTTATCCAATGTTAATCATCCTTCTCTTATCAAAAGTGGTATTGCGTTTATTTCCCTACGTTACTCATCCTTGTCCAGGATGTTCAGCGGTATTCCTAAGGATTCTTCTAGTGCTCCTCCCTCTTCGCTTTGTTCAGCTCGCGTTCAAGCGCATCAAATTGCCGGTTCCAGAATCGTTCGTAGAATTGCAGCCATTCCATCGCTCTTGACATGACGTTCGGATTCAGACGACAGGTATGCGTCCGTCCATGGATGGACCGTTCGAGCAGGCCGGAGCGCTCCAGTACCTTGATATGCTTGGAGGCTGCCGCAAGCGACATGTCAAACGGTTCAGCCAGCTCAGATACCGTCCGTTCCTGCGATGCGATCATGCGCACCATCTCTCTTCGGGTCGGGTCAGCCAGAGCATGGAAGATGTGATCCAGTTGTTCTTCATTATTTTGTTCAACCATATGGTTAACTATAATGGGCAAATTTCATAAAGTCAACCATTCGGTTGAATATAGAACCAAAAAAGCCAAGCCCTTCGTTTAAAGAGCCTGACCATAGCCTTTCGAATAATGCGGCAGCAGCCCGCTTGGGCAGCGGATCAGGGGGACTGCCCATTTTGTTATCCGATAATCTCTTCCAGCAGCCGCTCGAGCTCTTCGTAACTCGCAACGGTATGCTGCGGCCGCTGCTCCGATTCCGGCCCGACGCTCCGGTGATTGAACCAAATTACATGCCAGCCCGCAGCCAGGGCTCCGACCACGTCATTGCGCCATGAGTCCCCGACGTAATAAGAGTTCTCCGGCTTCGTCCCGGTCTGCCTGTTCACATGGTGGAAGATCCGCGGATCGGGCTTGTCCCAGCCGACGGCACCGGATACGAATAGCCGATCCTCCGGTATCAGGCCGCCCAGCTTCATCGCCGCGATTTTGTTCATCTGATGTTCGGCCGGGCCATTGGTAATCAGGCCTACGACATGCCCGGCATCCGCCAGTTTCATCAGAAGCTCCCGGGCGCCCTCAAACATCGTGATGTTATACTGCAGGTCCAGATACGTCTGCTGTACCGCTTCGGCCTCCTCAAGAGTCAGTCGCACGCCGAATTCGGCCAACGCTAACTGGAACCGGCGTCTGCGCATATCCTCGACCGCATCCCCGTAAGCTGCCGTTCCGGCTCCTCCCAGCTCGACGGACAGCTTGTCGCTGTAATAGCGCATCCGATGGTAGGCGGCCTCATAAGGAAACGTCTCATCGGGACTGACAATCTCCTGCACGGCCTCGCGAAAAGGCGCCAGATGGTCATACAATGTATCATCCACATCGAAGAAGATCCCCTTCGGTGCTGTTGGTGTCTTCATGTTCATCCCTCTTCCTCATTCGATTCCTCTATTGTACCCGCATCGGCACTACCCGGGTCAAGCCCGTCTGTCAATAAGTTCCTTTCCTATGATATGATGGCATTACAGCGGCAGAAAACGGCGATTGGAGCCTTCGTCCGTAATTGTGCAAGCCAAGAAAGCACCTTTTGTTATGCCTGATGCCTGATTCATGTACCCGGATAAGGAGATGAGTAACGATGACCAAGGATATGACCGAAGTGTGGAGCAAGGATTTTGTTCCCGAGGGAAACCGTGCCAGCAACGTGGATCGTTTTACCGGCTTTGAGGATACCTACGACCAGCATCGCCCTGAAGCCCCCCAGGAGGTTGTCGCCCTGCTGACAGGCTATTTGGAACGCAAGCCCTCTGTCGTCGTCGACTTGGGATGCGGAACGGGGCTTTCCTCCTTTGCATGGAAAGACGCTGCGGATCAAGTCATCGGGGTTGAGCCGAATGATGATATGCGCGGCAAAGCCGTCGCCAAATTGCAAACGCTGGAACAGGAAGCACGCAGCAGCGGCGCGGATATCGCCGACATCAAGTTCGTCTCGGGCTATTCCAACCAATTGGCGCTTAAGGATCAGTCCGCCGACATCATCACCTGTTCCCAATCCTTTCACTGGATGGACCCGGCCAGCACATTGAAGGAGGTCTCCCGCGTTCTGCGTGACGAAGGGATATTCGCGGTATATGATTGCGATTGGCCGCCGAGCCTGACCTGGAGAGTGGAGCAAGCCTATCATGGGCTGATTGAACGGGCAGAGGCCATCATCGACGACCATGTGGAGCCTCAGGAGCAGGCCTATAAAGGAAATAAGAACGAGCATCTGAAGCATATAAGGGAAAGCGGACTGTTCCGGTTCTCCAAAGAGATCGTGTTCCACCATATGGAGCCGTTCACCGCCGACCGGTATACCGGCCTCGCCGTCAGTCAAGGCGGCATCCAGACCGTATTCAAGCTGAAACCAAACGAATTGAACGACAACATCGCGCAGTTCCATGCGCTGGTCGAGGAGCATTTCCAGGGGCGGACGCTTCCCGTGATGCTCAGCTACCGCATGCGGCTTGGCATTAAATAAACAGAAGGGGCAGCCCAAGGTCTATCGACGCTTGGAACTGCCCTTTTGAACGTGAAGAACGAAGAATACGGGGCGGTAATCATCCACAAAAGATTGTGGAGGTAAAAGCCGCCCATGCTTGAGCAGCCATCACCTTCTCCACATCAACCCGCACAGCAATTCAAACAGATCCAGCACATGGCGCGGATTTTTGCCAGTCAGCTGCTTGATCCGGTTTAAGCGGTAGTTCAAGGTGTTCCGGTGAATGTTGAGTCTTTTGACCGTGCTGTTATGATCACCGTTCTCGGCAATGTAGACCTGAAGCGTCTCTATCAGATCCAGCTTGTCTCCGCCCTGCTCCAGCAACGGATACAGCGAGGCATGAGCATCATCCGAAATATGGGACAGGCCGATCAGAAACCTTAAATCCTTATAAAAATTCACCTTGCGATGGGGATCGATGTTCATTCCCAGCTCCAGGGCGGATACCGCCTGCTCCAGCGAGGTAGAAGCGAGTTCCTCCTGCTCCCCGATCCCCATGCGAAGGACTTCGTCCAGGTCGATCAGCCTGTCCAGAAGACTCCCGAATCTTAAGACATCCGTCATGAAAAATACGGTTTTGTCATTCTCCAAGTTCCAGCTTTGGGGGTACGCTTGCTGCAAATGGCGGAACGCCTTTTCGCCCATCGAGCTCTGCACTAACAGCACCCGGCATTTGCGTGTCAGGTCAAGCCCATAGGCTTCAGCACGCTCCATAAAAGGCTCATCATAAGGAGCCTTGCGATAGGATAGCTCATGATAGAACTTCTCCCGGTTTTGACGTTGGTTTAACATCGCCTTGTTCTGACGCTCCTGCTCGATCAATAACACAACGGTCACCTGGAGCAAATTGCTGAGCGGTCTCACCTCATCCGGATGACCTGTAATGCCAACAACGCCGATCACCTCATCATCCACCACAATGGGTTCGTTCACACCGGGCTTCATGCCGCCGCCGGCTTCATAAACCTCATAGATCCGTCCGGTTTGTATGGCTTTCTGTGCACCTGTGTGCAGCGTGCCGAGCCGCGCGGGGTCCCCGCTGCCCATAATGATTCCGTTCTCATCCATCACGTTAATGTTGTAAGGAATGACGCGCATCATTTCTCTTGCGATATTTTCCGCCAAAGGTCGTGATAGTTTCATGCATGATGCCCCTCCTAACATGCCTGTCATGTGTTACCAATATGATGACATTGTAGACTCCATAGGAAAAAAAATCTTTTCCTATAGTGTGCACATCCGGCTGCCGATGAATATCCCGCCCGCAGAGAAAAAAGAAGCCGCCCCCGGCAGGTCAGCTCCCTTGCATCCTCTTTAAGAAGTGTATGATTACTTGTTCAAAGAAGCCATGAGACGGACGATATTCTCGGATGTTCTCTCCACGTTCTGCACGCCGTTCGCCAGCGCCTCCGACAGCGTGGCAGCACCCGGCATGATGCCGAAAATCGCGTCCATTCCTTGATCATACAGCACATCGATCCCGTCACCAACCCGGCCGGCCAGAGCAACGACAGGCTTGCCATGCTTCTTCGCCACCCTCGCGACACCCAGCGGAGTTTTGCCATACTGCGTCTGGAAGTCCATCCCGCCTTCGCCGGTCCACACCATATCCGCCTGGCGCACTTTCTCTTCAAGTCCCGTATAGTCAACGACCATATCGATCCCTTTCTTCAGCGTCCCGTTCAGGAAGACCATCAGCCCGCCGCCAAGACCACCGGCCGCGCCGGCGCCTGGATAGTCTATGATATCCTTGCCCAGCTGCTGCTTCATTACCCCGGCGTAATTCCGGAGATTTCTGTCCAGCTGCTCGATCATCTCCGGCGTAGCGCCCTTCTGCGGTCCGAATACATGAGAGGCTCCCGTTTCGCCGCAGAGCGGGTTGGTCACGTCGCAGGCCACTTCGACCTCGACATCCTGAAGCCGCGGATCAAAGCCGCTTAAGTCCAAGCGCGCAAGACGACCCAGCTCCCCTCCGCCAAAAGCAAGCTCCTTCCCTTCCGCATCCAGCAGCTTGCCGCCGAGCGCCTGAACCACCCCGGCACCGCCGTCATTCGTCGCGCTGCCGCCGATCCCGATCAGCAGCCGGCTTACGCCGTGGTCAAGGCAAGCCTTGATCAGCTCGCCCGTCCCGTAGGTGGTGGTCACCAGCGGATTCCGCTGTGCGATCGGGACCAGATGAATTCCGCTGGCGCTGGCCATTTCCAGTACCCCGGTGCTGCCATCGCCTGAAATGCCGTAGGATGCCTCCACCTGATCGCCCAACGGACCCGTCACGGTGACGGTATGGACCGTACCGCCCGTAGCATCCACAAGGGATTGCATCGTACCTTCACCGCCGTCAGCCATGGGCACATGGATACACGTCACATTCGGGTTTCCCTTCTTGATGCCGCGTTCCATCGCTTCGCAGACTTCCTTTGCGGTCATGCTCTCTTTAAATGAATCGGGCGCGAGTACAATAACATAATCCTGCTTCATGGTATCCCCTGCCTATCCTTATATTTTTCACTCCACAGTACGATCTCTTAAAATATAAATCCGTACAATATCGTAGCGACAATGGCCATGGTCAATCCGACAATGCTTTCGTAAGGAATCAGCTTCATCCGTTCTTTAATGCTCATCTTCACCGATTCCGCGGTGACGTGGAAGAAGTTTCCGTGCGGCAAATGGTCAATGACCGTTGCCCCGGTGTGGACCATAACGGCTGCGGCGAGCGGTGCCGTTCCCATGGACAGGATGGCTTCACCAAACGAACCTGCGGCCACAATGGACGCCGTCGATGTGGATGCGGTTGCCGCTCCCATCAGAATACCGGCGAGAGGCGCCAGGAACGTACCCGATACGCCCAAGACCTCAATGCCCTGCACCACAACGGCACTCAGATCGGATTTGGAGATAATTCCGGCAATGGCGCCGGCACCGATCAGGATAATCGCCGTACCCGTCATTTTATTCAGACCGGAGGTGGTATAGGCAATGATGTTCTTCGTCTGCCGCATGGCAATCAAACCGATGATGCCGGCAACCGGCAGAATGATCATGGAGTCAATCTTGATGGCCTGAAGAGCTTCGATGCCCAGTATGCTGCCCACCGGGTTCAGTGCGAGCAAGACAATGGCTACGACAGGGGCAACCATTGCCCGCCCGAAGCTCGGCTTGTCCTTCCTGCCCATTTCCTCCGTCACTTGATCGCTATCCGACACCATGACCCCTTTGTTCGTCAGCATCTTGGCCACGATGATCGTGACAATCAATCCGGCAACGGCCGGCAAAAAACCGTTAATCATGACTTGGGCAAGGTCGACGTCGAATCCCTTGGCTACAGCAATCGTATTCGGGTTCGGGGAGATGATGTTTCCCGCTTTGCCTCCCCCGACAAGCGCGAGCAGCAGGGCGGTTTTGGAAATGCCGATCTTCTTGCCGACGGACAAGGCAATCGGTGCCACGATAATAATGGCAACGGTAATGAATACCCCGACCGCCGTAATGATCATCGTTGCCAGAGCGATGGATAGAAGCGCTTTCTTCTCGCCCAGCTTGGCAACAATCGTCTCGGCAATGCGTTCGGCGGCCCCCGATTCGATCAAGATCCCGGCCAGCACGCCTGCGGCCAAGACCCGAACGACAGCCCCCATGACACTGTTAGTGCCCTCGATAATATACTGCACGGTCAGATCAATGGTAGCTCCGCCCAGCAGGCCTCCAATGACAGCGCCTCCAAACAAGGCATAGACCGGATTCACCTTTCTAAAAATCAAGACAATAGCGATAATCAGTCCGACAACGGCTCCGCCCCAATGTATAACTGTCCCATCCATGTTGTGAATGCCTCCTTAAGCAATATAGCTTGTGAACAATGATGTAATCATGCCTTATGAAACTATGATTGCGCTTACAGGATACAGTATAACCGGAATGTCGCATTCAATCCTATTGACGCCATAACGGTATTTATTGTGCACATGCACAATGAATGGTACAGGGAAACTAGCGTGGCCCAAACTAAAATTCATATGTAATTAGCAGTTATCCCCATTCGCGGGAACGGTTTTCACCCGGCGCGACATGGGCAACGGCCTGCATATGCTCGAAATGGCCGCTCGAACCCCGTTTACGCGATAGCAGGGTGCCGACGATGCCGCCGGCAAACCCAATCGGAATGGAGACGATGCCCGGATGCTTAAGCGGGAAGATTGCTTCCGCTCGAATCCAGCCTGCCACTGGGTCCATTACATTGGGCCCGACAGCCATGAGCAGCAAAGAAGACGAGAGGCCGGCCGTAATGCTCGATAAGGCGCCTTGCGTATTAAATTTCCGCCAAAATAGCGTGAACAGCAGCACCGGCAGGTTAGCCGAGGCGGCAACCGCGAAAGCAAACGACACGAGGAACGCCACATTCAGTGTCTGTGCCCCGAGCGCTAGCACGATCGAAGCCGCGCCAACGACGATGGCCGAAAGCTTGGCCACCCTCATCTGCTGCGCCTCGGTCGCCCGTCCGCTGCGGAAGATGCTGCTGTAGACGTCATGGGCAAACGCCGAGGAGGCCGTGAGCACAAGCCCGGAGATCACGGCCAGTATCGTTGCGAAGGCAACGGCGGATACGAAGGCCATTAAGAATTCGCCGCCCAGCTCGCTTGCGAGCAGCGGGGCCGCCAGCTCTACCCGCTCGGACAATATGGACCAATCAACAAAGGCAGCCGCTCCAAAGCCAAGAAAAATCGTCATGGCGTAAAAAACGCCGATCGTAAACGTCGCCGTTCTGACCGAAGCACGGACCGTACGCGGGTCCCTTACCGTGTAAAAGCGCGCAATAATATGCGGCAGTCCCGCTGTCCCTAACACCAGCGCCATATTAAACGACAGCATGTCCAGCGGGTGGTCAAACATGTTGCCCGCCATTAGAAACCGCTCCTGTAATGGGGTCGCCCTCTTCATGGATTCGAATAAACCGAGCAGATCCCAATCGAACCTTGCCAGCACGATGAGGCTCACGATAAAGGTGCTGCTCACCAGCAAAATGGATTTGACGATCTGCACCCAGGAAGTCGCGAGCATGCCGCCAATCGTGACGTAGACGGTCATTAAGCCGCCGACCAGCACGATGGCGAGCGACGTCTCCAGCCCGAACAGCAAATGGACGAGCCACCCGGCGCCGACGAGCTGGGCGATCATATAGAAGATGGTGATCATCATGTTATTGACGGCGATGCATCCGCGCAGCCGTTTCTCGCCGAACCGGACCGCCACCGCATCCGCCATCGTATATCTGCCCAGGTTATGAAGGGGCTCGGCTATGATGTACTGCACGATCACATAGGAGGCAAGGAAGCCGATCGAATAGAAAAAGCCGTCGAAGCCGTACACCGCAATGGAGCCCGCGATGCCAAGGAAAGACGCCGCGCTCATATAGTCGCCGGAAATGGCTAAGCCGTTTTGCAGCCCGCTCAGGCGATTGCCCGCTGCATAGAAATCGTTCGTGCTTGTTGTTCGCTTGGCGGCATAATACGTAATCATTAACGTGCCGACCACAATCGCCAGAAAAAAAACGATGCCGGATATGTTCACTTGCCTGCCTCCTTCCGCCATGGCCCCAAAATGTTGTTGCTTTTTATTTTACGATAGAATGGCAAAAAAAGGGCGACTCCCTTCGCTGTTAACCAGCGGAGTTCACCCTTTTTTTCATAAGAAGCCGTTGTTGGGTTTACGCGCCCGTATTCGCTTTGACCAGCACTTCGGCATACTTCGCCTCATCCTTGGAAGAGGAGAGCAGCGTGCCGACATAGGCTGCCAGGAAGCCAAGCGGAATGGAGACGATGCCCGGGTTGCTCATCGGGAAGATCGGATCGCCTACCAAAATCGCTTTGCCGGCCGGATCCCATATATTCGGGCTAAGGGCCACGAGAATCACCGTGCTGATCAAACCCGTCAGCATCCCTGTGACCGCGCCCGTCGTATTGAATCTCTTCCAGAACACTGTGAACAGAATGACCGGCAAATTCGCGCTGGCTGCAACGGCGAAGGCCAACGAGACCAGAAACGCCACGTTCATCTTCTGGGCGAACAACGCTAGCAGGATCGAGACGACGGATACGCCGATCGAAGCGTACCGTGCCATCTTCAGCTGCTCCTTCTCGGAAGATTCGCCGCGGCGCACGATTTGGCCGTAGAAATCATGGGCGAAGGCCGATGCGGCGGACAGCACAAGCCCCGTCACCACCGCAAGGATCGTCGCGAAGGCAACCGCCGAGATGAGCGCGAACAGGAAGTCGCCGCCGATCGCTTTGGCCAGGAGCGGCGCTGCCATGTTGCCCGCTTTATCGACCTCGGTAATATCTGCCGCGCCTACGAAGGCGGCTGCCCCGAACCCGAGAAAGATCGTCATCACATAGAAGATGCCGATAATCCAGGTGGCGTACACCACGGAGCTGCGCGCCGTCTTCGCATCCTTAACGGTAAAGAAGCGGGTCAAAATATGCGGCAGACCTGCCGTGCCGAGTACCAGGGCAAGGTTGAGGGACAGCGTCTCGAGCGGGATTTTGTATTTATTCCCCGGATTCAGGAAGTCCTCCTGCAGCGGGGTGGCCGTCTTCATATGGTGGAACATCTGGGTCAGGCTGAAATCGAATTTGGCGAATACGATCAGCGAGATGATGAACGTGCCGGCCATGAGCAGCACGGCTTTCGAGATTTGAACCCAGCTTGTCGCATGCATGCCCCCGAAGACAACATAGATGGTCATGAGCACGCCCACAATCAATACGGACGTGACATAGTCCAGCCCTAACAACAGCTTAATCAGCGCGCCCGCTCCAACCAGCTGCGCAATCATGTAGAAGATGGAGATGGAGATCGTATTCAGCGCAGCCACGCCCCGCACCTTCTTGTCGGAGAAACGGGCGGCAATCATGTCCGCCACCGTATACTTGCCGAGGTTCCGCAGCGGCTCGGCGACAAGGTACAGCACCACCAGGTAAGCCACGAGGAAGCCGATGCTGTAGAAGAAGCCGTCAAAGCCGACTAACGCGATCGAGCCTGCGATCCCGAGGAAGGAGGCCGCAGACATATAGTCGCCGGCAATGGCTGTCCCGTTCTGCCAGCCCTTGAGTCCTCCGCCTGCCGTATAGAAATCGCTCGTGTTGGTCGTTTTCTTGGCAGCGTAATACGTAATGATCAGCGTAAGCAGTACAATTCCGCAAAACAACGCAATAGCCATGTCGATTACGCCCCCATATCCTTTTTGATATCGTCTACCATTCGGTCAAACTGGGCTGCCTTGCGGGAGTAGAGAATGCACAGAACCCATGTCATGACGAATTGGGCGAAGGCAAATACCCATGCCCACGTGATCGGGCCGATCGCCGGGTGATTCAACACGTCGGTGTACGAAGTAAGGATCGGCAGCGCAAAATAAAACAGAAGAAAAAAGACGGTCATGGGAATAATGAACCGTTTCTTGCGGGAGAGCAGCGTTTTGAATTTTTCGGAATGCCATACTTCGGTATAGCTTTTTTCTTCCATTGCCTTTCCCTCCATTAACGATCAGGATCTATTGCGTCTTTCATTAATGAAAGCGCTTTAGAATGATTATATACGGGAGGATTGCCATCGACCACAGCTCCTGCGCGAAACGTCGGGCAAGGTGCGCGAAAGGGCGGATATGCCGCCCGAACCGGGAGGAAACCGCCATACTTGAGCGCTATTCTTTGTCCTTTTTCAAGCCTCCCTAAGCAACCGGAACAAATCCCGTGCAGCCTCCCGGGACAATGGAATCATCGACCGCTGCTCATCCTTCAGCACGATGTTGTAAGCCCCGTTCTGCCAAGGGGAGAGCTCCGCGATCCAGTTCACGTTAACCAGATAACTGCGATGAGGGCGAAAGAAGGAGTAACCCGCAAGCTTCTCCTCCAGCTCCTGCAAGGTGCTTTTGCTCGTAATCCGCTGGCCTTCCGCCGTCCATACGCGAATGACACGTTCCTCGCGCACCGCGTACAGGATCGCCTCGGGATCAACCAGCACATGTTTATCCCCGTCGTCGAACAGAAGTTTGCCGCGCATGCTGCGGGCGGCAGCCTCCGTGGATGGATAAGGAGCGGCCTGAATAGCATCGTGAGCCTCCTGTTTCGGGAAGGCATTCCCTTCCTGAATCCTGCTTCGAATTCGCTGCAGGGTTTCCTTCAATCGCATATGGCTGTAAGGCTTCAGCAAGTAATCGATCGCGTTCAGGCCAAACGCTTCAACGGCATACTCGTCGTAGGCCGTCGTAAACACAATCAAGGGCGAGATCGGGGAGGCCTTCAGCATGCGCGCCGCCTGCAACCCTTCCAGCTCCGGCATATGAACGTCGAGAAAGACGACATCCGGCTGCCGCAAGGGGACAAGCTCCAGCAGCTCCCGTCCGTTCGCGGCATGCGGAAGCAGCTCGATATCGGGCTCCTGTTCCAGCAGGTAAGCCAGCTCCTCCCTTGCCAATCGTTCGTCTTCCGCTATCATCGTTTTAATTCGCTTCATGGTACCGGCTCCCTTCCGACAAGCTGCAGGGGATGCTGAAGGATATGCTGCAGCCGCCCTCTGCGAGATTCTCCACGATAAGTCTGGCCTCTTTGCCAAACATGCTGATTAAACGCTGATTGATATTGTAAATGCCGTTTCCCGTACCCTCGCTGCCGATGATCGGTTGATCGCCTAAGCTGTCCAGCACTTTCGGCGAAATGCCGATCCCGTTGTCCCGCAGTTGAACAACCGCCATATCACCGGCCCGGCTTAGGCTCAGCCGAATGACGCCTCCGCTCGCTTTGTCGCGCAGGCCGTGCTTAATGCTGTTCTCCACCAGCATTTGCAGCGTTGCCGGCGGAATCATAAGCTCGCCAAGCGCGGGATCGAGCTGGCACTCAAACGCGAACTGATCCTCGAACCGGATCTGTATAATGTCCAGATAGGCATTCAACAGCTCCATCTCCTCGCGAATGGTCGTTCTGCGGGACGCCATGACCTTGACGTTCAGGCGCATGAATGCCCCCAGCTGCATCGTGGCATGTCGTGCCAGCAGCGGATCGGTGCGAATCAACGAATGGATCGCGTTGAGGGTATTGAATAGAAAGTGCGGATTGATCTGCGCCTGCAGCAGCTTGAGTTCCGCCTCTTTCATTAAATGGCTCATCTTCTCGTGTGCGGTGGCCCCGAGCTGATAGGAAATCAGCTGTCCCAGCCCCTGGGCCATCACCAGCTCGACGCGCCGGATATCCTCCGGCCGCTTGAAGTAGAACTGAATGACGCCCACGACCTGGCCCGCCTCTATGATCGGGACAAGGATGGCGGCCCCGAGCGCCGGATGACGGGGCTGGATCTCTTCCGCATTCTCGATGATCCGAAGCTCGCCGGTCGCGATGACGCTCTTGGTCAAGTCCGATTGGATCTCTTCTCCGGGATCAAGGGTACGGCTCCCGGCGCCGGCATGAGCCAGGAACCGCTCCGTATCCGTAATGGCGACGGCCGCTGTTTTCAGCTCTCGCAGTAGCAAGGCCGCCACGGCCTGAGCCGTACGGTACGTCAGCCCCTGCTTCAGATGCGGGAGCGCCGATTCCGCGATATGGAATGCCTTCTCCGTCTCATACGCGGCTGCACGTTCCTCCTCGGTGAGCGCAACCCGCAGCATCGTCGTAAAGATTGCAATGGAGATGCTGTTCGTCAGCACCATCGGCAGGCCGATCAGGTTGACCAGTTCCACTGCACGATCCGGCTCATCCGCACAGATCAAGATCATCCCCATGAGCAGGATCGGAGCGAACATGCCGACGAATAACGCTTTCGCCGGCGAGATGACCCGCTCCTGCGAGAAGAATCGGGCCACGCCTCCCGCCAAAGCTCCCGTAAGCGGCACGGCGATTGCCCCTGCAAGCCCCGTGGCACCGCCAATATACAGGAGGTGGGCGCCCGCCAGGAGCCCGCCCCCGATGCCTACGCGGGGACCGCCGATCAGTCCGCCGATCACCACCCCGACCAGGGCAGAGTGTGCCAGGGCCTGCTCCGCGGTCAGTCGCATCAGCCAGAAGGAGGAACTGGACTCGCCGTTCTCCACGACAACGCCCGCATAGGTCCCGAGGATGCCGAAAAGCCCGAACAGGCCGGAATAGATGAACATCCGCATGCCGGACATCTCTTTGCGGTCCAGCAATTGGCGGAACAGCGGAATTCTCGTCAGTATAAAAGTCAGGATGAGCAGCATGCCCATCCGTTCGAACAAATGCAGCGTCAGCTCCTGCATGGACATCCCTCTTTTTTGATGGACTGCGAATCGAATCTTCACCTGACGTTCGGTAACGCTGTAGATACGGAAAGAACCTCTTTGAATACGGTTTCATTTTTGCAAGAAAGATTATATAGCATGTCGAGGATTTGGACAATAAAAAGGCATAACATGAAACTAATGTAAAAAAATGCATGAAGGAGGGGAGGATATTCACGCCTTGGCGAGCGCGCAAAAAACCGTATCCCGCAAATGCGTACATACGGCTGGTTCATCAATTCAATTACACACGCATAGGTGCCCCTCCCCCGGATACCAACGAGTCGGAGCATGGGCATTTCCCGTCGGATCGAAGCGCATGCTTCGCATATAAACCAGGCTCGTTTCGGGTTGTCGGGGTCCGGATTTCAGGGTGCAGGATTACTGGTTTATCGGTTTATCGGGTGATCGACCATTTCCTTATGACCTGATTGGTCACCTCCGACAGCAGCAACCCCAGCGCGATGGCGCCAGAAATCATGAACGCTTGGGCCCCCAGCTGGACGGCCTGATCGAATTGATTCTGGGCCACATGGCGAAGGGCATTATAGGCGACACCGCCCGGTACGAGCGGAATAATCCCCGACACGCTGAACACGATGATAGGAGTCTTGTATTTTTTGGCGAAAAAATGACTGATCATCGTCACGCAAAATGCTGCGACTACCGTGGCCGTCACCGGCTCAACTTTCATATCCTGAAGCATGATGTAGAGCAGCCAGCCCACCATGCCGGCAAACCCGCACTGCAGCAATGCTTTTTTGGGTACGTTAAAAATGATCCCGAAGGCCGCCGAAGCAACGAAACTCGTAATGAGCTGCTGTATATAAAAGGTTGCCACCATTATCCCTCCACCCTTCCCATCTCTTAGAATGACAAAGTAAACGCAATGCCCGCGCCGATGGCAAAGGACGTAACAAAAGCCTCCGCCCCTTTGGACAAGCCGGATATCAGATGCCCTGCCATCAGATCGCGGATGGCATTCGTGATCAGCAAGCCCGGTACGAGTGGCATCACGGAACTGATGATGATCGTATCCAGCTGATGGCCGAATCCGAATCTGACCATCCAAACGGAGGTTATGCCGATGACGAGCGCCCCCGAGAATTCGGCGAAGAACCGGACGGGGATGACCCGATGCATGAACACGAAGCAGGAGAAGCCCAGGCCGCCCGCAACGGCCGCCGGTACGAAATCCGGCCAGATGCCGCGAAACATGATGAGAAAGCACCCGCTAGCGATCGCTGACAGTAGAATCAGCACCCATGTCGGATAAATGGCCTGCTCATGCTCGATTCGCTCTAGGGCCCGGTAAGCCTCTTCCATCGTCAGCTCGCCGAGGCTGACGCTCCGGGACACGCTGTTGACCTGATCGATCTTATGGAGATTGGTTGTCCGATCCGAAATACGAATAAGCCGCGTAATATGCTGCGGCTCCTCCACCGAGAAGATAATGCCCGTCGGGGTCATATAGCTATGGCTGTTCTCCACGCCGAAAGCCGCGGCGATCCGCATCATCGTATCCTCGACCCGATAGGTCTCCGCGCCGCTCTGCAGCATGATTTTGCCTGCTAACAAGCAGACCTTGATAATGTCATGCTCCCGCTTCAACAAATCATTCAAATCGACAATCCTCCTGCTGAACACATTCCGATTCAGAATCTTTGCCTATATTATAGTATCATTTCCATGATAAAGCATAGGATATGCTTTAAAGCAGCGCTGCAGCAGCTTCCATTCGTTTGATTCCAACTCATCGCCCGCAACAAAAAGCCTCCTGGTGACCGGGAGGCTTCTCTCCTATTATTCTCGAAATCGGCTTAATAGGCGCCGCGGATGTGCATGGCTACCTGCTCCTGATAGAAAAGCGCAAGGCGTTCTTTCTCCTCCATGCTGAACGAAGGCACGTCCAGCGTGCCCAGGTTGTCTTCGATCTGGCGGACGTTGCGGAAGCCGGGAATCACGGCAGTGACCTCCGGGCAATCCAGAATCCAGCGCATGGATGCACGAGCCATGTCGCCTCGGCCCTCGGCAATCCAGGCGAGCTCTCTGGCGAGCTCGACACCTTTTTCAAATCGGAGGCCGGCAAAAGTCTCGCCTACGTTAAACCGCTCGCCGTTCGCGTTGAAATTCCGGTGATCCCCCTCGCTGAAGGTAGTGCTCTCCGTAAATTTTCCGGTTAGCAAACCGCTGGCGAGCGGCAAGCGCACCAATATGCCGACGCCCGACGCTTTGGCCTTCGGGAGCAGTTGGGCCAGCGGTTTTTGGCGGAACAGATTGAAAATCACCTGCAGGGACCTCACCCCCGGTGCCCCAAGACAGAACAATCCTTCCTCCACCGTTTCCACGCTGACGCCGTAATGTCGGATTTTCCCCTCGGCCTGCAGCTTGTCCAGCACTTCAAACACCCGTCCGTCCTTCAACACCTCGAAGGGAGGGCAGTGAACCTGATAAAGATCAATCCGCTCCCGCTGCAGCCGCTTCAGACTGCCCTCGCAATAACGGCGGATCGACGCCTCGGAATAGGTCTGAAGATCATGAATATCACCGGCGCGGCAAAACTTGGTGGCCACATGCACGGTATCTTCTTTCCCTTTGGTTGCGCGCGAGAGCAAATCCTCGGCATGCCCATCTCCATAGACGTCGGCCGTATCGAAGAAGTTTACGCCCTCGCCGATGGCGCGGTCCAATCCCTTCAAGGCTTCCTGATCATCGGTCTGCCCCCATGAGCCTCCGATCGCCCATGTGCCGAAGCTGACCTCGCTAATGTGAAGCTCCGTATTTCCCAATTGTCTGTAATTCATCGACGTTATAGCCTCCTCATCCAACTGCCATACTAGTTCACACTACTAGACTAAACGTTAAATCGCTTTCATTCAATCCATATGTCATATATCTATTTCATCGGGGATCGTTGACAAATGATTCCATCGTCTTTATAATTACAATCATTGAATAACCAACGTTGGATATTCAGTAATGGAATTCATCATTCTACACACACATCCTAAGGAAGTGATCCTACATGACCAACCTCATCCTGCTTTCATTTCTTCGACAGCGTCCTATGCACGGATATGAAATCCAGCAGCTCATTCAGGCCAGCCGTATGGACCTGTGGACGAATATCCTGTCCGGTTCGATCTATTACGCGCTGAACAAGATGGAAAGCGACGGGTTGATTGCAGCCACTGCCGAAGAGCGAACCGGCGCGAGACTCCGCAAAATTTACAGCATCACGGATGAAGGTGAGAAGCTATTCCAGCAGATGATCCGCGAGACGTTGAAGCTTCCTCCCCACACCGTTAAATCCGACTTTTCGCTCGGTTTGGTCTGGATCGAGGACATTCCTAAGGAGGAAGCGGTGGAATTGCTGGAGCAGAATCTCAAGCAAGTGGAGGAATCGTTGGCCCAGTGGCGTTCGGGTAAGGAAATCAAGGGCCAGTACGGCTTATCCAAGATCGCCCTTGCCACCTTCGATAATGCGATTTCGATCCTGGAACAGGACATCGCCTTTCTCCACAAGATCATTGCACTCGTTCAAGAATAAGCCTCAGCTTCAGCTGCGGCTTTCATTTTCGGCTAATATCCAACATTGGATATATAACATTGGTCAAATAAGGAGCGTGAAACGCAAAATGACGTCAACTACACTCATTCAAGCAAGGGGATTAAGAAAAACCTATGGGCAGCGGACGGTCGTACGGGATGTGACTCTGAACATACGGGAAGGCGAAGTGCTGGCGATCATCGGGCCGAACGGCGCGGGGAAATCAACGACGCTGGATCTGGTGCTGGGTCTGCGCCGCCCCGATGCCGGCTCGGTCACCTACTGGACATCCGATCCTTCGCCGCATATCGGGCTTCAGCTGCAGTCCACTCCCTTCTTTCCCGGATTTACCGCCATAGAGAATCTGCGCATGTTCGCCGCCTTCTACGGCAAACGTCTCAGCGGCGCGGAGCTGATCCGGCACCTGGACCGCTGCGGACTTGCGGAGGCTGCCAGAACCGATGCGCTCAGACTCTCCGGGGGGCAGCAGAAACGGCTCGCCATTGCCATGACGCTGGTCCATGACCCCAAGCTGCTGTTCCTCGACGAGCCCACCGCTGCGCTGGACCCGCGGGCCCGCCGGGATATCCGGGAGCTGATCCGTTCATTGGCGGATATCGGCACCTCCATCGTGTTCACCTCGCATGACATGGAGGAGGTCCATAAGCTTGCCACCCGGTTGGTGCTTATCTGCGGTGGAAAGGTGAAGGCCTCCGGCACGCCGGATGAGCTGCTCAGCCGTTACGGCACGGACAGCCTGGAACAGCTGTATATCCAATTGACCGATGAACTCGAAAATGGAGAATGCAAGTAAAAAGAAACCTTAGGAGGAATCGATATGCGTATGATTATGGCAACGATGCTGCGGAGCATGTTCCGCGACACCCACACCCTGGTTTGGAACATCGTTTTTCCAATCGCCATACTGGTCGGATTGGGTCTTTATTTCCATGATGCGACCTACTCCCACCGACTCCTCGCAGGCGTGCTGACAACCAACATCCTGTTCGGGGCCACTATGGTCACCGCTTTTAACGTCATGGCCCAGCGCAACCGGGGCATCTACAAGCTGCTGCGGGCGACGCCCTTTCGAACCGTCTCCTTCATTGCCGCAATGACAGGGGCACGAACCGTGCTGGCCCTGCTCGTCAGCGCCTGCGCGATTCTCATGAGCCTGCTTCTGCTTGGGGTGCAGTTGAGCCTCACGGGACTGGCGCTGATGCTGCTCGTACTGCTGATCGGCTCCGCGTGTTTTACCGCGCTCGGTTTTCTGGCTGCCAATCTGTCCAGGGACGAAGGCAATGTCAACATGATCTCGAACTTGATGAGCTTTCCGATGCTGCTGACCAGCGAAGCCTTCTACTCCTTGGAACATGCCCCATCATGGGTCGTCACCCTGGGGCAGCTGCAGCCGTTTCACCATCTGGTCGATGCCATGGCGATCGCTGTCCATCCGCAGGGAGATATCGCCGGCATATGGATGCCGCTCCTCATCCTGACCGGCTTTACGATCCTCATTCTCGGAGCGGCGGCGTGGACTTTCCGCTGGGACGCAGAGCAGCCTGTCAGCTGGAGGCAGGGATCCGCGAAGAAAGCGGCGTCGACGTAACGGCGTACAAAAATCCGGTTAACCCCTTGTATAAAAGACATCTCATGCGGTATACTGAACAACAATATCAGTATCAGGCCGATGATGAGCTTCCAACTCTGAGGCGTTCTCGTCAAGGGGATTCGATCTACACCCGATCAGCCGTCCCCCTAAGTTAACCGGACCCGCCCGTTATCGCGGAATCAAAGTGGATTGAACGCAGGCCGACATGTTCCCTGGTCAGGTTACGGTTCAATCAATTTGGGTGGCACCGCGAGCGCATAAGCGTCCCTCGTCCCATATGGACTAGGACGCTTTTTTATTTTTTTAGGGCAAAGGAGCGCGGTGATTATGTTAGATATGAAATGGATCCGGGAGAGCACGGATCATCAGGAAGAATTGCAGCAAGTGGCTGACCGGAAAGGCATCGCCCTTTCGGTTGCCGAGCTTGTCCGTCTGGATGACCAGCGGCGTACGCTGCTGTTGGCCGTGGAAGCATTGCGTCAGCAGCGTAATGCCATCTCGCAGGAGATCAGTGCCCTGGTGCGGCAAGGCAAACCGGATGAAGCGGAACGGCAAAAACAGCAGGTCAAAACCATCAACGAGGAACTAGACCAGCAGGAAACGTTATACCGGGAGGTTAACGAAGCTTATAACGAGCTGCTTATACTCGTACCGAATATCGTGTCGCCGGACACGCCTGTGGGAGCCTCGGATGAGGACAACGTGGAGATCAGACGAGTAGGCGAGCTCCCCGTGTTTGATTATCAATTCAGGGACCATGTCACGCTCGGGGAACTGCACCGCATGGTCGACATTCCCCGCGGCGTCAAAACCGCTGGCACGCGCAGCTACTACCTGACAGGCATCGGCGCAATGCTCCATCGGGCCGTTCAGCAGCTGGCGGTGGATATGCTGGTCGCCAAGGGTTTCACCCTTATGGATGTACCGTTAACCGTAAGGACGGAGGCCATGCAGAATACCGCCTTCTTCCCGCTCGGTCAGGATCAGGCCTTTCAAATTACGGAGCAAGATAAATGGCTCGTCGGTACCTCGGAGGTGCCGTTGGTATCGTTCTACAGCGGGGAAATCGTCGATGTAGCGGAGCCGATTCGCCTGGCAGCAGCATCGCTTTGCTTCCGGAGCGAGGTTGGCTCCGGCGGCCGGGACGTCCACGGCCTCTATCGGGTGCACCAGTTCGCGAAGGTGGAACAGGTCGTTCTCTGCGAAGCCAGCACGGAGGCCTCGGAGCAGCTTCTGCAAGAGATTACGGCCAATGCCGAGGAGCTGCTGCAGAAGCTCGAATTGCCTTACCGGGTCGTTGCCGTCTGTACCGGGGACATGTCGCAGAAAACATACAAACAATACGACATTGAGACATGGATGCCAAGCCGCGGAGCTTATGGGGAGACCCACTCGTCGTCGAATCTGCTCGACTTCCAGGCGCGCCGCTCGAACATCCGCTACCGGGACGCGGAAGGCAAGCTGCGCTACTGCCACACCTTGAACAATACGGCCGTGGCTTCGCCGCGAATTCTCATCCCGCTGCTGGAGAACCACCAGCAGCCCGACGGTTCGATCCTCATTCCGAAGGCGCTCAGGCCTTACATGAACGGGATGGAGCGGATTGAGCTGCCCAACGGAGCGGAATAAGGACACCATCAGCTTATTATCTAACGTTCAACAACGCAGCCATGTGATGGCTGCGTTGTTTGGTTTTTTCGAACTCATATTATGTGAGAAGCTGCATAGAAACTCCTTCATTAAAAATGCATGAATAGGGTTTGGCGATACTTAGACCAGCTTAAAAAGCATATACTATATGGATGAGCTGCATGCCGATTTCGAATCTGCAAGCTTTCGGCAAAGCTAGACCATTCGATCATCGCAAGAAAAATTTCCGCTAAAAGCGGTCTGGCTTCTATGACAGTACATCGATGTACATTTTTCTTTAGATGATCGAATCTAAAAGCTTTCAGCAAAGCTGGACCTTTCGATCATCGCAAGAAAAATTTCCGCTAAACGCGGTCTGGCTTCTGTGAAAGTACATCGATGTACATTTTTCTTTAGATGATCGAATTTGCAAGCTTTCAGCAAAGCCGGACCATTCGATCATCGCAAGAAAAATTTCCGCTAAACGCGGTCTGGCTTCTGTGAAAGTACATCGATGTACATTTTTCTTTAGATGATCGAATTTGCAAGCTTTCAGCAAAGCCGGACCATTCGATCATCGCAAGAAAAAATTCCGCTAAACGCGGTCTGGCTTCTGTGAAAGTACATCGATGTACATTTTTCTTATGGATTAAGTAGGTATATAATGTTCGTTATATAGAGATACCATTTTTCGATAGATGGATTTCATGTCCGGCGTCCGTTCGACCGGGTGCCCGTCTCTATATAGAATACTTACCGTGCCGTGCACGAATAAGGAGGTCATTCCGTATGACAGAAGCAAATCTTGACCCTACAGCGTCCAAAACGCTTCGCGATATCCCGATTTCCATCCTCGATCTGGCGCCGATTACAGCGGGCAGCACAGCTGCACAGTCGCTGCGGAATACGCTTGATCTGGCTCAGCATGCCGAGAAGTGGGGCTATAACCGCTACTGGCTTGCCGAACATCACAACATGCCGGGGATCGCCAGCTCGGCCACTTCGGTGGTCATAGGCCATGTGGCCGGAGGCACCAGCAAGATCCGCGTCGGATCCGGCGGCATTATGCTGCCGAACCATGCTCCGCTTGTCATTGCCGAGCAGTTCGGCACCCTCGAATCCTTGTATCCTGGCCGGATCGATCTAGGTCTTGGCCGTGCGCCGGGTTCGGATCAGCTAACCTCCCGGGCGCTCCGCCGCGGCCCGGGCAGCGACGGCCAGGACTTCCCGGACCGCCTCGGCGAGCTGCGGAATTACTTCCAGCCTACCTCCGGCTCGTCCATGCGTATCCGGGCGATTCCGGGGGAAGGCCTGCATGTTCCGATCTGGCTGCTCGGCTCCAGCGGTTTCAGTGCGCAGCTTGCGGGTCAGCTGGGGCTTCCGTTCTCTTTTGCTAGCCACTTTGCTCCGGACTATCTAATGGCTGCGCTCGATCTGTACCGGACCAGCTTCCGCCCTTCATCCGAGCTAAGCAAGCCGTATGCCATGATCGGCGTGAACGTGATCTGCGCGGACACGGATGAGGAAGCGCAGCGCCTGGCTACCTCGCCGTACCAGCAGTTCCTGAACATCATCCGGGGCCGCACCGGCCAGCTGAGTCCGCCGGTGGACAGCATGGATGATCTGTGGAACCTGCAGGAGCAGGCCATCGTGAAGCGCCAGCTCAGTTTTTCCGCCATCGGCAGTCCCGCAACCGTCCGCGCGCAGCTGGAGCAGTTCCAGCAGTCGACGGACGCGGACGAAATCATTGTCGCGGCCGCGATCTATGATCATCAAGCGCGCCTCCGTTCTTATGAGCTGCTGGCGGAAGTCGTCGGCATCAAATAAACGTCATGCCAAAAAGACCAGTCAAGCCCGGAATCCCGGTGCCTGACTGGTCTTTTTTTCAATCCGGATATTACAGCGTCAGCCCGCCATCAATCGTAACCAGCGAGCCTGTCATGTAGCTGGAGCCCGGGGAAGCCAGGAAGGCAACCACGTTTGCGATTTCGTCCGCCTCAGCCGGACGGCCCATCCGCATGTTGCCCACTTCCTCAGGCACGTAGCCGCCTTCCATGAAGGACTTGGCCACCGCTGCGGTCAGCGGCGTCTGAACGCCGCCCGGGCAGATGGCGTTCACGCGAATGCCCTGCTTCACGTATTCCAGCGCAGCTGCCTTGGTCAAGCCCACAACCGCGTGCTTGCTTGCCGAATATGCGGCGGCACTGTGTTCGCTGCGGATGCCCGCCGTGGAAGCCGTGTTCACGATATGTCCGCTGCCCTGTTCCTTCATGACCTTCAAAACATACTTCATGCCAAGGAAAGCGCCCTTCACATTCACGGACATTTGACGGTCAAATTCGTTCTCGTCGATATCGTCCAGCATGGAGAACTTTTGCACGATACCTGCATTACTGAAGAAGAAATCGATTCGGCCGTAAGCTTCAACCGCCTTGTTCACATAGTTCTGAACATCCTCGGTTTTTGTCACATCCGCCTGCACGAAGATTCCCTCTCCGCCCTGCTCCTTAATCAATCGCAGCGTCTCTTCGCCGGCTTCCTTGTTGAAATCCACGAGCACAACCGCGGCACCGTTCTCTGCCAATTTCAGGCTGGCGGCTCTGCCGATCCCGCTGGCCGCGCCGGTAATGACAGCAATCTGTTGGTTATCGGACATGAAACAACACTCCCCTTGATGAAAATAAATATAACGTCTGACTGAGCTTGTGTCCTTATGATTCAAAACATTGACAGCTTATGAACAAGCTGAATGAATGTCCGGCTTACTTCGCGAAATACCCGCCGTCGATCGGCAACTCGACGCCCGTAATGTAAGAGGACTCGTCGGAGGCCAGGAACAGCACGCCGCGCGCGATATCTTCCGCTTTGCCGAGTCGTGGCAACGGCGTCTGGGATTGGAACCACTGCATCATTTTTTCGTCCTTGAAGAGATCCACGGTCATCGGCGTTTCGATGTAGCCCGGGTGAACCGAGTTGCAGCGGATGTTATGCTTCGCAAAGTCAACGGCCGTGGCTTTGGTCAGCATGCGTACCGCGCCTTTGCTTGCCGTGTAAGGACCGGCGCCGCTTCCGCCCGTCAGGCCGGCAATGGAGGAGATGTTGACGATGGAGCCGCCCCCGGCTTCGATCATGTGCGGAATGACATATTTTTGGCCGAGGAATATGCTCGTGACGTTGATCGACATCGTCTTCTCCCAGCCTTCGACCGTCAAATCCATGAACGGCGTTGCATTGGAGACACCGGCATTGTTGACCAGAATATCGATTTTGCCGAATTTTTGAACCGTCTCGTCCACGACGCGGACCCAATCTTCTTCGGAAGCAACGTTATGCTTGATTCCCAGTGCTTCGCCGCCGAGCGCTTCAATCTCAGCGACGACGTCTTTGATTTTGTCCTCCTGAAGGTCCGTAATCGCAACCTTGGCCCCCTCTTGCGCAAACAAAAGAGCGTCAGCTTTACCCATGCCTCCAGCCGCACCCGTAATAATCGCTACTTTATTGTCTAATCTTCCCATATAAATACCTCCTAATGTTAGCCGTTGGATTGGCTGTCCATATGGGACTGCCCGATCTTAAGCTGCAAATGCTCGATCATCTTCTCGTACGAACCGATCAAGACATCCATCTCCTGATCCGAGAAATCCGACCATAAGCCTTCATTCAATTCACGGTACTTCGCAATCATCCGGGCTTCCACCTCGCGTCCCTGCTCCGTGATCCTAAGATAGACTTGACGCCTGTCCTCGCTCGACGCTACCCGTTCAATATAACCCTTGCTCACCAGCTTGTTGCTCAAGTTGGTGACAGCCGACAACGTAACATTCAGGGCATTGGCAAAATACGAGCTGGTCTGCTGCCCCTCATACGCCAAGGTCTGAAGCACGTAATACTGGGGGCCGGTCAAATCATTGTCCAGAATCTTGGCATAGTTCGCCACAAGCGTCATCATCTGACGGGCTACCATGTTAGATAAATGCTCCCGCTTATCCAGTTTCATCACCTCGATGCTTAACGAAGTCCCACACTTATATATTACGAAATTAAATAGTTAAAAGCTTTTAACAATTCAAATTGTATACCCTTTCACATCGCTCGTCAACCACGATAAAATGCCCGATTTGGTGGTTATTCCCACATTCACGCCCGATGAAAACCCGTCTATATTAAAAATGATTCAACTTGGCCGAGCTGGGCAAAGATGCTGCTACACTGCCAATCTGCCAAATAAAAAAAGAGCACCCGCAGGTGCTCTTGAAAGTATATCCATCGTTGCTTCGGCGTAACCCTCTAAACTACACATGTTACCTTGAAGAATAAAGAAGATGTCATGGTGGCGCCGAGCTGGACTCCGACGGATGGGAAGAACTCCAGTGCCAGCCTCCACCAACAAAAAAAGCACCACCCTGAGGTGATGCCTTTCATTGTCCTTCGTTCATCCTGCCGTATCCATCCGCGCATCCAGCGTGGATTGGCGGAGATGATCCAGTGTCATGCGCTCAACGAAACGCGAGAACTTCTCTTTTTTCTTGCCGTGCTCCTGGTAGATGGCGATCAGCTTCAGGATGATCGGAGCCAGCCGATCCGGCGTCAGATCCGTATGGAGCTGCTTCGCCAGTAAAGCCTTCAAGCCTCTCGGCTCCCCGCCTACATAGATATCGTAGGTATTTCGCATCTTAATAACGGCAATATCCTTCAGCAGCGGCTCGCTGGTGCCGAGCGCGCAGCCTGCGTACCCGATCTTTAGCGGATTGGGTACGGGATGGTCGGCGATAGCTTCATCCAGCATCTTGGCAACATCCAGTCCCGAATCCTCCGCCCCCCGGCAAAAGTTGCAGGTAATCAGGCTCTTGGAGACGAAGCCGGCGGGATGTACCTCCAGTCCGGCGGCTTCCAGCTTCGTCTTGGCTTCCTCCACCCGCTCTTCATCCATCTCCACGTACAGCTGCTTGAAGGTTGTCATCTCGATGCGGGCATCATCGCCTACGATGGACCCCAATACGGCCAGCTGATCCGGGCGGAACAGCGTTCCGCCCACTTCAAAGCCGGGGGTCACAGCAAATTTTTGCATGGCCAAATGTCTACACTCCCATCAAGTCACCCTAATATCGTTTTCTTGCTTGGTTACCAACATACTCTATATAAAAGGCCTGCCTGCTTCCCGTTATACCTTCATCCGCTGCAGACGAAGGGCATTCAGCACGACCGATACGGAGCTAAGTGCCATGGCGGCCCCGGCCACCCAAGGCGCCAGAAGCCCGATGGCGGCAATCGGAATGCCGAGCGAGTTGTAACCCAAGGCCCAGAACAGGTTCTGACGGATGTTGCTCATCGTCTTGCGGCTCATGTAGATGGCGTCCGGAATGCTGTTCAGGTCGCCCTTCATCAGCGTAACGTCGGCGGCTTCCATAGCCACATCCGTGCCTGTGCCGATGGCCATGCCGATATCGGCAACCGCAAGGGCCGGCGCATCGTTAATGCCGTCGCCGACCATGGCGACCTTCTTGCCCTGCTGCTGGAGTTTCTTCACTTCATCCGCTTTGCCCTCCGGCAGTACCTCTGCAAGCACATGGTCAATGCCAACCTGTTTGGCAATGGCCTGAGCCGTGCGTTCGTTGTCGCCGGTAATCATGATCACTTCAATACCCATTTGCTTCAGCCTTGCTACAGCAGCCTTAGACGTCTCCTTGATGGTATCCGCTACGGCCACAAGACCGGCATATCGGCCGTCTACCGCGGTAAGCATAGCGGTCTTACCCTCGGTTTCCAGCTCCGACATTCTGGTTAAGGTCGCATCGACCGGCACGTTATGCAGTGCCATCAGCTTGCGAGTACCGACCAGAACTTCGTGTCCTTCCACGCTGGCCTGGATGCCGTAGCCTGGAATCGCTTCAAAATGCTCAGCAGTCGGAAGCTTCGTTCCTTTCGCCTCAATCCCGGCCACGATCGCTTCGGCAAGCGGATGCTCGGAGCTCTTCTCGGCAGCTCCGACCAAACGCAGGAACAGCTCCTGATCGATGTTATCGACTTCCACATCGGTCAGTTCAGGCTTGCCTTTCGTGACCGTTCCTGTTTTGTCCAGAATAATCGCGTCGATTTTGTGCGTGGACTCCAGATACTCCCCGCCCTTGAACAGAACTCCCAGCTCTGCAGCGCGGCCCGAACCGGCCATGATCGAGGTCGGCGTAGCCAGACCCAGCGCGCACGGACAAGCAATAACCAGGATTGCAATGGCAATTTCTAACGATTGCGCGAAATTACCGGGCGTTACCCAGAAGTACCATACGAGGAAAGCAACAATCGCAATGCCGACCACGATCGGAACGAAAATGCCGGAGATGACATCGGCCACCCGCTGAATCGGGGCCTTGGAGCCCTGCGCTTCCTCAACCACCTTGATAATTTGGGCTAGAGCGGTCTCTTTGCCCACCTTCGTTGCTTCAAGCGTCAAGCGTCCGTTCTTGTTAATCGTGGCGCCGATGACGGCATCGCCCGCTTTTTTCTCAACCGGAATGCTCTCACCGGTCAGCATCGACTCGTCTACCGCCGACGTGCCCTCCACGACTTTACCGTCAACCGGAATTTTCTCACCCGGCTTTACCAGTACGAAATCACCCACCAGGACCTGTTCCACCGGGATGGTCATCTCCTGACCGTCACGAACGACCAGCGCCGTTTTGGCCTGAAGACCCATCAGGGTTTTAATGGCCTCCGAGGTGCGGCCTTTGGCCAGGGATTCGAACAGTTTCCCCATAATGACCAGCGTGATCAGCACCGCACTCGTTTCATAGTACATTTCAGGCCCATGGTGTGCATTTGCTCCGGCAGCGGCCCAATCGATCGTTAAATACAGGCTGTAGAAATAGGCTGCCGAGGTACCGAGTGCGACCAGAACGTCCATATTGGCGCTTTTGTTGCGGAGAGCCTTATAAGCTCCCACATAGAACTGTTTCCCGATAAAAAACTGTACCGGCGTTGCCAGGATCAGCTGGAACCAAGGGTTCATGAACAGATCCGGCATCCAGATCCAGGAGGTGAAGGAGAAATGGCTTACCATGGCCCAGAGCAGCGGCAGCGACAGAATCGCCGACAGGAGCAGCTTCCGCTTTTGCTTGGTGATGGCCTCCTTGCGGTGACCTTCCTGATCAAGCGTCTCCTGTTTGGAAACCGCCTGATACCCGAGCTTCTCCACGCGCTGTTGAATATCGCTAAGGCTGACCTCTGCGGGATTGAATTCCACCCGGGCCGTCTCCAGTGCAAAATTGACGTTGGCCTGATTAACACCTGGCATCCGGCTAACCACTTTCTCGATTTTCGTAGCACAGGCCGCACAGTACATGCCAATCAGCTGCAGGTCCACCGTTTCCTTTGCTGTTCCGTAACCCAGCTTTTCGATTTTCTCTTCCATCTGCTGGACGGTAACCACATTCGGATCAAATGTAACCGACGCTTTTTCCAGCGCAAAATTCACATTCGCTTCCTGGACGCCCTCCATTTTGCTAAGACCCTTCTCAATCCGATTCGCACAGGCGGCACATGTCATACCCGTTAACTGCAGCGACGTTTTCTTCTGTTCCATTGTTGCTTCTGCTCCCATCTTCTCCTCACCCCTCTTCATCCTCGTGCCGTTTGGTTAAACTACGTTATATCCTTGTTCCTCGATAATTTCTTTGATTTGATCCAAATTGACTTTGCCTGTGTCATATTTCACGGAGACCGTGCCTGCCTTCAAATCCACGTGCCCCTCGATGTTCTCATTCTTTAAAGCTCCTTCAATGGAATTCACGCAATGCATGCAGGACATGCCTTCTACTTTGATTGTTACCTGTTCCATAATCAATCTCTCCTTTTGGTATTGGATTTATTAGGGCTCTGTAACAGCCAAGCCCGAAACTCGTTGTTCTCATTTCTTGATGTTAGTATACCCCCCTACCCTATAATTAGTCAATGGGTTTTCTCATTTTTTTTGAAAAACATGGCCGCGCTATGATGAAACTGCATAACCGTGCGGTATTTCTCCACTTCAACAAACAATTACTGCCACCTTCCCAAGGTGGCAGCTCCATGGATATTCATCGTAATCGGATAGCCCCAGCAGGGAACTCCGTTACTTCATCAGTTTATTCATGGTGGTTAACAGCTCGGTAATGACCTCATCGTCGCCTTCCTGCAGGCGCTCCACCACGCAGCTCTTCATATGATGCTCCAGCAGCAATTTGCTGACGCCGTTCAAGGCCGACTGGATCGAGGAGATCTGGTTTAACACATCGTCACAGTACGTATCCTTCTCAATTAAGCCCTTCACGCCGCGGATCTGCCCTTCAATCCGGTTCAACCGGCTGATGAGATTGCTTTTCGTTTTGTCCGAATGATGGCTCTTCCGTTCACCGGTTACTGCGCATGCATCATGTACATGGTTCTCGGTTGTCATACCCATTCCCCCCTTGATCACGTTACTTCTTCTTATTCTAACCCTAGTATATCATATAGCCCCCCACCCTATAAAGCCCAGCTTATGGAATGAGATTGCGGAACATTTTGCCGTGGGGGCATGTCATCTACAGTATATGCTTGTACCCGCGATAATTTTCGGCCCATGAAAAAGGGTGCCTCATCAGGCCAGCAGCCTGATGGGGCACCCCCCTATATTTCCGCATGCGGAAAACCTGAGCTCCATTAATAAATCGTCCGCCCCTGCGCATCCGGCACGCCGGATTTGCGGTAAAAATACGTATTGATCACGTCCCGCCAATGCTTGGCATGCTCGGCCTGGTCAGCTAACCGTTCGGTGACTTGGGTTAAACGCTCCAGATCGACCTTGCCTTCGAGCGATGTCCAGGCTTTCAGGAGCCCGGCCGCAGCTTCCGCACCTTCGAAGTGCGTGTCATAGATATGCTGAATCACCGTTTTGCCCGATTTCAGCACATGCGAGTACGGCACATGATGGAAGAACAGCAGCAGCTCGTCAGGACACTCCTCCAGCGAATCATATCGGGCCGCATTCGGCTCGAAATACTGTGCGGTGTACCCCGTGCCCGTCGCCACCGTGCGGTCCACCCCAATACCGTCCCGATCCGCGAAATGGTAGGTGCCCCACCTTGAATATTCATAACCGTCCACATCCGGTCCGTAATGCGTATGCGGCGTAATCATCCAGCCCACCCCGAGCGGCGACGTGTAGCTTTCATAGATCGGCCACGATTGCATCAGCATGCCGCACACCACGGCGACCACCGTCTCATCATTGCCGAAGGTCAGCCTCGTCCATTCCTCCGCGATCCCTTCGGCGGACATATCCGGATTCCAAACCAGCCGGCCGAATCCATACAGATTCGCCTGCGCCAAGGTGTGTCCCGTCCAATTCTCATCATTCCCGATGTTGGAAACGGCGGCGATCCCGCTGTATCTCATGCCGTGCAGCGAACCGTCCACGATCTTCTTAACCTCGGACCCCGTTCCGTTCGCGTAGGTATCGAAATCCAGCACCTCTTTCCACTGCGGCACCAAATAGCATACGTGGCGCTGCTGTCCGGTATATTCCTGGGCGATCTGGAACTCCAGCACCTGATTGGTCTCTTTCATGCTGCCGAACAGCGGGGATACCGGCTCCCTTACTTGGAAGTCCATCGGACCGTTCTTGATCTGCAGCAGCACATTGTCCTTAAACCGTCCGTCCAGCGGGGTAAAATGATCATAGGCCGCCCGCGCGCGGTCCGTGCTGCGGTCCCGCCAATCCTGCATGCAGTTGTAGACGAAGCAGCGCCAGATGACAAGCCCGCCATGCGGTTCCAGCGCTTCAGCCAGCATATTGGCGCCATCGGCGTGGTCTCTGCCATAGGCGAACGGGCCCGGACGGTGCTCCGAATCCGCCTTGACCACAAAGCCGCCGAAGTCCGGTATATGATCGTAGATCTCATTCGCCGTATCCTTCCACCACTGCCGAACCTCTTGATCTAGCGGGTCCGACGTGGGTACGCCGCCGATATGCAGCGGAGCGGCGAAGTTTATGCTCAGGTACAGCGTGATGCCATATTCCCGGAAGATATCCGCGATCTTTGCAATCGTCGGCAAATATTCAGCGGTAATGAACTTCGTCTCGATTTCATGCACATTGACGTTATTAATGGAGATGGCATTCAGGCCCACGGAAGCTAACAGACGGGCGTAGTCTCTTACGCGATCCAGATTTTCGGTGAACCGTCCGTTTTCGTAAAAAATCGAGTTGCCCGCGTACCCCCGTTCAACCGAGCCGTCGGCATTATCCCATTGATTTATCATCCGCACTCCGTTCACAGGCTGCTCGGTTATGTTCAGACCGGTCAACGGCTGGTGGGATGCCAGCAATCTCAATAAATGGAACACCCCGTATAACACGCCTTTCCCGGATCCACCGGTCAGGATCAGCTTCTCCTGCTGCCCATGGACTGTATGCTCCAGCCGAAAACCCTCTGCGCCCAGCCGGGCTTTCCCCACTCCCATCGAATCTTCCCCAATCTCTTCCGTGCCCTCTTCGGCGTCTGCCGCATGAATACGCACCTCGAAATAGGATGAAGCCTTGGCCTCGGATGTGATGGACGGTACGATGCCGAGCATGGATCGACATGCATTCCTCAGTTCCTGGATCACAGCGTTTGCCACCCGCGACTGCTGCAGATCCGCAACCACGGTGCCTAACAGTCGGCTGTACGCGGCAGCAAGCTCCTCGTCCTTAATGGGCGCATACTGCAGCCATGCTTGATATAAAGTGCTGTTCAACGTAATTTCCCCCTTCTTGGGCCAAGGTTAACGTTTCTCCCCAGCATCTCAATGTTTTCGACTCCTGCTTCCTTAAGGACTAACATGCAGACGCCGGTCACAAGGACCGGCTAGATGACAAGCTGATGGCGTCTTCAGCCGCCTATATTATCGCTGTCGTTATCTAAAATGATGGGTTCAACCCCTAAAATCCTTACACTTTGACCATACGCTCCACCAAGCGATGAAACGCCGGTTTCGGCTGATGCCGCTCATCGAACAGGAAAGGCCAATTCTTCCGCCCCCGTACCGGGAAATTGTCCAACCAGGTGTAATCGTCAGCAGCACCCCAGAAGGTCACGGACGTAATATAATCCCGGTATTCCTTCAATATGCCGAACATCGCCTCATACCGCTTCGCTTGAGCCTCCAGCAGCTCCTCCGGCGCCTCGGTCAGATCCTTCCGCTTGTCGTCGAACCGGAACATCGACACATCGAGCTCCGTGAGTTGAAGCTGCAGGCCGAGCGACGCGTACTTCTCGATCGCCGCCCGGATATCGTCAAGATCCGGATCGTACAGATTCCAGTGGGCCTGCAAGCCAACGCCGTGAACAGGAGTTCCTTGATCCAGCAAAGACTTGACCAGCGTGTAGATTTTGTCCCGTTTATTCGGGTGGGACTCATTGTAATCGTTATAGAACAAGAGGGCCGACGGATCGGCTTCATGCGCATACTCGAATGCCTTGGAGATAAAGTCGGGGCCCGCAATGTCCAGCCATTTGGACGGACGAAGAAGTTCGGCGCCTTCATCGGCGATTACCTCATTCACGACGTCCCAGGCGTAAATATCGTCCTTGTACCGCTTCACGACCGTGTCGGTATGCGACTTTAGCCGTTCGTACAGCGTGTCTTTATCCACCAGGCCCCCGTTCTTGTCCTCGAACAGCCAGTCGGTCGTTTGGTTATGCCATACCAGCGTATGGCCGCGCATCTTCATGCCATGCTTCCGGGCGAAAGCGGCAAGCCGGTCCGCATCCTCGAACGTGTACGTATCCTCCGCCGGGTGCACGCTGACAAACTTCATTTCATTTTCCGCCGTAATGCTGTTGAAATGGTACGCTAGCAATTCCTCCTGCGTTTCGATCGTCCTCGGGTTCACGGCCGCTCCGATGAAAAAGTCATCCGCGAACATCTCCTTAAGCCTGGGTTCACTTCGCTGCGTGTTGGACATATCCAATCCCTCCTTAGAATTAAAGACAATAGCAAAATTGATCGTTGATGATCGTGATGCGGCGGCATCCGTTGGTCGACGGACATCCAGACATGCCGCGGACCACGCACCGTGCGACAGGGAGCAATCGTACGGCGTACATCTTTAGCAACTCCCGCAGCTTAACCTTTCACCCCGCCAAGGGTCATCCCTTGCACGAAGTATTTTTGCAGGAACGGGTACACCAGAATGATCGGCACGCTGGCCACAATGGTCATCGTCGCCCGAATGGAGGTCGGCGTAACCTGATTCGCGCCGCTTTCCGAGCTTGCAAACTGGCTTGCATAATCGTTGCCCGAATTCAGCGAGGAGTTGGAATTCTGAAGTATCTTCATCAGCTCGTATTGCAGGGTGCTAAGCTCGCCGTACGAGGAGTTGTACAAGAACACGTCGAACCAGGAGTTCCACTGGGATACTGCCGTAAACAGCGATACCGTGGCCAGCACGGGCACGCACAGCGGAAGCACGATTTTCAGGAAGGTCGTGAATTCGCCGGCGCCGTCGATCCGGGCCGATTCCAGGATCCCCTCAGGCAATCCCTCGATGAACGAGCGGATGACGATGACGTTGAATACGCCGATCAGGCCCGGAATGATGTACACCGAGAAGGTGCCCAGCATGCCCAATTCGCGAATCAGCAGGAAATTCGGAATCAAACCGCCGCTGAAATACATGGTCAAAATGAAGGCGATCGACACGAATTTGCGCAGCACGTATTCCGGACGGCTGATCGTGTAGGCCACCATGGCACAGCAGAATACGGAAGTGATCGTACCGATCAGCGTACGCAGAACCGAGATGAAGGTAGCGTGGAATATCGTGGCTTCGTTAAATACATATTTATAATTCTCCCACGTGAAATCCCGCGGCCATAAATATATGCCGCCTTTCACCGAATCCGTCGCATTATTGAAGGAAACCGCGAGCGTATTGATGAACGGGTACAGCGTGACAATCATGAGACAGATCATGAAGACTATATTAAAGGTATCGAATAACCGGTCCGCGGGAGACTTGAACCGGGCATGGGCTCGCGGTGCATCTGAAATCTTCGCCATATGAATCCTCCTGTACGTTTTCTGATAGAGAACGGTTCTCGCAAGCTTTCGCTTAGAACAATCGGTCTTCGCCCAGTCTCTTCGCGATATGGTTAGCCGTGAACAAGAGTATGAAGCTGACGACCGTCTTGAACATGCCGGCTGCAATCGAGAGCGAGAAGTTGCCCATCTGAATACCGTATTTCAGCACGAAAATATCCAGGTTCTCGGAATAATCCACGTTCATGCCGTTGCCAAGCAAGTATTGCGGTTCAAAACCGGATTCGAGCAGGTTGCCGATATTCATGATCAGCAGGATGATGAATACCGGCTTCAGACCCGGCAAGGTGATGTTCCAGATCCGTTGAAAGCGCCCGGCGCCATCGATTTCCGCCGCCTCGTACTGCGAGGGATCGATCATCGTCATGGCTGCCAAATATATAATGGTGTTCCAGCCGACATTCTTCCATACTTCCGAAACACCGAGTATTCCCCAGAAATATTCCCCTTCCCCAAGCCATAGGATCGGTTCCTTAATGATCCCGAACCACATGAGGAGTTCATTGATAATCCCGCCGTCTGCGGACAAGGCCGTCGAAATAATGCTCGCAGCCACAACCCAAGAGATGAAATGGGGCAAATAACTGATCGTCTGCACGACCCGTTTGAACATCAAATTACGCAGTTCATTAAGCAGAATCGCTAACACAATCGCCGTCACGAACCCTAAGACAAGGTTGATGAAACTCATGGCGAGCGTGTTGCGCATGACCCGGAGGAAGTGTTCGTCCTGAAACAGGAAGGTAAAATGCTGCAGGCCTACCCATTCCTGATCGAATATCTTCTTCGCCGGTTTAAAATCCTGAAACGCGATGGTCCAGCCCCACAGCGGCATGTACTTAAAGACAAACAACCATATCAAAAAAGGAATCGACATGAAGACCAGCGCCTTCTGCTGCAGCAGCTTCCGGAAGAAGCTTTTTTCGCCTGATGGCCGTTCATGATTCAAACCAGTATCGTTTTTTCGTTGTTTATTGAAGAAACCTTTCGATACCGCCGGCGTTTCACGTAGCGCCGTGGTCTCTGCAGGTCCAATCGGGTTCGCCTTATCCACGGTTTCTTCTCCTTCCTATCCAGCCCTAGAAGAGGAGGGACGGATTTGGGCCATTTCGGCGGTCCGCCCCTGTTCGCCTCTCCTTCATCTATTATTGTCCTTGGGCATTTGCGATTTTCTTGGCTACTTCCTCGGTGATCAGATCCTCGTATCCCTTCACGTCCAGCTTGCCGAACTCGCCCACGTATTCGTTCCAGATGCCGTCAAACTCGGCAGGGCTGGCAAGAACCAGTTTCGGGAAGTATTTACGCTGCAAATCGCTTTTCTTCTGCGTGAAGATTTGGGCCGGCGAGCCCTGATCGATCGGAATGCTCCAAGCCGGGTACCATGGACGGTCGTCCGGTGCCGCAAACAATTGCGAGAAGGAATCGATGTCGTATGCTTCAAGCAATGTCTTGTCCGGTTCGGAGTAGGACATTTTGGCAACCTCAGGCTGGCGTCCCGCACCCACGGAATTACCGTCAGGAAGCGTAGATCCGTTCCCGTAACGAGGCCAGTTGTATTCAAAGTACTTGAAACCGAACGATTCGCGGAAGGCTTCCGTATTGGTCTGTGCAATCTGCTCTTCCGTACGGTAGAAGCGGCCGTTCTCATCGACGGAATACGTCTCGTCCTTGATGCCCCAGTTCGACAGAATCTGGTTCTCGTCCGTCAGCAGGTTGTTGAAATACTTCACAATGCGCTCCGGATCCTTCGCGCTGACGGAGATCCCGACGCCGCGGTTGTTCACAAAGGATGGCGGATCCAGATACTGATCCTTGGTATTCTCATCGTATACGATCGGCAGCGCCATATATTCGAGATCGTCGTTACCCGATTTACTGGCTGTTTCGCGCAGATTGTTCATCGCTTGGCCTACCTGCCATCGATAATCGAAGAAGCCAAGCACCTTACCGGAAGTCAGTTTGGCAAGGTATTGATCATAGTTGTCCACGAAAGAGGATTTATCGAACAGGCCTTCCGCATTCAGCTTGTTCAGCTCCTGCAGGTACCGCTTCGTAATGTCGTCGTCCGCGTAATCATTCGCTACGTGAGTCTCCATGTCGATGATGATGCCGCCGTCGTTCGGATAGCCGGCCAAGTGCATCGGGGCATTGGTCAGGGCAAAAAATTTATCCTGCGTCGTCAGTGCCAGATATCCGGTCAAGCCTTCCTCCGGATGTTTCTTCACGTAGTCGCGAATCAGGGCCAGGTACTCGTCGAAGGTCTTGATTTTCGGATAACCCGCTTCCTTCAGGACGCGGCGTTGAATCCAGAATGCTCCTTGCTCGATATTCGGAGCCGACGTGTACTCTCCAACAACCGCGCTCAGCGGCAGGAAGTAAATGTTGCCGTCCTCGGCTTTCATCAGGTTGTAATAAGGCTCGTACACCCGCTTGATGTTAGGGCCGTACTTATCGATCAGGTCATTGAGCGGAATGAAGGCGCCCGCCCCGACCAGCTTATCGATTGAGCTCCCCGGCACAATCACATCGGGATAGTCGTTACTGGCAATGAAGGTTCCCACCTTGGTGTTCTCGTCTCCTACCAAATGCTCCATTTTAAAATTCACGCCGGTTTGGTCTTCGAAAATTTTACCGATGGTGGTTTCGTTCGTATTTTTGTCTTTACCGGCTGCCGCGTTGAAATAGGTGAAGGTGACCTTCTCTTCTTTCTTCTCGCCTTCGCCGCCGGCTGCCGGTGTATTATCCGCTGCCTCTTTACTGCCGCCGCATGCTGCCAGAAGCGATACCATCATAACCACGGTCAGACAGCTCAGCCAAAATTTCTTGTTCATGCTCTTGACCTACCCCTTTCGGTCTCGTTAATTTGTAAGCACTTTCATTATAAGAGAGCTCTGGGACGATTTTCACCCGTCAATCTTTAGGTGATACTTTGAAAACTATAGAACCGTATCCTTAGCCGTGAAAAATGGCAGCTCCGCAGCCAGCCTTCTCCCCTGCACTTCCGCCGACTAACGAACAAATCCTGCTAGGGTCACTCCGATTCGGAATGCCACAGCAGGATTTGCCGTCCTTATGATTCAATGGGAATGGACAGTTTGACCCGTGTGCCCTGTCCAGGCGAGCTGTCCATTTCAAACCGGAACCGGCTGCCGTAGTAGAGCTTTAACCGGTAAATCACATTCTGTATGCCGATCCGCTCTCCCATCTCGTCCTCGGTCTCGAGATAACGGTAGATGCGTTCCACCTTCTCCGCGGGCATGCCTGCCCCGTTATCCTGAATGGTACAGAACAGGGATTGGCCCTCGCGCACAACCCGAACTTCAATGCGCCCCCCGTGCTTGAGCGGCTCGATGCCGTGAATGCTGGCATTTTCCACAAACGTGACGATGGCCATTTTCGGTATTTGCAGGTGACCCTCTTCGGCTGGAGCATGAACCGAATAATCGATTTTGTCGCCAAACCGGTATTTCTGGATTTCAAGGAAACAATGGATGAACTCCACTTCCTCCTTGAGCGTCACCATGTCTTTTTTCCAAACGAGCGAATTGCGGAAGATCTTCGCCATATTATGAATGATCCTTGCCGTCTCATCCTCATCCTTCATCAGGCTGCGCATGCGGATCGTCTCCAGGGCATTAAAGAGGAAGTGCGGATTAATCTGGCTCTGCAGCGCATTCAATTGCGCGTGCCGCCGCTGCAGCTCCAAATTCTTCTTCTGGATATCCGCCACGTACACGTCATTGATCAGACTCTTGAGCTGCAAGGTCATCCGGTTGAATTCACCCGTCAGCTGACCGATCTCGTCACGCGCCTCAGCCTCTTGGATGGTGTCGTAATTCTGGTTCTTAACCTTCTTCATATGTTTGAGAATCCGTACAAGTCGTACGTTAAGGGAACGGCTGATCCAAACAATCACCAGGCTCGGAAGCAGAAAATTCAGGCAGGTCAGCACAATGACGAACCGCAAGGACTGATGCACGTCGCGCAGCACCACATCCTCCGGCGTCACCGCCATGATCGTCCAGGTGTTCAGATTGTTGGTCGTGAACGTATCGGTATGAAACTCCAGAAACCTGTCGCCATGCGCGATGCTGCTGTACGGTACAGCGCCCTGCGTGACATCGACCTTCGGATCCGTAGTGTATTCGATATTTCCGGCGCCGCTCAGCAGATACACTTTGCCCTGCACATTCAGATTGCTCATGATCTGCCGGATCGAGGGCATCCGCATATCAATCTTGAGATACTTGGTATGGTCATCCTGGGAGCTGAAATAATTCATGCTCCGGATGATGCTGAAGCTGTCCAATTGACCGTTCTTGCCCGTACGCATCACGATCGGCTGGGTTACGTTCTTGCCCGCGATCGCCTTGTACCAAGCCTCTTCCTTCACCTGGCCATCGATATAATTGATGCCGCCGGAATACAGCAGGGTCGGATTGTCGACATACACCGCAATTTCGCTGACCGAATTGTATACGGCGCTGCCCGAATTCAATATGCGGCGGAGATAAGTATCATACGCCTCGATATAATCGGCTGGATGATCGTACACCGTTTCCACGATCTCGTTCAATTGAACGTCCGTGTAGAAGACCGAGGAGATCTCCAGGGCGTCCTCGACTTCACGGCGGAACTCGTTCTTCATCTGTTCAAGCGCTACGGTAATATCCTGGATCCGCTGCTCCCTTACGCTGCCGGACGTCACATTGTAGAAGATGAGGTTGGTAATCAGGATCGGCAAAAAGACGGCCAGGAAATAAAGCAGCAGCATCTTGTCCCGCAGACGGACATTATTCAGGCTCGGCTTCATGCATTCGTCCCTTCGGACGCGGCCTCCTTCATCAAGCGGTTCCGGTACTCGCTTGGCGTCATCCGCTCAATCTTCTCGAATTGCGTCACGAAATAGTCCGGATTGCCGAAGCCGACCCGCTCCGCCACCTCATAGATGCGCAGATCCGTCTGGCGCAGCAAGCGCTTGGCTTCGTTCACGCGCAGCTGGAGCAAAAAATCATTAAAATACATGCCGTACGCTTTTTTGAACAGCTGACCCAGATAAACCGGGTTCATGTAAAACTTCCCGGCGATGCCCTTCAGACTGATATTCTCATGATAATGGGCCTCGATATAAGCCCGGATCTTCTGGATTCCGCCTTTGTGCTGTTCCTTGCGCAGCTGTCCGATATAGTTCGCGCTCTCAATCGCAAAATCCGTGAACAGCCGCTTCAGCCCCTGAAGCGACAAGTTGCGGTCATGCCACTCGGTCATCGGCTCGAGACTGGACAGCCGGCTCTGATCCCCGTCCATGCTGCTGAGCACACGGACCACGCCCAGCACGCATTGGTTGATCGCCGTCTTCACCGCTTCGGGAGCATACAGCTTCTCCTGGAAGGATTCGAACAGCGAACGAATCGTCTCCTCCAGCTTCTCGAAATGCAGCTCCTCGATCTGCTCCAGCAGCTGCTGGTAAAGACGCTCCTCCAGCCCGATGTATTGCAGATCATGCACCGCGGCTTCTTCATGGATCACGATGCCGCTCTCATCGTAGATGTACTTGTATAGGAGCGATTGCTTGGCCGTTTCGTAGGCATCCTGGACGAGGGACAGACGTGAAACCGGCCGGCCAAAATAGACGAAGATTCTTTCGTGCTTCGAATCGGCGAGCGATTGCTGAAGGCGCCTAGCAAATCCCCGCTGACACCCCTGGAACGATTGCAGGATGCTTCCCGGAACGATGATGCCGATCCGGTTGCGGTGCTCATGCAGATAGAAGGGCTGTTCTCCATTCGAGATCGCAAGAAGCGCCGATTCCACCCTGTCCTTGAAGTCGCCTCCGTCATTGTCGTTAGCCGAAGCCGGCGGATAGTCGTTCCGTTCGACAAAAACATAGAACAGACGGTCTTCCGGCCGGAGTTCAAGACGCCGCTCCCATTCCTGCAGCAGACTCTCATCCGCCTCCCCTATAATGAGCGATTCCATCAAGGCGCCCGACAATAGCTTCTCTTCCCGCGAGCGTGCCTCGCGGTCCGACTCCAGCCTTTCGCTGAGCCGGACCAGCGCCTGACTGAATTCCGTCTCGTCAATCGGTTTCAGAATGAAATCATGCACCCCGTAACGGACAGCCTGCTGGGCATAGTTGAAGTCATCGTATCCGCTTACAATAATGAAATACGGCTTCACGATATCGTCCGTGACGACGCGTCGGATCAGCTCGAGTCCATCCAGCACCGGCATGCGGATATCGGTGATGACCACATCCGGCCGAAGCCGTTCAATCAGTTCCAGCGCATCTTCCCCGTTATCCGCCTCATCCACAATGTGAAAGCCGCAGGCTTCCCAATCAATCAGCTTCAGAAGCCCTTTGCGCGTAAACACCTCGTCATCCACCAATATCGCCCGGTTCCCTTGCACGGTATGTCCCCCTCGCCTTTTCGCGCACATCTGCCTGTAACAGATCTTCTATCGGTTCATCAGCAAACGCTTTCATATAGTAAATCTATTGTTCATGCTCTGCACGCAATTGTCAATGAATTTGAAAATAACGCTCGGCATTGTGGTAGCAAATATCCTGGATGATAGCACCGATATATTCATAATCCGCGGGCAGTTCCCCTTCCTTGATCCAATCGCCGAACAGGCGGCACAGCACTCTCCGGAAATATTCATGCCGCGGGAACGACATAAAGCTCCTGGAATCGGTCAGCATGCCGACAAAGGTGCTGATCAGCCCCATGGAAGACAGCGCGGTGAGCTGCTTCAGCATCCCTTCCTTCTGATCGTGGAACCACCAAGCGGAACCGAGCTGAAGCTTGCCCTCGACGCCGGCCGACTGGAAATTCCCGATCGTGGTAGCGATCATTTCGTAATGCGAGGAATACAGGCTGTACACAATGGTTTTCGGCAGCTGATCGTTCCTGTCGAGCCTGCTCAGGAATCCGTTCAGGCTTTCCGCCAGATGGAAATCGAGAATCGAGTCATACCCGCTGTCCTTGCCGATCTTCGCGAACATGCGCGCATTATTGTTCCGAATCGCCCCAATGTGCAACTGCATGGTCCAGCCCTTGGCATGATACATTTCCCCCAGCTTGAGCAGGGTATGGGTGCGGTATTTCCGTTCCTCGAGCGGGGTTAAGCTGCCTCCGCCGATGGCTTTGCCGTAAATGTCCGCAACTTCTTTAACGTCGGCCTGTTCATAAGGAAAAGCGCCAAAGCCGTGATCCGACAGGCGGCAGCCATGGTCATGGAAATATTGGGTCCGATCCTGCAGGGCATCCAGCAATCCCTGATAGGTGTCCACGGCTATACCGGCCGTTGTTCCCAGCGTCCGTGCATAGGAGGGGAAGTCCGCGTTCGCGATATCCAGTACCCGGTCCGGCCGAAATGCAGGGGCCACGACGGTGGACAATTCCCCCTGATCCCGAATGGCCCGGTGAAACTCCAGCGAATCGACGGGATCATCCGTCGTGCAGGCCACGTTGACCTTGAATTTTTCCAAAATTCCGCCTGCCCGCAAGGCAGGAGCCTTCAGCTGCTCATTGCAAGCGTCCCAGATCTCCTTGGCATTCTCCGCGGTCAACCGCTCTTGAATCCCGAAATAGCGGGTCAGCTCCAGATGGGTCCAGTGATAGAGCGGATTGCCGACCAATCGCGGAACGCATGCCGCCCAGGCCATGAACTTCGCTTCAGGACTGGCGCTGCCTGTAATCAGCTCTTCGTCGACGCCAAGCCAGCGCATTGCCCTCCATTTGTAATGGTCCCCCTCCAGCCATAGCTCTGTCAGGTTATCAAACTGCCGGTTGATGGCAATATCCTTCGGGTTCAGATGGTTGTGGTAATCGAATATCGGCATCCCTTCCGCATAATCATAATAAAGTTTCTTCGCGCTGTTGCTGTTCAGCAGCAGATTTTCCGTGTCCAAACGGCTCATGTGGTTCCCCTCCGATTCTTATTTCGATTTTCAGTTCCATACTACCATACAAGTATGGTAGTATGGAATACATTAGGAGGTGATGCAGTGGTAGAATCTTTGCGATTACAGCCAGGATCGGCCGGACATATCGTGTACTCCCGGCTGAAGCAGCAGATTGTCAGTCTCGAGCTGCCCCCGGGAACGGCTCTGTCCGAGAAGGAGGTTTCCCTTTCCTTCGAAGTCAGCCGGACGCCGGTGCGGGAAAGCTTCGTCCGCCTGGCCCAGGAGGACCTTGTGGTCGTGCTTCCCCAGCGCGGCACGCGCGTCTCGCTCATCGATTCGGAGCTGGTCGAGGAAGCGCGCTTCATGCGCGAGCAGCTGGAGAAGGCCGTCGTCCGGCTTGCCTGCGAAAGCTTCCCCGAAGAGAAATTCGCCGAGCTGGAGCGAAATCTGTCCGAGCAGCGCGAGAGCATCGAGAAGCATGACGGCAAGCACATGTTTGAGCTGGATGAGGCCTTCCACCGTATTCTGTTTGAAGGCTGCCGCAAGGTCGGCACATGGAACGTGCTGCAGCAGATGAACGCTCATCTGAACCGGAGCCGAATGTTATGGCTGTCTGCCGATCCGAATTGGACCAACCTGTACGAGCAGCATCGGGAGATCGCGGATGCGATTTCGCGTCATGACGCCGATCATGCCGAACGTGAAATGCAGCAGCATCTGAGCCTGATTATCTCCAATCTGGCCGTGCTGAAAGAGAAGCATCCCGATTATTTCAAATAAGCCGTTACCCGCAAAAGACCCTTATTCGTCACGGCTTCATCTTGGCGTTACACTCGTAACTGCAAAATTCCCCGCAGTGCGTTAACTCCTTAAACTTGTAAAGGACGGTGAAGAAATGCGCATGGTATTCAGATGGTTCGGCGAGGGCAACGATACGGTCTCGCTGGATCAGATTAGACAAATCCCCGGCGTGGAGGGCATCGTATGGGCACTTCACGATATTCCTGTCGGCGAGGAATGGCCGATGGAGCGAATTGAGGAAATTGCGGACCAGGCCAAAGCGTACGGGCTTCATATTGACGTCGTGGAAAGCGTGAATGTGCACGAAGACATCAAACTCGGCCTTTCTTCCCGGGATCAGTACATAGCCAACTACATCCGGACGATTGAGAAATTGGGCCAGGTCGGCGTCAAAGTCATCTGCTACAATTTCATGCCGGTGTTCGATTGGGCTAGAACCGATCTTCATAAACAGACCCCCGATGGTTCGACGGCCCTCTTCTTCGAGAAGGCCAAAATCCACGGCATCGATCCGATGGAGCTGGTTCAGACGATCAACCGGAACAGCGCGCTTACCATGCCGGGCTGGGAGCCGGAGCGTTTGGCGCATCTGACCTCCCTGTTCGAAGCGTACCGCGGCGTTACCGAGGAGGACTTGTGGAGCAACCTCGAATATTTCTTGAGCGCCGTCATCCCGGCTGCCGAGAAGAACGGCATCCGAATGGCCATTCACCCGGATGATCCGCCTTGGCCGATCTTCGGCCTGCCGCGGGTCATCACCAGCCAGGAAAATCTCCGGAGATTCCTGCAGCTGTACGATAGCCCGGCGAACAGCCTGACCCTGTGCAGCGGCTCGCTTGGCGCCAATCCGGACAATGACATCGTCTCCATGATCCATGAGTTCCACGACCGGATTCCGTTCGCGCATATCCGGAACGTACGCGTCTACGAGAACGGCGATTTCATCGAAACGTCCCATCGTACCGAGGACGGCACCGTCGATATTTCCGGCATTGTGCAGGCCTATCATGACAACGGTTTCACCGGATACGTAAGGCCCGATCACGGGCGGCATATCTGGGGCGAGCAGTGCCGTCCGGGTTACGGCCTGTATGACCGCGCCTTGGGCATTATGTATCTCTGGGGGCTGTGGGACGCTTACAGCCGGGAGCGCGCGGGAAGTCCAGCCGAGCTGAAGGAGGCCGTACAATGAGTGAGGCAAATATCCATGGAGCGGGTACATCTGAACCCGGATCAAGCGGAGCTTCTGTTGAATCCGCACCGCAAGCGACGCCATCCCTTCCCATTCATCCGTCATTAAACGGGAAGACGGTTGTCATTACGGGCGGCTCCGGCGTATTGTGCCGGGCGATGGCTCTTGAGCTGGGGCGGCAAGGTGCCAAGGTGGCCGTCTTGAACCGTACGGCCGAGAAAGGGCAGCAGGTGGCCGATGAAATTACGGCTGCCGGCGGTACGGCGATTGCCGTTCCCTGCGATGTAACGGATGTGGAAAGCGTCCGGCAAGCGGAAAAAGCTGTGCGCGAGTCTTTCGGACCCTGCGATATCCTGATTAACGGAGCCGGCGGCAATCGGAAAGACGCGAATACAACCAACGAGATTTTCCGTCCGGAGGATGTGGGGCAGTCCGATGTGACAACCTTCTTCGGGTTAAGCGTACCTGGCTTCCGCAGCGTATTCGATTTGAACTTCATCGGCACGCTGATACCGACGCAAGTCTTTGCGGAAGGGATGCTGGGACGTCCCGGGGCCGTCGTGCTGAATATCTCGTCCATGAGCGCACCCAGCCCGATGACCAAGGTTCCGGCTTACAGTGCAGCCAAAGCGGCCATCAACAACTTTACGCAGTGGCTGTCCGTACATCTCGCGGAATCCGGCATTCGCGTGAACGCGATTGCGCCGGGCTTCTTCCTGACCGAGCAGAACCGCAATCTGCTGACCCATAGCGACGGTTCATTAACCGAGCGGTCTCATAAAATCATCTCCCATACCCCCATGAGGCGGTTCGGCGTGCCGGAGGATCTGCTCGGCACCCTGCTCTGGCTCGTGGACGATCAGACCTCCGGCTTCGTTACGGGAACGGTCATTCCCGTGGACGGCGGCTTCATGGCATATTCAGGCGTATAACGGGTGGCAGCGCTGGCCGCGTGAATCGATCTGCGGCACCGATCTTCGGACCGCGGCATTCCGCTGCTGTCCGTCAGTCTTAGAGGTTAAGCCTGCAAGGAAAACATAAAAAACGAGCTTCAGCGCCATGCTGAGGCTCGTTTTTTTTCAAGTTTCCACTTTATGTTGCCCTGGATATCTTGTTACACCACGGCCTCCGGATTAAAAAAAGCCGGCAAGTATTTTTTGTTCGCCTCCAGCATTTCATCGAGCAGCTGCTTCGCTACGGTCACGGACGGCACCAGCGGATGATGCACCAGCGCCTGCAGCGCAATGCCGCGATCGCCGGTAATGGCAGCTTCGATCGTCAATTGTTCGTACACTTTCACCGCATGCATCAGTCCCTTCACATGGGAAGGAACCTTTTGCGGCGCCAGCGGTATTGGCCCTTGGCCCGTAACCACGCAGTTGATCTCGATGCTGGCATCCGCAGGCAGGAAGTCGTAGATATTGCCGTTGGAAACGTTCAGCGTCTGAATATCATGACGGTCATTATAAATGGACGTCATCAGGTTGACGGCCGCTTCGGAATAATAAGCGCCGCCGCGCTGCTCCAGCTGCTTCGGCTTCACGGCCAAATTCTCGTCCTTGTAGAGCTCGAACAGCTCCTCCTCTACCCGGCTGACCACGTCCGCCCGGGTTCCGTCCTTCTCCAGCGAGGCCTTCATGTCCGCGAACATCGTATCGGTCATGTAGAAATATTTAAGATAATAGGTCGGAATCGCCCCAAGCGAACGGATAAAATCCGCATCCCAGCCGAAGGTCGGCACGTTCTTCGCCGTATACGATTTCCCGCCGTCCAGCAGCTCCGGCATTTTCTCTTCGCCGTTGACGATCGCCGACGTCACCCAATGGAGATGGTTGATCCCGACGAACTCGGCCAGAACGTCCCTCTCCGACACGCCGTACTCCGCCGCCAGGAACTTCTGAAAGTTAATCGGGGAGTTGCACAGACCGACGGATTTGACCTTGCTGTGCTTCGCAACCGCCTCGGTGACGATGCCTGCCGGATTCGTGAAGTTCAGCATCCACGCATTCGGTGCCAGCTCTTCGATATCGCGGCAAATGTCCAGAATCACCGGTACCGTGCGCAGCGCCTTCAGCATGCCTCCCGGACCCGTCGTCTCCTGGCCGATGACGCCGTGTTTAATCGGAATATGCTCATCCTGCTTGCGTGCCGCCAGCAAGCCGACGCGCATCTGGGTCGTCACGAAATCGGCACCCGCAATCGCCTGCCTCCGATCCAGCGTCAGGTGAACCTCGATCGGCAGACCCGACTCCTTGACCATGCGTTTGGCCAAATTGCCCACGATCTCCAGCTTATGCTTACCTTCTTCAATATCAACGAACCATAGTTCGCGAATCGGCATTTGCTCATAATTGCGAATGAAACCTTCTACAATTTCCGGGGTATAGGAGGAACCTCCCCCGATGACCGCTATCTTCAATCCTGCTGCCACGTTAATCGCCTCCAAGGTATGATATCAATCCGTTTCGATCCGGATCTATTACGCTCTATTACAACGATATGCTGATCAGGCTGTGGTTGCCTGCTCAAACGTAAATGCTTTCAGTTTGGCCTCCGTCTCAACATCAACGGCATGACCGTCGGCATCCATCGCGCACAGCAGCGCGCCGGAAACCGGATCGGATGTCAGCCTTACGCAGGATGCATGGGGTGCCCGGACCGCAACGATCCGTTCGATTGCATCCGTCAGGATCGAGCTGTTCGGCCTGTTCAGCACGCTGCCGATGTAGACGATGTCGAAGGCTTCGTCCGCCATGTCCAGCCGTCGGATCAGCGTGCATACCGCATTGGCCAGCTCCTCGCCTTCGTTCTCGAGAATCCAGGTAGCCACCTCGTCGCCCGCTTCAGCCGCCTGAAACAGCGTCTTCACCAGACTTGGCGGAACCTTCGTCTTGCCGTAGAGGACATCCTCGTACATCGGTTCGACGGATGTATATCCCATCTGCTCCAGAACGAGCGACGTCAACAAGGTTGCCGGTCCCCGCTCATCCCAGGCCCGAATAACCGCCCGGAAGGCAAGCGTAGCAAACCCCGATCCGCCAGCGTATCCATCCCCGTACAAGAAACCGAAGCCGCCATACTGCAGCTCTTCCCCCGCACGGTTACGGGCGGCGCTGTTGAAGCCCGTACCGCAGATCAATGCGGCGCCATACGGACGGCTCGTTCCCGCCCTCATCCCGATGATGGTATCGCATGCGATGGCATGCCTCGGATATCCGAGCGCCCCGATCATCGGACGCAGAATCTCGTAATCGGCTTCCCGATCGGCTCCGGCCAGGCCGAAATAGGCATAACTGATATCTTCCTTGGCAGCTCCAGCCTCTTGAAGCGCCCGGTTGCAGGCCTCCTCAATGTTACGGGCCGCATGCTCACGGTGAATCTGGTGATTGCCGTTGCCGGACGCTCCCTTGCCAAGGATATTCCCTTGTTCATCGCAGATGACGGCGTGTGTTTTGCTGCCGCCGGCATCCACGCCCAGATACAAACTCATGGACTTCACTCCTACCCGCCTAACGGCGGCGTCATGTGGTGGTATATGTTTAAGATACCGCTTCCACAGGTTGCCATCTACTGTTATACGATCAAGGAGTGATACTATCTTACTGTTTCTTGGAACTCGTGGCGGAGGGGATCATGGGACTGCCTGCATAAGCGCGCTCCCGGATCTCGCTTGGCGAAGCCCCGACATGCTGCTTGAACAGACGATTGAAATTGGACAGATTCCGGAACCCGCAGGTTTCCGCGATCTCGATAATCTTCTGGTCCGTCGTCTCCAACAGGTGCACGGCATGGGTCAAGCGCAGCTGGATCAGATAATGATGCGGTGAGGTTCCGACCGCCTGCTGGAACAGGGCGCTGAACCGGGAAGGGCTCAGATGCGTTAAATCCGACAGCTCCTGCAGCGTCCAGCCGTAGTCCAGATGAAGCTCCATCGTGCGCAGTACTTCTTTTAACGCGTGCATCCCCCTGCCCTTGATCGGCCTGTGCTCCTGAGCCGGAGACGACAGATGGCGGTTCGCCAAGCTCAGGAAACGAATGAGATCCGAACGGATCAGGCTCATATAAGAGGTCCCCCGGGCTTTATACTCCTCCATCATGCGCCGAAGCAGCCGGGCCAGTTCATCGTGCACCGGAGATTGCCTGTCTACGTTTCCGAGCGAGCGGAAGGGAGCCATCAGGTCCGGATCGAACTTGAGATCGATGGACAGCAGGGAGGGCTCGAACATAATGACGTCCATGACCAGGTTCTCGGTCTCATACGCGCGATGCAGATCATTACTGTTGATGAATATGATATCCCCCTGCCGAAACGGGAGCTTCATCCCGTTGATCAGAATAAAACCGGTTCCGCCTTGAATATAGTTAAGCTCCAACGCATGATGCCAATGCAGGCGCTGGGCTCCGGCGAATATGCCGTGCGTGGTCGACGCGGTAAACGGAAAGGCAGCGTTCGAAAAATCTATGGCGTCCGGAACGACGCTTTGCGGACGATTCACTTCAATTGCACCTCCATGCCTCGTAAATAACGTGTCAACGATGTACTCACATCGTAACATGAGCGCCTCTCTTAAGAAAAACATGGAGCGACGTTTACGCTCAGATGATTAAACCGCAAGCTGCGGCGAGATAGAAGGTAAACCACGGAAGCCTTATTCTTGCCCGTGAAAAAAAAGGATCCGCCCCCAAGTATGCCTGGGGCGGATCCTTACAGGTGCATTAAGATAATGGAAGTTCAACCGTCCAGCCGAACGGATCCTCAACGGTTCCGAGCTGGATGCCCGTGATGGCATCATAAACGCGTTTGGAAAGCTCGCCGGTCGCTCCCTCGCCAATCACCAATTGCTCCTCCTGCCATTCCAGTGAACCGATCGGCGATATCACCGCTGCCGTGCCGGTGCCGAAAGCCTCGGTCAACAAGCCGCTGCGGTGAGCCTCCACGATTTCATCGATGGAAAGGGCCCGCTCTTCCACGGGGATGTTCCAATGCTGCAGCAGCTGGATGACGGAGTTCCGGGTAACCCCATCCAGGATGCTTCCGTTCAGCGCAGGCGTTATCACCTTATCGCCGATCTTGAAGAACACGTTCATGCTGCCGACTTCCTCGATATATTTGCGGTGCACCCCATCGAGCCACAGCACCTGCGAATATCCTTTTAGGGTGGCTTCATCCTGCGCTTTCAAACCTGCCGCATAGTTGCCGGCCGTCTTGGCATTGCCCACGCCCCCGGCAACGGCACGCACGTATTTCGGCTCCACGTAGATGCTGACCGGATTGATGCCTTCCGCATAATACGAACCGACCACCGACAGGATGATCATGAACTTGTATTGCAGCGACGGCGCTACGCCGAGCACGGGCTCGGTTGCGATGACAAACGGACGGATATAGAGCGATGTGCCCGGCTCGGAAGGAATCCAGTCGCGATCCACGAGCACGAGCTGCTTGAGCGCTTCCATCACAAGCCCTTCGTCCAATGTCGGAATGCTCAGGCGCTGGTTGGACAGGTTCAGCCGCTGAATATTTTTGTTCGGACGGAACATGAGAATCCGCTGATCTTCCGTCAGGTAAGCCTTCAGGCCTTCGAATACGGTCTGGCCATAGTGAAATACTTTGGCGGCAGGGTCAAGTTCGATCGGTTGGTACGGGACGACGCGCGGGTCGTGCCAGCCTTTGCCGGCGTCATAGTCCAGAATAAACATATGATCCGTAAATACCGTGCCGAAAGCCTGTTTATGATGGCTCGGCTTCTCCTTCGGGGTGGTCGTTAATTCCACGGATATCGCGTAATTCATGTGCACACATCTCCTTATTTTGCAAACGTTATTAGTTGAATCATATCAATCGATGCCCTATATTAAAAATATCTGATTTATAGGGATACCATACCTTTAAGGTATGGAGAGGGGGTATGAAAAATGGACATTCGGCAGCTGCGATATTTCCTGACGATCGCCCAGGAAGGACAGATCACACGTGCGGCTAAACAGCTTAACATGGAGCAGCCTCCATTAAGCCGTCAGCTGAAGCTGATGGAGGAAGAACTCGGCGTGCTGCTATTTGAACGCAGCGGCAAGCAGCTTCAGCTCACCCACGCAGGCGAGCTGCTGCAGAGCAGGGCCGCCTCCCTGCTGAACCAGTTCAATGAAACGCTGACCGAGGTGAAAGAGATCCACGCGGGAGTCCGCGGCATGCTCTCCATCGGTGCCGTCGTCTCCTGCATTTCGCTCCTGCCTCAGCGCATCCATATCTTCCGGCAGCAATATCCCGAGGTCACCTTCAAGATTCGGGAAGGCGACCATTCCCTGCTGGCCGATCAGCTCGACAAGCGCAATATCGAGCTCGCAGTGACCCGGCTTCCGTTCGAATCCAGCTTCGGGCCCGAGCGTTATGCCGTTCAGCCCCTGCCCTCCGACCCGTTCGTCGCGGTCATTCCAAGCAGCTGGGAGAGCATTGCCTCCCATTCGGAAATCTCGATGCGCGAGCTGGCGGAATATCCGTTCCTGTCCTTAAAAACCGATCAGACGATCGGGATGCATGAGCGGGTCATTCAAGAATTCAAACGCGGCGAACTTGAGCCGCGCGTCATATGCGAATGCTCCAGCGTTGCCATTATCGTCGCTTTGGTAGCCGAAGGCATTGGCGCCACCATTTTGCCCGAGTCGGTCATGTCCTCATTCGCGATTCCCGACATCCGGACGCTATCCATTACAAGCGCTGATTTCCAATCGGACGTGGGCATTGTTTGGCTCAGGGATCATGTCCTGTCCAATCGGGCCCGGCATTTTCTAGCTACCTTTATAGAATAACACTTGTTGAGGCCCCTCGTCTTCCCCAGCTTTGTCCAGGCCTTGCCGCATCGGGGCTTCGTTATCCATTGTGGACAAACTTGAAGTCGCTAATCGTCCCGCATCGGGTAAACCCGATATGTTGATACAGCCGGTTGGAGTCCGGGTTGGCCTGGTCGGCGTACAGCATGGGAACCAATCCTTCCTGCAGCAGGATAGATCCAAGGTCTGCAACCAATGCGCTAGCATACCCTTTTTTTCGTTCCTCCTTGGGCGTGTACACCGCGTTGATGCGGCCGTGCCTTGGCGACCGGTGCGCAATGTTGGCCATCGATACCGTGTGGCTGCCGGCCATCCATACATATAACCCGCCCTGCTGAATGAGTCGTTCGGCGGTCTCGACCTGGCTTGCCGCATTCGCTCGGACCCCATAAGCATCTTCCGAGAATCCGACCAGAAACCGGGCCACCTTCTGCGTATCTTCCACAGCGGCTCGTCTGATCCTCCCCTCTACGCCAAAAGGGCTCTTGACGGCGGGGGCATGGTAAGACTCCATCGTCATCTGATGACGGTAGGCTCCATGGCGCTCCTCTGCGTAGCAGCTGGCGAACTGCTCGGCCACGCCCGGTTCTCCCGTTACGCCCGGCAGGGCTGCTTCCCCCAGCTCGCTGACCAGTTCTCGAAGCAGAAGCTGCCGCCGATCCATGGTAACGTCCCGGGATATCCATAACCAGGCGTTCCCGCGGGGCGACTGCGCATAGATCATGCGTCCGTCCGGCGATTTCAGGCCAATACGCTGCGGCGACCCGGCAATGAGATGGATCAGGTTGTACGATACCTCATCCCGAATAAATTCTTCCCGGCACAGCGCCTCGTCCTGTGGCATCAGCTTCGTTAACATGATTCATCCCTCTCTCTTCCCATGATCTTTCCCTGCCCGACCCAAGTGGTGGACCGATCGACGGCCCCGCCGCCTTTTGGCGTCTCCGGCATCCCAAAGCACAAAAAAGCCCCGTCCCCTGTAGGGACGGAGCCTTGTCTCCGCGTTACCACCCTGATTCGTGCCGGCTAGCCGGGCACGCACTCTTGTCATCATCCATCAATGATGCCCCATGGTAACGGCTGGGTAAACCCGGATACGCCTCAACATAAATCGGCGGATCTGCTCCGAGGTGATGGCCAATTCATCGCCGCTGACTGCTTCGCACCGCCCAGCAGTTCTCTGATTCAGCTTCCTTTGCGATCTTGGCGTCCTCATCCAAGCATTTTTCGAAAAATTTAACTCAGTTTATCCCGGCATCATCCGGCTGTCAAGCCCTATTCCAACTAGGATGCTTAAGTCCCCGTCTTATTTGTTATTAAAACGGAAGACCAGCATATCCCCCTTCTCCGGATGGACGCCATCATGTTCCGTATACCGTCCGCCCGTGTACGTGTTTAACGTTTTGCGCCAAAAAATCTGGGTGCTCATATTGCGCTCGGTCGGATTCGTCTGAAGCTCCCATGCGCCTTGGAACTGATCGAACACAAGCTCAGCCGCTCGTTGGGCTACACCTTGTCTTCGAAAAGTCCGAAGCACAAAAAAATCATTCAAGTAGTACTGGATATTCGGCGATGGAATGTATGGCGTGGTCGCCACCAGGGCCAACCCTGCCGCAATGCCATCTACGGATATCAGATAAGGAAAAAGAACCGACGGCTGCTCCCACCACACATCGAGCTGCTTGCTCTGCTCGCTTAAGGTCGGCACATCCTCTTTTTCAAATACACCGAACCGGTTAGGACGGACCCCCCATATCTCAGCAATGTCATGCAAGTACAGCGGATATATGTTATGCAGAATAAATGACTGTTCCTTCGGGCATAAACGTACCTCAATATTCACGGTCAATCCCTCCTTAATGAATGATGTATGTAAGTTTAGTATGTCTAGGATAACATATTTACTCTTCCAAGAGGTTTACAGGTATGTAAATTGCGTTACGAAATGGAGTAAAATACGTTAAACCTACTCCTTATTTCACCACGATTTCATTATATGTCCTACGGCTCATCCAAAATTATGTTGAATTCTGTTATTTATATCATGCAAAGAGCCAACCGAATGTATGCGTCGGTTGGCTCTTTAATTTCTGCGGAATCAGGGTGGATCGGATCGAGCACCTCGCCCCTCCCCGTCCTCTTAATTCGAACCAGCTTGCTCCGTCAAGCCCAGCGCATTCCGCGCCATCGTCATATATTCCTCCTGACCCGTAAGGAGCGCGAACTGGGCGATCAGCACGGGATAAGCCGCATGCTGCTCGACAATATGGTCGAACATGCGCGGCCATACCTTTCCTCCCGCTTGTTCATACCGATCCAACAGGACACGAAGATTATGCTCGCCGTATATGGCGTAATACAGCACGAAATCTTTGGCGGGACTGGCTACCTCCGACTCCGTCCAATCCAGCAGCCCGGTAACCCGCACCCGCTCATCAATCAGGATATGCGGCGGATGAAGATCTCCGTGGATCAGCGCGGAATGCGTTGGCCAGTAAGAATCGTCTCCCAGCCACTTCTGCCACCTCTCCCAGAGCGTTTCGGAAACGCCTAGGCGGGCCTTGATGTCGTCCATGTTTCGGGCAGTCTCCTCGCGAACTTCTTGGGGGCTTTTTACCCGCAGGCCTGCGGCTCGGGCTGCATCGTGGTCGATTCCGTGCAGGGCGACCAGTGCCTCAGCCAGGGAGTGAACGAACGGCTCACCCGGATTCTCGGCATCCATATTAAATGCATATCCTTCCATGCTGACGGAAGCGGCAGGCTGCCCGCCGAGCAGCGGGTAGGCGATGAGCTCCGGCGTATATATGCGCCAATCCGGCACGTCGACCGGCAGATGGGACTGGATCAGCTTCAGGACCCGCGCCTCATTATCCGCCCTGTCCAGCACATCCGTTCTTCTCGGCTTCCGCAGGATCCACCTTGCCCCGGTCTTGGCCTCCTCCGCGAATCCAACGAGAAAGTCCATCCCGGATTCATTCATCTCAATGCCTTCGGGATTCAAATCCACCCCGTGCTTACCGGCTATCTCCAGCATCTCTTGGATCACTTGCGTATAATCGTCATTGGGCTTAGCTATTGTCATAAGGAATCCATCCCTTCCATATTTCATTGATATCGTAATAGGCCGTTATCACAACAAAAAAGCACAGGCAACGAGCTGCCTGTGCTGGGTAACCGAAACGGGACCTTGCCGTCCACCGTTCCTGGAAATGCCTACTCGAATACACGTTCAAATACGGGAAGGTGAAGACACCTCTTGTCCCGCACATGAAAAAACACGCACTCCTATAGACATATCATAAAAATGGGTTACGTAAAAATGACGGACCCATCCCGATTACCCTGCAACTGTGCAGGTCTCTTTAGCGCTATTTCATTAGCCGCGAAAAGATCTCAATCGGGAATAATCCAACATACGTAACCCTCCGTTCATCCTAAGTTGTGTATAACTTTACCAAAACCACGAAATCTTTGCAAGAACTTCTTGAGCAGTTTGCTGCCTTTATAAGGTGACGCATAACACGCAAGTTCACACGGGATGAGCAATGAAGCCCTCAATGGCGTTTTTCTAACCGCATCATTTTGCCTTAGGCTTCTTCCTGCAAATGCTCCCTGCAAAAAGCCGTGAGTTCTTCCTCTTCCTCGGGCTCCATATCAAAATCCAGATACTGATCCGTTGTGCGCTCATAGAAATCGTATTTGACGATACGCGAAGCATCCTCATCATCCAGGTAGATCACTCGCAGGTAGACGCCATGCTCCGAATAGAGCTCGTCATCCTCCGGCACGTCCAAATCGCATACAAACTCAAAGCGTTTGCCGGTCAGGATTCCAAACGGGTCCTTCACCAGTTCGACGCTGTATTCTTTGATCGTTAACATATTCCCACCCTTTCTATCACTCTGCTTATTATACTCAAGAGAGCGCCCATCCCTACACTCTTTCTAATTGCTCAAAGGCTGCCTCTGCCGGAAAATCAGGGCCGTTCCCCAATTTACGATTCTATCAGCGCATACCTTTAACGAGCTGCACCGAATTGACTTACGGTAAAAAAGAAGACCACCCAAGAAGAGCACGTATTAGGAAGACAAAATGACCCTTGCAGGGGTCATTTTGCTGATTCGGGCTATAAAATATCCCTGAAGCCGATCACTTGCCGTCCTCTTGACCGGTCCGTTCCTTCCCCTTCGCGGTTGCGGCGAACGATCGGGTCATCGTCTTGATCAGCTCCGCTTTGCGGTAACGCAAGGCGGACCAATCCTCGTCGATGGCGATCTGCCGAACGGGCTCGTAGCCTTCGTCGGCAAGGATGCCCGTAACGCTCTCCCGGCTGCAATCGGAGTTCTTGTACGTCTTGGACGTCTTCTTGGGGTAACACAGCCAGAGCAGGCCGTTATCCGCCGCGGAGCCGGCTGCAATCTCGGCCAGCCGCCGTAATTCTTCATTGCTTGTCCCAAAGGCCTGCACGAAGTCGTAAGGTGCTTGCACAGGCTCCGTATGAACATCTCCCTGCAGGGAACTGATGACCTCTTGATAGGCCTGCGGTGCGTTAAGCATCAGAACCGGCTGGCCGAGGTCCTTGTACTGCAGCTTTTTTATGATTGGATGAATCTCCGGCATTTCTGCTCATTCCTCTCGCGATGGATTCGTATAGGCCACCTACCGGCCCCAATTTAAGAAGAGCATACCCATACGAATGGATACGCCCTTACTTCTCGGCAACCCATGGTGCGTTGGTAATGCCTCCAAGAGATGCCCGTTGTCTGCTTGTTACTGAGCCTTCTTGATCTGCTTGCTGCGCAGCTGTCCGCAGGCTGCGTCGATATCCGTGCCATGCTCCAGCCGCACGCTGCAGCTGATGCCCTGTTTCTTTAAGGTATCGTAAAATGCGGTGATCGATTCTTTGGTGCTGCGCTGGTACTGGCTGTGCTCATCCACCGGGTTGTACGGAATGAGGTTCACGTTCGCCAGATTGCGGCGCTCGCCCACGAGCTCGGCCAGCTCGAGCGCATGCTCCCGCTGATCGTTCACATCCTTCAGCAGAATGTACTCCAGCGTGATGCGGCGATTCGTTTTTTCCAAATAGTAATCAATCGCTGCCATCAGTTTCTCGATCGGAATCGCTTTGTTGATCTTCATGATGCGGGTCCGGATCTCGTCGTTCGGCGCATGCAGGGAAATGGCGAGATTCACGCCCAGATCGCTGTCCGCGAACTCGACGATTTTGTTAGCCAGCCCGCTGGTCGATACCGTAATATGACGAGGGCCAATCGCAAGCCCTTTATGATCCTTGATCACGCGGATGAAATCCGACATGTTCTCATAATTGTCAAAAGGCTCCCCGATCCCCATTACGACGAGATGGCTGACCCGTTCGCTGCTGCCTCTCCGATCCAAGTGAAGCTGAACCTGCATGACCTGCTCCACGATTTCCGCTGCGGACAAATCCCGGCTCTTCTTCAGCAACCCGCTGGCACAGAAGCTGCAGCCGATATTGCACCCGACCTGTGTGGTCACGCACACCGACAATCCGAATTTATGCCGCATCAATACGGTCTCGATCAGGTTGCCGTCCACCAGCTTGAACAGAAACTTAACCGTGCCGTCCAGAGACTCCTGCTTGGTATGCTCCTCCAAGGTCAGGATCGTATAATGTTCCTCGAGCAGCTGCAGACATTCCGGATGCACATCCGTCATATCGGAAAAAGACGTTACCCGCTTCCGATACAGCCATTCCCACACCTGCGTTGCCCGAAATTTTTTATGTCCACGCTCGCCTAGCCAAGCCGTCAACTGATCTAATGTTAATCCATAAATGGATGGTTTGTTCATTGATTGGTCCTCTTTCTATTCATAGTCCACTCCTTATTGTCCCAAAATTCCGAGGGGAACACAAGGGGAGTTATAGGCAATTCACGCTTCTTTGACACAAAACGGGATTGACATATCCAGGAAATCCCTTTATCTTATTATTGACTGACTGAATCAATCATAATTTAGGGAGACGGAAAGAACTACAACTTCTCGTTTATTCTTAGGGAGCTCACTCCCAGTCAGTCCGTCACCTTCGTCCAAGTCAGAAAACCAGATGGTATTTTTTCGTTTAAGATTGACTGATTAAATCAATCTACATTGGAGGTAAACAAATGAATTCCAAAGGAAAAGCCCTGATTCTTGGTGGAGGCATAGCCGGACTATTCACCGCCAACGTGTTATCGAGGCATTATGAGGAGGTGGTCATCGCCGATCGGGATGAATTTCCCGCAGGTCCGGAGAATCGAGCCGGTACGCCGCAGGCTTATCATCCCCACCGTTTTCTTGAACGCGGCAAAATGATCGTTGAACGATGGTTCCCTGGCATAACCGAGGAACTGCTTCAGCAGGGTGCTCACCCCCGAGCGCAAAAGTCCGTTAAAATGACCAACCGTTTCGGCACGCTGGAACTGCCCGATGAGCCTAATGCGGGATGCAGCCGATCCCTCCTGGAGTGGACCCTTCGCAGCAGAGTGGCCAAACTGCCAAACGTTACTCTCTTACCGAAACTGACGGCGCAACAATTGCTGTTTGACGCCGGCAAGAAGGCCGTTACCGGCGTTGTGTTCCGGGACAGGAACGTCAAGGAGCCGGCGTTCCTTCATATGAATGCGGATATCGTCGTGGATGCAAGCGGTCGCGGGTCCAAGCTGGCTGATTGGCTGCAGGACCTCGGTTATGCGATACCGGAGGCTGAACGGCTGCACATCTCTCTCGGCTATAGCACGCGGCATTATAAGGTGCCTGAGGAAATCCATGCGGCGTGGAGCACCATCGTGAACGAAGGAGACCCCGCTCTCGGCATCGGCACGGCCGTCTTCAATCCAATCGAGAATCAGCTTGCGGAGATCGTGCTGTATCGAGCGGGAGGGGCATCTTATCCGACAACCGAAAGCGATCTGTACAATCAGGAAGCCGAGAATCTATTCGGACCCGCCATCGGAAACTTGCTTGAGCAGTTGGAGCCTGTTTCGAGTCCGCGAGGCTACCGGATCGAAGAGTGCGTGAGACAGCATTTCGAGGAGATGGAGGACTGGCCCTCCGGTCTTCTAGTGCTTGGCGATGCCTTCTGCAGCTTCGATCCGATATTCGGCCAAGGCATGACGGTGGCGGCTATCCAGGCAGATACGCTGGACCGCTGCTTGCAGTCTAAGCAGGAAGGAGTCCAGCTTAAACAGGGATTCGAGCGTTCGGCACTTCAGGAGATTCAATCCGCCATAGAACCTGCATGGTGGCTTAGTGCAGCGGCCGATCTAAGATGGGCAGGCGTGAAATACGAAGGCCGCTTGTCCGCCCAAGGGTTTTCTTTTGCCCAGAGGCTGTTCGACATATGCCAGGAACTGGCCTACAGCCATCACGACATGGCCGTATTTGAGCAGTACATGATGGTCACCGGCCTGCTCGCTTCGCCTAATGATCTGTTTAATGCTAAAAGCATCACCGCCATCGTGAATGCGGATCGTTCCGGACAGGGCAACGTTTGGCTCCATCAAGCGCTGGAAGAGGCCGGCGTGCCGCTGGAGGAGCTATTGGAACAGATCATCCCCGCTTTCAATACGGAATTCCTGCCCTTAACCATGGGATTGCCCGAATAATTCAAATGCGTTATTGTGGATATCAGCAAGAGAATACCATGGTGAGGGATTGACAAGAAATGGCCCCGTTGAATGAAGAACAACTGCATCAAATACGCGACGAACGAAAAGAACAAATCATGCGAGCAGCCATCAAAGTATTCTCAAAAAGAGGTATTTTCGGAACCAAAATGAGCATGATCGCCGGCGAAGCCGGGGTCAGTCACGGCCTGCTTTATCATTACTTCAAATCCAAAGACGAGTTGTTCATTACGCTCGTACAATGGTCAATGGATGAGGCACGGCACGCGCTCTCCGACATCTATGACGTGCCCGGTACCCCTCTTGAGAAAATTACATTGCTGACCTCCATGATTCTTCAAGAGGACGATAATTCGCACTTCATGCTGATTCAGCAAGCACGCACCTCGGATGGCGTGCCGGAAGAGGCCAAACGGATTATCGAGAGCTATTCCATCCATGCCTTCGTGGATCAGCTCATGCCGCTGTTCGAAGCCGGACAGCAGGCAGGAGAGATCGCGGCTGGCGATCTGAGAGAACTGGCGGCCTGTTATTTATCCGTGCTGTCGGGATTAATGACGCTGAAGTCCCAGGAGGATCCGAGCTATGCGCCTCCTAGAGCGGAGCTGCTGCTGCGCATGCTTACGAACGGACAGGGAAAATAACGCAAACAGACACACCTCTCATGAAATGGCCAGGTTCATAACCGCCATGTTCATAAGAGGTGTGTTTGTTACTGCCGTGCGTGTCGTGTATCAGTCAGACGCCCCGGGTTCATGCTTCTCCTGCTCCCGGATCTGCGAGCCGTCGCTCAGCGTGATCCAGGTGTTGAACTGCCGCTGTCCTTCATGCAGGCGAATGACCCTTGCCCCCCGGAGCATGCCTTCGCGGCCATATGTGCCATACCCGGTCGCTCTGCCGTAGCAGAGGCGGATGCCGTGCAGTTCGCCCCAATAATCATTGATGTGATCATGTCCTGCGAACGTGCCCATTACATCCCCTCGCTCGAGCATCGCCGCGAACAGCCCGGTATTCACCTCCGGACAACATACCCTCTCAAACTTGCTGCCATAACACGTCCTCCGCTCCCACACCTCGCGATACTCCGGCAGCGGGATATGGAAAAAAGCCAATGACGGCAGCGGGTTCCCCTGATGCTTGGCGCTGTATGCCCGGGACGCCATTTCATACCACTGGATCTGGTCGCGCCGGATCCAATCGTACCCCGGAACGGCAGGGTGTTCAGATTCTCTCCCTGAGTCGAAGAAGTACAAAACGGCCGCCGTCTCTTCTCCGTTACTTCCGTATAAAGGCAGCGTATAATTCCCTACGCCATGAATATCCGGCGAGCCGTGCTCTGCGCAATTATAAGCGTGCTGCATGGCGACATCCATCAGCTCTTCGCGCGTGATCTCGCCCTCCGTATCATGGTTCCCGAATACGAAGGCCCAGCGGATTCCGCGGGACTCCACCGCAGACACGGCATCCTTGAAGGCCTGCGCCGGATCCTGGCACTTTCTATAACCGGTGTCGGCTTCGCCGGAATAAATAAGATCGCCCGTAAACACCACCAGATCGGGCTGCTCCAGGTCGAGCACCGTCTCCATGCAGCGCCGGCTCATCAGATCCTCCGGCTCCCCATTCTTCCAATGAATATCTGTAAACTGCACGATCTTGAAGGTATGATCGTCTCCGAATCGAAGAATCGGCTTCATCGCACATTGCCTCCTTTTACTTGGACATGTGGTTTTCATGTTGGTTGTTGTGGTTTTATGTGTATATTAGAGGAGGAAACGCCCCGAAGTCAATGATTTTTGTTGACATTGTCATTTATCCATCCTAATATAAGATCGATTCCACAACTTCGGTCATCATCAGTCATATATGGAGGCGAATGCATTTATGTCCGTAACCTATGAGGAGCGCAGAGGGAAGATTTTGAATCAATTAGAGCTTGAAGGCAAGGTGAAAGTCCACGCCTTGGCAGAACAGCTGGAGGTATCCGCGGAAACGATCCGGAGGGATTTGGACCGGTTAGAGAAAGAAGGCCAGCTGCGCAAGGTTTACGGCGGCGCCGTCAAATCGCGTTCCGGGCATATCGAGCCGTCCTTCACCAGCCGTACCCAGACATGCGCGGAAGAAAAAGCCGCAATCGGCAAACTCGCCGCCTCCCTTGTCAAGGATGGCGAAACCGTTCTGCTTGATAACGGGACGACCACGATTGAGGTCATGCGCTATCTTAAGGACCGGCCTCATGTCACGGTCATCACCCATTCGCTGCCTATATTGAACCTCGCGATGGAGATGTTTCAGGGGAGGATTATTTTTATCGGCGGAGATATGGACCGGACCAAGCAAGCGTCAACCGGACCTCTTACCGAAATGCTGCTGGAGCAGTTCAAGGTGAATAAAGCGTTTATCTCGGTTGGCGGGATCTCGTTAACCGATGGCATTACCGATTATGATCTGGACGAAGCTTATATCTCGCGAAAAATGCTTGCGCGTGCGGAGGAAGGCATCGTTCTGGCGGACCATACGAAGCTTGGGGTAACCACGTTCTCGAAGCTCGCCAAGCTGGATGATATCTCCATGGTCATCACGGATCAAGGATGCTCACGGGAATGGATGGATAATCTGTCCGCCCGCGGCATCGAAGTGCTCATAGGACAATAGCTGATGGAGCTGCTGTCACTGCTGCTGGTGCTGTCTTCCGGACTGACCCATGCCCTCTGGAATCTGTTTACGAAGCGAAGCATTCATAAATCGGTATTTCTGTGGTGCATCCACTCCGTCACGTTAGTCTTTCTGATGCCTTATTTTGTCGTGGAGATGTCGGGGCTGCGGTTGGAACTGCCCGTTTACGGTCTTATGCTGCTGTCCATGACCATTCAAGGCTGCTATATCACGCTGCTCTCCAAAGCCTATACCCATGGCGACATGTCTCAAGTGTATCCTTTCATGCGGGGGCTTGGCGCCATGTTGACTTCGCTGTGCAGCCTCGTGTTGTTTCATGAACAATTAAGCACGGCAGGCTATATGGGACTGAGTCTTATCATTTTTTCGCTGTTTGCTTTATCGGGTTTGAGACTCAGGGGCCAATCCAGCGTAAACCCCAAAGCCTTGTTATATGCTTGTCTGGTCGGGCTTTGCATTTCCGGATATACCTTGACCGACAAAGCCATTCTGGATGCAGGGGTCTCCCCCGTCTCGCTGATCCAGTTATCCAACATCAGTTACTTCGTCGCCCTGGTCGTTCCCGTGGTGCTGTCCAGGCAGCTGAAACGGGAATGGTCGGTGAACTGGCGCACGATTCTGCTGGGCTCCATCCTGGCACCGGGTTCATACTTGCTGTTCCTGTTTGCCATGCGGCTCACCCCGCTTGCCCATATTGCCCCGGTCCGTGAAATCAGCACGGTGTTCGGCACCGTTCTGGGCATCATCGTGCTGCGCGAACAGCAAGGCTGGCGGCGAATCGTCATGTCTGCGCTCATCACGATAGGCATCATCACGATTGCCCTATGGGGGTAGGAATCGTCTGCATGAATTCACGAAGATCAAAATGTTCATACCGAGGAGGATCTATCGATGGCTAACCGTGTCGTTATTCTTGGAATTGATGGAGCAGGCGGGTTCATTCAAAACGCGGACGCTCCGCATATTCACGCTCTGCTGAAGGCAGGAGCATACTCTTACGATGCTCAGACCGTATATCCGAGCATTAGTGCCGAATGTTGGGGCTCGTTGTTATACGGCGTAAAACCGGATCGACATGGTCTTGATAATGACCGGGCGATCCACGGAAGGATTCCGGAGGACTTCCCCTATGCCTCGCTGTTCAAGCTGGCTCGCTGGCAATGGCCGGATGCCCCCTTGTCTGCATTCAGCTGCTGGGCACCGATCAACACGGGAATCATTGAGAATACGATTAACGTTCATATGGAATCCAAACCGGACCCCGAGCTGGCGGAGGCCATCGTCGATTATATTCATCAACAGCCCGAGTTCAAGCTGATGTTCATTCAGCTGGATCACCCCGACGGCGCCGGCCACAAGCACGGATTCGCTACGGATCAGCAGCTGGAGCAAATTGCCGTAACCGATCAGTACGTAGGCATGATAGTCAAAGCACTCGAAGATCAGCAGCTGCTGGAAGACACCTGGATCCTTACGGTCACGGATCACGGCGGAGGAGGCGCACATCCTAACGATCACGGAAGTGATCACCCCATGGATATGACCATTACTTGGGGAATTACGGGCCCAGGCGTAAAGCCCGGCCTTATCGAAGCACCGATCAGCATCATGGACACGACCGTCGTCATCGGTCACGTCCTGGGACTGCCCGCTCAGGCTTGCTGGGAGGGAAAAGTGCCCGAAGGCATACTCTAACTCCAAATAAAAAGCCGGCATTTACGCGCCGGCTTCTTCTGTACAAAGGGCTTCTTCCGTTGTCTTGATGTCCGCAAACCATCTTAGCGTTGCATTCACGTGATCGATGATCTGCTGCGCCGTTAACGCCGAATTGTTCCAGGTGCTGTGGGCATCGGACACCAGCGTGACATCATAGCCCAAACTGGATGCTCTCCGGCAGGTGGTATCCACGCATAATTCGCTTTGCATGCCCGCAAGGATTACATGCTCGATGCCCTGCCTCTTCAATTCCTCCTCAAGCGTCGTATGGTAGAAGGAATCCGGTCTTGTCTTCTGAATGACGGTATCCGACATCGCAGGCGTGATCTCAGGATTAATCTTCCACGCCTCCGAACCTGCCTTCAACCCTTCGTCATTATGCTGGATGTAAATAACAGGAATGCCGCCGCTTCTCGCTTTTGCGATCAGCTGCTTGAGATTGTGGAGCAATCGGTCTCCTTCGTACACCGGATCATTTACTTGAAACATCTCATTCTGCACATCAATGACCAACAGCGCGCTCTTCTTCAACTATAACAACCTCCCGTACAGATCATAATCATCCCTTTCCATTATAGAACGTTTGTTCCCGACTTGTATATCAAAATTTGTGTCTCATTCTTAAGGAGGGAGTACCCTTCCACGCAAAAAAAGGAATCCGCTCTTAAGGGGACTCCTTATCATGGCTGATCGCCCATCCGGGTATCGCTATAAGAGCAGTGATGGTTCCTCTCCGCTACTCTTCTTCGACGCGAATCCGAGGGTTTGCCGACTTCTTCTTTAAGTTATACTGATGGAGCTTTCTCATGGTCTTGTAAAGCTGCTGTAATTCTTGGTCATCCAAAATATCAAACATGGAGGTTTGAAAATCCGACAGCAGCGGGATAATTTCTTCCAGCAAGGCTTGTCCCTTCTCGGTTAGCGAGATGTACTTCACCTTCCAATCCTGCTTGCGGACAATCAGGCCCAGCTTCTCCAGCCGTTTCACCATGTGGGAAACGCCGCCGCCGCTGATGGACAGGTATTCGGCCAGCTCCTGCTGAGATAGAGGTTGGTGGGCCATGACCTGGATCAGCACGTCGAATTGGGCAACGGTAATGCAGAAAGGCTGCAAAAACTCATTCGAGATGTGATTGCCGATCTGCTGAAACCGGGTGATCCGAATCCATGACAGCATGGCTAACCGGTTCTCCTGATGAAATCCCAATTGCTTCATTGATTCCATTGACCTCCTCTATCGTAATCACAGTCAATTTATCACTCAAATGATAAGCTGTCAAATCATGTACATAAAGCTGATACCAGCAAGCATCAAGGCTGCCAAGATGCAATATGCCAAGGGTCAGCATGATTACGGGAATAATAAATGTGCCGGATGCAGGTCCTCCGCTGAATACATACAGCTTATATTCGATATATCAAATATCCCTTATTTTTGATCAAAGGACATATCATTTAATCGATATTTCAGTGCTCATCTTCTCTATTTAGCGGCTCGGCGCACGTTTCATTCCGAAGTATAACCAGGGAGACTATCCTTATAATAACAACCATACTTTAATAACCCCGTCTGACACATATCGGGAATTCCCACTCCAGCCGCTCAACCATAACAACCGTATCATCTTATTCAAATACATCTTTAAACTTTGACATTCTTCCTGAAAAATGATATATCAAATTTAGCGAGGTGATCTCATATGGAACAAATTCCACTATATCAACATATCGTCAACGCTCTAACAGCCAAGATTGAATCCGGAGAGCTTCAGGCTGGAGACCAGCTTCCGACCGAAGCCGAGATTTCCAAGGAATATAAGGTCAGCCGGATTACATCGAAGAGAGCGCTGAACGAGCTGGAGAATGCCAAGCTGATTTACCGGATCCAGGGCAAAGGGAGCTTCGTAAGCGACGCTAAGGCTGATCACCGACCATTGAGCAAGACTGGCAAAGAGATTCTGCTGATTCTCCCGTTCGCCCATAATCCGGGACTCGGCGATTACGAGAAAGGCATCAATGAATATCTCGCAACGACCGACTATAGCTTGAACATTCAGTCCAACACGATTGTCGGGCAGCGCAAGCTGTTGGAGTCTGCGCTTCAAAGCGCCTATTCCGGATTGATCCTCTACCCGATCAGCAGCATCTCGGACCTTGGGATTCTGTATCAATATCACCTGGCAAAGTACCCGCTTGTGACGATGGACAAGTGCATTGAAGGCATCCCCTTCCTGTCGGTCGTCTCCGATAACTTTGGCGGCGGATACCAAGCCTCCAAACATCTGATCGAGAACAATCACAAAAAAATCGCCTTTATCTCCTCCTTGAAGGTAGAGAATTCCTCTTCCATCCGGGAGCGTTTTTTCGGTTACTTGAAGGCTCTGTATGATTACAGCCTGATCGATTACAGCGTCAATGACTTGACCGACCGTTACTTAACCCATGACCACGACAACGGCAGAGAATACTATATTCAGTTTCTTCAGTCCGTCGTGAACCAAGGAATTACGGGGATTGTGGCAGAGAATGACCTCATTGCGATCGAGATCATTCAAATCGCCAAGGAGTTGGGCTTGTCCGTTCCGGACGATTTCTCCGTGGTCGGTTTTGACGACATTCATCTCGCGAGCTTCGTTGAACCCAAGCTGACCACCATATCGCAGGATTTTGGACAGATGGGATATCAGGCTGCACGGAACCTCATATCCCTCATAGAGCACCCTCTGGAACACCCTCTTGAGAATGTGGTGATTCCCGTTCGGCTCATGGAACGCCAGACCGTGAAGAAGTTATAATCCGCCTATTCCTCAATAACAAAGGAGACTTTTACATGTTGAACTATGTCGATACCAGACAGGGCACCAACAATCAATATACCTTTTCCAACGGGAATGCACTCCCTTACACGGGTGTGCCGTTCGGTATGAACCACTATGTCGTGCAGACCAAAAACGAAGGAAGCTGGTTCTTCAACCCCAATGACCGGATCTTCCAAGGCATTCGCTTGACGCACCAGCCGAGCCCGTGGATGGGCGACTTCGCCCACTTCCTGATGACTCCGATCGCAGACGACAAAATCAGGGGCTCCGTCTTCACCTGCCAAAGCTCCTATCGGCCGGAGGAAGCGATATTCAAGCCTCATTATCTCAAAGTGAAGCAGCAGCGCTACAACATCACCACGGAGCTGGTACCGAGCTGCTATGGCGCGTCGCTGCGCATCAAATACAATTCCGGGCAGCAGGCTGGCCTCGTGCTAAACATCCATAACCAAAGCGAGTTTCGGGTGGATGCTGCCCAGCGCCGAATCACCGGCTATGTCAGCAACTTCGCAGACTGTCACGATAAAGGATTCCGCATGTACGTGGCCATGAGCTTCAGCAAGGACGTGGATCTCTCTGCGACCGGTTACTACGACGCCGAAGGCCAGTTCTTCCCGGAGGTCGCTTTCGTCAATGCGGACCAGCATGTCGTCATTCGCTTCAAAGACTGTGAAAGGGGCACGCTGGATGTTAAGCTGGCGACCTCTTTCATCAGCCAGGAGCAAGCGGAGCTTAATCTGACGCGCGAGCTCGACACAACCTTGGACGAACAGAAAGAATTGGCGGCGGAAGCCTGGAATCATTACCTGAACAAAATCCGGGTCACTCACCCGAACGAGGAATATATGCGCACTTTCTATACCTGCCTTTACCGCATGTTCTTGTTCCCGCAGAAGTTCTATGAGCTCGATGCCGATATGGAGCCGGTTCATTACGACACAACGGCCCGATCCGTCAAGAAGGGCGTGCTCTATACCAATAACGGCTTCTGGGATACTTACAAGACCGTATATCCGCTCTATTCCATCATCGCGCCAAAGGAATATGAGGAAATGCTGGAAGGTTTCCTGAATTCTTACCGCGAGACCGGCTTCCTGCCAAAATGGCTGTCCCCGGATGAGCGCGGACTGATGCCGGGCACGCTTATTGACGCGGTCATCGCGGATGCGGCGGCTAAGGGACTCGCCCAGCATCTGCTGCCGGAACTGCTGGAGGCCATGCTGACCGCAGCCACCACGCAGAGCGGACAGAATTGTTATGGACGTCAAGGAACGCTGGACTACATCAAGTACGGTTACGTTCCGAGCAGCTATCATGAGAGCGTAAACCACACGCTGGATTACGCATACAGCGACTACTGCATCAGCCGCGTGGCCGATGTGTTGGGCCGGTCGGACATAGCCGCGCAGTACAGACAAAGCGCGCTCAACTATCAGAATATTTTTGATGCGGAGACCGGCTTCATGCGGGCCAAAGATCAGAACGGCCAGTTCCGTCCGAATTTCAACGACACGAGCTGGGGACTCGATTATGCCGAGGGAAGCGCTTGGCAAACCAGCTTTGCCGTATTCCAGGATTTCCAAGGCTTGATCGAAGCGTATGGTTCGAAAGAACGCTTTTTCGACAAAATTACCGAATTGTGCAACAAAGCGCCAGACTTCGACGTCCGGGGCTACGGCTTTGAAATTCATGAGATGAGCGAGATGGCCGCCATCGATTATGGCCAGCTGGCGATTTCCAACCAGCCGAGCTTCCATATTCCTTATCTGTTCAACTATGTAGGGCAGCCCGCATCATCCCAGGTGATCCTCAAACAGCTGATGTCGAACCTGTTCAACAGCGGCTTTGACGGCTTCCCGGGCGACGAGGATAACGGCAGCATGTCCGGCTGGTATGTGTTCAGCTCCATGGGCTTCTATCCGGTATGTCCGGGCAGCAATGAATATGTGCTCGGCATCCCGCTGTTCGACAGCGTGAGCATTGAGCTGCCAAACGGCAAACAGATGTTGATTCATACCGACAACAACAATCCGCAGTCCAATTTCGTGGCGAACGTGCAATTGGAGGGACAGGATTACACTAAACTGTACATTACGCATGAGGATATTCTGGCAGGCAAATCCCTCGATTTCCGTCTTGGATTGGCTCCAAGCTACCGTCATTACAGTGCGGAGGAACTGCCGTTCTCGATATCGAAGAAGTAAGAGCTTCAGCTTAACTCGCATCATAAGGGCATCCATCAGGTCAGCGGCCTGGGGGATGCCTTTTTTTTGCGTATCCAGTTTTCCAGCGCAATTCGTCATCATTGGAAGGCAGACCCGTGGGTCCCCTTCTCTAATATTGAAAATACAGGAATTTTCAAGATCGCCTCGGGTAACAATACACATGATTCGCATTATGACCCAATTGCTAAGAAACTGCGGGGTGATTATCGGTGTGGTCCGTCATTGCGTCTTATATTCCGAAGTGGACGATATTTTTCCAAGCCTTTCTGCTCTTTTTTGTCCCCGTCGTGATGCTGATGTTCTCCAAATGGTTTCACAAGTCAATCAACTCAAGCTTTTCCCTAAAGCCTAACATCCCCTCTTCACCCGTGAGGGAGGATAGCGTTTCGCCAGACGCTTCCCTAACGGGACTTTACGACACGGATATCACGTCGGTTCGCCAAGCGATCGGTGACAATGCGGACGTGGAAATCAGAGAATTTACGATACGGGGCACGCGAACGCGGGCGGTCGTCGTATATGTGGACGGATTGCTGGATAGCGACCTCATCGACACCCATCTTATAAGACCCCTGATGCTGGAGGGGGTTCCGGAAACGGAGCACGACAACTTTAATGATTCGAGCGATGCCATCAAAGCCTACATCAGCAGCCAGATGCTGCCGGTATGTGAGATTAAGCATGTTCGTCAATTATTGGACCTTGTACAAGCCGTTCTTGCAGGCACGCCCTGTTTATTGGTGGATGGAATGCAAGGAGCCTTTTTGGTGGGGTCGGCGAAGGGAAAAAGCCGAAACGTAGAAGAGCCTCTATCGGAAGCCCTTCTTCGAGGTCCCCGTATCGGATTTACCGAAAGATTGTCAGACAATACAGGCCTGCTTAGGCTTCATGGAAAAAATGAAAGTCTTCAGCTCACCCGATTCGAGGTCGGAAACCGGGTAAAGAAAGATCTGGTCGTCGCCTACATGAAGGACATCGCCGACCCCAATCTGGTGGATGAAGTCGTTACGCGCATCCGGAAAATCGAAATCGACGACCCGCTGGAATCGGGATACATCGAGCAATTGATTGAAGAAAACGTCATGAGTCCTTTTCAGCAAATCCAAAATACCGAGAGACCGGACAGGGTCATCGGCGCTTTGCTGGAGGGGCGGGTAGCCATCCTTCTTGACGGCACGCCCTACGCGTTAATCGTGCCGGTCACGTTCAGCATGCTGCTCCAATCGCCTGAAGACTATTACGAGAGATGGATCTCGGGCTCCTTTGTCCGCTTATTGCGCTTTCTCTCCGCCCTTCTGGCGCTGCTGGCACCCGCACTGTACATTTCGTTTATTTCGTTTAATCCCGGGCTGATACCCACCAAGCTGGCGTTGACTATTATCGGGACGAGGCAGGGCGTGCCCTTTCCCTCGATCATCGAAGCGCTCATCATGGAGATCGCCATTGAAATTTTGCGGGAGGCCGGGATCCGGCTTCCGAAACCCATTGGACCTGCGATGGGCATCGTGGGCGGTCTGATTATTGGCGATGCTGCCGTAAATGCCGGAATTGTCAGTCCGTTTCTCGTTATTGTCGTAGCTGTAACCGCGATCTCCTCCTTCACGATCCCGGTCTACAGTGCCGGCATTACACTGCGCGTCCTCCGGTTTACCGCGATGTTCTTTGCGGCAGTGCTCGGTTTGTTCGGCGTCGTGATGTTCTTCCTTTTGCTGTGCAGTCATCTGGTCAGATTGAAGAGCTTTGGCGTGCCTTACGCAAGCCCCATGGTGCCTTACGGTATCAACGACTTGAAGGATTTCCTCATCCGCTTCCCCTTGAAGGTGATGAAGAAACGCCCCCAACTGTTAAAACCGCAGGATCCCGATCGTCGAAACTAATCATTCCAAGCACGAAATGAGGTGAGGACCATGAGCAGCTCCAGTTTACAGACCAAAGACCAAATTACCACTTCCCAGGCTGCCGTCATGATCATTAACTACATGCTGGGCGCCGGTATTCTCACGCTCCCGAGAACGACGGTAGAGGCTGCCAAAACCCCGGATGTATGGATATCCATTCTAATCTCCGGCATGATCATCATGCTGGCCGGATTCATCGTCGTGACGCTATGCCGCAGATTTCAGGGAAAAACCTATTTTCAATTCGTGCCCGAAATCACTGGTAAATGGGTGGCCTTCCTGTTGAGCTTGCTGGTCATTGCTTATCTCATTACCATTTCTGCTTTTGAAATCCGGGTGATGGCGGAAGTTACGGGGCTCTACCTGCTTGAGGGCACACCCGTATGGATCATCGTGATGACGTTTATGTGGATCGGTCTGTATTTGACCACAGGAGGGATCAACTGCATCGCCAGAATGTACGAGATCATTTTGCCCATTACGCTGTTGTTCTTCATTATTGCAATTATGCTGAGCAGCAGCATATTCGACGTCAAAAATTTAAGGCCGGTGCTTGGCTCGGGCATCATGCCCGTGCTGAAAGGGATTAAACCCTCGCTGTTATCGTTCACCGGTTACGAGATCATGTTTGTTGCCATGGCGTTCATGAAGTCGCCCAAGAAAGGCACCAAGGCTATGCTCGTCGGTATTACGGTTCCCATGGTGATCTATTTGATCACCGTCATCATGGTCATTGGCGGGCTCTCCATTCACGGCGTACAGAAGAGAACCTGGCCCACGCTGGACTTAATGCGGAGTTTCGAGATGCAGGGCTTGATATTCGAGCGCTTTGAATCCCTGCTGCTTGTCATCTGGATCATGCAAATATTCTCGACCTTTACGGTCGCGCATTACGCAGCCTCGCTAGGGCTCTCCCAGCTGCTGAAGAAGAATATACGCCCCATCCTCTTCATCATGCTTCCGGTGATCTTCCTGATCGCCATGGTGCCGAAGGATGTGTCGGAGACGTTCAAGCTGGGAGATACCGTAGGTTATATGTCGATATATTTATTCGGAGGACTGCCACTCATCCTATTATTGATCAGTAAGGCCCGCAAGAAAGGGGGGAAGCCGAAATGAACAGATATAAACGATGCGTGTCGATAGTAACGGCCAGCGTCCTGCTGCTGCTGACAACCGGATGCTGGAGCAGCAACGAGATCGAGGATGTCAGCGTCTATGTAGGTTTAGGACTGGATGCAGCGAATGAATCCCGATTCGAACGGGAGATCAACCAACAAGGGGCATCTTACCCCAAAAGGAAAGTGCTGACGGCGACGGTCCAGATCGTGCCCCCGATTACGAGCAAGAGCGAGAAACAAGGCGGATCCAGCTCGTCACCCCCAAGCAAGGCCTACCTGAATGAACAATTAACGGGAGATTCCCTTATTCAGATCTTCCGCCAATTTGCTCTGCGACGAGACCGTCCGCTGATCGGCCATCATCTCAAGGTCATCGTCGTTTCAAGCGAACTCGCCAAACGGTACAGCCTAGAGCAGATCCTTGATTTTATTCTCCGCGATAATGATATCCGCCCCAGCTGCATGGTGGTGGTGAGCCACCGGAGTGCACTTGAAGCATTGAGCTCCACCGAGCCCGGGGAAATTCCCGCTTTCTACTTGATGGGACTTGTGGACAACCGATATCGTTCCAACAAAATCCTTCCCCCGATGTCACTCATAAAGCTGGATAGCACCATGCAGTCGGGAGAGAGCTTCCTGCTGCAAAATGTCGTTACCGCGCAAAGCGAGCATAAATTCTCGGGTGCCGCCGTATTCAAAGGCAACACCAAGAAATTTATCGGGGAACTAAGCCAATATGATCTTGAAGGCTTATCCTGGATCAAGGAGGACGTGAAGGGAGGGGCGCTGAAAACGTACGCGCATAAAACCGGACATACCGTTATTTATGAGCCCAAGAATTCCCACAGCACCATTATCCCCAAGATTCAGGGAGACGAAATATCATTTCATATCAAGGTCCGTTCGGAAGGCAGATTAATTGAGGATTGGAGCTTTCCGGAGATTCCCACAACCGAGCAATATATGAGAGAGTTGGAACGACTGTTTGAAGAAGAAGCCCGTAAACAGATCGAACAGGTTCTGGATAAAATGCAGCATGTCTATCATGTAGACGTTGGGGGCTTTGCCGATCAGATCCGAATCAAATATCCAAAATTGTGGAAAAAAGTAGAGAAGGATTGGGATGAAACCTTTAGCCATATCCCAATTACGTATGAAGTCGACATGAAGATCACGGACTTCGGTTCCTCAACGGATTAAAGAGCGCTGACGCAATACCGTCAGCGCTCTTTTGCCTTGGCTTACACCAGAAACATTGCTACGACCGTGGTAACGGCAAGGCCCAGCAGCACCGGCTTCAGATTCCGTCTTGCCAGTTCGAACGGGCTGACCCCGCAGATGGCGGCGGCCGGAATCAGTGCCCACGGAATGAGCGTCCCGCCGCCTACCCAGATGGCGGCAACCTGGCCGAGCGCGGTCAGGGTAGCCGCCCCTGAGCCGATGGCCGTGGCAAACAACTGCGCGATCGAGCCGGCGAGCGATATGCCGGAGAAGCCCGAACCGTCCAGACCCGTAATGGCACCGGTGATCGTCAACGTCACCGAACCCACGGCGCCGTTCAGCGGTACTGCATTCGCAAGGGCAACCCCCAGGTCGTTCACGATCCCATGGGATGCTTCCGGAAGCACTTTGCCGAACAGATCGCTGAACGCAGCATCCCCCAGATAGAAGAAAGCCGCAATGGGAATGACGGGACCGAACACCTTAAATCCGAACATGAAGCCCTCAATCAAATACGAGGTGACCTTCTCCAAACCGCGGTTGCGATGAGCGACCAGCGCAATGACGCCGAGGATCAGGACGGCTGTTCCGCCTACCAGGGCCGTCGCATCTCCGCCTTGCAGCTTCAAGATGAACATGGCCGCGACGTCTGCCGCGAACAGGAGCAGGATCGCGATGGCCAGCCATTTTTTCATGCCGGGAGAAACGGCTGCAACGGTATCATCCTCATCGGTACGCGTGGTCAGCGCGTCTCCCGTGCTTTTGATGGAGACCAATCCATCCCTCCAGCTGCCATTGCGCTGATCTCTCTTCATCATCCAAAATGCCGCCACCGTCGTCACCAGCCCCATCACGATCACGAGCGGCACACTCGCGGCCATGACGCTGGCTACAGGCAATCCGGCTGCATCGGCAGTCAATTTAGGCGCGCCTTGAATGATATAATCTCCCGATAGCGCGATGCCGTGCCCGAACAGATTCATCGCCACGGCTGCTCCCAGGGCAGGCAAGCCGACCCGGATGGCAACGGGAAGCAGGACCGCTCCGATCAACGCCACCGCCGGTGACGGCCAGAAGAAAAAGGAGGTGACCATCATGATGATCCCGATGCCCCAGTAAGCCATAGCCGGAGTTCGGAGAAAACGGGTTAACGGGGCTACCATCGTCTCGTTGATCCCCGTCTTGATCAAGACCCGGCTCATCGCCACGATAATGGAAATAATCATGATCGTGCCCATCAGCTCTTTGGTCGCGTAGATAAATGAATTAAATACGCCGGAGACCGAGCCGCTCAGCGTCTCCGTTGCCAGAATGCCAAGCGCGAATATTCCGGTAATGCAAACCAGCGTCGTATCGCGCCGCCGGATCAACAGCGTCATGATCAATACGATAAACGCCAGGTAAACCCAGTGAATCGCGGTTAGATGAATTCCCATATGAAGCCACGCCCTTTCCCAGGCAGCAGGTTTTGTGTGACTACATCTTATGCATGGGCCTGGGCAAGGGTTCATGACCCGTACTTATCATACGCTTACGGATCTCCGGGAAGGGTGTGGTATAGTGAATGCAAGCCCCTGCTTTGCGTTAAAGGAGTTGATGACATGTATACCATTCTGATTGTGGAAGACGATGAACGAATCGCGGATAAACTAAGGTCAGCGATCTCCAAATATGATTTCAACGTACGGATTATCGAAGATTTCAACCGCGTGATGGACATTTTTGCGGAGACGAAGCCGGATCTGGTTCTGCTGGACGTCAATCTGCCGAAATACGACGGATTCTACTGGTGCCGGCAAATCCGCACCCAATCCCACTGCCCGATCATCTTCATCTCGGCACGCGACAGCGGCATGGACCAGATCATGGCGCTCGAAAACGGGGCCGATGATTATATTACGAAGCCGTTTGACATGGAGCTTGTCCTGGCCAAAGTCCGCAGCCACCTGCGCCGCGCGGTCGGCGCCTATGCCTCCGGCCAGGAGGAGGAGCCTACCGTTGAAAGCGCCGGCCTCCTCCTGTATCCCGAGCGACTCCTCGTGACCTATGGAGACCGTTCGGCCGAGTTAACTCAGAAGGAAGCTGCCCTGCTGACGATGCTCATGGAAAAAGACGGCCGCGTGGTCAGCCGCGAGCGGCTCCTGGACCTAATGTGGGAAGATCAGCACTTCATTGACGACAATACGTTGAATGTTTATATTACGAGGGTTCGCCGCAAGCTTCGTGAACTCGGAGCCGGGGATCTCATCGAAACCGTCCGGGGAGCAGGCTACCGGTTCATGACAGGCAAGGAGACCCTATGAAACTTTTTTTGAGGGAGCACCTCCCGCTCATGCTGTTTTTTGCCGTTCAAATGCTGCTTGTCCCCCTGCTGTACTGGCTTACCGGTGAAGGCAGACCCTTTACTGTCGTACTATACGGGGTACTGTTGAGCAGCGTCGTGCTGCTGGTCTATCTGGTGTACCGGTATCTCTCTCATCGCACGATGTATCAAGAGCTTTCCAGCCAGGAACTTTCGGAGGAGTTCTCCAATCCTCCTCTGGGCGATGCGCCGCTGCCGGAAGCGATCCACGAGCGGATCAGCCATTATGAACGCTTATACCGGGAACAGCTGCATCGGCATCAAAGCGGAACCGACCAGCATCTGGCCTTCGTCAACCGCTGGGTTCATCAGATGAAGACCCCGCTGTCGGTGATTCAATTAACGCTCGATGAAGTCGAAGAAGCACCCGCCGAACATATACGGGAAGAGCTTGAACGAATACGCAAAGGCCTCGAAATGGTGCTCTATACCGCACGCCTGGACCGGTTCGAGCAGGACTTCGCGGTAGAAGCCGTCGGACTCCGTGCCGCGGTCAGCGAATCCGTCGTGGAGAACCGAAAGCTATTCATTCGCAAAGGGATTACCCCGGTGTTTCGCATCGATGATCGGATCTCCGTCTACACGGATGCCAAATGGTTTCGATTTATGCTGGGTCAAATTCTGACAAACGCCGTGAACTACTCCGGCAGCCCCGGCAAGAAGATTCAATTCACTGCAGAAGAAGCAGGGAAACACATCAAACTTCGTATCCGCGATGAGGGGATCGGCATTGCACCGGAGGACATCAACCGGGTATTCCATCCCTACTTCACCGGCGAGCGCGGCCGGCAATATCATGAATCCACCGGCATGGGCCTGTATCTAGTCCGTGAAATCGCCCATAAGCTTGACCATTCCGTCGAACTGGAATCCACGCTCGGTGAGGGAACCACCGTTATCTTAACGCTGCGCACTGCAGCAATCCAAGGCACATCTTTTTCATAGGTGTGCCTTATTTTCATGGGGCGGTTAAGCTTAAACTTCATGCCGGCATCTCAGGATACGAACAGAATATGCGAACATAACCTTATGGCAGATGTAAGCTCCGTTTCACCTAAATCCATAGCAGGAGCATGTCGGTATGCGGTAGAGTTAGGCTACACTGAGAGGTTGTTCAAAAAATTCGCCTTTTGATAAGAAAACCAATCGAGGCCAATCAAGGATGAGCGACCGCGATTCAAAGGTAGGTTTTCTTGCGATATAGAATTTCATCAGCTCTGCTGATAACGAATAAATTCTATATCTAACACGAAGGGAGTCAAGAAGTAACTTGGCATCGAATCTTGAATTCAGCCGGGCCTTCCGGTGCTCACGTACCCAAAACGTACGCTCCGCTCCTCACTCCCTAGTTTCATCCAACCTTCTCGGTGCTGAAAATCCGACTTTTTGAACTCGCACAATAACAAGGTTATAGAAAGGAGCCTATGGATTTATGGATATTCTTGAAGTAAAGGCTTTAAACAAAGTATATGCGGGCAAAGTGGCGACACAAGCTCTTACCGATATTCATCTCACCATCAAAGAAGGAGAATTCGTCGGCATCATGGGGCCATCCGGCAGCGGCAAAACCACCCTGCTGAACATGGTATCCACCATCGATCGCCCCAGCTCGGGCGAGGTCAAGATCGGGGGAAGCAATCCTTACGCCATGAAAAAAAGCGAGCTTGCCCATTTCCGCCGCAGACAGCTCGGCTTTGTGTTCCAGGATTTCAATCTGCTCGACACGCTAACGGTTGCCGAGAATATCGTGCTCCCGCTTACGCTGGACCGCCGTCCACTAAAGGACATGGAATCGCTGCTGCAGCAAACCGCTTCGCGGCTTGGCATCCGGGAAATTCTGAATAAACGCGTGTACGAAATTTCGGGGGGCCAAAGGCAACGCACCGCGATTGCCCGGGCGATCATCGGCTCGCCCCTGTTACTGCTTGCGGATGAGCCTACGGGAGCGCTCGATTCCAACTCCTCTCGGATCGTGATGGAGTCGCTCGCCGAGATCAATGAGCGGGATCGTACCACTTTAATGCTGGTTACGCATGATCCCCTGGCCGCAAGCTATTGCAACCGCATCGTTTTTATTAAAGACGGCAAGCTTGCCGCCGAGATTCACCGCGGAGAGAACCGGCAGGCCTTTTTCCAAAAAATCATCGATACGCTATCGTTCTGGGGAGGGAATACAAGTGAGCTTTCCTCAATTCGCGTTTAATAACGTCCGGCGGAATGCTCGCCAATACTTCGCTTACCTGCTGAGCAGCTCATTCATGGTCATGATTTTCTTTACGTACGCGGTATTCATCTACCATCCGGCCATCGAGAATTCGCCCATGGGCGCGATGACGCGTACGGGAATGACGATTGCCACGGTGATCGTCTATGTGTTTGCCTTCTTGTTCGTTCTGTATTCGATCAGCGTATTCCTGAAGTCGAGAAATCGGGAATTCGGCATTCTGACGATTCTGGGAGCGGAAGCCAAACAGATCAATTGGCTGATTTTCCTGGAGAACATTCTGATTGGCGCCATTGCCATCGTAACGGGCATCGCCAGCGGAATGCTGTTATCCAAGGTGTTCCTGCTCATCAGCACCAAGGTGATCGATATGGACGAGCTGCCATTCTATTGGCCGGTCAAAGCGATGCTGCTGACCGCAGGTGCGTTCGCTGCGCTGTTTCTCGTCATTTCGCTCTTTACCTTGTTATTTATCCGGAAGAATCAAGTTCTGGAGCTTCTCAAAGGCACCAGCAAACCGAAAACCGAACCGAAAGCCAATCTGTTCCTGGCCCTCTTGGGCGTGGTGCTGCTTACCATCGGCTTTACCGTCCTTCGTGTCAAAGCGTTAGACCCTGCGGGATTGATAATCGCTGCGGCAACCGGAATTATGGGCACGTATTTCTTCTACTCCCAGCTATCCGTGTGGATTGTCCGCATGCTGCAGCGAAATCGCAGGACCACCTGGAAAGGAACAAACCTGCTGTGGATTTCCGAAATGAGTTACAAGATTAAGGATAATGCCCGCATGCTGTTTCTGGTCACGGTTGTGGTAGCGCTGGCTTCCATGAGCACCGGATTCGTACTGGCCATGCAGCAATCGATCAAATCGGTATATTTGGATAACCCGTACGCGCTTAGCTACAGCTACTATAACAATGACGACGAGACTAAGGTGCAGGACGAATTGGCCCTGATTGAAAATCGTCTGCAAATAGAAGGGCTGGAGTATAAACGGGCGGAGGTCGGAACCATCTACTATCGCTTGTCAGCGAATGGGGAGGACTCCTTACACATCATGCCGCAATCCCAATACGACCGTTTGGCTGCTATGTTGAATACCAAGCCGGCCGGGACACTCGGCGAGAATGAAGCCTTATTGACGGAAACCCCGAATGCAGCGAGGAAGAGTAAAGGGAAGCTAACGGAAGCAGATATCGAACTATCCGGCCAACCCTACTCCTTCATCTTGGAAAACCGCACAGACCGGATTGCGGCTCTGGTATATAGCGGCAGGTTGCTGGTCGTTACGGACACCATGTTTGAAGAGCTGAAGGGCGGGAACAAAGCAAATAAAATCAGTGTGAATCATACGTATCCGTTTATTCTTCCCGATTCCCAAGGACTCCCCGAGAAGGATGATCCCGAAACCAAGCTCGGCCTTGAGCTGTCGGAGTGGAACGGAAGTGCAATCAGAGAAGGTTATATAGAATCCAGGGCGGAGAACTATTACGTCAATAAACAGGGATTTGCGTTATTCAGCTTTATCGGGGTGTTTGTCACCCTGATCTTCTCGATCTCAACCGCAAGCTTCCTGTATTTCAAACTGCATACAGAGCTTTCGGCCGATCAGGCGATGTACCGTTCCCTGTCCAAGATCGGACTCAGCGCGCGAGAGATGAACATCTCCGCAACCATACAGATTGCCGTGCTATTCTTTATTCCCATCCTTGTTGCAGCCCTGCAGTCCTTGGTCGTGCTCGACCCGATTCTAGGCTACCTGGATGTCCCGAATGTAAACGGACCTGTAATGGCAGCCTCATCGGCATTCTTAGCCGCCCAAATGATATATTTCCTGATCGCCAGAGCCCGTTATATTAAATCCGTGAACAGGATGATGGTGTGATCATGCATGCAGGACAACACGACGCTGCGACTCGGTATCGCCCTGCCCTTGAAAAGACACGCTTGCACTTTTTGGACCAATTCAGGGGGTTTGCCCTCCTTGGACTGCCGTTTGTCAACGTGTTGGGACTCTGGCTCATCGACACACCCGAAACGGCAGCTGATTATTGGCTCCAGCGAGGACTTAACTTTTTTGTGGAAGCCCGATTTTATACCATCTTCACGTTTCTGTTCGGACTTGGATTCTACATGTTTCTATCACGAAGCGCTACAATGGGCGGAAAGCCAAGACTTCGGCTGTATATTCGCCGGTTAGCGATTCTGGTGCTGATCGGCTTCATCCATCAGCAGTATCAATCGGGGGAAGCATTATTCTATTATGCGGTTGTTGGCCTGCTTACGGTTCCTCTCTACTGGGCTCCGCGGAGGGTTAACCTTCTCATCGGATTGGCGGGGTTTGTTCTGGCGGCCGTTACGGGCGTCAAACTCCTCACCATCCCTTTCCTGATCGTATTAGGTCTAGCTGCTGGCCAATATCGATTACTTGATGCGATCAACAAGGGATTAAGATTAAGATTACGCTCGTTGCGCATGATTTGGATACCGTCTCTGTTAGGAACGATTTTGGCCATCGGTATCATGTGGTGGGTAGCGCCTTCCGAGCCGATGCCATCGTTTCTGTTCGAGGTAGCAGGCGAGTCGCCGTCGCCAACCATGGAAGCCGCCTTCACTCTGGCACATATCGGGGTGGCGACAGGCCCTCTCGTATCCGTATTTTATCTAAGCTCTCTCTTAATGCTTGGACGTACCCGCGTAGGTGCGAAGATGCTGTATCCGTTACAGGCATACGGGCGCATGGCGCTTACCAACTACATTGGGCAAACCGTCTTTCTGGTAGGCATTCAGCGCTTCATGCTGAACACCACACCGACGACTTATGCCGTGTCCTCGCTCGTTTCCCTGGGGATTGTGATATTTCAGATCATAGCCAGCCAAGTGTGGATGCGTTGGTTCCAATATGGACCTTTGGAATGGTTGTGGCGATGCGGTACCTATTGGACCCTCGTGCCGATTCGCAAACAAACAGGAGACCTATAGGTCCCCTGTTTTTTGGTTTGTCTTTGCCCGATGACGGAATCGATGATAATCCTTAATTTCGGAAGCAGCCGTGCTGCAAGGTTTTCCAAGTATTCTCCCCACGCTGCTGCCCAGCTTGATCCGCCATTCCTTCTACCTCATCCGCCGCTCTAAACGCCGTATTTCCTCCTCGATCACAATCATACCCGCCTCGATTCGGGGTTTCTCCACCCCGATGATACATAACCGAATCCGGTCATTGCCCTGATTCTCAGGCAGCAGATGTTGATCCACGTTCGTAACCGAGATACCTCTCTGCAGCAAGCGATCCTGAAGTGCGGATGCCTTTACATACTGGGGCAGCCGGATGGTGATGAACACGCCGGAGGAGGGGCACGTATAGTGAATGCCGCTGCCGAAGACACGGGCACATACCTCGATGGCATAGCGCATCTTCTCCCGGTAATGCTCCCGGATGCGGGCTGCATGGCGTTTGTACATGCCGCTCTTGATATAAAGTTCAAGCGCGCCTTGGGAGAGGATCGGCGACGATATGTCTGCGGCGTTTTTATGCCTAATAAACGGATCCAACAGCCGATCCGGAAGAAGGACGGCGCCCATTCGAATGCCTGGCAGGATCGTCTTCGAGAAGCTTTTGACATAGATGACATGGTCCGACTGATCCAGTGCGTACAAAGGGTCTGCCTTCGAATCCTCCTCCAGGTCCGCCAGATAATCGTCCTCCACGATATAGACATCATACTGCCGGGCGAGATCCGCGATACGCCTCTTCTGCTCCAGCGAATACGAGGTGCCTAACGGGTTGAGGAATCGCGGCACCGTGTAGAACAGCTTGATCTGTCCGCTGCGAAAATAAGACTCCAGCACCTCCAGGTCGATACCATGCTCATCCCGATGGATGCCCATCACCGGACAGCCTGCAACGTGCGCCGCCGCCAAGAAACCGAAATACGTCGGCTGCTCCACCAGGACCGCCCGTCCCTCGCCCGGGAAAGGCATGCGCGTCAGGATCGAGAAGGCCTGCTGAGCCCCGGTCACCACAGCGATCTGATCAGGTTTAGCGAACATTTGCTGCGCGTGGAAATACCTGCTCAGTTCGTTCCTTAACGAAAAGATCCCCTGTGGATCGGTGTAACCGAACAGTTCCTCCTTGTATAAGGAAATCGCCTTACGCAGGCAGTGCTCCATCTCCTGAAACGGCAAAAAATCGCCCCGGGGCGTCGTTGAGGCGAAATCAATCGGCCCGCTTTCCGTCCGCGCAGAGGCTCGGCCCCTCCCCTCCACGAGATAGTATCCGCTTTTGGGCACCGGGTAAATGATATCATCGCGCTCCAAGGTCTGATACGCACGAACGACCGTATTGGGACTGCAGGAGAACATTTTGGCCAAGGCTCTGACCGATGGCAGCTTATGACCTGATCGGATATGCCCCCTCTCCACTTCACGGATCATATGGGCAACAATTTGTTCGTGCTTCGTGTCCATCCCGCTTATCCCCCTGTATTGATACAGTTGCTCTAAATTGTCCTGTTCATTTCCGATTCCATGATTAAAATTAGCTTATTGCATGACATAGCGGAAGTAAAGACTTGGGAGAGGGGCTGACGGGGTTGCGATGAAAAGAGACCGGGGTTATGCATGGGTCATTCTCATATTTCTATGGATGCTAGGGTTTGCGGCGGCCATCAGCCGGTTTGTCATGTCTTATTACCAGCACGAAATGGCAAGGGATTTAAGCGTCGACCTCACCTTTATCAGCTTCACCTGGTCCGTTAACATTGCCGTTGCCGCCATCTGTTCTCCGCTCGGCGGATGGTTGACCGATCGATACGGTCCCAAAAAAATGATGCTCCTGAACGCCCTGTTTGGCGTGATGTCCATGCTGACCGTGCTTACGTTTCGTCATCCGGCGGGATTCTTCCTGGGGCTCGGGCTGCTCTCCGGCCTCTCCGGCATGGCTGCAAGTACAGGTTATGTCGTGGTCACAAGCTGGTTCAGCCGCCATAAAGCGAAGGCACTCATGATTATGACCAGCGCGAGCTCGCTCGGCCTGGCCATTCTGACGCCTCTATTTGTAAGCAACAGGGACTGGCTCGATTGGACAACGGCATTCACGTTCACCTTATGGATCACGCTTGTATCCATACCGCTCACCTTGCTTATCATGAAAGAACGAAAGCGCGAAGAGCACGAAGCCGACCCCTCCGCTGCTGAATTGCCCCCATCGGCTGGGAGGCCACGGATCCTCCCGATCGCCAAGGAAATGGCAACCAGCCGCACCGTACTTCTGGTGATCTTCGCTTTGTTCACATGCGGCTTCAGCATGGGAACGGTTGAAATGCACCTGATGGCCATCCATCGCCATCATCAGATCAGTTCGGTAATGTTCACGTCCTCACTGAGTATTCTCGGTTTGCTTGAGCTGACAGGCGGACTGCTGTTTGCCTTCCTCCTGGACCGGATGTCGAGGAGTTTGGCCTTGTCCTTCCTGTACGTATTTCGAATCGTGGCCTTTATGGTGCTGTATCTGCACTTCAGCGCCTCTCCGATCCTCTTCTCGTTCATCTTCGGAGCCAGCTATTTAGGCGCCATTCCGGGCGGTATTCTGGTAGCCGGCGAGGCCATGGGCCATCGCTCCGTTGGATTGCAGGCCGGAACGCTGCTTATTTTCCATCAGGCGGGCGCCGTTCTCGGCTCCTTCTCCGGCGGATTCCTGTATGACCTTACGAACAGCTACCAAGCGCTGATCGGGATCAACTTGATATTCAGCGTTCTGTCGGCCACGGGCTATTACCAGATTCATCGTGCGTCGAATCGAAGGCGTTCCGTTCCAGGCCAGCCGGGCGGCGCCAGCTTAAAAAAATCACTATAGGCAGGTGTTCTTGATGAAAATGGCTTTCATTCTATTCCATGGCATGACGGCCCTGGACCTGATCGGCTTCACCGAAGTCATGACCCGGCTTGCCCGCATCCGTCCCGAAGCGGATATATCCTGGGATTATTGCGCGCTGAGCACGCAAATTACCGATGATCGCGGATTGGCGTATGTCGTATCCCGGGTCAAACCGGATCTTTCGGAATACGATCTGGTCTTCGTGCCTGGCGGCTTTACCACGAGGGAGCTGAGGTGCGACCCCGATGTGCTGACTTGGCTGCAGACCGCCCGGGAAGCCAAACATCTCGTATCCGTCTGCACCGGATCGCTGCTTCTGGGCGCGGCCGGCTTGCTGGAGGGCAAGCGGGCTACCACCAACGCTTCGGCTTACGAACTGTTGACACCCTACTGCAAGGAAGTTGTTCAAGCACGCATTGTACAGGACGGCCGTCTCTTTACGGGCAGCGGAGTGTCATCGTCCATTGATCTCGGCTTATATGTGCTCGAAAGGCTAACCGATGCAGCGACAGCAGAACGGGTCCAGACGGATATGAGCTACCCCTATTACCGGACGGGAACTTCATCCGCCGTATATCATGCGAAGACAGGCATGTAAATCCGGATGCGGCGACCGGGGAACTTGCCCTATATTATGGAAGCCGCTCTCCCCCCGCAGGAGTCACGATTTCATTACGCATAAGCACGGAGCCGGTCATCAATCAGCCCGAGCAGCCAATCTCTTTCCCCGGGAACATCCTCTCTCAGCCTGGCCGCCGCTACGGGCAGCATCCACCGGTCGATATCCTCCAGCTTCGCACGGGATAATCGGCAGTACTCGTTCAGGTATACTTTATTCCACAGCATGCGGGCCATCCGAAGCGGAAGCACCAGGATGCCCGGCTGATCGACCGGGTTAAACGGCGATTGGAACATGAGCGATGTCCTGGCGACGTCGCATAGCGGGTTACCCACATGGGCATTGTTCCAGTCGATCGCCCGGCATCCGTTCTCCGCGACGATCACATTGTCCGGGTGAAAGTCGCCATGGCAGATGGAATCGCCTTCCGGAAATGAATCCAGCACCTTGCATATGGCCTGCGCTTTTTCTTGCAGGATGCCGCTTGCATCAAGAATCGCGTGTTCCAGCTTTTCTTTTTGCGGCGGCAGCAGGCTGGTCGTGCAGCAGTGCGTCGCATGTTGGAGCTGCGCCATATCCCGGGCGCACTTCGTTAGCTGAAACGGTGCCGATTGAACCTGACGCAGCATCGAAGGGCCCGTAATCCGTTCATACACCAGCCCCGTACGTCCTTCAATATCCACCATGTCAAAGACGGAAGGGGCGGGAACCCCCGCTTCCGCAACGATGCGTCCCATCTCCGCCTCATACGTCACCCATTCCGGGCGATACCCTTCATAATACAGCTTTAGTGCCTGAGACTCTCCCCATTCATAGACCTCTGCACTCCTGCCTTTTCCAATCAGCGCACCCTTCTTCAAAAGCTCATCCTCCACATCTTTAATCAGCTGGATTTTGAATTCGAACGCATCATCATCCGCTGAATCCAGCCTGGCTTCTGAATCCGGCAGTTATGAAATGCCGATATCTTCCACTCTCCGTTCACTTTGACCAGCACGTTGGTATTAATGGAGAAGCGGCTGGTGGGCGGCTTCTTATGGAATCTCAGCTGCACCGCTCCCGTAGCCTGGGCTATCGCAAGCTCCGGGGTCAGGAAACGCAGCTCCGTCGGGGTTGGCCCCGCTACCAGTTTGGAGTCGCGGAGCACCCCGTCCCACAGCTTCTGATGAACCTCATCGATCTCTTGGCGGCCCTTCAAGTGCTGCCCGCTAAACGTCACGTAATCCGCATCAACCGTAAAGCATTCCGCATAAGCCCGGCCATTCCCTTCTCCCCACGCCTTGGACAGCGAATCGAATAACGTTTGGATCGCCTGGCGATCCTCGTGCGTTCCGTTCATCAACCTTATCTCCTTTCTTGCTCTGAAGCGGGATCACGAATCTTCTTTGAACACATTGTACGATAATCCGGCCGAACTGAATTCCCGCCCCGGGATGAAAACAGACTCGGTCTTGGGACCGAGTTGTTCCCTCAGTTCCGGCGAGTTGCGTTCTTTACGCAGGCAGGAGAGCGGGATATGATATCGTTATCCACGAGAGACCGAATCGTAAAGGAGGTAGCAAACGGTATGATGAAGATCAGCGTTTTTGCCAAGGTCAGCGGCATTTCCATCAAAACATTGCGTTATTATGATGAGCTGGGCCTGTTAAGGCCGGCCCATGTTGATGAGCAAAGCGGATACCGTTACTATTCCGAGGAGCAGCTTCTGACCGTCAAGCGGATTGCCGCCTACAAGGAACAGGGGTTTACCTTGGAACAGCTCAAGGATTTTTTTGAAGAGGATATAGGAACCGATGCCGTAAAGAACAAACTTGCGGATAAAATGACGGAGCTTCGACATGCGATGCAGACCCTCCAGCTGCAGCTGGATGAGGTGAACAGCAGAATGTCGCGCTTGGAGCCATCGGAAGCCGGTGATCCGGCAGGCTTCATCCGTATCCGGGAAGTCCCATCCCAGCTCGCCGCATCGATTCGCGACCAAGTCCCCCGCAGCCAGCTATGTCTCTTGCTTGATGAGATTACGAAATATGCTTCCTCTTATGGAGAAGAGGAAGCTAGCCAGTTAACCATCCTTTGGCATGATCACGGCAGCGAGAATGCCGACATCGCCGACATCGAAGTCGCAATCCCCGTAACCAGGGACATACCTGTTAACGGCCGTGTTCGTGTGGACTACCTGCCGATGCTTCAATCCGCCGCATCTCTTGTACATCGTTGTGATCCGTACGGTTATAGCTGTCCCGTTGCACCCGAGCTCAAAGCATGGATTTCGTCCCAAGGCCTCGTTCAATCGGATCGGGAGCCGATCCGCGAAATCTATCTCACCTCGGATAAAGATATCTATGGCAAGAAGCGCCCCGCGGAATTGCTTATCCCCTTACAAGGCAACGCGTTGTAACCCATCCATAGGCTGCCGGAGCAGGCTTCTGCCCAGCCTCCATCGCCTCCATCCGTACTTGCAGCAGCAGTAATCGCCATGTCTTTGTTGTTCATGAATAACTCTCGAAAAATTCTAAATCAACCTCTTGACTCTCCCCCTAACCGGAGAGTGTACAGTAGTTTTAAATCAAACAAGAGGAGTGGAGTTTCATGAAACGATTGGAAAACAAAGTTGCATTGGTTACAGGCGGAAGCCGAGGAATCGGTAAAGGAATCGCGCTTCGGTTGGCGGAAGAAGGGGCACTGGTCGTTGTTCATTACGGAAACCGCCGGGATGCTGCGGATGAGGTTGTGCAGACCATACAGGTTCAAGGCGGGCAAGCTATCGCCTTAGGTGCTGGGCTGGAATCGGTAGATGGAGCCAAGGGGCTTATTCATTCGCTGAAGAAGGAGCTGCTGCGTGTAACGCGGGACCAGCATTTTGATATTCTGGTGAATAACGCAGGCATCGGAACCTCAAAGACCTTTGAAGAGACGACCGAGGAGAGCTTCGACGAGCTACTTGCCGTTAATGTAAAAGCACCGTTCTTCCTGGTCCAACAGGCTCTGCCGCTCCTGCGTGACGGCGGGCGTATCGTCAACATCTCCTCCGGTGTGACGCGTATCGCCTATCCGCATATTATGGCTTACAACATCACCAAGGGAGCCATCAATACGTTCACCTTGCACCTCGCCAAGCTGCTGGGTCCACGCGGGATCACGGTGAATGCGGTTCTTCCGGGCATCGTGGATACGGACGTGAATGCTGCATGGCTTCATACTCCGGAAGGGCAGCAGCATGCCGCAGAGATGTCCGCGCTTGGCCGAATCGGTCAGCCGTCGGATATTGCGGACGTCGTAGCGTTTTTGTCATCAAGTGACGGGCGCTGGGTCACGGGACAGATGGTCGATGCAACCGGCGGCTCTCATCTGTAACTATGAAAAGAGCTATCCTTGCTTGGCATTAACGCCAGAAAGGATAGCTCTTTTGCTGTATTCTACTGTTAATCGGATCCCCCAATATGCTCAATATTGCTCTTTTCCTATGTCTTCGGTTAATCGGCTTCAGCTATCCGCACAACCGACTTCCGCTCCGGGTTCCAGCGCCATAACGGATCCTTCCCCCTTACCTGCAAGCCTCCTACCCATTTATCGATCGTTGCGGCGCAGGCATAGTCGGTCTTACCGGCCAGCACCTCATGCCCCAAACTCGTCACTTGCAGCACCCGCTCTTGAAAATGGGGTACAGCCAGTTTGAAGTCAGGAAACAGTGCTGTACCATCGATAACCAGCAAGGAATCCGGCCCCTCAATCATCTTCGCCAGGTAATACCAGAATTCCAGGTCTCCCATTCCGAGTGTATGAAGCCGGTCACCTACTGTGCGGAATAACTCATAAGGCGTATGAATTCCGCCCGCTACAGCTTCTAACGTCGTCTGCTCGATGATCCCGAGGCCATGGCTCACAGAGGGCAGCCGTGCCAGATGGGCCTCGAACGCATCCCTCGCAAAAGGCAGTGCCGAGGAATCCATTTCCAGCAAACGCTGATGTTTCTCCGGCAGGTCCGAGGCATAGGCTTCCCACAACATGCTGCCCAGCATTAGCTCTTCGTCTCCAATCGCATGCCATGTGCCCGATAAAGTCTCGAGCTGCTCTGTGCTAAGCTGCCCCAGCCCGCGAAAAAGCTCGATGCCCGGGTATGCGCCAATGCACAGCAGACTCAGCCTCGTATTCCCCAGTGACTGTTCCTTAAACCAATGCAGCAAGTAGGCCAGCATGGTCTGGTCAAACAGGTCATGCTCAAACCAGAGCACAACTTCGTCATATTTTCGAAAATCCTGGAGCTTCCTCTCCTGCGACTCGCAGGTCCCGATATATTCCTTCTGTGGAATCCCCAGCGTTTGCTCCAAATACTGAGCTCTTGTTCTCCGATGATCCGGCTCGTCCATCTTCGTATAAACCGGACCAAACGAATAAAGCTCCCTCCACACCAGGATATCTCCTTGAATGTTCCCTTGCTTCAGCTTATCCCCTACCGAATCCCCGTTAACGATATGCAGCATGCGTTTTCCTCCCTCATACAGATCGGTGAACACCGATACAAAGTCGGCTACGTGCAGCGTGTTCCTCAGCTTCCGCCGGGCATCAAAAAGTCGCTTCTTCAAAGCCGGCAAAGAAATGTCCAAATATTGCGAGATCTCACGCAGGTTGTAGCCTTGAAAATAATAGAGCTGGACCGCAATCCTCATGCCCGATGGCAAGTCCGCGATCGTGGCATGCAGCTGACCGATCAGCTCTCTCTTTTCCACGACCGACTCCAAGCTTCGCTGATCTCCCATCGGCAATTCTATCTCATGCAGCGGAAACGTCTGCAATTGCTTGCGGCGCAAGTCTCTGTAACACTGCCGTTCCACGATCACTTTGAACCATCCGGGGAAACGCCGGGGATCCTGCAGCTTATGCAGATTCGCAAAGGCCTCTGTAAAGGCCTCCTGCACGGCGTCCTCCGCCAAATGGGAATCCTGCAGCTTATCGTAGGCCACAGCCAGCGCCATGCCGGTAAAATGCCGGACCAAGCTTTCCTGAGCTTCGGCACTGCCCCTCCGGGCTTCCTCAATCCACTGGATCACGCTCACTTCACCTCCCTCTCGGTGTCTCTATCCCTTAAGTGCCGATCTAAATGAAAAAAGTTACCTCTCTTCAGGAAAAATGATCGTCTGCACCGGATGGATGATATATCGAAAATTCTCCATAGCCTTCGCCGGAGCCGAAACACGGTTCCAATGATGGTAGAAACTGAACGGAAATTTGAACAGATGGCCGAAGTCCCAATCGATGACAGCCCCGTCGATACCCGCCCAGTACTCCGGCTGGTGCGGCAGCCAAGCCGATCTTGGAGCCCCCACGAGTGGCAGCCGATCCACCGGAGACACGATTCGGATCGGCTCTGCAGGATCCAGCTGGCTGCTGGCACGGAGCACCTTCACGATTTTGAGCAGACCCGGCAAGCCTCTGTGGAAATAATCATGATGGCCAAGATCGTACAAGATGTTTAAGGCATGCGAGTACGTCAGCATATGCCCCATCAAGTCATGATGGGCTTCTGCGCGGTAGATCACCGAATAAGAGGCCAGCTCGTTTAAAATTAAGGCCGACAGCTGATCGCCGTCCGTTATTTCTGATATCCCGTCAAGTTCATCCAGGGTCAACCGTTTGACCTCGGCAGCAGAATATCCGATCCAGGACCTTCCCGGAATCGTCTTCGTGAAAGAGGCTATTAATTCCGCGATATCGGCTGCTTCATGCCGTAGACCGCCTCCAAGCTCGTGGAGTGCAGCCAGGCTTATTGCGGCATAGATCACATTGTGCCCGACCCAGTGCAGCCCATCAATCGTATCGTCAAGGGCCGCAAGAATCCTTGATTCGGCACTTTTCACACTCAAGCTTTCCCCTGTCACCGTTCCCGACTGCAAATACTTGGCGATCATCCTTTGGTTCTCCGCCGTAACGGCCTCCTCGACCTTCCCGGGCAAATGGTTTGCCTTTACAAAAAAATAACCCGCGATCGCGGCCGCTCCGTAATGAGCCTGCCAAATATCCCCTGTTAGCATTCTGCACTGCGACAGTATGGATAATCCGTCCCCAAGAATCGCTCTGTCCTTATCGCTCATCCTGCCCCCCCGATCCCTCTTGACATTCACCTAACATCTGTGTGATGATACTCATCAAATCATCTTGTTCTCTATTCACATTCGAACAGAGCTGCACAGATGAATTTAAGAACAACATACCACACGGCTATGAGAAGAAATAGTAGCTTATCTCTTGAGGTCCAAGCGAACCGGCGATTGGTGCGAGGCCCGGTACTCCGGAATAAGTGAATGGATCTTCTCGCTTCAACCCGAACCTCCGATCTCTGCCGGAGCAGTAGGCCTTGACGGCTCTCCACCGTTACTTTGGGAGATATGACAGGGAAAATGGTGCGTTTCCCCATTTCCGCGTCATGCTAAAGAGCGACCGTACAGTCGAATTTGGGTGGTACCGCGAAAGTTACACTTCGTCCCATACAGGGATGAGGTGTTTTTGTGTTGTTCGCAAACAAATTAGGAGGTGGTTATTATGCAACGATTATTGTCAGGCATCAAGCCGAGCGGAGATTTGAATATTGGCGGATATGGAGGTGCCCTCCGTCAATATGTGAAGCTGCAACATGAGTATGAGTCCTATTTCTTCGTGCCGGATCTGCATGCGATCACGGTCTATCAGGATCCCATGGAGCTGCACCAGCGCACGCGCGACATTGCCGCGCTGTACATTGCGTCGGGCATTGACCCCGATAAAGCGACGATCTTTCTGCAATCGCAGGTCCCCGCGCATGTAGAGCTCGGGTGGTTGCTGGAGACGCAGGCGCATTTTGGTGAATTAAAACGCATGACCCAATTCAAGGAGAAATCGGACGGAAAGGATACCGTAAGCTCCGCGTTGTTTACGTATCCGGTCCTGATGGCTGCCGATGTGCTGCTCTACCAGGCAACGCACGTGCCTGTCGGCGACGACCAGAAGCAGCATCTGGAACTGACCCGCGATGTGGCCGAGCGCTTCAACAACCGGTATGGCCGCACGTTTGCGGTGCCTGAGCCGATCATTCAGGATATTGGCTCCCGCGTCATGGGGCTTGACGATCCGTCCAAGAAGATGAGCAAAAGCAACCCGAATAAGAACAGCTGCGTCCACATGATGGATACGCCGGAGGATATCCGCAAGAAGTTCTCCAGGGCCGTTACCGACTCCGATGGCCAGGTCCGGCACGACTGGGAGCAGAAGCCGGCGGTCAGCAATCTGATTGAAATATATTCCGTATTCTCCGAGGAAGCCATCTCCGTCATCGAGAAACGGTATGAAGGCCAAGGATACGGTACGTTCAAGAAGGAATTAGCCGAAGTGGTCATCGAGAAACTTCAACCGATCCAGGAGAGGTTCCATGAAATCGTGAATTCCTCCGAGCTTGATCGCATTTTGATGGACGGAGCGCAGCGGGCTTCCGAAACCGCAGTCCCGACACTCCTTGCCGCCAAGAAAGCGATGGGATTGGTCACGTTCTGAAAGAACCGAGAGGGCGTCCCCTTAATAACTGATCCTTATCGGGAATCAGAACAAGGGACGCCCTGCTTATTTTTGTCGGCTGGCCTTTTTATGTTGTACATAAGCGTCTACACCGCTTTAGTCTGTCCTGCCTCACTATAACCCATGGTTCTTCTGATTCCCGACTTGTTTATTGAGATGCCTGCCATGTCGCTGTCGCCCCTTGACATCATCTCCCTATCGTAACCGTAATTGGAACGCTCGGTATCGACCACCAGGTCATATGAGGCCGATGATATCCGTGTAATACTTCAAGAACACATTGTGGATGAGCACTCCCCCGACTGACAGGATCGGACCAGGAAGAGCCAGACGCCATTTCTCCCCTAGAGTCAGTCCGGTAGCAGTGAAGCGAAAGGCTTGCCGCAAGGCACTTCGCGCTTTACCTAACATTTACCATCCCCCGATCGTTCAACGTTTCAACCAGATCCTGTATCTTGAACTCATTGTAAACCATGGAGTAACTCCAGATGAAATAGCTTTGTTCATTTTTTCCAATAGATTTTTCGCCGGAAGAACGGGTTTTAGACTAATGAAAAAAAAGGAGCCTTGCTGTTCAAGCAAGCCCCTGATCGCTTATAGCCGGCCATCCTATGTGCAGTACAAGGAGACCCTGCCATTAAATTTAAATATAGCTCTGCGTATCTCTATTTCTTGCGAACTTGTAGGTTGCAATCAGCGATAAGGCCAAGGCAAAAGCCAGCAGAATCGCCACGTTCAGAATCACGTCGGTCAGGCCGCTTCCTTGCTGAAGCTTGCCGAACGTATCGAGCAGCCAATACTGCGGCAGGAAATCGGCGATTCGCTGAATCGCTTCGGGCATCACGGAGAGCGGGAATACACACCCCGCCAGCAGCGATGTCGGCATGATCACCATCGTCTGGATTCCGTTAGCCATCATGGTGCTGTCCGAGAACGCGACAATGACCTGCGATAAACTAACCGCGACCAGAGCGAACAGCGACAGAATCAGAAACATCTGCCATAATGGAATGCCTGGCTCGATATGAAAGAACCGGGTCATGACGAACAAGGTGGCCGCAATCTGGATCATCATCAGAATGATGTTCACGATGGCATTCGAGAAGACGTAACTGCGGGCCGTAATAGGCGACGATAAGAGTCTATAGTACGTACGGTTCTCGCGATCCCGGATCGTCAATGCCGATAGATTCACGGCGGAGAATAGCATGAACACAACCAAGTAACCGATCGTCCGGTTGGTCATATCATGATTGGCCGATTGATCCGCAACCATAGTCGTGGACAATTGAAACGTAGAACTGCGGTAACCGCTGTATAATTCGTTAAACGCGGCGGCGTCGCCACCCGCTATAACCCCCATGGATGAAATATTCTGGACGTACGCGTTCAGATACGATTTGACATACCCCGTAACCTGAGCGCCCTTAATCGACTCGATCCGGACCGGCTCGGGTGTCCCCTGAATTACGCCTTTCGCAAACCCTTCGGGGAAGATCAGCACCGCATCCAGCTCACCCGACACAACCAAGTCATCCGCTTCCGATTCCCTAATGACCGATGCCTCGGTATGCTCCAATTGAGCAACAAAATCGATCGTATCTTGCGTGACCTTCTGTTCAATATCGTGATTCACGATGCCAAGGGTAACGGAGGTATCGCCGGAGCCCTTGTAGATTAAGGTGGATAGCAGAATGCCGACAATGGGAAGCGCAATAACGAGCAGCAGATTTTTATAATCCTTCAACGAGGTCAATATCGTTTTTCGAATGAGCCAGAGCATATCCTTCGACATTACAGCCCCTCCCTTCTTCGCATCGAAATCATGGCTACCGCCAGCAGCAGGATGGAAAAACCGATATTCAGCATCATCGCATGCATGGCTGCCGACCCACTGCCTGAATAAATGAGCTGCAGCAGAGCTTCATTGGACCAATGCAAGGGAGAATACGTTGCGGCCTCCCTCATGAATCCCGTTGTGCTTGCAACCGGCGTATATCCTCCGCCAAAAAACGCAGCCAGTTGAATAATGACCATGATGACAGCTCCGGCTGCATTGCCCTTCAGCACGTAACTGATGCCGAGCCCAAGGCTGAGCGCAAACAGGATCTCGGTGAACAACACCAGGAATACCATGACGGGGTTCTCCCCCCAGTAGGCATTGAACATATATTTGCTGATCAGCACGACGATGATGACAAATACGGCATTGATTGCGAGCGTGCCCGTTATTTTTCCGGCAAAAATCTCGGCTTTCGTCACCGGTGAAGCCAATAGGCGCTGTGCGGTGTTTCGCTTTCGCTCACTATCGATGAGTCCGTCTGCCGTCAAGGCGCTGTACAGGATGATCATCGTGGTGACCGCAATCGAAAAATAATCAAGCGAACCCGGCTGCCTCGCTCCCTGAATGGAAGACTCCAGCACATAGCTCCCTCCATCATCAACAAGCGGCTTGCTCTCATATTCCGGATCGATCTTCGCGGCTTCCGCTGACAGCCGATACCGGTCGGCAAAGGCGGACAGCACCCCTTGCACAATCCCGTTCTCCATACTGTTGCGGCTGTTCCCCTCATATCGGATGCCTTGGCCGTCTATTTCCACGTAACCGGTGTACCGGTTGTTTCTCACTTCCCGCCCTCCGTCCATGCCTTCCTCGATCTGCTCAAAGGCCATGCCCGATGAGCGCTCCGCCTCCTGCATGAATGCCTGCCATTGCTCCGTAAGCGCGGGTTCTGCTCCATTGTTATGGTATAGCACCCGAATGTCTCCAATCGTGGTACTGCCGTTAAAAGCATTCGAAAGCGCCGTCCCTAGGATCAGAATGAGCAGCACCGGGGTTGCCAGCATAAATACCAGCATCCGCGGCTCCCGGACGATCTTCATCTCCTTCAGCGCGATTCTCAGCACATTCATGTACTTCCACCTCCCTCTTCCTAAATCAGCTAATCCCGAAGGCTCCGGCCGGTCAGCGTCAGGAACACCGTTTCCAAATTCGGCTCGGACGCTTGAACGGAACGAATTTCAATGCCTTGCGCCATGAATTGCTGAATGATTTTATTCAGGTTATTGACCCCTGCGTCGGAGCTGATGTGCACGATATTCTCCTTCACTTCAACCGATTTGACGCCCGCGATCTCCTTCAACTTGTTCGCTTCAAGATGGGCGGCCGTTTGCACTTCGATCCCGATATCCTTCTGGTCCGTAATAATGGCCTTCAGCTGTGCCTGCGTGCCCTCCGCTATGACCTTGCCGTGGTCGATAATGGCAATCCGGGTGCAGAGCTCCTCCACTTCCTCCATATAATGGCTCGTGTACAGGATCGTGCTGCCCATCTCGTTCAGCTTCCTAACCGAGTTTAGGATATAGTTCCTCGATTGGGGATCGATGCCGACGGTCGGCTCATCCATGATGATCAGCTTCGGTCTGTGGGCAATCGCGCAAGCGATATTCAATCGTCTCTTCATGCCGCCGGAGAAGCTTTTCGGGTACATCTTATGTTTGTCGCTAAGTCCGACGAAGGTAAGCGCCTCTTCAGTCCTGCTCCTAAGCTCCGATCCTCTCAGTCCATACAATCCGGCAAAAAAATGAACATTCTCATAGGCGGTCAGATCCTCATAAATCGCAACCTCCTGCGGAACCATGCCGATCTGCTGCTTCGCGAACTTTCGATGCTTCGTCAGATTCTTGCCCAGGACATGAACCTCTCCCTTGGTCATGGGCATGAGCGATGATATGATATTGATGGTTGTGCTCTTGCCTGCTCCGTTCGCGCCCAGGAAGCCGAAAATCTCGCCTTCCCGTATGTTCAACGACAGCTGGTCTACCGCTATGAAATCCCCAAACTTCTTCGTGAGCCCTTTGATCTCCAGCACGTTCATATGTTTTTCGCCTCCATATTCCATCCACGCATCAACCGGTGGACTTGATCTGCATTTATCGTACGAAAAAAGGATGCCCTTGCGATAGTGCACAAGTTCATCCTTACCCATGAGAATATTCATGTTGTTGACGATCCAAATCTTCACCCTTGTGGGGAATGTCTTGTTTGACCCGGTATCCCTAACCCGCCAAATGCGCTTACCAGCTTTAGCTATAAGGAATTAGAGTGGTCACCGAGAAACCGCTCGAGCCATCCACGATCACGGTTCCATTCACGACCGCGGCGCGTTCCTCCATGCCTATAATCCCAAGGCCCTTGATTACCTTCTGCATGCCCTTGCCGTTGTCGCTGACTTTGGCCTTGATCATGGTGCCCAGAACTTCGATATGTAACGAGACTGCCGTTGCATTCGCATACTTCATCGTATTGGTTAACGCTTCCTGGGTATTATCCTGAATGATTTTCCACTGAAGCGGCGTAATCACATCCATATTGCCCTCATGCGTTAGTACGGTCTTGATCGAGTGCTGGGCGGAGAACTCCTCCAGAAATAAACGCATTCGGTTGATGCCGAGCTGCTCCGTCGGAGGCTTTACGTTCTTTAGAACCAGCCTGATGCTCTCAATGCCTTCTTTGGAGATGGATATGGCATTTTGCAGCAGCTCGGCAGATTTGTCCGGATTCGATGTCATCAAGCGCTTGGCCGCTTCCATCTGAATCAACGCTCCCGTCATGGAATGCCCGATCTTGTCATGAATTTCCTGGGACAGCCGATTTCGCTCTTCCAGCTTGAACATATATTCAAACTGCCGGATGTACTCATTATTTTCGCTCAGTCGCTGGGTCAACCGATCGAGTTCGCGATGCATCTGCTCGTTCTGCTCCTGGTAGGATGCGGCTCGGTTAACAAAGGTTCTGAGCATCGTAAGATAAATATAGGATAGAACGGATGTAGAAACATAGGTCATAACAAACCCCTGAGGCACGATAAGCGCTGGAACCAGCAGGGGGATCAGGATCATCCAGCTCCTGCGAACGTAAAGCGACAACAGCTCGTACAGATTCACGGGAAGCAGTATGAGGAGCAGCGGATGGATGTAGAATGAGGAAGCCATGGCAACAAGAATCGCAAGCAGCATGAGGTACGGCTGTATGCTTCGGCTCTTGAAAATATAGACGGATACATTCACGGACAGGTAGAGAAGAACGACAAGTATATACCATGGCGTTATCGCAAGATCAGAGGCATACGACTGGCTGATCACATACAGGAACAGCATGCTTTTGAACCCGATGACCCACAGTTCGGCATAGTTTCGGCGTTCGCTCACTTATTCACTTCTCCCGTCAGATAAAAAATCGCAATCTGGGTTCGATGCTCCAGACCTGTCTTGCTGAGAACCGAAGTGATGTGATTGGCAATCGTGCCTTCGGAAATAAACAGCTTCTTCGAGATTTCCTTGTTGGCCAGTCCTTTGGCGATGAGCGCCATAATATCCAGTTCCCTTTCGGTGAATAAGCTTCGGTCGAACTTGTCTGCCTTGTCTGTCTTATCAGGATTTCCGGGAGACAGCCCGGATTTGATTTTATCCAGCACGACGTCCTGCAGCACATGATGGCCGTGGTATACGGTTTTGATCGCATCTCGGATCCGTTCCGGGTCGTTATTCTTTAGCAGATAACCCTTGGCGCCATTCAGGATCGCATCGGTAATGTATTCATCGTCGTCGAAGGTCGTCAAGATCAGCGTCTTGGTCTTGGTACGCTCCGTGAGCTGTTTCGTGGCCTCAACGCCATTCAGGTTCGGCATCCGGACATCCATCAGCGCCACATCCACTTCGTGCGCTTCGCAATAGGCGACCGCTTCTTGTCCGTCTTCGACGGTCGCCACCACGTCGAACTCATCAAACGTCGCCAGAATGATCTTCATGCCTTCCCTGATAAATGAGTTATCGTCCGCAATGATCACTTTAATCTTCAATTTACGCTCACGCTCCCTTATTCAGGATTATACAGGCTGCCATCCTGAAGAACGATAGTATTTTATTCACTTGAATAAAGGGAGCAACGTCCCGATGCTGCGACTTTGGATGGTCCCGTCCACATGAACCGGTCGGCTTGAGCAAACTATAAAAAGCAGTGCAGGGATAAACCCCGCACTGCTTAGGCGCCAACCTATTCTATTAAGAAGCGGCCATCGATTTTCTTGGGTCTGAACGACTCCCTTTCTTGAATGTCGAGGCCAGCAGCAGAACAAGAAAACCTCCGGCTATGAACCACACTACCGCGGAATGCGAAGAAGATGGAGCGTATCCGTCAAAATACATCACATCCCGGAGAGCGGAAGCGGCAAAACGCAGCGGCGTCCAGGAGTACAGCCAATCCTGCGTCGCCTGCGGCAGAAACTCCGGCGCCATATTGAGAAGCGGCATCGAGAAGAACATCAGGAGCACCAAGATGCCCATGGCCGGGAGCCCGATCCAGTTCAACAAGGTCGACTGAAGAAGGAAAAATGCCGACCCGGCCAGCCACAGCATCAGCCATACGCTGCCTCCGTTCGCAAGCTCCATGCCATACCAGGAGGAAGCCATCCATACTAGAAAACCGGAGACCAGACCCGCCAGCAGCAAACCGGCAGCGCCTTGCAGCACAATCGCGATTCCCCTGCTGCTGCCGTCATTCACTGCTTTCTGCAGCGCCTGGAACAGGAACACGCTAAGGATCAGGCAGCCGATCCATAGAATCTGTATCAGCATTCCCGGCGCATTGCCGCTTGCGTGGTTCACACCTACAGGATGAACGACTTCCTCATGAACCTCGAACGGGATGAGCAGAGCCTGCGCGGTTGTGACCGGCAGCATATCCGTCTGCGAGCCGATCATGGTCAACGCCTGCTTGGAGAGCTCCGCTCCCGCCATCTTCATCGCTTGCCCCAGCATCTGTCTCACCGCAGTGGATGCCTGCGTGCTCATCCCCTCATTCGCCAGCACCTGCACCACAGCGGGCTTCGGAGCAGGCGACTGCAGCGACAAGATGCCGGCGCTTAAGTCCTCAGGCAGCACAAGGGCACCGTAATACTTCTGGCTGTCGAGTCCTTCCCGCGCTTCCGCTTCCGAATTCACGATCTCCCAATGAATGGGCAGCTGCGAGTTTGCCTGCAGCATTCCTTTCATCATGTCACCGACAGCGAGGGTTTCGCCGCTTGGCAACTCAACCGGCTGATCCAAGGCAACAAGCGCAACGGGAAGCGACTTCGGCTTCGCTCCCGCGATCGACCCCATCATGGCTACGCCGAAGATGGCCAGCACCAGAAGGACAACCAATGCGCCGATCCACAGCATTTTTTGTCTTAAGAACCCCATATCCACCACTCCTCGTTAATGAACAGACTGTTGATTAATGATCACAGCGTTAATTATAATGAAGGGAGTGATTTGTTCAATCATCAGCTTTCAGCGGAGTGTTCATTACTCATCAGTGTACGAGCCTTCTGTTGATTAAGTCTTCACATTCGTACTGGGGGGAATTCCTTGACAAAAAAGACGGATCGCCGGCAAATCCGGACCAACCAGCTGTTGCGGCAAACCCTGTTTGAACTTATGGAGGAGAAACGGATAGATGCCATTACCGTGACCGATATCGCCAATCGCGCCAATCCCTCAACCGTGGTACCTTCTACCTGCATTATCGGGATGTGCCGGATATGCTGGATAAGATCAAAGAAGAGGTGCTTCAAAAGATTGAGAACATCGTGGTTCATATCGATCCCAGGGATTCCAGGGACTATGCGGAAAAGGGAGAGCCTTATCCGGCGTCAGAACAAATATTCGAGGAGCTCGTCCGGCACGCCGACTTCTTCAAGGCTATTGTCGGCCCGAATGGGGACATTTCCTTCGTTCGGCAATTCAGGGAGTTCATGAAGGAGCATATGTTTGCCAAGCATGCGTTCAGAATGCCCACAGGCGGGAATCAGATCATTCCGAGCGATTACCTGATCGCTTATATGATCTCCGCCAATATCGGCTTGGTCATACACTGGATCGAGTCCGGGATGAACAAGTCCGCAAGAGAGATGGGCATCATGATGACGCAGCTGATCAATTACGGCCCGTTGATAACTTCAGGGATTATCCAAAAACAATAAGGGCACGCAAAAAAAGAGAAGCGGAGGTTCCCTCGCTTCTCTTCTATCGTTACATGCATGTACACGCATGCCCTGTTCTAATTGATTAATTGCTTCACTAATTCGCGATTGCGCTCCTTGAATACCTCGTTATGCGAAGAGACCATCGCGTACTTCCTGGCATCCGGCTCAATGAACTGCTTCGCGCTGTTCACCGCGTTCGCGGCATCCTGGAAGGCGCCTGCAATCAGGTGCAGCTTCCCGTCAAAATGCAGGATGTCGCCGGCAGCATACAGTCCCGGTATGGAAGAATTACAGCTTGCGTTGCCCGCGATATAGTAGTCATCCACCCGGTGAATATCAAGGTTGCTGTTCTCCAGCAGCGACATATCCCGTTCATAGCCATGGTTAATGATGACCTCGTCTACGGCTAAATAGGAAACTTCCCCTGTCGCATTATTGGTCAATTCTACCCGCTCAATCACCTCATGATTATCCGAAGCAATGAGCTTCGTGATCGATGTATTAAGATGGCAGGTCGCCTTACTGTTCATCAGCTGCTCGACCTGGGCTTCATGGCCTGACAATTCGTCCTTGCGATAGGCCAGGTAGACCTTCTTCGCCACAGGCTCCAGCTCGTTCGCCCAATCTACGGCTGAATTCCCTCCGCCGGACACAATGACGGTTTTGCCCTTGAAATGCTGCAGGGACTTCACGGTGTAGTTCAGGTTCGACACTTCGAACCGCTCGGCTCCTTCAATCTCCAGCTTTTGCGGATTCAAGATGCCTCCGCCAACCGCCACGATGACCGTTTTGGACAGATGCATGCCGGAATTCGCCGTATGTAATTCGAACAGTCCTTCCTCATTGCGGGCGATCGATTCAACCTTCTCGTTTAACAGCACTTCGGGATTGAACGTCAGGCCTTGCTGAACCATTTGCTCGATCAGCTTCGCGCCTGGAATCGGCGTCAATCCGCCGACGTCCCATATCATTTTCTCCGGATATACGTGAACCTTTCCGCCAAGCATGGGCTGATATTCTATTATCTTGGTTTTCATGCCACGCAGTCCACTATAAAAAGCGGAATACAATCCCGCTGGTCCTCCGCCAATAACCGTTACATCAAATATCTCATTCCCACTCATGCGTTTCACTCCCGGTCTATAAATTAAAAGGCTGTTTGTGATCACCTTGTAACGTAAATGATTATCATTATCAATTAGTATACGTTGCCTTTACCCTTTTTACAATCAAACATTTAGAAAAAATTCATTTTGTCACAATTTCGCCTAGATATAGGCCTGTAATATTCCACTGAACTATATATGGGTATTATTCGGCTGAAACATGAATATTATTTGAAGTTTCCATTAAGATATTTATTGACAACGGCGCGGCCTCACATTATATTTATGGATGAAATTGAGAATCATTATCGTTTGATAGCTAACTACTCTGGAGGTGAAATGATGATTCGCCTAAGTACAGATCGAATAAGCGTCGGTTATGGCGAGAATCTGATATTGAATCGTCTTAACGTAGATATTCCCGATAAAAGAATCACGACCATCATTGGGCCTAACGGCTGCGGCAAATCCACTCTTTTAAAGGCTGTTACCCGCATCATTCCTTATCAATCCGGGGCTGCCATTCTGGACGGGGAAGAAATCGCCAAGATGAACACCAAGCTTCTGGCGAAGAAGCTGGCCATTCTGCCCCAGACTCCGGAAGGTCCGGGCGGATTAACGGTGGGCGAACTCGTATCCTACGGGCGCTATCCCCATCAGCGCGGTTTTGGCCGCTTGACCAAGCAGGATATGGACGTCATCGACTGGGCACTCGAGGTTACCGGCACCCAGGATTATAAATACCGTTCGGTGGATGCCCTGTCCGGCGGACAGCGCCAGCGGGTATGGATTGCGATGGCACTCGCGCAGGAGACCGAAATGATCTTCCTCGACGAGCCGACCACGTATCTGGACATGGCGCATCAGCTGGAGATTCTGGAATTGCTCGAGAGGCTCAATATCGAACAAGAGCGGACCATCGTCATGGTTCTGCACGATTTGAACCAGGCTGCCCGATTCGCGGATTACATTATCGCAATGAAGGATGGAGATATCATTCAGGCCGGCGATCCGGAATCCGTCATTTCGCACGAAGTATTAAAGAAAGTATTCCATATCGACGCAGAGATCGGCCGCGATCCGCGCACGGCGAAGCCGATTTGCATCACTTACAATCTATTAAAAGGGGAAAAAGAGGACATACTCAAAACGGCGGAGCATAACGACAACTACGAAGAAACTGCTCACCCCGTTTATCGCACTGCTGTTCATTCTTAGCGTCTGCGGCAATCCCGGAACCATTACATATGAGTCCGAGAACGGCCCCGCTTGAGGTGCCCGCCAATTCGCCGCGCGTGAGATTGTGTTATCCTCCAACGCGGGCGATCTGCTTGCACTCGGGTCAACATGGATTTACGGATACTTTATGCCGAACTTCCAAAGCTCTCATTGCACGCCCGCGGGTGTGATGGGGGCTTTTTCGATTCTGTGTTATATGGGTTTGGCTATGGCTGCTGTCATATCCGGGCTCATTTTCATAAAAATAAAGAGGACACCGCATGAGTGCCCTCTTGAATCCAATTCTTCCGACTTCGCTGTACCTCGCGCTTATCTCACTTCTTCCCACGGTTTGCTGCCTCTTCGAGACGGCGAAACCGTTTCAGATCGGCTTTGCGAATCGGAAGCGGCTCTCGGCTCAGCAGTTTCACTACCGCAACGATCATCAGAAGCAGCAGTACGGTGAACGGCAATGCCGCAATCAGCGAAGCGGTCTGTAAGGCTTCAAGGCCACCTGCATACAGCAGGACGCCGGCAATGGCTGCCATCAGCGTGCCCCACACGATTTTTGCCGTTTGGGGAGGGTTCAAGCTGCCATAAGTGGTCATGCTGGCTAATATATACGTTGCCGAATCCGCGGACGTTACCAGGAACGTCAGTATAAGTATAATCGCCAGCACGTTCATGACGGAAGCGAAAGGCAATTGGTTGAACAATTGGAACAGCGCCGACGTGACATCCGCGTTAACGGCTGCCGCTATCCCGGTGTTCTCGTGCAGGTCAAACCAGATGGCCGTTCCGCCGAACACGGCGATCCAGAGACAGGCAATGACCGGCGGTACAACCATCACGCCCACAATGAATTCGCGAACCGTTCTTCCCTTGGATACCCTCGCCACGAAGGCTCCCACATACGGCGACCAAGCAATGGCCCACGCCCAGTAGAATATCGTCCATTCCCGTACCCACGTGCCTTCCGCATAGGGTTGGAGCCTTAAACTGTACGAAACGAAATTCGTAATGTAGTCGCCAAGCGCTAATGTGAACGTCTCCAAGATGAATACGGAGGGTCCGCAGATAAACACAAACAATAAGAAAGCTAGCGCCATCCCGAGGTTCAGGTTGCTTAAGTATTTAATCCCCTTGTCCAATCCCGTTGTCGACGAGATCATGTAAGCGACAAAAATAATCCCCAGCATCAATAACTGCAGCCCTACGCCATTGTTAATTCCCATAATGGTATTCAACCCGCCGCTCATTTGCAGAACGCCAAGTCCGATCGAAGTAGCGATACCCATGACTGTTGCAATGACCGCCAGGATATCAATCACATTCTTGACACTGCGCTTTGAACCGGTAACAGGCTCCAGCGCGGTAGATACCAGCCCATCCTTCTGCTTACGGAACTGCAGAAACGCAATCACAAGCCCGACTAGGGCAAACACGGACCATTGACTTATCCCCCAGTGAAAAAAGGAATAGCCCATAGCCACGCGTGCCGCTTCGAAGCCTTGTGCTTCGACGCCTCCGAAGGGCGTCTTAAAAAAGTGGCTCATGGGTTCGGCCACGCCCCAAAACACCAGCCCGACGCCGAATCCTGCGGAGAACAGCATGCCGATCCAGGTAAAGAACGGGTACTCGGGCTTCTCCTTATCTCCGCCAAGGCGAATGGTGCCGTATTTGCTGGCCGCAACCCAGATCAGAAATATGATAATCGCAAAGATCGAGAGCATATAGAACCAGCCGAACGTATTCGTTGTAAATCTGTACAGATACCCTGCCACTTCACCGAAAGCCCCGGGCTTGACGGCCCCCAGAATAGCCAACACGGCAATAATGACAGCTGATACTGAAAACACGATATTCTTCAGTAAACTTCCTTTCACAAGCTCCACCTCAACAGATAAGTCATCGTTTTCCCATACAGTATTTGTATTTAAACCAGAATTGATGTACTTAATCTCTGAATGTGTGCTGCATCGAGTACTCATCTGATCAAAGCTATCGTTATCGTTACTTCTCCTTAAAATCTTGTTGAGATCCGATATACTGCTGGCCCAAAATGACCATTTGCTCCAGTACCGCTTCAAACTGTCGGCCAAACTCCGTGATCGAATACTCCACCTTGGGAGGCAGCTCATGAAACACCGTCCGCTTCACAATGCCGTTCTCCTCCAACTCCCGTAATTGCAAGGTCAGCACGTGCCGCGATACTTCAGGAATTCTCCGGTGTAGCTCACCGAAACGGATGGTTTCCTGAAACAGCTCATATAGTATTCGAGGCTTCCACTTTCCGCTAATCATGTGCAGGCCGATTTCAGCCGGACACCCGAAACTCTCATCCTGATAGGGCATATTGCTATTCCTCAACTCCCTTGGTCATGAATAGATGACTAGGTCACCATATTCTGCGTACTTACCATGGCTTTCTTTTTCAGATAGGCTATTGATTATCATCTTACAGAAAGAGGAGATACAATGAAACCATCAAATCCTTCAAAACCAGTCCGGAGGCCGGAAGATATGAATGCAGCTTTTGCAGACGCGTATAATAGCGGGGATATCGATCAACTGCTGGCACTGTATGAACCGAACGGCGTTCATGTCCACCGAAACGGAAGCCTGGAAATCGGAATCCATTCCTTCCGCCATACGTTGGAGGAACTGCTGCGGCTCAAAGGCACCATGGTCTCCACCAATGTATATTGTATTCCGTTTGAAAATATCGCTTTGCTGCGCGCTCGGTTCACCCTGCAAACGACCGATCCGGATGGCCAACCGCTGGTGCTGCAAGGACATACCTCCGAGATCGTAAGACAACAGCCCGATGGAAGCTGGCTGTACATCGTGGACCATCCTTTCGGTTCGGATACATGAGAATGACCGTAAGATCCGTTATTTCGGTGGTACAAAAAAAGCAATCCGCCCTTGTCATGAACAAGCGGATTGCTTCTTGAGATTCATTGCATCATTCCTTCACGAATTCCTTCGTGCTGCGCACCGTATCGATCGGGCGAACCATGCTCTCGATCTGCTCGCGCTTCGGCTCCAGGAATGGAGGCAGGGACAATTTTTCGCCCAGCGTTTCATACGGCTCATCCCCCATGAAGCCCGGACCGTCGGTGGCAAACTCGAACAGAATTTGCGGCGCGACGCGTGCGTACAGGGACTGGAAGAAAAAGCGGTCGACAAAGCCCGACGTATGGAATTGGAAGTCGTCCAGACGCTTGATCCAGTGCTCCAGCACCGAACGGTCCTCTACCCGGAAGGCCGCGTGGTGAACGGTACCGAAGCCCTGCTGGGCCCGTGGGAGCACGGCGTTGTACTCGACAACCACCTGCGCGCCATTGCCGCCTTCACCAACCTCAAACAGATGAAGCGAGCCTTCCTTGCCGATTTCCTTAAACTGAAGCACCTTCTCCATCACTTCTCTGAAATGATCGAAATTGGACACCCGCACAAAGACCGGGCCAAGTCCTGTAATCGCATGCTCCAAGGGAATCGGCCCCTTCTGCCAAGGCGTTCCCGAAGCCACGCCTTCATTGTTCTCGTCGGAGATGAGTTGATATTGCTGATCGTCGAAATCAACAAAAGCGAGTGTTTTTTTGCCGAATAACTCTTGAATGCCTTGATGCTTCACGTCCATCCGATCAAATCGCTTGACCCAATAGTCCAGCGCGGCATCGTTAGGAACACGGAACGAGGTTTTGTAAATCTCGTCCGTACCGTGTCGGCCCTTCGGGATACCCGGGAAGTCGAAGAAGGTCATATCCGTGCCTGCACTGCCCTTGTCATCCGCAAAGAACAGGTGGTAGGTCTGAATATCGTCCTGGTTAACCGTCTTCTTCACGAGCCGCATGCCCAGCACATAGGTGAAGAACTCGTAGTTCTTCTCGGCACTGCTCGTAATGGCTGTTACGTGGTGAATTCCTTTTAATCCGTTCATAGTTAACGCCTCCGTCTCTTATATTGTAAAGTGTGTGTCGAATCTGTTTCATTTATTATTTCGATTTAAAACATCTTTAATTTAAGATAATAGTATCACGGCTTTCCTCTTCCGTCAAGCATCAACATTCGCAGCCATAACCAATAAAAAAACAGCCGGACATCAGATCCGGCCGTTCTATTCATTTCGCCTTGGTCTCTACATGGACGCTATGAACCTGTATTGGATAATCCAATGACGGGTAACAGCTCGATGCGTCGATGCGTCTCCTCATGATACAACCATCCATCCCGAACATGGTCCACAAACAAAATGCCGTTCAGGTGATCAATCTCATGCTGCATGCATCTGGCCAGATAATCCTCGCCCTTCAGGATTACCGTCTGTCCTTGCCGGTTCAATGTCTTCACCGTCACTTTGTCGGCTCTCTTCACGTATCCGTAATAGCCCGGATAGGAGAGGCACGCTTCAGGGCCCATTTGTTCCCCGTCCATCTCCACGATTTCAGGATTAATCAGTTCGATCAGCCCTTCTCCGCAGTCCATGACAATAAGCCGTCGCAAAATGCCGATTTGCGGTGCGGCAAGGCCGGCGCGCCCATCGCTGTCGTACAGCGTCTCGACCATATCATCCAGTATCTTTAATACTCTGGCATTCACGGAATCGACCGGCCGAGCAATCTTGCGCAGGATGGGATCGCCGAATGGCACAATAGGTTTTACCGTCATTCACTTAAGCCCCCTTAGTTTTGGAAGGAGGTGTATGCACCCATAAGTCACTTGGAGTACACTCTAAGGTTGTGCAAAGGGCATCTAACGTCTCTGCCTTCATCTGCCTGGGCTGGTTCGTCAGCAATGCGCTAATGGAAGCAGCCGACAGGCTGTAACCCGCCTTCTCTTTCATCAGCCGCGCCAAAGCCGCTCCCGACCATATCCCTCTCTCTGCCATCACGTTACGCAACATCCATTCGAGCAAAGGGTCACCCTCCCATTCATCAAAATATTAGTTCACACCTAATTTTATTAGGTAGTGCCTAATATCTCAAGCCCATTTCTATAGGGACTGACAAAAGTGGTTCTCCAGAGCTCGCGATGACCCTTCGCTGACAAATTTATTGGAAGAGACCCTTCTAGCATAATACTCGTTGATGAAGTTCTACAATTTCTCTACAGCTTGCAGCAGCCCGGATTAAGCAGGCTTGGATTCGTTCCGGGCCAGCCGTTTCTTAGCGTTCCGGGCTCTGCCTGCAAGGCTGGTCCCGATCACGCCGATAATCACGAGCACTGCCCCGATGACATGATAGTAAGCCAGCTGTTCATTCAGGAAGGCGACGCCTCCAAAAATCGTGACAACGGTAGCCAGATTGTTAAAGATGCCCATCCGGGACGCCTCGATCTGGGACAAGGCATAGTTGGACAGGAGCGATGTTCCCAGGGAGGACAAGACGCCGAGATAAAGAACCGACCACACGAAGGATGAGTGCATAAACGGGTCAAAATAATGGACCAGCGTCCCTTGCGCCGCATGCTGAGAAACGGACATCAGGTTAAACAGCACGAATCCGATCATCGACATGATGAAGGTGATATCCAGTACCGACTGCTTCTGCGTCATCTTGCGGGCCATCACGCTGTAAATGGCATTGGATAGCGCAGAGAGCAGAATCAGCACAATCCCGAGGGTGCTCGATTGCTCGAAGGACACGCCTTTCAACACAAAGATGGAGATGATCCCTGTCACCGACAGCACGGTAAACAGCTTTTGTGCCCAGCTGGAGCGCTCCTTTAAGAACAGCGACGCCAAGAGCAGCGTAAAGATCGGTACGGTAGCGTGAATAATCCCGGCCTCGGCCGAACTGGTATAGACTAATCCGAAGGTTTGCAGCGTAAAGAACAGGAACGGATAGAATATGGCCAGCGGCACGATGGACAGCAGCCGCTTCAGGTCCATCGGGACCTTTCTGCGGGCAATGAGGAGCCCCAGCGATGCGGCTAAGAACGAAAGGGTAAACCGATGCGCCAGCGTATCCAGCGGGTTAGCATGGACCAGGGCCAGCTTTACGAACATAAACGAAAAACCAATGATGGCCGTATATCCCAAAGCGGCGGCATAGGCACGGCTTGTATGCGGTAGATTCATGATATGTGTATCTCCTTCATCTTCTCTTTTTTATGTCCAACCGGGAGGGCCGGAGCATTTGCTATTTATCTTACGGCACGAAGGACTTCGTTACGATTTGAAATAACGCTAACTGTACCGGTACAGTTAGCGCGATGAAGGAGGGTAACAACAAAAAGGCTGTTTCCCGTCATCCCCGGATGACGGGAAACAGCCCCGTTATATATACTTCAACTTGCATTCTTTCATAACAGCATCGGCATTGCCGACCGTTATCGATAAAAATTATCGTTAATCGCGTTCGACCGATATCCAGCCATCTCCCTCGAGATGAAGCGTTGCGCCGAGCGCTTCGGCCATAAACCGGAGCGGAACGTAGGTAGATCCGTTGCTATGAACGAATGGCGCTTCCGGCAGCGTCACGCTTTTACCGCCAACGCTGGCTATTTTGGAGCCTACGGTCACCACGATTTCTTCTCCCGTCAAATCATTGATGACTATAATTCTATTCGAGCCTTTGGTCCACTTCACTTCGGCATCCAGCTGATCTGCCAGGTAACGGAGCGGAACGAAGCTCTGATGGTTCTTCTTGATGGCGCCGTATCCAAAATCCTCGTTCGAGATATTCAAATACATCGACTTTTGCGTGATCTTCAGATCATCCTTCAGCACGTTGTAGATGAGGGAATCCTTCTCGAAGTTCCGCAGCACTTGACCCGGCGTCACGGAATCATTCAGGACATCGAGCACGCCTTTGGACGTATCGACCTTATTGGCTTTCACTGCGCCGCCGATATTCCAGACCTCACCTTGGGAATGCACCTTGACGGCCTTCAATGGCAGGTCCTCGGATGCCGGAAGCGCGACGGTCAGCTCCAGCGCATTCTTGCGCGTATTCAGCTGCTCGTCGAAATAGTAGTCCAATTTAAGGGTCGTATCCTTGCCGAAGACGGTTTCGGATCCCGGAAGCTCCTCCAATAATTGTTCCTTCTGCTCATCATAGTTCTCCGTGAATTCGGTCAGCGCGCCGTGCACGATCTCGTAAAGCGACGCAACGACCTCTTCCTTGGATTCCTGCGGCAGGAGTTCAACGTCTTCGCCGTATGCCTCGCCGATGCTGGTCATCATCGGATAAATGGCATCATAAGCATCACCGATTACCTGCTTCAAGCCGGCTTCGTCTTTAAGCAGACTTTCGGCAAAAGGCTTAACCATGTTCAAGATCTCTTCGCCCGTAAGCTCCATCTGAAGATGCGTCAGGTTCAAGCTCTCTCCGTTCACCTTCTCCTGGACCGGCTTCACCGAAACTTTGGACGGGTTCGGGAAATGCTTCAGCACGAGTCCTGCCGCTTTCTTCACGACATCTTGAATCGCCTGCTCATACTGGCTGGTGTCAGGCATTCCCGGAACGGTTGTATCCATCGACAGATAGAACGGCTGCTTGGCGCCGTCCAGTTGAATCGCCATTCCCTTGGCATCCATGGACAGATGAAGCGGAACCTTCTTGTCCGAATAATGAACGCTGCCTTGCATGGACACCGTATTGCTATCCTCCACGATGGCATGGTCAATATTTAAGGATAAGGAATTAATAAGATCAATCGCTTCTTTATCTTCAGACGATAGGGCCTTGTCCGCAGGCACCACCTCGAATCGAATACTTGCGCTGGATTCGCTGGATTTCACATCAAGACTGGTCAGCATCGCCTTGTTGATATCCAGTCCCCCGACGGCCTGACATCCTGTCATAACGACCAACACGGCTGCAATGAGTACGGTCAACCATTTGAACTTCTTATACATTTTGATATTCGTCCCCTCCCAGGTCATAGGCTCATTTCTATTATGGGAAGGGAGGAAATGTTTGTAAATAGGTATTTAAGCCTCGTCATGTATGCACATGGGAAGGCGCCTCAAGATAGCATATATCGACTTTTTGCTATACACTGGGGAATGAAAATCATGACGGAACAGCGCACATTCATGAAGTGCGGCTTGAACAACCTATAAAGCGTGGTGAATCTCTTGTTTAAAATTATGCTGATCGAAGACGACGCGACCCTGTTCCATGAAGTGCAGGAGCGCCTCTCGCAATGGTCGTATGACGTTTATGGCGTCCACGATTTCAGCGCCGTACTCCAGGAGTTCACGGCGATTCAGCCCGACCTGGTCATTATCGACATCCAGCTGCCGAAGTTTGACGGGTTCCATTGGTGCCGAATGATTCGTTCCCACTCCAACGTCCCGATTATATTCCTGTCTTCCCGGGATCATCCTACCGATATGGTGATGTCGATGCAGCTGGGTGCGGATGATTTCATTCAGAAGCCGTTTCACTTCGATGTCCTGATTGCCAAAATCCAGGCCACCCTGCGCCGGGTATACAATTACAACACCGAGCGGACCGAGCTGAGAACATGGCGGGGAGCCACCGTCGAATTCGGCAAAAATACGATAAGCAGCCCTCAGGGCACCGCTGAACTGACAAAGAATGAAATGTTCATTCTGAAGATCCTCATGGAACGGAAGAACCAGATCGTCAGCCGGGAGGACCTGATCAAGAGCCTGTGGGACAACGAGCATTTTGTCAGCGATAATACGTTAACGGTCAACGTGAATCGTCTTCGCAAGAAGCTGGAGCCCTTGGGACTTGACCCTTACATCGAAACCAAGGTGGGACAAGGTTATATCGCCACGGAAGAGGTCCATGCATGATCATGGCCTATATCCGGGAACGGCTAAGCTGGATTCTGTTATTCGTGTTCTTGCAGCTGATGCTTCTGTTTATAGCCGCGGTGGACGCCCAAATCCCGTTCCTGCCCATCCTCTATATCGTGTTTCTGTCGACGCTGTTCTTCCTGGTGTTTCTGTTCGTCAGATACAACCGGGAAACCAAGTTCTACAAAAGTCTCCAGGCATGGGACGATACCTACGACTTAACCGCCATCAGCGAGCCGGAGCGCCCCTTTGAAGGGATTGCCATGGACATGCTCTCCCTGCAGACCGAGCGTTTCAAGAAGGAATCCTCCATGCGCCTGATGGAGATGCAAGGGGAGAAGGACGAGCTGTTATCCTGGATTCATGAAGTGAAAACGCCGCTCACCACGATGCAATTGATGATCGAACGCATGGAAGACGAAACGTTGAAAGCGCAGCTCCAGTATGAATGGCTCCGCATTCACCTACTGCTTGACCAGCAGCTGCACCAGAAGCGCATCCCTTTTATTCAGAACGATCTGCTGATCGAAGTGTCCGCCCTTGAGCCGATCATCTTTCAGGAGATCCGCGGGCTCAAAACCTGGTGCATGCAAAAGGGCATCGGCTTTGACGTTTCCCTGCAGGCAGCGGAAGTGCTGAGCGACGCCAAATGGCTGGGCTTTATCATCCGCCAGCTGTTGACCAACGCGGTCAAATACAGCTCCGCTTCGGACATTAACATCGAGAGCGATCTCGTGGCCGAACATGTCAGACTCATCATACGGGATGCCGGACGCGGCATTGATCCGAAGGACATGCCCCGGATTTTCGATAAAGGCTTCACGTCCACCACCTCGCATCAGGATCGTGCCGCAACCGGCATGGGGCTCTATCTGACGAAAAAAGTAGCCGAAGCCTTGATGATCCGGATCCAGGTAGAATCAAAGCCCGGCATCGGCACAACCTTTACCTTGATCTTTCCGAGACGGAATGATTTCGTGAGCATTACCGGCATGTGACAACAATGTCACATGCTTTTGCGCTTTGTTCGGCGAATCGAAGGAAAAGGGCCCTCGACTCCTTTATGATAAGGACAGATAACAAAGGAGTGAGTGAAATTGGCAATTCTTGAAGCAAACCAAATTCATAAAAGCTACGGCAACAAATTCAATAAACAGGAAGTGCTGAAGGGCATCGACATCCGCGTGGACAAAGGCGAGTTCGTCAGCATCATGGGCGCTTCGGGCTCCGGGAAAACCACGCTGCTGAACGTGCTCTCCTCGATCGACAAAGTGAGCCTCGGCAGCATCAAAATCGAGGGCAAAGAGTTTACGGGCCTCAAGGAGAAGGAGCTGGCTGAGTTCCGAAAGCATCATCTCGGGTTTATTTTCCAAGAGTATAACTTGCTGGATACGCTGACCGTCAAAGAAAACGTCCTGCTGCCGCTCTCCATTAAGAAGGTATCCAAAAAAGAAGCCGATCAGAAATTCCAAAGAATCGCGACCGAGCTTGGCATCTACGAAATCAAGGATAAATATCCGAACCAAATCTCCGGGGGACAGAAGCAGCGGACCTCCGCGGCCCGCGCATTCATCCATGATCCGAGCATTATTTTTGCTGATGAGCCGACGGGTGCGCTGGACTCGAAGTCTGCATCCGATCTGTTGAACAAGCTGAGCGAATTAAATCAGAAGATCGACTCCACGATCATCATGGTTACCCATGACCCCGTAGCGGCCAGCTATTGCACCCGGGTGGTCTTCATCAAGGACGGACAGATCTACACCCAGCTGAACAAGGGTGAGCAATCCCGGCAGGCCTTCTTCAACGACATCATCAAGACTCAAGGCGTGCTAGGCGGTGTTCAGAATGAACATTAATTATCTGATCTACCGGAATTTGAAGAAGAATATCAAGAACTATTATCTGTATGTATTTGCGCTGATCTTCAGCGTGGGTCTGTACTTCGCGTTTGTCACGCTGCAGTATGATCCCGCAATGGATGAAGCGAAGGGCTCCATAAAGGGAGCGGCTGCGCTTGGAGCCGCCTCCGTGCTGCTCGTGGCCATCGTGGCGATCTTCCTGCTGTATGCCAACACGATTTTCATCAAACGGCGCAGCAAGGAAATCGGACTGTTTCAGCTCATCGGACTGACCAAGGGCAAGATCTTCCGGATCCTCAGTGCGGAGAACCTGATTCTGTACTTCGGCTCCATGGTCATCGGCATCTTTGCCGGCTTCGCGGCTTCGCGCTTAATTCTGATGATCCTGTTCAAGGTGACCGGCGTAGACACCGAAGCAGCCCTCTCCTTCTCGACCGAGGCGCTCATCCAGACCGTGATTGTGTTTGCCGTCATCTATGTGCTGATCATGATCATGAATTATACGTTCATCAAAAGGCAGAGCATTCTCTCCCTCTTCCGCGCGGTATCGACGACCGAGAACCAAATTAAGAAAATGTCCTTCGCCGAAATGCTGTTCGGCCTGCTCGGCATCGGACTCATACTTCTTGGCTACTATGTGTCGACCAAGCTGTTCAGCGGAGATTTCACCACCATGAACGAGCTGTTCATGGCCATGATCCTGATCCTGGGGGCGGTGATCATCGGGACTTATCTGTTCTATAAAGGGTCGGTCAGCTTTATATTCAACGCGATCCGGAAGAGCAAGGGCGGTTACTTGTCCCTGAATAATGTGCTGTCCCTGTCCTCCATCATGTTCCGCATGAAATCGAACGCGCTGCTGTTAACGATCATTACGACCGTGTCCGCACTCGCGATCGGACTGCTGTCTCTTAGTTATATTTCGTACTATTCCGCTGAGAAATCGGCCGAGCAGAGCGTGCCCAATCATTTTGCGGTAGCGGATCAGAAGGATTTTTCCACATTTATTCAGGCACTTACAGATGAAGATATCGAATTTAAGAAGACCCAACGGGACGTAATCCAGGTGAATGCGGACCTATCCGACATTATCGGGGCCAGCCTGGAGGTATCTGGGCAAGTGGATTCCGGTTCCATGATCATCCCGGTAATCAGTGATGCCAGCGTGAAGGACAAGGATGTTTCCCCCGGCGAGACGTTGTTCACGGGTTACAGTGACGCGATCCAGCAATTCATGGCGATTCAGACCACAGGGGAAATTGAACTCATAAGCCCTAAACAAAGCTTTAAGCAGAAGCTGATCGGCTTGGATAAGGAAGCATACGTATCCTATTATTATGCAAGCGGCGGGCTCCCAACGGCCATTGTGGATCAGACCATATTCGATAAGTTGGTTCAGGATTTGGATCCGAAGATCCAGAAGAAGACTAATGTCTATCACGGCATCGATATTGTGGATCCAAACGCTGTGGATCAGGCCAATAAGATCTTTAAGAGCCTCGGCCTTAGCGAGGGAACAGGGAACCTCTCTCAGACGGAAATGGTCTTCAACCAGAAGAGCAATATGGGCTTGATGATGTTCATCGTGGGATTCCTGGGACTTACCTTCCTGATTACTTCAGGATGCATCTTGTACTTTAAGCAGATGGACGAAGGTGAAGAGGAGAAGCCGAATTACACGATCCTTCGGAAACTGGGATTCACTCAAGGGAACCTGCTTGCGGGGATTCAATTCAAACAGCTATTCAACTTCGGCATACCCCTGGTCGTCGGCTTGTCCCACAGTTACTTCGCCGTGAAATCCGGCTGGTTCTTCTTCGGAACCGAGCTGTGGCTGCCGATGGTTATGGTAATGCTCCTGTATACGGCGCTGTATTCCATATTCGGTTTGTTGTCGGTCATGTTCTATAAACGGGTAATCAAAGAAGCGTTGTAAACGAGGTGCATGGTTGGGCCCAGGGATGATTCGGGTACCATCCATGCATTTTTCGTGTGCAGGCGTGAAAAACAGCGGATTACCATTCCAACGGGCTGCAGCTCTTCTGCAGCTTCCGGATATACACGATTTGACCGATATGATAAGCATTGTGCGTGGCCGCATTACTCACCAATTCCCACCACTTGGCCGGTTCCGGGAATCCGTTCACTTCCTGCTCAAGCTTGGACGCTGACAACAGCTCCTGCCATTGCAGCAAAACCTCAAGCAGCCGATCCCTTAACTCGGCAAAAGTCGCGTTATCCGGGATGATGAAGCTATTGTGGTTGTCTCCAATAGAAGGAACGGCATCTACTTGCGATTCGCGGTAACGCGTCTGCCACGTTTCGTTCCAATACAGCAGATGCTGTATGATCTCCGCGATGCTGTGGCAGCCATTGGCCGGCGTCCAGAACGCTTCGTCCTCCGTCAGTTGCACCACGGATTGCTGGAACGGGACGTACCAGCTGGGATCGTTCGCGTTCGCTAACAGCTGATTCAATAGAACATCATTTGCATGCGCCATGGGTCATTCACTCCTTCATGCGCCCGGTAATGGGCAGCATCACAAATCATGACTAATTTTACTATAGGATGAGGCCCTGTGATTCGCAAAAAATGATTAAAATCATTCTTTCTCGGCTCGCCCCCAAGTAAAAAAGACTGCCTTGAAGGCAGTCTTTCATTGGTTTAAATCGTTGATGAATGCACGATCGCATGTCCGTCGTTCCCGTCGTTTTCTTTTTTCCCAACCAGGGTATGATAGAGGACGATTCCCGCAGCTAGCAGGACCGCCATCGCGATATACATGCCCCGGAAACCGACAAGCGGCGTCAGGAAGCCAAGTATAAAGGGACCGAACCCGATGCCCACGTCCACGAAAATATAAAAGGTCGATGTCGCAAGCCCGATCCGGTGCGCCGGCGAACGCTTAATGGCCAGGGCCTGAGCACTGGACTGCGTCGTGCCGTAGCCCAGACCGACGAATACGGCCGAGAGCAGCAAGGTCAGGCCGTGGTGGGCTTGGCTGAGCAGAACCATCCCAATCGCAAACGATAGAATGGCCGGGTACATCACCACATTGGCCCCTCTCTGGTCAAACCAGCGACCCGTGAACGGTCTCGACAGAATGACCACAATCGCATAGACAATAAAGAAATAACTTGCCACTTGGGCCAGACTGATCTGCCCGGCAAAAATCATCAGGTACGTTAAAATGCTGGAATACCCGAACCCCATGACAAAGCTGACCAGCGAAATCGGCACCGCCTTCGGCTCAATAAAGTTGGATAGCTTCAACCCTTGCAGATCCTTCTTCTGCTCCGCGGTCAGTTTCAGTTTCGGTATGTTCATAAAGAAAGCCGACAGCAGCGAAAGCACCCCTAGCGCGGCGCACAGCGTAAAGTTAGCCATCATCGAAGCATGCTCGTTAATCATCAGGCCGATAAAAGGGCCAATTGCCGAAGCGATAATAATGCTCACGCCATAGTAACCTGTGCCCTCGCCTCTTCTCGAATTCGGAATCAGGCTGGCCGCAATCGTGCCTGTTGCCGTTGAGGCAAGGGCGAAGGCGATACCGTGAAAGAAACGGACAACGAGCAGCATGCTCAAGCTGTTTACGACGAAGTACAAACCGATGAGAACGCTGAAGGCGATCAGACCGGTAAACAACAGTTTTTTGCGGCCGACCCGCTCGATGATGCTGCCTCCGACCAACCGCCCAATCAATGCGCCGACGACAAAAATGCTGGAAGCCAGGCCAGCCATTCCCGTCGATGCGTGAAACTCATTCTTTGCATATGAAGACATGATCACCACTAATAAATAAAAGCATAAAAAGAGCAGGAAATTGACGCCGAACACAATCAAAAAGTCCTTGCTCCACAATCGTTCTCGCGAGTCTGCTTGCTCCAAGTTAATCACCTTTTCTAATAATGTTGTCCCTGACCGTCTCCATCACGCGGATGACCGCCCTTTGATCCTCTTCAGAAACGCCTTCCATAATCTCCTGTTCATATTGGTCAAATATCTTGCGAATTTGCAGGAAGACGTCAGCTCCGGCCTTGGATAGCTGAATGCGCTTCTCCCGTTTATCCCGCACCGGGATTTGCTCCACATATTCCAGCTTGATCAGTGCGTTGACGGTTCGGGTGACGGTGGGCTTCTCCACGTACAGCATTCTGGACAGCTCCACCAAAGTCATCGACTGATAAAAATCCAGATAGTACATGATGGACCACTGGGCATAATACAGGTTGTAGTCTTCGAGCTTACGATTAAGCTCATTGACGAAAGGGCGATACAGCGTAAAGTATTTATGAAAAAAGTGTCTGTGGGCGTCCATTCGAGACCTCCGTTCAAATTAGTTACCTTGGGTAACTATTTATTGATTATAAAGAAGATCCTTCTGCTTGTCCATCCGGAATGATTTCCAACTCCAAGTTCGAACTGATGCGGACGGCATACCGACGCTTATTCTCCCTGTTTAGGAATGGCTCTATTCACGTTTCTGCCGCTTATTACAAGTAGCGGTGGACAAAAAAAATCGCCCTGGGGCGATGGAAGGTGGTGCTGCCATCTCAAGGGCGATTCGAACCAGGTATGCGATCTATGCGGCAATTTCAATTAGGTATCAAATCTGTTGTGAATTCTATCCAATATCACTGAACGAATCGGAAATCGGCCCGGATACATCAAGCAGCCTGCCCATATAATCGCTCAGCAGGATACCATCCGGGTCCAGCTCTTGCCGAACCGCGCGGAATGCTTCCCACATGGGATACAGCTCCTTCAATTGAGCAGCCTCAAGATGATGCATTTTCCCCCAATGCGGCCTGCCGCCGTACCGCAGGAAGATGCCCTCCATCGCACTGAAGTAATCTTCATGCGGCATGCCTTTGTACATATGGATCGCAATATAGGCGGAATCCCGGTCGTAGGCGGGGCTTAACCAAATATCATCGCCCTTGGCATAACGGCATTCTACGGGGAAATGCACATGGTACTTGTTTCGCGACATTTCTTCACGCATCTCTTCAATGACCGCATTCATCGACTCCGCGGGAATGTTATACTCCATTTCGTTGAAACGAACGAGCCGCCGGGTCGCGAATAACCGGTGGCTGTAATTCACTTTACGACCCAGCGGAACCTGCGACGCCGAGAGACGGCTCACATACGGGCTTGCTTTGGGCAGCTTGCGGCACAGCTCCGAGATCAGCCCGAAGAGGGTGTTCTCCACCAACACGTCGCTGATATAATCCTTGATCCGATGCTCCCTCACCTCTTGGTCCGTCTTGTTCATCAGCTTGATCTGGCACGGCTCTGCGTAAGGAAACCAATAAAACTCGAAATGACGGTTCTCCTCCGCCAATCGCGCCTGCTGTTTCAAGCATTCGCCGAGCGGTATCCTCCGGCTTTCATATTCGATTTTGTAAGCCGGCTCAAGCCTCAACGTCACTTGCACGATAATGCCGAGCGTACCTAAGGATACCTGCAGCGCCTTGAACCAATCGGGGTGCGACTCCCCGCTGCACTCCAGGACCTCGCCCGTACCGGTGACCACCGTCATTCCGACAACCTGCGTGGATATATTCCCGAAGGCCCGGCCCGTACCATGCGTCCCTGCACTAATGGCGCCGGCAATGGACTGGACATCAATATCCCCCAGGTTCTCCTGTGCCAGCCCCTGCCGAAACAACAGCTCGCCCAACAGCTTCAGCTTCGTCCCTGCCCACACGGTGGCGGTTCGGGCTTCGGCGTCGACATGGACCAGGCCCTGCATCCTGTCCAAGGAGATCAGGCAGTCCTCGGATGCCGCAATGGGGGTAAAAGAGTGCCCTGAACCGACCACTCGCAGCCGCCTGCCCTCTTGCCGGCACATCCGGACCACTTTTTCGACTTCCGCTATGGAGGCAGGATACAACACCGTTCTTGGATTGGCTCGTACCGATCCCGACCAATTCGACCACTGGACCTGCTTCATAGAAAACACTCCCCCATTCCGCGATAGGTTGCATATTCGCCTACGATGCGGCCTTGCGAGACCGCATACAGCACCTTGAACCGTTCGCACAGCTCGCCGGCCTTCGCATGGCGGAAGAACACCGGGTCTCCCAGGCCAAGCTCCACATGGGCAGGCAGACGCAGCGGTGTCTGCACTTCCCCGGCCCCTTCAAGCGGGAACAGCTTCAATCCCGAAGGCAAGTAAGGTTTCGCAAGTTTATCCTTGTCTGCCGTACCCGATGCCGTGTAGCCGCCTCCCATGCAGGTCACGATCCCTGCCTTCGGGATGCGAACCACCTCTACGGCATAGGCCGCTGCCGGCTTATAACGGAACGAGGCATAATGATCGAACAAACCCGGCGCATAGAAGCCTGACCCGGCCGTAATTTCGGTTACCCAAGCTTCCTCCCGGGAGCTGTCCAAACTTCCGGTTCCCCCTGCATTCATGAAGCGGAGCCGAAGGTCCATGGCGGCAAGCCGCTCCACGGCTTCTTTCCTCCGCTTGGCCGCTTCAACGATGGAGCGGCTTTTCAGCCACCGGACCATGGTATTCTTCATATGCTTACCGGCTGCGTTATCCCCAACGCCTGCTACCTGCGCCTCGTACCCCATGATGCCGTCCAGGCGGAGCCATGGAGAGCGGATAATCTGCTCCACTATCGGGTACATGCCCTCCCACGAATGGACGGGCGATCGCCATACACCGAAGTGCAGACCCGGATATTGGACCGACATATCCACATCGATGCATAGTGGAATCACGGTCCGCTGTTGTTTGGCGAACTGTTCGATGTGCTCGACATGCTCCACGCTGTCCACCATTAAGGTAATCCTGCGACCTTCGCCGACCAGATTCACGATGGAGCGAATGGCTTCCGGCTGCCACTGCGGATATCCCAGCAGCAGATCGTCAAAGCCCTGTTCCGCCAGAAATACGGCCTCCGCTGCCGTATAACACATGATTCCTTGAAAGATCGGGTTCGTACGAAGGATACGGTTCAACACGTCCACGGAGCGGATGGACTTGCTGGCCAGCCGCACTTTCTTACCCCCAGCCGCTTGTGCAATCGCTTCGGCATTGTCGTCCAGCATGTCCAGATCCACCAAGGCGAACGGCTTCGGAATCTCCGCGAAAATCTCTTTATAATACTCGTATGTCGACACCCCTACATCAACACCTTCCCGTTTCCCTCACGCCTATGCCACATGATATTCTCGAAGGTAGCGGATTATCCTTCCGCACACCACTATCCGCGCAAATAAAAAGAGCCCAGCCTTTGGTTGGCTGGACCCGAATCTTAATCGGCTAATTTGATGAGGGTTAGGGAAGCGCCGTTGCCTTGTGCAAGGGTTGCAGCACCTAATGCATCATACAATTGAAGACTAAGCGCATCTCCTGCATCCAATCGCTCTATAAACTGGGCGTGGTAATGTGACTTGTACTTAATTGGAGCTTCGTCACTCTGTATGATAGAGACACCGTTTCGAGTAATCCTTGAGCCCGCAAGCAAATCTGATGCTAAATTAATCGTATAAGAAATATAATATGTCCCTGTTTCATGAACCGTAAACAATGTTGAACTTCCATCTGCCATGATTCCTGCTACTTTCGGATTGTCCGGCAGCGGAACCGGGGTCCCGCCGAGCAGTACTGGAATAACGCCTCCCGACGTATTCCCTGCGTATGCATAAGTTCCTGTGGAGCTCCCTCCTGCAGGTCCAACAGGCCCCGCTGGACCTGCGGGGCCTTGGGGTCCCTGAGCTCCTTGTATCCCTTGCGGACCTTGTGGCCCTACCGGGCCGAGGTCGCCCTTATCGCCCTGGATTCCCTGAGGTCCAGGATCCCCTTGATCCCCCTTTTCACCCTGCGGACCTGCCGGGCCTTGTTCGCCTTGATCTCCTTTATCGCCTTTCGGACCCGGGGATCCCGTGGGGCCTGGATCGCCCTTAGGCCCGGATGGCCCTGCTGGTCCAGTTGGACCTTGGGAGCCCGAAGATCCTGAAGACCCGGACGGACCTTGCGGACCTTGGGGCCCTTGAGGCCCCTGTGGACCCTGCGGGCCCTTTTCGCCAGGTTCGCCTTTTGGACCCTGCGGGCCGGCCGGACCCGGCTGCCCCTGCTCCTGAGTTCCCCCGCCACTGCCATACGCAATGCTAACCAGCTGCTTTTGTTGGTTCCACTGCACCTTGGCCTCAAACACTTCCGCCAAAAAACGAAGCGGAACCATCACCCTGTTATCCTGCAGTTTGGCGGGCTGGTCCAGCTTCACTTTTGTGACGATAGTATCTTTTCTTACCGTAGCCACATCACTGCCCATAACCAGCTCGGCAGAGATATCGCCCCGAACGGCTGTGATCTTCTTGGCAGAAGCATCCCACCGAATGGAAAGGCCCAATATTTCGGTTACATGCTTAATGGGCACCAGCACTTTGCCTTTGACCATAACCGGGGCAACATCCAAAGGCTTGGTTATCCCGTTGACTTGCATCGTGATGCCTGCCGCTTGCGTGACGGGTGCGATCGCTAAACTCAAGGTGAGCAACATTGCTGCCGCAAAATACAGCCGTTTTTTCTTCAACACAATTACCTCCTTATCGATCTTGGAATAATTAATTTATCGGTCGAACCTACTCGCGAGTTAATATAAATAATTACACGAGAATCATGATATTTCCTGTGTACGATCGCGGAATACTAAACATTTTTTGTTAATTTTAGCCTAAGCAAAAAAGGATGAGGAATTCCCCCATCCTAAGTAAATCCATTTTCCATATCATGTTTGGAGACAGTTGGTCATTCGCTTGGATAACGCACCTACACACTCGCTACCGCATATAACCGCCCGAGCGCCGTCAGACGTTCCGCAATCGCGCGCTCGATCTGCTCATCCAGCGGCAATTGTTCCGAGGCGTACGGCGCGAGCTGCGGATGCTCGCCGATCATCACCGCGTGCAGCGCATGCCGGAACATCGAGATATCGTTGGCATCGTTGCCGAAGGCGATATACTCTCTCTCCTTCACGCCCAGCTGCTGGAGCCCGCTCCATTTATGGATCCCCTTTGGGCTAATATCCAGCACCCCTTCTCCTCCGTGCGCGTGAACGACTACATCCAGCTGTCTCAGCCGCTCCTCCAGCTCTGCCATATGATCCGAGGTCAGCATCAATATTTTTACAATGGATTCAAGTTCCTGCAGCGGCACATTTCTGGCCAGTTTGTGCGGGTCCAAGTGAAGCCGGATCGGATGGTCCGCAGGACCCCTATAGGCATAGTCCCACTCCCCATCGATCAAGTAGCTCACGTTATGCGTGGTTAACAGCTGAAGAAGAACCGGAAGCACCTCGCCGTCAAAGCCGACCGTAGAGATCCGCGCTCCCCCTGCCGCCACCATCGAGCCGTTCCCCCCGACCATCGGGTAGTGATGAACACGCTCATGAAGGACGGGAAGCAAATCGCGAATCGGCCGGGCGGAAGCAAAAACAACCTCATGCCCCTGTGCTACCAGCTCCTCCAATGCCTTCAACAACGCGTCCGAAACCGGCTGACCTTTAAAACAGATCGTTCCGTCCAGATCGAATACGAATTTCATGTCCAGTTCCCCCTGTATCTTCTCATTGCTCTTATCATAGCAGTTGGTCGTATAATGAGAAGGACATTTGTCCAGATGAGAAGGGAGCGCAAAAGAAACCCGTGAAACGACTTCATGATGCACCATTGCTGAAAGCCAAGCTGGAGCAATTTCAATTCGGAAACATACTGGATTTGGGCAAGCCTGCGCCCTTTACCTTGCAACAATACGAGCCCGGCGAGATCATTCTGCATGAGGGTTTTGCCATGCAGTCCCTGTTGTTCCTAGTGCAAGGGAAAATCAAGGTGACCTCCAGCATCGAAACCGGAAAGTCGCTGCTTCTGCGTTTTGGCCATCCCTTTTCCATCATCGGGGATATTGAATTGATTCGAGACGTTCCTGTCCAATCCCAGATTGAAGCCGTTAACGAATGCCTGTTCATCGGGCTGTCGTTTGATTATATCAGGCTGCATGAAATGACGAACGCCCGCTTTACCGCCACCTTGCTGGATCACCTGAGCTACAAACTCCAGACCTGCACGACCGCTTCCCGCGTCAATCTGTTGGCATCCGTGGAGAACCGGTTTGCCAGCTATCTGATGTCCACCATGTCGCCTGGATCGGATCCTTCCTTCGGGATGGAGCTGAAAACCGACCATATCGGGGAGATTGCCAGCTTGCTTGGCACCACGCACCGACATTTGAATAGGGTAATGTTTGCCTTCGCCCAAAAGGGGATCCTGGAACGAAACGGACAGACTATCCGCATTCTGGACTGGACCGCGCTGGAGACCGCCTCGAACGGCATCCGTTATGAGTAGATCACTAACCTGAAAATTTTTTCGCGGATTCTTGTAACGAATCGGCCATGACCCGGTCATATAGGCAAGGAGGTGAACAGGTGACGGATTTGCACCAGATCTACCATCAACACTTTCAAGACGTGTATCGGTTTCTGCTGTCGCTCAGCAGAGACGAGCATGTTGCGGAAGAACTCACGCAGGAGACGTTTTTCAAAGCGCTGAAGCATATCGATTCGTTTCAAGGCACATGCAAGCTGAGCGTGTGGCTATGCCAAATCGCTAAACATACATACTTCTCCTATCTGGATAAACAAAAGCGGTATGAGCCTGCCCCGCAGATCGACCACGGCAGCGGTCAGGATATCGCATTTCAAACCGTGGAAAGGGCTGAGGCTTTTCGCATCCATCAAATCCTGCACCGGATGGACGAGCCGTATAAAGAGGTGTTTACGCTGCGAGTGTTCGGGGAATTGTCTTTTGGCGAAATCAGCCGGCTGTTTGGAAAAACCGAGAGCTGGGCAAGAGTCACCTTCTTTCGAGCCAAGCAAAAAATCCAAAGCCTATACAAGGAGGGGAATCAACCGTGAGCCGAATATCGTGCGAGATTATTCAGGATTTGCTGCCTTTGCACCATGATGATGTATGCAGCGCAGACACCAAAACCTTGGTAGAAGAGCATCTGGCGGATTGCCCGGCTTGCCGGGAGGTGCTGAGCCATATGAGCTCCCCGATGTCGCTGCCCACCCAAACGATGGAGCAAAACAAGGATGAGGGAGCCGGCTTGCGGCAAGTTGCGGCCCAGTGGTCGCGCACCAAATGGATCTCGTTTACCAAAGGTCTATTGATCAGCTGCTTAGCAGTCGGTCTCTTGTTCCTGGCATATGCGGGCCTGTTCGAATGGAACATTACAAGCGTGCCGACCCGCGTGATGCAGGTATCCGATATCAGCCAGCTGAAGGATGGGCGCATTGCTTATCACGTGAAGATGACCGACGGCTATAATGTTAACCAAGCCAGCTACGATACAGATGAGGAAGGAAACTTCTATGTGACACCCAAGCGTCCCATCATTAAATCTAAAAAATTCGCGGATATGGGACTGTCCAATATGTACTATACGAACGATATTGAAGAGCGAAATGCCTACGAGAAGAGCTTTGGCGATGGCGTACAGATCAAGGCCCTCTATTTGGGGACGCCGGATGACCGGGTTCTGATCTGGGAACAAGGCATGGAGCTGCCACCGGCAAGCGAGTCCGTCGAGATGCAGTTCAGGAGCGACGAGTAAGTATATTTTTAATCAAAAGACCATCGGATGCCCTAATGGCTTCCCATGGTCTTTTCTTGAACCTTAAACCGAGCCGGCCGGATAATTACGCAGAACCTTCCGCTCGATCCCGCCGTAGATCAAGCCGATTACCCCAAACAGAATGACTGCGGTGCTGACATGAAGTTCATATTCCTGTATGAATCGATCATCATAGCTTTCGTAGAACAGCACTGTCCCGACCGCAGCCCACATCACGGCATACAGCAGGGCATACAGGATGAGTGAAGCTCTGACCCATCGAATCATGCCCATGAGCCACGATAAAGGGAGCACGATCACCGGGTATAGAAGCGAGGATATGAGAATCGGAATGATCATCAGAACAAAACCCGCATTACGAAGGCCGAAAAATTCCGTCGTCGTGATCTTGTATCCTTCGATATACTCCAAGCCTACGACAGCACCGGTAAACAGAAACATAAAGACGAACCACAACACAAAATATCTGGCCACCCGCAAGATGTACACCGCCCCGCCTGTTTATGTCATAGACGAACTCGTGCCGGAAAAGGTTACATGCGTCTTCATTTCATATCGTCAAAAAGTAAGTCTGCTTACTCCGCAGGCTCCCCAGCGGCTTCCCAGCGGTCGATTTCCTTGCGGACCCGAGGGGCGACTTCGGTTCCCAGCAGTTCGATGGCTCTCATGACTTCGTCGTGAGGCATCGTTCCCACAGGCACATGCAGCATAAAGCGGGTAATGCCCACATGCTTGCGCAGGTGAATGATCTTCTCGGCCACCGTCTCAGGATCCCCTACATACAGCGCACCTTCGAAGCTGCGGGCCGCATCGAATCTTGCCCGGTCATAGTACCCCCAGCCCCGCTCCCGTCCCAGCACGTTCATGCTGGCTTGGGTCGAAGGGAAGAACTTGTCCGCTGCCAGCTCGGTTTCTTCCGCAATGAATCCGTGGGAATGCGAGCCGATCGGCAGCTTTGACACATCATGCCCGGCATGAGCTGCCGCTTCTTTATACAGCTTGACCAGCGGCGCAAACTGCAGGGGACTGCCGCCGATAATCGCCAGCACCAGCGGGAGGCCGAGCAGGCCTGCGCGCACAACCGATTCCGAATTGCCCCCGCTTCCGATCCACACCGGCAGCGGATTCTGAACCGGACGCGGATAGACGCCCAAGTTATGGATCGCCGGGCGATGCTCGCCCTGCCAGGTGACTTTTTCCGACTCGCGGATTTTGAGCAGCAGCTCCAGCTTCTCCTCAAACAGCTCGTCATAATGACTCAGATCATAGCCGAATAACGGGAACGATTCGATGAACGAACCCCTGCCGGCCATAATCTCCGCGCGTCCGTTCGAAATCGCGTCCAAGGTGGCAAAATCCTGAAAGACCCGTACCGGATCCGCGGAAGACAGCACCGTCACCGCGCTGGTCAGCCGAATCCACTTCGTCTGCGACGCAGCCGCGGCAAGAACGACCGCAGGCGAAGACGCCGCATAATCCTTGCGATGATGCTCCCCTACGCCATACACATCCAATCCCACCTGATCGGCCAGGACGATTTCCTCAACCACCTCGCGCAGCCGCTGCGCATGGCTCATCACTTCGCCGGTCTTCACATCCGGCCACGTCTCCACGAACGAGCTAACCCCAATTTCCATTATGTTTTCCTCCTATTATCCTTTGCCGCGGTCAGAACCGCAGGCAAAGGTTATCGATGCTTTCCGCCTAGGGCAGTCCGTATCGTTAATCATCTTGCAATTATCTTTATATTGAACTTTTGGTTCGGATTTTTCAAGTTACAAGTTAACTGATAACGTGAAATCGGTGGATTCGATTCATATGGAATCCAAAAATGGCCGGGATCCATACGGATTCCGGCCATTCTTTTTGCCTTTTAACCATGCATTTGAAATGGGCTTATTGTTTCGATGCCAAGTATTCCTCCAAGCGATCCCAGGTTTGGGTAATGCCTTCTTCCATTCCCATATCCAATACCGTTTGGAGCGCTTCAGCGGATTCATATACCCCTCGATTGACCAGCTTGGTCTTTCCTTCCACTTCCTCAAACGTCATCGTCACCGTGGTTGCGGGCATGCCCTCCGCAATATTGCCTTCCGCATCCGAGAAATAGTCGATGTAGACGATTTTCTCCGGCTCCTCAATTTCCTGGTAGACCGATTTGCCCCAGGATTCCATGCCGTAGAAATCCCCTTGATTCTGATCCATGCACTTCATGCAGTAATGCCATTGGCCTCCGGGACGGAAATCCATGTCGGATACGGTTACGTCCCATCCGCGAGGCCCCCACCACTGCTTCAGATGCTCTCCATCAGAGAACACCTTGAATACCAGCTCTCTTGGTGCATTAAATACGCGCTCCAGTACGATCACTTGACCTTCTACCCGTGTAATCATTTTGCTTGTCATTATATATTCCTCCTCGAATTAGATGGTGCTTACTCCTGTTTCTTCATATCCGATTGCAGCTTCTCCAAGTAATCATCCAAGTTGTCATACCGTTCGTTCCATATGCGGCGGTAGTTATCGAGCCAACGGTCCAATTCCTGAAACGGCTCCGACCGCAGCATGTAATTCCGTCGGTTCGCATCCGCCCTTACCTCGACCAGTCCGGCATCCAGCAGCACCTTCAAATGCTTCGAGGCTTGAGGCTGCCGAATGTCGAGACGTTCGGCGATTTCCCCTACCGTAAGCGGTCCCTTCTGCAGGAGATTCACGATACGAAAACGGCTTGGTTCGGCTAATGCGTTAAATGTGGTCAGTTCCATCTTGTCGTGATGACTGGTACAGACCCGCTGTTATAGCGTTTACGGTGATTGTCTGTTCTCTCTGTTCCCGTCACCATCATCACCTCTTTTTTCGGCTTCTTTTTTTGCTGCCGTTCTTCTTGTTTCGAATATACCACAAAGAGAATATTCCTGTAAAGGAATATTTAGATTTTTTTTCAAATTATTTTTATCACAGCGCAAAAAAAGCAACAAACGCGGCTCCTTACCTGACCTCGCTTATTGCTCCTCTTCGCTTTACCGTTCGTATTCCTTATCGAAAGAACACCTTGTCCACATTGTATTTGGCCTTGAATTCATTAATGATATAGGTTTCATATATCTCTCTATGCACGGCGTCTTCAATGACGCAAACCTCGATGCTCGTCACCTCATTCCGATGCTCCTTGATCGGGGAGACGCTATCTTCAAAATGCTTCTTGATCCGCGGTCTCAGCTTTCTAGCTTTGCCAACGAACAGAAGCTCCTCCTTGCTGTTGTAGAACATGAAAATCCCGCCCCGGTCTCTCGGAATCAGGTGGAAATCCGTAAATCCGTAAATATGGCTCAGTTCCGGAGCATCCCGCTTGGTTATGGTGACGTCCGGCTTGGGGATGGTTATATCGATCACGACTAACGTTCACTTCCTCTATTCATGTATTGATCTAAATCGTATCACTGATCGGCTTATTTGCCCAGGCAGAAAATTCCGCAGCCCTTATCACCCCTCTCTGGGCGTTCGCATAGGATGGGACTATGTATGACTAATTCACGATGGGGGTCTTTTCCATATGAGCATTCAATATCCCGGACACCAGGAACAAACCTTATATCAAGCCGAACCCAGCATGAAGCACAACATCAAATCGGTTCGCGATCATATCCATCAACTATGCAAACGGCATGCGAATCAGCTAGTTCGCGTCGAAACGCTTGACGGCGATGTTTTCGAAGGGACTATTATGCATTGCGAAAAAGGGATTCTGTACTTGAGCATGCCCGGATACGGAAACCAGCGCGGCTTCGGTCCCAGTTACTATAACAATGTCATCCTGCCACTTGTCCTCTTCGAACTGCTTGTCATCACCTTGCTTTACATCTAGAAGAAGGGCTTACATTGTTACTCGGCAAGCCTCCCGCGCACTTCAAACCTAATAACCCGATTAAGGAGTGAATCCATTATGGCATTTATGCCGCCGCAAGGACCCCAGGGACCGATGCAAGGGCCCTCATCCCCGCCTCCAACATCTGTCCCCCAACAGCCTATGGCCAGTACCTTCGCAGTTGATCCAGGAGCGATTAGGGGCTGTTTGTTCAGAAATACCTATATTTGGCCGACACGTGGACCCGGCTTCTGGTTTTACCCGACTTTTGTTGGCCGCACCTCGGTTGCCGGCTTCCGATGGACGGGATGGATGTGGGTATATTCAGGGCTCGACTTAAGAAGTATCGAGTCGTTCACCTGTTTCTGATGCTATTATATCAAGAGGAATGGATCAATCCGCTCACAGGCCACCTCAATAGCGCCTGCTTACGGGAAGAGTGCCCACAAGGGCGCTCTTCAGCTCTTACGTGACGGACAAGCTCTCCTGTTCATGGAGAGTCTGCCTTAACAGGGTGCCCATGTTTCCCAAAAATAAAGTTCTTGATTATCAGCCAGCTACGTTAAATAATATGTAACAGTCCCTCTTTAAAACCCATAATGGAGATTGGGATTATATCTTTAACATACAGAGCAGAAAGGTTGACTTGAACACCATGGATATTTCGCAACACGCCACTGGGAAAAAAAGCGGCAAAGAACCCTTTCCCATCTCTATACTGTCTCTCACCGTGGGTGCATTTGCCATAGGCATGACGGAGTTTGTCATTATGGGGATTCTCCCCAATGTGGCCGATGATCTGAATGTCAGCATCGCGTCTGCCGGGCAGCTGATTACGATGTATGCCCTCGGGGTAGCCGTAGGAGCCCCTATTCTGACCGTCCTTACTAACCAAATTCCGCAGAAAAAACTGTTACTGCTGCTCATGGGCCTGTTCATCCTGGGCAACGGCATCTCGGTCTTCGCTCCGAACTATGCCGTTCTGATGGGTGCACGGATGTTGACCGCGCTGACGCACGGGACCTTCTTTGGCGTGGGCGCTGTCATCGCATCCAATCTGGTGCGGCCGGACAAGCGTGCCGGAGCGGTGTCCATCATGATGGCAGGATTAACGATAGCCAATATCATCGGGGTTCCGATCGGTACCTTCATCGGCCAAACGATGGGCTGGCGCGCTTCATTCGGCGCGATTGCCATCATGGGCGTGTTGGCATTGATCGGCATCCTGATCTTCATACCGAAGATACGGCAGGAGCAAGCGACAAGCATCGTTCAGCAGATCACGGCCATCATTAGACCCCAGCTTCTTCTCTTCCTGCTGATTGGCGCGCTTGGCAATGCCGGCCTGTTCGCCGTCTTCACTTATATCGCGCCCCTGCTGATTGAGATCACGGGCTTTGCGGAACCCAGCGTCACCTGGATTCTGATCCTGTTCGGTATCGGCGTGACCGTCGGCAACATCGTAGGCGGCAGGCTGGCGGACTGGAAGCTGCTGCCCTCCATCCTGGGCGTTTACTTTGCGACGGCCGTCATTCTGACCATCCTCACGGTGACCATCCATCACCCGGTCACGGCTGTGCTGACCATCGTGCTGTGGGGAGCCGCCTCTTTCGCCGTTATGCCGGGAATGCAGGTGCGCGTGATGAGTCTGGCCCAATCCGCTCCTGCACTGGCCTCCACAGCAACCCATTCCGCGGGCAATCTCGGAAATGCGGCGGGCGCTTTTATCGGTGGATTGGTCATTACGCATCTGAGCTTAACGGCCCTGCCTTGGGTGGGTGCCGGATTGGTAGCGCTCGCCTTCATTCTGGGAGCAGCCTGCTATATGTATGAGCGCAAGGCCGTGACGGCTAATGCTTAAAGGGCTCCAACAGGCATAAAAAGCCGATCCCTTAACCGGGACGAGCATAAGAAAGGCGTAACCGGACATGTGCACGGTTACGCCTTTTTGCATCTATATATACGTTGATCCATCGGTGCTACAACGCCTTGATCTCCAGCAATTCGTACTTCACGATGCCCATCGGCGCTTCCACGTGGACTTTATCGCCTACCGCTTTGCCCATCAGCGCTTTGCCGAGCGGGCTTTCATAAGAAACTTTATTGTTCGCCACATCCGCTTCAGCCGGGCCGACCACCTGATATTCAAGCCTCTCCGAAAACTCGATGTCATTCAGGACGACGTTCGAACCGACATTCACCGTTGTCGAGCTGATATCCTTAGCGTCGACGATCCGGGCGTTGTTAAGCGTTTTTTCCAGGATGATGATGCGCGTTTCCATAAACGCCTGGTCGTTCTTGGCCGAGTGGTACTCGCTGTTCTCCTTCAAGTCACCATAGCTGATCGCGAGCTTGATCCGTTCCGCTAATTCTTTGCGTTTTACATACTTGAGATCGTCAAGTTCCTCCTGGAGTTTGTCATAGCCCTCCTGGGTCAAGATCAGTTCTTCTGCCATGCTCATCACATCCATTTTGTAGTTTCTTACTTCTAGTGTACTCTTTATTTCGAAAATAAGCGAAAATTTTCTGAAATATTATGGATGGAATATTTGGAATTTAATGCCTTATGGTGGTTTCCAACGATAAGCGCCAACAAAGCGCACAACATTCTGAAGCAACATGAGGAACTCCCCGCTATGCATAAAGCCCCTGATATCTCCTCGCGGAGATATCAGGGGCTTATTATTATATTTCCAATGATTATGCATTCGCTTCGAGCTCGGCCTTCAAGGCCTCATACTGCTCCATTACCTCACCCATGATGGGATGCTCTCCGGCAATGCCGGTATATTGGGAAGCCGTGTCGCTTACGCCAATATCCCGAACGGAGGCTTGGAGCTCCACGCTTTCCGGATCTTCCGGAACATCGAACAGCAGGGCCGCCGCCATGGATTTCGCCAGGCTCTTATACGCCAGTCCGCTCTCGAAAGCCAGCATGGCCGGCGAGACCAGGCGGTCGCCTGGGGACAGCTTCCGGATCGGGGAGCGGCCAACGCGCGACACCTCGTCGGTCAGCGCGGGATTGCGGAACCGCTCCAGGATGGTGTCGATATACGCTTGGTGCTCTGAAGGATCGAAGCCGTGCTTGTGTACGAGCGCAGCTCCCGTTTCCTCGAGCACCGCGCGGACATGGCCTGCAACCGCATCGTCCTTCATGGCGTCCTGGATCGTCTCATAGCCTTTCAGAAAGCCTACATACGCTGCCGAGCAGTGTCCGGTATTCACCGTGAACAGCTTGCGTTCAATGTAAGGCTCCAGGCGATCCACATAGTGAATGCCCTCCACAGGAACATAGTCCTTAAACATCTGCGAGCGGTCCACCGCCCACTCATAGAACGGCTCCACCACGACCTTCAGACGGTCCTCATGCTGTTGTAGCGGCACGATCCGGTCTACGGCTGCATCCGGGAAAGCCACAAACCGGTCAGCCTTACGCTTCGTCTCGTCATCAAGCTTCCCATAGACATGCTCTTTCAGCTGCGAGCTGCCGCCGATGGCGTTCTCGCATGCAATAATATGAAGCGGCGATGCCGAGTCCGTTTGCAGCCGAAGCTTCAGCCCCTCGGCAATGGTGCCGGCGATAAATTTCAATATGTTGACGCCCACCGCCGTCGTGACGAGATCCGCTTCCGCTACCGCACGCGCGGCAGCTTCCGGTTCCGAGGCGCTATTGAGAGCGGTGATGCCTTTGACCACCGTGGTCTCCTGCCCTTCGCTGGCCAGGGTTACGGGATACTCCCCGCGCGCCTTCAGCTCCGACACCAGCTCTTCGTTTACGTCGACAAAACAAACCTCATAACCGGCCTGTGACAACAAGAGCCCTATAAAACCGCGTCCGATGTTGCCCGCACCGAAATGGACTGCCTTCATGCGCCCATTCCTCCCTCGAAGATGGCCAGAATCTCCTCTTCGCTGGAAGCGTTCATGACCTTCTCGATGCTCTCGTCATCCGTGAAAATCATGGCCACATTCGTCAGAATCTCCATATGGTCGCCTCCGGCAGCCGCGATGCCAATGACGATGAACGCCGGCTCGTCTCCGCCGAAATCCACGCCTTCCGGGAAGCGAACGATCGACAACCCCGTGGAGATGACCATGCCTTTCGCCTCTTTGGTGCCATGGGGAATCGCAAGTCCTCCGCCCATGTAAGTGGACGCAATTTCTTCGCGTTCCAGCATTTTATCCACGTAATCGGCTGATACATGGCCTGCCTGCACCAGCAGGTTCCCCGCCATGCGAATGGCTTCGCTCTTGCTGTCAGCCTTTGCGTTCAGTACGACTTTATCTTTGGACAGTATGTTATTCATGATAGTCTCCCTCTTTCTATGGTCTGTGATTGAAAAAATACTGAAGCTCTTCCGCCAAATAGGATCGAATCTCTTCCTCGCCGCCCCGCTCCATCAGCTCGATCAGCTCGGAGCGAAGCAGCATGGCGCTGATTTCGCTAAGCACCTCCAGGCTCTCCTTCGGAAGCTGCTTCGGTGCCAGCATCAGCAGAATCACGCCCGCCTGAGCCCCATCCTCAAGGGGCGCTCGATGCGCCAGCCTGAACAGGGACAGCGAAGGCCAGGTGATATAGCGGCTTCGCGTATGGAATAAAGCCAACGTCGTGTCGGGAATAAGCTGGGTACCCATTCGTTCGCGTTCAAGCAGACGCTCCTTCACCATCTCCGCATCACGGACAGCCCCTTGCTCATATACCTTGGCCAAGGCCTTGCTCAAAGTGCCCTGCAAATCATTCGAAAAATTATCCAGATGGTAGACATGAAAGCCGTCCAGTAGCGATACGATTTCGTTCAGCAAGGCGGCCTGCATGCGGAGCCGTTCGAAAGATGCGGCTTTACGATCTTCCTCGATTCGGCTGACGGCAGCCCTGCTGCTGGCCGGCTCGAAGGATGTGCTCTGGATGAATCGAAGCAACGCCTCTTTATCATCCGCCGTCAGCAGCGGGCTTAGTCTTACATATCGATCCTTCGGCAGCGGCAGATCAATGGTCGATATGATGAGATCATATTGTTCCTTCGGGATCCGAGCCGCTTCATACCACGATACGTTGCCGAGCACTTCGATCTGCGGCATCTCCTTATTCAGCCGGGTCCCGAGAAGCCTTGAGGAGCTGAGTCCGCTGGAGCATACCAGGATGGCCTTCAGATGGTGTTCCGGCTGGTTCAGCCGTTCGCTCGATGCTCCGAAATGCATAACCAGAAACCCGATTTCTTCATCCGGGATGCTTAAATCCAGCTTCAGCTCGTCGACCGAGCGCCGGACGATCCCGAACAATTCCTCATAATCCTTCCGAATCGGACTGAGCAGCGGGTTTCGGATCCGGGTCCCTTCCCGAATCCGTTTCAGTGCAGCCCCGATGTGCTCCACCAGACCTGCCCGCAGCGTGCGGTCCTCCTGGAACGGAATGCCGGTGCGCCCCTGAACCCGTTCGATCAGGCGATGGGCGATCTCCACCATTTCCACGTCCGCATGAACCAGTTCGCTGACCTCGGACATGTTCTTCGCCGCCTCAAACAATTGGGCGATATAGATCATTTCAGATTCGCGGAAATTCATTTCCAGTGTCTCGCCGAGGCGACCCACAAAATCTCGCGCCTCCTCGACGGAAACAGAGGAAGGAGGGTACCCGGCGATATCGGCAGCTTCCATGCCCCGTCCCCGCTTGATCCTGTTTACGGAAACCGATAACGCGATCAGCGTCGAAGTGTAGGCACTCTCGCTAAGATCCTCCGTCCAATCCCAATTCATATCCCACAAGGTTTTCTCTACATCCAGCAAAGCCGGTTTATCGATCATGGACAGCAGCCGGGCCGTCACCGGTTCCCGCGTGTCGCTGTATCCGTCACCGACAAGATCGGAATAATCCAGATATTCCTCGGCGAGCCTGCCAATCGCCCTTCGCCTTACGCCTTCCGCGCCGTCGATTTCGATGCCGTAGCCCCGGCGCCGTATGAGTTTCAGGTTAAACCGCTTCATCCACGGCTCCAGTTCATCCAGATCATTGCTCACAGTCGGAACGGTAACCTTCAAACTATGGGCCAAAGCAAACAATTTGATAGGCTCATCCGCCTCAAGCAAAGCGCACAGCATGAGGATTTTGCGTTCTTCCACGGAATAATCGGCCGGCTTCCCCGCAAGCAGGGATCGTCGCAGCAGGGACAACCCCTCGGGCTTCTCTTCTTCCAGCCGGATGCCCGTTCCCGACTTTTTGAGAAGCACAACGCCCGTACCTTGCAGGTCCTTCTCGATCTCCTCCATTTCCCGGTGAACCGTCCTGACGCTGACCCCAACGTCAGCGGCTATTTCTGCAGCCGTCATGCCATCGGTCCTGCTCATGAGGAGCAGAAGGATTTGTCGCTGGCGGGCAGTAATGTGTCCCAGATCCATGGCTCCCTTCTTCATGAAATGGAGACAACGCCGGCGTAAATACGCCAGCGTGTCATATGGTTCAAGCTTATGTTAGTCTTTGAGTCGTTCCACCAGCTCGTCATATCTCGGGCTCTTCAGGAAGTTGTCGATCGAGATATGCTCGGCATTCGGATTCTTGGCGATGGCCCGCTCGGTGAGGGTCTTCTGGGTAATGACGATATCCGCGTCATCCGGTATTTCGCTTACCGCCGAATTCACAACGGTAATGTTGACGCCTGCTTGCTGAAGTTTCTTACGTAATACCGAGGCGCCCATCGCGCTGGAGCCCATGCCGGCATCGCAAGCAAACACGATTTTGTTCACGTTGTCTTTGTCCAGATTGGCCACAGCCGCAGAAGCTGGGGCAACTTGGTCGTTCATGCCGCCGGTTTTCATTTCTTTCATCTTGGCGGATGCTTCTTCTAAATTCGGTTCTTCTTCTGTTTGTTTACCCGTTTTCAGCAGCAATACTGCTACGATAAAGGAGACAATCGTTGCAACAATGACACCGGCCAGTACCGGAATCAGTCCGCCCTTAGGCGCCATGGCGAAATAAGCTAGGATACTTCCCGGCGATGCAGGTCCCACGAGTCCCGCCCCAAGAATCTGGAAGGTGAACGTTCCGGCCACGCCGCCCGCAATAGCGGCCAGAATGAGAACCGGCTTCATCAAAATATACGGGAAATAGATCTCATGGATACCGCCCAGGAAGTGAATCACAACCGCCCCTGGCGCGGAGGATCTGGCAGAACCGCGTCCGAAGAACCAAAAGGCGAGGAGAATGCCCAATCCAGGTCCCGGATTCGATTCCAGCATATACAGGACGGATTGGCCGATCCGCGCCGATTCCTCCGTAGCGAGTGGACTGAAAATCCCGTGGTTGATCGCATTGTTGAGGAACAAGACCTTCGCCGGTTCAATGATAATGTTAACCAGCGGCAACAGGTTGGCATCGACCAACACGTCAACGCCTGCTGAAAGCACCTTGGTAATGCCCTGTACAAGGGGACCAATACCGGTGTATGCCAGCAGCGTCAGCGCACCGCCGATAATACCCAGCGAGAAGTTGTTCACCAGCATTTCAAAGCCCGATTTGATTTTGCCGTCAATCAGCTTGTCGAACTGCTTCAATACCCATGCTGCCAGAGGGCCGACAATCATGGCACCGAGGAACATCGGAATCTCTGCTCCGACGATAACGCCGACCGTGGCAACCGCACCGATAACCGCACCTCGTTTGCCGTGGATCATCTGTCCGCCCGTATAACCGATCAAGAGCGGAAGCAGGTAAGTGATCATCGGGCCAACCAGCGCTCCCAGCTTCTCATTCGGGAACCAGCCGGTCGGGATGAACAGAGCCGTAATCAGGCCCCAAGCGATAAACGCGCCGATATTCGGCATCACCATGCCGCTAAGGAGCCGGCCGAGCTGCTGAACCCTTACGCGAATGCCTTTGGAAGCGTTTGTATTTGTCTCGTTGGACATCGTACTGACCTCCTAGTCATATTTGAAAATAAAGCTGAATGTTGTAGTGTTGCTTTCATCTGACACCTCTATGTTAAGTCAGCCCGGCAAAAGGCTCAACGAAAGGAAAAGCGGGTTTCGTCAAGAATATTGTTGACAAATTTTAAATGGATCATGTCATCATTATGAAAATGCAGTCCTGACGCGGTTTCATTCGTAGAACAACCCCGCTCCTTGATCCTGTATATTCCAAGTTTCAAGCCGAAGCGGCGTAATTTCACGGATTGCGTATACCCTCGTCATAAGTTCACAACATGCCTTCGGTAAACTAAAACCATCTCGGCTAACATCGGGAATCTAAAATTCAAGGTTACGGAGGTAAATTGCGAGATGAACATACAAAGAAGAAATAACAACGGCTTGCCGATGCTCTCAATCATACTTCTGGCATTGCTCGGCGTTCCCCGCGTCATTGCCCACGATTTGCAATGGGTCGATCCCCACGGGATCATCAATCGGCTGCTTGTCTTCATTCCCCCGATCGTCTGGATACTCTATGTACTCCGCAAGCGGCATCACGTTCAACACCCCTTTCTGCCCTTAATGGCCGTCGGAGCCGTCTATGGGCTGTTTCTTGGCATCACGCATCAGCTGTTATGGAATATGGCCTTCGAAACGCCGCCGGCTCTAGGGGGCAACCTGGCCGACCTCCCTGCAGCAGCCAACAGCTTTTTGACCAGAACCTTCGCCTTCATCAGCAGCATCGTGACCGGTACCGTCGTCGGCATCGTCTGCGGCATTGCTGCCACGGTGCTTCATACGCTGGTGAAGGGGAAATTAAGAGGCTAGCATCCAAACCTATCATCTGCAGCTGCATAGAATAGATAGGAGATGATGCAGCGACAGCACGGTCATTTCCCACGTTTTTCATGAATGAAGGGGAGGTGTACACCTTGAGAACAACGTCATCGGGTCGAATTGAAAATCAGGTATACTCGAGTCGCGTCTTGAGATCGGAGTTTGACGGCAACTGGAGAACCGTGCTTTCGAAAAGCGGTTATGTCGTTTATATCGCTACTTCGAACCATGCCAAAGTCGAGGTGCTGCTGGCAGGCGGACTAACCAAGCTGCTGTTGTTTAGAAGAGGAGGAAAAGTTCTGGTTGGCGGGGGCGGAACAAGCCATTACAGCAAGCCTCACCGAGCGATCACGATAAATTAAGCCCATGCTTTACTCGACTCTTTGGAGATGGAAGAATCCTCAGTCCATTACAAAAAAAGAAACGTCAAGAATCTCTCGGCGTTTCTTTTTCTATGTAATGCTCTTTCTATACAAAATGAGACAGTACGAACACGGCCGGCGAGTTCCAATAAATAGCCACCTCATTGGTGGAATAGCTCTCCATCACATCGGCAAAAGAGGCTGCGGGCGCCCTGCCGGCCAAGTGCTCACGCGCATAATCGTCGTGAAGCCCCTTGTTCGGACCGCCGGAGACGAGGCCCGGAACTGGCTCCTCCACGCCGTCGCCTTCGGAAGGACGGTGATGGGGATGCCGGATCGGCCTCGCCCCATATCCGGTAACATAACTTGTCCCCATCACGTTCGCCCCGAGTACATAGTGCACATGCTCGTGCACATGCCGCTCAAAGTTCTCGGAACCCGACAGTCTTCCCGCCACCAGCAGGAGCATCGCGTGGTTCATAACCAGCATATTGCTGCCCCAGATATATTGATCCGGCAGAAGCGAGAGGCCATAGCCGTCCCGATCGCTGACAGCAGCAAGCTCACCCGCACGCCGTAACAGGCCCGCCATCAATTCTTGCGCCAGCTCGGGCTCTTCTTCCTGCTCCGACATCAGATAGGCAAACGTCCCGTAACCGCCCATGTCCGCCCATCCCAGCTCGTACTTTCCGAAAGAGTCCTGCATGGCTAAAGCTTGGAAAGCCTCATGATATGGCGTCTCCCCCGTTGTACGGTATAACTCTGCCGCTGCCCAGTACCGTTCGTCCGCATCCTGGCCGTCGCCATATTCGCCTGTAGCAATATCAGCCGGATTGCGGAAGCCCGGCTCGTCGGGATGCTCCTCCAGCCATGCCCAAGCCCGCACCGCTGCCTTCAGGCAGCTCGCGGCGAAGGCTTCATCATAGGGAGAATAGATCCGTGCCGACATGGCCATGATACCGGCAAAACAGCCGGTTGCCGTTGCCGAGATCGGCGACAAGTACAGCGGGGCCGTATCGTCCTCCGGCATGACGTCTCCCGCCGGAAACTGCCGCGTCGTGAGCTTATGGAACACGCCCCCCGATTCCTCATCCTGCATGCGCTGCAGCCAATCCAGCTCATACCGGCATTCATGCAGCACATCCGGCATGCGGCCGTCGCTTTCCGGCAGCGGCAGCGGCTGGGCAAACGCTTCGGGGTACAGCTCGAAGGCCAGCATCAAGTCGGCGGCGGCTTTGGCGCCAGGCACGACGTACTTGCCATAATCCCCGGCATCATGCCATCCTCCGCAAGCATCCACCCGCCGCGATTCATGTCCATGAACGATGGCCTGCGTGAGATGGCAGGCTTCATGCTTCCAAGGCCCCGCATGCGGCTCATCCAAAGCCGTCCCGCACCGGAAGTAATAAAACGCTTTCAACATTGCTCGGTGGGCGTCCTCATATATATCGTCGGCAATGACAAAAGGTACCGACGACAACCCATCCTCCGTCTCGATTCGATAGGTACCGGGTGCTTCCCATGCCGTAAAATCCCCTCTGCTTACCGTCTGTCCGCTGGACGCATCCTCTATGGCAGGCCCCGTCTGCCCCTGCCATACGACCTCGCCGTTTCGCGCATTGACGATGCGAAACCGTCCGCCCTGACTGGCAATGACGGCAATCTTGGCGTCCCGGCCCCGATAACCTAGCTGGTTAACGGCAATGCCGTTTTGCTGCACGTGCTCCATGTTCATCTGCTCTGCACATCCCCTTCGATTGTCGTTTCATTCGAAACTTCCATGCTATAACAGTTCGCTGGGGCCTGCCATTTCCCTCTCACCGCCATCGAATTTGTCCTGTTCATGCAAGCAAGCCCTTCCTGCATGGAGGGAGGGCCTGCCGTTTGTATGGTTCCTTAGATTTCATTGCGTTTTTGTTTTTGCGATCGTCATTCAGCCGTCGACTGCAAAATATAGCCTTTTCCCCGGATGCTCTCAATGGCCAAAATATCCCTCGTCTTCTTGCGGACCCGGTAGATCAGCGCATTCAGCTCCTCCGAGCTCACATCGGGCACTTCGTCCGTCCCGTAGCTTCGCTCGGGCCAAACGTATGCCTTGAGCTGCTCCTTGGACACGAACTGTCCTTGGTGATTGACGAGCAGCTCCATGCACTTGTACTCTTTTTCCGAAAAAACGTACACGTCCTCGCCGTATACCAGCTCCTGCTTGAAAGGATTCAGCTTAAGCCCGCCGGAGCCCTCAACCGCCGCCAGCTGCTTGATCAGCGGGGTAATGTCCATCGTCTCATCCATGCTGAGGATGGAGAAGGACAGCACGATCAGATCTCCTGCAAGCACGATGGTATCTCCATGCTGAAGGGGTATTTCATCATGGGGAGCCAGCCGTGCCTGATTAACGAAGGTGCCATGCTTGCTGTTCAGATCCTTGATGCTGAACTTCCCGTTTCGATGCAGCAGCGCCGCATGCCGCCGGGACACAAAAATATTGTCAAACGCGATATCCGGATCAAAATGCTGGCCCTTGCGGCCAAGCACCGTGATCGGTTTGGTCAAAGCTATAACGTCCCCGCGTTCGTAGGGATTTCCCCGCTCCACCATCAAAAAGGAGGATTTGTCCATCATGCTCCCTCCTGTTCCCATATACTCGCTCATTCGTATTTGTTAGTTCGTTATTATGCAATTGTTATGTTCCAGCCATTGAGTATGCGCCCAAAATCACTAAGATTGAATAAAGAAGGATATAAATAGAGAACTTCGTTTAGAGAAAGAGAAAAATATAAATCTACTATTGCATATTGTATACGATTTTGGGGGATTGGATCATGCGAAAACTAAAAAGATGGAAGAAAATCATACTGTTTTTTGTTGTGTTGCTCGTGTTTTTGTTCGTTAACAATTCATCCCTGTTCACCAAAGACCGTGACGGCGAGCCGCTTCTGCTGGCACATCGCGGGCTTGGGCAGACCTTCACGATGGAAGGCATTGAAGCCGACACGTGTACCGCCTCCCGCATTTATGTGCCGGAGCACGCTTACCTGGAGAACACTATTCCGTCCATGAAAGCCGCCTTCGAGGCAGGCGCCGATATTGTGGAGCTGGATATCAAACCGACCAAGGACGGCCAGTTCGCCGTGTTCCATGACTGGACGCTGGAATGCCGCACCAACGTGGAGGGCTCGGTCAAGGATTATACCATGGACGAGCTGAAAAACATAGACATCGGGTACGGCTACACGGCCGACCAGGGAGCGACGTATCCTTTTCGGGGAAAGGGAGTCGGGCTGATTCCGTCGTTAGGCGAGGTGTTGGAGGCGTTCCCGGACGGCGCGTTTCTGATCCATATCAAAAGCACGGACCCTGAAGAAGGAAAACAACTGGCCGATTATCTGTCCGGTCTGCCGGTGAAGCGTCTCAGCCAGCTGACCGTTTACGGGGATGACCAGCCGATCCGCACGTTAAAATCGCAGCTCCCCTCGCTGCGCGTCATGTCCATGGATACGCTCAAGAGCTGTCTCGTATCCTACGCCGGGGCCGGCTGGAGCGGCTACCTTCCATCGGTTTGCCGCAACACCCAGCTCCATATACCGGAGAAATATGCCCGTTATTTATGGGGATGGCCGGATAAATTCCTAAACCGGATGGACAGCATCAATACGCGGGTCATCCTCGTGGCCGGGGACGGCGGCTGGTCGGAGGGCTTTGACTCCGTAGCGGATTTGGAAAGGCTGCCGGACGACTACAGCGGCGGGATTTGGACGAACCGGGTCGACGTTATCGCCCCGGAGCTGACCATAAAGAAGACGGAATAAGTCGAAGCATCGCGTTCGTTTCAATTCATGAATATAGGCGGGTCGAAAGGCCGCAATAAACCGGAAGATCCGCCCTCTAAAAAGCCCCCTCTCGCTTGCGGGGCTTTTTTTTATTTTCATAGGGTCAAAGGGCAAAGTTTTTAGGGTGTTTTTACCGATGACTATTAATAGGGTCTTTTATCCTAAATTCATGCTGCATTCATTGAAATATATAGGAGTTGATATTTTGGCCAGGGAAACAGAAAAAAAGGGAATGGCCTGGTTTAAGAATGCCCGCTCGAACCAGAACCAACTCGAGAAGAACAGTGCCGAACACCAGGAAATTGCCGTAACCGTCGAAGAAGAGCCGGCATATTCCGCGGAGCCTGAACTGCCCGCCGCGGAGAGCAGCAAGCATCTTTTCTCCAAGGACAACCAGGACAAAATCGGCCTCGACGTCATCGTTTCGATCGAGAACATGCTGAAGGAGCGGCAATTGCTGTCCTATAAGAACAAGGGCCTGGAGGATCAGCTATTTACCGCCAACGAGACGATCAACCGGTATAAGCACGAGCAGATCAAGCGCGATCAGCTGGTCCAGGAGAAGAACAAGGAAATCCGCGAGCTCGAGAACGTGCTGACCAACAAACAGATGAGTTACGACCAGCTATTGGAGGATTACAAGGAATACCAGCTGACATCGAACCTGGCGTACGAGAAGCTCTCCAACCAGCTGGAGACCGAAACCGCCAAGTACAACAAGCTCTACGAAGAGTCTAACAACACCCAATATCAGAGCATGCTCAAGATCAACGCGCTTGAAGAGAAGGTGCGCGAGCTGGAAATTGCAAACCAGAAGTATGCGGAGCAGTACCAGAACATTCTGGACGATAAAGCCAAATTGATGCAGACCATCAATGATTTTACCGAGAAGATGTCCTTCTCCTTCTCACCAAAAACATCGGCTCCCAACACACCATCGGAATAAGCATAATCACTGCATGAACATCTAGAGAAAGGAGGGCCGTCATGTCTGACTCCTATGGAAAAGTCATTGAGCTGCTGGCGATCGAGAGGGATACCGAGGCTTTTGCTCTGCGAATCAAGCTATCCTTATCGGAATCGGCGGAGCTGTTATGGTTAACCGATCATGAAACCATAGCGAATATAGCGACCGTATCGGAATTTGACGGGGTTCACAAATACCGGTTATCTTTACATACAACATGGGATGCCATCCAACACAAATACATAGGCTCCATTACGCGTACATATCGTGACCATGGCGAGCGATTTTCATTTGCTTGCTCCGTTCACTTCAGGAACGAATTAGAGGCGATCAAGGCTATCCGGCATTTGGACGTTGTATCTACCCTGCCCTTCCTGTCTGCGCCTCCATCCGAACCGGGTCTGGCCGAAGAGGTACAGACCGATGGAAATCGAAACACCACGCACTCTGCAAGAAAGCGGCATCGGCTTCCGCTTAAGCTGGCAAGCGCAACCTTAATGAGCTTGATTTTTGTGGTATTGCTAAGTTCATTTAATTACTCGTACCCGAGTGACATCGGGCATGAAGCTGCGATAACCGCCGCAGCGGAGGTTGAAACGGTCATCCAATTGCTTGCCGAGAACCGGAATGCGATGATCGCCAAACCTGTAGCCGCCTCCGTGGAGAAGGAAGCGGATAGCAAACCGAGGAAGGAGATCAAGACTTCGGCTGCCGTTCCACAGCTGGAGCTTAAGGATTTCATCTCCTACAGCATCCCTAAAGGGTATGTCGCCCTTACGTTTGATGACGGGCCATCCAAGCACTCCATGGATATCATGAACGTCTTGAAGAAACACGAGGTTGGCGGGACGTTCTTCTTTGTCGGCACCAATGTGAAAAAACATCCGGACTACGTCAAGGCCATCCATGCCAACGGATACTCCGTCGGCAGCCACTCGATGACCCATAGCCAGATGCCAAGCCTTACTTATGAAGAACAAAAGGCGGAATTGACCCGCGCGGCCGATCTCATTGAGCATATTACCGATGAGAAGCTGGTGCTCTTCCGTCCGCCTTACGGTGCCTTTGATGACCGGACCGAGGCGTTAAGCCGCCAGCAAGGCAATAAAGTGGTGCTCTGGAACCGGGATCCCGAGGATTGGCTGACCCGCGACGAGGATAAAATCCTGGATTATGTCCAGCACATCGAAGCTTCCGGCTCCATTATTCTCCTGCATGAATCCCAGGCGGTCGTGGATGCGTTACCGAAGATCATTAAGAGCCTGCAGGATCAAGGACTAACCATCGTCAGTCTGCAATAATCGCTATACGCTTATACAAGAAAGGCTGTACCTTTGATGATTTGGAGCTTCCAACATCAGGTACAGCCTTTTTTTAGTGAAGTATAACCGTTCCTACAGCCAGGGGGCTATTTCACCGCCGCCCAGTCTTCCTTGAAGGCTTTAACCTGTTGAATATCGAAATAGTATGGTCGAGGTGAACCTATGACAAACCGGATTTCAACGCGCAAGAAAGCCCTACTTGCGATCATCATCGTTCTTGCCCTTGCCGGCATCGTCCTCATAGCCTGCTGGATCATCCAGAGCAAGGAGAATCCTGACGTGACCGCAGCGTTCATTGAAGAGCATATGACAAACGATAACGGTACCATTGCCACCTATCTTAAACCCGCTGCTTCCGAGAATCCGGACATCGTTGCCGGTCGGGAAGCGTTATCCGAGTCGCTCGGGCTTTGGATGCAGACTGCCGTGGTATCCGGCAATCGAGCCCGGTTCGACGACAGCGTCCAGCTTCTTACCACCTATTTTCTTAATCAGGAGCAAGAGCCTTATATCCAATGGAAGCTCAGACCGGACGGTCAATCCGAGGTCACAACCAATGCGCTGGGCGATGATCTGCGAATCCTCGATGCCCTGCTGAAGGCGTTCGATCGCTGGGGCGAGGAAGAATACCTTCAATTGGCAAAAAGGATCGGGTCTGCACTCCTTGCGATTCAAACCGAAGGTTACCTCGTCGATTATCATGATTTTGCACGGGATGAATCCGCCGCCGCGTTAAGCCTGGTCTACGTTGACTTATCGGCACTGCGCGAAATGCATAATAACGGAATCCTACCCTCCCAGGATTATGAACGATATCAAAACCTGCTCGCTCATATGCCTTCGGACGGCGTTTTCTATCCCAAAACCTATCAGATCAGCTCCGGCAAATATGAGTACGACGCATCGGTCAATCTGATCGACCAATTGATCGTTGGCGTCCATCTCGCCGAGATGAATCATCCGCCGACAGATCTTATAGCGTTCCTGAAGGGAGAATTCCGCCAGCATCAGCGGCTGGCAGGCCGCTACACCCGTGAAAGCCGCAAACCGGACGCGGATTACGAGTCGCCTGCCGTTTACGGTCTGGCCATCATTCTGGCGCTGCAAACCAATGACCTCCCATGGGCGCAGCAGCTGCATGAACGCATGCTCCAATTCCGGGATCAGGATCCCGCTTATCCGGGAGGATACGTGTTTGACGGGAATACGCATGCTTTTGATAACCTGTTTCCCTTGCTGGCCGAGACGCTGTTCGAGCAGTCCAAATGATGATCCTGCCATCTTCTTTGGCATGGCTACAAGCTTTCGATCAGCATATACACACCGGTAAAGATCAAAATGATATAGGTAAAGATCTGGAACACGCGCTGGTTGATGACGTTGAATAAACGCTGTCCGATAAACAGCCCGATGAATACCAGCGGCAGCGCGATTCCGCTCGATACCCAGACCGTCTTGGACGTTCCCGCCACGATCACCTGAATGATCAAACTCAGGGAGTAGATGAACAAATAGAAGGCCAGGGTCGTCCCTCTCAGTTTGGCCTTTTGCGTATCGGTGCCCGAAAAATATAACAGCAGGGGCGGACCCGGCATGCCGATGCTCGTCGTTAGAGAGCCTGAGAGTCCTCCCACCGCCAAGTCCCTGCCGCGGCTTTGGTTTATTCTAAACTTCAGCATCAGCATGACGGTCAGGGCCAATATGATCAGACTGACGCCCAGCTTCAGATAGCCGATATCGATGAGCGAAAAAACAACGATGCCCAGAGGGAGACCTGCCGCGCTTCCGATCACCAATCGTTTAAGGATGCCGTAGTCGATGTCCTTGCGGATTTTGGCAATCAGGGCAGCCGATATGACAAGCGATAGAATCAGATTAATCTGAATGGCCTCGGCGGGCCGGAACAACAACAGCAGAAACGGCGTAGCCAGGATGGAGAACCCAAAACCGGTACTGGTCTGGAGAATCGACGCCACGAATATAATAACCGCAAATAGTATGATATCCACGCTGCACCTGCTTTCTTCACCTATTCGGGGAGCTCCTATACGAAGCAAGCCCATCCTGTCATTGTACCATAAGGCCATCACAAGACTGCTCCTCATTTGTTGTCGCAATAGGCTGCAAAAGCCCTGGTTAGACGAGAAAAACCCTCCTTGATGGAGGGTTTTTGCTGCTGCTATTCATGATGGAACCGTGCTAACACATCTTAACTCTTTTTAACGAATTCCGATTTCAATTTCATGGCCCCGAATCCTTCGATCTTGCAATCGATATCGTGGTCGCCGTCGACCAAACGTATATTTTTCACTTTCGTGCCTATTTTTAATACGGATGAGCTGCCTTTTACTTTAAGATCTTTGATTACCGTTACGGAATCGCCGTCAGCCAATACATTTCCGTTCGCGTCTTTAATGACCCTAGCATCTTCATCATGCTCCGCTTGGGACCCCGGGGTCCATTCATGAGCGCATTCGGGGCAAATCAGGAGGTTCCCATCCTCATACGTATATTCTGAATTACATTTCGGGCAATTCGGCAAAGTAGACATCGTTTCGTTTCTCCATTCGTTTTACAATAACTATACCCTATATTCGAAACAGATGTCCGCTAATACTTCCGCCTCTGAAAGATTAAGCCTTACCCCGTAATGATCGACTTGGCCTTTTCCAGCGCGGAGATGACCTTATCGCACCACGCATCAAACTCTGCGTCCTCCCGCTGATGTTCCGGGTGGGCTAAAATATAGTCCACGGTCTGCTTGATCCCTTGATCGGCACGGATGGTTGCCACGAATTCAGGGACCAGCCGCTTCAGCTTGCTGTTATCGAACACCACCGTATTCGCTTTGTCTCCCAGTAACGAGCCGCGGAAATCCTGCGTGCTGGTAGCATCCAGGAACTCGGAAGACACATGCACCGCATTCAGCTGTACGCCAAGTGCATCCGCAATGATTTCATAGATTTGATTCCAGGTGAGCGACTCGTCAGAGGTAATATGCACCGACTCCCCGATGGCATGGATATTGCCCATCAGGCCGATGAAGCCTTTAGCAAAATCGCGGTTATGCGTCAGGGTCCACAGCGATGTCCCGTCTCCATGAATAAGGACCGGTTTATTCTCCAGCATGCGCTTCACGACCTGCCAGCTTCCCTGGCTGCCGTGCACGCCGAGCGGAATGGACCGCTCATCGTACGTATGGCTTGGCCTTACAATGGTCACCGGGAAGCCATGCTCCCGATACTGATTCATCAGATAATCTTCGCATGCTATTTTGTTTCGGGAATACGCCCAGTATGGATTGGATAAAGGCGTCCCTTCCGTAATGCGATAATCGGATAGGGGCGTTTGATAGGCTGAAGCCGAGCTGATAAAGATGAACTGTTTGGTTTTTCCTGCAAATAGGCGGTAATCCCTCTCCAGATGGGCGGGCTCGAATGCAATAAAGTCGGCTACAACATCAAAATCGAGATGCTCAATCAGTTTCGCTACTTGGTCTTCGTCATGAATATCGGCTTGCAAAATATGTGCGCCCTCGGGCAACGTGTCGTTTCGGTTCCCTCGATTGAGCAAGTATAACTCGCAACCTTGTTCCAGCAGCTGCTTCGTAATCGCCGTGCTGATCGTTCCGGTTCCTCCAATAAACAACGCTTTCATAAACTGCACCTCCGGTAGCAATAATGAGAAGACTGACTGCAACTTGACCTTCTATCCTTTACGATAGCATGGGCACGGGTGCATTACAATTTCCAAAAAGGGTTGAACCGCACAGGACTTTGAGCAGAGGGTGGAGCAGGAAGCATTGCAGAGGTCGTGCGTGAACCGGCATGAGGCTAACATGCTGTTTTGTAACGCGCAGAAAGACTCCCGTCTGCTTGCGGCAAGCGGGAGTCTTTTCGTTTCTAATAATGTCGCATGCTTAGGTTATTTCACCCACTTATGCAGCAGAGGCCCTTCCTCTCCAAAGACAGGATCCGTATCCGGTACAGGCACGCTTTGGATTTCGTTGATCGCCTGGGCCCGATCCGTCGGGTTCCGCTCCCTCATGTTCGGCGTATTCCCTTCGGGATAGGCACCAATCACTTCGAAGTCGGGCGTACTGGTAAGCTTCATATGTGCAGTACCCGCCGGCAAGACGATCACGTCACCTGTAGCAAGCTCCAACCGCTCCCCTGCATCCCCGCCCACAAGGACGGTCGCGCTTCCGGACCGCACGCCCAGGACTTCGTGCGTATTGCTGTGATAATGATGGTAATCGTATACGCCGCCTGACCAGCTGCCGCTCCAGCGATGCCGGTTAAAGGCTGCCTCCAACCCGCTCGGGTCATCCGCGAATACCCCATTGTACACAATGACGGGCAGGTCGGGATTGTTGGGAACCTCTCCATCATCATTCACGAAAAATGATCTGACATGTACTTCCACGGTCATCCGCTCCTTTCGACTCGTTGTTCACTCGTGTACCAGTACCCGGACCGAGCGTGTCTCAAACAATCCTCTTGCAAGAAAACCGATATTGCCGATATCTCGTCATACCCGCTGCTCTAACGCCTGTTTCAACCGATTCAGCTGTCGAACATGATGACGATAATGCATCTCGATGAGCAAAAACCACTCTTGGGCATGCAATCCTCCGAACCTCGGATGGGGGACGGTATGCTGCAGGGATGCCTCACCAAGCTTCGGTTCGGTTTCTTTCACCCGATTGAGGACGGCGTTCAAGCCTTGAATCAGCTGCTCCTTGTCTGCGGGCTGTTCCGGCGTGTAGTGCGGAGACGGCGGAACCTGAATGCGGATGGGCGGGAAACTGCCCTGCTCGAATATCGCCGCTCCCACTTCCGTTTTTCCGGCCGGAGAAGCTGCCGCATCTCCATTCATGTTCAAGCACTGGTCGATGTTCCTCAGATGCATGTACAGCGCGGATTGAATCAAGTGCTGGTACATTTGCCCGATCGACCACTCGTCCTCCGCCGGCTTATATCTTAATTGCTCCACGCTGAATCCATCCAGTTCCTGTACATAAACCTTCACCGTCTCTTCAAAACGCTGCAATGCTTCCTTTGTATTCATATCAACAGCTCCTTCATCTTTTGTACCGAATATACAAAAACGCTACTGACAACGTCATGTCAGTAGCGTTTAAACATCTTCTCCGCTTCGTCGCGGATTCGGTCACGGAAGGATTGCGGCTCAAGCACAACGACATCCGATCCCCAGCCGAGAACCCAATGCAGGATCTCCTCCGGACGGCGGACGCGAAAGCTCACAAGCAATCCTTCCTCGCATTCCTCTAAAGTCTCGATATAATAGTTGCCGGCTTCCTTCACTCGATCCGCGATGTCATGAATTGCCAGAATCCGAACCAGCAGATTGCGGTCATCCGGTGGCCGATAATTCTCCAAATGAAAATCCGGCGGCATCTCAAAGCGCTCCTCAAGGATCGTCAGATCCTTCATGCGGGACAACCGAAAATGGCGAATGCCTTGCCGGAGGTCGCACCAGGCAATCAATGTCCATGAGCCTTGAAGAAAGGCCAGGCCATAAGGGGCCGCCGAGCGAAAGCTCTTTCGGTTGCCTTTGGAATCCGGCATGTTCTTCACGTAATGGAATTCTAGCTTCCGTTCCTCAAGTATGGCCCTACGAACCAATTCCAGATAATCCCTCTCTTCTCCTAAAGCTGCCTTGCTGCCGGGAGCAAGGAGCCGCATGGTCTTTCGAACCCGGGCAGCGTCTGCGCGGACACGGTCCGGCAGAATGGACTCTATCTTCTTGCGGGAGGCCCTAGCCTTCTCGCCATAGTCTGCGTCAAAGCGCTGCTCGACGAAATCCGTTCCTATGAGCAGCGCCACGGCTTCCTCTGCCGTGAACATGATGGGAGGCAGAAAGTACCCCTCCATTAACGAGTATCCTTGCCCGGGGGCTCCGATCACGGGTACGCCTGCTTCGCTAAGAGCCTGAATATCCCGGTAGATGGTCCGGACGCTCGTTTCGAATAGGGATGCCAAATCTTCGGCCCGCATAACCTTGCGCTGCTGCAGCTCAAGCAGGATGGCCAGTAATCGATCGGTCTTGTTCATTCTATGTTTACCTCCGAAAGGACTTAAACCTCTCCCCAGTACACCTTCGTCTCGTAGTCAAAAAACACGCAGCCATCCTGCTCATTCCGTTCATAGATGGTTTGAAGCTCCTTCATCATCGGCTCGTAGTTCGGATGCCCGGGCAGGGGAGCATAAGATGACGAGTGAAGACGGCCGCATAGTCCATTATAATCGAATGTCTGCCGATTGAAGAATTTCGCCTCCTTCATATCTCCTGACCGGAAAAAGGCCGCCAGCGTTTCATGCCCAATATTCTTCTGGTCCACTTCTTTATAGTCGGTGCCATAGGTAAGGAGCAACTGCTCATATGCCTCCAAGAACGGCGTTCCCTCCGTGAGCCTGGAATTCCATATCAGGGCAACCTTCCCGCCCGGCCTCAGAATCCGCCGAAACTCCGCCTGGGCCGCATGACGGTCAAACCAGTGAAAAGCCTGGGCGCTCACGATATGATCCACCGATTGATCGGGCAACCCCGTCATTTCGGCCGAACCGGAAACCATGCGGAAGCCGGGCTCGCTGCCAAGGTCCGACTCGGCGGCTTCCCGCATCGCCTGATTGGGCTCCACGGCGGTCACATGACTCCCCCGTTTCAGCAGCAGCTTCGTGAATATCCCCGTCCCTGCGCCAATATCGGCGATCTCGCCATCCAGTCCCACCGTGCCATACAGATAATCCATGACCTCCTGCGGATAACTCGGGCGATACTTCGTGTACGAATCCACGCGATTCGAAAACCGTTCCTTGCTGTTCATCCTAAACCACGCTCCCATCCAAGATATAAGCGAATCCTGACACCGACGGTCTATCGTTTCATTAGATGAAACTGTATTTCATTTTTTATAACTCCATTTTATAGCAAATGCTGTTTAATCTCCAGTACTTGCTGCTGGGAGGGGCCCCCGACCTTCATATCCACGAACTGCAAAAAGCCCAGCCTCATCTGGATGCAGACTAAGCGGGCTTTTCCTTAGCTCGTGGTCATTCGGATGGAACAAGCTGACGCTGCTACCGCATGAAGCTGAATGTCTTGGCAACCGTCCCCCGTACAGCTTGGCCATGTCCGCCGGAATCCGGCAATGCCTTGTGAAGTTCAAGGCTCATACTCGCTCAGCCTCCCTTCATATATCAACTGCAGGCGCTCGCTTTGGCGAAAATCGTCCGGCGTCACCAAGGCAGGCAGCTTATCCCATAACCTTACTCCGGAACGCTGCAGAATCTCGGCCACGAATTGCGAACAGAAATAGGAATTGCTGAATTCGATCGGTTCCTTCAGGGCGATGCCCAGGACACCCAATATGTTATAGAAATACTTTTTATCCTTTCGAATAAAAGCCTGCAGGACCCGCTTCATCTTCGCGATGTCGCGTTCGGATACCTGCAGCTCATAGATCACGCAGGTCGTGTTGGGGTACTTGCTGAACGTTCCCGTCTTCAAATCTTCCTTTACAAACCCGCCGTTCAGGGGGTTGTTCGGATTCTTCCTCCCAAAACTATATAACTCCGACAGCTCCCGGTTAAAGGAGATCGAAGCATGATTATAAGGCGCTCTCGTATAGCCCTGAATGACTTTCGTAAAGAGCGTTCCGGTATTGGTAAGCAATATAAAGACCGATTGATCGTCTACCATTTACGAAATTTCCCCTTATCCGTATTGAATTATTCCTTCATAATAACATATGATTCTTTTAGTAGAACAAGAATCGTACCCCGTGACAAGTTGGTGATGACAGGCATATGGAAAGCTCGCTTTTAACCTTGATCCTTATATTCTCCGTCTTATCGGTCATCCAGCTCCTGTATTACGTGATGAGTAAGACGCAGCCGAATATCGACTATACCGAAGTAGGATTCCGCATCAAAACCTGGTGGGGCATGCTCGTCATCTTCTGTTTGGCGACCCTTTTGAATCCCGTCGTATCCCTGCTATCCCTTATGGTGCTGACCTTCTTTACGCTCAAAGAATATTTCTCGATGATCAAAACCCGGAAGGCCGACCGCCGTTTATTTCTGTGGGCTTATCTAACGATCCCCGTCCAATTCTACTGGATCTATATCGAATGGTACGGGATGTTCATCGTATTCATTCCAATCTATGTATTCCTGGTGCTGCCGCTTCCGCGGTTAATCAACAAAGGCACCGTCGGATTTATGCGCAGCGTCAGCTCGACCCAGTGGGGACTCATGCTCATGGTATTCGGTCTCAGCCACCTGGCTTATTTTCAATTTGCCACGCCCCAGTATGGAGCAGGGCTCGTGCTGTTTCTCGTCGTCTTAACGCAGTTGAACGATGTGGTGCACACTATAGCTTCCCTCTATTTTGGCAAACGACGAATCGTCCCGACATCGAACCCGAATCTGACCTGGGAAGGCTTTGCGTGCGCGTTTCTCGTCACCAGCGGATGCTCCTATCTTATCTATCCCTATCTGACGCCGCTTAGCCCGACCTTTGGGCTCTTATCCGGCATGCTGATCAGCCTCGCCGGCTTTTTCGGCAGCTTGACGGTTTCCGTGCTGAAGCGCGATTTATTAATCGGGGATGACGGACGTTTCGATGCTTTAAAGAAAAGCTACCTGAGCCGCGTGGATAGCCTGACCTATACCTCGCCGATCTTTTTTCATTTCATCCGTTACTTTTACGATTTTATGTAGTTTCGACTTTCACACAAAAAATAGGTTAACTAGGCTTAGAGGCCTGAACCTCTATAAGCCATAACCATGCGAGCTTAGGCTCAACTTGGTTATGGCTTTTTCATGGATAAAGAATGTATTAATGCGAATATCCCCGAAGCCTCAAATCGTCATAATGGGTAACCTGGTTTCGTCCGTTTTGCTTGGAGGCATAGAGGGCTTCGTCCGCTTTCTGCAGGAGCGTCGCTTCATTGTCGTCCGGATTGGCCGTGATGATGCCGATACTGATCGTCATGCTGCCCGTTTTCCAGCTGAAATCCTGGACTGCCCGCCGTAACCGCTCCGCGCCGGCCTTTGCCTTCTCCGCCTCCGTTTCCGGCAGGATCATGACAAACTCCTCTCCGCCATACCGGGCCACCGTCTCTCCTTCGAGGGCGTGGGTCTTCAGAATGGTTGCTACATCAAACAGAACCTCATCCCCATACCCATGTCCCCAAGTATCGTTCACGCGCTTAAAATGATCAATGTCGATGATGAACAACGAGAGCGGAATCCGGTTATGGTTATACTGCATCAGCTGCTCTTCCAGCCTCTCCTGAAAGAATCTTCGGTTCTTCAGTCCGGTCAGCTTGTCGGTATTCGACAGCTCCAACAGAACCGCGTTAATCTCCATGAGCTCCGTCTGCTTCCGTTCAATCTCGGCATGGATCTGCTGCAGCTCGGCCAATGCCTGGTCTTTTTCCCAATAAGCCTCTTCAATCTGCTTGTTGGCCATCCGAAGCTCCATTTCATAATCGATGCGTTTCCCCATCTGCACCAATACGCAGTCCAGCCGTTCCTGGCCCTCACGCTCAAATTTGCGTCCATTCAATATAAACGGCACCGATTCCCCCCGGCTGTTCTTGAGCCGGATAAACAGCTCCTCCACATGCCCGTCCAGATTGATATGCGGATAGAAGTAAGAGTGGAATATAAGCTTGTTCGCCGTCGACATCATAGCTTCAAAATGCTTCTGCACCACGTCTTCCAGCCGATACCCCATCATGTCGAGAAAGGTCTGGTTCACCTCCGCCACCATGCCTTCGTGGGTGATGGAGACATAGCCGCATGGCGCATAGTTCAATCGTTCATCCATTGCTTATCGATCGATCCTTTCCAAGTACATTCCCGCTAGCCCGTATACGCCGCTTCAGATTTCAGATAGTCATTTATCAACGCAATCGTCTCCTCGGGATGGCTGATATGCGGATAATGCCCCTTCGCCTCCATCAAGCGGAACGTGCTGTTATCCAGATGACTGTGCAAATACTCGCCTGCGGCAATAGGGACGATGCTGTCATCCGAGCATTGCAGGATCAGCGAGGGAACCGTGGCTTGGGATAACGCCTGCCGGCAGTCCGAGAAAAAGGTCACCTCGGCGAACTCCCTCGTAATCGCCGGATCCGCCGAAATAAAGCTGCGCTCCAGCTCTTGGGTCAGCTTCGGCATCTCCGGGTTCTTCATCGCGATCGGCGCCAGGAAGCTTGCCCATCCGGCAAAATTCATCTCCATCATATCCAGCAGCTCCGTCACATCGCTTTTATCAAATCCTCCGACGTACCCCTCATCATTCAGATATCGCGGAGACGGCCCGATCATGATCAATTGAGCGAAATACTCCGGACGTTCGATCGATGCCAGCATCCCGATCATGGAGCTGACCGAATGGCCTATAAAAATCACGTCCCGAAGCTCGAGCGCCTCCACAATGTCCAGCACATCCTGCACATAACCGCGAAGGCTGCCGTACCTCTCCGATGTATACCCCGATAAATCGGAACCACCCGAGCCTACGTAATCGAACAGCACGATACGATAAAACGGTTCGAAGGCAGGCAGAATATATTTCCACATGCTCTGGTCGCAGCCGAAGCCATGCGCCAGCATGAGCGTACGCTCCCCTGTCCCCCGCACCTTCACGTGATTCCGTGCAATAACCTCATTCATGACATAAACTCCTCTATGCTCTTCCTTCTTTCTCTCCATTCTAAGGGACCGTATGTAAATATCAAGTCATTTTGCCGAATGTTTGTCGATTTAAGACGAGTTGTACCGACGTTAGACGAAATGTTGAACGGGACTGCATGTGCATAGATGCTTAATCGCTTTAGCCGCCTAAAATATAGAAAGACGAACCTATGCAGAGACTGTTCCCGAAAAGCATCTATGTATTCGTTTTCTTGATCCATGAAGCGGTTTTACATTTGTAGGACGATTGAGATAGTTTATTACATAGGATGTCATTTGTATTTATATGGTATTAGAGGTTATAAATGTATGATTTTATCCCTCTATGCCCGATTTTACCCCTTGACATCGAACGGACAGAAAAAGCGCTCGCCTTATCCGCACCCCATAGAGCAGGCCCACGGCGCATCATACTGGTCTTCATCACAAAAAGACAGAGAAAGAGAGGAGTGAGGAGTTTGCAGTACTTTTTTTATGGATTAGCCGGCGTGTTTCTCGTGTTTCAGGCCCTCTATACGTTCATACCGCTGCTATGCAGCAAGGTGAAAAAACTGAATTCCGAACTCGCCGAAAAATCAATCACGGTGCTCGTCCCCGCTTACAACGAAGAACTGACGATCCGGAATTGCATCGATGCCATGGCGGGCTTGCGCTACAGCAACTATGAGATCATGATCATCAACGACGGCTCCAAGGACGGAACCTTATCCGCCCTAGACGAGCTCTTGGATTTGGAGCCGAGTGCCAGGACGGCCGACAGCAAGCTGAACTATAAGCCAATAAAAGGATTCTATCGTTCCAATCGATACCGCCATATTTACGTTATCGATAAGATGAATGGCGGGAAAGCCGACTCGCTGAATGCGGGTATCGATTATGCCGTCTCCGACATCGTCATCACCCTGGATGCGGACAGCATGCCGGAAGCCGACTCGCTCAAGTATGTGAATCAATATTTTCACGATGACGATATCATTGCGCTTGGCGGTACGGTCAAAATCGTGCAGGGCGCCGTGCGGGACAAGAACGGTGCCCTCGTCGAAAAGTTTCGCGGAAAAGGGCTCATCAAAAGCCAGATCATCAATTATACGCACGGCTTCTACGTCCGCAAACTCACGCAATCGTATTTTAATTCGATCGTGGTGATTTCAGGCGCCTTTGGCGCCTTCTATAAAAACGTCCTCGTTCATGTCGACGGCTTCCGCAGCACGGTGGGCGAGGATATCGACATTACCCTGAAAATCCATGAATACATCAAGGCCCATCGGCTGAAGAAAAAACTCGTCTACGCCCCCGAAGCGGTATGTTACACCGAATGTCCGGAGAATCTTCAGAACTTCTATAAACAGCGCATTCGCTGGCAAAAGGCCTTCATTGACTGCATCCTGATCTATTGGTCCAGGCTGTCCCGGAAGTTCAGCGTCAGCGTGAGCCTGTTCTTTGCGATTGACGGATTTATGCTGGGGACGCTCTCGGCGTTTACCACGATATTTTATCTGGGGCAGACGCTGGTTGTGGGTGGGAACCTGTGGCATGCCATTATCTTTTTGCTGATGAGCGTGGTGCTGAATGCCGCGCAAATTATCATCTCCCTGTACTTATGCCGTAAATATGGCAGCACCTATGCGTTTAGCGATTATGTGAGGATGTTCCTGTTCAGCCAAGCGGAGCTGCTAACCTACCGGAATTTGCTGCTGTACATCAACATTGCGGGCACGTTCAAATATTTTGACAATGATGAGGGCTGGGGATTCGTGGAGCGCAAAGGCGTGGCCGCCATCAGCCAGAACATTGCCGCTGGATCGAACTAAATTATAGTGAAGGAGACTGCCGAAACCGCATGGTTCCCAATAAACGAATCGTCTTTGTCGATATTCTAAGAATTCTATCTATCGTAGCCGTCATTATCCTGCACTACACGGCGGAGGTGCTGACCAGCACGAATGATTTCCACTCCTCCTCATGGTGGATCAGCAACGGATTCAATTCCATTTCCCGGTTCGCCGTCCCGGTTTTCTTCATGATCAGCGGAGCGATGATTCTGCGGACGAAGATTACCTCCTACCGTGAGTTCTATACGAAGCGCGTCGTCCCGCTGCTCATCCCCCTCCTGACCTGGTCGCTCATCTACGGCTTGTACAATCAATACTATCTGATGCGAAGCAAGCTGAGTGCGTACGAGTTCGTTATCGACTTCGGCTACCGGCTGCTGACCGACCGAAATTACGTCCATCTCTGGTTCCTGTACGCCATTATTGCCATCTATATGACGGTGCCGCTGATCAGCAAATTCATCCAATCGTGCAGCGAGAAGGATCTGCGGTATTATCTGCTGCTCTGGTTTATCGTCAGCATCGCCTATCGTTTCATCTCGGATGCCGTCTTCCGCGCAACCGATCAATACATCAACATTCCGATCATGAACATCCCGTTCTTCATGGGATTCCTGGGCTATTTCATTCTGGGGTACTATCTCTTCCATTTCGAGCTGACGCTTAAAGCCAAAAACATCCTGTACAACCTGGGCATCGTCTCGTTTTTTATCACGCCGGTTGCCACCTACTTCGTCTCGCTGCGCAGCGGCGTGCTGGATGAGATGTTCTATGGCAATTACTCGATCACCACGTTCTTGATGGCTGTCGGGTTGTTTATCTTCTTCAAGGAGAAGGAAGCCCAAATCAGCGATAAAGTGAATCATAAAGTCCAGAAATTGATCAGCTCGCTCTCCCGGGCCAGCTTCAGCATCTACCTGATTCACCTGCTGGTTGAAATGATGCTATCCGGCCGAACCGAAATCGAGGCCACGTTCCTGGAAGCCTCCCTTAGTCTGATTGTGAATATCACCATTATCTTCGCCATCAGCTATATCACCGTCAAGGTGTTAAACCTAAGCAAAACGGCAACCTACATTCTATTCGGCGGGCGGGGTTAAAGGACGATGCGAATAACGATATATACGAAAATATTCATTGTGGTGCTGCTTGCAGGCATGGGTCTTTACTTCTATCAGATCTCCGCGGCGGAGGAACGGAAAATTACGGCGGTCTACGTGGAGGCCTGGCAGGATTACCGAAACATCAAGCTATCGGAGAAAGGCGTGGACATTGCGTTTATCGCTTTTGCGAAGATCAAGGGAACGGAGCTCTACTTCCATGAAGACAGCACGACCAACAACCAGATCAAAGAAAACATCAAGCAGTTGAAGGCGGCGAATCCGAAGACCCAAATGGTGCTGGCCGTAGGCGGCTACGGAGCAGACGGCTTCTCCGACGCTTCGCTGGACGGAAACCGGTACCTCTTCACCGAGAGCATCATCAACCTGGTCAAGGAGCTGGACCTGGACGGCGTGGATATCGACTGGGAGTATCCGGCGTTCCATGCCTGGAACACGCAGAAGGCACGGCCGGAGGATACGAAGAATTTTACCAGTCTGATGAAGGAGCTGCGGGAGAAGCTGTACAGGCTGCCTCACAAGAACAAGAAGTATCTGCTGACCTTCGCTTCCGGAACGCAGGACTGGTACTTCCAGAACGTCGAGGTCAAAAAAGTGGAGAAATACGTGGATTTCATCAACGTCATGACCTACGACCTGACAGGCAAGTGGTCGGATACCACGGGCTTTAACTCCAATCTGTACGCGGACAGCCAGGGGAAATCCAAACACTCCATTGACGGCATCATCTCCATGTACCTGGACCACGACATCGACAGCAGGAAGCTGCTGCTCGGCATCCCTGCCTACTCGTACGGCTGGAAGAACGTGAAGGAAAACAAGGGGGCCAAGAACGGCCTCTTTGCTCCCGGAACGCCCATCGACATCGACAAGGTAAATCTCCATTATAAGCAGATCGAGAAAGCGTACCTGAACAAAAATGGCTTCAAGCGCTACTATGACAACAAAGCCAAGGCTGCCTACCTCTATGACGGCCATACCTTCATCAGTTACGAGGATCAGGAGGCCTTGAAGGAGAAGGTGAGCTACATCCAAAGCAAGAATCTCGCGGGCGCGATGGTCTGGCAGTATTCGCAGGATGCAGAGGATGGCATCGTGAACTACTTGAGTGAGCATTTGAACGAGCGTCAGCAAGACGCCAAACGGTAACATCGGTGACTGCCTTAAGCGGAGCTGCACCCCCGTCTTGAGAAGAGCGTAGGTCTGGTAGCAACCAACTCTATACGTGAAAAAAGCCGGTGATCCTCGCAGTCGTATGCGGATCATCGGCTTTTTATATGTAGGCAAGACTCCCGCGGTGCTTACCCGCGGCCGTATTGAGGGTAGGGCCTGCCGATTGACATCATTCTCGCCTGTTCAGAATTCCCAAATACTCGATCCATGGGCCCACGTCATGCCGGTAACGCTCGGCCAAGACCCGCACGATTTGAGACGTATGCGTTAAATCGTGAACCACCCACGTCGACAGCAGTTCTCTTAATTTCACCACGCCGAATGCCGGGTGCAGACCCGTCCGTTCGAAATCAGGCGCCGAATCCATCAGAACCTTCAGTTTAGCCAGATTTTGAGCACGGATAGCCTTGAACGCCTGCAGCTTTTGATCGATGGATTGCTCAGTTGCCTCGTTCAAGTGGGCGTAACGGTCAAAGGGTGGGAACGGCTTACCCTCCCCTTCCTGCAGCATAAACTCCAGCCGCGGTATCCAGTTGGTCCGCTCAGCTTCCATAAGATGCTCGATCACCTCCATGGCATTCCAGGTGCCTTCCCCTTCATGGCTCTTAAGCCATCCTTCCGATAAACCGGATAACATGTGCTCCAAGGTGATAGGCGTTCGCTCCAGAATCTCAACGGCTTCCTTGATGTCAAAATTCATGCTCCCTCAGCTCCTTTCCCTTCATCCCGTATAAAAAATAGATATTGACTTGGTGTGAACACCAAGTTGTACGATAACGTTGCAACCCGTTACGAGCTGCAGAAAAGAGGTGATCCTATGGGAGAAACATTCTCCATCAAACAAGTGTCTGAACGAACCGGATTGACCGAGGATGCCATTCGCTATTACGAAAAAATCGGGCTCCTCCCCTCTCCCAAAAGAAAGGATAACGGCCATCGTGTCTATCACATAGAGGATGCCGAAATTATGGAGTTGATCACATGCCTGAAGAAGACAGGAATGTCGCTGGAGGATATGAAAGCCTATGTGCATCTTCCCTTTAAGGAAAATATTCAATCCGTTCCGGAGCTGAATGCCATGCTCCAGAATTACCGTCAAAAAATTACCGGTCAGATTTCGGACCTGCAGCGCATTCTGCGGTTCATCGATGACAAGTTGAACCAAAATCAGTCCCTGCTTAATCCCGACAAGGCGGCCAGCAAAGAATCCGAAGTATAGGAGATTTACACATGACAGAGAAAAGAATGAATAACGTCGCCTTGATCACGGGCGCAAGCTCCGGCATTGGCTTGGAGCTAACCAAGCGATTGTTATCCGAAGGCTGGCAAGTCCTCGCTTTGATCCGTTCTGCCTTTCCAACGGACGATGCACGGATTCAAGATGCACTGCGATTGCGGCAGCTCAGAACGTACAAGGCTGATTTGTCGGATTTCACGGATCTCCAAGCCTCGCTGGATCAGATCAAGAAATACGAGGGTCATATTGACTTGCTGTTCAATAACGCAGGCGTCTCCTTCGGCGAATTATCCTTTTCCCAACAAGGGCGGGAGATGCATTTTGAAGTAAACTCCGTGGTCCCGTATATCATCTTAATGGAACTGAAAGAGCTTCTTGGGAAGGGCAGCTTCAAGACGGTAATCAATACGTCTTCGAATGCGTTGTTGTATCTCAAACAGTTCGATCACCGTACCTTGGCGTCCCCTGTCGGGTTCAAGAAGCTGATTGGGCCTTATGCGAGGAGCAAATTAGCCTTATCGTTGTGGACTCAGGAGATCGCCCCTTCCATGCAGGCAGATGGCATTACGATCCGAAGTGTCTGTCCGGGAGGGAATAAAACAACCATGACCAAAAACGCCGGGATGCCAAAATTTATGATTCCGATCCGCAACCTGTTCTTCTCCCATCCCAGTGAAGGAGCCTCACGCCTGTATGAAGCAGCGCTAGGCCGCTCCCGACAATCGACGGGAGTCTTTCTCAACAAGGGCAAAGCAACGCCTTTGAAATTCTCAAGCCAAGGTGCAGAGCTGCTTAGCACGATCGAGCTAATCTATAAGCAGGAGTTTGCAGTCAAATCTTAGAACCTATGCAGCGGAGAGTTCGTGATGTTTTCAGCCTATCTCTTGAGGGCTAGTTATCGAGCTGCCATTCCTCCATGAATCGTAGGGTGTTGCGCGCATGATAATCAGCCAAATTCGAAGCAAAGACCTGATCCGGAAATCCACGGTGAAGAAGCTTCAAGCCGCCCGAGGTTAATGAGATATAGTGATGCAGACGGTAAAATAGCATCCGATTCGGATCAAGTTCGTTTTGTTGGAAATACCGATAATGCTTCCCGAATCGCAGCTCCAGAAATGTATGCTCATGCTCGATGTCGAAGAATTGCGCACCTTCAATATCAATGAGATAGGGCTCTAAACGGTCTGTGACCAGGACATGGTCGGGTCCCAACTCGCCGTGGATAAAGCCATATCGCTTGCGTGAATCTATCCTGGATTCCAGTTCATCCAACACAGCGAGCAGCCTGTCGTGATTCTTCCGGATACTCTCGTTATGCAGGACGATGTAGGACAGCTGTTCCTTGGCATTTTCCAGCTGTACAAGGTGGCATCGCTCCGGTTGATTCCCGCTTTGATCGGGCTTTCCGTAACTCTGTCTGTGGTTTGCATGCATGCGTTCGATCATGCTGCCTATCCGCTCCAGGACCTCATCCCGGACCCGTTGATCCGGGTCCTGAAAGTAAGCTTCTGCCTTCTGTCCTTCAATACATTCAACAAGAGCATAGTCAAACGGGTAACGGTCCTGTCCCGTGTGAAGATCATATAGAGTAGGCGTAGAAATACCATGATTCCTTAACCATCTGTTATTGGTTTCGAACGAATGGCCGCCAAAGGATCGTTCATGCACACTCTCGTTCGCTATTTCTTCTTGAAAATAATTCTTCGTCAAATCCCACACATACAGCACGCAGGCAAATCCATTGCGACAGTGAATTTTATAGACCACCTTTTGCGCTCCGCCATGCATCTTCGTTACATCCGCCACAGTATATCCGGTACCCAAAACCTTCCCGACATACTCCTGTACATCTGTTTCATCGAGGTGACAAGTCCAACTCATGAAACCACGCTCCGTTCCATTGTTTTTGCCGGCTCCCCCACTCTATGGCATTTCCGGGGAAAAATATAGACTATTTCTTTCGGCTCTGCTATGATGTTGAATTAGGTCTTGAATAAAATAGCCATACGATTTATAGCCCTTGGATGCTTGGTCCAGGGGCTTTTTTGATGTATTTTATATATAAAAAAGACCAAGCAGGGTCATTCTTGCTTGGTCTACTTGAGGATCTCGGTTTTCACATCCGTTTCCTGTGATACACGATAATCAACGGATGGGGATCGTTATAATCAGGCGAACGACGGAGCCCCCATACTATCCATCTAATAATCTTCGGGACGTTCCACGGGGTGGCAATCCTTCCCTTACGTGCCGCAGAAGGTTCGGTAAGGACGGGACCGCTCGGGCACGATCGCATATTCCGCTTGTTCCGGGGAATGCGCGTAGGGATTAGACAGAACGTTCAGCAGCTCTTTCATCACGCTGTAGTCCCCTTCGTTCTCGGCGGCTTCCAGCGCTTCCTCCACCCGGTGGTTCCGCGGAATGACCGCAGGATTGCTGCTGCGCATCAGCTGATGGGATTGGTCCCTGGATTCCTGCTGACTGCCAAGTCTTGCTTGCCAGCGCTCGTACCAGGAAGCTAATTCCGGCGTGCCGTTTAGAGGCGTGTCCTCCAGCTTGTCAAACGTTAACGCACGGAAGGTATTGGTATAGTCTGCCTGGTAATTTTTCATCATTTTGAGCAGGTCTTCGATCAGGGATTCGTCGTCCTCCTCTTCATGGAAGATCCCCAGCTTGGCTCTCATGCCTGCAAGCCACTGCTCGTGATACAGATCGTTGAAGGACCCAATCGCACCCTCGGCCAGCTTGACGGCTTGTTCCTCTTCCTCATGCAGCAGAGGCAACAGGGATTCGGCCAATCTTGCGAGATTCCAAGCCGCAATATACGGTTGGTTCACATAGGCATAGCGGCCTTGAGAGTCGATGGAGCTGAATACCGTATTCGGGTCAAAGGTATCCATGAAGGCACAAGGCCCATAATCTATCGTTTCGCCGCTGAGGGTCATATTATCGGTATTCATCACCCCGTGGATAAAACCGACAAGCTGCCATTTGGCGATCAAGGCCGCCTGACGCTGGATGACCTCCTGAAGCAAGACCAGATAACGGTTGGCACCGTCACCAAGGTCTGCCTTCGAGTAATGCCGCTGCAGGGTGTAGTCCGCCAAAGCCCGTAAATCTTCGGTTGTGCCCGCTCCCCTAACGTATTGAAACGTCCCCACTCTCACGTGACTTGCAGCCACGCGGGTCAGAATGGCGCCCGGCAGATCTCTTTCACGAGTGACAGGCTGACCCGTCGCCACAACCGCCAGGCTGCGGGTCGTCGGAATGCCCAGCGCATGCATGGCTTCGCTGATGATATACTCGCGCAGCATCGGACCCAGGGCAGCCCGGCCATCGCCTCCCCGGGAATACGGCGTCCGGCCCGAGCCCTTGAGCTGAATATCCAGGCGTTCCCCCTGCGGCGTGATTTGTTCGCCCAGCAGAATCGCACGGCCGTCGCCAAGCATCGTAAAATATCCGAATTGGTGCCCGGCATATGCCTGGGCGAGCGGCTCGGCCCCCTCAGGTATCTCGTTGCCAGCGAGCATTGCCGCTCCTTCCGGGCTTTTCAGAACATCGACGTCCAATCCCAACGACGCTGCCAGCGGTTCGTTTAGAACAATCAGCTCCGGCGAGCGCACAGGCGTGGGATCTTGCTTGGTAAAAAAAGATGCCGGCAATTTCGCGTAACTATTGTCGAAATTCCATCCTATATCGTTTAAAGCTTTCCGGTTGGTCATGGGATCTCCTTCTTCAAGCAGTTTGATGGTGACGTTATTCACTTATTATTTAAACACAAGTCGCTCTTTGTAGGGTTTACTGAAGGAAATTTATTATTCTGCTGGTTAATTGCTGCATTCATAAAAAAAATCGCCATCGAGAATCTCTCGACAGCGATGTTTGGTTCATACGAATCCTTAGTCCCGATTCGCCAGCTTCGCCAACAACCGGATAATTTCGATATACAGCCAGACGAGTGTTACCAGCAAACCAAACGAGCCGTACCACTCCATATACTTAGGTGCGCCATGATGCGCGCCCTCTTCAATAAAGTTAAAATCCAGCACGAAATTCAGTGCGGCGATGATGATGATCACAACGGAAATTCCGATACCGATCGGTGTGCTGTCATGCAGGTAAGGTACCGTTACGCCGAACAGGCCGAGAACCATGCTAAACAGGTAGACAAGCGCAATGCCGATCGTTGCCGCGATAATCCCCTTTTTAAAGCCTGGCGTCGCCCGGATCAGACCTGTCTTATAAGCGAGCAGCATGCCCAGGAATATGCACATCGTCAGTAAAGCCGCCTGCAAAGTGATGCCATAGTACAGATATTCGTAATGCGCGGATAATGCACCCAGGAAGAAGCCTTCCAGGATCGCGTAGATCGGCGCCAGATACGGTGCTGCCTTCGGCACGAAGCTGATGATCAGCGCCAGGACAAAACCGCCGATCGCTCCGCCGATCATGAACGGGAATACCTCATACCCGTTAAAAAACATAACCCAAGAAATGACCGCTGCCCCGATTAGCAGCGCGAGCAGCATGAACGATTTGTTCACCGTTCCGCCAATCGTCATCGTTTCTTGGTTGTTGTAATACCCACTCTTCTCAAAGGTTTCTTCGTTGAGTGTCGGATTTCCACTGCGCCCTATCAAATAAATTGCCTCCCTAACTGTCTGTTTTATATCCATTTTAACATAGGTTGGAATATTTTAGGATGCGCAAAATATTGCATTACGGACGAATCTAAACGAACTAGAAACTAGCTATGATGACGATAACTGTATGCAAAAAGAAAAAGCATCTCCTGCAGGGGATGCTTTCTTTGTTAGAAGCGAGATCATGGATCGTGAATTCGCCTTGCCTATCTTTTTACTCCAATCCACTAATGAAGGCCTCGAAGTTCGCGGCAAGACGGGTGATCTTGTAATCGCTGGCCTTGTCCACATGAATAACCTCCGGCTCCCCATCGTTCCCCGATGAACGGTAATCCAGCATCACGACCTCGGACGGGGACGGACAATCGCAGATCACCACGCCAATCTCAGGATACCCGCCGTTCTCGATCATAAAGCGGCTGCCCAGGCTTCCGCACAGGGATTTTTTCTTGTCTCGTCCGATTCCCAGAACACCTGATATTTCAATAAAATCCTGTGCTCCATCCTCTATAGGGAATTTCCGGTTTCGGGGAATACCCCCGTTATGTATTTTCATGGCTTGAATATAAGATGCCGGCAGCTTGAAGACCAGCGTTTCCTCCACGGATTCGATCAGCTCGTCCGTAGGCGGAGCCGAGACGTATTTGTCAGCTTTCGGGGCGTCGTCATCCCAGAAATTCAGTACGTCAGGATCCGTATAAGACACGGCGGCACTGGACTTCTCTGCTGGCTTCGGAGCCGTTTTGTTCCGGATCCATTCCAGAAACTCCAGCGTATCCTCATCTCCAGGTTCTAAATGATCGGCCACTTCAAACGCTCTCCGAGCATCTTCGTAACGGTCCAAATAGTAATACGCGAGCCCAATGCGGTAATGCCACAGCGGATCGTCCTTGCCCTCTTCCTGAATGGACAGAAATTGCTCAACCGCCTCTTCGTAACGTTCGAGATTGTTCAGCGCCCGGCCCAAATGGCTGATCAGCGCATAATCCCGCTCTTCCTCCGGGATCTCCGTAATCGCATCTACGATTTCTTCAAACTCGTCCTCTTCATGCCACTCTTCCAGCTGCTCCAAAAGCTCCTCACTCATCGTTCATGCCTCCCACTCTATTCATCCTTTCTGAAATTATACCATTCCAGCATAGCCCTCTCCAGCATGGAAGCCAGAGAACGGATCAAGTATATGACAACAAGCAAGCACACTTGCGGTTTATTACGCTCAATGCGAATACAGAGGACACCTTATCGGTGTCCTCTGTATTCGTCGTTATCTTTATTGGGATTGACCCAACATGTTCATCAGAACGATTACGGCCTCTGCTCTTGTGGTTTGAGCGCTTGGATTAAATTCGCCTGCGCCTACTCCCTTAACAATGCCAAGTTCCTTCAGCGCTTTAACAGAGCTTTTCGCCCAAGCAGGAATAGCCTTGTCATCTGTAAAAGAGGTGGTGGGGATTTCCTTGGTGGATAGCTCGAGTGCATTTGCAATCATTGCTGCCATCTCAGCGCGCGTCATTTTCGCATTTGGACGGAAAGATCCATCCTGATAGCCATGAATAATGCCCGCCTGCACAGCCTGCGAAACTGCCTTCTTGGCCCACTCCCCAATCCATGCTGTATCCGTGAATATCAACTCCGCTTCAGCATCGGTTGACTTCAGTGCATTCATCAGCATGACGGAAAATTCAGCGCGCGTCACGGTATTGCCCGGCTTAAACGTTTCATCGGGATATCCCGTTACGATACCCTCACGTATCGCTTCCTTAATGCTGACTTCGGCCCAATGTCCGGAAATATCGGTAAAGGAAATTTCCGTTGTCGGGTCTGTTGTTTTGTCGACTACGGGCATTCCGTTGGCTTTATTTACTACGAGTGCTGCATACTTCGAAAAGTGATTGACCTCTACGGATATATCATTCTCCTGTTTCATGCCGCCCTCGACTTTCACCCATGCCTTTTTCACTTCATCAAAATAAAAGACGGCCGCCGTTTGATCGCTCTTTAAGTTTGCAGCGTCGTAAGCTAGAGTCAGTTTCACCGGTTTGCTAAAGTTCCCTGAGACGTTTGTTAGAACATCAAACACCGGGCTTGCCAAAACCTCGTTGTTCTTTAAGAGAGCTTCGGTATTTCGAATTTTCTGAATTGATAATTTCAGCTCCTGAGATGTGGCGCCCGCCGGAATGGAAATGATGATTTCTTTCCCCAGGCTAACCAACCCAGCTCTTCCTGTTGGCAGCGTGATTTTTCCATCGGATGATGTAACTGTATTGTCTATGAGAGCCGGTGGCGTAGACGAACCGCTGTCAGTGGATGAACCTCCCCCATTAGAAGGACCACCACCGGTAGAGGAACTATTCTCACGGGTCACAGTGATCGTATAGGTTCTCGTCGATTGATCGCTTGCCGTTACAACAATCACAATCGTATTGGATCCTACGTTCAGCAGTATATTGGAACTTGTTTGCCCGCTTATTACTAAATTACCGTTAACCGTCATCGTGGCACGACTATCGAGTGCAGTCGCGGTTACGGTCAGCGAGGAAACGGAATTAGGCACGCTTGACGTGTACACTTCTGTTCCAGAAGCAAAGACAGGGCTTAGTGTCCCGTTCGATAACGTCACACTGCTTAAATCCGCAGATGCCGGCACCGTGAACACTGAGTACGAATTGGATTCCGTCAAGCCTGCTCCCGCATTACCTGCGTAATCGGTCACCCCCGAGTTATCAAGCGTGATGGTATTCGTCGCCGAGTCTACATTGGAATTCGGCGTGAGCGTTGCTGTCCATGTCATGTTGTCAGTTGAACTAACGCTGCTTAACGCACCGTTTGCCACCGTCAGGTCCCCATTGGCGAAGCCACTAACCGCTTCCGAGAATGTAATGGTCACCAATGAAGTTTCCCCAATAGATAACGCCGTGTCCGCAACTACAATGGTAGCGGTCGGCCGCTGTGTATCGATCGCGTAATTGTTCGAATCGGAGGTACCCTTACCCGCTTTACCTGCTGCATTCTGTACGCCCGTATTGTCGAGCGTAATGATATTGGTTGCATCTGTGATGCCAGGGACTGGCGTCAACGTCGCCGCCCATGTGATCCCGCCATCGGACGTACTCAAACCGCTTAATGTGCCATTCGCTACCGTCAGGTCTGCTAGCGTAAAGCCTGTTACCGCTTCCGAGAACGTGATCGTTACCAATGAAGTTTCACCAATCGATAGCGTCGTATCGGCAACCACGATCGTGGCTGTCAGCTGTGTCGTATCAATCGCATAATTGTTGGAACTGGTGATACCAGTACCCGCATTGCCCGCCAAATCGGCCACACCCGTATTATCAAGCGTGATGATGTTGGTTGCATCTATGATGCCAGAAGTTGGCGTCAACGTCGCCGTCCATGTGATCCCACCATCGGACGAGCTCACGGCACTCAGCGTACCGTTTGCCACCGTCAGATCTGCATTCGTGAAGCCTATTACCGCTTCCGAGAATGTAATGGTCACCGTTGAAGTTTCGCCGATGGATAACGCCGTGTCGGCAACTACAATAGTAGCGGTTGGTCTCAGTGTATCGATTGCGTAATTGTTGGAACTGGTGATACCAGTACCCGCATTGCCCGCCAAATCGGCCACGCCCGTGTTATCCAGCGTAATGACATTGGTTGCATCTGTGATGCCGGTGTCTGGCGTTAACGTCACCGTATACGTGATATTGTCGGACGTGCTCAAACCGCTTAATGTGCCATTCGCTACTGTCAGGTCTGCTAGCGTAAAGCCTGTTACTGCTTCCGAGAACGTGATCGTTACCAATGAAGTTTCACCAATCGATAGCGTCGTATCGGCAACCACAATCGTGGCTGTCAGCTGTGTCGTATCAATCGCATAATTGTTGGAACTGGTGATACCAGTACCCGCATTGCCCGCCAAATCGGCCACACCCGTATTATCAAGCGTGATGATGTTGGTTGCATCTATGATGCCAGAAGTTGGCGTCAACGTCGCCGTCCATGTGATCCCACCATCGGACGAGCTCAAACCGCTTAATGTGCCATTCGCTACCGTCAGATCTGCATTGGTGAAGCCTATTACCGCTTCCGAGAATGTAATGGTCACCGTTGAAGTTTCGCCGATGGATAACGCCGTGTCGGTAACTACAATAGTAGCTATTGGCCTCCGTGTATCGATTGCGTAATTGTTAGAATCCGTGGTACCCGCTCCCGCATTACCTGCCGCATTCTGTACGCCCGTGTTATCCAGCGTAATGACATTGGTTGCATCTGTGATGCCAGTAGTTGGTGTTAACGTTGCCGTCCATGTGACCCCACCATCGGACGAGCTCAAACCGCTTAATGTGCCATTCGCTACTGTCAGGTCTGCTAGCGTAAAGCCTGTTACCGCTTCCGAGAACGTGATCGTTACCAATGAAGTTTCACCAATCGATAGCGTCGTATCGGCAACCACGATCGTGGCCGTCGGAGACGATGCATAGACTACACCGGTCGGCTTAAGAAACAACAGCCCAGCTACAATAGATACGATTAGAGATAACAGCCCTATTTTCTTGACAATATGCATATGTGCCTCCCCTAATGAGTGGTGTCAAATTCCTTAACCTATCCAATTATGTACGTACCGTCGGAATTATCGCAGTTTACGCCATATTCCATATGATGTGAATTACTTTTATCGACAAATTCCAACCGCCTTCTATTGTATATCGTCCATTTCTTTCAAAATAGTGACTGCTGTCATGAAAATCGTCATTTTACATCCCCATATCATAAAAATGATAGCTCCTATCGTGTTAACCAAATACTCCGGCGCTTAGAAAAAACCAAAACACTGACATAAAGGCGTCAGTCATCACCACTCATAATAGCCATAAAACCAATCTTAAACGTCTTAGGAGGTAAATAAATGATGAACAGAAACCAAACATTGCGGGGATTTGCGACCATCAGTTACTGGGCAGATGATATGGAAGCGGCAAAGGCTTGGTATTCCGATCTGCTGGGTATGGGGCCATACTTCGAAAGGTCAGGTCCCGACGGGAAACTGGCTTACGCCGAATTTCGGATTGGAGACTACCAGCACGAGCTGGGTCTCATCGATCGCCGTTTTGCCCCTGAACAGCCAATGTCCGGCCCCGGCGGAGCGATCATGTACTGGCATGTCGATGATATAGAGGCCACCCTCGGCCGATTGAAATCCATGGGAGCCAAAGAATATGAACCGCTCACCCACCGTGGGGAAGGGTTCATCACGGCATCCGTCACCGATCCATTCGGCAACATACTTGGCATCATGTACAATGCTCATTACCTAGAGATACTGAATTCCGGAATGCAGGGGTAACCAAAAACATGCTTCTTCACTCTTCGATCCAGCAAAAAAGGAGCAGCCTAAGCTGCTCCTAATCATAACGGCATCCGCATGAACTTACACAACATAATCCGCCATAATATGCTCAATATCGAACGGGGTCACCCCATGTTCCACCGAGAAGATCGTTTCCGCCTGTTCCGCATGGTCTACGGACTCTCCTCTTGCCTTGGCATGCAGCATGAACAGATCGTACAGATCGGGCTTCCGCAGGGCTGTCATGGCTTTGCCCATCAAGACCATCCCCTTCTGATTCCCCTCTACATTGTTGTAGTAGTGTGGATGTCTGGTTAGGGACAGATCGGTCCAGATGACCGTACGCTCCACCAAATCCAGGATAACGGGAATAGCGATCTGCGTATCGGCGGCGACATCGATTTTATTAGCCACCGTCGAGGGCTCGAATATTTCACCGGAACCGGGTTTCTTCCGCATCATCCAGCCCACGAAGCACTCCGGCAGGTTGCAGTACGGTTGATTTGTATACGAATGAAGAGTCGCCACAATATATCGTCCGCCGTATTGGACGATGGTTGGAATATGCAGATCAATGAATTCGCATGCTCCTTGAGGAGCTGACACGATATCCCCGCTGTGCACGGCCCTGTAATGGGAGGACCGCAGATTCGTATAAGAAATATGCTCGACGTACTGCCAGTCGTGATCATACATGACGGCGGACAGGTCAATATCCACGCGGCCAGTAGGCTCCCCGTTCACGCGTCCTTCCTTCCACCAGCTGAAGAAACGGATGGTATCCCCTTCCGCCATCGGCACGCGGCTTCCCCGAACCAACGTATGCAGGGCTTTGCTTGCCGATCTATGCGAGAACGGCACATGATAATCCTTCAATCGCTTATCGACATAGGCCTTCCCCAAGGGCGGCAGCGAGGCGAACCGCTGGACCAGCACCTGCTCGCATACCTGCACGATGTCTCGGCATGCCGCTTCATCGATCTCCGGAAGCGTGTGGGGTACGGCAAAGGCTTTAGCCACATTTCCTTTCGGGAAAAAGACGCGCAGCTCTTGAGGTTCACGGCGACGGGCAAAATGATTATTCACTTGCAGCAAGACCGGCGTCGATACTTGATTCGCCACCTCGCCAAACGCCAGAACGACATACTCCGTATGTTCGGTGGATCGCAGCAACTGATCCAATCTGCGGGCAAATTCGCCTGGACGCTGCATCAATAAATCGATCAAATTCCAGACCTGGTTGTACTGAAATGCAAGCTCGACACTACCGTTATAGGTGGTAAAGGGCTTATGATTCCGCAAAATATCAAAGGCTTCCTCGCAGCGTTTATACCGGTGCTTATATTCGGAAGGATGGAGGATTTCGCCCAAACGAATCCAGCGGTCCTTAAATCTGAGCATATCCTCCGTTATCGGATGGCAGCGTTCCAGCAATCCCAGAAGCAGCCGTCTTTCGCGCCGCTTAAATTTGCGAAACCGGGTGGCTTCCGCCAGACTGACATCTCCGCCTGACCATGCCACCGCCAGTCGAAGGACATCGGTTGCGGTTTTGAAATAACGCCCGATCCGCTCGACATTCCCCTTGTCGTGCTTCATTAACGCAGCTGCCACGAATCCCGCATTCTCCTTGAACGGAATATCGGGAGGGAGGATGACATCCAGTTCCTCGAGATCGACAATCTCAATAACGGCCTCAATATCCTCTTTATCCGTTGGGGAGATGGAACCTTTAGCTTGGATCAGCTGACGTATCATGACATAGAAATCCGCCTTGCTTCCCAGATCAATGGTTTTCAGTTGGACTTCGTCCTGCAGCGGAGGTCTCTCCTCATGCTCATATGCAGGCAGATCCCAAGTCAGATAATGATAGATGGCATTCAGATAGAGCTCTGCATCCTCTTCCTCCATCACCTGCATCGGGAACGCGGGATACATCGGCTCATATTTAACATGTGCGCCTACCATCACCCTTAGATCGTCAATCAGCGGTTGATAAAGCGCTTCGAACTGCTCTTTGGATAAGGCTCGCACGGCGTGCAGCAATGGATACGAGAACGTATACCCAAGGTGCTCGATATTCTTCACGGCCGTCGCCAGATAAGCTTTCGGGAGAAGATCCGATTCATTCTCTGCATCAACCATCAATTTGTTCGCTCTTCGTAAATAAATCGAGTTCATCATATAAAGAGTCCAGGAAAGCCATACCCCTAATGTCATTGAAAGAATAATAGAAGGAAGGAACTATGATAGCCTGGACGCCTCCTCTCTTGAATCAAACTCCCTCAGGAAAGCTGCGACCCTAGGTTCGCCAATTGAAATAGAAGGAAGGATCGCAATAGCCTGAAGGCCAAAGGTTCAAAGTCCATGACCTCAAATCTTTGATGAACCCATCATCCCATACCTTGCAGCCGGCAAACAGGGCGAAAGTATTACGACTTTGGAAAATGAGGAATGATTTCACTCTTATAGATGATAAAAAAAAGCGAAACGCCTGGACTTATCTTTTTTGCTAAAATAAACTTAAAATGGAAGCCGTGCGATTTTAGAATTCCGATTATGATTGGAAAGCGAGGTGCAGCCATTGACGACCCTTATTGTGATCATCGTCATTTTCTCACTGATCACGCCGTCCTTCTTCATCGCGAAATTCACCAAGGAATTACGGGCGTACAACAACCGAAACGTGCAGCGCAAGACGATTCTCGCGAGCGGTACGCCCGCTCAAGCACAGATCAACTCGATCCGGCAAACGAATGTGCAGGTTAACGATCAACCTGAAGTGTTGCTCGACCTAAGCGTCACGAAACCGGATGGCGGGACGATCCATACCGTCGTAAGGACCGTTATCCCGATCATAAGCATCCCAACGTTCCAACAAGGCAATATCATCGAAGTAAGGCATATGACCATAGATAATGAGTTGAAATTCGAGGTCGTAGGCGCCTATATACCTTGACCATGAATTCTCGATTACAGCTCTCCCTCAAGAAAACGGATGAGGTACGATTCAGGCTGCCCAAGGAACTCGGAAAAGCTGCATAGATCGGCGTACGTCTGATGCTCCACATCGTAACAACCAATCAGGCCCTTTTTCTTCGGATTCCATACGAGCTGCAGATCGGAGTAATTGTCAATGTCGGCTGACAAGCGCAAAAGCTTCTGGCGCCCGACTTTCATCTCGATTGTATCGGTCAATGTGAAGAAGTCGATATACCCGATTTCGTATTCGTTGTGCGCGAGCTCTAGACGCAGTTGGTCTCCTGTCAGAAAGCTGACGAGTTCCTCGGTCAATTTATACTTTTTCAGCGCATACTTCTTGTTCTCTAAGCTATGAAACTCGGCCGGCTCCAGCGATTTCAAGTAGTCGGCCAGGTCGGTATCCTTATTGCCGACCGCAATCGTATACGGCCGCTCGCCGTCCTTTTCCGCCAACGTTACGTCAGCGCCGCGCTCAATCAGATGCTTGACCATGCGCTGATTCCCCATCCGCGTGGCCACGGTTAGCGGAGTCGCTTGATAAGGATAGACCATATCGGGCTGATTATAATTGATGTCCGCCCCATGATCGAGTAGATAATCGAGTGTCTTATAATCATGGTCCGACACGGCTTGGCGCAGCACCGCGCTGCCATGCAGCTTGAGATCCAATCCCAGCTCATGAATGAGCGGGATGTTTTTTTTGTTGCCGTAATAGGCCTGTGCATATGCGCCTGACCCGGTTTGATTGAGTTTATCCAGCTCGGCGCCCTGCGCTGCGATATAACGAACGATATCTTCCTTGCCGTACCGCACCGCTCGCAAAAAAGCCGGATTATGATGGACATTCAGGTTAACGCCGTGCTCGACCAGCAGCTTCACAACATCCATGCGCTGTGAGATCAACGCCAGATCGAGCGGGCTTACCGTCGTGTATTTGCTTAGTACGATGCCATCCTCTATATCCCAGCCTGCGGTTATTGCCTCCTGCAAAGCCGGAATGTTCCCTTTGTAGATGTGCATCGCAATCTCCGGCAGTTCCTCGAATTTACCGATATCTTTCAGAACGATCATCGATATTCCTCCCTGCGTAAATCCTGTGTATGTATGCTTCTTCCTTATTTCAATAATTGGAACGAATTTTCCTTTCACATGATGTGTAAGGCAGGAATGCCTCCGGCAGGCGTTGAATATGGCATAAACGATCAAATCAAAGGAGTTGTTCAAGGCAATGAGTGCATATGATATGCAGATCGGCAAACTAATCAGTGGAACTATGAAGCGTACGAGCAGCTGATCGAGCTCGGCGAAACGGCTGTCCCTTACATCGGGGAGCATTTGAATGACAAGCTTAAGGAAGATACGCGGCTGATCTTGGAGACGGCAGTTCGAGATTTGGGACAGCTCTAGCCCTGTCGCTTGATACGCTCCTATCACACGAACAGCTCCGCTCCTTAGGCGCCTACAAAGGATATGGCGGGGCTTTTCCTGCTGCGATGTTATCGGGATGAACGTCTGCAGGCTCATGTCCATTCATGCGGAGATACATATATTCCACTTCTTCCAGCGGCATTTGCAGCGTTCGGCTGATTTCATAGAGGTCGATGTCCTGCGCCAGAAGCTCCCGTGCCTGATGGATTTTTCCATGCAGCCAACCGTGTTCGAGCATCCATTCTTTCACCCGGTCCAGCAGCTGTTTTTGGGTCTCCGCATCTGCGTGCTTTTTATATTTAGCAACGGACTCCGACAGATAGTCGTAGAGATAACTCCCCAGTGCCTCGCGCTGCTCGTGTTTGGACATTCGTTGGTACTGCTCATAACTTAAACTGATATCCAAGTCGAGGGTATGATCCCTGCTATCAAAACGTCTGGATGTTTTTCGGCCATAACTTTCCGGCAAAACGTGAAATACAACAAAGATATCGAACGGAAACTTCCAGGCGGCAGCCAGTTCCCCTAACGGCAGCAGCTCGTCCCTTAATTGACCTACGCACGTTCCGTGTGCATCCAGCGAAAAAGCCAGCTTCATCCCATGTCCCCCCTTATCTTAAACGCAGTTCCCCACTTGATGAGTACCGATATGGATCTAAGTGTTATGATACCCTTTCGCACCCTTTCGACAGGAGCCATGCCTCTATAACGGCAAATGCCTGCCCTGCATCCTGTTCATAGAAGACGGCTACCTCTTGCTGATAAGCATAATTGAATCGTACATATCCGCCCAGTTCCCGATAGAACAAGCTGCATGTATATTCGTTTTCCACGCACAGATCCGGCGGAAAGGACGCTTGACACATACCGGCCAGCTCGAGCAACGAAGGCTGATCCTCCCCTGGCGGCAAACGCAAAAAGAGATGGCTCCGCGTACCCGTCCACGGTTCGTAATAGACGACTCCCTCTTGGCTGCTTCCATACACCTGACGGTATATTTCATCCAGCACCGCGGCGTACAGGCCTTCATCGTTCCGCTCCCGTGACTGCAGCAAGATTGCTTGTATATGCTCCGCATGCCGAGGCAGCCAGAGCAACTGAGCCGTCTGGGGATGCACCGCCAGAAAATCACCGTCCACCGTTGTGCCTATAGCGATACACTCTGCAATCTGCGGCTCCGTAATGGGACTGTCATCGTCATGCTCCCATAACCCGTACTCGGCAAAAGGCTGCAGCACCTCCCTATCCGGCTGCTGGACATTCATCCACCCGCGGTAAGTCCCTTCGCCGAATCGCTGCATAAACCGGACGTAGCCCGGCGGATAAACCCCTCTTCCTCTCTTCCAAGCACTTGACTCTGGCCATCCGACAGCGGCCTCGGTCCCGATACGATGTACATGATCACTCCTCCTGTTTTCTTCTATTATTCCACAATTTTCAAGCCATGACGAGAACCCCATCCGACTTCTTCCGTTCGTTCTCCCTGCTTTTATGACACGTGTCATACGGATCTCTTTACAGGTGTGAATGTTGCGCCAGGGAGATCGTACCTACAATAAAAAGACAAGAGAACCTAGAAGAAAGAAGGAATGGAAGAATGGAACAACGAACGGGCAGAATTCGCCTGCTGGATATTTTGCGGGGCTTCGCGATCCTGGGAACGCTCGGGACGAATATTTGGATCTTCGCACATGCGGGGGATCTACGCTACATTACCACCTTTGATCACTCCGGCTGGTGGGGAGCGGACGATCTTCTCCGGATGATCGTCTTGTTTCTGGTAAACGGGAAGCTGCTCGGACTGCTGACGATCATGTTCGGGGTCGGTCTGGAAATGAAGTACCGGCAGGCCAAGCGCAAAGGAAAGCCGTGGCCTGGTGTTTATTTATGGGCCGTTCTGTTTTTAATCCTCGAAGGCCTGCTGCATTTTATATTAGTCATGGAGTATGACATCTTGATGAGTTACGGGATTACCGCCATCATTGCAGCCTTTATCGTAAAGGGCGGCGACCGGCTCATCGCCCGCACGATGAACATAATCGGCAGCGTCTTCGCTATTGCGATTCTGGCCCTCGCAGGACTGATGCTGGCGAGCGGCGCAAACGTATCGCTGGGCAGTTTTGGCGATATCGTTGCTCTTTATCAAGAAGGAACTTGGATGGAGCAAGTCCAATATCGGCTGGCCAACTTCCTTCCGCTGCGAATGGAAGCCATCCTCGTGATTCCGACCAATGTGTTTCTGTTCCTGCTAGGGGTTCGCTTTATGCGCTCAGGCGTATTCGCCCCAGATGACAACGGCAAAAGGCTGCGAAAAAGGCTATTCAAGCTGGGTATATATGTCGGCGTGCCACTCAACCTGCTCATATTCGTTCCCGGCGGCGCTTTCGATCTACCGGTGCGCTATTTATTCGCTCCACTTATGTCTATGGGGTATATAGCAATCATTGCGAGAATGATACAATATACGAAATGGGAATGGCTATGGTGCCGTCTGGAGAACGTCGGAAAAATGTCACTGAGCTGCTATGTGCTCCAGAACATCATCGCATCCGCCATCTTTTACGGCTGGGGGTTAGGGCTTGCCGGCAAGCTGAATTCAGCGGCCATTATCGCCATCTGGCTGGTTATCTCCGCATTTCTGCTGGGCATGGCGTCACTATGGCTCCGCCGCTTTAAGCTGGGGCCCATGGAGACCGCCCGCAAACAGGCGATAGGTTTCTTCGAATCAAGATAGCCGAAATTGGGGGCTTGATATGTTCTATAAGTTGTACCCGAGGGATCAGATCAAAAGTTATTTGCTCATCGATATCATACTGACCGTATTCTTATGCTACCAGGTGTTTCGTTCGGATACGGCGCTGGGACTGTGGGGCAGCCTTTTGCTGCTCCTGCTGTTCCTTGTTTCATTCTATGTCGCATTATGGCGTCGGGGCGGCTGGCTGCTGGCTGCCGTGCTGGCAGGCCTGTTCGCTGTAGGCGTACTCGGGGTGTATACGGGGCCGAGCACCCTGCTGTTCGGGATCATTTTCGCCGATTTGCTGGGCCGGTCCAAGTCCAAGGTACATATCGCCATCGGCTGTGCGGCCATTGCCCTATCATTCCTGCTCGTGTTCGTTTTCCGAAAGGAACCGCTGCTCGAAACGTCCAATGCCATTTACCTTCCGATCATGATCATACAGTCGGTATATCCGATCGTCATCTACATCAAGGAGAAAGCAAAAAGCCTGCAGGGGGAGCTGGATGAAGCCAACGAGCAGATCGCAAAGTATATCCAGCAGGAGGAGCGGCAGCGAATCGCCAGGGATCTCCACGATACCTTGGGGCAGACCCTCATGATGATCAAAATGAAGAGCGAGCTGGCAACGAAATGGGTGGATAAGGATCCGAGCCAGGCCAAACGGGAGTTAGGCGAGATTCTGGATACCTCCAGAACCGCCCTCAAGCAGGTGAGGGAGCTGGTATCCGATATGAAGTTCATCTCGCTGGCAAGCGAGCTGGAGCATTCGGCCAAGCTGCTGCATACGGCAGGAATTGCGCTGAGCATCGAGAATCCGGAGAAGCCCCCGCTGTTATCCAGCGTGGAAGAAACGATGCTGGCGCTCTGCGTCCGGGAAGCCATGACCAATATTATCAAGCATAGCCGGGCCGAGCGGTGCACCGTCAAACTGGAAACGAAGGATCATGCCTTCGGGATCCATATCGCGGATGACGGCGTGGGGCTTGCGGGGAACGCCGGCGGAAACGGCCTTCCGTCGATCATGGAGCGGATGAAGACGCTGGGCGGGTCCTCCGCCATCGACCCGTTGCCTCAGGGGGGCACCAAGGTGTCCCTGAAACTCCCGCTTCGCCGGCATGAAAAGGAGGACGCATCATGATTCGAATCGTCATTGCAGAAGATCAGCAAATGCTTCGCGGCGCATTCGCCTCACTGCTCAATTTCGAAGACGACATCGAGGTGGTGGCCGAGGTGCCGGACGGGCAGCGCGCCTGGGACGCGATTCGGCAGCATCAGCCGGACGTGTGCCTGCTCGACATCGAGATGCCTCATATTAACGGCCTGGAATTGGCCGAGTCCATACGTCAAGCAGGCCTATCCTGCAAAATCATGATCGTCACGACCTTCGCACGTCCCGGTTATTTGCAAAAAGCGATGGATGCACAGGTGGAGGGCTATCTGTTAAAGGACGAGCCCATCGATTTCTTGATTGAGGCCATCCGGCGGGTCATGAAGGGCGAGCGGGTCGTGAGCACCGACTTGGCGGCCGCGCTCTTCATGAAGGAGGAGAATCCGCTCAGCGAACGGGAAATCGAAATGCTCCGGTTAACCAAGGAAGGCATGACTACCGGCGACATCAGCAAAGCCTTGTTTCTGACAAGGGGAACCGTGCGCAACTACCTGTCCTCCGCCATCCAGAAGCTGGAGGCCGATTCCCGGCAGCAGGCCGTCACGATCGCGGAAGATAAAGGGTGGCTGTAAACTCCCCGGGATACATATGTAGGAGGTGAAGGAGATGAACGCTTTGACCCATACGACAGCCAGCGTGCCGTGGCAGCGGTTGACGACAGCCTATGGAAGAGGTACGGATATTCCTCGGCTATTGGAAACACGACAATATAAAGAATTGGCCAGCCTGATCGAGCACCAAGGCACCCTGTGGCAGACGACGCCATGGGCCCTGCTTATGCTCCTGCGGGAGCTTGCCAAACAGAAACCGGAGCAGGTCTCTTCAGAGGAAATGGAATTATACTTATCCGTAGCTTCAGCCATAACCGTGGAATATATGGATTCGGCACAAACGGTTGAAACGATGGATAAGCTGCTGGACGAAAGATACTTATGGCCGGAAGACGACGAAGAAGACGATTTGCGATGGGAAGAAGAGGAGCCCCCCGGTTATGAAGCGGAAATCTTCATCAGTTATTATTACTTCAGTTATGTGCTGCTGCAGGAAGCGGCTCCTGTATTCAAAGCAATTATGAACGGCAGCGATCAGCATGCCGACTCCATTTCGGAGCTGCTGGCACTGCTCGAGCCGAAAGATGCCGATATGTAGAAACATGCAGGTTTGGCAAAAAGCGCGAGCCTCCGGTACCGACACCGGAGAATCCTACATAGGACAGCACGGATTTAAACCTTTTTTAAACGAAACCATCCGCTCGTTTTAACCTTGATCCGTTATCATACAAATAATTGCGATAACAAGGAGCGAGCGTGCGTATGAGAGTTCTGGAAATGTTGTGGGTTGCAGCCTGCGTTGCGATGCTGATAATACTGTTGAGCCGTAACACAATAAATCGGAAGGCTGGCGCGATCGTCTGCATCGCTGGCGGTTTGCTGTTCGCCGTGCAGCTGCTGGTTGAGGGATACAGGTGGCAGATGATTCCGGCCTACATCGTCACCGCTTTGCTCTTTGTGTTGGTTCTGTTCAGACGCCGAACGGTCAAGAAACCGCTGCGGTACACGATATGGGGCCTTTCGGTCGTTTTGCTGGGCGGATCGGTTGCCTTATCGGCACTGCTGCCGGTTTTCCATTTACCGAAGCCCTCGGGCGAGTTCAGGGTGGGAACGGATACGCTCCATTTCGTTGATGCGGACCGGGAAGAAACGTTTACCGAACAAAAAGGCGACAAACGTGAGCTTATCGTTCAGGTATGGTATCCGGCCGCAGCGTCTGGCCATGACGCCGAGAAAGCTACGGTGTTTCCTAAGGATAAACGGCTCTTTCATACCTATATGCAAGCATATTCCGAATATCTGGGCCTTCCCGCGGCCGCGTTAGACTATTGGAAATACAGCCGGGCCAACGCTAACGGCCATGCCAATTTGCGGCTGGCGGAGAATCCGTATCCGGTGGTGCTGTTGTCGCACGGCATGGGGGTCGGCAGAATTTTGCATTCGTCCCAGGCTGAACATCTTGCCAGCCACGGCTATATCGTATTTGCCATCGATCATACGTACAGCACGGCCGCCACCGCATTTCCCGATGGGCGCGTAACCGGTTTTCTCACGGAACAATCCCAGGAGCGATTATTCGAGGACAGCCGCACTATTTTGAAGGTGTGGAATGAGGATATCGCCTTTGTCACGGATCAGTTGGAGAGGCTTCAATCAGGCGCCGTCGCCAGCAAGTTTAAAGGAGCCTTAGATCTGGACAACATCGGCATGATGGGCCATTCCTTCGGCGGGGCTGCAGCCTTTGAAGCCGTTTATTCCAACCCGCGGATCAAAGCCGGTGTGAATATGGACGGAACGCTATTCATAACGAAGGACCGGGACGACATGGAGAACCCGTTTATGTTCATGGAATCGGAGGATTTTATGAAGGTGAACGAACAGCAGGCGAAGTATCGCCAAACCCCGGCTACGGAAGCCGAGCTCCAAGCACTGGGGTTAACGCGAGAACAATTCGACATGATTCTGGCGAATCGGGAATTGGAACTGAAGCTAATGGATCGCTTATCTCAACAGGGACTAGGACGGACCGTTTATATCGAAGGCGCAGGACACTATAATTTCACCGATCTTCAGCTGTACTCTCCGCTTACCCGCCTGACCGGCATGACCGGAAGCATGAATGGATCAAGGGGAGCCGAAATCGTCAACCGCTACGTGCTGGAATTCTTTAATCAGCATTTGCGCGGAATGGAGAGTAAGCTTCTAACCGGCCCCTCGGAGGAATACCCGGAAGTGAAGTATCCGGACCGGGTGTTTCTGGAAGGCTAGATTGCCTTACGCTCTATACGTGCCTGATATGTCCTTCTAGTTGTTCATAACCAGCCCATATTTCTTAACGATCCACGAGTCAATCAGATCATTCACCGCTTGTTGACTTATGCGAACAGCCGGCTTCTGCTCTTGCATAGCGTTTGCGGCTTGTACCGAGAAACGAAGCGGCTTGGTCATTTTTTTCATGGATGCTGCCATTTCTTCGAAAAAAACATACGTCAACGGCCGGTGTCCCCGAATATCCTCATACAGATAATACTTTCCTCGTTCATCCTCTGCATCGATTCGAATTCCCTTTGGAAGGGAGAGCAAGATATAGGGTAATTCATCTTCTGCCCACTGTCCCCGGTAGGGGAATGAGACACCTTCATTTCTGACAAAGAATCCGGAGCTTTCATCCCCCTCAGCAATCGAAATAGAATAGACAAAGAAAGGGTGGTAATCGGGCCGTTCTTGCGCCGTAAAATACTGATAATAGGTACGATACGCCTCAGTCACCTGATCCAGATCATGCTGGGTCATGGCATGATTCGTACGGTGAAATTTGGCTTGTTTTTGCTCAAAACATGTCAACATTTGGTTGAATTCTTCCGGCGTTATTAGAAATTTCAGTTTATAAAATCCGCTGTTTTTCAATCTCTCCATTCATCTCACCGCCTGATATCGTTTTATCCCGAGGTTTAGATGCGTGCATGAAAAGTTACCCGGGTTCCTTCGCCTAACCTGCTCTGAATATGAAGCCCTGTTCCGAAATGCCGTTTTAATCGCTGGTCCGTATTGATCAATCCGACCCCGGACTGATGGTTTGCTGTTCTCTCTAGGATTCGCTGCAATTGAGCTTCTTCCATTCCGATCCCATCGTCCTGAACGGTTATCTCGGCATGCGCGGCATGGACGGAAATTCGAATATGTATGGTTCCCCCATAAGTGCGCTTCATGACGCCATGCCTTATCGCATTTTCGACCAAGGGCTGGATCGAAAGGAACGGAATTTGCAAGGCTCCGCAGTCGTCTACCTCCCAAACCACCTGCAGCCGCTCTTCAAACCGAACCTGCTCGATATAAAGATACGAGCGCACCAGACTCAGCTCCTCCTCGATCGGTACAAGTCCAGCCGTGTCTTGGAATCTGAATTTATATCTCAGAAAGTTGCTGAACTCCTCAAGCAGATTCCGCATCTTGTCCAAATCAACGTCGCTTAGGGCCGTCACCGCATTTAATGCATTGAATAAAAAATGAGGCTGGATTTGCGCTTGCAGCCATGCCGCTTCCAGTCGGAGTTGCTCCCGGACCGTTTGTTTAATCGTCGTTAAGGCCTCAATCCTCGACCTGATTTCCATGGCCTCCACCGGCTTGGTCACATAATCGTTGGCCCCCGCCAGAAACCCGCTTTGGATGTCTTTCGGTTGGCTTCTTGCAGTAAGCAGCAGCACAGGGAGCTCCGTGAGCGTAAACCGCTCGCGAATCCTCCGCGTCAGCTCATACCCGGACATCTGCGGCATCATAATATCGGAGATGACCAAATCCCACTCCTTCGCATCCAGTACCGCCAACGCTTCTTTACCGCTTGTTGCCATCGTCACCTCGTATTCGTCAGGAGGCAGTATGGCTTCAAGCACCTGAAGGTTGACGGGATCGTCGTCAATGATGAGCAGGGTCGGCCGGTTACTTCTCCTTTCGGGTAAAGCTCCTTGTATCGCGGCTGGCGGGAAGATCTCCTCTTTTTGCAAACCGGCCCCAATGGTATCCTGCATCGGCATGGACGGCAATGTCGGCGGTCCGTTAGAGTTAGAATCACGCTGAACTTCCTCTGTTTCGAACCCTGCCAGCTTTAATGAAAACGTAAATCTCGAGCCCTCCCCTGGAACGGAGGCCACCTCAAGCGTACCCCGATGAAGCTCAATGAGCTGCTTGCTTATGCTTAGACCTAACCCAAATCCGCCTTCGATCATGGTCTCGCTGGCGCTCGCCTGCTCATACGGAAGGAACAAGCGCTTCAGCATGGTTTCGTCCATTCCGATCCCCGTATCGGCAATCGCGATATAGGCTCTGTCGTCCTCTGTAAAAGCTTGAATCGAAATATACCCTTCATTCGTGTATTTTACGGCATTATGCAGCAGATTGAACACGACTTGAATCATCCGGTTCTCGTCCGCCAAGACGGGAGGGAAATCCTCCGGGATCTGATTGACGATGCTGACCGACTTCACTTCCGCGTTAAATTGCAGCATATCCATCACCCCCGTCACGATGGGCTGGATCGATACGGCTTTTTTCTGCAGCCGCGGATTGCCATCCCGCAGACTCATGACGTCCATCAAATCGTTTAATATTAGTGTTAGACGACGTCCGACGGTCAGAATCGTTTCAAGCTCTTTCACACTCCTGTCCTGCAGCAAAGGCCGTTCCCGGTTCAACACGGATTGCGACATGTTAAGCATGCTGTGCAGCGGATTTTTGAATTCATGGGACGTGTTCGCCAGGAATTGATCCTTATGGTCATTCACTCTTTGCAAGGTTGCGGCAATCTCTTTCGTGTTCGCATGCATCTTGAAATAACCCTTAAACCATACAGCGGCCAAACATCCCATCGAAAGGATCAGGTCAAACGGATAATGGGCAACACTTAAGGCGCTTTCCCGCAAGAACAACGCCCACAGGAAATGATGGACCAACGCAACCATGGAAAAAAGCAGCAGCAAATGGTCTTTAATGCCCTTCATTATGGTTTTGGTGATTGCAATGATCGTGATGACGGCCGTTACGCAGCCGAGCAAAAAATAAACCGGGAAAAGCATGATCACCTGCGGCGGAGCCAAGAACAAGGTAATGCCGGCAGTTCCTAAGATCGTGACGGCATAAACGGGATGAACCCTGTTCCAATAAGAGAGTTCGCGATGATTCGTGCATTCCAGCAACGCATAGCATCCAATCATAAAGGCGGCATTGGACAACCGAAAATCCCAATCGCTGCTGATGTATATGAATTGATGGAACAGCTTCTCATCCGTGCTCAATATGCTCGAAAGGGTTACGCAGAGGGTCAGCAAGGAAAAATACAGCAGCCTCTTTTCCCTATTCCCCAGTAAAAATAAAATGAGTGCATAAACGGAATGCATAAGAAAGATAACGGCTCCCAGCGTTTGCATCGAAACCGAGAGTTTCATTTCTTTGGCCACGGCTTCCTCTGAACCCAATTTAATGGACCTGGCTATGCCGCTGCTTCGGCTATCCACATAATTGGCCGCCTGAATCACTAATTCGATGACGCCGTTGCCGTCCGCCGTAAAGCTTGCAGAATACGGCAGGTTCTTCGCGGTATAGGCTTCCTTCGTGTCCGCCACCCGCCCGGATTCGGCAAGCAAACGGCCATTGACATATAATTCGGATGACGAACGTACGCTAGGCACGCGAATGCTATAATTCAGCTTCTCCTCGGGATTCACTAGAATACGCAGGCGATAGGAAGCAAATCCATATGGAGACGCTTTGCCATTACCATGCAGAGCTTGATTCCATCCCCCCGGAACCGCAATCAGCTTCGGCGGCTTCGGCCCGCCTGATGTATCCTGCCCGCTCCCATCCAGCAGCCACTGCATGGGATAAAACTCCCACTCTCCGTCAAGCAACAGAATGCCGCCTTCTTCGGCATCCCATTCGCGCAAATCGAGATACCCCTTCTTTATCGTCACCTGCTGTTGATCAGGGAACACTTCCACCCACAGCAGGCGCATGCTCGATAGAATCACTATGAGTAATCCTATTAACCATAAAATGTGGCTCTTTTTTATTTGGTGACTTGGTGGGCTCTTTGCCAAGAGATATTCCTCTCCTAATCCACTTTAACGTAAGCATAGCTCCATTATTTACAATTGCAAACCCAAATGAAAGAACAACCATTGATGACTACCATGCCATCAATGGTTGTTTGCGTTACTCTTATTTATCGGTCAGACCGGTCACTTTCAGCATTCTTGCCATCAATGCCGTCCTCAGCACGCGTCATTTGCGCAGCATCCATATAGTGTCCTACATCAGATTAACAACCCTATCTATACAAAATCTATACACGACGCGCTGGCTCAGGGCGTAAACGGCGATTCTATGACCGATCGGGGCGATATAAATAACCAAAAAAGAGTGTTCCCCAATTAAGGGAAACACTCTTTCTAGTCATCCGCATTATTTCAAGCCCAGCACTTCTACATCGTAAATCCGTGCAGCCGTGTCCCCGCCCTGTGTCGCCTTCTCGATCTGAAGACGCACGTACCGTGCGGAGGTAAGTTCGATGGCATGGCTGCTGATCCCTTGCGTGTTGTCCTTGACCGAGACGGCATCCTTCCACTCCTTGCCGTCCGAGCTTACTTGAATGGAGAAGGCCCGCGTGTTGAACGCGGCCGGCTCGCCTCCGGCTTCCGCGTGCTTGATCACGAATTCGCTGACCTTGTGCTCGGCTCCCAAGTCTATCGTCAACCAGTGCGGTCCGTCTCCGACGGCACACCATTTGGTGGCGGCATTGCCGTCCACTGCAAATGGCGGCGCTTCCTTCTCGTTCACAAAGCTGGATGCGGACGCGCTTTTGCCTAGAGCAAGGTTGCCGACGCCGTTCTCGGCTTCCCGGGTTACCGTGATGAGCTTCTTCTGGATCCGATCCTCGCCAACGCTATTTTTAGCGGTCAGCGTGACCTCATACGTTCCTTCCTCGGGATAGGTCACTTTAGGATGCTGGTCCGTGCTGGACGCCGGCTGCCCGCCAGGGAAGCTCCAGCTCCAGGACTCCGTCACTTCCGAGGAAAGATCCGTGAATTGCACCGTTTCTCCCGGCGCAATCAGGGTTTTATCCGCCTTGAAGGCTGCCGTCGGCTTCGGATATTCCGGCCAGTCGAAGCTGGCGGATGCCGCTTTTCCTTGCTGGTAGTGGCGGTTTACCGGAATCACAACCATTTTGGTTGCCTCCTCCTTAAGCGAACGCTTCATTTCCGGTACGTAATAAACGGTATTTCCCGTCATGCCCATCAGTTCGTACTTGCCGTCCGGATGGACGCGGTAAACCTGATAGTACAGAACGTCTTCATTCTGTTTCGGCGCTTCCCACGACAAGCGCGCATCCCCATATATTCCATCGCGGAAATCATTCTCGGTTACCTTCAAATCGTTCACCGCGTGCGGTTTCTTCGCCTTGTCGTTCACCTGCGTAACCGCCAGGCGGCCGATGTTGGCCCGATAATCCGCCTGATCCGCCGCGGACTCGAATTGAAGCGAGATTCCGGTGATCGTACGGCCTTTATACTTGTTCAGCTTGACGCTTCCCTGCTTCCAATCCTGATTCGCGCCCGTCGCGGTCCACTTGCCAGGCTCGAAAAATTCGTACCGATCCGGCGCATCGGAGAATGCCAAGCCGATCTTCACCTTGGCGTCGTTGGCATTGTCGGCATACACGAGCGATACTTCCGTGGTCGCTTCCACCGGGATATTCGCCTTGTACAGCTTGAGATGGGTGGAGGAGCCTTTGCTTACGGCACCCGCCACTTGAAGCGAGCTGCCGCCGTAATAGGACTTGCCGAAATCAAATCCCGGTTTCAGGGCCTCGCCTTTGCCGTTAGTCTCCGTGATCCATCGCCAGGTCGGCAAAATATCCTGCAGGCTCCGGTTGCTCCAATCGCGGCTTCGCATCACTTTGCCGTCCACCGCAAACAAATGGCCGTTGCCCGTATTGAAATGGGTGACGAATTCGGAGTCGGTCAGCACGGTTTTTGCAACGACATCATGGGCAATCCCTCTCCAGGCAAGCGGATCGGTCCCTTCGGGTTGTAACGTGTTCGCCGGATTCATTCCGGGTCCCACCCAGAAAATCTGCTCCTTATTCATGTACTCCTCATGGGTTTCGGAGCTGTTGTACGCCCAATCCGGACGGTAAATGCCCAGGGAGGTCGTGGCTTTCTTCCCGTCCGGGAACAGAACCGGCCAATTGAACCTGCCTTCGTAGCCCTTCGCCTCCACGTCGATGCCGGCATATAGATCATACGGACTGCGGCCAAGCTCTGCCGCTTTGGCCGGGGAGTTCAAGAACGGAGTAATGTAATCGTATTGGCCGTTCTTCTCGTCTTTGAACTGCCATCGGAAATCGAGGAACATATTGTCGGAAACCCGCTGATTTCCCTTTTGGAAGAACATTTCGTTCTTATCCGTCAAAGCGCCCTGCCACTTCACCGGCCCCTCCTCGATCATGGAATCGTACCAGATCACTTCCATGCCGGGCGCTTGGTTCTGCTGCAGGTAAGTCAGAAACTCAGCCATCTTGGCCGCATCTTCCGGCGTTCCGCCCTGCGTTTCCTGATTGATGAACCAGCCGTCGAATCCATAGTACGTCGCTACCTCGATCAGCTTATCCGCAACCGGGAAGGTGCCGTCCTCCCGCTGCTTTAACAGATCATGCAGCCACTGGATTTTGCCCCCGTGCTCGGTTTGCGGCAAGAAAACGGTTCCAAAAACAGGAACCCCATTCTTATGGGCCGCATCGATGACGTCGCTGCTTGGCGGAACTATTAATCCTTCGCCTGCGGAGCCGCCCCACATGACCAGCTTGTCGATGTACTGCCAATTGCTGAACGTATAGGTATGGAACTTCTCAGAGCCTTGCGAAGGAGCTCCGCTTGTGCTCGGATACATGGAAGCGATCGATAGCACCTTTACTTCTTCCTTGGCATTGCCGTTTACTTTGCTTCCTTGGATGCGCTCATCCTCCAGCTTCACCGTTCCCCGGTTAAAACGGGCATCCTTGTCCTTGGACGGCGACCATTCCAGCAGCGTGTTCGGATACCAATACGACGAATGCGGCTGGGCCGCTTCGGCTTCCCCGGCAAAGCCCGTCAGGGATGCGGCAAGCAACGCCGTGCTCATCCAGGCCGCCATTCTGCGCTTCCACTGGGTTCTTGCGTAATAATCCGGTTTGATTCGTTTCATGGGAAAACCTCCTATTATTCGAAGATCATTTCGCTTACGCACATTGGAGCCTTTGTCAGTGAAGAAAGAAAGGACAGAGAGAAACGGCCGTAAGGAACAGCCGCTTCTACCCTTCATCCCCTTTACGGATTACTTGTTTTGAGCCTTCCACTCATCGAACTGCTTTTGAGCTTCGGCGATCACTTTGTCGATGCCGGCATCCTGGAACTTTTGTTTAGCTTTCGGCAGATATTCTTCAGGATCGACGGAGCCGGTGTACAGCGCCGGAATAAATTCCTTGGCTACGTTCGTGATGGCCGCGACCTCCGTTTTGACCGGAGCCGTGTCGAAATTAAAGCCGAACGTAGGCGCCACTACGGCAGAGGTGTTGAATTTCTCGAATGCTTCCCATTTGTCCTTCGGCTCGCCTTCGTGAAGGTACGTCAGGAACATGTTGCCGAGCGCGAAACCAGGCATCGCGTAGTTCTCCTGCATGGCAGGCATATCCTCAATATACGGCTCTTCAAGCTTCTTGTAGTGCGTTCCTTCCAAGCCGTATTGAATCATGTTCCGGAGTTTCACGTCCGTGTTCAGCAGGTTCAGGAACATCATCGCCCGCTCCGAATTTTTGGAGTAAGAAGAAATGGCCATCATCGAACCTGCTGCGGAGCTGGTGTAAATGACAGGATCATGCATCGGTCTGGTCACGATGTCATAGCCCGCGTTTCTGGACCAGCCAAGCTCTGCGTATGGCTGCGTAATTTCGCGGTCCACGAGCCATTTGCCGGTTTTGATGTTGTCGATGCCGTCCAGCGTTGCGATGTCCTCACGCACATAGCCCGCTTTATAGTATTTGCGCATGGTCTCAAGCGCCGATTTCAATTCAGGCGAATCCAGCAAATTCACGAATTTAAAGTCCTCGGTGTCCAGATACATGCCGATCGGAATTTCATCGCCGAGCGGGTAGTCAAACGGCATGTACGGTTTAAAGCCTTTCGGTACGGCAAGCGGCGTAATTTCCGCAGGCTCGTTCTCTTTAATCGTTTTGAGAAGCGGTTCCAGATCTTCAAGCGTGGTCACCTTGGAAATGTCCAGGTTGTACTTATCCAGATACTTTTTGTTGAAGCGCCATACAAATTGCTGTGCCAGTTCCTTGTTGGCCGGGATGCCATAGTTGACGCCGTTAACCTTCGTTCCTTCCAGGAAACGGGGATCCAGTACTTCTTTAATGCCTTTTCCGTACTGATCAAGCAGTTCGTTCAGCGGCTTAAACGCGCCTTTTGCCGCATTTGGAAGGTAATCGAACGCCCACGAGCTGGTGAAGGCGATGTCGTAATTCTCGCCGGAGCTCGTAATCACCTGCATCCGCTGGCTGTAATCGCCCCAGTCGATCATGCTGATTTCGATTGTTGCATTGATTTTTTCCGTCAAATATTTATTGATTTCCTCTTGAACCATAGGCAGGTCTTTCTGGTTTGGCCCGATCATGTACATTTTCAGTTTGACCGGATCCAGTTTGGAGGCATCAATGGTGCCGTCGCTTTGGACAGCCGCCTCTTCCTTCGCTGGTTCACTTGGCTTACTGCCGCCTTCCTTGCTGCCGCAGGCCGACAGTACAACGGTCAGCAGAAGCACGAGAGCAAGGGACAGTAAAGAAATCTTCTTCTTAAACATGAGTTTTTCCCCCTGTGTCACTTAATGGTTATTGCTATATTGATACCGCTTACACACCCGAGACATGAAAGCCGGATTTCTCCGGCAGTGTGCGCTTGCGGGTTCAACCTTATGAAATTATCCTTTGACCGAGCCTACGGTCAGACCCTGGACAAAATACCGCTGGAAGAACGGATACGCCATGACGATCGGCAGCGTGGCCAATACGACCATCGCCATCCTTACCGTCTCCGTCGGCAGGCCGGCGGCCACATCGAACGAGCCGATATTCTGCGCATTCTTCGTCAGGAAGTCCATGTTCTTCTCGATCTGCATGAGCATGAACTGCAGCGGTGGCGTTGCCTGCGGATTGTTATAATACAGCAAGGCGTTAAACCAGTCGTTCCAGTAGCCCAATGAGCTGAACAAGCCGATGGTGGCGATCCCCGGCAGCGAGACCGGCAGGACGATACGGATAAAGGTCAGAAATTCGCCGGCGCCATCGATTTTGGCGGACTCGATAATCTCATCCGGAATCGTCGTTTGAAAAAAGGTCCTCATGACGATGATGGAGAACGCGCTCAAGGATAGCGGAAAGATCAGCGCCCAGATCGTGTTCTGCAGATGCAGGAACTGGGTCATCACGATATAACCCGGTACCATGCCGCCCGAGAACAACATGGTGAAGAACGCCAGAAAGCTGAAAAACCCTCTAAATTCAAAGTTTCGGCGGGACAAGGCATACGCATAGGTCGTAACCAGCGCCAGACTCACCAGCGTTCCCAGTACCGTGACCAGGAGCGTCAAGCCGAATGAGGACAGCAATTCGCTTCCCGTTTTGAAAATATACTCGTACGCGGCCGTGCTGAACTGACTCGGCAGCAGCCTAAAGCCTTCCAGGACCAGCGTCTGTTCGTCCGTCAGGGAAATAATGATAACAAATAGGAACGGAAAGATACAGGAGAACGAGAAGAGCCCGATCACGATATTGAAAATCGTATTCCACAAAGGGGAGATGGCATTATAGTCTCTCTTCCTTGAACGCTTGGCCGACTGGCGGGCGGTTTGCGTTGATAGCTGCGACATTGATGTTACACCTCCCTCGGATTAGAAAATCGCATGATCTTTTTCGATTTTTCGAACGATATAATTGGCAACCAGAATCAGAACCAGTCCGACAAACGATTGGTACAAGCCCGCTGCCGTGCTCATGCCGATGTCTCCCATGTTGATCAGCCCGCGGTAGACGAAGGTATCGATGACGTTCGTAACCGGGTACAGCGCCCCCGAATCCTTCGGAAGCTGGTAGAACAATCCGAAATCGGAACGGAAGATGCCGCCGATTGCCAGTATGGTCAGGATGATCATGAGCGGCTTCAACAGCGGAATGGTGATGTACCGCACCTGCTTCCACTTGCTGGCGCCGTCGATGACGGCCGCTTCATAATAAGACTTGTCGATCCCTGTGATAGCCGCAAGATAAATAACGCTGTTGTAGCCTACGCCTTTCCAGATGCCGACAAAAATGATGATGAAGGGCCAATACTTCGCTTCCGAATACCAGCTGATCGGCTCTCCTCCGAAATAGGTAATGATTTGGTTCAGCGTTCCTTTGTCCACGCTCAGAAAGGTGAACGCAAAATAACTGATGATGACCCACGACAAAAAATGCGGCAGAAACATGCCGGTCTGATATACCTTGGCCGTCCGCTTGTTGACAAGCTCGCTCAGCATGATCGCAAATCCGACCGCAATGACCAGGCCCAGAATGATAAAGGCGAGGTTATAAAGAATCGTATTTCTCGTAATGATATAGGCATCATTGGTCGTAAACAGATACTCGAAGTTTTTGAATCCTACCCATTCGCTGTTGAACACGCTGGCGAAGAAACCGTCCGGGCTGATGCGGAAATCCTTAAACGCGAGCACGGTACCGAACATGGGCAAGTATGCAAAGATCAGAAACCAAATGGTTCCGGGCAGTATCATCAGCAGCATGAACCGGTTGCGTATAACCTTTTTGATGAACCCCGACATGGGCACTCCTCCTCTTCCCTGTTAAATGCAAGCGATGCGACCGAAGCTTTAAAATCTCCCATGATCGTTGTCAATGCGGCTTTATCCAAGAGCCGGCCGTTATCTTCTCACTCGTCCTTTAACTACTTTCATTGTGCCAAGTAAGCGCTGCCGCCCTCAAGTTGAAAAATACTAGAACGGGATGGATAAATTAAAGAATCCTCCACAAACAACAAGAAAAACAGGCCAAAGCGGATTCGCCTTGAGCCTGTCGCAAAGAGAAACGTTGGTGTTAGATCCGATACATGGACCTCATCTCGGTTGGAGAAACGCCCGTATATTTTTTGAACTGCCTGTAAAAGTACGAGCTGTCCGTGTAACCTACGCTGAAAGCAATATCCGCCGTCTTCTGATCGGTATGCAGCAGGAGCTGCGTCGCTTTCTCGATGCGGTACTGGTTCAAATAATCCGAAAAGCTTGCGCCGACCTCCTGCTGAAAGAGCTGCCCCAAATAATTCGGATGCATCTGCAGCCGCTGGCTCAGCGTCTTCAAGGATAGCTCTTCCGGATAATGGTGCTGCACCTGCTCGACAAGGAACGATACATGGAGGCTGTACCCCTGTTCTGCTTCCTGCAGGCGCTGGAGGCTGCGCTCGACAATGCGCCATACATGGCTTCGGAGCCCCTGGAGCGTATTGATCCGGTGCATTGGCGTGAACACCTCGCTGTAGTCGGGGCTTTTCTCCACGTCCTTTGCCGCTATCATCAGTTGGACTGCCGCATTCATGCAGGCTCCCCTGGGTACCGTCTGCGCCCCGCTGCCGCCGTCAAGAACGGATTCGATGTAGGCCTGCAAGGACGAAACATCGCCTTCGATCAGCAGCTTCGCAAAAGCATCGGGGCGAACCGACGGCGAAGATGCCGGATCGGACTCCGGTTCCGCAGGCGGATGGTACAAGGTCTCTTCATCTCCTGCAATCAGGCAGGCGTTGAAATGGCCTTTCGCTAGCCTGTAGCTCTCCTGAATATCTTTAAAATCATGGACAGCCGCATGACCTTCGGCGCACCACATACGCAAGCCGGTCAACTGCCGCAGCTTGGCCATGGCTCCTCGCATCCCCTCCCGCGCAGCATCCTTCCGCTCCTTCATCGAGGCCGTCAAAACAACGATGTCGTCATCCGCATCGGGAAAACAAATGACCTCATGATCTCCCCCAAGCTCCTCCGAAAGAGCTTGGCAGCATTCATCCGCCAGGCTGGTCAGGCGGAAGAGCTGAGATACCGAGCGCTCGTCGGATATGAGCCGCAGCACGTTAACCTGGTATGACGGATAATGCAGCGGAATGCCGAGAAGTTCGGCTCTTTGCTTGAGCTCCGAGCTTTTGATTTCGCCACTCACCCATCGCTGCAAAATATTGCTGCGGAGAACCTTCCAATCCTCCTCGGAGCGAAACCGCTTCAGCTCCTCGCGTTCCCAATCGCCCCGGATATGCTTGATCGTTGCTTCCAGCTCCTCGATGTTGATCGGCTTCAAAATGTAATTTTGGATGCCGAGCGTGATCCCTATCTTCACATATTCGAATTCCTCATACCCGCTAAGCACAATGAACTTGGTGCGGGGATGCATGGCTTTCACCTTCTTAATGAGCTCGAGTCCGTTCATTCTTGGCATCATAATATCCGTGATCAGCAGATCCACAGGCTCTTCCCTCAATTTCTCTAACGCCTGCAGCCCATCGTTGGCCGAACCGGACACGTGCAGATCGTATTCCTGCCAATCCACAATCGTGGCCAATCCCTGAGCAATCAAAGGCTCATCATCAACAAAAAACACGCTCCTCATGTCGTCTCCCCCTTGCGAAGCTTCGGTATTTCCATGCGGACCTCGGTTCCCCGCCCCTCCGTGCTGCAGATGGTCACGCCGTAATCGCTTCCGTAATTCAGAACGATCCGTTCATGCACGTTCATCAGCCCGATCGACCGGTAGCCCTTGTCCGGAGGCTGGAGAACCTTGTCCAGCGTCTGGCGGATCTGGATCAGCTTGTCCTCCGGTATCCCCGTTCCATTGTCCGAGACAGTAATCACGACCCGGTCCTCTGTCCCATGGGCCCGGACTGAAATTTTATTGTTGTCCTCGAGCGGACGGAATCCGTGAACGATATAGTTTTCCACGATCGGCTGGATGAGCAGCTTGATAATGCTAAGGTTTTGGATTTCCGGGTCGACCTCAATTTCCGTCTCCAGCCGCCCTTCATAGCGGATGCGGAACAAGTCGAGGTAAACCGAGCACATATCAATCTCCTCTTCAACGGTAACCATCGTGCTCTTCTTCACCATGTTCTTGAACATGACCGACAGGCTGTATATCATTTGGCCCACTTCCTTCGCTCCCACGAAATACGCCTTCATGCGAATGGATTCCAGCGTATTGTATAAAAAATGGGGATTGATCTGCGACTGCAGGGCAACCAGCTCCGCGTTTTTTTGCTTGATTTCCGAGGTGTACATCTTATCGATGTACTGCTCCAAACGGTCGCCCATGTCGTTGAACCGGCGGGAAATTTGCTGCAGTTCGTCTTCGCCGGACATCTGGATGCGCGTCGACAGATCGCCTTCGCCGATGCGGTTCATCGAGCGGATGATCCGCTGCACTTTTTTGGAGAATTTTCGAACGATCGTGAACGTAATTGCAAAGCTGGCCGCCATAAATACAAGCGTGACCAGGATCAGTCCGGTCCTCAAACTCTCCGTATTCTCCTCGATCGAGGATTTCGACACGATACCCACCACCGACAAGCCCGCATTCCCGACATTCAACATGTTCACCTTGGAGGGTTCGTCCAGCTCCACCCAGTCTCCGGCTTTTTCCGGTTCCAAGTGGTAGGGATAGGTTTGACCGTAATACACATCCTCCGAGTCGTAAATCACGGTTCCCTGGGCGTTCAACACCATGATCCGGCCTTTGACCGAAGCTCTGCTCTCGAGCCAGGTCGATATTTGCCGGGCGTCGAACTCCACGTTCAACATGCCTACCCGTTCCAGGGTCCAAGGGTCCTTCAGCTCTCGCGAATAGGAATAGGACCTTGCACTGGAGCCTGCGACTGAACCTGAAAGCTCGTTTAGCGGCATGGTATCCCAGCTGTGCTGCTCCCGGCGGGCGAACCAGTTCTCCCACTTGCTTTTGGAACCGGATTCATTATTCAGCTGCTGGTTGGTCCGGCTGATGTGCATATAAAAATCGTTCGGATAACTGTAGATGGACACGCTTTTGGCGCTGGGCTCCTGCTCCAGGTAATTCTTCAGCAGGGTATTGAAGGACCGCAAACGCTGCTCCCCCGTCTTGGTGTACAAATCCAGGCGGTATTTGAGGTAACTTTCATATTCGTTGTTCAAAAAATAGATCAGCTCGTCGCTCAGCGTGGCGTCGCCGTAAATCTGCTGGAATATATTTTGGATGCTCTCATACTGCCGGCTCAAATAGATATTCAGGACATGCGCGGATTTGAGATTGGCGTCCGTCTGCTCGCGGAGTATGCGCTGCGTCTGGTATTGATAGACCAAGGTCGCCGCAATCGCAAACAGCACGATCATGACGGCCGAATACAGCACGACGATTTTGTTGAACATTTTTCGCTTCAGATGGTTTAAATAAAATTGGCGCAGTCTGAAAATATGTAACACACCCTGTTCTATAATGGTCACTTCGGCACCCAGTGTACACCGTTTCCGTAAACCCGGCAATTGCATTCTGCATCTCTGTGAACGAGCACTGCTGTACTGGGACGGCATGGATGGGCTGTGCCGGAAACGGCAGGCTGGATTCCGTTCGTCCCCACCGAACGTGTTATTGAGACGATCTGCATGATACTGGATGTGGCGAATCCCTCAACTGGTCCGCATAGGATATCCAGAGACTAGCAGGAGGTTTTGCTGAAGAGAACGCAAAAGGAGGGCACCGCAGGTTTTTGAGGATCCGCCGCTTATGAAGAAGGCATGGCATGTCGCTGCTTTCAGATAATGTCCATCTGTCGCGAAACTAGAGGAATACCCTGCTGGATGTTGAATATTTATTAAGGATCCGTGTTAGCTACTGTCGTGTTCATGATGAATGAAACCCTTACGAACCGAGGATATGACTGATGAAACTTCAATTCCTATATAATGAATATCTGAATCTGAAATTCAATCGAGGATTACCGTCCACTCCGATAGGCGGCTTTGCATACGGCCTTCTTGAGGACGGTGGCGCTGCATTATTCTTTGCCGAGCGTAACGATGAGGCTTTTGTGGAGTGGACGTATGAATTGCAGCCGAGGGACGCCCATTATGTTGCGAGCCCGGATTGGAAGCCTGTGCTGTCCGATTCTTTTAAACAGCTGGACGTCTATGATGAATTGGTATTCTATTATCTGCTGTTTACGATCAATGCAACGACGTCCATAGCCAAGATCAACCCGTACAATGCCATGAATGATTTCATGAAGAACTATGCTTTCTTTCAGTTGTCTCAATTGAACGGTGTCACCCGCTTGAACGAGGAACAGAAGCTGCAATTAAGAGACTTTTTCTTCTTTTTCTACCTATACGCGCACCCGGTGAATGAGGAGACCCTCTACGCCTTTTCATTCCGCGGGCATGATTTGATCCATACCAAAACCAACATTCATGTTGAGCATTATGTAACTGCATATCACGATTACTACAGCGAGCATCTCGACAAGCACAAAGATCAAATATTCATTGCTCCCCCTGAAATCCAGGCATGCAAACATCTTACGTTGGAGCTGTTAAGGTCCATCGAGGGCAAATCGGCCAAGCTGGAGATGCCACCGGAAGAAGGATTAGAGGCCCTGCTGCGGCTGATCAATGACGTTGATGGTTTTATGCACATGCATTCGGTGGATAAAACGACCCTATTCGGGATCATGAGCGATTTCCTCTCGGACGCTCGCTCCACCCCTTACCGCGATCATTGCTTCCGTATGCTGCTTCAGAATTATGCCTGTTATGTCCTTTATTTTGAGTTTGAGCAAATTCATCATTTGGTGGATTATTTTAAAGATACGCCGGTATGGTGCGAGAGAATGATTAATTCCCTTTTTACGGATGCTATCTTTATGCAGAAGATCCTGCGGCATCATCGTATCGAGATTGCCGATTATACGAACGTGATTGCGTTCTTTAATGAGGAGGCTCGGAGGATTTATTTGTAATCGCTAAGGGAGATGGGCACCGACTGCATGGTGAGAACCGACATCTAACCTACTCTCAGTAAGGGGGAGAACAGACACTTGGAAAAGGAATTCATACTGACACATAAGCTGTTGACCCTGCTCGATTCCGAATATCGGTGGTTCACCCTTGCCGAGATTGAAGAGCAAATTGGCGTATCGGACAAAACCATTCGTAAAATTATCGATGAAGCCAAGCAGGAGCTTCCTCCTTCCATTCATTTTGAAATTTCGCGGGGAAAAGGCGTTATTCTCCATTACGATAAACGAAATGTCGCGATTGGCGAGGTCATCTCTTCCATGTACAGGCAGAGAACCTTCTACCAGCTGCTGGCTGTGCTTTTTGCCGAGGGAGGGCGCTACTCGCTGGAAGAACTGGCCGACAAGCTGTATATGAGTTCTTCCTCGCTGAAAAAGCTGATCATCCGGCTGAACAACCATGAATTGAAGCCATACCATTTGCGCATTGCGTATTCCATGCCAGAGGTCAAAGGCAGTGAAATCAGTATCCGTTATTTTTACTGGAAAATGTTTTACGATGCCTATGAATTCTCCGGCTGGCCATTTGCCGACATAGACCAAGCTCAGATCCATGAGTACATAACGGCAATCGAGTCGGAGAATGACATCGTGTATTTCCTTAACGCTAAGCGGAGCTTGTCTTTTCTGGCGGCAATCATGATTACCCGAGTGCTGCAGGGCAAATATGCGGATGTTCCGAGTGGACCATATGACTGGGAGAACCGCATGCTTCACGCCTCTGTTGCCGCATTAGCCAGAGGGCTGGAACAGCGGTACGCTATTCATTTGCCGCTGGACGAAATCCGGTTTCTGCAGGCCATGTTCAGCTTGGGCCAATACAATTATTATGATGAAGCGAAAGTCAGCTCGATGATATCGAGGGAGAAAGCAAATCTCGTGGAAATCACGGAGGAAAAATATCAAATCCTCAATCATTTCCTCATGCTGGCGCTTGCAGCGTTCCCTGCGATTGAAATGAACGACCGGTTCATCTGGGAAATCGGAGATTTCTTCGAGAAGCTCCGGCTGGAAAATGCGCTTCCCGATCTGATCGCCGTCTCGGCAAGCAGCCTGACGGAATATGTCCTAAGGGATTGCCGCCCCATGTACCAGGTCGTAAAGAGCTGCATGCAGGAATGGAGCCAGCGCTATCCGGGCATTCAGTATAACGACTATCATCTGACGAAGCTGACGCTGTTGATCAGCTCCAGCCTGCGCTATAACAGCAAAAAGGCTTTCCTGCTGATCGGCGAGGAATTCTCCATCCGCCATTACGTCGCCAAGCTCATCAAGAATGAAATCGGTGACGAGCTGATCATCAACACCTCCATTATGGAGGGGCTTACCGATGAAATGATTCAGAAGCACGGCATCGATTTCGTGATCAGCACGTTCCCCGTTGAGCTGCATACGGTGCCCGTGGTCATTATTTCAACGATACCGACCAAACGGGATTTAGAAAATATCCGCAAGGAATTAATGCAACCATGAGACCTCATGGTTGCATTTTTCCGTTAAGCTCCGTAACTTTCTGGTCTTGGTTATCCCTCCGATTCTGACTATGATGAAGGCATACAATATTAAAGCGCTTTCTTAAGAGGGAGGCCAGTAAGCAGGAGGAGCAAGATGAGCATACATTTGGGAGCACAACAGGGAGATATCGCAGAACGCGTGCTGCTGCCCGGCGATCCGCTGCGGGCGAAGTTTGTGGCAGAGCACTTTTTGGAGGAGGTATATTGTTACAACGAAGTGAGAGGCATGTACGGGTACACCGGCCTTTATAAAGGAGTTCCCGTTTCTGTCCAAGGTACGGGAATGGGCAACCCGACCATGAGCATATATGCGACGGAGCTGATTCAGGATTACGGGGTCAAAAAGCTGATCCGCATCGGTACTTGCGGCGCCATGCAAAAAGAGCTTCAGGTCCGCGACATCGTACTGGCCCAAGCCGTATCCTCGGACAGCAATCTGATGGAAAAAATATTTCATGGCTGCAATTACGCGCCAACCGCCGATTACGGCATGTTAAGCAAAGCCCATCAACTGGCTCAGGAGAAGCAGGTGAATGTCTTTGTCGGTAACATCTATAATTCCGATGAATTTTATAGGGAAACTTTGGACCGTCTTCATAAATTCATGGAGTTCGGCGTGCTCGCGGTCGAGATGGAAAGTGCCGCCCTATACACGCTGGCAGCTAAATACGGTGTCAGGGCCCTATCCATATTGACGGTAGGCAGTCATCTGCTGACCAATGAACGCTCGTCCCATCAAGACAGCGAGAAGTCCTTCCACGACATGGTCGAGGTCGCGCTCCATACCATCTTAGCGGACGAATAGGGATTGCTTGAAAACTAAACTATGCTCTAGGGGGAAAAATCAATGGGAATCAAACGCGGATTTAAATATGATTTTTCGTTGTTGGCCATTTTGTTGATCCCGATCGGGATCGCCATCAACTTTGTCGGTGCGCAAATCATACTGCTGCTCAAGCTGCCGATTTACCTGAACACCATCGGGACGATTCTGACGGCCATGATCGCCGGTCCTTGGGTCGGTATGATTACGGGGGCGAGCACCAATCTTGTTGTCGGCATAACGAACCCGGTCTCGTTCGCATTTACGCCTGTACAAATGGCCGTCGGTCTGGTGGTCGGCCTGCTCTCCATGAGAGGCATGTATACGAAGCTGTGGAAAGTCATCTTGTCTTCATTCGCTGTCGTACTGACCGTTCTGATCGTGGCCTCTCCGATCCAGGTGCTGATGTTCGGCGGAGCGACCGGCAACTCTTCGGATGCCGTGGTTGCTACATTCCTGGCCTCCGGTCAGCAGATCTGGACAGCGGTATTCTCAACCAAAATCCTGGTGGAAAGCGTCGACAAAATCATCAGCAACGTCATTGCCTTTGTCATCGTGATGAAGATGTCCCCAAGGTACTTGTCCAAGCTCAATTACGGTGCAGCTTTTATCAAAAAGAAATGACGTATAGTCCGTAATGGATACGCTTTCATAAAGGAGGGGTTCTTGTGAATAACGAACGGTCCTTGTTGAGCCGTCTTTATCCAACAACCAAGTTTATGATTATCATCGCTTTATGTTTGGCCGCATTTATCGTGCCCGGCTACGGGTTCAGCTACGCGGTTCTGCCGATTTGCATGGTGCTGGCCTACTTCGCCGGCAGCTTTAAGGAGTTTTCCAATCTGGCGATTAAGGCTCTGCTGATGATTGTTGTGTTCATCTTTATCCTGCAGAGCTTCTTCTATCCCGGCAACGACATTCTGTGGAGCTGGAGCATCTTCTCCATCAAGCGGGAAGGACTGGAATTCGCCCTGTTCCTGACATCCAAAATCGTGGCGGTCGCATCGGCCTTCATTCTGTTCTTCCGCATCACCAAGGTCAAGGATTTGGTCCATTCCCTGGAACAGATCGGCCTGCCGTCCAAAGTAACCTATGTCATCTTGTCCACCTTGCAGCTCATCCCGGAGATGAAAAAGCTGACCCACGTCATCATGGATGCCCAAAAAACACGAGGCGTTGAAACCGAAGGCAAGCTGCTTGTCCGCATGAAGGCCTTCCTGCCCACCCTTAGTCCACTCATTCTCGGATCCGTGGCCAGCACGGAGGAACGAGTACTGACGCTGGAGTCGAGAGCCTTCTCGGCCAATGTCAAAAAAAGCAGCATCTACAAACTGGAGAAAACAAAGCATGACCGGCTGGTTCGAATGCTGCTGGTCGTACTGCTTGCTATCTTAATCGTCTGGAGAGTTGCGCTATGAGTATCATTACGATCAAGAATCTGTCCTACCAATATCCGATCAGCGAGTCCGATGCACTCAAGAACGTGAATGTAACAATCGAAAGAGGCAAGCTGTATGCACTGATCGGGGCCAACGGAGGCGGAAAAACGACCCTGTGCAACGTCATTCGCGGGTTTATCCCCCACTTCTATAAGGGGGATCTGCGCGGCGAGGTGCTGATCGAAGGCAAGGATATCCGCGAATGGGAAATGGGCGAGCTCTCCCAAAAAATCGGCTATGTGTTCCAGAATCCTTTTACACAGATCAGTGGCGTGAAGGATAACGTGTTTGAAGAGATAGCATTCGGCCTGGAAAATCTGGGCATGGAGCCCGCACTGATCCGGGAGAAGGTAGATCAGGTCATCAACATGCTGGAGATCGGTTATTTGCGGGACAAAAACCCGTTCGAGCTCTCCGGCGGCCAGAAGCAGCGGGTTGCGCTCGCCTCCATCATCGTCATGGAGCCGGATGTACTGGTCATTGACGAGCCGACCTCGCAGCTTGATCCGAAGGGAACGGAAGAAGTGTTCAAGATTATCGAGCTGATGAAGAAAAAGGGGAAAACGATCATTCTCGTCGAACATAAAATTGAGCTGATCGCCGAATATGCCGACAATGTCATCCTGCTGAACGAGGGTGAAGTGGCCATGCAAGGCAGCTCACAGGAGATTCTTACCGATGAGCGTGCCCTGGCATTCGGAGCCGCGCTCCCCCAATACTCGCTGTTCGGCCTGGACATGCGCAAACGGGGGATGGATCTCGGGAGCATCCCCTTAACGGAAAAAGAAGCCCTTGAGGCCGTGAAGACATGGATGAAGAAGGGGGTTAACGCATGAGCTTTCTGACTTTGACGAATGTTTCCTTTGCCTATCCGAACGGCTACAAAGCGGTGGATGGCGTCAACATGTCCTTCCGAAAGGGGGAATCCGTTGCCATTGTCGGCCAGAACGGGGCAGGTAAAACGACCACCGTCAAGATGATGAACGGGCTCCTCAAGCCTTCCGAGGGGGATGTCGTCATTGACGGCTGGAATACGCGGGATTATACCACCGCGCAAATATCGCGGAAGGTCGGCTACGTGTTCCAGAACCCAGACGACCAGATTTTTCATAACGATGTGTACAGCGAGATTGAATTCGGCCCCCGCAAGCTGGGCCTACCGGAAGAACAGGTCAAAGCGAATGTCATGAAGGCGGCGGAGCTGGCAGGCGTCGTTCCGTTTCTAAAGGACAATCCTTACAATTTGCCCTATTCCATGCGTAAATTCGTAACGATTGCCTCCGTCATTGCGATGGATTCCAGCGTCATCATTCTGGATGAGCCGACGGCAGGTCAGGATCTTCCGGCCATGGCGCGGCTCGCCCATCTGATCGAGGCTTTAAACCAGGAAGGAAAAACCATCATCACCATCACGCATGATATGGAATTTGTCGTGAACAACTTCCAGCGGGTCATCGTCATGGCGAACCGTCAGGTCATTGCGGACGACGACAAGCGGGCCATCTTCTGGAATCCGGATGTGCTGGAGCAGGCGATGCTGAAGCAGCCGCATATCAGCAGGCTCAGCCACTCCCTGAATATCGGCGATAACATCCTGGCGATACCGGAGCTTGCGGACGAGCTTGCCAAGCATAAGTGATGGAGTAAGGGAGTGACAAGAATATGGAGCAGGAGCAGGTTAAACACATCCTCTTGGATGTGGATACCGGCGTGGATGATGCCCTGGCGCTCATCTTTGCCGTGAAGTCCAATAAGCTGCATATAGAAGGCATTACAACGGTATTCGGCAATGTGGACGTGAAGCAGGCGACGAAGAATACGCTCCAGGTGCTCGAATTGGCTCAGCCCCGGTACGAAATTCCCGTTGCCATGGGAGCGGATGCCCCTTTGTTTCGCCCTCGCCGGGAGAACGTAACCGCCATTCATGGAGCCAACGGCCTGGCCGGATATGAACTGCCGGAGGCGCGCCGATCGCCGGTGAACGAGAGGGCATCCGATTTCATCGTGCGGAAGGTGCGGGAACAAGCGCATGACATTACGCTGGTCTTCACCGGCAGGCTGACTAATTTGGCGGTGGCGCTCGCCAAGGACCCGTCGATCGCGCAGAAAGCCAAGCTGGTGCTGATGGGAGGGGCCATCAAAGTGCCGGGCAATATAACGCCCGTGTCCGAGGCCAACATCCACGGCGATCCCGAAGCGGCGCACCGGGTGTTCGAGTCCGGGATTCCGATTACGATGGTGGGCCTGGACGTGACCGGAAAGGCCAGGTTCGGCGAAGCTCATTATCAACAGCTCATGAGCGGCTTCACGGAGGAACAGGCAGAGTTAAAAGCTTTCATGCAGCATATATTCACCTTCAGCTTTGAGGCAAGCGACCGCTTGAACGAGGGCAGATACCGGCTGATGCATGATCCGCTGGCGCTGGCTGTCGTCGAGGACGCTTCCCTGGTGGAGATGGAGGATTATTACGTCTATATCGAGACAAAAGGACAGGTATCTTCCGGCGCAACGCTGGTCGACTTCAGACGCCCGCAGTCACGGACTAATGCCTCCGTCTGCATGCAGGTCCGTGAAGAGGTATTCCTGCAACATTATATCCAAACGGTGCTATCGTAACCGTCAGAGGAAGGAGCATGATTGATGCATCGAATCGTCTTGGATGTGGATACCGGCGTTGACGACGCGCTGGCGATTGCCTACGCTGTCCGGTCTTCGGCTCTCGATATCCTTGGAATAACGACTTGCTTCGGAAACGTACCGGTGGAGGATGCAACCCGGAATACGCTCCATGTGCTGGAACGGCTTGGCGCAGCCGGGGTTCCAGTCGCCATGGGGGAAGCCGCCCCCTTGTTCCATCCCTCGATGAAGTCGTATCCCGTCCAGTTTCATGGCGAGAATGGGCTCGGCAACTTGGCATTTCCCGATCCTGCAGCCAAGCCGGTCTCAACATCCGCCGCGGCCTTTATGGTGGATCAGGTCCGGCGATATCCGAAGCAGGTAACGCTCATCTGTGTCGGCCCGTTGACCAATCTGGCTGCGGCCATTCTGCAGGCGCCGGAGATAGCGTCGCTGGTCCGTCAGATTATCGTGATGGGCGGAGCCGTGGGCGTGGCGGGCAACCGCCGGATGCATGCGGAAGCGAATGTATACTCCGACCCGGAAGCGGCCCAGCTCGTTTTCCAATCCGGAGCTCCGATTACGCTGGTCGGACTGGATGTGACCATGCAGACCGAGCTCAGTCTAAAGGATATCCAGCGCTGGAGAGATCTGGATTCGGACCTGACCCGCTTTTTGGCCGACATGACTTCCTACTATATCGGAGGCTACCGGGAAGCCTATGGCGACCGGACCGGCTGTGCCCTGCATGATCCGCTGGCGGTAGCCGTGGCGATCGACCCGACCTTGGTCGAGGTCCAGCCGATGGTGCTCCAGGTAGATCTGGAAGGCATCCACTCCTATGGCAGAACCATTGCCGATCTGCGTCCGCGTTGTACCGACCAGCCGAACGTTAACGTCTGCATCGGCGTCGACGCCAAGCGGTTTCAGGAACATTTTATGGAGACCTTGATGAAATAAGCTGCAGCAAAAGGAGCGAACGCCGGGTGCGTTCGCTCCTTTTTATGTCCCCCTCCCTGCTCTCTCCTCCCACTTCGCCCTCAAACCTTTCAAATCCTAGACAATGAATCTTAGCAAATTGGGTCTTCTTCTTACGGCCAGCGGGTGATAGGTAATCCTTCAAATTCATGCCAACTCCCCCGCAGCTCCTTGACGGTGGCATTCTCCTTCTGCGGGAATAATCCTTCGACTACGACATTGCCAAAACCAAATAATACGAGTGGCTACTTCTGAAGGAGCTGCGACTGCAAATGCGGAAGGCATGCCACTCGGGTTGCAGGCTTATCGTAAGCACGGGTTGGCCGGCGTTTCAGCAAATAGGTGACGTAAACCGAGTGGATATCCATGCCCGCTTCCCTCATGCCGAGTTGGAGGGTTTCCTGGGTCCCGCACAAGAAGGGATTTCCTTCCCGGTCCTCCCTGGCTCCCGGATTATCCAGGATCAGCATCAGTGAGCCTTGCGGATTGCCTTCCCCCCAGATGACGCGATTCCGCTGTTTGCACAATTCGCAGCGTTCGCAATGCTTCATATCTTCGGGCGCTTGCGATGAAAGTCCTCGTCTAAACGTTATGCATGGTATGGTCCAAGGGTTGATTATCCGAGAACAAATCCGGATTGTCCTTGAGCATTTCCGTTATGACATCCGCCACCGCGGCCGCATCGCATACCCGGACGACGGCATCGCCAAGATGCCCCTTATGCATCGCGCCCCGACTTTCCAGGACCTCATCGACCTTCCAAAAATGCTCTGACCACGACAACCCGCAATGTCTGCGGGAAGGCACCGGGATTTCCGTTCCATCCGGTAAAACAGTGTACAGCTTCTCATGGCCATCCGTTAACCTGCCCGGGATGTCCACCCACTCCTCGACTCCATGAATAAAAGTGTTGCGCTTTAAATCGACACCCACTAACAAAATCGTCGCCTTGCGGTCAAGCAGCTTGCCCCAAGCGGATCCTCTAGCGCATGGCGTGTCGAACCGATGGTCGTCGTTTGTGAACGGGATGGCATCCCGCCCTAATGCCGCCACGGAATGCGTGGGGTGCAGCGAACGCACCACATCCGGACGTTTGCGAAAAAGCTCCGGCAGGATTCCGACGCAGGATGGGGATTGGTCCACGTAAAATCTCGGATTATCCGCATTAATATAAGACCACGTGTGGGTAGGCAGCACCAGCAGCCCCTCTTTCATATACGCTGTCAGCGCATCGAGGACCGTGTCCGCGCCGCCTTCGATCGGCCCTATACTCTTCATGGAAGAATGGACTAACAGCGTACCTTTTCCGTCAATGCCCAGCTGCTCTAATTGCCTCATTAAACTTTCCCATGTGTGCATGTTCTTCTCCTCCCGGGCCAGGATATCTAAACTGGCTGTCACTATTATTTTTTGATGATTTCCCAGTGCATTTCGGCGGATGTATCTCTTTTGATAGGCTTTTTACATAAGATAGGTCCATCATATAGAGGACTGGGAATATTTGCAATGTTCCTATGCATGTTGGTTCTAACGTTCCAAGCTTTACCTCTTGCGCCTCATCGGTTACACATACTTTCTTCTATACATCAAGGTAATCTGATCCGCAATGTATTCGGCGCTATGTTCGGTACCATCCTTAATCCACCACATAATAATCCCCAGAAGTGATGAGGCCACAATATCAACGGAGGCAACCCGACTTGTGGAATGGATGTTTCTTGCGTCTCTGCGTTGTTCTATCGTGTTTTTCAAAAGGTTCGACAAGTGGGTTTTGAAGCCTGTATGCTCAACCAACACGGCGAAAATGTTCCGGTATTCATAAAAATAATTTAAAAATGTAATTAGCTGCTCCCGCTCGTTTCTGCTCTTCACTTGTAATAGCGGCTCGACTTTCATGGACAGGTCGTCAAAGATCTCATGCACGATCTGGCGCAGCAAATCATTAATATCCTCATAATGCAAATAAAACGTGGCGCGATTTAGCTCTGCGCGGGTTGCAATTTTTTGGACGGTCAATTGAGAGATTTCCAGATTGTCGGCCAGTAATGAAAAAACGGCCTGTTTCAGCAGCTTTTTGGAGCGAACGGCTCGTGGATCCACTCTTTTATGTTCAGGCATGTCATCCCTCGATTATCGTTTATTTGACAGTTCATCGACCGATCTTCCCATACTGTCGTTTAGTCGACAGTTTCAGCAGAATTGTAAATAGGAATCGTTCTTCAATGCTGTTAAGATATATTTTATTGACACAGTGTCGAAAAAGCAATGAAGAGAGGACCGCAGCCATGCAAGAAGACATAAAGAACATAAATAAAGGGATATTACTAACCATCTTAATCCTTGGTTGTTTCTTATCCACGCTCAATCAAACGCTGTTAAATGTCGCCTTAAGCAATCTAATGGATGTATTTGATGTCACGGCAGCCACCGTCCAATGGATTTCAACGGGATTTATGCTGGTCAACGGGATATTGATCCCGTTAACGGCCTATTTAATGAAACGCTTTACCACGCGGCAATTATTTATAAGCGCCATGTCGTTTTTATTGATCGGTTCAGTCATCTGCGCGGCGGCGCCAAGCTTTGTTGTGCTCTTGTTAGGACGGATGGTCCAAGCAGCCGGTGCAGGAATCGTGATGCCCCTCATGATGAGTGTTGTGCTCGCCATCTTTCCCGTTGAAAAACGCGGCAGTGCTATGGGGCTGCTGGGACTGGCCATGATTTTCGCTCCGGCCATTGGGCCGACGCTCGCGGGATTTATTGTCGAATACCACTCTTGGCGGTGGTTATTTATCGGTCTCATCCCACTTGTCATCATGGTCATCGCATTGGCATTCAAATATTTGGTCAATGTCTCCGAAACGGCCAAGTCAAGGCTTGATGTGGGAAGCGTTCTTCTATCAACCATCGGATTCGGCTTTATTTTATACGGCTTCAGCAGTGCAGGCAGTAAAGGCTGGGACGATGCCATGGTCATCCTGTCCTTAGGCATCGGGATCGTGGTCACGGCCATATTCTGTATGCGACAAGTCAAGTCCGATGATCCCCTGTTGAACCTATCTGTCTTCAAAAACAAAATCTTTACGTTAACGTCCCTAATTAACGTATTAGTCACGATGTTGATGTACGCGGACATGATCTTACTGCCTATTTATCTGCAGGATGGTCGTGGTTTTACGGCATTCGATGCAGGACTGCTCTTATTGCCGGGTGCGGTTGTCAATGCGCTGATGTCACCCGTCACCGGCAGGTTATACGACCGTTTCGGTGCAAGGCCGCTGTTCATCATTGGTTTGCTGTTTATTATTCCATCCATGTGGGCGGTAACAGATTTAACTGAGTCGACCACGTATATGTATTTGATGATTCGTACCATTGGCCTGCGGATCGGATTAAGCTTCATTACCATGCCGCTCAATACGGCCGGTCTCAATGCGCTGCCCAAACACCTCGGTACGCACGGTACCGCGGTAAACAATACCGTTCGCCAAATTGCCGGCGCCATTGGTACTGCCGTCGTGATCACGATTTATACCGTGCAAGCAACCAGCCATGCAGCTGATGTGATGCAGAACAATCCTACAACGACTGCTGAGCTCCTTAAATCCCTTACATCCATCTTAGGGGCAAGCGACGCCTATTACTTCATGATGATCCTGGCCGTCATCGCGTTAGTTATAACATTATTTATGCCGATGAAAAACAAAACCAGGATCGAACAAAAGCAAACGCTATAAACCAAAAAAACTCTTCGAAGCCCGCCCGCATGCGAGAATCGAAGAGTTTTTCTTAGTGGCTTCTCAGAGCATGCTCGATTCGCTTATCCGGCATGAACCAGATTACGGCAACAAGTACGAAAAAGAAGCCGGATATCCAAACACTCACATATGCGGTCAAGGCCGCCGTCAAGTAGAGTAAAGGAGAGAGTTTCCCCTTCCGATTTTTACCCATCGTTCCAACGAATGAGGAATCGCCGGAATGCTGGTTCATAATCATGCGCTGAAGCAGCCAGTACGAGAGCGCAGCTAGGAATAGAATGATCCCGTACAGCGCCGTGGGTGTAGGTGCAAAATGGCTTTCTCCCATCCATGCTGTCGTAAACGGTACAAGGGATAGCCAGAATAAGAGCAGCAAGTTGAGCCACATCAACCTTCCGTTCATCGTTCGAACCATATGCAGCAGGTGATGGTGATTGTTCCAGTAGATGCCGACATAGACGAAACTGAAAATATAACTAATTATTTTGGGGCCAAGCTCGACTAGCGCATGCCAGTCATGGCCTTCCGGCACTTTGAATTCCAGCACCATGATCGTAATAATAATGGCCAACACGCCATCGCTGAATGCTTCCATCCGATTTGCTTTCAAATCGTCTCACCTTTTCCCCTCGCAACATATGTCTCTTATTCCATTATAGAGATCGTTTGTCCTGAGTCTACCTACTTTTCACCTGAATTTTCAGGTCGGCGAACAATAAATCATGACCACCCGTCCGAGCTCGCACTTCAATCCTATACAGCTTATTGGAAGGATCAAAAGAAAAAGGGGATAGTACCGCAAGAGCTTGAGCCTGAACTTCTAGCACTGGCATTAACCGCTCTAACGACGTATCCCATTATCTTCAGCAATATTGCCAACATCATTACTGGAGTCGAGTCGACTGACCCCGAATTTCAAGCGAGATGGTCAACATTTCTTACCAAACTAAGTGAATATATTTTAACAAGTAGCGACTGAAGGTTGCGATAGCCGGCTAATATCGGTTATATAATTCTTCGATACCCGACTTTAAGCGAGAGCATTCAAATTCGGTTGTGCTCACGGCTCAGCTGACGGAGAAATCAGCAAAGGAAGATCCGCCTTGATAGGCGCTACAGATCTCTACCGGTGCCTTCCGTTACTAAAACAAAAATCGCCGTCCGATTCCCCGGCAGGGATCGTGAACGGCGACCATTTTAGAGTCATCACCTAGGCAGCAGTCATTTCGGGTCAATGCCGATATCACTTTACAAAGCTAGTCGGCCAATTCCGCCAGCACCTTGCCAAGTCGGTCAAGCAGCTGTTCATTCGCTTCTACGCAGATGGGCTTAGCTTTTTCAAAATCCTCTTGTTTCTTGAAACGTTGACGGAAGGTGACCTTGGTGCGGCCATCGAAGCCCTCAAAGGTAGCCGTCACCCGAAATTCGTGAACGTTTAGATGATCAATCACGACCCGCTCCGTCGGCACGAACTCAACAAAGACATTATGGTTAGGATAATCCACGCCATCCGGTCCGTGCATGGTGAACTTCCACGTACCTCCCGGCCTCATATCGCACTCGTGAAACGTATTGCTGAAGCCTTTGGGCCCCCACCATTTTGCTAATAAATCAGGGGTTGTCCATGCCCGATACACAATCTCCTGCGGGACATCGTACTCGCGCGAAGCGATAAATTCATTCTCACCTATGGTCATGTTCCTACCTCCCCTTCTACTACCTTGCCCAGTGTCTCCAACATGATGTTAGTCCCGTGTTCCCGTATTTCTGGCGTATCATGTCCGTCAAAGAATGCACCTTGCTCTGTGAAAATCAACTTCGTACCACCCTCTACCTTGATAAGCTCGACCGTTGTGATCGAGACGGAGACACGTACGTCACCTGAATCCAATGTGTACGTATAGACAATACGCTGCTCTGGAACAAGCTCCTGGTAGCTGGCATCGAAGGTAAAGACCGGCCCTTCCGGCGGCCCGCCGCGGCTGTACTCCCGTCCCCCAACCTGGAAATCGAAGATCTCTGGCTTCGAAAACCACTTGGCTTTAGCAATCGGGTCGGCCCATGCTTGATAAACCCGCTCCGGTGGAGCGGTATAAATCCGTTCTACAACGAAGGTTCCATGCTTGACGAATCGTTCGTTCATTCATTTTCCTCCTTATGTTTCGAAAGTCCATTCTCTTCGGCAAGAAAATCTCCCAACAGGTCCAAATGCCGCTCCCAACTCGTTTGCCGCTCAATGACCGGTTTCTCAAATCTCATCTTCATCGCCTGCAGAAGGCTCGTGAAATCTTCAACCGTTAATTCCGCCTTGCCCTGCATAAGCTTGGATACATATCTTAGCTGCTCCAATAGCTTCTGCTGTAGTTTAATCTGTTCTTTGATTTGGTCTATCTGCAGTTCTACGATCTCAAGCGGACTGATCTGCCCGCCATTTAAAGCCGATTTAATCTCCTCCAGAGATAATCCCAGCTCCTTAAGCGACAATATCTGGTGCAAACGCGACAAGTCCAATTCATTGTACAGCCTATGGCCGGATTCCGTTTGTCCTGACGGAGAGAACAACCCGATTTGATCATAAAACCGCAGGGTTCGGACGGTAAGCCCCGTCAGTTTGGCGAGATCCCCGACCTTCCAATGTCTCTTCATGAACCATCTCCACTCTTTGGCGCTAGCTATGTACCGGTAGCTCTATTGTAAAACATTACGTTACGTAAGGTTCAAGTGAAATCGTGACGCTCTGCCAGAATTTTTTTTCGCCCTAATTTTGAACACAAGCTGTAGGTCCAAGCTTATGACGATCCTCCAGAATGAAAACAGCCTTTGCTAACAACTAGGAATTAGCAAAGGCTGTCATATTTCATTCTCTACTCCCCTTACTTGGAGTCAATACGCCCCAGCGGGATGGCGCTCTCTTCCAGAGCCGCACGAGCTGCCGGCCAGCTGAAATCTTCAAGGTCGAGCGCGTTGCGAAGGTAGGCCAACGTGAGCCGCTGGATCAAGGCAACTCGTTCGGGGCTCTCATCCGTCGTCTCCGCGACGCTATAGCCGGAGATCCCGCCGAGCGAGTGCTCTGCCCCGAAGAGAGTGAGCAGGCTCTTGCTGCCCGGGCTCAGGAAGTACGGGTCGGTGAACCAGTCCGGCCCCCGAGTGGACAGTCTGGACTGGTCATGGTCCCCCGCTACCACGAGGGTCGGCGTGCTCATCTTCGCGAAACTCGGATTCATGAAGGGAAAGTGCTCTGCCGCGAACGGACTCAAGTCAGCTCCACCCTTGCCAGTCGTGGCAAGCAGCACGCCCGCCTTGATGCGCGAGTCGGACATATCCTCTCCCGGCTCGCCGTTGTGATCGAGGACTCGCGCGCCGAGCAGCATGCTCACCGTCTGGCCTCCCCAGGAGTGGCCGGCTGCGGCGATGCGGCTCCGATCGAGGCGCCCACTAAGACCGGGAACGGAAGCTTCGATAAGATCAAGCTGATCGAGGATGCGCTTCAGGTCCTCGACTCGGAAACGCCAGATCCGTGGCGTGCGGGGATCGTCAGGAGGAAGATTCAGCGTCCTCGAGTCGAGATGAGTGGGTTGAATGACCACGAAGCCGTGAGCAGCCCAGTAGTCGGCCAACGGGCCGTAGCCGTCCAGCGACCAGCCAAAGCCGTGCGAGAAAACAATAATAGGCAATTCACTTCCTGCCGCGGGTGCAGACACTCGCACTTGCAGATCCTCGCCGCGCCCTGGGGCCGATAGAACTACCGGTTTCACCGAGATGACCGGAGCAGACACACTGATGTTGATTTCCATAATAAATGTTCCTTTCTTGGAGAAAGATTGACTCAACCGTTGGTGGGAAGAAGCGGTCAAGCAGTATCCTGATAAAAACCGAATTTACAGGTTGATGCGTCAACCAAAGTAACGATAACACATTGTAGTTGACACGTCAACCATGTTATGATGTTTCTATGGATAAGAACGAGCTGAACGAAGAAGAAATGCGAATATGGCACATGTGGAAAGGCTCCTTTCAGAGCATTTTCGGTCGTGTAATAAAAGAGATGTCTGAACACACAGGACTATCAGAGGGTGATTATGGAGTATTGGATCGGTTAGACCTTTTGGGGAACGGAAGCCTTCGCCAACAGGAATTGGCCGACTCGATGAACTGGGATAAGAGTCGATTGTCACATCATCTGACGCGAATGGAAAAACGCAGACTTGTGATGAGGAAACCATTAGACACGGATCGTGGTGTCCAAGTCGTCATCACTCCCGCCGGAAAATCGGCATTGGATGATGCCCGTCCCATAGTCTCCAAGGCAATACGCAAACATTTCCTTGACCAATTAACGGATCAAGACATTGAGTCGATTACGAAGCTTGCGGAAAGGACAAAATCAGGGTCTTCACCGTCTTGTGAAGCCCCGTCGACATGACTGCGTTTTTGAGATTCATGAAGTGGATAAGTGGATCGGTACTCAATGAAAGAAAAGAACTCTCCAGGTTTGGAGGGTTCTTTCATTTTTTATCCACATACTTCGCCCATATCGACAGTACGCTGGTATTCCGCCTAGTAGACGTTATTGTGCGCTTGTGCGTCGATTCCGTTTTTGCTTCCGGGCAAAAAAAACCGCGTCCTCCAAGGGAAGAACGCGATATAAAACAACTTGATTTCCTGTTTCAACATCGTCATAAACGCTTTCGGGCGACCACCGCTAACCGGCCGTTTTCGGTCGAGTACTCGCACGTGGACAGTACAATAAGCTTGTCGCCATACCGGGCTGTTACGCCCGTGTCATAAAGAGCGAGTTTTTTGATGTTGTGAACATACGAATCGAACTCGGCGGGCGTACTTACATTCTCAATCTGGTAGTATTTAAAAACGTCGTCCGATTTGCGATAAACTTGTGACAGAATGACGGCAACAATCTCATACTCTTCCTTTTCGTAAAGCGTGCTGAACTGGAACGTGGCATGCTCTCTATAAAAGCTTTCGTTCTTGTACTTCATTAAATCTTTAAACATCCAGCCGCTTTTCATGTGATGGCCATGAATCAGCAAAATGTCCGAACCATTGGTCCGGCTATGCGCGTCCAAAAAGGGGAGGCCGCCTTGGTTTTCCTTTTTATCGAAATCATGATTGAGATAGTAATCCGCATCCTGTGGATTCTGCATGACCGGGTACTCAATTCGGGTACCGTCCATCTTCAGCCAGCCGACGATGTCCGAGTTCCTCTCGTAAAGCTCTCGAAATTCGGGAAGCATGACCGGCTCATTCGCCTTATTGAACAAAACGGAGGGGGATGCAGCCCCTCCGCCTTTGTCCGACCCTTCCTCCCAAGCTGTTGCCAGCTCTTCGATTTTCTGCTGCTCCGCATAATCCCGCAAGAGAGTTCTCGAAAAATTAAAGAGCGAAAATACCAATACAAGGAAAGAAACGGCGATAAGAATTTTTTTGGTTTTGCTCATTTCTTACCGCCTTTCCGGTCACTGGATGTGCGTTTTCTTTTTGTTACCGAGTAGACAGAGCCCGATCGTCATCAAGGACATCAGCGCCAAAGCCAGATAGAAGATTGGCGACACGCTGTTGTCTCCGGTTTTCGGAGCATCGTCCAGCTCGTTAATTCCATTGCCCGCACCCTTATCGGCCAAGTCGCTGACATCAGGCACGTTGTCGTTGTTATTCCCATTGTTGACGTTGCCAGGCTCGGAATTACCAGGCTGGTCAGGAATAGGGCTGACAGGGCCTGGATTCTCCGGCTCTGGAACAGGGTTAACAGGGCCCGGATTCTCCGGCTCTGGGGCTGGGTTGACAGGGCCCGGATTCTCCGGCTCTGGAGCTGGGTTGACAGGGCCTGGATTCTCGGGCTCTGGGGCTGGGTTAACAGGGCCTGGGTTCTCTGGCTCTGGGGCTGGGTTAACAGGGCCTGGGTTCTCTGGCTCTGGGGCTGGGTTAACAGGGCCCGGTCCGCCGCCGGTTTTTATCGGCTTCATTGGCACGTCGTATCTTACAATGTCAAAATCGACAGAAATCGTATCACTCCTGTGCGTCTCGTATCCGTCCTTCGTTACGATCAGATAGTAATCCGCTTCAGGAAACACCATGTATGCATAGAAGCCATTGGCGTCGCTTTCCTGCTCCGGGCTCTTGTTGTCATGCGGCGCAAAATTCGGAACCGGAGGGAGCGTTACTTTCGTATCCGGAATGCGGCCGTTATCTCTATTCCGCTGCGTATCCGCATAATACAGCGTAACTTTGGCTCCAGCAATTTTCTTGCCAGTGGTGGCATTTCCTGTCGTTTCATCATAAACCGTACCGTAAGGGTCGACCAATGCCTCGGAAATATTCAGCTCTCCGTTAGCCTTCACGTCAAGCTGCGTCACTTTGAAGAGCAGTTCCTCGCCGTTTTCAGCTTGATAGCGAACTTCCATGGTGTACTGCTGCGCGCTCAGCTCTTCGTCTTCTATGGAGAAGGTGCCGTTCGAAGCCAGCGGGAACGCCTTAGGACGACCGTTCTCCTGAATATAATTGCCGTCCTTGTCCTTCAAATAGATACGCATCTGGCTGGTGAACGAATCGTTGAATAGCTCTGTTGTCCCATCCAACTGCTTGAACAGAACGATCCCTACCGCCGTTATGACCGCCGGAACGGTCTCGTCTTTCACGTTGCCATCCACATTTGCTTTTTGCGTGAACTCGATAGGCACATCTTTTCCGCCTACCGTATACACCTTCGTATACGTGATCGTATAGTCGGTGTCCGCCTCGGCAGGGACGAAATATTCACCCTTCTCACTCGTCTGAATCGTCTGCTTCTCACCTGTCTTCAGATTGGTCACCGTGATGGATGCATTCGGAATGACTTCTCCTGTGTTGTTGTCACGCAGCACGCCTTCCAGATACGGGCGAGTATTTTCAAAGTGTGCCTCTGCCAATGTTTTCTCCGGAATGGTGCCTGTGTGTTCGAGACTCTCAGGATCCGTCACATAGCCGTTCTTCGAATAATCATCCTGGGTCACCGTATACTTGAGATACGTCGGAAGACCTTCTATAACGAGCGTCTGGCCGTCGGTAAGCTCGAAGGTATCCCCGCTCGTGATTATTCCCTTGCTGCCGTCCGATTTCTCATAGGCGTAGGATTTGTCCGATCCCTCACCTGTGAAGGTGAGCGTGTACTGGAACGGCTTCGACTTGTCGTCGTCTTTGCCTTTAACCGTGTTGCTGATAAGCAGGCTGCCTTCGATAACTCGCACATTTGTGAACGGGGCAACTTCATCTTTCCCCACCATGACCCCGGTATACTGCCGTTCCTTAGGCGTGGTCACGTATTCGTCAGTTGTGTAGTCCTTCTGCGTCACCGTGTATTTCAGATCCTTAGGCAGTCCTACAATTTCCAGCGTCTCTCCATCCTTAAGTGTGAAGGATTCGCCGGACCTGATCGTGCCCGGTGTACTCGTCGCGCCATCCGACTTCGTATACGCGTAGCTTCCATCCTTGCCTGCTTCTTCAAAGGTGACGGTGTACTCGAACGCCTTCGTCTTGTCGCCGCCGTTGCCCATGACCGTATTGCTGACGGTCAGCTTGTTGACGGTCCGTTCATTGATGAAGTCCGCCTTATGATCGCCTTTATTCTCGATTGTGCCGGACAGCTCTCTGGTCCCCGGCGTGGTGATATAACCATCAACGGTCGTATAATCGGCCTCGGTTACGGTATAGACCAAATCCGCAGGCAATGTCGGGAGCGTCACAGATTCCCCGTGCTTGAGGGTAAACTTGCCTCCGCTCTTGATCGTGCCAAACGTATTATCCGACTTCTTATAGGTGTACTCTCCGTCCTTGCCTTCGCCGGTGAAGGTCACGGTGTATTCAAAATCCTTGGAAGCATCGCTGCCGTTGCCTTCCACCTTATTGCTGATGGTCAGCTTACCCTGGGCCGGCGTAGGCACGACCAGCGGATTATCGGAGGTTACTTTTACTCCATCTACCCAAATAGGCTTGCCTGGCGTATTTCCTACATACACTTGATACACATGGGTGATCGGCAGCCAGGTATTCAGATCAATGTAGGTTTCCTTCAGCTCGTAATAACCCGGATCCGGGAACAGCAGATTAAGCTTCCCTCCACTATCGGTTGTTCCTTCTGCAACTTTCGTTCCATCGCTCTTCTTGTACAGTGTAAATTGTACGCCCTGCAGCGGCTTACCATCGGGATCTACCTTTTTCAGGGGGAGCAGGGCATTGGAGCTTGAACTGCCGGCTACGTCTGAATTGTCCAGCGTGCTTTCACTTTTGGCACTGACCGTTTTCAGCTTATCATCGCCCATCAGCTTTACCTCGTTGCCCATTTTGTCGCCAGCTTTCGCTTTAGACGGATCAACCTCAGTTTGGTACACAAACTGGTAAAACTTATTAGGGTCTTTCATTTTGAATAGGAGAACCGTGGTGCCTCCCGCGCCTGGTGCAGCTTCTACTTGAACTTCACCATTCGGGTCGCTGAGGTCCAGCGCTGCGCCCTCTCGTTCCAAAGCACCGCTGGCAGACAGTTTAGCAGGATAGACTGCCATACTAGGCGCTGTCAGCACAAGCTTTCCGTTTTCTTCATAGCGCAGGTTCATACCTGCACCTAGGGTATCCTGCAAATAAACGCCCTGCGTCATGTTGAATGGCGGGGTATAGTTCACCGTCCATTCCAGCACGCCTGGAACTGGCTTCGTTACCGACTTGCCCAGGGTCTGAATAGGTACAATAACCTTGCGCTGTTCAGTAAGGACCTTCTCCACGCCGCCCCATGTCATGTGCAGGTCGGCTTTGTTATACAACACCTGCTTGTCTACGCCGTTGGCGGTGTATTCCTCCAAATATTTCTCCAGAGCCGCATTGGAAGGTCTAGCCTTTACTAAAATGACATATGGGCTTTCCAATTTAGAGAAGGTGAACGTTCCCTCGTTTCCATTATGGGAAAAACTTACTACATGAGCACTGGTACCTGGTTCAATAAGTGTTCTGGCATCGTTTCTAACACCATATTCTGTACCTGAACCATTGTCCGAATATCCTTTCCAAAGCTCAAAATCCTTACCTTCAGAAAACGGCACGAATTCCCAGCCTTCGGGCAGTGTGTCCACTAGCTTGATATTGCTGATGACTCGATCGCCGTCCTTAGCCATTTCCTCTGTGTTATATCCAGGCATATTTACCCCTAAACGGAAAGTGACCGTTTTGGTTGTCCTGTCATAGGCAGAAATCGTCCATGCTTCATTGTTATCGTTTCTAATATAACTGCTAACGTTATTCGGGCTAACATTTTCAGGCGTACCATCTGCTTGCAATGGCTTTGACGCAAAGAGCATATCCTTGTTCAGCATACGCAGATGCAGGTTGGTGCTGTTTTGCGCTTGTTTTACGGTGTCGCCGTCAATGAGCAAAGCCCGATTCCAGCTTGTTTTCCCTGCGTTGATATCCTGCCTGAAGAGGATGTCTGGGTTGGTCTCAAGTGCACGGAAGCTGAAAGATGCAGCTTTATCGGTGTATCCGGTCACCTTGATCAAATCCGCCACCACTTTACCGTTCACGGTTAAAGGAATAGCCTTCATGGTCAGGCCGGTTGCATTGGTCTTTAAGGTTCCTTTATGGTACTTTTTCCAAAGCTGCGCGGAATTCACATTTCCTTTGATTTTTGCAATCGTTTCCGCGCTCACCTCGCCGGTTTCATCCACAGCGTTGTCCAAGACGCTCAAATCTCCGTCATGCACCAGCACATCATATACCGCCGCATTAGGCAGGGCATACTGTGGCGTTAGATTAACGGTCCATGTGATGCCGCCCAGGTTATAATCCTCCATCGAAATAGAGCCTGTTTTTGCAAACGTGTGCGCGCCGATGTTGACAATTGCCTCATCCGTCACTGCGTTAGGTCTTGTACCGGTCACGACATCGTTGTTCTGTATGCCATCTGGCGTATTCAAATTCCAGTTGGCACGAGGATCTATTCTGAAGCTGGAGCCGCTTGTTACCTTGCTCTTAATCACTAATTCTACTCTACCATTAATATGCCCAAAGGAATAAACGCCGTTCGAATCTGGTGTAATTGGTGTTATTCCAGGTGAAGCGCCATCCTCCCATGTCTGCCATTCAGCTGATAAAAAGTCCAGCCCAGCAGGCAATACATTGGTGATAGTAAAGTCTTTTAACCCTTTTTTGTTATACTGGTTAACCGCGACCTTCCATGTAATGGTTTCATTCGGATGGTCATAAGAGCCCGATGCTTGAATCCAGTCGGGTGCAACCCACGTTTCCCGTACTGCACTGGCTTTAACGTCAGCACTCGTATCCCTCAGTTCAACTTTTGGGTCAAAACGCTGTCCGCCATTTCGACCGGGATCGATTGCCACGCCCCGATACTCTTTATAATACAGATCCTTATGAAACCATGCTTGATACTCGACCTTAGGGTCCACTCCCGTTCCTGCCGGGAAGATGTAGCTCAGACTGCCATCTACATCAATGTTCGGGTCTACCTTAGTGCCGTTTACCGTGAAGGATCCCGGGACATAGACCATACGGTAGTCGGAAGGCTTCGTATAGAACGTCAGTCCATCTACCGGCAACTTCATTGTTGCATCAAGCACATCAAAAGAGGATGGAGTAGCCTGGAAGGTCAAATAACCATCTTGATAGGCTGGGACGGTCACATACCACCAAGTCCAGCTCCCATTCTTTGGCCAGTTGTTTCCTGTCAAGTTGATACTGTACGCGGGCGTAACATCCGGGTTCTTTAGCTCATACGCTCCCCCGAAAATCGAGATAGGCTTTGTATCGCCGTAGTTCATGCCCGTTACATCCGAATTGGCAGTGGTTTCAAAGCCAAAGGTAACCGCTCGTCCAATACCATTGAAAAACACATCGTCGCCATTAAATACAATATTGATGCTATTAGGGGTGAAATAAGCGATGCCAAGCTGCTTCTGACCCGTTTCAGTTGTTGCCATCAAAGGTTTGGTAGCTGTTGGCAATACCACTTCCGCGAAGTAGTCATCCCTTTTTAGTTCGATCCAGTCACCCTTCTGAATGTATAGGTTTGGATCCGCATTAGTCGGATCAGCGTCATCACCATTCACGGGCACCTTAAGGCCCTCTGATTTGAGGGTAAATGCCTGTCGGCCCTGGATCGTACCGCCCGGAGCAATGTCGGTTCCCTGCGTCACCTTCAGCGGAAAGATTGAATTGGCATCCATGAACAACACCGTTTTGTCCGTCGGGCCCGCCGTCTTTACTAAAGAATTGTTCGGCACATCGTACACTGCCTCAGTTACTGACGTCGGTTCGTCCGCGCTCGGCAAATCCGCTTCGATAACAGCCGCCGGCCCGGAATCGCTTGGCGCGCTATCCGCATATCCAGTGACAGAGAATGCCACCGTCTGCAAGACAAGCATGATTGCCAAGCATAAAGAGAGTATTGCTTTACCTATACTGCGTTTTCGTTTCAAGAAACATTTCTCCTCCATTCCCGAAACTGCTGAAATTTAGCGACAGTAAGATCATCGACCCGATTACGCTCAAGTCGAGTAGACATCTTCCGTTTGCTTAATCCCAGCAGCCCTTTGCATCATCGAAATCTTGCGGAGTTCCCTCCTTTTATACCTCCTCCCTTATTCCGAATTTCCACACTTTCTTTTTCATAGTTTAAAAACCTAATCTCTACAAAATCTCTACAATGTGAAGAAGTGCCTCTCTTTACAAATCTCAATAATAGATTGGGAGGGTTATCATGAGGGAGGATATTCCTGAAACGATCTCAGTTATCGGAACGGAGGCTTGTTCAAAAAGTAATAAGTTTACTTGCGGAGATAAAAGAAAATGAGCCCGTATCATTACCGGACTCATTTCATTAAACTGCCTAATACTTATGGTGCCGTTCAAACGATCTCATGGCTTGCTCCCGCCATGAAGGCAGGAGGGTGCGGCATCCGGTTCGCGATCCCCCGCTCTCCCGTTCCTATTAAGGCTGAAGAAGTGAGTGGAAGCGTGACTTCCGCATCCACGCCCCCCTCCATATCGATTTGCTTCTGAGCCGAGATTTTTAGCTCATGGGATGCAATCAAGCCATCATACTCTGCCGTAATGAGCACGGTTCCTTCCGACTTGGCTGTTACTACACCGCTAGCGCTAATCTCCGCTATACTTGGATCACTGCTTGTGTAGATAATGTTTGTGTCTACCTTTTCACGACTTCCATTACTATATACTGCGGTAGTCACCGTATGAGCACTCTCTCCAACAGCCAGCGTAAGCAACCCTTCGAGCTCAAGCTCAGTCAGAGTAACCAATTCCACTTCGTTGCCTTCTGATACCGATTGTAAAACAGGCCGTTTAACAATACCGTCCCATCTCCAAACAGCGTTAAAGTCCCACCCTAATCTGTCCGTATAGGTGGATGGAGTCTCTATTTCAGTTTCAGACAGCCCTAATCCTTTAAGGGTTGTTAATGCTCCCTCAGTGACACCTTCTTTATTCACCATCATGCCGTCAAACGCATAATTATTTTCGAGCGTGGCGGTGTGCCCCGCAAGAACTCGTCCCATCACCCGGTTCGCCATCGTTGGCGCCGTAACCGAAGGGCCGAGGGCTATGACATTTCTGATGACTGTATCATTGTATCCGTATCCAGTCACTCCGCCCGCATTGCTCGTCATCGCTCGAACGGTTCCAGACGCATACACGTTTTCTGTTAGGCTGCCCGAGTTCGTAATGCCGATCAAGCCGCCGGCCTGACTTACCGGAGCAGTCACATCCGCGGTAGAATAGCTGTTTCTTACGATGCCATTGGAATAGCCTACTAAACCACCCACGGTGCTGGAGCCTGTAATGGAGCCTGTTGAAAGACTATTCTCTATCTCGCCATTGTTCGTGTTGACGAGTATGCCAATTCTGCTCCCGCCAGTGACGCCGGCATCGATCATGGCTATATTTTTAATCACTCCGCCATTAAGATGGACTAAGCCGCCGCTCGAGGAATTAAAGTTGACTATTTTCTTCCCGTCGCCATCCAAAACACCGGTGAACGAAACATCTTTAAAAAGTGACTCAGCCGGTTGTCCTGCGTAATCCAAATCATGGTCCAAAATATACTTTTCTGCCGGGAAGGCTTCCATAACATTCAGATCAGCAATGGACTTGATTCGGTAATAACCAGCTTCATTTCTTTCCAAAGGCACGACAGGCTCGCTTGCCTCTTCAGGGTTACTGCTCAATACCGGACGCTTTAAAGCATCATTCCACATCCAAACCGACTCAAAATCCCAGTTCAGTCGATCGGTATACGTGTTAGGGTCTTCAACCTGCTGCTGAGAAAGCCCCAAACCCTTTCTGTTGTCAGCAGCGGCAATACTCTCGCCTTCTTTATCCACAATCATGCCATCGAACGCATAATTATTCTGAAGCGTTGCGGTATGCCCGGCAAGGACTCGTCCCACCACGCGGTTCGCCATCGTCGGCGTCACGACGGAAGGGTTAAGAGCAATCACGTTTCTAACAACCGTATCATTATAACCGTAGCCAGTCACTCCGCCTGCGTTGCTTCTAAGCGCCTGGACAGCCCCGGATGCATACACGTTTTCCGTTAAGCTGCCTGAGTTCGTAATTCCGATTAGACCTCCAGCTTGGTTCAGTTGGGCCGTTACATCTGCCGTAGAATAGCTGTTTCTCACGATGCCATTGGAATAGCCCGCTAGACCGCCCACGGTACTGGAGCCTTCGATTGAGCCCGTGACATAACTATTCTCTACCGCTCCGTTGTTCGTATTAACGAGTATGCCGATATTACTTCCGCCAGTGACGCTTGCATCTACCATAGCTATGTTTTTAATGGTTCCGCCATTGAGATGAAATAAGCCGCCATTTTCTGATTTAAAATTGGTTAAGGATTTATTGTTCCCATCAAACGTGCCAAGGAATGGCGTCGCTTTAAATAAAGGTTCAAATAGCCGCCCTTCAAAATCAAGATCATCCTCCAATATATAATTCTCATTTGGGAATTCGGATATCGTTTTTAATTCTTGAATCGAGCGGATGATGTAGTACCCCTCTTCATTCCGATCAAGCTTCGGCTTCGGAATATGATCTTCGTCAATTTGTTCCAAATTACTTTGCAGTAATGGACGTTTGGCATCTTCATTCCAGATCCAGATCGTATCAAAATCCCAACCGAGAGTCTCAATGAAAAAAGATGGCTCCGTGAATGTTTCTGCACCGACCCCCTGTCCTTTCTCATTGTTCGGATCATTCACCGTAACGTTCTCACTGCTAACAAACATATTTTCATCAGCGTAATTATTGACTAAAGTTGCCGTCTCCCCAGCTAGTACTCTGCCGACAATTCGATTCGATGCAGTACCTGTAACAATAGATGGATTTAATGCCATACTATTTCGAATGACCGTATGGTTATATCCGTATCCGCTGATGCCGCCAGCATTTGATTCTTCTGCTATTACGGCTCCGGTTGCATAGACCTGTTCTGTTGTACTCCCCCGATTCGTAATCCCGATCAAGCCGCCGGCTTGCTTGCCTCGCGCATGGACTCGAGCTGTTGAATAACTGTTTCTAACGGTACCGTTCGAGTAGCCCACAAGACCGCCAACTGTAGAATTACCTCGAATAGATCCGGTACTGTAGGCATTTTCCACGATCCCATCATTCTGATCAACCAGGATCCCAATATTACTTCGGCGAACATCAATATCGGCATGGGTGATTCCTACATTACGAATCGTCCCTTCATTAATAGCAAAGAGACCGGCGCCGCCCGAGGAGACCATAACACCTGTAATCGTATGCCCTTGCCCATCAAACGTACCCGTAAATGGAGTGCCATTCGCGCCAATGGCTTCAAAAAACATGCCATTACCGTCAATGTCTTGAGCTAAAATAAAATGTTTGTCCGGGAACTCATGCATTTTATTGAGTCCACTGGCACTTTTGATTTGATAGGGGTTGCCTTCCGAACCATCGCCCAGCATGCCTTCTTTAGCTATGAACGGTTCCGTTAACGGCTCTTGATCGATTGGATTATTAACCACTCTTACGACGATCGTATGTTCATCGCCAAATGCAAGCGGGTTATCAAATAAGATGATTTGTTCACGTCCGAGATGTTCTAGCGTTGCTTCTTGAATAACCGTTTCCAGCAGTTGTTCACCTGTATGATCCCGCTTTTCCCCGATAACGGTGACACGTTCAAGGGAGCTCGGGTAATTCAGGACCCCGACGCCCTTCAAGACGTTATTTTCTATTATTGCGCTTGTTAAGTTCATATAATTTGCAGGTTGTTTCATCGTAAATGAATCAATTTCATCACCGTCGCTGTTGTAGGCTTTCAACGTAAGAGATTGATCGTTTGATTCTAAAATAACACCCGTCTGCTTATTTTCATCATATACGATATGATCCCAGTCAAACGATTTGTTATCATAGAACGTTGGACCTGATGAACCAACTGTCACAAAAGTTGTACCTAGATTCATCGCTTCTTCCGATATATCTTTTACACCGTTTCGTATGGTTGTCCGTTTATACAAATGATCATGACCGCCAATGTACAGACTGACACCAAGCCGTTCAAAGGCTTGAGACAATTTCACTCTCATCATGTCCATACCGGTCTCATCACCTGATTGACCGCCATAATAAGGATAGTGCCCCATAACGATTTTCCACTTCTTGTCGGTTGCCCGCAAATCTTTTTCCAGCCATGACAGCTGCTTGTCGAAATCCACCACGGAATTCAGAACAGCAATGTGCATATCGCCATAATCAAACGAATAATTCGTTTCCCGGTAACTGCCTTCACCGTTCTTCGGCAGGTTGAAAAACCCGGAGTACGGTCCGATTTTCCGTTCCGTCGCACGTTCACGGTCCCCGACAATGTGAGCAGAAACTAGACCCATATCATTGTTGTAAATGTTGCTAAACACATCATCCCATGCATACATATTGCCGCCGTTCTCGACCAAGTCTCCGACTTGAATCACCGTCTGTCCGTTTGAATTCTTCTCCTGCAGAACGTCCAGCATATTTTTAAAGAGCTGGAAGCTTTCCGGATTTCGATCCGGAACGCCAAGATCCCCCATCACATACATAACGGCTTCCTCTGAAGCTGGCGCGGTCCTATAGCTGTAACTGTCGCTCCAAGGTCCAGTCGGTGACATTCCATACCGATAGTCATACGTAGTCCCTAAGTCGAGACCTGTTATATTCGCTTCATGAGCTGCAAGCACGCGATAGTTACTTTTGGCAAATGTATCGCCATACGCGACTTGAAAATAAGAGACTCCCGCTTGTACCACTTCCGCATTGTCCCACGTCGCCTCTGACTCCGGTTTATACTGAACATATGACGTTTCTAACGCCTTATCCGTCACCAAATTTATTCCTACTTCACGTTCATTCCCACCTACATTAACAATGGGCTGAAATTCATTTAGAACTTTATCGGCATCCAGATTTTGTTGATCAACAAGGATTCGAATAAGTTCAACACGCGTATTTCCTTGGGCGTCGGTTGCTACATACTTAATGAAATACTCTCCATACATGTCGACCTTGAAATGCTGATTTAGAGCCGCCACTTCTCCCTTATCATTTAGAACGATGGCTTCCACCGATAAAGATTGACCGCTGTGATCTGTCGCCGAAGCGCCCAGCACTTCTACTTGATCCCCAAGCTTAATAGTATCCGGATATTGTCCATGAACCTTAATTTCAGGCGCATGCACCGTGCCCCTCGTCTCATCACCAATCCATATTGGAGCACTTATAGCCTCTTCACCGTCCACTTGGAAAGCTCTTACGAGGAAGTAGTCCCCATCTTTACTCGCTAAGGATACTTCCTGATTAAATTGATTGCCGGCAATATTGCCGTACTCCTTGATGATTTCACCGCTGTTTTTGTAAACAACGACTTTATCCAACACATCGTTAGCATCAGGGTCACTTATCTGTATCTTGAGATTAATTTTCTTTGTTTTGGCCGGAAGAATCGACCCCATCATCTGACCTTTGGCTGAAACCGCCATTTCTAAGTTGCGATCAAATGATACATAGGTGCGGTGGTTTCGCATCGCCTCGTAAAGGCCTTCTCTAGTAAGCTTTTTTCCCCACATACCGGTCACATGGGGCTGAACCATTCCCCAATTCCCTTTGTGCTCGTCCCCGCCAAACACGGGAGAAACATGCCAGCCTCGATCTAATGCTTTGGTATAGATTGCAAAATCATTGGAGGATTTGTATTCGATCAGATTAAGGTTTCTGTCAACTTCCCGGTTATAGTGTTTAAATTCATTGAAACTCCAATTTCCTGACGAACGTGGATGATTAAATTGCGCAATCGCATTCGGATCTTGGGCAAGTCTTGCGTAAAAGGTTGGCAGATCATATTTGATGTCGCTCCAGCCCCAAGTGCCATCCGCACCTACTCCATGTGTTCTTGCAAACCATGGAGCATTAAATAAATTGATATGGCCCGCTTCATCATACCAAGTCACTTCCGTGCCCGGCAGCGTAATAAATTCGTGATCACGATTGTGAGCATCGGATTGCTCATGCAGCAGCTTGTATTCTTCTGAATAAGAGTCTTGAACATTCGTAATAAAGTCACTGCCCGTACTGATATCATAAGTCACGTCGTGTTCCGTCACTGCAAAAAAATCAAAATCTGTATTACTTTTCACAAAATTATAAGCATCATTAGGCAGCAATATCCCGTCACTGAGAGAAGTATGGGAATGCATGTGACCTTTGAACAGTGAATTTCCTAAGTACTTAGCTCTATCTTTTTTAGAGACAACATTCTCTGTCTCTGAAGACGCCGCGAATACATTAATGCCGTAATAAAGACTAACAACCCCCGCAATCATACAAGCCACCACAATAAAAGGCAGACTTCTTCTTTGGGACTTCAATTAAAATCCTCTCCTTTTTCGGCTTAAATGGTAAGACAGGTGTCTGACTGATAAACAAACAGCCCCTAAACCAAAAAATGCAGTCTGAAGGCTGTTCATATCATCTGTCTTGTTCATCACAGTCTCAACAATCGCTTAATGATAGGTGCAAGCGACTGTGCCATGCGCAAAAATCCGAGGTCCGTTGGATGTGTTCCGTCAACCGTACAATCATTGACGAAATCATCGCCCAGCAGCTTAAAACCGTCAACGAAATGGATATTAGCGTCTCCTTCTGTCCGCCTCTGCTCCACATTCTCGATCTGGATCAGCCTGCGGCGGTCATTAAGATCCCTCCTCTCTATATAGAATTGGTCTTCGGCAGTACTAATCCTGGAGACTACCAATATAGGAACCTCTGGATGCCGGTCTCTCAGAATTTGGATGAAGGCAGGCAGCGTTCGTGCGATGTTTCCGGCCTCCCCCGTATTCCCTTCATAATCAAGAATGAATAGAGCCGGATCATCGATTTCCGACATGATATGCGCGAGTTCCGGCTCGCCCTTTCCATTCCCCGAGAAGCCAAGATTGACGAACTCCACCGGAATCATACGGCTGAGAATATTAGAATAAGCCATACCCGGTCGGGAGGCGCATCCCCCTTGCGTAATCGAAGTTCCATATATAATAACGGGTCTACTGCTAGCATAGGCAGGTGCATCGCTTATGACAGCATCCTTATCTACACCGATCCACACCTCTTCTACCCCTTGATAGAGCGGTAAATTTAAGGTGACGGCCACATCTTTTTTTGAATCCCACTGATAAAGCTGGGATTCATATTCACTTTCCGTTGGTTTGAATCTAGCCGTGGTGATAAAGCTCTGCTCTCCCGGCTCTCCAAGATAGCAGTCAACCCCGCACTGCCCTGTAGGCGGCATATGATACATATTGGCCGGTCCGGCAAGACGTACCCTTATGACCAGCCTTGAAGAATTGGTGCGAAAGCGAATTTGTCCGCCTGCCGTACAATAAGCAAGCGTATCAACCGCGGGCGACAAGACAGCCCCGGAAGCCAAGGGCAGGCGTCTGTATATCCCATCCTGCGCAAGCCAAGGGAAGCCCGCGATGTGAAAGGGCGCTTCCAGCGGAGAATGCCATCTCAACTGTTCGCCATTTGTTGTCTCCGGGTATATCGTTCCGCCCAGTTGATCTAAGTTTATCTCTTTCGATTGTACGGCCATCTATATCTACTCCCTCACTATATTTACTAGAGGTTGTTCAAAAAGTCGCCTTTTGATCACGAAGTGAGCCAAGAAGTAACTCGGCATCGAATCTTGAATTCAGCCGGGCCTTCCGGTGCTCACGTACCCAAAACGTACGCTCCGCTCCTCACTCCCTACCTTCATCCAACCTTCTCGGTGCTGAAAATCCTACTTTTTGAACTCGCACTATTAGAATACCTTTGATGGGTTTACTCCATTTGGAATACATATTTCCGAATCGCCTGAGCAACGCCGTCCTCGTTGTTGGTAGCCGTGATTACGTCCGCTATGGATTTGATATGCTCTTCACCGTTGGCCATCGCCACACCGAGACCTGCCGCCTTCAGGAGCTTCGCGTCATTATCACTGTCACCCATAGCAATGACATCGGACATCGAGAAGCCCAGCGTCTGACAAACCTCGCGCACTCCGCTTTCCTTTGTAATGCCTTTAACTGAAATCTCCATATTAGTAGGAGCCGAATGGGTAACCTCGAGCGTGCCCCAACTGAGCAGCTCTTCCTTAATTTCCGCAAGCTTCCGCTGATCATTACTGCCAATGCCGAATTTCATCCAATCCCGTTCGAACATCTCCGGCGTCCAATCCTTGTCGCCCGTCAAGCTTTCCACGCTGTAGCCCCAGTACCACTCGCCCCGCTTGGCAGCAATGGCGTGCATATCGCGGACCGCGTCCCGAGGGAGGAAGACTCGCTTTTTAAGCCTGCCCGGTCCCTCCCAAACTTCTGCTCCATTGAGCAGCACCATGGGGGAATCGAGCCCAAGCTCATCCCAAAAGCCCTTGGCAGTTTGCAAACCTCTCCCGGTGGAGAACATGACTTTAACACCCTGATCTACTGCATATTGAAGCCACTTTTTGGTCTCATCCGTAATGTGCTTTTCATCCGTCAGAAGCGTCCCGTCCAGATCCAATGCAATCAGCTTATATTTCGCCTTCACTTGCTCTGCAGTATTCATCCCTTCACCGCCCCCATGGTCGCGCCTTCCATAAGAAGTTTTTGGAAAAGGATATAAATAATAATGGACGGTACCATCGCAATGGTTACACCGGCAAACAAAGTTACCCAATCCGCAGTAAACTCCATTTGCTTATTCGCAGAATACATTTGCACCGCAATGGGATATTTCTTGGGATCGCTCAAATAGATAAACGGCGCTAAGAAATTGTTATAGAACCCTAAGAACTTGAATACGCCAACGGTTACAATTCCCGGTGTAGACAAAGGAACGATAACACGCCAAAACTTTTGGAATAATGTAGCGCCATCCATCGTTGCGCTCTCTTCAAGCTCCATCGGCAGAGAGCTCATAAACCCTCCGAGCAGCATAAGATAGAACACGCTTTCACCCAGACTGGACAGAAGAATTAATCCGGTCAAGCTATTGGTCAAACTCAGTTCCCGCATAATGACATACTGGGGTACAAGCGCATTGATGCCAGGCAGGAACAGGGACAACATAATCAAGCCCCAAATCAATTTTCTGCCTTTGAACTGCATTCGAGTAAGCGCATAGGCGTTAATTGTCGTAAAGAAAAGCCCAAGCACCAGACTTCCGCCAACATAATAAAGGGTATTTAAGAGTGATTGCCCAAAACCGTATTGATTCCAAGCCTTCGAATAATTCTGCCATCTTAGTTCCGAAGGCAGCGCCCATATATCTTTAAAAAACTCAGGATTGCTTTTTAACGATTCATAGATAACCCAGACTAAAGGAAATAATATGGTCAGCGACCAAGCATAAAGCAGCACACGCCACACAACGTCCATAAACGTTCGTTTTTCCTTCAAACTTTATCCCTCCGAACTTCATATGGAAACTAATACTCGTAGCCTTTGTTCGGCACAAATTTATCGATTAACAGCTTTGCCGTTACTAATATGACGAACAGGATCATACCGACTGCGGAAGCGTAGCCGTAATTCCGATACTCTACGCCAAAAGCCAAGTTAAACATGTAGAGGCCGATGACATCCGTCGACCCGAATGGGCCCCCATTTGTCATAATGAGGATGATTTCAAAGCCCTTCATCGTGCCAACGACCAGGAACAAAGCGCTGACCCGAATAATGGGCGTAACAAGCGGCATTGTAATTTTAAACAAACGCGTCATATGTCCGGCCCCTTCAAGAATCGCCGCCTCGTACAATGACTTTGGAATCGCCAGCATCGCATTGGCAAAGATAATGACGTACAAGCCGACGCCGCCCCATACCCATGCCGGGATAATCGACGCAAGCGCCGTGTTTTCATTGCCCAACCAATAGAAATTACCGGTATCAATGCCAATGAACTTTAGAAGCCCATTCAGCAAACCGTACGATCCGTCATAAATAAAAGCCCAGAGGAGCGCGACTACGACCGTAGATAAAACATTCGGAAAGAAAAACAATATCTTCAAAAACTTATTTTCTTTATACGATTTATTTGTAATTAAATAGGCAAGTATCAAAGAGATGATAATAACAAAGAAGGGCACCGTTATCATTAAAATCAAGTTGTGGGTAAGTGCGCGCCACACGTATTTATCTTGAAATGCGGTGACGAAATTGGACAACCCGACAAACGTTGCATCCGTAAACCCGTCCCAATTAAGCAGCGCATAATAAACGGATAAAATGTTCGGAAACAACGTGAAAAGCAAATATCCGCCAAAGGGAGGCACAATGGCTATGAACAGAAATATCCACTTCTGCGTATTCGCTTTATCAAGACCCAGTTTGCGCAGCACAGAGGGCCTTGGTGTCTTCACAGCGGTTAAATCAGACACGAGAGATCAACTCCTATCTTACTGGAAGTGAAAATCCGACTTTTTGAACACGTACTATTAGTCATTTTCAGCGTGTAGCCTATGGGGTCGCAGAAGTTAAAATGGAAGAGCGGAGATGAATCCTCCCCGCTCCATCACGTCTTATTTTTTCTTTTCAGCCTCTACAGCTTTCTTCAGCAGCTCTTCGGCTTGCTCCAGAATCGGTTTCGGATCCTGCATACCCATAGCAAATTTAACAATATTCTCATTCAATAACTTTTCCGCTTGAGCAAGATTCGGATCCGAAATACTGATAGACCGGCTTGCTTTATAAGTTTGAGCATTATTATCCGCAATGTACTTCAGAACAGATTGGGCGGAACTGGAAAGGTTAGCCGTTCTGGCAGGGTCTTCCGTCAAATCCTTGCGCATTGGCAAAGCGCCTGCTTTTTCAGCAGCAAATTGTTGATTTTCAAGCGTAACCATCCACGTGATCAATTCTTTGGCCCACTTTTTGTTAAGCTCCGGCTTAGCTGCCCAGATATAGTTGAAGTTTGAAGTTCCGCTTCGAATCCAAAGCGTTTGATTTGTGTCATCTCTGAAAGGAACAGCCATGAAGCCCCAATCGAAATCCTCGGGTGTTGCTTCCTTCATCTCATTCTCGACATGCGTCCCTGTCGATACCATCGCCGCTTGCCCCTGAATAACCTGCATTTGCGATTGCGTATGGTTCAATGCCGGAAGTCCTTCTGCAAAATATCCTTGTTGGCCAAGCTCATAGATGCGCGTCCAGGTTTCAACTGTCTCCGGATTTGTGTATTGCGGCAGAGCATAGGTTCTATAATTTTCGATAAATTCATCGACATGGCCATTGATATCAGCCAGCTCAAAATTTTTGGCTGTTCCGAAAGCCCAGTTATGGTAGCTTGGATGAATACCCGGGAACGTTATGGGAGCAATGCCGTCCGCTTTAATGTCTGCGAGAAGTGCTTTAAATTCATCCCATGTGTTCGGGTTTTGGTTCCAGCCATGCTCTTCGAATAGCTTTTTGTTAAAAAACAACCCGCCAAAGCTGCTCGCCGTAGTAAATTCATACCTTTTCCCATTGATCAGCTGCGTTGACTCGTACATGCCCGGCATCATAAGATCTTTGACCTTTTTGTCCGGCACATCTGGAAGAGGGTATTCCCAAATGTCATCCATGGGTTCAAGCTTGCCGGCTTCAGCGAGCCCCACAATACCTCCCGCTGGATCTGTATTAAATAGATCAAACATGTCATTATCATTGCCCGCAGAGATTTTTGTAGAAAGAATCGTCTTCATATCAGCTGAAGCCGTGATGTCTATTTTGACATTGGGATACTTGGCTGTGAACGATTCAACTGCATAATCGAACCACTCCCGGCCATATCCTCCTACAAAAAAGCCTACCTTTAGCGTTACTTCCTCATTCTTCGGCAATCCATTCTCATAAACTTCTACTTCTGCTGATACACCCGGCTTATCCGAACCAGCAGGAGTTGTACTTGGACTAGCCCCGTTCTTTCCGCTGTTTCCACCGCAACCAGCCAGCATGGTTAAAGATAATACCGCTGCAACACCCGTGCTCATGAATCGTTTCATTTTTCCATTCAACATTATTTCGCTCCCCCGTTAATTAATAAATAAATTGGATTAACTATTTAAGCATAACTATGTTTTGTTAATCAGCAATCAAGTCAGGGTAAATAATTTGTAAATAAGTACTGGCTTTAGACTGCTAAGCCTCACCTCCATAATATTCTGTAAACGCTTTCATTTTAATTACGAATTGGTCATTTGTCAACCTTTTTGTCAATTGTTTTGATCATTAATGACCCTCTTAATAATGGGGAGAGTTAATCGAAATGCCCGAATCTCCAAAAAGGTTAATTTAAGCTGGAATTCCACAATGCTTCTAAGGCTTCGATTAGCGTAGAATCCGCCTTTTATGCCAAGACGATGCATAATATACTTCGTGCGGCGGACATGAAATAAATTGGTTATGATAACAAAAGATTTTAGCTGGTACTGCTCCATCAATTGCTTGCTAAAGATTAAATTTTGAACAGTGTTGTTTGACTTGTCTTCTTTTAATACTCTTTTTGCTGGGATGCCCTTCTCAACCAGGTACTTCTTCATCAGCTCCGCTTCCGAGCGACGTGAACCAACCGCTCCCCCCGATACAATAATATATTCGTGCCCATATTGCCGAAATTGTTTGTAAGCTTCATCCAGTCTTTCTTTAAGCAACGGGTGTATTCGGCCGTCTTTAGATACATAGCCAAGTACAATAAGCGCGTCTGCTTTACCAGGTTGTAACATAACTGCATGCAGCCAGCATATGTAAGTCAGCACCGTCATCGCTGCTATTGCAATGATCCATCCAATCCATACCATCACTTACTCCTCTAGGCGTCAATTTGTTGTATTTAATCAAATCAGTTTACAAATATAATATCTTTTTTTATTACAATGTCAATACAATTCTTTTCGTTTTTTTTATTGTTTTTGGATTGAGAATTGTGGTATTAATGGTATCCTAACGCATGAAATCGCCATCCATCATCGTTTTTCTAGGAATTTAAAATGTATGTTCACTGAATTAAACGAACTTGCAACTTTTATTCGCCTCTTATTAATGCTACACTTGAAGCAAAGTATGTTCCTAATTTGTCAAATGTTTTGAATCTATATTATATAAAACGTTGTTGGAAAGAGGATGCATATCGTGAGTGATTCGGTTAAACAAACCAGCCATATGTTATTAAAATCAATAAATCAGCAGAAGGTTCTGTTTCTCATTTATTCAGAGGGGCCGATCTCTCGCGTAGAGCTTGCGGAAAAGACCGGACTAAGCAGACAAACGGTAACCAATATCGTGAATCGCCTGTTGAAGGAAAAAATAATCGTGACAGGGGAGCTTATCGACTTGGAGGCAGGTAGCGGAAGGAAAAGAGTCGGCCTTCATATCAACAGCGGCCATTTTTATGCCATCGGGCTTGAGCTCGCCGGCAAATACATTCGCGGAAAAGTGTTCAACCTGCGTCAAGAAGCTGTCGCATCCGCAGAACGCACGAGCAACAAATATGGTTCTATAGATGTGCTGATGCAGCTGTTGCATGAAGTTATCGATGAGCTGCTCACCCAGGTGCCCAACACCTCCAAAGTAAAAGGGATCGGAATCAGTATGCAGGGCCTGGTCGATTCTCAGCATGGCATCGTTCTGCGGACACCCGGCATAGGCGTTCATCGCCTGCCGCTCAAGCAGCTGCTTGAAGACAAATATGACATACCCGTGTATATCGAGAACGATGTCAATCTTCTCTCTGTCAACGAGAATATGAACGGCTGCTTGAAGGATTCCAATAACAATATCACCATCAAGTTTGATTATGGTACAGGCGGCGCGATCGTCCATGATAAACAAATTATTGCAGGATCAAGCTTTGTTGCAGGTGAATTCGGGCATTATAAAGGCTTCTATGGAGAAGATGCCTATCCTTGCCATTGCGGCAGATCCGGATGCTTAACGACGCTGGCTTCCAGCAGCGGACTTAGTGTTTCCATCAAATGCACACTAGAGGAGTTCGCAGAAGGCATAAGAACAGGAGATCCTAAGTTCCTTGGTTTGTACGAAAAAATTGTCGATGGCATCGCGATCGCCGTTACCAATATCATTACATTTATCAATCCAGACAGTCTGCTTATGACTGGCCGAGTCATTCCTACCATCAGTCCCGAAATGTTCAACGAGATTAAAGCTAGAGTGATGCACCAGTTGCCTGTGACAGTTAATAACGTACAATTGATCCACCTTCATGACAAACCGGATGAAACCAAGCTTGCAGCCGGGTTAGTTATTAAACGTGCATTTGAAATACCGCTGGATACTTTATCTCTTTAATTGCGCCCCTTCATGAATTCTCTCCCCCTTGGATGGAGTTCTCCGGTTAGATTTTTGCACGGTAGGATACCTTGATTTCTTGACTATAAGTAAAAGCAGGCCCTCTGTAAACTTGCAGATGGCCTGCTTCAATAACCTTTATCCTTATGCCTTTTTCTTCAGATCAGGAACAATCCCCTGCAAGCAGCAGGATGCATCAGCCAACAAATAGCTGTGCATATTCGTAGCCGTATTTGGTACCTTGTTGTTCTTAAATACGATATTATTAAAGTACAGTAATCCCACTCTCAAAAATGACTTTCAAATAGTCACCTTCAAAGTGAAACTCAACGCTCAAAGTCAAATCGTTGGGTTCGCCATCTGTCGTCAATGCATATTCGTAAGCAATTCCGCTTCCATCGTTAAAGTGATAGAAAGATTCTTGTTGATAAATACTGCCGTCTTTATAAACAGGCCTAAAGGTACATTCTACATCAAACCGATCGATCTGTTCCAACTCATTATCTTCCTTAAAACTCTCGATGACCTCTTTTAACAGCTCAATGTCCCAATTCTGCATATCATCAACGTTTCGGGCAATTTCCTCATATCGTCCATCTGCGATGGAGTCAACAATCTCTTTTGCGAACGCACGAATAACATCTTCCTCTTTGCCTAACACCCGTTTAATCATACCACGTGCTCCTTTATCTCCAGAATAATATGTATCTTACGGAGAGCGCCCTTTCACTACTCCATCACGATGTCTTACTCACTCTGCAGCAACTCGTCCCGCGCTTCGGTCAGCGCGAACCCCAGCAGGTTTCGGCCCCGCCATTTCACGGGATTCTCCGCATCCGGATTGGACTGGCCCATGCCGATCCCCCATATACGGTCCCGCGGGCTGGCTTCGACGAGGATGCGGTTCTTCGTCGACTTGAGATAATCGCCTAGCTCCGGATTCTGCGAAAACTTGGCCAAGCTGGCTCTTTTGACGATGCCGTAGCATTCCTTGTCCCAAGTATCCTTGTCAAAGTTTCGGACCGCGCGCCCATAAGCCTTCATCTCCTTGGGATGCTTAGCCGTAAGGATCGACTCCAGCATTTCGTTGTCGCCGAACAGCCTTGCCTTCTCGGCCATCATAAACTGCTCGGCACAGGAATACTCCGTCCCCTCTACCGTGAACGGGCACATCCACCACTGGCTGAAGCAGCTTTTGTCGACGCTCCCGTCCTTAGGCGGCGTATGGCCCCAAAAGAATACATATTTGAACGTTTTTCCTTCGTTATAAGCTTTTCTTAGCTCATCGAGATTGTAAATCATCCTTTAATCCTCCACTTTTCTCCGATACAACCGGGATGGCCGATGTCCCGCATTTTCGGTGTAATGATCGGTCTCCGCCACGAGATCGGCCACCTTGCGCCGGAAGGCCGCCTTCAATAGCTCTTTATCCATAATAACCTCATAAACCTGCTGCAGTTCCGTCAAGGTAAAAAGCTTTGGCATTAAGTGCAGCGCAATATCGGTATAATTCACTTTTCCCCGCAGCCGCTCGATCGCGCACGCTATAATCTTCGCATGGTCGAAGGCCAATCCGTCATTCGATACGATCTTATACTCCGTGCTAGTCGATGTCGTCTTCACTGTCAACGTTCTGGCCACGACCGCCGAAAGCTCCTCTTCACCGCTTAGCTTGAGTTCATACTCCAGCGTCTTGACGTATCCGTCCTCCATCAACTCTTTCTGCTCCCGCAGCAGCCGATAGGAGACCTTGAACCAAGAGGCGTCGGCCGCATCGTCTCCCGCTCTAAGCTCCAACTTGTCGCTGTTGATCAGAGCCATGTAGCTGCAGCTCATCACCCAGGTTCGGGGATCTCGCCCGATATCGCTGAACGTATACAACTGCTCCAAATAAACGTCGTCCACGCCGGTTTCCTCACGCAATTCCCTTGCAGCGGCCTGCTCAGTCGTCTCGCTCGGCTGGACAAAGCCGCCAGGCAGCGCCCATTTCCCCAGGAAGGGGTGACCTCCCCGGCGGATGAGCAGGATGCGGAGCTCCTTTTCCGGTAATTTCCGATAGCTGTCAGCTTCCTCATCCGTAACCGTGAAGATCACCATATCGGCTGCCACCGAAGGCCGCTCGTAATCTCCTGCCCGGTACTGCTCCAAAAATTCGCGTTCCGTAAGTCCGTTCCGATCCAACAAATCCAATGGGTGCGCCTCCTTGTTTTTTGATTCTAATGAGGTTATGGGTTCATTTTACTCCCTGCATGCATCTAATTCTAAACGTTTTAGCTCCCCGAAATAGTTTCGATAGGGCTCGAACTTTGCCAGCACCTCGTCTACCTTGCGCATGCGCTCTTCCAGGCTCCCCCGCAGCGTAATGTAGGGGATGCGCCGCTCCTTCAAATCCGCGATGATCTGTTTATGAAAAACATGCCGCTTCTGATCCCCGCTTCGATCCCACGTATCGTCGTAAGGAATATCATCGTCGCACAAGAAGAACAGATCGTAGCGCTGCGCGTTCTCCAGAGCAATTCGGGTCAATAGCTCCGGGGCCCGGCCGTGGTAATCCAAGGCGAACATATATGTCGTAATCGCATTGGTATCAACGAACAGGAATCGATTCGCCGCAAGCAAAGCCTGCTCTTCACGCTCGATATGACCCACTGCGATTTCATCGAACGCCTCTAGGCCGATTCTGCGGTCCACCTGATGCTCGGTCCAGTAATCGCGTCCGTATTCGCTCGCGTAGGTCGTGTTATACCGTCTTGCCAGCGCTTCGGTGATCGTCGACTTCCCCGTCGACATCGCCCCAACAAATACCACCTTCGTGATTAAGTCCCGGTACACAATATCACTTATGAACTCCCTGTACTTATATGGGTCGGAACGGATCATGGTTGCAGAGATCGGAACCCGCTCGCGGGCTTCATCGACCCGCCGGTCGACCGAGCCCAAAGCGAGACTCATATGCCTGCCGTAAAACTCGCTCGAGTAAAAATGCGTGACTTGCTCGCCGTTCAATAAACCGAGTATATACTGTTCTTCCCGAACCTCATGCTCTCGGTCATCCGAATACCCGTCCGGTCCGTCCCAAGCTTCGATAACCCGGACTGCCGGGTATAGTCGCCGTATCCAATTCGCCCGGATATGAAGCGGGATCGGAGTGACCGGCGTCTCGTAAATGACCACGATTAATTCATCGACCTCTTGCAGCGCCGTTTCGATCATGAACTGATGGCCTTTATGCAGCGGGGCAAACTTCCCCAGCGTTAATCCGAGCGTTTTCATGCCGCCACCTCCTTGGCCCCTTTGTTCCAATTGTAATACCCGTATACCGCATTGACCAAATACGCGCTCCACATGACGATCATCAGCATGCCTTCGCTGCTGCCCTCCAGCAATCGAATTGCCCACAGCAGCACCGTAAACAAATTCAACACAATATAGACCAGCCATTGTTCCTTGAATCTGCGGACCATTAAAAAGGTGGCCACAACGGACAGCACCGTCGTAGTCGCATCGATGTAAGGCGAGTTCTGTCCCGGGATGAACGATAGCCCATATCCCAGCAGCAAACAGCCTAATACACAGACTGCCCCAACGAGAAGCAGACCTCTAAGCTCCATTTGGCGCATGATCAGCTTGCCGTCTTGGCGGTGATTTTTCCACATGTAGAAGCCAATGACGTTCATCGGAACGAAGAACAGCAGATTCAGCATAACCTCTCCAAACAACCCGTTAATATAGGCGAGATAAGCGTAACCGATGGTATTGTACATGCCGAAAACATAGCTCATCAGGTTGCCCTTCGCCGCAAGCACCACGCATAGCACCCCGGTAATAAAAACGGTAAATCCGAATAAAGAATCCTTGGACATCACCGTAAATCCCACCGCAATCGAGGTAAACAGCGCCAACCAAGCGATTTCGAACAGGTTCCAGCCGCGCGCAACCATCTTCACAATACATCCCTCTGCTTTCTTCACTGGTTTATAGAGCGAAACCACTCAGTCAATACTTAGTATCATTTTGTTAATAACATTTTGTTACTATCAAAAATAACAGAAAAGCCTGCGCAGGGCAAGTGAAATCTGCCCATTTATCGCAGGTTTGATTTTTACCTTCTGTAGCCCGGTCAACAGATAACGAAAAACATGGGAGAGGACGAACACCACTTGTTACAACACGGAATATACAAATATATAGGCACTTATCCCAATCATGCTTATTCTGTAAACTTGGCAAATCGGAATAGGCACAAAGGAGTGTGTAGGTTGGTACTACAATCATCTCACTATTTTGCCCACGGCAACACTGCGCGCGGGGCTCATTTCTTGTATACATCCGCATTTGGTGGGCTGAACAAGATATTTGTCCTTACGGGGCCCCAAGGCACGGGGAAATCGACGGTCATGCAAAGCTTGGCGGATAGCCTGCTTGATCAAGGCTTGCATGTGCAGTGCTTCCACTCCCCTCTCCGTCCCGACGAATTGGATGGCATCATTTTTACGGAATTGAAGGTGGGTATTGTCGACGGGCGAGTCTGTAAGGGGATATCGGATAGCGGGGCTAGGGAAATCGCCTTTATCCATTTCGAGGAAGCGTTTGATAACAGCCTTATTTCATCGGAAGACTTCATCACGATAGAAGATCTTAGAGGCAAGCTTGAGAGTGCCTACTCAAATGCGTATGAAACGTTCGCAACGGCATTGCGGATTCATGACGAGTGGGAAAAATATTATATCGAAAATATGGATTTCGCGAAGGCCGACCAGATTGCGCAGGATTTGATTCAAGAATTATACGCCGGTCATGAAAGCGATACGCCAACCGCTTCGCGTCACTTATTTTTCGGAGCTGCGACTCCGAGGGGGGCATTCGATTTTATTCAAAGCTTGACCGCTCAGCTGGAAAGACGGATTTTCATCAAAGGAAGGGCGGGATCCGGCAAATCGACGCTGCTGAAAAAGCTTGCCTCCGCTGCCGAACAGAAAGGAATCGACGTTCAAGTGTTTCATTGCGGCTTTGATCCGAACAGTCTGGATATGCTGATATTCCCGGAGCTGCGAACAGCTATCTTCGACAGTACTGCTCCGCATGAATACTTTCCGGATCGGGACGGGGATGAGATCCTTGATATGTATATACGGACTATAGCTCCTGGAACAGATGAAGCCCACGCTGCCGAAATAGCCGGTATCAAAGCACGCTATTCGGCAAAAATGAAAGAGGCCACCTCCCATCTGGCCGAAGCCGAAGCCATCGATTCTCAAATTAAGGCCTACTATGTTGCGGCCACCGATTTTTCGATCGTAGAGAAACTCCATCTGCAATTACAGTCCGAATTGAATGAACTGATCGGCTCCATTCAGCCTTCATAATAAGATCCCACCCAAAAGCGTCGATTTCAGACGGGGCTCAGCAGTCTAAAACAAGCTGAGCCCCGTTTGAGATTGAATCTGCTTCCGCTTCTCCTATGGTCTTCTCCAAAACGACTGTGCGTATGGGACAGCAACGGAGCGCTCTCCCTTTATTCATGAATACATCTCTATGATCTGCGTGTACATTCGCCGTTTTCCCGTTATGCGAGACACACTATAACGTGTGTCGTATACAGGGATATTTTTAATTCGGTTACCAATTTGCATCTAATTTTCGCCGTTACTTATACTTACGGCTCAACGCGTTGTCTGTAACGGCAAGTTTGAAGGCCATCCTTTACGGCCCGTCAATGTCTACCTCTAAACCGTTTAATCGCATCCTCGGTCACCGGCTCGAAGAGGTTAAGAAGGTTGCCATCGGGATCGCGGAACAGCATAGAACGGTTCCCCCACGGCATCATGGTCGGTTCCTTTACCCAATGATCGATAAATGGCTTCAAGCGCACATATTCGGCTTCGACATCGTCGACCCGGAACTCGATAATGACCGTGCGATTATTGGCGCCCACTACGGAACCGGCGCCGAATAGCTGCGCCGTCTGGGAGTGGCCGATTGCAAGGGTGCATGATGGCACAACGAGTTCGGCAAATACAGGCGCGGGTCGCTCCGCCGAAACCCCCATGACTTTCTCATAGAACTCGACGAGACGATCCACGTCGTCAGTAATGATGCGTATAGAAGCGAAATTCACTAGATATCATCCTTCCTAATAATAGGTTTAGCTGTGTCCCACAGCCGTTGTAGAACATATATTTTAATTATCTATCTCCTTTACATTTACATGTCCAATTATAAAAGAACGCTACTGACAACGTTATGTCAGTAGCGTTTTAGAATTTTTTGGCTTCCTCACGAAGAGTACTTTTAAGCCATTGACCCCTCTACTGATGAAACAGAGAGGTCTTTTTGTGTTCCTAACTTATAACAATATGGAGTTCACGATTGCAGTCTAGAAGTTGTACCTATAGTATTAAATATGACGAAATGACACACTTTGCCGAGAAAGCACAGAATTAGCGAGAGAAATCAAATATTTTACGAGGTGTCTGAAATGACTGAAAAAGAAAAATCACATGCTGGCTTGTTATACCAACCTAATGACCCAGAGCTTGTTGCGGACCGTGATGTCACTGTGAAGAAACTGTACGACTACAACAATCTACACCCACTGGAGCGCGATTTACGACGTGCCGCTATACGCGAATTACTTGGTAAGGTCGGCGAAAATTGTGTTGTGGAGCAGCAGCTTTTTTGTACTTATGGGTATAATACCACGCTGGGCAATAATTGCTTCATTAATCTCAACTGCAAACTTATGGACAGCGGATTCATTACGATTGGAGACAACGTATTTATCGCCCCCAATGTTTGTATCATAACGGAAAATCACGCGATGGATGTGGAGCGACGTTTGGCGGGACTAGAATACACAGCTCCTGTCACGATTGGCGACAATGTCTGGATCGGTGCCGGAGCCATCATATTGCCAGGCGTAACGATCGGCGCGAATAGTGTAATCGGTGCAGGCAGTGTTGTTACTAAGGATATTCCGCCGAACACCTTGGCTGTCGGCAACCCTTGTACGGCAATCCGCTCACTTTAATTGTCACACAGACTTTATTATGCCGCATAGTTTTAGTTGAGCCTTTGTGGCATAAGGTGAAGTAGATACTTGATAAGAATCAGTGCTAGCAAGGAGGGAGGGCGTACACACTCCCTCCTTTTTCGCCCTATTTATGATACGGCTCAGCTTAACATCTATAAAGCGAAATCAAGAAATCTGCCAAAAGCCTGCTACAGGGGGTGTATCTCGGTCGCCCCTGTATAGCGAAAGATATAGAGTGATCCAAAACCAAAAGGATAATTGTAATCATGTTGAACCAGCATTTCTGGGTAACCATCTTCATACTTTTATCATTACTTCACTTTTAGCATTTCATAATCAGGGTGCCATTCACAAGTAAACCAGCTAGTTCTACTACTTCAATCAACGATATAAACATTTGCATCTAGCCTTTAACCCCTTTATGTCCATTAAAGTCTACGGCTTTTCGGACGCAACGCCCAGGAAGCGATGCCAAGCGCAGCATAGACAAGCGGAAGGATGACATGGAATCCGTAATCGCCGTAATCATTGGCAAACGCATGAGATAAAGCCGCACCCGTCATGAGAAAAAAGATACCGCTATAGGCCCATTCCTTAACCCGGGGCAAACCTGGCATTATAATCGCAATGACTCCAAGCAACTTCCAAGCTCCAAGAATGTTCGTGACATATAACGGGAAACCAATATCGGCCACTAAATCAACATTTCCTCCATAGCGCATCAGCTGTCCGATCCCGCTTAATGCCATTGAGAATGCAAGTATAATGGTAACAGTCCAATAAGCGGCCTTCCGTCCAATTGAGCGGGATTCTACCTTCGTGTTTTTTTCATTTCCAATAGTCGCACTCATTTCCATCATAAACACTCCCTTTTGGATTTGGCCAAATGCCTTTTCCTATTTGATGTGTTTATCATAATCATTAATCATGTCAATTGATGATACTGTTTTAGAAAACAATGGCACTACAAAATATCCCCCTAGAATCCATCACTAGGGGGATAAACATATACAGTATCTTTGTCCGCTATCCGAACAGTTCTCTCGTCTCTTCTAATACATTAAGACAAAATCTGAAACCTATGTAGATATGCAAATCACATGTTCTTTCATATTGGCATCTTTTAGCGGCTTTTCAGAGCATGTTCGATTCGTGTATCACCTCTATTGTTGATAGTCAACTTCAATCTCTTTTTCGTTTTAATTACCATCCCTACTTCAGCTCTTATTGCATCATATATTTTGGTTTTTTCACTTGTTACCTCGAAGCTAACTACAAAGGAATAATACATCTTTTCTTTTCACCTTCAATAGGGTTGCTATTTTCTGTAGGTTCTCGCTGCTCTAGTATATGAAATGTTTTTATCTCAGTTGAGCTATTTTTGATAGATAGGCTCTTCTTTCCATACTAAGGTATTCAATCATATTTTCCTCTTCATTTTTCTGAAAATGATCACAATAATCTATTTTGAGTTTCATATGTGTTAATTTCCCTAAATAATTTATATTAAAATCTTTCCTATACTGCACACTATCTTTGAAGATTATTGATAGATTTTTTTCTTCATGCTTATTACGATGGTAATGAGCCTCTACTGCTAATTTAAGTTCATTATATTCCTTATCAACATAATCCCATAATCTAATGTAACGTGTATTGAGCTTTAGTAATTTTATGAAATTATTCCCTCTTAATTTACTTTTAGGAATACTACTAACGTTTTTTAATGCTACTAACCCTATTCTCCTATTATTAGCATCAAAATTAAAGCGAATGGAATGTTGGATATTATCAAAATACGGATGTAGTATAGGAATTACCCATCGATGATGTTTCACCTGATTGCCATTACAGATAGAACAAGCGCATATGAGGTTTTCCCAATACATACTTAAATAGGGGAAGAATGATTTGGGAAGGAAATGATCCATATTTGTTGTTAAAGATGAATCAATATCCACTAAATCGCAATATGGACAAACGCTCTTCCCTTCACTAATCCTATCTCTTACTTGGTTTTTTGTTTTATACAAGTTTCCCGAATTATAAACCTTCCAGAAATACTCATTGTCGATTAGTGTTTCATAAAAGTAATCGAAAATAGGCTTTATACAATCAATCGTCGCTTGATCGAGTAATGGTATTAACTTTACCTTACCTCGTATAATTTCCCGGTATTTTTTTGTAACATAAAGATAATGGCGATATACTTTTTTTATTTCTGTGCATTCTGATAGCGCCTTCATATCTTGTTTTATTCGCTTATAATGCGAATATTCTGTGAGAAGTCTTAATTTAGGACTCATTCTCGTATTTGGGATATCCCGAATGTCATTTAACCGAGGGTTTTCAATGGCCCACCTCAATATATCTTTAATGAAATGATCTGTAAATTTGTAAATGCGATATTCAGCTGACAATCTGACACGCCTCATTTTTTTAATCTCCTAATATATCTTTATACTTTTTAAATAGTTCGTATTTTTCCATTGTTGTACTTAGGTCATTATAAATTCTGCGCGCCTTCTCTATTTTCACAGTATCTTTGGAAAGAATAAGCTCTTCAATTAAAAGTAACTTCTTTGACGAGAATTTCCCAGTAATTTTATCGAGGTGAAATACATCACGTAATATTTCACTTGCATGACCTCCAAGAGTTCTATCCATTGGTGGTAGTTGATGCAATTGGCCATTCTTATTAATTAATCCAATTATACTTTCCATTGGTACATCTGAGGCAATAATTGGCGAATGCGTTGCTATAATAATATGAGAATTAAATTCGTTGAATAATTGAACTAAATATTCAATAAATTCTTGTTCCCATAAAGGATGCAAATGAGTTTCTGGCTCATCGATTAATACCAAAGCATTATCATCCATTTCAACCGTAAGTGGTAAGAATCGGAATAGCATGGTTAATTGTCCCGAACTCATATCTGATAGTGGAACAATCTGATCATCAAGACTGACAAACCAAATGTCTTTTATTAATGTATCTAAATCTAAATCCAGCATCTTGTAATACAAATATGATAATTCTTTCCCAAAATCCTCAACTGAAATAAGAGCCCTTCCCGCTGAAAGGCCTTGGGGTGGAATACGAAATTTCTTTTGTCTTATTAATAACATTAGTTTTTCGTAATATTCTCTAGCAATGTCTAATGAGGCTTCATTATATAACTCATTAACCTTTTTATTTAAAATGTGGTGATTTCTAACAAACTCAAACCACACAGCTTCCCGGTAACCCGTCTTATGTAGCAAGTCATAATAACATTTTTGTTGTTTTATATCGGCTTCAGAAAAATAGATTGTTTTAATAATTGCATTAACAACTGAATCCAAAGATGAATGTCTCGACTCTAAAGGTCCGCAATATACATAGTTAGCTTCATGGTTAGAACTTTCCTTTTCTCTATATTTGATCCGAGTGGGGAAGTATGAATACTTTGTAAATGGATCGAATACAGAAAATGTTGAGACTATTATTTTCGGCGGGAAATAATCTGGGTATTTTTCATTTGATTGATAATACACTTCCATACCATCAATATCATAACTTATTTGAAAATCTATCTCTAATCGATTAGGCTTCTTATTCCGCTCTGTAGGACAAAAGATTTGTGTTAAGGCTTGTAAAATTGTGCTTTTCCCAGTCCCATTTTCTCCAACCAATATAGATAGGTTCAGCTTTTCAAAATAATTATAATTTGGTTTTGAGAATGTTAAGTCAAATTCATTAAAGCCCTTAAACCGCAATATTTTCAACTTATTAATAAACAAATGAAAATCACCACTCTCAAATGATATAGGGTAAGGTGTAAACATTTTAAAGTCGTTTCAAATCAATTTACCACATACAGGAACTTACATCCACACGTTATAAACGATCTTGGGGAGAGCTTTGAAACTTTACGTGATATTTCAATGCAACATACTGTCACAAGGCCACCTAAGCAACAATCTTACTTTTATGTGGCCTCATCTCTAGTAGGGTAACTATTCTCCTCGAGCCTTAAGCGATTGGTACCATCAGTCCCCTCTACTTGTGATACGGTTCACCCAATTACTTATAGAGCGATTATAAAAGATCCACTCACCTAAACTTATGGGGTTATCCCAAAAGTGTGCGCGCTTACAAATTTACATGCGAAAGGACCCTAATTTCCAACTATAAAGTGAAAAAGAGGTCCCTTTAAAAAAATGGAATCTAATGATATCCAAAGAATATAAATTATTTGGGCAGCTTCATTCAAAAAAACCTTCGTATAATAGCCTTATTCCTTTATTTCATTTGCTTCTTTGTCTATTAAACCATGCTCCCCATTGTAAAAAGTATATTTAGTGTATAACTTATCGAATTGGGTTGGGGGTGTATTTTCAACGAGAATTATTTGATGATGCTCACCTAGTTCAACTAAAATTTTATAAAATTCTTCATAAACTTCTGGGTCTCTAACTTGATTTTTTACTGAACCCTCAACAATATTTAAATCCTGATTTTCTTTCTTCAATGTACCTACATATTTGCTAATTGAGTCTAGCAACAATAATCCTGGGTGACCTTCGGCGTAACCAGCTTCCTTGCTATTGAGAATTGCACCTAAGTAAGATAGCTGCATACTCTCTAGCAATCCTCCGCTTTCATGTGCATAAACGCTAGCTCCATTATAATATGGAATGAAATTTTCTCTGCTAATGTATGTATCTTCAAGAAAATCATATTTTAATCTGGTCATGAATTGCCGATACTCACGATCAAGGAAATTAAAAATATTGTCCTTTTCCGCACCTTTAACCTGCAATGCTGCTAGTTTCCCCTTTAATTTCTCTTCTTCAATCCCCAAAGAAATAACAAGAGCTTCTTTTTCCTCTACTTTATGATAAATTCTAATGCTTTCTTTAAGGATTTCTAGATCTCTTGTCAGTCTGTTAATTATGCTGTTTAAAGTTTCTATTTGGGAAAGGAAAGGAACTTCCGTTTTTTTGCTGAAAACCTTAATCGCCTCATCAAATATTTCACGTCTTTGATTAAGACTGGAAATTTCATTATTTAGTTGTTTTACTTTCTTTTTTTCAGTTTCCATTAATCCTGATACTAAAGTTTTTTTGCTTTCAATCTCCTTTCTGGCTTTTTGTAAAATCATTTCCGTTTCAATATTATTTGATGAGTCTTTGCTTGTATGATTATGCCTAATTTGTGAATTACATAAAGGACACTCAAGTATCTGATCAGAAATAACTAACTTGTAATTTACATTTAGGGTTTCTTCTATTTCAGTCATTTCAACTTCATATTCTTCTAATAGCAACATTTTAGAGGATATCGATAGGTTTAACGACTTTTCCTCCTTCTGTAAATTAAAAACCTGATTAGAAATATTCTCTATATCCTTTTTCAGTTTAATATACATTTGGTTCTCTTTGTTCTCATTAGATCGGCTATTTTTTACTACATCCCCTTTTTCCTTTTTTCTATTATCTATTTCTTTTTCAACCTTCTCAATTTTGAGCTGCAGATTAAAGGGGTCGTCTACATCTCTGTCCTTTAAATATGATTTCAATCCTACAATTTCTCTTTTTGCTTCTGAGATTTTGTTTTGGATCTCTACCATTTTTTCATTTAAAGTGTCTTTATCCACCTCAATTAAATTAAACATTATTTTAAACGCATGTGGATTTTTATTTGCTTTGAAAGTACTATTATTTTCAAGAAAGTTATCAGTCCCTAAATCATGTTGGTGTATGTATACATACCTGAATATATCTCTAAAAGAGACTACATCAATCTCCTTCTCCGTACTATGCTGCTTATGTCTAATTAATTTGTACTCATTAATACTTAACTTTTGCATTATTATATTCATTGCTTCTTTTAAAGATACTATTTTGGGAGTGAATTCATCTATTTTTACATATGGACAAAAATATAATTTTATCTTTTCAAAGTTCTTTTTTAAAGCCCGATTAAAAGTAATAGTCTCATTATTAATGAGTGTCTCGAGATAGACCTGATCACAATTAGCATCCAACTCTTTCTGGACAGTCAAATCAATTTTGCTACCTTTACCAAGACAATAATCAATTAAACTTAATATTAATGATTTTCCAGAAGTTTTTTCACCACTGATAATTGTAAAACCTTCATTAAATTCAATTGTCCTTCTGAACGAAATACCCTGTACAATAAGCTTTTTTAAGATTATCCGACTCAAGATTTTCCCTCCTTTAGTATCTTTAAATTTGTAGTGTTATAATTTAACTTCTCAAAGGTTGATATATACTTATCTTGTAATTCCTGAAAAAACACTGAGTTGTGTTCTTTGTAGAACTCTTTTCCACTGTTTGATATTCTAATCTTAATATCATCTGTTTTTGTTGATAAGTTCGCCTTCAAATCAATAAAATCCAAATTTTTCATATAAATTACAATATTGCCTATCCTCGACTGAAATCGAAAAAATAAATTGGGGGAGGGCGTTGTTTTTATATCTTCAAATATTTTAACAAGATTAAAATTTACAAGTGCAAAGTAAAAAACAATTTCTGAGATCGGTACATAGCGCTTGCTTTTTAAAGATATAGAATAGATTAAACAAAGAACTTTCATTAATTCTAATTTCTCATTCTCGAATAACAATTCAATTGATCTCGGAACAGATAAATATTCATTTCTATCATTTAGCATCTTTTCTCCCCCCACCATACTTCCAACTTCTCATCCTCTGCCAAAAGATGAATTAGCCCTCTGATCTCATCTTCATCTGCTAGATTGTCCTTTAATAATTTTTTAAGTCTCCCATAGTCAATTTCTTTCAAACTGGAATGAACAATTGCTAAAAACTCCTCACTATTTCCGTACCGCTTATACGTATCTGCATATCTTTCTTTATACTTAGTAAACACCTTTCTCAGCATCATATCTATAATATTTAAAGGTATGGCAGCTCTCTTTAATTCTCGAATATATTCTTCAGAAGCAATATAAAATACAGAACTAAGTTCGATTAAAGATTGATCTATCTGTTCTATCTTTAATTTTTTATAAAAGAGATTATTAGCCATATCTTTTTGAAGATCGTCAATACCCGCCCCTACTATGATTGTGTGATTAGGTGTACTAGTATTTTCACCTTCGTTTTTTACCATTGAGCTTAAACCACTCATTGCCTGTAGAATCGCTCTTATACCCTCTGCATGTGAAGATCCCTTTGTGCTATAAGGTATAGTAAGCAACCCAAACTCCTCCCTAAGTTCTCTAACTTTTTCAGGAGTAGGGTTGGCTAATATAATGTAATGCTTTGTCATAAAGAACTCTTTATGTTCTTTTATAAGTGTTCGAATAAATTGGTCATCAAATGAAAAACCCATAAAAAGCAGTTTTTTAGTGCCTGTAACTAATTTTAAAACATTCTCATATTTCTTATCGTTATATAGATTTCTATAACTTTCCTTACTGATAACAATTGTTCCGTAGTTAGAAGTTGTACCGTGTAGTTGGCAGACTCTTTTTTGATCAAACAAACCTTGAGTATTAAACTGTAACTCTTTTAATAAAATTGGATTTAATTCGCATTGCAAATAGTTGTGTAATATATTTTCATAATTTGTAGTTAAGAAAAGCTTAAAGTCCATTTCTTTTAAATCGGAGTAATTATGAAGCAAATCATTTTCTACTTTTTTAATTTTTTTCTGTACGGTTACTGCTATATATTCTTGTATGTCCTCTTCTTGGACTGTTGTATAATTTTTTAAAGCATCTATTGCCTGCCAGTAATTGTATCTCTGTAGATCCTGTTCCACAGCAGACTTTACAAAAGACAAATCACCTACAGCATATTTTTCTGCTATCTCACGTATTAAATCTCCCCAATCTGGCACATTAAAAGGTATAGATAACCCTGCACCGATAAAAGGAACAACTCTACCCTCATGGTAATCTTTACATAAATCATCTAAATGTACGCTCATATATGGCTCCTCATTCAATTGGAATTGATTACTCTCATTTCTTAATAGTACCAAATTATATGGGTGTATCATAGTTCAATTGAACTTCAGACATTTTTCTAACCCTCTGAAAATTGGGTGTTTCGCCCTACTTGTGATACGGTTCCCCCCGATTAATCTTCACGGCTCGATAGATCTGCTCCACCAGCACCAGACGCATCAACTGGTGCGGCAGGGTCATCCGTCCGAAGCTGAGCTTCGTCTGGGCACGCTTCAGGACGTCCTCGGAGAGGCCGTTAGAGCCGCCGATGACAAAAGCCACGTTGCTGGTCCCGTACGTGCCCAGCTTGTCCATATGGTCCGCCAGGTCCTCGCTGGACCACAGCTGGCCGCCGATTGCCAGAGCGATGACGTGGGTGTCGGGCTTGATATGGCCGAGAATGCCGGCGCCCTCCTTCTCCTGCACTTGATGCATCTCGGCTTCGCTCATGTTCTCCGGCGCCTTCTCATCCGGCACCTCGTGCACGGTCAGGCGCACATACGGCGCAAGACGCTTGCTGTACTCCGCAATGCCCTGAACCAGGTACTTCTCCTTCAACTTGCCTACGCATACAATCTGTATATTCATGGCGCTGTTTCGCTCCTTAAACTCGACTTTATGACGTTCATTCTAACATGGTACCGCGGCCAATTAAAGGACATACACAGACCCGCCTTCCTACAGCAAGCCCCCACATTTCCTTTTCAATACAAAATCAATCCAGCAGAACATTAGAGTTTTGAGAATCGCAAACTCATACTTCTAAGCTTGTTCGACCGAGTTTGGCCAACTTTCGTCGATTATTGAAAAAAAGCCGCTCTCCCTGAAAGCGACTCTTATCTTCCTATCTATTTTAAAATGACCGGCAGTTCTTTCAGCGCAAACATCATCGTGCTGTCCATCCGTGCCAGCTCTACGGAGCGGTCCCGGCGGTAATCGGGGTAACGGTCCAGCAAGGTCTGGAGGGCGATTCGGGACTCCATGCGGGCTAACTGAGAGCCCATGCAATAGTGGATGCCGCTGCCCAGACCCAAGTGAGGGTTCGGATTCCGGTGAATGTTGAATACGTCCGGCTGCTCAAATACATCCTCGTCATGGTTGGCCGAGGCCATCCAGATATAAACGAACTGTCCCTGCTTCAGCTCCTGCCCCCGCAGCACCGTGTCCTGCTTCACGCTGCGGAACATCAGCTGAACGGGCGAGAAATAGCGGAAGACTTCCTCGATGGCCCCAGGAAGCAGCGCTGAATCTCCAAGCACCTCTGCACGGACCTCAGGCGAACTGTCGAAGGCGAGCACGGCCGAAGAGATCAGGTTGGTCGTCGTTTCGTTGCCGGCTACGAGAAGGAGAATGCAGAACCCGATAATCTCCAGTTCGGTCAGGTGTTCATTGTCGATGCGGGCCTCGACCAGCTTCGTGATCAGATCGTCCTGCGGATGTCGGCGACGGTCCTCCGCGATTTCGAAGAAGTACTCGCTCATCTCGCGCTGGCATTGGTAATAGGCATCGGGATTGTCGCCCACCAAAGCATCCGACCAGGCCTTGAACCGTTCCCGATACTCCATCGATACGCCGAGCATTTCTGCGATCACCGTGATCGGTAACGGACTTGCGAGATCGGCCACGATATCCATCTTCCCCTTCTTCTCAGCTTCGTCCAACAGGGAGGTCGTGATCTCCTGGATCTTGGGGGCAAGCGATTCGATCATGCGAGGCGTAAAAGCATGGGATACCAGCTTGCGCAGCTGGCGGTGCTTCGGCGGATCCTGCCGCAGTACACTGGATTCAATAGGGTCATCGGAGGATGAGGAGCCCTGGGAAGAGAACACTTCGTAATTCGTGAAGACCGCTTTGACATCCTCGTATTTAAATACGTTCCAGGCTCCGCCACCATCAATGGCCGTCACCGGAGATTCCGTCCGCATCTGGCGAAACCATTCCAGCGGGAGTAAACCGTTCTTATTCCATTCCATGCTTAACACCTTCGCTTTCCTCATCAAATTTGAACTGACTGGTCAGTTATACACATGTAAAAAAAGAAGGCCTTGCTTATTCAAGCGATATAAACAGGCCTTGGGTAATCATCGTGAATGCAAACCGCTCCAGATCCTCGCGCGCATACCGATCTTGATGATTCAAGTAGTAATTGCAAGTGCTCTCCAGCGTACCGACGATGCTGGCAGCGGCCAGGTTGGGATCCACGGCACGGCACAGGTTCTCCTCACACTGTCCTTCCTCAATCATGCTTGCCAGAAAGCTTAAATAATTTCGCTTAAGCTCCTTTAACTCATCTAGGACATCCTGCTCGATACCGTTCGAAATCTCATTGAATACGATATGCGAGAAATGTCGGGATTCCAGAAACAAATCCAAATGATGGCGAATCGTCCGCTCAATCTTCTCCTTCATCGGCAGCGAGGAATTCAGATCCGCTTCCGTCCGCTGCATGATATCCTCAAAGCCCTGCTTCACCACCGTCTTGAAGAGCTGGGATTTGCCCGGGAAGTTGTAGTACAGTGTTCCCTTGGCAACCTGGGCGCGGGCGGCAATCTCGTCCATGCTTGCACGGTGGTATCCGTTCTCGGAGAATACTTCAATGGCTGCTTGGATAATTTTTTCTTTGCTCACAATAGGCTCTGCCCTTTCACAACTAAATTTCAGTTCGCCGTTCTTATTCTGACTGGTCAGTTCAAAAATAAGATACCATGTTGGGAAATATTAGTCAACTGAAGACGTTCCTATATCCATAATATTGTTGGATTCCATCTCGATCTATTTCGATTCTTAGGTTTATTTCCGTGGTATCCTATACATATGGACAAATACGGTGTATATTTCAACAGGGCTGGTAAAGAATCAGCATATAGGAACAAGAATATACCGTAACGGAGTGATGGGTTGAGTAAATCCAAGGGCAAGGGCGGAACAGGCAGAGGCACGGGCAAGAAAGGCTGGAGCCGATGGGATGCAAGCGCAAGAAGAGCCAAGAGTAAACCCAAACCTTATACCAGTAAAGGGACCAAGCAGGCGGACAATACAGCGGACGCCGGTAATCATAAAGGTACCCCATAATGAACATATGGTTTTAAGAACCCCTGATACAACCTAATGAAGGAGATGAACGGATTGGACAATCAAGAAGTTTTGACGGACATGCCGTCGAATTATGAGGAATTGAAAAGCTCCGCCAACCGAAACGCCAATTGGAGAGAACGCTTAAACGCCGTTGAAGAGCTGGGAAAATGGAAAAATCAAAAATCCATCGATATTTTGCTGCATAGACTGAATACGGATGCGGTTCACCAAGTGAGGGAGGCAGCCTATCATAAACTCCGGGCCTTTGGCGAGGACGTGCAGATGCCCGATAGACGAAAAGGCGAGCTGATGAAGGACGTTTCGAAGGTGCTCCTGCGCATCAAAAAAAGCCTTCCCCGTGACCACACGTATGAAGACTTCAAAGAGAAGCTGAAGAAGATGAGAATCGACATCTACGATACGTACGAGGGCGACAAAGGCGCCGATTTCGACAGCTGGCTGGAGCAAACATGGTCTTCACTGTTAAGAAGATGACGGGGCGCGTCCAGCCTTACGGATGCTTACCATGTATATGAGAATTCCGGTTATGTTATACTGAACACAAATATTAATTTATAGGAGTGGTACTCTGAGAAAGCAAAAGCCCATGTCGTTTGATGATCTGCTGAAGGAATTACAAGGCCAAAAATCGGTACAGGAGGATCCGGATAACATTTCTCTGGAAAAGCTGTTCAATGAATCGTTTATGCGTAAGCATTCTTCCCATACCAGCTTTGGGGATTTTGTCGTAAAAGGTAACTTCCAAGTGGAAACGCACGAAGATATCGATAACATTCCGGACGAACTGTTTGACCGTCATGTTTCCAGAGAAACCGATTTCCCGGATTGGAAATCGATGCTGGAGCAGGCCAAAGCCGATCATGCGGCTGCCATGAAGTAATATCGCTGCTATGACGCAGCTATGATCAGGGGCCGAAGGCCCCTTTTTCTATTCCATCCGTTTAAGTGGTATGCATTCGACATCAAATTGCTCACTTCGTCTCGGATTTGGATTCCGATTCTGTCTCGGCCTTCTCCCTGAATTTCTTATAGAGCTTTGTAATATTCGCCGTATTGATCTCGATGTTGTGCTCGTAAGCGTACTTCACTGCATATCCAAGCGCCAAGGTTGTAGCACCCGCTACCGTCGCTCCGGCGACCGATCCAGCGCCAGGGAACACCTTCACGATCTGCCGGAAAATGCTCTTCCCGATATTCCCGAATATCGTGGCAATGACGAGCTCCTTCGCCGTCTCCTTGCTGATCGGCTTATTGTACAGCACCGCAAGCCGAGTAAGCAGACTCACTTGAATGCCGGTAATCGGAATGATATCCGATCCCGGAATGGGGGATGCGCCTACCGCTCCTGCCGAGATCGAGGCACCGATGATCCACCCGTTGGCGGTCGCCGACTTTTCCTTGATGCTTTTGGCAAAGAGGATGTCTTTAGACTTTTTTTTAAGTATCTCCAGAATGCTGCTCCGCAGCCGATCGATGTTCTGGCCCGTCCGTGAGGACACCGGCACAACCTCATAGCGCCCTCCGGTCTCCTTCCGGATACGCGCCACCAGGCGATCGACTTCATCCGCGGCGTCGATTTTGTTCAGCACGATCAGAATGTTCGAGTTGACGCTTTGAATTTTCTCAAACGACTTCTTCTCCGCCTCCGAGAAGACGGTGCCTGCAGCGTTCAGAAAGAACAGCACGATATCCGCCTGTTTATAGTAATTCAAGGTCACCTCCGAATTGGCGGTGTTCACATCATTCAGTCCGGGTGTATCGATAAAGGATATATGGTCCTTGTACTTGTGCGGATGAATCACCGTCGTTTCCCCAGGCTCGGCCCCGACGCCGGCCACCTCCTCGCCCACGATCCGGTTCATGGTGGAAGACTTGCCCGTATTCACGTCGCCAATCAGCGCAATGAGGATTTCCTGCTTCAGCTGGCGGTTGATTTCATCCATTTCCTTCTCGTAGGCCTCATCGGCTGCCCGCTTGATCTCTTCTTCCCAAGCTTTTCCGTAGTCATCCATGTCTGATCGTCTCCATTCACGATAGGTTTTCGCGCCTCCGTGCAATCTATACATTCATCATACACTACCCAGGACTGTCCACCGAAGCTGCGTTTCTTCGATTCCCTTCATGATTCTCTTAAACAAAAAAAGCGTGAATTCATCACGCTTTCCCATTCGCATTATTTATTGAATTAAAAAATTCACATTACACAATTAAAAATTCAGCATGCTTCTCGCACTCCGCGCACTTCACCGGTGGGTCCCAGTCCGAAAACTCGGTCTCCTTCAGATCAACAATATCCGGGGCATCCTCATATTCATCCACGAAATTTTCGATCGCTAGTTCCACATGTTCCTTGCATACGACGTACATTCTATGCATCCTTTCTATCTTTCGCCTCATGTTGTGTTTACCTTCAAACCAGTATAGCCACTCTTCTGTTCTACCACACTCTACGAGAAAAAGAAATGTTTTTAATCCAATTGCCCATCCCCGCTGTATTTCAACCCACAAAAGCTTCCGATCCATCCATGGATTTCACATCCCAAGGCCTTCAGCCCAACTTAATTACAGGTGAGCAGCAAAAAAAGAGCGTGTTTCACGCTCTTCTTTCGCGGCCGTTTCAACGGCTCGTATCTAACCTTTTTCAATCTCTCTATATATGGATACTATTCCATGCTAACGATAATATATACCCGCTATTTGTTTCTATAAACAACGAACAAGCACATCTTTGTTGAAAAATGGTACACTCGCGGATTGTCCGCCAAGGGCAGCCTGCGTTATTCTCCAGGCTTCTCTTCCAGCTTGACCTTCAGCGACTGCAGCTTGCCGTCACGATAGAAGGTCACGTTCAGGTCTCCGCCCACCTTCGTGTTGTAGTACAGGTGCTTGCGGAGCTCGAGCGTCGTTGTAATCGGTTTGCCATCCAGCTTCACGATCACGTCGTTCAGCTGCAGACCGGCATCCAGCGCAGGTCCAAGCGCATCCAGCACGACCACGCCTTCGGTTACCGTCTTCGGCAGCTTGAGATCCTCCTTCTCCTTCTTGCTCAGCGGAGCATACGGATTACTCAAGTCGACGGTGTATACGCCCAGATAAGGGCGGGCAATATGCCCCTTCAGCATCAGCTCGGTCACAACCTCCGTAATTTCGTTGACCGGAATCGCGAACCCGAGTCCTTCGACGCCGGTGTCGGCAATCTTCATCGTGTTGATGCCGATGACTTTACCGTTCAGGTCTACCAAAGCGCCTCCGCTGTTGCCCTCGTTAATGGCTGCGTCGGTCTGAATGACCTCCTGCTCCCAGTCGTAAATGCCGTCCTGGTTCAGGGATACCGGAATGATGCGGTTGGTATAGCTGACAATCCCGGAGGTCAGCGTATCGCCCAAACCCAGCGGGTTACCGATAGCGATGACCGTTTCGCCGAGACGAAGCTTGGAGGAGTCTCCAAATTCGGCAACCTCGCCGATGCCTTTGCTGTCAATCGACAGAACGGCAATATCGCTGACGTTGTCCGTGCCGACCAAGGTCGCTTTTTTCTTTTCGCCGCCTACCAGCACAACCTCCAGGGAATCGGCGCCTTCCACCACATGGTTATTCGTAATCACGAAGGCTTTGCCCTCGAGTTTCTTGAAGATGACGCCGGATCCAAGGGCATCCTCTTGCGAGCCGCCGAAATCTTCACCGAAATCAAAATCATCGCCGAAGTCGAACCCTTCCGGAAGCTCGAAGTCGCCCTCATCCTCAGGCAGCGTGCCGGATTCCTCTTCCAGCCCTTCACCCTCGATCCCTTCCTCTTCAGGCAGCGGAGTCTCTTTATGCGTCAATACGCTGACAACCGCAGGACGCACCTTCTGGGCAGCGCTAATAATCCGTTCATAAGGATCCCCATCCGACGTGGACAGCTGATGACTGCCATTGATCATGGTAATCGGTGACGACGTCGCAGGATGACCTGTAATGAAGCTGAACAGCATCACCGCAATCAAGGCGCTGCACACGGAACTGATCGCGGAAATCTGGAATGTGGATAAACCCTTCCTGCGGCGGGTGGACCGCCACTTCGTTCGCTCAGATCGGTCCTCGCTGGTATTTTTGCTCCGTCTGGAAATTTTAGTTGAATAGAAATCATCGTCAAACAATCCCATTGCGATCCCTCTCTCCCCTTGGTTGCTACGCGTCAAGATACTTTACCAGCTTCAGACCTACCGCCATTACCGACTGACCTACTAAAATCATCTTGTCGTCATAACAACCGCCTTGCACCGCATGTATCTATCTTTCTATGAATCGGCAGCGTGCCACCTGTTAAATATCTCTCTATTGTATGACTCTTCTGCGGCTCAAAAAGTTGCATTTTTGAGCACGGTCTTTGAACTTTTAGTGAAATATCGCTCCTTATCCAATATTTGAACCCACAGCCAGCAATCTAGTTCCAGAAAAGGTATGTATTGACACCCGACCGTTCAAAAAAGACCCTGTATCCTTCTATTACCACAAACAGGGCGTTTTAAGCGCGAAACATCCGTTTTTTTCTAAAAAAGATGGGAATACCTGGGTTGGCTGCATTTGGCGTGTACAAACACCCCGTCCTCTAGTTCGTTGCAGGTGCTTAACCAAAGCCCTCAGACCTTCCGGTGCTCCTATTGTACCACACGAACACAGGTTCACGTCAGCTTTCTTTGGTAAAAACAAATGCTAAATTGATGGCAATTTTAAGAGTCTGTGTAAAGAGAGATTTTACATTCGATCCATAGCGATTGTCCGGGTGAACACAATACCCTTGTATACGAGCCAGACAGCCAAAAGGTTCCATTTTTCGAGGATATCCATGATCCCTCTTCCGGCATACCCGCAATCCTGGCAGCGGTAGCCCTTGATTCGTGCATTCCCCCTTTAAAGACTATACCGAACAAATGTGTTAAGAAAATGGCAACAGGGTTGGTCTTCCTGGCCAAAAATGTTCATTTCGGAATGCCGCGCCGCAGCTCTCCGGCGACCCACACATCATTCCTATTTGGGTTCATCGTCACTTATTCTTTCCTAAGCTCTCCACTGCAAAAATACTTCCCCGTCCCCTCTGCAGTGCACCTGCAGACAAGGCTCGTCTACCCTGTTTGGCCTATCAAAAAAGCACATTGCCTGCGCAAGCCATAGGATTTCGACCTGCTTCTCCGCTTTCTGGCACTGGTTAGGTTATCCATTCATCTGCAGGTTGCCCGCAGGGAATGTTATGAAGGGGGAAACCATATGCAAGGAGGGTTAAGGATGGCAAGAAGATCACGGCGGCACCGGAGTCCCGAAATGCAGCAGTTCATGACAAACGTGATGCGAAACGAAGGCTATCAAGTCGACCCGCAGCGGCAGCAGGACCTCAAATACGAGGTGGCCAAATCACTCGGCGTACCGCTGAAACCCGGCGACAACAGAGACCTGACCACCGAACAGGCGGGTAAAGTCGGTGGTGCAATCGGCGGTTCCATGGTTCGGGAAATGGTTCGTATGGCGCAAGAAAGCCTCAGCAAGCGTTAGGACGAGCCGTTTCTCAGCATGTGATGCGTCCGTCCGCAACAGCAAAACAGCCCCACGTCATCATGGGGCTGTTTTGCTCATACCTATTTTAAGATATCCATGTTATGAATGCTGAATTCGTCCAAGGCAAGCTGTCTCACTAAACTATTCCCCGACTTTATCCCAAGGGGTCGGACGGTCATAATACGTATCGCACAATTTAAACTCGCTGTCCTTGAAGAAGCAGCCGCGGTCTTCCATCGTATCGCGTACGGTCATTCTTGCCAGGTCCATCATGTTGTGATCCAGGCTGAGATGGGCCAGATACGTCCGTTTGGTGTCGCCCGTCAGCAATTCGCTTAAAGCATCGCCTGCCGAGTTATTCGACAAATGCCCCATATCGCCGAGAATCCGGCGCTTGGTATTCCACGGATACCGTCCCATCCGGAGCATCTCGATATCGTGATTGGCTTCCAGCACCAGCACATCCGATCCATCCAGCGCTTTCTTCACCTTGTCGCTGACATAACCGAGGTCCGTGGCAACGCCCAGTTTCTCGTCGCCGTCATAGAAGCAGTAACCGACCGGTGCCGCAGCGTCATGGGATATTTCAAACGGCTCTACCCGCAGGGTGCCAAAATCCTTGACCTCATGACTCTCCAGCACAATCCGGTTCTCTTCCGCAATCTTGCCCAGCGACTTGCTCATCGCTTCCCACGTCTTCTCATTCGCATAGATCGGCAGATTGTATTTGCGCGCCACCGCGCCAAGCCCCCGGATATGATCCGAATGCTCATGCGTGACCAGGATTCCGTCGATTTCTTCTCCCATCATTTCGCGTTCCTTCAACAGCTCATCGATGCGCCTTGCACTTAGGCCCGCATCGATCAGCAGTGTCGTATCCTCATTGCGGACAATGGTCGCATTGCCCGTCGAGCCGCTCGACAGCACGGAAAATGAAATCCCCATAGTCTTGTTACTCCTTTGTCGTATCGCTTTTTGGCGTCAGCACGTCCCCGCTGATGCCCTGCACATAGATCATCTCGCCATGATCCAGTGTAAACCGCCAGGTCGGTGCTGCCAACTGATCCTCTGTATTAAACAACTGCCCATAATAACCAAGCTGAATATCGCGTACCGCCGAATCAGGCGGGATGAAATTACGTTCGATAAGGGTTTCCAAGGCCTTCGATGCAGGCAGAACCTTCTGTTCCTCCATATCGCTGCTTGGCAGAATCTCAAACACGGGTTCGCGAAACGCATGGATCTTCTGGGCTTCATGGATAAACTCCAACTCCACGTTAAACAGCGGCCATTCCTTCTGCACCAACGGCCGGAATATGAAGACATTCTCCTTGTCTGACGGCTCGTCATGGCGATAGTTCCCGAGATCCGCAATCTTGCCTTCCAGCGCATTGCGCAATTCCTTCTCATCGGCATAAATCAGCTTCGTGTCCACCGGCTGCTCCAGCCCTACCGGCTCGCCCTGGGCTTCCGCGCTGTAGATATAATTAATCTTGGGCAGCTGCGGCGTTTCCGTCGGGATCGGACTCAGCAATTGAATCCCATTCTCCTCCATCACCTGCTGGGTGCTCTCGGAAAGCGAGGTGAAATCCAGATTGGAGCCGACCTGCTCGCGGTAGTCCATCCAGAGCTGATAGCCCAGCACCAGATTCAGCAGCAAAAACGCGTAAATCAGAACATTTTTGGCACGGCCCCAATCCATGAATATCCCTCCTTGTGATTCAATGTACCCCGTATGATTACTCGAGTATGACAACCGAGCCGTTCTGGAGCTTTAAAGCCCATACAGGCTTCAGCAGCAGCCCTTCTCCCGTCAGCACCGGTAAATAGGCGGGATCCAGACCTGTAACCACACTCTCCTCGTAAGGCTTCAGCTTCGCTTCCAAGGCCTCGCCTCCCGTAAGCTTTACCATCTGTTTCTTCAAAGAGGCCGGCTCGAGATATAACAGCGAGCGCTCATAGGAGGTTACCGTTCCCTGCTGCAAGTCCAATTCCATGACGCCATATTGGAAGCCTGACGTATTCAGGATCGGAAATCCGCCGTAGTATTGCTGGAATTTCACCAGCGTCCGATCTTCGGATTCACCCGCTTTAGCCAGCCTGTATGTGCCATTCCAGCCCCCGTGCTGATTCACGAAATCAATGGCGGACAGCACATCCTTGCCGGGACTGCTCTCTCCGGATGGCGGTGCAGCCGGATCGGTATAGCTGATCCATTTCTGTCCCTGGTCTACCTGGAGGCTCCGCTTACTGTCCGTATAAATCTCGGAGCCGTCTTTTTCCCGGATGTTGCGGGTGATGCTCGGGTCAAAAAACAGGCTGCGCTGCATTTGATCAACCGTATATTCCCCGATCGGCAGCTCAATGCTGACCATATTCAGCTCCTTCTCCGGGGTATAATACCGGCCATCCACCATCTTATACGGCGTCCAGCTCAGCCCGAAGTCCACCAGCTGATCCACGTCCTGTACGGTCAAATCCGCCTGGGCGGCTTCATAGACGACATCGCCCTCCGTACTGAAAAACATGACATGGATCTTCGCTTCGCCTTCCACGCTGTACAGCCACATTTTGTTGATGCTTTCCCCTTCAAACAGGGTGTCCGGGACGATTTGCATCACTCTCTGGAGCAGCGTTACCGGAATGCCTGAATCAAAGCTCAGCTCAATGCCTCGATTCTCGGAACGAACCTTGGCCCAATCGATGTTGCTGACCATCCGCCGCTGGAAATTATCAAAGGTCCGGCCTTTAAGCCGGTTATACACGAGATTATAGAACGTATCGTTCGGATAGAACACCGTATGCTTGTCTTCGCCCAGATGAATGACCATTTTGTCGGGAAAGAGCAGATTCTCTGGCTTCTCTTCCGGCCCCATCTCCTCGGTTCGGATATAGGCGTCCTTCGATTGCACAACCGAGTCGCTGCCCGGAAAACGGAAAATCAACACATAACTCTGTACCAAGCTGCCAACGACCAACAGGACCAGCAGCACGGTCTTCAATCGCTCCTTCACGCTAACACCCTCCCCTCATCGTCCAGGGGCAAGGTAAAGGTCACCGTGGTGCCCTTCTCCAATTCGGATTGAAGCGTAATGAAACCTCCATGTGCCCTGACAATTTCCCGGGCAATGGACAAACCGAGGCCCGTTCCGCCCAAATTGCGCGTCCGTGCTTTATCCACCCGATAGAAGCGCTCAAAGATCCGGTCCAGATCCTTCTTCGGAATACCGATCCCGGTATCCTTAACGGATAAGGATAACATGCCTTCCTCCGTTATGCTTGCATCCATGGTGATGGTGCCTCCGTCCGGCGTATATTTAAGGGCGTTGGATATCAGGTTATCGAGAACCTGGTCAATGCCGTCCCGGTCCAGCATCGCCGTGGATACGCCCGGCTTCACTTCGATAATGGTGCGAATATGCTTTTGCTTCATTTGGAAAGAGAATCGGTCCTCTACGTCCTCCAGCATTTCCACGATGTCCGTCCGCTCCTTATGCAGAGCGGCCTCCTTGGAATCCAGCCGGGACAAATGCAGCAGGTCCGTCACCAGCCGGATCATCCGGCCGGTCTCATTCTGGATGACGCCGACGAATCTCGGCCCCATCTGTTTATCCTCCAGCGCGCCATCCTCCAGCGCCTCGGTATAACTCTTGATGGTTGTCAGCGGCGTGCGCAGCTCATGGGATACATTCGCCACGAACTCCCGCCGGGATGCCTCCAGCTTCTCCTGCTCGGTGACGTCCTGCAGCACGGCAATCGTGCCCGTGATGCCAATCTCCCGCCGGTGAATCGGCGTGAAGGTCACGCGCATCATGAACGGCTCGCCGCCCTCGCGCGGCGTAATCTCTAGCAGCTTCGAATCATGGCCTTCGCCGCGCGCCAAGGCTTCGGATTCGGATTCTTCCAGGCCCAGCAGGGACACGATATCGTGCCCTGCCAGTTCTTCCCCCTCCACGCCCAACATTTCGCCGGCGCGCCGGTTCATCAGGATGACACGCCCCGCCTCATCGGTTGCGATCACGCCGTCGCTCATATTCGTCAGGATCGAAGCAAGCTTCTCCTTCTCTTCTTCGTTCTGCGAGAGAGCTTCGCGCAGACGGCTGGTCATATAGTTGAACGCCTGGCTGAGCTGGCCGATCTCATCGCTGCCGAACACCGGCGTTTTCTCGGTAAACCGGCCGTCCGCGACGGCCCGCGCATGCTTGGTCAGCTCCTTGATCGGATGAGTAATCGTATGCGACAGGATGACGCCAAGCACCGCGGTCAAGCCGAGGGCCAAGAGAATGCCCGATATAAAAATATTGTTGATCCGCTGCATCGTGCTGTACAGCTCGCTCATGCTGGCAACGATATATATCGCGCCGACGATTTTCTCGTTGTACATGACGGGCTTGGCCACCACTTTTTTGCGGATATTATCATCGTCGATGATGTACTCTTCATTATCCTGTATTCCCTGCAAGGCCCGACTGACAACCGTCTGCGTGTTCTTGGTGCTCACATAATCGGCGTGGGAGGGCAGCGAGGTGGTCAGCACCCGCCCGGTGGAATCCAGCACCTGAATCTCGGCGCCGTTCAGGTTGAACAGGTTGTTCACCATGACGCGCAGGCTCTCGATCGGATCCTCCTCGGTATCGTTCTCGCCGCCAAGGGTTTTGGCGGCCAAAACCGACATCAGTTCGGCGCGTTCCTGCAAGTCCTTCGTGAAGTTGCTGGTCAGCGAGTTCTTCATCGCACTAACAAAATACACCCCGATCAGCTGCATCGCGATCAGAATGAGAAGGACATAAATAATGATGACCTTCGCCTGGATGGTGCGGAAGAAGGACAGCCACTTCATTACAGGCCTCCGTTTTTCGCGCTGCGCATCAGGTAGCCCAGTCCGCGCCGAGTCAGGATATATTCCGGTTTGCTCGGATTCTCTTCAATCTTCTCGCGAAGCCGGCGGATCGTCACGTCCACGGTCCGCACGTCGCCAAAGTATTCAAAGCCCCATACCGCCTGCAGCAAATGTTCCCGAGTCATCACTTTGCCGGCATTACGGGCCAAATAATAAACCAATTCATATTCGCGGTGCGTCAGATCGAGCGCTTCCCCGCTTTTGTATACCATGTACATGTCCGTATCAATAAACAGCTCAAACAGCCGCAGGCCTTGTCCGCCTGCACTTGTGCCGCCTGTGTTATCCGCCGAGTTATCCGGCTTCTGCTGACGTCGCAGATGCGCCTTCACGCGTGCGAGTATTTCTCTCGTGCTGAACGGCTTCGTCACGTAATCATCCGCCCCGAGCTCAAGCCCAAGCACCTTGTCGATCTCTCCGTCCTTCGCCGTCAGCATGATGATCGGGATCTGCAGGTTAGCGGCACGTACCTCACGGCACACGTCCATTCCGTCTTTGCCGGGCAGCATCAAATCAAGCAGCATCAAGTCCGGCCGCTGGGTGAGCGCAATCTCCACGGCGCTGATGCCGTCAAAGGCGCAGATGACCTCATAGCCCTCTTTTTCCAAGTTAAACTTTAAAATATCGGCGATGGGCTGTTCGTCATCCACCACCAGAATGGTTCCCTGCATCTTCCTGTTCACCTCATACCTTCTTAAAGAGGATGTTCAAAAAGTCCCTTTTTGAACTCACACTTAAACGGTCTTCTTTTCATTTTACCACACCTGCCGCCGCTACACACCCACTGGTCCGCCATTCGGAGAGCGGCAGCGATCGCCTTTGGATTCGGAAAATCTCATCGTAAGCGGCATTCCTATTTTCCGAATTCAACAGCGACGGAGAAGGACACCGCTTGCGACACCACGGCAGACTATTTTCCTGTTCGGTCCCACATCCCCAAATCACCGCCTGCAAGACGCAAAGATGGCCGCCCCCGTTAAGGAGCGGCCATCTTCACTATTATGATATATGAACCAATAATGGCTTATGTCGCATTGGTTTACCTAGTATAACACAGAACTACAGATATTTCATCGGATTTTGGGCAACTCCATTTTTTTGCACTTCGAAATGCAGATGCGTTCCGGTGGAACGGCCCGTATTACCCATGACGCCCAGCTTGGAGCCTTGTCCAACAGACTGACCGTTGCCGACGGAAATCTTGCTCATATGCCCATACAGCGTGCGATATCCATTGCCGTGATCGACAATGACGACGTTGCCGTAACCGCTCTGCTGACCCGCGAAGACCACTCTTCCGGAAGCCGCTGCCATAATGGTGCTTCCGCCAACCATATCAATACCCTCATGGCTTCTTCCCCAGCGATGTCCGAAGGAGCTCGTAATGCGCGCCCCGCTCACCGGCCAAGCGAACATGCTGCCGCTGGACTTCTGGGTCACCGCTGCCGCTTTTTTCTTCGGTGCTACCTTGGTGCCTTTGTACACCACTTCCGGTAGGGATTCCTGAACCACCTGTTGGCCTGTCCACTGCTTGGAGATAACCTTGCCGTTCTCTTTGGTCACGATGTAATCCACCGTCTTCACGCCGTCCCGTCCGGGACGGACGACCTTCCGTTTGCCCAGCGGGAGCTCGCTGCTCTTGCGAACGATCGTTTCTGGTTTGCTCGGCTGCTTCACCGACACCGTCTCCACCGTTCTGACCGTCAGCGGCGCTTCCGGCTTCGTCACCTGCAGCTCGGCCCCGATCTGAACGTATTTCTCTTCGAGCCCGGGATTGAGCGCCATGACGTCAGCAGACTTCATGCCAAAATGCTGTGCGATCGAGGAAATCGTATCTCCCTCTTTCACCGTGTACACCACCGGCTTGTCCTTCGTGCCGGTCAGCACCTTGACCGCTTCTTCCACGTCCAGCACCTTGTTCGGGTCAGCCTTCGTGTTGGCAAGCGAAATCTTCTCCTTGATGTCCACGGACTCGAGCCCGCTTGCGTCATCCTTCTTCTTGCTCGATGCCGATGCGGACGTTTTCGTGAAAGCGACTCTCTGCGTCTTCTCCTTCTGCGCAGCAGCCGGAGCGAACTTCAGCTTAGCCGCTTCGACGGCAGCCTTGGCCGTCTGTTGATCCTTCACGATCGCCACCGTCTTGCCATCCACCTTCAGCTCCACGCCGCGGGCATATGCTTTCAACATGCCATCCAGCTTATGAAGCGTCTCCTCGCTGTTCACGACCGGTTTATAGGAACGGTCGGCCTTCGTGGTGATGCCGTCGGTATGAAGTACCATGGGCACATCAGGGTACTTCTCCTGATATTCCTTTTGCTTCGCTTTCAGCAGCTGGTCAAGTTGGGCATCTTCTTGAATGGTACCGATCGATTTCCCATCGACATACACATGATAGAACGGAATTGTATTCGCGTTCACGTAAGCTTTTCCGCCGGTATATATCGATCCTGCTATGAGCAATACCCCTGCCGACATCCAAATCCATCTGCGCGGTGATGTCCACCCCCGCTTTGGCGGATTCGACGACATCGGGGACTCCTGATTTGAGTTGTGATTGAGGGTAGACTGATCGGCCGCTTGCTTGCGCAAGATGCTGTCCATCCACCGTTTCCCCTTAGAACCTTTCATGTCTCTCTCCTTTAAGCCTTGTCCATATGTAAGAATCCGTTATTCGTTCATCTGAACTTGCTGACTTAGCATTGAATGTGACACAACCTGTCAAAAGGTATCAAAATTTTAACCTTTTCGATCTTCGTATACTTTAACATAGCCTTTACAATCATTTCAAGTTTACGAAAACAGCGAAAAACCCGCGCCCCGCGCGGGTTTCCTGATATTTTCCAATATGGGGCTTTTGCATGTCGGTGACAAAACGGTGACAGAGCCTGCCTGAAACCCGTCATACCGTTATTCTTTGAGCATGGTGATCAGTTTATCGAATTCTTCCGGATTCAAATATTTGGATATGCCCTGCTCGATCTCCGCAAGCTCCGCAGCGGTCAGACCGTCCTCCATCGCCTCAGAGATCTTCTGCATTTCGGATTGGGGCAGCTTGTTCATCAGCATGGTGAAAATCTCTTCCTTCTCCTCCGTTGGCAAACGGTCCTTCCGGTCCACGATGTCCCCCGGTGTCATGACAATCTCCTGATCTTCCAGGGAGGAGTCGCCAGACTCTGTCGTATTCGTGCCCATGACGGGCAGGGAATTATCCGGTGCCTCTTCATCGTTCGAAGTCTCCCCTGACGTTCCCGTTGATCCTGAACTCGTCTCTTCGTCCTCCTTGGCCCCTCCATTCGTTTGGGTGCCGGCTTCCGATTCCGGTTCATCGTCCGCTGCGCCCTGATCTTCTTCCAATTGGCGATTGTCCTTCGCGGCATTGACGCTGCCCGCATCCGGCTTGGTGCCGGAGCCCACGCCCAGCATCGACTTCATAATACCTCCCACCCCCATCGGCTCCGCTTCCAGTTGAATGTTAAAGCTGGATAACACCGATTGAATATAGGCATTGACGACGATGCCCGTGGTCACAATCGTAAGCGTGCTCACCAGAATGGCGGTCAAACTGATTTTCAGCAGCCATTTCATCCACTTCATCCGTATCTCCTCCTTCCTCATGCATGCTGCAATGACATGACGATGATTGCTTTCTTTTTCCAGTATTGACCGCTCGGGATCGCTTCAATCGTGGGGATCGCCAATTTTTCTACTTCGATCTGATATATTTCATGATTCGGTTCCTTTTAGGCCACACTACTTCCATGCGATAGAGCGCTCCATCGACCGCACCAGGGAATGTATGATACATATATAGTCATTGGAACGCTTATGAAGGAGGTCAATCTAGCAATGATTCATATATTGATCGCAGATGACGACGCGCATATTCGAGAGCTCCTGCTATATCATCTTCAAACCGAAGGATACACGGTATTCACTGCAGCTGACGGGGAAGAAGCTTCTGCCCTTTTGGCGGAAGAACAGGTTCACCTGGCTGTCGTGGATGTCATGATGCCGAACAAGGACGGGTATCAGCTCTGCGAAGAAATCCGGCGTTATTATGATGTTCCCGTCATTCTGCTGACCGCCAAGGATCAGCTTGTAGACAAGGAGAGAGGTTTTGCCGTCGGCACGGATGATTACTTAACCAAGCCGTTTGAACCAAGGGAGCTGCTGTTTCGAATCAAAGCCCTGCTGCGGCGGTATCAAATGGTCAGCGCAGACAAAATCCGTCTGAACGAAACGACCATCGACCGCAAAAGCTACGAGGTTCAAGGACACGGAAAGGTACTGATGCTGCCGATGAAAGAGTTTGAGCTGCTCTCTCAGCTTGCGAGCTATCCGGACCGGACATTCTCGCGCGAGGAGCTGATTCAGCTCATCTGGGGAACGGATTTTGACGGAGATGACCGGACCGTGGACGTTCATATCAAACGACTCCGGGAACGCTTCGCTGACCGAAGCGGCGATTTCCGGATACGGACCGTCCGGGGCGTAGGATATAAATTGGAGGGGGCGCCGCAGTGAAAACCCTCTATTCGCGCATCGTCCTCACCACCATCGCCATCATGGTGATCAGCAGCTTGATAGCTTTTGTGCTGTCTAATCTGTACTACCAATACAATCTCAAGCCCTTTAACGATCAGAAGGTCACCACCATGGCCAAGGATATCGGGGACTTTTATGACAGCCACCCGGAGACGGACATCCATGATTATCTCCATCACATCGGTCAGCTCGGTTATCAATTCTATTTGGTGAACGATCAAGGCAAGGAGTGGTTCTACGGCGGCATGTTCCGTGAACAGGACCTCTCGCCCGAAACGGTGCGGCAAGTGCTGAACGGGAAGGTGTACCATGGCATTGCGGAGTTTCCGTCGGAGCTGTTCATTACCGGCTTTTTCGACAATGTCCTAAGCAACTCCATCGGCATCCCCATACAGGTAGAAGGCAGCCCTCACGCACTCTTCCTCAGGCCCGATATTACCGTCCAGTTCGGGGAGATGCGTATCTTCTTCTCCATCATTATGGTCATTGCCATCCTGCTGAGCATCCTGCTTGTCGGCATTATTACGCGCTATATCGTGAAACCGATCGTGAAGTTAACCGAGGCCACCCAGAGCGTGGCGCAGGGCCAATATGACATTAAGCTGAACGTTACCCGGCGTGACGAGCTGGGGCAGCTTGCTGACCATTTTTCCCAGATGGCCAAAGGGCTAGCGCAGTTGGAGCAAATGCGTCAGGAGTTTGTATCCAATGTCTCGCATGAAATCCAGTCGCCGCTGGCCTCCATTCAGGGCTTCTCGCAGACGCTGCAAACCAAGCGCTTGTCCGAGGAACAGCAGCAGCATTATTTATCGATCATTGAGGCGGAGAGCCGCCGGATGTCGCAGCTCAGCAAACAGCTGCTTATGCTGGCATCCCTGGATAAGGAAGAGAACATTCTCGATAAATCCACCTTCGACGTGGCCGAGCAAATCAAGCAAGTGCTGTTCCACACCGAATGGAACTGGCGCAGCAAAGATTTGACCATCGATATGTCGCTGCCGCCGACCTATGTCTACGGCGATCAGCAGCTGCTGCATCAGGTATGGACGAACCTCATCACCAACAGCATTAAATTCACCGCACCTGAGGGCGCCATCTCCCTACGTGTGATCGAACACAACACACAATGCCGCATCGAGATCTCCGATACGGGCATTGGCATTCCGCAGGAGCATCTGCCCCACATCTTCAACCGGTTCTACCGCGTGGATGAGGCCCGTGACCGCTCCGAGGGCAGCAGCGGATTGGGTTTATCCATTACCCAGAAAATTGTCGAACTGCATGGCGGACGTATTGAGGTCACGAGTCAGCCTGGAAAGGGAACCACCTTCACCGTGATCCTTCCTAACGTATAATGCTGCCTAATCTCAAGTTCATGCTCTGTTCATATTCCATTCCTATACTTGGGGCATATCCCGCAGAGATTAAAAACCGAGGGATGTGCTGCTTAATGATCAGGAATGGAGATGAGAAACATGTTTCTTGCACTGCGTGAACTTCAACATGCGAAGCTGCGCTATCTGCTGATTGGCTTCATTATGGTACTGATTGCCTGGCTCGTCCTGTTCGTCACGGGATTGGCCCAGGGTCTTTCCTCCGATAACGCCTCTTCCATACAAAATATGAAAGCCGACTACCTGGTGCTTCAGGAGGAGTCCGATCATCGGATCAATCGTTCCGTACTAACCGGCGAGATCTGGAACGAAGTGCAGAGCCGCCCGGGTGGAAACCCGGCCACTCCGCTCGGCGTACACATGAACACCTTGACCAAGGAAGGCTCCTCAGCCAAATTCGATGCGGCTTTTTTTGCCATTGATGTGGAGAGCATGCTGGCACCCCGAGTCGTTGAAGGCACCATGATTAGCAATACGGATGCCGACCTTGTGATGGCCGACCGCTCCTTGAAAGAGGACGGGTACCGGCTGGGCGACCGGATCGTGGATCAGGCTACAGGCGCCACGTTTACGATTGCTGCCTTTACGGAGGGACAATCCTTCAGTCATGCCCCGGTCATTCACATGAACTTTGAGGGGTGGAAGACGCTTCAGCCAAACCCGGCGAAGCCAGCGCCTATCTATAATGCCATCGCTTGGAATGGAACTCCGGAGCAGAAGGAAGCCTTGGTCCGGGACGTATCCGGCATCGAGATGATCACGAAAGAGGAAGCCCTGCAGGGGATTCCCGGTTTTCAGGAGGAGCAGGGTTCTCTCATCATGATGATTGTGTTCCTGTTTGTGATTGCAGCCTTCGTGCTGGCCGTGTTCTTCTACGTCATGACGATTCAGAAAATGAATCAGTTCGGGGTCCTGAAAGCCATCGGCGCGGGGACCGGCTATCTGGTGAGGAGTCTGATCTTTCAGGTCCTGACCCTCACCATCGTCAGTCTTGCGATCAGCATCGGCTTGACGTACGGGGTTTCGCTCCTGTTGTCCGGCATCGTGCCGTTTTCGTTAACGCCTTCGGTCGTTCTGCTCTGTTCCTTGCTGTTCCTGGCGGTTTCCCTGATGGGATCGCTATTATCGCTATATCGGGTCATCAATATCGATGCAATCGAAGCTATCGGGAGGGCTGCATAATGACATCATCCAAGCTGTTGATGGATCAGGTAAGCAAAGAATTCGGTGACGGGGACACCTCAGCTAAAGTACTGGACAACATTTCACTGGATATCAAGGGTGGGGAATTTGTCGCGGTGGTCGGACCTTCCGGGTCGGGCAAAAGCACCTTTCTCTCCATTGCCGGGGCACTGCTATCCCCTACCCGGGGACGAATATGGATGGGCGATCAAGAGGTCACCCGGCTCCCCGCCAAACAAATGAATCAGCTGCGGCTGCGCCATATCGGATTTGTCTTTCAATCTTCCAATCTCATTCCGTATCTGACGGTCCGCGATCAGCTGCTCTTGATGGCCAAGCTGGCTAACCAGCACGGCCAGGAGCCGCAGCGGCGGGCAGATGATCTGCTTCACCGGCTGGGCTTGTCGCATCGCAAGTCTCGGTATCCCGAGAGCCTGTCCGGCGGCGAACGGCAGCGGGTTGCCATTGCCCGGGCATGGATGAACGATCCGGAGCTCATATTGGCTGACGAGCCGACGGCAAGTCTGGATTCCGAGCGCGGCCGGACGGTCGTTCAAATGCTCGCCGATGAGGTGAAGCTGCGCCGGAAAGCTGCCATCATGGTCACGCATGACAAGCGCATGCTGGATCTATGTGACCGGGTCGTCTATATCGAGGACGGCAAGCTGTCCGAACGGACGCAGCCGATTGTGTTGTAGCATGACAAAAACCGGATTCATCCCTAGGCAACCTAGTCGATGAATCCGGTTTTTTACTATGCTGGACCGCCGTGTACCTTGTCCAGCACTCAAGAAGGCCATACGTCTTTTCGAAGGTTCGTATGGCTTCTGTCCCCCCTACATGGATCTGACTGCATTCATCCGCTGTTTTTAGCCCCAATTCCAAATGATCAGCGTGCTGCCCTCTATGTCTATCTCCATTATAGGGTGGATGGGCGGATGACTAGGGGATAATATTCTTTAGCTGAAGGGACAAATTCTTCTACCTATTGAACAGCGATGGTATGCTCGAAAGCCATCTCCTATCCCGGATCTTCTACAGCCATAAAAAAGCCCGCCGAACCCTATCTTCGGCGGGTGTATTTCACATAACTTAAAGTTGAACTTTCACTCTCTCTATTCTTGGTCCAACGCTTGATTACTTCTCATAAATCGGCAGCACTTGATTCGTCTGCTCCCGGTTGCGGCCGACGGAGAAGATGGCAATCGGAATGCCGGTCAGCTCGGATACCCGCTCAACATAACGGCGAGTGTTCTCAGGCAGATCCTCCAGCGTCTTCGCGCCGGTAATGTCTTCGCTCCAGCCCGGCAGCTCTTCATAGATGGCTTCGCACTCGGCTAACATTTTCAAGCTGGCCGGGTAGTGCGTAATCTCCTCACCGCGGAATTTATATGCGGTACAGATCTTCACGGTCTCCAGTCCGCTGAGCACGTCCAGCGAGTTCAGGGACAGGCCGGTAATTCCGCTTACGCGACGGGCATGGCGCACAACTACGCTGTCGAACCAGCCTACGCGACGAGCACGCCCGGTTACCGTGCCGTACTCATGTCCTTTTTCACGGATATATTCGCCGATTTCATTATCCAGCTCCGTCGGAAATGGTCCGTCTCCTACACGCGTCGTATAGGATTTGGCCACGCCGATGACCTGTTGAATCTTCGACGGCCCTACGCCGGAACCGATGCAGACGCCGCCTGCAGAAGGATTCGAAGACGTAACAAACGGGTACGTCCCTTGGTCGATATCCAGCATGACGCCCTGCGCGCCTTCGAACAATACCTTTTGATTCTCATCGATGGCATCATTCAAGACAACGGAAGTGTCGCGCACATATTTACGAATAACTTCGGCGTACTCCAGGTATTGCGTTAGAATCTCTTCAACATCAAGCGCTTCCCCGCCGTACACCTGGGTAATCACTTGGTTCTTCTCCTTCACCAGATGGCGAAGCTTCAATTCGAACTCTTCCGCATCCATCAGATCTGCGATCCGGATGCCGTTGCGTGCCGCTTTATCCATGTAGCAAGGGCCGATCCCCTTGCGCGTTGTACCGATTTTGTTCGGACCTTTGCGGTCCTCTTCCAGAGCATCCAATACCATATGATAAGGCATGATAACATGAGCACGATCGCTGATTACCAGATTGTCGGTGCTGAACCCGTTATCATGAATATAATTAATCTCTTCAATGAGTGCAGCCGGGTTAACGACCATACCGTTACCGATTACACAGGTTTTATCTTTATAGAATACTCCGGATGGAATCAAGCTAAGCTTGAATTTTTTACCGTCAATCAGAATGGTGTGGCCGGCATTGTTGCCGCCTTGGTAACGGGCTACCACGTCGGCGCTTTCCGCCAAATAATCCGTGATTTTCCCTTTCCCTTCATCTCCCCATTGTGTTCCCACAACGACTACCGTTGACATATTCATTCCTCCGCCCGGGCTGTTACACCCTTATGATTTCGCGTAACACTGATGAAATAAATCTCTGCAAGCTGATTATAGTTCAACCTCACTGCACTAAAGCAGCAATACCAGTGTAACAGTCCCCATTTTTAAAGTCAAATACAAAAACGAACAATCGCACATGAGTGTGTACGATTGTTCGGAATTAGGACGAGATTATAGATGGATAACCGTATTATTCGGGGAACTGCCATAAGAAAAACGACTGTCGACGTACTTTCTCAGAAGACAGACCTCGGTTAGAGGAAGTTTTTCTTGCGATATCAGGAAGGCTCAAGCTTCGAAGTTTATACTTGATATCTTAAGAAATGCCCTATACTTACAGCGAGCGGCAGGTATTGGCCCGATCTCCGAACTTTAGTTTAGAAGCTTCCTGTTTCATTAAGCAAACATGAAAGCCCGGCTAAGGGTGAATACCGTCGTTACCCGGCGGCAAAGGCATCGGCATGCGTTCGCTCGTAATTGACGAATTTATTAAAGTTCTTCAGGAAGACCAATTCCACTGTGCCTACCGGACCATTACGCTGTTTGGCAATGATGATCTCGATGATATTCTTCTTCTCGGTTTCCTGATTGTAATAATCATCCCGGTATAAGAACGCAACGATATCGGCATCCTGCTCGATCGAACCGGATTCCCGGAGGTCACTCATCATCGGACGCTTGTCCTGACGCTGCTCCACGCCCCGGCTGAGCTGTGACAGCGCGATGACCGGCACTTCGAGCTCACGGGCAATTTGTTTGAGCGTACGCGAAATCTCGGATACCTCCTGCTGCCGGTTCTCTCCGGGCTTGCCGCGCCCATGAATGAGCTGGAGGTAATCGATCAGAATCATGCCGAGCCCCTTCTCTTTTTTCAAACGGCGGCATTTCGCACGGATATCGGCTACCGTGACGCCAGGTGTATCATCAATGTAAATCTCCGCCTCGGATAAAGCGGCGATGCCCATCGTTAGCTTGGACCAATCTTCGTCGCCTTTGAAATCGCCATTCCGCATCACGCCCGCATCGAGGTTCGCCTCGGCACAGATCATACGCTGAACGAGCTGTGGCGCGGACATCTCCAGACTGAAGATGGCTACCGTTTCTTTGGCGCGAATGGCCACGTTCTGGGCGATATTCAGTGCGAAGGCCGTTTTACCTACGGAAGGACGGGCCGCCACGATAATCAAGTCGTTGCGCTGGAATCCGCTTGTCATTTTGTCCAGATCCACAAAGCCGGAAGGAATCCCTGTCGTATTCCCCCGGTTCTGATGAAGGACCTCCACCTTCTCGAAGACTTCCATCAGCACGTCGCGAATCGCAATAAACCCGCTGCCCGTGCGTCGATTGGAGATCTCGAGTATGCGGCGCTCCGCCTCGCTGAGCATACCGGATACATCTTCTCCTCCGGTATAGCCTTCACTGACAATCTGGGTTGCCGTTCGGATCAAACGCCGCAGCATCGATTTCTCTTCGATGATTTGGGCGTAATAATCCACGTTCGCAGCCGTCGGGACGGCATGAGCCAGCTTCGCTAAATAGCTGACTCCACCGATCTCTTCCAGCTGTCCTTTATCTTGCAGAAGAGATGTAAGGGTCACCAGATCGATCGGTTGATTGCCTTCCCCGAGCTGCACCATGACTTCATAAATCATCTGATGTGATTTATCGTAGAAGTCCTCAGCCTGCACCCGCTCCATCGCCGTGATCAGCGCTTCACTCTGCAGCAGAATGGCACCGAGCACGGCCTGCTCTGCCTCAAGGTTCTGCGGGGGGACCCGATCGAAATAGAGTTCTCCTCCCATATTACTCCTCCGTAATTTGAACCTTGAGCGTCGCCTTGACGTCAGGATGCAGCTTCACCGGAACCTGGGTAACGCCCAGGCTGCGGATCGGATCGCTAAGCTCAATTTTGCGTTTGTCGATTTTGATCTTCTGTCCTGCCAATGCTTCCGCAATTTGTTTGCTGGTAATGGCGCCGAACAGACGTCCGCCCTCTCCAGCTTTGGCTTTCAGGATCACCGTCATCTCTTCCAGCTTCTTGCCGAGCGCCTGCGCCTCTTCCTTCTCCTGCGCCTTGCGCTTCTCCTCGGAGGCCTGCTGCTGCTCCAGCGTTTTCATGTTCCCGTCGGTAGCCGGACGAGCGACTCCCCGCGGAATCAGGAAGTTTGTTGCATATCCTTCCGAAACTTCCTTCACTTCGCCTTTCTTGCCTTGGCCCTTCATATCTTTTATGAAAATGACTTTCATTCAAATAACCCCTCTTTCGCTTCGATGTCCTTCAGTACCTCCATCAACTTCTCCTCGGCTTTCTCAGGCGTCGTATCCAGTTGTACTGCGGCGTTCGTTAAATGTCCGCCTCCCCCGAGACGTTCCATAATCATCTGAACATTCATCTTGCCCATCGAACGGGCGCTAATGCCAATCTTGCCGTCGGTGCGCTCGCTAATGACAAAGGATGCCTGCACATCCGTCATATTCAGCAGCATATCCGCCACTTGAGCAATGAGCAGCTGCGGCATGGGCTCCCCGCTCTTCGCCACCGCGATAGCGATATGGTCAAATACCATTTTAGCATGTTTCACGATTTCTGCCTTCGCTATAAATTCTGTCAGATCTTCCTTGAGCACCCGCTGAATCATCATGGTGTCAGCTCCGTGACGCCGCAGGAACCCGGCCGCCTCGAACGTTCTCGATCCCGTGTGGAGGGCAAAATGCTTGGTATCCACCGTAATCCCTGCCAGCAATGCCGTGGCCTCAACCGGAGTAAGGGATACCCTGTCATGAATATACTGCAGCACCTCCGTCACCAGCTCGCAGGTTGAAGAGGCATACGGCTCAAGATAGATCAGCACCGCGTCATTAATAAATTCTTCGCCGCGCCGGTGATGATCCATCACGACCACCCGGCTTGCGCGATGAACCAGCCTCGGCTCCATCGTCATGGAGGCTTTATGGGTATCCACGACAACGAGCAGCGTGTGCTCCGTCATCATCTGCATCGATTGTTCGGTCGAGATGAATCGGCTCATCAAGGCTTCATCCTTGCGGACCTCTTCCATAATCCTCGAAATGGACGGATTCATTCCCTCCATCACGATATAAGCCTCGACTTTATACATTTGGGCTGCTTTCAGGATGCCGATCGCAGCGCCGACCACGTCCATATCCGGCAGCTTGTGGCCCATGATGATCACTTTGTCGCTCTCCTGCATCAAATCGCGCAGCGCATGGGAAATGACTCGCGCTCTTACGCGCGTTCGTTTCTCTACCGCGTTGGATTTACCGCCATAGAAGGAGAGCCTTTGGCCGGCTTTGACAGCGGCCTGATCTCCGCCCCGGCCCAGTGCCATATCCAGACTGGATTGGGCAAGCTGCCCCAGCTCCGTGATATCGTCTGAACCGAAGGCAAGACCGACGCTCAGCGTAAGCGGTACCTTCAGATCGGCCGTCATCTCCCGGACTTCGTCCAGGATGAGAAAACGGCTGTTCTCCAGTGCATCGAGCGACCTGTGGTTCAGCATCATCAAATAGCGGTCCGAGGAGAGCCTCCGTAAGTAGACGTTGAACTCCCGGGCCCAATTCGTAATCTCGCTGGTGACCTTTGCAATGAGTGCCGTCCGCTGTTGATCATCCATTCCCTGCGAGGCCTCATCGATGTTATCCATCATGATAATGCCCAAGGCCAGCCGCTCATCCTCGTACCGCTGCCTGAGCACCGCCAGCTCGGTGATCTCATCCAGATAAATGAGTCGCTCATCCGGAATTACCGTGGCTCCATAGTACTTATCCTCATGGGAAATCTCCAGCCGAATTTCCTTCGGCGGCTTCTCTTTGCCATCCTTCTTCTCCTGGATTTCCTTTAGCGCTGTCACCAGCTCGGGGAACAGCTCCTGCAAGGAAGCGCCCACCAGCGGCTGTTGGGGAAACATATTGACTACGAATCGGTTATGCCATTCCACGGTCTTATCCTCGCTGTACAGCACAATGCCAAATGGCAGCACGCTGACCGCTTCGCCCTCGACCCGCTGAATCCGAAACGACAGATCTCCGATATAATCGACCAGCTCGCGGCGAAACTTCATCTCCGCCTTCAGCATCGCGTAGCCGCCTACCACCGCAAGCAGCAGCCCGACCAGCCCCAGAATCGTATTGTAGAACGACAGAAAAATAACAAGCAGAAGCACCAGCGCAAACGCCCAGACGGTATGATAGCCGTGCCAGCGTTTCTGCAGAAATTTAGGCATGACTCATCACCCTATCTTTTGTTTTTACTAAATGCCTGACGAAGTGGGAACGCCAGATCCAGGATTCCGATAATCATTGCCGGCGGGAACAGAACAATCGGTATGGCCGTCAAAAGCGGCGCGATCGGATGCCACTTCCGCTCGTGTGCCAGATAATAGAAGAAGCTTAGCGCTTGAATCATGAAGCAGATTTGCAGCAACGGCGTAGCGTTGGCTACTATCATCTTCATGAAGGTATTGTCCGAATTGACGGTTGCTATGTTGATGAAGAAAATGAGCAGGTAGTACCAGATCAGGGAACGCGGGAGCATCCATTCTCTGGCCGGCTTCAGCCGCGGCACGGATAAGCCCATGCTGTTGAGGGTGGGCCGTGCCAAAGCATGAGTGACCACCGTCATAAGGAACGAGCTGATAATCATCGCGAACGGAACCAAACGCATCGTTTGATCTTTAATGAGTTGTGTATCGAGTTCGGTGCCAAGGAACTGGCCGCCCAGGCCGCCTTCAACACCCATCTCGGTGAGCGGAGCGGTCGTCATCTTTACGATCTCATCCACATATTCCGACAGATTCAATTGGAAGAAGGCCGTGCTGATCATCAGCAGGACAAGCAGTTCCACCAGCATGACGGCCATGCCATACTTCAACACCTGCATGGCTGCCTTCCGTTTCCGGTATAAATACCCCATCACGATCCCCGGAATCGCAAAATAGATCGCAAGCAGTAAATAAATGGGATGAATCAGAAGAGCAATCAGCCACACCGGCACCACATGCATGATAAATGATTTTGTATTCAAAGCCGTAAACAGAATCGCAACCGGCAGAACCAATAAGAAAGCCGTTACGATCGAAAAGGGTGTGAGTAGTGACAGCAGCAGCAGCAAATATACAATGCTCCATACCGCCGTAGTCCAGCGCAATTTCAATATGTTCACCTCTTACGCAAATGTTCTTCGAGCGCGGAAATATCCTGGTACCAATCCTCCAGCTGATGTCCTTCCTGCTTATGCTTTTTCAATTTCTCCAACAAGAGATCGTCCAAATCCCGATAGGTCAAGCCGAGCCTTCGGCCCAGTATGTAGGAGCTCATCATCAGGCTTGCCAAACTGTCTCCAACCTTTGTAGTGCTGCCTTCCCATAGAGCTTTGAATAACCGGGATACATGATCAATTACTTCGGTTTTAAGCCATTCAATCACTTTGGCGCGTTTCGCTACATCCAAGTCCTTCGGCATATTCGGCATATCCATCTCTCCCTGAAAACAGCTTTATTCTCCATTATAGCATAAAAAAAAGCCGCCCACACAAAGGCCCCGGGGCACCCTGTCCAACCTTAGTCCCCATGGCGGAGATAACTTACCTTCTCTTTGTACTCCAAATGGCCACCGGTTATTCCCCCTGCATGCCGGCTGCAGCCCCGTCTCTATAGAAATAGGACGTGTTACCCACGATGTCCCCGTGGTCCCACGCCCTTTGTTGTTTGCGTTCCTACATGATTATGTTGCCCCTTGGGATTCCATCGTCTCCTTGGAAACAAAGCGTTCACAGTACTCGATGATAAGGCTTCTGCGGACAATCCCGATAAATCGGTTCATGTCGTCCACCACCGGCACAAAGTTCTGTACCTTGGCCAAATTAATCAGATCCTCCATCCGGGCATCAATCGATACCGGCTTGATATCCATGCGGAACGGAACATCCTTCAGCAAAAATTTCGAAGCGTTCTCAAAAGTGATTTTGCCTTCCGAGTTCTTCATATGCCATAACAGATCTCCTTCGGTTACGGTGCCTGCATATTGACCGTTCTTATCCAGCACGGGCACCGCCGTGTACCGGTGAAACTCCATCCGTTCCAGCGTCTGCCTGAGCGTGGAGTCCAGCGTTAAACAAATCACTTCCTGCTTCGGTAATAGAAAAAAAGCGATATTCATAATGCATTATCCTCCTTATGACTCCAACCTCATGGAGTCATGTTAAGTAACCTTCCTGATCCAAAAGCTTGGTATGCAGGTTACTCCTTCCCCTATCCATACTCATACATACGTTAACTCCGTCGTTTCGATTCCCTTGTATAGGGCACAAAATCAGCAGCCAGGCAATCCGGACTGCTGATTGAGATGAAGCAACGTACTATGACATCATCCGGATGTACCGGTGTTTATGTTATTGCAATTTCTGTTTCTCTGCATCTTTAGGCTGCAGCAGCTGGTCTGCCGGCGTATCCGGGTTCATCCAGTTGTCGATTAGGTCGCGGGCTTCCTGCACGTCCTCCATGTCGGCCTCATTATAATAGATGCCGTTAATTTTCATGCCTTCTCCCATGATCGTATAGCTGGTCATATCCACTTTGCCCCCGGTCAGCATCTGCTTCGCCAGGTCGATAATGAATTTAGGCTGCATATCGGTTTGGAAATTATCTCCCATAATCTCGATCAGTTCAGGCACCTTGCCGATCTGATCCAGCTTCATGACCCGCTTAGCCGCTACATCCAAAAATACCTGCTGTCTCTTCGCCCGATTAAAGTCGCTATCTTCACGATAACGGACATAATTCAAGGCTTCCTCGCCATTGTAAATCGGTTTGTTGGCTTCAATCGTGAACTTCTCATGATCCCTGCCTTTGTTGACGATATCCTTGCGGATCGGCAGCTCAACGCCGCCAAGGGCGTCAACGACATCCTTCAAGCCTTGAAAATTAATGGAGGCATAATAATCAAGTTCCTCATCGAAAAATGCTTCCATCGTATCTTTCGCCATTTGGTGACCGCCATATGCAAACGCATGGTTGATCTTGTCTTTCTTGTCCTTGCCGATAATATCGACGTACGTATCCCGCGGTACCGAGATTAGGAGCACTTTGGACTCCATGGGACGTACAACCGCATAGATCAACGTGTCCGAACGGGCTGGCTCGTCTTCCCGCTGGTCGCTTCCCAGCAGCATGACCGAGAACGGCTTGCTCTGGAGTACGACCGGTTCAGGCGTCTTGTCGCTCTGGAGCGGCTTATACGATTTCTGTAACGATTCCTCTACGTCCTTTGCCATAAACAGGTCAAATGCCACGACCGCAAGCTGCGTTCTAAACAGAAATGCGGATGAGCCCAGCAATATGACAATAGCGAGCGTAATATATAATGATTTCCTCTTCATGAGTTCAATTCCTTCTTTATTATAAAATAAATTAATGGATAAGTCAGATCGTTAAAGGTCTTTGCTTGCACCCTAAGCTGCTTGGCTCACCCTCCTCTCTTATTAAACGGGAACTCCTCCCGTTGACTCACTTCATACTAGTAGGCTAGTTGCAACACATCATCTATTGTAAACCAGAATATTGTCAAATGTGAACCCTTCACGGGCAGTTCTATAAATCTACCAAATCCTCATTGATCCGTTAAACCGGTCTGTTCTCATGCTGAAGAGCGGCTGCGGTTCCCGAATATTGGAACCAGTCGTCCAGCCGCTCTCTCCACGTCAAGGTCTTGGAAAATCCGTAATCGAACAGCTTTCGCGTCTCTTCAAACCTTGCTTCTTTGGATTCGGTACCCATGACAACGGCAATAAGCCGGCTGCCTTGCTTCTCGGCTGTTCCCGTAAAGCAGTACCCTGCATTCGCCGTGTATCCTGCTTTTAATCCATCGGTGCCTTCGTAGGAATAAGGGCCGCCAAGCGAGGGCAGCATCCAATTGGTGTTGCTCAAATATAAATTGCGTCCGCTTATCTTCGTCTGCGTTTTGCTGGAAGTGCTTAGTATATCCGGATGGCTTCTAATGAGATGCGCGGCTAGTTTAGCCGTATCTTCTGCGGTCATTACCGTTTCTCCATCCGAGGACCAGGCGTGACCATTGGCAGTGCCCTGCTCGACGCCTGACGCGTTCACGAAACGGGTCGCGCTGGATAAGCCAATCTCTTTGGCCTTGGCATTCATCTTCCGAACGAACGCTTCCTCGGAGCCCGCAAAATGCTCGGCAAGCGCCACGGACGCATCATTGGCGGAATAAACCGTTATGCTCTGGAACAATTCGCGAACCGTCAATATTTCGCCGGACTTCAAGGCGATTTTAACGCCTCTGACGTCGCTTGCCGTATCGCTTATCTTGACTTCATCGTCCCAGGATCTCTTCCCGGTCTTAATATCATCCAGGATGACCAATTCGGTCATCAGCTTGGACATGCTAGCAGGCGGTAAGGGTACGTCGCCATTCTCGCTGAGCAAAATACGCCCGGTGTTTAAATCCATTAAGACGACGGCTCGCGCGTCAACCTTCGGTTTAAACCCCGCTCGTTCTATATTTCCTATGACAACCGCCCCTATGGGGACGATAATTAGCAACATCATGACCAGCCAAAGCCACCGTTTTTTCATAGAATAAGCCCTCCATAGTTATAGACGGTTGAAAGAGGCATTTGGTCTGCTTTTTTTTTGAATTTTCTGTTTAGAAATTTTTGTAAATGAAACGAATGTGTCAGGAAAACGAAAAAGACCTCCAACCGTCCGCAGACGATAGGAAGTCCTTCTATGAATCTGTAAATCTTCTAATCATCATGCTGATTGCTGTCAGAAAACCTGGATATGAAGAGTCCTATTAAGCGTAGTGACAAGCAACAAAGTGATCATTTCCTACATTGCGGTATTCCGGCACTTGCTGTTTGCACAGGTCCGAAGCCAGCGGGCAGCGTGTGTGGAATTTGCAGCCTGAAGGCGGGTTCGCCGGACTTGGAATGTCGCCTTTCAGTACGATCCGGTCGCGCTTCAGCGTTGGGTCCGGTACCGGTACGGCAGACAGCAATGCTTTCGTATAAGGATGCAGCGGGTTGCGGAACAGCTCTTCCTTGCTTGCCATTTCTACCATCGATCCCAGATACATTACCCCAATTCGGTTGCACAAATGCTCTACAACACTGAGATCATGAGAAATGAACAAGTAAGTCAGCTGCTTCTCGCGCTGCAAATCACTTAATAAGTTGATGATTTGTGCTTGAATCGATACGTCCAATGCAGATACCGGCTCATCCGCGACGATAAAGTCGGGATTCAGAATCAACGCGCGGGCAATCCCGATCCGTTGTCGCTGTCCGCCGGAGAACTCATGCGGATACCGATCGTAATGATAGGCGGCAAGGCCGCAAATTTCCAGCGTTTCAATCACGCGGTCTTTAAGTTCCTTACGATTAACTAACCCATGGTCAATGAGTGCTTCGCCGATGGCTTCGCCCACTTTGATTCTTGGATTCAGCGAGCTGAATGGATCCTGAAATACGATCTGCATCTTCGGACGCAAGGCTCGCATCTTCTCCTTGGACAAGGAATGGATGTCGGTACCATTAAAGATGACTTTGCCTTCCGTTTTTTCCAGCAATCGAAGAATGGTTCGTCCAATGGTGCTCTTGCCGCAGCCCGATTCACCTACGAGCCCGAAGGATTCGCCTTTGTTGATGGTAAAGCTGACTCCGTCAACGGCCCTTACATTGCCCACGGTTCGTTGAAATACGCCGCCGGTGATGGGAAAGTATTTCTTCAAACCGTCTATTTCGATCAGTGCTTGACTCATTAGGCTTTCCCCTCCTCTTCATACAGCCAGCAAGCGACCTTATGGCCGTTAGGATCCGTACCGAGCGGAGGCGTTTTCTCCTTGCAGATCTGCATGCAGAATTCGCAGCGATCATGGAAATGACAGTTGTCTCCAAGATCTACCGGGTTAGGCACTTGTCCCGGAATCGAATACAGACGTTCTTGCGTCTGATTAATGACCGGCTTCGCCTTCAGAAGACCTTTGGTATATGGATGCTTCGGTTGTTTGAACAGCTCGATGACCGGCGCTTCTTCTATGACTTTGCCTGCGTACATAACAACAACATAATCCGCCATCTCGGCAACAACGCCTAGGTCATGCGTAATAAGCATAATCGAAGTGTTGAGTTTACCCTTAATGTCACGCATCAAATCCAAGATCTGGGCCTGAATCGTAACGTCAAGCGCGGTTGTAGGCTCATCCGCGATCAGCAGCTTCGGATTACAGCTAAGGGCAATCGCGATCATGATCCGTTGACGCATACCGCCGCTGAGCTCATGCGGATAAGAGTCGAAAATCTTCTCCGCACGCGGGATTCCAACCAAATTAATCAGATCGATGGCGCGTTGTTTTGCTTCTTTACGGTTAACGAGCTGATGAAGCAGGATCGGCTCCACAATCTGCTCCCCGATCGTTAATACCGGGTTGAGCGAGGTCATGGGTTCCTGGAAGATCATAGCGATATCGTTGCCGCGAATCAAGCTCATCTCGCGCTTGCTCATCTTCAGCAGATCCTTGCCTTCATACAGGATTTCTCCCCCCACCGGAGGTGTATCGATCAAACGCATAAGAGACATGGCTGTTACGCTCTTACCACAGCCCGACTCACCCACCACGCACAGTGTTTCACCTTCACGGATTTTGAAGCTAACATCGTCGACGGCTTTCACGGTGCCTGCGGAGGTTTGAAAATGCGTTTTTAAATTGCGGAATTCTACTAATTCTTTTGCCATATTCGCATCTCCTACTTCTTCATTTTCGGGTCAAGTGCGTCGCGAAGCCCGTCACCGATCAAGTTGATTGCAACTACGGTAACAAGAATACACATCCCTGGCGGTATCCACAGCCACGGCCGCTTACGGAAATCAATCAAACTGTTTGCGGCCGAGATCATGTTCCCCCAAGAAGGTGTTGGCGGAACGACCCCAACTCCCAAGAAGCTTAACGCCGATTCGTAAATAATGGCTCCGGCTACGCCAAGCGTTGCGGATACGATAATAATCGGAATTGTATTCGGCAGCAGATGGCGGAAAATTTTGCGTCGGTCTTTAAGTCCCAGCGCTTCCGTTGCCTGCATAAACTCTTGTTCACGTAGCGTCAATATTTGTCCGCGTACAAGGCGGGAAATTCCACTCCAGCCTAAGATACCTATAATCAACATCAAGAAATAGATTCGTTCAGAAGGATCAACCTTTAAGTCTGACAGCACCGCGCCCAAAATGATCAGGATCGGGAGCGTCGGAATCGCCATAAATATATCGGCAATACGCATAATCAGAGTATCGACCCATTTTCGATAGAACCCGGCCAGCGCGCCAAGCGTCGCCCCCACGATGACCGAGATACCCGTTGCGACAAGACCGACCGTCAGGGAAATCCGGCCTGCAAGCATCATACGCAGAAGAACATCGCGGCCTAGCTTATCCGTGCCTAGCCAATATTTGGAGCTTGGAGGCAAGTTTTTATCTTTTACACTGTAGTCATACAGTGAGTATGGCGAGAACAATGGACCAATAAAACACAGCAAAAACATAAATACGATTATGATAAGTCCGATGACAGCAAGACGGTTTCTGGAAAAACGGCGAATAGCGATCCGCCACGGGGAATCCGGCTGCTTCTTCGGTACTGGTAGATTCGTTTTTAATGGTGCAGCCTCTGCGGACAAATGAATCTCCTCCTACTTTAAGCGAATTCTTGGATCTGCAGTTCCATACAGAACGTCAGACAACAGGTTGCCCAGAAGTGTCAGTACGGATATGAACACCGTGAAACCAAGCATGAACGGATAGTCCCGCATATTGATCGATTCCAGATAAACTTGACCGACCCCTGGCCAAATGAAAATTTTCTCCATGATGATGGCGCCGCCAAACAAAGCTGGCAGCTCAAAGCCCATCAGGGTGATCGCAGGAAGCATTGCATTACGCAGAGCATGCTTGAAAATTACCGTACGTTCCTTTAGCCCCTTAGCACGAGCCGTCCGGATGTAATCCTGACGAATAACCTCCAGCATGCTTGTACGGAAATACCGCGTCAAGCTGCCTGTGCTAAGCATCGTGAGTACCGTAACCGGCAAGAACATATGCCAAGCGATATCAACCAATTGTTCCCACGTATTTCCATTCATTCCGGATGTCTTCATACCGCCAACCGGGAACCACCCTAGATCCAACGCCAAAAATTTGATGAGAAGAAGTCCGATGAAGAAAGAGGGCAGTGACATACATAAAAAGATTAATAGCGTAATGATTTTATCGAATAAAGAATACTGGAATTTAGCCGAGAATACGCCGGCAAAAATAGCAATAATCCAACTCAATATCAAACTGAAAATAGCGATGAAAAAGGAGTTCCATACATAATTGCCCATAACGGTTGTAACAGGTTGTTTGTGCACAAGGGAATCTCCGAGATTACCCTTCAGCATATTGCCGACCCATGTAAGATAACGCTCTACTGGCGGCTTATCTAAACCATAAATTTCCCGAAGCTGAGCTGCCTTCTCAGCAGTCATCGTCGGGTTATTCACTGCAGTGATATAGTCACCTGGAACCAATGCTGATATTGCAAATATGATAATCGAAATCCCGATCATTGTCGGGATAATCTGCAGCAGCCTCCGGATAATGTACTGCTTCATAATATTCCTCCCGGCTTATAAGTGGATATGCCCAGCTCTTGCGAGCTGAGCATATGTTTCCTGCTGTTATTGTTGAATTTCGGCTTTATAGAGATCGATGGTGAAGTCTTTGTATGGAGTGATGTCCATGCCGTTGATTCTGCTGTTAATACCCCACATATCGCGTCTTTGATAGATCAAGAGATCCGGAACGTTTTGGTTCAGCACTTGATATGCTTCAGCGTAAGCTGCTTTACGTTCTTCAAGATCAAACGCGTTCAGACCTTTTTTCATAGCTGCATCGTAATCTGGATTGGAGAAGCCGATATCGTTCTGCTGTCCATCTGTAATGTAAACCGTGGAATCCGGATCCGGAGTCAAGCCCCAAGCTGCGAAGAACATTTCGAACTCGCCTTTGTCCTTCTTATCCATGATAGCGTTGAAATCCAACGTTTCAGCAGTCAATTTGATGCCAAGTTCTTGGTAGTTTTGCGTCATAACCGGAATCAGAGCATCGATTACCGGGTTGTCAGCTGTTGCAGAGAAATGAATTTCGAATTTCTTGCCGTCTTTTTCGCGAGTACCGTCTGCACCGGCTACCCAACCTGCTTCATCAAGAAGCTGCTTCGCTTTTTCCATGTCGAACTCGTACGGCTCAATGCCTTCGTCCGTGTAAGCCCAGGAAACGCTGGATTGTGGAATATTCAATACGTTCGCATAAGGACCATAGATGATTTCTACTACTTCTGCACGGTTCAAACCGTACATCAATGCTTGACGAACCTTAACGTCTTGGAATTTAGGATCATTGTGGTTCATGGCAACATATCCGTAACCGTTGGTTGGGAAGATGTTGACGTCCAGGAAGCCCATGCCTTTCAATTCTTCTACGTTGTCTTCGTTAACGGTAACCATATCCATATCGATTTCGCCGGATTGGAACATGGCCAATCTGGTTTCTTCAGTTGTAGTCTTGTAAATAACGTTCTTGATTTTCGGTGCGCCCAGGAAGTAGTTAGCGTTAGCTTCGAGTACTACCTCTTGACCTGGGGAGTAGCTCTTCAATACATATTGACCGCTTCCGATTGGTTTAGCGTGCAGATCTTTCATGTACTCCAGGTTGCCTTGCTTGTAACCTTTGCCATAGTAGGCTTCTGGTGCAAAAGCAACCGTACCGAGGTTATCCTTGGTCATTGCATTTGCTTCGGTAACTTCGATTTCAATGGTATTGTCGTCGATGACTTTAATACCGGAGATATCGGTAGCTTTGCCTTCGTTGTACTCTTTACCGCCTTTGATATGAACGGACAACAGATCGGATTGGCCGTCATAGCTGGAATCATGATAAACTTTCATTGCAAAAGCATAGTCTTTTACAGTAACAGGAGTGCCATCGGAATACGTCACGCCTGGCTTCAATTTGAACGTGTACTTCAATTTATCCTCGGAAACTTCTACGCTTTCCGCCAAACGGTTCTGGTACGTTCCGTCGCCTTGAACTGCGAAGAAAGAATCAAAGATAGCGTCTACGACATATTTGTCATAAGCAGTCTGCCAGTAGAACGGGTTAAATACCCCTTTAGGTGCGGTCATACCTACAACAAGTGTGTCTTTACGATTCAATGCAGTTGCTGGATTCAAAGATGGGTCTTCAGCTTCAAAATAGCCTTGGCTTTCGTCACCAGATTCAGCTGGCGGTTCTGTAGTTTCTTCGCCATCGCCTTCAGCTGGTGGAGTTTGCTCCGTTTGATCCCCTTGACTTGGTGGCTGTTCTGCTGTTCCTCCGCCTCCGCAAGCTGCTAATACCGTGATGGCCAGAAGCATGATTGCCAGCAGGAGTGACATTCTTTTCTTCATGCGAATCCTCCTCTTAAAAAATGTTGTTGCAATATAAATTATCAGGACGAATATTGAAATCATCCTTAAATAATTTCGGTACTGAACGTTACGTTCTCTAGGATGTCATTGCATGATGTGAAATAACTTGAAAGTTTTACAGAAAATATACCATTGGTCAATTAGTGCCAAAGTCTCTAGCAATATCTTCTTGCCTATAAAATTAATGTTATGATACGTGTAAATTTAGGTAACGTCAATTACTTTTTTTCATATTTCTCAAAAATCATGTTTTTATCGTCGTTTTCGAGGTTAATAATTAAGTTTATCTCCGTTGTATATCCTTAGTTTACTGAAAATGTATGTAATATCAAGATTTATTTACAATTTATAACTATAATCGCTTTCGGTTTTGTGGAAATGATGTAATGTTATATTACAAATAATTTTAATTCAGATTTAAAACCTTGATTAAAAGTGCTAAAAGGTAAGTTTTATGTTAAATTATATCACACTATTCTAGTCTATCTCTGCTCAATCTAGATAAAGCCCATTTTTATGTAATATTTCATCCTAACCGTAAGCTTCAATTCCGTATTAGATGACGCCTGTTTGGAGGTATTACCTTTCATGGTTTCGTTCCTCTACTGCACTAAAACCTAAAAAGCAATCCGGATGCATCTTCCGGATTGCTTTCATGTTCTGTTTCATGTCAGATAAATCAACCACGTTCTTTCATACTTACGAACTACAGGTTCTTCACCCAAGCAAGCTTCAAATCCATTTCTTCAATGCACTGCTGATGATCATGCGTATCGTCGGCCACCAAAGGCGTTACCGGATATATGCGCATCTGTCCGCGGTAAGTATGAAGCAGCGGATGAACCGCATGCCTTCCCTGGATTTCCGGGTCCAGCCACTTGGCCATGTTATCTTCCGACAAGATTGCCGGCATCCGTGTTTCGAACTCCGATATCGCTTCATTTGCATCCGTCATCAGAACCGTGCAGGTTCTCATTTCATTTCCTCTGGCATCCCGCCATGTCTCGTATAGGCCCGCCATACCGAATATTTCATTCTCTCCGATCACGGTCCGTACGGCATAACTCCGTTTGCCGACCGTCCTCCAGTAATATAGTCCGTTGCAAGGTATAACGCAGCGTCTCGTATCAATCGCTTTGCGATAAGTGGGATTCTGATCAACTGTCGTAATATCGGCGTTGACCGCATCTTTCCCCCAATACGGAACCAAGCCCCACCGATACTCATCGAGTACCCGCTCCCCCTGTTCCTGTACAATGACCGGCATGGTTTGGGTAGGACTAATGTTGTATCGGCTCTTGTAGTAATACATGACCCGATGGATGCCAAAGCGTTGATTCACTTCTTCGAGCCCTGCGGACAGCGAAAATCTTCTGCACATACGACTTACCTCCTTTTTCCTTTATCGTTTGGATAATGGAGGAGGAATATGCATAATAAGACTAACATCATGGAGCTTCCACTCTATGTACGCTTGTATCCCTGGAGAGGACATCATCAGATTGAAAAATTTCTGCAATTTTAGTGTAATCGCATTATTAAATTTTCCTTACCTCACGGTTCGTGGCCATCTTCGTATACCATGTTTGTACACGATAGACATCAAACTTCATACGAGAATAAGAAATAGGCTCGTACCATTCTCTTTTTTCGATATATGAAAAGGATCGCATTCTATATACTAGACAAATATCATTCCACCCTTCATGCTAAGAGGCTACAGATACCTATATATAATAGAAGGAATTTTTTCAGCCTACTTTGCGATCGGCCTACATTTAAGGATTCCTTTATAGTAGGAACATCCATTATTATTATCGTTGTATTGCTTACAATAGACACTGTCCTTTCGAAGTAGACATGATTTCAGGGCTTTAAAACTGGAAAGCTTTACACCAGGCTTGTATTTATCGATCGCTTCTACTTTATAACAATGTACACTCAGAGGAGACACGATTCTTCCGTGAAGACATTATATCCCAACATTTGGTTAAGCCTGTTTGAAACCGAAATGGTCTGTCCCTGCTCTTGTTTTATATATCTGATGTAACCTCTGCCTCTCAACATGAATGCTTTCACGATTCACAATGGGCAGCGACGTGGTCTTGCAAGCATCTGCCGACATTGCTTACTCGACGACAGACCGCATATGGCCGAGGTATCCCTTGCGAGATGTTGAAGTAAGCACTTGAGTTTGTACCTAATAAAAAAGCGGCCCAGCCTATGATTAGGCTGAACCGCTTTACACACAAAGGATTACTCCGTTGTGTATGGAAGCAATGCGATTTGACGGGAGCGTTTGATCGCAATCGTCAGGGCACGCTGATATTTAGCGCTAGTACCTGTTACACGACGAGGCAGGATTTTTCCGCGCTCGCTGATGAATTTCTTGAGCAGGTCTGTATCTTTATAGTCAATGTGAGTAATTTTGTTCACAGTGAAGAAACATACTTTACGACGCTTGTTGCGGCCGCCGCGGCGTGCCGGTCTTTTGTCGTTGTCTCCGCCTTCTCTTTGTTTAAAAGCCATGTGTTGTCAGTCCTTTCCGTATTAAAATGGCAAATCATCATCCGAAATATCGATCGGTTTTCCTTCATCGGAAAAAGGATCCTGATTGTTGTTTCGCGAGTAGTTATTGTTCCCCCGGTTTCCGCCACCGCTATTGCCGTTGCTTCCTCCGTTAAACGATGATTCCTCACGATTTCCTCCGCCACCGCTTGTTTCACGGTTTGACTCCAAGAAGCGAACATTATCGGCAATGACTTCGGTGACGTATACACGCTTACCTTCGTTATTCTCGTAATTCCGCACTTGAATGCGCCCTTCTACAGCCGTCAGACGGCCTTTGCGCAGATAGTTTGCACAAGTCTCCGCAAGCTGTCTCCAGGTCACGACCGGAATGAAATCCGCCTCGCGCTCCCCGCCTTGTCCGGTAAACGGACGATCAACAGCAAGTGTAAATTGCGTTACAGCAACACCTGAAGGAGTATATCGCAGCTCGGGATCCTTAGTCAGTCGGCCAATCAAAATGACACGGTTCAACAATCCAATCCCCTCCTTAGAACGAAATCAATTACAAAGTTTGGTCCGTATTAAGCAACGTCGTTCGTGATGAGATAACGAATGACTTCGTCAGAAATCTTCATGAGACGCTCAAGCTCAGCTACAACTTCAGGTGTTGCGTTGAAGTTTACCAGAACGTAGACGCCATCACGGAATTTCTTGATCTCATACGCAAGACGGCGTTTACCCATTACGTCATGCTTTGTAATTTCTCCGCCGTTGGAGATGATGCCTTGGAATTTATCGACTGCAGCTTGAACAGCTTCTTGTTCAATGTCAGGACGAATAATGTACATCACTTCATATTTGCGCATATGTTTCACCTCCTTATGGACTTCGGCCCTCAATCGATGTTGAGAGCAAGGAGCGAGTCTAACTCGCACCATAATACTATATCAGAACGGATGATCGGATGCAAGTTTCTTTTCGAAACCAAACATGCCCTCTTCCCTTTATTACCGCGCCTTTCTCTCTTTCCCTGCAATGATTTAAGGTCTGTTGGCGCATGATAATACATGCAGTCCATCCATCATAATGAGGAGGAATTCCACAATGGGAGAACAGACCGAATTTCGTGCAGGCGACAAAGCGCCAAACAACGGCATTTATATGGAAGTTGGCGTTAGAGACCATATTATGGGCATTGAGAACCCGCGTCAAATTAAAATGAGCAAGGGCGAGACCTTCCCTGAAACTCAAAATGATGATCGCGTATGGTTAAACAAGCGTCGGGTGCAGCCTAAGTAACAGCCTGGAGTGTTCCAGACGCATGGTATTGTTCGGCGTCCGTCCTATTGCATCCTGAGCACTGCCCCACGATCGAGCTTTGCCTATATGGCTGTCGTTCAAGCAATAAGGCTGACCATTTACTCTAAATTTTCATTCGTTGAAATTAGCATGTATACAAACAGCCCTTTATGCGCACATTATAATCAGGCGGTGCATGAGAGAGGTGTGGTTCCGTTGAACGTTGCAACTGAACAACGCAGAAGGTTTCTGATCGTCGCACGAATTGCAAGCTGAGGAAATGAGCCGAGTGCTTGACCTTTAGGACAAGTGAAGCTGTTGACAAGGTTCGCAGAAGTGCTGATAAAATGATTCCAATTCACAAGCACCGCCTACCCAGAAAGAAGGGCCCATTAGGGCCCTTCTTTTTATGTCCGCTTCCTGATCTGGAGTCATCCTCTCGACAACGAAAAACACCCTCGGCAGATCATCTGACCTGCATGAGGGTGTTTTATTCAAAGGCGTCCGTACAGCTTAACGCCTCGGTTTATGTAACAATATCGTCTGCATCCATAACAGCGGAACTTAGAACGATTGGTGGCGGAAAGGGTGGGATTCGAACCCACGCACGCCTTGCGACGCCTAGCTGATTTCGAGTCAGCCCCCTTGGGCCTCTTGGGTACCTTTCCACAGCAAGATTGATTATATCATGGAAACGTTCTCTGGTCAATAGCTTGTCTCCATCTCTTTTTAGCTGCTCGATCAGATTCGCCTTACCGGCTTCATGAACACTGGCTTGGGAAGCTTCCGGGGAGGAAATATTAAGGTGTATCCCCTGCCCCTTCCGCTTCCTGCGCCGAACGTAAAACCTTCTTCATATTCTTCTCGAACTTTACACGGGGGATCAACACGCTGTGCTGACACTTCGTGCATTTAATCCGAATATCCATCCCCATGCGAATAATCTCCATCTCATTATTTCCACAAGGATGGGGCTTCTTCATCTGAACGATATCCCCTAACTGAAAAACCTTGCGCTCCATGGTTACCGCTCCCTTTTGTTTCGTCGCTTCATTATCTATTATATAACATCGGATCACCGAATAGATCAACCCTGAGCGCGTTCTTGCCCCAGCTCGCGTGCTTCAATGGCCTGTTTGATATCGGTAAAAATCTGGCGTTCCACGGCTTCCCTGGCATTCGGATTACACTCGGCTACGATGCGAACCACATATTCCGACGTTGTCAAAGACTGGATCCCAAGCACATCCGGCGTACGCTGCACCTCGGGCCGGCGGTCCATGATTCCCGTAAGTGCCGATTGAATCAATGTGATCGTATCCTTCACCTGCTGATCGTTCTTCACAGGCAGATCCACTATCGCGAGCGAGTTGGAAAGAGAGTAGTTCGTAACGCTGGTAATCATCCCGTTCGGAATAATATAGGTTTCCCCGTTCAGCCCCCTGACACGCGATGTGCGCAGTCCGATCATTTCGACCGTTCCCCGGTACTCGCCGCTCTTGATCACGTCACCTACGGCGAACTGATCCTCGAATATAATGAAGAATCCGGTAATAACGTCCTTCACCAAACTCTGTGCACCGAAACCGATGGCAAGACCCAGTACACCGGCACCAGCCAACAGTGGTCCTAGCTTGAAGTTGAACTCCGACAGAATGATTAAGATCATGACAAAATTACATACGACGGAGGTTACATTTTTTAACAATTCCCCTACTGTAACAAAGCGTCTTGAGTTCACCTGGATTCGGCTCTTCTCCTGCCGGAGCAGGAACTGATCAATCATTTTATACACAACCCGGATCACGAGACGCGTCAGAATAAATATGATGATTACCCGAATGCCGGATGACAGAATATTCATCCACATCTCCTCATTCGTTAACCATCCCCAGATCTTATCTTTCAAACCCTCTGCCTCCTCAGCTATCGTTTGCAAGTCTACACCATCTTCTGTAGTTTCCCCAGACAAGTAACCAAAGCCCCTCATCCCTGATGTCCTCCCTTACTCTTCGATGTTGATATACCTCTCGTTGTCATCAAGCGCAAAAATGCCCCGGATCTCCACATGCTCCAGCCGGATAATCTCTTGAACATCCTTTAACGCATCAGAGGGGAATTGAATCGATAATGCACAGCCAGCCGTAATCTCTTTCGGCGTAGGGAACAGATCTATTTCGATATCCGCATACTCCAGCAGCATTTCCGCGCGCAGCGCCTGCTGGGTGGAATCGAATGCGATCACCATCGCACCTTCCACTGCCAAATCCTCCTTCATGCTGCCTATCATTTTAGTTGTATATATCTCTCATTATCATGTCCGGCAAACAAGGGTTTTATATAAAACTCTTAAAATAAATCAACATTTCATAGAACACCTGCGGGTCCATGTCCTATACATATTCAAAGCACGGCTACCGCTCGAAATGATTAAATCGCATTTTAAGCAAAACGCAAAGTATAAAAACAGTCTTTCATCCATATACTGATACTACCAAATGCAGACGAAAGGAAGATTCTATGAACCGTCTATCTAAAATCACGTCTCGCCCGGAGGCTTCCAGCTTAAAAATACCACACACGGACCCTAATATCCATTCTGCTATTATACATCGCTTGCTCTTTCATCTCTCCGACGCCCGTATTCAGCACCGGCCGCTTGTCATTGTCTGCATCGGCACCGACCGGTCCACCGGTGACTGCCTGGGACCGCTGGTCGGCACTTCGCTTGCCCGCTACAACAGTTCGCTGTTTCATCTATACGGGACGCTGGACGAGCCTGTCCACGCCATGAATCTGAAGGATACGCTGACCGCCATATATGAGAAATTCGATAACCCTTTTGTGATCGGGATTGACGCCTGCTTAGGCCAATCAACCAGCGTAGGCTCCATTCAGATCGCCGATGGCCCTCTTAAGCCTGGAGCCGGCGTACATAAAGAATTACCGCCGGTTGGCGATATCCACGTCACGGGAATCGTCAATGTCGGCGGCTTTATGGAATACTTCGTATTGCAGAACACTCGATTAAGCTTGGTCATGCGGTTATCTGATATTATTGCAACCTGCCTGTTTGTAGGGATCAAGGAGTGGAACCGTTCTTCCCTTCTTGCAGCGCAAGAGTAACGGCCTCCTTTTCTTCCGGAGACAATGGATATTTGGATTGCCCATCCTTCAATGGTTTGGCGTACACATAGGAGCTCTCCCGGTTATGCAGACCGGTCAGAACGATTCCTTCCTCCTCCTCACTCAGGATAGCCAGGGAGAAGCTCATTTCGTTCCCCCGCTCGCCAAATGCATTATATCTGACGATGCCAACTTTGGATTTCATTCCTTTCAAGCTGCCGTTGATGGAATCCAGCATTTTTTGATGACTGGCATGCCCTTCTTCAATTTCATCCATTTGGATTTTCAATTGGACCAGCAGCGATTCGATATCTTCTACCCCGCTGCCTGCCATCATCGCATCGTATCTTCGCTTCATCTTGCGCAATTTTGCCCCTTGAACAATTAAGGTTATCCATAAGATCAAGATGATCATGACCATTCCGACGACAAACCAATGAAGCTGCTCCATGATCAATTCATTTAATTCAGACATGCTTTCTTCCTTCCTCTTCTCCATCTTGATCTGTTTGTTTAACTGTGAATTTCCTTGATCGCTTTTCGCATGAATTCGATTTCGTCACGGCTCGTAGAAATCCCAACGCTCGCTCTGACTGCACCCGTATGTTCCGTTCCTGATGCCATATGGGCAAGCGGTGTACAATGATAACCGGCACGCACGGCAATCCCATATTCCCGGTCCAGTCGAAAAGCTATTTCGGACGCATCGAATTTTTCAGACACAAAAGCCACGATGCCTGTCCGTGCTTTTCCAAGAGCAGGGCCGAGTATACGAAGGCCTCTCACCTCTTGCAGGCCGTCCATCATATATTGCGTTAATTCCCATTCATGCCGGTATATATGCTGTGGCGTCCATTCAAGCACCTTCTGCACACCCGCTTGCAATCCCGCATATCCAATCGTATTCGGCGTTCCTGCCTCATATCGATCCGGACGCACCGTCGGCTGTTCAATAGCCTCCGATTGACTGCCGGTACCTCCATGCAGCAATGGTTCCAGATCAATATCAGGCGAGATATACAGCCCCCCTGTTCCTTGTGGCCCCAGAAGCCCTTTATGCCCGGGGAACGCCAGCATACCCACATGCATCTTCTCTACATGAATATCCAGCATACCGGCACTCTGGGCAGCATCCACGAGCAGTATAGCCCCTTTCTTCTTCGCCAGTTCTCCTATCTCAACAAGTGGAATAATGGAACCAAGCAGATTGGAACTATGATTGCACACAACAAGCCTAGTATTAGAACGAAAGGCTCCCTCGATTCGTTGCAGATCAAGCTGACCTTCCTCATCAACGGGAACATAGTCTACTTGTATCCCCCGGGTGCGCTTCAAATATTCAAGCGGCCTGCGCACAGAATTATGCTCAATCATCGTCGCAATGACATGATCGCCTTCACGCAAACACCCTTTGATGGCTAAATTAAGCGCTTCGGTCGTATTCGATGTCAACGCAATATCGTTGGGGTTCTTCACTCCAAACAAATCTGCCAACGTCTTCCGAGTCCCATAAAGGACACGAGATGCCTTCACCGCCATTCGGTGACTTCCTCGCCCCGGGTTTGCAGCCGCCTCTTCCATGGCCCTCTTCATTGCCTCAAACACTTCAGGAGGCTTGGGCCACGAAGTCGCGGCATGATCCAGATAAACGATCGGGTCCATGATGTTTCCCCTTCATTTTTCCGTAGTATTTTCCCTTTACAATACACATTCAAGCATTCTCAACTTCCGCTGCCAAACGAGGCACCTCACGTTTAGTTAAATAAAGACATATCTCATTCCCTTTCAGGAACGTCGACATGTCTTTGGTTTTAATCTAACTCACTTTTTAACCAGCCACTCATCAACGGAGCCTTCAGATACCAAGCCTGCTCTTATTGAAGAAGTTCCAACAACCGCTCCAAATCCTGCTTGCTATAATAATTAAGCTCAATCTTCCCTTTATCCTTATTGTGCTTAATTTTGACGGTCGTTTTAAATCGTTCTCTAAGATCCTCTTCCAGATGATCGATATAAGGATCGCGATTCTTGACCTTAGGCTTCGCTTTATCCGCTGGTTTGCGGTCCAGATTCTTAACCGCTTCCTCCAATTCGCGGACACTCCATTCCTGCTCCACGCATTGTTTCGCCAGCTGTTTAACAAGAATCGGATCCTTAATTCCCACGATCGCTCTAGCATGTCCCATCGACAATGTTCCACGTGAAACATTTTCCTTCACTTCTTCTGGTAACGAAAGCAATCGCAAAAAGTTAGCGATATGGGAACGGGATTTACCGACCTTCAATGACAACTCTTCTTGGGTTAAGGAAAATTGTTCCATGAGCCCTTGATAAGCTACTGCAATCTCCATGGCATTCAGATTCTCGCGCTGCAAGTTCTCAATGAGGGCGATTTCCATTACTTGTTGGTCGCTGAAGGAACGAACCACCGCCGGAATCGTTGCTTTGCCGCAATATTGGGATGCCCGGAATCTTCGCTCCCCGGCAATAATCTCATAACCCTTCAGCACGCTGCGGACAATAATCGGTTGAATCACGCCATGCTGACGGATCGATTCCGCCAGCTCCTGGATCGCCTCATCGTTAAAAGTCTTTCGCGGCTGATACGGATTCGCTCGCAATTGACTGAGCGGAATTTCCACTACCTTGTCATCATCATGAATAGACAAAGATGGAATCAGCGCATCCAGCCCTTTTCCCAAACGTTTACTCATAAGAGATCACTTCCTTTGCCAGCTCCAAGTATACTTCCGCTCCCTTTGAACGGGGATCATACGTAATGATCGACTGCCCATGAGACGGTGCCTCACTCAAACGAATATTTCTCGGGATAATCGTTTTGTACACTTTTTCCTGAAAATACTTCTTCACTTCTTCAATCACCTGAATGCCCAGATTCGTGCGCGCATCCAGCATCGTCAGCAATACGCCTTCTATCTTGAGTGATGTATTCAGATGTTTCTGAACGAGGCGAACCGTATTCAGCAGCTGACTCAAACCTTCCAATGCGTAATATTCACATTGAATCGGGATGATGACCGAATCGGCCGCGGTCAATGAATTGATCGTTAAAATGCCAAGCGATGGAGGACAATCAATCAAAATATAATCATACTGGGGTTTGACTAATTGGAGTGATTTCTTCAATCGTACTTCACGAGAAATCGTAGGAACAAGCTCAATCTCGGCACCAGCCAATTGAATGGTGGCCGGAATGATGTCCAAACCTTCGATATTAGTCCCACAGATGGCGTCCTTCGGGTGTACTTCATTGATGATAATATCGTAAATGCAATTTGCAACATCGGCTTTGTTAATGCCAACCCCACTCGTTGTGTTACCTTGGGGGTCTATATCCACCAAAAGCACCCGTTTGCCTAGCGAAGCCAATCCAGCTCCCAGATTGACGGAAGTCGTCGTTTTGCCGACACCGCCCTTTTGATTTGCTATGGCAATTATCTTTGACACTCATTTCACCTCAATGTAGGAAGACTCTTCTAAGTAGTCGCAATAGATGATATACAGCGAAAGGCTGTATATGTAATATGTGAACGATCCCGTAAAATACGGGATGCCCAGGATATAGCACTCGATGAAAATGAGTAATAATAAAATTACATATTTCTCATCTGCAGCATAAAACCTAATAAGCAAAGATATCGCTGCTGCAGAGAATCTTGATCTCTTGATCAACAGAAAAAGCGGTACGATGCATACCGCTTCACACCATATCTTAACGTTTAGGTATTTTTATAACGATTTCATAGTGATCTTCGTGATCATTCTCCGTTGTTTTGATCGCCATCCCGGAACCGGATACCATATCAATCGATTGACGAATCGTATTCAGGGCCAGGCGAACATCCTTACTATACGATATGCGCTTGGCCTTCTTCATTGTCGTTACTTCTTTATAAAAGGCGATACGTGCTTCCGTCTGTTTCACATTCAGTTCTTTGGTTATGATTTCGTCCAGCACTTTAAGCTGGGTTTCTTCATTATCCAAGGAAAGCAGTGCACGCGCATGACGCTCAGTGACCTTGCGTTCCATTAAAGCCACTTTGGCCGCTTCCGGCAGCTGCAGCAAACGAATCTTGTTTGCAATCGTGGACTGGCTTTTGCCTAGTCGCTGTGCCAAGCTCTCCTGCGTTAATTGGTGAAGATCGATCAGCTTCTGGTAAGCTACTGCCTCTTCAATTGAGGTAAGACCTTCACGCTGCAGATTCTCGATTAACGCAATGGAGGCTGCTTGTGAATCGTTGAACTCCCGAACAATGGCCGGAATCGTGTCCAGACCCAGCTTCTTAACCGCACGCCAGCGGCGTTCCCCTGCAATGATCTCATACACGCCATTTCGAACGCGAACGACGATAGGCTGAATAACTCCATGGGTTTTAATCGTCTGAAGCAGCTCATCAATCTTCTCGTCATCAAAAATCGTCCGTGGCTGGTATGGGCTGCTGACAACCTCGTTTACCGGGATTTGTTTCACTTCATCCCCTTGGTTCCGCTCTGCCGCTAAGCCAAACAATCTCGAAAATTGTTCTTTCATTCCGTATATTACCACCTAATTTCATGATAGCACGGATAAGCCTCCGGTTTATCCCGGAATCGGTTAAACGATTGAACAACCACAATGTGGAGCATACACGGATCGTTCCAGCTACCATGTAGAACTAGTCATTTAAGTTGTTACGGTGCTGGAAATCATTGTGATGTCAGGCATTTCCCTGCAAAAACAGATTTCATGCTGATTAGAGAAAAACGTCTGTGTCGATAGCCGTGTTTTCTCTGATCGAACCCGCTGCATGAAGCGGTTGCTTCTTGAGAGATAGATCAGGAGGCAATATCATGATGTTTACTATCAATCGATATCTCACAAGCGGTATATATTTTGTTCTACTTCGTATGAGGCCAAGAACCCCCTTGGGTTAACCTGGCACTTCCAAAAAACAGCAGTCACAACAATCGAAGGTTGTTGACTGCACGAAGCAAGGATGGAAAAGTCACCAAGCCAGGATTTATACTCTTTCATCCCTTCAAGGATCGGGCAATAGGGCCCGCCAGCTCAAATGGATACTACGATTCTATTCTACCACTTTTTGTCCTATAACTCTATTCTCCAATATCACCTTTTTTCCTGCATTTCTCGCTTGCTTTATACAGGATTTGTGCACAGTTCCAAAGTTTATCCGTCAAAATGATGCTCTTGAACCGCATCTCCCCTTCCATAGCCTTATCTATGATCACAGCATTCATAATAATTGTGGGATTTGCCAATTCAAGAACTCGCTTCTATCCTCATCTGCAAAGAAAGCAATTGACTCTTTCTTAAACGATTAATAAAATGGGAAGCTTTCATTCAAGAGAGTTCCATCCAACTTATTCCTTAAGAAATATCTTGGCGCAGATCACAACTCTAGCAGGAAATATAATCCTACCATAGATATCATTTATTCAGCGCACTCAAACATTTGAAATGTTTCACGTGAAACATTCAAAGCTTAACAGATATATCCAAGGGACAAAAGTTTAGTAGCCAATGTGTTACAACTGTTTTAGAAACAACACATTTCCGAACTCAGCCTTTCGCTATCCAACGAATGACACTTCCTATCATTCAAGACGATGGCTAGCCAACTAAACACCCGGAATTAATTGAGAGCCTCACGATATACTCCATATAAGGATGAATGAATGCATCAAGTTCACTAACATGCCCTCTCTTAATCAATAATACAGTAAATAAAAAAGAGGAGAACTCTTATAAGAGTTCTCCCCTAAATCCGTTCGTATCTCATTTCCGAAGTCGCTTTTGCTTACACGATCGGCGTTTTGCTGGCCGTACCCGCTTTACGGGGATACTTGGAAGGCGTGGCTCCCTTTTTATCGATCACCACGATATGCCGGCCAGATTCCTCTACAGGCAAAGAGAACGAATGAACCATGTTCAACGCCCCTCTCAGCTCTTTCAAACTGCGGGCCGCCTCCTTCACTTCTTCCGTAGGGTCACTGCCCTTCATCGCCGCGAATTGTCCCCCTACCTTCGTGAAAGGCAGGCAGAACTCATTCAATACAGCCATTCGAGCTACCGCTCTTGCCGTCACCAGGTCGAACCCGTCACGGTACCCATGTTTGCGGGCAACCTCTTCCGCGCGCCCATGGATCAGCTCAACCCCGGACAGTCCGAGGGTATCCGCAACATGCTTCAGAAACGTAATTCGTTTATTCAGCGAATCTACAATCGTCAGCTTGAGATGGGGAAAACAGATTTTTAACGGAATTCCCGGAAAGCCGGCACCTGATCCGATATCCGCCAGATTGCCGATCTTGTTCATATCCACATAAAAGGCAAGCGTAATCGAATCATAAAAATGCTTCGTATAAACCTGCTCCCGTTCGGTTATCCCGGTTAAATTCATTTTCTCATTCCATTCCACCAGCACTTCGTAATACATCTCAAACTGATGAAGCTGTTTCTCGTCAATCGTGATCCCGTGCTCGCCGAGCCGGTCAACAAAAGCTTTCTGAATGTCGTCCATTCCTTATCCTTTCGCTGCGGTTACCCGGTTATAATGCTCCAGGTAAACGAGAAGTATCGAAATATCCGCTGGCGTTACGCCGGCAATGCGCGATGCCTGGCCGATGGAAATCGGACGGATTTTGTTCAGCTTCTGCCGAGCCTCCATGGCCAGTCCGTTGATCTCGTCGTAAACGATATCCTCCGGAATGCGTTTCTTCTCCATCTTCTGCAGCTTTTCCACATGTCCCAGCTGTTTCTCAATATAACCCGCATATTTGATTTGAATTTCGACTTGCTCCTTCATTTCCTCATCCAGCTCGTAAGGAGACTGCGAGAGCGACTCCACCATGGCAAACGTAATCTCCGGACGACGCAAAATGGTCAGCATATTGCTTCCGTCCACGATCGGTGCTGACCCGGCGGCTTCCAGCATCGCATTCACCTCAACCGGTTTCACCTTCGTTTGACGAAGACGTTCGATCTCCTGCTCAACGAGCTGCTTCTTCAGCACGAATTTGGCATAACGTTCTTCCGAGATCAGTCCGATGTCGTGACCGATTTCGGTAAGTCGCAGATCGGCATTGTCATGACGGAGCAGCAGACGGTATTCTGCACGGGAGGTGAGCAAACGATAAGGCTCATTCGTCCCTTTAGTCACCAGATCATCGATCAGCACTCCAATATAACCCTGGGAGCGATCCAGAATGACTGGCTCTTTGCCCTGCACTTTACGTGCCGCATTGATTCCCGCCATAATACCTTGGCCTGCCGCCTCTTCATATCCCGAGGTGCCATTGATCTGACCGGCCGTGAACAGGCCCGGCAGCTTCTTGGTTTCCAGAGAAGGCCACAGCTGCGTTGGCACCATGGCATCATACTCAATCGCATAACCGTTACGCATCATTTCTACCTTCTCCATTCCGGGAATGGAACGAAGCACCGCAAGCTGAACATCCTCAGGCATGCTGGTGGATAGGCCTTGCACATAGTATTCTTTTGTATTTTTACCTTCAGGCTCCAGGAAAATCTGATGTTTCGGCTTGTCGGCAAAACGAACGATCTTGTCCTCGATGGACGGGCAATAACGCGGACCCGTTCCTTCTATAACGCCAGAGAACATCGGCGCGCGATGAAGGTTGTCATTGATGATCTTATGCGTATCTACCGACGTATACGTCAACCAGCAAGGAAGCTGCTCATTGTCGGAAGATTTCGTTTCGTAAGAGAAAAATTTAGGCTTCTCATCCCCAGGCTGAATTTCAGTCTTGGAGAAATCAATCGTATCCTTATGCACCCGCGGCGGCGTACCTGTTTTGAAGCGAACAAGGTCGAACCCAAGCTCGCGCAGGTTATGCGCAAGTTTGACCGAAGGCTGTTGATTGTTCGGACCGCTCTCGTACATCAATTCACCCATAATGACTTTACCGCGCAAATACGTACCCGTTGTCAGCACAACGGCTTTCGCGCGATATTCCGTACCCGTCTGCGTCACGATTCCCACGCACACGCCATCCTCTACGATGAGTTGATCCACCATACCCTGACGAAGGGTAAGCTTCTCTTCCTTCTCCATCGTCTCCTTCATCGTATGCTGATAAGAGAACTTATCCGCTTGAGCGCGCAGCGCGTGGACAGCCGGGCCTTTACCCGTATTCAACATTCGCATTTGAATGAAGGTTTTATCGATATTACGGCCCATTTCTCCGCCCAGCGCGTCGATTTCGCGTACGACATGTCCTTTGGCAGGACCTCCAATGGACGGGTTACAAGGCATAAAAGCAACCATATCCAGGTTGATGGTAACCATCAACGTTTCAGCACCCATACGCGCGGACGCCAGTGCAGCCTCGCAACCGGCATGGCCCGCACCGACTACAATCACGTCATAAGTGCCACCCATATAACTCATAGCTCACCCTCCTGTTCTTATTGTGTTATATACGTTATCAAGGGGATCCACCTCGGATATCCCTGAAATTGTTGAGCTGTTCCTACTCTATATAGTAAGCCCTGGAGCTTATTTACCCAAGCAAAACTGTGAAAAAATTTGATCGATGAGCGAATCGCCAACCGCTTCGCCCAGGATCTCGCTTAACTGTTCCCAGGCCATTCTCACATCGATTTGAATCATATCGATCGGAATGAGCTGTTCGGCCGCGTCGTAGGCATCCTGCAGGGACTGCTTGGATTTCTTCAACAAGGCGATATGCCGCACGTTGCTCACATAAGTCAAATCCCCGCCTTCAATCTGGCCGCTGAAGAACAGGTTCGATATGGCCTCTTCCAGCCGGTCAATCCCCTCCTGCGCCTTCACCGACATCGGAACGATCAATTCATCGGGATAATACCGATGGAGAATGTCCAGATCGAGATTAGACGGTAAGTCCATTTTATTCATAATGACAATGCATTGTCTACCGCGTATTTGTTCCATCAATTCCAATTCATCCTGATGAAGCGGCTCGCTGGCATTCAGCACGAGCAGAATGAGATCCGCCTCGTTTACCGCATGCTTGGATCGTTCCACGCCGATCTGCTCCACCACATCCATCGTCTCCCGAATGCCTGCGGTATCCAGCAGCTTCAACGGAATGTTGTTAATGGTGACAAATTCCTCGATCACATCGCGAGTCGTGCCCGGTATGTCCGTGACAATCGCCCGATTATCCTGGGCCAGCGTGTTCAGAAGCGAGGATTTGCCCACGTTAGGACGTCCGACAATGGCAGTCGTAATCCCTTCCCGCAGAATTTTCCCTTCTTGCGCGGTCTTGAGCAGTTTATCGATTTCCCCCATCACCAGTTTGCTTTTCTCTTTAATGAATTCCGAGGTGAGCGACTCCACGTCATGCTCTGGATAATCGATATTCACTTCGATATGGGCCAGCGTTTCGACCAGGGTATGGCGCAGCTCGTTGATTTTGCGGGATAATGTACCTTCGACCTGCTTGAGGGCAACGGAGAAGGCACGGTCCGATTTCGAACGGATCAGGTCCATGACGGCTTCGGCCTGAGACAAATCTATCCGGCCATTTAAGAAGGCCCGCTTCGTAAATTCTCCGGGCTCTGCCAAACGGATGTTTAATTGAAGCAGCAGGTCCATGACCCGCTTCACGGAGATGACGCCGCCATGGGCGCTGATCTCCACGACATCCTCGGTCGTGAACGAACGAGGGGCACGCATTACAGTCACGAGCACCTCTTCAAGGTTTTCCCCCGTATTCGGATCCACAATATGACCGTAATGAACGGTATGGGACTCCACCTGCGTTAGCTTGTTTTTACTCTTGAATATACGCTCCACTTCCCGAACGGAGTCCGGCCCGCTGACGCGAATAATCGCGATGCCGCCTTCACCGACTGCCGTAGAAATGGCTGCAATCGTATCGCTAAACATCGTTTCCTTCACCTCTTTCTATTTAAAAAACCTCGGGATTACACCTCAAACGGTGTACTCCCCCGCTGCTTGATCTATCATCTTAAACAAAAACCTCCTGCGGAAGTCTTGCGTATAGGTCTCTCTAAAAAACAATGACTCCCTCTTGAAGCTTAAGGAGTCATTGTTTATATAGGCTCTTCAACTCATTTAGGACGACTTGGGCGTGATGACAACCCGCCGGTTCGGCTCTTCGCCCTTGCTGTACGTCTTCACGGCTCCATGGGACTGAAGCTTGGCGTGAATCACCTTCCGCTCCGCAGCAGGCATAGGCTCTAGCACAATCTCTTTGCGGGTCTTCAGAACCCGTCCCGCCAATCGATCGGCCAGATCCTCCAGCGTCTTCTTGCGGCGGTCGCGGAAGTTCTCGGCATCCAGTACGATGCGCAGATAACTATCGGAGTACCGATTCGCTACGATATTCGCCAAATACTGAAGTGCATCCAACGTCTGGCCCCGGCGGCCGATCATCAGTCCGAGTCCGGCTCCGGAAATTTGAAGCGTCGTAAAGTCTTTTCCCTTCACCATCTCAACGGAGATATCAAGCCCCATGGCTTGTCCAGTTTCGATAAGAAAGGCGATGGCTTCCTGGTAAGGGTCCTTGCCTTCAAGGGAAGCTGTCCCGGGGCTCTCAGCAATCGCGGTGCCCGCAGGCGCTGCCTGCGTCGCCACGGAGGCATGAGAGACCTGAACCGTTTTGGCCGGAACAGCTTGCGTACCCGAAGGAGAAACTTCCTTCACAGATGGTTCGCCGCCGGCACCGTCAGGCAGGAGCGTTAGTTCGACTTTCGCTTCCTTGACCCCGAACAGGCCCAGGAATCCTCTTGATGGCTGACTCAATACTTCAACCGATACACGGTCTTGACTTACACCCAAGCGGGCCAGCCCTTGTGCGACAGCATCTTCAATGGTTTTTCCTGTTGCGACGATTTTACTCATCTCGACTTCTTGGCTCCCTTCGAACCTTTTTTCCCGCCTTTGCTGCCACTCTTCTTCCCGCCCTTGTTACCGCTCTTGTTGCTCTTATGACCTTCGGTTGCGCTGGCAACGCTTGCCACGACTGCAGCCTTGTCATTGTTTCGGTACAAGAAGTAGTTCTGCACGATCGTGTAGAGGTTACTGTAGAACCAGTACAACGGAAGTGCGGATGGGAACTGGAAGGACATTACAAAGATCAGAATCGGATAAACGAACAGCATGAACTGCATCATCCCCATTTGCGGAGACGGGTTCATCTTCATCATCATTTTCGTTTGGAAATAAGTGGTTGCAGCCGCAAGCACCGGCAAAATAAACAGCTTGTCCGGTTGACCCAATTGCAGCCACAGGAATTCGTGATCACGAAGGAGATTGTTATAGTAAATCGAATGATAGAGTGCGATAAATATCGGCATTTGTACGATCAGCGGCAAACATCCCGCCATCGGATTAACCTTATTCTCCTGGAAGAGCTTCATCGTTTCCATTTGAACTTTTTCAGGCTGATCTTTATATTTCTCGCGAATTTTCTGAATTTCAGGCTGGATGGCCTGCATTGCCTTCGAGCTTCTGACCTGTTTCAGAGTCAGCGGTAAAATCAAGGTACGGACGATAAGCACCATCACGAGTACGGACAATCCGTATTCGCCGTTAAACCATGTCGCAAACGTATCAAGTGCCCATGTAAAGTAATAAACAACGTTGCTCTGCCAAAAGCCTCCATTTTTCAAGTCTTCAATGGTACGCGTTTGGTCAGCTCCAGGCGCACAACCTGATATAACGGCCACTGCGAGTATTACAGCGGTGAGGAGGAACCATTTTCCTCGTCTTGTCTTCATGAACGACACTTCAAAACCCCTCTCTTCGCCATTCCATTCCACGGTAAATCATAACATATTTATATGGACAAATAAACACATGGTTCAGCCCCTCTTCGCTTTCAAAAGGGACGATTTCCTCAATACATGAAGCACGCTTTTCTCCAGCTCCTGATAGGACTTGTCGAGCGCTCCCTTTCGAACGATAAAGATCAGGTCGATATGCTCGATAATCTGGTGCTGATGGTGCCTGACAATCTCTTTAACCAGCCGTCTCATCCGGTTGCGGACAACCGCATTGCCGATCTTTTTGCTGCACGAAACGCCGACGCGAAACTGCTCTACCTCTTTTTTGCGCGACCAATAGACAACAAATTGATGATTGGCGAAGGACTTTCCGTGTCGATATACCCGGCTGAAATCAGCGCGGTTCCGTAAACGAAGTTTTCTATGCACAAGTTTCTACCGCCCTGCCGTTAATCAAGTTCATTACATCCTGCGCTGCTGTGACATCCCTACTATTATAATAGTATAGGCATGCCAAAACCGCGCTAAACACCCGATTGCGAACCTTTACCACTCAATGTAGCTTATATTCTGCCGGTTTCAAAGGAAACTCCTCACACCGCAGCAGATATTACGAAAAAAAGACCACCTCGGTGGTCTTCGTGGCACAATATTAAGCGCTCAGTACTTTTCTGCCTTTTTGACGGCGGTTAGCCAATACTTTGCGTCCGTTCTTCGTGCTCATTCTTTTACGGAAGCCGTGTACCTTTTTGCGTTTGCTTACATTCGGTTTGAAAGTCGGTCTCATGAATTAATGCACCCCCTTACAGGAATATCGCTTACCCATATTTTAAGATCAAAACGTCAATCGACGCACTTTCACGGAAGAATAGACCGCGATTTGTTGAACCGACGTCTATGGACGTATCTCTTGTAAACAGACCGCTACTTGCTAGCGGATAATGTTCTCATCTTCACAGAAAATGCCTTTATATATTTAATCACGTTCAGGCCCAAAAGTCAAACCAAACTTGACTTCGACCAACTCATAAGTTTTCCACAAGTAGTCATTATTGCTAGTTTTGAATTATCCACATGGGGATAACCTATTTGAACACGTTGTGGATGGTCCCTTTTAGGTCAACATCACGCCCTCCAGTCCTCTTTATCCCCCATGTTTACACCAGAGCCATAAAAGAGTAGTATAAAAATTGAATTTAAGTTGTATACAAGTATACATCTAAGAAGGAGCTGCATTGTTTTATGAAAATAGGCATGATCGGTCTGGGGAAAATGGGCCTCAACCTGGTTCAGAATCTGATTCACCATCAGCATCAGGTCGTAGCTTACGACTTAAATACGGAACTGGTCGCTCAAGCCGCCGAGTGCGGCGCGGAAGCTGCGGCATCCACCGAGTTGCTCGTAGCTAAACTGGAGAAACCACGCATCGTTTGGATGATGGTGCCGGCCGGTAAGATTGTGGATTCGGTCATCGAATCGCTTACGCCCCTGCTCGAGTCCGGCGATATTTTGATTGACGGCGGCAATTCGCATTATAAAGATTCCATCGCCCGTGCAGCACGCCTGGCGGAGCAGGGCATTCATTATTTCGATGCCGGCACGTCCGGCGGCATGGAAGGCGCGCATAATGGAGGCTGCTTCATGATTGGGGGCAACCGCGACATATTTAGCGGCCTCGAGCCCCTGTTTAAGGATATGGCTGTCGAGAACGGTTACTTGTATGCCGGTGAAAGCGGCAGCGGCCATTTTCTGAAAATGGTCCATAACGGCATCGAATACGGCATGATGCAGTCCATTGCGGAAGGTTTTGAAGTGTTGGAAAAGAGCGCGTTTGATTTTAACTATGAGGATGTCGCGAGGGTATGGTCGAACGGCTCCGTCATTCGCAGCTGGCTCATGGAACTGACGCAAAACGCTTTTTCCAAGGATCCGAAGCTCGAAGGCATTAAAGGCGTGATGAAGTCATCCGGCGAAGGCAAATGGACGGTGGAAACGGCACTCGAGGTTCAAGCCAGCGCGCCGGTCATCGCCATGTCGCTGTTCATGCGCTATCGCTCCCTTGATCAAGATACGTTCCACGGCAAAGTCGTTGCGGCGCTTCGCAATGAATTCGGCGGCCATGCCGTTGAGAAATCGGAATAACATATATTCTCTTCATGCACCCTGCTGTTTCTTTAGGACATGTTCCCTGCTGTCATTATGACCAGGCTGGGCATGGTCCCTCTTTCATTCCTTGTGGTATGATGATCACTGGAGAACTTCAAGAATCAGTACTGGATTGGAGAATTATGCTATGAAATTTCCCTCAACGTGGCTTCAGGGAGCCTCTCTCGGAGAGGCCATTGCCAGCGAACTGAGATTGCAGATTATCAGCGGCACCATCAAGCGCGGAGAAATCCTATCCGAGAACCGGATCGCGGGTGAATTCGGCACGAGCCGATCCCCTGTGCGGGAAGCGATGAAAACGCTGTCCAGCGAAGGGTTGATTCAATTGGAGCGCATGGGAGCCGTCGTCATGGGCTTATCGCTCAAGGAAGTCGAGGAATTATACGATGTCCGTTTTCTTATCGAGAGCTTTGTACAAGGACATGTGTTTGCGAATCCGCAGCCGGAACTGATCCAGAATTTAAAGCAAATCGTCGATCGGATGGAGCTTGCCGCCAAACATCAGGATCCGGTGGAGTTTTCCTATCAGGATTTGGCTTTTCATGAACGGATTATAACGGAAGCGAACCATAAACGAATTCTTCATTTGTGGAAGAGCATTCGCCCCATCGTGATCACGGTGATGCTCATTACGACGCGGCAGGTATTCGGTGGCGGGGGCGCCAAGGTTCGCTATGTCATGGACAAGCATCTTCGGCTTATCGCGGAGATGGAATCCCTGGATCCGGCTCGGATCCAAACGGCGGTTCAGCATTACTTCGATGATTCCCGACAGACGCTTCATCTTAGTTTTCCGGAGGGTTAATATAATCCTCCCTTCCTCCGCACTGACATTACATGTGTACGCTCTAAGTTGTCGACAAGTATACAATAGAATTCGCTTTTGTTTTGGGTATACTACCGCAGAACAGCCCGATGATACTAACCATTTCCCAATTCAAATGGGTAATCTATAGGAGGAAGCAAGATATGAATTCACTATTCGGTCTCAGTCATAACGCAACTTTGATGATCTGGACACTGCTGACGATCGTCTTCCTGATCGTGCTGATTTCCAAATATAAATGGAATCCTTTCGTAACCTTACTGATCTCCGCACTGATCCTCGGTCTATTGACGGGCATGCAGCCTGCGGATGTGATTACTTCGATAACCGGCGGTCTTGGCGGAACGCTCGGAACGATTGCGATCGTTATCGCCCTTGGTACCATGCTAGGAAAAATGATGGCCGAATCCGGCGGCGCCGAGCAAATCGCCACCACCCTCGTGGACCGCTTCGGCGAGAAGCGCGTCCACTGGGCCATGATGATCGTCGGCTTTATTGTCGGTATTCCCGTGTTCTTCGAGGTTGGCGTCATCCTGCTGATTCCTATTGTGTTCACGGTTGCACGCAAAACGAAAATGTCCCTGCTGCACATCGGCATTCCGATTTTGGCCGGATTGTCCACCGTTCACGGGCTGGTGCCTCCGCATCCCGCCCCGATGATTGCCATTGAAGCTTATAATGCGGACCTCGGCATGACCATTCTCTATTCGTTCCTGGTCGGAATTCCTGCAGCGATACTCGCCGGTCCGGTGTTCGGTAAATTTATCGGCAAACGGATTCGTACCGAACCGCCCGAAGAGCTGGCCGAGCAGTTTTCAAGCAAAGCGGAACGAGGCTTGCCAGGCTTCGGCATCACCTTGTTTACGATCCTGCTGCCGGTCATTCTGATGCTTATCGGATCCGCGGCCGATATTATCGATCCGGAGTCCACCAGCTTCATCTCCGTGTTCTGCAAATTTATCGGTCATGAAATCATTGCCCTGCTCATTGCTGCGGTCTTCTCCTTCTTCTCGCTTGGATTCGCCCGCGGCTTTAATAAACATGATCTTTCCCGCTTCACCAGCGAATGTCTCGCTCCGATCGCTACGATTATTCTGATCATCGGTGCAGGCGGCGCTTTCAAGCAGGTTCTGATCAACAGCGGCGTCGGCAATGCCATCGCCGAAATTGCAACCGGCGCAAATATCAACGTGATTCTGTTCGCATGGCTTGTCGCGGCGCTCATTCGCATCGCAACTGGTTCTGCAACCGTAGCCATGACAACCGCCGCTGGAATCGTTGCTCCCGTGCTTGCGATGACGCCGGGCGCCAATGTGGAGCTAGTGGTGCTCGCTACCGGAGCAGGCTCCATCGTACTGTCCCACGTGAACGACGCAGGCTTCTGGATGGTAAAAGAATTCTTTAATATGACCGTAGCCCAGACGCTAAAATCCTGGACCGTGCTGGAAACGATTCTGTCCGTAACCGGGCTCGTGTTGGCTCTGGTTCTGAATGTAATTGTATAATGAAGCAATAAGACACATGAGGGCTCCCGAAGCGCTGTTTTTTAAGCAGCTGCCGGGTGCCCTTACGTAGAAAGAAGGTAGGTCTCTTGAGTACACATAACTATATGATGGGCGTCGATATCGGAACTACAAGCACCAAAGCGGTCCTTTTCAAGGAGAACGGTGAGGTCGTTGCCAAGGCCGGCGGCGAATATCCGCTGCTTACACCGACTCCTTCTACGGCCGAACAAGACCCGGAACAAATCTTTCAAACCGTCATCGCCTCGGTTCAAGGCGTCATGACGCAGAGCGGGATCGATCCGGCTCAAGTGCTGTTCGTATCCTTTAGCGCAGCCATGCACAGCGTCATTGCCGTGGACAGCCAGGGCACCCCGCTAACCCGCTGCATTACCTGGGCGGATAACCGCAGTGCAGCCTGGTCGGCGAAGCTCAAAAAGGAACTTGGCGGCATGGAGCTGTACCTTAGAACCGGAACTCCGATACATCCCATGTCACCCGTAACCAAGCTGATGTGGATGCGCCATGAGCTGCCCTCCCTCTTTTCGCAAGCAGCCAAATTCATTTCGATCAAAGAATACGTTTATTTCAAGCTGTTCGGCCAATATGTCGTTGATCATTCCATTGCCTCCAGCACCGGGATGATGAACCTCGAGGCGTTGGCATGGGATCCGCAGGCGCTGGAGCTTGCCGGCATCACCGAGGACCATTTGTCGACCATCGTCCCTACTACACATATCATGGAGGGCTTAAAAAGCGAGTATGCCGCAGCCATGGGGCTCTCCGTCTCCACGCCGTTCGTGCTCGGCGCTGCCGACGGAGTTCTGTCGAACCTGGGCGTGAACGCCATCCAGCCGGGCGTCGTTGCAGCCACGATCGGTACGAGCGGCGCCATCCGTACGGTCGTCGACAAGCCGATGACCGATCCGAAAGGACGTATTTTCTGCTATGCATTGACGGAGAAGCATTGGGTCATCGGCGGCGCGGTCAATAACGGGGGCATGATTTTCCGCTGGGTTCGCGATGAATTTGCCGCCTCCGAGATCGAAACAGCCAAGCGTCTGGGCATCAATCCCTATGATGTGCTGACCAAAATCGCGGACCGTATTCCGCCCGGCTCGAACGGACTCCTATTTCACCCGTACCTGACGGGAGAACGCGCGCCATTATGGGATCCGAATGCCCGCGGCTCGTTCTTTGGTTTAACGCTCAATCATAAAAAAGAGCATATGATCCGCTCCGTGCTGGAGGGCGTGATCTTTAATATGTATACCGTTCTGCTGGCGATGGAGGAACAAATCGGCCGGCCGGCCAAAATTCATGCCACAGGCGGTTTCGCCCGTTCACCGATCTGGCGTCAGATGATGGCGGATATTTTTGACCAGCAGGTGATCGTGCCGGAAAGCTACGAGAGCTCTTGCCTTGGCGCAGTGGTCCTTGGACTGTATGCCACAGGCAGAGTGGAGTCGCTCGATATCGTCGAGACGATGGTCGGCGGCACCCATGAACACCAGCCCGTGAAAGAAAGCGCCGATATTTATAAAGCGCTTCTGCCGATTTTTATACGCATTTCCCGGAAGCTGGAGGAAGATTATGAGGCCATTACCGAATTCCAGCGCCGATTCGAGAACGCGTAAGCTTACTATAGTAAGAAAAACACCGTTCGACGTACCTTCTCAGAAAACAGCAGGCATCCGATGTGGTTTTCTTCGATAATAGTCAGGTAGGCGATGCTTCGAAGTTCTAAACATTCGTATATCTTAAAGAAAAGCCCGTTTTCGCTGGATCCGATCCATGACGAAAACGGGCTTTTTTTGTCATAATGCATGAGCAAAAAATATCCACAATGAGAATCCCATACCGAAAATCCCCCCTGCCTTGCACATAAAGAAGTAGAAATCGCTGGGCTCCGGATTATCATACATCCAATTTGATGGCGAAATATGAAACATAAACCGCTGGAAAGGCTCATATCTGAAGAAGCACCAGTTCATGATCCCTATCCCGAGCGCCAACAAAAAGAATCCTATGCTGCCATTCGGGTCATGAAACCGCTCGTCAGCAGCCTTGGCCAGCTCCGTGGGGAAATAGCGGGGCTCATCCGTATCGGATCGATAAACTTGGCCGCTGCCGTCCATGAACCTCATGCCGGGTATCACCATCTCCCCCTTCTCGTCGTATGCAAGAAAGCTCCGGTCTCCAAACGGTTCCACGCGGTAGACTTTCCCGTCAGGATACATCACTTCATAGGACGCCGAATGTCCCGATCCGTTACCATATGCCCGTATTTCATATATTTCGCCGCCAATCTCAACTCTTTTCCCCTCTTCATCGGCATGGACATAGATTGGCTCCCCGCGGCCAAATGATCCTCTGTACTCGACGGTCCCGTTTCCCGAATCGGCATATTTCGCGTACTTAATGTCTTCCATATGGAACACTTTCTTCGAATAATAGCTCTGAGCCCATACCGCGATCAGAACCAATAGGGCGGCCAGTGCAAGCAGCACCCCTATTTTTCTCCAGCTCATGCCCTTCCCTTCGGCCCGCATTCGTGGTTCCCCCGCTCCATTTTTCCTTATAGTACGGTCGTTGGCAAAGAAGGTTGCAATGGAACAGCCTATACTCAGATGTTTTTAACTTCTGCGCGGGTGCGGTCCGAGTCATTCTTGAACGGTCGCCGACCATTCGACGCCATAAGCGTTCTGAATCTATCAACGGAAATCGACTAGAGGGTCATTATAAGTTGAGTCACAACAAAAAGCCCTCAAATGGAAACTTGGAGATAACGTTTGAGGACTTTGGATGACTATCCACAGCTATTTTTCACCTTTGGTCGATTGTGCGGCTGCTAGAACATTCAACCAGAAGTTATGAACAGATGGTGAGAGAAGAAAATTCTTCTTGCCAATCGGACAAGCTGTGAATAATTTTTCGCGCTTTGAGGCCAATGATGTCGAATGCCGAACAGATTATAAACAATATATAGTGGTGTGAATAATAATTATGCACAACGTATTGAATTTGTGGATAAATTAGCGACATACATTGAAAATAAGGCCTTCTTTTGCTATGATGATATTACTTTTGGTTGTGAATATGTGAATGAAGCTATAATATTATCAACAGGCTGTGGATAAAGTTGTGAACAATTTCAATTTATCCATATTTTTTTGTTTCCACAGGAGTTAGTTCTGGGGATAATTAGACATCATTCATTTTCTTTCGACAATTCCACACATGGCTCTAGCCACATTTGGAAGATTTAAAGGAGTGACAGTT
>NZ_JBBOXH010000002.1:0-890000 GCF_038007545.1 Bacillus sp. FSL K6-6540
TGGGCGAATGTATCGAGGCCGACCACATCAAGCGTTCTAAAGGTGGCGCTTTTCGGCCTGCCGATCAGCGGTCCTGTGATCGAATCAACCTCCCCGACCTGATAACCGCCTTTCAGCATTTCTTGGACTGTCACGAGAAGGCCGTAAGTCCCGATTCGGTTTGCGATAAAGTTCGGTGTGTCCTTTGCTGTAACAACGCCTTTCCCGAGGACATTTTCTCCGAAAGCTGTCATAAACTTTAAAATATCAGGATCCGTTTCCTTAATCGGAATGATCTCCAGCAGCTTTAAATAGCGTGCGGGATTAAAAAAATGCGTTCCGAGAAAATGGGCTTTAAAATCATCCGACCGGCCTTCAGCCATTTCCTGCACTGATATGCCGGATGTGTTGCTTGAGACGATGCTTCCAGTCTTTCGATGTTCATCCACAAGAGCGAAAATTTTCTTTTTGACTTCAAGGTTTTCGACAACGACCTCAATAATCCAATCTGCTTCTTTCAGTTTTTCTGCATCATCCTCCAGATTGCCAGGTGTAATATAGGAGGTATTTTTCGCTGATGTGAGGGGAGCGGGCTTTTGTTTCAGCAGTTTTTTCATCGCCTGCCGGCTCAGCCTGCTGCGCACCTCCGGACTGTCCTTCGTCAGCCCCCTTTTTTCCTCTTCCTTTGTCAAATCGTTCGGCACAATATCTAGCAGCAGGACAGGAATTCCGATGTTAGCCAAATGCGCCGCAATCCCGGAACCCATTACCCCCGATCCTAAAACGGCTGCCTTCCGAATGTGTTTGTGCATGAGATATCCCCCTTGAACATTGAATGAATAGTCATTCATTTTTTTACCAAAAAAAATGAAACCCGTTTCTTCTTTCATCTTAAAAGATTTCCGGTTCGACTTCAATAGCTAATTTGTTATTTTTTTGTATGAAGCCTATAAAAGTCGGGCAACTTAAGCCCGGAGGTGAAGGGAATGGTACGAGAGAAAAAAAATCCGTCTTCAGCGGCAGTCAGCGCGGCGAGCGTAAAGGGAGATGCCGGTCCGACTCAGCATTACGGCGGCGGAAAACGGACAAGTCAAAATCAGCAGTATAAAAAACATAACATGGAACAATCATAATGCAGCTGCTTCCCGCGGCTGCTTTCACTTTTTCAAAATTCCTTTTAACACAAACGCTGCATTGGCAGGCCGTTCGGCAATTCTTCTCATAAAGTAGCTGAACCAGTCCGTTCCATATGGGACATACACACGCATTCTGTAGCCTTCCTTGGCGAGTTCCTTCTGACGCTCCTGCCTGATGCCGTATAGCATTTGAAACTCAAATTGCGACGCGGGGATTTGATGTTCGGCGACGAGCTGTTTCGTAAATGCAATGATGTCATCGTCATGTGTGGCGACAGCCGTGTAGTTCCCGCTTAACAACTGCAGCTTTATTAAGCTCTGAAAATGAAGGTCCGTTCCTCTTTTGTCGGGAAACGCTACGGCCGCAGATTCTTTATAAGCGCCTTTTACAAGTCTGAGATTCGGCTTTAAGTCCCGCATCTTTCTGATATCTTCTGCCGCCCGGTACAGATACGCCTGAATGACCGTGCCGAGCTTCTCAAATTCCTGTTTGCATTGCCTGTAAATAGAAAGTGTCTGTTCATAATGGGAATAGTCTTCCATATCAATGGTAACAGCAACATCATATTGCTTCGCAACGGAAAGAATGGCGCGCAAATGAGTAAGAGCAAGTTCTTCTGAAAGATCGAGCCCGATTGAGGTCAGCTTAAGTGAAAGCTCTGAGTCCAATTGATGTTCGGCAATGGCTTGAATGGCTTTCTTGCATTCCTCTGCGACTTGGTTTGCTTCTTTTTCCGAAGCTGCATACTCGCCTAAATAATCAATTGTTGCACACAAACCGGATCTGTTTAGCCTTTTGACGGTCTTAACCGCCGATTCAATCGTATCCCCTGCGACAAACCTTCGTGCTCCAAGCCGCGTTCCGTATGCTTTTGCGAACTTGGTAAGTGTTTTATTTTGAGATAAGAATAAAAACACATGTCTCAACATCCGACTCCCTCCCGCCGTCATCTTCAAAACCCTGTATATAACTCCCAGTCTGAAGGAAACTATAAAATGAACAGAAACCAAAGGAGGATCACAATGGATAATCAGCAGCAATCTCAAATGCCGCCTTCCGTTATTTCTACAAAGGATCATTTGTATCTCAATGACATGCTGAACTGGAATTTGCTCGCGATGAAAAAAGCGCATTTCATGGCGCAGCAGTGCCAGGATCAAACGTTAAAGCAAGAACTCGACCGCGTCGGACACATGCATCATGATCACTATCAAAGAATATTAAAGCACCTGCAGCCAGGCCAGCAGCAGTCCGGCTACATCCAATAAGGAGGCGCCAGAATGAATCAGCAAAATCAAAAAATCAGCAACCCGCAGACACCTGTACCGACAACATCGGAAATGAATGACAGAGATTTCGTCAACGAATTGCTGACAACCGAAAAATACATGACAACAGCTTATTGCACTGCTTTGCACGAATTCAGCCACGAGTCTCTTTATCAGGATATTCAATCCATTTTTGATGAGTCACAAAAAGCGCAAAGAAAACTATATGATCTCATGTTCCAATATGGATGGTATTCTGTTGAAGCGGAGGATGCACAAAAGCTGCAGCAGTCCTATCAAAAATTCCAGCAGACCATTCAGCAGCAGTCTCCTTATCAGCAATAACAACATTAGTAAAAAGGATACGATGTTCTTTCGGGCATCTATCCTTTTTTTGTGTAAAATCAGTTGACTTTTCATTTACGCTTATTTATATTTAATAAGCATTAACTATTTTGTCATTAAAATATATATACAGTGTATGTAACAGAGGGGAAATGAATATGAAGAGTGCGGATCAGTTAATGTCCGATATTCAATTATCGCTTCAGGCGCTCTTTCAAAAGATACAGCCTGAAATGCTAGAAAGCATGGAGAAACAAGGTGTCACCCCAGCGCAGCTGTTTGTGCTGGCCAGCCTAAAGAAACACGGCAGCCTCAAAATTTCTGAAATTGCCGAGCGTATGGAGGTGAAGCCAAGCGCGGTGACGCTGATGGCAGATCGCCTTGAACAAAAAAATCTTATCGCCAGAACACACAACACAAAAGACAGGCGAGTGATTGATCTCAGTCTTACTGACGAAGGAGACAGAAAGTTCGAGGAGGTTTTGGCAGGCAGAAAGGCCATTATGGCGCGCTACCTTTCCTTTTTGACGGAGGAGGAAATGCTGCAGGCGGCGCATATTACAGCAAAGCTCGCACAAGCAGCAGAAACGGATGAAAAGCAAAACATGAAAAGAGGAAACGGATGAAAATGAGTAAAGAAGGCAAACAATCAAAACGAACGTTATTAATAACAGGCTTAATTATTGCCATGTTTTTTTCAGCCCTTGACGGTACTATTGTCGGAACGGCCATGCCGAAAATTGTCGGTGATCTGGGCGGTTTGAGCATGATGACCTGGCTGACAACGGCATATTTGTTAACATCAACAACCATTGTTCCAATTGCCGGTAAACTGGCTGATTTATTGGGACGCCGCATTGTCTATGTATCAGGTTTAATTATTTTCATGGCAGCTTCTGCTTTGTGCGGAATGGCCAACAACATGACGGAATTGATTATCTTCCGTGGACTGCAGGGAATCGGCGGAGGCATCATGATGCCGATGGCGATGATTGTCATCGGTGACTTGTTCACAGGAAAACAGCGTGCTAAATTCCAAGGTGTCTTTGGCGCAATTTACGGGCTGGCTTCAGTGATTGGGCCGCAAATCGGCGGCTGGATTGTAGACTCGTTAAACTGGAAATGGGTTTTCTATATTAACCTGCCAGTCGGAATTATTGCGGTTATTTTTATTGCCAGGGGATTACAGGGACGCCAGCAGACTGGGCCGATCAACTTCGATATCGCTGGTATTTTCACAATGATTGTGGGTGTGGTCAGCCTCCTGCTCGCCTTAAGCTTTGGCGGAAAAGATTATGCATGGGATTCATGGCAGATTCTTGGGTTGTTCGCTCTCGCACTGATCGGCATTGTCAGCTTTATCATCGTAGAATCAAAAGCAAAAGAGCCAATCCTGCCAATGTATTTATTTAAAAACAGAACATTTACATTTCTAAACTTGATCGGCTTCTTTATGAGTATCGGTATGTTTGGCGCCATTACGTTTGTTCCTTTCTTTATGCAAGGAATTGTCGGTGTAAGTGCGTCTGAATCGGGTACAATTATGACACCGATGATGATTTCTATGATTATCACAAGTATCATCGGCGGACAGCTTGTTTATAAAATCGGGATTAAACCGCAAATCATTGCAGGCATGCTGGTTATGGCCGGCGGATTCCTGCTGTTAACGACATTGGATCTCGACACGAGCAAGCTTGTCGCTACATCTTTTATGGCGATTATTGGTCTGGGAATGGGTCTTGTTATGCCGATTCTGACATTGGCTTTACAGGAAAGCTTTTCGAAGGAGGAGCTTGGAGTTGTCACTTCATCCAGCCAATTCTTCCGTTCTATCGGCGGAACATTCGGCATTACCATGCTGGGAGCCGTAATGAATGCGAGATCAGGAAATCTATTAACAGATAAATTGGTTCCATATTTAGACTCTCTTCCGGCACAGGCAAGCTCGTTTGCCGCCCAGCTAAAGGGTATGATTGATACAAATCCGCAAGGGCTGCTGCAATCACTGTTCAGTCCGGACGCGGTCAAACAAATCCCTGCGGCTTTCTCATCCCATATTGTGCCGATTTTAAAAACATCGTTGATGGATTCGCTCCACAGCGTGTTTTATACGGGCCTGATCTTTATCGCAGTCGGTGCCGTATTCACCTTGTTCTTAAAACCTATCAAGCTATCAAATAAGAAAACGGAAAACCAACAAGAAAAAGAGAAAGCGGCAAAAGCCGTTGAATCACCTTCCCATTAATAGAGCACCCCGCGGGTATCAATCCGCGGGGTTTTTTATTCAATCATCTGGGCTCTTCCATTTCCGAAAGACCAATCCTCAGCCTGATTTCCGGCCAGCATGATAAACACATCTTCTTTTCTGACACCAAGCTCGGAATGAATCCGGCTCGCGATTGAGCGGTATAGTGCTTTTTTCTGTTCGGTTGTTCTTGACTGTTTCAGTGTAAAATGAATGTATATCAGTTCATCAGTTCGCTCGACTTGGAGATAAAATGGATCATAAAAAAATTCGCTTTTTTCATATTGTCTGATGACTTGAAAATAGTCATCTTCCGGCACATTGATTTCTTCAATCATCGATTTGTGGATAGTCCTGCTCAGTTTTTGAAGCCACGCTTCGCTTCTTCCCGACCGTAAATGAATCTGTACAAATGGCATCTCCCTGCATCCCTTTCTTTACAGCGTCTGTCCGCTGTCAATTGTGATAATTTGGCCTGTGAGTGATTCCTGTTCAACTAATGAACAAATTAATTTGGCAACCTCCTCTGGTTCAGCAATACACTGCAGCGGCAAAGAGCCAATCATGCTTTTCATTTTTTCTTCCCGGCCAGCCCACCATCTCGTTGCCACAGCTCCTGGTGCTACACCGCTCACTCTGATTTCAGGCGCTAAGGCGTGAGCCAATGACTTCGTTAAACCGTGCACCGCCGATTTTGATACTGCGTAAGGCATAGATGAGCCCGCACCGGTTAACCCCGCGATGCTGCCGACGTTTACGATCGTTCCAGCCTTGCTTTTCTTCATGAACGGAGCCACTGCCCTCGCACAGAAAAACATCCCTTTCACATTGACTGCGTACAGCTCATCCCAGACGTCTTCTGTCGCAGCCTCAAGATCATCCATTGGAATATGCCGTGTAATGCTGGCATTGTTGACTAAAACATCAATCGGGCCGTATGTTTTCACGATTGTTTGAACCATATCCTGCACGTCGCTGTTTTTGGATACATCTGCTTGGATGGCGAAGGCTTGCCCGCCAGCTTTTCGAATCTTTTCCACTGTTTCCTCCGCTTCTGATTGCGAGCGTGAATAATTCACCGCCACAATCGCCCCGCGCTTTGCCAATTCCATACTGGCTGCTTTTCCGATTCCTGTGCCGCCCCCCGTTACGAGAGCTATTTTGTTCAAGACATTCATTGCCGCCACTCCTTGCTGTTGACTAAAGTATATTTCTGATTCCATTGTAATCCAGCTTTGATGTTACGTATAATGATTGTTAAAGATACTAGATATCACTTAGATTGATAGCAAACGAACGGAGGAGTTCAAAATGGAAAGCGGAGATTTACGTGTGTTTCAAATGGTAGCTCGTGAAGGAACCATTACGAAAGCAGCCCTGCAGCTTGGCTATGTACAATCGAATGTCACGGCCAGAATTCAGCAATTGGAAGCTGAGCTGGGTACCACACTGTTTTTGCGCCATAATCGGGGCATGACACTTTCTGCAAGCGGAAAATTGCTGCTGGACTACGCAAATAAAATTATCGGCCTGCTTGATGAAGCGTCTAAAGCGCTCTCATCCTCCGCAGAACCAAGCGGGCCGCTTATGATCGGCTCCACTCAGACAACCGCCGCGGTAAGGCTTCCAAAGCTTCTGGCATCTTATTATGAAGAACATCCAAACGTCCAGCTATCTTTAACAACAGGACATACGCAATTTCTCCTTGATAAAGTTCTTCGTTATGAATTGGATGGCGCGTTTATCGGATGCGAATGCCATCATCCTGAGCTCGAATCCTATCCTGCGTTTGAGGAAGAACCAGTAGTTGTTTCGGCTGCCTCCGTGCCCGATGTTGAGGAAGCCATCACAAAGCCGATTCTCGTTTACAGCACAGGCTGTTCGTATCGAGAAACACTTGAAAAATGGCTGCGTTCCGTCGGTGTCACACAGCCGGTCATTATGGAATTTGGGACGCTTGAAGCAATTATCGGCGGGGTTACAGCAGGTCTTGGCATCTCGTTGCTGCCAAGAACGGTTGTGCAGAAACATGAAGCAGAAGGATCAATTCGATTGTACCCGCTGCCTGAAGCGCTCAGCCAGATGAAAACAGAGTTTATTGTTCGAAAAGATTCGTTTATCAGCAGCGCGCTGAGAACCTTTATGGATTCCTTTACGCCAGATAAAACGGCTGAATCACAAAAAAGCAGTCTGCTATAATGTACAGACTGCTTTTTGGCTATTGTTTGTTTCGATGCGCTTCATTTAATTCCTTAATATGCTGAATGATCTCTTTAATGCCCTGCTTTGCGTCGGGGTATGTCGCATTCCAATGCTTAGCGAGCGGAGGCATGCTCTTGGCTATATGCGTGTACAAAATCCATTGCTTCACTTCTTCTTTTAGCTCATCGTTTGTCTCACCAAGCAGAAGCTCAGTATACTTCTCCAGCAATCCATCCAGCTGCTCCTGAAGTTTTTGTTCCATTTTCCATCTTCCTTTCAAAAAAAACAGCAAGGAGCTTTCTCAATTGAAAGCTCCTTCGCTGCGTTATTTATCCATGTGATGTGAAAGCCGCTTCCTGGACAATGCATCTGCCCCTGCCATGAGGAATGCAAAGAGGCGTTCCGAAGAGCGGGTCCTGTGTAACCTGACAGTTCATAGAAAACACATTTTGCACAAGATCACAAGTGATGACCTCTTCCGGACGGCCTTCTGCATAAATCCGTTTGTCTTTTATGGCCACAAGATGATGTGCATAGCGGCACGCCAAGTTTAAGTCATGGAGAACCATAACAATCGTCCGGTCTTCCTTTTCATTCAGCTCAAACAGCAAATCAAGAATTTCAATTTGATGCGTCATGTCTAAATACGTCGTCGGCTCGTCAAGAAGGATGATATCCGTTTCCTGGGCAAGCGTCATCGCGATCCAAGCCCGCTGGCGCTGTCCGCCTGACAAAGAATCAACGGCACGGTCAGCCATGTCCTCAAGCTTTGTTGCTTTAAGCGCTCTTTCAACTGCTTCCTCATCCTCTTTTGACCACTGCTTCAGCCAGTTTTGGTAAGGATATCTTCCTTGCTTCACCAGCTGATGCACCGTCAGCCCCTCAGGAGCCGAAGGACCTTGGGGCAGGATTGCGAGCTCTTTTGCGACTTCCTTCGTCGGAAGCTTGGCAATCGCTCTTCCTTCCAGCAGCACTGAACCGCCTCTCGGCTTCATCAGGCGCGCTAATGAACGTAAAAGTGTCGATTTTCCGCAGCCATTGCTGCCAATAAATACGGTAATTTCACCTTTGGGAATTGTTAAATTCAACTCATCAATAATAACGGCATCCCCGTATCCTAAGCTCAGCGTTTCTGTAGAAATTGCACTCATACCCATAACCGCTCCTTTTTGCTGGCTTTTTAGCAGCACTATGTATTGCACGTTTTCTATATACATGCTTTTAAGTCAATTGTCATCAATGCAAGTGATTCCGATATTCAGCCATTTGATATGGTCATATATCCCTCATTGTAGCAGAAAACACTGACTTTGAAAATCATTTTCAATTAGTTTTATGGACATAATTGACGTTTATGGGTTTTTTATCACAAGATTACTTCTTGATTTCTCTGATGGAGCCGTCCTTCAGCTTCAATTTTAAATCGATATGATCATAATGACTGTCCAGATTAAATGCTGCCAGCACACTGTGTATCACTTCTGTTTCAGCCATTTGGTCTGTCACGGAAAGCTCGCTCAAAATCATTTTCATCTCATCCAATGCTTCTTCTCCCTCCTGATTGACACCGGAGAGCTTATCCTGTATTTCCGCTTTTTCCTGAGTCCCGTTCTTTGTATAGATTCCTTCATAACGGTTATGCTCACCATCCCCGTAGCTCACACGAAGCGAAAAATTACTGTAGGGAACGGACTTCAGCTGGGTGACGGCTGTATTTTCTCCTTCTGCCTGCTGCTGGTCTTCATTGAAACGGCAGCCCGCAATCAGAACCACTGCGAGACATACAGCCCCGGCTGCTCTGATCAAATGCATATGTTTCCCCCCTGTAGGATTCCATTTATTTTAGGTATATCCAGAGAATGAAATCCTCATTCAGAGAAGAATTGAAAAAGCCGGGGCATTTAACGCCACGGCTTGGTTCTTTAAGATTCGGTCATTTGTAAAAAGGTTTCGGCGTCACGCACAGCCAGCTTGATGGCATTCTCCCAGAAATCGCGCTTTGTGATGTCAGCGCCCAAATGCTTCATCGCCAAATCCTCCACTGTCATAGAAGCCGTATCGCGCAATAGCGCCATATACTTCTCTTCGAATGCATTTTTTTCTTCAAGCGCCAGCGCGTAAATGCCAAGAGAAAACAGGTAGCCGAATGTATAAGGGAAATTGTAAAACGGCACCCTCGTGATGTGAAAATGAAGCTTTGATGCCCAAAAAAGCGGATGATATTCTTCTAACGCATTGCAGTATGCCTCTCTTTGCGCCTCTTCCATCAGCTCATTCAAGCGGCTGGCCGGTACCACTCCCCGCTTTCGTTCCTCGTAGAATCTCGTTTCGAATAGAAATCTTGCGTGAATGTTCATGAAGAACGCAACGCTTCTTTGCACTTTATCCTCCAGAAGAACAAGCTTTTCTTCCCTCGTCTCGGCCTGCTGGACAGTCGCGTCCGCCACTATCATCTCTGCAAACGTTGAAGCTGTTTCTGCAACGTTCATGGCGTAGGAACGGTTTAACGGCCTGACGTTGAGCATTGCTTCCTGATGGAACGCGTGCCCGAGTTCATGCGCAAGGGTAGAGACATTTGAGGCGCTTCCCGAAAATGTCATGAAAATCCGGGATTCCCCGCTGTCCGGAAAACTGGTGCAAAAGCCGCCGACTCTTTTTCCGCTCCTGTCTTCCGCCTCAATCCAGCCGTCCCGAAACGCTTTTTCAGTGAATGAGGACAGTTTTTTGCCAAACGTTGAAAACTGGCTGGTAATGATATTTGCGGCTTCATCATACGAATAGACCTTTCCGTCAGAACCGATCGGTGCCTCGACATCGTACCAGCTGAGTTTTTCAAGGCCGAGCATGGATGCTTTCCGGTTCAAAAACTGAACGAACGGCTTCTTGTTTTCAGTGATGACCTGCCACATCGTATCAAGTGTTTCTTTTTTCATCCTGTTAATTTGCAGCGGTTCCTTCAGGACATTCTCCCAACCGCGCGCTTTATAGGTTTCAAGCCGGAATCCCGCCAAATGATTCAGCGTGCTGCTGAAAATATCTTGCTTACTCTCCCAAGCTTGGCGGAAACGTTCATATACTGTTTTTCTGACAGTACGGTCTTGATGGTCCATCATATTCTCCGCCTGACCGACAGACAATTGCTTGTTTTCACCGTTTTCCTCATACGGGATCGTCATTTTCCCGACAATCATATTGTATAAGTCACTCCAAGCGTGATATCCGTCCACCGCAAGGTTCCCGATCAGTTTTTCTTTACCGGGGCTAAGCTTTTCGGCAACCCTCTGTCTTCTTTCATTTAATATGTAAGAAACATCGCGCAATCCCGGTTTTGTTAACAACCTATTCCACACTTCTTGATCAATGTCCACAAGTTTATGATCTAATGTAACGAGCGACGATTGAAAATCTGCGGAAAGCCGGTTCATGAGTGCCTGATGCTCTATAGCCTTTTGATCATTGATATTCTGGGCCTGAAGACAGGCAACAAACGCGCCGGCCTGCTGAAGCTTGACGGATGTCTGTTCGAATAAATCAAGCAACGCGGTCAGCCCTTCAGCCTCTTCAGGCGATTCAGGCACCTGAAACGCATCAGTCCTGTCTTGAAATGCACGCAGACTTTGTGACAGCTTCTCAATATAACCTTTGAATTCTTCCGATTGGCTCCCGCCCTTAAAAAATGAATCAAGATCCCATCTTTGGCCTACCCCTTGCAGCGCCATATCACAAAACCCCTTTCCTTCTTTCGTTCTATTATAGAACAATTCTGAATTGTTGTATAAAAATTTCTTTTTACAGGCGTCATCTCCTGTTCAGGATAGTACAATAGCTGTAGCCGTTTAATAGGAGGTATAGGATGAATAAAAAAATAGCCATCGTAACAGGAGCGTCCAGCGGCTTCGGTCTGCTGGCAGCTGTAAAGCTTGCCCGATCATTTTTCGTGATAGCCACATCAAGACAGCCTGAAAAAGCGGAACAGCTTCGAGAATTGGCTGCAGCACACAATGTGTCTGATTCTATTCACATTACAGCTCTCGATGTCACCGATGAACAATCTATAGTCTCATTCGGAAAAGCCATTAGTGCTTACGCCCCGATCGACTTACTCGTTAACAACGCCGGAACGGCTTATGGAGGATTTATCGAGGATGTGCCGATGGAACATTTCAGAGAACAATTTGAAACGAATGTCTTCGGTGTGATCCATGTGACAAAAACCGTTCTCCCTTACATAAGAAAGCATGGCGGCGCAAAGATTATAAACGTGAGCAGCATCAGCGGACTGACCGGATTCCCAGCGCTGTCGCCATATGTTTCTTCCAAGCATGCATTGGAAGGTTTTTCTGAAAGCCTGCGTATCGAGCTGCTTCCGTTCGGTATCGAAACCGCTTTGATCGAGCCGGGCTCATACAAGACATCGATCTGGTCAACGTCATTATCAAATTTTATGTCGGTGCCTGCTGACGATTCAGCCTATCATCAATACTATAAAAAGATCCTTTCCTACGTTGAAAAAAACGGAGAAGAAAGCGGAGATCCCCAAGAGGTTGCCGACCTCATTTATCAATTGGCAACAAAACAGCATATCAAGAAATTGCGATACCCGATCGGAAAGGGCATCAAGCTCACCCTGCTGTTCCGATCGCTTTTTCCTTGGTCTGCGTGGGAGTCTATCCTGAAGAAAAAGCTATTCAGCTGATCTAAATTATAATTATTATAATTTAGTATTGATTTTTATTTAGTATATGATATAATTAAGTCAACAGATCACAAGGAGGACGTTATCTTATGAAAACTGAAAATGCAAAAACAAATCAAACATTAGTTGAGAATTCAATGAACACACAATTATCAAACTGGTTTCTTTTATACTCTAAGCTCCACCGTTTCCATTGGTATGTGAAAGGGCCTCATTTCTTTACATTGCACGAGAAATTTGAAGAACTTTATGACCATGCGGCTGAAACAGTCGATACCATCGCTGAGCGCCTGCTGGCGATTGGCGGACAGCCTGTTGCCACAGTGAAAGAATACACTGAGCATGCATCTATCACAGACGGCGGAAACGAAACATCAGCTTCAGAAATGGTACAAGCATTGGTAAACGACTACAAACAAATCAGCAGCGAATCTAAATTCGTGATCGGCCTGGCTGAAGAAAATCAAGACAATGCGACAGCGGACTTGTTTGTCGGATTAATTGAAGAAGTTGAAAAACAAGTGTGGATGCTTTCCTCTTACTTAGGATAAAAAAAGCTGAACCCTATTTGGGTTCAGCTTTTTGTTTTTTTCTTAGCTTGAACTGCTTTCTGTCTGCTTGGTCAGTGTCGCGTTCAACGTTTTCGTTTTTCCCTTTCGCAGCACTTGGATTGTTGTTTTATCTCCGACTTTTAAGTCTTTGTAAAGGATCTGACGGATATCCGCACTGCTTTCCACGTCTTTACCGTTTAGTTTGACAATGACATCCTCAGATTTAATACCTGCTTTTTCTGCCGGCGAATTTGCTTGAACTTCTTTTACATAAACACCTTTGCCCAATTGATCTCCAAACAGGCCGAGCGTATTTTCCTGATAGGTTTCAGGAACTTGTGACATGTCAATCATCTGCACGCCTAAAAACGGACGGTCCACCTTCCCGTTTTGCAGCAGCTGGTCAACAATCGGCTCGACATCATTGCTTGGGATCGCAAATCCAAGTGATTCCACGCCGCTTTCGCTCACCTTCAAGCTGTTGATGCCGATGACCTGGCCGCTTGCATTGATTAATGGGCCTCCGCTGTTCCCCGGATTGATCGCTGCATCGGTTTGCAGCACGTTCATTTCCACCGTCCCTTGTGTTGTATCCACATCAATTGTCCGGTTCAGTCCGCTAATGATGCCTTGTGTCACCGTACCGGAAAACTGCTGTCCGAGCGGGTTACCGATAGCGATTACCTTTTCGCCAGTGCGCAGCTGTGAAGAATCACCAAAGCTCGCCACTTTTTTGACGTTCTTGCTGCTGATTTCCAAAACTGCCAAATCAGTAATGGTATCGCTGCCGACAAGCTTGGCAGTTTCCGTTTCTCCGTTGTATAGCGTAACAGTCAGCTTGTTCGCGCCTTCAACGACATGGTTGTTTGTAATGATATACGCTTTATCGCTGTCTTTTTTGAAAATAACACCTGACCCGGTTCCGCTTTCACTTTCTGAGCTGGAGCCTCCTCCCGTGCCGAATGTGTTATTTTGAGAGGTTTGGATATTTGAGATTCCGACAATCGTAGGCTCTAAATCCTCTACCATATCAGCGATGTTTGATGCGTTCGTTATCGGCGCCGTTGTAAAATTATCAGACTGCACTTGTTTATTTGCGGAAGCGGTCTCGGTCGCCTGATTTTGGTCTGACGGCAGATAAGGCGCGATGCCAAGCATGAGGCCCCCGCCGATAATACCGCCTAAAATCGGGCTCAGCCATGCGGCTCTCCGTTTCTTTTCTTTTTTCACAGCCGTTTCTTGCTTTTCCATTTCTAAAGCAGAAGCCGTTTCCTGCCGTCCCGCTTCATACGACACAGGCGCGTCAAGCAATTCTTGTTCAGAATGTCCAATCAGCTTCTGGTTTTCTGTATTCTGCTGTTCTGTATGTGAAGGTTCAGTTTGATGTTGATCGTTTTGGCCATCACGTCGATAATCCATGTTTTTACACTCCTTTAACGGTTATTCATTTATCGTTACATATTCATCGCATGTACAAGTTCAATTGTCCCAATAATGAGGAGAAAAGCAAAGCACCAAAATAGAATATGTTTGATCATCCTACATCTTCCTCGCTCTTTTTCTCTTCCTTTCTTCCCTTATACATATCATAAACAAACATTGTGGGATAAAAATGAAAAGAATATGTGAAATTATGAAAATTGCCTGCCGTATGTTAAAACTAGTTTATAATGACGTTGAAAGGATGTGAAGAGCCTTGTCATACACCATTTATCTAGTTGAAGATGAGGATAACCTGAATGAACTGCTGACGAAGTATTTAGAGAATGAGGGCTGGAACATTACATCTTTTACGAAAGGTGAAGACGCCAGAAAGAAAATGACACCGTCTCCCCACCTATGGATTCTCGATATCATGCTGCCGGATACCGACGGCTATACATTAATAAAAGAAATCAAGGCGAAAGATCCTGACGTGCCGGTCATTTTTATTTCCGCCCGAGATGCGGATATTGACAGAGTGCTTGGCTTAGAGCTTGGCAGCAATGACTACATTTCCAAGCCGTTTCTGCCGCGGGAGCTGATTATCCGTGTGCAAAAGCTGCTGCAGCTCGTATATAAGGAAGCTCCTCCTGTCCAAAAAAATGAAATTGCCGTCTCCTCGTATCGGGTTGCTGAAGACGCCCGCGAGGTTTATGACGAAAACGGGAATATCATCAATTTGACGTCAAAGGAATTTGATCTGCTGCTATTATTTATCCATCATAAAGGGCATCCATACTCTCGTGAGGATATCCTCCTAAAAGTGTGGGGACATGACTACTTCGGAACAGATCGGGTCGTTGATGATCTCGTCCGGAGACTGCGCAGAAAGATGCCTGAATTGAAGGTGGAGACGATTTACGGTTTCGGCTACAGGATGATGTCATCATGAAAAACAAGCCGCTCGCGTTTCAGATATGGGTTGTCATATCCGGCATCCTGTTAGCGATATCGATTTTACTGCTTGTGTTATTTTCAAACACGCTGCGAGATTTTTTCACTAATGAAACGTATACGACGATTGAAAATGAGCAGCATGTGCTGACAGAGTACCGCCTGCCAGGTTCGATTGAAAGGCGCTATTACAGCGAGGAAGCGACGGCGCCGACAACTGTCCGCTCCGTACAGCACGTGCTCCTTCCTGAAAATGAAGAGGCTTCTTCAGACAAGGATTTAAGCATTCTGTCATCTTCATTTATCCACAAGGTGTACAAGCTGGCTGATAAGCAGGAAGCTAAAAAGAAACGTTACAGCGCCGACGTCAATGGAGAGAAAGTGTTTTTTGTCATTAAAAAGGGACTTTCCGTCAATGGACAATCAGCGATGATGCTCTCTTACGCGCTTGATTCTTATCGGGACGATTTGGCCTATACCTTGTTCAAACAGCTTCTGTTTATTATAGCTGTCGTCATTTTATTAAGCTGGATTCCGGCTATTTGGCTTGCAAAGTATTTATCAAGGCCTCTTGTATCATTTGAAAAACACGTCAAACGGATTTCTGAACAGGATTGGGATGACCCAGTAAAAGTGGATCGGAAAGATGAAATCGGCAAATTGGGCCATACCATCGAAGAGATGCGCCAAAAGCTTGTGCAAAAGGATGAAACAGAAAGAACTCTATTGCAAAATATCTCTCATGATTTAAAAACGCCGGTCATGGTCATCAGAGGCTATACACAATCAATTAAAGACGGGATTTTTCCTAAAGGAGACCTTGAAAACACTGTAGATGTTATTGAATGCGAAGCCCTTAAGCTGGAGAAAAAAATAAAGGATTTATTATATTTAACGAAGCTGGATTATTTAGCGAAGCAAAAAGTGCAGCACGACATGTTCAGTATTGTGGAAGTGACAGAAGAAGTCATCGAACGATTGAAGTGGGCGCGGAAAGAACTATCGTGGGAAATTGATGTAGAAGAGGATATTTTGATGCCGGGCGATCCGGAGCAATGGAACAAACTCCTCGAAAACATTCTGGAAAATCAAATCCGCTATGCTGAGACAAAAATAGAAATCAGCATGAAACAAGATGATCGAAATATCGTGATCACCATTAAAAATGACGGTCCGCATATTGAAGATGAGATGCTCTCCAGCCTCTATGAGCCTTTTAATAAAGGGAAGAAAGGCGAATTCGGCATTGGTCTAAGCATCGTAAAACGAATTTTAACTCTTCATAAGGCATCTATCTCAATTGAAAATGACAAAACGGGTGTAACGTACCGCATAGCAGTGCCAAAATAGACTGTAGATGTTTTGCAGTCTATTTTTTTATGTGAAAGAATAGCCGTTAAAATCTCTGTAATTTGTTTTGAGCGGCTGTTTGCATTGATGAACCCATTTTTTCTCTGACAAGGTCTGCTTCGGATATTTGACTTTCTCCACTTTGATTCCTCTGTTTCGCAAGCGGCTGATCATTTCGTCCAATTCTCTCATTCTAGATTCACCCTTTCGCTTGAGCTTTGACCATTCGGTCATCTCAATTTATAATATAAATAATACATGATAAAAAAACAAGTTACAATAAGGTTAATTTTATAACAGACGGTGTGACTACATGGTCATATCCTAGCAGGCCTCCGGGCTCCGAAAGGGTGGAACCATTGAAGGAAAAAGAAAAACTGATTATTGAAACAGCCTTAAAACTATTTGCCCAAAAAGGATACAACTCAACATCAGTCCAGGAAATCGCAAAAGAGTGCAAAATATCTAAAGGCGCTTTTTATATTTATTTTCCTTCGAAAGAAGCGCTTCTTCTCTCTATGCTGAACTACTATTATGATAAAACGTTTACCCGAATTTTAAATATTAAAACGAAGGGCGACAGCCCCAGAACGGCTTACCGTAAACAGCTGACCGTCCTCTATGAAAACATTCTTGAACACAAAGATTTTATCAGCATGCAGTTGAAGGAGGGTTCTCTGCCTTACACAGAAGAAGTGGAGCAATGCGCAAAAAAAATCCGCCAGTCCTCACTTCAATTTCATATCGACAGCCTGCTGAACATCTATGGAAAAAAAGCGGAACCGTACACTGCTGAGCTTTGTTTTTTAATAGAGGGCATCAGCCAGATTTACCTGGAATGCATGATTTTGCTCGGGTACACTGTGAAGCCGTCTCAATTAGCTGATATCATTATGAATCGAATTGATGATATGGTAAAAGGCATGTCTGAACGAAACGATAAGCCTTTCATCACATTGGAAGAGGCGAGCTCTTTATTCGGGCCTCTTACGCACGGACGGCCTGACCCGCTGACTGAATCGATTGTGAAAAGCCTACGTGACAAAATTAACAGCTTAAACACAAACTCCTCTCTTGAATTATCGGAGAGCTTGGACATACTTGAAGCAGAAATGAAGAAAAAAACACCGAAGCTGGCGATCATAAAAGGAATGATTCATAATCTGACGGAGTCTGAAGCTCTCGCCAAAGATGCGGAACAGCTTAAATATTTATTAAAACAGCAACATATTTAGAAGAACGGCTGCTTAAAAAGCAGCCGTTCTTTCTTACTATTACGCCTTTGGTTTTACCATGTCTTCCGGCTTAACCATTTCGTTAAATTGCTCCTCTGTCAGCAATTCAAGCTTCAAAGCTGCTTCTTTGAGCGTCAATCCCTCTTTATGTGCAAGCTTGGCGATTTTCGCCGCGTTTTCATAACCGATATGCGGGTTCAGCGCCGTAACAAGCATTAATGAATTTGACAGGTTTTCCTGAATGGTTTCTTTATTAGGCTCAATACCGACAGCACATTTATCATGGAATGAATTCATGCCGTCACTGAGCAGCTGCACAGATTGCAGGAAGTTGTAAATAATAACAGGCTTAAACACGTTCAGTTCAAAGTTTCCCTGACTCGCAGCAAAGCCGATTGTCGCATCGTTCCCCATGATTTGCGCTGCGATCATTGTTAACGCTTCGCTTTGTGTCGGGTTGACTTTACCAGGCATAATGGAGCTTCCCGGCTCATTTTCAGGAATGACGATCTCCCCGATGCCGCAGCGAGGTCCGCTTGCGAGCCATCTGACATCGTTCGCGATTTTCATTAAGTCAGCCGCAAGCGCTTTTAATGCGCCATGCGCATAAGTGATTTCGTCATGGCTTGTCAGCGCGTGAAATTTATTCGGTGAACTGCTAAACGTTTGGCCGGTCAGCTTAGTGATCTCTTCTGAGACAAGCTCTCCAAACTCTGGGTGGGCGTTGATACCCGTTCCGACAGCCGTTCCACCAATTGCAAGCGCACGCATTTTATCTGTCGCTTCCAAAATCATTTCCTTCGAACGGTCCAGCATGTGAACCCATCCGCTGATTTCCTGTCCGAGGGTCAGTGGCGTAGCATCCTGAAGATGCGTGCGTCCGATTTTGACAATATCATTGTATGCTTTTGCTTTTTCATCCAGTGTATTGCGAAGCTGATCAAGCGCCGGCACAAGCTGCTCGTAAACAGCCAAAACAGCGGCAACATGCATCGCCGTCGGGAATGTGTCGTTTGAGCTTTGGCTTCGGTTCACGTCATCATTTGGATGAATCGTTTGATCAGAGTTCTTCTCATTTAATAAAGCAGTCGCACGGTTGGCTACCACTTCGTTCATGTTCATATTGCTTTGTGTGCCGCTTCCGGTCTGCCATACGACAAGCGGGAAGTTGTCATCGTACTTGCCTTTGAGCACATCATCACAAACCGCTGCAATCGCTTCTGCTTTTTCAGCATCCAGATTGCCGAGGCGTTTATTAGCTAGAGCTGTGCTTCGTTTTAATATTGCAAACGCCTTCACAACACGCATCGGCATTTTTTCAGAACCGATCTTAAAGTTCTCCTTGCTTCGCTGTGTTTGGGCGCCCCAAAATTTATCAGCAGGAACTTTTACTTCTCCCATGGTGTCTCGTTCAATTCTGTATTCCATTTATGTATCCCTCCATAACGGTTGCTTCAATAGATCATAATTCGCCAATGACACAAAAAATCCTTTTTATTTTTCGATCTTGGCAGATTTTAATTTTAATTCAAGATATACGCGGGAATCCTTTGAATATTTGTATTTTGGATTCGTCCTTCCGTACTCCTTTGATGTATAAGAGACATCATAATGCTTTTCAAATGATCTAATGAGCTGTTCAATTTCTTCTTGTTTTCCAGCTAGCCTTACCTGTGCCACTTCGTATCCTCCGCTTTCATAAAAAAACTTACTCCATGAAATACTCTAACACAGTATATCATTTTTTTAACAGGAAAAGATAACCTCTACTAAGGTTTTGGATAAGAGGTGACCTCATTGGAACAAACAGAGTTTAAGGAATATATACACGATAATTTAGCATTGGTGCTGCCAAAATTAAAAGAAAACGATGATCTGGTGAAAAACAAAAAAATGCTTGCGAACGGACTGGTTTTTTACTATCTCTATTTCAGTGAACTGACTGATGAGAATAAGGTGTCAGAAGCCATTAAAACTTTAATTAAAGATGAGGAGACCTTAACGCTTGACCAGGTCAAAAAACGCCTTGACCAGCTTGACGCAAGACCTGTTGAAACCGCAAAAAAAACGATTGAATCGATTCTCAACGGCAATTGTGCTGTGTTTATCAACGGATTGGATAAAGCCTATATTCTGACCACAGGAAAGAAAAAAACAAGAAGCCTGACAGAGCCGACAACTGAAAAAGTGGTACGCGGCCCAAAAGTTGCGTTTGTAGAGGATATTGATACAAATCTCGCTCTGATCAGACAAAGAACCTCTCATCCGAAATTGATCACCAAAAAAATCATGATCGGCGAAAACAAGCTGAAGCCCGCAGCCATTATGTACATTGAGGGCAAAGCGAAAAAGTCCGTCATAAAAGAAGTGAAGGCGCGGCTTAAAAATATCCAGCTGGAAGATATCCAGGACAGCGGAACGCTCGAGGAGCTCATTGAAGATAATAAATATTCACCATTTCCGCAGATACAAAATACGGAAAGACCTGACAAAGTATCTTCAGCCCTGTTTAACGGCCGTGTGGCAATTTTGGTCGACAGTTCACCATTTGTGCTGCTGGTGCCGGTTTCTCTCGGCATCCTGATGCAATCCCCGGATGACTACTATGAACGCTGGATTTCAGCATCTCTTATCCGGTCGCTGCGCTTTGCTTCTATCTTTATCACCTTGTTTTTGTCATCGATTTATATAGCACTTGTTTCCTTCCATCAGGGGCTGCTGCCGACCGCGCTCGCCGTTACAATTTCGGCGAACAGGGAAAACGTGCCGTTCCCTCCGATATTTGAAGCCCTGCTGATGGAAGTCACCATCGAGCTGCTAAGGGAAGCCGGACTGCGACTCCCCAATCCGCTCGGACAGACGATCGGCCTCGTTGGGGGCGTAGTCATCGGACAGGCTGCTGTAGAAGCGAATCTCGTCAGTTCGATTATGGTCATTGTCGTCAGTGTCATTGCCCTGGCATCCTTTACCGTTCCTCAATACGGAATGGGTCTGTCTTTCCGGGTGCTGCGTTTTATTTCGATGTTTTCCGCCGCTATTTTAGGGCTGTACGGCATTATTTTATTTATGCTTGTCGTTTATACGCACTTAACGAGACAAACGAGCTTTGGGTCTCCGTATTTTTCGCCAAACGGATTCTTTAGCCTGAAAAATACGGATGACTCCATTATCCGTCTCCCAATTAAAAACAAACCAAAAGGGGCGAATAATCCAAATGAGCCAAAAACAGACTCCACTGAAACTTAATACCTTTCAAGGTATTTCTATTGTTGCAAATACAATGCTTGGGGCCGGACTTTTAACATTGCCGCGAGCGCTGACCACTAAGGCTAATACGCCTGACGGCTGGATCACGCTGATATTAGAAAGTTTCATTTTTATTTTCTTCATTTATTTAAACACGCTCATTCAGAAAAAACATCAATACCCTTCACTCTTTGAATATTTGAAGGAAGGGCTTGGGAAATGGATCGGCAGCATCATCGGCCTTTTGATCTGCGGCTATTTCCTCGGCGTAGCCAGCTTCGAGACACGGGCAATGGCTGAAATGGTGAAGTTTTTCCTGCTGGAGAGAACCCCAATTCAAGTCATTATTTTAACGTTTATTTGCTGCGGTATTTATTTAATCGTCGGGGGTTTAAGTGATGTGTCGCGGCTGTTTCCCTTTTATTTAACGGTAACCATTATTATTTTGCTGGTTGTGTTTGGGATCAGTTTTAAAATTTTTGATATTAATAATTTGCGTCCTGTTTTAGGCGAAGGCCTTGGACCCATTGCAAACTCCCTTACCGTCGTTTCCATCTCTTTTTTAGGAATGGAAGTGATGCTGTTTCTTCCTGAACATATGAAGAAAAAGAAATACACGTTCAGATATGCGTCTCTAGGATTTCTGATTCCGATTATCTTATATATCCTTACGTATATTATCGTTGTCGGAGCTTTGACCGCTCCCGAGGTAAAAACGCTGATTTGGCCGACTATTTCTCTCTTTCAGTCCTTTGAGCTTAAAGGCATATTTATTGAACGGTTTGAATCGTTTTTACTGGTGGTCTGGATCATCCAGTTTTTCACCACATTTGTCATTTACGGATACTTTGCCGCTAACGGGCTAAAGAAGACATTCGGATTATCGACTAAAACAAGCATGGTGATTATCGGCATAACGGTCTTTTATTTTTCTCTCTGGCCGGATGACGCCAATCAAGTCATGGTGTATAGCGATTATCTTGGCTATATTTTTGTCTCCCTGTTTCTGCTTCCCTTCATTCTCTTTTTCATTGTAGCTCTCAAGAGGAGGATTACAGCAAAATGAAAATCCGGATTTTATGTATGTTTATATGCACCCTATTGCTGTCCGGATGCTGGGACAGTGAGAATATCGAGGAATTAAGCTTAGTGATCGGAGTAGGGCTAGACAAGCCTGACGATGAAAACTTAGAGCTGACACAGCAAATTCTCGTGCCGAAAAAAATCAGTGCCAAGGAGGGCTCTTCATCTGATCCGACACAGCTTTCTATCACAAAGGGTGAAACTGTCCATCAAATGATGAGAACCTCTGCATTAAAGCATAATCCTACGTTTTCACAGCATTTGCGTCTCATTCTGCTTTCCAAAAGCGTGATTGCGGATCAAATTGGAATGGACGCGATCATTAACCAGTTTGTCAGAGACAACGGAACAAGGAGGAGTTCCTATGTCTTTATCACCAACGGCCGAACTAAGGATATATTTAACATGAATGATGAAGGCGAACCCGCATCCAACGTGATATATGATCTGACAGAGAAAAATAAGGTGACGATCAGAATGATGGAGCCAGTTACATTGGGGGAGATCTCAGAACACTTAACCTCTGACGATTCATTCCTCATCCCTCATGTCGGTAAGGAAAACGGCAAGCTCGCGATAAACGGAGCCTCTATCATCAAAAATAAATTATGGCACCGGGATCTCACCCCGATTGAGGTTCAAAATATTAACTTATTTTCAGGCACTGTCGAGGGAGGCGTCATTGACTTGAAGCGCGATGGCCATCTCTTTTCTTATGAAGTATATTCGAGCAATCGGAAGATCAAGACGGCCTATAAGGACGGAAAGTTCAAATTCACCGTCACCCGCACTATTGAAGGTCGTCTATCTGAGGACTGGAATCCCAGTGAAGATTCGTTTAAGGATTCATATATTAAAAGCATTGAAAAGGCAGTCGAAAAACGAATACACAAAACAGTAACGACATTTATTACAGAGAAGCTGCAGAAAGAGATCAAAGCGGATGTGACCGGATTGGGAAACCAAGTCAGAATTCATTATCCTCAAAAGTGGAAAAAGATCGCAAGAAAATGGGATGATGATTATTTCAGCAATGCGGAAATAGACTACCGGGTCAATGTGATTGTCAGAGACTTCGGAACGAAAGGCGCAAACAAATAGGAGCCGCCTATTTGACGAGATGATTTCGATGCGCGTACACCGCCGCCTGCGTCCGGTCACTGACATCCAGCTTTGATAAAATATTGGTAATATGTGTTTTGACTGTTTTAATCGTAATAAACAGTTCCTCGCCTATTTCTTTGTTTGTCTTTCCTTCTGCGATCAGGCAGAGTATTTCGAGCTCCCGTTTCGTCAGCGATTCATGCGGGAGCGCGTTTTCACCTGAGTGGCGCAGCCTGGATAATACTTTTCCCGCCACTTTTGACTCCAGCTTCGGCTCTCCCTTGCTTGCGGCGCGGATGGCATCGGCGATTTCTGCCGCTTTTGAGGTTTTCAACAGATAGCTGAGCGCGCCAGCTTCAATAACCGGGTACACTTTGTCATCATCAATGAAGCTAGTGAGCACAATAATTTTCGGGTCGGAAAGCTCCCGGCAAATTTGCTTTGTAGCTTCAATGCCATCCATGCCCTCCATGACAAGGTCCATTAAAATGACATCCGGCGACAGTTCCGCAGCAAGCCGAACACCTTCGCTGCCGTCCGATGCTTCGCCGATGACTTCAATATCGGGCTGCGCCTCCAAAAAAGCCGCGAGCCCCATTCTGACCATTTCATGATCATCAATCAATAATACTCGAATCACGTTCGTTCTCTCCTTTTTCTTCCGGGAAAATCGGGACCTTCACTTCAATTTGGGTGCCTTTTCCTTCTACTGAAATCACTTCGGCGACCCCGCCGATTTCACTTGCACGTTCCTTCATAGAATTCAAGCCGTATGAGGATGCTTTCACCTGGTCCATTTTAAAGCCTTTTCCATTATCAATCACCTTCAGACGGAGCTGGCTGTTCTTTATGCCCAGAATCACGGTTACTTTTGACGCTTTTGAATGTCTAAATACGTTTGAAAGGGCCTCCTGCACGATTCTGAACAAGTGGTCTTCAACACCCTTGGGTATTGCTGTGTCCTGTATATCCCACTCAATATCAATCGGCTGCTTTTTTCGGAACTCGTCCAAAAGCTCCGTAAGGCCCTCCTTCAGCCCTTTTCCTTCAAGGGTAACAGGCCGTAAATGGAGCAGCAGCGCCCTCATCTCATTTTGGGCTTCGCCTGCCATATGCTCGACCATCCTGATCCGCTTGACTGTTTTGTCATCAGCATCCTTGACATGTTCCAGCACGGCTGATGTCATCATCGATATGGCAAAGAGCTGCTGGCTGACCGCATCATGAAGATCTCTAGCCAATCGCTGGCGTTCTTCTGAGATAACCGACTTCTTCATTTGAGCCTGCCATTCCGCACGTTCATTGGAAAGTTTCTGCAGGGATGCGACTTGAAGCTCCACGCGCTTCGCCATTTCGTTCAGCTGATCAGCGGCCAGGCCGATTTCATCATCACCGAGCGGCGGTATCCGATAAGCGAAATTGCCGTTTTCAAAGGTTAAAATGGATTCAATTAATGTATCAATCCTTGTCTTCAACCGGTTGCCGTACATATATCCTGAAGCGAAACCGACGGTCACGCTGATTAGAAGCAAAATCAGGATAAACGGAATTCCGAACCAGCTTGATGACAGCAAAACAAGCGGATCGAGCCGATAGTAAAACATCATAAAGGAAATCAGGCAAACAAAAAGGAGCAGGCTGATTCCCGTTGTCATGCGGATGGCGCGCCATTGGAGGCTGGCAAGCAGTTTTTTTCTCATACGTACTTCACATCCACATCACCGATAAATAAGGAAACGGACACTTTGACACGGCGCTTTGACTCGCTGAAATCGGTTGACGCGGCATATACCTTCGTGCTTAATCCGCTTTTCTTCGAGCCGATCAGATTGATGTCACCTATAAAAACAGCTGAGCTGACAGCCACTTCAAGGTCCGATGGTACATAAATATCAACGTTACCAATGACTCCGCTAATGACGATTGTACTTTCTCCCTCGGGAATCATCGCTTTAGATAAATCGATTTTGATATCACCGATAAAACCAGAGACATTTAAATCATTCAGGTCAAACGGCTGCTTCATCATTTGCAGCTCACCGATAAAAAAGCTGCGCATGTCGGGATGTTTTACATCTTTTGGCGGATCATGATGTTCTTTTTTATTGAGGTTGACCTGTTTCTCATTCGGTTCGAATATCGGCTTCCCTTTGACAAGCCTGTAGCCGGCGTAAATCAGAAATGCGGCAAACGCATAGCCGAATAAATTAAAGGTGATGCTGAAGAGGTTTTTCAAAAATAGAAACGCGGCAAAGATATACATGACGGAGCCAAGCCAATCACGGGAATATTTTTTAAGGAAATAGCCGGCAATCAGAAAAAAGAGCGGCCAAAACAGCAGATCGCCTATTCCGATAATTTGCAAAAACATACTGATGCCGAATAAAGCAATGATCAATCCGAGAAGCTGTTTTTTTGTCATTCCTGGTGTCCGCCTCCTTTCTTCTGCCTAGTGCTACCGTATCGCTAGATCCCCGCTGTCCGTTTTGATGTCGATTGGATGCTGGCCGCTTCCTTGCGTGCCTGTGATGTGATGCTGTTCTTTATGTGCTTTATCAGCAAATGAATACGGCGAACTGACGTCACCGCTTACTGATAAAGCATTGACTGCAAAGCTGCCGTTTTGTGGAAGGCTTACATTAGCATCACCGCTTGTCAGCGTGACAGATACGGGACCGGTTACCTTTTTCAATACAGCATTAAAATCTCCTGAAGTCATTTTCACATCAAGAGAGCCTGATACATGAACCAGATTTGCGTCCCCTGAAGCTAAATCAATGCCGGCTGTTTTAGAGACGGTATTTGAAATGGAAACATCCCCCGATGATGCCTTCACTTTCAGGTCTTGAAGGCGGATGTCCGTCACGCTCGTATTTCCGCTCGCAGATACTGCGTTCAGCCCGGAAAGCGCAAGATGGTCATTCCCGGCCACAGACACGTCGCCGCTTGAGGTTCGTACTGCCAGATCACCTTTATAATCATACGGAAGCCTGACGATAAGAGTTGAACGGTTAAACCCATTCAAAAATTGAAATTCTTTTTCCTTTACGGTCAGCTCCAGTTTTCTTTTGTTTTCAGTAACAAATAACTTTCCTGAGTCTCCTGAAATGCCTGCCGATATGTCATTTCGTTCTTCCGCTATAATCCGGACATCCTTGCTATCCGACTCAATGACCATGCTGTCAATGTCCCGCGGCGATGCGCTGGCTGAATCGGCTTCTGTGCCATTTATGAAACCTAAGCCTGCAGCAAACACATCTTTTACGACAACAGCGAAAAAAACCAGAATACCGGCAGTGATCAACAGTTTGCCAAGCATTTTTTTCATTCGGTTTCATCCTTCTCATTCATTCTATTATAAAGGAAAAGCTTGCGAATTGATACGTGCGGAAGGGAAGGACTTGACCGCAAATCCTTCCCCGTTCCGCTTATTCATTTGCCGCTTGTGTCTGGTCTGATTTTTGCAGTGAAAGTGTCCGCATTTTTTCAATCTCCGCTTCCACATCGTCTGCGAATTCTTTACGTGTAAGTTCTGCACCGGCTTCCGCTGACTTTGAATAATTCGCGCGGATTTCCATTTCTTCAATACGATTTTCAATACGCAAAAATTCACGATACGCGCTTTCACTGTCAATTTTGTCAAATGTCGTATTCATATGCTCTTTAGCTTTCGCCGCATTTGCCCGCGCAATCAGCGCCTGTTTTTTATCCTTTACGTCCTGAAGCTTTGTTTCAAGTGCAGCCAGCTGCTCTTTCAGATCAGCCAGCTGACTGTTTGCCTGTTCATAGGAAGCTTTATGCTCAGCCGCCTTCCCTTCTAAATACTTCATTTCAGTCAGCGCCTTTTTCGCCAGTTCTTCTTCACCTGCGTCAAATGCGAGCTGTGCCTGATTTTTCCGTTTGCCAGCCACTTCAGCGGCTTCTTCATATTTTTTCTTAAATTGATAGGCAATCGTGTGCTGTTTCACAATTGTTTGCTTTGCTTTTGCGATGTCGCTTTCCATATCGCGTACATATTGATTCAGCATCACCTTTGGATTCTCCATTTTATCAAGTCCTTCATGAACTGACGCAACAAACATATCTCTGATTCTTTTTAATACCATACCTAATTCCTCCTAATATATTGATATTATTTTTTCTTCAAAAATTCTTCCCATTCGTCATCAAAGTGAGATTGGTAGGCAGCAGAAGCCGGTTCAGGATCAAAAGATGATACACCGTTATCAGCTGATCCGTTTTTCATCAGCTTCCAGCCGTAATACACCATAGCGGCCGCCAATGCGATTCCGACGACAAACGGAAGTGAGCAGATGAGCATAATGGCCCCGATACCGCCCACGATGATTCCCGTGATGGTTTTTCCCGCGGCAAACCTTTTGACTCCTGCGTATGTCATTAAGCCCCCGATGGCGAGAGGGATGATAAAGCCGAAGCTTCCTCCTCCAAAAAAGACAGAGATCCCAAATACAATTAATAAGAATCCGCCTATTGTTTTCTTGTTGATCTTCATGCAGATCCTCCTTTCGTTTTCCTTGTCTTCATCTTATACAAGTTGGAAGATATGCAAAACGAATCAGAGATTGATTTTTATATAAGACCGGAGTCGTATCTCGCACCGGACCCATTGGCACAAAAAAACGCCATGCACGAGGCATGGCGTTTCAAAACCCTTTACAGATGAACACTTGCTTCCCTTTCTTTAATCAGGTCGGACCTTTCTGCTTTGGCCAGTTTTGTAAACAGCAAGATTCCGATACCCGCAATAATTTCGACAATCCCGCCGGCAGCAATCACTGTTCCTGAGCCGAAAGCATTAGCGGCATACCCGCAAATGACAGCTCCAGCAGGGATCGAAATATTTGAGATCATATGTATAACGGCGTAAACCTGCGGCTGATCCTCACTGTCCACAGACGTCTGGATAATCGTGTACTCAGGAACATTAACAGCACTGACTGCGGCGCCAAAGGTAAAAGCAGCGAAAAAGACGAGCGGCAAAAAGGTATTCATCCCGGTAATAAAGAAAGCAAATCCTTCAATAATGCCGGCAGTGACGAATAACAAGCCGTACCTGTTTACCTTGACTTTCGCCAGCACAAACCCTAATAAAAACGCGCCCGCGGCGGTGGTAGCCTTTAAAAGCGAGTATACGATTGGCTGGCCGTTTAAATCTTCCGCAACGTATACGGCAGAGAGCGCTTCCCATGGGGCAGCCGCGAAATTCATAAAGATACAGTAAATGGCGAGCGGATATAAAATCTGGTGTTTTCTGACGAGCCTAAAGCCGCGTTTCAGTCTTCCGATATATGTTCCTCTCTGTGTAACAACCGCAGACTCTGATTGAGATTCAACCGCAGTGTACTTAATAAAAAGAACGAGAAAACCTGACACCAAATAGAGCACAAGTGCGATAAGCATGGTATAAGAAGGACTGATAAACGTAAGAAAAGCGCCGCATAATGTGACAGCCCCAAGTCGGACAATTTGAGCGGAGGATTGCAGCACAGCGTTTGCTTTTTGAATGCCCTGTTCATTGACGATTTGAGGAATCAAAGCGATAGAGGCGGGATTGTAGGCAGCTCCAGTAGCTGAATGCACAATCATAAGCGTCATGACAAACCACAGCGGAGAGAAGCCCGCAAAATGACATAGAGGGATGATCAAAACAATCGCCGCCCTTGTCAGATCTGAAAAGTACATCCAAAATTTCAGCGTGGTCTGTTTCATAAAAGGCCCCGTCACAGGCGCCAGAACGGCTTCCGGCAAAAACGTGACAGCAATCAATAAAGCAGTGCCGATCGCACCTTTGCCGTCATAAATTAAAAACCATAATATTGAATTAAATGCGAACATATCGCCGGATATCTTGACTATTCTTGAGAAAAACAGATAATTGAAATTTCTCTTCCAGATGCTATCACTTTCAATTAAATTCACCATCCATCAGAGCCCCCCACTGCCTATTTTTTACATCTATTTATTACAATATCTCATTTTTCCATTTTTCAGTCAATAATTCATAAGGTTCATTTTTTGTCGTAAAATGGGAAATTGACAGAGTGAAAAACAAAAAAGCCAGCATGTATTTGAACACGCCGGCTTTCGTTTTCACTTTTTATGATTCACTGCTGTCTCGGTCCCGAAACACAATGGCACTTCTTTCATATTCTACATCGCCAATACCGCTTCTTGCATTCACAACCCGTGCGGTGGCAAAGAAATAATCGGACAGACGATTGAGATAACGCAGCACTGTTTCATGAATCTCCTCCGATTTCATCAGCGCCACCACTCTTCGTTCTGCCCGCCTTGTAATGGTGCGGGCGATATGGAGAAGCGAAGCACCCTTTGATCCGCCTGGAAGAATAAATTTCTTCAGTTCCGGCGCTTCTGCTGTATAGGCATCAATGCGCGTTTCTAAAAAGGAAACAGATTCTTCCGTTAGTTTGTAGTCTTTTCTTTCTGTGACGATTGCCAGATCGCCTCCGCAGTCAAACAGCTCATGCTGGATGGTCAGCAGCTCGGCTGTCAGATCTTCAAAGCCGGGCTGCCCGGAAAGCTCTGCCAAAGCAAGCCCGATAAAGCTGTTAAGCTCGTCAATCGTGCCGTAGCTTTCGACGCGTAGGCTGTCCTTGTACGTTCTGCCCCCGACTAAGCCCGTTTGTCCCTTATCGCCTGTTTTTGTATATAGTTTCATACCCTGAATCTCCTTTACAGACTTATTCAAACAACTCAGCAGCCTCTTTTACACATTCAGCTGTCCCTTTCTTTATCAATTGGTTCAGCCGCTGTTCTATGTTTTGGGATTGCTGAGTTTGAGTCGCGGCGATGAGAATATCACCTGTGCCTCTTCCGTCTCCCAGCACTTTCGTCCGTTCTGCTTCGGCAGCCATAAGAGCTTTGATGAAGAATTGATCTGCCGCATAGCCGTTTATCAAAATCCAAATCGAAAAGCCGGTCTGAACGCATATGAAAACGGATAACTCTCTGTCTTCATACGTTCGATACACGAAACGGTCAAGTCTTTCTGAAGAAGCCATCGCACACGTCTCCTGCAGTTGAAAACCGCTTTCTGAAAGACAGGCCGTAAGTCCTTCTAGCGGATCTGGCTGATCTGGCAGCCGTTTATGGATCAGCGTCCTGCTCCACGAAAACCCTGCACCGATAGGCGTCGAGGACAATGTTCGAAGCGGGATTTCCGTTTGCAGAAGAATGTTATCACGCCCCGCTTGGAGCAATGCTTCAAATAGGATAGACTGCCGCTTCGCGCTATCTTTTTCAGGCTGAATCACAATCAACGGTTTAGGTGAGCTTTGATGTACCAAGGCGGTGACATCTGTATCGTACACCGCCTTTATGCTTTGTTCTGTGACAGCATATTCCGGTTTTTGCTTAGGACCAGCGGCACCGTTTTTCATAAACATGAGCTCATCACAGTACAGGCTTGCGGTGTTCAGATCATGAAAAACGCTGACAGCTGCCAATCCGCTTTCTCTCGTCAGGCATTTGATCAGATCAAGCAGGTCTTTTTGATAAGCCAGATCGAGAAAATTAGTCGGCTCGTCCAAAAATAAAATACGCGGCTGCTGCGCCAAAGCTTGTGCCAAATACACCCGCTGCTGTTCCCCTCCGCTTAGTTCGCGAATCGGCCTTTGCGCAAAATTGGCCACTCCTGTTTGCTCCATTGCTTCCTGTACAATGGCTTTATCCTTTTCAGTCTGCTGTCTGAACAGTCCCGTTTGGAATGGATATCTGCCAAAGGCTACAGTTTCTTCGACGGTAAAGGTGAAGGCTTGATCCGTTTTTTGCGGCAGGACGGCCATGATTTGCGCCAGTTCCTTCGGTTTATAGTCCGCCAGCAGTTTTCCGGCCAGATAAACGCTGCCTTCCTTGGCCGGCAGCGTACCTGTCAGCAAGTGCAAAAGCGTGGTTTTTCCGCTTCCATTAGGGCCAAGAATTCCGAGAAATTCTCCCTTCTCCACTGTTAAGCTGACATTGTTGATTAGGCGGCTGTCGCCGTATCCTCCCGACAGCCCTTCTGCCTTCATCATAAGCTTCTCCTCCCGCGGTGCTGCCGAATTAAAATAAGAGCGAACACAGGCGCTCCCGCCAAGGACGTAATGATCCCGATCGGCAGTTCAATCGGCTCAATGATGGTTCTGGAAAGCAGATCGGCTAAAACGAGAAACCCTGCCCCTAGCAAGGCGGACAGCGGCAGTAAATGCCGATGGTCCGTTCCCCACAATAGCCTTGTGATATGCGGAATCACAAGGCCGACAAAGCCGATCGTGCCCGATACTGCCACAGCGCTTCCCGTCAAAAGAGATCCTGCTATTAATATCATCATCTTCCTCTGCTGAACGCTGACTCCAAGAAGCTTTGCTTTATCTTCTCCATATGTCATCACGTTCAGTTCCCTTCCGTTTATAATCAATAAAATGGTTCCCAAAAGAAAAAACGGGAGAAACAAAATAACATAGCTCCAGCCCCTCATTGAGACGCTGCCAAGCAGCCAATGCACAATCGGAAGCAGGTTGTCTCCTGTCAAGGCGATGATAAGAGAAATAAATGCGCCTAAAAAAGAGTTGGTGATGACACCGGTCAAAATGAGGGTGGAAACAGACATCGAAGCATGAACGAGGCGGCTGAAGAAAAGGACCGCCGCCATCGTGGCAAGTGCCGCGGCTACACTCACAACCGGGAGTGTAAACCCTCCGATGACAGGAAGGTGCAGACCTAAGAACAGAGTCACAACAGCTCCGACTGAAGCACCGGATGACACACCTAGCGTATAGGGATCAGCAAGTGGATTTTTCAACAATCCTTGAAAAGCGGCCCCTGCAATAGAAAGAGCCGCCCCCACAAGGGCGGCCAGCACAACTCTCGGCAGTCTGATATTCATCATAATATTAGTGTACATCGGATCATCAGAACCGATAGAGCCGCCGAAGCCTTGATGCCAAAAGACACGAAAAACAGCGGGAATAGGAATATGCAGGCTGCCGCAAGAAATTCCTAAGATGATGCTCACGGCTAAAAATGAGAAACCAATGATATATGCGGCATAACGATTATTCCTTAAACGTATCCGGGTAAATGCTTTCCGCAAGTTCTTCGACCCCTTCGATCAGACGGGGACCGGAACGTGTCACAAGATCAGGGTCCACATCATATACACGATGATGTTTCACAGCATTGATTTCGCTCCAGCCATCGCGTTTTTCCACAGCTTTCGCTTTCACACCGTCCGTTGTAACAATTGCATCAGGATTGAGTTTTACGATCGCCTCATCTGTCATTTGCACCCATCCTGTCTGATCCGCAGCTGCGTTTTTAGCATGGATGACATTCAGCATTTCATTCATAAACGTATCTTTTCCGGTTGTATAAATGTCAGGATCAGGAGAAACCTCGATAAATACGCTTTTCTCCTCGTCTTTTGAAATGGTTTTCGCTTTTTCTTGAATATCCTTTAGATCTGATTTCATGCTTTTCACGAGCTGATCGGCTTTTTTCTCCGCCCCGCCAGCTTCTCCGATCATTTCGATTGATTTGTACACCTCGGAGAATGATTGTGCATCATTGACAGTCAGCACTGTAATGCCCGCGTCCTTCAGCTGTTTGATGGCATCTGCTGATGCTGACATGGAAGACTCATGGGCCAGAACGAGATCTGGTTTTAGAGAAATGACTTTTTCAACGTTTACATTCATATCTCCGACTTTCTCAACCTTTTTGACTTCCTTTGGATAGGTATCGTTTGTGGTGACACCGACCACTTTGTCACCAAGGCCGAGTGCGTATGTAATTTCTGTGTTGCTCGGCATTAATGAAACAATCTTTTTTGGCTCTTTTTTGATGGTTACATCTTGATTTGACGCATCATCAATGGTGACAGGAAACGCTTCTGTTTTTTGTTTTGCCTTTGAATCCTTCTGATCCGCAGGATTGCCGCAGCCTGCCAGCATAACAACAGCCAACAGGAGCGCAGTCCATATCCCGTCTCGTTTTTTCATAATCTTTTCCTCCTAAACGAACTAAAAAAGCATCTCTACGACGGTAAAGATGCTGTAAACAACACAAAAAAGCCTATTGTTTACACATCATCTGTCCTCGCAGAATTCGTGCTGATCAAACAGGCAGGTATCCTGGCTCTTGGCGCTTGGCCAATTACAGTGGCGGGACCGCACCGGCTTTTACCGGTTTCCCTTTTAAGCCGGCTGTTGTTCACGGACCGGCACCTATTTGACATTCGTATCCTTTTTTCGGAGTAATTATACTATATGACTGACAGGCTTGTATATGTGTCCTGAATGACTTTTCCCCGTATTGTGTATGGGAGCAAAATCCTCGTAAACACTAAATTTGATCTTGTATACTTAATACCATCATCAATCAAAAGGAATGATTCTTATGGATTTACAGCTAAATGACAAACTCGTCTTAATCACCGGCTCGACGTCCGGTATCGGGAAAGCCGCCGCAAAAAGCTTTCTGCAAGAGGGTGCGGCAGTCATTGTCAACGGACGCAAACAGGAGACTGTCGATCGCACCATTGAAGAGCTTTCTGGCTATGGAACAGTGCACGGTGCTGCTGCCGATTTGTCAAAAACAGATGAAGCAGCGGCTTTTATCGAAAAAGTAAATGAAATCGGTGATATCGATATCCTTGTCAACAACCTTGGTTTCTTCGAGGTAAAAGACTTCGCCGATGTGACAGATGAAGAGTGGAATCAATATTTCGAAGTGAACGTGATGAGCGCCGTTCGGACAAGCCGTCACTTCCTTCCAAAAATGCTTGCCAAAAACAGCGGCCGCATTTTAAATATTGCAAGTGAAGCAGGCGTCAAACCGCTGCCAACGATGATTCCATACTCAATGACAAAAACGGCGCTGATCAGCCTTTCAAGAGGAATGGCTGAAATGACAAAAGGCACAAATGTGACGGTTAACTCAGTGCTCCCGGGACCTACTTGGACAGAGGGCGTGGCATCCTATATGGAAGGTGCCGCACAAGCAGCCGGCCAGGATACAGATTCATTTATCAAAGACTATTTCAAGGTCAATGAGCCAACCTCACTTATTCAGCGATACGCGACAGCAGAAGAAGTCGCTAACACAATCGTATTCCTCGCGTCTGACGCCGCATCCGCCATTAACGGCACGGCACAGCGTGTGGAAGGCGGCATTATCCGTTCTCTGTAGTATAAAAAAAACGCATCCGTGTTTCGGATGCGTTTTTTTTATACGTCTCCAGCAAATGGTACCGGCTGATATCCGCCTGTTTCCAGTTGTGCTGAAAACAACCCTCCAGCGTGAGGCTGCTCGTATCTCTCTTTTTCTGTCATTTGTTCTGTTGCCGTTGTAATGTAAAGGGTTTTTAAGTCTCTGCCGCCGAACGCGCAGCACGTGACATATTTAGCCGGCACGCTGATTGAATTGATTTCTTTTTTCTGAAACGGGTCAATGTGAACAACGCGGCTGCCGCCAAACAGCGCCACCCACAGCATGCCATTTTGGTCAATTGTCATGCCGTCCGGTAATCCGTCTGACTGATCAAAACGATAGACAGGTTCTGGATTCGAAACATCTCCGCTTTGAGGATCATAGCTGTAACGCACAATCTCCTGCGTCGGCGTGTCGATGTAATACATCAAATTCCGCTCGCGGTCCCAATCCAAACCGTTTGAGGTGGAGACTTGATCCTTGATTTTGACAAGACTGCCGTCTAGATTCAAACGGTACAGCGACGCCTGTTTTTGCTCGCCTTCCATGCTCGTCGTCCCCGCCCAAAGCCTTCCGTACGGGTCACATTTAGCATCATTAAATCTCAGGCTCTCATGCATGTCCTTCGGCTGTTTAATTTTTTCCAAGCTGTCATCCCGAAGATGATACAGGTAAAACCCGTCCTTCATGGTCATAATCAGTTCATCCTTTGAATATTTCGCAAGCGCCGTCACAAAGGATTTGAATTTGATTGATCGGTTGATTTTTTCTTCAGGGTCAAAGATATGGAGCTCGCTCCCCAGGATATCAACCCAATATAAGCGGCCGTTTTCTTCATCCCATAACGGGCCTTCTCCAATCACTGCCCGAGTGTCTGCTTCCAATACTGCATCCATGTGTTACACCTCTTTAGCTTCAGTCTATATATTGTTATTCCCGGCAAAGAGGTGTCCAAACCACTTGATGTTTATTGTTTTTTAAAAAGGATGGTAATGACCGTTCCAATGTTCATTCTGCTGTTCACATGGATCGTTCCGTTATGGAGATGGACAAGCTCCTTGGCAATCGCGAGCCCGAGACCCGTTCCGGCAGTTGAATCTTTTGTGTTCGTCCCTCTGTAGTAACGGTTAAACAAATGGGTAATCGTTTCTTCATCCATTCCTTTCCCATTGTCCTTCACCTTTAAAGATATATGATTTTTTGTTTGCTCCAGAATGACTTGAATCTCTGTTCCTTTGTCGTTGTGCTTCACGGCATTCCCAAGGAGGTTTTCTAATATGCGCCTGAACCACGCTTCATCAAGGGCAAATTCAATATGCTCTTCTTTGGATACAAACGAGATATCATAGCCTTCAGAAAACGGATTTTTCTTAAAATCCTCAATGACATTTTTAAAAAACGGGATAAGGCTAGTGAGATTTCTCTCAATAGGAAGAGCATCATTTTTCAGGCGATACGTTAAATTTAAGTCTTCAATCAGCTTGGACATGTATTCAGATTTTTCTCTGACAACCTGCCCCATTTCTTTCACTTCTTCCGGCGACCAGTCATACTGCTTCGACTCGAGCATCATGCTGTAGCCGTAAATGCTGCTGAGCGGTGTTTTTAAGTCATGTGACAAACCGGCAATCCATTCTTCCCTTGTCGCCTGGATTTTTTCTCTGTTTCTTTTATCCCTTCTCAGCGTTTCAGTCAGCTGATCCATTGATTCAAATATCTCACCGAAGAAGCGGTACGGCTGTTTGATTTTTCCCTTTTTATTTTTGCTGACAGGACGGCCTTCCCGGTTTCTGGGCTCCTCAAGCTTCCCTTTTGACAGATTGACCAGCCATCTAATCGTATGAAAAATCGGCAGCCCGAATCGGAACATATACCAAACGGTCATCCAAATGATATACATGAACAAAACGGCCATCACGAGAAACATCGCTTTTAATACAACCTTCAGGAACGATTTGTTAAACTCCTGATCGGTTACATAGACAGGGTTCGGCACCGTAGCGACCATCCATCTGTCTTTATTGAGGATCTTAACGGAAATTTCCCGCTTATAGTTCCAAGGTTTAGAGCTGTATTTAAGCAGCTCCAGCTGGTTCATCGTTTTTCTTTCGCTTTTTGTGCTGTTGATGCTGTCGAGAATCTTTCCATTGCTGTCTAACAGGTAAATGGCGCCTTTTTTCCGCTTAATATAGTCGACGGTACTGGACTTATAGTGCGCTAGCGAGTCTATCTTTTGTTCGCGCTTTTCAACGGAAGTCAGGAGCTGTTCACTTTTTGATTTCCAGCCGGACAATAGAAGATACGACTTATCTTCAATATTGATGGCCCAATAATTCAGTTTATAGTTATGAAGCTTTTTGGTTTTATAAATAGACAAAAGCTCTTTCTTGGTATAGGTGCCCGGCACGTCTTTTGGCACGCCGTAGGAATAATCAGTGTTTCCTTCCGAATCAATGATTTGCATCCAGCCGTGCTGTTTATCAACAGATTTCTTCAGGAAATTATCCACTTCCCATGTCCCGTCTTCGTTTACATCGAGATATGCCTCAAGTGTGTCGGTCGTTGCCTTCGTCAGCCCTGAATTGGATTCCGCATCGCTAAAACGAGCGTCTAAATAGAAAAACGACGCAACAAGCATAACCGTAAGCAGCAGGATCACAATCAGCATCTGGCCGAAAAAGTGAAACAAAAACTTCCATCTTAACCTCATGACCGCTTGCCTTCAGGATTTGGGATAAAACGATAGCCGAGACCTCGAACGGTTACAATATACTCCGGATTGCTCGGATCGCGCTCAATCTTCTCCCTAAGCTTGCGAATATGTACCATGACGGTGTTGTTGTCACCGTAGGAAGGATAGCCCCATACTTTTTCATATATTTGATCTTTGGAAAGCACCACGTTAGGGTGTTCACAAAAATACTGCAAAAGCTGCAGAAGCTGGGCTGAACAGGCAACGGCTTCCCCGCCTACGATCAGCTCGGCATTTTGCGGAGAAAAAGTAAAGTAATCATATGTGTAGGTTTGATTTGAACTCGTTTCTTTCGATTGATATGTACGCTTGAGATGCGCTCTGATCCGCGCCGCTAATTCCAGCGGATTAAATGGTTTTGTGATATAGTCATCAGCTCCAACCGCAAAGCCCGATAATTTGTCCGCGTCGGATGATCTTGCCGTCAGGAAAAAAATCGGAGCGTCTGAATACTCTCTGATCAATGTGCAGGCTTCAAAACCGGACATTCCGCCCATCATGACATCCAGCACAATCAAGTCAACCTTATTGGCCTTCACAACGGGAATCGCTTCTTCTGCGCTTGCCGCATCCAGTATATTTCGATAACCTTCTTTTTCGAGAACGCGTTTGATCATGTCCACAATCGCTTTCTCATCGTCTACGATTAAAATTGACGCATTTTCCACTTTTATGTTCCTTTCTGTCACTGTTTTTTTTCATCTTATCATTATATCGTTTATTTATGGTACATTTTTGAATACATTGGAGCTTGGCAAATCAAAACAGCAAAAAAGGAGCAAACAAGCGCTCCCTTTTGATGTTTTTTCATATGAAAATATTATGAGTTCTCATCTACCATGTACAAAATAAACTCCCAAAACCCCGGTACATCCTGACATAAAAGCATATCAGCCTTTTCAAACATTTTGATCTTCAGCTCTTGCTCTAAATCTTCTCTTTCTTGATAGGACGTATTGCTGAGCTTTTTTCTGATCATCGGTGAAAAGCATGCAATCAGGTCCTCAATGTCATAAGTCTCGTCTTTTTGTTTCTTTTTTTGTTCAAACTGGCCGTTCACAGCTTACTTTTCCCCCTTTTTTTGCGCCGCTAGCTGCTTTCTAATATTCTCCAGCCCCTTTTTATGAATGTTGGAGATGTTTTGTCGGGACTCCCCTAATGAATCTGCAATCTCCTGCATCGTGGCACCGTGAAGATACACTTTCGTCAGCACACTTTTTTGTTTGTCAGTCAGATTCTGAATCGCTTGGTAGAGCTGATAATCCTGAACATGCTGGCTCAAATCATCCTGTCTGTCTAAAAATTCTTCAAATGCATCGCTTCCTGTTTCGGAAGGAAGCCGATCTCCTGCCTCCGGATGATCAACCGTCAGCGGATACCGTTTTTGATTTTTGCGAACCCGCTTATCAAAATCAATAGAAAAGATGCGAATCATTGAATTCATATACTTGACGATGCGGATTTCTTTATAAAACTGCTTAAATAGCTCGTCCAATGATTTTGCATCTTTTTCGTTAGGGCTTTCCATTACGTTTTTGAACAAACGGTAATGCTGAGGATTGCTCAAAAAATGCTTCACGATGGGATGCTTCATTATCTCCTTACATTTTGACCGTAAAAGACTTTGATAGTCCATCAAACCGCCTCCCTACTAAATTAAATGAAGGAAAGCAAAAAAAAGTAAACTACTACTTTCCGACTAGTGTTTTGCAAAATACTTTGCAGCAGTTTACGTTTTATCGGATTTCCTTCACTTACATACATGACTGCAGAAAAAGAAGGGAGGTATTTTCCTATGGATCAGGTTTTTATAGAGGAAGTCGTAAAACAAATCGGCAATTTGGGGTTTCCCGCGCTGATTGCAATGTATCTGCTGACCCGATTCGAAAAGAAGTTTGATCAACTAATAGAACTAATGACAGAACTGAAAGATCATGCAAAAAAATAATTTTTCAATCGAAGTTGACTTTTCACTGGTTTTTTTCACTTAACAAAACAGAAGGGAAAACGAAAGGCCTTTCACCTTCTCTTTCTGCTATCACATTTAAATGTAAGGAGGAAACATTTCATGAAAAAACAAAATGACATTCCGCAGCCAATTAGAGGAGACAAAGGAGCAACGGTAAAAATCCCGCGCAATATTGAAAGAGACCGGCAAAACCCTGATATGCTCATTCCGCCTGAAACTGATCATGGCACCGTCAGCAATATGAAGTTTTCGTTCTCTGATACTCATAACCGATTAGAAAAAGGCGGATATGCCCGTGAAGTGACAGTACGTGAATTGCCGATTTCAGAAAACCTTGCATCCGTAAATATGCGGTTGAAGCCAGGTGCCATTCGCGAGCTTCACTGGCATAAAGAAGCTGAATGGGCTTATATGATTTACGGAAGTGCAAGAGTCACAATTGTAGATGAAAAAGGGCGCAGCTTTATTGACGATGTAGGTGAAGGAGACCTTTGGTACTTCCCGTCAGGCCTGCCGCACTCCATCCAAGCGCTGGAGGAGGGAGCTGAGTTCCTGCTCGTATTTGACGATGGATCATTCTCTGAAAACAGCACGTTCCAGCTGACAGATTGGCTTGCCCACACTCCAAAAGAAGTTATTGCTGCGAACTTCGGCGTGACAAAAGAAGAGATTGCCAATTTACCTGGCAAAGAAAAATATATATTTGAAAACCAACTTCCTGGCAGTTTAAAAGATGATATTGTGGAAGGGCCAAATGGCGAAGTGCCTTATCCATTTACTTACCGCCTTCTTGAACAAGAGCCGATCGAATCTGAGGGAGGAAAAGTATACATTGCAGATTCGACAAACTTCAAAGTGTCTAAAACCATCGCATCAGCGCTCGTAACAGTAGAACCCGGCGCCATGAGAGAACTGCACTGGCATCCGAATACCCACGAATGGCAATACTACATCTCCGGTAAAGCTAGAATGACCGTTTTTGCATCTGACGGCCATGCCAGAACGTTTAATTACCAAGCCGGTGATGTCGGGTATGTACCATTTGCAATGGGTCATTACGTTGAAAACATCGGGGATGAACCGCTTGTCTTTTTAGAAATCTTCAAAGACGACCATTATGCTGATGTATCTTTAAACCAATGGCTTGCCATGCTTCCTGAAACATTTGTTCAAGCGCACCTTGACTTGGGCAAAGACTTTACTGATGTGCTTTCAAAAGAAAAGCACCCAGTAGTGAAAAAGAAATGCAGTAAATAAAAGACTTGCGGCTTGCAGAGAGCACTCGTTCTCTGCAAGCCTTCATAAGGAGCTGAACCAGTGAAACATCAAAACCCTTCAAAACGCTTATTGCGGCTCTCCATAAAGTACTTGCTGGCCGCAGCAGCAGTGGTGTTGACCTATTTTGCTGTCATCTATATATTGTTTTCTTTAGCGGGAACGAGCTACCGCTCAGCAGCTCATGTCCTGCTTTTTGCCGTGGTATTCCTTGTTCTCGGATTATGCTTTGAACCATTTGAAAGGCTGATGATACATAGCTTTACATTTTTCAAGACAGGAAAACGTCTATTCATTCTCCTTGCCGGCATCGTACAGCTGCTGTTTTTGTGGATGACTGCTCATACAACAGACCAATTGATCAGCGACATTTGGCTGTCCACCACAGAAGAAATGATTGTCGCAGCCGTTTTTTTGATTTTAGACAAATGCAACTCGGCTCTTCCCAGCTAAAAAAAGAACGCATTCCAATTGGATGCGTTCTTTTTATTCATAGCGAAGCGCGTCTACAGGCTGAAGCTTCGAAGCCTTGATAGACGGAAGCAAGCCGAAGATAATGCCGACTGCCATTGAAAAGATGAGTGCTCCGACAACAGCTGGAATGGAGACGATAAAAGGCATCGGAAAAATGACCGTCAGCAGCTTGGCGATGCCGAAGCCCGCCAGCACACCGAGTATTCCGCCAATGCTTGTCAGCACAACAGCCTCGGTTAAAAATTGAAATAAAATCACACGCCGCTTAGCACCGAGCGCTTTCTTAATTCCGATTTCCCTCGTGCGCTCCGTTACGGAAACGAGCATAATGTTCATGACGCCGATACCGCCCACCAAAAGTGAAATACTGGCGATTCCGCCAAGCAGCAATGCAAATGACTGATTAAAGGACTCCACTTCCTGCGCGATCTCCTGAAGATCCATTACACTGTACTCTGCTTTTTCCAGCTCAGCTTCTGACAGTCCCTGATTTAAAAGATCTGCAGCCATTACACCCGCTTCTTGGATATGCTCAGAAGAATCAGCCTGCACGGCAATCTGCGTTGGCGCATCAAACCCTTCAATAAGCGGCCACACTTTTTTCGGCACGTACAAAACCGGGTTCGCGTAGTCGCCTTCAAACATGCTTTCCTGTTGATTTTTTTCTTTAAAAACACCGACGACCTTAAACGGCACACCATTCATCTCAATGCTTTTATGCAGAGCTTCTCCGTCCGGAAACAGTTCATCTCTGACAGCTTCATTGATCATCACCACTTGGTGTGTGCTGTTTAAATCATTTTCCGTCAGCTTTCTCCCTTCGGTTATTCGGATTGGAAACATGTCGAAGTAATCATCGTCCACTCCATACACTTGGGGATACGAAACGTTTGTTAAATGAAAAACGCTCGCGCCTTCTGACAAGTAATATAAGGATAATCCTTTGACCATCGGATCTGATTTGATCGCCTTTACTGTTTCTTCCGCTACAGGCGGCGCGGACGCATACGACACCTGAGGGCCGCCGCTCTCCTCTTCTCCGCCAGACGGCTGGTAGACAACATTGATGGCGTTGTTTCCCATGCCGATCATACTTTGCTTTAATTGCTCACTTTGGCCCTTCAGCATTGAAACAATCGCGATGATTGCCGCTATGCCGATAATCACGCCGAGCATTGTCAGAATCGATCTTAATTTATGAGAAAAAATGGATTGAAAGGAGATGCGAATATGTTCAAGCATGGCTGATATCCCCTCTCTCATCTAATACCAGCTCTCCGTCTCTGATAAAAACGGTTCTGTCAGCTTTTTTGGCAACGTCCGGGTCGTGGGTTATCATAATAATGGTTTTGCCTTCCCGATGCAGTTCGGAAAACAGTGACAAAATTTGTTCACTTGATTTGGTATCAAGCGCCCCGGTCGGTTCATCAGCTAAAATAAACCTCGGCTGATTGACAAGGGCCCTCGCTATCGCCACCCGCTGCTTTTGGCCGCCGGACAGCTTAGGCGGTTTGTAGGAGACCCTGTCTTTTAATCCGACCTTTTCCAGCGCTTCATATGCCCGTTGCCTTCTCTCTTTTTTCTTCACTTTATTGTAGATCATCGGCAGCTCGACATTTTGCAGCGCGGTGAGACGCGGCAGCAAATGGAAAGTTTGAAACACAAACCCGATTGATTCATTGCGAATTTCGGCTAAAGCCCCGTCTTTCCCTTTCAATATATCGATCTGGTCAAGCATATAGGTTCCTGAGGTTGGCCTGTCCAAACAGCCGATAATATTCATTAACGTTGATTTTCCAGAACCTGAAGGCCCCATAATAGCTAAAAACTCCCCCGCCTGAACAGTCAGATTGATATGTTTCAAGATTGGAACTTCTTCTTTTCCCAGCTTGTATGACTTCGAAATATTATTCAGTGTCAGCATTGACTGTAACCTGCTTTCCTTCCTTGACCGCGGGATCAGGATAGATCACATAATCTTCCGGCGTCAGGCCGCTCTTAATTTCCACCATGTCATTTTCATCAGTCTCTCCGATTTCAACAGGCTGCTTAACCGCTTTGTGATTCTCATCAGCTTTCCACACATACGGTTCGCCGTCATCCTGAATGACCATGTCGGACGGCAGCTTGATCGTATCCGCATCAGCATTATCACTCATCACTTCGATGTTGACATGATAGCCGACTTCAAGACCTTTATGGCTGTCTAATAAAATGGTGAAAGGATAGTTAGAGGACTGGGGGTTCATTTCTTCATCAGCAAAGCTTTCTGATTCTTCACCCTCGCCTGCTCCCGCTGGAAGCTTGCCGATCGAGGTGACCTTTCCTTTCCACTCGCCCTCACCGCCTGTTTTCAGCGTGACCCTGACTTTGCTGCCTTTTTTGATCGTGTCCATTAACAGCTCATTGATTTGGCTTTTGACCAGATATTTGCCCGTCGAAACAATCTGGATATACGGGCCTGCTGCCTGGTCACCTGTTGCACCGTCAGCGATATCCTGATTGACGCTTTGAACGATTCCGTCATGCTTGCTTGTAATGACATTGGAACCTTTGTTTTTCGTCAGGCCAGCCAGTTCTTTTTGATGCTGCTTCAGTTCGAGCTGGCTTGTTTTCAAATCGAAATTGGCCTGATCAAGTTCATCTTGAAGCTGGGTTTTCTCTTCTTTTCCTGCAACTTTCAGCTTCTTTTCCGTTTCCGTTATTGATTTTTGCAAACGGTTGATTTGCAGATTTGTCATTTCAATTTGCAAATTGGCTTGCTCCACTTCATCAGAATGATCCTCGCCCTCATACTCAAAAAGCTTATCGCCCTTTTTAACCTGATCGCCTTCTTTGACGTATGTTTTTTTAATGCTGCCTTTTTCTGAATCTATGTATACTTTCTGCTGTTTCTCAGGTTCAACCTTTCCAGAAAACGTTTGGCCTGATTCTGAATCTCCTCCCATGTATACCGCGACCGATTCAGCATAGGGCTCCGATGATACGGCAACTTGGTTCATGTGGGTAAAAAAGTAAAAACCGCCAGCGCCGATCCCAGCCAATACAAGCACACCGGCACATATCGCACCGCCAATAAGCCATTTTTTCTTCTTGGACACAACGATCTCCTCTTTCTGTAAACTATGTAATATTTTCGAAACATTCTAACCAATATTATCTATTAATTCAAAAAGACTTGCAATCCTTTTATTGAAATGACGGAATCAAATAGAAAAATTGTATTTTCAAAGCCGAATAAAAAAAATCCCGGCTTCGAACCGGGATTTTTTCATACAGTAACTAGCTCTTTTTCATTTTTAATCAAGTCATAGGTCAAGCATACAGGTTTATTTGTACGGGGATCAGTCACGATTTCGGCATCAATCTGAAATACCTGCTTCAAAATGTCCGGTGTCATGACCTCCAGTGCAGTTCCTTCCTTGATGACCGTGCCTTTTTTGAGCGCGATCATATAATGAGAAAAACGAGCTGCATGGTTAAGATCATGAATGACCATTAAAATCGTCCGCCCTTGCTCTTTGTTGAGTCTGTCAAGCAGCTGCAGAATTTCAAGCTGATGTGCAAGATCAAGATACGTTGTAGGTTCATCCAGAAGAAGCAGTTCCGTACCTTGCGCAAGCGCCATGGCAATCCACACGCGTTGACGCTGTCCGCCTGACAATGCCTCAATCGGCCGTTCAGCATATTCAGCCATGCCTGTTTCTTCAAGCGCCCATTTGATAATCCGGCGGTCTTCGTCATTTAATCTGCCGAATCCTGATTGATGCGGAAACCTGCCGTACGACACCAATTCGTGCACTGTTAGGCCGCTCGGCGCTTCAGGTGTCTGTGGAAGAATCGCCATATCTTTCGCAATGTCCTTTGTAGACATTTTATGAATCGCTTTGCCGTTTAAATAGACGGCACCTGCATGTGAACGCATAATTCTGGACATTGTTTTTAAAATCGTTGATTTCCCGCAGCCGTTCGGGCCAATTAAGGTGGTAATTTTCCCTTTAGGAATCGATATATTTAAATCCTCTACAATCACCCTGTCGCCATAACCGATTCCAAGCTGTTCCGTTGATAATGAATTCATATTCGGCCCCCTCCTCTAATTCGCTTTCATCAATAAATAAATAAAGTAAGGCGCACCTAGCACGGAAATGACAAGTCCGACCGGAATTTCTGATGGTGCCAATACATTTCTCGCCAGCGTATCAGCAAGCAAAAACAGGAATGAGCCGATGAAGGCGGAGACCGGTATCAGCGTCTGGTGACGTGGACCGGTCAGCCTTCTAGCCACATGCGGCGCGATCAATCCGAGAAACGCAATGCCCCCCGCAGCTGCCACGCATGAAGCGGCAAGAGTGACCGCTGCCAGAAGAAGAATCCGTCTTTCCTTTTCAACAGCGGTGCCCAGCCCGGTCGCCAATTGGTCTCCGAGCTGCATAATGTTCAAATAGCGTGCCTTATATAAAGTAAACAGAAGCAAGATCACAATCCAAGGGAGAATCGCCCAGATCATATTCCAGTTCGCCCCCCATATTGAGCCGGATATCCAAACCGCGGCTTGCATAAAATCATGAGGGTCCATCTTAAGCTGAAAAATCAGCAACAGGGCATTGAATCCGGCATTCACCCCTATGCCGACTAAAATCAGCCGAATCGGTGTCACGCCTTTTTTCCATGCCAGAATATAAATGAGAAACGCAGCGAGGATTGCTCCTGCCAAAGCACTGAACGGCAGCATAAATGTTCCGAAAAAGCTGAGATCTGAAGCTGACCCTTGAAAAAAGTATATAAAAAGCACTACAGCAAGTGAACCGCCGGCGTTAATTCCGAGAATACCAGGCTCGGCAAGTTCATTTTGAGACACGCTTTGCAAAATGGCTCCAGCTACGGAGATCCCTGCTCCAACAAGCAAAGAAAGGATGATCCGGGGCAGCCTGAACTCAAATAAGACCAGTTCATCACGCGCCGTTCCTTGGCCGAAAAAGACCTGAAGCGTTTTAAGCGGTGCAATTTTGATAACGCCCAAATTGAGACTGATAAAAAAGACCAGCACGATGAGCAAAAAGGTCACAGCCATTACAACGAGCGGTTTTTTTGTTTTTGTTTTCATTACAGCCCTCTCCTTTCACGACGTGCCAAATAAAAGAAAAAGGGAACGCCGATCAGAGAAGTCAGCGCGCCGACAGGCGTCTCAAAGGGCGCATTTACGAGTCTGGCCGCTATGTCAGCAAAAACAAGCAAAACAGCACCGAGCACCGCCGAGCAAGGAATGATCCACCGATAATCCACACCGACCAAAAAACGGGTAATATGCGGAATGATCAGCCCGATAAATGCAATGGTGCCGGCAATGGAAACCGCAGCTCCGGTCAGAATTACTACAATAAGCATGCCAACCAGTTTCACCGCTGATGTATATTGTCCAAGCCCTTTTGCCAGATCGTCACCGAGACTTAACACTGTCACAGACCGGGCGATGAAAAACGCGAGCGTTAAACCGACAGCCCCTGCAATAAGCAAAAGCTGGACCCCCGACCATTTCACACCCGCTACCCCGCCTGCGTACCAAAAGCTGATATCCTGAGCGACATCAAAGCGGATTGCAATGGCAGTTGAAATGCCGGTAAAGAAATAAGTAACTGCCGTACCCGCCAGAGCAAGCTTTACAGGCGTAAGTCCGCCCCTTGAAAACATGCCTATGCCCATTACCGTCGATGCCCCCAGCCCCGCTCCCGCAAAGGACCATAGCACAAGCCCCATTGCAGAAAGCCCGGGAAAAAAGACAAACGCAATCGAAACCGCAAACGCAGAGCCTGAAGTCACACCCATAATCGAAGGCTCTGCCAAAGGGTTTCTCGTCATCCCCTGCATGATTGCTCCCGACACTGCCAACAATGCGCCTACAAGCGCGGCAGCCGCCGTTCTCGGCAGTCGAAGATCATGTATAATTTGGTGAGATGTCTTTGTCGGCTGATAATGAAAAATGGCGTCCCATACAGTGCGCAAATGAATATCCGCTGCACCGAGGGATATGGATAAAAATGCGCCAAGGCAAAGCAGGCATAGACCTGCAATAAGGACGATGACCGCGCCATATGTCCTTGACGTCCATTGGATTTCTTCTGATGCAGTCCGTATATTTTTATGTTGACTCAACTGCCGTACTTCCTTTCTGTTACTGATAATGATTATCAATTGCTGTTTCAGTATATCACTTTTTTCAGCTGATTTAATAGAGTGTTTTGAACAAAAATGAAAATGCATTTGCAAAAATATCGTGTCAACCGGCACTTGCAGTGGTATAATCACAGATGATAATGATTCTCTTTTTCATCTATCTTTTAGAAAGAAGGTATGAGATATGACCCATATATACAAGAAACTCGGAGCCGCGTTTTTTGCCCTGTTATTGATTGCAGCGCTGGCAGCCTGCGGGAATAACTCAGAAAGCAAAGGTTCTGCCTCTGATTCAAAAGGCGCAGAAACCTTTACATACAAGGCTGAAAACGGAAATGTAAAAATCCCGAAGCATCCTAAACGGGTGGTTGTCATGGCAGACGGCTATTACGGCTACTTCAAAACACTCGGCATCAACGTTGTCGGTGCGCCTGAGAATGTATTTAAAAACCCTTACTACAAAGGAAAAACCGACGGCGTTGAAAACATCGGAGACGGCACTTCGGTTGAAAAGGTCATTGATTTGAACCCTGACCTGATTATCGTCTGGACAACACAGGGCGCTGATATTAAAAAGCTTGAAAAAATTGCGCCGACTGTCGCAGTAAAATACGATAAGCTCGACAACATCGAACAGCTGAAAGAATTTGCAAAAATGACGGGAACTGAAGATAAAGCTGAAAAATGGCTGGCCAAGTGGGATAAAAAAGTTGCGGCCGCTAAAACAAAAATCAAAAAAGCGGTCGGTGACAAAACCATTTCCATTATGCAAACGAACGGAAAAGACATTTACGTATTCGGTAAAGACTTTGGAAGAGGCGGAAGCATCATTTACAAAGACCTCGGCCTGCAGGCTACAAAGCTGACAAAAGAAAAAGCCATTGACCAGGGGCCAGGTTATACAAGTATTTCATTAGAGAAGCTCCCTGACTTCGCCGGGGATTACATTTTCGCGGGGCCATGGCAATCAGGCGGTGATGATGGCGGCGTTTTTGAAAGCTCCATTTGGAAGAACCTGAATGCCGTTAAAAATGGCCATGTCTACAAGATGGATCCGATCGGTTTCTATTTCTCTGACCCGATTTCATTAGAAGGACAACTGAAGTTTATTACCGAAAGCTTGACTAAATAAACAAAAGAGCCGCCTGCCCGCGGCTGTCTCATTTATAAGGATCGTTCAATTTGATCGGATATTTTCTTGCCAAATCACAGGAAGTTGCATATTGGATTGCCCCTTAATTTTTTGAATCCAGTTTTCCTGTCAACTATGTTAACGATCAGTAGAAATTCGTTTTTTATAAAAAAAGACACCTGAGCAAATCAGGTGTCTTTTCATTATGCATGTTTTTCTTTCTGGAACTTTTTACTCACAAATGGATAAACGATTAAGCCGACAAAGAATAAACCGATGCCGAGGATAAATGTCGTTAAATCTGCTGTGCCTGTTACGATAACAAACACGGAGTATGCACACGCCAGTATTGCGATCAATCCGTCTCTTACACGGGAGCCTTTCAGCTGGTCATACGTTTCACCTTTGATGACTACCTTCAAGCTGTAGATTGCAGATACCAGATACGGAATTAAATATGCGAGTGTAGCCGCTGTCGTTAAAAATGTAAATGCGTCACTTATTGTCCGGGAAATAACCGAGAAAATGAAGACCTGTGACATGACGTTTGTAATAATGAGTGCAATGACCGGACTTCCCTTTTTATTCGTTTTTGCAAAAAATGCCGGGAAATCTCCTGCTTTAGCTGCTTGGTATGGCACCTCAGAGCCAAGCAAAATCCAGCCGAGCATCGTTCCAAATAAACAAAGGATAGCCAAAAGCGCCATAATCACGCTTCCCGCGTTTCCAACAATCGCATAGAGTACATCAACAAATGGTTTTTCAGAGCCGACAAGCTTATCATGCGGCAGAACACCCATCGTAATTAAAGTCACAATAATATATATGCTCAAGGCAATCAGCAAGCCGGTAATTGTCGCACGTTTCACATCACGCTGAGAGCGCGCACGGCCGGACAGGATCACCGCGGATTCAATTCCGACAAACGCCCACAGTGTAGAAATCGCGGCGTTATGAACCTGGCCGCCAATTCCAATGCTTGTGCCGTTTTCTCCTTGAACCGGGAAATAAAAATGACCGAATAATGTCGTTTGAAACACAAATAAACCGGCAACGATAAAGAAGACAAAACCTAATACTTTAGAAAGCGTTGTGACAAAGTTTAATTTACTTGCGCCGTTAATGCTGGCAACAAGAATCGCGTGCGTTCCCCATAACAAGATCGTACATACGGCAAACGTCAGTAATTGGCCGAGTGTCACCTCTTGCCCGCCGATCGAAAACATCTCACGTTTATCAACCAAGATCGGGAAGAACGAAGTCAAGTAACCGGCGAGACTTGTGATGATCGCCACGTTACTGATCCAGCTCGCCACCCAGTAGCCCCACACCATTGTGAAACCGGCAGCGTTGCCTTTTTTCGGGTCAGAAAACAGCGCTCTTGCATAACTTTGCGGTCCCGCTGTCAGTTCAGGCTTGCGAATGGACAAGTGTCCGAACACAAGTGCAATCATCAGCACGCCGGCACCTGTCAAAAGCCAGGCGGACGTAGCTCCAAACGGACTCGCAATTGAAGCAAGCGAGCTCGGCAAGGAGAAAATTCCTGATCCAACCATATTTCCAACGACAAACGCCGTTAATAACCAAAAACCCCATTTTTTTGTCTGTTCCATTCCAGTACCTCCATGATTCTTTGTACGGACCAGACCCCGAGATCATATAAACGCAAAAAAAGCCTGAACAAAAGTCCATGCTTAAAGAAACACACACCCTTGATCTCCGGATAGCCCTCCGCGAAAAAGCACGCGGCAGTCCTGCACTTATTCAGATACAGTCCCAGCATAGAGAAGGATCGGCTTTCTCCACACTTCGGCGCTGATGCCTTTTACACATGTTTAACAGCTCCTGTCAGCCTGGCATGTGTGACTTATCATCCGCGCAACCTCTACCTCACTGAGAAAGAGTGAGGATTTAATTATTCAGTTACTCCCAGAAGGTTATCAAAGAAAGGATGATCTGTCAAAGGGAACAGATGGAAAATACGGATAGAGCCAAGCTCTATCCGCATGTGGTTATCGATTATTTTTCTTTTTTTGCACAGCTTCTTGAAGCGGATCATCTTTTAGAGCTGAACCAGCATCTTCAAGAGCTCCTTGGATTACGTTTTTTTCTTTTTCGGAACGTTTTCCTTTATCTTTATTAAAGAAACCCATTCGTATCACCTCTTTTAAAAAATAGGTACATGTTTAAGATACCTCTTTCCTGAAAAATTATGCGGGATATTTTTTATCGTCCAAAGTCCTGTTGATCAAACATACATTCTCTTGATATATTTGTAATTCAGAGATTTTTTGCAAAAGATAAAAGGAGAAGCGGCAAATGACAGGAAAAACACACATCATGGGAGGCATCGCTTCTTGTACGGCAGCGGCTTATTATTATGGATTTGATCCAGTGCTTATGGCTGCATCAGGCGCGGTTGGAGCATTAATACCCGATATCTGCCACACACAAAGCAAAATCGGGAGAAAATTTCCTATTTTATCGAAAGTGGTCAGCTCCGTTTTTGGCCATCGTACATTTACACACAGCTTGCTGTTTATGCTCATCATGTTTTTTATCACTTCTACATACATTCCAGATAAAAACATATCAGCCGGCCTGATGATCGGAATGGCGAGCCACTTGATTCTTGACGCTTGGACGGTGAACGGAATCAAATTATTATTCCCTTCAACGATCCGCGTTCGGCTTCCATTATATATGAAGACAGGCAGTTTTTCTGAGCAGCTCGTGCTAGCCGGCCTGACCCTTGCTTCATGTTACTACTTTTATATGCTGTTTCATGGGCGCATGTTTTAAACATGAGTGCTGAGACTTGTCTGAACCGGCTGTTTTTAGTAGGTTTTACTTAAGAAGCATTTAATGCAGATGATCAAGAAAACGTGAGGAGTCATATTGATGAAAGGAACCTTTTTTCACAATCAGCGGTTTTTATGTTTTTCGATCTTATTTATGTGGATCAAAACGTATGTGATATATAAACTCGGCTTTGATTTGCAAATCGATACTCTGTTGGAGGAGCTAATGCTGCTGGTCAACCCGCTCAGCTTTATTCTTCCTTTATTCGGGATCGGCCTGCTTCTGAAAGGAAACAAGCGGCGGGCTTTTTTGCTGATTGCCAATTTGGTTCTGACTGTTATCTTGATCTCTAATACGATTTTTTACGGCTTTTATATCGATTTTATTACCATTCCGGTTTTATTTCAGGCCAGCAACATGAGCGATATGGGCGGCAGTGTAAAAGAATTGTTCCATCCTCTGTTTATCGCCCTGTTTGTGGATTTGGTTTTTCTCGCTGTTCGCCAGAAAAACCAAACACCCACAGACAAAAGCCGCTCCCCGCACGATCAAACGGTACTATGCGGCTTCCTGCGGCATGCTTTTATGCACACTGGCACTTGCAGAAGTACAGCAACCGAAGCTTTTGGCACATTCTTTTGACCGGGAAATGCTAGTCAAAAGCATCGGCCTGTTTCAGTTCCATATTTACGATACAATTTCTCAGACTGTTAATATCAGCGCGAAAGCTTTTGCCGATGAAGACAGTATAACTGCCATTAAAAACTACACAGAGGCTGATTACAGCAAGCCTGATCATAGCAAATTCGGTCTTGCAAAGGGGCGCAATGTCATCTTTGTAACACTTGAATCGACCCAAAGCTTTGTTCTGAATGAAAAAGTAAATGGAAAAGAAATTACCCCATTTATGAATGATCTCATTAAAAAAAGCTATTCCTTTGATCATTTCTATCAGCAAACAGAACAAGGCAAAACATCAGATTCAGAATTTATCGTCGCTAACTCACTGTATCCTTCCCTTAGCGGCGCCGTCTTTTTCACGAAAAGCGACCATCAATTTCATACGATGTATAAATCGCTGAAGCGAGACGATTATTATTCAGCCGTCTTTCATGCTAACCATAAAACATTTTGGAACAGAGATGTCATGTACGATACATTTGGCATTGACCGCTTTTTTGATGTTGATGATTTTCATGTCACTCCCGGGACATCGACAAGCTGGGGTTTAAAAGACAAAGAATTTTTAGAGCAGTCCGCCGAAAAGCTGAAAAGCCTGCCGCGACCGTTCTACAGCAGTTTTATCACGTTAACGAATCATTTTCCGTTTGAGATTGATGAAAAGGATCAGCTGATAGATGAATTCGATTCAAGCAGTGATCTGTTAAACCGCTATGTGACCACGGTTCGCTATGAGGATGAGGCATTGAAGCATTTTATCAAAAAACTGAAGGACGAAGGCTTATACGAAAATTCGATGATCGTATTTATGGGAGATCATTACGGCATTTCTGAAGCCCATAACGAGGCAATGGCTGAGTTTTTAGGGAAAGACGAAATCACACCGTATGACAACGTTCAGCTCCAGCGGGTGCCGTTTATCATACATATCCCGGGAATCACCGATCAAAAGCCGGAAACCATCCCTGATGCCGGGGGACAGGTCGACGTCAGGCCGACGCTGATGCATTTGCTCGGCGTTGAGACAAAAGGCGATATCCAATTCGGCAATGATTTACTGTCCAGCGACCGCACCCCATTCGCCGTTCTGCGAAACGGCGCCTTTATTACGAACGATTATATATACACAAAGAACACGTGCTATAGCCAAAAAACAGGTAAAGTGCTGGAAGATCAGGATGCGTGCCTCCATTACAAGGAGAAAGCAAACGAAGAACTTTCTCTCTCTGATAAAATTTTAAATGGTGACCTGCTCAGGTTTTCCGAATAAAAAAATCCCTCTATCAAGAGGGATTTTTTACGTTTCCAACATCACCTTGCCAGTCAGCTTCGTTTCATAGCCGTTTAAATGAGACAAATTCGCCTTGTAGTCCTCAGAATTCAAAATCTCCTTCACGGCTTTCAGCGGTACTCATGTTTTTTCAAAACAACGATATCATATTGTTCGTCGATGAGCGGGATAAAATCAACACGACCCATATGTGCCGCGTCTTGCGCCCGATTCCCGCGTCAGCCTGTCCGCTTGAAACTTGTGAAGCGGCGGCGTAATGATCAGTCACGATATCGCTATATCCCACTACATCAGCTGGATTCACACCAAGCAAGCCAAGCTGTTCATCAAGGAGCACCCTTGCGCCAGAACCCTTTTCCCTGTTGATGATCCGGATATCGGCTCTTTTCAAGTCTTCCCAGCCTTGAATGTTTTTCGGATTCCCTTTTTTCACATACAGTCCTGCTTTGCGGAGAACGACATTGATGAGACAAAACGGTTCACCTGTCAAAATCCGTTTTACATAAGGAGCGTTATACTGGCCCGTTTCAGCATCGTACAAATGGAGGCTGACAATGTCACACTTGCCTTGATACATATCAATCAGGCTGTTTAAGCTTCCTTTGTATTTACGGAGCGGCGTCTCCTGAATGGCATTCTCCAAATGCTTGCTGAGAAGATCCATCGAAATGTCCTGTCCGCTGATCATGACATTCGGTCTGCCGTCCGGCTCAGCCTCCTGCACCTGTTTCGGCGCTTCTGTTGCGGCGATGGGCTGAGACATTCTCATATTCGTTTTATATTGCTTTAAATCTTCTTCATCCACACGCATCTGCCTTCCGACACGATAAGCAGGCGGCAAGACGCCTTTTTTAATCAAATCATAAACGGTCAGCTTTGATACCTTCAGCAGACCTGCAACTTCTTCTATCGTATAGGAAGAGGTTTCATTCATCATCATCACTCTCCTATTTTATTATACCTTTTCGCCGAATGTAAAAAAACCCACATAAACCAAACATAATCAGTTATAATTAGTTATATCTAATGATAAGGGGTGCAATCATGTTTAAGAAGTATTCTATTTTCATCGCGACCTTAACTGCTTTTCTCCTTGCGGCAGGCTGTTCTTCAAACCAGTCTTCAACGGACAGCGAGAAAAAAGTAACGTTAACCATCTCAGGTTGCCGCCAGCGCGCAGGATGCACTTGAGGAAATCCAAAAAAATTATGAAAAAGAGCATCAAAATATTACCATCCAAGATAACTATGGCTCATCCGGCGCCTTGCAAAAACAGATTTCTCAAGGAGCAGGAGCAGATCTGTTCTTCTCAGCCGCTGAGGATAAATTTAAAAAGCTGGTGGATGATGGAGATATCGCAAAAAAAGACAGCACTGATTTAGTCGGTAATGAAATTGTGCTGGTCGTACCGAAAAACGGAGATTCACCTGTGACAAGCTTCAGCAATCTGGCTGAATCAGAAAAAATCGCCCTTGGCACTCCGGAATCCGTACCGGCAGGAGCTTATGGGAAAGAATCACTGACAAAGCTGTCTTTATGGGACAAAGTGAAGGATAAAATTGTGTATGGAAAAGACGTTCGCCAAGTTCTTTCTTATGTTGAAACCGGCAATGTAGACGCAGGTATTGTTTATAAAACAGATGCCCTGGTCTCGAAAAAGGTCAACATTATTGACGAGGCAAAAGCAGATACACACAGCCCAATTGTCTATCCGTTAGGAATCGTAAAAGATACAAAAAACCGTAAGGAAGCGAAGGAATTTTACGAATACCTGCAATCTGATGAAGCAATGAAAGTATTTGAGAAATATGGCTTTACTGCCGAGTAGCATAAGCACTTCAGAATTTTTCACACCCGTTGTGCTTTCCTTTCAGGTGGCGGCAGTTGCCGGAATTGTTGTCATTATTCTCGGAACACTTGCTGGAGCATGGATGTCACGGGCATCATTTTTCGGAAAAACGGCACTCGAAACATGTTTTATGCTTCCGCTCGTTCTTCCGCCTACTGTTGTCGGTTTTATTTTGATCGTCATTTTCGGAAAGCACAGCTTCATCGGACAAGCCATCGAGTGGATTTTCCAGCGACCTGTTATTTTCACCTGGTGGGCCGCTGTGATCGCCTCGGCTGTTGTAGCCTTTCCGCTTATGTATCAATCAGCCAAAACCGGATTTGCTGACATTGATCCCGATATACAAGGTGCGGCAATGGTAGACGGCGCTAGCAGATGGAAAGTGTTTATCCATATCTCCGTCCCGCTTGCCTATCCTTCGTTACTGACCGGAAGCATCCTCAGCCTTGCACGGGCGCTCGGAGAATTTGGCGCAACACTCATGTTTGCAGGAAACATCCCCGGTGTTACGCAAACACTGCCGACGGCGATATATGTCGCATTGGATTCCGGCAACAATACCCTTGCTTGGGCGTGGGTCGTCTGTATTGTTGTCATTTCCTTTTTGATGCTGTTTTTCATTCAACAGAAAAAAACGCACTAAAAAAACTCCCCATAACGGGGAGTTTTTTGATTAAAACAGAAGCTCATCAGGATTTGGGCCGACACGCTCATCTTTATTTAATGCGTCAATTTTGTCCATGTCTTCTTGAGACAATTCGAAATCAAAAATATCAGCGTTTTCGATGATACGGTGTTCTTTAATGGATTTTGGAATGGTTACAACTTCATCTTGCAGATCCCAGCGCAAAATCACTTGAGCCACAGATTTATTGTGTTTTTCAGCAATCTGTGTCAGCACTTCGTTATCCAAAAGCTGTCCCTGCATGAGCGGAGACCACGCTTCCAGCTGAATGCCTTGCGCTTTGCAGTAATCTCTTAATTCTTTTTGCGTCAAACGAGGGTGAAATTCAACTTGGTTCACCATCGGTTTGATTTCAGCATCTTTCAACAGCTCTTCTAAATGATGAACTTGGAAGTTGCTGACGCCGATCGCGCGAATTTTGCCATCTTTGTACAGCTTTTCAAGCGCGCGCCATGTATCTTTATATTTATCTTTGCCAGGCCAATGGATTAAATATAAATCTAAGTAATCAAGTCAATCTTTCCAGGCTTTTTTCAAAGGCGACAAGCGTTGTTTCGTAGCCTTGATCTTCATTCCACACTTTTGATGTGATGAAGAGCTCTTCTCTTGCCACACCGGATTCTTTAATCCCGATGCCAACGCCTTCTTCATTTTTGTAGATTGCTTTGCTGTATCAATACTGCGATAGCCATTTTTAATTGCCGCTTTCACTGATTCAGTCGCTTCATTACCATTTTCTACTTTAAAAACACCCAGACCGAACCAAGGCATTTCAACTCCGTTATGTAACTTTACAGTATCTTTTAAACTTGTTGGCACTTGAACATCCACCCTTTCACTGAAATGTAAGCGTCTATATTATCTCACATTCCTCTCAGCCGATACCAATAATACGCTTAAGACCCTCTTTTTGCTTCTTTTTTCACAGCACATGCAAATTCAAACACTATTTTTTTCCTATTTTAACAATATTGAGATTACAAATACATTGAGCAGGGTATGCGTGTAGTGTAACCAAATGAAAACAAAGGAGGAAACAACTTGAAACGTATTCGTATCCCAATGACACTTGCTCTTGGTGCCGCTTTGACAATTGCCCCTTTGTCCTTTGCTTCCGCTGAAGAAAATCCTGCTCCGAAGATGTCGCAGACAACTACTGCTGGAACAACTGCCGCTGATGTAGGTTTAAACGTCAACCTGGATGTACTTGGAATTGCCAACCAGATCGCTGATGCCATCAAATCCGCACAGAATAGGGATGGCTTTGTGAAAAACCTCATGGAGTCTTCCTTCTACGCGTCCGGCCAAAAATATAACGTCATGGTCTTTAATTTAAGCCAGGAATATGAAGATCATTTGAACGGTGTGCAATTTTACGGCTCAGCCGTTTACGACGGCATTACGTATGGCATTTGGGTATTTGAAGACGGAACCTTTACAAACAAAGGCGATGGCGGCTGGATCAACTGGGCCTTCAGAGGCTGGTTCGACCGGGATGGCGGACTGTCGCATTTCATCGCCCTTAATATAAAAAAAGCTGGCGCTCTAACGCCAGCTTTTTTGCTGCATTTATTCGCCGCCTTCAAGCATGGCGGCTTCGACATCATTAATGTATTGGCGAAGCTCATGGGAGATGTCCCGGGAAATTTCTCTTTCCTCGAAAAGTGTTTGAATTTCATTTCTGATCGCCTGTACAGCCTTCAGCTTCACTTCCAGCTTCTGATTTTCAAAATGGGCGCTTGATTTCAGCTCATGATGGCTGTGCTCCAGCCTGAAAATTAACTGTTTATAGAATGTAATGACAGATAAAAACACTTCTTTATGCTCTTCCGTCTTGTGTTTTTCCAGATATTCTATCGCGCTTTTGCCGTTTTCACTCTTGTTGCCCGTATCAATCCCGCTTCATTTAAAATCGACATCTCCGGCTTTTTATGTTCACCGAAGAAAATCCAATACATCAGCCTCTTGAGCCTTGTTTTTGATAATCCGACTTTAAACGGGTTCGCATACAAAATTTCCAACTCGTTAAATCGTTCTTGCGAAAAGACATTTGCTGTTTCTTCCGGGATGTCTCCCCGCTCCAGCATTTTCATCAGCGCCTCTTGCTCTGCCTTAACCCCTTGGGCACGGACTTTACGCTCGTGCTTTTTGATGCGATTAGACGATGTATATTGCTGAAAACGAAGATTTTTCATTTTCTCATTGTATTCAGCTATCACCGCAAGAGAGGCCGTTTTGTTTGTCTCATTCATGTCCTCTTTAATCGTTTGAAGGGCTGTTTTGATCAATTTGCGTCTCGCCGTCAGCGGCTTCTTGTTTCGTTCCTCGTCCTCTTCTTCTTTTTCAGTCAGAATCGGCAAGACAACGGTAGCAATGACAAGCGTGCATAAAATGACGCCGGTCGCTAAAAAGAGAATCAGATTTCTTTCCGGAAACGGCGTGCCGTCCTCCAGGAAATACGGAATGGAAAAAGAACCTGCAAGCGTTACTGCTCCACGCACACCGGAAATCGAAATTAACAGCGTCGAACGAAGACCCGGTTTATAGATGTTCTGATCTTTATTAAAGAACCATTTGCCGTTCCAGAAGAACAGCACCCACAGGAATCTCAGGAGCATTAACGTAAATGTGATGACTAGGATATAGCCGATCACCTTCATGTTGCTGATGGCAGTGTCGTTAAAGATAACAGAAATAACATCAGGGATTTGCGTGCCGAGAATAACGAAGACCAGGCCGTTCAAAATAAATAAAATAATGTTCCACGTACTTGAGGAGACAATTTGCAGCTTGATCATCGTTGATTCCAGACGATCCTGTTCAACCGCATGGGTAATACCGCCAGCCACAACAGCTAAAATGCCGGAAACGCCGATTTCTTCAGCCGCCAAATAAATCACAAACGGCGTCAGAATTTGAATCAGCATATGCATCGTGACATCCTGCATGCCAAGGCGGCGCAGAAATAGGCGAAAACGAATAATCAAAAATGAAATGACAACTCCGCACAGCAAGCCTCCGAGAGAAATAAAGACAAAGCTGACAGCCGCTTGTGCTAATGAAAATGCACCAGTCACTGCCGCGCAATCGCAAACTTAAAGGCCACCAGACCTGATGCATCATTCATCAGCCCCTCACCTTCCAGCAGGCGAAGAATCCCTTTTGGCATTTTCACTCTTCCTGATAATGCGCTGACAGCGACGACATCAGTCGGTGAAAGAATGGCCGCAAGTCCAAAGGCCGCCGCCAGCGGAATAGCAGGAATCATCCAGTGAATCGTGTAGCCGCCTACAATCACAGTCGCAAATACAAGGCCGAGTGCAAGCAATAAAATCGGAGCCCTTAAATTCCAAAGCTCTGCCCGCGGTGTCCTCTTTCCATCATTAAATAGCAGAGGCGCGATAAACAGAACAAAAAACAATTCGGTATTTAATTCAAAATGAAGACCCTGTGGAAATGAGGCGGCAAGAATCCCAAGAGCCACTTGAATCAGCGGCACCGGAATAAACGGAATAAACCGGTTCACGATATTAGAAATCGCAATAATCGTTAATAATACGAGCACAACTAAAAATATGTCCAAATGCATGACCTCCTTCGTCTGTTGTGTGTCGGCATGATGAGCCAAAAAATCTGTTTGTCTAAAAGCCGCTAAGCTAGTCTGGCCTTGCATCCGCTATGTGGTTTCGCAGGAGTTCCCTCCACACTTGTCTTCTTTTATAGTACCCTTTTTAGGGTATTTTTTCTCATGATATGCTCACAGTGAACTTTTTTGCAGCAGAGCAAATTACAGAAAAAAGAGACAGGAAGCTATTCCCTGTCTCTCTTCTTAGTTTTCTCAATCATGAAAATTCGTACCGTCAGTTGTTGCTTTAATAATGCCCGCACGGATGACAAAGTCACCGAAATGCTCGCCTTCCTCGCGTTCTTTCGCATAGCGGGAAAGAAGGACGCGCGACTCGCTTAAAATGTCTGCTTCACCGATGTTTTCACGATACATTTTGCTTAAACGGCTTCCGTCAAACGCGCCAAGATACATATTATATTTGCCCGGCGCCTTTCCGATAAATCCGATCTCACCGAGCGCATGACGTGCGCGCGTTCGGGCATCCTGTCATGCGAATGGTGATTTCCTGATCACGAAGGCCATTTTCGTCAATAATCTCTTCAACCTTATCTAACAGGGTCGGCAAATAACGTTCTGCTTCAGCCATTGCCAATCCGCAGGTCGGAAGAGCGACGCATGCCATCGAGTGCGGCGAAGCGCTGAATAGTGCTTGCCGTCAGTTAGTCCGTACTGTTCAATTAAAGCACTGATTTCTTCTTTTTTATCGCTTGAAACGTTCGCAATCATTAAGTTCTGATTGGCCGTCAGCCGGAACTCGCCTGTATGAACTTTGGCGATTTCCCGCAAGCCCGTCATCAGCTTATAATCATCGTAATCCGTTATACGGCCGCCTTCGACAAACAGCGTAAAATGCCATTTATCCTCAATGCCTTCCACCCAGCCGTAACGGTCGCCGTTATGATCGAAATGATACGGCTTCGCTTCTTCCAGGCTCCAGCCGAGACGGTTTTCCAATTCTTCTTTTACGTTTTCTAAACCGAGGCGGTCAACTGTGTATTTGAACCGCGCATTTTTACGGACAGAACGGTTGCCGTAATCACGCTGAATCGTAATCGTTTTTTCAGCAACGTCATACATTTGCTCAGGCCGGCAGAATCCGATCACCTTGGCTAATTGCGGATATGTCGCAGTATCGCCATGCGTCATTCCCATACCGCCGCCGATTGCCACGTTAAAACCGATCAGCTTGCCATCCTCGACAATCGCAATGAATCCCAGATCTTGTGAAAAGACGTCAATATCATTAGACGGCGGAACGGCAATACCGATTTTAAACTTCCGCGGCAGATAGAGCGGTCCGTACATTGGCTCGACTTCTTCCTCCGGCGTGCCGGCAACTTTTTCCTCATCAAGCCAAATTTCATGATAGGCTCTCGTCCGCGGCAGTAGATCATCACTTAATTTTTTAGACCACTCGTATACCTCTGAGTGGATTTCAGATTGATAAGGATTTGATGCGCACATGACGTTACGGTTTACGTCTCCGCAGGTCGCGATCGTATCCAAAAGTGCTGAGTGGATCGTCTGAATGGTTTTCTTCATGTTCCATTTCAGAATCCCGTGCATTTGGAACGTTTCACGTGTCGTCAATTTTAATGTGCCGTTCCCGTATTTCTGGGACAGGTCATCCATGACAAGCCATTGTTCAGGCGTCGAGACGCCCCCTGGCATACGCACGCGCGCGATAAACTGATATGCGGGCTCAAGTTTCTGCTTTTGGCGTTCATTTCGGAGGTCCCGATCATCCTGCAAATAACTGCCGTGGTGTTTCATCAGGCGGTTATCATCATCCGGAATTCCGGCACTGATTCGATCGAGCATCACTTCTTTCAGCGTGCCGCGCAAATAATCACTTTCTTTTTTAATGCGTTCAACATCACTTGGAGAGCCGTCCGGTGCTTTTAGAATTTTGGTCACCATGTTGAAAAACTCCTTTCAAGTCAAATCAATATACATCACGCTGATAGCGTTTTTGCTGCCGCATATCGGCAAGATAAGCCTCCGCTTCTTCGCGGCTCATATTGCCTTCTTTTTCGATAATTTCAAGTAATGTGTGATGGACGTCATGCGCCATATGCTTTTCATCTCCGCAAATGTAAACAGCCGCTCCTTCTTGAAGCCATTCAAACAATTCTGCGCTGTGTTCGAGCATGCGGTGCCGCACATATACTTTTTCTTCCGTATCACGTGAGAACGCCACATCCATTTTTGTCAGCACACCGTCTTTGAGCCAATTCTGCCACTCTGTCTGGTAAAGGAAATCCGTGACAAAGTGCTGATCGCCAAAGAACATCCATGCCTTTCCTTCCGCTCCCGTCTCCTCACGCTCCTGCATAAAGGAACGGAAAGGTGCGACGCCTGTCCCAGGGCCCACCATGATAATCGGTGTTTCAGGGTCTTTCGGAAGCTTAAAGTTTTGATTGTGCTGTACATAAACCGGCAGTGTGTCACCCGGCCGCAGACGTTCCGCGCACAAAATCGAGCAGACGCCTTTTCGTTCACGGCCGTGCGCATCGTAGCGGACTGCGCCGATTGTTAAATGCACTTCATCCGGATTTGCGGATAAACTGCTTGCAATCGAATAAAGGCGGGCAGGCATTTTTCGCAAAATAGAGACAAACTCCTGCGCAGATACACTAAATGGGCCATAGTCACGGACGAGATCAAGCAAATCGCGCCCTTCAATATAGGCTTTTACATTCTCCTCATTTCCCGGGGCTAAAAGCTCTCTAAGCTCATCGTTCCCTGTCAGCTGGGTCGCCTGTTCAAGAAGCGGTTTTGTGAGAACGGTAATCTCATAGTGATAAATCAGCGCTTCTTTCAGCGGACGGACATCACCTTGCTTATTAAGCGTCACAATTTCTTCCGGGTCCCAATTCATTTCCTTTAGGAGCACTCGACAAGTTCCGGATCGTTTTCCGGATAGACGCCGAGGCTGTCACCAGGCTCGTAAGTCAGGCCAGATCCTTCAAGAGACAGCTCCACATGGCGTGTTTCTTTATTTGATCCTCTGCCGTTTAAATTTAAATTTTCTAACACTTCAGCCCGAAACGGGTTTGTTCTGGAATACGAAGACTCACCGGTTTGTGACGCAGCCGCCGGCGCAGGCGCGGCGCTTCCGACCCCAGCTTCATTTAATCCCTTCAATACACCCTCAAGCCATTCGGCTGCCGGTTCATCATAGTCAAGATCGCAATCAACGCGCGGAGAAATCCGTTTTCCGCCGAGTTCTTCTAAGCGCTGATCAAATTCTTTCCCTGTCTGGCAGAAAAACTCGTACGAACTGTCACCAAGCGCCAAAACGGAAAAGCGCAGGTCTTCAAGCTTAGGCGCCCGTCTTCCGTGCAGAAATTCGTGAAACGACAGCGCGTTATCAGGCGGCTCGCCTTCTCCATGCGTACTGACGACGATTAAAAGATTGGTTACCTTCTTCAGCTGATTCGGCTTAAAATCGCTCATGGATGAGACGGTCACTTGAAAACCGCTCTGTTCAAGCTGCTTGCCGGCATTTTCTGCAAGCCCCTGTGCGTTTCCCGTCTGTGAACCATAAAGAACGGTCACTTCTTTTGAAACGGCCGGTGCTGGTGCTTCCGCAGACACAGCTGCCGCCGGCGCACCCGCAGCTTCTTGGGCGGAAACAGATTGAGCGGATAAATATCCGCTCAGCCAGATTTTCTGGGATTCGGTCAAGGTCGGCAGAAGGCGGTTAAGGAGCTCTGCCTGCTCCTGATTAAACGGACTGTTCATTACCTGAAGTTGCAACGTATCCACCTCACAAAGTTATAAACTGATCGAAAATTGCATCTAATTGAACTTTACCGGAATACTAGGCTTAAGTAAAATATATTTACATGATGATAACTATTAAGAATCCTAATGATAAAACGGCTATGCTTCATGTAAATAGAAAAAAGAGAAGGACTCCCTTCTCTTCATTCAGCAATCTGATATAAGTGAGGCGGCACAGCGGTTACAAACGGACTGGCTTCACCTGTATAAAATACCGCCAGCATGTGCATCGCACGGGTGCACGCAGTATATAAAAGCCTGCGGTCGTGCTCTGTATGATAGTGTTCTTCAGATGCATCATAGACAAGCACTGCGTCAAATTCAATTCCCTTCGCTAAATACACCGGAATCACGCAAACACCCTTTTGGAATGGTTGATTTTCTTTATGAATCAGGCGAACATCTGTATATTCACTCATGTGGGCGTGCGCCTGTATGCATTGCTGCGCAGTCTTGCAGATGACGGCTATTGTTTCGTGCCCTTTTTTCTTGAGCCGGCCAATTTCTTGCGCGAGCTTTTGGCAAAGGCTCTCATGTCCTTCAGTTTTGACAACGAGCGGCATTTCCCCGCTTCTATTAAACGGCTCAATATCCGCTCCATCTTGAAGCATCGCTTTGGTAAACTCGACAATCTGCCTTGTTGATCTGTATGTTCTCTTTAAACGAACATACTCAGCAGGATCATCCTCAAAGCACGCATCCATACGCTGATCCCCGTGTATGGTATGCGCGTAGATGGACTGATTGATATCACCGAGCACTGTCATGCTGGCAGCCGGAAAAATGCTTCTCATGTAAGCCATCTGAAACGGTGAATAGTCCTGGGCTTCGTCAATAAATAGATGTTTGATCTTCGTATTTTTCTTTCTGCCCTCAATCAGATCCTGCATATAAAGAAACGGTGCCGCGTCCTCATAGAGCAATTTATTATCCGTAAATGCCGAACGGGTCAGCTCACCTATCACGGCCATCTTCTCATGCTGAAATTTCCCTCCCCAGCCAGAAAACAATTGCAAATACAGCTGTGAAACATCAAGAAATGCAAGGAGCCTGACTGCCTGCTTGAGCGGTTTGAAAGCTTTTTTCACAATGATGGCGGCAAGCAGCTGCTGCTCTCTTTGATAATCGTTAAACGTACTCTCGCTGAACCGTTTCCTTTCCTGCAGTTTTTTGTACACGTCCAAGTAGTCCTCTTTGTCAAGCAGCTCAGCTTCATGAACGACCCAATCCTTTCGCCGTTCCTTTTTCTCAAGCTTGTTAAGCTCACTCAGCAGCCACTTCGCGGTTTGCTCCATCCGATTCGGAATGGAGTGATTTTGATCCAATGAGTAAAAATAGGATTGAATTTGCTCCTTTGTGATCAGCTTTTGTCCGCGGAATATAATATTTTTAAAAATCATCCCTTCAGAGGAAAGCCGTGTGACGTATTCATTAATGAATTGCTGAAAGGATAAACCCGCCTTCCATGTGATTCCCGCAAGCCTTGTTGGAAAATCGCCTCCCTTTGTTTCGGTCAGGCAATATTCGAGCTGATCAAAGGGGCTTTCACATTTGAACTTGCGGCCAAGACGATGCTCGATATATTCCTGAAACGTCGCCTGCTCCATATTCTCTTCTCCTAACTCCGGCAAAACAGAGGAGACATAGCTGTTAAATAAGAAGTTGGGAGAAAACAAAACGATTTGTCCGGCATCAATGACGCCACGGTGCCTGTATAACAAATAAGCGACACGCTGAAGCGCAGCCGATGTTTTCCCGCTGCCAGCCGCTCCCTGCACGATCAGGATCTTGCTTTTTTCATTACGGATAATCTGATTTTGTTCTTTCTGAATCGTAGACACGATGTTTTTCATTTGGGTATCGGAGTGATGGCTTAATACCTCTTGCAGCATTTCATCACCAATCGTCATATCGGTATTAAACATCGCCTTGAGAGTGCCGTTTTTGATCATAAACTGGCGTTTCAGCACCATTTCCCCTTCTATCGTTTCACCGGGCACCTCGTACTCCGCTTTACCTGGGGAATAATTGTAGTACAAACTTGATATCGGCGCCCTCCAGTCATAAATCAGAAAGTGTTCCTCCTTCTCATCCAAACAGGAAGCTAAACCGATATAAATTCGCTCTGCCTGCTCCTCGCCGTTTTCAATAAAATCAATTCGGCCGAAATAAGGCGATTTTTTTAATTGATGAATTCGTTTGAGCTGCTGATCCATGCGCCGATGATTGTGTTCCCGATCAGACAGCAGCTCTGCCTGCTGCTTAATGCTTGCCATCGTTTCAATCGCTTCATGGGCATCATCAAAATTAACCTTAACATCCTCCCAAAAGCTTTTTCTTAATCCGATGATATCATGCTTCAACCCGCCCGCAGACGTTTCCAGAAACCGCTCTTTTTTTTCGAGCTCCTGCAGCACCTCATCTATTCTCGACTGCTCTTCCTTCCATTCCTTATCCTGCTGATTCATGAACGGCACCTCCAGAAAATAGTTGACAAACATAGATGAAATACTGTAAAATATAATTGGATACATATATCGAATGTATGACGAAACTGGCAAATACAATTTATCTTAGCACATTCACCCAATACCAATCAAGGTTTGGGTTATTTATATGCAGAAAAAACCGATTTCAACTCGAAATTGGTTTTTTCTCTTATGATTTCACATTGATCACTGTTGGAGGTGCTTTTCTTAGGTTGCGAATCTTCTCTTTCATCAGTATCGATTCCTTATTCCATTCAATCTTCGATATAATATTTCTTTTTCATTTTAAAAACACCGCAGAGCTTTACCGTGTTTGTCTGTTCATCTAACGTGAAGAATGACTAAACTGGCTGTTATTGTCATCTTCCATAAAACAACTACATCCTCGCTATCGTATCTATAGTCGCAGTAAAATAGTCATTTTTCATCCAATTTCGACATATTTCAACAAATTGAAGTTTTTCATTTGGGAGAATAGGACGATGTTACATTATTTCTCTCGGTTTATGATAAGAACATGAAGAAAGAACCAGAATTAGTTAGGAGGAAATACTCAGTGAAGAAAAAGCTATCTATGATGTTGCTGGCATTCGTCGTAGCCGTAACAAGTTTTACGGCAATTGACCTAGTAAACAACAAAGCGGAAGCTAAAGATTGGGTTAAAAAAGGTCAAATATGGAGTACTCATTACCATTCGGGCTCATTTAAAAACTATACTTACTCGCCAACATTTCAGATTTATTATCCGGGACGAGGAACTTGGGCCAACATGACAGCAAACGGATCAGGCAGCGGGAAAATTACAGCAACTCTGCAACAAAAGACAAATAAAGGCTGGAAAAATGTTAAAACTTTTTATGCAACGAAAAAAGGCTCTACAAATTTAAGTTACAAACAAGCTTCTAAAAGCTACAAAACAAAATACAGATTCAAATTCACTAACACAGGAACTAAAAAAACCATCAGCTATACCTTTTGGGCTACCTATTAATTTTCAATAGCTTTGCTCTGCGCGTCAGCATTCGAAAAGGACTTTTTATTTGATCCCGGCAGGCTACCATAAAAGAAACCTCTCCATGACGGAGAGGTTTCTTTTATTTTACTGACTATCTAAGCGAAAAGAACGGTTTGGCAGCTTCCAATTAAACATATAGGAACAAACCCGGCAAACAACGAGCACGAAAAACAGAACGTACAAGCCGAACGAGTTTCCCAGCCAGCCCAAGCCGACGATTAAACCGCCGAGAGCCGCCCAGACTGCATAAATTTCTGCCTTCAGCACAAGCGGTTTGCGCCCGGCAAGAAGGTCGCGGATGATTCCGCCCCCGCTTCCCGTCAGCACCGCAGCCACGATCACGGCACTAAGCGGATGGCCCATTTTGACAGCATACAGTGCGCCTTGGATAGCAAAGGCAGCGAGGCCGATCGCATCTGATAAATTGCCCCACTTATTCCAATGCTTCAGCAGCAGCTTCGGAAACAGAAACACAATTGTAATAGATAAAAGCGCGATTTGAAAGTACGCTCCCTGCTCCCATAGCGCTGACACCGGAACACCGATCAGCAAATTGCGGATCGCTCCTCCTCCAAAAGCGGTGACAATCCCTAATATATAAACTCCTAAAATATCATATTCCTCTTCCATCGCAACAATTGCGCCGCTGACTGCAAACGCAATGATGCCAATCACACTGAGCAGCTCCCAAGCCATTCTGATGACTCCCTTTTATGTTTGTTAAATTTTCTGACGACCTCTAGATTTTATAATCGCTCCAGCGTAAAATCAATAACATTTTTATGAGAAAAAAAGATAAATTTAGAGGGAATACGGCTATTGCTGATGGACATGAGTTTGCGAAATTAAAAAAGCGTCCGGCATACGCGGGCGCTTTTTTTGTTATTCAGATTTTTCGCCTTTCAGCAGGCACATAAAAATGATAATCAGGATAAAAGCAATCAGGGCCAGGAATGGAATCGTAATAAAACCAAACCAGTTAATATATTGGCCCGAGCACGGCACGCCGCTAACACATGGCTTAATGCCGCTAAAGCCGGGCACTTTTTGCTCTAAGTAATGCATGATCGAAATGAATGCCCCTATAATCGCCATCGGGAGCACATATTTTTTCACTCGTGTGTCCCCTTGAAAGGTGGCGATGCCTAAAATCAGGACGAGCGGATACATGAGGATACGCTGGTACCAGCACAGTTCACATGGAATAAACTTTCTGATTTCACTGAAATACAGGCTGCCCAGCATAGCGATAAGAGCCACAACCCAGGAAGCATATAAAAATACGATTCTATTTTTCATATCGTTACTTCCCTTTCAGCTCTTTTTCTATTGTCTCTTTGATTTCATCATAATCCGCAAAATTTTTGATCACTTTATCATTGACGTAAATCGTCGGTGTTGCCTGTATGTTCATTTTTTGATTAAGGTCAGAATCCTTTTCCACTTGAGAAGCGAATGTTTCCTTATCAAGATTTTCCTTGAGCGTCTCAGGTTTTATCTTTGTGGTGCTTTTTGCAAGATCACCAAGGAGGCCTGGGGTTACCCATTCCTGTTCCGTATCCGGCTGTTTTTCGAACAGCTTTTCATGGAAATCCCAGAAAGAGTCAGGGTCTTCCTTCCATACTTCTTCAGATGCAAGAGCCGCTAACCTTGAACCTTTTCCATGGAACATGACGTTCACGAAAGAAAATTTCACATCGCCCTTATCAATAAAGTCTTTTTGTATTTTTGGAAAGATGTCACTGTTAAACACCTTGCAAGACGGACATTTGTAATCTCCGAATTCTACTACAGTTACCGGTGCATCGTCCTTGCCAAGCACAGGCTGCCCTTTGATAGACGGCTGTCCGGAAACCGCATCATTGCCTTGTTCCGTTTTGTTATTAATGATGACAATGGCTGCTAGCAATACAACAACCACAACCGTAAGGATGACCGCGAATTTCGCAGAAGACTGCTGTTTCTTTTTCACTCCGACACCTCATCGTTTTAAAATTAAAAAAGAAGCGGATCGCAATTGACCCACTTCTTTATTTTAACAAGACAAGCGCTGATAAGAAAACCCCGAAAAAATGAATTCTCTCCGACAATTTATTTGTTTTTGAGACGCATGACGCGCATGGCGTTCGCCACAGCAAGCAGTGTAACGCCGACATCTGAGAAAACCGCTTCCCACATGGTCGCAATTCCAAATGCACCAAGAATAAGAAAGATCGCTTTCACACCTAAAGCAAATCCGATGTTTTGCCACACGATACGCCGTGTCCGTTTCGCAATCCGAATCGCTTCCGCAATTTTTGACGGCTGATCTGTCATTAGCACGATGTCTGCGGCTTCTACCGCGGCATCTGAGCCAAGGCCTCCCATCGCGATCCCTATATCTGCGCGGGCAAGCACCGGCGTATCATTGATACCGTCACCGACAAAAATGAGTTTTTCATTAGGCAAAAGCTTAGCTTCTAATGCTTCGACCTGCGCGACTTTATCTTGCGGCAGCAGCTCTGCATATACCTCACCAATCCCAAGCTGTTTTCCGACGGCTTCTCCCGTTTGTTTCGAATCACCCGTCAGCATAGCTGTCTGTTTGATCCCAAGCGACTTCAGATCAGCAACCGCCTGTGCTGCGTCTTCCTTTATCTCATCCGCTATGATGATTGCTCCGGCATAGCGGTGATCAACAGCAACGTGTACGATTGTTCCAGCATTTTCATCCGGGACATCCTCAATTTGTTCTCTTTCCATGAGCTTTTTATTCCCAGCAAGGATCTCAGTTCCATTTACCTTTGCAAAAATGCCGTGACCGGAGATTTCTTCGTATGACTCAATCTCATCGGAAGAAAGCATTTTCCCGTAAGCTTTACGCACAGATTCAGCAATTGGATGCTGTGAATGAAGCTCAGCGTATGCCGCCGCTTCAAGTAATCTATCCTTTGTAAAACCTTCCGCGGGTTTGATTTCTGTCACTTCAAAGCTGCCTTTTGTTAGTGTTCCCGTTTTATCAAACACCGCGTATTTGACTTGATTCAAAGCTTCTAAATAATTGCTTCCCTTTACAAGCACTCCGGCCTTTGAGGACGCTCCGATTCCGCCGAAGAAACCGAGCGGAATGGAGACAACAAGCGCACAAGGACAAGAAATCACTAAAAAGATAAGCGCGCGGTACACCCAATCGGAAAGCGCGGCGCCAGAAAGAACAAGCGGCGGAACAAAGGCCAGCAATACCGCGATGATCACAACAGCAGGTGTATAATACTTGGCAAACTTCGTGATAAAGTTTTCTGTCCGGGCTTTACGGCTGCTCGCATTCTGAACCAAGTCTAATATTTTTGATACTGCTGATTCCTGATAGCCCTTTGTGACTTCAATATGCAGAACGCCGTTTTGATTGATAAAGCCTGACATTACATCTTGTCCTTCCGCAGCTTTTCTCGGAACGGACTCACCTGTTAAAGCAGATGTATCAACCATCGCTGACCCTTGCACGACCTTACCGTCCAGGGGTATGCTTTCTCCCGGATTAACCACAATGATGTCTCCTGTCTGAACATCCTCCGGGGAAACCTGTTCGATGCCGTTCTTTGTTTTGAGATTAGCGTAATCAGGCCGTATGTCCATTAACGCACTAATTGATTTTCTGGAACGGCTGACCGCGGCACCTTGAAAAAGCTCACCGATTTGATAAAACAGCATAACGGCGACGCCCTCAGGGTATTGCTGAATCAGAAAGGCGCCGATTGTAGCAAGAGCCATTAAGAAATGCTCATCAAACACCTGACCGCGGATGATGTTTTTGACTGCGCGGATCATAATGTCACCGCCGATGATCAAATAAGCAGCGAGGAAAAGGAAAAGTTCAATGGTTCCCGAATGAACCAAATATGCCGCTGCGCCGAGAATGACAGCCGCCGCCATTCTGATCAGCATATTGACCATTCGATTACGATAGCCATCATCAGCTGATTTCTTTATATGCTTTTGGCGAACCGTTACATGCGGATCAATTGATTTCACTTTTTTCTCTACTTTATTCGTGACCCATTGCTCTTCTTTCCCATCGGCTGAGACAGTTAAGGTGCTTGCCGCAAAATTTACCGCGCATCCGTCAATGCCTTTTATGCCTTTGACTCCATTTTCGATTTTTTGGGCACAATTGCTGCAATCCAAACCGTCCAGAACGTATTCCTGTTTCACTAGTCTCACCTTACCTTCCGATTTAGGGTTCCCTTTTCAAAGCGTATCAATGAGTATTGCATTCATTTTAATATATATGAGCATATACTCATATATAAGTTACACCTATTATATGTTGTTTTCCAAGAAAGTGTCAATGAAAAACAAAAACCGGCATATAGCCGGTTTTTCATTTTACTTTTTGCAGACGAAGAGCATTCAGAACAACGGAAACGGAGCTGAATGCCATTGCTGCTCCTGCTATCCACGGTGCTAAAAATCCAAGTGCTGCGATTGGGATGCCGAGGCTGTTATAGCCAAGCGCCCAGAATAAATTTTGTTTAATGTTTTTCATTGTCAATCTGCTCATGCGGATTGCGTCGGCAATACTGTTCAGATCGCCGCGAATCAGTGTAATGTCTGCTGTTTCCATGGCAATGTCCGTGCCAGTTCCAATCGCCATGCCGATGTCAGCTGTGGCAAGCGCCGGCGCATCGTTAATTCCGTCGCCTACCATTGCCGTCTGGCGGCCCTCTTTTTGTAGGCGGGCAATTTCTGCTGCCTTTTGTTCTGGAAGGACTTCCGCAATGATATTCGTAATTCCCGCTTCCTTCGCGATAGCTTCTGCGGTTCTGCGATTGTCTCCTGTCATCATGATGACATCAAGGCCCAACTCTTTCAGACGGGCAACAGCCTTCCGTGACGTGTCCTTAATCGTATCTGCAACCGCTACTAGCCCAGCTGCTTCTCCATCAATGGATACAAGCATAACTGTTTTTCCTTCTGCCTCTAGCTCTTCCATTTTGGCGAGAAGAGCCCCATGCTCAACCTGTTCGCTCTCCATTAATTTTCTTGTGCCGACGAGAATGCTTTTTCCTCCGGCTTCAGCCAAAATGCCTGCGCCGACTTTTGCTTCAAAACGGGTTAGCTTCGGTATCTCAAGCCCTTTATCTTTCACGCCAGCAATAATCGCTTCGCCAAGCGGATGCTCTGATCCCGTTTCGGCTGCCGCTGCAAATTGAAGCAAATCTTTTTCTTCAAAACGGCCGAATGGAATGGCATCTGTCAGACGCGGCTTCCCGTTTGTCACGGTTCCGGTTTTATCAAGAACAATTGTATCGAGACGATGTGTTTTTTCTAAATGCTCGCCGCCTTTAAATAAAATCCCGAATTCAGCAGCGCGTCCAGATCCAGCCATTATGCTTGTCGGAGTGGCAAGACCGAGGGCGCAAGGACAGGCAATGACAAGAACCGCAATGAACTTGCTGATCGCTTCAGCAAAATCGCCAGGAGCCGCCCAAAGGTACCAAATGAGAAAAGTGAGAACGGCAATCCCCAATACAATGGGTACAAAAATGCCTGAAATCTGGTCAGCGAGACGCTGGATCGGCGCTTTTGACCCTTGTGCTTCCTCAACAATTTTGATGATATGAGAAAGCGCAGTATCCTTTCCGACGTTGACAGCTTTAATTTTCAGGAAACCGTTTGCGTTAACGGTTGAACCTGTCACGCTGTCACCCGGATTTTTGTCAACAGGAAGACTTTCTCCTGTAATCATCGATTCGTCAACCGCTGAACGGCCTTCAACCACTTCTCCGTCGACAGGAATTCGTTCGCCAGGTTTGACGTAAACAATGTCATTAACAAGCACTTCGTCGATCGGGATGATTTGCTCCTGTCCGTCTCTTACAACAGTCGCTGTTTTCGCTTGAAGCTTCATCAGCTTTTTAATCGCATCCGAGGAACGGCCTTTTGCTTTTGTTTCAAACAACTTGCCTAATAAAATCAGCGTCAGCAAAATCGCGCTTGTTTCATAGTAAAGGCCATCTGTATGCCCGTGAGAGCCAAGGCTTTGAAAAGTAAGATAAAGGCTATAAGCGTAAGCAGCCGTCGTACCGAGGGCGACCAATACATCCATATTGGCGCTTTTATTTCTGAGCGCCTTATACGCACCCACATAAAACGGCCAGCCGATCAGAAATTGGACTGGTGTCGCCAGCGCAAATTGCATCCACGGATTGAGAAATATATCGGGTACCCAAATGAATGATGTAAATGTAAAATGGCTCACCATCGCCCAAAGCAATGGAAACGACAGGACAGCTGAAAAAATCAGTCTCGCTGTTTGCTTCCGTTCTTCTTTCTTTTTAGCAGCAGCAGCCTCACTGTCCTGTTCACCCTTCAACTTTAGCTTATATCCAAGCTTATCTACCGCTTCTTTCAAATCGCCGACAGACGCTTCTTTTGGATTGTATTCGACCGTAACTGTTTCTAATGCGAAGTTTACTGGTGCATTTGCGACGCCTTCTATTTTGTTAAGCCGTTTTTCAATCCGATTGGCGCAAGCCGCACAGGTCATGCCCTCAATATCGAATTCAGCTTTTTCTGTAACAACGTGATAGCCCAGCTTTTCTATTTTTTCTTGAATCGCTGCAGTCCCTGTTTCAGCAGGATCGTAGATTACATTTGATGTTTCCGTTGCCAAATTAACATTGGCATCCGTGACACCGGGCATCCGCTTCAGGCCTTTTTCAATTCTGGCAGCACATGCCGCACAGGTCATACCAGAGACCTGCATCGCGATTTCCTTTTGTTCACTCAACATACTCACTCCTTTATATACACCTGGGGGGTATATAAAAATGAAAGAAATATCGCGCCTCCCTAAAGGCGCGATACCTTGAATCACTCAGCTACGTCATAGCCCTGATCTTCTATCGCATCCGCAATATCTTTGACTGATACTTTGTCAGCATCAAACGAAACATCGACTTTACCCGCTTCCAGATTGACATGAACGGCACTGACGCCGTCCAGTTCTCCTACGCTTGTTTCTACTGCTTTGACGCAGTGCTGACAAGACATTCCTTCAACTTGCAATGTTTTTTGTTCCATAATCAATTCCTCCTGTTTATTCTTTCTATTTACATCCTACCATACCCCCGTAGGGTATTACAATAAAAAAACGCTTTATGATTTTGTGAACTTTTTAAATACGTCCAAAAGCTCAGAAATGGCCTGTTCCCCGTCGCCGCTTTTGATGGCATCTGCTACACAATGATGGGCATGATCCTCAAGCAAATGAAGCGCCACATTTTTCATTGCCGCCTGAACAGCTGAAATTTGCACAAGAATATCTACACAATATCTGTCGTTTTCCACCATGTTTTGAATGCCTCGGACTTGACCCTCAATCCGCTTAAGCCGGTTTGTAATCTGATCTTTTTCTTTCGAGCTTTTATGGTTTAATGTTTTATGTTCGTTATGCTTTTCCATGCGTACACCTCTGTTTAATGATATTAATTCCCATTATACTGATTGTCCAAACGGTTGTCTAAGCATGCCGACGCAAAAAATGAATCAGTTAGGTTTTACCATTTGATCAGGAGGGTATATACTTCTGTTGATAACGCTTTTAAAGGGGAGAAGAAAAGTGGATACGATCAAGGTTGGAATATTAGGATACGGATTGTCCGGTTCTGTTTTTCACGGGCCGCTGCTGGATGTTCTGGATGAATATCAAATCAGCAAAATCATGACATCTCGGACAGAAGAAGTGAAACGGGACTTTCCAGATGCTGAGGTTGTACATGAGCTTGAGGAAATCACAAATGACCCTGCCATTGAGCTTGTCATTGTCACCACCCCGAGCGGCCTTCATTACGAGCATGCTATGGCATGCATACAGGCCGGAAAACATGTTGTGATGGAAAAACCAATGACAGCAACAGCCGAAGAGGGGGAAACATTAAAAAGGGCTGCCGATGAAAAAGGCGTATTATTAAGCGTATATCATAACCGACGCTGGGATAACGACTTTTTAACGATTAAAAAGCTGATCTCTGAGGGATCTCTTGAAGATATCAATACATATCAAGTTTCCTATGACCGCTACAGACCTGAAGTTCAAGCGCGGTGGCGGGAAAAAGAAGGCATTGCCACTGGTACGCTGTATGATCTCGGCTCCCACATCATAGACCAAACCCTGCATTTGTTTGGGATGCCTAAAGCCGTGACTGCAAACGTGATGGCCCAGCGGGAAAATGCCGAAACGGTTGACTATTTTCATTTAACCCTGGATTATGGCAAGCTTCAAGCCATTCTATACGGAGGATCAATCGTTCCGGCAAACGGACCTCGTTATCAAATCCATGGAAAAGATTCCAGCTTTATCAAATACGGAATTGACGGACAGGAAGACGCACTCAGAGCGGGAAGAAAACCAGAGGATGACAGCTGGGGTGCAGATGATCCGGAGTTTTACGGACAGCTTACAACCATTCGTGGCTCCGGCAAAAAAACAGAAACGATCCCATCAGTAAATGGCTCCTACCTTACTTATTACCGCAAAATAGCGGAAAGCATACGGGAAGGTGCTGCGCTGCCAGTCACTGCTGAGGAAGGTATTAATGTCATCCGCATCATTGAAGCCGCGATGAAAAGCAGTAAAGAGAAACGAACCATTATGCTGGAGCACTAAAACAAAAGCCTCCCCAAATAAGGGGAGGCTTTTTCATTAGAATGTTTTTCCTGCTTCTTTCGCACGCGCAATCGCGTCTTCTTTGATTTGCTGTGCTTTATCAGGCTCCGCATTATGTCCCTCTACGAAAATGCCATCGAATGATGGTACGCCGAAGAAGTTCATCATGATGCCGATGTAGCGGTGCCCCATTTCCATCTCAGCCGCAGGGCCTTCTGAATAGTAGCCGCCGCGAGCTTGGATATGAATTGCTTTTTTATCAGTCAACAAGCCGACAGGACCTTGTTCTGTGTATTTGAATGACTTTCCTGCAACGGCAACAGAATCGAGATACGCTTTCATCACTGGCGGGAATGAGAAGTTCCATAAAGGTGTAACAAATACGTACTTATCAGCTGATGCAAATTGATCGCTAAGCTCTCCCAAACGGCCTACTTTCGCTTTTTCGCTTTCAGAAAGCTCTTCAAAGCCTGTACCTGACTGAAGCTTTCCCCATCCGCTGAATACATCTGCGTCAATGTGCGGGATGTTTTCTTTGTACAAATCGATATGTACAACTTCATCATTTGGATTTGCTTCTTTGTAAGATTCGATAAATGCTTTACCTGTTGCCATACTGTACGAAGTTGCTTCGTCATGCGGATGAGCAGTGATATATAATACTTTTGCCATTTTTACCAGCCCTTTCGTTTTTAAAAATCACACACCAATTATTATCATACAGATGCATAATGATTATTCTGTCTCTCTTAGACTTTATTATAGAGACAAAGAAATTTACTTTCAAGTAAAACATCTCGAATTAAAGATTATTTAACTTTCCAAACAGCTTACTTTTCAAAAGTTGTTCTCAAGCCTGAATACAGCGCGGACAATTCTTTACTGATTCGAGGATAATGAGGAACATGCGGCACTTGAATATCCGCAGGTATCCTTTTCATGATAAAGGATTGCTGAGCCTGTTCAAAAAACGCCCGCAGCTGGTTGATCTCTTCATCAGAAAACGGAGCAGGCGGACGGCGGTGAGCTTGGGCCGAGAGCAAATAGTACCCTAAGTGCTGAGCACCGGAAATGGCAGGCCAGAGCGCATCAGCATTCGCATGAGGAAACTCGCCAAGCGCCTTGTCATACGCATCCCGAAGCTTAACAAGGCTCACCCTTAACTTGTGTTCGTCGGCTTTCTGCCCGGTTAACAGTTTCTCCATAAACTGCCCTTCCAACCGGATGACGTTCCTCATCAGTTCAGGCAGCCGCTTCGTTGAAAACCGCCGCCACAAAAGCATTGTTCCCAATAGCCCGATCACGCTGCCGACAGCTACGTCCGTCAGCCTCGCTATCATAAAATAACCGGCTCCCGCGCCGCCATGCATACTTTCTGTGATAACAAGCGCATTTGCGGTTAAAAAGGGAACAGCCAGCGCATAATTGCGGACGATCAGCATCTCAAGAAGACATTGCAGCGCTGCAATACATAACGCAATATAAACACCGCCCGGCTTAAAAAACAGGATTGCGCCAGCCAGCATTACCCCGATCACCGTTCCGGCCGAACGCTGAATAGCCCTGTGAAGCGTAAAAACAACAGTAGTGCCAAGCATGACTGCTGCTGCCGAAAGCGGAATCCAATAGGAGCGTGCAAAGCCGAATGCGAGGGCAAACATATCGGCGGCAAACAGAACAATTCCGTACTTTAACGCTCTAATCAAAACCGGAGACTTCCAGTCAAAGGCATTTCTCAAAAAGTAAAAAGAGGATGGCAGGCGGCTCGGTTCCCCGTCAAGCTGCTTATCAAAACGTCCTGAAGCGATATGCAAAACCTCATTGATTTCTTCAAACAGCTTCCGCCTAGGCTCAGATTCGTTCTCATTAATCTGAAACGTACCGGAAACCCGTGCATGCGCAAGCATATCTCCGGTTTGGCGAAGTGCCTTTTCAATCTGCGCGGTCTCTCTGTCCGGCGTTTCAGCTGAAAAATGAATAATGGCAAGGAATATGTCGTCAGCTTTTTCAAGGAGGCGGAAAAATCGTTCATCATGCCGCGATTTTTTCCGTTTATTCCCTTTCCCAAGAACTGTTTGGCGGGCTGTTCTAAGCATGAGCACCGTCTGATGCTGTGCGTTATGAAAACCTGGCGTTCCGACGGCTGAAAGACATGCAGCCAGCTGATGATATGTTTTTTGCAGCACCGCTCCCTCCGGTCCATGTTTGTTCGATAACCAGCCGATTAAAGCGATACCCATGGCGAAAATGCCGCCGAGAAACGTCAATCCCGCTCTGACCAGCGCTTGTGAAGGATCGGCCGGCAGCCCGGAACTGACTAAAAAGGCAAGGACAAAAAACATTGGCGCAGGGCCTTGAATGCCGAGCGCGCTAAAAATAAACATCGCCGCTGCACCGATCAGCCCCAAAACAGCCGCCATCATCCAAAGCATCCCGGACAAAAGCGTCCCTAAACCAAATGAGAGGGCGATCCCAATAGAAACCAAGAGCAGCTTCAAGGCGCGCTTTTTGTACGATTCACCGCCCGCATATAAATAAACAAAGCCTCCGATACTTGCAATTAATCCGTAATCCGTGTGACCTGCCAATGCACCGACCAGCACAGGAAACCCTGAAGCGAAACCTGATCCGATAGCCTTTTTCCAAGGAAATGGATTTGCATGAATGCGAAAGGCATCCTTCACGATAGGCATGATTCTTTGATTGTTCGCAGCAGTTTTGTTCATTTGACAAAATCCTTTTCAATGAATGTGTAGAACTTTTCCCGTTTCTTTGCTTTAGTATGCCCAAAAACGCGGTTAGCTTCTCAATTGGTGCGCCCGATAAAAAAACAGAGACTTATACCGTCTCTGCTTCATTACATCAGTTTATTATCATAAAAGCGGCACCTGTCAGGACTGTTTTGTCCTTCTGCCTTCCTTCAAGAGCAGGTGAATAAAAAATAAAGGATAAATCAATAGATACCCATTAAACAGCCACCATACAAGATCAAAGTCCCTGCTGAATGTCCAGAATGATATCGCCTGCAGACCTGAACAACAGGTCAGCACAAGAGAAATCAGCGCCATCATTTTCCAGTCAGCACGATTCACCCGCTGTAGGTACAAGCTGTACAACCCTGTGACAGAAATCAGGATATCCAGCGGAAAAAAAGACCAGTTCCAAGCGATCATAAACGGATGGTCATGATGTTTAAAAGCCCAGCTTTCCGGTATGAGCGAAAACCCGGCTGACAACCAGTACAAGATAAAACCGATATCAGTCACGAGAAAAAACAGCTTCATATATCTCATTTGTACTGCCCGCTTTTATGTACCGGCTCAGACACCGCAGCATGCTCAATCAGGTTTAAAGACACAACACCGGCAATAATCAATCCAATTGAAATGACTTTGATGACACTAACATGTTCTTGAAAAAACAAAAAACCAACGACTGTAATCAGGACAATTCCCATCCCTGACCATACAGCATAAGCAACTGATACATCAATGGATTTAAGCGTAAGCGTCAGAAAGAAAAGACTCCCTCCATAAAAGAAAATCAACAGCAAACTGGGAATAAGCTTTGTAAAACCAGACGATAGCTTCATGCTGACCGTTCCCACAACCTCAAACAAAATCGCCAAGCATAGAAACACCCAATTCACGTGGCATCAGCCTCCTCATCAGCTGTTATACCGTTAAACAAAACATCTACAATTGATTCAAGTACCTCTCCTGTCGTGAACTGATGTTTCAGTGGATATTCAGGGTCATACACTTGGTTGATGCTCCCTATATACATGTGAATAAACAGGTCCGGATTGATGTTTCTGATTCTCTTTTGCTGTTTGCACTCGTTTAATAATTCTAGGACAATGGCCCATTCTGCCTTAATAAACGTGTCTAATGTAAGCCACGCATCGTAATGGTATTTCTTTAGTTCATTTAATAATCCCATGTTCAGCAGTTCCATTCCCTGCGGAAGGCTGATCAGCATTTTTTTCACCTTTTCAAGCACATTTAAACTTTCATTTTCATAGATGTCTCTTTCCATTTGCTTCATTTCGGCTAAAAATTGTTCGACAACCGCCTCAACAAGCTGATCTTTAGATGAATAATATGCATAGAGCGTCCGTTTGCTCGTTCCCAGCGCTGCAACACAAATCATTCATCGTAAATGAAAATCCTTTTGCTTGATCAGCCGGAAAGTTTCCGCCAGAATTCTTTTATCCATATTAATCCCCCGCTTTCGGTACCAAGAAAACTATTTCGGTACCAATATTATACGGCAGAAATTTATGGAAATCAACAATATATAAAAAACCTCTCCTGTTGGGAGAGGTTTAAAAGACACTGCGGACCAAACCGCCGTCCGCCCGAAGTGCCGCGCCATTGATCGCAGAGGAAAGCGGGTCGCTTAAAAATGTAACGAAATGGGCGATTTCTTCCGGACGGATCAGTCTTTGAATAATAGATGTCGGCCGGTTTTCTTTCATAAAACGTGCCTCAGCTTCTTGAACAGTCAGGTTTTCACCAGGATACAGCGAGTTCAGCATGGTTTCCACACCCTCTGTTAAGGTAGAGCCCGGCATGACGGTGTTGACTGTGACATTCGTGCCGGTTGCCAGCTCCGCCAAACTGCGGGAAATGGACAGCCGCATCGTTTTTGTCGCACTGTAATGGGCCATTTCCTGTGACGGCATAATCGCCGCTTCACTGGCAATGAAAATCACACGCCCTTCTTTTTTCTCTATCATGTTATGCAAATACCTGCGTGTCAGCCTTACACCGCTCATAATATTCACTTCAAAAAAACGAAACCATTCATCGTCGGGAATATCAAAGTACTCCGCCGGTTCAAAAATCCCTAAATTGTTGACCAAAATATCAACCTCTGGATATGCCTGAAACAGCTCATTGCGCCTTCTTCAGTTCCCAAATCAAATGCGGCCGGATAAAGAACCGCTTCAGCATGTTGTGTTTTCAGTTCATCTATCGTCTGATTCACTTTCTCTTCCCGGCGTCCGTTAATGATCACTGCCGCACCTTCTTCAGCTAACGAAGAGGCAATAGCTTTTCCGATCCCTGATGTCGAACCGGTCACCAGTGCGGTTTTTCCTTGTAAATTCAGCTTCATTATTCATCCCTCCGTTTTTGATTTCTCTTATTTATTGACAGAAATCTGATTGGTGAAACATCTGCTCTGCAATCAGTATGAAACAGCTGGGATTGAAATGGAAGTACGCACTTTTTGGTGCCTGTGGTTTGGAGAAAAAAAAAGCAGAACCTCTTAAGAGGTTCTGCTTTATGCTCATTATGTATGGAGACAGCGGGAGTCTATTACCATGGTATGGTTATGTTTTAAAATAGTTACAAACCGTTGATATATAAGCCTTTACGTATGATAAAAAATCAGTTTAAAAACTATAATTTTATATTTTTGTTATCAAAATGTTACCGCAAATGTCATGGACCTACACACATACTCAATGCCTTGAATTCTGCTACGATGCGGTAGGTCCATTTACCGATCGTTCCCCTCCCTCCTCATTTTCCCTGTTCTGGTCCATAATCACCTTATCATTCAACCTAAGGGTAATTTTTACATGATAGCTAACACTTTGATTTGATTTATTTTAAAAATAATTCTTTGTTTATCAATATACTCATTATCTAAATCTACTTTAAAAAATGGAACTGCCCTTGTAGAACTTTCTGCCTGCAAATAAAAAGGGCCTTCACTAGGAAAGGGCCTTTTCCATTCCTCTCTAAAAATGGAGGAACTTGATTCCAGATTGTAATTCTAACATTTTAAAAGCAAAGACAAACATTCCTTTAAAATGGTTTCCGCCAAAAAGTCTCACTAGATATAATTGAATTATGTGCATATGTGCTTTAAAGATAGAGGTGAATATATATGAAATTAACTTTGATCCGCCTGTTGATATGGGGTGTGGGTGATACAGAAAACACAAATGAGCATGACAAATTTTGAACGCAAGTTATATCAGTTTTTTGTTAATATGCGGCTTTACAGAAAAAAAGAAAGACCGTAAAAAGTGAACAGGAAATACGTGATACCACGAAAACCTTATCCGAAAAATGGATTGTTTAGAAAGTCCTACTCGATGAGGACTTCTTTATGAATAGGCTAAATTCTCTTCAAAATAAATTTTACATTTGGTAAAATAATGGATATATGAAGGAGAGTGATTGATACATGTTGCTATTTATAGGTAAATTCATATTGCTCTATATCTTCTGTTCTTTTGCTTATTATTTATTTAAAGTCGCTTATTACAATATTGGTAAAAAATTAGCGCTAAGCACATCGGAAGGAACTAAAGCGAATTGGGTCGCAAACGTGTTTATTAAAAACGGTACTAAGCTAACTGATGGTGATTATTTTATGGTTGCAGTTGTTTCAGCATTGTGGCTTTTACTTAGGTAAAATAACAAGCCTCCCTTTACAGGAGGCTTGTTTTTATTCAGTTGGATAACCATTTGCCTTACAGAAACTCTTAATATATTTGTTTTTGCTAGCAAATTTTCTGCAAGCTTTATTCATCCCAGCGTTATAAACTTCTTTCAAGAATTGTTGAGCTATCCCAGCCAGACCAATTGCAGTAAGAAGAGCAATAAGCTCTTGCAATCCAATATATACTACCCACGGGAGTGCTGGAACAATTGCAGTGGAGGCATCTCCAACTTTGACTTCTTGTCCTTTGTTTTGCTCTAACCATTTAACCTGTTCAGTTGGAATGCTAGCATAAAATAATGAAAGGTTAAAGATTTCATCACCAGTATAACCAATTTGTTTAGCTTTTTCTTTATCTACGCTGTATGTAAAATCATCGTTGAGTTTTAAAGCTTCTTTGACAAATTTCTCTGCTTTCTCAAAATCAGCTTCCTTTGCATGCTTTAATGCCTCGCTTACCTTCTCTTTCGATGTTAAATTGTTCATAATTGATTTTGCTTCTACGGTGTTGGCAGGAGTGCTTAAGAGGACAGTGACTAAAAGGGCAAAAGACGACAAAATGACAATTATGCTACTTTTTAGCTTACTCATTCCTTTAATCATTCCTTTCTACTAATTTGTTACATGCTAAATATTATCATATTTGGAATTTAATTTACATTACAAAACTGTGACATTTAAACTTTTTACACATTAAAAAAGCCCTGCTCATACGAGGGGGCTCAATTATTATGCGGACGATATTTTTTATTTGTTTCAAGCTATTCTTTCAACGCCTCCGCATCTTGCAGTAAAGACAAACTTGTATTCCCTATCTTTTTTTTACAGCTTCAATGCGTTTGTCACTTATCAATTTACTCATGCGCCGCTTATTTACCCCTAAAATCTCGGCAACTTCAGAAGTGCTGAGGACCTCAGTTTTCAGGAAGCCTTCAACCTCCTCACGACCGCCGAAACATTAAACACGTATAGTCACCTTTATCCGTCTGCACAACGTGAGGTTATTGGCTTTATGAAAAACGAAAAATTTTAAAAGTGTTACCAAAATGTTACCGCAGTGCCTCAAAAGCTTTAAAAGCCTTGATAGCACTGCGGTTTCAAAGTATGTATGGAGACGGTGGGAGTCGAACCCACGTCCAGAAACATCGATTACTTAAGCGTCTACGAGCGTAGCCTGCATATTTATGGTTTCACTCATCTTCTTGCCTGCGGGCGGGCCTTCCGAGAGCTAGTCTGTTCATCTCTTCTTACGTTCTCAGACAGGAACGCAAGCGTAGCCTACTTGGATGTGCTCTTCACAGACACATAGGCAATGTCAGGAAGAGCTCGCCGCGCTTATTAGGCGCCTAATGCTACGTTTTGGTTAAAACTGTTAGTTTTGCCAGTTATATTTAAGTGCGTGTTTACGAGATCGCCTCTCGGCTCGCAGCTCAAGCTCGATCCATCCCTGTCGAATCCGTAACGTCCCCTTGGTATAAGGGAAATACGGGAGAAAATATCAAGCTCTCACTCAAACTGGCTATAGTCTTATTATAACATGATCACGGCTCTTTTCAATTGTCAAATCCTTCAAATGAATAGCGACGTGATCTGATCGTGAACACAGTATAGCACAGGCCTGATTTTCGAATCAAGCACTATGCCTTTAGAAGCCTTTTTGACTGTCTCTGAACGCTCTTTCGATTTCCCGCTTCGCGTCCTTGCGCTTCAGATCTTCCCGTTTGTCATAGTTCTTCTTCCCTTTTCCAAGGCCGAGAAGCACTTTGGCAAAGCCGTTTTTTAAATACAGCTTCAGCGGAACGAGAGAATAGCCTTTTTCCTTTGTTAACCCGATCAGCTTATTAATCTCCTTGCGGTGCATTAACAGCTTTCTTGTCCGAAGCGGATCGTGGTTATAGCGGTTTCCCTGCTCATATGGGCTGACGTGCATATTGTGGAGAAACACTTCTCCCCGTTCGATTTTGGCAAAGGAATCCTTAAGGTTTACGCGGCCGGCGCGAATCGATTTGATTTCGGTTCCTTGCAGAACGATGCCTGTTTCATAGGTTTCTTCTATAAAATAATCGTGATTGGCTTTCTTATTTTGAGATAATACTTTTCCTGACCCTTTTGGCATGCCAGAACCTCCTCTCTCTAAGGAAAAACTGTCCACCTTTTGCGATACGCTCTATTTTACCAAATGTGACGTACTGCTACAATGAAAAGCTGTTTCCGAAAGAAAGCAAATAGAGCACTGCGGCCCTATTTGCTGGTTGAGTCGCTATTTCTTCTTTTTCCGTTTCTGTTTCGGAGCATTCTGGAAGCCGCGTTTTTTCTTTTTTTCTTCGGCTTAGTGAACCACTCCCCTTTTTCCTCAGACGGAGCTGGAGAAACAGGTGTATTGGTGCTTTGAACACGTTTTCTGGCAGGCTTTCCGCGTTTTCTGCTCCGGCCGCTGTCCAATTCTCTCGGACGCCGCGGAGTGCCCTTCATGCCGACAATTTCAAAGTCGATATTGCGCTCATCTTTATTGACATCGACAACCTTGACTGTGATTTCATCCCCGATGCGGAAGACGTTGCCTGTCCGCTCGCCGATCATTGCGAAATGCTGTTCGTCAAAGCGGTAGTAGTCATCTGTCATAAAGCTGACGTGGACGAGTCCTTCAATTGTATTCGGCGTACTCGACGAACATTCCGAAGTTTGTCACAGAGCTGATCATGCCGTCAAACTCTTCACCGATTTTATCAAGCATGTATTCCGCTTTTTTCAGATCATCCGTCTCACGCTCGGCGTCAACTGCACGGCGCTCCATTGATGATGTATGTTCGGCGATATCCGGCAGGCGTTCAGCCCACTTTTCCTGAGTCGCTTCATCGACTTTGCCGTTGATCAAATACGTTCGGATCAGGCGGTGAACGATTAAGTCCGGATAACGGCGGATCGGCGATGTGAAATGCGTATAGAATTCCGTTGACAGACCGAAGTGCCCCAAGCTTTGCGGGTCGTATTTCGCCTGTTTCATCGAACGGAGCATAACAGTAGATATAACCGTTTCCTCTGGTCTGTCACGCACAGCGTCCAGAATGCTTTGCGCGCGCGCGGATGAATATTCCCCGCCGTTCCTTTCACCACATAGCCAAATGTCGTCACAAATTCTAAAAACTTTTGCAGCTTTTCAGCATTCGGCTCTTCGTGAATCCGGTATATAAACGGGACGTTCATCCAATGGAAATGCTCTGCCACTGTTTCGTTTGCTACAAGCATAAATTCTTCAATCAGCTTCTCGGCGACAGAGCGTTCTCTGATCACAACGTCTTTAACCGCTCCTTCGTCATCAACAAGCACCTTTGCTTCTTTGAAATCAAAGTCAACGGCGCCGCGGTCCATCCGCTTATCGCGAAGAATTTGAGCCAGGCGCTCCATGTCTTTGAACATCGGAACAAGAGGCTCGTATTTTTGCTTCAGCTCTTCATCATCGTCAACAAGAATTTTATTCACATCTGAATATGTCATTCTTTCCGTTGTTTTGATGACACTTTGGAAGATCTCGTGCTCTGTCACCTGTCCCTGACTGTTAATTGTCATTTCACAAGAAAGCGTCAGGCGGTCAACCTTTGGATTTAAGGAGCAGATGCCGTTTGACAATCTGTGCGGAATCATCGGGATGACACGGTCAACCAGATACACACTTGTCCCTCTTTCAAGCGCTTCTTTGTCAATCGGTGAGTTTTCGGTTACGTAATGGCTGACATCAGCTATGTGAACGCCAAGCTTGTAGCTTCCATCATCAAGCTTCGTCACGGTAACTGCATCATCCAAATCCTTCGCATCCGCACCATCAATGGTGACAATCACCTGGTCACGGAGATCACGGCGGTCTTTCAGATCTTTTTCATCGATAGTGTCAGGCGTACTTGATGCCTGTTCCATCACTTCAGCTGGAAATTCACCCGGCAGGCCATGCTTATGAATGACCGATAAAATATCAATGCCCGGGTCGTTTTTGTGGCCGAGAATGGTTTCAATCTCACCCTCAGCGTTCATGCGGCCTTCAGGATAGCTCGTCAGCTTGACAACAACCTTATGCCCTTCCGCAGCTCCGTTTTTCCCATTTTTCGGAATGAAGATGTCACTCGTGATTTTTTTGTCATCCGGAATGACAAAGCCGAAGTTTCTCGTTTCTGTATACGTGCCGACAACCCGCTGAATCGCTCTTTCTAAAATCCGTATGACGGTTCCTTCCTGCCTGGAGCCGCTTGACTGTGAATTCAGACGAACCATGACGATATCGCCGTTCATTGCCGTATTCAGCTCATTAGGCGGAATAAACACATCACTTAACGACGTATCCTCAGGCAGCAAAAAGGCGAATCCTTTCGCATGCGCTGAAATCTTTCCTTTTATTAAATTCATCTTCTCCGGAATGCCGTAACGGTCGCTTCTCGTCCGTACGATAAGCCCTTTTTCTTCCAAGGCGACTAACGCTTTGACGAGCTCTTTAAACTCCTCGGCTTCCGTAATATTTAACATCTCCTCAAGTTCCTGAACGGTCAGAGGTTTGTACGCCTCTTCCTTCATAAACGAGAGAAGCTTTTCCATAAATGCTTCTTTTTCCATTATCCGACCTCCTGTTGATTACCAATCGAGCTTCTCTAAAAATTCATACACATCCTGATGGACGAGGTCACGTTCTTTGTCGAGTGTAATGACATGCCCTGATTCCTCGTACCATTTCAGCTGTTTATCATCAGTTTCCACTTCGTTGTAAATAATATTGGCGCTTTCGGTATTAATCATGTGGTCATGACGGGCCTGCACCACAAATGTCGGTGAATAAATCATATCGACATTATTCCGCACATCAGCAATTAAGTCTTGCAGCGCCTTGAGGGTATTCATCGGCGTTTTTTCGAATTCCTTCATTTCCTCTTCAATTTGCTCCGGGCTTTTCCCCTCAAACTTTTTGTAATTGCGAGCGTATGAAAGAACGCCCTGATACATGACCTCTTCACTCTTAATATGCATCGGTGCGCACATTGGGACAATTCCCTTTATGGGTACAGTGTAACCCAATTTCAGCGAAAAAACCCCGCCAAGCGACAGTCCGCAGGCAGCAATGCTCTCATAGCCTTCAGATTTTAAGTATTCATAGCCATCCATTACGTTTTTCCACCAGTCTTCGGGCCCCGTATGTACAAGTTCTTCAGGCGGGACGCCATGTCCTTCATATTGAGGCGCGTGGCACGTATAGCCGCGTTCATTCAAATATCGTCCCAGCATCCTTACATCCGCTGTATTTCCTGTAAAGCCATGCAGCAAAAGCACCGCTTTGTCTCCGCCTTTAAATGTAAATGGTTTTGGTGTCACAACTTTCATGCTCATGTCTCCCTTTCTATCTGCACGATCATTATAGTTTTCCACAGTTTAATCAGAAAAAAACGTTTTGAATATCAGCCAGAAACGTGAAAAAGGCCTGACTTCACATCAGACCTTATACAAACATTGCCCTATAGGATATAAGCAAGCGCAATCGTTAACACGAAAAACAAGACTGCCAGCACTACCGTAATGCGGTGCAAAATTAAATCAAGACCTCTTGCTTTTTGTTTCCCGAAGAGCTGCTCCGCTCCGCCTGAAATCGCACCAGATAATCCGGCGCTTTTACTGGATTGAAGCAAAACGACAATAATAAGTGCAATGCTGACGATAACCAACAAGGTAATCAAAACTGCGTGCATCCCATACACCTCCAGACTCACTGGCTACATTACTTCTATTTTACATGAAAAGGGTTGGCATGTCACGCTGTATCAGACGCCAAAAGGCCGGATAAGACGTTTTATCTTGGTTACCCTATTCATATGAAAAGGTCAAAGGAGAAAAGCGATGCCGCTTATCAGCATAGACAGCAGGAAACATCTTTTTTATGAAGAATATGGACAGGGAATCCCTATCATTTTTATCCACCCGCCGGGCATGGGACGCAAGGTTTTTTATTATCAGCGCCTTCTATCCAAGCATTTCAGGGTGATTTTTCCCGATTTAAGCGGCCACGGTGATAGTGATCACATCGATCAGCCAGCGTCTATTTCCTATTACGCAAACGAGATCGCGCAATTCATGGACGCTTTGCACATTGATAAAGCTGTGTTATTCGGGTATTCTGCCGGAGGCTTAATCGCGCAGCATATCGGCTTCATCCACCCGGACAAAGTGTCACACCTTATTCTGTCCGGCGCCTACCCAGCTGTTCATAACGTAATCGGCCAGAAGCTGCACAAACTGGGAATGTATCTGCTTGAAAAAAACCCCGGTTTGCTCATGAAAATCCTCGCTGGCAGCCACACAAAAGACAGACAGCTTCGCAGCATATTAACAGACCATATGAAAAAAGCAGACCAGGCCCATTGGCATCAGTATTATCTGGATTCGCTTGGCTACAACTGCATTAAACAGCTACCCCGCCTAGACATGCCAATGCTGTTTATGTATGGAGGCCTGCGGGACTGGACCTTTACAAACGCAGGCTATTACCGAAGATCGTGCAGACATGCCGAATTTTTCAGATTGGAATATCAGGGACATCAATTGCCGACAAAACAATGGAAAACGTGCAATGAGCTGGTGACAGGGTTTGTGCTGACACATCATTCATAGGAATAGAAAACGCTTGGCTTCCTAGCGTTTTTTGTACTTTATTGACTTTTGTCAATAAAATCATAGTAAAAAAGATCCTCAAATTTCAAATTAAAATAGTGAAGCATTTTACCGATCACAAGCTGCCCCGGCCGTCTTTCTCCATTCAGCACGCGGCTCAGTGTGGCGGGTGAGACTCCGATTTCCAGCGCAAGCTGATTAAGGGAATAATCGTTATTAACCATATACTGCAAGACATAATCACGTCTAATCTGTATCTTTTCTACTGGCACTTTCCTCACCTTCCATTCCTGAAAAACTTTTTTCTATACTTTTACATTACGGCTTATGTTAACTTTTGTCAATACATTTCCAGTCTACCTATTCCCTTTAGTCAATAAACATACTAAAATATGAGTAACAGTGAGGGACGGGGTGAGATATATGGAAAGCTTTGGCGAACAATTACGGGCATTGCGTGAAGAGAGAAAGTTAACAGTCAACCAGCTGGCGACTTATTCAGGCGTAAGCGCGGCCGGCATCTCCAGAATCGAAAACGGAAAACGGGGCGTTCCCAAACCTGCCACCATCAAAAAACTGGCAGAGGCCTTAAAAATTCCTTATGAGGGGCTTATGTACAAGGCTGGTTACATCGAAGAAGTGCATGAAGCCAAGGCTCCTTATGAAACGAAGTGCAAGCTGCTCGAAAAAGCGGAGGCCTATGACCTGAAAAACCTTGCGCTTCTTGAGAACGAAAAATGGCAATATCTCAATAAAGAAGATTTGCTCATGCTCGATCATTATTTTTCGTTTATTTCAGACGAAGCCAAAAAACGGTCTGCTGATGACTGACTCTTGATAGAAATGTGAGGCGATAGACCATGTCACCGTTCGGACAGCAATTACGGGAGCTGCGCCGCGCCCGCAAACTGACAGTGAATCAGCTTGCGGTGTACTCAGGCATCAGCTCTGCCACCATTTCAAAAATTGAAAACGGCAAACGCGGGACGCCAAAACCCGCCACGATTAAAAAACTGGCAGCCGTCCTGAAAGTGCCGTACGAAAACCTAATGGCCGCCGCAGGCCATATTCAGGCCTTTCCTGAAGAAATCCGCGAAGCATCTGAAAGCTATCAATCCGTTTATGAAATTTACCAGACGGCTGTCACTCGCGGAGCGGAGCACCTCCCGATTTTCAATAGTCAAAAATGGGAACATCTCTCAAAGCAGGATATTGAAAATCTCAGCAAATACTTCGATTTTTTGTCTTCAGAAGCAAAAAAACGGGCCTCTTCCTCATAATCCCCTGTTTCTCTTTCTATATTTTATCAATCACGCTTGCATACCCTCCCTCGTTATTTGCGTTATAATAGTGACAGACGAGGTGAAAAGTATGAACCAATCAGAAATGTGTCCTAGATTTGAAAAAGCAGTCGACATCTTAAGTAAACGCTGGGTCGCTTTAATCGTATTTCAGCTCTTGAACGGATCGCAGCGATTTAGCGAAATTGAAGCAGCACTTCCAAATCTAAGCGGCAGAGTTCTGTCAGAACGGCTGAAAGAACTTGAGCTTGAAGGAGTAGTGAAGCGGGATGTCATCCCTGAAACTCCGGTTCGCATCGAATATTCATTGACTGATAAAGGAAAGGCACTAGCACCCATTTTAGGTGAGATTTCTAAATGGGCGACTGAATGGATTGACCCTTCCTTTCTTGACTAATTGCTAAAACGGTTCTGATCTCATAGACGAGAAAAGAACCGTTTTTTATTTTTTTCCCAGGTGAAAAAACGATTTCTCAGCCGATATATAGTACATCCACACATTACGTTTTTAAAGGAGACCACTATATGCGACTGACGATTTCCCGCAAATTCAGCCTGGTATTTTTGACACTGATCCTGATCAATTTACTTGTAGGCGGAATAGGCGTTCTTAATATGCAGCATATCATTCAAAAAACAGATGAAATCAACACAAAATGGATTGACGGCATCAAAGGAATCACTTCAATTAATTATGTAACCGAGCACCTGTCTTCTAAAGAAAAGGACTTTCTGATTTATACAGACAAAAGCAAAATGGATACACTTGATCAAGAAATGAATCAAATCATGGAAGACATTAACCAAAAGCTCGATAACTACGAAAAAACGATCTCCACTGATAAAGAGCAGAAACTGTTCGAGCAGCTTCAAACTGAAGTGAATACCTATATGGATATTCATGCGCAAATTATCGAAAGCGGCCGCACGAATGACATGGACAAAGCAAGAGGTTTATTGGTTCAGACTGAGGCCAGCTTTGAGGATATGAAAAAAACAATCACTCAGCTTGTTGACTTAAATCAAGAAGGCAGCAACACAGCGGTAAAAGAAACGAAGGCCGTCTATCATAAAGGGCTCATTTACACTGCTTTGCTTGTGGCAGCATCGATCCTCATCAGCATTTTCATCTGGCTTTATATCACGCGAAACATTGTAAAGCCTATCATTCGCATGAAGGAATCTGCCAATCATATTGCCGAAGGCGATCTGTCGAACGATATGGAGCCGCTCAACTCAAAAGACGAGCTGGGTGATCTGAATGAAGCGCTGCAAAAAATGGTAGGGAATCTGAGAGATATTGTCGGATATTCTAAAGACATATCAAGCCGGGTTCTTTCTTCTTCACAGGTGCTTGCAACCGCAACGAATGAAACAAGTTCCGGCAGCAAACATATTACCGAGACGATGAACGAAATGGCTGAGGGCTCTGAACAGCAGGCCCAAGACGCCGTGACGATTGCCGAATCGATGAATGAGTTCACTGAAAGCATTGATAAAGCCTATAATCACGGCATCACCATCAGCGATACGTCGCAAAACGTTCTCGAACTCGCGGTAAGCGGAAACGAAAATATGGCTACGTCATTACAGCAAATGAAAACCATCCATCATATTGTTGAAGAAGCCGTGCATAAAGTGAGATCACTTGAACAGCATTCTCAGGATATCAACAAGCTCGTTCAGGTCATCAACGGGATTGCCGAGCAGACGAATTTGCTGTCCCTTAACGCCGCGATTGAAGCTGCCCGCGCAGGAGAAAGCGGCAAAGGCTTCGCCGTTGTGGCAGAGGAGGTCAGAAAGCTGGCTGACGGCGTTTCTGATTCCGTGCAGGATATTACCCGGATTGTAGGCGGGACACAGCAGGAGATCCACACTGTCATTACGTACTTGGAAAGCAGCTTTACAGAAGTCGAAAAAGGAACGGAAAACCTGACAGACACCGGACAGGCTATGCGGCATATCAAGCAATCCGTCACTCATGTTGCAGACAGCATTAAGGAAGTAACGGATGGCCTGAAGCAGTTAACAAACCAATCGATTACTATCAATCAATCGATTGAAAATATCGCTTCTGTATCCGAAGAGTCGGCCGCCGGCATTGAAGAAACATTTTCAATAACCGAGCAATCCGCCCATTCGATGGATCAAGTGCTTCAAAATGCTGAAGAGCTTGAGCAGCTGGCGAAGGAGCTTAATGAGAAGATGGGGCAGTTTACGATTTAAAAATAACCCACGTCCAGATAGGGCGTGGGTTTAATGATTTCTATATAAGGGTATTTTCACTCGCACTTCTCCGCCACCCTCTATAGTGTTTCCAAGAGTAAGTTCTCCATTATGAAGATTCACAGCATTTTTTGCGAAGGTCAACCCCATTCCATAATGACCTTTAGACTGACGGGCCTTGTCATCCATGTAAAAAAGTTCTGTTGCTTTTTTTAGCCCGATTTCCGAAAATCCATTTCCTGTGTCTTTTACAAAAAAATAAAAAGTATCAGAATCGCATTCAGCATGCACCGAGACAGTACCATCCTCCGGTGTATAATCAACTGCATTTGTTAAAATATTCAATAATGCCCTATGTAACAGTTGCCAGTCTATTTCCGCCTCTTTCTTGAGATTTTCTTTTTTAAATGAAATATTTATTTTTTTATTTCCTTTATAGGCGGATATATCTTTCTGTAGAGTTTCTGTCAGCTTATCTACAAAAGCTTTCTCCAAATGAATAGTTAAGGAATCCTCCGTTCTCGAGAGATGAATCAGCTGAGAAATATATTGTTCAATTTGATTTCCTGCTCCAAGAATATATTTTGTATATTCAGCTTGTTCTTCGTTTTGAATAGACAAGCTGAGTAATTCAGCATTTCCCTTAATAATGGTAATCGGGATCTTGATATCATGTGCTAAAGCACCAATTTGCTCTTTCTTATTTTTTTCTAATCGCCACTGAGCTTCGAGTGATGACCGAAGAGCATCTCTCATTTCAATTAAGGAATCAATTACATCATCAAATTCCTTAATATGTGTAAATTCGGGAGTAAACTGCAAATTTTGCTCTTTTATATATCGAGTAATTACGTTCAGTGTCTCAAAATGTTTTCTTAATCTATTAGCAAAGTAAGTTGTTATAATAGAAATGACTACAATGAGTAAGACTATCAAAATACAAATACTCGTTAATTCATAATTAGGAAGGTATTTTCTTAATAAAGGTGAGCTAAAATCTGCCCGTAATGAATATTGCAAAATACAATACTCTTCATTTCTATCTATAACCAAATATCCTTTCTGTTTATAATTGACATACGGTTTTTTTTCAATCTTCTTTTTAACCAGTTGCAGATCTTTTTCTTTAATGGTTCCAGCTGTTTTTTGTTTTGTTTCTTTATCAAGGATGGCATATGACATTGTATCTGGAATCATATCAGCAGTGACTTTATCTGTATTTTCCAGCTTTGGCGCAAGTTTTTCTGCTTCCCGTTCATTATAATTCGCGGGATGTGAGAAACCCGTATTCATTGCGATTGTATTTATAAATAAATATAGCAGAGCCAGTACAACTAAACTTATACATAACGTGACCATATACTTTATCAGTTCTCTAAGAAGTGTTTTCTGGCCCTTAAAACCTATTCCCATTTGTACCCAACACCCCATACCGTTTTGATAGGGTCTGTATTATGCTCTTTACATTTTTTTCGAATCGTTCTGATAAATTCAGTAATTGTTGAATACAAAGCATTCCCCTCTAATCCATATATCTCCTCGTAAATTTGTTCTCTTGAAAAAGTTCTCCCTTTATGTTGAGCTAAAAATTCACAGATTTTATATTCATTTTTTGTTAGGTTAAGTTTGTGGTTATTGATAAATACTTCTTTACTATCAAAATGAAATAAAAAACCCGAGATGACTCTTTTCGATTGATGTTTATCTCTCCGTTCCCTTCTTAAGTGAGCATTAACTCTAGCACTAAGCTCTCTAACACCAAATGGCTTTGTAATATAATCATCTCCGCCGGTAATAAGACCTTTTACTATCGCTTCCTCTTCTGTTTTAGCCGTGAGGAATAAAATTGGACAATCAACCAAAGGACGTATCTGTTTACATAGCTCAAAACCATCAATATCTGGCATCATAACATCCAGCAAAATTAAATCATATCCTTGAAATACGTCAGGCGGCTGTCCTTTAACACGATCTAAAATGTCAACTTGATGCTGGTCACGGCGCAAAATATTTTGTATCAGTACAAGAATATCTTTTTCATCATCGACAGCAAGGATTTTGGCCATTTCCTGTCCCCCTCATACTATTCAAACGTTTTTCTGCCTTCCCATTTACTAAACCATATTAGACTGGCAATGATTATACATATTATACCAAAAATCATAACCAATACCCCTGAATTTATTTCATGCATTAATAAAGGATTATCCCCTTTTTCTTTAAAGTGGAGTACCCCATTTAAACCTGACAATCTAATACCCCAAGCCCAAGGGTTATATTTCCATATAGCATCTCCTAATCCAGTATTCATTAGAGCGGTCATAAGCAGGCCAGCTCCGCCTATCAGGACAGAAGCACCCATTCCAAACATACAGCTGATAAAAAAGTAAATACAATATAGGGCTACACTACCCGCAACTAGCCAGGCACCACCTGTTATAAAAATATCGTAAGACAAATCCGGCACATGTAAAATAAATTTTAATCCTATTATATAAATGAAAAGCGCTATACCAATAGAGCAAAGTTCCATGAAAAGCAGCATTAACATTTTGCTGGCATAAGCAATGACTTTTGGAGACGTACTCCCTAGTAACACTTGAAATTTCCCTGCCTGTTCTTCTAAGGATGCAGTCATTCCGCATAACACCCCTATAAGCAGCGGCAATGCAACTGCAATAGCTTCCATAAAAGACTTATACAAGTGAAATTGACTCTGATCTCTCTCATAAAAATACAGAATCAATACAGTTGAAAAAGCTATAGGAATAATTAAATGGAGCCACATAAAGGAGGTGTGTTTGCTTTTCTGGAAATCAGCTTTTAAACACCTCAAAAGTAATCTCACCTTATATCGCCCCCTGCTTTTTTGTTCTGTAATCGATTGAAGGGGCAAACGAACGGCTAGTCAAAAACGCTATTATTAAAAATAATAGAATAGAAATCAATATAGCAGGAGGGACGACCATCCAACTCAACAAAGGATCATTTTTTTCAAGCAACAGACCGTTAGGATGAATACCTATTGTGGGACACATCATTCGAATTGGCCAGCTCCAAGGAATAAACCACCAAAAGGAACGAGATGCCGGCATTATACCTAGAACAAGGGTTCCTATAAGATTTAACATTACCGCTATTGTAAGCCCCCACTTTTTTGCCACAAATAAACAAAGTGGAATTTGCCAAAGGCTTGTTACCCAAAGCAATAAACTTGCGGCAATTGTAGAAAGCGTAACAATAGCAAAATCAGCTATAACAAACCCCATTAGTAACATAAACACTAAAAATACAATTTGAGATAATAGCGAATAAATCATAATAATTACAATCTTAGAGTACCATAATCTTCCTAAATCAATAGGCAATGAATACGTACCATTATAATTAGAGGCCTTTTTTTCTTTTTGATGAGATAAAGAACAAAATAAAGCTATCATCACCGGCATAAATATAATAGACCACCAGTTAAAAGTACCGGGAACAAAAAATTGAATGTTCATCAAAAAAGAAAAACCTATATTAAGCAGCGGCACTAAGATAATCATTTTTCTAGAAAAGGTCCTTTTAAACTTCAGGTTTTCGGCCTTCATATAATTCATCATCTTTTTACACCCTCTTTTTCACGGCTTGCCTTTACAACTTCCATAAACAAATGCTCTAAATCATCAGTCTTGTTTATTTCCCCCTGGTACCCAAGATGACCGCCGATGATAATCCCAATATGATCTGCTATTTGCTCGACTTCTGAAAGTATATGACTAGATAAAATCACGGTTATTCCTTCCTGAGGAAAAGAGCGAATAAGATCTCTGAGCTCCTGAATGCCGATTGGATCTAGCCCATTCGTAGGCTCATCAAGAATTAATAATTTAGGGTGATTTAATAAAGCAATAGCAATTCCCAGCCGCTGCCTCATCCCCATCGAAAACTGCCCTGCTCTTTTCTTTCCAGCATGCTGCATATCTACTGTCTTTAGCACGCTGTTTATGCGATCCTCAGATAGGCCCAGCAACGTTGCATGTACTTTTACATTTTCAAATGCTGTTAAATTATCGTAAAGGGGTGGAGCTTCTATTAAAGATCCGATATTTTGCAAATCAGAACGTTTCCATTTATGTCCGTCGAAGAAAACCTCACCAGAAGTTTTCCGTAAAATTCCTGTTAAAATTTTAAGTGTCGTCGATTTTCCAGCTCCATTTGGTCCAAGCAGACCGTAAATGCTGTTTTTTTGAACAGTTAATGAAACATCTGAAACAGCTGTTTCTTTGCCAAACTTTTTTGTAAGACTTTTGGTTTCTAATAGGACTGTACTCATGTCACACTCTCCCTTATCCCTTTTCATTCTTAATCAAAACCGCTCGATAATACTCGCGATTAAACTCCACAATGATTTCATCTTTGGCATCAGTATCCTCGTTCGCACTGTAAACCTTCCCATAGCGTAGAGGTTTTTTCTCTCTGGTTTCATCCGGATCATTAGAGATATACGGTTCTTTCAGTTCTTCTTCAGACCATCTCTTTCCCTCACTATCTACAAAGAAGGTTTGACCTATTGCCCCTATTACTTTTCCTTTTTTGTCTTCATCAACTTTATCTTTCATCTGATAAAGTTTTTCGTTATAGACCACTTGATCGAGCTTTCCCTTATCAATCAAGCTCTCCATTGTTTCAGATGTTTCGTTGTTATCCTCAGTAAAATGCACTGTTTTTTTTGTTTCTTCAACAGTTTTATCTTTAAACTTCGTTAATGCTTGACAAGCAGATAACATAAATAAAACAATAAAACAGCCTGAAATGTTTACACATCTTTTCAAAAACACGTACATCACCTCAATCTTATGAATTTTCCCCAATAGATGTTAAAGATAAAATGAATTCTTCCTCTGCGCGGTATCTATGTGGGATGTTGATCATTCTAGAATACTTTTATCAAAATTTAATCAAAATACTTTTTCTAACTGGAAACTTAAAGCATTTGGGCTTCTGGCAACACGATAAACTTGTCTAAATAAAAAAGCGTGATCAGGTCACACTGTTTACTCCAGATAGATCTATCTCATATTGATCTATCCATTAAAATATGAATTTCTGAGGAATTTCCTTAAATTGTCTGTACATGATAAAAAGACTGACTTGGGTATGTATTAGAGTGTTGTTTAAATCGACTTATCCATCATCCCCCTTGTTACTTTTTTCCACATGAAAAACGGGTGTGAAATTTAAACTCATTCACACCCGTTACTTTTTACATCATTTTTAGGCCCTAACTCTATGAAAATAGTATGTATAACGCTCAGGAATGCAAGGAGTCAGAGCAAAGTGATTCAATGGTTTTACTTATTTAGAGATTTTGCAGTTACAAGTTATTGTTTGAAGGAAGCAAGTTTGCAATACACCAGTTACACACCCAGGTGTACAAAGTGATTCACTTTTCCATTGAGGAGTGATTTTAGAGTCTTGTTTAGAGACTTTTACTACATCCAAATCGAAATCATCGAACTTTGACATATTGGTCACCTCCTTTCAATACCTATATAGTAACAGAAGAATATCAAGATTTTATCATTTTTTCCTTTTTTTATTAAATAAGTAATGCTTTTGTCCAATCTGTTTTTGAGCCTAATTCCATGTTTAATAGCCCTAATCCTACACCTACAGCTCCATCCAATAGACCGACGTACTGCAAAGGTACTGCTTCATTCCCTTCAATTGATTCATAATTGTGGAACCCAAAGATATAATCCTTGTCATAGTAGCTCATAATTTTTTGTTTGATCTTTTGAAGCTCTTCGTTAAAAAATTCTTGTCCAGTGAGTTGATTCACTGCAAGCAAAATCTGGCTTATTCCACTATAGCCATGGCATATCGTAGGAGAAAAAATCCCCTGTATATCAGATGCTGTGCACCTTAAATTCTGTACACCTATATTTAAAAATCTAGTATTTTGAAGTGCTTTTCCCGCTTTAACAATCGCAAGACATACTCCAGGTCTCCCATAGCACCAAGCATCTCTACTAAAATTTAGAGCGTTAGGTGGAGATCCGTATTGATACTCCTCAAAGCTTATATTTCCTTTCCAAAACAAGTTGCCTTGATCTTTTTCAGAAAATCCCAGTAAGAAATCTACCATTTTTTCAATTGCACGTTCTTGACCCTTTACTTTAATTCCCTGCATGAGTGCTGAAGATAGAATGCAAATAGGACCAGGTATCCCATGTGCTAATCCCATATTAAAGTTTCCATTTGGATAAGCTTTTTTTTCGATATCTGTAAACTGATGTTCAGATGGAATATGCCATCCAGGAACTTTTTCTCCATTCATGGTAATGTCTTCAGTTAATCTAACCAGATACTTTAAAATATCAATTAACAAATCCTTCATTGCCTTATCTTCTTGAAATAGCAGAAGATAACTTGCAATTCCACTGACACCTTCTATTACATCGTAGTCACTCATATACACTTCCCGCTGAGAAAATTCAGTTAACAATTGAGGTACTACTTCAGCCAAATATTCGTTAATACGGGAAATGAAACCTTTGTAATAGGTGAAATGTTGCGATAAACAGACAGCTGCAAGTCCAATGCCAGCTGCTCCGGAAAACATAGATGGAGTATGCAGCCCTTTTTCTTTTATTTCATTTACTAAAATCGATAAATATTTGTGTCCTAAGTCGTCCCATCCTTCCTCAGGAAAATGAGCGTGCAATTCGCCATACAGCATACATATGCCTGGTATACCATGACTCAATGCGGTCGGCTTCCAAGGTATAAGAGGAACTTCACCAATACTGAGGAAGTTATCTTTTTTATTCACTATTTCAAGTACTTTATCGTAATTAGAAACTTGTCGAGCGATTTCCTTCACCAGTTCAACTTCTATCCCTGATACAGCGCCTCTTCCCATTTAGTACCGTCCTCCTCTAGCGGATTCATATAGTTCTCGGATTCATCCATCTTTTTATACAGTGGACATGTTTTTAATAACTCTTCATGTGTTCCTATTCCTACTATTTCCCCTTTATCCATAACAATGATCCGATCTGCAAGTTTAGCAGCAACCAATCGATGGGAAATAAATATTCCTATTTTATCTTTTGACAAACTGAAAAAAGTATCGAAGGTTTCTTTTTCTGCAATTGGATCCAGCGCAGAACTTGGCTCATCCAAAATATACAAAGAAGCTTCCCTAAAATAAGCCCTAGCCAAAGCAATCTTTTGCCATTGTCCGCCGGATAATTGCCTTCCTTCATCAAACCATAATCCAAGCTGTGTATCGAATTGATAGGATGAATGACCTTTTAAAAAATCAGCTTTTACAATATCGAGGACCTCATGCATTTTATTTGTCTGATGTAGTTTATCAATTTGTCCAAATCCTATATTTTCCTTTAAGGTCATTTCATATTTCATGAAGTCTTGAAAGAGTGCCGCAATTTGTTCCATATAACTGTCCATATCCAATTCTTTAATATTTACTCCATTAACCAAAATGTCACCTTGCTGAACTTCATATAATCCGGTAAGGAGCTTAATGAATGTACTTTTCCCTGACCCGTTTGGCCCAACAATGGCTATTCGTTCTCCTTTATTCAATGAAACATTAATATGATTCAGTGTCTGTTCTTCTTGATTAGGATAGATAAAGCTGACATTCTGAAAGATAACAGAATGAATAGGCTCAACAATTTGCTTCTTATGACCTTGATTTTTCTCTTCTCTTAATTCCAGAAATTCATACAATTGATTCATATAGAGATTGCTGTTATAGATGGAATAAATGCTAGTCATGATAGACTGTGAGTGACTTTGCACCAGCGAAACAGATCTGATATAACTCATCACATTACCGACCATTATTTTTCCCGCAAAAGCAGACATAATAGCAATAAATATAATGACAGCTCCAACTAATTGCACTGCAATCTCATATATTAGGTTCAAATAAGTTTTCTTTCTCAATATTTTTGTATCTTGATCAATAAAGGATTTTTTAATATCCCAGTATTTGTTTAATAAATAATCTTTAAGGTTATACAATTTTAATTCTTTAAAAGAAAAATCGTGTGTGAGTATATAACTGATATACCACGATTTCCTTTCCTGTCCTGCTCGTTTCCAATGTATAAAAAATTCTTGCTGTCCAATCTTCAAAAAATAGAATAGAGAAATCACTGGAATAACCAACAAGAGCAGCGAAACTTTAGGGTTCCATGACATCAAAAATGCAATTGATGAGAGCAGAGTCACAAATGATGTGGTCATTGTAATGATGGCTTGAATGATTTGGTAAGGTTTATAGCTGATTTCCTTAGTTACCCTTTCTAATTTGTCATATATTTCAGGATTTTCGAAATCCTTCAATGCTAGATTACTGCTCTTTTTCATGACTTTATAGTTTAGTTTATAACCAATATTTAATTGGAATTTGCCATTATAATATTCAGAAACCTGAGAGATCAGCTCCGAACAAAATGATACGCCAAGATATGTTAAGAAAATGGAGATAACAACTGAAACATCTTTGCGTATAGTCACAAGGGAATTAATCAATTCTTGGGAAATATAGAGTGAAACAATTGGCAGAATACCGGTAATAATACTGAATAAAATTAACTTTAAAAACAGTGATCTTTCTAAGGTGAAAATTAATTTGATAGTCTTAGGCATTTGTTTCATGATAAACAGCAGCTCTTTTAGCTTTAGTTGTTCCTTTACTTCCATGCTAAACTACCATTCTTCTTTTGATATCTCTGGGCATATAAAGAGTGTCTGCAAAGTGTAAGTATTTTAGTTTCCATTTCTCTATCAGTGCCGAATAAACGATTGCAATGTAGGTGAATTACACTACCTATGCGTGAATATACTGCTTCTTTGTTATCAAATGCCTTGTTTATTAAGCATGCATAATTAGCTGCAGCTATTTTTCTAGTTTTCAATATTTCATATAATATTCTGCCATCACTTGTTTTTCTGAGATTATCCCATTCTCTATCAGAGTTGCATATTTCAATATACATTTCTCTATCCTTCTTAAATTCAGTACGATACTCATTCTGCAGGCAATTTTTTTCTAAAAACGTTAACTGCTCTTCGAACGTAAGCTCGAACTGTTCTAAAAACTGTATGACAGAAACCATACCTGCGATTTCCTTGCTTATCGCAATATCCTTCATGCGATGCATTCTGATCATCGTTTCAACAACTTTGCTATCTTCACAGAAAACCTGTTCTGCAGCATCCATTAGGTCTAGCCCGCCATATCGTTCTATTTCCCTCTCATATTGGGTGATAACAAACTCAGTAACCAGTCCTTTTTCTCTTAAGCTTTTCAGCCAATTCAATAATTGTGGAAATAAACTGTACAGCACCTCTGCTTTTCCATTCAATCTAAGTCTTATATGAGGCTTCGGATCTCGATACCTCATAAAGAAATGTCTAACTGGATATTGATCAGAAATCTGGTTATAAATATCCGCTATTTCAAAAGCAATTAGCTCTTCTTCTCTAGTTTGTTTACAATAAAGTTTAATAAACAGCCAATCTTCAAATGGCATTTTAATTCTTTCGGATCCATTTTCCTCTACTGAGTTAAGGACCGGTAATTTCAATGGTTTTTCTGGTTTTTTCCTGATCAGCGGAACAACGATTTCCCCCGAATAGACATTTTGGTTTCTATCCTTTAAAGCATTTGCATCAAGCTCAGCAGCCACAAGTTGTAACGGATGGTTATGATTCGTTTTTTTAAGTTCCCAGAAAAAAACATCTAAAGTACGATCATCTTCTATATCAATTAATAATCGATTGTCTGCGTTAACGATATAAAATCTTTGCGGAAGATCATAAGTACGATGAAATTCAAAAAATGCAGATTTCACCTCGTCTATCGATGAATTCGAATGAATGCTTAAATCACTTTTGTGTATCAGCCATTGTTCACATGATAAGATTATTTCTTTATATTTGATTTCAGGAATATACTTAAAATCACTATAGATGCCCATCCACGGGAAATCATTCCACTTCCTTTTGCCATCTCTTGAAATTTCCAATAAAAATCGTAAGACATTTGGCATTAATAAAGGATTAAACATATGATTTGATTCAAAAGACAGAATTTCGCCAGTACATTTATGTTTGGCATAAAAGATATGTTTTTTATCGATTCCAATTAGAACATCTTCAGCTTTAACAGAATCATTGTGATGCAAGACACTGTTTGTAAAAAGGTTCATTTCTTTTTCCCGATAACTTACATTTCTTGTTACATTTCCAGACCTGACCTGATTAGGCACAATACTCAGCTCACAAATTTTCTTATTTTTGCCCGTTAACTCTTTTTCCTTATTATGTATTTTTTTTACAACGGCATTGATTGAATCAGATAAGTGAGTAAACCTTCCAAATGTTTTCCCTGCGCGTGTAGATCCGACATTTGGCCCTAAATAAAGCATGACTCTGCCATTGCGCAATTTAACAAAGAAATTGAGTTCAAATGATACTGGAATTTCTTCATCTGCAATTTCATAATTGCAGATTCTATGGAATGTTTCGTCATGTAATTGAATGGGAGCTTTCTTTCTAACTGATTCAAAGTATTTTTTCATAAAAAATTGTTTCATTTCAGGTGAAAATTGATCCTCAAATGATATTTCTTCGAAGAATTCATTAACAGGATTCGTGTAAGTAGCAGGGGCACCAATGCCAGCGTTGGAACAAAGCATTTCTAAAAGAGGAACTTCTCTTTCATACCCATAACGCTCCAAAAACACATTTTTGTACTTTTCTAAGTGGTCTAGTCTTTCTGCGGAGGGAGCAGCCATATAAGTAAACATACTAGCCAATTCACTTATCGCAAGAGATGTTTCATTATCTAGTTGAATGGAGGAGTCACCTAAACCCGTATCCACCTGCAGAGGAGATGAAGTCTTTATGAGTTCGTTCATTGTTTCAATCAGATTTAAATACTGGTCCTCTCCCTCTCCGATAGTGATCCGGTTATATTCATCTATTTGATATTGTATTTTCCTGCAAGCCTGAAGAAGCTCATTTGGAATTCGGCTGCTTTCCGCTTGAGCAATTAAATACTGAAATTGATCTGAAACAGTCATTGGTGGCCGTAAATTTGATATCAGGAACTCTTTGTCAATAAGATCTTCTACGTACTGATTAATTTTGCTTATTGGGGTATTTTCATAGTTCTCTGTCAAACTACGAATAATATCATGATAAGCAACACATTCACCACAAAGTTCATTGATTAGATGGAAAACCGATGTTGCACGAACACTAACCTCTTCAGATTTTCCATCTGTGCTATACAACAAGTAAGCCCGATCACCTTTGATGTAACAAGCGGGGTTTAATGTAAACGAAAGCCGGTCGATGTATTCGTTTTCTAGTTTTCTCATCAATTGATAGAGCCACTCAAAATCAACACGTGCTTTTTTGTAAAATGAATGCTGATTAAAAGATAATTGATTTTTATCGGAAAATGCCCCTATACCCACTGAAGAAAAAAGGCCAAAAGGCGTTGTTCTAGTTGCTCTTCTTGTTGCATACTTCAAAATAGCTTGCTGGAAGTTCCGCTTTTTTTTTCCTTTTAATTTATCGGGCGTTTGAAGGAAAATATTCATTGTGTCATATAGTGTCCTGCTAGATACCAGTATTTGTTCACGAAATAATGAATCATTACAAAGGTCATGCAATAACTGATCTGTATCCTCAGAGTTCTCATTTTTCAAGGCCTGATGTACCAAAGGAACCCGAATCATATAATAATCTGTAGGTGTATATAAGGATTTCATCTTAGTCTTCAACCTCCCATATTTATCCACTTCGATAACAACAACAATTCAACATCCCTTCGTAAAGTCCTCCATTTTATTCATTCCATTCTAAAATTTTCATAATATTCTATTTAAACTATACATTTGAAAAATCAAAAAAAAATCAAGATTCACCCAATAAATCCCATAAAAAAAGGACTCTTTTCCCTTTTAGAAAAGAATCCTTTTTGCTTAACTCGATACACGAATTAACTTTTTTCTGTTTTTTTGTTTAACTGGGTTCAACAATCTTTCAATCCAGGCCATGAGCAAATCCGCCCCTACCGCCATCACCGCAGTTGGTATCGCTCCGGCTAGAATAATCGCAGTTCCGTTTGTCGCGTTTGAGCCGCGGACGATCATGTCCCCAAGGCCTCCGGCACCGACAAATGTGCCGATCGCAGTAATTCCAATGGCAATGACGAGAGCTGTGCGAAGGCCCGCCATAATGACAGAAAGTGCGAGCGGGAGCTCAACCATTCTGAGCACTTGGAATTTCGTCATGCCCATTGCTTTTCCCGATTCTAAGTAGGCATGCTCAATACTGATAATGCCTGTGTACGTGTTTCGAATAATCGGCAGCAGGGAATACAGAAATAATGATAGAATCACGGTATTTGCGCCGAGCCCCATAACAAGCATTAAGACGGCCAGCATAGCGAGCGCCGGGATTGTTTGAATAACGTTTGTTACTGCAAACACCCAGGCTGACAAACGGCGAAAATGCGCGATGAGGATTCCGGCCGGAACCCCGACGACAGCGGCAAATAAAACGCCGTAAGCCGACATGAGAAAGTGGCGGCCGAATTCATCCATGACGTAACTGCCATTCTGCGCGTAATACGTCATTAACTGTTCAAGCACGTTCATTGACCTCTTCCCCCTTTCACGATTCGAAGTAGTGATGTTTTTCTAAATATTCCTTGGCAACGACAGACGGTTCTTTGAGATTGCCGTCGACTTCATAGTTAAGCTCCTGCATCGTGGCTGTGTCGATTTTTCCGAGCATTTTCTTGATGATGCCTTCAAGCTCAGGATGTTCTTTGAGCACCTTTTCCGGAACAACCGGAGAACAGTCGTACGGCGGGAAAAATTGTTTATCATCCTTTAGCATTTTGAGACCATAGGACTTGATTCTTCCATCGGTTGAATACGCAAGCACAATGTCCATTTTTCCGCTTTTCACCGCGTCGTACACAAGGCCGATCTGCATCGGATACGTGCCGCCGAATGTCATGCCGTAGGTTTTCGTAAAATCCTGATAGCCGTTTCCTTTGAGCTTCATCCAATAGTTATCAACGCCCAGCTTTAATTGCGGCGCCCATTTTTTAACGTCTGATACGGTCTCTAAATGGTATTGGTCGGCCAGCTCCTTGCTGACTGTAAAGGCATATGTATTATCAAACCCGTAGGAGTCATACCACTTTAAATCATATCTTTTTTTAAACTCCCGCTGAGTAAGCGCCAGCGCTTTGTCCGGATCTTTTTCAGGTTCCATTCTCAGCGTGCCTGTCAGCGCGTCTCCCGTATATCTTGTGGCGGCAATGTCGATTTCCCCGTTCATTAAAGCCGGCTGCTGCACCGCGTTGGAGCCAAGATTTTTAATCGTTGCTGTTTTGAGATCTGTATGGTGTTCGATCAACTGGCCAAGCATGCTGGCGATGATTTCTGATTCGCTCATGCTTTGCGCGCCGATTTTAATGGTCTGGTCTGCAGCAGCGCTGAGACCAGGAAGCGAACATCCGCTCAGCGTCAGCGTTGCCACAAGTGCTAAACCTATCATTAATTTGAGATATTTTCTTTTCATGAGCCGCCTCCTTATGACAATTCCTTCAATCTCTGCATGCCGGCAGGTGTCAGTTTTCGTTCAGCAACTGCCAGCACATAATCAATCACAATTGCCAATATCGTGACAGGTACCGCGCCCCCGATGATATATTCCGGCTGATATAAATTCAGTCCGATAAAAATGTAATCACCCAATCCGCCGCCTCCGATAAAGGAAGCAAGCGTGGCCCAGCCGATTAAGTAAATCGTCGATGTTCTGATTCCCGCCATGATCACTGGCGCGGCAAGCGGCAGCTCCACCAAGCGGACTTGTTCAGCCGGCGTCATTCCGATGCCTTTGCCAGACTCGAGCAGATTTTTGTTGACGCCGCGAATGCCGGTATACGTGTTGCGAAGAATCGGCAATACGGAATAGAAAAACAAAGCCACAATGGCCGGAACCTTTCCTACACCAAGGAGCGGGATAAAAAAAGCGAGGATGGCCAGACTCGGCAGCGTCTGAATGATATTGACAATGCCGATAATGGTGCCGGCTCCTTTTTTCATTCTGGTAAGCACAACCCCGAGGGGGACGGCAACCAGCACACCTAAGATCACAGCAATGAGCGATATCGTAATATGCTCGTATGTTTTATAAAGAAGCTCGCCCCCATTGGTTTGCAAAAATTGAACAATATGATGCATGACTTATCGCCCCTCCCTATGACAACGCTGCGAGCTGCTTTTCTTCTCCCCAGAGGGAGTCATACACGATGTCGACCAGACTTGCCCTCGTCACAATTCCGATCAGGCGTCGGTCTTCATCCACAACGGGAACATATTTGACACCCCGTTTTAAAATTTTGCGGACCGTGTCGCGCAGCAGTGTGCCGCCCAGTACTGTGTATATATCATCATGTAAAACCTCACCTATGAGATTGGCCTTTTTCCGGCATTGATCAATGATTTCAACATCGACATAGCCTTGCAGAACGTGCTTGTCATCGACGACCAGCAATGAATCGACCCGTTCCTGCCTCATCAGCTGAATGGCCTCAGAAAGCGTTTTATCCGCGGTGATCGTTACAGGCTGTGTGTTCATAATCTGGTCAACCCGTTCAACATCCGGCCTGGATGACTGAATCAGCCGCTCCTTGCCGATAAATTCCTCAACAAATTCGTCTGCCGGATTTCTTAAAATGTCATCGGGCGTTCCAACTTGAACGATTTCTCCCGCTTTTAAAATCACAATCCGGTCTGCCAGCTTAATCGCTTCATCCATATCGTGGGTAACAAATACGATGGTTTTATGTAAGGTTTTTTGCAGTTTTTTAAATTCTTCCTGGAGGGAATCCCTCGTAATCGGGTCGAGTGCCCCAAACGGTTCATCCATTAAGATAAGCGGCGGCTCCGCGGCAAGTGCCCGTAATACACCAATTCGCTGCTGCTGCCCCCCGCTTAATTCATGAGGGTAACGGTCTACATATTCAGGCCCCATATCGACCAATTTTAAAAGCTCACGCGCCCGTTCTTTCCGCTGCTGCTCCGGCCATTTCAGCAGTTTTGGGACGAGTGAGATATTCTGCTGAATGGTCATATGGGGAAACAGGCCGATCTGCTGAATCACATAGCCAATTTTGCGCCTGAGCTCTACAGGATCCTGATCCATGATGTTTTCGCCGTCAATGAAAATCTTTCCGGCGGAAGGCTCAATTAATCGGTTAATCATTTTCATTGTTGTCGTTTTTCCGCAGCCGCTCGGCCCGATAAAGCAGATAAATTCGCCTTTTGCAATCTTAAGATTTACGTTGTTCACGGCTTTTTTGCCGCCCTTGTATGTTTTCGAGACATTTTCTAATGTCAGCAAACATCGCACCTCCAAAATTAAGTTTATTCAATTTGTTCAGTTTAAATTTAATTTTTCAGACAATTGAATGCTTCCCATTATAGAATAAAGTTTATAAAATAAAAAGTTTACAATTTGTTCATATTATTTATAAAGTATGTGTAAACGCTGATTTACCCGCATTGACGTGTGTTGATCTCCTTATTGCTCCAATTTCCTGCCAAATTCTCTTTTGACAGCATTTTCGCCGTATCAAAAATGTGGTATATTGACATCGGAATTGTTAGCTGAAAGGATGAAACCGTTGGAGAAAGATCCGTTAACGATCATTGAACAGGCCGAGGACCATTTTATAGAAAGAATCGCGGAAAACATGCATGCATTTGGAATGCCCTCTACCGTCGGACGAGTGCTGGGCATTATTTATATGAATCGAAAACCGATGACGCTTACGGAATTATCTGAGGCCACCGGCATGAGCAAAACACGCATGAGCCAGGTAGTGCGGGAAATGCTTGATGCCAACATTGCCGAGAAGGTGTTCGAAAAAGGCGTGCGAAAAGATTTATATGAGGTTGAGCAGGACTACTATCAAACATTTATCACGCTGTTTTCAGCCACCTGGAGCAAAGTCGTCAGCAAAAACAAAATGATGCATAAAAAACTCAATCGGGAGCTGCTTAGCGTGTTGGATGAAGAGCTTACTCCTGAAGCGGAAGAAAAAGTGAATGAACTGCTGAAAGAATTAAAGGAATGGCTTGATTATTATAATTGGCTCAGCCGTTTGATTGAGTTTTTTGAGAGCGAAGAAATTTTTAAATATGTGCCGAAGCCGTAAAAAACGCCCTGTCATTACAAGGCGTTTTTTCTTATGCGGCACCTGCCAGATTTTTCTTCTTTCTCTTTTTAATCGGGCTTAATGCTCGTTCAAGCCAGCCCATGACCAAATCGGCAATCACCGCCATCAGAGCTGTGGGGATCGCTCCCGCTAATATAATCGCGGTTCCGTTTGTGGCGTTTGATCCTCTGACGATGATGTCCCCGAGACCGCCAGCACCGACAAATGTCCCGATGGCCGTAATGCCGATGGCAATGACAAGCGCGGTGCGCAGGCCGGCCATTATGACAGAAAGCGCAAGCGGAAGCTCGACCATCCGCAGCACTTGAAATTTTGTCATCCCCATTGCTTTTCCGGATTCAAGATAGGCGTGCTCAATACTGATAATCCCAGTATACGTATTTCTGATAATTGGCAGAAGAGAATACAGAAATAATGACAATATCACCGTATTAGCGCCCAGCCCCATGACAAGCATCAGCACGGCGAGCATGGCGAGAGCCGGGATGGTCTGAATGACGTTCGTGACCGCAAAAACCCATCCGCTTAATCTTCTGTATCTGGCTATCAGGATGCCAAGCGGAATTCCAACAATGGCAGCAAATAAAACGCCGTACACCGACATCAGAAAATGGCGGTAAAATTCCTGCATCACGTAACCGCCGTTTTGCGAATAGTATGTGCCAAGCTGCTGTAGTACTTCCATATGATCCACCTCTTTTCTTAGTCAAAATAATGATGTTTCTCTAAAAATTCCTTTGCTACGACAGACGGCTCCTTCAGCTTGCCATCCACCTCATAATTAAGTTCCTGCATCGTTTCCGTGTCGATTTGCCCAATCAGCTTATTGATCACACCTTCAAGTTCCGGATGCTCCTTAAGCACCTTTTCCGGAATCACCGGTGAACAGTCATACGGTGGAAAGAAACGCTTATCATCTTTTAAGATTTTCAGATCATATGCTTTAATCCGTCCATCCGTTGAATAAGCCAAAACGGCGTCCATTTTCCCATTTTTGACTGCGTCATAGACAAGCCCGATCTGCATCGGATAAGTTGTGCCGAACTCAAAGCCATATGTGCTGACAAAGCCTTTATACCCGTCGCCTTTTCGTTTCAGCCAAGCATTGTCGACGCCTAATTTATATTGGGAGGCATTTTTTTTCAGGTCGGACACGGTGTTAATATGCTCCTTTTCCGCAAACTTTTTTGTTACGGTGAAGGCATATGTGTTATCAAAGCCGTAGGAATCAAACCATTTATAGGAAAAGCGTTTTTGAAACTCGTTCTGCACAATGTTCAGCGCTTTTTTCGGATCTTTCTCCGCTTCCTTGCCGAGGGTGCTTGTTAAATCTGTTCCGGAATAGCGCGTGGCTGAAATATCAATGTCACCGCCCAGCATCGCTTGGTGCTGAACATAGTTTGAGCCGAGGTTTTTCACTAAAGCAGTATTCAAATCTGTATCATGTTCAATAAGCTGCGCGATCATATTCGCTAAAATTTCTGATTCTGTCATGCTCTGCGCCCCGATTTTGATCGTATCGTCAGAAGCGCCGCCTAGACCCGGCAGAGAGCAGCCGCCTAGCAGCATGACAAAGACGAGAGCAAACGCGCCAAGCCATTTGATTTTTGTCATTTTCAACAGTGCCAACTCCTTACGAAACTTCCTTCATCCCTTGCAAGCCTTTCGGCGTCACCTTTCGTTCTGTCACAGCCAGCACATAATCAATAATAATTGCCAGAATTGTGACAGGCACGGCACCGCCAATGATATATTCAGGCTGGTATAGGTTCAGTCCGATAAAAATATAGTCCCCGAGGCCGCCTCCCCCGATAAACGACGCAAGTGTCGCCCAGCCAATTAGATAGATCGTTGATGTGCGGATCCCCGCCATGATGATGGGAATCGCCAGCGGGATTTCAACGAGCCGAATCTGCTCCCAGCCGGTCATGCCAATCCCTTTCCCCGATTCCAGGAGGTTTTTATTTACACCTTTAATGCCGGTATACGTATTGCGCAGGATCGGCAGCACCGAATAGAAAAATAAAGCGACAATCGCAGGCACTTTTCCTACGCCGAGAAGCGGAATAAAAAAGGCTAAAATCGCCAGACTCGGCAGGGTTTGCACAATGTTTACGAAACCGATTACCGCACCTGCGCCTTTTTTCATTCTGGTAAGAGCAACGCCGAGCGGTACTGCAACGATAATGCCCAATACAACGGCTATGAGTGAAATATATAAATGCTCTCCTGTTTTATACAGCAGCTCTCCGCCGTTCGTTTGCAAAAAAGTCATCATTTGATTCATCTTAAAAGAGCTCCTCCCCTGATCAGATCGTCATGAGCTGGTTTTCCTCGTCGCCCCAAATGGAATCGTATACGATATCAACGAGGCTCGCTCTTGTCACAATCCCTGCTAAATGGTTCTGTTCATCGACCACCGGAACATACTTGATCCCCTGCTTCAAAATTTTTCGGACTGTATCGCGAAGAAGCGCCCCTTTTTGAACGGTATATATATCTGAACGGTATACATCGCCAACGATGCTCGCTTTTTTGCGGTTTTGATCAATCATTTCCACATCAACATAGCCCTTCAGCACGTTTTGCCGGTCCACAACGAGCAGCGAGTCAACACGTTTTTCTCTCATCAGCTGAATCGCCTGAGAAAGCGTTTTGTCCGCAGATACCGTCACCGGCGTTCTGTTCATCATTTGCTCTACCCGCTCGATATCCGGTCTTGACTGAATCAGGCGCTCTTTCCCGATAAATTCTTCAACAAACTCATTTGCCGGGTTTCGAAGAATCTCATCAGGTGTGCCGACTTGAACGATTTCTCCCGCTTTTAATATCACAATCCTGTCAGCAAGCTTAATCGCTTCATCCATATCGTGGGTTACAAACACAATCGTTTTGTTTAAGGTTCTCTGCAGTTTTTTGAATTCTTCCTGAAGGGAATCACGCGTAATCGGATCAAGCGCTCCGAACGGTTCATCCATTAAAATGAGAGGGGGTTCCGCTGCCAGGGCGCGCAGCACGCCGATTCTCTGCTGCTGTCCGCCGCTGAGCTCATGCGGATAACGGTCTAAATACTCTGGGCCCATATCCACAAGCTTTAACAGCTCGCGCGCCCGTTCTTTCCGTTTTTCCTCAGGCCATTTCAGCAGCTTTGGTACGAGTGAGATGTTCTGCTGGATGGTCATATGGGGGAACAAACCAATCTGCTGTATCACATAGCCGATTTTTCTCCTCAGCTCAACCGGGTCCTGTTCCATAATATTTTCTCCGTCGATAAAGATCCTTCCAGACGATGGTTCTATCAGTCTGTTGATCATCTTCATCGTTGTCGTTTTTCCGCAGCCGCTCGGGCCGATAAAACAGATAAATTCACCTTTGGCAATATCTAAATCAATGCTGTTCACAGCTTTTTTGCCGCCTTTATATACTTTTGACACTTGTTCCAATTTCAGCAATCCGTGCACCTCCGCAGGTTTCCTTTAAATTTTCTGAAAAGTATAATCCTTATTATAGTTTGAACTTTGTAAAATAAAAAGTTTACAATGTGTTGAAATTATATGTTATTTATAGATTATTTATTGTTATCACCGAGACGGAAAGGGTGTTCTTACAATTACGCCGGATACCTCCCACTTCCTCAGCATTCAGCTATTTTCAACACCAGGAAGAAATATGATATATTGACACCATCAATTGCCATTTGAAGGGATGATCAGCTGTGAAAAAAACCGCTCTCGACATCATTGAACATGCTGAAGAGCATCTCATTGAGAAGATTGCCGAAAATATGCATACGTTTGGAATGCCTTCAACTGTCGGACGTGTGCTCGGAATTATTTATATGAATCGAAAACCAATGACCTTAAGCGAGCTATCTGAGGCAACGGGCATGAGCAAAACACGGATGAGCCAGGTTGTCCGGGAAATGATCGATGCCAATATCGCCGAAAAGGTGTTTGAAAAAGGCGTACGAAAAGACCTTTATGACGTCGAGCAGGATTATTATCAAACCTTCATTTCTTTATTCGCGGCGAATTGGACAAAGGTCGTGAGCAAAAACAAAGTGCTGTATAAAAAATTAAACCGGGAGCTGAGTGATCTTTTACAAAGGGACGGGCTTACCCCGGAAGCGGAAGAGAAAGTCAATCAGCTGCTGAATGAATTAAAAGAATGGCTTCATTACTATGATTGGCTAAGCAGGTTGATTGAATTTTTTGAGAGTGAGGAAGTCTTTCGGTATGTGCCGAAAACAAAAGAAAGCAGCTCTCTAAAATAAGAGAGCTGCTTTTTGCATCATGAGGTTAAGACCGGAAACATGCCTTTCAGCCCGGCACCAATCATCCCGACCGCAACCACGGCTAAGATTAATCCCATCAGTCTGGTAATCACATTCATCTCGGTTTTTCCGAGTTTGCTGCTGATAAAAGCAGAATAGTGGAAAAAGAGAAAGGTCAGGGCAATAACGGCGGCTATGCCGATCATGACAGCCGCATAATGACCAATGCCGCTATGACCGGCGGAAAGGCTCATCACTGTTGCAATCGTTCCGGGCCCAGCAATAATCGGAATGGATAAAGGTGTGACTGATATATCCGCTTTTTCCTTGCTTTCCTTATGTTCATCATGGTGAAGAGATTGCACGTGTGATTCTTTCGCATTCAATAGATTATAGGCAATGCCGAAAATGAATATGCCGCCCGCCACTCGGAGCGCGTGAATGTTGATATCAAACAGTTTAAAGATAAGATGGCCGAAAACCAAAAAAGCCGCGAGAATAAAAAAGGATAAAATAGCTGCCTTCCGGGCAATTGCTTTTCTTTCCGCTGCAGTATAGCCTTCTGTCAGCGTCAGAAATATCGGTACGTTTCCGATCGGATTCGATACTGCGAATAAAGAAATGAAGACGTGAACAATGAATGAGAACATCATATACCTCCTTGTTGATAGTCTCTGCACAGGAAATAGAATTATTCTCCACCCTTTTACCCGGAGGCGATTTCCCGGTAAACCTTTATAGCCTGTCAGAAACGCGCCATGCTACAATGAAGTGACAAATTGAATAGGAAGGACGTATACAGATGTTCAAAAAAATTGCGGCAGATGCCTTGGGCTTATCTGATATCGGAAAAATTATCGAACCTCAGGACTATGACAAAACAGACGCAGATGATTATGTCATGCATGAAGATAATGAGAAAATTTATTTCTTGATTAAAACAAAAGCAGACGAGTATTGCTTTACGAACCTGGCCCTGATCCATGTAGACGGCGAACGCGCCACTTCCTCGAAACGAACGTTGAAACGCTATCCTTATTCGCAATATAAAATCTCTGACGTTTTTCTTGAAACTGCCGGAAAAGTCGATTTGGATGTTGAAATAAAGTTTAAGCTGGGCGGAGAACAATTCGACATTGATGTCCACAAAGACCAGATTGAAAAGTTAAAAGACCTTTATAAAGCACTGCTTCGCATCGCTGAAACAACCTATGAAAATGACATTTTAATCAATCAAGCGGAGCAAAGCTTAGATAAAGCAGTGACGATTCTTCACCATACCCGCCCTGAGCACGTTAATATTGAAACGCAATACAAAGAGCTGACCGAATTCGGATTCACTTGGCTGACATCCGTTCGCTCACAGTATCATATCAAGGATTTTGGGGATGTATTTGAGAAATATATGAATAACTAGATATAAAAAGACACAGCTGCTATCGGGCACGTGTCTTTTTTTGTATGAATATTGATTACTTTACAACTTTTTTCTTTTATAATAAAACTATTAGTCTATTTTCCCTATATTACATGTAAAGGAGTTATTTTATGTATTGTCCTCAATGCGGCCATCAAACAGATGGCGGAAATTTTTGTGAGAAATGCGGATCACCGCTCCCCGGTCAATCAGGCCACCAGCATGCAGCTCAAACTGGAGCCGCTGCAAAGCAAGCAGCAAAACAGTTCGGTTCATTTGTCTTATCCGTCCTGAAACGCCCTTATCAGGAATGTAAAGCAACAGGCGGAGAGCAGTTGATCAGCGCGGTGATTACGCTGGTTCTTTTCAGTTTGCTGACCCCTTTGATGTTTTATATTCTTTTTTCAGACGGTCCCGGAAGCGTAAGCTTTACAGCAATCTTCTTAGAGCCAACCATTTATTTTATTTTATTTCTATTTGGCCTGCATGCATGCATCTTTTTCGCCCTGAAAATCGCGGGAAACCAAGTGTCTTTCAAGGATTCATTCTCAAGATTCGGAGCATTTCTTATTCCTTTTACGGCTATTTTGATTCTTGCCCTTTTCTTCTTTTTATTACATACAGACATTTGCTTTACCATATTAGCCGTTGGTTTAATCGGTGCATTCTTCGCCATTCCTCCTGCGATGCTGAGCAGTTACCAGCATTCATATAAAGGGAAAATTGATGTCATTTACTCAACGATTGTGATTTATCTGATCATCTGCGTTACATTTCAGCTTATTATCGAACACTATGTCAAAGAAATTTTCCGTTATATGCTCTTTTAAAAACAACCCCATCACCTGCTGGTGATGGGGTTGTTTTATTGAATAGACGTTAAGTAAATTCTTCCGTTCTTCACTACGCCGGTATAAGTCCAGTTATATGTTCTGAGCTTTGGACTGCCGCCTGATTTTGTGATATAGAATTCTTCATACGTCTTAATCGTGATAGCCGACCCATTTTGGCTCCAGCTTTTCACTTCATAGTTATTAAAGTCTTCTGTTGTCCCCTCTTTATTTAATTTCGACACGAGATGCTGCTGGTCGGAATAAAGGGAACTGCCTTTTTCAAGGCTGTCTTCCATCAGTGAGAAATTATTTTGATTCACGGCATCTGCCTGACTTTGCAGATAACTGCCCATAAATAATGTCACTTGTTCATCTGTAACATCGCCGCTTGCAGAGCTTTCACTGCCTTTGTTTTTCGAGCCAGCCCAGGCGGAAGTGTATGTCTCTGGTTTATCATTTTTGATTTTCTTTATATTTGTGCCTGCAGATTCGAATGTTGATTCTGCATCTTCGAAAATCCACTTTTTCTGTTTTTTATCATATGAAAGAAGATATTCATAACTCGGACTGTCGTCAGTCATTTCAGATTTTGTATAGTCGTTATACGAAGAAGACTGGTGAAGTTCTTTTCCTGTTACCGAAACCTGCCACGTTCCGTCGTTTTTCTGAGAGAGGGCAAATGTGTCCAGGTCAAAATCAGTTTCCAAGTATCTATCTTTTAAGTATGAATCCGCGCTTTTCATAGAATCGACGGTGTCCTTCGTCTCCGCCTTCCAATTGGCACTTGCCTCTGTCATCTGGGCTGTATTCCCATCAGATAGAGCTTTGGAGTATTGTTTTGTTGTTTTGACAATTGTGTTCATAATCTGTTCCTGTGTATCTTGATCAGGAATTAACGTTAACTCCATTTCTTTATCATCGATCGGAATGCCGGCAGTTTTTGTTTTTCCCCACGGAAATTCTGCCTCGACTGAAGCTGTCATTGATCCATCTGTCAGCAGCGGACCATATGTTACGGATTTGAACGGATCTTTATGAATTGATTTACCGTTAATCAGCAAATCTCCCTTCCCGCTCTTGATGTCATCCGCTAAGCTGAATGTCACATCGTCTGCTTCCAATGAGAGATCAACACGAAAGCTGCTATCGCCAACCGCCTGAATGTCTTCCTTTTTCACAAGATCGACGACATCGTTTTTCAGTTTGGCTGAGACTGTATATTCGCCGGGAATGTACGGACCGAGGGTTTGTGCTTGATCTGCTTTCTTTACAGATCCGGCTTCCTCTTTATTGACATATAGATCGGTATTTTTATAATTGCTGCTCACTTCAAAATAAACAGGTGCTACCTTTAAGTCATAATGGTCAAATACCAGCAGGCTTTTTCCGTCTTTTTCTGCATATACGATATCCTTCTGGGCTGTTTCATCACGCAGCGATGCAAAAAGTTCATCTTTTTTGTCTGGATGATCCTTCAAATATGTAAGAAACGGTTTTACATTATTTTTAGTGAGTTTAAGATTGTCATTTACCGGTGTAAGCAGAGTCGCGATTTGGTCCTGATCCCCATCATTTACGGCCTGTTCAAACTTGTCTACTAACCTATCCTTTGAAGTAAAATACGCTCCGGTTTTATATGCGGCGAATAATATAACGCACGCCGCGGCAATGCTGCTCCATAAAATGATGGTTTTCTTAGGGATCGGTTTTCGCGGAGCCTGCCTTGTTTCTGCAGTGCTAGCTGTTTCTTGATTTGCCTGTTTGCTACCCCCTCCGATCGGGGTGCCGCATTGTTTACAAAACTTGGCTCCTTCATTATTCTGGGAGCCGCAATTCTTACAAAAAAACATGACTTTCCTCCTATTCTACTAATTTGATAACATTTACTGCTTTTCATATTTTATAATAAAACAGAATGAAATTGGGAACGAATGAAAAAATTAAATGTCTATCAGACTAAAAAGGTGGTACGAATATGCAAAAGCTCAGGATTGAATTAGGAGAAGAAAAAAATGACGAATTATATGATCTATTGCTGCTCGCCGATCCATCGAAAGACATTGTAGATGAATATCTTGAGAGGGGAGAATGTTACACAGCTTGGGCCGGTGATGAGCTTGCAGGTGTTTATGTATTGCTAAAAACAAGGCCGCAAACAGTTGAAATTGTAAATATTGCGGTAAAAGAATCTCTTCAGAAGAAGGGCTTTGGCAAACAGCTTGTACTTGACGCCATCGAAAAAGCGAAGGAGCTGGGGGCGGACACGATTGAAATCGGCACGGGGAATTCGAGCATTCATCAGCTTTCCCTCTATCAAAAATGCGGATTCCGCATTCAGGCGATCGACCACGATTTCTTTCTCAGACATTATGATGAGGACATTTTTGAAAACGGGATTCAATGCCGCGATATGGTGAGGCTTTATTTGGATCTCTGAAAGCATAAAAAAGCCGCCGAGAAAATCCCGGCGGTCTTTTTATTACTTGTTTAAGTTGTAGAAAGAGTTGATACCGTGGTATTGAGCAGTTTCAGCCAACTGATCTTCGATGCGAAGAAGCTGGTTGTATTTCGCAACACGGTCCGTACGAGACGGAGCACCTGTTTTGATTTGTCCTGCGTTTGTTGCCACAGCGATGTCAGCGATTGTGCTGTCTTCAGTTTCACCAGAACGGTGAGAGATAACAGCTGTGTAGCCTGCGCGTTTCGCCATTTCGATCGCATCGAATGTTTCAGTCAATGTACCGATTTGGTTTACTTTGATCAGGATAGAGTTGCCTACGCCGTTTTTAATACCTTCAGAAAGTTTTTTCGTGTTTGTAACGAAGAGGTCGTCACCAACAAGCTGAACTTTTTTGCCAAGACGCTCAGTAAGAAGCTTGTGGCCTTCCCAGTCGTTTTCATCAAGTCCGTCTTCGATAGAGATGATTGGGTATTTAGAAACAAGCTCTTCATACCAGTCAACCATTTCAGCAGATGTTTTCACAACGCCTTCGCCAGACAGATGGTATTTGCCGTCTTCTTTGTTGTAGAACTCAGAAGATGCAGCATCCATAGCAAGTTTAACTTCTTCGCCAGGTTTGAAGCCGGCTTTTTCGATTGCTTCAACGATTGTTTGAAGTGCTTCTTCGTTAGAACCAAGGTTTGGAGCGAATCCGCCTTCGTCACCTACAGCAGTGTTTAAGCCTTTTGCGCTTAATACTGATTTCAGGCTGTGGAAGATTTGAGCGCCCATGCGAAGTGCTTCACGGAAGTTAGGAGCACCTACAGGCATGATCATGAATTCTTGAATATCCACGTTGTTATCAGCATGCTCTCCGCCATTTACGATGTTCATCATCGGTACAGGAAGCGTTTTTGAGTTGAATCCTCCAAGGTATTGGTAAAGAGGAATCTGTAAGAAATCAGCAGCAGCACGCGCACAAGCCATAGATACGCCAAGGATTGCGTTCGCACCAAGTTTGCCTTTGTTTTCAGTACCGTCAAGCTCGATTAAAAGCTGATCGATTGCGTTTTGTTCAGTTACATCAAAGCCAAGAAGCTCTGGAGCAATGATTTCGTTTACGTTGTTAACAGCTGTTAACACGCCTTTTCCAAGGTAACGGTCTTTGTCGCCGTCACGAAGCTCAACCGCTTCGTATTCACCTGTAGAAGCTCCGCTTGGCACTAATGCGCGGCCGAAAGCTCCTGTTTCTGTATATACTTCAACTTCAACTGTTGGGTTGCCGCGGGAGTCTAATACTTCGCGTGCATAAACATCAACAATGTATGGCATGAGTTTTGTCTCTCCTTTTGATTTTCAAATTATTTTTGAATTAAAGATGTTCCTGTCATTTCTTTCGGTTTTTCAACACCAAGAAGGTCTAATAACGTTGGTGCAAGGTCGCCTAGGATTCCGCCTTCACGCAGCGTAATGCCTTCTTTCGTTACAATCACAGGGACTGGGTTTGTTGTATGCGCAGTGTGCGGTTCGCCTGATTCTGTAATCAGAATGTCAGCATTACCGTGATCAGCGGTAATGATGGCATGTCCGCCTTTAGCAAGAATCGCGTCAACGACTTCGCCCAAGCATTCGTCCACTGCTTCAATTGCTTTAATTGTTGGTTCAACCATTCCGGAGTGGCCGACCATATCAGGGTTTGCGAAGTTAAGAATGATCGCGTCATGCTTGTCAGCTTCAATTTCTTTGACAAGCGCGTCTTTCACTTCATAAGCACTCATCTCAGGCTTCAAGTCATACGTTGCAACTTTAGGCGAGTTGATGAGAATACGCTCTTCACCCGGGAATTCAGCTTCACGGCCGCCGCTCATAAAGAACGTGACGTGCGGATACTTTTCAGTTTCTGCAATTCGAAGCTGTTTTAATCCGTGCTGAGATAATACTTCTCCGACTGTGTTATCAAGATTTATCGGTTTAAACGCTACATAGCCGTCAACTGTTTCACTGAAGTGAGTCAGGCAGACGAAATACAGGTTCTTTGGATAATTCTCGCCGCGGTCGAAGTCACGGAAGTCTTTGTTTGTGAACGTGTTGGAAATCTGGATGGCGCGGTCCGGTCTGAAATTATAGAAAATCACAGAATCGCCGTCTTGGATTTTCGCAACAGGCTCACCGTTTTCTTTTGTAATGACAGATGGAATCACGAATTCATCGTAGATACCATTTGCATATGAATCATCAACAACATCCAGGGCGCTGCGGTAAGATGGGCCTTCGCCGTACGCCATTGCGCGGTACGCTTTTTCTACACGGTCCCAGCGTTTGTCGCGGTCCATAGAGTAGTAACGTCCGGAAATGCTGGCGATTTCACCCACACCGATTTCCTTGATTTGATCGTTCAACTGGTTGATGTACGTTTTCGCTGTCTGCGGACCTACATCACGGCCGTCAAGGAAGCCATGGATATAAACCTTTGTCAGCCCTTCTTTTTTCGCAAGCTTTAACAGTGCGAATAAATGGTTGATATGGCTGTGCACGCCTCCGTCAGATAAAAGACCGAACAGGTGCAAGGCTTTGTTGTTTTCTTTCGCGTTGCTGATCGCGTCAAGGAATGTTTGATTGCGTTCGAACTCTCCTTCGCGAATGGCAACATTTACGCGTGTTAAGCTTTGGTACACAATACGTCCCGCACCGATATTTAAGTGACCTACTTCGGAGTTCCCCATTTGCCCTTCAGGAAGACCTACAGCCTCGCCTGAAGCAGTCAATGTTTGATGAGGATACTGGTTCCAATAGCGGTCAAAATTCGGTTTTTTCGCTAAAGCGACTGCGTTCCCTACTGTTTCGTTACGTAATCCGAACCCATCAAGAATGATGAGTGCAGCTGGTTTTTTACTCATATTGACCTTCCTCCAATAATTGAACGAATGACTGTGGCTCAAGGCTCGCGCCGCCGACCAAAGCACCGTCAATATCGGACTCTGCCATATATTCTTTAATGTTTGCAGGCTTTACGCTTCCGCCATATTGGATGCGAAGCTTGTCTGCAGCTTCTTGGCTGAAGCTTTCAGCGACGGTTTTACGGATATGCGCACACACGTCATTCGCATCTTTCGCTGTAGAAGATTTGCCTGTTCCGATTGCCCAGATTGGCTCATACGCAATAACAGAAGCAGCAACTTGTTCTTCAGAAAGACCAGCAAGGCCTTTTTTCACTTGGTCAGCAACAAGATCATTTGTTTTGCCGGCTTCACGCTCTTCAAGCGTTTCACCTACACAGATGATCGGCACAATGCCGTGTTTGAAAGCTGCGTGTGCTTTTTTGTTAACTGTTTCATCAGTTTCAGCGAACATTTCACGGCGCTCAGAGTGGCCGATGACGCAGTAGTCAACGCCAAGGTCTTTCAGAGCAACCGGGCTGATTTCGCCTGTGAACGCGCCGCTTTCTTCGAAGTGCATGTTTTGAGCGCCGACTTTTAGGTCAGTGCCTTTAACAGCAGAAGCAAGCTTTTCTAAGAAAAGCGCTGGCGCGCAAACAACAGCTTCAGCTTTGTCTGCTGCTGGAATGGAAGATTTCACTTCTTCAACGAAGCTGACAGCTTCGCCGAGTGTTTTGTTCATTTTCCAGTTACCGGCGATAATTGGTTTTCTCATCTGTTCCACTTCCTTATAGCAGTTTTGAGATTATTTATCGTTCAGTGCAGCTACCCCTGGAAGCTCTTTGCCTTCCATAAACTCAAGGGATGCGCCGCCGCCTGTTGAGATGTGGCTCATTTTGTCAGCAAGGCCGAATTTTTCAACCGCTGCCGCAGAGTCTCCTCCGCCGATGACAGAGTATGTATCTTTCGCCTCTGCCAATGCTTCCGCAACCGCTTTTGTTCCTTGAGCGAACAAGTCGATTTCGAATACACCCATTGGTCCGTTCCACACGACAAGTTTGCTGTTTTTGATGACGTCAGCATACGTTTCGCGTGTTTTCGTACCAATGTCGATTGCTTCTAAATCACTAGGGATTTCAGAGATCGGCACAATTTTCACGTTTGCATCGTTAGAGAAATCATCTGCAACGAGTACATCTTCAGGCATGTAGAAGTTAACGCCTTTTTCTTTAGCGCGGTCCATAAATGATTTCGCAAGCTCGATTTTATCCTCTTCAAGAAGAGATTTACCGACTTCATAGCCAAGCGCTTTTACGAAAGTATAAGCAAGACCTCCGCCGATGATCAGGTTGTCTACTTTATCAAGAAGACTTTCGATTACACCGATTTTGTCTTTTACTTTCGCTCCGCCGATGATCGCTGTGAATGGGCGGTCAGGATTGGAAACCGCTTTTCCAAGTACATCAAGCTCTTTTTCCATTAAGAAACCTGCAACTGCTGGCAGATGCTCGGCAATTCCAGCTGTAGATGCGTGAGCACGGTGGGCAGCACCGAATGCGTCATTTACATATACATCTGCAAGCTCAGCAAATGCTTTTGCAAGCTCAGGGTCATTTTTCTCTTCACCAGGATAGAAACGTACGTTTTCCAATACAAGAACGTCTCCGTCCTTCATCTCGGAAATTTGTGCTTTTACAGCATCGCCGTATGCTTCATCCGCTTTTTTCACTTCTTTGCCAAGCAGTTCGCCGAGACGTGCAGCGACAGGAGTTAAACGAAGCTCCTCAACCACTTCGCCTTTCGGGCGGCCTAAGTGGCTCGCAAGAAGGACTTTTGCGCCTTGGTCTGCAAGGTGTTTGATTGTTGGAAGCGCAGCACGGATACGTGTATCGTCTGTTACTTCCCCGTCTTTCATTGGAACGTTAAAGTCAACGCGGCAGAATACAACTTTGCCTTTTACGTCGATGTCTTTGAGAGTTTTTTTATTCATGCCTAGGAGATCCTCCTTCAAAATGGTTTGCATACAGCACGAAAAACGTGAAACCGTCTGTTCAAGCGATAACTCCGCTAGGGCAGATCGCAGTCTTTTTCGGCACAGGGCAGTTCGTCTAAAAGCCAGGGCAGCGGCCTTAGGCGAAAGCACCGGCAAAGCTGCTTAAAACGCGGTCGTTTCTCTATCACAGAGCGTTTTCTGAAAGCCGGTCTTCATGGAAAAAGGGAAAGGGAGTCCGTCCCCTTCCCTTGTCCGCTTTCATTATAGCGCTTCTATTCGAAAGAACCAAGTCAGGTCCTTTTTCAGCTATAAATTAAAGACCTTTTTTTGCGATGTAAGCTGCAAGGTCAACAACGCGGTTAGAGTAGCCGCTTTCGTTATCGTACCAAGAGATTACTTTTACCATGCTGCCTTCCATAACCATTGTAGAAAGAGCATCGATTGTAGAAGAGTTTTTGTTTCCGTTGTAGTCGCCAGAAACTAATGGCTCTTCGCTGTAGCCAAGGATTCCTTTAAGGTCGCCTTCAGCCGCTTCTTTAAGAGCTGCGTTTACTTCTTCAGCTGTTACTTCTTGGTTCAGTTCAGCAACCAAGTCAACTAGAGAAACGTTTGGAGTTGGAACACGCATTGCTCCACCGTTCAGTTTGCCTTTTAGTTCAGGAAGAACTAGAGAAACTGCTTTAGCAGCACCAGTTGATGTTGGGATGATGTTTTCAGCTGCTGCACGCGCACGACGGTAGTCTTTGTGCGGAAGATCAAGGATTTGCTGATCGTTTGTGTAAGAGTGAACAGTTGTCATCATACCGCGTTTGATGCCGAATTTATCGTTAAGTACTTTTGCAAACGGCGCAAGGCAGTTTGTTGTGCAAGATGCGTTAGAGATAACATCGTGGTTAGCCGCATCGTATTTATCTTCGTTAACACCCATAACGATTGTGATATCTTCTTCGTTAGCAGGAGCAGAGATGATTACTTTTTTCGCGCCAGCTTCTAAGTGTTTCGCAGCGTCTGCGCGTTTTGTGAAGAAACCAGTAGATTCAACTACGATTTCAACGCCTTGTTTGCCCCAGCTAAGTTTAGCAGGATCGCGTTCTGCAGAAACTTCAATTGTTTTGCCGTTAACAACAAGGTTGTTACCGTCAACTGAAACTTCAGCGTCTAATTTTCCGTGTACAGAATCATATTGTAAAAGGTGAGCCAGCATGTTAGCATCTGTTAAATCGTTAACCGCTACTACCTCAACTTCAGGATTGTTTAATGCTGCGCGGAATACGTTACGTCCAATACGACCAAAACCGTTAATACCGACTTTTACTGCCATGATTGTTTCCTCCTTTAAATAAGTGAGAGATATTTATATTGAGGGATTATTCATCCCTTAATAACTTCTTTGCGGCTCCTTCGTCTGTGACGAGAACCGTGTTGCGTGGCTTTTTAAAGTAAGCCTCGATCGCTTCGGCTTTTGATGATCCGCCCGCTACCGCAATAATATCGGGGATGGCGTCTATGTCATCCAGCTGCATTCCGACAGAATGCACTTTGTGGACCACTTCGCCGTCCGCGTTAAAATAGTAGCCGAACGCTTCTGTCACCGCGTCGTTATCATCTATTTTCTTTAAGTCTTCTAAAGGCGTGTTTCTGCGCTGAGCCATAGTTTTAGCTTCGCCGATTCCGTGAACCAGCATACTCGCTGATTTAATGGTGTTCAGCACCTCTTTGACAGAAGGCTCTTCAATAATAGATGAATAGGCGCCTTGTGACAGCTGTCCCGGAACAAACAAAAGCCGGTAAGTGCCTGAAGCCTTCTCCGCCATATGCGCGCATATGGTGTTCGCCTGGTTTTTCACGTCTTCGCCTAAACCGCCTCTTGCAGGCACAAACAAAAGCTCGCGGTTTTTAGAATCCGGCGTCATCATTTCGGCGACAGCTTCAATTGTCGTACCGCCAGTTACAGCGACGATATTTTTGCCTGAAAATCTTTTTTTCATACATGCGACAGCCGCTCTTCCCATTTCTTTTTTGACCCATGGGGATTGATCGCTGTCTCCGGATACGATAATGGCATCCTTCAGATTTAAACGTTCTTTTAATGTCTTTTCCAAAAGAGTCAAACCTAAAACATCTTTCATCGTATCTTCCAAAACAGAAAGCAGTTCATAGCCCTCTTCTGTCAATGTCATGCCGTTTGTCTTAATATCGACCAGGTTCTGTTCCTTTAAAAACTGAACCTCGCCCCTCAGCACACGCTCGCTGATTCCGAGACTGGCAGACAGGCTTCTTCGCCCGATGGGTTCTGTCAGCCTGATATACTGCAAGATTTCAAACCTCTTTTGCATAACGAGCAGAAGATCAGGCAATAATTTTTTTTGAGCTTGTATTAACTGGTTCATGACTCAAACGTTCCTTCCTTTTTTGCTGGACATTATATGTCCCGCTATGACAAAAAACGTCCCGTCATAGCCAAAAAAAATCATTTCTGCTTTCTTTAATTATTTTAACAGGGTGGAATTGTTTATTCAACTGTTAAGAGCCAATTCATCGACAATATTCGCAGAGTTTTCATGCCGCATCGTTTTATCCAGCAATATTTTATCCTATATATCTTTATCTTATACAGAAAGCGCCAAATGGTGCATCCCAATATAAACAGCCCTTCCCGCAGAAAGGGCTGTTTCATTAAAGCGTTTTCATTTTATCCAAAGCTTTTCAATTTCCTCGAGCGATTTGTTCTTCGTTTCCGGACAGATCGTAACGACAAACAGGAAACAAAGGATGTTAATCACCGCAAAGATCCAAAATGTATAGGCGAGCCCGAAAGAATCGATCATCATTGGCACAAACTGTCCGATCGCCCAGTTTGCTCCCCATAAAAAGATGGTCGCAATGCCCGCGGCCCGCGCACGCAGATGGTTCGGGAAGATTTCAGAAATCATAATCCATGTGATCGGTCCGACCGAGACACAGAAAGCAGCGACAAAACCTAATATAAGGACGATCATCATGATCCCGCTTGTTAACTCAAAGTAAAACGACGTCCCGATTAAAATCATAAAAATTGCCATAAAAGCAGAACCGATGGACATCAGTTTTTTTCGTCCGACTTTATCAATCAGCAACACCGCAATAACGGTAAAGATGACTTCTACAACCCCGACGATACAAGTCGTCACAAATCCGGCGTTTTGCCCGAATCCCATCATTTTAAAGATTTCCGGCCCGTAGTAAGTAATCGCGTTCATGCCGATGACTTGGTTAAACAGCGCCAGCAGGATTCCAATGACAAGCGCCTTTCTGAGACCCGGCTTAAACAGCTGGGAGAGCGACCCCATTTGTTCTATTTTTAAAGAGTTCTCAATGTTCTTTAATTCTTCTTTTGCAACAGTTTCTCCATTAATACGTGTCAGGATCTTTAAAGCTTCATTTGTTTTGCCCGCTTTCGCCAGCCATCTCGGACTTTCCGGGACGACGAGAAGGACAAGGAAAAAGATGACGGACGGCACCATTCCATAAGCAAGCATCCATCTCCAGCCGGTGTGCACGCCCCATTCGTATGTTCCGGACCGCTGCACAGCTAGATTAATAAAGTATGTTGCGGAAATACCCAGTATCGTAAAGAGCTGATATAAGGAAGATAAACTTCCGCGTATGGCGGGCGGTGCCGCTTCTGTAATATACGTAACAGAGAGCGATGAGCCCATCCCGATTCCCAGCCCCCCGATAATCCTTGCAATGATTAAGGTGGACACGTCTTGAGAAAGCGCTGAAACGATTGCTGATATCGCAAATAACAAAGCGGCTGTCATTAAAATTTTTCTCCGGCCGAATCTGTCACTTAAAAATCCGGATATCCCGACGCCCACAACTCCTCCAATCATAATGCTTGAAATGACAAGTCCCTCCATAAACGGACTCAGGCTGTATAAATCTTTCAGAAAACCGATGGCGCCAGAAATCACTGCCGTGTCATAGCCATACAATAAGCCGCCAAGCCCCGCCGCACATGAGATCAAAATGACAAATCCCATTGAATGGCTTCTTGTTACAGGAACATTTGGTTCTAATTGAGTTGGAGTATTCTTCATTTCCCTGCCCTCCCGAATGTTGAGTAAAGCGTTTACATTATACTTTTCAATTGTACGTACTTATATTAAAATTTAACGAAAATTACATTTAATTAGTACGTACAAATATAGAATAATCTTGTTTGCATTTTCTGTCAATGTTTTCTTACAAAGAACGCTGTGATATACTGAAATTTGTCCGTATACATTTTGGAGGAATGGATATGTTACCAAAATACGCGCAAGTAAAAGAAGAAATCAGTTCATGGATTAATCAAGGCAAAATACTGCCCGATCAAAAAATCCCAACCGAAAACGAATTAATGCAGCAATTCGGCGTCAGCCGGCATACCATCCGCAAAGCGATCGGAGACCTCGTATCACAAGGTCTGCTGTACAGCGTGCAAGGCGGAGGCACCTTTGTCGCTTCACGCTCTGCTAAGTCAGCGCTGCATTCCAATAAAACGATCGGTGTTTTGACAACCTACATATCAGACTATATTTTCCCGAGCATCATCAGAGGAATCGAGTCCTATTTAAGCGAACAGGGGTATTCTATGCTTTTGACAAGCACAAACAACAACCCGGACAACGAAAGAAGAGGCTTAGAAAACCTGCTGTCCCAGCATATTGACGGACTCATCGTAGAACCGACAAAAAGCGCCCTTCAAACCCCAAACATCGGCTATTATCTGAACTTGGAGAAAAACGGCATTCCTTTTGCGATGATTAACGCGTCATATGCCGAGCTTGCCGCGCCAAGTTTTACCTTGGATGATGTGAAAGGCGGGATGATGGCGGCGGAGCATTTGCTTTCTCTCGGCCACACGCATATGATGGGTATTTTTAAAGCTGATGACACACAAGGCGTGAAACGGATGAACGGATTTATACAGGCGCACCGGGAGCGTGAGTTATTTCCTTCTCCGGATATGATCGTGACATTTACAACGGAAGAAAAAGAATCAAAACTTCTGGAGAAAGTAAAAGCCACACTGGAGAAAAACAGCAAGCACATGCCGACAGCCATTCTTTGTTATAACGATGAAATTGCGCTAAAGGTGATTGATATGCTGAGGGAGATGGATCTTAAAGTGCCGGAGGATATGTCTATTGTCGGGTACGATGATTCACATTTCGCCCAAATCTCAGAAGTGAAACTAACCTCTGTCAAACATCCGAAATCAGTGCTTGGAAAAGCAGCCGCCAAATATGTCATTGACTGCTTAGAGCATAAAAAGCCGAAGCAAGAGGATGTCATATTTGAGCCTGAGTTGATCATTCGCCAGTCCGCACGAAAACTGAATGAATAAAAAAAGCAATGTATGGGTCTCCCCGCTACATTGCTTTTTTTTATAGCTGTTATCTGTTTTTCCAAACGTCAGCGATGATTTCAAACGAACGCATTCTGTCTGCGTGTTCAAAGGTTTCTGAGTTAACCATAATTTCGTCAGCTTGTGTCGTTTTGACGAAATCTTCAAGCTTCGCCTTCACTTCTTCCGGACCTCCGACAATCGTGGAGCTCAGCTGCTCATTGACCATCGCTTTTTCATACGGGCTCCAGATTTGATCCATATCCTCAACAGGCGGTTTAAGCTGGTTCGGCGTACCGCGGACAAGATCAAGAAACCTTTGATAATGCGAAGTCGCAAGGTGCTGCGCTTTCTCGTTTGTATCTGCCGCGATAATGGTGACACCGACCATCGCATACGGTTCGTCGAGCACGTCTGACGGCGTGAAGGAATTGCGGTACAGCTCCAAAGCAGGAACCGTATTCGCCGGTGAGAAATGAGCGGCAAAGGCAAACGGAAGACCTAGTTCACCAGCCAGACGGGCGCTGAAGCCGCTTGAGCCCAGCAGCCAAATCGGCACATCTATGCCCTCTCCCGGAATAGCGCGGACTTGATTGCGCACATTTCCCTTCGGTTTAAAGTAATTGCGCAGTTCCTCTAATTGTTCTGGAAAATCCTCCCCGCTGTTGATGTTTCTGCGGAGCGCTCTGGCTGTCAACTGGTCTGTTCCCGGCGCACGTCCAAGCCCCAGATCAATCCGCCCGGGATACAGTGTTTCCAGTGTGCCGAATTGTTCAGCAATGACTAATGAAGAGTGGTTCGGGAGCATAATGCCGCCGGAACCGACGCGGATTTTCTTCGTGCCTCCGGCAATATGGCCAATCAAAACTGCGGTGGCGGAGCTTGCAACACCTTCTATATTATGATGTTCAGCAAGCCAGTAACGGTGATAGCCCCATTCCTCTGCCCGGCGCGCCAAGTCCATGCTGTTTCGGAATGATTCTGCAATCGTTCCTCCCTGAACAACCGGAGATAAATTCAAGACAGAAAGCAAGGTATCTTTGCGTTGGTTGTTAGACATATTGTTCTCCTTTGCAAATGTGTTATCAGTAAACAGCCCAAAGCTGTCAGGTCATGATTGAAAGAACTTCTATCACACCATAACACAACTGCATTCAGGAATAAAAGAATTTGATTCGATGAAATTCGAACAATGTAAAACGAACGGTTTGGAACATTATTCTGCTCCAAACAGCTCCTTAGCCATCTCAATAAAGAGCTTAGCCGCCAGAGAAGCCTCCTTTAGCGACGGAACAGCAAGCTGCACATCACGGTATACCTGTGGGTCCAATTCCCGGGTCACCACATGCTCCGGCAGCGGCATCCCCGACATGGACATTTCTGATAAAATGGCCAGGCCCAGGCCTTCTCTGATCATACTGATCGAGGTGTTGATGTTATAGACTGTGAAAGCTGGGTGCAGCGTAGCGCCCGCCTGCCTGAACATATCGACAAATGGTGATTCATAGCCGCCGTCACAGACGATCATCGGTTCATGGTCAAGATCTTTCAGCGTAATGGCCGAATGACTGGCAAGCGGGTGATCGTCCCTGAGCACGACAGCCATTTTGTCTTTTTTCAAATGAATGTACTCCATCTCCTCTGTTGGGTACAGAAGAATGCCGACATCTATCATCCGCGTATGAAGCCACTCCTTGACTTCATTTACAGTTCCCTCGTGCAGCACGAGCTCAAGTTTCGGATATTTTTGTTTAAATTCACTGATCAGCTTCGGCATAAAATAAGCCGAGGCAGTTGAGAATGTGCCGATATGGATCGTTCCCAGTTCAAACCCTTTTTCCGCTGCTGCTACCTGCTCAACTTTTTCAATGCCTTTTAAGACTTCTCTAATGTGTACTAAGATCTGTTTTCCCGTATCCGTCAGCATCAGGCCATTGCGGCGGTCACGAATGATCAGCTTTACATCAAGCTCAGCTTCGATCGCAGAAATCGCATGGCTGACAGCCGGCTGTGTCATGTTCAGCGCCTGACCCGCTTTTGTAAAGCTTCCCGTTTCAGCTATTTTCACAAAAACCTTTAATTGTGTAATGGTCATAACAATTTACTTATGCTCCTTATAAAAAAGATTCATTTTATTTATCTTATGTTCTACCGTATCATATGATGGAAAAGTTCTACAAGGAGTGAATGAACAATGAAGCAGCTCTCAAAAACGCGGACAGCTCTCCTGCTCGCATTTCTCGTCATCATGTGGGGCGTCAATTGGCCGCTGTCCAAAGCCGCGCTCGCCTATTCTCCGCCATTATTGTTCGCGGGCATCCGAACGCTGATCGGCGGGCTTTTATTAGTCATTGTCGCACTGCCGCGTATTCATAAATTACGCTTAAAAGAAACGTGGCCGATTTATCTTGTTTCTGCTCTTTTAAATATTACGTTATTCTACGGCCTGCAAACGATCGGGCTGAATTATCTTCCGGCCGGCCTGTTTTCTGCAATCGTCTTCTTCCAGCCTGTTCTGATGGGTGTATTTTCTTGGCTGTGGCTCGGCGAATCCATGTTTGTAATGAAAGTGATTGGCCTCATCCTCGGTTTTGCGGGAGTAGCCGTCATTAGTGCTGCGGGCTTTGGCGGGCATATTTCTGTCATTGGGGTTCTGCTGGCTCTCGGCTCCGCAGTCAGCTGGGCGCTCGGGACGGTATATATGAAAAAAACAGGCAGCCGCGTCGATTCCATCTGGATGGTCGCTCTGCAGCTGACGATCGGAAGCGTGTTTCTGCTTATATCCGGCTTTTGGACAGAAAGCTTTTCGGCGATCCAATGGACAGCTCCGTTTATCACGAGCCTGCTGTTCATCTCCGTATTCGTTATCGCGCTCGGCTGGCTTGTCTTTTTTACGCTTGTCGGTTCAGGCGAAGCAAGCAAGGTCGCATCTTATACTTTTTTGATTCCGCTCATATCAATCGTGGCCAGCTCCATTTTCCTGCATGAACCGCTCACCCTTAGCCTCTTCGCAGGGCTGCTGCTGATTGTCACGAGCATCTGTCTCGTGAATACAAAATCAAAAGCGCAGAAAACTGCGGCGATTGGTATAAACGAGAAAGCTGCACAATAATAAGAAACCCTCTTGCCGGATGCGGCAAGAGGGTTTCTTATTTACTGATGCTTGCGTCCTTTGACCAAATATGCAACTGTAATCAAAAGGTAGATCGCCGCAGTAATGCCGGTAATGACAATTGATGTTGTCATGATGACCCCGATCAGAATGGCGAGTAATGCCACAATCGCAAACCATGTCGTGTACGGGAACCATTTTACATAATAGGCCGGTGTTTCCGTTTGCTGTTTTCTCGATTTTAAATGAGCGAATCCGATGATCAGCCAAATGAATAAAACGGTATATCCCAATGATCCCATTAAATAATTAAATGTTTGGCTTCCTGCGAACAGAGAAATCAATACGCCAATATAGAGAGAAGAAGTGCACATCAGAATCGCAAACATCGGTACGTTTTTCGATGAAAGCTTCGAGAAGACCTTTGGAAGCCTTCCGTCACTTGCCTGTGTATACAAAATGCGTGATGATCCGTATAAACCTGAATTCATAGAAGAAATGATCGCCAGCAGGATGACTGCATTCATGATATGATCCGCGCCCGGAATGCCTACCATTTTAAAGACCATCACGAAAGGACTTTCCGGAACGGAATTGACTTGGTTCCATGGAATCAGGCTGACGATGATGAAAAACGGCAGCAGGTAAAACGCGACAATCCGTGTCAGTGTGCTGCGGACAGCTTTCGGGACAACCTTTTCCGGATTTTTTGTCTCTGCAAGCGTTACACCGATAATTTCTGTACCGCCGTAAGAGTAGATGACGACAAGCATCGCCGTGATCAGCCCTGTGCCGCCGTGCGGGAAAAATCCGCCGTGGTCTGTCAGGTTGGAAAATCCGGATGCTGTATGATCACCGAATGATACAAATAAGAGCAGCAATCCCAGAATAATAAAGATAATAATAACGGTAATCTTGATCATTGCCAGCCAATATTCAGTTTCGGCGAAGATTTTAACAGAAAGCAAGTTTACAATCGTGACGATAAGAGAAATTCCTAATGCCAACACCCAGATCGGGCAGCCCGGCAGCCAATATTGAATGAAAATCGCAGCTACAACAGCTTCAGCCGCAATGTTAAGCACCCACATTTTCCAGTAGATCCAGTCCAAAAAGTAAGCGGCGTAATTTCCCAATACCTGCTGGACAAGATCACGGAAGGTTCTGGCGTTACGGTTTCGAACAGCCATTTCCGCCAGCCCCTGCATAATAAACAGCAAAATAATCCCGCCGAGCAGGTATGCGATAATGACAGATGGCCCTGCCACATCGATCGCTGAGCTGCTCCCCTTAAATAAACCTGCGCCGATTGCTCCGCCCAGCGCCATCATCATAATATGGCGGGACGTCATCGTGCGTTTTAACGTTTGATTGTCGTTTTTCATCCTCTTCTACCTCTCCTTCTCGTTTTCAAAAACAAAAAAGCCCGCCGTCTCCTACCTAATCTAATAGATAAAGAGACGACGAGCCTTCGGCTGACCGCGGTACCACTCTTGTTGATTCTTCATGAAGAATCCTGCTTTTGACCTGTAACGAAGGTTAGCCGTTAAAACATAGGGAATATTCAATCTATTCCGTTCCGTCTTACCACTCCCGGGCGAGTTCAAAGAAGAATCAGGCTGCGTCGCACCACCCCGCAGCTCTCTGTTCTGACCACTTTCTTTTACTGCTCCCAATCTATGTGTTTTAGTTTTCTGAAAAACTCAAATTTTATGATCTGAATATATTAACATAATATACGTGCTTCTCTTTTAACTGTCAATAACTTCAGAGAAAAAAGAAACTGTTATTTTGTCCCTTTTCGAATGGCTTTCCAAAAGGATTCTGACTCGTTTCCTAATGCGTAAACTGAAACACCTGCTATTTTATATTGCTTTGCCAGATGGCTTTTCGTTTGAACAGTTTTTTCGTTTTCATACCACACGACATGTTTATGCTTCTTTTTGTCAACATAAGAAAATGTCATCGAGCCTGATTTTTTGTTGAATGCCGGCTTTGCTTTTTGTTTTTTGATGAGGGATTTGAGCTCATTCCATTCCCTTATTGTGCTGGTACTTCCGTCTTTTACATCCCAGTCATAGCCGTACGCAGGGATTCCCATAATGACTTTATTGGCTTTGATCTTTTTGACTGAAAACTGCAGAGAGCTTTTGATCCAGTTTGTGCTTGCCACTGACCCTGGCTCACCCCAAATGCCATGTTCGTCGTAGGTCATAACTTGTACGAAGTCGGCATATTTGCCGATTTTCGCATAATCATACGGCCAGCTCCAGTCATCATTTTTATCATCGGCGCTTTTGGCCGGAACGGATACCATTGTTTTAATATGTTTCTTGTTCAAAGCCTGTGAGACATATTGAATGAAGTTCGAGTACGCAGCGCGGTCTTCTGGATTTACTGCTTCAAAATCGATATTGATTCCGTAATATGAGTGCTTTTTGGCCAGTGTAATTAACTGATCTGTGAATTGTTTTTTCGCTGTTTTATTACTCATGACTCGACTCGCTAAATCTCCGTCAAAGTCATAAATGGCATCATTATAGTTTGAAATGACAGCCCATGTCTTGATTTTTTTCTTTTTCGCATATGTCAGCTGCTTGCTTGGGGCATCGCCAATGATTTGTCCGTTTTTTTCAAACGCAAATGTATCGGTTGCGATGGCATTCATGTATGTATGATATTTCGTAAGAGAATTGTATGAAGCCGTATCCCCAGTCGTGTAGCCTAGTGTCATTCCGGCTGCCTTCGCTTCTGTTTTTGTATACATAAACAGAACAATCGCAATCGCCAGTGAAACCGCTATGATCAGCCATTTTTTCATCGCATTTCCTCCTATTTCAAGTCATACTCTTCTCATCGGCCAAAAAATTGGAAGTTGAAGTTTTTACAAGCAAAAAGCCCGGCATATGCCTGCCGGGCTTCCTGAGTTCAGCGGTCAGAGACGAGAATATATGCTGCCTTTACTGGTCCGTGCACCCCCACAACTAAATCCATTTCAATGTCGGCTGAGTTACTCGGTCCGGTAATGTAGTTGATACATGAAGGAACAGTGACACCGTTCGCAATGTTTTGGCGGATGATATCACTGGCTTGTGTCATTCTCGGTACAATGCTTGATTTCGGCACGATCGCAATATAAGTCGTCGGCAAAAGGCTGACAGAGCGGCCGATGTCTTTTGAGGAGAAGAGGACAACCGTCCCCGACTCAGCCAATGTAATTTCGCTGAATGTAATCCCTACATTGGCTTGCTCCGCTTTTTTGATATTTTCCTCGCCTTTGTCAGCATCCCACTCCCAGACCGGCGTTCCTTCACTCGGCCAGTCCTTGGTGAGCAGGCTTTTCAGTCCGTATTCTTCAAAGCGGGGGTCTTTCGGAATGATGACAGGGCCTCCGGAAAAGCGGCTGACTTGCTCGCGAAGGGCATCGTAAAGGCCGGTTGAATCCGTTTCAATCAGCTCTGTATGGATTTTGACACAATGGTTTTTGAGCACTTTGACTAAGTCATCCGCTGAATATCCTTCAAGTGTTTTATATTGCGGCTGATGCGCCCACTCAGGAACTGCCACGCCTCCTGTTCTTCTTTCACGGCTAAGGCTGGATGCGATTCGGTTTAAAAAGCTCTCTTGATTCTGAATGGTTCCCTTTGTCATCACTGCTCCTCCTTCGTGCGTTCACTTGTTTCTCTGTCCGCAAACCAGTCTCTGAATCTCGATTTATGCGGTGCCGGGAAGTCGCGGATCTGGGTCCAATTTTTAAGCGGGCCGGGCCCTTTCGAAATTTTTTCGTCCTCTGTAAAAGGCGTCATGGCGGCCGGCGCCCATTTTGAGCCCATTTTGTAAAGCGATAAGGAGGATGCGCCAAGTCCGAATGCTTTCATTGCAAGCTTTTCACTGATCGGCGCTCTGCCTTCTTTTTCGACGATATTCTGACGATGCTTGAGTAGCAGCTCATGAAGCGGGATTTTGACCGGGCAGGCTTCTGAACAAGCAGCGCATAGTGAAGATGCGTACGGCAGCTCCTTATAATCGTCATAACCGCCGAGCAACGGCGATAAAACCGCTCCGATCGGCCCCGAGTAGATTGAGCCGTATGAATGTCCGCCGACATGGCGGTACACAGGACAGACATTGATACAGGCGGCACAGCGGATACATTGCAGCACAGACTGGAATTCCGTTCCAAGGATATTGGATCGTCCATTGTCAACGATGACAAGATGGAATTCTTCCGGACCGTCCACTTCACCTTCCAGCTTCGGACCCGTCAAAGCTGTAATATAGCTTGTCAGCCGCTGTCCGACAGCACTTCTTGTCAGCATGCTGACAAGCACTTCAAATTCAGAAAATGACGGGACAATCCGCTCCATTCCCATGACGGTAATTTGTGTTTTCGGCAAGGTGCTCACAAGCCGTCCATTTCCTTCATTGGTCACAAGGCTGACAGAACCCGTGTCAGCGATGGCGAAGTTACAGCCGGTAATGCCGATATCCGCTTCCAGAAACTTTTTCCGGAGAATGGCGCGCGCATGCATCACCAGCTCTTCCGGTTTTTCTGTATGTTGATAGTCCAGTCTTTCTTTAAACACATCGCGTATCTGCTCTTTATTTTTATGAAGGGCGGGCGCTACGATATGTGACGGCGGATCGTGATCATCAATCTGCAAAATATACTCCCCGAGATCGGTTTCTACGACTTCACAGCCTTCCTTCTCCAGCACCTCATTCAGATTGATTTCCTCTGTGACCATTGATTTAGATTTCACAATTTTCTTCCCGTTCTTCTTTTGAATGACATCGCGAATATAAGAAGACGCCTCATCCGCTGTTTCCGCGAAATAGACATGTCCGCCTCTTTTCGCCACATTTTCGGCAAGCTGTCCAAGATAGAAATCAAGGTTTTCAAGGACATGCTGCCTGATTTCCTCTGATAATGAGCGCCACTCCTCCCAGTTTCCCAGTTCTTCTGCTGCCTCTAGGCGCCGCGTCCGCAGACGCTCCTGTGCACCCGAAACAGCGCCTCTCATAAATTCATTATCAATCCCCTGTGATACCCGCTCTTTAAAAGCGTCAGTACCGATTTTCATCGCCATGATCCTTTCCCCCTCTGTATCCAGTTTTATCTGCTGTTGAGCACTTCGGCGATGTGCATCACTTTGACATTCTTATCTTTTCGGCCAAGCCGTCCCCCGATATTCATCAAACAGCCGCAGTCAGCACCGATCAGCACCTCTGCTCCCGTTTCCTCCACACATTCGACTTTTTCATCGACCATCTGCTCAGAAATCTGCGCCATCTTGACGGAGAACGTTCCTCCGAATCCGCAGCAGTTATGTTTGCCCGGAAGCTCTGTAAACTGCAGGCCCTTCACATGACTCAACAGCTTCATCGGCTCCTCCCGAACACCCAGCAGCCTTGTCATATGGCACGACGTATGTAAGGTCGCTTTTGTATGAAGGGTCGCGCCGACATCCTCTACTCCAAGTACGTTCACAATAAAATCTGTCAGTTCATACGTTTTATCCGCCAGCTTTTGCGCTTTATCGGCCCATTTCGGATCATCCTGAAACAGGTGCGGATACTCCCGGAACATCGTTGTGCAGGAACCGGAAGGACTGACAACATATTCGGAATCCTGAAACGTTTCGATCATCCGTTTCATTGCTTTTTTGGCGTCATTTACATAGCCGCTGTTGTAAGCCGGCTGCCCGCAGCAAATCTGCCCTTCCGGAAAATCAACCTCACACCCAAGCCGCTCCAGCAGCTCAACCGTTGCTTTTCCGACATTTGTTTGAAACATATCAACAAGACAAGTGACAAAAAGTGAGACTTTCATGATGAACCCCTCTCTCATCCCCAATATATGATCAGGTCATCTGATGACCTGAGTTAAAATAACTATATGAATATCGTACACTATTCTGATAATAGAAGGGAAGGGTTTTCTAGGGATATTTTCATTTGTGGCATATCAAAAACACTCCCGATCTCCCAGGAGTGCAGTATATGGTTAAATCCAGCCCTTTTCCTCAGCGATGCTGGCGGCTTCTGTCCGATTTTTCGCATGAAGCTTTTGGATGATTTCTGAGATATAGTTTCGAACTGTGCCTTGAGATAAATAGAGCTCCAGCGTAATGTCTTTTGTTGTCTTGCCTAAAGCCGCAAGCCTCAGAATTTCTTGCTCTCTAACGGTTAGCGGATTTTCGTCTCGCATCATATTAAACGTCAGCTCAGGGCTGAAGACACGTTTTCCCTTTACACATTTTCGAATGGCATCGGCCAGATCGTCAATTTCGCCGTCTTTCAGCAGATAGCCATGTGCACCGGCCTTTACGGCGCGTTCAAAATATCCGGGGCGAGCAAAGGTGGTTAAAATAATGACCTTGCTGACGCAGCCTTTTTTCATTAATTCCTCTGCCACATTCAGCCCGCTTCGAACCGGCATTTCAATGTCCATAATGCATACATCCGGCTCCAGCTTCAAAATAGCATGTAGCGCCTCTTCCCCGTTTAATGCTTGTCCGATGACTGTCATATCCTCTTCTAAATCAAGCAAAGATCCCAAAGCGCCTAAAAGCATTCGCTGGTCCTCAGCAATAAACAGACGAATCATTCTTTTCGTCCTCCAATCATTCTGCTTTTTTAATAAGCGGAATCGTCAGTGCCACAACCGTTCCGTTTTGATCTGAAACCGTTAATCCCCCTTCAATGAGCATGAGCCGTTCCTCCATTCCCCGCAGGCCATTCCCAAACATTTTCTCCTTCGCCGCTCCCTTTCCGTCATCCCGTATCACGATCCTCATTTTGTCAGCAAACTGAGAAATGATGATGGCACAATGGGTTGCTTTGCTGTGCTTGATAATGTTAGTCACGGCTTCCCGCATACACATACTGATAATATTTTGAGTGACGGGAGATATCGCTGAAAAGTCGTCGGCTCCTTCGTATTGAAAGGTAATGTTCCCCGCTCTTAATATGTGCTGAATGTTTACGAGCTCCTCTGTTATCGTGACCGTTCTCATATCAGAAACCAGCTCTCGAACTTGCTTGAGTGCGGAGCGTGAACTGGTTTCCATTTCTTTTGCCTCAAGCTTGGTCCGTTCTATATCAGATGCAGCCAGCCGCTGAATGAGCTGGCTTTTTAATGTAAGCAGCGACAGGGTGTGGCCAAGGGTATCGTGAAGATCACGGGCGATTCGAACACGCTCCTCTCTTTTAGAGAGTTCTTTTATCTGTTCGTTGGCTTGTGCAAGCTTATTTTCAAGCTCAATCCTCCGAAACATAGAACGAATGCCGAATGGAGAAATGAGCATAATGACGAGAAACGGGAGAACAGAAAAAAGCTCCCGAAGCGAGACCGAATTCGCGCTAAATTGGTATAGGCATGGAAAAAGCAGTATAAAGATTAAAGCGCAGAACGCACGGTTAAAATTCGTTTTCTCTTTGTAATAACCAACAAAGTTTGCCGGGAAAAAACCTAAGTATATATAGGTGATATTGTAAAACACACTATATATCAAAATAACCGCCATTTGCACGATAAGCCAATATGTAAACGAAGCTCTGCCAACGCTGCAGAATAACTGGCGATATGCCGCTACAAAAAGGAGCAGCATGCCATATCCGATCCCCTGTTTGACACCTGATTCTTTTAATAAAGAAAGGAACGGCATAATCGTATACACCAGAAAGATATAAGGGAAAAACCCGAATTCCTTCGGGAAAATAGATATTGCCTTTTTCATGTATTACACCGCTTCTTGTTTTCTTCTTATATATTTAGATAGTAGCATGAAGAGCATCATATAAGCGATTAATATCAGAATATTTTTCCAAGTCGGACTCCCACCCCGGACAAGTTCCCACGCTCCGCTCCCGAAATGATAAGACGGAAGCCACTGGCCAATGCTCTGCATCATGTCAGGCATGACCTCAAACGGCATCCACATCCCTCCGCCTAAAGCCAGCAGCATATAAAGCACATTACTGATTCCGGCCGCTGTTTCTACTTTTCTCATGAGGCCGATTAGTGTGCCTAATGCTAAAAAAGGCAATGCGCCAAACAAAATCCACAGTCCGCTCATCATCCATTCAAACGGTGACAAGGCAATATCATTGATGATTGCGCCGAACAGAAATATGACGGTAATCGATAAAACGTGAATGACACTTTGGCCGATCATCTGAGCTGATAAATAGATATGATCCGGAAGAGGCGTAAGGCGGATAAAGGCGGTCCAGCCTTGTGACCGCTCTTGTACCATTCGGATGCCAAGCGTCATGATAGAGGAACCCATCACGCTGAAGACTGTCATCGACATCAGGTAATGGGCTTCCCATGCACGTTGATCAGGGACGTTGGTATTCACTACATTTGTAAAGAAATAATAAAAGGCAATCGGCATGATCAGAGACCAAAGCACAAAGTACTTGTTCCTAATCACCCTTTTCATTTCAGCGATGCTTTGCTTTTGCAGCATGTTCACTCACATCGCCTCCCTGTTGCCGTCAGCCAGCTGGCGAAATGCCTCATCGAGCGTCGCTTGCTCAATTCGAATATCTCGTGCTGGGATGTTTTCTTGAAAGATCAGCGCCAACACTTTATCTGTATTTGATGTCTGGATGATGGTTCTCTCATGCTCATGGATCACTCTCTCGACTTCCGGGTGACAAGACAGCCTTTCCAATGATTCACTTGAATGAAGCGTAAAGGAAACAGACTGTTTTTGAATTCTTGAGCGGATTTGCATTGGTGAGTCGTCTGCAACAAGCCGTCCTTCAGTAAAAAATAGGATTCGCTGTGCGGCATCGTCTGCTTCTTGTAAATAATGAGTTGAAAAAATAATTGTTTTTCCTTGGTCCGACAGTCCGTGAATGGTCTGCCAGAATCGATGTCTTGATGAAGTATCCATGCCGACTGTCGGTTCATCAAGTATAAGCAGCTCCGGGTTCCCGGCAAGAGCCAAAGCAAAGCTCAAACGGCGTTTTTGTCCGCCGGATAATTTTTCTGCTCTTGTTTTCAAATCTTCTTTGGTGAGTGCTGTTAACGAAACGAGTTCTTTCATGGACAATGGATTCGGATAATAGCTCCGGAAGAGTTCAAGGATTTCATCCACCTTAAGGCCCGGCATGACACTTACTTCCTGAAGCATTACACCTATTTTTTCACGAACCTGTTGATCATCGGGAACCCGGTTAAATAGTTTGATTTCTCCCTCATTCGGTTTCAGCAATCCTAATATCATAGAGATGACGGTCGTCTTCCCTGCCCCATTTGGCCCGAGAATGGCTGCAATTTCTCCTTTTTCAATACTGAAGCTGATGTGGTTTACAGCGGTTTTTCGATGGAAATGTTTTGTCACGTTGCTTACTGTTATTGCTTCTTTCATCACATGAGCACCTCCTGATCGTTTACATTGATTGTAAAATGACGGAGAAGACGATGTTAGTATGGGGTGTCATGATGATGGAGTGACAAATGTCATTTTTTTTCTCACCCCGGTGTCTAGGTAATCCTCCTCCTGAATCTTCCAATTCATCCATCTTTTCTATCTCCCATGTCCTCTTTCTTTTAAACTGCTGTGACATTCATAGAAAGATACACTCTTCAAACCATCCGAGTGTTATGATAGAAATATTGAACTTTATATTACTTTCCGGCTGAAAGGAGCCAATCATGAACGAAGCGATTTTGTCTAGAAATCATGTGAAGGTGAAAGGCAGCGGCAAAGCATCTATCATGTTCGCACCTGGTTTTGGATGCGATCAAAGCGTGTGGAATGCCGTGGCACCTGCCTTTGAAGAAGATCATCGGGTGATTTTATTTGATTACGTCGGTTCGGGACATTCAGATTTGCGCGCATATGACATGAATCGTTACCAGACACTTGACGGCTATGCCCAGGATGTTCTTGATGTTTGTGAAGCTTTAGATCTGAAGGAAACCGTGTTTGTGGGGCACTCCGTCGGGGCCTTGATTGGGATGCTTGCATCCATCCGCCGCCCGGAGCTTTTTTCCCATCTGGTGATGGTGGGGCCTTCTCCTTGCTATTTGAATGATCCGCCTGAGTATTACGGAGGATTTGAAGAGGAGCAGCTCCTTGGCTTGCTGGAGATGATGGAGAAAAATTATATCGGCTGGGCAACTGTATTTGCGGCAACCGTTCTGAATCAGCCAGATCGGCCTGAAATTAAGGAAGAGCTTGAAAGCCGTTTTTGTTCTACTGATCCTGTCATTGCCCGCCAATTCGCGAAAGCGGCGTTTTTTTCTGATCACCGAGAGGATCTTTCGAAGGTAACGGTTCCCTCTCTTATTCTCCAATGTGCAGATGATATCATCGCACCTGCAACAGTAGGTAAGTATATGCATCAGCATCTGCCTTATAGCAGTCTGAAACAAATGGAGGCTCGCGGACATTGCCCTCATATGAGCCATCCAGATGAGACGATACAGCTGATCGGCGATTATTTAAAAGCACACGTGTGATATAGGAACGAAAGGGATAGAGGTGACCCTCTTAGATGGACAAACAATTGAATGATGCACCATGCGGTTTCCTCGCTTTGTCAGAAGAGGGGTCGATCATAGCTGCCAACCGCACCCTTATCAAGATTCTGGATTATGAACCGGAGCAGGTTATCGGCCAGCACATGAATATGATGTTGACCATTCCCGCGCAGCTTTTCTGCCAGCTTTATTTTTTTCCGCTTTTGAAATTGGAGCATCACATCGAAGAAATATACATTTCCCTGAAAGCAAGAGATGGAGAAGAAATTCCCGTCCTTATCAATGCTATTGCGAGACACGATAGCGGGGCTTCTGTCTTTGATTGTGTTCTGATTCCAATGCGAAAGCGAAATGAATATGAAAATGAGCTGCTGATAGCCAGAAATGAGGCTCAGGAAGCTTTGCTTGCCAAACAGAAAGCCAATGCGGAGTTAGAAATTGCCTTGGAAACGCTGAAAGCAAAACAAGAAGAACTTCTTGAGATCAATAAACAAAATCAACAATTTAAATTAAACACCAAAAGAGAGCTTGAACTCGCCAGAAAGATCCAGAAAAACTCGTTGACTGAACCGATTGTAAACGATCAGGTTCAGATTGACTCTTATTACAACGCATCGAGTGAATTGTCAGGTGATCTTTACGGATATTATCAAATCGATGAACACCGTTACGGCATTATTATCCTTGATGTGATGGGGCACGGAATTTCATCTGCATTGATTACGATGTCTCTTCATCCTTTGTTCCAGCGCCAGATCACGCAAGGTCTCAGCCCCGTTAAAGTTATGAAGGAATTGGACCGGCACCTTCACAGCTTGTTTCAAAATGATGAGGAAGCAAGACATTATTGCACTGCTATTTATCTCGAGATTGATATAGCACGGCAAAGAATTGATTATGTCAACGCAGGGCATCCGCCGGCACTTTGGCAGGACGATAGCGGAACTCAACATCTGCTTCACGCGACTTCACCTCCGATCGGGTTGTTTGAAGACTTAGAGTTTCAGTCAAGCAGCCTTTCATACACGGAGGATGGAAGATTGCTTCTGTATACGGATGGCGTGATGGATCCTACGGCTTCATGTTATTTATTTGATTTACTAAAGGATCATCCTGATTCGCCAATCGCTGACCTGAAGGAGAAAATCCTTACATCACTGCAGCATCAAAAGGAAGCTCATCATAAGAGTGATGACGAATGTTTTATATTAGTTGATGTAAAATAAAATGATCCATGAGACATAACAATGATTTGTTACATCTCATGGATTTTTTTGTTTCAGCGTTTCTTTGGAATATGTCCTGACTCCGCATATTGAAACACCTGCAAGGAAGGCAGCGGGTGTCCATTAAAATCAAATAAAGCTTGATTATCTACAGCACTTCCCCCATACCACTTCCCGGCGTCTTCAGGGTCGTATTCAGCAGCATAGCTGGACGCCCACCCTGACCCGTATGTTTCCCATAACACTTTGTTTTTCTCTATCTGTGTCTTCGGCCCGACTGGAATCCACGCCGGCTCCCAGTAGAAAACACCAAGTCCTGCTTTGCCCGTATTCGCCACTGCCTCCATTACATCTCTTACTGCAGTTGCCTGGCCTTGAACAGAAATTGGATATGGCAGCGTCTGCCCGCTTTTTGGTGCTGTATTTCCATGCCCATCGCCATCCTCAGCGGTATAGGTGTACGATGTCTCCGCCACCATGACTTTTTTGCCGTACGTATTGGCAACAGCCTTCAGTACGGAGGTCAAATTTTGTAATGTGCCATGCCAGAAAGGATAATAGGAGCTCGCAAACACATCATAATCCACTTTGTTTTTGCTGAGTGTTTCCGCAATAAATGAATACCTTCCAGCAGTTTCAGGATTGGTAAAATGCAGGGCGACCAAAATATTTGAATTTGTCTCCCTGACCGCTCGGCTTCCTTCATTAAATAATTGGCACATCTTCGTCCAATCAGTCTCACCGGCAAATCCTCCTGTTGTTTCATTTCCGACCTGAACCATGCCGATGTCAACGCCTTCCTTGATCATCTTTTGCAGGCTTTGTTTCGTATACTCATAGAGCTTTGCTTTTTTTGCTTCAAAGCTGAGATTCGCCCAGGCTTTGGGCACCTTTTGTTTCGCTGGATCGGCCCAGAAATCAGAGTAGTGAAAGTCGGCCAGCACCTTCATTCCGTTCGCTGTCGCTCTTTTTCCGATTTCGATGGCTTTTTGAACATCATTGTTTCCCCCGCCATACCCGTTGCCATTTGAATCATACGGGTGATTCCAGATGCGGACGCGAACATAGTTGACCCCAGCCTGTTTTAAAGTTGTAAAGATATCCTGGCGTTTTCCGCTTGTATTGTAAAAGGTGACACCGCTGTTTTCCAAAGCAATAACGCTGGATACATCTGCCCCTTTGATAAAGTCCTTGTTCATCCCCTCTACTTTTTTAACAAAAAGATCCTCTGCCCGAAGCTCTGACACGTGCTTCTCCTTCTCAATGGCAGCGGCATATCCTGTTGAACTACATGCACTCCACACGATGGCAGCCGCAAAGAACATTTTCACTTTGCTTTTCATGATTTCATCCCCCCAAGACTTAGTAAGCGTTTTCACTCTATAGAAAAAAGAATCCGCCCATATCGAGCGGAGCATCAGCCTAATGTGTGTTTACGACAATTCTCACTTCATACTTTTCCATCGTCAGGTCGCCTGACAATATGTCTCCTGTCATTATGTCCTTCACACTCTGATCAAACGTGACCAGCTGTTTTTCTTCCGTGAAATTCATGACAAAAATATAATCATTGTCCTGATCCTGCCTCGCTTGTACGGAGACGCCTTTTCCGTGCCGAACCGGAAAAACTGGAGAAAGAGACAGGTCTGTGATCAGACCCTCATAGAAATCACGCTGAAATTGATCCTCCAAACGCGCGCCGATAAAATACGCCTTGCCCTGCTGATACTCATGGCTTGTGACCGCTGGCGTGCGCGCATAAAAATCTTCTTGATACACCGCTTCCACTGAAGCTGTCTTTACATCAATCACGGTTGCATAATCCTTCATTTCATATATTTGGCTGCGGTAGCTGACAGCGTTTCGATCCTTCGGATACAGGGTGTCCGTTTCAAGAGGCTCAACTCCAAATATAGCTTGAAGATCCGGATGCCATCCGCCTGTGTATGTTAAGTCATGCTCATTCACAACCCCGCTGATATACGTCATGACTAAGGTGCCGCCATCAGCCGTAAACGCTTTTAAACGGGAAATGGTGTCCTCGCTGATTAAATACAGCATCGGGACGATCAGCAGTTTATATGGTGAAAAGTCTTGTTCTTTCGTGATGACGTCGACAGGGATATCGTGTTCCCAGAATGTGCGGTAATGCTGCTGAAGCGTTTGCGGATAACGTTTTGTCGCCTTCGCAAACCCCTGAGCATCCTCGAGCGCCCAATGATTTTCCCAGTCATATAAAATCGCGGTTTGAGCCGGCCTCTTCGTTCCGACAACTTCGGACAGCCGTTCCAATGTCTCGCCTACCTTGGCCACTTCTTGAAAGACGCGGTTCTTCGGGCTATTGTCATGATCCACAACCGCTCCGTGTAATTTTTCTGATGACCCCCGTGATTTGCGGTATTGGAAATAGAGAACGCTGTCCGAGCCGTGGGCAATCATTTGCATGGATGACAGCAGATTCATGCCCGGGCGCTTTGCCTTGTTGACGTTATGCCAATTGACCGCGCTTGGCGTACACTCCATTAATAAGAAGGGCTGCTGCTTCAAGCTTCGGTACAGATCATTGATAAAGCCGACCTTCATCGCCAAATCAGCTGTGCTTTCCCAGTTATTGTGCCAGACAGGATAAGCGTCCCAGCTGATGACATCGACATGCTTTGCAAATTTGCTGTAGTCGAGGCCCTGATACGGGATCAAATCCGGTGTGTCAGCCATAAAATTCGTTGTGATAGGGATATCAGGCGTCAATTCTTTCAGCGGAATGATTTCATTTTTATAAAACGAAATCGTTTGATCGGTGACGAACCGGCGCCAATCTAAATTCAGGCCATGCAAGCCATTTTCACCGATCGGCGAAGGGCTTTCAATTTGTGACCAGTCATTGAACGTATGGCTCCAAAAAGGGGTCCACCACGCATGGTTCAATGTCTTGAGGCTGTTGTCATATTTCGATTTCAGCCACTCCCGGAAAGCATGCTGGCATAGATCACAGTGGCAATCTCCCCCGTATTCGTTTGAAATGTGCCACATTAACAGCGCCGGGTGATGTCCGTATCGTTCTGCTAATAAGCGGTTGATGTGCCGTGTTTTTTCTCGGTAGACTTTAGATGTGAGGCAGTGGTTGTGCCTTCCGCCGTGCAGCTGTTTGACGCGGGAGGCATTGACGCGCAAAACTTCCGGATAGGTTTGCGACAGCCAGGCCGGACGGGCTCCGCTCGGCGTTGCTAATATGACCCGGCCGCCTATACTGTGAATCCGCTCAAAAATATCATCCAGCCATTCAAATTGATATATGCCCTCCTCCGGCTCAAGTGCGCTCCATGCAAAAATGCCGACAGAAAACGTATTCGTATGAGAAAGCTTCATCAGTTTGATATCGTCAGCTAAAATATCGGGCCGATCCAGCCACTGATCGGGGTTGTAGTCTCCCCCATGGAGCATAAATTTCGCTTCTGTTACGTGCGTTTTTTCAAGCTTTGACATCACATTCTCCTCCTTGTTCTCTTAGCCCTTCGTTCCGCCTGCGGTTAATCCGGATACAAAATTCTTTTGCAGCATGATAAAGATAACGGCAACCGGTATGCTGATAAGCAGGGCTCCGGCCGCAAATGTCGTATAGCTGGCCCCCATGACATCATTCACTAAATTGAATAGACCGACGGGCAATGTATATGATTCAGGCGTTCTCAATATGGTTGAGGACAGCACAAAATCTCCGAGCGGACCGGTAAAGCCGTTCATGGCCACGACTGCCGCCATCGGTTTTGATAATGGCAGAATGATCTGGAAGAAGATTCTGGTGCTGCTGGCTCCGTCAATCTTGGCGCTTTCGTCTAAATCCATCGGAATGGAATCCATGTACCCTTTCATCAAATACGTATTCATCGGGATCAGGCCGCCGATATAAAGCAAGATTAGCAGCCAGTGGCTATTGATCATTCCCAAGATTTGCGCCAGCACAAACAAGGCAATTAAAGCTGAAAACTGAGGAATCATCTGCAGCAATAAAAAGAGCGTTAAAGCGTATTTCCTGCCTTTGAAGCGAAAGCGCGAAAACGCATAGGCCGTAAACGTCACACAGAGCAAAGACCCTGCCATTGTAAACAGGCTGATCTTCATTGAGTTGACATACCACTGCACATATTGAAGGCTTTCCTTGCCCGCAAATAATTCCTTGTAATGGTCGAATGTCGGATGCTTCGGAATGATGGATGTACTGATTAAGCTGTTGCCGGGATTAAAGCTTGCGCCTGCCGTCCAAAGGAGAGGATAAACAATGATGACCGCCATAAAGGCTAGCAACAAGTAAGAGAAAAGGAGACGGATATATTTTCTGACCTTCATATCTGCCAGCATGCCTTATGCCTCCTCTTTAAAAGACTTTGTCTGTCTGAACTGCCACAATGCGATGGAGATAACAAATACAGATAATAAAATGGTTAAAGCCGCAGCAAGTGAATATTGGCTTGACTGCATTGTCAATTTATAAATCCATGAAACGAGGATATCTGTCCCGCCGGCTGTTGATCCGGTTACAGCCGGACCTCCGCCATTGAATAGATAGATAATATTAAAGTTATTAAAATTAAACGTAAACTGGGTAATGATAATCGGAGCCATTGCAATGAACACCATCGGAAGCGTGATGTATCTCAGCTTTGAAAAGACAGAAGCGCCATCAATCGTAGCTGCTTCATACAGATCGTCCGGGATGGATTGCAATACGCCTGTTGAGACGAGAAAGATGTACGGAAATCCGAGCCAGCCCTGCATGAGAATCAACGCAAGCCTCGACCAATTGGCATCTGTCATCCACGGAAGCGGATCTATCCCAAAGAAAGCCAAGATGTCGTGATTCATCGCACCGAAGCTATCATTAAACAGTCCCGCAAAAATTAAAATCGTCACAAAACCGGGAACGGCCCATGGCAAAATCAGAATGGTCCGAAAAAAACGTTTAAACCGAAGGTCTTTCTGGTTAACAATGATCGCGAGAAAAATCCCCAAGCTGACTTGCAGTGTGGATGCAGCAAGTGTCCAAACCACCGTCCAAGCCAGTACATCAAAAAAAGTCGACCTCCAAATATCAACTGTGAAAATATTTGCGAACGTTTGAAAACCGACCCAATCAATTAATTTTGCAGGAGGAGAATGATACAAATCATAGTTTGTAAACGCTAATGCAAAGCTGAATAAGATAGGAAAGATCACGGCGAAAATTAAAATAAACAAAGATGGGCCGCTGACGACATAAGGATAGCCCTCAGAAATGATATGCTGGTATTGTTCCTTTAAGGAACTTAATGGCTTATTTTCATCACGCTGTTTTCCGCTTTGGAACGCATCGCGAAGATTTACATAATACACCGCAAGGCCAAAGCAGGTCACGATGACAGCAATAATCCCTTCCGCCAGCAGAAAAACGGAATTATCCCGCGGCACTTCTGTTCCCAGTGTAAAGATTCCCCAAAACCCCATATTGAGCAGATCTCCAAAGACCGCAAAAAACGATGCGCCTAAGAAAAGAAAGACAATACCTTTTATCCATTGCTTGTTATAAAATTGCCCGAGTCCCGGAATGATAGAAAGCAACAAAGCGACTTGACGATGCTGCACCGTTTTCACCTCTCTTACAATACAAATCTAGCTTTCTCTTTATTTTCCGCTGTGCTTTGCCTTAATTTGTCCTTTGGCCGTTTCAGCTGCTTGATCCAATGCTTGTTTCGGATCTGCCTTCCCTGTTGCAACCGTCTGTAATGCTGAATCAGCCGGCGTCCATATTTCATTCATTTCCGGAATATTTGGTGTTGGCTCTGAGAAACGGGATTGTTCAGTAACAGCCCGTGCCGCCTCGCTTTTCATAATAGCCGGGTCATTGGCTAGGGATTTCACAGCAGGAACTTCTTTCGTTTCTTCATATCGTGTTTTAGAATTTTTTTCATTTGCCAGGAAAACGGCTAATTCTTGCGCCAGCTCTTCATTCTTTGAAAATGCACTAACGTTGTAGCTTTTGACGCCGATAAAGGAGCTCATGTTTTTCCCATTTTCCAGCTTCGGCAGTTTCGTAATGCCATAATTGATTCCTGCTTTCGAAAAAGCTTCTACATTCCATGGCCCAGAGATAATTGCGGCGGCTTTTCCTTCTGTGAACAGCGATTCCAATACGTTAATCCCTTGTTCTCCAATAATGCCAGCCGGGAACAGGCCATCTTTGTAAAACTTCTGAATCAGCGCCGCACCTTTGACAGCTCCTTCATTATTAATTCCAATGTCTGACGGGTTATAGCTCCCATCTTTGGCCTTTCCAAAAATGTATCCGCCATATCCGCTCATCACACTTTCTGCATAATAAATTTGATCGAATAGGGCTAAAAAGCCAAATTTGCTGCCATTAGCAGTCTTTTTGGAATAGTCGTACCACTCTTCCAGCGTTTTGGGCAATTCCTTTTCGGAGATGAGATCTTTGTTGTAAAAAAGGACAGTCGTTTCGACCGCTTTTGGCAGTCCATAAAGCTTTTGATCTACCATTTGAGACTGAATGGAAGCGTCAGTATAAAGTGATTGAACGTCTTTTTTGACATGTAATTCCTTGAGTAATCCTTCCGTGACAGCGGTTCCGATTTGGTCCCCTGGCATTGTTAACACGTCAGGGCCTGTGCCGGCCGGTCCGTCCATTCGCAAATCTTCAATCTGCTTGGCATACGGTTTTTCAACGACTTTGACCTTCACATCATGCTCTTTTTCAAACGCAGCAACGGCGTCTTTAATGCCGATGCTCTTTTCTTTATCCTCCCATACAACAAGCTCTGACCCTTTTGAACTCGATTTGGCGCTGCTGCTTTCCTTTGGGCCGCAAGCCGCCAAGGATAAACTGACAGCTGCGCAGAGCATGAATAAGGAACACTTTTTTGCCATTTTCATTGATTGTCACCCTTTCGGTAGGAATGAAAGCGCTTTAAAGATAATATAGCACGCCTGAGAAAATGTGTAAACAAACTTTTTACCTTATAGAGTAAATTTTTTTACCTAAATAAAAAAATGACTTAGTGTCCTAAGTCATCCTTCATTCATACTCTTCCTGACGATTAATTCTGCGCCCACATATAATGTTTTTACCGTTCTTCTCTTGTCCTGCACTTGTTCAAGCAGTAATTGAACAGCATTTTTACATAATTCATGTATATCAATATGAAACGTCGTCAGAGGAGGCGAGACATACTTCGCGAAGCTGATGTTGTTGATACTCACAATGCTTACCCTGTTTGGTATGGCAATTCCTTTTTCGTTCAGGGCTTGCAGGCAGCCCACTGCAATCGGGTCCGCTGCAATCATAAAAGCAGTCGGAAGCTGATCGCCTAATGTGTCGATCGCTGCTGACATCAGGCGGTAGCCGTTTTCTACAGAGAATCCGCGATGACAAAAAATATAGCGCTCGTCCAGCATGGCTTTTTCCCTCATATAGGATCTGAAGGTTTGTTCACGGATGTCCATTTCATCCTGATTGGTATTCGGATTTTTGTATGTGCCGCCGATAAAACCGATGCTCTTATGCCCCTTCTCAGTCAGGATGTTTACCGTCTTCCTTGTCATTTGTGCCAAATCGGGCCTTACCGAGTCAAAATGATCGGGATCAGGAGTTGAATCGATGAACACGCCATTTTCAGTGAGATTTCTGAGGAAAGCCAGCTCTTCATCTGAAAATGTGCCAACGGCAATAAACCCTTCCGTATGTTCAGGAATACTCTCGATTCCATCCGCTATTTTATAAGTGGTCATATCGACATTGAATGCCTTCGCCAGTTTCTCTACTTCTAATCTCATCGTTTTAAAATAGACATCTTCTAATTCTTCTTTATCTGTCAGCCAATATAAAAACGCAATATGTTTCACCAGCGGCCTTACTGTTTTTTTGCGGTAATTGAGCTTTTCCGCCGCTTCATAGATTTTCTCCCGTGTCTCATCAGGAACAGAAAGGCTTTCATCGTTATTTAAAACGCGGGAAACGGTTGATATTGAAAATCCCGCTTCCTGCGCGATATCTTTAATTGTCGCCATTGTATCTGCCTCCATTATTCAGCTCGTATTGTTTTAGTAAAATATTTTACTTTCTTTTTCACGAATGTCAAGTGCACAAAGCCCTCTGGCTGCCATGTAAAAAGACTGAACCATTTGCGGCTCAGTCTCAGTTGTTCGTATCATTCGAAACCGGCGGAATTGCCCGGGAAATGAGTTGGTTATTGCACATTTTCCTCGAAATATCCCGAAAGCACATCTTCCACATTCGTCAAATGCGCCAGCATGGCGGCTTCCGCCTCTGCACCGTTCCCGGCAGCCACAGCATTGTAAATCCGTTCGTGCTCCTCATACAGCCGCTGAACGGAGGTCTTCTTGGAAAACAGCCAGATTTTCCTCGTTTCCCTCATTGTTTCCAGCAGCAATGATGACACGTGATTCATCAAGTGTTTAAGAAGTTCATTTTGAGAAGCGTCCGCAAGTGCAAGATGAAATGCGAAGTCTGCTTTCTCTCCCAGCTCCCCGTCCGCTTCAATGCTGCCCATTTCCTTTAGTGCATCCTGAATTCTTTCGAGATCTGCTTCTGTCCTTTTTTCAGCCGCTAGTGAAGCCACTCCGATTTCAAGCAGTTTTCTGACCTCGAGCAGCTGCTTGACATCCTCTTTTTTCATCAGAAGGGCGGCTGAGAGCGGCTGAGAAATTTGATTGAGCTCAAATTCCTTCAGATACGTGCCTTCTCCCTGTTTCATTTCGACAAGCCCCATCGCTTTTAGCGCAGAAAGTGCTTCGCGAACCGCTGAACGGCTGACTTGAAAGCTCTCAGCAAGCGCCTGAACAGAGTCCAGTTTATCCCCCGGCTTCAATTCGCCGTTTTTGATCATATCTAATAGGGCATCTGCTACTTCTTCATATATTTTTTTTGTTTTAATCTGTTTGTATTTCAATGCAATTCACCCCGTAACTTGTAGGTCTGGCTGTTTACGATCTATTATACTCTGTTTTGTGGGCCGCCAAAAGATTTTGACTATTTTGTCAAAAAGTCTTGTACTTTGATTTTTTTCAAAATATAATGCTAGGTAACTGGTCTTATTACCCAGTCATCAGATGATCATATCATCTATAGAAACCGCTTACATATGGCGCCAGTTTATGTTTCAAGGAGGGGTTTGGGATGCAATGGACACAGGCATATACGCCTATAGGGGGAAATTTGCTATTATCAGCGCTTGCCGCACTTGTACCGATTATTTTCTTTTTTTGGGCACTCGCGATTAAACGGATGAAGGGGTATACAGCAGGCTTGGCCACATTGGGGATCGCCCTTATCATTGCTGTATTGGTTTATCGTATGCCGGCGGAAAAAGCACTGATGTCCGCGACACAAGGAGCCGTATACGGATTGTTGCCGATCGGCTGGATCATTGTGACGTCTGTTTTTTTGTATAAAATCACTGTGAAAACGGGACAGTTTGATATCATTCGCAGCTCTGTTCTCTCGATTACTGATGACCGACGGCTTCAAGCTCTCTTGATCGCTTTTTCATTCGGGGCTTTTTTAGAAGGGGCAGCAGGCTTCGGAGCGCCGGTCGCCATTTCTGCCGCGCTGCTGGTCGGTCTCGGCTTTAATCCTCTTTATGCTGCGGGGATCTGTTTGATCGCCAATACGGCGCCGGTTGCCTTTGGGGCGATTGGGATTCCAATTACAGCCGTAGAAGGGCCGACAGGGATTCCGGCGATGGAGATTTCGCAAATGGTTGGGCGGCAGCTGCCGTTTTTATCCGTATTTATTCCTCTTTATTTAATCATCATCATGAGCGGGTTCAGGAAAGCCTTGGAGATCTGGCCGGCGATTCTCGTATCCGGTGTTTCCTTTGCTGTTGTTCAATATCTCAGTTCCAATTTTTTAGGGCCTGAGCTGCCCGATGTTTTGTCAGCTCTTGTTTCAATGGCTGCGCTTGCTGTGTTTTTGAAATGGTGGAAGCCGAAAACAACATTCCGGTTTGCCGGTGAACAAGAGTCGGCCGCCTCAATTGAAACGGCGCGCACAAATCCGGCAGCGCCTGCATACAGCGGCGGACAGATTTTTAAGGCTTGGTCGCCATTTCTGCTGCTGACGGCGATGATTTCCGTATGGGGCATTCCATCTGTCAAATCTGCACTGACCGGGCATTATGAAGGCTCTGCGGTGTTCTTGAAGTGGCTGAATGCTGTTGGAGAAAAATTGACTTTTGCTCCCGGTGTGCCTTTTTTGAACAATCAGATTGTCAATGCTGACGGTACGCCGATTGAGGCGGTTTACAAGCTTGAGGTACTTGGTTCAGCCGGCACCGCGATATTGATTGCCGCAGTGCTGTCAAAGTTCATCACGGCGATTTCGTGGAAAGAGTGGGGAACCGTTTTTAAAGAAACAGTCCAAGAATTGAAGCTTCCGATTTTGACCATTGCTTCTGTCGTTGGTTTTGCCTATGTCACCAACTCCTCGGGAATGAGCACGACACTCGGGATGACACTCGCGCTGACAGGTTCGATGTTTACCTTCTTTTCGCCCGTTCTCGGCTGGCTCGGCGTCTTCATTACCGGCTCGGATACTTCCGCCAACCTGCTGTTCGGCAACCTGCAGAAAGTCACCGCATTATCAGTCGGCATGGACCCCGTTCTGTCTGTGGCCGCCAACTCTTCAGGCGGTGTCACAGGAAAAATGATTTCGCCGCAGTCGATTGCGGTGGCGTGCGCCGCGGTAGGCCTCGCCGGAAAGGAGTCAGATCTTTTCCGCTTTACCATTAAACACAGTCTGTTTTTGCTGCTGCTCGTTTGTATCATCACCTTTTTGCAGCATCACATATTCAGCTGGATGATTCCTTAAAAAAATCCTCCCGTCTAGGGAGGATTTTATTTATATCGCTTTCTCGCTGCCGATGACGGAATATTCATTTGGTCGCGATATTTTGCCACGGTGCGTCTCGAGATTTGGATGCCATGTTGTTCATACAGCAAATCGACAAGCTTTTGGTCTGAAAGCGGTTTTGTTTTGTCCTCTTGATTGATCAGGTCTTCAAGATGCGTTTTGACTGCATAATTCGACGCATCTCCATCACCTGAAGCCTCGGCTTTTGCTGAGAAAAAGAGTTTCATCTCAAACAGCCCGTAAGGCGTTTGTATTGTTTTCCCTTTAATGGCCCGGCTCACAGTTGATTCATGAAGGCTTAGACAGTCCGCCACCTCTCTGAGAGTCAGCGGCTTCATTGCGCTTCGCCCTTTCAGAAAGAAATCCTTTTGGCGTGTGATCAGTTCATTGATAATTCTCGTGATTGTCTGTTTTCGCTGCCTCAGCGCGCGGCTCAGCCAGCGCCACTCCTGATATTTCGCAGATAAATAGGAGACAGTATCCTGACAGGAGCCGGATGATAAAAGCGTTCTGTACTGCGGATGCAGATCGATCTCGGGAAACGAGCGGGTATTCAGTTCCGCTGCGATGTGCCCGTTTTTTACGGTGATAAAAATGTCAGGCTCAATATACACATCTTGCTCTGGCCGGGCAAACAGAAGGCCAGGTCTAGGATGAAGAGCCGCGATATCATCTGAGATATCTTGAATGGTATGAAGCGGAATTCCTGTCTCTACTGAAAGCGCTTTCCATTTTTTTTGCGCAAAAGCATCAAAATGAGCTGAAACCAGCATTTCCGCTTGTTCATTTCTGTTCGGCAGCCGCTGTAATTGAAGAAGGATGCATTCCTGCAAAGATCTCGCACCGATTCCAGCCGGTTCTAATGACTGGAGTTTTGCCAAAACAGCCTCCGTTTCCTTAGCCGATACAGATAGGCGCCGTGCTGCCTCCTCCACATCTTCTTCCAAGTACCCGTTTGAATCAAGCGAATGAATCAGATAATTAAAAATCTTTTTTTCAGTGTTGGTCAGATTCATATCGAGTGACTGCTGTTTTAACGCATCCTGCAATGTTTTTTGCGGATTACTTAATTGAAGGCCCGCTTCCTGTGCATTCATCCTGTTTTTGTTTGTTTTATGGTAAGATAGTGGCGGTGTGTCTGTTTCCTTTCGTTCAATAAGAGGGTTTTCCAGTGAGAGCTCATCAATGTACTCGGCGAGTTCTGCCGAATGATAGCCAAGCAGTGTGATGGCCTGCCTGAGCTCCTGTGTCAGTTGAGGCTTTAATACTTGTACTTGCTGAAGTTTCATATCCATCATGCTCACTCCCCTTTCTTCATTGTACATGATTGAGATCACACCGTATACATTTATGAAAAAGGAGCTGCCAAAGAAATGTCTGAACTTTTTTCCGTCCCTTATTTTATTGAGAATTTAAAACAGCATATTGAAATGAATCAGTCTGAGGATAAAATCCACGCGATGAACAGCTACTACCGTTCCGTCGTCTCAACGCTCGTGCAGGACCAGCTGACCAAAAACGCAGTTGTCCTGAAACGGATTCAGCATTTAGATGAAGCATACAACAAAGTCAAACGTGGAGAATCAAAATAAACCTTCCGCTCACATGTGAGCAGGAAGGTTTTCCTTCTTTGAGGCGTGCTGGATGAGCCGGGTGCCTGGCACTCCTTCCATCCAGGTATGAAAGTAATTGGCGTTTTTCCCATAGGAATTATCAATGACCGTGTTTTCTTTTTGAAGAAGAGCGGACAAGATGTGTCCGTGCAGCCTTGACGTTTCCACCGATTGGTAACGGCTGAAAAACCGAATGGCTTTTTGGACGATATAATCCGAGTATTTTCCCCATATATACGCAATGGGCAAAGGGTTGCCTGCTTTTTTGTTCAGGACGTTCAGCGTTTGGAGAAAAGCAATCGTCCGGCGGTCTGAAGCTGACAGCACCGTGCGCCAGTCGTAGCTTTCCGTTTCTGTGTGTTCCTGAAGCGCCTGGTTTGCTTCATGATCTGTTCGGATAAATCTCAGCTTTTGATTGGACGGCTGCTGCGTGGGAATGACGGGAAACAGCTGATGAGCCATATCAGGCAGAAGCTGAATGTGATTTTTTGAAAAATAAGCCTGTGCCGTAGCATAGGAGGCTTTTTCCCTTGTCATGATGTGAAGGTTCGCATGCTTAGAAAATATCTCTGCCGTCCGTTTGAGGTTGTCTTTGTTTTGAAAATAAATCGATTGCGGCAGGATCACAATTTTGTGGTTCGGATAGGTTTGGACGATTTTCTCTCTAAAGCCTTGATAATACGGATACAGATCCCCGAAGTTTCCGCCTCCCTGGCAGACGATGATGAGATTAGGATCCAGCTTTCGCCCGACTGGAAAATTGTCAGGATTCCAGCGTTTTCTGACCCGAATCCCGTGTTCTTTAAAGAAGGCTTCTGTTCCTTTCATAATAAATAAATCCCCTACATTCCCATATAGAGGATAGTCAGCATATATAATCTCTGATTGTTTCGGAATGACGTCGAGCAGCCCGGACAGTTTCTGTTTCAGGCTGATCATCGAATGCTTGCTGTCCATTTCTTCACCTCGGCAGTTTGGAATAAGTGCAGTAGCACTTCAATGACCCGGTCTTGCTCATCTTCTGTCATATTGGACCCCGATGGGAGACAGATTCCTCGCTTGAACAAATCTTCGCATACGCTTCCTGTATCTTCATGAGAATAAAATAAAGCCGGATCGAATAGCTGCTGGGTATGGAGCGGCTTCCACAGCGGACGGGCTTCAATGTTTTCTTCAGCAAGACATTGAACTACGTCATATGGGCTGAGCCCGTTATCAAGTGTGAGCGTGGTGAGCCAGCGATTGGATACGCCTGCTGCGTACTCCGGCATAAAGCGGACGCCGGCTATGTGACCGAGCGCATTTTTGTATCTCGTGAAAATGGTCCTTCTTTTCTCCACTCGCTCATCCAGCACCTCAAGCTGGGCAATGCCGACGCCGGCTAAGATATTGCTCAGCCTGTAATTATGTCCAATTTGACTGTGCTGGTAATGAACAGCCGGCTCTCGTGCCTGCGAAGCGAGAAATCTTGCTTTTTCAATTGCTGCTTCATCATTTGAAACGAGCATCCCTCCCCCTGATGTGGTAATGATTTTGTTCCCGTTAAATGAAAAAATGCCGAAGCGCCCGAAAGTTCCGCTTTGCTTCCCTTTATAGACTGTGCCGAGAGATTCGGCTGCGTCCTCAATGACAGGAACTCCGTATGCATCACACAGGCTTACGATTTCATCCATTTTCGCGCTCTGCCCATATAGATTGACGGCAATCACCGCTTTTGGCAGTGTTCCATTTCTTTTCGCTTCCTCCAATGCTCTTTCAAGGGCTGTCGGCGACATATTCCACGTATCAGGCTCAGAATCAATAAAGACGGGCACCGCTTTTTCATATAGAATCGGATTGGCGGTTGCTACAAATGTGAAGGACTGGCAAAACACGCTGTCACCTTCTTTTACCTCAAGTAAACGCAGCGCGAGATGAATCGCCGCCGTTCCTGAGCTGACCGCAGCAGCTGCTTTTACACCGACTCGTTCTGCCAGCTGTTCTTCAAATGAATTCACGAGCGGCCCAAGCGGCGCAATCCAGTTTGAGCGAAAGGCTTCTGAAATATAGTGCTGCTCCCTGCCGCTCATATGAGGGGGAGATAAGTAGATTTTTTTATGCATAGAATCATCCTTTGTTTGATGTTTGAATGGAAGAAATGATGCGTGCCGGTGCACCGGCCGCCGTTACCCTGTCCGGTATGGGACGGATCACCGCGGAGCCGGCTCCGACAATGCTCCAAGCCCCGATTGTGATCTGCGGTATGACGGATGCACCGGTTCCGACGTGAGCGCCTTCCTGAACGGAAACCGCTCCTGACAGCGTGGCACGCGGGGAAAGATGAACGTAATCGCTGATTTGATTGTCGTGCTCTGCCACTGCACCCGTATTGATGATGCAATGAGCGCCGATGCGCGCATCCGCCTGAATGATCGCGCCCGCCATAATTACTGTCCCTTCCCCAATGACAGCCGACCTGCTGACGATGGCTGACGGGTGAATCAATGTAATAAAATCATCTTTCCTCAGTCCCAGTCGCTCCGCCAGCTGTTTTCTGACACTGTTATTCCCAACAGCAATCAGAAACAGCACATCAGGAATGAGCCTGCGTAGTTCAGTAACGGCTTCCGGCGGTCCTGTGTACCATTCTTTTCCGCCTTCGAACGTTTTGAATTTATCATCCAGCACCGCGGCTAAGCGCGTATCTGAGCGGGCGTTTATCAGCTCTCTGATCACCTTTCCGTGTCCGCCGTCACCCACAATGGCCACGTTTTTCATGAGGACACATCTCCGCTTCCGGTAAACCGTTCCGCGGTCACATGATTGGTTTGCTGAATCCCTTCTGAAACAAGGACCTTTCGCACCGTCAAACATAAAATTTTCAAATCGAGAAAAAATGACCGGTTGTCAACGTACCAAACATCTAATTCAAATTTCTTTTCCCAGGAAATCGCGTTTCTGCCATTGATTTGCGCCCAGCCTGTGATACCCGGCTTCACCTCATGGCGCCGTGCCTGTTTTTCTGTATAAAGAGGCAGATAGTCCATCAAAAGCGGCCGCGGCCCGACAAGGCTCAGATCGCCCTTCAGGACATTCAGGAGCTGCGGAAGCTCATCAATGCTCAGCTTTCTGATCAGCCTGCCTGTTTTCGTCAGCCGGACTTCATCGGGCAGCAGATTTCCCTCACCGTCCCGTTCATCCGTCATTGTCCGGAACTTATATAGGGTGAACGGTTTGCCGTGCAGGCCTGGCCTTACTTGCTTAAAGAAGACAGGTGATCCTATTTTCAGCCTGACAACGGCGATGGTGAACAGAATGATCACACTTGTACAGCACAACAAAAAAATGGCGGCCGTCAGATCAAAAAGTCGTTTCAGGATCAAAGATTCACAGCTCCTTTCGTTTTTCGAAACCGTTTTAATACCAGCTGTCTTTCCTCTTTTGTACAAACGAGCATAAAAGCGAAAACAGCGTAGAAAAAGCTGACTGTCACTCCCGTCGCTATCAGTGACGGCCAGCCGTCAATCTTCACAATGAACTGAATCGCCTTACAGACCGCCCAGGCAAACACAGCGGCTGAAAGAGGCCCGATGATGCCTTTAAAGAACACGTGCTTTTTGCAGCCTGTAATGCGGGATACGTAAAGCGGCGTAAAGATGGCATTTTTTAAAATAAGAGAAATGGCCCCCGCCAACGTTATGCCGTACAGACCGAGATGAGCCGGCCCGCTCAGCGTGACCGCCAGCACCACATTCACCGCACCTAACAGCAGGGTAACAATCGCCGGTGTTTTTTGTTGATTAAAAGCGGTCCATATATAAAACAGCGGCATAAAGGCGAGGCTGACAACCAAGTATCCGGCATGAATAAATAAAAGCGGTGCTATCGTTGAAAAGGACGGTCCGAGCCAGATTGTCAAAAAAGGCCCCGCCAATCCGCCCAATAAGGCAGCAGGAAGTGCAAGCAAAAGACCATTGAGCCTTACTGCCTTATTGGCGTAATTCATCAATCCATCCATATCGCCTTTTGAATAATATGAAGTCATGATAGGCGCAAACAGGGATGCGACCGTTCCGGCCAAGCTGCGCAAAAGCAGCGGAAACTGGATAATCGCCGCGTATTTCCCGGATGCGGACGCCCCCAGCATCAAATTGGCGGTTAACAGATCAATCTGCAAAAAAAGCAGGACGCCGATTTGATTGACGGAGCTCCATGCGCCCGCTTGAAACAGCTCCTTGCTTGTGCGGAATGAAAGATCCTTCATACGAAACGAAAACCACGGAATCAGCTTTTTGAAGAAATAGAAAGACAGCACAGACGCAATGACAGCACCAGCTAAAGCTGCAAGCTGGATCTGCCAGATTTTCGGCGCAAAGCATGCAAACAGGAGCAGCACAGACAGCACACGTATAAGCATTTGCACCGCCTGAATGGAACTGGTGATATAAAGGCGGTTGGCATAAAATGGTGCAGCGCCGAAACCAGCCATCAGAAACGTTAAAATAAACAGCAAACTGCCGATCAAAATCGACAAACGCACATCTGCCAAAAGCGCTTGCGGCACATTCATGACGCGGTCAATAAAAAAAGCCGAACCCGCAAGCGGCAGCAAGAGCAGCAATGAAATCAAAACAGAGGCCGCTAAATAATTGCTGATATACGCATTTGCTTTCTCCCGCTCTCCCCTGTGGGCAGCAACAGAAAAGAACCGAACAACAACCGAGCTGAGCGCCACGGTGATAACCGAAAAGTAATTAATCACATTTTGTGTCAAGTGAACAAAGCCAAACGCTTCCACACCAAGCGTTTTGACAATAAAAGGCGTCATCCAAACCGATAGGAAAACGGACAAGAGAAAAGCCGTGAGATTAGCGCTGAAATTTATCGTGAATTTCATGCCTGCTTCGCACTGCCTTTCATTGTCCCCCGCTGCTCGAAAAACAGCTTGATGAGAAAAGTGAGCCGCCATTTACACAGTGCTAATACCAAACGCTCTCCTCTTAATAATTTCTCATGCTGAAACGGTGTATGTCTGACAGCCTGCCGCACCATGTCATAGGATAAAATCTGTCTGATCTTCTTTTTGATGTCTTTCGGCGAATTCGGAGAAGCACAGGCATTTGCCAAAAGCATCGGAAGCTGATGCCTGCAAATGTACACATTCAAATCTTCTTTACATGCGCCTGCTAAGCCGTAGTGATTGTAGAATGCGATTTTAGCCTGATATTGTTTTTGAAGATGTTCATCCATCGCCGGCTTATAAGGAATTTCTGTCAGGCTGTTCGGGTTTTCACGATAAATGTACAATCCTTCATCAAGCATTTTCACCCGCTCCGCTTCGCAAAAAGCGGACAAATTGAAGGGAGAGTCTTCAGCAAAACGGATGTCTTCATCAAACAACAGATTCGCCCTTTCAAAAAGCTCACGACGGTAAAGATAACGCCATACATACCAGATAAATCTCGTTTCGTGAGCATGTTTAAGCTGTTCAGTCATTTCTGGTTTCGTCAGCACGCGGTTTGCCTCAAGCTGCGGCGGCACATATGTCCGCCTGTCCGATGACTGCTTGTAAAAACCGCATCCGACGATGTCAAGCTGATTTTGCTCCGCTTCTTCAGTCAGCCTCTGGAACATGGCGGATGATACATAATCGTCTCCGTCTACAAAGCCGATGTAAGTGCCCCGCGCGGCCTTTATTCCCGTATTTCGCGCTGAACTAAGCCCGCCGTTTGCCTGATGAATGACCTGGATTCTCGCATCCCGTTTTGCATAGTCCTCTGCAATCTCGCCTGAACGATCCGGTGTTCCGTCATTCACGAGGATGATTTCAATATCAGAAAGCGTTTGACGAAGCAAAGAATCAATGCACTCTTCTATAAATGGTTCAACATTATACATCGGGACAATAATGCTGACGAGCGGGATCATTGCGCTTCACCGCTGATTTTGTCACGCAGACCTTTAAAATACACATCTCTCGGAAAGCCTGCACGGGGTGTTTCTTTTGTTAAAAGCTCATTGACTGCGGCTGTTACGCGCTCTGGCTCCGGATGTTCTATCAGCTTCATGAACGGGATGTCTTTAAGCCATTGATAGCCCTCCATCACCTTATGGTCAAAGGAGCGAATGACAACACATGGCGTTCCTGTCAGCGCGCAAAAAATCATGCCATGAAGCCTGTCAGTGACGACGGCTTCTGCGCTTTGCAGCTTAGACCACAGTGCTTCAAGTTCTTGTTCGCGTGTATCCCGGCTGACCCGGCGGCCGATCGTTGTCGTAAAGGATTTGATCTCGCCGAATTCCTCAAATAGCGCAGCCTTGACCCGGTTCCTCTGGTCCTCCTGAAGCACGCTTTCCTGATCCTCGCGCAAACACATATAAACCCCTTCGCGTTCTGCGGGGGTCTTGCTTCTATCTAAATACAGCACCATGTCCGGCTGCTTCAAAATTGTTTTTTCTTGAAAATGCTGTTTCATAAATTGATACGTTGTTTCATCCCGTGCCATGAGCAATAGGCCGGGGTGCGCATTATAAATTTTCTGTGCCCGTTTCAGCTCTTTGCGCCCCTTTTTCGTGTCAGAAAAATGAGCCGTTGCCGGAAGCTGGATAACCCGATAGTCATGGAATGTTTTAATGATGAAGCGGCGCGTCCACTCCTCATAACGGTATAAATCCCCCATATTTCCGCCGCCGATGATAAAGACCATATCCTCCGGATGGCGCGAGCGGATCAGGTTTTTTGCTGATTTGTAAATGTCCTTCATATCGACCTCGACGATGTCAAAGTCCGGGTATTCTCGCTCAAGAAATGCCTTGCTGGCATAAGCAATTGCGTGATCTCCCAAATTGTCATGGGACGGCAGCAGGGTCAGTATGATTTTTTTCTGATGTGCTGCGGCCTTTACCGGTTGATCTGCCGCTCCCAGCCAATATTGGGACGGGTATTTGACCTTTAGCAGCAGCCATTCTGCAAAATTGATTTTCAACGATTGTAACGACATGTCCTCACCCTCTGTTTCTCATTTTGTACTCGATCACCCGCTGATACACAGCCGATGCCATAGCGACGAACGGAATTATTCTGTATTTCGCCATCAGAAGCAGGCATGACCGTTTTGCGTCAAAAGGAGCGGTACCCGTTTTTGAAAGACTTTCTTGAAACACCGGGTCCGCGCATATCACGCCAACATTTCTAAGCTTTTCAAACAGCCGGCGGCTGCCGCTCGTTTTCCATTCATTCAGCATACAGATGCTGCTGTGAAGAACGATAAAGGTATCAAGCTCCTTGCGATACTCCTCCAGTTTGTTGTTCTCCTGTAAAAACGCCGCATTCGCCTCATACAGCGCAAGTCCTGATTCAAACAATTTTTTCTGATAGCGCTGCACAATGGAGGAAAGGTGAATTCGATAATGATAGAGCGGCGTTTTTACGTAGGATACTGAGCGGGCGAAAAAGTGAGCCCTGAAGCTGAAAAACTGATCCTCGACATGCTCCAGCTCGCCTCGGAGCGGAAACGACAGCCGATGGGCTTCAATCATGCTTCTTCTGTACAGTTTGTTCCATGAAAACCCTCTGACCTTCCCTTCGAATAACGCCTTGATATAGTGCTCCTTCGGCTGATCCTGATAGGTTTGGGCAATGTCTGAGTCCATGGTTTTGCCAGTGTCCTCAAACTCTGCGGCGTAATTGCAAATGACCAGATCAGTTTTATCGCCTGCTGCCCGGAGCATCTGCTCGCAATAATCAGGCTCAATCCAATCGTCTGAATCGATAAACGCGATAAATTCGCCGCGTGCCGCCTCAATGCCTTTATTCCGAACCGCACCGAGACCCTGGTTCTTCTGATGAATCACCTTGAACCTGTTGTCCATTTTGGCGTATTCTTCTGCGATATCCGGGCTGGCGTCAGCTGAACCGTCATTAACAATGATGATTTCTATATTGTCCACTGTCTGGTTCCGCAGGGATTCGAGACACGTTCTGATATATGTTTCTGTGTTATAAACAGCGACTAACAGACTAACCGCAGGTGTTTCCATAATGACCGGCTCCTCTTGCATAAATTACCGGGAAAAAATCGTTCTGTAAGGCAGAACCGATGAATCGACCGGCATAAGCAAATAACTGTAAAGAAAATAACAAACAACGATAGCGATATAGATAAGAGCGTTCGATTTTTCATCAAATATCCTGACGAAATAAGGGACTAGGATCATTTGATACAGACCGAAATAAATATTGAATCTGGCAAAAATCACGTCCTTTGTGGCCAAAAGGCCGAACAAAAAACCTAGCAGGCACAAATTGACGACAATATCAATTTGCGGCCACAGACTCCGCAGTCGTTCTTTATAGCAAAATGCAAGGAACAGCGGCAGAACCAAAACAGCGATTTTGATCACATTCATTCCATTTGTGTTCGTCATGAGCCATTTTTCATAATGGCTGTATGAGCTGTTTTCAAGTACAACGACAAACACAGAAATAAATTTTTGATATAAAAATGTCATGCCGAGAAATAAAGCGGATAGGCCGAATATCGCCGGAGACCAGGCTTTTCTTCTGACAATAAAGTACACTGGAATCATAATCAGCGCCGACGAATGAAAGAGCGAGCTGACCAGCACAATCAGGAAATATCGCTTCCAGTTCCCGCTGATGATATAACGGATCGCCCAAAACAAAACAGCTGCCACCATGTATTGCCTGATGCCGTTAAAAGACGCGTAGTAATGAAAGGTTCCCAAAAATAAAAAGACACTCAGCTCAAACGGCCTGCCATAGTCGGCGAGTGTCTTCATAATAAAGCTGTAGGTCACGACCGCCACCGTAAAATACATGATTTGAGGATCTTCCGTGATGAAATTCATCAGCCAAAGGAATGCGGTAAACCCCGGATCTGTCGCTGTTTTTGCTGTGCCGAAACCGAATATCTGCCACACATTTTGATAATCGCCCGCCAATTCGTACAGCAGCGTATACGTCTGAAAATCCGTGCCGACTCGATAGCGGAGACCTGACACGAGCACAAGTGAAGCGAGCGGAATCCAGATCAAAAGCTTATTCGGCCGATACCCCGTGGCAAGCGAATCGTCACGGCCGCCGCACATTTTAGCGAACCAAGACCAAATAAATACAATCCCCATATTGACGGCATATACAATCATCGGTTATGGTCCTTTTCCGTGCTGATGTTGTATACATTCAGCAGCGCTCCTACATTTTGCTGTGCATCGTAGCCAAGTTGAGCGAGTGTTTCTTTGATGAACTCACGCTTCGGCCTGCCTGCGGCGGCGGCCCTTGCAATGGTTTCAGCCCAGACGCTGATCGGCTCAGAAAGACTTAATCTTGTGACAAGCCCGAGACCGGCGTCGACTTTTTCTGTAATGCTGTCTGAAATGATGCATGGAAGCCCCGACGCCTGCGCTTCCACAAGCACAACCGGCAAGCCTTCGTACAGAGACGGCATGACAAATACATCGAATGTTCGCATCAGTTCATGGATCCGTTCTTCCGTGCCTAAAAAGAGGACGTCTGATAGCAAATTCTGCTGCCGCGCCTCCTCCTCTATCTCCCCGCGCAACGGCCCGTCTCCCGCCAGAACGAGCTGAAAGCGAACGCCTCTTTCCTTGAGATGTGCGGCAAGCTTCAACAGGAACGCGTGGTTTTTCACTTCATGAAACCGGGCCACATGGCCAATGATGAGCCGGTCGGCTGCAATGCCGCGTGCTGCTTTTTCTTCATCAGCCGCCTGCCCATTTGGGGCGAACAACTCAAGGTCAATCCCGTTAGGAAGAAGGTGAACACGCTCCCGCTCCATATTGGACTGTCCAAATAAAAACCTGCCCGCATCCTCTCCGCAGGCACACAGCGCTGTCGCATTTGCCAAAATGAGCCGCCTGAACACGAGCAGCTGCAATCGATCCTTCCAGTTGAAGCCGGTCTTCCAAGACGTATTGTGGGAGTGGCATACCCTGACCGGCACTCCGGCGAGCCTTGCCGCAAGGGCGATAAAACCCGTTTGGAAATCCGTGTGCGCATGAACGGCGCTGAACGGCCCATTTTCTTTTATCGCGTTTCTCACATTCCTCACAAATGTAAGGGGATTGCTTTGCCCAATGCTCGGGACATAAAAAAGCCGCCCGCCTAAAGATAAAATCTCTTCATCATAAGCGCACGGATCATTTCGATACGTTAAAAAATCAAATTGCACTTTGCTTTTGTCCATCTTCCGATATAAATTCATTACCATGGTTTCCGCGCCGCCCCTGTTCATGCCGCTGAGAACATGGAGCACGCGCTTTTGGCTGCTATTCATGCTTGACAAGCCCTTCCTTTTGGTTCATCACTCTTTTTTTATGGTAGCGATTCATCACAGCTGCAGGCATAAAGGCGCGAATTAACGGTTTTGCGATATATATGTAATCAGATAAAGGAAGCTTCAAGCGTCTGCACGCCTGATAGACAAGAATGGCATTGTCGATTGAATACGTAAATGACCGCCGTTTGAATGCATCGCTGTCTTCCCTCACTTTATACAAGGCTTCCTGAAGATTATAGCCCCTGAAGCCCTCTTCAAAAAAGCGAAGCCACAAATCAATATCTTCCATTCGTCTCGTCCGCCGCACCGACCGGTAGCCTTTCAGCGTGCGGTAGGCACTCGCTCTCATCATAATCGTGCCGTGGCAAAATGGAGTCCCTTTTGCCATGATGCCCGGCTCAGGAACAGAAGGCAGAATGCGGGTGCCTCTTACGCCAAATTCATCAAACACAAGCATGCCGGTGCCAACCACCTGATAGTGTCGGTGCTTTTCTAAAAACGCGACCTGCTTTTCCAGACGGCGCGGAAACGAAAGGTCATCTCCGTCCTGACGTGCGATATAATCGCCTGTCGCATGCGAAAGACAATGATTTAATGATGCGGCAAGCCGCTTATTTGTTTTGTTTTGAATCAGTTTGATGCGGTCGCTGTAATGAGCGGCATACTGCTTCGCGATACGGAGCGTGCCGTCTGTTGACGCATCATCGCACAAAATCAGCTCCCAATTTTTATAGGATTGGCTGAGAATGGATTCTATGCTTTCTGCCAAAGTGCGTTCGCAATTATAAATGCCCATAATGACAGAAACTTTCGGTCCTGAGTTCATACGCTTTTCTCCTTTGTATCCATATCCATGTACGCGGAATAAATATCTGCCATTTCTTCCACCGTTCGCGCCTCCGAGAAGCGCAAGGCTGTTTTTCGGCCTTCCTGTCCCAGCTTTCGGCAGATCTCCGGCTTATGGTAAAGCTGTTCAATCCGGCGGGCAAAAGCAGCACTGTCACCGATTTTGATCAGAAAACCGTTTTCTCCGTCGCGAATGATTTCCCGATGCCCGCGATTATCTGTGGCGATCGCCGGTTTTTCTGCCGCCATTCCCTCAAGCACATTCATGCCGAGGCCCTCTCTAATGCTGGATGCGACAGATACATCCGCAAGCTGAATCAGCTCATGTATGTCGCTGCAAAAGCCGTAAAAACAGACATTGGCGGAGGCACCAAGCTTTTCAGCTAACATTTGATACGTTTGTTCCATTGCCCCTTCCCCGGCAAACACAAGGCGGAGCGAGGGAATTTTTTCTTTTAGCAAGGCTGCGGCTTCAATTAACTGCTTCTGGTTTTTGTTCAGATTGAGCTCAGCCGGATAAACCAATATAAAATCATCTTCACGGAACCCGTGCTTTTCTCTGAGTCTTTGCTGCTCTATCGGACTGACAGGCCGGAAACGCTCGGTGTTGACGCCAATGCCGTGAATTTTCTGCGTCCTTCCGCCCGGCCTTTGAAGTCCTTTCGCCCGTTTATAATCCTCTTCATTAATCGTAATCAGGCAGTCCGTATATGCTGAAAGCCATTTCTCGACCGGATAGTAAAGAAGCCAATTTTTCATTGGTGCTCCTTTGCAGAAGTGAAATCCGTGCGCTGTATACAGCACCTTTGTTCCGTGCCGCCGTGCCTGCCTCGCCGCCAGTCTGGCGAGAACGCCGCCGACCGGTGTATGGCAATGGACAATGTCGTATTCATAAGTGTCGATCACTTTCTTCAACTGCCTATAAACGGCCAGGTTCTGAGGGTCAAAAGGTGACCTGCGAATCGGGATGGAGAATTTCTCATCTACATACGGCAGCTTGGTTTGTCCGTTCGCGGCGACATGAACCTCCCAGCCCCTTTGTTTAAACCATTTAAAATAAGGGAGGTGAAAGGCCTTAAAATGATAATCAACAGTCGCGCAAAACAAGATCTTTTTCGTCATTTTCACTCCCCCTAATGAACACTGGCAGCCGTCATTTTGTCTGATGTATTGATTGCCGCAAACAGCCTCGCTCTCAGGTCGGCTTCCGACAGCTCATGAAAATCCTCGATAAAGCGCATCAGCACCGGCCAATCACCGTCCACCGCTTTACCGATGTGAATTTTCGGAAAGATTTGTTCAGCATGGACTTCATTTTTGTTCAGTAATTCTTCATACATTTTTTCGCCCGGACGAATGCCTGTGAATTCGATTGGAACCTGCTCTGTCGTGTAGCCGGACAAATGAATGAGGTTTTTGGCAAGATCTACAATCTTTACGGGCTCTCCCATATCGAGAACAAAAATCTGACGCCCTTTCGCCAGTGCCCCAGCCTGAATCACAAGCCTTGATGCCTCGGGAATCGTCATGAAATAGCGGGTCATTGCCGGATGTGTTACTGTCACCGGGCCGCCTTTTTCAATCTGTTTTTTGAAAATCGGAATGACGCTGCCTCGGCTCCCGAGTACATTGCCGAAGCGAACAGCGACAAATTTGGTTCTGCTGACTTTCCCAAGATTCATAATAATCATCTCTGCGAATCGTTTTGTCGCCCCCATTACGTTGGCTGGGTTCACCGCTTTGTCCGATGAAATCAGCACGAATGTCTCTGTTCCCGACATATCGGCTGCTTCCGCGACATTTTTTGTTCCGATAATATTGTTTTTGACCGCCTCTTCAGGATTATGTTCCATTAAAGGCACATGCTTATGGGCAGCTGCATGATAGACAACATGCGGCTCGTATTTTTTCATCAATGTAAACATTTTATCGCGGTCCTGCACATCAGCGATTTCCGTATGGAACACAATGTGTTTGCCGAATCGTCCGTTCAGCTCTGTATAAATTGAATGAATGCTGTTTTCCCCATGGCCGAGCAGAATAATTTCCTTAGGCTGAAACGCACTGATCTGCCGGCAGATTTCTGAGCCGATTGATCCGCCCGCTCCCGTGACGAGAACTGTTTTTCCTTTGATGCGATTCGAAATTTCGCTAGTGTCGAGGGTTACCGGCTTTCTGCCGAGCAAGTCCTCAGCTTTTACATCTCTAATTTGTCCGGCAGTTCGTGTGCCAAGCAGCATTTCATCAAAATGAGGCATAATTTTAATGCTTACTCCGGTTCGCACACATTCTTTATATAACACCTGAAGCTCATGGGTGCGGAGTGAAGGAATGGCAATAATAATAAAATTAATTTTGAGCTTTTGCACCGCAGGCATGATACTTTCTTTTCCGCCGATTACGGGCAGCCCCATAATTTCTAATTTATGCTTCGTTTGGTCGTCATCAATAAAAGCGACAGGTATGATATCTGGTTCATCTTTCGAAAGCAGCTGCCTGACCATCAGAGTCCCACCTGAGCCCGCCCCGATAATCAGCGCGCGGGACGAGGCGCAGCGTTTTTTCCTGATGCTTTCGTTTAATACTCTGGATAAAATACGGGTCCCTCCAATAGACAAAAGCTGAAGCACCCAGCACGCGGTTAACAGTCGGAAGAACATCGTGTGATACACAGCATACTGAATGACGCCGGTCACAGCGGCTGAAAGCGTAATGCCCTTAAGCAGGACAATCAGCTCGCCGAGTCCGGTGTATGTCCACACCTGTTTATACTGATTGAACAGGAAAGCACACACATGATAGCTGAGGAGCAAGCTGACAGCGGTAAGCAGTAATGCTCCGGAGTCATAAAATTGATAGGAATCTTTTAAAAATTGATATCCTGCAATAACTGAATTTAAAACGAGGTAAGTATCCAGCGCAATAATCATTGACAGTCTTCTCCGGTAACTCAACCTTTTCCCCCCTAATTCTTTTATCGGTTTAGCTGCGGCGGTTTTCGTCTCTCCAAAAAATCAGCAGCAGCTAAACCGACAATACGTCCTATGTATATATCAGATAAGTGGGCATTTAACCCATCCTCACGCCCCGCCAGCGACGACCAGCATCTAAGGCAGCAACTTCAGCTGCCCACAGCAGAGCCGAGTGCCTCCATTGATACAGGTCAGGAGACATCACCTTTACAAAAACTAGTAGGAATAGTGTTCCGATTTTTTCATTTTCTTTTTGTTTAAAAGAGCGCCTAACAGCTTCGCATTGGATTGTTCCAGTGCATCTTTTGCTTTCAGAACGGTATCGGTTTTTGTTTTTCCGCTTAAAACGACGAGCACGCTGCCGTCTGTTTGATTTGCTAGAATCTGAGCATCTGCAACAGCCAAAAGCGGAGGGGAATCAAAGATGACGAGGCTGAATTGTTCATAGATCTCAGATATTAAATCTCCCATTGCTTTTGAAGACAGCAGTTCTGCCGGGTTTGGCGGGGTCGGCCCGCTTGTCAGTACATATAAGTTATCGATCGGCGTCTTTTGCACCGTCTCACTGAGTGAAGCATTACCGACCAGCACATTTGTCAGCCCGGTTACATTATCAACCTGAAACGTCTGATTGATGGTCGGCTTTCTTAAATCGGCATCCACCAGCAGTACTTTCTTTTCCTGCTGCGCAAAGACAGCCGCAAGATTCGCTGCACTGAACGATTTACCTTCACCAGGCACAGAGGAGGTGACGAGGATAGATCGCAAGCTGGTCTGGACAGATGAGAACTCAATGTTTGTCCGAATGGTGCGATATTGTTCCGCAACAACTGATTTATTGTGTAAAACAGATATTTGAGCCAAACCTCGCCTTGCTTTCTTTTTTCTAAAGATCACTCGCTTCACTCCCCGAAATGTTTTATCCCGCGATTCCGCCCTTTGTGGACATCAGGAACGGAGCCTAAGCATGGCAATCCGGTTCTCTCGCTGAGCTGCCGTGCGCTTTTGCACGTATCATCGAGAAAATGCAGAAAAAATGCCAGTGTAATGCCGCCCATGACAGCAGCGCCAAAAGCCATGACCATATTTCGCAGCCTGGCCGGCTTGATCATCGGGCTTTCAGAAGCCTTCGCCTCTGATAATATATGTACGCCTTGTACATTCATTCTTTCATCTACTTCTTTTTCAAACTTGTTCACTAACGTGTTCGCAATCTCAGCCGCTTTCGCCGGATCGTGATCCTGGACGGCAACGTTGATAATTTCTGATTCATTTTCACTGCTGGTGATTACTTTTCCTTTCAGCGAGGAAGCCGATTCAGATAGGTGCAATTCCGCCTTAACTTCTTCCATCAAGGCAGTGCTTTTCATAATCGATTGGAACGTGCTGCTATACTGAAGATTTCGCTGGATGTCACTGAGATTCGAGTTTTCTTCACCGTCTGATTCATGAACCAGCACCTGTGTCGACGCCTGGTAGGTCGGTGAAATGACCTTAAATTGCACAAAACCCATCATAAGGGTGACGCCGATTGTGATGAGCAGAATCAGCACGAATCTGTGTCTGACAATCGCATATAATTCTTTGAAACTCATATTCTCATTCATGTATTCATAGCCTTCAGCCTTCCCGCGGCTGGCTTCCCGCGCCCCTTTCTGTTAATGATTGGATTATAAAAGAAAACGTTATTATTTAAAAATTGCAAAATAAGCCAATAAGTTCTCTTTAGAGAACAAAATCATGATTTTCCTCTAATTTACTGCACTTCCCTTATTATTTTAAATTTTATAAAGAACGAAAAATTCCTTATAATGAACGAAATAACGACAGGAATAGAGGAGAATTTCATATTATGATTGGAAGAATTATCCGTTTGTACCGTAAAAGAAAAGGCTATTCTATTAATCAGCTGGCTGTTGAGTCAGGCGTATCCAAATCCTATTTAAGCAAGATTGAAAGAGGCGTTCACACGAATCCGTCCGTTCAATTTTTAAAAAAGGTTTCTGCCACACTGGAAGTTGAATTAACAGAATTATTTGACGCAGAAACAATGATGTATGAAAAAATCAGCGGCGGTGAAGAAGAATGGCGCGTACATTTAGTGCAAGCCGTACAAGCCGGGATGGAAAAAGAAGAATTGTTCACTTTTACGAACAGACTGAAGAAAGAACAGCCTGAAACTGCCTCTTACCGCAACCGCAAACTGACGGAATCCAATATAGAAGAATGGAAAGCGCTGATGGCGGAGGCAAGAGAAATCGGCTTGACTGTCCATGAAGTCAAATCCTTTTTAAAAACAATGGGAAGATGATGATCGGTTAAAGGGCTAACGTTCGCATCTTCAGGGGAAATCTGTTTATAATGGGGGAAAAAGGGAGAGAACACAATGACTCATCAAATAGTAACGACTCAATACGGCAAAGTAAAAGGCACAACGGAAAACGGTGTACATAAGTGGAAAGGCATCCCCTATGCCAAGCCGCCTGTCGGACAATGGCGTTTTAAAGCACCTGAGCCGCCTGAAGTGTGGGAAGATGTGCTTGATGCCACAGCGTACGGCCCTATTTGCCCGCAGCCGTCTGATTTGCTGTCACTGTCGTATACAGAGCTGCCCCGCCAGTCCGAGGATTGCTTGTATGTCAATGTATTTGCGCCTGACACTCCAAGTCAAAATCTTCCTGTCATGGTGTGGATTCACGGAGGCGCTTTTTATCTAGGAGCGGGCAGTGAGCCATTGTATGACGGATCAAAACTTGCGGCACAGGGAGAAGTCATTGTCGTTACATTGAACTATCGGCTGGGGCCGTTTGGCTTTTTGCACTTGTCTTCATTTAATGAGGCGTATTCCGATAACCTTGGGCTTTTAGACCAAGCCGCCGCGCTGAAATGGGTGCGGGAGAATATCTCAGCGTTTGGCGGTGATCCCGATAACGTAACAGTATTTGGAGAATCCGCCGGCGGCATGAGCATTGCCGCGCTGCTTGCTATGCCTGCGGCAAAAGGCCTGTTCCAGAAAGCAATCATGGAAAGCGGCGCTTCTCGAACGATGACGAAAGAACAAGCGGCGAGCACCTCGGCAGCCTTTTTACAGGTCCTTGGGATTAACGAGGGCCAACTGGATAAATTGCATACGGTTTCTGCGGAAGATTTGCTAAAAGCGGCTGATCAGCTTCGGATTGCAGAAAAAGAAAATATCTTTCAGCTGTTCTTCCAGCCCGCCCTTGATCCGAAAACGCTGCCTGAAGAACCAGAAAAAGCGATCGCAGAAGGGGCTGCTTCCGGTATTCCGCTATTAATTGGAACAACCCGTGATGAAGGATATTTATTTTTCACCCCGGATTCAGACGTTCATTCTCAGGAAACGCTTGATGCAGCGCTCGAGTATTTACTAGGGAAGCCGCTGGCAGAGAAAGTTGCCGATTTGTATCCGCGTTCTCTGGAAAGCCAAATTCATATGATGACTGATTTATTATTTTGGCGCCCTGCCGTCGCCTATGCATCCGCACAGTCTCATTACGCCCCTGTCTGGATGTACAGGTTCGATTGGCACCCGAAGAAGCCGCCGTACAATAAAGCGTTTCACGCATTAGAGCTTCCTTTTGTCTTTGGAAATCTGGACGGATTGGAACGAATGGCAAAAGCGGAGATTACGGATGAGGTGAAACAGCTTTCTCACACGATACAATCAGCGTGGATCACGTTCGCTAAAACAGGAAACCCAAGCACCGAAGCTGTGAATTGGCCTGCGTATCATGAAGAAACGAGAGAGACGCTGATTTTAGACTCAGAGATTACGATCGAAAACGATCCCGAATCTGAAAAAAGGCAGAAGCTATTCCCTTCAAAAGGAGAATAAATATGGGGAAAACAGGATACATTGGTGCTGCCATTGTTGTGGCAGCTTGTATCATTATTTTGTCGGCCGTGGTATGTTTACGGGACACAGTCTATTACCAGCCTATGCGCTGGACTGGCATCATACTGTTTTTCGCGGGAATTGTGATGGTTCCCGCATACTCAGCAAAAAGAAAACCCGGAAAAGAGAAGTAATTCTCTTTTCCGGGTTTTTATGTTTATTATAATCTTCCCGCGCGAATATCGTCTGTCATTCCCTCATAAGGAGCCTTCGAAATCACTTCTTCGTTGTCGACTCCTTCATTTTTCAGAAATGTAATTTCCGCAAATTCAGGTACAACGTATTTTGGATACGTTTCATATTTTTCGCGGGATTCTTTCATCAAATCAATGTGGTCATTTTGGTAGCAAACCGTAATTTCAGGATGTTCATGCACCCATTTCGGGAAGAAAATAATGCCATGCATGCGTTTTTCATTTGGCATAAAGTTTAATGAAACATCCGTGCCAGTCGGCTCTGTCCAAGACACTTTATATACGCCTTCTGTCAGTTTGACAATATTCACTTCCTGATCCCGAACCCAGCGTCCGGCAACCATTCCGCTATGAATTCTATAATCAATTGTATGGTCGTTTTTAATATAAATCTCGTATTCCCATCCGTTTTCATACGTATAAATCATGTGGCTTCCGATAAAGTTTTCCATCTTACACACTCTCCTTAGTCTTTTACTGTACTTCATAAATGTCTAGTAGAACGTAATCAGGGGTTCTTTCTGCGGAACCGATAAACAAGCGGTCATGGAGCCATTGATAGACTTCACTGCCTGTTTCAAACGTCGGTACCGTACGAAAATAAACATGCTCCGGTTCAATAATTTCCCCGGCTGCCGCTTGTTTTCGAAACGGCTCGCTGACTTGCCGTATTCCATTGTTTTCAATGTAAATCAGTTCATGATCTGCTGTTTCAATCACATACCTGGCAGATAAATCTGTTCTGCCGTTAGCGCGAATCATTTGTGAATCGGCACCGCCCGGCAAAATACGTCCCTTTACTTCCCCGGTTATTGTTCCCGAACGAATCGGAATGAATCGTCTCAGTCCCAGGCTTGTCTCACCAATCGTGATAGGCTGATCAACCTTGATTTCTAAAGAGGCGAATGGTTTTAAAACCGGCTTCTTCACGAGAACCACCTCACCTTCAGAAAAAAATCATGTAACTATTTACATGTTCACTTTAACATCATTGCAGTTAACTGTCAAACAATAGGAACATAAAAAAACAAGGACTGTTTGAAGACAGTCCTTGTTTGAAGCTAGCTTTGATAAGCAAGATATGTGCTGACAGTGCTTTTGGCAAGACAGGCAGAGGAATCTATAATCGGAATCTCACTTTGAATATGATCTAACACCGCATTTAAATCCGTGCAGGCTGAAATGATGATGTCTGCATGCTGACTGATTTCTTCATATAGCGTCTGCCACAATGCTTGTGTATGCTGCATATGATTTGGCTGTTTGATTGCGGCGATAAGCTGGTTCACAGCCTGCTGCCAATGGTCCTTGTGAATAACTTCTTGTCCATTTCCCTTCAGAACTTTTTGGTAGATGGCGGATTGGATGGTTGGCTCTGTTCCTAAAACCACCGCTTTTTTTGCGGGATGCGGAATCTCTTTTATCGTTTCCTCAACAATATGCAACATAGGAACCGACAATGCCTGCTGAATCTCTTCATAGTAGACATGCGCCGTATTACAAGGCAGCGCAATGAAATCCACTCCTGTTTTCTCGAGCTTTACCGCTCCGTCGATAATCGCTTTTTTCATCTCGTCATGGTCAATTGGACGACCTGCATAGAAAGGCGTCGGGCATGAATAGATCATCATGTGCGGGTAGTCAATATCGTTTGAAGCCCCATACAGCTTCTGACAGTAATCAATCACCTTATCAATAAACGGCGAGGTCGATTTCGGCCCCATTCCGGCTAATATTCCGATCATCAAATTCATTCCTTTCTACTTCGTACGGACCGCTTCTTCCTCTGAGCCATCCTCATAGAGGATAAAGCTTTTCGCAGCATCCTCACCTAATGTAAACTCGACTTCAACAGACAATGCTCGCAGAAAGAAACGGGTTTCCGAGGAAGGAAATAACTCCAGTCTCAGCTGTCCGGCGATCTCCAAATAAAGCCGTTCATTCTCGGCAGTCACCTGTGCAGACGTCCCATCCTGCAACAGGTAGCTGCCAACATAGCGGCTGTATATCGCCGTATCAATTGCTTTTTTCTTTTTATCAGCAGGACGTTCCGGGACCTCATATGGCTGGCCAAATAGAATATGTTCCGCCGCCTTCAGAATCGCTTGTTCATATTCAGTATCCTCTTCCTTATTACTCAAATAGATCAGTGTTTTACGATGATCGATATATCGGATCATCAACGTCGAATAGCCGGGCCATCCTCCGCTGTGGCTGACAATCCGCCCTTTTTCAGGACTGTTTTGCAGTACCCAGCCAAAGCCATAATCAATTGTTTCTCCATTGTTGAGGCGCACTGGAGAAAACGCGGATTCCTTAGAAGCCTTGCTGATGAAATCGTCCTGATATAAAGCCTGATCAAATCGAAACAAATCGCTTGTGACAGAGTTCACCGTCCCATCTCCCTGTATGCCATCGAGATACACAACATAGTTCGTTTCCTCCAGCTCATCAGGGAGGACGTATGTTTCGGAGTGTACATCATACACATATCCATATGCATAATGATCAATTCGCTCAGGCGAAAGCCTCCTGTTATACACTCTTGTTTCATTCATGCCTGCCGGTAAAAAAATACTTGTTTTCATAAAATCCGCATAGCTCATGCCAGATGCTTTTTCAATGATAACCGCCAGCAGCACATACCCCGTATTGCTGTACAGCCAGCCTTCATTCGGCTCAAAATAACCGGGCAGCCCCTCATTCATCAGCATATCGACAATATCCTGATTCACCGCAATCTTGTGCGGATCCCAATTAGCAAAAAACCAACCCATATAATCAGGAAGCCCTGACGTATGGTTCAATAAATGCCGAATCGTTACACCCTGGTACGGAAAACCGGGCAGCCAGCGATCCACTTTATCTTCATAGCCAAGAATCCCCTTCTCCTCCAGCAAGATGATTCCCAATGCTGTAAAAGGCTTTGACAAAGACGCTAACTCAAACAAAGAGTTGGTTTTCAACGGGCGTTTTTCCGTCATTTCCGCATAGCCAAAAGAGTGGTGATATAAAATATCGCCACCCTCCGCAGCTAGAACCGTCCCGTTAAACTGATGTTTTTCGCCTAATGTCTCAAATAACGTCTGAAGATTCTTTCTTTTATTCTGCTTCATTCCTCCACCTCCCATATCTCTGTACGTTACTAACCTACTAACGTTTCAAATATTTTGAAAACAATAAAAAAAGCTGATTAATCCTCAAATAGGAAAAATCAACTTTAATATAGCGGTATTAGATCTGCATGAATCAAAAAATCCTCTTTTATGAAGTCGGAGAAGGAACTCTAGCGGCTGCAAAATGGGTTCTCGTAGTCGCTTGAATGACTCCTGCGGCAGTACTCCTCATTGCAACTGTCACCGTATCTCCGGCGTTTAACTGAAGAATTTCCGTAATGGCTACGACAGCGGGGAGATTCCCTGCTTGAAATTGGTTATTTCCGCCGCCTACCACATCTTGATTCACGAGAAATACGACTTCTAAGTTGAAGCCAACATTCGCATTCGCTTGAAATTCAACTGATGCATTAAGAGAATACACGCCTGCTGTTCTCGGGGAAAATGTAGATGTGCCGGGGTTATATTCATTCGCCAAATCAAATTGGACATTTTGAAAAAGAACTCCGCTGGCTGCATTGGCAGCAACAGACAGATTCATATTGCTGGTGGCTCTGAAAGCAGAAATAGGCTGGTTCGTCATTGGTGCGAAGGACTGGTTTTGTTGAGCTGATGGGGTATTTCCATTTGTGACACTTGGTGATAAAAGAGGTTCCGGTCGATCGTTCCTCTTAATCCATTTAGTTGGCCGGGGCTGCATAACTTTTTCCTCCTTATAAGCCTTACGCTTCTATCATTTGTTTGCTAGTTAATACATTATTATATTAATCGTTACAGACATTGAAACGGTATCTGCCCGACTGTATTCAAAAATAGAAATCACAGCAGCATGTTCCCAAAACAGATTACTGCTTTTGATCCAAGAGGCATGCTTCATCAAGGCATCAGACGATCTTATATGAAAGACCTCAGTTAGAGATCCTTTTTAACCCATCACATATACCTGCCGTTCACTATTATTTAGTGAAATGAGATATTATGATATTTTCTGAATTGTGATTAAAAAGGCAACTTTATGCCCATGCGACAGAATTATAAAAAATCGGCGAACGAAAAGAAGCAGATAGATTTTTTAGTTCTTTAGGCCCGTAGTCCGTAAATCCTTTTATGATTTTCTATCAAACAAAAGAGGAAAATAGACCAGTTGCAATCCAAACGAGAGTCTAATAGAATGAGGTCGAAAAGTAAATCGCGCGGGTTTGTTACTGATAAAGCAGGCAAGACCTAAAATGTGTAAAGGGCAAAGTGTATACTTTGGCGTCGCCCCTTACATATTTTAGGTCTTTTTTTATTGTGCGTAACTAACTTGCCATCTTCAAACAGGAGGGCTGGAAGAAGCAGACCGCTAACACAGTACATAAAAAAGGAGACATGAACGATGAACATCAAAAAGTTTGCAAAACAAGCAACAGTATTAACCTTTACTACCGCACTGCTGGCAGGAGGCGCAACTCAAGCGTTTGCGAAAGAAACGAACCAAAAGCCATATAAGGAAACATACGGCATTTCCCATATTACACGCCATGATATGCTGCAAATCCCTGAACAGCAAAAAAATGAAAAATATCAAGTGCCTGAATTCGATCCGTCCACAATCAAAAACATCTCTTCTGCAAAAGGCCTGGACGTTTGGGACAGCTGGCCATTACAAAACGCTGACGGCACAGTCGCAAACTATCACGGCTACCACATCGTCTTTGCATTAGCCGGAGATCCTAAAAATGCGGATGACACATCGATTTACATGTTCTATCAAAAAGTCGGCGAGACTTCTATTGACAGCTGGAAAAACGCTGGCCGCGTCTTTAAAGACAGCGACAAATTCGATGCAAATGATTCTATCCTAAAAGACCAAACGCAAGAATGGTCAGGTTCAGCCACATTTACATCTGACGGAAAAATCCGTTTATTCTACACTGATTTCTCCGGTAAACATTACGGCAAACAAACACTGACAACTGCACAGGTAAACGTATCAGCATCAGACAGCTCTTTGAACATCAACGGTGTAGAGGATTATAAATCAATCTTTGACGGCGACGGCAAAACGTATCAAAATGTACAGCAGTTCATCGATGAAGGCAACTACAGCTCAGGCGACAACCATACGCTGAGAGATCCTCACTACGTAGAAGATAAAGGCCACAAATACTTAGTATTTGAAGCAAACACTGGAACTGAAAATGGCTACCAAGGCGAAGAATCTTTATTTAACAAAGCATACTATGGCAAAAGCACATCATTCTTCCGTCAAGAAAGTCAAAAACTTCTGCAAAGCGATAAAAAACGCACGGCTGAGTTAGCAAACGGCGCTCTCGGTATGATTGAGCTAAACGATGATTACACACTGAAAAAAGTGATGAAACCGCTGATTGCATCTAACACAGTAACAGATGAAATTGAACGTGCGAACGTCTTTAAAATGAACGGCAAATGGTACCTGTTCACTGACTCCCGCGGGTCAAAAATGACGATTGACGGCATCACGTCTAACGATATTTACATGCTTGGCTATGTTTCTAATTCTTTAACTGGCCCATACAAGCCGCTGAACAAAACTGGCCTTGTGTTAAAAATGGATCTTGATCCTAACGATGTAACCTTTACTTACTCACACTTCGCTGTACCTCAAGCGAAAGGAAACAATGTCGTGATTACAAGCTATATGACAAACAGAGGATTCTACGCAGACAAACAATCAACGTTTGCGCCAAGCTTCCTGTTGAACATCAAAGGCAAGAAAACATCTGTTGTCAAAGACAGCATCCTTGAACAAGGACAATTAACAGTTAACAAATAAAAACGCAAAAGAAAATGCCGATATCCTATTGGCATTTTCTTTTATTTCTTATCAACATAAAGGTGAATCCCATATGAACTATATAAAAGCAGGCAAATGGCTAACCGTATTCCTAACCTTTTTAGGAATATTGCTGTTTATCGACTTATTTCCAAAAGAAGAACATGACCAAAAAACAAAATCAAAACAGAAGCCGGACTACCGGGCGGCATATCATTTTACGACGCCGGATAAATGGAAAAATGACCCTCAAAAACCGATCTATTTTGATGGCAAGTATCATTATTTCTATCTATATAACCGGGATTACCCAAAAGGCAACGGCACAGAATGGCGCCATGCCGTCTCAGAGGATTTGGTGCACTGGACCGATGAAGGCGTGGCGATTCCGAAATATACAAACCCGGACGGTGACATTTGGACCGGTTCCGTCGTGGTTGATAAAGAGAACACAGCCGGCTTCGGGAAAAATGCGCTTGTCGCGATTGTGACACAGCCCTCAGCCAAAGACAAAAAACAGGAACAATATTTGTGGTACAGCACAGATAAGGGAAAATCATTCAAATTCTACAGTGGCAACCCCGTTATGCCTAATCCGGGCACAGACGATTTCAGAGATCCGAAAGTCATATGGGATGACCAGGATAACAAATGGGTCATGGTCATGGCTGAAGGATCAAAAATCGGCTTTTATGAATCCGATAATCTTAAGGACTGGCATTACACAAGCGGATTCTTCCCAGAACAGGCGGGAATGGTGGAATGTCCCGACCTCTACATGATGCGGGCAAGCGACGGAACGAATAAGTGGGTTCTCGGTGCCAGCGCGAATGGCAAACCGTGGGGCAAACCAAATACGTACGCCTACTGGACCGGAAGCTTCGACGGAAAAGAATTCAAAGCGGATCAGACTGAAGCCCAATGGCTTGACTATGGCTTCGACTGGTATGGCGGTGTGACGTTCGAAGACAGCAAAAGCACAGATCCATTAGAAAAGCGGTATGCGCTTGCCTGGATGAACAATTGGGATTATGCCAACAACACCCCGACAATGAAGAACGGCTTTAACGGCACAGATTCTGTCATACGCGAACTCCGGCTGAAGGAGCAGGATGGAACATACAGCCTCGTCTCACAGCCAATTGAAGCTTTGGAGCAGCTGACTGTTTCAACTGACGAAATAGAGGATCAGGATGTGAACGGATCAAAAACATTGTCGATAACAGGTGATACGTACCAGCTTGATACGGATCTTTCTTGGTCAGAGCTAAAGAATGCAGGCGTCAGGCTCAGAGAATCAGAAGACCAAAAACGCCATATTGATGTCGGTATTTTCGCTGAAGGCGGCTATGCTTATGTCAATAGAGCAGCCACAAATCAGCCTGACAAAAGCAATACCTATGTCGAAAGCAAAGCTCCTTATGATGTAAGCAAACGTAAGGTGCATTTGAAAATACTTGTCGATAAAACAACGATAGAAGTATTTGTTGGCGACGGGAAAACCGTTTTTTCAAATGAAGTCTTCCCAAAGCCTGAAGATAAAGGAATTACCCTTTATTCTGACGGCGGCACAGCCTCCTTCAAAAATATAACAGTGAAACACTTTGATTCGGTTCATGAATAAAAACAGGGGCAGCGCAGGCTTCCCTGTTTTTTTATTAGGAGCGGTATTCTCTGTTACATATTGGGCATTGTAAGAAATATAAGGCTGGTTTCAAAGGAGGAAGCGAATGTCTAAACAAGGAAATTTTCAAAAATCAATGTCGCTGTTTGATCTGATTTTGATTGGGATGGGAGCCATCTTTGGATCAGCGTGGCTGTTCGCTGTCAGTAATGTCGCTTCAAAAGCAGGGCCCTCCGGCGCTTTTTCCTGGATCCTCGGAGGAGCCATTATTTTGTTAATCGGGCTCGTATATGCAGAGCTCGGAGCCGCTCTGCCCCGTACCGGAGGCATCATTCGATACCCCGTTTATTCACATGGCCACCTTGTCGGCTACTTAATTTCGTTTGTCACGATTGTCGCTTATACAAGCTTGATTTCAATTGAAGTGACAGCTGTGCGCCAGTATGTGGCCTATTGGTTTCCCGGCCTGACCATTAAAGGGTCTGATTCGCCGACCATTTCCGGCTGGATCTTGCAGTTTGCCCTGTTATGCTTGTTTTTCCTGCTGAATTATTGGAGCGTCAAAACCTTCGCTAAGGCGAATTTCATCATATCGATTTTTAAATATATTGTGCCGATTACCATCATTATTGTGCTGATCTTTCATTTTCAGCCGGAGAATTTATCCGTTCAAGGATTTGCACCGTTTGGATTTACAGGTATTCAGGCTGCCATCTCGACAGGCGGCGTCATGTTTGCGTATCTCGGCCTGCATCCGATTGTATCTGTAGCAGGTGAAGTCCAAAATCCAAAACGCAATATCCCGATCGCTTTAATCATTTGCATCATCGTTTCAACCATCATTTATACTGTTTTGCAGGTCACCTTTATTGGTGCAATCCCGACAGAAACACTGAAACATGGCTGGCCGGCAATTGGCCGGGAGTTCTCATTGCCGTTTAAGGATATTGCGGTCATGCTCGGGTTAGGCTGGCTTGCAACGCTTGTCATTTTAGACGCCATTCTGTCTCCTGGTGGAAACGGGAATATCTTTATGAATACGACATCCCGCCTTGTTTACGCCTGGGCGCGTAACGGCACATTATTTGGCATATTCTCAAAGGTCAATAAAGATACGGGGACACCCCGCGCTTCGCTTTGGCTTTCGTTTGCCCTGTCCATTTTCTGGACACTTCCCTTTCCTTCGTGGAACGCGCTCGTCAATGTCTGTTCAGTCGCGCTCATTCTTTCATATGCGATTGCACCCATTTCTTCAGCTGCGCTGAGGGTCAACGCGAAGGACTTAAACAGGCCGTTTTATTTAAAGGGAATGAGCATTCTCGGGCCGCTTTCCTTTATATTTACAGCGTTTATCGTGTACTGGTCAGGATGGAAAACAGTCTCCTGGCTGCTCGGTTCACAACTCGTGATGTTTTTGATCTATCTCTGTTTCAGCAAATATACGCCTAAAGAAGATGTCAGCCTCGCTCAGCAGCTGAAATCAGCCTGGTGGCTTATCGGGTTTTATATTATGATGCTGATCTTTTCCTACATCGGTTCTTTCGGACATGGTTTAGGGATTATCAGCAATCCCGTCGACCTCATTTTAGTCGCGATCGGCTCACTTGCGATTTATTACTGGGCAAAGTATACCGGGCTCCCAAAAGCCGCCATTGATTATGATAAATAAAGAAGCAAGAGGTTTTCTTGCTTCTTTATTCTTTACAAACATACATACACGCGATAAAATGAATGATAGTCAGTCATTATCGGAGGTGTTCCTCATGCCAAAACAATCATCGGGCAAATATGAAAAAATTCTGCAGGCTGCCATAGAAGTCATTTCTGAAAAAGGCCTCGACAAAGCATCTATTTCTGATATTGTCAAAAAGGCCGGCACTGCCCAAGGAACATTCTATTTGTATTTCTCATCTAAAAATGCCCTCATACCGGCCATTGCAGAAAATCTTCTCACCCATACACTTGATCAAATCAAAGGCAGGCTGCATGGGGACGAGGATTTTTGGACCGTTTTAGATATATTAATTGATGAGACTTTTCTCATTACTGAACGCCATAAGGATATTATTGTCCTCTGTTATTCCGGGCTTGCGATCGACCACTCCATGGAAAAATGGGAGACGATCTATCAGCCTTATTATTCCTGGCTTGAAAAAATCATCAACAAGGCCATTGCAAACCATGAGGTAACGGAAGGAATCAATTCAAAATGGACGGCCAGAACGATTATCAACTTGGTCGAGAATACTGCGGAACGATTCTATATCGGATTTGAACAAGATGAAAATGTTGAAGTGTATAAAAAGGAAATTTTTACTTTCTTAAAACGGAGCTTAGGTACTGCTTAAAAAATGACTGGGTAACACCGCTCATTTTTTAATGCCCTAAAAATGACTGACGTTCATTCATAAAAATAGAGAGGTGTTTCATTTGAATTGGGTTCTTGTTTTTATTGCAGGGCTTTTAGAAGTTGTTTGGGCCTCTTCCCTCAAACATGCCGATTCGCTTTTGGATTGGATCATCATTTTTATCTTAATCGCGGTCAGCTTTATCCTGTTGATCCGCTCTTATCAAAAAATCCCGATGGCCGCCGCGTACACTGTGTTTGTGGGAATCGGAACCGTCGGAACATATCTGACTGGAATTGTTCTGGGCGAATCCTTCTCAGCAGCCCAAATGTTCTTTTTAGCTTTATTGCTGGCTGGCATTTTAGGAATGAAATTATTTACGAAAGAAAGCAAATCTCAGCCGGGAGGTGAACAATAATGGCATGGTTTTTATTAGTGATTGCCGGCATAGAAGAAATTATAGCTGCCATTGCCATGAAATATATAGACGGAACAAGAAAAAAATGGCCGATCATTGTGATGACTGTTGGATTCGGCTTATCCTTTTACTGTCTTTCCCAAGCGATGATGGTCCTGCCTGCCGGAGTCGCATATGCCGTCTGGACTGGCATTGGAAGCATTGGTGTTTCGGCGGTCGGGCTCATTTGGTTTAAGGAGCGATTTCAGCTTTCACAGGTGATTTCACTTTGCCTTATCCTAGCCGGCGTTATCGGCCTGCGTCTTACGTCATCTTCATAAAATCAAGGCATATACAGCTGTATATGCCTTTGCCATTAAGCTTCGTGATGTTTTTGAAGATGAAGCGGCGGCGGGATGAGCCAGCCTTTGTTTTTTAGCAGCCTTAAGTATTTTGCGCCAGTTGCCGCTTTCGACATATGAAATTGCCCAAACATCATGGCAATATCCTCACGAATCGATTGCCCCATCATTTTGCTGCATGTCACAAGACCTGCAGCATTTTGTGCTGCCGCGGAGGCCGCCACATCCGGATCGAGAAACCGTGCGCCAGGCGGAATATCGTTAATATCTGCTGTCGGCGGTTCAGGAGAAGCCGGCGGCAGCGCCACCCCGTTTTCTTTCAGGATCGTGCTGACCTGCTTGATTTCATCTTGGCATTTCTCAATAGACTCACGAAGCAGCTTCTTCAGGTCGTCATCACCGACATGATTCAATAGCATTTGGTAATTGCCGACCATTTTATTGCCCGCCATCACATAACTCCATAAGCCGAATACCTCACCATAATGCATCGGTTCATCCTGCGGATTTCCGCTTAAAATACCCATGTTCATCCTCCTCGCAAATTCAATATCGCACACATTCCATAACGTGCCCGAGAGAAGGAAAATTTATGTTTCAGCGTGAGAGATTTATGAAACAAAACAAAAAAGACAAGAGCGGCAAATCGCCAAACCCTTGTCTTTCCTGTTGTTCTATTGGACGCGCTCGGAGGGATTCGAACCCCCGACAGACGTGGTACCGGAAACCACCGCTCTATCCAACTGAGCTACGAGCGCAGAATGACTGCGTTATGAGAACGTCAGCACAACTAATTATACGATAATTCCATTCAAATAACAACCCTCTATTTGTGAGAGGCCGTTTTTTAAATAGACAAAGCATCTTAATTGGCAATCTGACATACGATGGTTTGAACCCCTGTATTTTTGGGGAAAATGGGAAAAAGAGACGACTTTGCATATTAGGCCAGCTTTTTGTTTGACCTTTATTGACCAAAAATGTATCATGTAACTACATACTTACCTAAAAGGTGAAGGAGGAGCATTATGAATTTAATACCTACAGTCATTGAACAAACGAACCGCGGAGAAAGAGCGTATGACATTTATTCTCGTCTATTAAAGGATCGTATCATCATGCTTGGATCTGCGATTGATGACAACGTTGCGAACTCCATCGTGTCACAGCTTTTATTCTTAGCAGCAGAAGACCCTGAAAAAGAAATTTCTCTTTACATCAACAGCCCGGGCGGCTCTATTACAGCCGGTATGGCGATCTATGATACCATGCAGTTTATTAAGCCGAAGGTATCTACAATTTGTATCGGTATGGCTGCGTCAATGGGCGCGTTCCTGCTTGCAGCCGGCGAAAAAGGCAAACGCTATGCGCTTCCAAACAGTGAAGTCATGATTCACCAGCCTCTTGGCGGTGCGCAAGGTCAAGCGACAGAAATTGAAATTGCTGCGAAACGCATTCTCTTGCTTCGCGACAAATTAAACAAAGTCCTAGCTGAACGTACTGGCCAGCCGCTTGAAGTGATCGAACGTGACACAGACCGTGATAACTTCAAGTCTGCTGAAGAAGCGCTTGAATACGGCCTGATTGACAAAATTTTGACTCACACAGAAGACAAAAAGTAATAACACAACCTGCAAGAGCTGCGTCTCTTGCAGGTTTTTTTCATTTAAACACTTTTGATTCTAAACTGCTCCCATTCCTCGTGTAACAGCTCAAGTGTTAGATCATTCGTCTGCCTCACAACCAGATCAGCACCAAGCATCGGCTGTCCTTGACCGACACCAACCGCAAACATCCCTGCAGATTTGATTGCAGAAATGCCTGCTTCTGCGTCTTCTATTGCCGCGCAATCAGCAGGGGAAACATCGAGCATCGCTGCAGCTGTTAAAAAGATGTCAGGATCAGGCTTCCCCTTCGCAAGAGTCGTCGGATCAACAATGGCATCAAAATCATCGATAATTGCCAAACGTCTTAAAATCTTAGGAGCATTGCGACTTGAAGATGCTAACCCGATTTTTATATTTTCGTTTTTCAATTGACATAGGAGCCTGCCAATCCCCGGTAAAAGATCTTCCGGCGTCAATTTGCTGATCAACGTTTGATAATCGTGATTTTTCCGATGCATTAGTTCTTGTTTCTCCGCATTTGTATACTTTGTTTCCGCACCGCCAGAGATCAATATGCTTTCAAGTGACTCTTCTCTGCTGATTCCTTTTAGCCTTTCATTCATGTCTCTGTCAAAGGGGATATTGATTTGTTCTGCGATGTGCTTCCAAGCGAGAAAATGATATTCAGCAGTATCTGTTATCACTCCGTCTAAATCAAAAATGACCGCTTTCATATACTAATGCCCATCACAGCTTCATAAGGTTTGAGGCTAATACTCTTTAAGTCAGCCCGCTCCTGCGGATAGTTAAAAATCAGCACTTTCCAACGCTCATGAATCAGTTCTGGAGGCGCTTCGAACAGAGCCTTTTCTTCCGATAAATTCACAACGACAAGAAGCTTTTCCCCTTGATATTCTCGAAGGTAAGAAAAGACCTGCGGATCATTCTCCTGCAAAAGCTGATAATCGCCATATATCATAATCTTATATTGCTTTCGTAATTGAATGAGCTTCTGATAGTAAAAGAAAATCGAATCTTGATCTTTCAAGGACTCTTTCACATTGATATCTTGATAGCGGGAATTTACCGGTATCCACGGGTCTCCGGTTGTGAATCCCGCATGTTTTCCGGCATCCCACTGCATAGGTGTTCTCGCATGATCCCTTCCTTTTATCATCACGGCTTTGACAAACTCTTTTTCTGACATCGTTTTGTTTTCGACGACTAGTTCACGATATGCATTCTTTATTTCAAGATCATCATACATCTCCAGCGGCATATCGCTGTTGACCATGCCGATTTCTTCTCCCTGGTAAATAAACGGCGTTCCTTTCATGCCGTGCAAAACCGTTGCAAATGCCTTCGCACATTCCTTACGCAGCTTCCCGTCATTGCCCCAGCGGGAAATAACCCTCGGCTGGTCATGGTTCTCAAAATAAAGGGTATTCCAGCCGACATTCATTAACCCGGTCTGCCACCTTGTCATCGTCTTTTTTAAAGCAATCAAATCAAACGGCTTGATCTGCCATTTCCCATTTGGCGAGTTTTGTTCTGTATCAATATCCATATGTTCAAATGTAAAGATCATATTCAGCTCTTGCCTGCTTGCATCTGTGTACTTTTTCGCCTCTTCAATATCAGAGCCGTTTGCCTCTCCGACTGTCATGCAGTCGTAATGAGAAAGCACTTCCCTGTTCATCTCTTGAATAAACTCATGAAGACGTGGGCCGTTAGAGTGATAACGGCCGACAATATAGCTGCGGCTGTGATTCGTTTCGTAGTCCGGAAAATCGGTGTATTTAGAAATAGAGCCGATCACATCCATCCGCCAGCCGTCAACGCCTCTATCCATCCAGAATCTCATTACATCATAAACTTCCCGGCGAACGGCTTCGTTTTCCCAATTTAAATCAGGCTGTTTTTTCGAAAAGTAGTGCAAATAATACTGCCCTGTTCCTTCATCGTATGTCCACGCTGAGCCTGAAAAGATCGATCCCCAATTATTCGGCTCTGAGCCGTCCGGTTTAGGATCTTTCCAAAAATAATAATCCCGGTAAGGATTGTCCTTCGACTTGCGGCTTTCAGTAAACCAAGCATGCTCATCTGATGTGTGGTTCACGACCAAATCCATGACGATTTTCATTCCGCGTTTATGGGCTTCATCAATCAGCTGAAACATATCTTCATTTGTCCCAAACTTTTCATACATGTTTTTGTAATTGCTGATATCATATCCGTTGTCATCCTGCGGGGAATCAAATACCGGGGAGAGCCAGATGACATCCGCCCCTAGATTTTTGATGTAATCCAGCTTTTGAATCACACCTTGCAAATCCCCGAATCCATCTCCATTGGCATCATAAAAACTGCGCGGGTAAATTTGATAAACGACAGCTTCTTTCCACCATTCACTCATTAGGCGTTCTCCTTTCACATCGTCCCTGTAGGACAACTGGTTCCTCATAAACGTTCATGTGCAGCGGCTCGCCTTTTACAAGCTCAAAAATAACGCGCTTTTCGTCAACCGTCACATTGATTAATCGATTTCGATAATTGATGTTGAATGAATATTCGTCCCATTCTTTCGGCAAAAACGGAGCAAATGACAGCGTCTCATTCGCGGTGCGCATGCCTGCAAAGCCATGAACGATTGCCAGCCAGCTACCCGTCATTGAAGTAATATGCAAGCCTTCTTCCGTATCATGATTGTAATTATCAAGATCAAGCCTTGCTGTGCGCTTATATAATTCGAGCGCTTTCTTTTCCAGCTTGAGTTCGGCTGCGAGAATCGCATGGACAGAGGGCGATAGGCTTGATTCATGAACAGTCATCGGCTCATAAAATTCAAAGTTTCGCCGTTTTTCTTCCATTGTAAAACGGTCATTAAAAAGATAAATGCCTTGGAGAACATCTGCCTGCTTAATAAAATTAGAGCGGAGAATCTTGTCCCATGACCAATTCTGGTAAAGAGGCCGTTCCGCTGGATCTAATTCGTCAACTGCTTGCAGGTCTTTATCCAAGAACGTGTCATGCTGAACGAAAATTTGCAGTTCTTCACTATACGGATAGTACATGTGCTGGATGATTTCTCTCCAGACTTTCAATTCTTCTTCCTGCACATCCAGAAGGCGGCGTTTCTCCGCTGAGATACTTTCGAGACTTTGTAGAGTATACTCCAACGTCCAAGCCGCAATGACATTCGTATACCAATTGTTGTTAACGTTGTTTTCGTATTCATTCGGCCCTGTGACGCCATGGATCATATACTTGTTTTTTCGTTTCGAGAAGTGAACACGGTCGGCCCAAAATCTGCTGACTGCCACAAGTACGTCTATCCCGTATTCTTCCATATAGTCACAGTCGCCTGTATAATTGATATAATTGTAGATCGCATAACAGATCGCGCCATTGCGGTGAATTTCTTCAAAGGTGATTTCCCATTCGTTGTGGCATTCATCACCGGTGAACGTCACCATCGGATAAAGTGCCCCCTTCATCCCCAATTTTGCCGCGTTTCGTTCGGCAGCCTCCAACTGATGATAGCGATACAAAAGCAGGTTTTTCGTCACCTCCGGCTCGGCTGTCGCCAAATACATCGGAACGGCGTACGCCTCAGTATCCCAATATGCGGCACCTCCATATTTCTCGCCAGTAAATCCTTTCGGCCCGATATTCAAACGGGCATCGCCCCCGTAATATGTCGAGAATAACTGAAAGATATTGTAGCGGATTCCTTGTTGAAGCTCCTCATCTCCTTTAATCTCAATGTCCGCTTTTGCCCATCTTTCCTTCCATCGATCAGTGTGCCTCCGTTTTGCATCTTCATAGCCGTTCTCTACCACATCCGCCAAAAGCTCCTTGGCTTTCGATAAAAGCTCTTCCTCCCGAAAATCACGGGAAGTCGTGACAATCACAAACTTTTTCAATGATGCCTTCGTTTGATAACTGTAGCGATTCTCGACATACATTTCAGTCGTTTTAAAGCTTTCATGGACAAAACCCTCCGTCTCGTTTGCCATTGCGGCTAATACCGTGAAGCGCGGTGTTCCAAATGGATTTTCGATCGTTTTTGCCGCTAAATGGCCGCTGTGAGAATCAGCACCTTTCGCTTCCTCCTGCCAAAACTGTTCTTGGTAGTTAGAATCTTCATTTGCCACGTTTCCATCCAGGTAAGGAACAAGCGTAATGACAGCATCTCCCGTCAAGCACTCCGCTTCATAATGAATCGCACAGAGTTCTTTTACAGCAAGGCTAAGAAACCGCTCTGACCTGATTCTGACGGTTTTATCTTGAATGCGGACAACAGCTTTTCGCCGCAGAATCCCCTCTTTCATATTGAGTTCTACCTCAAATGATTCGATTGGATTTTGATGGAGATCGATTTTTTCACCGTCAACATATAAGCCTATGCCTATAAAGTTCATCGCATTGATCACTTTTCCGAAATATTCTGGATACCCGTTTTTCCACCAGCCTACTCGCGTTTTGTCGGGGAACCACACGCCTGCAATATATGTGCCTTGGTGACTGTCGCCTGAATAGCCTTCTTCAAAATTCCCTCTGACCCCCATATAGCCATTGGCAAGAGACGTCAGGCTTTCCAGCAGCCGTGTATGCTCCTTATTAAATGTATTTGTTTTGATTTTCCATTCATCAATCTCAAATAACCGCTGATTTATCATCATTTCCTCCCGAATGTAAGTTTCCATTATCACGGCGGATTTTGGTCAAATATCTAAATGCAAAAGAGATCATCAAAGTAACGCCACACGAATGGATCATCAATACAGTAATCAAATCAAAATGAACCATGCCGATAGCAGCTGCCGCAAATGCCGGCAGTGCTGATGCGCAAATCGCTATAGAGGCCGCTTCCTTGAATGATGCAATAGAGACCATGTTTGATATTTTTGTGATCCAGAGACCTCCGGCAAGAACAAACGTTAACAAAAGCTGGATCATAGAAACTACCGTATATGCCAGCATCATGATCATCGGCTTATACTGTGCCAACCACAATGTATCGATCAAGACCTCTACATCATGGACGTTTGGTTTCTCGAGCTTAACGTCCATTTTCGCATAGCCAACAGAAAACCCCGTTTCGTTTTGATCGGTGATCACCAGTTGATCAGGTTGAAATATGATGGCGTTTTCAAATCCAGTTACTTTCAATCGCCCATTTTCACCGCTTGTCTCATATTCATGCTTCATATCGACTGCCATCACATTCTGCCCATCTTCAATCCTCTCAGAGCTCTTCCCGCCTGTTAGTTTTCCGTTCCTGATTTGAAAACCCTGTAATTGATCAGCAAATTGATCATTAACTCCTTGAATCGCTGACGGCATGAAAGATGAAACGCTGAAGCGATCCATTTTCACAAACGAAACCGCTAACGGCGCCATTAAGCAGGCCGTTAAAAACATAAAAAGAAAAGAGAGCTGCAGCCAGCTGAAGGTATTCCCATAGCGGCAAACACCTGATGGGGATGCAGCCGCCTTCAGGCAGCGGATGATAAAGCTTTTATTCTCCAGATTCTTCATTGGCATTACCCCTTTGTTCCGCCGGCCGTCAAACCGGACACAAAGTTCTTTTGGAGAAAAAAGAATAGAACGCATATCGGCAGTGCGGCAAGGATGGCACCGGCTGCAAATAGAGCTACTTTTTGCTGCTGCGGATTAGAAATAAAGGATTGTAATCCTACAGCGATGGTCAGCCTTTCCGGTGAGCGAAGCAGAAATTTCGCCAGCAAATAGTCGCCAAACGGTGCCATAAACGCCCAAAGCGCTTGTACCGCGAGCATTGGCTTAACAAGCGGCAGAACAATTGAAGCGAAAATCCTCAGATGTCCCGCTCCGTCAATTCGCGCGGCTTCATCAATTTCTCTCGGCACAGTATCAAAATAACCTTTCATCAGCCACGTGTTCATCGGAATCCCGCCGCCGATATAGATCGCTGTTAAAAACCAGTATTGATCGAGTGCGCCTATTAGCATCGCCAAGACATAAAAAGCAGTCAGCGCCGCCATTGTCGGCACCATTTGAATGATTAAAAAGAATATCAGGCTCTTTTTTCTGCCTGCAAACCGATAGCGGCTGTACGAGTACCCGGCAAGTGTCACAATCGTAACCTGCAAAACCATGACCGATAGCGCGATGACAAGTGTATTGCTGTACCAATTGAGATAAAGCGTTTCGTCAAATAGCCGCTTAAAATGATCCAATGTCCAAGGACCCGAAAAATCGAGCTGAAAAGCCGCCGAATTCCCCACACGGAAGGCTGATGATGCCGTAATCAGCAACGGATATATAATGACAATACTTAAAAGCGTCAAAAATAAATACGTACAGATTTTATTAAGCATTCTGGCAGTGCTCGCGTTCACCTACATAACCTCCTCATTGCCAAAAGCATTTGATTTTTTGAAAGCAATCAGTGAAATTCCAATGACAATGAAAGAAATTAACAGTGTCACAGCCGCCGCAACGGAATATTGGGGTGATGTGCCTGTTGTCAGTTTATAAATCCACGAAATTAAGATATCGGTCGATCCGGCCCCGGCTCCCACACTGCCTGGCCCTCCCTCATTAAATAAATAGATGATCGAGAAATTATTGAAATTAAACGTATACTGAGTAATCATCACGGGTGCTGTGGCAAATAAAATCATCGGGAATGTAATATGCCGAAAACGCTGAATAAAAGTGGCCCCGTCAATCTTTGCCGCTTCATACAATTCACCTGGAATCGCCTGAAGCACTCCCGTTACCATGACATATATATATGGAAAGCCGAGCCACGTTTGAATCATAATGAGGGCTGTCTTTGTCCAGAAAGGATCGGTCTTCCACGCGATCGCAGGCAGCTCGACAAACGGCAGGTGATTGAATAATGGTATCACCTGTGCATTCACCGCTCCTATGCTGTCGTTAAACATGTTGGAAAAACTCATGATTGTAATAAACGCCGGAACAGCCCATGGAAATAAGAAAATCATTCGAAATATCCGCTTGCCTTTTATAAAATCCTGATTGACGAAAAGTGCCGTCACAATACCTAAAATGATTTGCAGCGTTGTTGCACAGATTGTCCAGATAACCGTCCAGCCCAGTACATTCACAAATGTTTCACGATAGGAGCCAAGGAAAAAAATATTCAAGAAATTTTCAAACCCGACCCAGTCAATCAGACGATTAGGCGGAATATGATAAAAATCATAGTTTGTTAATGCAACAAACAGAGTCACCAAAACCGGAAAGATAATCACAAACACCATCATGATATATGCCGGCAGTGTAAATAGATATGGAAACCCTTTATCGCCCGCATGACAGATCATATCCTTGGCTGTTGTATTGACTTCCAAACCCGCCGCTTTCATTGCGGCGGTCTTACGCGAATCATGAATATTAAAGATATAGAACATGAGGAAAATCATTGTCACGATCAATTGCAGCGTGCCTTCAATCAGCATAAACAGCGAGTGATCTTCACCGGGAACACTTCCCAATGTCATCAATCCGGTTAGCGCCTGTATACCGAAAACGCATAATTCAAAAGCAAACAAGCCTGTGATGGCAAGAAATAAGAGCCCCTTTGACAACTGCTGATTCGCAATCTGCCCAAGTCCTGGAATGATCGATAAAAGCCCTGCCTTTCGTTTTTGCTTTGTAAGTGTGTGATGTTTATTCATTTTTCCGCCCTCTATTCTTCCGGACGCTATCCCGCCGTTTTATTTCACATACTTTTCTTTAATATTTTCCTTTATGACGTTTACAGCATCATTCGCTGATGTTTGTGTCGATTTTTTTCCTGAAGCTGCATCAAAAATTAAACTTTCCGCTCCTGTCCATACTTCAGCCATTTCCGGAATATTTGGAGTCGGCGTTGCTGTTTCATATTGTTTAATCACAGCTGACGTCAGTTCATTCTTTTGCTCATCGGCTTTCTTCCTTGCAGCCGTGTTGGCCGGAACTTCGTTTGTATCCTCATAAAAAGCGTAAGCATTGGCATCATTTGCAGCATACTCAAGCCATTTTTCAGCCAGCTCGGGCTCTTTTGTATATTTTGAAGCTACCCAGCCCTTCCCGCCCGCAAAAGGGGCATATTCTTCTCCATTGGGCAATGTCGGAATGGGAGCCGCTCCGTAGTTCAATTTAGCCTCTTTATAGTTGGCAGCTGACCAAGGACCGCCAATGATCGCAGCCGCTTTGCCTTCTAAAAACATCTGCTGAATAAAGTCGTCTGCGCTTGAATTGTCTTGCATTCCTTTCGGCCAATATGTCTCAAACCATTTCTCCGCATATTTCACCGCTTCTACAGCCCCTTTATTGTTCAGGCCGATGTCCCCGGAATCTGTGCCGTTTTTTCCAAACACATATCCGCCGTATCCAGCCAATAAGCCGTACGACATATAAAAGTCAGTCCATTTTGCTAAAAATCCGGTTGATTTTCCTTTTTCCGAAGCAAACGCGAATCGAGGATCTTCCGTTAACTTTTCAAGGTCTTTAAATGTTTTTGGCGCTGTTTTTAAAAGATCTTTGTTGTAATACAAAATAAGTGTCTCAATGACTAGCGGCATTCCGTACACTTTGCCGTCAACTGTCACCTGCTGCATTTCTTTATCACCAAAGCTTTTTGTATGAGATGGCTTAATGTCAAGCAAATGTCCTTGCTGTCCCAAACCGCCGATCCGGTCATATGCAGCAAGCATAACATCAGGCGCATTACCCGCCGGGCCATCAAGAGGAAGCGCCTCCAACTGTTCGAACATTTGCTTTTCAACAATTTTTACTGTGACATCATTCTCTTTTTCGAACTTTGTTTTTATGCTTTCAATGTATTCTTTATACGTTTCTTCGACAGACACAGTCAGCACCTTTTTGCCATCAGAGCTTGCTGGATTTTTTGAACTTGAGCAGGCGGCAAGGCCGATTGCCAGGAATGATGCCGCCAATATGGCGAACCCCTTTTTTAAAAGAACCATCTCTTTTCCCCCTTCTATTTACGAAACTATAACAATTGTATTGTCCTATAGAAAGCGGTTACAACAACTTTTGATTTGTTACCGATAACAGAATGTTATACAGGGGCGGCAGCACTCAAAATCAAAAATTCTCCCGGCTGAACGGCAATGACATCGTGATGCTGTAGCGGCTGCTCTGTCCATGCATCACAGATTTTCTTATTCCTTTCAATATTCAACTCTCGTAAACTGACATATTGAACCACATTCCCTTGATTAAAGAAATAAATCACTATTTTTTCATCAAGAGTCCGTGAAAAGCTAATAAAATCGTTTTGGTCATCCAGCAGATTCCACTCAAGATGTCCTTCAGTCAATAAAGTGCTTTCCTGCTTGCGTAAAGCAATTAACCGTTTCATAAATTGCAGCATGTCTTGGTTTTGCTTCTCCTTTTCCCAAACCATACATTTCCGGCATAATGGATCATTTTCGCCGTCCAGCCCGATTTCCGTTCCGTAATAAATGCATGGTGAGCCTGTCTGGGCAAACATAAAGGCCAGCAACGCGCGTGCTTTCTTCTCATCATTGCGGCATCTGGTCAAAAGGCGCTTTGTATCATGGCTATCCAGTAAATTAAACATCACCTCATTGGCCTGCTTCATTCCATTCATCAAATGTGCATTGACACGGTAGGCCATACGTGAGGCTGGGATCGTCCGGTCAGCAAAATATTCAATCATAGGCTCTGTAAAAGGGTAATTCATCGCCGCATGAAATTCATCCCCTCTAAGCCAGGGTTCGGCAGAATGCCAGATCTCACCTAAAATATAAACGTCAGGCTTTTCAGTAGATACAGCCTGCCTAAATGTCTTCCAAAACACGTGATCCACTTCATTTGCGACATCCAAACGCCAGCCGTCAATGTCAAATTCGCGAATCCAGTACAAAGCAATATCAAGCAAATATTTCTGCACTTCGGGATTAGCCGTGTTTAGCTTCGGCATATCAGCTGTAAAAGCAAACCTGTCATAATTGTCGCCTATGACGGGAAAAGAGTGAATATGGAACCAGTCTTTATAGCGGGATCGAGCTCCGTTTTTGACGACATCCTGCCATTGCGGAGACGCGCTTCCTATATGGTTAAAAACCGCATCTAGCATAATTCTCATCCCCCGCTGATGAAGCTGGCTGACCAATGTACGAAAAAGCTCCGGATCCCCAAAATGCGGATCAATAGAAAAGTAATCCAGCGTGTCGTATTTATGATTAGAAGGCGCGGAAAAGATCGGCGTCAGATAAATGCCGTTCACCCCTAAATCCTCTAAATAATCAAGCTTGTCAACAATCCCTTGCAAATCTCCTCCAAAAAAATCATTGACGCCCGGGTCCTTGCTCCCCCACGGCAATGCATTCTTCGGTGACAAGTCTTCTCTTCCATTTGCAAAACGCTCCGGAAAAATTTGATACCAAACCGTTGACTTGACCCATTCAGGCGCTTGAAATGTATCAGCCTCGTGAACAAACGGAAATTTAAAGTAATAATGAATCGTTTCCAGTGTTTTTTCGTTATAAGGGCATACACCCGAACTTCCGAAAAAGATGTCTTCATGATCGTCTGTTACAACAAACGCATATTGTAAACGCCTAAATGGCGGCACCACTTCAGCAAACCAATAGTCATGCATTTCTGTTGCAGCAATTTTTCTCATCGGCTGCTCGTTTGCCGACCATTTGCCGTCGTTGTACTCATAGGGATCACCCCAAATGAATCGAATGTGATCTGCATTACCTTTTTTCGTCCGAATCTTGATATGCACAGTCCGCCCATCATAAGAATAAGCATCTGTGCTGAATGGCTGGTGGTGAATCGCTGCATATTCCATCATGTTTCCCCCTTTGATTTCCGTTTTATTGAAGCCGGCTCATAGTTTGAAAGTATCATGATGAAATTGTGGGAACAATCCTTTTCACCCTGTTACCGATAACAGAATACGGCGCTTACAGCGTTGATTCTCGTACAATTAACTCTGGTTCAAAAAATAGACTTCCTTGTGCAGCACCGTCTTCATTCATTTTTTTCAGCAACATTTTCGCACAGGCTTCCCCCATTTCAACAACAGGCTGTCTGACCGTAGTCAAGCGCGGCGAGGAGATGCGATCAAGAAACACACCGTCATTCCCGGTAACCGCAACGTCTTCTGGAATTCGCTTTCCAAGGGATTGCGCCGCACGAATGACGCCGAGCGCGATTCGATCAGACGCGCAGACAAATGCGGCCTGATTGTCCATGGATTTCAGCAGTTCTCTTGCAAGGTCTTCACTTTTCTTAGAACTGTTGTCGATCCGAAACATATTCGATTTTTTAAAGCTTTTATTCATCGCCCGTATATACCCCTGTTCTCTTGCACGTTCGAAAGGCTCATCTAAATCAATGCCAAAAAAGACAACTTCCCGCTCCCCCAGCCCCATAACATGGCGGGTTGCCATAAAAGTGCCTTTCTCGTTATTCACATCGATAAAGTCATAGCCCATTTCATTTTGCCCAAATACGACGAGCGGCTTCTCAAACGCTTTTATTACACCTTCAAAATCGTTCTTTCTCAAGCCGGTGGCAATAATGCCGTCACATTGGCCAATATTAAGAGAATTTCTTGTCACAAGCTGGAGAGCATAGTGATTGCGATCCAGCTCCCTGCTGATTCCTGTCAGCAGGTTCATGTAATATGGTTCTGTCGTATCCATTTCCTCAAGTATCAATAGTTTCACAACCTGTGTTCTGTTTTGCACGAGCGCTCTCGCCGCATAATTAGGGATGTAATTCAGCTCTTTCATCGCAGAATGAACAAGCTTTTTCAATTCATCTGTCACCGTCTCAGGGTGATTGATCACTCGTGATACCGTCATTTTTGAAACATTTGCTTTTTTTGCCACATCTGACAATGTTGCCATTTTCATCCCCTCCTTATCTGTGCTTATTATCCAAACTAGTGATAAAGTCCTCTATTACTGTTAAATATACGATGCAGGCAAAAGAGAAATAAAAAAGAGATTTCCCTTAAGGAAACCTCACTTTGTTAAAAACACTCGATATTTCATGGATCATACGCTAGGTGGCAGACTCATTCTCTCCACTTCCATGAGAAAGTCTCTTTTTTAAATTTCTGTCCACTTTTTTTCTAAAATCGGATAAGAATAATTTTGCATTTGCTCAATTAACTCATCCGGCCGTGACGAGCTGTGAATCAGTTTTAGGTGCGATTCGTTAGAAAACCCTTCTTGAATGCTGTATTTCACCATTTTCATCATTGGTTCAAAATATCCGTTTACATTGTACAGTCCGATTGGCTTTTGGTGGATGCCGATCTGTGCCCAGCACAGCACTTCAAATAATTCTTCATATGTACCGAAGCCGCCCGGCATCGAGATAAAGCCGTCCGCCAGCTCGCTCATTTTAGCCTTTCGTTCATGCATCCCGTTTACTTCAATCAGCTCAGTCAAATTCTGATGGACAACCTCCCCGCTGAACAAACCGCTCGGCATGACCCCGATTGCAGTTCCGCCGTTTTCCATAATCGCGTCAGCAATCGTGCCCATCAAGCCTACGCGGGAGCCCCCATAGACAAGGCCGATTCCCTGCTCAGCCATGTACGTGCCAAGCTCTGCCGCTTTTCTTTTATAAGCTTCATTTCCCCCAGGGTTTGATCCCGCAAATACACAAATGGTTTTCATCTTGTCATCTCCGCATCTATATATCGTGTTAAATATTCAAAAACACACTATATATTGTCCCATCTTCATGTGATAATATCAATATGAAATACATAAAGAATGCAGGAGTGATGAGGTTGCAGCTGGCTGATGCAGAAAAATGGATGAAAGAGTTTTACGAAAAAAGAGGCTGGACAGAATACGGACCTTTTATTCGCGTCGGCTTTTTAATGGAGGAAGCCGGAGAACTGGCACGGGCTGTCAGGGCGTATGAAATCGGCAGAGACCGGCCGGATGAGAAAGAATCGTCACGCGCTGAGCAAAAACAAGAATTGATTGAAGAAATGGGAGATGTCATCGGAAATATCTCCATTCTTGCTGATATGTATGGTGTCTCTTTAGAAGACGTCATGAAGGCCCACCAAGAAAAACTGACAAAACGATTTGAGCATGCATAAAAAAGCGGCCGCGATGGCCGCTTTTTTTAACCTGTGATTTCATCATGGTGATCAAAGAAATGCTGCTTTCCTATTTTGTGAAAAAGGCCTGTTTTATGCAGCAGCTCCTTCGGCTGCGATTGCAATCCTACAATCATCAGCTTTCCATTGTGGCGTTTAATTCGATTCATAATGTTCCCAAGCACCGCTTCAGCTGACGTATCCATATAGTGCACCTTATTCATGAGCAGAATGAGGGTTTTCGGTTTTTTCTGTACATGCTCCAGCAATGACGATTCAAGGGAATCAATTGATCCGAAAAACAGCGGCCCTTCTATGGCATACATGCTGACAGATGGATCTTCTCTCTTCGCCAGAACAGGATGCGATTCCTGATTGTGGATGCGGGTCGCTTCGCTCATTCTTCTGATAAAGAACACAAATGCAAGCAGCAATCCGGTTGCCACACCGATGATTAAGTCAAACAGAACCGTAAGGGCGAAGGTCGCCGCCAAAATAAAGGAATCAGCATTTTTCAGTCTCAGCATGTTTGCGACTTCCTTGCGCTCACTCATATTCCATGCGACCACCATGAGAATCGGTGCCATACTGGCGAGCGGCACATGGGACGCATAAGGCGCAAATACAAGCAGGACAAGGAGAACGACTACGCCGTGAACGACGCCGGAAACTGGAGAAACCGCTCCGTTTTTTATATTGGTCGCCGTTCTCGCAATCGCTCCTGTAGCCGGGATTCCGCCAAACAGGGGCGCTGCCATATTCGCAATCCCCTGGCCGACAAGCTCCTTGTTGCTGTCATGCTTTGAGCCCTTCATGTTATCAGCGACCATTGCGGACAAAATCGACTCAAGTCCTCCAAGAAGCGCGATGACAAGCGCAGCCGGAAACAGCATAACCATTTTATCCAGAGTAAGCTCAGGAAACTGAAATTCAGGCAAATGGCGGGGGATTTCTCCATAAGTTGACCCGATCGTTGCCATGCGGTCAGGGAAAAAGACAACCGCGACCACTGTGGAAATAAGAAGCGCCAACAAAGCGCCCGGCACTTTAGGCATCACCTTGGCGGATACAAGCAAAATGACGAGCCCGATCACAGCTGTCAAAATGGCATACACGTTAAAGGTGCCGAGCTGCTGCACAATTTCAAACATGTTGTGGTGAAAGTTCTCATGTTTTTCAACATTTCTCAATCCGAGAAAATTAGCGATTTGTTCCGTAAAGATTAACACGGCAATTCCTGCTGTAAAACCGACGATAACGGGTTTAGGCACAAATTTCATTATTTTTCCGAGCTTAAACAGCCCAAACAGCACCAGCATTACCCCTGCCATAAACCCCGCAATCAGCAGATTCTCTAATCCGTACTGCATGATAATGCCGAACAGTATCGGGACAAAGGCGCCTGTCGGACCGCCAATTTGATATTTAGATCCTCCGAACAAAGAGATACAAATCCCCGCTATAACAACAGTGTACAGCCCGTATTCGGGCTCGACTCCCGAGGCAATGGCAAACGCCATTCCTAAAGGAATTGCCACGACACCTACTACGATACCTGCAATTAAGTCTTTCTGAAATTTCTGTAAATTGTATCCCTTGAATCTCCCTGAGAATCGCATATTTTGTTATAACCTCCCTTATGAGTGATTGTTTATTAGCTCAGTTTCATAACCGTTAATGACCACATCAAGTTTTCCTGTTTCAGGGTGAATGACAAGCCCGTGAACCGGCACCTTTTTCGGAAGCAGCGGATGATTCTTAATCATGTTCACACTGTGGGAAACGCTTTCTTCCACGCTGTGAAAACCGGTCAGCCACGTTTTCAAATCGAGTCCGGCACTCGTCAGCAAATTCAGGCAGCTATCCTCCACCCCGCGTTCCTTTGCTTTCTCAAGAATCGAGGACGCATTTAGCCCTGACATTCCACATTCATGATGGCCGACAATGCATACCTCTTCAGCCTGCAATTCATAAATCGCGACCAGTATGCTTCGCATCACGCTTCCAAATGGGTGAGAAACGATGGCTCCCGCGTTTTTTACAATTTTAGCATCACCGTTTCTAAGCCCCATTGCTTGCGGAAGAAGTTCTGTAAGCCTTGTATCCATACAGGTGACAATGACGAGCTTTTTTGAAGGAAACTTTGTCGTTTTGTACGGTTCATACTTCTTCTCTCTGACAAACCGCTGATTGTGTTCCAAAATTGATGTTAAAGAAACCATTTGATTCATCTCCCATCCATATGATTTTGCAAGCCTTCTTACCCAGCTTACAGTAAGGAATTATAGCATAGGAATAAGCCAAGAAAAGGATTTCAAAAAAAGACACTATAATTGGACTGTAGAATCAAAACATAAACATTTATATCTTTCAAAGATAATAAAATTTATATTTAATGAATCCTATAATCTGGCTGCTGCTCGCATATTGATGATTTGTCTGACAAAAAATATGGGTGAATTCTGATAATTAAAAAACTTTTTTAAGCAGATTTAGCTGTTCGATCTCCATTTTAAGTTCAAAAGAACCAGAAAATAAAAAGAACGCAGCTATATTTTTAACATCTATTTATTTCCGATATAATGAAATAGACAACAGCCATAAAGGGGGAGCCTTGTTGAAACCATTTGTATTTATCACAAAACCGATTCCTGAAGAGATTGAAGCATTCATCGGTGAACATTGCCGTTATGAAGTATGGCAGGAGGATACGCTTCCGAGTGACGTGCTATTTGAAAAATTAAAAGATGCGGAAGGGCTTTTAACGTCAGGGACTTCCGGTCCGTCAATCAATCGTGAGTTGCTGGAACACGCGCCTAAGCTCAAAGTGGTCAGCAACCAATCAGTAGGCTACGATAACTTCGATATAGAAGCAATGAAAGAAAGAGGAGTCGTCGGGACTCATACACCTTATACACTGGATGACACAGTTGCAGATCTGGCTTTTTCACTGATTCTGTCTTCCGCCAGACGTGTTGCCGAACTGGACCGTTTTGTCAGAGCAGGAAAATGGGGAACCGTGGAAGAGGAAGCGCTTTTCGGAATTGATGTTCATCATCAAACGTTAGGCATTATCGGCATGGGCAGAATTGGAGAACAAGCAGCGAGACGCGCCAAATTTGGTTTTGATATGGAAGTGCTTTATCATAACCGACATCGCAAACAAGAAACAGAAGACAGCATCGGCGTTAAATATGCAGAGCTTGATACATTGCTGGAGCAATCTGATTTTATTCTTCTCATTACGCCGCTGACTGATGAAACCTATCACATGATAGGAGAACGTGAATTTAAGTTAATGAAGGATTCAGCAATTTTCGTCAATATTTCCCGGGGAAAGACAGTCGATGAAAAAGCACTGGTTCGCGCTCTTCAGGAAGGCTGGATCAGGGGAGCCGGCTTAGATGTATACGAAAAAGAGCCTGTCTCCCAAGATAATCCGCTTCTGCAGCTGGATAATGTCACGCTGCTTCCTCATATCGGTTCAGCAACAGCTAAAGTGCGCTTCAACATGTGCAAACAGGCCGCCGAAAATATGATCGCAGCCATTCAAGGACAAACACCGAAAAATCTCACAAGAGAATTTCAATAAATCAAAAATCCGGTCTGATAACAGACCGGATTTCATATTACATACGCTGAAGAACAGCACGCTTATAAATATGACGGGTGACGATATAATAAAGAGCCTGGAATACAAAATAAATGAAGATGACAATTACGGCCTCAAGAAATAAATTGGAATTCAGCATATTACTTAACGCTGCATACGCAAAGCCCGCGTGAATCGTACCTGCGATAAATGGGATGAAGAATAAAAATCCTATTTGCTTTCCAAGGATCGAGTGAATCTCTTTGTCCGTAACCCCTATTCTTTTTAAGGCTAACACCTGCACTCTCGTATCTTCTATTTCCGTAAACATCCGCAAATACAGCATGCTTCCTTGCACGATAAAAAACAGCACACTGACAAACAGACCAATAAACAGCATTAATGCAACTCCCTGCTTCACAATTTGATAACTAGGAGCACGTGTTTGAAAATCAGATGTATGTTCTTTCGGCACCATGTTTTCAAGCTTTTCAGAGACATCCACCGTCTCCTGCCAATGCTCAAGCTCATAACCTACCATTCTCATCTGTTCCTTCAGCGGCACATCCTGTGACAGACTGTCAAAGCTCTTTTCGCTGACAACCAATAAACGGCTGACTCCATCGACAGACATCAATATCCCTTTGTTTTGCTGCTTTTTCATGACGTAGGAAAGGGTTTTTCCTGACTTCATATGAAATGCTGCTGTTTCCCCTTCTCCAAATGTGTCTTTCACCATCATTTGAAAAGAAACATTAATAAATGCTTCATTTTCTTGTAAATGAATAACTGGGAACCCTTTTTCCTTTGCGACTTGATTATAGACTTTTTCTGAAATCAGCAGAGCTTCCGCTTCCATCTTCTTATTTCCATACGGCAAGTCTGACTGAAAAGTGACAGGAATCCCTGTGGCATCCACCTTATACTTGATAACAGCATGAGCTTTTTTCAATGTATTCTCAGCCGTCTCAGGCTTCATGACCTGAAAGCGGGAAGCATCCTTTTCCACCCAGGAAACAGACTGAGGAATGCTTTGCTCCTCCTGCCTTTGTAAATCGGAATAAAACATATAGATGACACCTGTAGCTGTTAATATGACCGCTGTAATGACAGAGGTTAAAAACAGCATGCGTGCATGATCCTTCAGCCTGAATATCATGTTGGAACGCACAATGATATTTGTGCCTTTGTAGAAGCTGTGTTTCTTTCGGTACAGCATGCGGAAAAACGCCACACTGCTTTGTGTAAAAAAGAAATACGTGCCAATTAACACTAAAATCAAAATTGGAAATACCCGAAACATCATGTCAATTGCATTGGCTGTTGCAGATAGATAATAACCGCTGCCTAGACATAGCAAAGACAATACAGTGAGCCATTTCGAATAAACCGGCAAACTTTTCGGCTTTTTGGCCGATTTAATCAGTTCAATGATTTCCAGCTTTCGAATCCGTCCCAGTGATAAAATGAGCAGCGTCTGAAACAGGATGAGAAAGCCGGCAATTGTCATCACAAACGCTTTCGGCACAATGGCAAACGAAATCGGCACCTTCACGCTGAGCATCCATGTCATGATCATAAAAAACAGTTTTGAAAATAACAGGCCTGCTCCAATGCCGGCCGCAATCGCCGCAAGAGAAATAAGTGACTGCTCATAATAAATCATCTTGCGAAGCTGCTGCTTTGATGTGCCAAACAGTGTCAGCAGCCCAAACTCTTTCTTTCTTGCCTGCAAAAACGCTGAATTGGAATATGTGATGAAAAATATACAAAACACAATGATGACGACAAGAGCTGCGCTCAAGCATGTTTTGACAAGGCTTCCGCCATATATATTGTCTTCATTGACATCAGGATGAAAAATAAATGATGTGAAGACAAAAAACACCGAAACGGCAAACACACAGCTTAAAAAGTAGGCCACATACCGTTGCAGATTCCCAAGAATGTTTTTACGGGCGATAGTTCTCAAATTCATGAAAATCGCCTCCCAACACACTCAAGGTATCCAATATACTTTGATAAAACACCTGCCTGTTTGTTCCTCTGTGAATCTCTGAAAAGAAACGTCCGTCTTTAATAAAAACAATCCGTTTACAGAAACTTGCCGCTGTGGCATCATGCGTAACCAACAAAATCGTCGCTTCCTTTTCCTCATTCAGCTGAGCCAGTGTGTTCATCACTTGCTTTGCCGATTTTGAGTCGAGGTTTCCTGTCGGTTCATCGGCAAGAATGAGCGCCGGATTGTGGATAATCGCTCTGGCACAGGCTGCCCGCTGCTGCTGTCCGCCCGACACCTCATATGTGCGATGATCGAGAATGTGCTTGATTTGCAGCGTATCCGCCAGTTCATCCAATCGGGCTTCCATTTCTCTCAGCTTTACCTTATCCAATGCGAGCGGCAAGAGAATATTTTCACGAATCGTCAGCGTATCAAGCAGATTAAAATCCTGAAAGACGAAGCCGAGTTCTCTTCTGCGAAACAAAGCCAGCTCTTGGTCCTTTAACGTTTTCGGCTGAATGCCGTTGATCATCATCTCGCCCTGGGTCGGCTTATCAATGGTAGCCAGCAAATTCAAAAGCGTGGTTTTTCCGCTTCCCGACGGCCCCATAATCCCGACAAATTCTCCTTTTGACACACTGAGATCAAAGGCGCTGAGCGCTTGGTATGATATTGTTCCTTTATTTGAATAGTACGTTTTCGATAGGTTCGTTGTTTGCAACACATTCATGTTCTGCTCCTCCTTTTTCTTTATTATAAAAAGGAAGTCAGCATCCTCCCATCGAACTTTCTTGCAATTCCGCTCCCCAACCTTACAATGCTGTCACATTCATGAGGGTGTCACTTGAAAACACGATGGTCATCACAGTGCCAGCCCCTTCTCTTGATTCCGCATACAGCTTATGGCCGAGACGGCTGCACACCTGTTTTGCTAAATAAAGGCCCATTCCAGTTGCCTCTTTCATGGTTCGTCCGTTTTCTCCGGTAAAAAACGCGTCAAAAATCCGCGGCAGATCCTGCGGCGGTATGCCGATTCCTTTGTCGGCAACCGACAATCGCGTCTCATGTCTCTGTGTTTCAATCCGGATTGTAATAGAGTCTCCCACACCTTGCTTTGAATATTTTAAGGCGTTGAAAAGGATTTGCTCGACAACAAAGGAAAGCCACTTTTGATCACTGGAAATCTGAACGGCATTTGGCGGCACATGTAATGTTGGAAAAAGGCGCCGTTTAATAAACTGACGTTTTTCCTGATTGATCAGTGAACGAACCATTTCTGCCAAATCAAAGGTTTGCGGCTTTACATCAAATGCAAATTCCTCCAGCCTAGCCGTTTGCAGCATCATATCAAGACCGTGGCGAAATCTCTCATTCTCATCCTCCAGCTCCTCTAAAAACGTCGAAAAAGAGGACGAGGTTTCGTTTTTTCCTTCCTGAATCATTAAGGATATGACGGATACCGGTGTTTTCATATGGTGGACCCATTGGTTGGTAAAGATATAATGCTGTTTTTGCTGATTGATATATTGTGAGAGCCTGCTTTCGTATTGCTGCCCGAGTGCGTTGATCATCTTCGTCCAAAGCGCTTGCTCTCCTGTTCTTGGCTTTCGGGCTTTCAAAGACTGTCCGATGTCATTCGAAGAAGAGGCTTGTTCTGCAAGCTTTTTAACATAGGTGAGAAAGGAAATTTGCCGAACATAATCAGCAGCAAAACCTGCGGCTAAAAGAGCACCGGGCAAAATCCATATGTACATCATATTTTCTTTGGAAGGTTCTGCGCCGCTCTCTACAATGCTTAAATACGCAATCAGCATGGCGGACCCTATCCCTAATAATGAAAATAGAATAATGGCTAAGCGGTCGATGAGATAAGTCTTTAACACTCCGCTTCATCCTTCCGATTGACTTGAAATTGATAGCCTTGTCCTCTGATTGTGGAAATGCAATCTGTCAGTCCTGCATTCTCCAGTTTTCTCCGCAGCCGATTGACATTGACCGTTAACGTATTGTCATCGACAAAATCAACGTCATCCCATAACGCCTCCAATAGTTCATCACGAGAGACAATTTTTTTATGCTCCCTCACAAAAATCGAGAGAAGCTGGAATTCTTTTTGGGAAAACAAAATCCGGACGCTGTTCCACTCCGCTTCATTTTGATCAGGATAAATCGTTAGCCCGCCAAGCTCCACTATTCTTGATTCCTGCGGCAAAGAGGGCGAGTATTCACCATATGTGCGGCGCAGGACGCTTTTGATTTTGGCCATCACTACCTCTAGATGGAACGGCTTTGTGATATAATCATCGCCGCCATTTTCAATCGCCATTACCTGATTCAGCTCATCGGTCCGTGCCGATATAAAGATAATCGGCGTATTGGAAATGGTACGGATTTGCCTGCACCAATAAAACCCGTCAAAAAAAGGCAGGTTGATATCAAGCAGCACAAGGTCAGGCTTCATTTCTGCAAATTCCAATTTTATATCATTCAGCTGTTCAGCAATTTTCACTTCATATCCGTATTTTTGAAGATGACCGCCCAGCAAAGAAGCAATCCGCTCATCATCTTCCACAAGCAAAATCCGATACACGTTTATCCCCCTTATATGTACATCACGATGATTTTTCTAGAAGATTCCAAAATTATTATAGCATGTGCGGAATAGTAAATCGGTCTTTTTCTTTTCGTTATGATAGAATGATAAAGGTAAAATTTTCATAATAGGCAGGTGTCGTGATGAAGAAAATCATGCTGTTTCTGGCAATTACGTCAATTCTTTCAGCATGTCAGCCCAACTATACCGGGAAATACATAGAAATTGGGGATACACTAACTGAATATGAAAAAGAGTGTTTTAAAGAGAATGAAATTCCTTATAAATACGAAAAGGGAAAACTGTATATCCCAGAAGATGCATTTGATACAGCAATCTACACTTGTTCATAAGAAAAAGCTTGCAGATAACCTGCAAGCTTTTCACGTTACAAAAAATGAGTATTTAATTTCTCTTCAAATTCTGAAGGGCCAATGTCACTTTTTTGAATGTCACTGCTGTTTTCATGAATCGTAAAATGGCGCTCTGACATGACCATCCTTCCGCTCGGCGTCAGCTTTGAGGCAAGCGGGGATTTGTTAAAAGGAGATTTTTCATGAGAGTGAATGATGTCCTTCATGTTATCTAAATCACCGAGATCACTCTCTTCAAGAGTAAAGGCGTACCCGATTTGCCAGCCTTCTCCCTTGTCCATCAGCAGAACATGGCTGCCCTTTTCTGTCTCTTCTCTTTTGATTCGGAATGACCCGACTGGTGACTGTACCGTTTCTCCGGAAAGCGGTATCGGCTGGAGCGCCAGGTTGATGCCGAAGCCGATATCAACGAGGTAATCGCCGTTTTCCGCAGACAGCCATACAGCAGCATGCGTCCCTTCTAGTGCCCATCCCTCTTGATTGCCTGCATAAACCGTTCCTCGAATGAGCTTCACGTGAAACCCGGCCTCATGCAAGACAAAATAAAGAAAACCATTTAAATCGTAGCATAGGCCGCCGTGCTGATCTTTGAGCAGACGTCGCCATAGCTCTTCTTTTGTGATCTTATAATTCTCTTTTGCAAGTACGGCACGGTTTTCGAATGGAAAACGGTATGCCATTGCTTTGAGAAAAAGGGGAAGATCGCCGAAGCTGACATGATCTTTCTCCCAGCCAATTTTCTGAAAGCAGTCTTTTAGAAAGTCACTCATTTTTATCACCTAAACTTCTTCTTGAACGTAAGCAGCCAGCTTCTCCAGCGCCTCTTGTTCATCTTCTCCCTGGGCAATCAAGGTAACCTCAGTGCCTGTGCTTACCGCAAGGCTCATCAGCCCCATGATGCTTTTGGCGTTTACTTTTTTCCCATCCTTCTCAAGAAACACATCTGACGTAAACCGGTTTGCTTCTTGTACAAACAAAGCAGCAGGACGTGCTTGCAGTCCTGTCTTTAATCGAACTTCCACTTTCTGTTGAACCATAAGATCTCCCCTTTTCTTTACGGTTATTTTAAAGTGACGGTTTGCCCTGTCCGCAGCTGTTCTGCGATTTCGTCAAGTTTTCTCAGCCTGTGATTGATCCCTGATTTGCTGATTTTCCCGCTTGCTACCATTTCCCCCAGCTCTTTCAGCGTCACTTCCTGATAATCAATCCGAAGCTGCGCAATTTCCCGAAGTTTTTCAGGCAGCGCCTCCAGGCCGATTCTTTCATCGATGTATTTAATATTTTCCACCTGTCTCAGCGATGCGCCGATCGTTTTGTTTAAGTTGGCTGTTTCACAATTGACGAGGCGGTTGACCGAATTTCTCATGTCCCGGACGATTCTGACATCCTCAAATCGCAGAAGCGAATTGTGAGCGCCAATTACGTTCAGAAACTCTGTAATCTTTTCAGCCTCTTTTAAATAGGTAATATAGCCTTTTTTCCGTTCGAGCGTTTTGCTGTTTAACTGAAACTCATTTAACAGGTCACATAATGAATCGTTATGCTCCTTATAAAGAGAGAAGATTTCTAAATGATACGAGGAGGTTTCCGGGTTATTGACCGAACCTCCTGCCAAAAATGCTCCTCTCATATAAGAACGCTTGCAGCATCTCTTTTTGACCAGCTCTTTCGAAATACTTCGTTCAAACACAAAATTCTCCCCGAGTATTTTTAAATCCTCTAAGATCGCTTTTGCATTTTCTGAAAAACGCACAATATAGACGTTATTCTTTTTCAGCCGCATTTTCTTTCTGACCAGCAGCTCGACCGACACATCATATTGTTTTTTCAGCAATGTATAGATGCGGCGGGCAATCGCCGCGTTTTCAGTTTGAACATCGAGTACGAGATGGCGGTTTGTAAATGATAAAGCTCCATTCATCCGAATGAGTGCAGACAGCTCGGCATTAATGCAGCAGTCCTTCACTTCCAGATTCGTTAATTCTTTTTTTGTTTCTGATGCAAATGACATATAGCCACCTCATTTCAAGGCTTCATTCTTTCAGTAAATCAACAAGAAGAGAGGCCACTTTATGTGTATCGTGACGTATTACGTCATTTTTATACGTTACAATTTGATCTCTGATGACTTCAAGCCCCATCGCTTTCAGCTCTTCAATATCAAAATCAACAGGACGCGCCGATTCCATTTCGTACTTACGTTTTATTTCGTCGGGAATGTCTTCACTGTTCACTAATATCGTATCAATAAAACCACAGCCCATATGCTGATTGAGGGCTTTCACATGATCAGCAGCGGTGTAATGGAGCGTTTCGCCGGGCTGAGTCATCACGTTGCAAATGTATACTTTTTTCGCGGGCGCCTTTATCACTTCTTCCCCGATTTTTGGGACGAGCAAATTGGGAAGAATGCTTGTATAGAGGCTTCCCGGGCCGATAATAATCAAATCCGCTTCCCTGATTACGTCTATTGTTTCTGGCAGCGGATCAATCTGTTCAGGCGTGAGAAAAACACGCTTAATGCGCTGTCCGTATTCTGGGATCGTTGACTCGCCTGAGACCACGCGGCCATCTTCCATCTCAGCATGCAAAACGACACTGGCATTGGCAGCCGGCAAAACCTTTCCTCTGACATTCAGCACCTTGCTCATTTCTGTGACAGCGTGAAAAAAATCACCGGTTATATTTGTCATCGCTGCCAAAATCAAATTCCCGAGAGAATGGCCTGTTAAGTCATTCCCTTTATTGAAGCGGTGCTGAAAAAGATCTTCAACAAGCGGCTCCACATCGGATAAAGCGGCAAGCACATTTCTGATGTCTCCGGGAGGCGGAATTTTCAGTTCATTCCGCAGACGGCCAGAGCTTCCCCCATCATCGGCAACTGTTACAATGGCCGTGATGTCAACGGGTTTATGCTTTAGGCCCCGAAGCAATACAGAAAGACCTGTACCGCCACCAAAGATTGCGATTTTCGGCTTTTGTCCCATCTTATTTCCGGCTTCTCTTTTCAATGTCCCGGTGAGTAACATGAGTATAGTAATCCTTTTTGAAATAATCAGCTAAATTCTCGGCTAATGTCACAGAGCGGTGCTGGCCCCCTGTGCAGCCGATCGCAATGACAACCTGGCTTTTTCCTTCTCTTTTGTAAGATGGAAGCATAAAGCTCAGCAGATCAATTAATTTCTCATTGAACTTTTGCGTTTCATTCCACTTCATGACGTAAGAGGAAACCTCTTTATCCTTGCCAGTCAGCGGCCGCATGCTTTCGATATAGTACGGATTCGGCAAAAATCTGACATCAAAGACGAGATCTGCATCAATTGGAATACCGTATTTAAAACCAAATGACATGACATTTACGGTAAATGTCTCTCCTTGGTTTGTCGCAAAGTGCTTCACGATTTTTTCACGCAAATCACGCGGCTTCATGTCAGACGTATCGTAAATGATTTGAGAGCGGCCTTTTAATTCCTCAAGCAGCTCTCGTTCCAGCGCGATGCCTTCAAGCGGCAGGCCAGTCGCTGCCAGCGGATGCGAGCGTCTCGTTTCTTTATATCTTGTGACGAGAATGGAATCCTTCGCGTCTAGGAATAAAATTCGCGGTGTGATCCACGGATTTTCGGCCATTTCATCCAGCGCTTCAATCAGCCGGTCAAAAAATTCGCGGCCGCGCAAATCCATCACGAGCGCAACTTTGCTCATTTTCGAATTTGATTCCTTCATCAGCTCTAAAAACTTTGGAAGCAATGAAGGCGGAAGATTATCGACGCAGAAATAGCCGAGATCTTCAAAGCTTTGGATCGCGACAGTTTTCCCCGCTCCCGACATTCCAGTTATAATGACAAGCTGAATATCATGTGATTCACTAGCACTCATCTTTCTCCCCCCTGACTTGTCTTTCTATTTGATGTGCTGCGGGTCTAAACGATAACTGAGCAGCTCAAATTCCGGTGTATACGTAAATGTGCCGTGCAGCAGCCCTTGTCCCTTCATCATAAAATCAAGGATATGGCCGTCTCCAGGGGCCATAGGCAGGTTCTGAATGTCATTGACATCGTGCCACTGCAGTTTGCCCTCCTCTGATTCAGACACATTTTGTCCTGTATAAGAATCAGCGACAAACGTAAACATCATCCACTCGGAGACAATGTGGTCACCGTCTTTAATAATAAAGGTAAAAACGCCTTTTAATTGAGGATTTATGATATAGATACCAGTCTCTTCTCTGTACTCTCTGATGACGGAGTCTCTGACTGATTCTCCGCTCTCCATCTTGCCTCCCGGCGCGACCCACCATCCGCGTCTCGGCTTTTGAAGCAGAAGAACTTTGTCATCCGTCTGAAGCACACAATTTGTCACTCTTTGCAAGTACGTCACCTAACCTTCGTCCTGTCATCGTCTCTTTATTATACCGCTTCAAGATGCCTCCCACAATGAAGAGACATTGACAATCTTTTCTTCTATTTTACAGCATATTCATTCCTTAATTCAGATGATTTTGCTGTAACTGGCATTCATCTTTTATTTATGGACAAAAAAAGGACACGGATAACTGGAGAATCCGTGCCAAAAAAGTGTATTCATTATAAAAAGGGGGTCAATTACTTTATTAATCATAACCGAAAAGCATTACACATGTGTTACAGCGGAATTAAAACCCAGTAACGTAATGTGAAACTCGTATGACAGCCCTTTTTATTTTAAGGTTTTCAGCGTTTCTTGGAGCTCTTCGACATAATGCTGTACGCTTTGTGCCGCAATGCTTCCGTCTCCTGTAGCGGTTACGATTTGGCGCAGTGATTTTTCGCGAATGTCTCCGGCAGCGAAAATTCCTTCAACCTTTGTCTCCATGCGGTCGTTTGTTTCGATGTAGCCTTCTTCATTCGTAATGCCCAGATTCTCAAACGGTTTAGACAGAGGAAGCATGCCAATGTAAATGAATACGCCGTCTGTTTTGAATTCACTTTCTTCACCGGTTACCGTATCGACAAGCGTTACGTTACCGACTTTGCCGTTTTCCTCATGAATTTCCTTCACGGTTTTGTTCCATAGGAAGTCAACTTTTTCATTATCAAATGCTCTCGCTTGAAGAATACTTTGAGCACGGAGTTTATCACGTCTGTGAACAATTGTTACTTTTGAAGCGAAACGAGTCAGATACACGCCTTCTTCAACCGCGGAATCTCCGCCGCCAACAACAACAAGCTCTTTGCCTTTAAAGAAAGCCCCGTCACATACTGCACAATAAGATACACCGCGTCCGCCCAATTCTTTTTCGCCAGGCACACCGATTTTTTTATATTCCGCACCTGCAGCAATGATGACAGCACGTGCTTTATATTCCTTTGAACCAGCTTTGACTACTTTGTACTCTTTGCCGTCAACGACTTCTTTAATATCGCCATAAGCGTATTCAGCGCCAAACTTTTTCGCGTGTTCAAACATTTTGTTAGAAAGCTCAGGCCCAAGGATACTTTCGAATCCAGGATAGTTTTCTACATCTTCCGTATTGGCCATTTGTCCGCCAGGAATTCCTCTTTCAATCATTAATGTCGATAAATTCGCTCTTGATGTGTATACAGCGGCCGTCATCCCAGCAGGGCCCGCGCCGATTATAATCACGTCATAAATTTTTTCTTCTGACACACTATTCACTCCTTAAACCATCTTTTCAAGTTTGGGCTCCTTCTTATAAGATAAGAATCCCCATCAAACGTATTCCTTACCCATATCCTATAAAATCTCATGGTGATACGCTATTTTTTTGCTCAACACGATTAAATGTATTCGAAAAGGGTATATGTTAATAAAGAAAGAGCCTTCTGTTTATAGAAGGCCCTTGTCATATTTATTATTGAACAACACGTCTTACAACGCCTTTAAATGCTTTTTTCCAGTAAGGATTGCTCATAGAGTCAACAGATACGCCATGAGATGTATTGTCGTTTAGGAAAGTACCGTTTCCTAAGTAGATTCCTACGTGTCCATTTGTTTTGTAAGTGTCAAAGAACACAAGGTCTCCGCGTTTCATTTCAGACGCGCTGACAGCTTGTCCTCTGCCAACTAACGTATCAGTAGTTGTTCCGCCGACAGGTCCAAGGTTAACACCTGCAGAAGCGTATGCCCAGCGTACAAATGATGAGCAGTCAAAAATACGGTTGTTGATATCAGACTGAGTGCGTCCGCCACCAAACTTGTACGGAGATTGTCCTACAATGCTTGAACCAACGCTGATCGCGCCTTCAATTCCGCCGGAGTTGCTGATAACAGTGCCGCCTGAATTGCTGTTTGAGCCGCTGCTCTTCTTAGAAGATGATCCGTTAGACGAACTGTTTGATGAACTGTTAGAAGAATTGTCTGAAGAATCATCAGATGAGCTTGCTTTTGCTGATTCAGTTGTAGCCGTTTGGCTGTCATCTGTTTGTGTTTCATCAGATGCTTTTTGTGCTTCTTCCTGCTTTTTGATCAAAGCAGCCGCTGCTTCTTGTTCTTTTTTGATGCGTGCTTGTTCAGCTTCAGTATTTGCTTTTTGATTTGCAAGTTCAGACGCCTCTGATTTTAATTCAGAAATCGCTTTAGCCGTTTTCTTCTGGCTTGCCTTTGCTTCGTCGAAAAGCTTGTCTTTTTCATTAAGCTGTTTATCAAGGTCTTTTTGCATTGTTTCTAATTTAGCCAATGCAGCTTGAACTTCTTTCAGCTTGTCATTCAAATCCGCTTCAGAATCTTCGAGCTTCGCTTTATCCTGTTCTTGCTGTTTGATTAAATCTTTGTCTGCGTCCACAATAGATGAAACCGCAGTCGCACGAGAGATAAAGTCACCAAAGCTTGTTGATCCTAAAAGAACATCTATGTATCCTTGAGATCCGCCGCTTTCCTGTAAAGAACGAACGCGTTTTTTCAGGATCTCATTGCGTTTTTCGATGCGTGCTTCTGTTTCTTTAATCTCTTTTTTCAGTTTTTTGATTTCTTCTTTTGTTTTATCATTTTCTTCTTTTTTATCTTCAATCTTGTTGCTTGTATCAAGCGCCTTATCATTAATGTCTTTCAGTTCTTTTTCAATCTTTGATTGATTTTCCTGAAGCTCGGTTAATTCTTTTTCCTTCGCTTCAATGCTGGAAGCAACCTCAGATTGCTTGCTTTCGATTTTTTGTTTCTTTTCATCTAATGTTTCCGCCGATGCAGTTTTACTTGTAAATGGGATCAAAAAACTGCTTGTCCCGATGACGGAAGCCAAACCAAGTGTAATTAAACTCTTTCTCACTTTTTATATCCTCCCTTTTACTGTGAACCTGTCCTCATTTGGAATCGTATTTTGAACATCAAGTTTCGTTCCTCATACTCTACGAGGAATGATGGTTGTTTATGGTTAATTATTCTGTGCATCTCTTATTCTGGTTGTATAGCGTTTATTTCACATCATATGTAAAAAACACTAATTCCTTATGTACGAGAATCATTATACCATCAAGTTTCGACAAATTAGCGATAAATTTTATTACATTTATGTTTCAAACAGATGTCAAGTCACACATCATTTGTCATTTTTCTTAAGCGTGTAAAAAAACTGTCGATATTATTTTCTTAATATAATCTATCAAACAAAAAAAGAGTCGATTAAATAAATCGACTCTTTAAAATTTACTATTCTAGAATATCATCAATATATTTCATATATTTCGTCAAAGTTGCCGGAGAGATGCCGAATCGGGTCGCTGTGTCTTTTTTCGTGTCTTGCTTGCCATGGGCTTCCTTCCAAATATAACAGATGGCTGCTGCCCAGCCTTTCTCATTCTTCAACGGAGCGGCTGCACGAATTTGCTGGATGACATGGAAAACCCAGCAGCTCATGACTTCTGTTTTCATCTCTTCTTTTTCAGCTTGCTCTAATAATTTGACCGTTTGATAAGCGAAAAGTGCATCCTCTGAAACGTCAGCAGTAGCAGAATCTCCATTCAGAAGCAGCTTTACAAAATGATTTTCAAAAGGAGCGGTAATTCTCTTTGAGCGTATCACCGCTTCAAGATGCTCTGTTTCTCCCTTTGTGCTGCTGATATAATAGGCTGCGAGACGCTGCTCCACAGATGAAGGAAGAGCTTCCCTCCGCTCAATCCAAGGCGCCGGGCGGTCTTCGCCGGGATATTGCGACTCGACTTTTCTCCAGATCGTCTCGGCAAAGTCGGTATGTCCCGTAAAATAAGCAGAGCAGGAAAGCCAGTAAAAGAAGGTGTCGTCCCCTTCAAAGCCGGTTTTATATAATGATTTGAGCCATTTATATCCGATCTCGTAGCGGCCGACAAGCGCCAAAGTAGCACCCAATTTATAACGCTGCTCCATTAGCATCGGATAGACATTGGAGAGCTGATCACTCAATTCCGCCACTTTTTCGTCTTCTCTTTCATAATAGTAGAAAACGAGAAGATTGCATAAGGCGTGAAGATTTCCTTCATTATGAGAAAGCACTTCATAAGCGGTTTGCTTCGCTTTTACAACGTTTCCTGAATAGAAATAGGCAAGCGCGAGATTGTTGTATGCTGACCAAAGCTCCGGATATTCAGCTGTGATTTCCTCAAGCGCCGCAACCGCTTCAGCAAGCTGGCCGCTTTCCAGCAATGACTTTGCCCGATCCTGTTTCACCAGCAGTTCATCCTGATCATACAACGAATCCTCAATGCCGTCGTCTCCTAAATCGAGCAAATCCAGCAGACTATCGTTTTCTTCGGCGAATTCACCATCCGGGTCCGCATCAGAATAAGCGGCCGCTTCTTTATAAGCTTCCTGGAAGAGCCCCAGATGGGCAAAGTTATTCGCTTTAAAGTAATGGCACTCCGGCATTTCGGCCTCCAGATTTGCCATGATATAGTCAAGAAGATCGTTCGACTCTTGATACTGGCCCATTTCCGAATAAATGACCGCAAGCTGTGAAAGCATCTCTGAATCCTCCGGCTCCAAATGAACCGCGCGCTGAATCAGTTTGCTTGCCCGTTTTAGATTGCGCTCTTTATACGCTTTCAAGCCTTTATGAAAAAAATATTGTCCATCTTGAAGCAGCTGGACAATTTGTGCGTGATTTTTATGTTCAGAAGTGTGTTTTCCCACAACTACCCTCCGTTTTATACAATATTACCGTCAGTAGTATACCATAAATCGTAAGCCCCTCAATAGTTCAAAAGGAAGGATTGGGAAAATCCCTCCTCTTTTTTATTGGCTGATTCGACCAAAATTTACCCGGCTTTGTTTTCTAAGTCTGCATTCATTTTCAGCTGCTGTTCAGCAAAATCCCGATAAAGGCCATGGGAAGCCATTAACTCATGGTGTGTTCCACGACCGGTAATTTCCCCTTTTTCAACAAACAAAAGCTGGTCCGCATCTACAACGGTAGATAGGCGGTGAGCGATAACAATCGTTGTGCGGCCCTCCATCAGCACCTCCAGTGCCTGCTGAACTGATTTTTCAGATTGGCTGTCGAGACTTGAGGTAGCTTCATCGAGCATAAGAATGCTTGGGTTACGGAGAAGTGCTCTCGCAATCGCGATTCTTTGCCTTTGTCCGCCTGACAGCATAATGCCGCGTTCGCCTACTTCTGTATCAAACTGATTCGGCAGCTCCTTTATAAAATTGAGCGCATATGCCATCTCCGCGGCTTTTTCGATCTCAGCATCCGTCACATCTCGTTCTAACCCGTAGCAAATATTTTCTCTGATTGTCCCGGACATTAACGGGCTTTCCTGTGATACATACCCGATATGCTCCCTCCACGATTCAAGCGAGTAAGTATCGACCGGCTCGTCCCCCAGCCGAATGGTCCCTGCAGTCGGAGAATAAAAGCGTTCAAGCAGCTTAAACAGCGTCGTTTTTCCCCCGCCGCTCGGACCGACGATCGCTGTGACTTTCCCTGCTTCAATGACGGCGCTGATCTCTTTTAAGATCAGCTGATCGGGCTTATATCCAAAAGACACGCGATCAAGCTGGATAGGCAGATGCGCATTTTCGATTTGTTTTCCCGTCACTGTATCTTCCTCTTCCTCTGCCAAGATCTCAATCATTCGTTCTGTTGCACCGATTGATTTTTGCAGCTGTGTAAAGAATGTTGTAATTTGGCCCATCGGCATAATAATTTGGAACAAATATAAAATAAAAGCCACGAGCGCTCCGGCCGTGAGCTCGCCTGAAGATACCTGCATGCCGCCATATCCGATGACTGCGACAAGGGCTGCCATTAACACGAGTGAGATAAGCGGGCCGACAAGTGATTGAACCTTAGCTTCTCGAACGCCAAGCTTAAATAATGAGGAAATCCCTGTTTTCCCGCGGCCGTATTCGACATCCTCCGCATTTGAAGCTTTGACAAGTCTGATTTCCGGGAGAATTTGATTCAGCAGGCCTGTAAAACGGGCTGTTTCATCTTGTGTTTCCCGTGAAATGGAGAACATTTTCCGCCCAATCGGCACCAAAATAAGAGCGGCCAGCGGAACGACCACTAACACAAGCAGTGTCAGCTTCCAGTTCATAATAAACAAGATTGTCAATGATCCAATGACAGAAATGATGCCTGTAATAAATCCGCTGATATGGGTTGTAATCAATTCTTTGACAACCATCGTATCGTTCGTTACACGGCTGACTGTTTCTCCGGAAGCATTTGTATCAAAATAAGAGACAGGAAGCTTAATTAGTTTCTTCCATAATAAATCCCGCAGCCCAGAGATGATTTTTTGTCCATTATAGTTAAGGGCATAGGTGGCATAAGCGCTTAAACCCGCCTGAACGAAAAACACCAGCGCGATCAACCCGATTTGCGTGCCTGACAGATTTGACATAGAAAAACCATCGACAAGCTGCTTCGTTAATAATGGAATGAGCAGGCTGACCAGTGTGGTTACAACACTGAGGGCAAGCGCAAAGGCGAGCTTTCCATAAGAAGGATTGGTCCGTCTTACTAAGGCAAAAAAGGGTTTCAATTTACTTTTAGATTTTTGTTTCTTGGTTGGCATATATTTTCCTCCTGTTTCAGCGTTCAGAAAGGTGAAAAGTCATAGCAAAAGGATGATTTTTACTCTTTCTCAATCATATCAATGGCGAGAGACTTTTTCAGTATATTTTTGCCGTGATGAAAATAAAAGATCTCCCACTCATTGTTTGAATAGGAGATTTTTTATGTTAGACATCTTTCACAGGCTTCTTTTTTCTATAAGTCAATGTTACATCCTGCTGTCGCAGGTCTTCAATTATCATTTTGTACCGATCAACTTTTGCGGTATGTTCCTCTTTTATCATCTCAAGGGCAGCTTTTCGTTTTTCGCTTTTCGACTCAAGTTCTTCTTTTATTTTTTTTACAATCAATCCTTTTTGTCCTTTGATTTCCTCTTTTAATGAAGACTCAAATTTCTTTGTCAGGCTGAGAAAGTCGTTGATCGGTTGATTGAGGGTGCCCGCTTTCCCCTTCATTTCATCTTGAGTAAGAAACATATAGGTCGTTGATACAATTTCTGTTTCACTTTCTGAAAATAAGGAAGTCACTCTTCATATTCCTCCTAAGGCTGAAAATCAAATAACTGAGAAATCATTTCTTCTTTTTCAAACAGCTTTTCAATACTCTCACGGATATTTTTGATAAAATCTCTTTTTTCTGTTGTCTGTTTTTTTAATTCAGCAACAATTCCATCATTAGCAGGAAGCGCACCTGTGTGGAATGATTCATGAACAGAGATTTTCTCCAATTTATCGAATGTGTGGCTGAAACCAGCTGCAAGCCGGAATTGAAGATCGAAGGCATAATGCGAAGGGTTTTCTTCCATATGATGAATCGCCGTGGTGATCGCCTGTTTTTTATCTATGAAGTCTTCATCGATTTCCTGACTGTAAACCTTCTGGTACTTAGAAATCGCATCTTCCATATCTTCAACGATTTTCATACCGTTTTGATAGATTCTGACAGCGGATGAGAGATTGACTTGAATCGTTTCTCCCGAGCCGCTCTTCCCTGTAAAATAAATATCGGAGCCTTTATAGCTGAAGCCTTTTTCCTTTGACAAGGCGTTGAGCATTTGAACGATACTGTGGCCGTCGACGATAAGTTTTAGTGCGTCTTTTGTTTCTGTGTCGAGTGTTTTCAATGAGGACAGAATTGATTTTACGTAGTCCACTATTTCACCAACGTCTTTTAAAGCTTGCATAAATTGGCCATGCTTTAGATGGTCAATGAAATGTTCGTACCGTGATTCTATGCCTCGCATACTCGCATTAATATTCGTTAATTCTTTTTTGATGACTTTCTTTTGCGTTTCATCAATATAACCATTTTCAGCTAACTGATCTACGACCGGTCCGCTGTTTCTCAACAAGGTATGAAGAAAACCTAAAAATGAAGGCAGTTCTTCTTTTATTCGGCCATACATTTGCTTAACATCATCAAAATGCTCATATAGGACACTTACTTTCTTTAAAGCGCCGTCTGTGTTTTTCACTTTTTCAATCAGGTCTATGTCTATCCCGCTGGCTGCCTTTATAAAACCGTTCAAGCCGTCTTTTTCATAGTCATCCTTATATTTTTGAAGGAATTTTTGAATTGACCTCACATCTTCGTCAGGAACCCCATCCATAATATTTCGGATGCCTTTTACACTTGTATTTGTATCTGCCATCTTCACATCACCGAATGTAATGAAATCGGCCTTGCCGCTGACTCCATACAGCGGGTCATCTTTTGAGATGCGTTGGGTGATGTTTGCTGTCACGCCTTTGTCTTCATAATATTTTTGGATTTCTTTTTTTAACTTTTCTGGCGGGATATCATTAATATCTTTTAAGCGTCTAATATGAAATTTATGCATTAACCTATCTCTCAAATTCAAATCAGTTGCTAGTAGGTGGTCAACGCTTATTTGAGCTCCGTTAACCCCATAAACTTCATCAAATTCTCCGTCAATTAATTGAACCATCACCTGATTATTATTTGCCAGTGAGTGCCCCATAGCAAAGGTCTTTAAATCATTAGAATTCTCTGTTTCTCTTTTGGCATTTCTTACAAACTCTTTTGTCGCTTGGTACTGGCTGTCATCTATCCCTAAAAAGAGACCAAAGAAATTGTATGACCAGTCTTCGTTATCAGCACTCCCCTCTGAAATAATATGAAGTTGATTAACGTGTTGTTTATCATCCTTAATATAAATAGCTGTACCATCATATCCGGACTCTCTTATTGATGTATCTATTTTCGAATTTTTTTTAATAAGTTCATTAGATGTGTATATTTCCAGATTTTTTGGAAGATCTCGATGTGTTTCTTCTTTGTATATTCGACGCACCTCGACTTCAAAATCTGTTTTAGCTCTCTTTATTTCACTTTCAATATTAGAAGCGAATTTTTCTTTATAATCGTACTCCAAATCAATTAAACGCAGCTTTACATTTTCATTTTCAAATATATTCTTATTTTCCATTTTCTCTATTTCTCCTTTTTAACTTTTAAAAAGGTAATAGAATCAATTATTTTTCGAACTTTTTTTTCTGCTTCTTCTTTCTTTAATGAACAAACCTCTTTACCCTTATAGCAAGAAAAACGAAAAGAATACTCTATTCCTAAATATTCCTCTTTTTTAGATTTAACATAACCAAAAAATCTATAAGAAAAATTATTCTTTTCATCCACATCATCAAAACTGCTTTTCTTTTGAGCAGAATATACAATTTTATCAGATAGCTCTCTTTCTTCGTATTTTCCTTTATAGCTATTTCTGCCACTTACAATGTCAAGCATTGTATCCTTGTCATTCGCAAAACTTTTTTCTTGATGATAATCTAATTGCCCGTCATATTGAATGTTAGTTTTTTTATTGAAACTATCAAATACTATTGTTTCCTCATTTTCACCTTTACTTGAAAGATCAGGTACATACTCCCCATCCTCCGGAAACAACATCCTAAAACCTTTCAGCTTAGATTCTAGCAAATAATATCCTGGTTCCTCTTCTTTTGTTGACACCATGTACTCTCTCGTTTTCTCGTCCTGAAACGCAGGTACTTGAGGCAGATCCTTGGGATCCATGTCTTTTGGTTTTACCGCTTCTGTTTTATTGTCATTTGTGGTGTTTTTATCATTGTCATTCATACTGCATCCTCCTGTCAGGGCAAGTAATAAGCTGAAGCAAATAAAGATGATCTTTTTCATTACGAACCTCCACGGGTTTTGTGAGAATAGTATTCTATTTTTATATCAAAAATAATTCTATTGACCTGGTTAAGAGATGATTATTTCATCCTTTTTCATGTTACATCATGGCGGAATTTGGATAAATAGGAAATCAGACTCGGTTTTGATCTCCTTTTATTAACTAATCATATATAACACCCCATATAAATCTAAATACCTATTACTTTTTTCACAAAACAAAAAGAGCCGTATCATACGGCTCTTTACTCTTCTTTCTCAGAATGGCGTTTTTTCAATACGTCAAGCACATCATCCAGCGGCAAGGCTTGTTCTCTGAGCAGGACAAGCAGGTGATACAGCAGGTCTGCCGCTTCCCATTTGAGTTCCTCGTGGTCCCGATTTTTCGCGGCGATGATGACTTCGGATGCTTCTTCACCGACTTTTTTCAAAATCTTATCGACGCCTTCACGGAAAAGGTAAGTAGTATAAGCTCCCTCAGGCATTTCCGCTTGGCGTTCCGCTATCACACGCTCCAGTTCGTTCATGATGCCGAATCGGCCTGCGGCCTGTTCTTCTGTTTGTTCCTTCATAAAACAGCTGTAGCTGCCAGTGTGGCATGCCGGGCCGGATGGCTCTACAAGTACGATCAATGCGTCCTGGTCGCAGTCATACCGGATACCTTTGACGGCTTGCGTGTTCCCTGAGGTTTCTCCTTTATGCCATAACGCTTGGCGTGAGCGGCTGTAAAACCATGTTTCCTTCGTTTCCAGCGTTTTTTCGTACGATTCCTTGTTCATATACGCAAGTGTCAGCACTTCTTTGCTTGCCGCATCCTGCACGATGGCAGGAATTAATCCGTCCTCGTTAAAACGCAGTTCATCTGCCTGTTTCATCTCACATTCACCCCGTATTCTTTCAAGTATGATTTCACTTCTTTAATCGATGTTTCTTTATAATGAAAAATTGAGGCGGCCAGCGCGGCGTCAGCTTTTCCTTTTGTAAAAGCCTCAAGCATATGCTGTGCGTTTCCCGCGCCTCCCGAGGCGATAACAGGGACGGGGACAGCTTCGGAAACAAGCTTTGTCAGCGTGTGGTCGAAGCCTTTTTTCTCACCGTCAGAGTCCATGCTTGTCAGCAATATTTCTCCTGCCCCGCGTTTGACGCCTTCTTTTGCCCACGCGGTGACCTCCCAATCTGTTTTCTTTCTGCCGCCGTGCGTATAGACCTTATATGTGTCAGATTCTTTGTCATACTTGGCATCAATGGCAAGAACGATGCATTGCGAACCGAAAAACTCGGCTCCTTCTGCAATCAGCTCAGGGCGAAGAACAGCTGCCGTGTTCACCGACACTTTGTCCGCTCCGGCACGCAGTATCGTTTTCATATCGCTGAGCTGATTGATGCCGCCGCCGACTGTAAACGGAATGGCAAGCTTCGCGGCAACCTGCTCCACAACGTCAACCATCGTCTTTCGTCCTTCGTGCGAGGCGGAGATATCAAGAAAAACAAGTTCATCCGCACCTTCCCGGTCGTACACTTCGGCGAGTTCAACTGGGTCACCGGCATCCTTCAATTCGAGAAATTGAATTCCTTTGACAACGCGTCCTTCTTTGACATCAAGGCATGGGATAATCCGTTTTGTGATCATTTGCGCTTCACCCTTTCAAGCGCCTCACACAGCGTAAACTGATTGGTATACAACGCTTTTCCGATGATTGCTCCAGAGACGCCGTCCGCCTCATAGCGGGCGAGGTCTTCGAGATCCGTGACGGAGCTGACTCCGCCTGAAGCGATCACCGATTTCCCCGTTTCCTTAGCAAGCTCGACCGTGCTTTTAACATTGGGGCCTGACAGCATTCCGTCTGTCGCGATGTCAGTAAAAATAAAGACTTCCGCACCTTCATTGGCAAGCTCTTTGCCCAGTTCAGTTGCCTTAAGGGTTGATGTTTCCAGCCATCCCTCTGTTGAAACAAAACCGTTTCTCGCATCCAGTCCGATTGCAATTTTCTCGCCATATTGTTTCAGCATTTTTTTGACAAACGGAGGGTTAGAAACTGCTGAGCTTCCCAGGATCACCCGATCGACTCCTGCTGATAAATATTCATAGACGTCTTTTTCGGAACGGATCCCGCCGCCGATTTCGACTTTCAGGTTCAGCTTTTGCGCAATCTCAATCACATGGCTGTCATTCACTCTTTTCCCTTCTTTGGCCCCGTCGAGATCAACGAGATGGATCCATTCGGCACCCTCTCTCGCAAATAACTCAGCCATCTCGTACGGTGAATCGCCATATATCGTTTCCTTATTATAATCCCCTTGAACAAGGCGGACACATTTGCCATTTCTCATATCAATCGCCGGATATAATGTAAAAGCACTCATTTTTTCACCTTCTGTTCTGCTGCCATTTTCGTAAATTGGGTTAAGATAGACATTCCGACCGTGCTGCTTTTTTCCGGGTGAAATTGGGCGCCGAAGACGTTCCTTTTTCCGACTACAGCAGGTACTCGCACACCATAATCGGCGCTTGCCAGAAGCGCGTTCTCCTCCATCCCGTCAATGTAATAAGAATGAACGAAGTAAGCGTAGCCTTGTTCTGTTTCAGACAGCAGCGGAGATTCATTATGAAAAGAAAGACGATTCCAGCCCATATGCGGAACCTTCAGCTTGTTTCCTTTTTCATCTTCTGCTTTCAGTCTGACTGCTTTTCCTTTTAACAGCCCGAGTCCTGAAGCGGTGCCGTTTTCTTCGCTTTCTTCAAATAAAAGCTGCATGCCGAGGCAGATCCCTAGAAGCAGCCTTCCTTCTGAGACCATATCGTGAATCAATTGATCAAGCTTCGTGTAGCGCAAATTGTCCATCGCGTCTCCAAATGAACCGACTCCCGGCAAAATGAAGGCATCAGCTTCTTTCAGCTCCTCCGGCTTTTCAGAAACAAAATACGGCACGCCGACACGTTCAAGCGCCTTTGAGACACTGTATAAATTCCCCATTCCGTAATCTATCACGCCGATCATTTACAGCATCCCTTTCGTTGACGGTATTCCTTTAACTCGCGGATCGATCGTTGTCGCTTCATCAAGCGCACGTCCCAGTGCTTTAAAAACGGCTTCAATCATGTGGTGGGTGTTTGTGCCATAATGAACGATGACATGCAGGTTCATTCGAGCTTCGAGCGCCAGCTTCCACAAAAATTCATGTACAAGCTCCGTATCGAAAGTTCCGACTTTAGCAGCCGGGAAGTCAGCGCGCATTTCTAAGTGCGGCCGGTTGCTTAAATCAATCACAACTTGAGCAAGTGCCTCATCCATCGGCACAAACGCCGATCCGTAGCGTTTGATTCCTTTTTTATCGCCCAACGCTTCGAGCAGCGCCTGCCCTAAGCAGATGCCGATATCTTCAGTCGTGTGGTGATCATCTATATCAACATCGCCTTTTGCGTTAATGGAAAGATCGAATTGGCCGTGTTTCGTGAATAAATCCAACATATGTGTCATAAACGGCACATCTGTTTTGATATCCGCTTGTCCCCCGCCGTCTATTGTAAATGCCAGCTCAATATCTGTTTCGTTTGTTTTCCTGACGCGTTCCGCTTTTCTCATTTAGAAATCCTCCGTTCTCTCGCTTCAATTGATCTGGCATGGGCTTCTAACCCTTCCAGTCTGGCAAAAGCCGCGATGCTTTCAGCATGTTCTTCAAAGGCTGATTGACTGTAAGAAATAATGCTCGATTTCTTTTGAAAATCAGTTACGTTTAATGGACTTGAAAATCTGGCTGTTCCGTTTGTCGGAAGCACATGGTTCGGTCCGGCAAAATAATCACCGACAGGCTCAGGGCTGTATCTGCCTAAAAAAATTGCACCCGCATGTTTGATACTGCCAAGCAAAGCTTCCGGAGACTGTGTTATGATTTCTAAATGCTCTGGCGCGAGTGTATTGACAGTATCAATCGCTTCCACCATTGTTTCCGCCACATATATACAACCGTAATCTCTCACTGAAGCTTCCGCTATTTCTCTTCGCGGCAAGGTTTTCAGCTGCTTACTCACCTCGGCTGAAACCGCCTCGGCCAGCGCCAGGGAATCTGTGACAAACACACATGAGCTGAGCTTATCGTGTTCCGCCTGTGACAGCAGATCGGCTGCAATTTCGCTCGGAATCGCTGTTTCATCAGCCAGCACGACGATTTCACTAGGTCCGGCAATCATATCGATATCGACATCGCCGAACACTTCCCGTTTGGCAAGCGCGACATAAATGTTGCCCGGACCCGTGATTTTATCCACCGGCTCAATGGTTTCTGTTCCGTATGCTAAAGCCGCAATCGCCTGAGCGCCGCCCATTTTGTAAATGTCTTTTATGCCCAGCTCGGCTGCAGCAACCAAAACTCCAGGAGACAGCAGACCGTCTTTTCCCGGAGGCGTGACGAGAACGATTCTTTCAACGCCCGCTACAAGCGCCGGAATCACATTCATCAAAACAGATGAAGGATATGCGGCCGTTCCCCCCGGCACATATACACCGGCGGAATCCAGCGCCGTCACTTTCTGCCCCAGCATTGTGCCGTCCTTTCTGTGATAAAACCAGGAGGATTCAAGCTGTCTTTCGTGATATTCCCTAATATTTTCGATTGCCTGCCTAATCACCTGAAGAAGACGTGGATCCAGTGAGGTGTATGCCTCCTCAAATTCTTCTTTTGTGACCAGCGGGCTGTCTATTTCGATGCCGTCAAATTTCGCCGTGTAGCTGCGAACCGCCTGATCACCGTTTGCTTTAACATCTTCAATAATGGACCGGACCGTCTTTCTTTGCTCTTCCGTTCCGGCATCGATGGAACGCTTGAGAGAAAGCCGTTCCGCTCCGCTGATGGTTTTGATCTTCATTTTGCCGTCTCTCCTTCCACAACGAGAGATAGGCGGGATGCCATTTCGTCAATCACATCGTCTTTCATGCGATAGCTTACCGGGTTAACAATAAAGCGAGAGGTAATGTCACAAATGTGCTCCGTTTCAACAAGCCCATTTTCCTTCAGCGTCTGTCCTGTGGAAACAATGTCCACTATCCGATCTGCAAGCCCAATGAGCGGAGCCAGTTCAATTGAACCGTTGAGCTTAATAATCTCGACTTGTTCTCCCTGCTCTCTGAAATAACTGGAAGCCACATTCGGATACTTTGTCGCGATTCTTGGCGCTACGCCGCTCCAGTCTGTATTCGGAAGTCCGGCGACAGCTAAGTGGCATTTGCTGATTTTTAAATCAAGTACCTCATACACATCGCGTTCCTCCTCCAGCATGACATCCTTGCCCGCAATTCCGACGTCTGCCACGCCATGCTCCACATACGTGGTTACGTCCATCGGCTTCGCTAATATGAAACGAAGATTTTCCTCCGGCACATCGATGATCAGTTTTCTCGAATCTTCAAACTCCTCAGGGAGCCTGTAGCCTGCCTGCCTCAGCAACCCTGCCGCTTCTTCAAATATCCGGCCCTTTGGCATCGCCATTGTGAGTAACTTACCCATTTTGCTCTTCCTTTCTGGCACCGATAAAATAAGTGACGTTTGCAAAAGATTTTGTCATCTGGTCGATATTTTCTATTCCCGATAAATCTTGAAGAACCACTTTGTTCCCTTTCATGCGTTCTTCATTCGCATAAGCGATGGCTTGCGCCCGCTGCTCTTTGCTGAAAATAACAGCGTCTATATCACAAGGTTCTTCTTTCATATGAAGGGCTTCAATCAGCCGGTCGATCCGAAGCCCGAAGCCTGTTGCCGGTGCAGGTGAATCAAAATGGCCCAGCAGCTTGTTGTAACGGCCACCGCTTCCAATGACAAAACCGACATTCTCGGCGTACACTTCAAATAAAATCCCTGTGTAATAGCTCATGTGGCTGACCATATTCAGATCCAGGCGGACATTTTCCGTACATCCGTAATCCTCAAGAATGTCCCACAGCGCCTTCAGCTCATCAACCACGCTTTTTCCTTGCGCAGAATCGACGATTTCCTCGGCACGTCCGCATACTTCTATACCGCCCCGCAGTTCAAGGAGCTCAAGCAGCCTGCTTTTATCAATGGAGGAAAGCGGGAGAGACTTGACATGCTCTCTGTAGCCGACGTAGTTCTTTTCATATAAGAACCTCCGCAGCACATCAGCTCGTTCAACGTTCCCGAGCACCTCAACAAACAAAGCATCCGCAATGCCGGCATGGCCGATGGCAATTTTAAAGGATGCCAGCCCAGCGTTTTTCAATGCCCCGACGACTAAAGCAATGACCTCCGCATCCGCGCTCGTCGTGCCGTCACCGATTAACTCCACTCCGACCTGCTCAAACTCAGCCGGACGTCCGCCTTCACGCTCCTGAGCCCTGAATACATTTGCCGCATAGCCGACTCTTAGCGGATGACCGTGTTTCAGAAGCTTCGATGCCGCCACCCTTGCAATCGGCCCCGTCATATCCGGGCGAAGCACCAATGTCTTGCCGTCCTGATCAAGTAGCTTAAACAGCTGTTGCTCTTCAATTGCTGACTGGACGCCAACGGTATCGTAAAACTCCAGTGTCGGCGTTTCCATAAATTGATATCCCCATTTATCAATCAAATCGGTTAACGATCGTCTCACCTTTTTTTTCGTTTCGTATAAACCGGGCAGTGTATCTCTCATGCCGTGCGGTTTTTCAAACATAAACATCAACCCGAGCACCTCCGCTGTTATCTTATGAAGGAAAATTCCGAATCCTTTAGTTCGCTAATATGATAATATGTTAGCAGATGAAAGAATGAAAATCAACGCTTAACTTCAGTAAGGATTTTTTTAGTTCAAATATCCTTCTCCTCATTATGAAAAAATCATGAACAATGTATTAAAGGTACGTAATATCTCAAATTCTTTATGTTTGGCATGCTATAATACAAATCAAATAGAGAACAAGGAGATAAAGATGAAAACACTGCGAACTCTATGTGTCCTGATGATTCTTTCAGGCGTTATTTTTTTCGGACTTAAAATAGATGCAAAAGATATAGATATTCCTTTTTTGAACAGCCTTAAAAAAGTGGTTTCTGATAGCGATACAGACTCAGCTGCGAATAGCAAAAAGGAGCTGAAGGGAAGCGCAAAACCGCTGGATGTCATCCTTTACAATCAAATGGACGCACCCCGGCTCTATAACGGCTGTGAAGTAACAAGCCTTGCGATGGTGCTGAATTACGCAGGATACGACGTGACAAAAAACACCCTGGCAAATCAGGTTGCCACAGTGCCTTTGACATACAGCAGCGGATTAAAGGGTGATCCGAATGACGGATTTGTCGGGGATATGGCGAATGGCCCTGGTCTCGGTGTCTACCATCGACCGATCTATCAGCTGGCGAAAACCTATGCGGGAGACAAAGTGTCCGATCTGACTGGAAAAAGCATTTCTGCTGTTTATGAACAGCTTGAAAAAGGCAATCCAGTTTGGGTTATTACGACAGCCAACTTTACGCCAGTTGACAACATGCAGACATGGAAAACGCCAAACGGAACGATAGAGATTACGTACAGCGAACACAGCGTCGCCGTTACGGGATATGATGATAAATATGTGTATCTCAATGATCCGTATGGCTATAAAAACAGAAAAACCGATAGAACAAGCTTTGAAAAAGCGTGGAAACAAATGGGCAGCCAGGCCGTAGTTATTCAAAAGTAAACACCTGAAGCCTCACTATGCTCTATCCTGAGCAAATACGACAATATTCATGCTTTTTGTTTCAATCGGTAAGATCGATTCATTTTCCATTTATCATCCAGAATTGTCTTTACTTTCAGGCTATCTGTTTTTATGATTAAAGCAGATTCAGCCTTGCCCCGATCTATGTGAGAGAAGCCGGTGCAAGTCGCTGACGCTTCTCTTGCAAAAAATGAAAGATATCCGAGGAGGATTTATCATTGAAAAAAATCGTGTCTATCCTATTTATGTTCGGTTTGGTTATGGGTTTCAGCCAGTTTCAGCCATCAACCGTTTTTGCAGCTGACAAAGTGGTGCACGAAACAATTATCGTACCAAAAAATACAACATATGACGGGAAAGGACAGCGGTTTGTGGCAGGGAAAGAATTAGGTGACGGAAGCCAGTCAGAAAACCAAGACCCTGTTTTTCGTGTGGAGGATGGAGCAACCCTGAAAAATGTGGTGCTTGGTGCACCTGCAGCTGATGGCGTGCACACTTATGGAAACGTTAACATTCAGAATGTGAAATGGGAAGATGTTGGTGAGGATGCGTTAACGGTGAAGAAGGAAGGAAAAGTGACGATCGACGGCGGTTCTGCTCAAAAAGCGTCAGATAAGATATTCCAAATCAATAAAGCCAGTACCTTCACAGTGAAAAATTTCACGGCGGACAATGGCGGGAAGTTCATTAGACAGCTTGGTGGTTCAACCTTCCACGTTGATGTGATCATCGACAAGTGCACCATCACAAACATGAAGGAAGCGATATTCCGGACGGACAGCAAAACAAGCACGGTCAGAATGACAAATACACGCTACTCTAATGTCGGTCAAAAATGGATTGGTGTTCAGCATATTTACGAAAACAACAACACTCAATTTTAACCAAAAAAGTCCGCTGATGTTATTCAGCGGACTTTTTCAATCTTTCTTGCATTTCTTCCTTCGTATAGATGATCCTCATCGGATTTCCGCCGACAAATGCCCCGTCAGGCACATCCTTATGGACAAGCGTTCCGGCGGACACAACTGCGCCATCTCCTATTTTCACCCCGGGCAGAATGGTCGTGTTGGCACCAATCATCACTTCGTCTCCGATCAGAACTTTGCCGATCCGGTATTCGTGAATCAAATACTCATGGGCCAGAATGGTCGTATTGTACCCAATGATTGTATTTGTTCCGACTGAGATCTTTTCCGGAAACATGATATCTGGCATCACCATGAGGGCAAAGGATGTCTGTTTTCCAACCTTCATCCGCAGAAATGTACGGTACAGCCAGTTTTTCATCCCTATAAACGGCGTGTATCTCGCAATTTGAATGACAATGAAATTTTTGACGACCTTTAAAAAAGGTACCGTTTGATAGACATGCCACAGTGAGTTGGCTCCCGAGACCGGATGACGATCTGTTTTTCTCACAGATTACTTCACTCCAACGATTTGTAATAGATCACTCATTTTCTCAAGCATAAAATCCGGCTCATGCTTCGCCAGCATTTCCGGCCCTTTAATCGTCCATGCGACTCCTGCCGTTTTTGTACCGGCGTTTTTGCCTGCCAGCACATCGTGGTAATTATCTCCGACCATAATGGCTTCCTCGGGCTTGCTTCCTAACTGTTTCAGCGCTAACAGCACAGGCTCGGGATCAGGCTTTGCATTTGTCACATCATCAAGGGTGACAACTGTTTCAAAGAATTCGCCGATTCCCGTGAGCTTGAGGCCCATATTGACAGTATCTCTTAATTTTGTTGTCACAATTCCTAATGTAAAGCCGGCTTTTTTTAATGCATCCAGGGTCTCATATACCGTTTCATATTCAGTCACGAGTGAATCATGCATGTCATGATTGTACGCTCTGTACATAGCGATCATATCCTCGCATTTATCAGGGTCCATCGAAGAGAACGTTTCAAAAAGAGACGGCCCGATAAATGCAAGGACATCTTCTCGTTTATACTTGCTCGGATAATAATGCTCCAGTGTATGCAAAAAGGACGCGATAATTAATTCATTCGTATTAATAAGCGTTCCGTCTAAATCAAACAGAATCGTCGTTACTTGTTTGTCACTCATATTGCTTCCTTTCCAACCGCTGAGGGTTTCCATTTTTTCCACGTGTGCGCAATAGCCATTGTCAGCAGAACTGCTGTGGTGACACGAATCAAAAGAAGCGGCCAGACTGGTATGCCGAGCGGAATAAAGACAAGTGTATCTTCCACGACCGCGTGGCAGGCAACGAGAAATATAAATGCCAATGTCATATCCCGCTTGCTCACGCCGTCATCCTCGACAGCTTTGATCATGACACCCGCTCCGTAGGCCAGACCAATCGTCAGTCCCGCCACCATCGTCATAGACGTATTTTTATTCATGCCAAGCAGCTGCGTAAACGGAGACAGCCACCTGGAGAACCGATGCAGCCAGCCTAAATCTCTTAAAAACTGGATGATGATCATCAGCGGTATGACAATTGCCGCCAGCTGCAAAACACCAAGTCCGGCTTTCGTTAAGGCTTCTGCCAGCATCGCCAGCCAGCTGTCTGGCGCCGCGCTCTTCGCAGCAATAAAACCATACTGCGCAGTTTCCTGTCCGCCATGCCAAATGAGGTTGATGACGATGGCTGACACAGCTGCTAAACCGATGCGCACGGCCAATATGACGCCAATTCTGATGCCAACCTTTGCGGCAACTGTCGATTCAATAATCAAGTTATGACAGAATGAAAGCATAACAGCTAAAATAAAGACTTCTTTCACAGATAAATCCAATGTTAAAATCCCGGCAATTCCCGCATACAGATTCAGCATATTTCCCAGTACAAGCGGAATGGCCGCTTCACCGGAAAGCCCGAAGAGACCCATTACCGGTGTGATCAGCCGTACAAGCCAATCCATGACAGGCGTATGCTGAAGCAAAGTGACCAATAGCGTTACCGGGAAAATCACTTTACCGAGTGTCCATGTTGTTTGAAGACCTGCCGCAAGACCGGCCAGAAAGATCTTCTTCATCCCTCATCCCCCTTTGTTGACGTCTACTCCGCGTACCGCTCCTTCGAGTATCCCTTGACGCGTCTGAAGATGATGGCTGCCACAGCCAAAACAATCAATACGATTGAAATCACCTGAGCGATGCGAAGTGAATCAGTCAGCATTAAGCTGTCAGTCCGCATTCCTTCAATAAAGTATCTTCCGATTGAATACCAAATGATATAGATCAAGAACATCTCGCCTCTACGCAAATTCGCTCTGCGCAGCAGCAGTAAAACAATGACGCCGACAAAGCTCCATAGTGATTCATATAAAAAAGTAGGATGATAATATTGCCCATTGATATACATTTGATTGATGATAAATTCAGGCAGGTGCAGGTTTTCTAAAAAGGCTCTGCTGACAGCCTCGCCGTGCGCTTCCTGATTCATGAAGTTCCCCCAGCGGCCGATCGCCTGGCCGAGCAAAATGCTGGGCGCGGCAATATCTGCAAGCTTCCAGAACGAAAGGTTTTTCACTCTCGAAAACACATATCCCGTTAAAATGGCGCCGATTAATCCGCCATGAATGGCAATGCCGCCCTTCCAAATCTTAATGATTTCTCCCGGATGTGCCGCATAATAGTCCCATTCAAAGGCAACGTAATAAATTCGCGCGCAAATAATCGCAATCGGAATGGCAAACAGGACAAGATCAATAAACGTATCTTTCTGCAGCCCCCGTTTTTCACTTTCCCTCATCGCAATCCACAGCCCGAGCAAAGCGCCGAGACCGATAATGATTCCGTACCAATGGACGGCTAACGGCCCCAGCTGAAATGCTATCGGATTGAGTGGTTCTATCGCTTCATTCATTTAACGCCAACTCCTATTCTTCTTGTTCACCGTCTTCAATGACGTCCGCCAGCTTGTTGGTGAATTGTTCAGCGGCATTCAGCCCCATCCGCTTCAATCTGAAGTTCATTGCTGCCACTTCGATGATAACTGCAAGATTTCGGCCTGGACGGACGGGAATCGTCAGTTTTGTGATTTCTGTATCAATGATTTTCATGGTCTCTTCCTCAAGTCCGAGCCGGTCGTATTGCTTGCCCTGCTCCCAAAGTTCAAGATTCATGACAATCGTGATTCGTTTATTGCTTCTGACCGCGCCGGCGCCAAACAGCGTCATCACGTTGATAATGCCAAGCCCCCTGATTTCAAGGAGATGCTCAATTAATTCCGGAGCGTTTCCGACAAGGGTATCCTGATCCTCCTGCCGAATTTCAACGCAATCATCGGCAACAAGGCGATGCCCTCTTTTCACAAGCTCCAGCGCTGTTTCGCTTTTTCCGACGCCGCTCTTTCCTGTGATCAGCACGCCGACACCATATATATCGACAAGAACGCCATGAATTGCTGTGGTAGGCGCCAGCCTGCTCTCAAGGAAGTTGGTTAAACGGCTTGACAGTCTTGTCGTTTTCAGCGGCGATCTGAGGACAGGCACCCCATTTTTCTCGGAGGCGTCAATCAGCTCCTGCGGGATGGGCATATCTCTAGAAAGAATAATAGCTGGTGTTACATCAGTGCACAGAGAATCCATTCGCTGTTTTTTCTCCTCTTCAGGAAGCTGTTCAAAGAAAGAAAGCTCTGTTTTTCCGAGAAGCTGCACGCGCTCTCTCGGGTAATATGTAAAATATCCGGCAATTTCAATGCCTGGTCTTGATAGGTCACTCATTGTAATCGGGCGGTTAATTCCTTCTTCTCCGCTGATTAATTCCAAATTGAACTGTTCCATTACGTCTTTTGTGCGAACCTTTGCCACGATATGTTCCTCCTGTTCCGGGCTGCCCCGAGCTTGCTCACAATACTTTCATTTTATCACTTTCAGGCTTGAACCTAAAACAGATTTTATAAAAGGCGGGAAAACACCTCAGCTGGTCTAGATCACTAGTCTGAAAAAGAGTAAAATAAAGGTATTCAAATTCCAGAAAGGCGGATCATCTATGGCAGAGAGTCTTCTTATCAAAGACATTGCGATCGTGACAGAAAATGAAGTAATCAAAAACGGCTATGTCGGAATCAATGACGGAAAAATCAGCACAGTCTCAACAGAACTGCCCAAGGAGTCATATTCAAAAGAAATTCAAGCACCTGCGGATTCCGTTTTGCTTCCCGGCATGATTGACATTCATATCCACGGCGGCTATGGCGCAGATACGATGGATGCAAGCTTTTCTGCGCTCGACATCATGTCGTCAAGACTTCCCGAAGAAGGCACGACGAGCTTTTTAGCCACAACGATTACCCAAGAGCATGGGAACATTTCTCAAGCTTTGGTGAACGCAAGAGAGTGGAAAGCGGCTGAAGAGTCCTCTTTATTAGGTGCAGAACTGCTCGGCATTCATTTAGAGGGCCCCTTTGTTTCACCTAAAAGAGCCGGAGCGCAGCCAAAAGAGTGGATTAGGCCTTCGGATGTTGCGCTTTTCAAAAAGTGGCAGCAGGAGGCGGGCGGACTGATCAAAATTGTTACACTTGCGCCGGAGGAGGATCAGCATTTTGAACTGATCCGCCATTTGAAAGAAGAATCGATTATCGCGTCCATGGGGCACACGGATGCCGATTCCGCAATGCTGTCGGATGCCGCAAAAGCAGGGGCGAGCCATATGACCCATCTGTACAACGCGATGAGCCCGTTTCATCACCGAGAACCCGGAGTGATCGGAACGGCGCTGGCCCATGATGGGTTTGTGACAGAGCTAATAGCCGATGGCATCCACTCCCATCCTTTAGCGGCTAAGCTTGCTTTTTTGGCGAAAGGCAGCAGCAAGCTCATTTTAATTACCGATTCCATGAGGGCAAAAGGACTGAAAGACGGCGTATATGAGTTCGGCGGCCAAAGTGTGACGGTAAGAGGACGAACAGCTCTTCTTTCAGACGGAACCCTTGCCGGTTCGATCCTCAAAATGAACGAGGGCGCACGGCATATGCGTGAGTTTACAAATTGCTCTTGGACGGATATAGCTAATATAACTTCTGCAAACGCGGCCAAACAGTTGGGCATCTTTGACCGAAAAGGCAGTGTGACTGTGGGAAAAGATGCAGATTTGGTGATTGTCAGCAGTGATTGCGAGGTGATTCTCACCATTTGCCGCGGAAACATTGCATTTATATCCAAGGAGGCTGACCAGATATGAAAGTAATGGAATGTCAAACGTATGAAGAGCTAAGCCAAAAAGCAGCCAGAATAACGGCAGATACAATCAAAGAAAAACCTGATGCCGTTCTCGGGTTAGCGACGGGCGGCACACCGGAAGGCACTTATCGCGAGCTGATCCGCCTGCACCAAACTGAGAATCTCTCATTTCAAAACGTCACTACAGTTAATTTGGATGAGTACGCCAGACTTTCAAGCAATGACCCGAACAGCTATCACTTCTATATGAATGACCGTTTATTTCAGCGTATCGACAGCAAGCCTAGCCGGCATTTTATTCCGAATGGAAATGCAGACGATTTGGAAGCCGAATGCAGACGGTATGAACAGCTAGTCGAGTCCCTCGGCGGCACTGACATTCAGCTTCTCGGCATCGGCCGAAACGGACACATCGGCTTTAACGAACCGGGAACCTCTTTCAAGTCGCGAACTCATGTTGTGACATTAAATGAGCAAACCCGCCAAGCGAATGCCAGATATTTTCCTTCCATAGACAGCGTGCCGAAAAAAGCACTGACAATGGGAATTCGAACGATTCTCTCAAGCAAACGCATTCTGCTGCTTATTTCTGGGAAAAGCAAAGCAGAAGCTGTTCGTAAGCTGTTAGAAGGAAACATAAGCGAAGATTTTCCCGCATCTGCTTTGCACCTGCATTCCGATGTCACGGTTTTGATTGATCGTGAAGCCGCGTCATTAAGACCTTGAAAGGAACATGCTGACTTATGAATATCAATAAACAATCGCCTATTCCGATTTATTATCAGATTATGGAGCAATTAAAAACCCAAATTAAGAGCGGAGAACTGCAGCCGGATATGCCTCTTCCTTCTGAGCGCGAATATGCCGAACAATTCGGGATCAGCCGGATGACAGTTCGCCAGGCGCTTTCTAATTTAGTTAATGAAGGCTTGCTCTATCGCCTGAAGGGGCGGGGCACCTTTGTCAGCAAGCCAAAAATGGAACAAGCACTTCAAGGGCTGACAAGTTTTACCGAGGATATGAAAAGCCGCGGGATGACACCGGGCAGCAGGCTCATTGATTATCAGCTTATTGATTCAACTGAGGAGCTCGCGGCTATATTAGGCTGCGGGCACCCCTCCTCTATCCATAAAATCACTCGGGTGCGGCTGGCAAATGATATTCCAATGGCGATTGAGTCCTCACATATTCCGTTTGAGCTTGCGGGTGAATTGAACGAATCGCATTTTCAGTCGTCGATCTATGATCATATTGAAAGGTATAACAGCATACCGATTTCCCGTGCAAAACAGGAGCTTGAGCCAAGCGCTGCCACCATGGAAGAAGCGAATATTCTTGGTATTCAAAAGGGAGCGCCTGTCCTATTAATTAAACGAACGACATATCTGCAGAACGGAACTGCTTTTGAGCATGCAAAATCCGTATACAGAGGCGACCGTTATACATTTGTCCACTATATGGATCGTCTTTCATAAAAAAAGCCTCCAACCCTTTTTAAGGATTGGAGACATGGCGAAAATCAAACTGGTCTGGTGCCGGACGATATGTTTCTTTTTTCGTCTTGAACTTCCAGATCGGTGATTTCGTTTTGCCGTTAAAACTGTCTTCCACTATAATGTACCAATAATAAACAGACTGCGGTTCAAGATGATCCCAGCGGAATTCAGCTGTATCCCCGCTCTTCACTTGCTCCCGTTTTCCGAGCTCTTCATTGGTATATACGTTACATTCAAAATAATCGGTTTCCACCTTTTTGATTCTTGGCTTCAAATCAAGCGAAAGGGAAAATTCATCCTTGTTGCCATAGGTATCCGTATCATAGTAATTCTTATCCTTTACATACGGAGAATACGTCGATACGTGTACCATGTCATTGGCCTGGTCAAATTGAAGCAAACGCAAATACCCTTGACCGCCTTCTGGTCCGCCCTGATAATCGGCCAGCATTTGATGCACAAGACGATCCGGCTTCCCATCACCATCATCATCCAGCTCATCTGTTTTTCTCATCGCACTATGATAATGCCCGCTCAACACCATCACGACATTCGGGTTCGGCTTTACGATTTCTTTGAATATTTTCTCTCCGATCGGACTTCTGTTTCCGCTGACCAGCAAATACTCATGAAAAGCTAAAATGGCCATCCGGTCAGGATGCTTCTTCAGCACCTGATCCATCCACGCAATGTCCTGATCCGTTATTCCCCATCCCATGTAAAGCATGATATAATCATTGCCGTTGCTCGAAATCAGGTCATAATGTCCGCGGTTATTTTTATAGGAACCGCCATAATGCAATTTTTTATCAAAACGATCGCTGCCAAAATATTTGCCAAACACCCTGTAGGAGCCGTCCTTATGCCCGACATCGTGGTTGCCGGCCAGCACGCCGTAAGGTATTCCGCTCTTATCCAGAACGGACATTGACCGATCAGCGTTTTTCCACTGTCTGATATCGGCGGAATCATCTACAATATCACCCGTGTGGAACACATATTTGATATTGAGCTGCTTTTGATTATCTTTTATCCATTCGGTCTGTTTATCAAAAATATGCGGATAGCTTTCGGCGTAATACTGTGTATCAGACATCCAGACAAATGTGTACATATCCTTCGCAGGAGGAATTTCATCCTGTACAATCACATTCATTTTCGACTCCCGTACAAAATCGGCGGCAATCACAGACGCTTTCAGCGTAAACGGTTTGTCATCCTTCGCGACGAAGCTGTCAACAGGCTGCCATTCGTTTGTCCGATAATTCCAAGCATACATCGTCACCTTTCTCCCCGGCAAAGAACTGCCCTTCCAGACTGCTTCTGCCAGATCATTCTCATCAATTGATGGATCAACCGTCACTTCAAAGCGATGATAAGGGAAAAGCTCTTTGTTTTCTGTCGATACTGTTTTTCCATCAGCAGCAGATACCCGCTCCAATTCTTTATTCGTAAATGGGGTCTCACTTTCCGGCACAAAGCTTTTCGGCGGTTCAGTCAGTGACGCGTGCTTAAATATTTTCACATGATTTCGCGCTGTATATTGAAATCCCCTATAAAAACCAACATCCATGGCATCATTCGTCGGATCTTTCACCCGTACAGAAAGCTTGGCCTTATGCGTGTCGGCTTCGCTGTCTATAACCTCCGGCTGGTCCGGATGCTCTCGTTCGGTTTTAAATATCCTCTCAATCACTGTTTTATTGCCCGCGAGATCCGTTGCTGTCACTTTTAGAGAATGTTTTCCCGGCAAAAGATCAGAAGAGGACGTATGATATGGGAGTGTAATGCTTTCTCCATCTAAAGACGCTTCCGCTTCCTCAATTTTGCTCCATTTATCATACATATCCGCCTGCAGGATAAGGTTTCCTTTATACGTTTGCCCCTCGGTGATATTCGGCTCAATGTGAGGTCCTGAATTATCTACCCGTACAACCAGGCTGACATTTTCCTTGCCGTCGCTTGCTTGAATATGGTGAGCGCCTTCAGAAAGCTTTGATGTGTCCCACTCCAGCAGCTGTGATGTAAACAGTCCGTCAGGCAGATTGAACTGAAATTGCCAGCTTTTATTCGAGCGCTGATTATCGCCAATAAAGAGTTCCTTCTCAGGGGACACCCTCTGATCCCTGATCACCGTTCCATCCGATAACACCAATCGGGCGTTTTTGACTAAGAAGTCATCACGGTTTTCAGCCGTATCAAACGGAGACACCTTCGAACCCGATCGTATTGTAATACGCTGCAGCTGCTTCCCTTTCCGAAGCAGTGTCTCTGGCAATGGAACAGAATAGGTGCGGTATTTATTTGTTGTATCATCGAACACCTTCAGCACTTTGCCTTCCATCGTTACCGCGTTTTTAAAATAAAGGTTCGTTTTCCTCGTATCGAATGCAAAATATACTTCTTTTTCCATCGCGGGCTCTGTCACTTGTTTTTTCCCGTCAATCCATAGCTTAATGCGGTCAGCTCGCCCTTCTGTCGTGGCTTTGAGAAATTGAGTTCCCGACAGCGTGTCTCTGTTTTCAATATTCATCCGCAGACCGTGCGACTTGCTTGTTTGTTTAATATCAATCATTTTGACCGGCGTTCTCGCTTCATTGATCCCGTCCCCGGCCGCCACATAATACTCTAGCTGATCCTTCCCGATCAATTCAGGCGAATACACAATATAATGGTAGAGATTATCGTTGCGGTCTTTTTCAGCAAGAATTCGCTTAAACGGTTTGTTCTCATCCGTCCGGTAGTAAAAGGCCGCTGTTTTCACTAGACTTCGGTCCCGTATGTCAGCCCGCAGCTCAATGCTTTCAGCAGGGCGAACAGGCTTGCGGTCAGTCAAATCCTCAATGACCGGCTTTTCTTTATCGAGCTTGATTTTTCGTTTCTGCTCGGGCACCTGTGCCTGTAATACGGTTCCGGGAGATGGATTCTTTTCCCCGATTGAAATGTTCAGAAGTTCTGCGGTTCCGTTCAACGGATACTTATAAAGCACTGATGACAGCCGGCGCAGCGCATGTTTCCGATAATGCGCAACCGAAATGTCCTTTCCTGTATTCGTTGATATCACAACGGCCCGCGGCCTCGTATTGGCCATACCCTCTGTCTCGTCTATCACCGCGAGATTTTTTCCTTCTTTAAGTTGTGTCTGATAATAACGATTGAAATCCTCTGACGTCAATTCTGGATGCCCGGCAGGCTTCAGCCAGACGACAAACGTTTCGCCGGATGGTATCAAGATCCTTTCATCAGGTCTCCAAATCAGATCGGAGTCAGGCCCTTCTTTTGGGTAGCGGTAACGGATATGGTAGTCTTTAAAATCAATCGTTCTGTCAGTCGTATTAAAAATCTCAATAAATTCATAACCGTCTGCACGTCCTATATTCTTCGTATCAACCGCCAGCTCTGTGATCAGAAGCTCCGGAATATGGGCAAGGTCAGCCTGGTATCCTTCAAGCTTCAGTTTCTTCATCTCCGACTCCACCCGCTGCTTCCCATTCGACATCACAATGTAATACTCAAGCTCGCTGTTCCAAATCAAACGTTTCGGAATTTGTGCCAAAAACTTGCGGACCGCTCCGGGGGTCGGGTCCATCGGCACCATTTTGTAGCCCAGCTCATTACTTTGTTTATAAAAAAGAAAGGCGGAAAATGCTTGATACGAATTATCGCGAACTTGAGCCTCAATCATTAGATTGTTTCTCATTTCAGCTTTCACATCAATTTGAGGAGGATTTTCAAGCAAGGGTATGTAATGAGGCGTTTGAAATAGTTCCTGCTGTACAACAGGAAAAGCTTTTGATTCATGATGGCCGCCAGACAAAACGGAAAGAAAAGACAGTAATATAGAAGCAATAACCGTGTATTTCCTCATCAAAGCACCTCCCTTTTCATGTATTTTGCGTCTGAACAGGGAAGCTTATGAGTTCATTTTTGTGCATAAAGAACAAAAAAACGTCTGCCTCTTGAAAATTCCACTATTCCCCAGTAAACTAAGGATAGTTAACCAGTTAACAATTAAATCAGAGAGGCAAATTGATGAACAACAGCATTCATGATGAATTATTTCAAGCTATACAACAATTCGCATTAAAAAGAGATAAACGCGTCTGGCAAAAGGTGCAGATTCCGTCCTCACAACATCTCGACCACCTCAAAAAAGACTGGACATTGACCCAGCTTCACATTGTTTCCTGTTTACATACCAGCAAAAATGTGAATAACAGCTTCTTAGCATCCCGCTTACATATCTCAAAAGCAGCTGTTTCAAAAGCAATTCAAGCTTTGTTGAAACATAACATCATTACAGTGACAAAAAAGCCGGGCAACAAAAAAGAAATTTTTTATACGTTAACTGAAAGCGGCAAAGAACTGGCGGGGTTACATGAACGGCTTCATCAAAAAGCAAAGGAGCAATACAAACAGCTCTTCAATAAATTTTCAATTGATGAGTTGAAAACAGTGACTGCGTTTATTAACTTGTGGATCAAGCATATGTAAAAAAGCCTCACCCGCACGGGAGAGACCTTTCCATATTATTAAGCCCTGTCAAATACAATATGAAGTGAGACGGGTCCGCGTGTATACAGACCGGACTCAGCATAACAAAAATCTTCCTCTAATCTGATATTCCGCATCTTATCCAGCACAATATTAGCTACAATTTCGATTTCGGTTTTGGCAAAAGCTGCTCCTACACAGTTATGAATGCCGGATCCGAAAGCGAGATGCCGGGCGGCGCCGCTAAAAGCGCTCTTGATGCCAAGATCTTCCCGATGAATATTAAACACGTCAGGCTGTTCAAATGCTTCAGGGTCCCGGTTAGCCGCACCGATCATACAAAAAACAATCGTATCTTTTTTGATTTCCATACCGCCGACCACTGTATCTTGGGACAGCTGCCGCGGAATCAGCTGAACCGGCGGTTTATAACGCAATGTCTCCGCAATGGCTCTCGGAACTAACGAACGGTCAGCCAAAACATCATTCATCTGCTCAGGATTGTTGAGCAAATGGTAGATCATCAGTGCCAGCGTCTTATCAGCCGGTTCCGTTGCGGCTAACAGCACATTAAGAATCAGTGCGAGTATATCCTTGTCCGACATCGCCATGCCTTCATATTCAGAAGTACATAGGATGGAAATTAAATCTGATCCCGGATTGACGCGACGTTCTTCAATGACCGGCATCAAGTATTGGGAAAGCTGTTCGCTGCACCATAACGAATGTGCCCGCGCTTCAGGAGATTGAGAGATACTCGTGATAAAATCGGCAACTCCGCTGTGCCACTCAGAGATTTTTTCATGGTCTCTTTTATCCAGCCCGAGCATGTCCATCGTGACGCACACCGCAAACGTCTTTCCAAAATCATTGACGAGATCAATTTTCCCTCTTTCAAGATAGGGCGCTAACAAGTTTTCTGCATTTTGTTTAATCAATGGAGACAGATGATCCAGTGCGTCACCGATGAAGCTTCTCACTACAATTCTTCTTTTGGCAGAGTGTTCTTTTCCATGCATTTGGGCCAGTACAGGGCCTCGCATTACTGGTTCGGCACGCTCAACAAGTGATTTCGTCGTGAAAATATCCGGATGCTGAAGGATATAGCGGACATCATGATAGCGGCTGATAAAATAACTGTCTATCGACTCTTCATAATGAACCGGATCTTCCTCCCGCAGTTGTGAAAAATAAGCATATGGATTGTTTTGAAATTGATCAGAAAGCACACTAAACAATTTAATCGATTGGCTCATGTTTTACTCCCCCTATCATCCTTCACATGTGATCCGTTTCTCAGAAAGCATCTGCGCCATTTCCTGTACAATGAGATACCCTTGATTCGGCCGCATACAAATAGAAAATTCATGGTTACTGATCTTCTCACCGAGCTTCCACGGACGATGATAAGCAAGGAGCGTCTCTTCCACCTCTAAAATATCCGGAGCTCCGATAAAAAACGGCAGCTCAGCTATGACATATTCCACAGCCAAATTCAGCATATCCTCACTGACTTCTTCCATCATCAAACTGACGCCCCGTGCACGCCCGATTATCGCTTCACGAGACATGTCCAAACAAGCATGTCGAAAATGAGGCTGCTCAAAAAAAGCATGTTCAACTTCTTGTCTCAACAGCTGGTAGGCTTTGTTATCCATAAAATCAGAAAATGTATGAATCGCCTTCGGATCCCCGCCATGAGCCACAAGAGCTCTTTCTGCAAATCTCCTGTTTCGTGATACCTCTTTCCTTACTTTTCGTTCAGCCTTTCCTCTCGGAGTTCCAAGCGCTTCTAGAAGATTAGCGGCCTCATGCCCCGCAAGTAAAACAGAAACGCTTTTAAATTGAGCTTTCGCCCATCCAATTAATCTGTAAATATAATCCTCTGAAAACCTGCTGTTAAATGGGCTGATCCCCACCAAAACATGCCTGCGCCGTTCAAATATTTCTCTGCAGTTTTCCGTTAATGGCTCAGCAATAAAATGCACAGACCTTCTTTCCGTTACCATTCCGGTCATCTCATTCACCCCTAAAACTTATCCCGCTTTAAGTCATCACCCTCAAATACAAGATGGAATAGCTAGAACAACTGAACAAGACGAATGGCAGGCATCACTTAAAGTTTCCAAATGTTTTTTAAGATTTTAATAATCATTTTCAATACCCATATCATGATAAATGTTTACTAGTAAACATTAGTCATTTTATCCCTTTTCCTTCCAAACGTCAATATGATCTGTGCCCAAATATTTGAAAATAAATGTAAACATCACATTTTCCACACACTTTTTACACGCATATTCAGCATGACATATCAACAAATAGTCTAAACACCAACAATTGACAACGAAAACAAGAAAAGATAAAATAAAATTGTTCACCAGTAAACGATTTGTTTTATTGTTTCATCGTAAACTATTATTCCTAAGAAAGAAGGTAGCCTATGTCTGATTTGACAAAACAGATGATATACGACATATACGTGAGACTGCTGCACCTTAATGAACAAAAAGCGAACACTTTACTTCAGCAATTTTTTAAGGAGGCCGCAGAAGAAGATGTAGCTGAAATTCCCAAAAATATGACAAGCATTCACGTCATTGACTGCATCGGCCAGCATGAACCCATTAACAATGCGGGGATTGCCAGAAAAATGAACTTATCGAAAGCGAATGTAACGAAAATCAGCACAAAACTGATCAAGGAAGAATTCATTAACAGCTATCAGCTGACAGATAACAAAAAAGAAGTTTATTTTAAATTAACCCGTAAAGGCAGACGGATTTTCGACTTACATGAGAAACTGCATAAAAAAAAGGAGCTGGCTTTTTACCAATTCCTCGATTCATTTTCACAAGAAGAACAAAAGGCTGTATTGAAGTTTCTAGAGCAGTTGACGTCAACACTTGAAGCAGAACAAACCGATGGGACTCCGGACAAACCTGTAAAGTAAACAAAAAGGCGGTGTACACTTTGGCTCATACAAAATCAAAGGCAGTATTGATCTTATACACTGTTTGCTTCAGTGCATTTTTTGCATCTTTAAGCCAGAACATTTATTCACCTATTCTTCCGATCATTAAAGAATCATTCCATGTTTCCACAGCTATGGTGAACCTGTCAGTCTCAGTTTTTATGATTGTGACAGCAATAATGCAAATTATATTAGGAGCGATCATTGATTTTAAAGGCGCTCGGATCGTCTTGATTACCGGTATTCTGGCAACGGCAGCAGCCAGCATCGGCTGTGCGGTGACTACTGACTTTACTTTGTTTCTGATATTCAGAATGATACAGGCAGCCGGTTCCGCAGCACTGCCTCTTATTGCTGCCACAACGATCGGACAGCTGTTTACAGGCAATGAACGCGGGAGTGCAATGGGAACGTATCAAATGCTCCTGTCTGTCGCACCGGCTATTGCCCCAGTTCTAGGAGGATTCATAGGCGGAGCAGCCGGATACGAAGGGATTTTTTGGATACTTGCGGCCATCTCGATCGTTTTGCTGGTGACAAACAGCATCACCTTTCCTAAAGATTCTCCAACTGAATCTATGCAGCAAGCCAAAGGCAATGTGTTCGCTCATTATAAATCAATATTTACAAATCGAACAGGGAACGTCATTTTGACTTTAAGTTTTGTTCTCTTTTTCATTTATTTTGCAGTAATTGTCTACCTCCCAATATTGCTGACAGAGCATTACCATATAGATGTGGGTATAGCAGGACTGTTATATTTGCCGCTGGCGCTGAGCACGATTGCAGGTACGTTTCTGTTTAAAAGAATACAGGCAAAAATCGGGCTGCACACCTTGTTTATCGGAAGCAATGTGATTGCCGCCTGCAGCATCATTTTATTTGCTGTTACACATTCCGTTTCTCTCGTTCTCATGGCTCTGACGCTGGCACTGTTTGGCATCTCGATGGGGGTTATTCCTCCCTTGTACTCTACAATGATTACTAATGAATTTGAGCACAACAGAGGGAGTGCAATCGGAATGTTTAACTTTATCCGATATACAGGCATGGCAGCAGGTCCGATGGTATCTGCCTACTTGCTCACAATGATGCCGTCTGCCATGTCCTTTAGCCTCCTAGGCCTTGGATTTGCCGCATTGAGCTTTTGCCTTCTTCCGCCAATGTTTTCGCCGCAGAAGCGCACGAAACAAAAAAAGCACCACATGTAAAAAAGCTGCCTTTGCGGGCAGCTTTTTTTATTTTTTTCTAAGCGGCTCTAAAATGCCTTTTTGAATCAGCAAATGGAAGACCGACAGGATAACGGATGCCCATATCGCTGTGCCGAAGCCGTCGATTTGAAAGCTGTCACCCATAATGGACGCGGTCATCATAAGCGTGATGGCGTTAATCACAAACAAGAAGAGTCCAAGCGTCACCATGGTGACCGGCAGTGTAAAGATAATTAAAAGCGGTTTAATCAGCACGTTTAAGATCGATAAAATGAGGCTGGCGATAATCGCTGCCCCAATGCTGCTGATATGGATGGAGTCAATATATCCATCAATGACGATTAATAACAATGCATTGACTAAAATGCTGACTGCCCATTTTACCATGTCATTTCATATCCCTTTCTGACGGGACGATAAAAATCCAAATGATATAAATGAGCAAAACCGGCAAGACACTTGTCATAATGGCTAAGATGACAGTTATGACTCTGAGGAGTGATGCGTCCCAATTGAAATATTCCGCGAGACCTCCGATAACACCGGCGATTTTCTTATTTTTTTCTGAGCGATAAAGCTTATTCATTCGATCACCTCTGTGAGTACTTTAGTTTGATGGCGCCTGTTAGTGATTCTGAGAAGACGGTGATGTTTTGATCATGTGCCTGATTTGAAGTGAACATCATTTCTTTTTGAATGGTATCATTTTTTTCCTTCAGCATCTCAACATCCATTAATTCATGGGACAGCGAACCAAGATTGCTTTTCAGCTCTGCCTTCACTGCGAGATCGTCCGGAATCGCAAGCTCCACACTTCCAGTCGTTGTTTTTGCATAAATGGAGCGGCAGTCTGATTCTGTTACGTTAATCGCAATATTTCCGTTAAAGCTTTGAACGTCAATGGATTCGCTTTTCCCTCTGAGATCGATCAATCCGTTAATGGTTTCCGCTTCTATCGTTCCGCAGCTGTGGCTGGCGAGCTTAATTTGCCCGTTGGCCGTTTCAGCTATGGCTTTTTCGGCTGTTAAGTGCGAGAACGACAGCACGCCGTTTGTCGTTTTCGCTGAGAACTCTTTTACATGTAAATGTTCCCCTCTGACCGGACCGTTAAACAGCTTCACTCGAATCTTATCATACTCCTTCTGAGGAATATACAAAGTGACATTCGTTTTCATCGTCTTTTTCTCAGTACGGATAAAAAACTTATTTCCTTTGATTTCACATTCAATATGCTGAAGAAATGCGTGTCTCGCCGCATCCTGGCTATCAGCGCGATATACCTTCGCCTGGCATTCCGCTCTGATATCGTCATCTTCCCAAGGAACGATATTCACGCTGCCATTGGCAATTTGTAGCTCAACACTGGAAAAGTCAGTATCTTTAAATTGAAAAATGTGCTGAACATCATACGCATGGCCAAAGTTTAAATCAAGGTCAACTTCCTTGACCTTTTTTACAGCAGAATCAATCCAGTCAAACAGCTTGGCTCCTAAAGACGGCTTGCCGCTTTCTTTTTTTGCCGTTGTAAATGGCTCTTCCTCGTCATGAACGTGAACTGAGAGCGCTGTGATTTTCTCTTCTTTTTCCTTGTAGTCGCTGTCAAGCTTTTCAATCAGTGTCAAAGCTTCTTGTGCTGTAAGCTTTCCTTCCTCAACAAGCTTAAGGATTCGTTCCTTTTCTTGCTTCATTACGATCTCCTCCCCATTGTCTACTTATGCTTCACGCAGGACCTTAATGCCCTGAATCACATTCCAAATGATAATGCCAATGACAACTAAGAAATAAATAACCGCTCCCCCGATGATTACAAATACAGGAAGCAAGCTGTCTCCATCAATCGCAACGGCTCCGCCAAGTAAAGCAATAAAAAGGAACAGCCAGCCGACAAACGGAACTATGTGAGAAATAAGAGAGCGTATCGCATGGCGTTTTGTTTCTTTCTCATTTACAACAAAATAAGCGACAATCGGCACAATGATTGGCGCAATAAACACACTGAAATAACAAAGTGATGCAATAATAGCTTGATTACGGTTCAATTCATTCCACACTCCTATTGTGAATTGTCCATGACAAAAGATCAGGGACGTTTTACTTATTTATACGTTTAAAATCTCTTCAGGTTTCAAATTCATTCTTTAGACATGCTCCGATTTACGGAAATTGGATTTTAAAAAGTTTTAGAAGTAGAATCTTCCGGCTATACCGATTACAATATGTAAAAAGCTTACGGCAACCAAGGAGGCTGGACAAGCAATGGAGAAAGATCCCAGTGACTATACAGTAACACAAGAATCAGTGTTAAAGCTGATTCATGAACAAAAAAGAATGAATCGTGAAATGATCGCCGAGCTTGAGCAGATTCACGGACCCTTCCCGATCTCTCACGATATCCAATATATAAAAGTGCTGCTCGACAGCAGCAACACGCATATTGTTCAAGATTTAATGAGTGTAAGTAAGCAGCTGTATAAGAAGACTTTGTAATTGCGGAAAACATATCATTCATTATAACTGAAACAAAGTTAAAGGTTAGATGACAATATCTTGCCTTTTTTGTTTTGAAAAAACAAGTGATTCCCTGGCTGTCACAAAATGATTGTAACAAAAAAAGCCTGCCGGCACATCCAGTTAATGGACTCTGTCGGCAAGCTGTAACTATCAGAAAGAGATAGCCGTTCAAAATTAACGTAACAATTGAAGCACGTTTTGCGGCTGTTGGTTTGCTTGAGCAAGCATCGCTTGAGAAGCTTGAGAAAGAATGTTGTTCTTTGTGAAATCGCTCATTTCTTTCGCCATGTCAACGTCACGGATGCGAGACTCAGCAGCTGTTAAGTTTTCAGAAGAAGCACCAAGGTTGTTGATTGTGTGCTCTAGACGGTTTTGTACCGCACCAAGTTTAGCACGTTGGTTTGAGACATTGTTGATTGCAGTATCAATACTTTCAAGTTGAGTATCAAAAGGAGTATTAGCAAAATCTGTTACATTAAGTGCGTTTACTCCTAAAGCAGTTGATGACATGCTGTCAATGTTAACTGTAAGCTGCTGGCCAGCATTTGCTCCAATTTGGAAAGTGAAACCATCAGTTTCAGTACCATCTAATAACTTTTTGCCGTTGAATTCAGTACGATTTGAAATGCCATCAACTTCCTCAATAAGCGCATCCATTTCATCTTTAATTGCACCAAGATCTTCTGCTTGTTGTGTACCTGTGTTTCCTGCTTGAACAGTAAGTTCACTTCTAAACCTATTATGCCGTAAAGAAAAAGCTTGCCTGCTAAGCCCAAGGATGGACTTGCTGACAAGCTGTCCCCTCTTAACAGAGGGTTTTAAGATGTAGCTGTTTCTTTCGCTTTCAAGAGCGATTTCATGCGTGTTTTGTCACGTTCGATAACAGGCTTCAAATAACGGCCTGTATATGATTCTTCCACTTCAGTGATTTCCTCAGGCGTTCCTGACGCGACAATGGTTCCGCCCCCGGCTCCGCCTTCCGGGCCCAAATCCACAATGTAATCGGCTGTCTTAATGATATCAAGGTTGTGCTCAATAACAAGTACAGTGTCTCCGTTGTCTACCAACCGTTGTAGCACGACAAGAAGCCTGGCGATATCGTCGACATGCAAACCTGTCGTTGGCTCATCTAAAATGTAGAGCGTGCGTCCGGTCGAGCGTTTGTGCAGCTCTGACGCGAGCTTCACGCGCTGCGCTTCTCCGCCTGACAAGGTCGTCGCCGGCTGGCCGAGCGTAATATAACCTAAACCAACATCATAAAGGGTTTGGAGCTTGCGTTTGATTTTCGGGATATTTTCAAAGAAAGAAAGAGCATCTTCAACCGTCATATCAAGCACATCAGAGATGCTTTTTCCTTTGTACGTCACTTCAAGCGTTTCACGGTTATAGCGTTTGCCGTGACACACCTCGCATGGAACGTATACGTCAGGAAGGAAGTGCATTTCAATTTTAATAATCCCGTCTCCGCGGCAGGCTTCACATCGTCCGCCCTTCACGTTGAAGCTGAAACGGCCTTTTTTATAGCCGCGGACCTTCGCTTCATTTGTCTGCGCGAATACATCACGAATGTCATCAAATACACCGGTGTATGTCGCAGGGTTGGATCTCGGCGTTCTTCCAATTGGCGCCTGGTCAATGTCAATGACTTTGTCTAAATGATCCAAACCTTTAATCTCTTTATGGCTGCCGGGCTTCGCTTTCGCTTTATGAAGCTTTTGCGCCAGCGCCTTATGCAAAATTTCATTAACGAGTGTACTCTTTCCTGAACCGGAAACACCTGTAACTGCTGTAAACGTCCCAAGCGGGAACTTGGCATTCACTTTTTTCAGGTTGTTTTCTGAAGCACCTTTAATTTCAATGTAACGTCCGTCCGGCTTTCTTCTTTCAGGAGGCAATGGGATAAACTTTTTCCCTGATAAATAGCTGCCCGTTAATGAGTTTGGATCTTCCATCACTTCTTCCGGCGTACCCGCAGATATCACCTGTCCGCCGTGAATGCCGGCTCCCGGTCCAATATCTATTAAATAATCTGCTGCCATCATCGTGTCCTCATCATGTTCGACAACAATCAGCGTGTTCCCGAGGTCTCTCATATTTTTCAGAGCGCTGATCAAGCGGTCGTTATCACGCTGATGCAGACCGATAGACGGCTCATCTAAAATATAAAGCACACCGGATAAACGCGAGCCAATTTGAGTCGCCAGCCTGATGCGCTGTGCCTCTCCCCCGGACAATGTACCCGCTGCCCTGCTCAATGTCAGGTAATCGAGGCCGACTTTGTCCAGAAAGCTTAAGCGCTCCACAATTTCGCGCAAAATCAAATTGGCGATCTGCATATCCTTCTCAGAAAGGGTAAGGTCTTTAAAGAAGGCAAGTGCGTCGGCGACAGACAGCTCGGTAATTTTTCCAATGTGGCGGCCGTCAATCAGTACGGCAAGCGCCTCTTTCTTTAACCGATAGCCTTTGCACGTCGGACAAGACTTCTGAGACATATACTGCTCCATTTGCTCACGTATGAAATCGGAGCCTGTCTCCTTATAGCGTCTTTCAATGTTGCGCAATACGCCTTCAAATTGAATTTCACCTTCGCGGATTTGTCCAAAATCATTTTCATATCGGAAATAAATCAGGTCATCTCCGCTGCCGTACAGCACTTTATCCAGTTGATGCTTCGGCAAATCTTTGACCGGCACATCCATATCAATCCCGTAGTGGGTGCAGACTGCCTCAAGCAGCTGAGGATAATATTGTGAGCTGATCGGTGTCCAAGGGGCGACCGCATTCTCCTTCAATGACAAATCTTGATTGGGAATGACAAGATCGGCATCCACTTCAAGCTTCATTCCGAGACCGTCACACGTCGGACACGCCCCGAACGGACTGTTAAACGAAAACAGACGCGGCTCAAGCTCACCAATTGAAAATCCGCAGTGCGGACAGGCATGATGCTCGCTGAACATCAGCTCTTCCTCACCGATGACATCGATCATAACCCGTCCTTCACCTAAACGGAGCGCCGTTTCCAATGAATCAGACAGCCGGGCTGCCACGCCTTCTTTCACCACAATCCGGTCAATGACTACCTCAATGGAATGCTTCTTGTTCTTTTCTAATTCGATATCGTCGGAAAGCTCAGCCATCTCGCCGTCAATTCTGACTCTGACATAGCCTTGTTTTCTAATCTGTTCAAGCACTTTGACATGAGCGCCTTTTCGGCCCGAGACAATCGGCGCCAGCACCTGAAGCTTCGTCCGTTCCGGGTATTCCAGAATTCTGTCCACCATTTGCTCGATGGTCTGGGATGTAATCTCAATTCCGTGCTCCGGACAATGAGGCTTCCCTACTCTCGCATATAAAAGACGCAGATAATCATAAATCTCAGTTACCGTACCGACAGTAGACCTCGGATTACGGCTTGTTGTTTTCTGATCAATGCTGATGGCGGGAGAGAGCCCCTCAATTGCATCCACATCAGGCTTATCCATTTGCCCTAAAAACTGGCGGGCATAAGCAGACAGCGACTCGACATACCGTCTCTGTCCTTCAGCATATATCGTGTCAAAGGCAAGGGAGGATTTACCTGATCCGGACAAACCCGTGACAACGACAAGCTGATCTCTCGGAATCGTTACATCTATATTTTTCAGGTTATGCGCCCTGGCTCCCTTCACCTCTATCCGATCCATAGCCATTTGTTCATCATCCTTCCGCTTTTAGCTCTAAAAGTAAATCGCGAAGCTCCGCGGCTCTCTCAAAGTCAAGCGCCTTGGCGGCTTCCTTCATTTCATGCTCCATCTGTTCAACGACTTTCTGGCGTTCTTTCTTCGTCATTTTCGACAGCTTCGGCGCGGCTTTTGTTTTGTATTCCGCTTTATCCTCAGCTGCTACTGTGGCACGAATGACATCGCGAATTTCTTTATTTATCGTTTTCGGCGTAATGCCGTGCTCTTCATTAAACCGCTCCTGCTGCTCGCGGCGGCGTTTTGTTTCATTAATCGCAATTTCCATAGACTTCGTTATTTTATCGGCGTACATAATGACGCGGCCTTCCGCATTTCTCGCTGCCCGTCCGATGGTCTGGATCAGCGACCGCTCCGAACGAAGGAAACCTTCCTTATCCGCATCCAAAATCGCAACAAGGGATACTTCGGGAATGTCCAAACCTTCCCTCAGCAGGTTGATGCCGACAAGCACATCGTACTTGCCAAGGCGCAGGTCGCGGATAATTTCAATCCGTTCAAGCGTCTTGATTTCAGAATGCAGATAGTTTACTTTAATGCCGATTTCCTTTAAATAATCGGTCAGATCCTCTGACATCTTCTTCGTCAAAGTTGTCACAAGCACCCGTTCATTTCGCTCGATTCTTGCTTGAATTTCGCCGATCAAGTCGTCAATCTGACCTTCGATTGGACGGACGTCAATAAGCGGGTCAAGAAGCCCCGTCGGACGAATGATCTGTTCGACCATTTCATCTGTATGTTCAATCTCGTACGGCCCTGGTGTTGCTGATACATACACGATATTGTGCATATGCTTTTCAAATTCCTCAAAACGAAGCGGACGGTTATCAAGCGCTGATGGAAGCCGGAAGCCGTGATCCACGAGCACCTGTTTCCGCGCCTGGTCTCCGTTAAACATGCCGCGCACCTGGGGAATTGTCACATGCGACTCATCCACCACGATCATAAAATCGTCTGGGAAATAATCAAGAAGCGTATACGGCGTTGAACCTGGAGGCCGCAGAGTCAAATGTCTTGAATAGTTCTCGATGCCGGAGCAGAAACCCATTTCACGCATCATTTCAAGATCATATCTTGTCCGCTGCTCTAAACGCTGCGCTTCAAGGAGCTTTCCGTTTTCGTGCATGACCTTCAGCTGCTCCTCAAGCTCCTTCTCGATATTTTGAATCGCCTTCTCCATTTTCTCGGCCCGCGTTACGAAGTGGGATGCCGGGAAAATCGCAACATGATCTCGGTCGCCGAGAATTTCTCCTGTCAGCGCATCCACTTCCCGAATCCGTTCGATTTCGTCACCGAAAAATTCAACTCTGATACAATGCTCATCACGGGATGCCGGAAAGATTTCCACTACATCCCCGCGCACACGAAATGTACCGCGCTGAAAGTCGATATCGTTGCGGGCATATTGGATGTCTACAAGTTTTCTGAGCAGCTCATTGCGCTCAATTTCCATTTCAGTCCGCAGTGACACGACCATTTCCCGGTATTCCTCAGGCGAACCGAGGCCGTATATACAAGACACACTCGCAATAATAATGACATCTCTGCGCTCAAACAAAGCTGATGTGGCGGAGTGTCTCAGTTTATCAATTTCATCATTAATACTAGCGTCTTTCTCTATAAATGTATCCGTTTGAGGCACATACGCCTCCGGCTGATAATAATCATAGTAGCTGACAAAATACTCGACAGCATTGTTCGGAAAAAATTCCTTGAACTCACTGTAAAGCTGTCCAGCAAGGGTTTTGTTATGGGCAATCACGAGAGTCGGCTTATTGACTTCTTTAATCAAATTAGACACCGTAAATGTTTTCCCAGTTCCTGTCGCACCCAGCAGAGTCTGATGCTTCTTGCCCTCCTGAATTCCTTTCACAAGCTTTTCAATGGCTTTCGGCTGATCTCCCTGGGGCTGATATTTCGAGACTAACTCAAAGCGATCTTTCACAAAAATAAGCCTCCGTTTCTTTAACGAAATCTTCCTATAGATATAGTAACACAATGGAAAGCAAAATCACTAAAAATACGAACTAAAGTTCGGTGGTTTTTTATTTCCAGCTGTTTTTGTGTATAAAAAACCTGCTTTTAAATCGTAAAAGCAGGTATTCAGTCTTTATATTCATTATGTCCGATTTATTCTTCTTTTTTCTCTGCAGCTTTTTTGGCCATGTACAGTCCGCCAGCCACAAGAGACACAACATCCAATCCTACAATAAAATACGTTTCTGTATAGCCTTTTAAATAAGAGGCAAACAGCAATGCAGCTGTTAAAGCGATCGCCACATAATGATTAAAGGTGACTCTAGTAAATAGAACAACAAGCATAAAAGGGAAAAACAATGCAAAAACGGCTTTTGTAATCAACAAAAACCCTCCTCAGGGATTCTTCATCTGATCTGATTATAGTAAAAAATGAAGAATCGGACAATCGTGCATTCGCTCCCTCTCCTACACCATACCCCTTTTCAGCCAAAATCAATCACCATATTTGCATTTTGGTGCCGGTCAAAACTTATTCCATGGTGCCGCTGTTCTAATCAGCGGCACTTTTTTTATTACATCATCAAGTCCGCCGCCAGATTCCGAGAATAAAAGAAAATAGGCATACAGTACCAGTACGGCCGCATTTTCCAGGATAATATAACCAACTTAACTATTCATTTTATTTAGGACTTTCTGCGTTTGACAGCATTTTCCTGAAAACCTACAATTGAATGATAGTGTTTACTATCATTTTTTAAACACAGGCTCCGCAATAAAAAGACTAGAGAGAAAAACAAAATGAATGAAGAAAAGAGGGGTTTCAAATATGTATTCTGTTTTATTTCGCCAGGCAGAAGAGTCCAGCCAGCTGGCTGGAGCAAAAGGAATGAATTTGATTAAATTGACCAAACACGGTCTTCCTGTTCCGGACGGGTTTATTATTCAAACGAATGCGCTCGCACGTTTTATGGAGGACAACCAGCTTCAAGAGACTAGTGAAAACGTCGAAAGCGGGATCATTTCTGGAACATTTTCGGATGAGCTGAAAGATGAGCTGACTAGTTCCTTTTATAAGCTTAGAGAATCATATCGATCCGTAGCCGTGCGTTCTTCGTCTGCTTCGGAAGATTTAGAAGGCGCCTCATTCGCGGGTCAATATGAAACCTACTTAAATATCAAAACAGAGGAAGAGTTTCTGGCTAAAGTGAAAGAATGCTGGGCCTCATTTTTTTCTGGGCGGGTCAGCAGCTATAAGAAAAAAATGAACAATCAAATCGCAGAGCCGTTAATGGGAATAGTCGTTCAGGGGCTGATCGATTCAGAAATGTCAGGTGTTATCTTCAGCCGCAACCCTGTTACCCATGATGATAGAGAGCTTTTAATCAGCGCCAGCTACGGGTTGGGTGAAGCTGTTGTTTCAGGAAGTGTTACCCCAGACACGTTCATTGTTAATAAATCTTCGTTTGAGATTCAGAAAGAAATAGGTGCAAAGGAAATCTACATGGAGTCTGCGGCAGAAGGAATTGCTGAAAAAGAAACGAGTGAAGACATGCGCAGCCGTTTTTGCCTTACAGATGAACAAGTGATTGAATTGGCTGAAATCACAAAAAAAACCGAAGACCTGTACGGATATCCTGTCGATATAGAATTTGGAATTGCTGATCATCAAATATACCTTCTGCAAGCTCGCCCGATTACAACCATTGATCAGGACAAAAAGGCGGCAGAAGAAAAACGCAGCTTCATGATTACCGACACTGATATGAATGATTTCTGGCTTAACATGGAATCTAATATTGAAGGTCCGGTGAGTCCGTTATTTTCATCCTTCATCGTGCCGGCATTGGAATATGGCTTGAAGAAGAGCATGCAAAAGTTTCCGATTGGTGTAGTTGTTGATGAAGTAAAACTTTATCGCGGACATATTTATTCCAAAAACCAAGGTGGACAGCAGCCTCCTTCTGAAGACTGCGGCAAAGAGCTTTTCCCGATTTTATCGGAGCATATGTATGACATCATCAATCACACATACCTCCCTTTTTACCGGACACTGGACCAGCTCGCACAAACTGAGCATACCGCAGAAAGCGCACTGGATGCTTTTCAAAAACTAAAGGCCTTTTATCTCACGGCTTATGAAGAGCACTTCAATATCGTTTTCCCGCAAATCCTTTTAACAAACAAACTGCAAGCGATGTATCAGGACATTCAAGGAGAGTCCGAAAACGCTCATTTTTATGAGATGCTGACAGGAAAAATGAACAAATCACTGGAAACGGACAGTTGCTTATGGTTATTTTCTATGGAAGTTCAGGAGAACCCGAACCTTCTGACCATTTTTGAAAACAACAAGCCTGAACAGCTCCAGGAGAAATTAGAACAAACAGATGAGGGAAGACACTTCCTGAAGAACGTCCATGAATTCTTGCAAGAATACGGATGGAGATCTGTTAAAAGTCATGATCTGATTGAACAAATCTGGGTGGAAAATCCGTATTTCGCTCTGGCCAATATTCAAAATTATGTCCGTAATGGCTATCATTTTGACAATGAATTTCAGAAAACGAAAGAAAAACGAGAGAAATTATACAATGAATTCTTGGAAAACATAGAAGATCCCGGTTTGCGCACCGAATTTGACCGCTATTATCAATGGACACTGAACTCTGCAAATATAAAAGATGATCACCACTTTTATATTGACGCCATGCTGGATGCCAAGGCGAGAATCTTTCTGCTGAAGATAGGTGAATTGCTGGCGGAAAACGGTGTCATTCAAGATCGTGAGGACCTTTGGTTCTTATATGACGACGAAGTGGAACAAGCGCTTCTTCACCCTGTATCCCTGCAAGAAAAGGCTGAAAAACGCAGACAGATTTTTCATGAGTATGAGCTGGCCCAAGCCCCTGCCTACCTCGGCACCCCGACAAAAGAACAGCTCAAAGCAGCTGAAGAAATTGTCGGCGCTGTGATAGAGGATGAAAAAAACACAGAGAATCATATTTTTGGCATTGCGGCATCAAGCGGCATTGCGACAGGTCCGGTGAAAATCATTCGGGACGCCAATGAATTTTCTCAATTCGCGCCTGGGGACGTACTCGTTTGCAAGATGACCACACCGCTATGGACCAGCCTGTTTCAAGACGCCAAAGCGATTATTACAGACACAGGCGGCATTTTGTCTCACGCTGCGATTATTGCCCGTGAATACGGCATTCCAGCCGTTCTCGGCACACGCACGGCAACCGAAAGACTGCGAGACGGTGACATCATCACTGTTGACGGAAGCAGCGGCAAAATCACAGTTGTCAGCCGGTCCTGATGCGTCCCCCTCTTTCTTATACAAGCGGGGCGGGTGTATACTTGTCCTGCCAGTATACTCGTGAGGTGAAACGTATTGAGACCGACAAACAAGAGAATCCTTGACGCTGCCATGCAGCTGCTCGTCAAAAAAGGATATCGCGCAACAACTACAAAAGAAATTGCAGAAAAAGCAAATGTAAGTGAAGCGACGATTTTCAGGAACTTTAAAAACAAACAAGGACTAGTTGAGGCTTTGCTTTCTCAGCATTCTTCAAACAGAGGCAGCATTTTGGAACAAACAGAAGGGGATTTGTACAAAGACCTGCTTCATATCGGAACCTGTCTCTTGGAGGAGCTCGAACATAGAAAAGATATCATTAAAATCAGCTTTCGTGAACCGGCCATGTTTCAGGATGTCATTAACCACGTCACTGAATATCCCCAATCTATGAAACAGCTATTGGTTGATTATCTCAAAACGATGGGTGAGAAAGGGGTTATTCAGACAAGAAATGAAGCGGAGAATGCCGACGTGTTCATGTCGATTATCTTCGGTTATTTCATTCACCGTCTCCACTTAGGAGACCGGGTCATATCAATGCCCCAGGAAAAAATGCTGGAGCACAGCACAGCTCTATTTGTCAAAGGAATTTCTGCTGATTAACTCCTTGGCATAATAAAAAGGAGGATCCCAATGAGCTCAAGAAAAGAATGGGCGCTGATCGTCTCGCTATTATTGGGGGCCATTCTGGCTCCCATTAATTCAACGATGATCGCGGTCGCGCTCTCATCTATTTCCCATACGTATAACGAGTCCATCGCAAGCATCACTTGGGTGGTTACCGTTTATTTAATCGTGATGGCAGTCACACAGCCGATTGCAGGAAAGCTCGGTGACATGTACGGCAATAAAACAATGTACTTATGGGGAGTCGGCCTTTTTCTAATCGCATCTCTAGGCTGCGCCCTTTCACCGAGTCTGCTCCTGTTAATTGTTTTTCGGGCATTGCAGGCTGTCGGCGGGGCATTGCTTACGCCAAACAGCATTGCCATTATCCGGCATGTTGTTTCTGAAAAACGCCTACCGAAAGTGTTTGGATTTTTCGGACTGGGTGCGGGACTTGGTGCAGCACTCGGGCCTTTTATCGGCTCTATACTGATTGACAGCTTCAGCTGGCATTCGATTTTTTGGGTCAACATCCCGTTCCTCGCCATTGCTTTATTTACGGCATTAACAATGTTTCCTCAATATAAAGAAAATAAATCTGACGCGCCGCTGGATATCATCGGCTCTCTCTTGCTTGCAGGCAGCATCGTTTCCATTATCCTGCTGACGAAAAATGAGGCTCCATGGGGATATGCGGTATACAGTGTATTGATACTTCTTTTTGTTCCGCTTTTTTTCAGAAGAGAAAAACGTACCAAGCACCCTATCATTGACTTTGCACTGTTTAAAAGCTCAACCTTTACAAATGCGAATCTATCAGTCTTGTTAAGCAATTTGATGATGTATGCCGTCTTATTGATTATGCCGTTATTTATGACGAACCAATTTGGGCTTAATACGTCTAACAGCGGGATGGCGCTTTCTGTATTTTCGATCTTCATGTCAGCCAGCAACTGGGTGGGCGCGCAGCTCCATCACAAATGGGGAGCCAAAAAAATCATTTTTCTTTCATTTGCCATGATGGCTGGTGCGAATCTATTATTTTTGCTGTTAAGCAGCTCGCATTCTGTCTTGTTCCTCATGCTCTCTCTTATCCTTGGCGGGCTCGCTTCCGGAGTCGGTCTGACCAGCATGCAGGTGTCATCCCTTGCCACAGTAGACCCCGGAATGTCAGGAGTGGCATCCGGTATTTTCTCGACCTTCCGTTATTTCGGAAGCATCATTTCATCAGCCTTAATTGGCCTGATTTCGGGATATCACATCCTATTTATGATTCTCTTTGCTGTATCCATCATCGGCGTTTTTGTTTCATTGGGCATCAAATCTGATGAAACGGCACGGATAGAAAAAAACTCAGCGTAACACAAAACAGCCCGGCATCGCATCTTCCTGCGGTGCCGGGCTGCCTTTTATGATCCAGAAGCGACTGCTTCGTCTTCACGGTCATCCTTTACGAAGAGGATGCCCAATTCATGATGTTCTCCTTCATAAGAAGCTCGCTGGTCAAAACGAATTTCTCCATTCAAACCGATAATTTCAAGCTTCACATATGCACGGTTATGCTGAAGCGCTTCATAGAAATCAGAAACATTCTTAACCGGTATGCCATTGACTTTCGTTATGATTTCCCCGATTTTCAATTCCAGGTCCTCAGCCGGCGTATTGGGGATAATCCCAAGCACCATTAAGCCCTGATCCCTTTTCGAGAAATAAAACGGAGCCGCGTTATCATTCACTCTTTGCTTTATGGACAGAAAAATGCGCCCTAACAAAGCAGTACAGACCGCTGCCCCCGCAAGCGGCGTCCACAGTAAGCTCGCTGCACCGAGAACTGCGACGGCAAGACCGAGAATACAAACGCGTTTCGCTGTGATCCTTATACTCGTTTCAGGCAGCGATCCCTGTACCCTTTGTCCAAATCCGACAAAGTAAGGAATCCATAGAAAATGGAATGAGCTGCCGGGAACCGTAAACACGGGCCACCAGCTAAGGTGCGATTCTAAACCATTACCGGGCACGAGAAGGAACAGCGGCAAAAGCCAAACCCGGTTTGCCAGCTGCTGTCCGATCGGCAAACCGCGGCTGCTTACGACAAGCGCCGGTGATGTTCTCACATGCGCAGAACGATAAGCAACCGCTCCTTCAGTGATAATCAGCAAACCTAGAAACACAGCTACAGCCGGCCAAACAACTGCAAATCCTTGCGGAAATCTCTCCAGAAAGGGCTCCGCCTGATATATTTGCAGTCCAAAACCTATCAGCATACTCACACTGACGATATATGCAGCAGACATCCAGTTTGCGCGAAGAGTGAACGCTGCCGCTGCAGTGATAACGGCAATAATCGCAAGTAAACCGAGAGGAATCGATATTCCGAGTCCACCTAAAATAACTGACAAAAGAAGACCTGGAATCAGTCCCTTTGTATATGTAAATTTCAGATCATCATAAATATCTGCTATTCTTGTATGAAAGGTTTTTCGTTCCCGTTTGATTCTTACATAGCCGAAAGCCAGGGTTATGATGATAAAAAACCAGAAAAGCGGGTGTAAGAAGAACAGGCCCGCGCTTTTTAACAGTTCAATTCCCCATTGAACAGACACTATCTCTCACCGCCTCAAGCCAAACATGTTACTTATATTCTATCAAATATTAAATGGCTTGGATATCCTCAGGAGAGTTTATCTCTCTTGCGTCATCCACAGCGTGACATTCGATAGTGAAAAATCCTTTAAATAGTGGTTTACATCCACATCCAATAACCCGCTGATTAGATGCATCGACCTTTTTATATCTGTCAGATTAATTCCTAATCGCTTATGATTTTTCATTAAGTAGTTAAAATAATGTTTGGCGCATTCCTCATTAATGTCATTTACTGATTCGACATTGGTGTAATTGACCAAATATCTGCTGAACAGCATAAGAAGACTTAGTGCTTTTGTAGCTGAAAATGTTACGTCTTGTGTTCTGTCTTTTAATTGTTCCACTAATTCATAATATTTTTTTTCACGCACAATACTTGCCCTCTTCAATTGTGAACCCCCATTTTCTTTATACAGATAAGCACGGGCCAGTATAAGCAGCAGTACTGGAGTGCTAACAAGCATTCTCGCTAACGTTACTCTTTAAATACCTGTCGTTCAGCTGCCATTAACCTGATTACTGTTCTTTTTAGAACCTTCTTATATTGTATGAAGTAAACAAAGACTAGGCAACTTGCAAAAGTTTCATTTTAAATGCATATTAACTCGTTAGAAAGTCTCTCTCATATATTGATATCGGGTAATAACAGTCCTTTATAAATGTTTATTTGTGAAAATTTTTTTAATTTCTTGTCAAAAACTCATTTTTTATGTGACTTATGATCCATAATCTCTTTAAGCACAAAGAAACAGGAGATGGAATACCATCTCCTTTAATTGACAAATAATGATTTCAATGCTGTTTGAAGCTGCAAATCATTTTTTTCATCTGATTTTTTCTTTTCTATCTGCCGGTTTAATGTCTCTGCAGTGCGAGTGTCGATCACACCGGTTTTATTCAGCTTGTTTTGATCCTGAAAAGCCATAACCGCTTTTTTCATGTCTTTGCTGAAATAGCCATCCTCACGTCCCGGATCAAAGCTGAGACCTTTTAACAATACCTGCGCATGCTTGACGTCTTCATTGTTCATGTCCACTTTAAGCGGCTCTTTCAGCTGTAAAGGCCCGGCGGAAAAATAATCAGGCTGCTTAATCGCAATGGTCGGTTCAATTCCTTTCTTATGAATCCAGTTTCCATTTGGCGTCAGCCACTTGTAAAGCGTTAATTTGATGTTGCTGCCGTCCCCCATTGGCACAGCCTGTTGAACCGTTCCCTTTCCAAAAGACGTATCGCCTACAACATCATAATGGCCAGCTTCCTTTAATGCGCCGGCAAGAATTTCTGATGCAGAGGCACTTCCTTTATCCGTAATCACATTGACAGGGTACGCTTTTTTATGGGTCAATGTTGAAAAATAACGTTTTTTATCCCCATTGCGTTCAGCAATCTGAATATACGGCTGATCCTTTGTAACGAAATGCTTAAGAATTTCTTCCACACTTTGAAGATACCCGCCCGGGTTGCCGCGTACATCAATGACAAGTCCTTCTATTTCTTTTTTCTCAAGCTCCCTCAGCGCTTTTGCAAAATCCTCTGCGGTGTGCTCAGAAAAAGTAGAGATGGCAATATATCCGACAGAATGCCCCTGTACTTTTTTCTCTGATGCAAAAACCGTTTCGAGCGGAATCTCAGCTCTCTTGATCCGGAATGACAGCTGCTTCTTCGTTCCAGGCCGCTGAATCTTCATTGAAACGCTGGACCCTTTTTTTCCTCTTATTTTTAACACAGCGTGGTTTAAATCCTTGCCGGCCATCGATTCTCCATTGATGCTGATAATTTCATCATTAGGCTTCAACCCGGCTTTTTCCGCTGGCGATTTCTTGAATGGGGAAACAATAATAATTTTGCCGTCTTCCATGCCAACCTCAGCCCCGATGCCTTCAAATGAGGAATCAAGAGAATCAGAAAATTGCTTAGCTGTCTGCTTATCCATGTAAACAGAATAAGGATCATTTAGCGTAGACAGCATTCCCTGGATGGCTCCCTCGAGCAGCTTTTCTCTATCTACTTTTTCTACGTACTCATTCGAAATTAACTCATACGCTTTTTCGATTTTGTCCATAGCTTTATCCCGTTCAGAGTCAGCTTGTGCCGTCGCGGGAACTGCTGCAGTCTGGGGCTTATCCATCTCAAGCAGGTTGATTCCCGCATATACACCGGCGCCTCCGAACAGCATGCTCCCTGCTGCTATCACAGCCATTATTTTTTGATTCATCCTTTACTCCTCCTGTATGCCAGACTGTCTTTACCAAAACCTAGAGATAGTATATGTAAAGGATGGAGATTTCATGTAATCATAGAAGAAAAAGAAGGCAAATGAAAAGCCGTCCCGAAAGCGGAACGGCTTTTTCACTTTATACTCGCAAAAACTTGCGGATGGAAGTCAGACTTCCCCATACTCCAATTACTGCGCCGATTGCAATCAGCACTAGCGAAACTTGGAATACAAATGGATTATAAGGAAGAAGAGAGACAAATGATCCTTGAACCTTTGGAACGACCCATCCGATGACGTATTGGTAAGTGCTCAGCACCAGTGCAATCGGAATCACAGAACCGAATACGCCTAGCAGCAATCCTTCAAGGAAAAACGGCCAGCGGATAAACCAGTTTGTCGCGCCGACAAGCTTCATGATTTCAATTTCTTTTCTTCTTGCGAAAATTGTAATTTTAATGGTGTTGGAAATTAAGAACATCGCCGTAAATACCAGGCCGATAATTAACGCGATTCCAATGTTGCGGGAAACGCCGACCACTTTAAACAAACGGCTGACCTCTTCTTTTCCATAAGTGACTTTATAAACATGATCCATTTTTTCGATCTTTTTCGCCACGTTCGGCGTATCATGCGGATCTGTCGTTTTGACGACAAACGCATCATTAAGCGGGTTTTCCTGATCCTTCATTGTCAGAGATTTTCCGCTGTCACCAAAACTGTCAACCAGCTGGTCAAGCTCTTTTTCTTTAGATGAAAAAGTAACACTCTGAATGCCCTTCAGTTCCTTAATATCGTTCTGAAGCTTGTCCTGTGCCTTCTGATCTGCAGTCAGATCAATCAGCACTTTGATTTCAACTTGTTTTTCAGCATTCGTGGCCATGTTATTCAAATTCAGCATAATCACTAAAAACACGCCGACTAAAATCAGCGTAACGGTTACAGCACTAATGGATGCAAATGTCATCCATGTGTTTCTCCCGAGAGATTTAAAACTCTCACGCAAGTGGCGCCCGAGAATTTTAATCATATGAACCATACTCCCCTCTTGACTCATCACGCACAATGATACCATCTTCGATTGCAATGACACGTTTCTTCATGGTGTTTACGATTTCTTTATTATGTGTCGCCATCACGACTGTTGTCCCGCGGTTGTTAATTTCCTCCAGCGTCTTCATGACTTCCCAAGACGTATCCGGATCAAGGTTTCCTGTCGGTTCATCAGCAATGACAACATCAGGGTTGTTCACAATTGATCTTGCAATAGATACACGCTGCTGCTCCCCGCCCGAAAGCTGGTCAGGAAATTGTCGCGCTTTATGCTTCAGCTGCACGAGATCAAGCACTTCAAGCACCCGTTTCTTAATGACAGACGGCTGTTCTCCAATCACTTCAAGGGCAAATGCCACATTTTCAAAAACAGTAAGTTTCGGAAGAAGCTTGAAATCCTGAAAGACAACGCCTATTTTTCGGCGCACGAAAGGAATCTCTTTTTCTTTAATTGTTGCGAGATCTTTATGATTGATTAAAATTTGTCCTTTTGTTGGTTTTTCTTCTCTGTAAATCATTTTAATAAAAGTAGATTTACCCGCTCCGCTCGGACCAACAACATACACAAACTCGCCGGGATGAATGGTAACAGAAATCCCATTGAGCGCTTTTACGCCGTTCGGATAGGCTTTATATACTTCCTTCATCTCTATCATGAAATCACCTAATCTTTTATATCATTTTATCTATCACACGGTCATACTCTTCGAATGCATTCGACAATTTATGACCCATTCATTTGTAAAAAGATGAAAAATCTGAAAGTTCCCTTTTTCAATACACTTCATTATACGTCAAATTTAGACATAATACTATTACAGTTTCTTTTCATTCATATTGTCAAGGCATAAAAACATCCTTGCCGGCACTCGGCAAGGATGTTTTTATCTTACTTTTTTTCTGACAGCCATTTGGCAATAACAGCGGCTTCGTTATCCTCTACAAGCCCCTTTGGCATATTGCCGCGGCCGTTTTTAATAATGCTTTCAATTTTGTGTTCATCGTATTTGCCTCCGACCTCTTGGAGATTAGGTCCTGACACACCTTCTAAATCCTTGCCGTGGCAGCCTACGCAGCTTTGCTGATATAATTCTTCCCCTTCAGATGCAGTGGCTTCCGTCTTGCTGCCGGTGTCTGCCTTCTCTTCTTTTGCATCGTTTGATCCGCAGGCAGCCAACAGAACAGAAAGCGCAAATCCAATCATTAGTATCGATAACTTTGATTTCATGTTGAGAAGCACAACTCCTTTACGATCTCTTCCATATTATAACCTCGTTTAAGCGCGTTTGAAACCCTCGCCCAGCACCTCGCTCGCGTCTGCTACAATCACAAAAGCTGACTCATCAATCTGTTTGACGATTTGTTTCAATTTGGTGAATTCAGTTTGCCCAACCACGCACATTAAAATCGGACGGTCATCGTCAGTATATCCGCCGACTGCAGAAATTTTTGTCACGCCTCTGTCAATCTTCTGTAAGACAGCCTCCTTGACAGCCTGCTCCTGCTTTGTAATGATGAGTGCCATTTTTGAACGATTAAAGCCGACTTGCACAACATCAATGGTTTTGCTGGACACATAGACGCCAAGCATGGCATATAAGCCTTGCTCAATATTAAATACGATCATAGCCGTAACAACAATCATTCCGTCAATGATGGCGAGGCACTTCCCCAATGACAGACCGGAGTACTTATGAATGATCTGTGCAGCCAAGGCTGTACCTCCCGTCGACCCTTTCCCTAAGTACACAATACCAATTCCGATACCTATCCCGACACCGCCAAAAATCGCCGCCAAGAGTTCATGATGAGTGGCGGGCTGAATATCCCTTGTCAGAAACACTACTAGCGGCAAAAACACAGAACCTGCAAGCGTCTTTAGTCCAAATTTCCCGCCGAGCAAAATGACGCCAGCAATAAATAAAGGGATATTAATAATCCACTGTACATACGCTGCTTCAAAACCATATGATTGTAAAATCGTACTGATCCCGCTGACACCGCCGGCGGCAATCTTGTTCGGAAGCAAAAATACATTAAAGGACACGGCCGTAATCGCTGCTCCTAACAATATGTATACATAATCCCGCAAAATCCACAATGCTTTATTCCGTACGTCCATCATATATCCTCCGTTTCTTCCAATGCTCTCCGATAGCATTTTAATCCTTCCCTGATTAGATGTAAATAACACCCAAATACAGTGGTAATATGCTAAAGCAGCAGTGAAATCAAGGATATAAGGAATAAAAAAACACACCCGTAAGCATCAGGTGTGTTTTTCAGCTTATGAAAGCTTAGAACGCAGGTAGGCATCAATGAACGTATCAATGTCACCATCCATTACAGCTTGAACGTTCCCCATTTCTGTATTGGTCCGATGGTCTTTTACCATGGAATACGGATGGAATACATAAGAACGGATTTGGCTGCCCCAGCCGATTTCTTTTTGTTCACCGCGAATTTCATCCAGCTCTGCCTGCTGCTCTTCAATTCTGCGCTGATACAGCTTGGCCTTCAGCATTTTCATGGCTCTTTCACGGTTTTTAATTTGTGAGCGCTCCGTTTGGCATGTCACAACTACGTTCGTCGGCAAGTGAGTAATCCGAACGGCTGAATCCGTCGTATTGACGTGCTGTCCGCCCGCGCCGCTTGCACGGTACGTGTCAACTTTAATATCCTCCGTACGAATATCAATATCAATTTCATCGTTAAATTCAGGCATGACTTCACATGAAACGAAAGATGTGTGGCGGCGGCCTGATGAATCAAATGGTGAGATCCGCACAAGACGATGGACACCTTTTTCTGCTTTGAGATACCCGTAAGCGTTGTGTCCTTTGATGAGCAATGTCACTGACTTGATTCCAGCCTCGTCACCTGGAAGGTAATCGAGTGTTTCTACTTTAAAGCCGCGGCGCTCTCCCCATCTTGTATACATTCTAAGAAGCATAGAGCCCCAGTCCTGTGACTCTGTACCGCCAGCACCAGGGTGCAGTTCTAAAATCGCGTTATTTTTATCATACGGCTCGCTGAGAAGAAGCTGAAGCTCAAACTCATTGAACTCTTTTGTTAATGATTTTAGTTCTTTTTCAAGCTCAAGCTGGAGATCAGTGTCCGGCTCTTCTTTCAAAAGATCATGAGTCATTTGTAATTCTTCGTGGGATTCATTCAATTTTTTATACGAATTGACATAATCCTTTAAACCGTTTGCTTCATTTATAACCGTTTGAGCTTTTTGCTGATCATTCCAGAATTCCGGATCAGCCATTTGTTCATCTAGCTCAGCAATGCGGGCCTCCTTTGATTCGAGGTCAAAGAGACCCCCTAAAGTCCGCTAAACGAGAAGCCATATTTTCGAGCTCTGCTCTGATTTCTGATAATTCCATTTCATTCACCTCATTAAAAGATCCGCAGGCGCCTGCAGGCGCCGCGGTCAGTAAACTTGCCGGGGCGAACTATTCAGTACGGCCGCAGCAATTTTTATATTTTTTCCCGCTTCCGCAGTGGCATGGGGCATTTCGTCCGATATCAACCACTTTGCGAACCGGTGCTTTCTTTGCTTTTTTGTTGTCGTCGCCTTCTTGCGGCTGATGAGCTGTTGTTTGGCCTTGTACAACCTCTTCACGCTCCAGATTGTTTTCAATCTCAGCTTTCATCACAAATTTTGCGACTTCGTCCTCAATTGATTCAATCATATGCTCAAACATCGCAAAGCCTTCCATTTGATACTCACGAAGCGGGTTCGTCTGCGCGTAAGCACGAAGGTGAATCCCTTGGCGGAGCTGATCCATCGCATCAATATGATCCATCCATTTAGAATCAACGGCACGAAGAACGATAACTTTTTCGAATTCGCGCATTTGCTCTTTGCCGAATTGCTCTTCCTTCTCATTATATTTTGTGATGATGCGGTCCATAATGAGCTCAAGCATTTCATCCGGTTCTTTCCCGAAGATATCGCTCTTCTCAAGCGCACCTTCATCAAGATAAGTTGTGTTGATAAGATCAACTAGACCGTCAAGCTTCCACTCCTCAGGAAGCTCTTCTCTTGGCGTATAGGCTGCAATTGCGCGTTCGAGAGAAGACTTGATCATATTTTCAACGATTTCACGCAGGTTTTCAGAGTCAATGACTTCAAAGCGCTGCTTATAAATGACCTCACGCTGCTGGCGGAGAACATCATCATATTGCAGAAGCTGTTTACGCGAATCGAAGTTATTGCCTTCGACACGTTTTTGTGACGATTCAACCGCGCGAGATACCATTTTGCTTTGGATTGGAGTAGAGTCGTCCATGCCGAAGCGGTCCAGCATCGCCATTGTCCGCTCAGCTCCGAATCTGCGCATCAATTCATCTTCCATAGAAAGATAAAATTGAGTAATCCCCGGGTCTCCCTGACGTCCGGAACGACCTCGAAGCTGATTGTCAATCCGGCGTGATTCGTGTCGTTCTGTTCCGACAACAGCGAGTCCGCCAAGCTCTTTTACACCTTCGCCAAGCTTAATGTCCGTTCCGCGCCCCGCCATGTTAGTCGCAATCGTAACTGCGCCTTTTTGGCCGGCCTCTTCAATGATCTGCGCTTCACGTTCATGGTTTTTGGCATTTAACACTTGATGCGGAATTCCTTTGTTTTTAAGCAGCTTAGAAATCAATTCAGATGTTTCAACGGCAACCGTACCGACTAAAACAGGCTGTCCCGTCATATAACGCTGTGCGACATCCTCCGCAACTGCCTTAAACTTTCCTTCCATCGTGCGGTAAATTAAATCCGGGCGGTCATCACGGACAACAGGCCTGTTGGTAGGGATCGTGACAACCTGCATGTTGTAGATGTTGCGGAATTCTTCTTCCTCTGTCTTAGCTGTACCCGTCATACCGGCAAGTTTTTCGTACATTCGGAAGTAGTTTTGGAACGTAATCGTCGCCAAGGTCATGCTTTCGTTTTGAATCTCAAGCCCTTCCTTCGCTTCAATCGCTTGGTGAAGCCCCTCACTGTAGCGGCGGCCTTTCATCAGACGTCCCGTGAAGGAATCAACAATAACAACCTGTCCGTCTTCCACTACATAGTCAACGTCCTTTTGCATCGCAACGTGAGCTTTTAAGGCCTGGTTGATATGGTGGTTGAGCGCGACATGCTTCACATCAAAGAGGTTATCGATGCCGAACGCTTTTTCCGCCTTCGTCATTCCTTCTTCAGTAAGCTGTACAGCTTTTGTTTTGATATCGTACGTGTAATCCTTCTCCGCTTTTAACGTACGGACAAAAGCATTTGCCTGTACGTACAGCTTAGTGGATTTGGCAGCTTGTCCAGAAATGATAAGAGGTGTTCTCGCTTCATCAATTAAAATAGAGTCAACTTCATCTATTACCGCAAAATGAAGCGGGCGCTGAACCATCTGCTCTTTATAAAGAACCATATTGTCACGCAAATAGTCGAAGCCAAGCTCATTGTTTGTAGAGTAAGTAATGTCAGCTGCATAAGCTTCCCGTTTTTCGTCTTTTGACATTGAGTTTAAATTCAAGCCGACAGTCAGACCGAGAAACTCGAAAATTTTCCCCATTTGTTCAGCGTCACGGCTTGCCAAGTATTCGTTGACAGTCACGACGTGTACGCCTTTACCTGTTAACGCATTTAAATAAACAGGCAGAGTAGACGTTAATGTTTTCCCTTCCCCTGTTTTCATTTCCGCGATATTTCCGTCATGAAGCGCTACGCCCCCCATGAGCTGGACTTTAAACGGAAACATACCTGTTACGCGGCGTGAAGCTTCTCGAACAACAGCGAAAGCTTCAACAAGAAGATCATCTGTTGTCGCCCCTTTTTCAAGACGCTCTTTAAATTCAATTGTTTTATGTTTCAACGCGTCGTCAGAGAGATTTTCATAGTCTCCGCGAATCGCATCAATATCGTTAGCAATTTTTTCGTATCTATTCAGCGTACGTTTTGTTGGATCAAACATTTTATTTAAAATTCCAAGCATTTATAACGCTCCTCTATCATCACATGCCTATTTTAAAGGCATGTATAAATAATTTACTAGTCCATGTATACCTCTCATTATCATATCATACCTTTTGTTATTTCCAAAGAATTTGCAAATAAGAAAAACAAAAACCTTCCGCGGACATCACGGAAGGCTTCTCTTCATTATTCAGTCGGTTCAATTAAGCCATATTTCCCGTCATTTCTGCGGTACACGACATTTGTAAGGTTTGTTTCCGCATTTGTGAAAACAAAGAAATTATGGCCGAGCATATTCATTTGCAGGATCGCTTCTTCACTATCCATCGGCTTTAAATTAAAGCGTTTCTGACGGACGATATCCAAGCTCTCCTCCTCTTCTATGTCATCCTGAACCGCAATATCTGTATCAGAGCCAAGACCGTTTGCCAATAAATATTTTGGAGAGCCCTGCTCACGGAATTTACGGTTTACTTTCGTTTTATGCTTACGGATTTGACGTTCCAGTTTGTTTGTTGCGAGATCAATTGCGTTGTACATATCCTCGTTATGCACCTCGGACCGAAGCGCCAGATCTGTCATCGGAATCGTAACCTCAACCTTAGACTCCTTGTCATTGTAAAACTTCAAGTTGACGTTCACATCAGCATCCACGCTATGGTCAAAATAGCGCTCCAGCTTGCCGATCTTCCTCTCGACATGATCCTTTAACGCGGGTGTCACTTCAATATTTTCTCCTCTGATGTTATAGTTCATCAAAGAACGCCTCCCTTTTATTAAGGATATGTATCTATTTCTCTTTTACCCTTTACAATTCCTGCTGAAACATAAATCTTTTGTGAAAATTCAGTGAACTTTGTCGAATTTTGTTTGTATTTGCTCTGTTATTGGCGGTTCGGAGGTATATGTATATGCTGATTGAACGAAACAAATACCTCACACACGCCTAATTGATTAAAAAGGGTTCCATACATTGATGAATAGACAGCATCCATTTTCTATACTGAATCAGAAAATGTTCCTTTAAATACTCACAGAACTCATGAGAGGGAAAAGAGAAAGAGACCAATTGATCAAACTCCGCAAAAATTTGGTCAAATGCTTTCACACAAATTTCAGCACACCGCGAATCCATAATGAAGAGAAGTGTTGAATGTGTTGAATCCAAATAAAAAAAGGCTTGGATCAGATCTTGGTAGATCCGATCCCCTTCTGTTTTTGATAAATTCTCTTCAGCCTCTATCAAATAACACAACCCCTCTTCGATGGTAAAAAGAAGATGATAATAAGCTGATAAAAGCGTATAATCTTCAATGCTCTTCAAGGCACTCACCTATTTACGCTTGTCATAATATGTGCCGTCAATCGTAATGTTGTTATAAGGGTTTAAATACGTCGTATGCATCACACGTTTTCTTTTCATCTGCTGAAGTTCTGTTGCGATTGACTGCTTCAGTCTTTCCATTTCCTTCACAATCAGCTGATCCCATGTCAAAATAAGTTTCATCTGCTTTCGCTCTTCTTCTGAAAGCGGCAGAGATATCTCCTGAATCAGTTCAGACCGTGTAGCCACAAAGTCTTCAATTTGCTTTAAAAGTTCATCGCTTTCCGGCGTATTTTGTATGTGTGACAGCATACTCTTCGTCTCAGTGTATAGTTGATCTATATTATTCATGCGATCCCGCCTGATCCGTGCCGGTCCTTCCGTTCACTTTGAATGGCTTGTTTCCAAGCATCGCGAAAATCTGTTACATAACCTTCAACCTCAGCCAGCATGCCCGTATCATTTTTGATATTTGCCTGTACCAATCTGCGATACATATAATCGTACATCGCACCCATAGAAGCGGAAAGCTCTATGTTACGGTTAAGTGTAAAATTTAATTCCTGAATAATATTTTGCGCTTTAATCAGATTTTCATTTTTACGTTCCATATCATCATTCTCAATGGCCTGAGCGGCAAGTCTTATAAATTTCAAACAGCCATTATACAGCATAAGCGTCAGTTCACCGGGTGTAGCCGTATTCACTGAATTTTGCTGATAGGCTGTATAAGGATTTTGGATCGCCATGTGTCATCCTCCAAATTACATTTATTGTACAAGAAGCTGTGATAAATAGGACGCTTGTTCGTTCATTTTTTGAATCGCAGAATCCATTGCACTGAATTTTGAATAATAGCGGTTTTCTATTGTGGTTAACCGGTCCTGCATTTTGGTAATATCAGTGCTGATCGTATTTAAATTTTTACCGATTGAATAATCATTGGTTCCCATTGTCGAGTTGCCGGCTTTTGCTTCAATGCTCTTCACCGTACTTTTCAGGGTGTCACCGATGCGTTTCATAATCCCTTTATCACTATAGGCGCTGCTGTTCGACCCACTTGTAAATAAAGCGGCAACGCTTTGCGGATCTTCTTGTATTTTGGCTTTCAGTTTGTCTTCATTAATCTCTAAATGCCCCCGCATTTGGTAAGCACTTGAGGTTGTTATGCCGAATTCTGTCAATTGATAGGTTTTCCCATCCGCATTAACTTGAGTATAAAAGTCAGTCCGCATTTGGTTTGTGCCGGTGCTGATGCTAGAATCATTTCTAAGCAATCCGCTTTTCGCCTTCTCCTCCCAGAGCTCTACCTCTTTATCGGACATGGCTTCTTTTTGTTCACTTGTCAACGGAGTATAGTCTCGGTATTTTTCTTCTTTCAGCTTTTCATTCAGGCTGTCAACCATTTCATTGTATTTATCTACAAACTCTTTGATTTGGTTATAAATTCCGTCAACATCAGTAGAAACAGATGTGGTAACAGGACCTGTGGCTGCAGTTGTATTTTTAATCGAGTAAGTAACACCATTAACCGTGAAATTGTTTGTCAGCTTCTCCATTTCAAAGCCGTTGATTGTAACTTTGGCATTTGTGCCTTCTTTGTAAGCAGTGAGCTTATTATCAGCATCCAAAGAAAAACCAAGCTGACCGGACATAAAGTCAGCTGTAGCAGAGTCTGCTGCCTGTATACTGCCCCCTGCACCTGTTGCTTTAGAAGAAAACGCAATTGTTTCTACGTACTCTGTACCATTCCAAATTTTATCTTTAAAAGCTGATACTCCTAGATCTGAGCTGTTAAGTTTAGAAATCACATTATCAATCGTATCGGCGCTCGTCACACTAATGTTCACTGTTTTTGCCGTTGTTTCGCCAGGCGCAACAACGTTAAATGCCAAATTGTAATCGCCTTGAGTGTATCCCGTATAATTGTTTGCCTTATACGTTGCTGCGGTTGCCAAGCTCGCCACTTCAACAGTAGAAGAAGAGTTTGGTGCACTTGCGCTTCCTGTAGCAGTTAACACAGACTCATTAGAGCTTGTCACAGTTTTGCTCTGATACGTGCTAGGATATGTCAACGTATTTTTAGACATATAATCTTGCAATTCTTTTATTTTTGTATTGACTTCACGATAGCTGTCACGCTGCCATTCAAGAGTCTGCTTTTTTTGCTTCAGCTTATCAAGCGGGGCTCTTTCTGTCTGCATCAGCTTTGATACAATATCATCTATATCCATTCCTGACGCCAGACCTGTTATTCTTGTGACCATCTCAAACCACTCCTATTCTACTTTTTTTCATCTACAAATAACCCAAGAAATTCAGTCATAGCCGCATAAAAATCAAGCCACCGTTTTGGTGGAATTTCGCGGATCACTTCATTTGTAGAGTCCTCTATTACCTTTACATAGTATTCATTTAACTTGTCATGAAGCTCGAACTTCAGATGAACTTGCGAAGGTTCCAAAAGCTTGTTCATTTCCCCCACCATTTCAGCAAGATTGGTATCTGAAACTTGATGAACAGGAACCTCGTTATCATTATCTTTCTGATTATGTATTTGAGTATCATAACGATCCCAAACAGGTTGTAACGTAGTGAGCCTTTCAATGTTCAATTGATCATCCCCTATGCCCCAATCTATCGTTTATATCGACTAAATGGAGATAAGATTACACATATTTTTGGAAAAAAATCTTCTGTTTTAGATTTCTTGTTTGGAAATACATTTATAAAAAGTTAGTGGAGAATCCGGTTATTATATCATGAGTTAGTGACAGGATGAGGAATGATTCGGAGATAGAAATATAAATTAAAAGACCCTGGCAACGCCAAGGTCTTTTTTAAAATTAACGTAACAATTGAAGTACGTTTTGTGGCTGTTGGTTTGCTTGAGCAAGCATCGCTTGAGAAGCCTGAGAAAGAATGTTGTTCTTTGTGAACTCGCTCATCTCTTTAGCCATGTCAACGTCACGGATACGAGACTCAGCAGCAGTCAGGTTTTCACCAGAAGCGCTCAAGTTATTGATTGTGTGCTCAAGACGGTTTTGTACCGCACCTAATTTTGAACGTTGAGTAGATACATTGTTGATCGCTGTATCAATTAAACCAAGTTGTGTATCAAATGCTGTTGCATCATCTTTGAATGCAGTAACATCGATACCAGCAACTCCAAGTCCAGTTGCACTCATATCACCGATATTAACTGCAAGTTGCTGCCCTGCGTTTGCACCGATTTGGAATGTTAATTTGTCAGTTGCAAAGTCGCCATTAAGGAGCTTCTTACCGTTAAATTCAGTTCTGTCAGAGATACCTTTACTTCCACCTGTCATACCACCAACTTCTTCAAGTAGAGATTTGATCTCTTCTTGTATAGCACCTAAGTCAGTACCGTCTTGAGTACCAGTATTGTTTGCTTGTACTGCAAGCTCACGAACACGTTGAAGAATAGAGTGAGTTTCAGTCAATGCACCCTCAGCTGTTTGGATAAGAGAGATTCCGTCTTGAGAGTTTTTAGAAGCCATTTCAAGACCTCTGATTTGTCCTCTCATTTTTTCAGAGATCGCAAGACCTGCTGCGTCATCTCCCGCACGGTTGATACGAAGACCTGAAGAAAGTTTCTCCATGTTTTTTTGTGATGCACCGTTGTTTGAAGACAAACGGTTCAGTGTGTTAAGCGCTGCGATATTGTGGTTAATTCTCATTGTTTTGTTCCTCCCTGAATATGTTGTTAAGGCACGTCCTTGTGCCCTTATTTTGTAACTGGCGGAGTCTTTTGCGCCTCCTCCCGGCTACATCATTAATATCGGATTGTCTCTGATTTTGTTAATACAAAAATAAAAAAATCCTCACTTTTTTTGTGAGGATAATGCGGAGATCACATCGCTGGATAACGCTGCTGCACGGTTATTTTCTTCCTGAATGGTCAAGTAAATTTCTTTCCTGTGAATATCAATATGCTTTGGGGCGTCAATTCCAAGCTTCACTTGATCCCCCTCAACCGCAATCACTTTCACTTCAATATCAGCACCTATTTGAATCGCTTCGTTTATTTTCCGCGATAAAACTAGCATGATTCTCCTCCAATCGGATGCTTTGTCGTATATGAGGAGTCGTGTAAAACGACTTGCTTAGCCATCATGTTCTTGCGATTCACAATAATGGGAGCCAATAAATTCGCAGTAGATTTTTCGAATGGCTCTGCCATGGTCAATATTGTCATGACTTCTACGTCTTGAATATTATCGATATCCAAAAGTTCAGCAGTTGATTCATCAAGGTCAAATTCATAATTCTTAAAAAAGATAAACGGACTTACAACGATGAACGCAAGATTTTCTGAAGTGACGGACTGCAGTGCCACGAATGGAGAGTCTTCTGAAAGCGGAAGTATGACAAATTGTTTTTCTTCTAAAAAGCCTGGAATCCCGCTTTCAAAAAGAATGATTTGTTCTTCTTTTATGTTCATTTGGCCATGGTACTTCGTATGAATGATCATTGTTCACGATCCTTTTCTTTTTACTTTTCGGGTGATTCTTTCGGGTATTCTACATCTATATTTAAATCAGGGTATTGGAGCATGTCAACCTTAACATTTCCTGGCGTATATTCAACAATTGGCTTATGCGGCTCAGCCTGAATAACAGGCTTTCGCGGCGTAATCTGAACATCAAGCTGTGACGGAGTATATTGTATTTTCACCCTAGATAGAGAAGGAGCATAATTTTCGCCTAATTGAATTTGGTGCATCTCAGAGTTCCTCCTTGCTTGCGAAGCGATTGGGTTCCCTTTATTTTCAATTCTCATAAGCTCGTCGCCTTCTTCTGCCGTGCGCGCTATTCCCTTCATTACATCCTCATGCCCTTGTTGGGCGGCTTCTTCAATTCTCTTGAAAACATGCTTTCTGTCTAATTCTTCCCATGCTTGTGTCTGGTCAATCGTGAGTTTTCCAGGTGTCACCGATATTTCCATTTCCGCACTCGGCTGTTCGATCTCTAGATCAGCTTGAGGCTGCTCCATTTTTAAGCTGGCAGGCGTCGTTGTTAAACCAATTTTTCCTTGAACACTATGCATAATCAATCTGGGAATCTGCATCACTCTACCTCCTGAACTATAAAAAAAGCGAACTCCTAAGAGCCGCTTACTTTAAAAAGTCAATCAATGTAGGCTGAACAATTTGCGCATTAACGGCCAGAGTAGCCCTGTGCACACTTTGCTGCGCAATAAATTCAGTTATTACCTCTTCCAGTTCTACATCTTCATTGTCTGATAACACTTTGGTAGCTGTTTCTTCTTGCGCTGACAGTCTTGTATTAACCAGTTCAAGACGATTATATCTCGCTCCAAGATCAGATCGTTCAGCACTCATGCCGTCAGAAAAATGATCAATATCATCTAAAACATTGTCCATGCCATCTAGCGAACCAGAATTTAGTGCTTTCTCAAAAGAATCAAGCATTTCAAATACATTTTGCCCGCTTTCAGAAGTGCCTCCAAAAGCTGACTTTGGATCTGAATTCACTTTCAATGACATATTATTTGATATATTGACTACGACATCAGCTGTATCAGAAATTGTATAAGTTCCGTCTCCGTTATCTGTAACCGGAGGCTTATCTGAATTTGTGCCATTAAAGATATATCTGCCGTTCACTTGTGTATTCGCAATATTTAAAAGCTGTTCCTTTAACTGCTTTACTTCTACGCCAATCGCTTGCCGCTCCGCCTCGCCGTTTGTATCATTTTGAGCTTCAACCGCTAATTCTCTGACCTTTGACAAGATGTCAATTCCTTCTGTAATGTTTGTTTCTGTGTTTTCGAGCCAGGTAAAGGCTTGAGAAGCATTGCTTTTGTACTGCTGCACTTGAGAAAGTTGCGTATTATACTTTAAGCTTTTCATTGCTACTACAGGATCGTCGGAAGCTTTTGAGATTTTTTTCCCTGAAGAAATCTGCGACTGGAGTTTATCCAGCTTCGAGTAGCTCGAACCGATATATCTCAGTGAGTTTTGCTGTATCATGCCTTGTGTTACTCTCATGTGACTCTACCTACCTTCCTCCAACACCCATGCCGTTGATCACTTTATCAAGTAATTCGTCTTGTAAAGTCACCATTCTTGCAGCTGCATTGTATGCGTGTTGGAATTGAATCATATTCGTCATTTCTTCGTCTAAAGAAACTGCGCTCATTTGCTGACGGTTTATGTCAGCATCATTTAGCTGTGTTTCTGTATTAGACGCCAGTCGATTAGCCTCTTGAGCTTCGATCCCTAGCTCGCCAATCAGACCCGCATAATAATCTAAAACACTAGTTTCTTTACCGTTAATGGTTATTTTACCTGTTAAAACATTTGCTAATTTTGTAGCATTTGCGTTATCGTTGGCTGCACCAGTCAGTGAGAAAGCAATGTTTGCGCCTTTTGAATCTATTATGCTGTCAGCCACTTTGATCTTGCCCGCCGCGCCCTTGGAAGGTTCAGTTTCACCGCCAGTAAAATCAAAAAAGTCTCCGCCTTGTTCACCGCTCTTGGTCACACCATTTCTGTGCACTTCATTGAAAGCTTTCGCGAATTCAAGCGCCATATTGTCAAGATCAGAAAGCATTTCCGGGTATACGCCCTTTTCTTGGCCATCTGCTGTTATATACCCATAAGACTCTATAAATCCTAAAAGGGATCCCTTGCTGCTAAAGGACTCCGCCTGCACAGCTGTATCCCCGATTGAAATACTTGATACTAACCCAGTTTCATTATCATAGTTGGCTGCAAGTTCTGAAACCTCGTAATTTTTACCGTCCAAAACAGTTCCTAGCGACTGTTTATTTTTATCAAGGATTTCAATTGATACAGTTCCTTCAGCAGATGCAAGTGCATTCCCGCCTGATTTGTTGTAGCTGACTTTGATATCAACCATTGAGGATAATTTATCGATCAGCAAATCTCGCTGGTCATATAAACCATTCGGAAGAAGCCCGACCGGCTCTACTTGTGCAATTTGCTTATTTAAACTGTTTAATTGAGAAAGCAGAGAATTGACATCCAACACAGTTGTATTTAGCTCTGCTTTTAAATTCGATTGGACATTTGTAAGTGATTCAGAAATATAATTAAACGTTTCAGCTACAGCTTGTCCTTTTCGAGCAACAACAGAACGTGCACTTTCTTCATTTGTATTATTCGATAATTCCTGCAGGGAATTCCAAAACGAATTGAGCACACTGTTCAAGCCGCTGTCATCCGTTTCATTTAAAACGCCTTCCATTTGGGACAGCGCTTTTGCCTTCGTGTCATAGTATCCGGCACTGTTGTTTTGAAGACGGTATTGGTAGTCAAGAAAGATATCTCTTATTCTCTCAACTGATTTTCCTTGAACGCCCGTACCCATTTGTCCCGCTGTTTTTTCTGCATTTTTAGATACAGCAGGGAAATAGTCAGTTGCCTCCAATGAGACCCGCTGTCTTGTATAACCATCAGTATTGGCATTTGCCACGTTATTTGCAGTAGTGCTTAACGCTGCCTGCTGAGCGCTTAACGCCCGCCTTGCAGTTTCAAGCCCCATAAAGGTAGATGTCATTTTCTGAATTCCTTTCTGCTAAGCTTTTGAATCAAACAGTTTCATTTGGCTGCTTTTCGGCAGCTCAGCTTTAATTGATTTGCTGTAATTGAAGTTATTTTCCTTAGGAACCAGCATATCGTACGAAATAGAGATGAATTGCAGCGCGTCTCTTGTCAGCTGCCTATTCATCTCATTTACTTTTTTCAGACGTCCGAGAACTTGAGAAAGAGATTCGTATAATTGTTCCAGCTCTTCCTTTTCACTGCCTGAGGTTTTGGCGATACATGCGGAAATAGTATTATTTTCGCTATATCCGAGAAAGGCCGAAGTTGTTTTGATCCGGTCATCTTCTGTCTGCGTGATTGCTTGAATATATTTTTGCTCTTTTGTCAAAATGTTAGAAAGCTCTTTTGTTTTGCCGGCTTTGAGCGCTTCCGTCTTTTCTTCAGACAGCGTGAGCAGGTGCTCATGCAGAACGCAAAGTCGCTTCAATTGTTCAATAATTGCCTTCGCTGACATGGGCTTTCTCCTTTTTTATTGCTTTTTATAAAAATTAATCATATTTTTCGCGATATGATTTGCGTCTACTTTGTATGACCCGTTTTCAATTTGCGCTTTAAGCTGCGCAATTTTTTCCTGTCGTGAACCAGTGACTGCGTCGGATGCATGTTGCATTTCTTTAGCCTGTGATGAAATTTCAATTTTATCTTGAGACTGTGCAGCAGTTTTTTGCACCGCTTGCTTATCATAATTTTTTTGATATGGATTAACGGATTGTGTTCCAAATTGATTGATTTTCATAGGATTCCTCTCGCTTTCCGTTGCAGTCTTTAAACAATCTTAACCCTTTTATCGACTGCGTTTTCAGTTAGTTTAGGGAATCAGCTGTTTTTGGTATTATAGGCATAGTATGTGTCTTTTTTACTATTTTCTTTCTCGATTTTCAGAGCATCCTCGTGGTTCAAATGATCCATTTGATCCTTAATATCGGACTGGCAAGCCTTGCAGAACTTGCCTTCTCTAATCGATGTCCCGCACCTTTCACAAGGGTATGCCAAATTAGGAAGATGAGTGATCTGAATTCGCTTCTGCCTGATGAATTTCAATATCAGCTCTTCTTCCACACCTGTTTCCTCAGTTATCCGGCTCAAAGTTGATTGCCGGTTTTCCTGTTTTCTTAAAAATTTATAGACAGTCTCAAATGATTTTTCTTCTTCCTTAATACACGCCTGACATACAGTTTGCAGCTTTGTTTTTAAAAATAAAGCATTGCATTTCGGACAATTAGCCAGTTCTCCCATCTTTTTTCTCCTTATTAGATAATATGCCTGTGTCAATTTCTAGTGATTATATCGGCATAAAAACAGAATCATTTAGCTTCTGATCAAGGTAAAAGATGACACTGAAGCGGCTTTTCCTTTTTCTAATAAGCAGCGGGCTGCGAAGTGCAAGGTGGCGCCTGTTGTATAAAGATCGTCTATTAAAATGATATTCATACCTTCTGCTGAATTATTTTTTGTATCAAAAATGCGCTCTGACAGCAGGCGTTCTGTTTTCTTTTTCTTTGACTGTTTCTCATTATTCAGGCGAATGAGGGGATGGTGGGAAGGCCGGTCTAAACATTCTGCCAAGAGCTGTGCCTGGTTAAATCCGCGCTCTTCTTCCCGTTCCTTGCTCAGCGGAATAGGTACAAGAACAAAATGCTTATCGGGGTAAACCTTAGAAAAGGTTGAAGAAAAATCACTTTTAAATGCATTTATGATTTCTGCATCTCCTCTAAATTTAAAACGGGAGAGCGTTTCTTTCATCATATCATTATATGTGTAAACTGAACGGTTCTGACGCAATAGCAAACTGTCTCTGATCCTTGTTCTCCACACCTCGCAATCCCTGCATACGGCATGAACAGATTGAGGTCTGCCGCACAGGGGGCAGATATGTCCTGTGATTTTCTTTAATTTGCTTCTGCAAGAATAACAAACCTTTTCATCAGGCTTTAGTAAAAAAAGGGCTCTCCATGTAACATCTTGAGAAAATTGCGAATCACATAATAAACAGATCAGTTTATGAATGCCTCCTCCTGCTTCGTGTGACATAAATCGCTTGGACTCTCTGAAACTACTGCAGCAGATTCAGCCAAAATGACAAGCATTGCTGTGTTTTTTTGTTTATCTACCAGCTCAGCTTTCGTATATGCGATCTTTTTAAGATCAGTAACGTAGGATGGACTCACTTTGTTTAAAGAAAGTGCCAATACATCGTTTTGGCATACTTGGCAAGTACAGGCCATATGAAGCTGGTCCATATATCGGTCGAGCAGTTCTTTCATTACGATTTCTTTTGAATTGACAAGCATTTTTACAGCTCCTCATCATCGGTTATATGAGTATACTGTACCACGTTTTCAAATAATGGCTAGTCTGTACATTCAACTTTTGCTGCCAATTCATTCATTTCTTTTATATGCTTTCTTGCATCGAGCATACTCTTTGTTTTGCCGAAGTGAAAGAAAATGACATCGCCGTCCGCATATTCTTTATGCCGGCCAGTTCTTCCTGCAATTTGAACAAGTGCACTTTCCGTAAAGATAGGTGATTCCGCTCCTAGTACACCCGTTTGCACCTTGGGGACTGTGACGCCTCTTTCCAGTATTGTTGTTGTGATTAATAGATCGAGCTGACCATCTCTGAATTGCTGCACTTTCTCCTTTCTATGCTTGTCTTCCGCGTGCACAGATGCGGTTCGGCAATGAACCCCTCTAAAGCACGCAGCAGCCTTTTCCAGAATAGAAACGGAAGGAACGAATAAAAAAACAGGCCTCCCTTCTTTTACATGAAACTCTATCCATCTTTTCACCGCTGGCGGAATTTTATTTCGGTTTAATTTCTTCTTCCAGTTTCCACACCATACAAAGCGCGGTTCGGGTAAAGGTTTCCGGTGGTGTCTTGCGGGGATGCGAACTGAATGTAACTGTCCGTTCAGTGCTTTTCTTTTTAATTCTTTAGGAGGTGTTGCACTTAAATAAACGAGGGTGCTGTTTTTCTTTCTTGCTTTTTGAACAGCGAATTGAAGGGTTTGATCAGCAGAATATGGAAAAGCGTCAACTTCATCAATGATCATAACATCGATTGCATCTTTATATCGCAAAAGCTGATGCGTAGTGGAAATCATAAGCGGAGATAGCCGCCCTTTGTCATCGCTTCCTCCGTAAAGCGCTGAAATGTCAGCACCCTGAAAGGCAGCCTTGAGCCTTGGAGCAAGCTCTAATACAACATCGGTGCGAGGTGTTGCAATACATACACGCAGTCCTTGATTTAACGCTGATTCTATACCAGGAAACAGCATTTCTGTTTTGCCAGCGCCGCAAACCGCCCAGATGAGGAGCTCTTCTTTTTTTGATATTGCTTCAATTAAAACATTGGCGGCTTTTTGCTGTCCGCTTGAAAGCTTGCCGTCCCATGTCAGTTTAATTGACTGCCAGTTTGGTTCATTTTCCTCTTCCCATGAATATAAAGGAACCTCCTCACTCACTCTTCCCATCATGACACAGGAACGGCAATACAGCTTATTCTTTCCAGATGAGTGATAAAAAGAATAATACCGCTGATCAGTTTGGCCGCACCTATTACATCTATATCCCCGTTTATTTATGGATATAGAATTTTCAGCAGTGATATATCCATTCTTGATATGCCATTCAATCATCTCATCGGAAAATGAGAGCTCAGTCCTGAGCAAATGACGGCTTCGAAGCGTCTGCTGCAATTCTCTAGAAAAGGAACTGTTTTTTTCAACTGGCACATTCACATAGCACGCCTCCTTTCGAGACAGTATGCCTGAATGAATATTTTCTGTCCAACAATTAAAATAAGAATATAAAAAAATCTCCGCTCTAAAAACGGAGATTTGGCCTTATTTAAAACACCAGCAAATTCCTAACGCACCTTCACCCAAATGAGTGCCAATTACCGCGCCAAAATAGCTGTTATAAAATTCAACATGAGGATATTTTGCAGAAAGCTCTTCAATGATTTTCGCTGCTTCTTCCTCTCGATTAGCGTGGATAACAGCAGCTCGCATAGGCAATCCTTTACTCGCATCTTCGTCTAAAAGCTCATAAATTCGCGAAATTGCTTTTTTACGTGTGCGAATCTTCTCAAAAGGCACAATTACCTTATTGTCAAAATGAAGGATAGGCTTTACCTTTAGAAGACTACCAATGAAGGCTTGGGCGCTGCTTAATCGCCCGCCGCGCTGAAGATGAGCTAAGTCATCTACCATAAAATAAGCTCGAACTGTTTTTTTCATTTCTTCCAGTTCTTTTATAATATCTTCCGGCGATGATGCTCCGTTTTTGATTAATTCAGCAGCTTTAAGGGCATAAAAGCCTTGAGCCAAGCAGCTGATCTCTGAGTCAAATGGATACACATCAATATTGTCGACCATCGAATCAGCCGCTGCTGCACTGCTGAATGTTCCGCTGATCCCGCTGGAAAGATGGATACTGATAACCGCATCATAAGACTTGCCAAGCTCTTCATACAACGCAACCAGCTCGCCGATTGGCGGCTGAGAAGTCGTCGGGAGCTCATTATGTTTTTTCACTTCTTCGTAAAAGCTTTTCCAGTCCAACTCAATTTCTTCACGGTAAGTCTCCTCCCTAAAAACAACCTGGAGAGGGATCATATGTATCTGATGTTGTTCACGCATTTCTTTCGGAATATATGCCGTGCTGTCTGTTACGACTGCAATATTCATAGCTTCGATACCTGCCTTATTGCTTTATAACTCTATTGTAAGGGAAACGGCAGCCTAAAAAAAGACCTGCCTAGAAAAAGGCAAGTCTCCTATTATACTATCTCATTTCTACCCAGCCATTTTTAATGGCGACCACAACGGCTTGCGTCCGGTCGTTTACATTCATTTTTTGTAAAATATTGCTGACATGGTTTTTAACTGTTTTCTCACTGATAAACAATGATTCACCAATTCCGCGGTTGCTTTTTCCGTCTGCAAGCATCTGCAGCACTTCACATTCCCGCCTAGTTAAAATATGTAATGGTCTGCGGATTTCAGGGTAAACCTCATGTTGAGGGTGTGCAGAAACTCCGCTTGTTGCAAGGCGGCGGAATTCGTTAACGAGGTTGTGAGTAACCTTCGGATGAAGGTAAGATCCGCCCTCAGCCACTACTTTAACCGCTTCAATTAATGTATCAGCATCCATCTCTTTCAGCAGATAACCTCTTGCACCTGTTTTCAGGGCATGTGTTACATAATTTTCGTCATCGTGAATTGATAGAATAATTACTTTAGATTCAGGATACAGCTCTACAAGCTGTTTTGTAGCTTCCACACCATTTACGTTTGGCATATTGATATCCATGATCACAACATCAGGATGATAGTGCTCAACAATACGAGCCGCTTCGTCTCCGTCATCACCTTCGGCTACCACTTCAAAGGTAGGTTCAAAATCCAATATCCGTTTAACACCTTCACGAAATAACTGATGGTCGTCGATAATAACAATGTTTACTTTAGTCACAAGCCACGCCTCCTTGTATTATTGTTCTATATACTCTAGCATTCGGTCAATATGCCTTTTGGCTCTATTTTACAAATCATAGTCAAAGAGATAACGGAACCTTAATCATAATAAATGTCCCAAGACCTATTTTCGAATCTATTGTCATCGTTCCTTCCAATAAATCTACTCTTTCTTTCATGCCCAGCAAGCCGAATGATTTGTTTTTCTTCTCTTTCGCTTCCTTCAGGTCGAACCCTTTACCGTTATCTTTTATCATTAAAATCACAAAATCCTTTGTGATCTCAACTTTGACTGTAATTTCTTCAGATTCAGAATGCTTTAGCGCATTAGACACAGCTTCCTGTGCGAGCCTGAAGAGCGCAACCTCAAACTGAGGCGCTAGCCTCTGATCCTCTGTTTCTCCAATGCACTGAAAATGTATTTTGACCTTCCCGTTATATTCCTCGGTTGTATATAGATATTTTCTTAAAGTTGGAATCAGGCCTAGGTCATCAAGGGCCATCGGTCTTAAATCATATATAATCCTTCTCACTTCGTAAAGGGCATTCCGAACATTTTGGCGTAGATTTTTAATTTCTTGGAATCCGTCCTCTGCGCCCCGGTCACGGAAAATCCGCTCGATTAATTCCGATCTCATCATAACATTCGCCAGCATTTGAGCGGGTCCGTCATGGATTTCTCTTGAGACTCTTTTTCGCTCTTCTTCCTGCGCCTCAATAATTCTTAAGCCGAAATCCTGTTTTGCCTGAGCATCAGCAAGAAGCAGTCCAACTTCGCGCAAATCCTGATTCAAGTAGTTGAGCACAACTGTAATTTGGCTTACTAATGATTCTGACCGCTCAATGATTTCCTGAAGCCCTAGCAATCTGCGCTCCAAATCGTCCCGCCGTTCGCGCAATTGCTTCTCACGCTGCTGGATCATCGTCAATTCTACCTGCAGCTTATGGGCTTTTTCATAAGCATTGCGGATTTCCTCTTCACTGAATCTATGAAAATTACGGCTGACCTCGGATAAACGGTTTCTCGCATGGCGGGTTTGCACTTCAAGTTTATCGCCAAGCTCGATCACTTCATACACCTGCTGTTTAATTTGTTTCAGTTCTTCGACCAGCTGTTCATACTGCTGACGTGACTGCTCCCCGATTTGAAAAACTTCGTCCTTGCTCCCGTCAACGGTTTTCAGCATCTTCATCAAAATAGAATCCAGCACTTTGGAATCCATCTTTGTTTTATTCATAATTTCCCTCCGTCACGGCGTTGTCATATATTTTTATTATAAATGTAATTGATCTGCAAATTATGTCGAATTATAATGAAAGAATGCGTATATTCTAGAAAAAAACATTTTTATATACTATCTACTCTTTATGATACCAAAATACGCACAAAAATTCTAAAGACTGTACGAATTTGTATAGGCAGTCTTTTATGCTTAGCAGGAGGGTCAGCTAGCATGCTGCACAGCTATTTTACTGTGAAAGAAGCAGGAGAACACGAGATTGTTATAGAAAAATCGCGTTTTATCTGTCATTTAAGCCGTGTTTCTACCGAACAAGAGGCACAGGAATTTATACAGAAAATAAAGAAACAGCACTGGAATGCGACTCATAATTGCTCGGCTTATGTTATTGGCGAGAATGATCATATCCAAAAAGCCAATGATGACGGGGAACCAAGCGGTACAGCGGGAGTGCCGATGCTCGAGGTTTTAAAAAAACGCAGGCTGAAGGATACTTGCGCCGTCGTTACACGCTACTTCGGAGGCATTAAGCTTGGTGCTGGCGGATTAATTCGCGCTTATGGGAAATCAGTGTCTGAAGGATTAAATCATATAGGTGTTGTAGAACGGAAGCTTATGCGAATCATGCATACTTCTGCAGATTACACATGGCTTGGCAAGATTGAAAATGAATTAAGGGAGTCACAATTTCTGTTAAAGGAAATCCATTATTCAGAAAATGTTGAATTCGAAACATACGTCGAAGAAAAAGAAACAAACGCTTTTTCTGAATGGATGACAGAACTGACAAATGGAAAGAGTGATATTAAAGAGGGAGAGTTGACGTATCTTGAAAAAGCCGTCAATCACATAAAGGAGACTGAATAATGGCTGAACGCGTTAGAGTGCGTGTGCGAAAAAAGAAAAAGAGCAAACGCAGGAAAATTTTAAAAAGAATTATGTTATTGTTCGCCCTTGCACTATTGGTAGTTGTAGGGCTTGGCGGGTATAAACTTTATAAAACAATTAACGCTGCGGATGAATCGTACGATGCCCTATCCCGCGGGAATAAATCAAATCTTCGCAACGAAGTTGTAGACATGAAGAAAAAACCGTTTTCTATTTTATTTATGGGAATAGAGGATTACGCGACTAAAGGACAAAAAGGGAGATCAGACTCTCTTATTGTTGTTACCCTGGATCCCAAAAATAAAACCATGAAAATGCTGAGCATTCCGCGTGACACACGTGTGCAATTAGCTGGTGACACAACGGGAAGCAAGACGAAGATCAATGCCGCTTACAGCAAAGGCGGTAAAGATGAGACAGTTGAAACTGTTGAAAACTTCTTGCAAATCCCGATTGATAAATATGTCACAGTTGATTTTGACGGATTTAAAGATGTGATTAATGAAGTCGGCGGTATTGATGTTGACGTGCCTTTCGATTTCGATGAAAAAAGTGATGTAGACGAAAGCAAACGGATTTACTTCAAAAAAGGCGAGATGCATTTGAACGGCGAAGAAGCCTTAGCATATGCCCGGATGAGAAAACAGGATAAACGCGGAGACTTTGGCCGTAATGACAGACAAAAACAAATCTTAAACGCGCTGATTGACCGCATGTCAAGTGCAAGCAACATTGCTAAAATTGATAAAATCGCAGAAAAAGCCAGCGAAAACGTTGAAACCAATATTCGCATTACTGAAGGTTTAGCGCTTCAGCAGATTTACAGCGGCTTTACCAGCAAAAAAATCGACACATTGAGCATTACAGGTTCTGATTTGTATTTAGGGCCTAACAACACATATTACTTTGAACCTGATGCTACAAATCTCGAGAAAGTCAGAAAAACGCTTCAAGAGCATTTAGATTATACTCCTGATACAAGCACTGGCATTTCCGGTACCGGAAATGCAACAGACGGGACTGACAGCTCAAGCAGTTCTGGCAGCACTGGCACAACAACTGACGGGACGACGAGCGGAAACAGCTATTCGAATGACAGCAGCACAAGCTCAAACAACAGTACAACGAATTCAACAACTGATTCATCCTATTAAAAAATGCCCGGTCCTTTTAGAGGATCGGGCATTTTTGCGCAGAAAAAAACTCCGGCACATAAGCCGGAATTTTTAATTCCTTTTCACCAGCCGTTTATAAAACTTTGTAAACGGCTTAAATTTTTCATTCACGAGTCCTGTCACTTCTGCTATGATTTGCATAAAAATAATTAAAATGAAGATAATAAACAAAGAAAGCCAAATTGTGGCACTTTTAAGTACTATCGCACTGATACTGAAAATAAATCCAATTAAATAAATAACTAAGACCGACATCCGATGTGAAAGGCCAAAGGCCATCAGTCTATGGTGAATATGCGACTTATCAGGCGCTGAAATCGGCTGTTTGTTTAATATTCTCCTGATGATAGCAAATGTTGTATCAAAAATCGGTACGCCTAATATAATAATCGGGATAACGATACTGAACAATGTGACACTTTTATACAGGCCTAATAATGAAAGAATCGAAATACTATACCCTAAAAACAGTGATCCCGTATCTCCCATAAAGATTTTTGCCGGATGGAAGTTGTAAAACAAAAACCCCAGCGTGCTGGCAATAACGACTAATGAGAGTGACAGAATGAGCACTTTTCCGCCGGATAGCGCCATGACAGCGATCGTTGACAGGCCGATAACAGAAAGACCGGCAGCAAGGCCATCCAATCCATCAATCAGGTTAATTGCGTTCGTGATGCCGACAATCCATAATACCGTCAGCGGATAAGCCATCCATCCTAACTCAAACCGTTCTGTTAAAAAAGGTACTGAGAAAAAGTCCATTTTTAAGCCAGTGCTTACAATCATTATGGCTACACCTAATTGAATCAAAAACTTAACTTTTGCACTTAATTGATATTTATCGTCAAGAATACCTAACACAATAATGATGAATGCTCCGACTGTAATTGCCGTCATCCTTGTTTCTGTGTAAATACCGGATGCAAGCACGCCTGCAACCACCCCGATAAATATGGCCAGCCCGCCCATACGGGGCATGATTTTGTCATGTACTTTTCGATTGCTGGGCTGGTCAACTGCACCTATTTTAATCGCAATCCTTTTTACGATTGGGGTTATGATTAAAACTGTCAGCAGCGAGACAATAAACGCAACAACAATGCGAATCATGCGTTCGTCAAGCATAAAGAAGTCTCCTTTGGAATTAAATGAAGTCTTTATTTATATAGAGAACCGTTCCTTCCATTATACCTTCTCCTTAGTTATTATAACAAGCTTCATCAAAAAGAAACACGTATAATCAAAAAACGCGCATCCCAATTTATAGGACTACGCATGTTTTTGAATCCCTGTATATTTCATAATTTGTCTAAATAAGCAATTCCAATCTTGTGTCCGGGCGATGTTTCGGCGCATTTCTTTATAGGTTTCGTCTCCGTTTTGTCCGAGAACTTTTTCACAAGCTGCTATAAAATCAATTGGATGATCACCTTCTACATATTCGTATACATACGGCTTTTGCATTTTTGAGGTTGACGGGAGATTAGAGCCGACGACAGGTTTTCCTGCCGCTAAAAATTCAAATAGTTTCAGCGGAAACACAGCTTGATTATACGGTGATTGTTTATATGGCATGATGCCAATGTCGATAAGCTCCATAAAATGCGGAACTTCTTTCGGATCTGCCGGGCCGGTCCATATGACATTTGGAAGCCTCAGCAGCTCTTGAAACGAAACATCACCATTGGTGGCATCCGGGCCAACCCATAAAAATATCCAATCAGGCTTTTGCAGTGCCGCTTCTTTAATCATTTTAAAATCGAGCTTCGGTTTAATCCCGCCAATAAAGCCTAACACCGTTCCTTCTCTCCCCTGCAGTATACTGCGATCGGTAGCTTGTTTATGTGCAGAAAACAGCTCATACTCCACACCGTTTTCCACAGTATGAACCTTTTCTCGTCCTGCAGTCAGTTTTTTGTCTACTTCCTTGTGAAGATAATCTGATGAACAGGTTATTGAATCTGCTCGTTGTATAATTCTCAGCTCTGCCGATTTAATGACTTTTCGCCGGAATTCAGACAGCAGATTTGATCGGCCGCTGATCGGCGCCGCCCATAAGTCACTGCAGTCATAAATGACCTGATCCCAAGGATACAGCGAAGACAGCAGCGGGAATCCCGGAAACGTGTACCATAAACAGCAGCGTTCACCGTTTGCAGAAGCAGATGTAAGCTCATCGAGTAATGGGGAGAGCTTATGTCTGTAAAAGACATCTGTATATCGTCCGAAACGAAACATTTTTTTCTGCAGCAGGTCTTTGACAGCGAATTGCCTGATGCCAGAATGGACTTCCTGAAACTCTTTCCCTTGGGCACGCGGAGCCGGACATACCCAAATAACTTCCTTCGTTTCCTCCTGAGCAGCTAAAAATTCTGCCAGCCGGTGCCTTCTGTATCTCAATTGGTCTTTTCCCCATTCAGCAGTGGCAACGATGACATGAATGATTGCTTCTTTTGTTTCCACCTTCATCACCTTTTCTCTCTGTTTGCGGCTATAATCTTTTTTTCACCGCGTTTTTTGCATATTGAACAAAACACCATGTTGCTTTCATAAAATGAAGCCGTTCGATCTCCCTGTAGACAAACCACGTTTTTCTCGCAGCCTTCCATTTGTTGCTGGAAATTGAGTTATTGACAAGCCGATATTCAGCCAGGCATTCATTCATTCCATAGGCAGTAAATCCTTTTTTTAAAAGAGACAGCCATGTGGCTAAGTCCTGTCTCGTTCTGATATTCGGCATTTGGATCTGTCCCGTTTGCTCCCTGTCAATCATCACCGTCAAGCAGCCGATAATTGTATTTTTCAGCGCGTCATCGTACGTCAGGCTTTCCGGCGCATGAATAAATTTATCGAGTGGGGTCCCGTCCTGCGCCATTAAGCTGTAGCCCGTGAAAGAAAACGCACAGGAGCGCTCCATCATAAACTCAAGCTGCTTTTCCAGTTTGTCTTTTTTCCATTTGTCATCACTGTCCAAAAATGCTACGTAGCGCCCTTGAGCGCGTTCCAACGCTTTGTTGCGAGCAACCGCAGCTCCGGAGTTCTCTTCCAAATACACCACATGAATTCTTTCGTCTATTTTTTCATACTGCTGTAAAATGTCGCGGGTCCCATCCGTTGAGCAATCATCCACGATAATCATTTCCCAATGAGGATGGCTCTGATCTAATACCGAATGAACCGTGTCTTCAATATAGTCACGCGCATTATAGGAAGGTGTAATGACAGATACGAGAGGTTTCCAATTGGTCATGATCACATCTCCATCGTATGATTTTAAAAGGATTCTCTGAAAAATTCAGGAATGACAACGAACATAAAGGCAATCGTAAGGCCAATCATAACGCCGAGAACTGCTTTCTTTTTCGGAGACATTCCCCCGCCTGCTGTCTCACTTACGGTTTCGGAATCAGTAATACTGGCCGCTTTCAGGTTAAGCTGTGTGTTTTTGAGCTCATATAAAAATCTCTCTTTATCCACTTTGGAATCCTCGCTCACCGACTCGCCTTCAAGCGCGTCTATGCTGCTGCGGATAACGGCTTCTCTTTCTGCATACAGCTTTTGATCATTTTTGAGGAAGGTGGAGGATATGGCGTTTAAGACAGATTCCGTTCTATCCTTATCCTCGTCGCTATAGCTTAAAGTCAGTAACGATTTGGATTCCGTTTTGATGGTAAGCTTCTCTTTGATCTCTGCTACATCTTCATCCTTTTCATCAGGAAGCGCCTCCTTCAAAAAAGAGTCGCTCTTAAGCAGAAGCGGAATCTCTTCTGTGCTGTTATAAACCGGATGATCATAGCTCCCCACAGCCAAAGTATCTTCAGCTGTATAGCTCTTTTGATCAGCGATCTGTGACGGCAGGATATACCCCGCCGCACCTAATATAATTGGCACCGCTATGATCCAAATGATATTTTTTTTTATGCGACGGGCTATTCTTATCAATATATCGTTCATATAAGTCTCCCTGCTTTTTGTAGTCTGTTTATCTGTACATCGGCTCAGGCATTTGTCTGGATCGCCTTAACACATTCACGGCGGCGATGACGAGCGCCATAAACACCCAATGGAAAAATAAATTTGAAACAGAGCTTGGGCTGATACTTGATACCAGGAAACTGACCATAGCGGTAATAAGTCCTTCTGTGATCAGTTTTGACTGATTTTCTAATTTTCTTTCATAAAACTTGTAAAGCACCCATATGAGGTAGGCATAAACGGACAGATATCCCAGCATGATGAACAAGCCAAAATTAGCAAGAATTTCAACAAGCCAGTTATGCACCTCTGCCACATTGTCAGTATCATATACAGCATAATGCTCAAGATAATAGGATACATTTCCTGCCCCGACTCCGAATCCGTATGAATCAAGGAAAAAATGCCAAGCGTTTTTCAGCAGATTTGCCCGAGCCACATTTGATGGAAGCCTGTCATGAAATGAATGCAGCGTCTGCGGGGCCAGAAACAGCTCCCAAAACTTTGAATAGATTTTGCTGGCGAAAAGAACTGCGAAAAGAGCAATTCCCGCCGCCGACAGCCATATAGCCATTTTCTTTAAAACAGGCGGCAATACAATGAAGATGTAGACAGCAATACCTGCAAAAATACCCAGAAGGCTGGCTCTTGAACCAGTGGCAAAAATTAAATACAACGCACAGAGCGAGAGCACAAGGCCAATTGCCTTGATGTATCCATTCTTAATGTTTTTCATCATCGTGATGTAAAAAAAGAAGCTGATGGATAAAAAGGTCGCAAAGTCATTTTGATTAAAAAAGACCGATGTCGGATAATGCTGCTTATACTCCGGTCCGCTGTACAATGTGGAACTCGCAAGATGATGGTGGGTGATATGATTGTAAAAGCCAATGATCATCAGAAATACCGTCATCACCAGCCAAATGGCATAAACAATCATCAGCCGCTCCATTTTTTGCACGTACATGACAATAAGATAAATGAAGAAAATTCCCATTGCCAATAAGGCTAAATACTTGAGGCCAACTGTTACCGACTTGGCCCACAGCAGAGAAACAAGGCCATATATAAACCAAAAGGCGAAAAAGAGTAAAATCCCTTTTACTTGCAGCCCATGCCATCTTTCAATATGGGTTCGATTCCGAACCATGCCGAAAATATGAAGGCAACCCGCTGCAATGAGCAGAAGCCGGTAAAGGAACAAACTGAAAAATCCAAGATGAATAGCGAAAAATGCATTATTTAAAAAAGTGCAGGCGATCAAAATATAGATTACAGCCATAAAGAGCCGTTCTTTTGTTGTAAATGCGGTTGCAAGCGTCAGTAAAAACAGGCCAATTGCCAACACCGCAAGCACAGCAGCCATCTGCATGAAACCTATATCTTTATGGATGGCTCCCAGCAATAGGACGACTCCAAATATAGCAGCGGCCAGTAACGCTAGCGTATGGACCGCTGATCGTTTGATACTCACATGTTTAACCCCTTTCCTGATGTTTCAGGAGCCGGCGGCCGAGCCTAGCAGCCGGCAGCTTCAACCAAGTAACACTTTTTCTTTTTATAAATTGACGCTTCCCAAGTCTTTAGCCAATTCTTCAAGCGGCAAGCCCGGAAAATACTTGTCAGAAGGTTCCGTTCCCCGAACAGCGGGACGGCCGATAGAGTGATAAATGTATCCGGCTGCCTGCATCTCTTCAAGTGAAAATAAATTTCTGCCGTCGATGATGACTGGCTGTTTTAAGAGGGTTTTCACTTTTACAAGCTCCATTTCTTTCACTTCCGGCCAATCCGTTAAAATCAGGCATGCATCAGTGTCTTCCATCGCAGCATACACATCTGTGTAATACTCGACCTGTTCGCCAAGGATCGCTGAAGCTTCAGGAATAGCAATCGGATCGTATGCTTTTACATGGGCGCCCAGCTGCTGCAGCATTGGGATAATATCAAGCGCTGGAGCGGATCTCACATCGTTCGTATTCGGTTTGAAGGCTAATCCCAGGACTGAAATGGTTCTCCCTTTGACGCTTCCCATAACAGTCAAAAGTTTATCTACAATATGAACACGCTGCTTTTCGTTCGTTTCAATGACAGCTTCGATGAGCTTGAATGGATAGCCTGCCGATTTTGCGATTTGAAGCAGCGCGGTTGTATCCTTTGGAAAACATGAACCGCCGAATCCAATACCCGCTTTAAGGAACTTTCTGCCGATACGGCTGTCAAGACCAACACCATCAGCAACTTTTGAAACGTCTGCGCCGACTCGCTCACAAATGTTTGCGATATCGTTGATAAAGGAAATCTTTGTCGCCAGAAATGCATTCGCGGCGTATTTAATCATTTCTGCACTTTCTAGGTTTGTTTTAATGACAGGAGCATGGAATGGCTGATGAAGTCCCTCAATGATGGCAGCGGCTTTATGACTTGTTGAACCAATCACGGCACGCTCCATATTCATCGTGTCATGAATCGCTGACCCTTCCCGAAGGAATTCAGGGTTAGATACAACATCAAATGAGTATCTCCCCTTTGAGGCTTTTTGAACGATAGATTGCACCAGTTTCCCTGTTCCAACCGGGACTGTGCTTTTATTTACGATCACTTTGTAGCCGTTAAGATGCTCACCGATTGTTTTCGCCGCCGCTTTGACGTACGTTAAATCAGCTTCACCTGTTTTGGACATAGGCGTTCCGACTGCAATATAAATAATATCTGAGGCCCGAATGGCAGACGGGATATCGTTCGTAAAGGTCAAGCGCTGATCCAGCACATTTTTTTCAACTAAGTCTGCAAGCCCTGGTTCATAGATTGGGATTACCCCATTTTTCAGACTTCTGATTTTTGATTCATCGATATCACAGCAAACAACTTTATTGCCGATCTCCGCAAAGCAAGTGCCTGATACGAGTCCTACATAACCTGTTCCAATGACAGCTATTTTTTTCACAGCGCTCAACCCTCTCCTGTAAAATGATCTTCCTATTTATATTGGTCGCAGTGTCTTACGATTAAACGGACGTTTTCGTGACCGTCTGATACTGATGATGCAAGGCCTTGGCGTTTTTTCCTGCGTCAAATTGAGCCTGCACGGTTTCATACAAGTCATCTGCTACTTCCGGCTTCCATATTTGCTCATGTTCGTACCGAGTGATCGCTTCTGCCAAGGCTTGAGCGGATTTCGGTTTAATCAGCAGATGTTGGTGCTTTCCGAATAAAGACGACACTCCGCCAACATCCGTACAAATAACAGGAACCCTTAGCGCCAGCGCCTCAATCACAACAGTCGGCATCCCCTCACTGTAAGAAGGAAGTACAAATAGATCTGCCGCAAGTAAATAGTCTCTTACCTGATGATTCGGCACTTGGCCTGTGACGATATGCCCCTTCTGCGTCAGCGTCGATTTTGCGGGACCATCCCCGACAAAGACTGCCTTAGGAGAGTCCTGCAGCGATTCGATCGCTTCAGACAGTTCAAAAATGCCTTTCTCTCTGACCAGCCGGCCGACATAGACAGCCAGACGCTGATCGATCGGGAGTCCGAGTCTTTTTCTGATTTCCTCTTTCGTCTCCTCATTCTCCTGAAAGCGGCTGAGCTGTATGCCGATTGGCAAAACCGAGCTGTCAAAGCCCGAAAGCTTTTTGGCTTCTTCCTGAAGCTTGTGGCTGACTGCTAAAACAACTGACGCAGAACCTACGGCACGCTTGAAGGCTTTAAACGCTCCTTTGCTGTAATGCGGATAGACATTCACATCACTGCCATGCAAGGTCAGGACATAAGGAATTTGCGCTGACTCTGACACGACTGCCGCAGCCCCGCCCGATGGCATGGCAAAATGCGCATGGATCAGATCCGGATATAGGTCGCGCTGTTTCATGGTTTTTAAAACGGCTGATGCGATTCTCCGATGAGGCTGCGCCCACTTCAGCTGGCCGGGAACTGCCCGATAGAAAGGCCGGTAAACCGGTATTCCCTTTCTAATCTCATACTCCGGTCTGGCATCCTTTTTTCGATATGTCTTTTTCAGCATGCGGACAGGCGCTGAATGAAAAGGCCGTGGGCATATCACAGTGATATCAAGCCCGAGTTTTTGCAGCTCTTGCACCTGTGTCTCATGAAACACACCCTCTCCGGGTTTCATACTGCTCGGATATACGCTTGTGATCCACAAAATCTTCATGACAAACGTCCTTTTCTTAGTAGTTTGCTTTTCGTTTGAGGGTACGCTTTTACCAAAAGAAAGAGATAGCACAGCGCCCCGGCTGCAACTGAAATGGCCAGCCGCATTTCTGCCTGCATACTGAAGTGTTCGGTACTTAGGCTTACACCAAACGCGATGATGCCCATCGCCGCAGTAATCAGAAATGGCTTCATAATCGACTGGAAATAAGCTGAAAGGTTAAGCTTGATGACATATGCCAAAAGCCAGCGCCCGATCAGGAAATTAACAACGCTGATAATGGCATACACCCATGCGACTGTCAGCAGGCTTCCCGTCTGTACAGCTGCAAAGAGTGATAATCCGTACAGCAGCAGCACGCCGGAATCCCAATAAAACGCTAAGTCAGCTCTTCCTTTAGCCAGCAACACAGATCCATTTGGATTCATAAGCACTCTTAGTATTCCGACAATCGCCAGAACATTTAGGATCGGAACAGCAGCAAGCCACTTTTCTCCGAAAACCGCTGTGATAAAGGCGTCTGACACAGACACGAGCCCGATTAACAGCGGAAACGAAACAAGCGCCAGCATTTTTGTCATATTCAGAAAGCCTTCTCTGATCACGCTGTTTTCATATTTGTTTTTTGCGAAAACAGGGAATGCCACCCGTGTGACAATCGGATTGATCTTCAAAACCGGAATGGTGACAATCTGATAAGCGAGGTTATAAATCCCCAATGCTTCAGCACCAATAAACCGGCCGATCAAAATCATGTCGATATTTGCTCCCAGCCTGTTCACAAGACGGGATGAAAGCTGAAAGGCTCCAAAAGAAAAGAAATCCTTCATGCCTCTCAAATCAAAAACAAAAGCAGGATGCCACTTTTTTCGGTATACTGCCCAATATAAAATCCCTTTACTGGACTGCAGCAGGACTTGAGAAATCACGTACGCCAAAATCGCATCCATCATAAAAACCGCTATCGCTAAATATCCGAATGACAATACATTTGAAAAAATCTCTATTTTGCTTAACGTATTAAACTGCAGCTGCTTTTGCAGCATATACTGATATTGCTGTCCAATTGGCGCGATCAAAAACATAATCGCCAGAATCCGAACCAGAAACACCAGCTCTTCTCTTTGATAAAATCCCGCAATGACAGGACTGCTCACATATAAAAGAACAAACAGCAAAACGCCCGTCATAATGTTAAGCCAATACAATGTTGACAGCTGGCGCTCCGTCGCGTCGTCTCTCTGAATTAATGCTGCGCCAAAACCCATATCGAGCACAATCTGGGCGAAAACTGTAACCGTTGTGATCATGCCGACAAGCCCAAATTCTGTTAAGGTCATCATATTTCCAAGCAGGGCAAACTGAACAATTTGTATGATTGTAATACACATGGTTGAAATACTTGTCCACTTTGCACCGCTCATGATTTGTTTTGTAATACTTGGCATCATATTCCCTACTTCTTTTTAAGCTCAGATTGATGGTGAATAATGGCATTCCGTTTTATCTTGCACCATCACCCGTCCAAACTACTTTACAAGTTTTTAACATAATTTTTAATTCTAAAGTGAAAGTCAGATTGCGAATGTAATATAAATCAAATATCAGCTTTTCCTTCGGCGTCATATCGTAACCGCCGTTCACTTGAGCCCAGCCGCTCAATCCCGGTTTAACAGCCAGACGCTGTGTAAAGCCTGGAATCTCATTCTGGAATTTTTCCGTAAATACGGGCCGTTCCGGACGAGGGCCAATCATACTCATATCGCCTTTCAGCACATTAAACAGCTGAGGAAGCTCGTCAATTCTCGTTCTTCTGATAAAAGCTCCGATCCTTGTCACCCGCGGATCTTGCTTCTGTGCCCAAACCGCCCCAGACTTCTCGGCATCTATTTTCATGGAACGAAGCTTATAAAGCTTAAATGGTTTCCCGCCTTTCCCTACGCGTTCCTGCGTATAAATGGCAGGCCCCGGCGTCTCCAAACAAATCAATATTGAAAATACCGCAATCATTGGCAGCGCAATCGCCAACCCAATGAGCGCAAACCAAATATCCATTACGCGCTTTATTGCCAAATAACGAGCCGTCTTTTCAGATAATGTAAAAGAATGTATTTGCTGAACTGAGAATTCACGACTCACATTCATGCTTTTCTCTGCACTCACTGACACACACCTCACGATTTGTTTGGGATGTTATGATGACCTATGCCAGTCAGTTTAGCAGACGGATGTTAATTGGATGTAAATGGTATGTTAAGAAGTGTGAATTTGTTATTTTTTCTGACATTTATCCGTAAACTTTTTATTGTTTTAGACACTTTTTTTAAAAATTAAGCATATTGTTTAAAAAAAGAGACAAATCATTTTACTGATTTGTCTCTTTTCGTTGTGAAGCATTTAATATTGAAAATAAAACTTTGATTTAGAGGTTAACAGCTTGTATTGAACCTCAACCATTTTACTAAAGAATAACATGGATTTTCGTTCCACATTCCTTGTGTCCAAGACAATTGCTTGGTTATCCACTTTTGCACTTATTTTATTTTGAGAAGTGTTTATCGCAAATTCAATTAATCGCTCTTTCTTTACATGAGCTAGCTGTTCAAGCAAACTCTGCACGTTTACCGTCAATTTTGTGCAATTAGGCTCTAAGTCTATACGTTTTACCGGTAATGAGATTTCAGACTGTCCGGTATTCACAATCATTTTTGAATGATTTGGCAAACAGATCTGCTTATCTTTAAAAATAAATGATAAATCTTTTGATTCAGTTTCATATGAAAGTTCTGCTTCAGTATAGGCATGTTTCTTTATATCAATCGAAAGATTATCGTAATTCATTGTGAAATATGGTCTTGCACTGAAGACAAACAACGCATTATGCCCTAAATACATCGTGTTTGTTGAATACTTATACGCAGCACGCTTGTTTCCGATTCTCGCCCTTAATTTATAGCCATCTATTGACGATTCAATAAAGAAATCCCAAACGCCTAAATCTTCTTCTGCAGATGCCAGTTCATCAAACTTGCACTCAAATGTAAATGTTGAATTTTCATACTTAGCCGGCGCGATATATTTTTCCGCCTTTGTATCGCGATGAACAAATATTCCTGTCAGAGATTGATTTTGATTCGTTTCATCATCCAACAATTTGTGTTTAATGGTTCCTTGAATGCTGAGGCTGTGATCGCTAAATTCAATATTCTGCAGATAATGTTCAAGCTTATTTTTATAATTTACTTTTAATAACTCTTCAGAAATTGGATAGCGTTCTAAGCTCGGATAACGTGCAATTAAATCCCCATTATTTACAACACAGAACTTTTTAATGTCTTGTTCTTCACGCTCATACTGGGTTAACCCCTGCAAATCATTATTCCGAATAAACAGCAGCCGCAATTTGATATGCGGAAGCACAAATTGGTCAGCCTCTTCAGGTACTGCATGAATAAATGAGGACAAATATTTAAACCATTCAGCTCTTTCTTCATCTGTCTTCATTTTTATTGTGACATTTTTTGTCCGCGAAAAATCGAAATGCCTGTTTAAAAATACTGCCATCAGTTTCGTTTTTCTTGCTTCTTCTAGATCACTAGCCTTGATAGCAGAGATAATATCTTCCATTGCTCCATAAAAGTTCTCTGGGGGAACATAAGCGACACTCATATGCTCACCGTCTCTTTTGACCAGATAGTAATAATCATAGTCAGCTGAAACAGAAATCTTCTTTGCTTTTAAATAAGCGTTCATTGTGAAGACTTGATCTTCCGCTGCTTTTATGTGAGTAGGGAAGATGATTTGATTTTCTTTTAAAAGTGAGGCTTTAAACAGTTTTTGGGGTCCCAATGTGAAAACAATTTTGGAATCAACCAAATCAACATCTGGATTTGTTTCCTTAAACATTGATTTGGGAACACCTCGGCCGTTTATCCCTTTTAACTTACCTAAAGTAATATCTGAATCATTCTCTTTTGAGAAATTGTACCATCTTAACAATGCTTCATTGCCTAGATAGTCATCGGAATCAACAAACAGGATGTATTCACCTTTGGCAATTTTTATTGCATCATTCCGCGGTGCACCTGGACCGCCTGAATTTACGGTTCTTTCAACAACAACAATATTGTCATATTTCTTTTTATATCGATTCAAAATGTCTAAAGATGAATCCGTAGATTTATCATCGACACATATAATCTCATAATCCTCTTTTGGCATCGTTTGGTTAACTAAGCTATCAAGACATTCGGAAATAAGATCTTCTGAATTATATACAGGGATAACAATGCTTATTTTCATCGATTACCTCACTACCCTAATGGATCGGTTATATTTTTGCCTGATAATTATATCAAAAACATCTGTCAATAAGAATAGGCCTAACCTTAAATTTTGTTAAACTTTTACATAGCATATGTGGTTTAAAATTTTTCTCATTTTATCGTATAAAAAAGCTTGCCGGCAATTCCTGATGGGTTCTGCCGGCAAGCCGCTATTGATGTCTACTAATTTAATCCCCTAATAATATCCAATGATTCCTTCATATATTGCTTGAGCTGCTTTTTCTTGATACAAAGCACTCTTTAACTTACTTGCGTCGTTCGCATTTGAAATGAACGCCAGCTCCGCTAAACTGCTCGGCATCGTTGATTCTCTGATGACATGGAAATTCCCGATTTTCACGCCGCGGTTTTGAGTATTGAGTGCTTTATAGAGTCTGTTTTGTATTTCTGTCGCAAGCCGTTTGCTGTTTTCTGACTCATATTTTGTATAATAGTAGGTTTCAGTACCGGTTGCTGCTGGGCTCGCTGAATTGGCATGAATACTCACAAACAGGTTTGCATTATTGCTTTTTGCTTTTGCAACCCGCTCTGAAAGCTCTAAGAAAACATCTGTAGATCTGGCCATAATCGGAATGGCTCCACCATTGGAAAGTTTGCTGTTTACAAGCTTAGCAACGGCAAGGTTAACATCTTTCTCTTTTAAACCATTACCTACCGCGCCGCTGTCATAACCACCGTGTCCTGCATCCACAAATACCTTTTTGCCTACAATTACATTTTTAAGCTGGTTCACGACATTTGTTGTCACTGAAATAGTTCCCCCAAGAACTGTGAAGGTATTCTTGCTATTTGATCCGATGACTGTTCTTGTCGCAGTCGGCAATGAACCGGCGTCAGTAAATAGCATTGGGCGATTTTGCTTCGCCGCCAGCACAGAACCCGCTAAAGCATCTGCATATTGATAGCCATTGCTGACAAATGCAGCTTTTGATGAAGAATAATATTTTTTCGCTATGTTTGCAGCCACTTCAAAACGGCTGTTTCCGCCGATTCTTGTTGGTGAAGGAAGCTGGCTGTAAACATTTTTAGAGACACTGATTTCTCCTCCGACCACAATAGTCGATGATGTCCCTTTGCTGTTCATCGCACTTTTCGTTGGTGCAGGAATGGAGCTTGCAGTAGTCAGTAAAATTGGAATACCATTACGGGCAGCATAAGAACCGATCGCCAGACTGTCAGCATATGCCGTGCCATTTGCGATTACCGCTTTTGAATTTGAAGATAACTTTTTAGAAATATTTTGGGCAACTTCATAGCGGCTTCTTCCGCCGATCCGTTCCACATTGGAAATACCCAATTTTTTAATGTCGCTTACAACGTTGTTAGAAACACTGATCGTTCCGCCAATGACGATGACCTTGCTCGGTTTAAGCTGGCTGATTCTGTCTTTAGTCGGCGCAGTCAGTTTAGATGATTCCGTCAATAAAATCGGGGCATTGTATTTGTAAGCCAAAGGTGCAGCAGTTAATACATCGGCATATGCTGTTCCGTTTGCTATAACAACCGTGCCCGCACTGCTCCAGCCTTGTTTTGATACATTTACTGCAACCTCATATCTGCTTGCTCCATCCAGCCTTGTAACAGAGTTGGCCGCAAACGCATTTGGTACAAATAACACGACTCCTAGTATCAGCATAGGTATGCTTTTAAGAAAGATCCGCAAAGATAGTCCCTCCAAAGATTCATAATGATTCATAAATCAAATAACGAACAAAGGAGGCATCTCGCCTCCTTGGACTCTAACAATCTTTTAATAGCTTGATAGAGTTGTTCCCGGATAGTAAAAACTTAAAATCGTTGTATAAGATTGTCCGGCAGCTGCTCTGGCATTGGCTCCGTACTGACTCATGCCTATGCCGTGTCCGTATCCTTTACCGCTAATGAGAAAGGCGTTTGTATTGCTTGAGACAGAAGCATATGTACTCTTCATATTGGAAGCGCCAAGCATCGTTCTCAGCTCTGTTGCAGGTACAGTAATTGTTGCTGTTTTTTCACTGAGGCTTCCATTTGACAGGATATAGCCATTTGATTTTTCTTTCACGAAATATGAGAATGTGACGCTTGCTGTTTCCGGCCGCTGACCGGCAGTTTTCTCCGTGCTGAATTTCACACTGGATATTTTCGTGATTTTGATAGACTCAGCATTGCTGTATTTATTTTTAATAAACCAGCTTTTCAAACCGCTCAAATATGCTGAGTTTGTTTCATTTTTAGAGCTCCACCATGAACCCGGGCTTTTCAGATTCAGACTGCTCTTATCAAGCTGGGTTTTATTTAAAGACAGAGACCAGCTGATTTGCGGGTCGTACGTATCTTTTTTGGCGATTAAATAAGGAAGCTGGCTGCTCCACACCTCACCGCTCGCTTCTGTATAGCCGCCGTTGCTTGAGGAATACGTAGCTGAAATCAAATTTCCATTGTATTTCAAAACTTTTCCTTTTGTAGCTTCAACAACTTCTGAAGTTTTCGAATTCCAGTCATATCCGCCATATACCTGAAAAGCGGTGGTGTCTTGTACTTCTTTTCCGGCCGAATTGATGGAATAAGTTCTCGCTGCGACAGCTTGGGCTTTAAGCGCTTCTTTCTGCCAGCTGGCCGGCATTTCATGAGGCACAACACCCTTTAAATAATCTTCAAAGGGGATATTCACATTGATCGGACGAATATATTTGCCTGACTCTATTGTAAATTTCATGTTTCCGAGATATGGCGTTCCATTTAGACTGATAGAATTTGTAGTTGCATACTTTTTAGGCTGTGCTGTAAAAGACGTTCCAAGCGTCTTGATTGCAGTACTGTTTTTATAAAGCACCAGGTTTCCGCCGGTTAACTTGACTGTATATCCAGTTCCTGCAAAAGTATCTGCCAGTTTGTTCTTTAGCGTATCACTGATGGAGATGCTTCCTCCAAGCAGCGCAAATGACTGAGTCCCTTTTGACGCTACCACATCAGCGACTGGTGACGGCAGGCTTCCTGATTCAACCAGCAGTAAAGGGCTTCCCTGCTTTGCTGCAAGCACAGATCCCGTTAATGCATCCGCGAATGTTTGGCCGTTTGACATAAATACCTTTGTTGCTTTCATATTTAATTCTTTAACGATATTGGCAGATACCTCATATCGTGAAACGCCGCCAATCCGTTTCACAGTTGCCTTCTTTTTTAATGCAGCTTCCACACCAGTGCTGACACTCAACGGACCGCCGACAATTGTAACCTTGCTTGGAATTTTGTAATCACTGCGGATGTTATTGTCTCCCGCAAGTAAAATCGGATAACCGTTCATTGCAGCATATGGCGCGATTGACAGTGCATCCGTAAAGACCATGCCTGTGGCCACTACTGCCTGGCTGTAATTCCCCATCCGATCGGCTATGTTTTTAGAAACCTCGTAACGGGTTGCTCCGCCAATCCGATCGATAGAACCATATTTTTTTAATGTATTTTCTACATTTTTAGAAACACTGATTGTACCGCCAATGATGAGAATATTGTCAGGATTTAATTTTGCAATTTCGCTTTCTGTTTTTGGTGTTAGCGAATCTGCGTCTGTTAATAAAATCGGTGCATCGTACTTTTTGGCAAGCGGGGTTGCTGAGAGCGCATCGGCAAAAGCGTCCCGATTTACAATGACCACAGTCGTTGGATTTGTCCATCCGGCAGAGGCGACATTATTGGCAACATCAAAACGGGTTGCTCCTCCATATCGCTCCGTATCCGCAATTCTTGAGCCGGAAATTTCATATCCGCCTGTGATATCGACATCCAAACTTGATTTGCTGCCTACATAATTACTCAGCTTAACCGAAATGGTTTTATCTGCGGCTTTCGCAGTCTGCATAAACGCCGGACATGCTACAGCCGCCGCAGTGACTGACGATAGAAGCAAGAGCTTCATTTTTTTCAAAACATGGAACCCCCTAAGAGTTTTTTATTACTTTGTCTCAAGATCCTTAAGCATTAAAGCGCCATTTGAATCTTTTATATATTTGACAACAACTTTTTGCCCTTCTGAAATGCTGTTCATTTTGTCCTGAAGGTCTGAACCAACCTGAATCGACGTCTCTTTATCATCAATAGTGACTGCAATTGTATGGCTGTCCGCCAAACCGGCAAAAGTGCCTTCCTTCGTTACTGTCTCTTCTGCAGCTGCATCCTGGCTGTCTGAATTTGTTTCTGCTCCTGATGTGTTCTGAGCTGTGCCGCACGCAGACAAAAGAAGCAGCATTGAGAACATTAAAATAGCAATTTTTTTCATTCCTATATCACCTCTCCACTTTTTATCGACAATTTTAAGCTTATTTTAAGATTTCTTTCAAAACAACGAAAAATTTTTGCGGATTTTCTTAAAATACCGAAACATTTGTTACAAGGAGCCGTCTATTGTAAAGAATCAGACAAATTTTAGTTGTTTTCAAATATTAAGAAACTTATAATCGTACTAGATTACAAAAAAGCGAGGACTTTATTATGAGAGCTGAAAAAAGAAAGAAAAAAAGAAAGGCGTTACTTGTCATTTTAGCCATTGTGGCCGTATTTGTACTCGGAACTGGAGGCTATGCATACTACTTATGGCATAAAGCAGCATCAACCGTGGCAAGTATTCATGAAAGCATTGATAAATCGAAAAAGAGGGATAAAGAGGTCAGTATCAATAAAAAAGATCCTTTTTCCGTCTTAATCATGGGTGTGGATGAACGCGACGGCGATAAGGGCCGTGCCGATACGCTCATTTATATGACTGTTAACCCAAAAACGAATACAACCGACATGGTCAGCATTCCGCGTGACACGTATACAAAAATTATCGGAAAAGGCACAATGGATAAAATCAACCATTCATACGCTTTCGGCGGCACGCAGATGACGGTTGACACGGTCGAGAACTTCCTCGATGTTCCGGTTGATTATTTTGTAAAAGTGAACATGGAAAGCTTTAGAGACGTTGTTGATACACTTGGCGGCATTACTGTTAACAGCACATTCGCCTTCAGCTATGACGGTTATTCGTTCGGCAAAGGAGAAATCACACTGAACGGAAAAGAAGCGCTCGCTTATACCCGGATGAGAAAAGAAGATCCGAGAGGCGACTTCGGACGCCAGGACCGCCAGCGCCAAGTCATCCAAGGTATTATTAATAAAGGCGCTAATATTTCTTCCATCACGAAATTCGGAGATATGTTTAAAGTTGTTGAAGATAATGTGAAAACGAACTTGACCTTCGATAACATGTGGGATATCCAGTCCGATTACAAAGGTGCGCGGAAACATATTAAACAGCACGAACTAAAAGGTACAGGCACGAAAATCAATGGAATTTACTACTACCAAGCTGATGAAAGCGCCCTTTCAGATATTACAAAAGAGCTGAAGGAAAGCCTCGAAAAGTAAAACAAAAAAGAAGCTTCGCACAATGTGCAAAGCTTCTTTTTTATTTGCCTGTAAATGAATCCGGTTGTTCTTTCCGATACCCATAATGAAACAGCAATTCTTCCACAATCCGGCGGGAAGCCTCTCCATCTCCATACGGATTAGAAGCCTGGGACATTTTCTTGTACTCATCATGATCAGTTAACAGCTGTTTTGCCAGCTGATAAATGTTTTCCTCATCCGTCCCTGCAAGTTTCAGCGTTCCCGCTTCCACTCCTTCAGGCCGTTCCGTCGTATCACGCAGAACAAGCACCGGTTTCCCGAGAGATGGGGCTTCCTCCTGCACGCCGCCCGAATCTGTCAATATAAAATGCGATTTCGCTGCAAAGTTATGGAAATCAATCACCTCTAAAGGTTCAATCAGATGCACTCTGTCAGAATCACCAAAATGCTTCTGAGCCGCTTCCCGGACAACAGGATTCAGGTGCACAGGGTAAACGACTTGTACATCTTCAAATTCCCCTACAATTCTGCGGATGGCCTTGAACATGTTTTCCATTGGCTCACCCAAATTTTCCCGGCGGTGAGCGGTCAAGAGAATCATTTTATCCTCACCCACCTGATCGAGAACAGGATGTGAGTAAGCATCCCTAACCGTTGTGTTGAGTGCGTCAATCGCTGTATTGCCCGTTACAAAAATAGAGTCGGCCTTTTTGTTTTCTTTTAATAAATTGTCTTTCGCCTGGCCTGTCGGAGCAAAATGCAAATCAGCAATCGCCCCTGTCATCTGTCGATTGAGCTCTTCCGGAAACGGGGAATACTTATTCCCTGTACGAAGCCCCGCCTCCACATGACCGACAGCAATTTGATGGTAAAAAGCGGCTAGGCTTCCGGCAAACGTCGTCGTTGTATCACCATGGACAAGCACAATATCGGGTTTAATATCTTTAAACAACTCATCCAATTTTACAAGTGCGTTAGACGTAATCTCTGCCAGTGTCTGCCGCTCCTTCATAATGTTCAAATCGAAGTCAGGCTTGATGTGAAACGCATCTAACACCTGATCGAGCATCTGTCTGTGCTGTGCAGTTACCGTTACATAGGAATCTATTTCAGGATATTTTTTCAATTCAAGCACAAGCGGTGCCATCTTGATCGCTTCAGGCCTGGTCCCGAAAACGGTCATAACTTTTAGTTTTTTCATATTTGTCACCTGGTTTCTTTGTTTAACGGGCTGTTAGATAGAATTTCGATTGGTCCGATTGTATAAATAGATCTACTTTCTTCTTTATTTTAAAGCACCATAGCTTTTTTTCAATATTTTTACTGCAAAAGTACACACTGACATCCTTTTTCGGAACCAATGTGGTTTTATAAGAATTAATGGATAAAACAATATTGGTGTTTTGTAAATAAGCCGGAGCAAACTTTTGCTGAACGAGATTCCGATCAACCTGTATCACTGTCCCATCAGCTGAACTGATTTGATTTTTTATTGGGATTAAAAACTCTTGGTTATTGCATTCGAGCAATAATAAAGATTGCTTCGGAAAAAACAATTGGCTTCCAGGAAATACGAACGTTAAATGCTGGTCCGAATCATTATCTCTGAATTCGACTTTCAGAACTTCCTGCTTTCTGATATCCACCGACAAATTATCATAGGTTTTAGTAAAGTACGGCCGTGCGCTGAAAGCATATTCCCCGTTATTCCCAATATATTTAGCATGTTTTGAATAAGGATACGGTTCTCTGCTGCTGCCAATTCGGACGCGTTTTTTATAGCCGTCTATCCCCGATTCAATAAAGAAATCCCAAACACCAATATCTTCTTCATGAATAGCCAAATCAGTAAACTTCGTGAGAAATTCAAATTCTCCGTCCTTGGAATACACTGGAGAAATGATTTTTTCAGTTTTTCTATCACGGTGCACCCAAATGCCGTATAAAGTTTGCATAGCTTGATGCTCTGGTTGTAAAGCCGTGTGGGTAACCGAGCCTCTTAATGTGAAAGTGTTGTCCTTCATTTGAAATTCGCTCACGTAATGACTGATTTTGTTTCTGTCATCAACAATCCGTTCATTCTCTGCCAAATGATATGAGATAAGGCTGGGATAGTTTGCTATGATATGACCATTTTTAACTGACGTATATTGGGCCATATTTTCTTTATCAGCTTCAAACTGCTTCAAGCCCTTTAGGTCATTATGGCGTACAAAGTGTAATTTTAACCGCGTATGAGAATGAACAAGCTTATCAATTTCCCGTGGTATATTTTGTTCAACAAAATGATGCAGCTCTGTCATCCATGTTTGCTGCTCCCGTTCGTCCTCGATTGTTACGGTAAAGTCCGTTGTTCTGGAAAAATCAAAATGACGATTTAAAAACTTCGCCATAAACTTCATTTTGCGATTATGTGAAAGACGGCTATTACGAATCATATCTATGATTACCTTCATTGCGCCATAGTAGCTTTGAGGCGCAACGTATGCAAACGTCATATGCTCGCCGTCATGCTGTACAGCATAGTAATAATCATAATCGGCCAAGACAGAAATTTTGTCCGCTTCTAAATAAGCCTGCATGACAAATACCTGATCCTCTGTAGCCTGTATATTAGAGGGGAAATATATGTCATGCATTCTAAGCAGTGAAACTTTAAAAAGTTTTGTCGGTCCTATTGAGTAAACAAGCGGAGATTTTACAAGATCCGCCTCAGGTTTCGTTTCCTTAAAAATAGCTTGCGGGACCGATCTGCCGTTTACACCGACCATTTTCCCAAGCACAATATCTGAATCATGCTGTTTTGCAAATTGATACATTCTCTCAAACGCTTCGATTCCTACATAATCATCGGAATCAATAAAAAAAATGTATTCACCGTTCGCAGCACGTATCGCCTGGTTTCGCGGCTCTCCCGGCCCTCCCGAGTTTTTTTCTCGTTCTATAACCGTTATATTAGAATACTGTTCACTGTACTTTTTTAATATTGAAACCGTGCCATCCTGAGAACAATCATCTACACAAATAATTTCGTACTCATTATTCGGCATGGTTTGTTGAACCATACTATCCAGGCAGCGGGAGATAAAATGTTCTGAGTTGTATGTGGGTACTGCTGCAGTAATTTTCACCATGACACCTCTATCCTTATCCGCTTCTATTTCATTCACAAAAGCTCATATAATGAACAAAAACAGTATAAAAAAGCACTATTTCGTCATTTCAAATACTTCTTCCCATCTTTCAAATAATCGGGCTTCACTATATTCAGTATCCATTAAGTTCTTTGCGTTTTTTCCGTATTGAATGGCTCTCTCAGGGTTGTCGTACAAATAAATGATACTTTCAGCAAGCATGTCAATATTATCAGGTTCTACAAGCATTCCCGTTTCGTGTTCTTTTATGAGCTCCCTCGGGCTGTATTTCACATCAAAACTGACAACAGGGGTTGCGCACGAAAACGATTCACAAATCGCGAGACTAAACCCCTCAAATTTTGATGTTAATAATGTGGCAAGTGCCTGCTGATAAAATGGAGCAGGATTTGCGACATACCCTTTTAAATGTACATTATCTAACTTAAGATCATCGATCAATTGCTGGTATTCCTTATGGCCAGGACCGCTGCCATATATATTCAGGACAATATCCGGCCGGGATTTTTTTACGATTCCCATTGCTTTTATGACCTTATCGATCCCTTTTTCCTCATGATATCTGGCCACCATGACAAACTCGTTTTTCTTTTTTTCATACGTTTGTAATTTTTCAAGCCTTCTTGGTGCATGAGGAATAACAAAAATATTATTGTTCGACTCAAAATCCTTCATGATATCTTCTTTTTGTTCATTCGTTAATACGATCAGCCCGTCATAATCCTTAATATGCTCCATCGCATATTGATGATTGTTTCGAACTTTGCTGCCTAACGTATAAGGATAATCTAAATGATTTGAGTGAACACAGTAAAATCGTTTTGCCAATCCTGCACGCATTTCATTTACTTTTGAAGCACTTCCGACTCCATCACAGATGATAATAGGGTCCTTTTCTTTCTCACATAGCGTTTCAAGCCAATGTGTATGAAACTGGTGCTTGTTTTTGAAAAATACAGCTTCCTTTTCATCACGGCCAAACAGCATAACTCCTTGACTGGCTCCTGTTTTAAAATGGTACCATTCTGTTAAATAACAGAAACCGTCGGGTGCTGTGTAGTGAATTTGATTGATTTTTCCGCTTCTTGTATCGAATATCACAGTTTTATTTACATAACCGCCATGAAAGAATTCTCGCTTTGTCATTTGCATATTTTCATTGAAATGATCTACATATAAAAGATTATCCGACTCATCCCATTTTTTCTTTTTTATATATAAGCCATTCTTGAAGTATTCCGTTTCTAATTTTTCCTCATTATGATGCGCAGCATATGGTTCTTCAAAGCGATTACAATTTTGATCATAGTAACTTTGTTGCGCTTCCCCAATTTTTATATGCTTATGCTGATTTTTATAGTCATCATAAATATTGAGGATATTTACATCAGCATGCAGCCTTCCAGCGCTCTTCAGCACTTGCTCAATCTGATCATAATTGTCTTTATAATCAAGTGTAACCAAATCGATTTTATGGCCGCGCTCCGCAAATGTAAAAGATCTTGACATCATAGAGCTTGTAATGCCGCCTTTTTCAATGTCTATTTCATATATTAGTGAAAAGATCCTTCTCATCTTCAAGCTCCTTCTTCTGGTAAAACCTTGTCTGCTATTTTTTCACAAACAGCCGTTTCATTAATTTTCTCCGAAATCCCTCGGCAGTCTGAACACGCAAATAATTATTTTCTTTTTCTAAAGTAACTTGCCAGCCTGAAATACTTTGTTCTGATAATGGAATTTCCTTTGAATAGTTTATTCGCACACCTGATGCAAAGAAGCTATTATCCCACTCGGAACAGAGATACAATTCAATGGTGGACAACTGATCTAATACAGAGTGAACACGAAGTGTACCGCTTACGGTAAATATTAGTTCTTCCTCGCTGTTTACTTTTGCGTTAAACGTGCTTTCAGTGCCGCTCTTTTTATTTTTTAACTTCCAATACATTTTATGGCGGCCCACAGAATGGGGAGGAATGCAGCCTTTAAATTCAACCTTGGCTGACAAATATAAATCGGATTTTGATTGCCATTCTGCCATTAACAGCTCAACATTCATATCCTTCAATTGATTATTAAATGGCACCTGATCTATTAGTTTGTCCACAAAACGCTTGCGGGTAAACGGCTCTTCAGAAACGTAATAAATATTTGTGCGAGGCCCCGTATTTTTAATTATGTCATGATATCTCTTCAAGGAAGGAACCACGAAAGCATCAAGGTGGCCTATTTCCTTTTCAGGGTTTTCCAACATCTCATTCGTCTCTATAAAACCTAGATACATGGAAGAATATTCAACTGAAAGAGATTTTAATGTAGTATATAACTCAACTTCAGAAGTCATAAATAAATAATCCGCTTCCTTTATCAAGCGGATCAGAAAATAACGGGAAAGTTCATTTTCTGAATACAATACACTGACTATATTCTCTTTTTCGTCAAAAATGACAATTTTTTCAGTTGTTCCATCATTCTTATACCATTTTGTCATATAACAAGTGCCATCTGCCCTTAAATAAAGATGCTGCTTCGGTTTGTTAGTGTCCAGATCCATGTACATTAAGCTGTGTACATATCCAGACAAATCATATTCTTCCCTTTTAAACCTTTGCCTGCTTTCATTAAAGTAATCAATGACAGCAAGTTCTCCTGATGCTGTAAACCTTTGATATTTGATATAACGTCCATTATTGTAATAACGATAAATTGGCTTATTTGGTTCTTGAATATATGTTAAACCTTCTTGTTCAATCGGATGCTTGATTTTATCTTTCTGAGGTTCAGAACCTTTAAAGTAGCTGTACATATTAATAACAGCAGTATCTTTAAAAGAAGAAGGCCCATTGGGCTCATGATGTAAAGTGACAATTTCCATTGGATAATTCCAATCGATCGTATTGATACTAAACTTTTTTGCAGCATTCAGCTCTTGACAAACAAATGCTAATTTTGGAGTAGAAACCTTAATTGTCATCATCTATTTATTACCTTTCGAATAAATTCGTACAGTCACATTTTCAGAACTACATTATATCACTTTTGCTGAGCAGGCTCTAGAGATGAAGAAGCTGTTATATTTCTTGAAATACCGGATCAGGTGAAACTGTTATATCTATCAATTAATGATATTTTTTTGTATTTCCTCGACCCCAAAGTCACTGAATTGACTCTTGTTTAATATTGGTTTTTCTTATATGATTAAATGTGTTTAACAGAATGAAAATAGGGTATTGATGAGAAAAGAAACTCAAACATTTTAAATACTCAGCATTCAAAAGAGTGACCCTAAATCTGTTCTTAAGGAAGGTGCTTTGAAATTGAAAAAAGTACGTAAAGCCATAATCCCTGCCGCAGGTCTCGGAACGAGATTCTTGCCGGCTACGAAAGCAATGCCGAAAGAAATGCTTCCTATCGTTGATAAACCTACCATTCAATACATAATTGAAGAAGCTGTTGAAGCCGGTATTGAAGATATTATTATCGTAACAGGAAAAAGCAAGCGTGCGATTGAGGATCATTTTGATTACTCTCCTGAGCTTGAAAGAAACCTAGAAGAAAAAGGAAAAACTGAGCTGCTTGAAAAAGTGAAAAAGGCTTCTAACCTGGCTGACATTCACTATATCCGCCAAAAAGAACCTAAAGGTCTCGGACATGCTGTCTGGTGCGCGCGCAACTTTATCGGCGATGAGCCGTTTGCGGTACTGCTTGGAGACGATATTGTTCAGGCTGAAACACCAGGGTTGCGCCAATTAATGGATGAATATGAAAAAACACTTTCTTCTATTATCGGTGTTCAGCAGGTGCCTGAAGAAGAAACACACCGCTACGGCATTATTGACCCGCTGACAAGTGAAGGCCGCCGTTATCAGGTGAAAAACTTCGTTGAAAAACCGCCTAAAGGCACAGCACCTTCTAATCTTGCCATCTTAGGCCGTTACGTATTCACGCCTGAGATCTTCATGTATTTAGAAGAGCAGCAGGTTGGCGCCGGCGGAGAAATTCAGCTCACAGACGCCATTCAAAAACTGAATGAAATTCAAAGAGTGTTTGCTTACGACTTTGAAGGCAAGCGTTATGATGTTGGTGAAAAGCTCGGCTTTATCACAACAACTCTAGAATTTGCGATGCAGGATAAAGAGCTTCGCGATCAGCTCGTTCCATTTATGGAAGGTTTACTAAACAAAGAAGAAATCTAAACAAAAAGGCTATTGGACATTCATCCAATAGCCTTTTTTTATTTCAACATCAAAGTCAGTGTATGCTCTTCATTATCAACTGCAAAAACCTGATCAGCTGTATTCACAAGAAAACGCTTCTTGCTGCTGTCATACAATACATCGCTATCACTTAAGGATAGTGACGTCGGGGTGATAGGAGAAATGTTATGAAAAATAAGCTCTGTTGCTTTATCATTCTCCAACACATAGCTGATTTTTTCATAATCAAAATCTAATGTTTTTCTGCCGTCAGCCGTATCCCCTTCAGTATATCCATTCAACTTGGATTGAATGCTGGTTCTGCTGTCTCCCAGGAATTTCAGAAAGTATTCATAGGAAGAAGCTGCGTTTTGCGAGACATAAGACGTAAATGCAGCGGCATGCAATTCAGCATGTTTCATGTTAGCTGCAACAGCGCTCTTTTTAACAAAATAAGACTGTCCGTTAAACTTTATTTTCGCTGCCTGTTTGCCTTTTGCAGCTACCGACACCTCTGTACCGAATGGCAGTGTAACGTCAGCCTTCTGTTTCAAACCCTGATCTTTATAAGTAGCCGCTTTTTCATTTGCTATAAACCCTTGCTTATTGACTGCGGTTAAGCGTTCCTCTGACTTGCCCTTTGCATTGCCATGATGATTCTTCACTTCATTTTGCGGGATAGCGCCAAACGAAGCAATTGTACGAAGCGGAGCATTAAAGAACATCGTTCCTGCCATGAATACAGTCAGGATAGACAAAATAGCAATTTGAACCGCATTAGCCAATGATTTCGGCTTTTTCTTCTTTTGGCGGAAACGGGCAAACGCTTCAGGATCTTCTTTCTTCCTCTCTTCCGTCTGCTCTTTTTTATATGTCTCTTTTTCTTTTTTAGACAGCTTATTAAACCAGTCAATAAACGCTTTATACTCTTTGACAACCGTTTTTGTTTCATCAAACATACGAAGCTCGCCATAGTGCATCCAAGCAACACGGTCACACATCTTTTCAATCTGACCGATTGAGTGGCTGACAAAGAAAATCGTTTTTCCTTGCTTTTTAAACTCATTTATTCTGTCTACACACTTCTGATAAAACGTTTGGTCCCCTACAGAAAGCGCTTCGTCAATTATTAAAATGTCAGGGTCAATATGCACGGAAATCGCAAAACCGAGACGAGATTTCATCCCGCTAGAATAGTTTTTAACCGGCTGATTAATAAAATCGCCAATCTCGGCAAATTCAACGATGCTGTCATACATATCATCAATTTCTTTATTGGTTAACCCCATCATCAAACACTTGAGCCGGACATTGTCCCGGCCCGTTAATTGGTTATTTAAACCGGCGAATCGCAATCAGCGACGGCTGGCCGTTCATTTCAATTTCACCGCTGGTCGGCGGAATAATTTTAGCCAGCAGGTTAGACATGGTTGATTTCCCTGATCCATTTATCCCTACAAAGCCGATTGTCTCTCCCTCATACACGTCAAAGGAGACATTCCGCACAGCAAAAAAACCATTATCCTTAGCCGGAAAAAACAATCCTTTTATCTTGTCCGATTGTTTTTTATACAAATGATATTGCTTTGAAACATTTCGAAACGAAACTTTTAGTTTCATCGTACAATCTCCTTACGTATTAAAGAAAGTCAACAAACTTGTCTCTGAATTTCATATGCAGAATAGAACCCACTAACAATAAAAGGAATGTGAACAGCCAGAAATACAGCGTGTACTTCATGTCTTGGAAAAACCATTTTCCGTCTAAGAAGCTGTTCCTAAATCCTTCTATCAGATAAAAAATCGGATTCAGCTTAAGCACAGGCAGAAGATTCGGGTGATTTTTCCCGAGTCTGCTCTGAGATATTCCAAAAAATCGGAAGTAAAAAGAACAATAATCTGGTTACGGCCTGCGCAGAAATTGATAATCTCTGACAAGCACACTGATTGTAGAGTTAAACAAGCTAAATGAAAACATAAACACAATCATGCAGATTAAATAGTAAATATATTGTATCCAATGCAAGCTAGGATAAATACCGCTTGCTAAAAGCACAATGACATAAACACCCATCATTACAAAATAACTAAATAAATTTGAAGCAATCACAACAGAAGGCAGTGAACTGATCGGAAAATTCATTTTCGCCACCATATTGATCCGTTTAAATACACTGTTTGATCCATCCAGAATCGTCGGGCTAATAAAAAACCACGGGATCAAACCAGCCAGCATCCAAACAATAAAAGGAACTTCTCCAATACCTGTTATGACTGGCTTGCTGTTACGAATCCCCATACCAAATACAAACCAATACGCCAGCATTTGAATGAGAGGATTGAGAAACTGCCATAATACGCCAAGATAATTCATCTGATACTGAGACTTTGTCTCATACGAAGCTAAGCGCAAAATTAAAGGAAACGATGTCACTTGCTCTTTTACGATTCTTACTAATGCATTCATTGTTTATCTTCCTTAGACTTAAATGATTTTTTGGATCTTTCGGTTAAAGAAATTTGAAAGCACCGGTGAATATTGTAACAGATATTGAGGTTTTTTTCACTTTTGAAAAGTAAAGAGAAGTCCCGCAGAACTTCTCTTTACTTTAAAGTGTCAGTATAGGGCAAATTAAACTCACTTAGCAACTTTATTATTATCTAATTCCAAAATAGCTTTATAAATACGATTCCTATTATTTTTATCAGTATATGCAAAAAAGTTATCTACTCTTTTTCTATACTTATCTTCCATACGACTATTGTTTTTCATATAATAGATAACTTTATCAACTAAGCTATTATGATCTTCTATTACATCACCAAACCCCATTTTTTTATAATCATAATAATCAAGTTTAAAATGGTATGATTTTTCGTATTGATAATAGATAACAGGTTTTTTCTCATATGCAAAATCAAACGCTACAGATGAAAAATCAGTAATCATTATATTAGAAGAATTAAATAGCATTTGATAGCCGCTGTTATAGTCGGCAAACTCCACATACTCATGCTTTTCAAAGTCTACAATCTGTTGCTGAATATCTGGGTGCGGAAAAAAAGTTATTTTATAATTATTTTTCTTAGCAAATTCGATTAGCCGTTCATCATTAATCAAAGCATTATACCTAGAAAAGTATTCACTATCTTTAAATTTCGGGTTGTACGGTCTTACTCCTTTTGCCTGATCTTTCGGTAATACAATATCTTTTCTCCAAGTCGGCATTATTAGAAGCCGCTTTTCTCCTTCACTCTTCTTAAGATTATCGTATCTCGGAAATCCACCCAACAAAATATTCTCTTTTTTATAGTTGTAATTCCCTTTCACAATAGACCGATATTCAGGTTTGGCAGAAGTGACTAATAATTTGATATTCTTACTGTATTTATTTAACCATTCAGAATGATCTGCCATTGTTATTCCATGCCGCAAAAAGACAAACTCAAAATTAAATAAATCTCTAAAATAAATCTCCATATTAAAAAATGGATTTACAACCCATATATCTGCATGTGTCGATATTACTTTGGAAGAGGATAAGGTTAAAATTTTATGTCTAAAAGATCTGTATGGTATAACCTTTCCATATTTTTTAATCCTGTTGTAATCCTTGCTATCTTTTTTTATTATAAAGTATTTTTTTACCCCATCATTCTTGCTGATTGCATATTTAAAGAGGTGCTCTGCATTATCATCAGCTTTATCTTGTCTGTCTATGAATAACCATACTGGCTTCCTGTTAAAAATAGTAAAAACATGGTGTGCCACTCTTGCCAACATTGCCTTTTTAATAGCTGATTTTCGTTTCTTTGATTTATCTCCTAATTTATTAAGGGATTTTAAGAAACGAAATTCTTTTATAAATCTATTTTTAAAATTGTTTTGTTTGAACATTAGTTTTTTATAATTATAATAAAAGATATAATCCTTTTTAGCCGCATAAGCGTTAAATAGATCATTTGACAAACCTGAATACTTAAAGAATCGAAGTTTTGCCATTTTTCTTTTTTTACCTTTAGCTATAAAAAATTCAATATGGTGATTGCCATCAAGATAGCTTTTCGGAATATCTATAGAAAAACCAGGATATTTTTTTATTACTTCACCCAAACTTATATAATCGTTATGACTTCTTTTTATTTTCTTAGCTTTTATTTTAATTTCTCCAATTTTAGCATAAAAATTAAAGCCTTTAGAATTAAAAAGAGAGCTCCAAAATCCTTCAATATGAATAGAATCCTCATTTTCTTCTAAAATCTCAATAGTTAGAGTTTGATTCGATAACTTCGAAACAATTTTATCTGCTCTGAATAAATAATAATCTTGTTCAGTTTCTTTTTCATATACATACTTACTATAATTTTCACCGTGCTTTATTTTTAAAGCATGATATAGATAGAAATGGCTGACACTTTTTGTATTAATAATGACATCGTCGTCAATATACGATAATACTTCTCGTATCAATGTTAAAAATTCGCGGTATTCATTTTCGTCTAAAGGTGTTTCACTAATATCCTTAATCAATAATTTCCACTTCAAATCATGCATAACCATGTATTGAAGAAACAAAGGTATTTTCTGTTCATTATTTTTGGTGATATCGATTAAATTCTTGGAGAAAGTGATAAGTGAATGGTTAAACCAATTCTTATTTGCTTTAGCGGTCTGCATGGCAGACGATCCATCTTCTCTAACTCTATAATGATATTTTGCCTCCTTAACAAGACCATACTTTTTCTTTTGCGATATAATTAAATTAACTAGCTTAGCATCTTCACCTATTTTACAATTTTCATCAAACCTGATATTTTTCAAGGCATCATTTTTTATAAATGTAGAACAGCAATGAGTTAATATATGATGTGGTTCTTTTTCCACATCCAATATTCTCGTTGAAGAAAACTTATTATTTAGATTATGTTCTCCAGTTCTTCCTTCCTCAAAAAATATTGGGATTGCTACAATATCAATTTCATTTTTATGTTGGTTAAAGAAGTTTAAAACATTTTCGAATGTTTCTTCTGAAACTAAGTCATCTGGATCCAAAATTGAATATATCTGCCTTTAGCATACTTTAAACCATAATTTCGGGCACTGCTCACTCCGCCATTCTGTTTCTTTACATATACAATATTTTTTGGATATTTTTGAGCATATTCTTTACAAATCATTTCACTTTTATCGGGGCTTTCATCATTCACAAGTATTAACTGAATATTCTCGAAGCCTATAGTCTGGTTAATAACGCTTTCTATTGCATCAGTTAGATATAACTCGACATTATAAATCGGCATTATAACACTGAAATCATAGTTAAAACTCTTTTCGTTCATAAAAGATTACTCCTAACAAAATGTTTATATGAATAAGAATCCGGGTAAATAAAAGTAAAAACAATTAGAGTGCTAAATTTTTGAAAAAACATGATTAATCTAGTAAAATGTATGAAAAGGATTCCTTACCTGTTTTTTAAAGTCTTTGTAAGAAAACTTTTAAATACGTTTACATGGTTAAGTTCTAAAGCATCATTTGGTGTTTTTAGGACAAAGTCAAATGCAAGGGCCCAAATCGGTATTTCTACAACAAAACCAGCATGTCTAAAATCTCTTAATTTATATCCCCATACTTCAATTGTTTTTTTCAGTTCTTTTCGTTTACATACTTTTAATCTATTAAAATATTTTATATATAATCTGTCATTTTCTTTCATCTCATAATACTGGTTAATAAAGTGCCCTGTTAATTCAAGCCTAAACCCTTTTATTTTTGTCGAAGTAACAGTACATGAACTAAGCAGTACTCTTTCTTTTTTTATATTTTCAAGAGCTTCTGTATTTTCTTTTAATAAGTGAAACATAAATTCTTTATAGTACATCGGCATATCTTGCTCTTTTATAAATTGCGGATCAATAAATTTTAAAACTTTTATAAAATTATCAACAAAAACTTTTTGTTCTTGTTGATCTAAAACAGACTTATAAACATCTCTATAGTTCGGATATAAAAACAGTTTCATATGATATACAATTAAAAATTGCAGATAAGGCAAAACTATATCATATTTTTTTATTGAATCCATCAACAAAGTCATGTAACATTCATTCAACAAATATGTGTACCTTTTTTTGTTAAACCACGAACGATCAACTAATGAGTTCTGTTCTTTCCGTTTTCTATAAAAATACTTTCCTTCTGCAACTGCTCCGTATCTTTTTTCTTTCAGTAATAACTGATTAAAAAAGATAGCGTCTTCCCAAAACTTGATAGATTCATCAAACTGAACGGTACGATTTAGTGTATGTCTTCTGTAAAAAGTGCCGCCAATATAAAAGTGAATAGCTTTATAATCGTTGAGAATATTTATAACTCTTGTTCCTTTTTCAAATCTATTATTTAATTTATGTTCGCCTTCTTTTTCACCTGTGTAATAAACAGGTAATACCGCGATATTTACATCTTCGAAATCACAAAAAAAATCATAAACACTTTGCAGTGCATTTTGAGACAATGCATCGTCAGAATCAAGAAAACCAATAAATTTAGATTTTTCGCTTACATTTGATAATCCACAATTTCTTGCGAGAAGGTCCAGAGTTTTCAATTTTCATGATTTTAATATTATTAGGATATAGATTTTTAAAGGACTCACAAATTTGAGGGCCGCTGTCCACACTGCCATCATCTATTAATATCAGTTCTATATTTTCCTTAAATCCTATTGACTGGTTAATGACACTCTCTATTGAGTACCTTAAATAATTCTCAGAATTATATATTGGCATAATTATAGAAAACATGTTTGTACCTCTTTATTTAGAAGTTAAAGGATCGTTTCAATTACTCTTTTAGAAGCCTTGCCATCTTCTAAATTACAAAATTCGTTATAAAAATCCTCATAGTTATGATCTATATAAGGATTATGTAACAACTCTATTACAGTATCTATAAGTTCTTCACTTGTTTGAACCAAGTTTCCTGGCGTTTTTTGCTGAAAATTAAAGTAAAAACCTCTGATAGAGTCTCGATAAGCCGGGAGATCATACACAAAAAATACAATGGGTTTTTTTAAATTCATATAATCAAAAAAGACAGAAGAATAATCCGTAATCAATAAATCACTAATTAAATATAAATCTCGAATATCTTTATATAAGGAAACATCTTTCACAAAATCTTTATATTTCCCTAAATTAAATTGTTCTGAAACTAGATAATGCATTCTTAAAAGAATAACCACAGAGTCCCCAAGCTTCCTCTTCATTTCCTCTAAATCAAATTGAAGCTTAAATTTATACTGACCAACTTTCTTAAACTCATTGTCTCTCCAAGTTGGTGCATATAAAATTATTTTTTTATCTTCGCTAATTTCTAACTCTTGTTTTACCCTATTTATTAATGATTCTTTATTTGGTGAATATAGAATGTCATTTCTCGGATAACCTGTTTCTAAAATTTGTTTTTTAAATTGAAATGCCCGTTTAAAAATTTCAGTCGAATAAGCATTAGGAGAAATCAAATAATCCCATTTGCTTGCTTCCTGCAGAAAATTCTGTTTATATTTTTCAGTTGTGGTTCCGGGCATATGCACTTCATCCATATCATTAGCAAGTTTTTTTAGCGGAGTGCCGTGCCACGTCTGTACATACAATGTGTTTTTTGGTTTTGGAATCCATAAAGGGAGCCGGCTGTTTGTAATCCAATATTTCGCTGTAGCCATGTACCAAATCCACTTAAAAGAAAACCTTTTTATATATATCGATCTACGCCGTCTAATGCCGACAAATATCGTTTATCAATGCTCCATATCATTTTATAATCATATTGATCTTTATTTTCCTGTAAATATTCATAGATTGCTCGGGGATTGCAGCTAAACTGCTTTCCTGAGTAGCTTTCAAATAAAATTAATTTATTGTTTCTTGGCAGAAGAGCAAAAATCTTAAAAAGAACTGAATAGGCCCTGACTAATAAACTTCTGCATTTTTGTAAAATAAAAGATTTCATAATGAACTCCTTAAAGAGTAAAAAATTTATATTTGCGCCAACAAGAAAAAAAGAAGCAACTGAATTACTTCAAGCCTCTTTAAGTTAGTGCTTCTATAAACTAGCCATGTCTTTTTTGATTTGGGTAGTTGAAATGCCTTCTGTTCTCGGAAGGTAAATGACCTCACAATATTCCTTTAAGAAGTCAAATTTCCCTTTCCAATCATCGCCGATCACAAATGTATCTATATCGTACTTTTGAATATCTGAAATTTTTTGTTCCCAGTTTTTTTCGGGAATCACTTCATCCACAAAATCAATTGTTTCTAAAATGAATTTTCGATGTTCATAGGAATGATGCGATTTTTTTTGTTTTTGAAGATTAAATTCATCTGTAGATAATCCCACGATTAAGTAATCACCCAGATTTTTTGCTCTTTGTAGCAGCTTCATGTGTCCATAATGAAATAAATCAAATGTTCCGTACGTTATCACTTTCTTCATCAGATAACATCACCTTCCAACTGTTTTCAACTGAGAGTACCAGAAAAAAACCACAAACCTTAACAGATTGTTTATAATTTCGACACATTTTTTACGTACCATTAATATTGAACAATAATAGCATAAGTTCCTATAAAAGTTAAGGCTCTTTAAAAATGTCAATCACCAGCATTTTTTGGTATCATCGTTGTATTGATGTATAATTTTTACAGGTCTAATGTCTTATCCATACCCATTATAACAAGTTTTCTTTTTCGAAAAAATCGAATCTTTTGTCGTGTTTTTAAGTGAAACGATTTTCTTTCTGCTGCGTCATTTATTTTGTACGCCCTCCTCATATTAATTCATCGTCAAAACGTGAAGGAATTGTAATGTGAATGTTAAAAGTTCCTAAAGATTTTTGTGGTAAGATAGAGTAAAATGTTTTCAGACAAAGAGTCTTTAATCAAACTATACGAATGACACGTGTTTTTTATAGACATATAGATGAAAAGGAGGGTTGATACGATGCAAACGAAACCCATTAATCAATTAGATTTTGTAGACGGTGAACTGACTTCATTTGTATCACATTTAGAAATGTCATTTTTGGACCAGAATAAAGGTGCGTTCATCGTAACAGCGAATCCTGAAATCGGATTTGAAGCGATGCAAAATCCGCGTTATGAAGCGGTTCTTTCATCTGCTGATTTTATTTTGCCGGATGGCATTGGTGTTGTGTTGGTTTCCAAGCTAATTGGTAAGCCGCTTCAATCCAGAATCGCCGGTTATGATTTGTTTACGTCTTTGCTTGAGAAGGCTGATCAAAAGAAAAAACGGGTTTTCTTTTACGGTGCAGCTAAGCATGTGATTGCTCAGACAATCGAGCGAGTCGAACGTGATTATCCTGGGATTGAAATTGCCGGATATTCTGACGGCTATGTGAAGAATCAACATGAGGTGGCAGACACGATCGCAGCCTCAAATCCTGACATGGTATTTGTTGCTTTAGGTTATCCTAATCAGGAGTTCTTTATCCATAAATACCGACATCTATTCCCTCAGGCTGTTTCTGTAGGGCTGGGCGGAAGCTTTGATGTGTTCAGCGGCAATGTCAAAAGAGCGCCCTCATTTTTTATCCGTTTTCACCTTGAATGGATGTACAGGCTGATCACAAACCCTGCGCGCTGGAGAAGAATGCTTAGCATTCCTAAGTATGTTACAGCCGTGCTGAAACATGAACGAACTTCAGCAAAGCCGCAATATACGGGACAGGTCAAAGATCAATCACGCCATCTGTAATGGGCCTTAAAGGAGCTATGGTATGTAATGAAATGCATGAATCTTTCGCTGTGCCTGCCGACAATCCGCGGCAGCCGTTTTGAGCTGATGACAGATTGAAATCCTGGTTTGCGTTTTTTTACTATTTGTTCATCAAAGTCATCGGCGCATTGCTGTTTTGGGTCAAACCGGGAAGTCAAGTGACCCTTCTTGTTTCCTTTCCTGATAATGCCCGGGCAATATTAAAGGAATATCAGATGGGACACTACTCATTTCCCATTCATGTACTTCTGACCCAGCATGCCAAATCGCTGGAAACAGAATTTCCTGAGCTTACTGTTTCAGTTATTAACGAAAAACACCCGCTTCATATATATAAAGCGGTCTTTTCTATGCTGAGCAGTAAAGCTGTGATTGTTGATAACTATTTTGTTTTGACAACCGTTTTGACCTGCAGACCTGATATCGAGTGTATCCAAGTTTGGCATGCGAATGGAGCGTTTAAACGATTTGGGTTAAAGGATATCAACACACAGAATCGTTCGCGGGCTGACGTGAGACGCTTTCGCAAAGTGTATGCTTCATTTGACCGGATTGTCGTCGGTTCTGAACATATGGCTGACATATTCAAGGAATTCTTCGATATAAAAGGTGATAAATTTCTTCGGTTTGGCGTGCCTTTAACCGATGCTTACTATGAGGTGAAGGAAAACAGCAGTGACCTTAAAAGCAAATATCACCTGCCGGCAGAGAAAAAAATCATCCTGTATGCGCCAACCTTTAGGGATCATCAGTTTGAAAGCTTTTCGCTGCCATTTTCAGAAAAACAGCTGCAGCATGATTTAAAAGGAGAATATTTACTTGCAGTAAAACTTCATCCTGTTATGAAGCAATATGCTCAATTGCATGGGGATAGTGCGTGGATAAAAGACGTATCAGACCTCCCTCTTGCAGACCTTTTAAAAATGAGTGATCTGTTAATATCAGATTATTCTTCTGTCCCTTTTGAATTTGCTTTGCTGGACAAACCCATTTTGTTTTATACGTATGATATGGAGGCTTACAACAGAACCCGCGGTTTAATCCGTCATTATACAGAGGTAATCCCCGGAGTTCCTTGCCGTGATTCAGGAATGCTCTTGGACCAGCTGAAAGATATGAACAGGCTTCAAGCTGAAGTGGAGCGCTTTTCACGTGAATGGAATCTGTACTCGAGAGGGAATGCCAGCAAGCTGCTTTTAAGCTATGTAAATGAGAAATCAAGCTGATCTTTATATATAATAGAGATCGGTATTGCAAATAATATGAAAACCTTTTATAAAACATTATGAGTTGTAGTAAGGAAGGAGTCATTTTATGATTTATGCTGAGATTCTAGCCGGTGGAAAAGGTTCCCGCATGGGGAACGTCAATATGCCAAAACAGTTTTTGCCGTTAAATAAACGCCCAATTATCATTCATACGGTTGAAAAGTTTTTATTAAATGACCGTTTCGATAAGATTTTAATCGTCTCCCCTAAAGAGTGGATTAACCATACAAAAGACATTTTAAAGAAATTCATCGGGCAGGATGATCGCCTGATTGTCGTTGAAGGCGGCAGCGACCGTAATGAATCTATTATGAGCGGCATCCGCTATATTGAAAAAGAATTCGGTATTCAGGATGATGACGTGATCATCACTCACGATTCTGTGCGTCCGTTTCTCACTCATCGCATTATCGATGAAAACATTGATGCTGTTCTTCAATACGGCGCGGTTGATACTGTTATCTCAGCCATTGATACAATTATTGCTTCAGAAGACCAGGAATTTATTTCTGATATCCCTGTCCGCGATAACATGTATCAGGGGCAAACACCGCAAAGCTTCCGGATCAGCAAATTGGTCGAGCTTTATAATAAACTGTCCGATGAGCAAAAAGCTGTCCTTACTGACGCTTGCAAGATCTGCTCGTTAGCAGGTGAAAAAGTGAAGCTGGTCCGCGGTGAAGTCTTTAACATTAAAGTAACGACACCATATGACTTAAAAGTGGCTAATGCCATTTTACAGGAGCGAATTTCACAATGATTAATCAAACATATCGTTTAGTTTCTGCCCGACAATTTGAAGTGACATATAAAGATAAAGTTGTCCATTCAGATAAGGTCGTCGTCCGTCCTACCCATTTATCCATCTGTGCTGCAGACCAGCGTTATTATACTGGCTCACGCGGCAAAGAAGCGATGGACAAAAAACTGCCAATGGCTCTGATCCATGAAGGAATCGGAAAAGTCATGTTTGATCCGACAGGCACATTTAAAGTCGGAACCCGGGTGGTTATGGTGCCAAATACACCGGTTGAAGAGCATGAAGTCATCGCGGAGAATTACCTGCGGTCCAGCAGATTCCGTTCAAGCGGTTATGATGGATTTATGCAGGATTATATGTTCATGGCGCCTGATCGGCTTGTTGAGCTTCCAGACAGCATTAATCCGCATGTCGCAGCCTTCACTGAGCTTATTACAATTGCAGTTCACGCGCTTTCCCGCTTTGAGCGCATGGCGCATAAGAAGCGTGACACATTCGGTGTCTGGGGGGACGGAAATCTCGGATTTATCATGACGCTTCTACTGAAGAAAAAATATCCAGACAGCAAGGTGTTTATTTTCGGAAAAACACCTTACAAGCTTGATCATTTTTCTTTTGTTGATGCAGCTTATCAAATTAACGACATTCCTGAAGATGTCAGAATCGATCATGCCTTTGAATGCGTGGGCGGACGCGGCAGTGAAAGCGCAATTGAGCAAATCATTGCCCATGTCCATCCTGAAGCGTGTGTAGCGCTCTTAGGCGTATCTGAATACCCTGTTGAAATTGAAACAAGAATGGTGCTTGAAAAAGGGATTACGCTGATCGGCAGTAGCCGAAGCGGACGCGAGGATTTTGCCCGTACTGTAGACTTTTTAGCTCAATACCCTGAAGTCGTTGATTATTTAGAAACATTAGTTGGCGGACGCTTCCCGGTACGCAGTATTGAGGAAATTACAAACGCGTTTGAAGCAGATTTGACTTCATCTTGGGGAAAAACTGTTATTGAATGGGAAATTTAAACAGTGAAAACATTCCTTACGCAAATTGTAAAAGGAGTATTCGGCACTGCTTATAAACTATTGAGCGCTTTATTACCAGTACAGCACAACAAAATTGTCATAGCTTCCTATCGTGAGGATCATTTAAGTGATAATTTTAAAGGTGTCTATGAAAAGCTGAAGCAAGATCCAACTCTTCGCATCACCCTGCTGTTCCGCAAGATGGATAAGGGGCTGATCGGACGAGCTGCATATTTGCTTCATCTTTTCAGCTCGTTATATCACCTTGCAACATGCCGCGTGCTTTTGTTGGATGATTATTATTTTCCTTTGTATGTTGTGCCAAAACGAAAGGAAACTGTTGCCATCCAGCTTTGGCATGCTTGCGGCGCGTTTAAAAAATTTGGCTACAGCATTGTGAACAAGCCGTTCGGCCCTTCTTCTGATTATTTGAAGATTGTTCCCGTGCATTCAAACTATGATTATGCCATTGTCAGTGCACCCGCTGCCGTTCCGCATTTCGCCGAAGCCTTTCAAATGGAGCAAAAGCAGATTTTGCCGCTCGGCATTCCAAGAACGGATTATTTTTATCATAAGGAACATATTCGCACTGTACTGGATGAGTTTCATCGGGTTTATCCTGAACTGAAGCATAAAAAAAAGCTTTTGTATGCTCCTACTTTTCGAGGCAGCGGACATCATCAAGAGGGTGACGCTATACCGCTTGATCTGCTACAATTAAAATCGGCGCTAAACCATAAAGATTATGTCGTGATCCTCCATCTTCATCCGTATATGCGCAAACATGCGCACACGGAAGAGGATGATTTTGTGCTGGATTTAACTGATTCGTACTCTTTGTACGATTTGATGGCAATCTCTGATGGGCTGATAACCGATTATTCTTCAGTTATTTTCGAGTACAGCCTGCTGAAACGTCCGATGTATTTTTACTGCCCGGATTTAGAAGACTACTTGGAAGAACGTGATTTCTACTACCCGTTTGAATCGTTTGTACCCGGGCCGATTTCGAAAGACGTTCCATCGCTTGTACACGATATCGAGAGTGATCACGAGGCTGATACGAAACGTATTGAAGATTTTTCACAGGCATTTATCACCCATCAGGACGGCAAATCTTCAGAGCGGGTAGCCGATTTTATTTCATCATTTTTAACATCTGGTGCCGATTAGGAGAAAGTGAGGTACAAAGTGAAGCTGGCAAGAAAGATTAAGAACAGACTTTTCAGATCAAAAAAGAAAACGCAAAAAGAAAATGCAGCTGTCATTGTCCATCCAGCTGATAACAGGGTTTTTTCTCTATTTGATAAAACGAAGCGAATTGAAGAAAACCAGCAAGTCCCTGTCAGAAAGATTTCTGAGTTTTCTTGGAATGGGTCAATTCTAAAAATTGCGGGTTATATGTATATCAAGGGCCTGCCGCTTCAAAAAGAGGATCAGGTTCGAAAACGTTTATTATTGGTGAACAACGGTGTTTTATTTACAGCTGTTTCACTGCGGGATGTTCCGGTAGATAAGCTGTCAATTGATACTTCAAATGTGCCTGGAGCCTATAAGTGGGCAGGATTTTCACAGCAGATTAACTTTTCTAAGCTGATGAATGACAAACCTCTTCCGCAAGGCGAGTATAAGCTGTTTCTCGAGATTGAAGCTGTAGATGACCAAAATGTAAAACATCAGGAAGTGCATACAGTCGGAAATGTAAGTAATTTCCTTTCTAATGATGTGTATGCCACAAAAATGGAATTTCATTCTGCTAAAAAGCTGATGAAGTTCAATTTAATCGTTAATTATGATGAGGGCGAAAAGACGATTAATTTGTCTTGCAACAAACTGCAGGAAATTGATCCGAGCCTTTTGGAGCTGGATACTGGAAAAGAGGCAAACCGCTTTTTGCGCAAGCTGAATACAAGCTTATTCCATTTTGCTTATGATGTATTCCGCCTGCTTCCAATTAAGTCTAATAAAATTGTCTTTGCTTCTGACAGCCGGCTTGATATGACAGGAAACTTCGAATTTGTTTATGAAGAGCTGCTGAAACGTGAAGAAAATTTTGATTTCAAATTTTTCTTAAAGAGCAGCATTCGAGATAGAAAAAGCCTGTCTGAACTGATGTCGATGGCTTATCATTTTGCGACAAGCAAAATCATTTTTATAGATGATTTTTATCCGATTATTTATCCGTTAAAAATCCGTAAAAATGCGGACCTTGTCCAGCTGTGGCATGCTGTCGGCGCCTTTAAGACATTCGGCTACAGCCGAATCGGTCTGCCAGGAGGACCGTCACCGCATTCGAAAAACCATAGAAACTACACGAAGGTTATTGTCAGCTCTGAAAATATACGGAAGCACTACGCAGAGGGCTTTGGGGTAGATATTGAGAACGTCATTGCTACGGGCGTACCGCGAACAGACTTTTTCTTTGATGAAGCGAAGAAGGCATTTGTAAAAGAACGCCTTTACACGGAATATCCGTTTCTAAAGGACAAAAAGGTCATTCTTTTTGCTCCAACCTTCCGCGGAAACGGTCAGCAATCAGCTCATTATCCTTTTGAAGTGCTTGATTTTGACCGTCTGTATCGAGAGTTAAAGGATGAATATATCTTCTTATTCAAAATTCATCCATTCGTACGAAACGATGCCAATATACCTTATCAGTACAGCGATTTCTTTTATGATTTCTCTTCGTTCAGGGAAATTAACGAGCTATTGCTCGTAACAGATATTCTGATAACGGATTACTCTTCTGTTTGCTTTGAGTATGCTTTATTAAATAAACCAATGATCTTCTTCAGCTATGATGTAGATGATTATATTCGCAAACGTGATTTCTATTACGATTACTTTGACTTTATTCCTGGCCCTCTTGCGAAAACGTCTGAGCAAATGATTTCGATCATTAAAGAAGAGAAGTATAACTTTGAGCAAATTGATTCATTTGTTCATTATTTCTTCGATGATCTTGATGGAAAAGCAAGTGAGCGAGTCGTCGATCAAATTGTTTTCCCTCAGGAAGAAGAGCCATCAGAGGATAAGGTTCTTAAAAGATAAATCAAAAACACCTTTTGCAGCCGCAAAAGGTGTTTTTTTTATCGATATTCCGGAACATCAAAGTAAAGTGTATAGCCGTCCAGCAATGAATACAGGCTGTACATGCGGTTTACTTGTTTGTACGCCCAGCCGATGTCTGTTGCGTATTGATGTGTCGCTGTAGCTGACCATCTCATTTTGTACAGTGTGTCCTGATTGTAAGCTGTGTTGTGGATATACGATGAGCCTATGAATTTAGCTCCGCCGATAATGGCCGCTTCTGGTGTGAACCAGCCCTGTTCGTACGCATATTTGGCTCCGTAGTAATTCGGATTGCTGTCGTATGCTCCAATTCCATACATGTTGTATACGGTCTTTCCGTTATAGGTTAATCCATTGGCTAAAGCGGATGTCCCGTTTCCTGTTTCCAGAAGAGCGTGTGAGATTAAATACAGTTCGTTGATGCTATATTGATTGGCGGCATCGATAAATGCCTTTGCTCTCCCTGTCAGGATGCCTTTACCCGCAAGCACTTTCTGATTGACCTCAGTAACGCTGAGGCCCGCTGTCTGTGACAGCTTGAGAAATTGGAAGTAGTATTTGCTGTCTCTGGAAAAGTTATTCGGATCCACGTATTGAACTACTTCATCACTGCTTGCGTTTCGCCAGCCCAAATTGATCTTAGCCCAGCCGTTTATCTGTCCGATGATTTTCACTTTATCGCCTTTTTTAAATTGGCCGATCACGTTTGTCGGGCTGACTTCCGGCGTTGACCGGATATTTAGTACATCAGCCGTAACGGTTGATGTTGCTGTATTAATGTACGTGAGCGATACGTAAGCCGCTCCGTCTGTTTGCGGACTTACTGTCATTTGTTTTTGGACCATATCACGAAGCGAGAGATTGTAATTTGTTTTCATGATTTGCGGGCCGTTTTTGATCTTCACGATAGATGATGTCCATCCGTATAATTGTTTTAGCTTCGTTGATGCCGCAGCAGCTGTATTATTGCCTGTGAACTGCTCATTTACGCTGATTTTATAAAGCGTATTGCTTTTCGTTGTATAGCTCGGGGTTACACTTTTCGATTTAAGATAGGTTAACCCATTGTTCAATGCTGTTTTGCTGCTGAGCTGTGTTGTCACGATTTTGTATTGTGTATATGCAGTCTGGCCTGTTTTTGATGTTGTGACTGCGATTTTATTTTGCTTGAAAAATGTTAAAACGCGGTCAATCTCTTCTTGGCTGATGATAGCTTCAGTTGTGATTTGGTAGCTGCTCGCAGCTGTCTGACCGGTTTTCTGGCTTGCTGCTGATATATGATTTGATTTGAAAAACGTGAGTGCCTGATTGACTTTCGTTTGATCAAACAGAGATTCGGTTGTGATTTTAAACGTGTCAGCTATTTGTTTTTTGACGGATTTCGCAGAAGCACTCAGCTGATTTTGCTTTAATATGTTCAAGCCCTTTGTGACTTTTGCTTGATCTGATGTTTCTTCTGAGATGAGCTGATATTGATTTTCTGCTGTTGATCCAGCTGCTGTTTTTGCAGCTTTTACTTTTTTCTGAGCAAAGAAGGCTGCTGCTTTGTTTGCTTGCTGCTCGCCTAAAATCTTTGCCGTCGTGATTTGATAAGCTGCAGACGTTGTCGTTTTTTTGACGCTGGATGACGTGTAATGCCATTTTTTCTTTTTAAAGAAAGTGTCTATTTTTTGGAGCTGCTGTTTTGTTATACCCTTCATATTCACGGTATATGATGTGCTTTTTCCAACCTGTTGATAACTGCCGGATACGCCGGTGTTTTTCTTGATTTGGCTGATGGCATCCTTTACTGTATTCAGCCCTTTGAAATAAGCTGATTGGACATTGTATGACTCAACGGTTGTTTTTTGATTGATGGACTTGTAGCTGCCTGTGATGCCAGTGCTCTGTTTCAGCTGCTGCAATAGAATCTTGGCATTCGCTTCACCTGAAATGGCAGCAGTTGTGAACGTATAATAGGCTTGCCCTTTCACTGTTTCCTTTAATGATGCCTGCAGCCCAGATTCCTTTTGGAAGGCGTTTTTGATCTGCGCTGCTCTGCTGTCTCCCACGATTGTGCCAGACTGAATGGTTGTGACAGACACCGTGTGTGTGATGGGCTGATACGAGCTTTTAATCCCCGTTTGCTTGGCCAGGCTCTGGATAAGCGCCTTGACTTTTGTCTCATCAGCAATGTCTGATGTCATGACGTTCATATAGGGCTGAGCTGCTCCGTAAGCTTTTACAGCGCCAGCCACTCCCGTCTCCTGTTTCAGCTTTGCTAGGATAGTGTTGGCCTGTTTTTCTCCGGAGATGGCACCTGAAGAGATGGTGACATATGGCTGTTTGCTTCCAACAGGACTTGACGTTCCTGTAATCGATGTCTGTTTGGCGAGTCCGCTCAGTATTGCTTTCGCTTCTGATTCGCTATGAATGCCTGAGGCGGAAATTTGGTAGGTCGTTGTTGTGCCTGAAGCCTGATAGGATGCATCCCAGCCAGTATCTTTTTCCAGTTTGGCGACAGCTTGTGAGGCTTGGCTTTCTGTACTGAACGTATTCGACGGCTCTACTTTATATAGTGAGTAGTCGGTATACGCGGCTGCCTGGGCAGAACCAGATATGGCAAAAAAGGCAAGGGACGCGGCGGATAGAAGCATAGGTGCGATTAGTCTCTTTTTCATTCCTTCTCCTCTTTCTTATTCTATGAGTATATAAAACTAGTTTATTTATCGGCACGCGCATGCTTCATTTATAGGTGAATCACTTCCATTTTCTAATAAAAAAAACTTAATCTCGAAGTGAGATTAAGTTTAAATATGAGACACGATAAGGGTACAAGTTCCTTTTATCGTAAAATCGGGCATTTGAGCCGGCAAAATAAAGTGATCGCCTTTTTTGAGCGGACATGTTTTGTCCTCATCCATGAGCAAACCGCTTCCTTCTATCACGCTGCAAATCAGAAAGGATTCATCCTGAGCCATTTCAGCTTCGCCATTGATGTCCCATTTATACACCGAAAAATATTCCCCTTGGACAAATGTTTTAATGGTTATTCCTTTTCTTGATTCTGTCGATTCATCTATATACCCGTCCACATGGGGAACCGTGGCGGCATTGACCGCTTTGGCAAAATGAAGCTCTCTCGGACTTCCGTTGCTATCAACCCGGTCATAATCGTACACCCGGTATGTGGCATCTGAATTTTGCTGAGTCTCTAAAACAAGGGCCCCCTTGCACAATGCATGCAGCGTTCCGCTCGGCACATAATAAAAATCACCCGGTTTAATTTTGATTCTTCGCAGCAGGCCCTCCCAGTCACCGCTGTTGATCATTGTGACAAGTTCGGTTTTTGAGCGGGCCGTATGCCCGTAAATGATTTCTGCGTTTTCCTTACAGTCGATAATGTACCAGCATTCCGTCTTGCCGAGTTCTCCCTCTTCGTTTTCTCCGGCATAGTAATCATCAGGGTGAACTTTAATTGACGTATCTTCCCGCACATCCAGCAGCTTTGTCAGAAGCGGAAACCGATCCCCTTCTACGCCGCCGAATACTTCACGGTGCTCTTCCCAAAGCTCGATTAATGTCTTTCCTTTATACGGGCCATTTGCAACAGTGCTCGGTCCTTTTGGATGAGCGGAAATGGCCCAGCATTCCCCCGTTGATTCTGAAGGAATACTGTATCCAAATCTATCTCGTAAAGCGGTTCCGCCCCAGATTTTTTCTTTAAACACAGGCGTTAGAAAAATCGGTGATTGCGTCATGATCCGTACCCCTCCCCTGTAAATAACTGATCATCATTTTCCCGGTGCGCCCCTCTTACAAACGCCCGTATAAGCTGTCTTTTTTCCGATGACAACATATGTACAAAGCATCATCTTTTCACTACCCCTTCAAAGAAAACGCTTCCTATCTATTATATCACGTCGAAAAGAAGCTTTGTTTCAGCCTTTTCCTCGATAAGAATAATTCTCCTTTTTTGATACAAATTAATAAAAACCGTCAATCTGTTTACGAAGGAGAGAAACTATGCAAATCGACTCTGATCTCCAGAACAATTTAAACACACTGAAAAAAACATTGGGACAAAACGACGATATGATGTTTTATACATTTGCTTTCGGAGATAGCAGACAAAAGGCGTGTTTACTGTATATTGACGGTCTGACAGAGAATAAAATGCTGGCGCAATACGTCATTTCTCCTTTACAAAAAGAGGCGTTAGCCCATAAGGAAAGCTCGATTGAAGACTTATCCGCCTTTTTTTTCGGCTTTCACCACAGCGTTGTTTCTACAATGAAAGAAATAGAGCAACTCGTTTTTTCAGGTCAAGCCATTTTGCTCGCTGATGGCTATCGCGGAGGATTAGCTTTCGACACAAAGTCAGTCGCAACACGCAGTCTTGATGAACCCTCCTCCGAAGTCGTGGAACGCGGCCCTAAAATAGGATTTATTGAAAAGCTGCGGACAAACACGGCGCTTATACGTGAACGGACGAGTGACCCTAATCTTGTCATCAAAGAAATGACACTCGGAAAAAGGACGAAAAAGAAAATCGCTGTCGCTTATATTCAGGATATCGCCCCCGATTATGTCGTCAAAGAAGTGTTTAAAAGGCTGAAATCAGTCAATATAGATAATTTGCCGGAATCGGGGACGCTTGAACAGCTGATTGAAGACGAACCATTTTCAATTTTCCCCACGATTTTAAGTACAGAACGGCCAGATCGTGTAGAGGCTGCTCTATTAGAAGGACGAGTATCCATATTAGTGGATGGTACGCCGTTTGCTTTGATTGTACCGGCTACGGTTGACGAATTTATTCATTCGCCCGATGATTACAGCCAGCGCTGGATCCCAATGTCACTTGTACGCCTTCTTCGTTATTCCAGCATCCTGATCACCATTTATTTGCCCGGTCTGTATATTTCTCTCGTTTCTTTTCACACCGGGCTGTTGCCGACTAGAATGGCCATTTCCATTGCAGGCAGCAGGCTTAACGTACCGTTCCCGCCTTTTATAGAGGCCTTTATCATGATCTTTACGATCGAATTGATTCGAGAAGCCGGATTAAGGCTGCCTAAGCCGATTGGACAGACAATTGGCCTTATCGGCGGGGTCGTCATCGGACAGGCAGCTGTTCAGGCACAAATTGTCAGTGCGCTTATGGTCATTGTCGTTTCTGTCACAGCACTGGCATCCTTTACCGTTCCTTCATACGCCTATAACTTTCCGCTGCGGATCATTCGGATCGGGGTTATGATAAGTGCAACAGCGCTTGGCATGTATGGCGTTATAATGGTTTATCTGTTTGTGATCGGCCATCTCATGCGCCTGAAAAGCTTTGGACAGGATTACATTATCCCGATCATGGCGCAGCCTGGACAGGATTTGAAAGACACAGTCATCCGTATTCCCACGATGTTTTTAAAAAGAAGACCGACACGAAACGATCCCGAAGATAACATCAGACAAAGGTGATGGCTATGAGGAAATCAGAGCATAAACTGACATTTATGCAGACGCTCATTATGATCAGCAGCACACTGATCGGTGCCGGGGTTCTAACCCTTCCCCGCTCAGCTGCCGAAACCGGCAGTCCGAGCGGATGGCTTATGATACTGCTGCAGGGCGTTATTTTTATTATCATTGTTCTGCTTTTTTTGCCTTTCCTTCAAAAAAACAGCGAAAAAACTCTTTTTAAGCTCAACAGCATTGTAGCTGGAAAATTCATCGGCTTTCTATTGAATTTATATATCTGTCTATATTTCATTGGGATTGTTTGCTTTCAAGCTCGGATTTTGGGAGAGGTTGTCGGATTCTTTTTGTTGAAAAACACGCCAATGGCAGTTGTTGTGTTTATATTTCTTGCAGTTGCCATCTATCATGTGGGCGGAGGCGTTTATTCAATTGCAAAAGTATACGCTTATATTTTTCCTATAACCCTTATTATTTTTATGATGCTTCTGATGTTCAGCTTTCGCTTGTTCCAGTTCGATTTTATCCGGCCTGTTTTTGAAGGAGGCTATCAAAGTTTTTTCTCTTTATTCCCAAAAACACTTTTATATTTCTCAGGATTTGAAATCATCTTTTATCTCGTCCCATTTATGAGAGATCCAAAGCAAGCGAAAAAGGCTGTTGCTTTTGGGATCGGGACTTCTACAGTGTTCTACAGCATTTCTTTGTTCATTGTGATTGGCTGTATGACTGTGGCTGAGGCAAAAACGGTGACATGGCCGACCATTTCCCTCATCCACGCATTAGAGGTTCCGGGTATTTTTATTGAACGATTTGATTTGTTCTTACAGCTGACCTGGACAGCTCAGCAATTTACCTGTATGCTCGGATCCTTCAAAGGCGCCCATATCGGGTTAACGGAAATCTTTCATCTAAAAAATAAAAACAATGCTTGGCTGCTGACTGCAATGCTGGTTGCGACGTTTTTCATAACGATGTATCCCAAGGACTTGAATGACGTGTTTTATTACGGGACGCTTCTTGGATATGCTTTCTTAATTGTGATTGCAATTCCATTCTTCGTCTGGCTTTTAAGCTGGGTACAGAAAAAACTTGGGAGGAGTCAGCTGCAATGAAAACAGCAACAAAACTCGCAGTCATGTTTCTAATGCTGCAGGTTCTCTGCGGGTGCTGGGATGTTAAAAATATTGAGAAACTATCCTTTGCCAGAGGGCTGGCGATTGATGAGACAGATGATCACCAGTACAAACTGACGTATCAAAACCTTCTTCCCCAAAGCGAAGACAGCCAATCATCCGGAAAACCCGAATTTGTTAATGTGACGTCCTACGGGAAAACGATCCTGGAAGCAGTCAGTGACGTATCCATCAAGGACCCTCCTGTTTATAGCGATCATTTAAAAGTGATTCTTTTGGGAGAAAAACTGATGAGGAATCAAAATGTAGACCAAGTCTTCAACCACTTTATCCGGGATGATGAGCTGCGGCGAAGCAGCTATTTGATGGCAGCCCGAGGGAATGCAGCTGATGTTTTCACAAAAGGAAACCCCAATCAGCAGCAGCCGATGCCCTCAGAAAAACTGATTGATTTGACAACTCACAGCGGATATAACGGTAAGATTATGATACCGCTGCGCATCGGCAGAGCATCTATATACTCTCAGAACGGGTACAGTTATCTTATTCAAGCCGTGAAAAACCAAAAGGGAAAAGCCAAGTATGACGGTTCAGGCGTTATCAAAAGAGGCAGCAATAAACTCGTTGGGTTTCTTTCAGCTGATGAAACCCAAACACTGACATGGGTCATGGGGACGATCCAAGGCGGTGTCATGCCAACGACAGATAAAGGACATCCGATTACGTTTGAAATTAAAAAGTCGAAAACGAAAATTAAGCCCGTCATTGAAAACGGAAAGCCTGTCTTTCAGATTTCTGTTAAAACAAAGGGCATCCTGACAGAAGACCAAAACCCGAATGAAAACTCCTTTAGCAAAAGATATTTGCACAGGCTGGAGAACATTTTTGAGAAAAAGCTTGAACGAGACGTAAAGCAGGTAATGGATAAACTGCAGCACGAGTATAAAACCGATCCGGTCTTTTTATCAGACCACATAAGGATTCAACACCCTAACTACTGGAATAAAGTAAAAGGGCATTGGGATGAAATATTTTCTGAGGCTGATTTTAAGTACGATATTTCTTTTAAAATCATTAACTTTGGTACGGTGGGAAAGTAAGCAATCAAAAGGGTGCGCATGATCGCGCACCCTTTTTTATGTTCCGACAGTCTGCTGTTTTCCGGCTGCTCCTCCCTGTCCGTTTTTGTCCCGTAAATCCTGCTCAATTTCTTCAAGGCTTTTTCCCTTTGTCTCTGTCACTTTAAATCGAACAAATAAGAACGCCATGATACCGATCGCGGCATAAATCAGGAATAAATAACTGATTCCGATCGCTTCCATTAATATTGGATAGGTTAGTGAAACAATCAGTGTCCCAACGTGCAACATTAAGGTCGAAACACCGGTCCCGATTCCTCTGACGTGAAGGGGGAACAATTCAGGAAGCATCACCCACACAACCGGTCCCCAGCTGACCGCAAAGACAACGATAAACACGCCTAAACAAATGACGGTCGTCCATGAGGCAGCCGGAGTGTTATCGAAAAAGAGATTTACTAAAGCGAGAACGATCAAGCTGATCACCATTCCCGCATTCCCGAATAGCAATAACGGCTTTCTTCCAATCTTGTCGATGATTTTAATCGCTACTAATGTCATGACAACATTGACTGTGCCGATTCCGACCGTGCCTAAAATCGAAGCGGAGTTTCCAAATCCGACGTTTGTAAAGGTCTTTGGCGCATAGTAGATGATCGTATTCGTTCCGATAAATTGCTGCAAAAAAGCGAGTCCCAAACCTGCAATAAGCGCTGGGCGCACCCATGGATCGAACAGCTCCTTCAGACCGCCTTCATCCTGCTTTTCCGCTTCTTTTATATCATGTATTTCCTGATCAATATCTTTTGTGCCACGCAATTTTTCAAGAATTTTCTTTGCTTTGCTTTCTTCGCCATTCGTGAACAGCCAGCGCGGGCTCTCCGGCATAAACAAAATGCCAATGAGCAAGAGCAATGACGGCACAGCAGCCAATCCAAGCATCCAGCGCCACGCTTCGGCATCGGCAAATATGTAATTGACAATGTAAGAAAGAAGGATGCCGACCGTGATCATCAGCTGATTCAGCGATGACAGCGCCCCGCGTTTATGTTTTGGCGCCAGTTCAGATAAATAAAGGGGCACGATTGTCGTCGATGTTCCGACTGCAAGTCCTAAAATGATGCGAAACAGCACCATGACTCCCCTATTTGGGGCCAGTGCGACACCAAGACCGCCTATACAAAACAGCAGCGCGGCTGCCATAATTGCTTTTTTTCTTCCGAAACGGTCAGTCAGCTTGCCGGCTGCTCCTGAGCCTAATATCGCCCCAACCAGCAAGGAGCTGACAACAAGACCTTCTGTAAACGCGTTTAAGCCTAACTCCTTTTTCATAAATAAAATAGCTCCGGAAATCACTCCGGTATCATAGCCATATAACGCGCCTCCAAGAGCTCCGAAAAAATAAAGCCATATATTTGACTGCTTTTTCATAAAAATGACTCCCTTTCTCCATCAGCTGCAATGACATTGTCTGTGGGATTTTTTTAGAAATCTTTTAGCCTCTTTTTCCGGCTATTAAACCTTTTTATTTTGCTGATCATAGGTTTTCCAATCATTTACTTGTATTTTTTTCAATGTCACTGAAACATTTTACCTGCTGCGGCGTCCAATATAAGGTGATTCAGCACATCATCATTATCAATTTTCAAAAACAAGAACTTATAAATATAGGAATATTTATCGAAAAATGTCTTTCGAGGAGTTGCCCCATGGCAAATAGAATGGTACGCTTCAAATATTAAAGAAACGTGAGGTATTGATATATGGAAGAACGAACACAACGCAGAAAGAAAAAGAGAAAACTGAGAAAATGGGTGAAAGTCGTTGCCGGTTTAATGGCTTTTCTAGTCATTGCGGCAGGCTCTGTCGGCGCCTACGCTTTTGTAAAGCTGAACAATGCTTCTAAGGAAGCTCACGTCAGCCTTGCACGCGGAGAACAATCCGTAAAACGGATCAAAGAATTTGATCCGGGAAAAGATTCATTTTCTGTATTGCTCTTAGGAATTGATGCCAGGGAGAAAAACGGCGAGACCGTCGATCAGGCAAGAAGTGACGCGAATGTGCTGGTTACATTTAATCGGAAAGAAAAAACAGCTAAAATGCTGAGCATTCCGCGTGATGCCTATGTAAATATCCCAGGCCACGGGTATGATAAATTCACACATGCTCACGCCTACGGCGGCGTTGACCTGACTGTGAAAACAGTTGAACAAATGCTGGATATTCCCGTCGATTATGTCGTAGAAAGCAATTTCACGGCTTTTGAAGACGTCGTAAACGAGTTAAATGGCGTCAAAGTAACGGTAAAAAGCGATAAAGTCATTCAGCAAATCAAAAAAGATACAAAAGGTAAAGTCGTTCTTCAAAAAGGAACACATACGCTTGATGGTGAAGAAGCGCTCGCTTACGTAAGAACACGTAAAGCGGACAGTGACCTTTTACGCGGGCAAAGACAAATGGAAGTGCTGAGCGCCATTATAGATAAATCAAAATCATTGAGCTCAATTCCGGCTTATGATGATATTGTGGATACGATGGGGCAAAATTTAAAAATGAACTTATCTCTTAAAGATGCCATCGGCCTGTTCCCGTTCATCACTTCATTGAAATCAGTTGAGTCTATTCAGCTGACGGGTTATGATTATGAACCTGCCGGAGTCTATTATTTCAAATTGAATCAGCAAAAGCTGCAGGAAGTTAAAGAAGAGCTGCAAAACGATTTAGGTGTATAATGAACGGGATGGCGATTACGCCATCCCGTTTTACATATTTCCTTATTGAAAATTATCAAAGTAACGATTAGCCTTAATTTATATGGATTATGTTTCACAGGCAAGCTGAACATACTACACGAAGCAGCTTCATTTTTAAGGAGGTTACCCTACATATGAAATGTATTGCGATTGATCTAGACGGAACATTACTGAATAAAGAAAGCGTCATTTCTGCGGAAAACAGAGAGGCGATCAAGCGGGCCGTTGATGCCGGCATCCTCGTCACCATTTGCACGGGAAGAGCGACATTTGATGTAAAAGCGCTGCTGAATGACTTGGACATCCCTATCATTGCAGCTAATGGCGGCACGATCCATGACACGGGTTACCGTTTGATCAGCCGGACATTAATGGATCAGGAAGCCGGTAAAGCGATTGCTGATTACTTACTTTCAAAAAACATTTATTTTGAGGTATATACAGATGACCATCTGCTTTCTCCTTTTGACGGCGAAGCTAAGCTGCACGCGGAGCTTGACATTCTAAAGAGCGCAAACCCAAACGAGCAGACGGATGAATTGTGGCAAGGAGCCATGACTCAATTCAAACAGTTTGGCATTAAACCAATCCCTCATATCGAATCGGTTTTTGACGGGAGTGAAAACATTTATAAGCTTCTTTGCTTCTCCTTTGATATGGACAAGCTGAAACAAGCGAAGGAAGAACTGAAGCATCATAAAAAACTGGCGCAAACCTCTTCAGGAAAACATATTATCGAAATCCTGCCGGCCTCGTCAGGAAAAGGACGCGCGTTAACAAAGCTCGCTGACCTATACGGAATTGAACCACAGGATATCTATGCGATCGGCGATAGTCCAAACGATTTATCCATGTTTGAAGTCGCCGGACACCGTATCGCCATGGAAAATGCGATTGATGAATTAAAAGAAAAAAGCACCTTTGTCACAAAAAGCAATGACGAAAATGGTGTGGCCTACTTTATAGACCAGCTTCTTTCAGGACAATATGCATAAAGAAAAGACTCCAGAGATTGGAGTCTTTTTCTTTTATTGCACCCGTATACTTCCTGCGTATTTATCCTTCCAATATGTGCTCGTGTTCATATTGGTGATGGTCACGCCGTTTGATAATGTGACATGAACAACTTGTCCGTTTCCGATATAGATGGAGGGATTTAAGCTTGTTGATTGAAAGAACACAATGTCTCCCGGCTTCAGGTCCGCCTTCTCAATCTTAGTTCCGGCATTGTACTGGCTTGTTGCGTATCGAGGCAGGGAAATACCAGCTGCTTTCTGGTATACATATTGGACAAATCCAGCTGTATCAAATCCTGTCTCAGGTGTTACTCCGCCCTGTTTATAAGGTACTTCTCCGACATAAAGCGTCGCTTCGGAAACAATCGGATTTTCTTTCGGGATTGTCAGGTTGTCAAATCGGCGAATACCCGTCATCTTCGATTTCCAGTAATCCTCTGACAAATAGGAAATGGTTACTTTTTCTGACCGGCTTGCCTGAATGAACCTGCCTGCGCCCGCATAAATGCCTGCATGTGAAATTCCCGTTTTATACGTATTACTGAAATAGACGACATCACCAGGCTTTATGTTCTGAGGGGCTACCTTCTCGCCCACTGCCCACTGCTGTTCGGCTGATCGCGGCAGATAAATGCCGAGTGCCTGTTGAAACACATATTGCACAAGCCCCGAGCAATCAAAGCCCTCTGACGGCGTGCTTCCGCCAAACACATATGGGACACCTATATATTTTTCAGCCTCCTGTACGACAGGAACATCAGCCGTTGCCGGATCGGCAGCGATTCTTCTCGCCCCGATATAAGTTCCGCTCCAATAGCTGCTTTTTTTGTAATTGGTGATGATAACCCCTTTTGACTGTGTACTGTGAACCATTTGGCCGTCTCCGATATAAAGGGCGTCATGTGTCGGAACAGTGCCGGTGCTTCCCTCTTTCTTGAAAAACAAAATATCACCCGGCTTCAGGTTTTCCGGCTTTACAGCTGTTCCGATTTTATACTGGTCGTTTACAGATCTCGGCAGATGAATATCAGCCTTACTGAACACATATTGTATCAATCCTGATGGATCGAAACCCTCTTTCGGCGTTTCCCCGCCATATTTATACTGATATCCAAGCAGGTTTTTTGCTTCGCTGACAATCAATTCTGATGATGTATCAGCTTCCGCAATCTCCGCTTTTGTCATAATTGGAACCAAAAAACAAATGATAACCGCCACAAGCAAAAACTTCTTCCAGTTTGCCAGTGTGTTCACTTTTATTATCTCCTCCTCTTTTTGCAGTTTTAACATCGGTATTTTTTTGAATATGTTAAGAGACTTTTTGATATTTTTACAGAATGAATATGCTGGGCAAATAAAAAGAGAGTGTCTCATCAGACACTCTCTTTTTTGAATTATTTATTGGCGTTTACCGGTTCTTCCTGCTGTTGGATTTTATTCATTTCCATATCAATCTTCTGTTTTTCCTGATCTGTCAGCTGATCATTGAATTTAAAAGCTGACATAAACATGAACACGATGGCTACGGCAACAAATGGCCAGATGGCTTTGACAAATTTCATCTTTATCACTCCGTTTATTTAGATTTTAGTTTGTCACTATGATCAATATCAAACGTCAGTTTTCCGTCTTCTACTTTCCAAGCGAAATTAGAGTCTTTCGTCAGTTCGCGAATAATGGTTTTCTGTTTAAGGCTGTCTTTTTTCACAGGTGCAGGTGTCGCTTCATGGATATCGATCGGTGTCACTTCAAAGCGGCCTGTTCCATTTTTCTTCAGGTGATACTGAACCAGTGCACTGTCTCTTGTTCTCGTCCAGCCTTGATCAAAGACAAAGTTGCCGAGGCTGTAGAAAATGACGGTTCCGTTATATACTTCAATCGGTTCTAAAACGTGCGGGTGATGGCCGACGATGATGTCAGCTCCCGCATCAGACATGGCTCTTGCAAGCTGGCGCTGGCGGTCATTTGGATCATTGTCATACTCTTGTCCCCAGTGTGACTGCACAACAACAATGTCCGCATGTTTTTTCGCTTCTGAAATCATAGGGATGAAGATTTCAGGATCTGCGGGCAGCACGCCCGGCGTATTCTTTTTAGCCGCAAAACCTTTCCCGGACACATCGGTAAAGCCAAGCGTCGCAATCGTTACCCCGTTGACTTTCTGGTACGAAATTTTCTTTTTCGCATCACTTAAGCTGTATCCCGCTCCAACGATATCAAGGTTTTGCTTCGCAAATTCTCCAAGTGTATCTTTCATGCCCTGAACGCCATAATCCATTGCGTGGTTGTTGGCGCTGTTGAGAACTGTGAAATTCATGTCCTTCAAGACTTTTACTGATTCCTTATTCGTCTGCAGATGAATCTTTTTATCTGCTTGTTTATAATTCTTTTGATAGGTTACCGGGTTTTCAAAGTTTCCTGCTACATAATCCGAAGCTCTAAAGATCGGTTCAACATATTGAAAAATACTGTCTGCCCCTTTTTGCTCCGTTACTTTTTCAACATAGCGTCCCATCATAATATCGCCTACAAATGAGGCTGAGAGTACGTCGTCAGAATACGTTTTGACCTTCGGCGTTTCCGCTTTTCCCGCCCACATGAAAGCGAACATAAGGACAAAAACGATCGGAATGGCAATAAATACGTGCTTATTGGTTTTCTTTTTTTGCTGTTTTGTCAGCTTTAGCAGCTTTTCATGAAAGCTCAGTTCTTTTTTCATCGTTTGACACACCTTACATTAAATTAAGTAGTAAACAAACATGATTGCAAAGGTCGCTCCGCTCAATAGCAGCGTGCTTCCGAACGTAATGGTTAAACCTTGTTTCTGAATGGTATTGGCAATTAAACCTGGCACGATGATGCCGATTCCTCTAAATTCTGCGATTTCAAATGGTACAATCGGGTATAGAAAATCAAACGCGATTTTCAGGACGATCCCTGTTATCAGCATGGCAGCGAATTTTCGGCGTCCGTACAAAATCATAAATTTGGATAAACCGTATTTCACAATGACATAAGTGAGCAAGCTCACTAGCAAAACAAGTAAAATAAAGACCGGCTGATTAAACACAAGTCCTAAATATCCCGGTACAACCAGTCCTGCCGGCACGATCCCTGTTTTTTCCGCAAAAATTAAACTGAGTAGTACACCTAAAATTAGTGCGATGTATAAATCTGATCCGAACATGTCTGCATTTCCCCCTAGCTTACGAGCTGCTTTACCTTGTATTCGTGGATTTTTTCAATTAAAGGCTCTGCGGCACCATGAATATTGCCGACGCCATATATGACACGGTTGTGCATTCTTTTCTTTAACAATTCCATAATTTCATCTGTTGACTTATACTCTAGATCATGCAGTTTGTCTGCAGGAATTTTGCCTTCTTCGTAGGCTTTTACGATCGGTTCTGTTGTTTCACCGATTAAGATCAGTTCACTTGCTTCAATATAAGGCAATACGTCATTTGCGAATTGCTGTGTCCGATCGACACGGTCTGCGCGGCAGTTCATGATGATGATCGGATCATCGGTCGGGTAACCGATTTCTTTTACACGTTTCCATATATTCAAAGTAGAAGAAGCGTCGTTTGCGGCAAACCCATTAACAAAGTGCCCAGGCTCGCTCGGACTGATCAGCGGAAGAATTCTCATTGCTCCCGGATCTGGCGGCGCATTCAGCATTCCCTTAAATGCTGTTTCTTCGTCAATGCCGAGTGCTTGAGCCACACCCAGCGCCAGAGAAGCGTTATCAGGGAATACCATGTATTCAAATTTACGTAAATATTCATCTGTAATTTTTGAGTTATCAGCAATGATGACTTTTGTGTTTCGTTCTTTTGCTTTTTGTTTAAAGAACTCGGTATATTCACTATCTGTAATGACAAGATGGCCATTATAAGGAATTGTAGCGGTAAACGCTTCTGCAATTTCATCAAGCGTCGGCCCCATGACATCCATATGGTCTTCTAAAACATTCACAATGACGCCGATATTGGCCTGCAGAAGTTCTTCCTGAAAGATGATTTGATAATCTGGGTTAACAGCCATGCATTCACTGACAATCGCGTTAGCCCCTCTTTCTACTGTTTCTCTCATGACTTCTTTTTGCTCTCCGATATTCGGCCCCTGAGGTTTCCGTTTAATCGGCTTTTCCTCCGGTGTGTCCCAGTAAATCATTCTTGCATCTGTTCCTGTTGTTTTTCCAACAGTCTTGTAACCGGCTTCTATTAATATTCCGGTTGTCAGCCTTGTCACAGTCGATTTTCCGCGGATGCCGTTAATATTCACCCGAACAGGGAGGGCATCAATGTTTTTCTGATGTCGTCGTTTTTCTAATATTCCGATGACCAGTATGACAGCACAGGCTATAATGAGTAACCACATTGCTTTTCGACATCTCCTTCTATATTGTTGTAAATTCATTCATCAGTATATAGAATCACTATGAATTCTCAATCGGCATTATGTAACATAATCTTCCCTAATCGACTAAGCCAAACTTCTCTTTTGAAAGAGATTTTATACCTACAAACTGTTTTCTATTTTTGGAAAACAGCAGGACTTACACCTTATCACTTTTTTTAAAAATCAAAGAGAATGCGCTTTCATTTTTCTCCTGATATCCTTCTGGACGTATAGTCACACCCCGCTGTTTGTATTTAATATGCATTTCAAATCAATCTTTTTTTCAGCCTGTGTTATCAAGCATCTCCTGCTATCATGCGTGTTTCCGGTTCTTATGAACACAAAATAGTTTTATCCTGTTTCTTAAGGACAAGGTCATAATGTCATCCTTTCTGCATGGAAGCGGCAATATTAGGCCCATTCCAAAATGACTAATGGGACCAGCCATGAAAACGCTAAACATACGAGTCCGAATTCTCTAACATAATTAAACATTTTCTGGGATGATAGTCTTTTCTGTTTCTCACCATTTACAGGTCTAAACGCATGACTTTGAAACAATTTTAATAAAACTTAATATTTGTTCAAGAAATCTTCATCCATATTTGTGAAGACTTTGTCAAAAAAAGAGTGAAAACCTTAAATTTTTCAATTATATATACAATTTACAAGTAGATTTCTTTTGATATTTTTATTGCTAACTTCGGATTGTTCATGATAATCTATCTATGTAAACGGTTACATAAACAAGGAGGAGCTGTTTTGGCTACAATTAAAGATGTCGCCGGAGCGGCGGGCGTTTCAGTTGCGACGGTTTCCCGCGTCCTGAATGATAACGGCTATGTACACGAAGAAACGCGAACGCGTGTCATAGCGGCGATGGCGAAGCTGAACTATTACCCGAACGAAGTCGCCAGATCTCTATATAAAAGAGAATCCCGACTGATCGGACTTTTGCTCCCGGATATCACAAACCCTTTCTTCCCCCAGCTTGCCCGCGGTGCGGAGGATGAATTGAACCGGGAAGGCTATCGCCTTATTTTCGGCAACAGTGACGAGGAATTGAAAAAAGAACTTGAATACCTTCAAACCTTTAAGCAAAATCATGTCGCAGGCATTATTGCCGCAACAAATTACCCGGATCTCGAGGAATACAGCGGCATGAATTATCCAGTTGTTTTTCTGGACAGAACACTTGAAGGGGCTCCTTCTGTGTCCAGTGACGGCTATACAGGAGGAAAGTTAGCCGCTCAGGCTATCATTCACGGAAAAAGCCAGCGCATTACGCTCTTGAGAGGACCCGCTCACCTGCCGACCGCTCAAGATCGATTTAACGGTGCTTTGGAAATCTTAAAGCAGGCTGAAGTTGATTTTCAGGTCATTGAGACGGCTTCATTTTCAATTAAAGATGCACAATCGATGGCGAAGGAGCTGTTTGCCGCTTATCCAGCGACAGATGGTGTGATCGCGAGTAATGATATTCAAGCCGCTGCCGTTTTACATGAAGCATTGCGGCGCGGAAAAAACGTGCCGGAGGACATTCAAATTATCGGCTATGATGACATTCCGCAAAGCGGACTTCTGTTCCCGCCACTTTCTACAATTAAACAGCCCGCATATGATATGGGGAGAGAAGCTGCCAAACTGCTTTTGGGTATCATCAAAAAACAGCCGCTGGCAGAAACGGCAATTCAAATGCCTGTCACCTATATAGGAAGAAAGACGACAAGAAAGGAAGATTAAGATGCGTAATATTTGTGTGATTGGTAGCTGTTCTATGGATTTAGTGGTCACCTCGGACAAACGCCCAAAAGCCGGTGAAACGGTTCTTGGCACGTCATTTCAGACTGTGCCGGGCGGCAAAGGAGCAAATCAGGCCGTTGCCGCAGCCAGACTTGGGGCGCAAGTGTTTATGGTTGGCAAGGTCGGAGACGATCATTATGGAACAGCTATTTTGAATAATCTCAAAGCTAACGGCGTTTGCACTGACTATATGGAACCGGTTACACATACGGAAAGCGGAACCGCTCATATTGTGCTTGCTGAAGGCGACAACAGCATTGTCGTTGTCAAAGGCGCGAACGATGATATCACCCCAGCGTATGCGTTAAACGCGCTCGAACAGATTGAAAAGGTCGATATGGTGCTGATTCAGCAGGAGATCCCAGAAGAAACGGTTGATGAGGTGTGCAAATACTGCCATTCTCATGATATCCTGATCATGCTAAACCCAGCACCGGCCCGCCCGCTCAAGCAGGAAACAATTGATCACGCCACCTATCTGACGCCGAATGAACACGAGGCTTCGATTTTATTCCCTGAGCTTACCATTTCTGAAGCTCTGGCGCTTTATCCGGCAAAGCTCTTTATTACGGAAGGAAAACAAGGCGTCCGCTATTCGGCTGGCAGCAAGGAGGTGCTCATCCCGTCCTTCCCTGTTGAGCCCGTTGATACAACCGGAGCCGGTGATACGTTTAACGCAGCCTTTGCCGTGGCCCTGGCTGAGGGAAAAGATATTGAAGCCGCATTGCGGTTTGCCAATCGTGCCGCTTCCCTTTCTGTCTGTTCCTTCGGTGCCCAAGGCGGAATGCCGACAAGAAATAAAGTAGAGGAGCTGCTGTCATGAAAAAACACGGTATACTGAACAGCCATCTTGCCAAGATTTTAGCCGACCTTGGCCACACTGATAAAATTGTCATCGCGGATGCCGGACTGCCGGTTCCTGACGGCGTTTTGAAAATTGATCTTTCACTGAAGCCGGGCCTTCCGGCTTTCCAAGATACAGCGGCAGTACTGGCTGAGGAAATGGCGGTCGAAAAAGTCATTGCTGCAGCTGACATAAAAGCATCCAATCAGGAGAATGCGAAATTTCTAGAAAATCTTTTCTCTGAACAAGAGATTGAATACCTTTCTCACGAGGAGTTTAAGCTGCTGACAAAAGAAGCAAAGGCAGTCATAAGAACAGGAGAATTCACACCATATGCCAACTGCATTCTGCAGGCGGGTGTGCTTTTCTAGAAAGGAGGATGAAACATGCAGATTGAAATGAAAGACATTCATAAAGCATTCGGAAAAAATCAGGTGCTGTCAGGCGTTTCCTTTCAGCTCATGCCTGGCGAGGTTCACGCATTAATGGGAGAAAACGGCGCCGGCAAGTCCACGCTTATGAACATTTTGACAGGCCTGCACAAAGCAGATAAAGGTCAAATCAGCATAAATGGAAACGAAACGTATTTTTCCAATCCGAAAGAAGCGGAACAGCATGGAATAGCCTTTATCCATCAAGAATTGAATATCTGGCCGGAAATGACCGTTCTTGAGAATCTATTTATCGGTAAAGAGATATCCTCCAAGCTGGGCGTCTTACAAACAAGAAAAATGAAAGCGCTAGCAAAGGAGCAGTTTGACAAACTCTCCGTCTCTCTTTCTCTTGATCAAGAAGCCGGCGAATGTTCGGTCGGACAGCAGCAAATGATCGAAATTGCAAAAGCGCTTATGACAAATGCCGAGGTCATCATTATGGATGAACCGACCGCAGCGTTGACTGAACGTGAAATCAGCAAGCTCTTTGAGGTCATTACAGCGTTAAAAAAGAACGGCGTCTCCATTGTCTATATTTCGCATCGCATGGAAGAAATTTTTGCGATTTGCGACAGAATTACCATCATGCGTGACGGAAAAACGGTAGATACAACAAACATCTCAGAAACTGATTTTGATGAAGTCGTCAAAAAAATGGTCGGACGGGAGCTGACTGAACGATATCCAAAACGCACTCCTTCTCTCGGTGACATAGTATTCGAGGTAAAAAATGCTTCCGTAAAAGGGAGTTTTGAGGACGTCAGCTTTTATGTTCGTTCCGGTGAAATCGTCGGTGTTTCAGGATTGATGGGAGCCGGCCGGACAGAAATGATGAGAGCGCTGTTCGGCGTTGACAGGCTGGACACGGGTGAGATATGGATCGCTGGGAAAAAAACGGCTATTAAGAACCCGCAGGAAGCCGTGAAAAAAGGTCTCGGCTTTATTACAGAGAATCGCAAGGATGAAGGGCTCCTGCTCGACACCTCGATCCGCGAAAATATTGCCCTGCCCAATCTGTCCAGCTTCTCACCAAAGGGTCTCATTGATCATAAGCGGGAGGCTGAATTTGTCGATCTGTTAATCAAACGCCTCACTATCAAAACAGCATCACCGGAAACGCACGCACGCCAATTATCAGGAGGAAACCAGCAAAAAGTGGTGATAGCCAAGTGGATCGGCATCGGACCGAAAGTGCTTATCTTGGATGAGCCAACCAGAGGTGTGGATGTTGGCGCCAAACGAGAGATTTATACGCTGATGAATGAGCTGACCGAACGCGGCGTCGCTATCATCATGGTGTCATCAGAGCTGCCTGAAATTCTGGGAATGAGCGATCGGATTATCGTTGTCCATGAAGGCAGAATCAGCGGAGAAATCCATGCGCGAGAAGCAACACAAGAACGAATTATGACACTTGCCACGGGAGGGCGGTAATATGAAAACGGAACAACTGCAAACAGAACAAAAACGGATTCACTTCGACGGAGTCATGCAAAAACTCGGCCCGTTTCTTGGTTTATTTATTCTCGTTATCATTGTATCTATTTTAAATCCCAGCTTTCTTGAACCGCTGAATATTTTAAACCTGCTTCGCCAGGTCGCAATTAACGGATTAATCGCGTTCGGGATGACCTTTGTCATTTTGACAGGCGGCATTGATCTTTCTGTCGGCGCTATTCTTGCCCTGTCCAGTGCTTTAGTTGCGGGGATGATTGTGTCCGGTGTCGATCCGGTTCTCGCGATCATCCTTGGCTGTATCATTGGTGCCGTACTAGGCATGATCAACGGATTATTGATTACTAAAGGAAAAATGGCGCCCTTTATCGCCACGCTTGCGACCATGACTGTGTTTCGCGGACTGACGCTAGTGTATACAGATGGAAATCCGATTACCGGACTTGGCACAAACTACGCTTTTCAGATGTTCGGACGCGGTTACTTTTTAGGCATTCCTGTACCGGCGATTACGATGGTTCTTGCCTTTGTCATCCTTTGGGTGCTTCTTCATAAAACACCATTCGGACGCCGAACGTACGCTATCGGCGGCAACGAAAAAGCCGCGCTCATTTCAGGCATCAAAGTGACGCGCGTGAAAGTGATGATCTATTCTTTAGCCGGGCTTTTATCCGCTCTTGCAGGTGCCATATTGACTTCCCGCCTGCATTCGGCCCAGCCGACTGCGGGGGAATCGTACGAACTTGATGCTATCGCGGCAGTCGTCTTAGGCGGAACAAGTCTTTCTGGCGGCCGAGGACGCATTGTCGGCACGTTAATCGGGGTACTGATCATCGGCACACTTAATAACGGACTTAATCTGCTTGGCGTTTCATCATTTTATCAGCTGGTTGTCAAAGGGATTGTTATCTTGATTGCGGTATTATTAGACCGCAAGAAGTCAGCTTAGGAGGGTTTTCACATGAAAAAGGCTGTATCCGTCATTTTAACGTTATCATTATTTTTGTTAACCGCCTGTTCGCTTGAGCCTCCCCAATGGGCAAAGCCGTCAAACTCGGGGAACAAAAAGGAATTCACCATTGGCTTGTCCGTCTCAACACTTAATAATCCTTTTTTTGTCTCATTAAAAAAGGGTATCGAAAAAGAAGCTAAAAAACGGGGAATGAAAGTCATCATTGTTGATGCACAAAATGATTCATCGAAACAGACGAGTGACGTGGAAGATTTAATTCAGCAAGGTGTTGATGCATTATTAATCAACCCGACTGATTCTTCGGCGATCTCAACGGCAGTAGAATCTGCAAACGCAGTCGGTGTGCCCGTCGTAACAATCGATCGATCTGCCGAACAAGGAAAAGTTGAAACCCTCGTTGCTTCCGATAATGTAAAAGGCGGTGAAATGGCCGCGACTTTTATTGCCGACAAACTTGGAAAAGGAGCAAAGGTGGCAGAGCTTGAAGGCGTCCCCGGCGCATCTGCCACACGGGAACGCGGCTCAGGATTCCATAACATCGCAGACCAAAAACTCCAAGTTGTCACAAAACAATCAGCTGACTTTGACCGCACGAAAGGCCTGACTGTCATGGAAAACCTGCTGCAGGGACATCCTGATATCCAAGCTGTTTTTGCTCACAACGATGAAATGGCGCTCGGTGCTCTCGAGGCAATTAACAGCTCGGGGAAAGACATATTGGTGATCGGTTTTGACGGCAATAAAGATGCGCTCGCTTCCATTAAAAACGGAAAGCTGTCAGCCACCGTCGCTCAGCAGCCTGAATTAATCGGTAAATTGGCTACAGAAGCAGCAGATGATATTTTGCACGGGAAAAAAGTGCAAAAAACAATATCCGCGCCTCTCAAACTAGAAACACAAAAATAATTGTCTGATGTTTAGGAACCTGCGATAACGTGAATAGAGATATAGAATGAATTATTTCTCTTACGTGAGGAGAGGAACGGCATGAACAAACCAACAAAACTATTTTCAACATTAGCACTTGCGGCTGGAATGACTGCGGCTGCTGCTGGCGGCGCTGGAACGATCCATGCCCAACAGCCAGAAACAACGGTAAGCATTGATGATTTATACAGTTATCCGATTGATTCTTATTTGGTATCAGCAGAGGCTCTAAATGTCAGAACGAAGCCTTCCGCATCAAGCCAGAAAGCCGATACGCTGCACCTAGGAGATAGCTTAAAGCTGATTTCCTTCTCAAATGCTGACTGGGCAAAGGTTCAGTATAAAAACGGAAAAATAGGATTTGTCTCCACTCATTACATTGTAAAAGCAGCGACAACGGTAAAAACCAAAACCAAAACAAAAGTATATACTTCCGCTGACGGAAAGAGCATTAAGACTCTTCCAGCAGACACAAGCGTTTCTTTTTTAGGCTGGAGTAAAACGAATAAAGGCGGTTTTGATTTTGATTGGGTATTCGTTGATTACGGCGGTGCGACAGGTTATATGAAAACAAAGGATTTACACATGACAAAATAACTGAGAGGGATTCCGCATTTATGCGGAATCCCTTTTATTATGAATTGATTTGTCACATTCCCAAGATATTTCTCAGGAAATATTGTCGTATGCTGTGTCGAAACCTTACATGATCATCGACATTTTTGTTCACGCTAAAAAGCGGAGGTGTAAATATGGATCAATTTGAAGCAGCATATGAATCGTATAAAGCCCGGCAAACAACTGTCGATCAAGAAAATGTTCCATCTGGAAAAGAAGAAATTATTGCGGTTAGAAGAAATGAGGAAGACAATATTATCGCAGTGAAAACCAATACAGGAAGAGAGCTCGACTACCCTACTGCGCTGTCAGAAGCAAAATCAGGAAAACTCGCTCATGTTGATGTCTTCCATAAATACGGGCGTGACATTTTGCGAAGTGAACCGGACGGCATCAAGGAAAATAACCTGTCTGAGCTGCCGGATTTTTAAACAAATACAGCCCTGCCGTATGTTGGACAGGGCTGTATTTTAAACAAAAGGCTGCTGGATGTATTCGGCTAACCGTTTTGCACTGTGAGAAATATCCTCTGCAGCTGCATAATTCACGCCATAGAACACATATGGAGGCAGATACTTCATGCCGATCAGATTACTCGTGGCCTGAAATGGTTTCAATAGCTCACTGATCGAGTAATGATTTGCTCCGCCCGCTTGATATTTTTCCGCTTCGCTCCCTGTTGATACAGCCAGCATCAGCTCCTTGCCATGCAAGGCATTTCCTTCTGAACCAAAAGCCCAGCCGTAAGTCAGCACAAGATCCTGCCATTTTTTCAAGAGCGGCGGAGAGCTGTACCAATATAGCGGGAATTGAAAGACAATCCGATCGTATTCCTCGCACAGCTGCTGTTCCTTCGCAACATCTATTTCTTCATCCGGGTATTCCTTATAAAGATCCCGTACTGTGATATTGTCATGTTTACTCAATTCCTCAGCCCACGCCTTATTGACAACTGAGGTCTCCATATGAGGATGAACTGCCAAAACCAATATTTTCATCAGACCACACCTTTACTGTTTTGATGTTATTTTATCTAAAATCAGGAAAAGAGCCAAATAAAAAGAAAGCCCTGTAAAAGGGGCTTTCTTTTTTTCTTTTATTCAGGGCTTCCTTCAGTTGTTTCGATATCTTTCGCAAAATCAGGGTTATCCAGATTCGCATTAAAGAAATCCGCTGTGTTCGGAAGTCTGAGATTCATGTTCATTTTTTGAGAAATCGTAACCGTGCAATCCTCAAGCACATAGTCAAAAACGTGTCCGCCTGAATTGCGTCCTTCGTCAATGAAGTGCAGGTGATAGCCTGAAACGGCGATTCCGTTTGCATAAGCTGGTGTCAAGAAACCTACGATCGTCCCTCTCACGTTGTCGAAGTTGAAAATCGGCTGTGTTTTGACCGCTTCAACCATTGGCACGTAAGGTTTTTCTTGAAGTTCTACCGTTCTTGTCTGCACCTTTTTAAACAATCCGTCAATACGAATTGCATAAAATAAGTTTCTGCTTGGCAGCATGCTGTTGATCTCTTTTTCAAAGTCTTCGCGTGTCATTTTCGCATCAATTTTGTGCGTCATGTCCGGTGTAAAGAACGTAAATGAACAGAACGGTGAACGGTCTCCTTTTTGGACCGGTGTCGCGGTTCCGTCTGAGCGAAGACGGTAAAATTCGCCGTCAAACCCAATCAGCTCTCCGTCAAGCTTGTTAAAGGTTCCGATACCGAAGTCTCCATATTTCGGAATCTCTGACAGTTCAAAATCTCCGTCATATACTCCGTCTAATAGAGAAGTCATTGTTGATACTTGATAAATCTGGCTCACAGGCTGGTCTTTTTGACCGCGGCTGAGCACTTGAATGTTGCTTTCTCGTTTCATATTTCCCTTCACTCCTTTTATTTAGTGCTGTTCATAAAACAGTGTCGTGATGCGCAGAGTGCTAGAGAGCTTTCGTCTTCATGAGTTCCCCGAATTCTTTCGGAAGCTTGTCACTTGCTAAATTAATGTTATCACTGTAGTCAACCGGGACATCGATGATGACAGGACCTTCAGCGTTCATGCCTTGACGCAGAACATCTGCCAGCTGGTCTGGTGATTCCACGCGCAAGCCAGTTGCTCCGAAGCTTTCCGCATATTTTACGATATCGATATTTCCGAAATCGACCGCAGATGTACGGTTATATTTTTTCAATTGCTGGAATGCAACCATGTCATATGTGCTGTCGTTCCATACAATGTGTACAATTGGTGCTTTTAGTCGAACTGCTGTCTCTAATTCCATTGCTGAGAATAAGAAACCGCCGTCACCAGAGACAGAAACCACTTTTTCTCCCGGTTTCACCAATGAAGCGCCGATTGCCCAAGGAAGCGCAACGCCGAGTGTTTGCATACCGTTACTGATCATTAATGTTAACGGCTCGTAGCTGCGGAAATAACGTGACATCCAAATGGCGTGCGAACCGATATCGCAAGTTACTGTAACATGATCATCGACTGCATTACGCAACTCTTTAACGATTTCAAGAGGGTGCGCTCTGTCTGATTTCCAATCTGCAGGCACCTGCTCACCTTCATGCATATATTGTTTTAAATCAGAAAGGATTTTCTGCTCACGCTCTGCAAATTCCACTTTCACAGCATCGTGTTCGATATGATTAATCGTGGACGGAATGTCACCGATCAATTCAAGATCAGGCTGGTAAGCATGATCAATGTCAGCGATAATCTCGTCTAAATGGATAATTGTCCGGTCTCCATTGACATTCCAGAATTTTGGATCATATTCAATTGGGTCATAGCCGATCGTCAGAACAACATCTGCCTGCTCTAGCAGTAAATCGCCAGGCTGGTTGCGGAACAAACCGATACGGCCAAAATACTGATCCTCTAAATCTCTAGAAAGGGTACCGGCAGCTTGATATGTTTCAACAAATGGAAGCTGAACCTTTTTCAAAAGCTTGCGAACCGCTTTAATTGCTTCCGGTCTTCCGCCTTTCATGCCGACCAAAACGACAGGAAGTTTTGCTGTTTGGATTTTTGCTATGGCCGCACTGATTGCATCATCTGCTGCAGGACCGAGTTTTGGTGCTGCAACAGCACGCACGTTTTTCGTATTTGTGACTTCATTCACAACATCTTGCGGAAAGCTCACAAAAGCGGCCCCAGCCTGCCCTGCTGACGCTATCCTAAACGCATTTGTAACAGCTTCCGGTATATTTTTTACATCTTGAACTTCTACACTGTATTTTGTAATCGGCTGGAATAGCGCCGCATTATCCAAAGATTGATGTGTCCGTTTTAAACGATCTGCACGGATCACGTTTCCAGCAAGCGCAACGACAGGGTCTCCTTCAGTGTTCGCTGTCAACAGGCCTGTTGCCAAGTTAGAGGCACCCGGTCCTGATGTGACTAACACGACTCCCGGTTTTCCAGTTAAACGGCCGACTGCTTGGGCCATGAATGCTGCGTTTTGTTCGTGCCGAGCAACGATAATTTCAGGTCCTTTATCTTGTAAAGCGTCAAATACCGCATCAATTTTTGCACCTGGAATGCCAAATACATGTGTGACACCTTGCTCCACTAAGCAATCAACAACAAGCTCCGCCCCTCTGTTTTTCACAAGGGATTTTTGTTCTTTTGTTGCTTTTGTCAACACCCTCACTCCTTATTATGCATTTTAAACGTAAAATTTTAAATATCTTGTGATAAGTTTCACTATACACTCTTTGGAAATTGACCTCCAATATCGATTCGCCTTATGATTAATATGTAATACGAATTATTAACCTATGGAAAGGAATGCATATTGAATGGAGCTTCGCCATCTTCAATACTTTATCGCAGTAGCCGAAGAGCTTCATTTCGGAAAGGCTGCCCGGCGGCTGAACATGACGCAGCCTCCTCTCAGCCAGCAGATCAAACAGCTGGAGGAAGAAGTCGGAGTTACGCTTCTGAAAAGGACAAAACGATTTGTCGAGCTTACCGCAGCAGGAGAAATCTTTTTAAATCATTGCCGCATGGCCTTGATGCAAATCGGACAAGGAATTGAACTGGCACAGCGGACGGCCCGCGGCGAGCAAGGCCTTCTCGTAATCGGTTTTGTCGGATCAGCTACATATGAATTTCTGCCGCCGATTGTCCGGGAATATCGTAAAAAATTCCCATCTGTGAAAATAGAACTGCGTGAAATATCCTCGTCTAGGCAGCAAGAGGAGCTACTAAAGGGCAACATTGATATTGGTATACTTCATCCTCCCTTACAGCATACAGCTTTACATATCGAAACCGCCCAAAGCAGCCCTTGTGTTTTAGCTTTGCCTAAGCAACACCCATTGACTTCTAAGGAATCAATTACGATTGAGGATTTAAGAGATGAACCAATTATTACTGTTGCTAAAGAAGCATGGCCTACTCTATACATGGATTTTATTCAGTTCTGTGAACAAGCGGGCTTCAGACCCAACATTGTCCAGGAAGCCACAGAATATCAAATGGTGATTGGTTTAGTCAGTGCCGGAATTGGTATGACATTTGTTCCTTCCTCAGCCAAAAAATTATTTAATTTGGATGTTACTTATCGAAAAATGGACCAAATACAGCTTAATGCCGAATGGGTTATCGCTTACCGCAAAGACAATCATAATCCGCTTATAAAGCATTTTATTCATATTTCAAATTGTCAGCAGACAAGAACTAAAGAGAGTGATGCAGGTACATGAACGATACTTGCAATCTCTTTTTTCTTTTGGGATTCTTATGGAAATTTTATTAATTTAATATAATCGCTTAGTACAACTTCATATCAGTATACGTATACATACAGTACAAATAGTTGGCAAGGACATTAGTAAGCGCAGGACATTAGTTTGATTTTAAAAATGAAAGATAGAGAGGTGAAGTAAATTATTGAGTTCACCGGCATATTCACATTGCTCGCTTTTTTCGTAACAATGATTTTTATTTTCTGGAGACCAAAAGGACTAAATGAAGCTATCCCCGCCACATTTGGCGCTTTAATGGTTTTATTGTGCGGAAGTGTGTCATTGGCAGACTTAGGGGAAATCGGAACAAAAGTCACGGGTGCATCGGTTACAATCCTTGCCACTATGATTATGGCCATTGCACTAGAAAGCTTTGGTTTCTTTTATTGGGTGGCTGCAAAACTGCTCCAACAATCCAAGGGTTCAGGCATCAAGCTTTTTTGGCTAACCAATTTGCTCTGCTTTCTCATGACCATTTTCCTGAATAATGATGGGAGCATTTTGATCACAACTCCAATCCTTTTGCTTGTACTAAAATATTTAGGTTTAAAAAAACATCAAAAAGCCCCATATTTATTAAGCGGTGTTTTAATAGCCACAGCCTCTAGCGCACCGATTGGCGTAAGTAATATTGTTAATTTAATTTCTCTCAAAATCATTGGAATGGATCTATATCTTCACACTGCCATGATGTTTGTCCCTAGTATGATGGGACTCATTTTTATGACTTGTCTACTGTTTATGTTCTTTTATAAACGTCTTCCCAAGAACCTGCCAGATATACCGAGCCATTTTCAGTCTCTGCGGCATAGAAGGTACCATCCTCTTCATTCGCCATCAGCTCCTTTACCAGAACGAAATCAAACAAAAATCATGTTGTTTGTGCTTGCATTTGTTTTTCTCGTCAGAATGAGTCTATTTGCAGCATCATATACCGGTATTTCTGTTCCTCTAGTCGCTGTCATCGGATCTTTTATCCTGTTGAGCTGGAGATGGATTTATTTCAAAACCTCCCCAAGAGACTTGTTATATAAATCGCCTTGGCACATTTTTATATTCGCTTTTACTATGTATGTCTTAATTTATGGTCTGCATAATATTGGATTCACTGAGTTACTTGTGAATTATTTTGAACCTGTCGTTTCTGGAAGCCTCGCCCACGCAACTTTCGCATCAGGTATCTCTACTTCAGTTTTTTCTAATCTCTTTAACAACCATCCAGCTTTAATGATCAGTACTTTTACCTTAACTGAAATGACCCTGAATCCTTCAACAACAAAAATCATCTACTTGGCAAATATTATCGGCAGTGATATCGGTTCATTATTATTACCTATGGGAACCTTAGCAACGCTTATTTGGATGCATATATTAAAACAGCATGATGAAAGTATTTCATGGGGCGAATATATAAAAACGACCATTATCATCATTCCGCTGACTGTACTTTTTACGTTAACATGTTTATATTTTTGGATCAGTTGGTTATTTCTTTAGTACAGTATGAAACGAAAAACTGCCTTCTGCTATTCAAGAGGGCAGTTTTGCATACACTAGGGAAGATGCATTGTCTTTAGATGATTTAACTTCCAAATGATTGGCTCTCCATTTGCGTTAATAAGCTCAATGATATTATTAGAGACATCCTTTAATAGACCAACTTTTTCTGGCACCTCTCCCATATCAAATATGACCAATTCACCAATATTTTTTTTGATCTGCTCCTCAAAATTACGCACAAGAGGAACTTTGGAAGGCACGACAGGCAATTGTGAGTTGTCAAGAGTGTACGGTGTTTGTTCAGTTGAATAAGGGGTAAACCATTTTAAATGATGCATAGATATAAAAAGTATTTTAAATACAGGTGAGAAAAATACAATATAATCGTTTAAAACATTTGTAACATACCCATGGATCGATCGACCCCCAGTTACATAAACTTCAATAAACTGGCCTTTGACCTTGTTTAATGTATTTCTATATGAAAAAGCTTGAGTTTCTGCCTCTATCATTGGATCTTCCGGATTGATCAAAAATGGCTTCTCAGTACTGGTCATTATTTTCGCCTTTTTCATTTGATGAAGATGCAACAAGGGAATATAAAGATAATTGCAGCCATCAAAAATAACAAAAATATCCTGTCCGATATCTATGAGGGTGCCGACAAACCTTGTATCTCCTGAAATGACAACCTCAACATCTGTGTTAAGGAATTGATTCAAACCTTTCACGATTCTCCTCCTTTAACTGAAAAAGGGCATCACTTAATCTGATGCTCCTCCATTATCTATTAAAATTTACGTTTCCAGTGATAGTCTATCGTTCTGACAATCGTTTCATAGCTATAATCTTCCTTTTGTTTTCCTGAACTTTTTATTGAACTTGAATAACCTGGTGATCTTGATGATTGATAATCTGAAGATCTTGGTGATCGTTTAGATGATTTTGATGAACTCTTTGAACCTGATGAGCTGTATGATTTTGATGATTGATAATCTGATGATCTTGGAGATCGTTTAGATGATTTTGATGAACTTTTTGAACGTGACGAACGGCCATAATCTGTATGTTGATGATTGATTGATGAAGATCGTTTAGATGATTTTGATGAACTTTTTGAACGTGACGAACGGCCAGATTTGGATGATTGATAATCCGAAGATTTTAGTGATCGTTTAGATGATTTTGATGAACTTTTTGAACGTGACGAACGGCCAGATTTGGATGATTGATAATCCGAAGATTTTAGTGATCGTTTAGATGATTTTGATGAACTTTTTGAACGTGACGAACGGCCAGATTTGGATGATTGATAATCTGAAGATTTTAGTGATCGTTTAGATGATTTTGATGAGCTATATGATTTTGAAGAAATGAACGAATTGCTGTCCTTATCATTATTGTCTTCCTGGCTTTGTTCATTCTTTTGATCCTCTTTTTTGTACGACCCTTTTGGGCCTAAGCTGATGCTTTTTATGTGATAAGAATAGATGCGAAGCACCTCTTGATTTTTCACTATAGTATAATGGCCGTCGGCATTATCTACAAGGATACCCTCAATGGCTTCCGGACCTCCACGATTAATTGAAACCCATTTATGAGTCAGACTCTTAAAAACCTCGCTTAAATCATCAGCTTCCAAGACACCTGATGGCGTCTGTCCTTCTATTTTCAAATCGGGCTCATGTTTACTTATACTCTTTATGTGATGGATATTAAAATACACTACCCCATCCTCATTTGTGTTTAACGCAGCGTAATCATCTCCCAGCCAGACCAATCTTCCTTTTTTAGATTCCGGACCCCCTTGATTAAATTGAACTGATTGGTTCATGAATTGTCCGATTAAGCTATGAAAATCGTCAGCGTCGGGCATTTCCTCAGTCTCAATTGCTGTGGTGCTATTATTGGTATCCTCAGTAATACTTTTCACATGATCCAACTGATAATAAATTATTTTTTTTTCAGCTTGTAAAGCAATATAATCTGATTTTACAGCAGTTAATTTCCCTTTTTTAGATTCCGGACCTCCACGATATACAGTAACAATTTTATCTTTCATTGAATGCAAAAAGTTATAATAAGATATTTCATCATTTGAATGATACTTCATTCTCCTCTTGCTCATTCAAGTTCCTCCTAGTCACTTATACATAGATGATAAACATATTGCATATATACGTGTCACGTTTATTTGTTGAACTAATTCAATAGCCTAATTGTCGCTTTTTCAGCAGAATACCTATTTTCACACATTCATAAAATACTTAAATTATTTTTGAGGTATTGTGAACGGTTTTTAATATATTCACAAATCACATCCGGCTCGCGGTCAAAACGCTCAACATCATTCTTTTTGTATGGGTCCATCAAGATAAAAGGCCTAATCCGCTCATACATCGCCATGATTTTCGGTTCCATATATTCTATCGTAAAAAGAGATTGGAGCGTTTTTTCTAACAGGCGCTTGTAGGACTTGCGAAACTCGGATTCATCCAATATCCGGGCGGTTAGTGTATTAAATCCTTGAATTCTTACATAATCGGCAGCCATCCGCTCTCCATGGATATCCCTGCCCCAGGTCGCATCATAATCCCAAGGAATCACCTCAAATAATCCGGTTTCCCCGCTTCTGTATAATGCGTAGTTGTGGACAAACCCGTCATAGTTCGAGGTGAATACAATACCGGCAAGCCAGCGCAAATACTTATCGACATCCACGTGTTTTGTCACTTCTGACTTAAACTGAGCTTTAGGGACAGTATTAATTTTAAAAATCATATCCTGTAAATAAAAATCATCTTCCACAGTCCCTGTCTTCTTTTCATATCCAAGCTCCAGCGACGTCTTCGTTTCCTTTTCCAAATCGCTCATCAGAGAAAAGTTAGCATCATCATCCACCGCGTAAAAAATCGCGCCATCAGCCAGCTTCCTTTTCGCCAAATAATATTCATCTACGGATTCAAGTTCAAGATAAACCCCTTCATTCTTCCCATTCACCTTTACAAACACAAACTCTGCCTTTGGAGACAGTGTCCCTAGCTCCGAGAAAAAATCCAGAGACAATTTGTTTCTCATCAAGGAAGGGTCTTTATACTCCGCATTTAAGTGAATCTCTCGCGCGCCGCGGAATGTTTTCGGCTGATAAAAGGAAATATGGTATGACTTCTTTTTGAAGTCTCTGATATGTGATCCCCGATAAGCGATATCAATATCCAGCCTTTTTTGATTTACCTTCATCACAGCTGGCACCGGATCATCGTCCCATATATCCTTTTTTAATTCACGCAAATCTTTTGGATGAACAAACAGCTGATAAAGCGGTAAATTGGATTGATTCTTCATCCATAATCCTCCTTACAAATATTAGGCTTTTATTTTTATAAGATCTCAGCGGAACACTTATACACTTTTTAAAACCGCGCGTACTATGAGGGTAGTAAGGATCTTCATCCTTAACATCATTTTTAAAAGGAGGATTTCAAATTGGGCCACTATTCCCATTCTGACATCAAAGAAGCGGTGAAATCCGCAAAAAAAGAAGGTTTAAAGGATTATTTATACCAAGAGCCTCATGGAAAAAAACGCAGTCATAAAAAGTCGCACCGCACTCACAAAAAATCTCGCAGCCATAAAAAATCATACTGCTCTCACAAAAAATCTCGCAGTCACAAAAAATCATTCTGTTCTCACAAAAAATCTCGCAGCCATAAAAAATCATACTGCTCTCACAAGAAATCACGCAGCCACAAAAAATCGTACCGTTCTCACAAAAAATCTCGCAGCTATAAAAAATCTTGCCGTTCTTACAAAAAATCTCGCAGCTACAAAAAATCTTGCCGTTCTTACAAAAAATCTCGCAGCTACAAAAAGTCATACTGTTCTCACAAGAAAAAATCTCGCAGCTATAAGAAGTCATGCCGTACACACAAAAAATCTTATCGTTCCCATAAGAAATACTACAAAAAACCGCACCACCACTGCGACGACTACAAAAGACACGATGATTATGACAGCAAAAAAGAATACTGGAAAGACGGCAATTGCTGGGTAGTCAAAAAGAAATACAAATAATCTAAGTTTTCATTGTTTCAATAGGCTGCCGGCGGAGGTACGGAAGCCTATTTTTTTATTTGCCCTGTATTAGATATATGTCATGACATAACATATGCAACCCGCATCATTTGGTTTCCTTTAAACCATTTCGTTATAATCAAGGTATCCTAACGATAAAGGCGGTTGTTGCTATGTACATATTTCAAGCTGATCAGCTTAGTGCCAAAGACACATACAAGCTATTGTCAGGTACCGTTATTCCCCGCCCCATTGCATTTGTGACAACACTTTCTTCAGAAGGAGCGGTCAATGCCGCGCCTTTCAGTTTTTATAACGTCGTCAGCTCAGATCCTCCGCTTCTCAGTATTTCTGTTAACAGGACGGAAGGACGCCAAAAAGATACAGCGCGAAACGCAGTGGAGAACGGAGAATTTGTCGTTCATGTCAGTGATGAAGCCATCATTGAAGATATCAATGAAACAGCTGCAAGCTTAAGGCCGGATGAAAGCGAGCTTACACGCACCTCGCTTCATCCTGTTGAAAGCAAAGCTGTTTCAGTTCCCGGCATTAAGGAAGCCCGCGTTCGCTTTGAGTGCAAATTAGAGCGGCATATTACCTTTGACAATGATCAAGGCGTCACTACAGCAGATCTGCTCATCGGAAGAGTTGTCTGCTTCCACCTAGATGAAAAGGTGTATGATGCAGAAAAGGGATATATTTTAACGAATGAATTAAAGCCTGCCTCACGATTGGCGGGAAATCACTATGCCAAGCTGGGGGAAGAATTCACACTGATTCGTCCCAGCTGAAAAGAACTATTTAAATAGAAGAAACTAGTCAAAAAGACCTTATGATTACAAAATATCGCCTGTAAAAAACTGAAAAAATATCAAAAAAAAGAACACCCAGAGTAAGCTCGGGGTGTTCTTTTATGAAACGTTTTTTCTTTTTCTTCGTATAAAGGTAGGATTAGGAGGAATTGGAATGACAAACTTTTGGATTTTAATGCTGATCGCTATTACCATCAGTCTCGCCTCTCAATTTTTTATAAAGAAAAAATACGGTATTGATAAATCCGGCTGGCGATATAAGCATGTCAGCAATACACACAAATGGATCGAAATCACTTTACTTATTTTGTTTGTGATTTCACTCTCCTTTTTTCCAGTTGAATATTTGCTTCTTTTATTTTTTATTGTGATTGACTCAATACGAATTTTTATGGAGTGGCATTATAGACCTGAAGATAAACAGTATATGTACCACATTGTAGAGGTCTCCCTTATGTTTATGCTTTTGATTTATATTTGTACCCTATAGTTATTTAAATCCCCACAGCCGCTCCGTCTCCCCGAGGATCGGCTCCGCCTTGGAGAAAGCCTTCTTCATCAACTTTGATTGCAGCCGCGTGTCCCATCAGCGGATCATAGTCACCGACAACCTCCACGAGATGCCCGCTGTCTTTCAGTTTTTGGATTGTTTTGTCTGTAAATCTGCCCTCGACTCTGAGACCTTCGTATTCCTCTCCCCACGTTCTGCCCCATACCCAGCGCGGTTCGCTGATTGCCTGTTGTGGATGCATTCCGTAGTCCAGCATTCGGGTAATGATGGCCGTCTGGGTCTGCGGCTGGCCTTCGCCGCCTTGTGTGCCGTACAGAATTTTTGGCTTTCCGCCTTTACAGACCATAGCCGGCATCAACGTATGGAAGGTGCGCTTTCTCGGTTCAAGCGTGTTGACATGATTTTCAACCAGTGAGAAAAATGATCCGCGGTTTTGCAGTAATATGCCTGTATCACCGGCAGTGACTGCCGAGCCAAATTCAAAGTACAGGCTTTGAATGAATGACACTGCGTTGCCATCCGCATCGATTACGGCCGCATATGCCGTATCACTTCCCACCGGCCTGCTTTCTGCCGGTTCTGCCAGATAGCCGATTTCTCCCGCCAATCGTTTCGCATAATTTTTATCTAAAAGCCTTTCAAGCGGAATGTCAGCAAACGCAGGGTCAGTCAAAAAGGCATTCCGATCTACAAAACTCTTTTTTAACGCCTCCACAAGCACATGATAATACTCAAATGAACCGTGCTCGATTTGGGTGAAATCATAGTTTTCCAAAATGTTCAGTGTTAATAAACCGGTAAATCCCTGAGAATTCGGCGGCGCCTGATACACACTGTATCCTCGATAATCACTTGATACAGGCGCTGCCCACTCACCCCGATGCGCTTTAAAATCATCGATTGTCATGTAACTGCCGTTATTTTGTAAATGTGAGACAATCCGCTGAGCGAGATCTCCTTCATAAAATGCGCTTCTTCCTTTTTCAGCAATCACATTCAGACTGTCTGCAAGCTCTTTTTGCACAAACCGCTCTCCCGGGACAGGTGCTTTGCCCCTTCTCGTGAAGATGTCAGCCGTGTAAGGCGTGGAAGCCAGCAATTCAATATTCTTTTCTGTGTGACGACACTGATCAGCTGATACAGGAAACCCATTTTGGGCATAATCGCGTGCGGGCTCCAATACATCTGCAAGAGACAGACGCCCGTACTCCTTCAGGACCGCATCCCAGCTATCAACCATTCCCGGCACGGTAATGGCACTGTCAATCCCCCGCAGCGGAATCGCGCTTTTTCCCTTATATACATCTCTCGTTACGTTTTTTCCTGAACGGCCGCTGCCATTGTAGACTTTTACTGCCTTTGTTTCCTGGTGAAAGGTCAGCCAAAAGGAATCCCCGCCAAGTCCGGTCATATGCGGGTACACAACCGCAAGACAAGCACTCACCGCAACAGCGGCGTCAAACGCGTTGCCTCCCTTATCCAGTATAAGGTTTCCGGCTTGAGAAGCGAGGTAATGCGGACTGACGACCATTTGCTTTGTACCGATGACAGATTTGTTCATCACAAGTCCCCTTTTTTAAGAAATTTTCTTCAGTATAGGGAGCCTGATTTTTCACATCTACTGATCCGGCAGAAAAACTGACGAACTTTCTTCTTTTCGCAAATAATAAGATATTTTCGCATTCATTTCGAAAACAAATGAAAAATTATTATTTCGATACGTAACTTTTATGATAAAATGATTGCTAAAAGGCTACGAAAGCAGGTGGAGCAATTGAGTCATGAATATCAAATCCCCAACCTTGTACTTGATGAGACTGATAAACAAATTCTCACGATTTTGCATGAAGAAGGCAGAATTTCTTATACGGATCTTGGCAAAAGAGTCGATTTGTCACGGGTCGCCGTGCAGGCCCGTATCAACCAATTAATTGAAGCCGGTGTGATTGAAAAATTCACCGCTGTCATCAATCCCGCTAAAATCGGCATTCATGTTTCCGTGTTTTTCAATGTCGAGGTAGAACCGCAATTTTTAGAAGAGGTCGCTCTTAAGCTTGAGGAAGAGCCTGCGGTCACCAGCCTTTATCACATGACAGGCCCGAGCAAGCTGCATATGCATGGGATCTTTGCCAACGATCAAGAAATGGAAGAATTTTTAACAAAACGGCTGTATCCATTGCGAGGCGTCGTCAGTGTTGATTGCCAGATGCTGATCAAACGATACAAAAGCCGTATGGGAATGAAGCTGTAAAGGAGAGAAACGAATGAAAAACCATCCTTATCGGGATATGACGGCCGCAATGGTTCGCACCGGCATATTAGGGTTCGGCGGCGGACCTTCCGTGATTCCGCTGATCCGCCATGAAGCGGTCAATAAATATAAATGGATTGACGATGATGAATTCGGAGAAATATTAGCAATCGCTAATGCGCTTCCCGGACCGATTGCCACCAAAATGGCTGCTTATCTGGGCTTTAAGCTAAAAGGCACATTAGGTGCAGTTGTGGCGACCCTCGCCCACATTCTGCCTACATGTCTTGCGATGGTGGGCTTGTTTGCGGCTGTAAATGTGTTAAGCCATTCAGCAATTGTTGCAGGTATGATTGGTGCCGTCACGCCGGTAATTGCGGTCATGCTCGGAATCATGGCGTACGAGTTTGGCCAAAAAGCGCTTAAAGGTTTCGGCTGGGTTACCGGCATCCTGTTTTTTATCATCGCTTTTATCGGCCTGCAAACTTTACAGATTAATCCCGGCCTGGTCATTATCATTTTCTTAACGTACGGGGCGTTTCATTTTAAACTGAAAGACAAAATCACAAATAAACATTCAAAAGATAAAGGAATGTCAGCCTCATGATATCGATCTATTTATTTATGGCGTTTTTTATCGCAAACCTACTGGGATATGGCGGCGGACCTGCGTCTATCCCGCTAATGTTTGAAGAAGTTGTAAACAGATATAGCTGGCTCTCAAACGATCAATTCTCAAATATGCTCGCACTTGCGAACGCTTTGCCGGGCCCGATCGCCACGAAAATCGCTGCGTATGTCGGCTACAGCGCAGGCGGGTGGCCCGGCTTCCTAATTGCCCTGATCGCAACCGTCGTACCGTCGGCGCTCGCATTGATCGTCCTGCTGCGCATCATCCAGCGCTTCCGCCAATCACCTGTCATCAAAGGCATGACGCTGTCCGTCCAGCCTGTCATCGCGGTCATGATGCTCATTCTTACCTGGCAAATCAGCGCAGACGGCATCAAAGCGATCGGCTGGATCCAATCGATCGTGATTGCGGGAATTTCGCTCCTTGCCATGACAAAATTCAAAATGCATCCGGCATTTTTGATTATCGCGGCGTTTTTATATGGGGGCCTTGTGATCCCTCATTTATAGAAAAAAGCACCTGGACAGGTGCTTTTTTATTTTGGCCCAGAAATGCCGTTTGATATGACAGCTGTTTCTTCTCCTGCGTCACTCTTGATGATGTGCTTGACTTGCAGCGTGGTTCCTGCCATTCTCACAGATTGCTTCAACTCGGACGAATTGGTTTCAACTTGTATCCAAACAGGAGGCTGGACCTTCCAAAATAAATAGAGTGCAAGAATCAGCAAGCCAGCAATGACCGACAGCAAAAACTTCATATCGCATCGCTTCTTTTCAGTAAGCGGCCCGCAGCGGACAGCGCCTGATGATCACGAAGAATATCGCCTGGACGATTGCCTTCTCCCAGCACATAGCCTTTAAAGGACATTCCCATAAAATGAAAAATATGTTCGAATTGCTGAATCAGCGGCAGCCCTTTTATTTTTGGATTGTCTCCGCCCACTGCTATTACATATGCCTGTTTCACTGACATTTGCTGTTTAAAATCAGGAAATCTCGGATCTCTCAACGTCTGTGACCAGCGATCAATAAACAGCTTTAATGTCCCTGACATGCCAAACCAATAAATTGGGGTGGCGAATACAAGAATATGGCACTGCAATATCCGTTCAATGATAGAATCGTAGTCATCTTGAACAGGACGAAAGCCGCCTTGGGCGTGACGCAGATCTTCAATTGGCTGAATTCGATATTTCTGCAAATAAATGTGCTCCGTATCGAATCCTTGAACAGCCTTCTCCGCAAGAACATCCGTATTTCCGCCAGACCGAGTTCCGCCGTTAATAACCGCAATTTTCATGATGCATCTGCTCCTTTGTTTACGAATGATTTTCTTCATCTTATAATGGATTCATCAATCAATACAGATGATTATTTCGATTAATCCAATCGCTAAAACCGATTTAGAAAGGAAGAGAACAAGTGGAATTGAAGCAGCTGATCACCTTTATTACGGCGGCAGAACATGTAAACTTCACCCTAACCGCCAAAATGCTTAATTATGCACAATCAAGCGTTACCTCTCAGATCAAATCACTTGAAGAAGAAATTGGGACGCCTTTATTTGAACGGCTCGGCAAGCGGCTTATCTTGACAGAAGCAGGAAAAACGTTCAAATCTTATGCACAGAAGATCATTGCGTTAACAGAAGAAGCGAAAATGGCCGCAAATCAAGTAAGAGAAACAACCGGAACCTTAAAAATCGGGGCGACGGAAAGCCAGTGCACATACCGCCTGCCGCCTATCATAAAAGAATTTAAACAGGCTTTTCCCCAAGTAAAGCTCATATTCAAACCATATATCTCCAATGAACAAGCGAAAGAACAGCTCTTACAGGGCCAGCTTGATATCACCTTCATCTTGGATGTAAACCGGATGGAAGACGCACTGCACGTTGAATCTTTGATTCAGGATGAGATCAAAATGGTGGCTGCTAATGACCATCCTTTTCCTGCGGATTTACCAGTAACATTGAAGGATCTTCAAAACGAAACTCTTCTGCTGACAGAGGACGGCTGCTCGTACCGCACGCTCTTTGAGAACAATTTGCATGACTCCGGTGTCTATCCTAACAAATTGGAATTCGTCAGCATAGAAGCCATCAAACAATGCGTGATGGCCGGACTTGGGATTGGAATCTTGCCTGAAATGACAGTAAAAGATGATATTGCAGCAGGCCGGATGAAAGAACTCAATTGGCAGAGCGATTGCCCCGTTTTCACTCAATTAGCATGGCATAAGGACAAATGGATGTCTGCGCCATTAAAGGCTTTTATCGATTTGACACGGAAAACATTCAAATAAAACCTCTCCACAAGGACGACAAGGTTTTTGAGACCAGGAAAGCACACACATACAAAAAAACACTTGATGACTTAGAGCCCCAAGTGTTACATGTGATTTTTCTGATAAAACGTTCGCAAAACATGCGTTTCAAGGTCAGCCAGGCGGACAGGGATTGGCAATCTGCTTTCTTGATTGATCAAGCTCATCGTGATCTGATAGCTGCTGTCTAAATCAATATAATTACCGCAAGACAAGAAAATAGGCTTCACGTCCCCCCGCGTTCGCAGCGCCCGGCCATATACCTCGCCGTCAATGAGAATATCGGTGTATGCACCGACTTCATTTTCAGGCATCACGAAATCATAGCCTTTGATTTTGAGATAGGTTTTCGCTATCCCAATCGTCGGCTTACCCAGAAAAAAAGCCGCATGGGTGGCAACGCCCATATGGTTGTAATGCAGATATCCGTTGCCATCAAACAAGAAGACATCCGGCTCCGTCTCCAGCTTTTTCGCCGCCTCGATGATCAAAGGCAGCTCACGAAACGCAAGAAAACCGGAAACATACGGTACGCTGATTTTCCCCATACTATGCACTTTTTCAATGACTTCTTTTGTATCAGCGTCAATCACGATAATACTGCACACTCCGTATGGTTCTCCGTTCTGCTCCCAATAGGCGAGATCGACGCCTGCGCAGGTGTTGATGGAGTTGGGATGGATCGTGTGGGATAGGTTGATACGATTTCTAAGGGATTGTTGTGTTTGAACAAAATCCGATTCATCTTTTAGATGAAAATCGTGTATTTGATGTATTTCCATTTTACTTGTTTCCCTCTCTTCGCGCTCAATTGTCCTGCATGTCGATTCTAGCAATGACACCAAATTATATCATTGAAAAAAGCAGATAGTATAATCTGCTTTTTTATTACTATTCATTTTTCATTTCTTTCATAAAAATATAATCCAATTGTTAATTAATTCTTTAAGTTCAGTACACATAATATCCTCTAAAGGATTTTCCCAATCTTCGTTTTTTATCAGTTCAATCCCATAGCTTCCGGCTGGATCACCTTCTGGGTACCACCCTACGTCAAGCAGCAAATTTTTTGTCTTATGAGAAATCTGCAGGAGATCTTGATTAAAGTCAAATAACCAAGCATCGTCATTTGCCTCTAGCGTCTTAGGATCAGTATCCTTTAATGTAATATAATCAACAGTCCAACCAGCCGGTATCTTTAGCCTTAAATAATTGGGAATCTGTTGGCTTAGTGGCTGCAAACCCTCTAAAACCCCGCTTCCCACACTCCAGATTTGATATTCTAACTCTTCTAATAATTGTTCTATCTCATTAAAAGACTCATCTTCATAAATCTTATCTGTTTTTAAGCCAGCTACTTTGATATGGTATTGATTATTTTCATAACTTACCTTAATAAAGGCCTTACGTTTTTCATTTTATAGTATTAGTAATTCACATTTTTCTTGCATTCTTTTTTCTGAACATAAATTGTTCAGTACTACAGACCAGCCATTACAGATTTTTAATGGCTGCAGTTGAGAAATATGGTCTCTTTCCATCCCGCTTCTCCTTGCACTCCATATTGTTATACTATCTATAAAAAAACATGCCGATGACAACACGGCATGTTTTTAACTATAGCAATTCTAATACATCAGTAAACAAGGCATCTCCTAATGTTAATCTCCTGTTGAAAGGCTGTATGCGGCAATTCACTCCACTCATACACAGTATCGTAGTAATCATATAAATAACTGAGTTCAATAAACCCTTTCTCTTGCATTATTTTATTAATATAGTTCGTTCCCTGAATGAATTCTAAAGATTCAGCGGTGCCTACAATATCATAAACGCCATCGATTAAATCGTGTCTTAGGGAATAACTATAATCTCATACATAAACAGGAACCAATTTAGATACTTTCATATTGATTTGCTGTTCTAAATGAATCCATTTTCCCCAGAAAGATCTTGCAAGTGGATATTGATTTCTCCCGAAGGATTGTTTAAATCTCTAACTTCAATTTTTTTCAAACCTTTTATTTGATTAAATTCATCAGGTACTTTTATTTTCTCTGCGCATTTGTTCTTGTACCATTCGTCTAATTCCCTATTCACAAATAGACGATGAAGCAACTCACCAATTTCAGGATATTCATTAATAAATCTGATTCCATGTTCCATAAATAGTAACCATTCCATCCTTTAATCAAGAAAATCTAAACTTCATTCCACCAAGTAGTTGTTACTTGTTTTAAATGATATTCAATATATAAAATCACTTTTTTATAGTCATCTGATGAAAATTCTTTAATAGGATTTTCCCAATCATTATCTTTGACTAGTAAAACCAGATAATTACCTTCAGGAGAAATGTCAGGAACCCAGCCTAAATCAAGCATTATTGAGGATTGTTCATGATAAAGCTGCAACAAACTGTCTGTGAACATAAACCAGGAATCATCATTCGGTTCTAAAGTTCTTGGATCTATTTCAACAAAATGATTATAATTTACTTTCCAACCTTGTGTTATTCTTAAGGGATGTATATTAGCTTTTGGAACATCTAATTTAATATGTTTTCTTACCATGAGAACCTCTGTCAGTAACTATTAATTTCCTAAACTTTATTTTTTATAAGGTTCAATGCTATAAATTCCGGTTCAATCTCCTGGGTGCACCCCAATTAAATACACTAATTATTCATCTTTAGGGGGTATAAAAGCGACTAATTGACCTTCAGGATATATACCTTTCCATCCACAAGGCCATCCGCCTGATTTATACACTTGAAACATTTTCTCAAAAAGATTGTCTTTATTACCGTTTACTAGACGATTGATTGCACATTTATACAGATCTGACTCTACTTCTTCAGCAATATCCCAAAAATCCATAGGAATGAAATCTTCAGAATAGTTATCATCAGAATTGAAAATATTCGACAATTCTTCATCTAATGTTTTTAAGTGCTCATCATTTAAAATTATACCCAACAACTGTCCGCTTTCATTTGATTTTACATCTTGCCAAACTACTTCAACTTCATCAGTATCTTGAGACCATGCTAATTGTTGCGCTATCTCAAAATCTTCTATAAGTGTAATATCAGACAAATTCCGATTATTATTCTTAAATAATTCTCCGTGTTTAATAAAGTCAATTACCTCTTTCACTAAATCACTATATTTACCGTAACTACTCATTTATTTAACCACCTTTCCCATAATTCCTCTGTAGCCCCCCCACCTCTTTGCCAAATAGGGAGCTTTTTGTTTTGACCCCTTTTATAAAATTTTTCTACATTTTTGATTTTCGATTTATAAAGAGGTATTCCTTTTTCTACCCCTAATTTTAGTTTTTGCTGTAATTCATAGACTTGTTGTTCTAAAATTTCAACACTTTCATTAATGTCCATTTTATTTAACTGTTTTTTTACAACATTATTATAAACACTATGATAACCTCTATGTCTAGACAAAGTACTTATTGCCTCTGCAGGGATTGGTAAGAAAATACCGTTCGATGCATGATTTGTTTCCATTCCAATTTTTTTAATTATAGGATGGTTATATAGTTCTCCAGGAATAATATGTTGGGCTTGGTATCCAGTCCATTTTGATGACCGCGGTAATCCCATAGATTCTAACAAGTTTTTCCCAAGTTCAGTTGAATCACTTTTTGTTGTATGACCCGGTCGTCCCGGTATTTTCCTCTTCTGCTCTATCATCGGACCCTTAGTGCCTTTACCACTACTCACCATCTTCACAACCCCAAGATCTTTCACAGCTTTCGTTTTCACATCAGCGTGAACAATTGGGAAAGTTGTCCCATCCGGTGTGACAGTCTTGCGGACACGAATTTTTACATTCGTCGGCACTTTGAATTCTTTTACTTGATCTAGAATCTTTCTCCCTTTTTCAACTTTTGCTACTTGTGGCGATTTAGCAAGCGGGATGCCTTTATCAATATGTTTCGCCAATGCACCAGCTCCAACCAAGCTCAATGCCGCTTCGAGCGCCCCTTGCTTCCGCTTCTCCTCAGACACTTTGTTTCCGAACATATCCCGGCCTGTGACGGCTTCTGAGAATCCGTTTGACGCAACAAGGCCGTATGCGCCCATTTCTGTCATTTTGAGAATGTCTAAGGATTTGCCTGTTTTGTAGGCGTCTAATGCGTGTTCAGCAGCGATAGCTGCTTTTCCGGTTTTGTAGATGGCTTTTCCGCCTTTGAAGGCCCGGCCTGCCCAGCCGACGACTGGTATGAATCCGGCAGCGGCCATAGCTCCTGCTGTCACACGCTCTGCGGTGGAGAGTTTTTCTCCGGTAACCGGATCAACGCCTTCGGTTGCTCTTTTATAATCATAATAGCCAGTGACTTCTCCAGTAAAGTTGCAAACTCCATCCCATGTTTTTTCGTACCACGGTTTGTTTGCTTCTTCCTCGGCTTTTTCCTGGAGCCGTCTTGCTTCTGCTTGCTGGGTTTTTGCATCGATATAGGTTGTTCCTTGATTTTCTACTTCAATGACGCTTTTGTAGACTTCATTGCTGTGGAAGGCTTTTTTGTCATAGTACATAGGGGATGCGCTCTTCCCATTGCTGGTGGCCTGCATGAGAACAGAATATTTGGTGAGCACTGCGTTGTCCAGAGATTCTAAATTTTGATATTCAGTGGTCAGGGATTCATCAAGCTTATCGACAGCTGTGATTGTATCACGTCTGATTTTTTGGGCATCGCCCATCTTATCTGCATAGTCGTCAAGCGTGTACATGTCGAGATCAATAATATCGCTGATGCCTGACAAAATAGAATCGATTTCTTCTTTATGAGCGGAGACAATCTCTGAGGCTTTCAGGTCTCCATTGGGCAGCTCATGATCCAAAAAAGAAGTTTCCACATATGAATCATTCAGTTCTTGATCTTTAATATCTCCTGAAATGCCGTTTAAAAACGCAATTTGAGCAGAGACAAGCGTCAGCCAGCTGTCTACGATTTCTGCCTGTCCCTGAAAAAAATCTTTAATATTGTCCGCGCCATTTCCTTTAAAATTATCGCCTAAATCGGCAACTCCCTGAAACGCTTTTTTCAGCGTATTCAGCTGCTCTTCAAGCGTCTCATATTGCTTTTTTCTGCTCTTCGCTTCTTCGATTAAAGATTTTGATTCAAATACTTTACTCATCGCACTGCCCTTTCTGTTCTATTTTACCGCTATCGCCTCGTCCTGCTCTTTGAGTGAATCTACGTTATCCTTTGTATCCTCGATATTTTTCTGTACCGCTTTTTTGTAATCTCCGAGCATGGTTTTGATGTTCTCCTCACGCTCATGGTATTTTTTCGTATAATCGAGGCTGTTTTTTCCGTTGGATCCTGCGGCGCCGATTGATACGTCAGCAAGCGCATCTTTGACAGAATCTAATGTTTTGATGACTGTGTCGTACTTCAGCTTAATTTCTGACATAAAAAAAGATCACCACCATTTTAGTTTACTAATTGTATTTCCGACTTCTTCCGCGAACTCTTCTCCCTTTTTAAGAAGATCTGCTGCACCATTTGCTATGAACAATTCCGATGCATATTTAGCTTTATCCCATTCAAGATCAAAAATTTTCCCGTTAATCGAAGCCATATACTCGTTATATTTATCATTCACAATCTTAGATGCTTCCGATTTCGCCTCTTCTCTTCCCTTGTCGAAATCATCGGCTTTTGTTCCCGTCCAATGCTTGCCCAATTCCGGTTTCACAATTTCTTTGATTTCAGTGATTGCCTCTTCTTGCAGTGTGTCTATGTCCTTTTTTGCTTTTTTCAGCTTTTCGATCTTGTCTTCCACGTCGGAAATTTTTCCGTTGAGCGAACTTTTGATATCCGCTAGCATACTTTCATAACCCATCTGAATCACCTCTTAATACTCAAAAAGTCGTATGGAGGGGCTGATGAAGATAGACTTTTCCATACTTTATTTCCATATATTATATTTTAAAATAGCCAGAAGGCGGCTTAAATAGGGTAAATGGCTTAATTTAGGCATATAACGCTCTTGGAATGTAGGTATTTGATCTTGTTTTTGTTCGTTATACAGTTAATGAAAACGTTTTATAAAATAAAATCACCTAAAGTCATAGTTAAAAAGGCACTTGAAAGAGACAGATGCTGTTGATCTGCCTCTTTCGGCGCTGAGCTTATTGTTCATGTTTATGTTCTTCATCTGGTCGGCCATGTCTGATTTTGTCATTTGGCTTCTATTATCCCCCCCCTTCTGACCCTTTGGATCAAAAGCTTGTATTAGCTGCAGTCCCAGTTGTACAGAACGTTTGAAAAGTCTTTTTTCCTTAGATCGTCAGGTGTGATGAAAAAATTGGCGATGCCTACGTCTCCCCACATTGAATCGATATCATCGTCTGAATCAATTTGTAAAAGCATGATGGTGTGTTCTTTATATGCGTATTCCCGTGGATCATGCTGGGTAAAAGAAGCGTATCCGCCGATTTTATGGCCAAATCCGTTTTCAGCCAGTTCATTATAAATGTCTTCTTCATCCTCGCCGAACTGACCAAAGAACTCCATTGTTTCCATGCCCGTATACTGCTCAAATTGAAAATCTGTAGGCAGCACCCATTCCGAAGATTTCACAGGCTCGACTGCCGCTTCTGATAAAATCGGAAAATCACATTCGCCTGTGCCAATAAATGAAAAATCAGAAACAAGCTCGTCATCGTTTTCTACGATATTTTCAAAATAGATCACTCTGAAATTCTTTTGTTCACATCGATCGTCAAAATTCAATCCATAGACGTCATCATGAACAGAAATGTAGAACTGCAGGATACCTGAAGAAGGGTAGCCGTCAAGCTGGGGAATTTGCGAGAAATTAATCTGCGCCAGAAGCTTCATCGGCTGTCCATTTTCGTCAGTCGGATATGTTTCATGCTTGGGGAAATAGGGATCACCGGCAATTTTGCTGTCATATCGTCCTGTTTTCCCTTTTCTCACATTCAGTTTCACGTATTCTTTCGCTGATTTCTCCAGCAAGTCGCGGTACGGTCTCATTTTTTCGGGCAGATGATTCATCAGATTCTCTCCTTTTCCGGCATCTCCAAGGTTTTATTTTCTGGTTTTCTTCGTTTCTTCTAATGTTTTTCAAACGATTGTTTAAAGAAGCCCTACTTCTGTATAATTTTCCAAACAATAGTTAAATAGTAGCAAATGTATTCAGCACCCCGCAATAGATGAAAAAAAAGACTGGTGCGCAACCAGCCTTTCTTTTTCAACTATTGAATTGCACCTGACGGAACAACCGCCTTCCGTCCGACAGAATAATACTCCACTCCTGAAGCCAAAGCCTCATCCAATGTGTAGCAGTTTCTGCCGTCAAATATGAGCGGCGTTTCCATCAAATCCTGATAAGCCGCTAACGGAAATTGTTTAATGTCAGCCCAGTCGGTTAAAATCATGACGGCGTCAGAACCTTTGACAGCTTCCTCGATCGTCTCTTTATATTCAACAGCTTGCGGGAGAACATGCTTTGCATGGCTAACTGCAATGGGATCGTAGGCTCTAATACGGGCGTCGAGCGCAGCGAGACGGTCTGCAATAACAATTGACGGCGCTTCTCTCATATCGTCGGTATTCGGTTTAAATGACAGGCCTAAAAGGGCAATCGTTTTTCCCGTCACCCCGCCGAGCCTGTTCAGCGCTTTATCAACCAGCATCGCCTGCTGATTGTTGTTGACTTTGATAACCGATTTCAGCAGTTCAAAATCATGCTCGACATTGCCGGCAATTTGCACGAGGGCGTTTGTGTCCTTTGGAAAACAAGAGCCGCCGTAGCCTATGCCCGCTTTCAAAAACTGGCTCCCGATCCGCTTATCCTGTCCCATCCCGTACGCGACTGCTTCAATATCGGCGCCGACCTTTTCACATATATTCGAAATTTCGTTTATAAAACTGATCTTAGTGGCCAGAAAAGCATTTGAGGCATATTTGATCATCTCGGCGCTTCTGATATCCGTTTGGTATATCGGGATTTGAAACGGACGGAAAAGCTCCTCCAGCGTATTTGCTGTTTTCTCATCGGCCGTCCCGATCACGATCCTGTCACCATGAAAGGTATCATAGATCGCCGACCCCTCACGCAAAAATTCCGGATTGGATGCGACCGAAATACTGACAGGCTCCGCTAGATGTTCAGTGATCAGTCCATTAATCAAATCGTTTGTCCCAACGGGCACTGTGCTTTTCGTTACCACGACTGTATCTCGTTTGACATGCTTTGCGATGCGTTTGGCCGCATCTGTAATTTGCTCCAGATTGGCGTGCCCGTCGCTTTTCTGCGGTGTGCCGACCGCTATAAAAATGATGTCTGCCTGTGCCAAGCCTTTCTCATAGCTCGTTTCAAAGTTCAGCCGTCCATCAGCTGTATTTTTTCTCATCAGCTCTTCAAGACCTGGTTCAAATATGGGGGAAATGCCCTTTCTCATTTCATCAATCTTGTGAGCGTCAATATCAATGCAGGTTACATGATGTCCAATCTCAGAAAGAGAAACACCTGTCACAAGACCGACATAGCCTGTTCCGATGACTGTTATATTCATTGTTTCCCTCCAACAGTTAAATTGCTGCTTTGCAGCTTCCGTAATATCGTATGAGAACATCCTATCATGAATGCGAATGATCTCCCGCATAGCCTGTCGGGTACAGCCTGTACAGATTTCTGAAATGTGATTCAACCATACAATACACTATTATATCGCTCTCAAAAAGAAAGTGGTGAAATGAGAATCGGCTGTTAAAAAAGACCAAACAATTTTCTTCTTTTGACCGGTTGCGGAGGCTGTCTGAAGATGGTCTGATTCCGCAGGAGAAGCTCTGCATTTTCCGTCAGCATATAAGGAAGTTCCGAGCCGAATTCTTTCTCTAGAACATAAAGAGCCTCTTGAGTGTGAAAATTTCTCGTTTTCACATTATGGGCATCTGAGGCTACGAAATGGATCAAATTGGCTTCAACCAGCCGGAGAGAAAATGCTTTCAGCTGCTTGCCGAAGGTCCCCGCAAGACTTCCTGAAGTAATCTGAGATGCTGCTCCTTTTTCCACAAGATGATACAGCAAAGACGGGTTTTCGCGAATTTCCCTGTTGCGTTCAGGATGGGCGATAACCGGAATATATCCTTTCAGCTGCAAATCATAAAAAAGCTGCTCCGCATATCGGGGAACGTGATCAAACGGAAACTCAATCAAGATGTGTTTTGTATCATTCAGCGAAAGCAGCTGCTGTTTGGCAAGGTCTTGTTCCACCTCGCCGTAGATTCTGATTTCCTGTCCCGGAAGCACATGTAAAGGAATGTCTTCTTTGATTAAACGTTTGTTTAACTGATTTGCTGCTTCTCTGACTGCGGCTGGCTCGTTTTTATACACACCGTTGTTATGATGAGGTGTCGCAATGATCGTCCGGATTCCCTGACGAACAGCGGCTCTTGCCATTTCTATGCTGTCGGCCGAATCACCTGCCCCGTCATCCAATGCGGGAAGAATGTGACAGTGAATATCGATCATGTCCTAGCCCCCTTTTTTCGCAAAAATAAATAACGGGCACGATGCACGTTATTTATTTTGCATGAAATTGTCCTTGTTTCCGTAATATCCGTATTCAGAGTGCTTCGAAAGCTTTTTGCCGTTCATAATCGCCCCAAGGAGCTTGCTTTTGCACGTTTCAAGCGCCTCTTTCGCTTTTGCGGCTTGTTCTTTTTCTGTTTTCCCACTTGAAATAACCAGAACAGAACCGTCTGCCACGTTGCCTAAAATCTGTGCATCTGCTACGGCAAGAATAGGCGGCGTATCAAAAATGACCATATCATATGCCGCACACGCTTCGTATGCAAGCTCCTTCATCCACTTCGAGGAGAGAAGCTCGGCCGGGTTTGGCGGGATCGGGCCGCTCGTCAGCACGTCAAGATGTTTTTCATTCGATGCTTGTACAGCCTGCTCCATAGAGCTTTTCTTTAATAAAACAGATGTTAAGCCAACCGTATTTTCAAGAAAAAAGGCCGTATGTACTGTTGGTTTTCGCAAATCAGCATCAATCAGGAGCACTTTTTTTCCCTGTTGGGCGAATACGACAGCCAGATTGGCGGCCGTTGTTGATTTTCCTTCCCCCGGACAAGCCGATGTAATCATGACTGATTTCATTTGCCGGTCCACTGAAGCAAATTCTATATTCGTGCGAATCGTCCGATATTGTTCAGAGTTCAAGGATTTCGGCTCTGTCATTGCAATGACATTTCTCCGCATCCGCGAGTCTCTGCTTTTTCTAAGCGCCAAAATGTCCACTCCCCGTTTTTTCAGATTGGAAACCCTGTAAGGTCTTTGCTGTTTTCTGCTCATTCGCAATGGTGGAAACTGTCCCTAAAACAGGTATGTCCAGCAAGGATTCGAGCTGCTCTTCCGATTTGATCGTATTATCCAAATGCTCAAGCAGGAAGGCCAGTCCGATGCTTCCCGCCAATCCGGCCGCAAACGCGATGGCAATGTTTAGAAGCGGCTTTGGCGATACAGGGGACGGATGTTCTGAGACCTCGGCTTTTGACAGAATGCTGACATTGTCAACATTCATAATAGATGTGATTTTGTCTTGAAAAACAGATGCTATAGTATTGGCAATATGAGCCGCTGTTTCCGCGTTTTCATCCCTGACTGATATGTTGACCACTTGGGAGTCCTGTTCGCTGGATACGGTAATTTTGTCATTCAGTTCTTGGGATGTCATCGACAGGCCCATTTCTTTAATGACTTCATCTAAAATGGCAGGGCTCTTAATGATGACATTGTACGTATTGATTAACTGAAGATTGGTTTGGACATCGTTAAATTGGACTTCTTTTCGTTCATTTTTCGATTGGTTGACCAGAATCTGAGTTGAATTTTCATAGATGGGTGTAAGTGCGAAGAAACTAATGAGTCCGCCGGCAGCAGTGGCAGCCGCGGTTACAATCATAATCAAAAGTATGCGTTTTGTTAACGTTGATAATATCTCTTTTAAGCTTGTAGATTCTCCCATGATACCTCCAAATCTCTTATAACATCCTTTTCCATCTACGATTATACAACGTTGAAACCGCATTTCTCCAGCTTTTCACGTGACATAATTCGACATTTTTTTACAATGCGTTATGTTAGTACTTTTTATGTAAGCGCTGTATTTACTGTGTTGACAGTGCTGTCTCATTTTCTCTTATTCGTGCAGTCACATCATCTCGCATAAAAAAATCCCGCTAAAGGCGTGCGGGATTTTTATGTTGCATATCCATTTTTAATATGAGAAATCAAATTTTCAAGCATTTCCTTCGTCGTCATCTCAGATGACTGCTCACCAATTTCATGTGCATGCATCAAAATTTTCAGAAATTCTTCTTGATTCAATTTCTTTTCACTCATCTTTTTATTCCTTTCAGCTTCCATTAAGTTGAAAACACGATTATTATATGATGCTGGTTATCAATTTGCAATCTCTAATACATCATTCGACACATCCCATTTTTTATGTCCTTTTTTAGGAAAAACTTTTTAAGGCCGATGTGTTGCGATATAATAGAGAAATTGGATCTTTTTATTACGTGACTCGGTTAGGAGCGATAATCATGCTTCAGAATATGATTTCCAAAGACGATGTGCTGGCATCTGCTGAACAGTTAAAAGAACTTCTTCCTTACAATGAGGAAAATGTTCAGCTGATCAAAAAAGCCCTTATTTTATATCGGCAGGATTCAGTCTATCGTTTACAAGCAGTGAGTCCGACGGAAGTTACGGCTTACGTGCAGGATGTTGTGCCTGTGCGGGTCACATTGAACTTGTTTGTCATAGTCAAAAGCGGCTGTTCATGTCCGTCCGGAAGAATCTGCCGCCATATGCTGGCTGTGTTTTTATATGTATATGCAATGTTCGAGCGAGTGGGTACTTTTACAGAGTATTGGCTCGAGAGGGAAAAGCTTGAGGAAAGCAAAGAGCTCGTCCGCCGCCAGTTTCAGGAAAAGGTGCTGCCTAATGAAGAATCGCTTTCAAGCTGGCTTGCTTTTTTTGATTCAGAGTTTTCTCTCTGGCAGGCACGTACGTCAGAAGGCAGCCAAAACATGCAGGGCCTCTATTACGGCTACCTGTCCGCATTAAAAAAACATGCGCCGAACAAGCCGGAGCTGAAAAGCCTGTACCAGATTCATTCCGCGATTGCGGTTTGGCTTCGCATGTTCACATTGATTGAAGCGGGCAAGCTGAACCCCGAACAAGATTTTTATTCCCTCAATCCGTACGTTGAACAGCTGATGGATACAATCTACAGCTCTATTGATAAATTAAAAACGTACGCGCTGTCTTTTGCGCTTGATCCGTTTTTGGATAAAACACCGGATGTTATCCGACCTTTGCTGTTGAAAGAAGAAATTTTCCAATATGAACGCATCCGCGTCTTCGGTGAAATTTGGAGTGCGCTGCTGTCGCGGCCAAAATGGGTGGCACGCGAACAGGAGATATTGAAAAAAGAAGCAGGACGGCGTTTTTCTCCCGAATTGCAATTCGGGCGCCTGCATTTAGAATTCCTGCAAAAGAATGATGACGTTATTTTTGCGGAAGCGGATCAATTCCCGCCGGAAGCGCTCCCTTATATATTCCAATGGCTGAGTGAAATGACTGCCAAGAAGGACTGGAAACGGCTTAAAACATGGTACCAGCAAATTGAACCAATTGCGATGGGTTATACGAAGCTGGATAAGCCGTTTAAAGAGATTCGCGATGTGATCGGCGAGCTGTTCCTTCTGTTGAATGCCTATGTGAAGCAAACCAATGATCAAGCGCTGTTTGAACGCTTTGCCGCGGGCTGTCTGCCGTATACGTTCACAGAATACAGCCATCATTTATATGAAAAAAAACGCTATGCCGAGTGGATTGAAATTCATAGCCTTGTCGGCTTTTCCATCAATGAAATGGATAAAATGATGCTCAAGGAAATTGCAGCGAGCGACCCTGAGGCGCTTATACCGGCTTACCATAGAGAAGTGGCTTTTTTCATTGATCAGAAGAACCGCAGCTCGTACAAGGAAGCCGCCCGGTATTTGAAAAAATTGCGCACCCTGTACAAAAAAGCGAAAAAGCAGAAGGTGTGGGAGCGGTATATTCAGCTGCTGAGCTCGCATTACAAGCGCCTGCGTGCGCTTCAAGAAGAACTGCAGAAAGGAAAGTTGATTGATGGCGAGTCTTAAAGAAATTCTCATCCACGTCGAACAAATGGAAGATGGGTCATTTACGCTCTCAGCCTTTGATGAGAATGAGCAGCCTCTTCCCTACAACCATATGAAAAAGCATTTGTTCCAATGGCATGAATCCTCATTTTACGGAACCTTTCTAGAGGATGTCAGCTTCATCGGGACGACTGCTGTCCTGCTATCTCCATGGATGACTGTAGAGCTTCTCGGCAAAAACTCGTTCAACTCATTCAGCTCCGTGCAGCTTACAGAAGAAACGGAGCCGCTGATCGAGGCGGCATCGACCATCTATGAATTTATCGCGGACGGCGATTTTATGCCTGACTATGACGCATGGACAAACGGTGTTTTTCGCTGGAAGGACCGCGATAATATACTGGAGGGCTTTACTGCGGAATGGTTTTCCGCTGCCGTACAGGATTACATCCAGTACGACGATGACCTGCGGGAGAAATGGGAACATATCAAGGAGAAATCGCCTGCGGTTACGACATTCCGCGGCCATTTTCTTGATGAAGAGGATTTTCTGGAAGGCATTGGCTGGATTGACGACCAATCTCCATTTACTGTCGGCTTGCGCTTAAATGAACCGGACTTTGACGGAGACGAATGGAAGATCGAGATGTTTTTACGCGATAAAAAGAGCGGTGCTGTAGAATTCTTTGACGGACTGAAGAGCCTCAAAAAATCGTGGCAGGCGTACAGCGATAAAATCGCGCGTGAGCAGGACCGCTTTCACAGAACGGTTCCGTGGCTGTCGTTTGATTCCGGGACAACGCTGATCTCGGAGGAAGAAGCCTGGATCTTCCTGTCAGAAGCAAGTGAGGCGCTTGTCGATATGGGGGTAGAAATCCTCCTGCCGTCCTGGTGGCAGATTGTCAGAGACAGCAACATGATGCTGAAAGCAAAGGTGTCGTCCTCCCCGCGCGGCGAGTCATTTGTCGGCATGAATGCACTGCTTGATTTTAACTGGCGGTTTGCGACAAATGGAATTGAACTGACTGAGGCTGAATTTAATGAGCTTGTCGCCAGCAACAGGCGCCTTGTTAATATCCGCGGGCAATGGGTTAAAATCGATCCGCAGTTTATCAAACAGATGAAACGCCTGATGGAAAAAGCAGAATCAGAGGGACTCCACATGTCTGATATTCTGGCGCGTGAGCTAATGGATCAGCAGGATGGCGGACTTGAGGATTCGGATCTGATTGATACATCCGCTTTCGCCGGCATTCAGTTTGATCTGTCTAAACAGCTCAGGTCACTGATTCGAAAGCTCACTGCCGCGGAAAACCTGCCGGAGCACGAAGTCAGTCCTTCTTTCAAAGGAACGCTCCGCCCTTATCAGAAATACGGCATGAACTGGCTGCTGTTTCTGCGGGAAAGCGGTTTTGGCGCCTGTCTGGCTGACGATATGGGGCTTGGGAAAACGATTCAAATGATCGCCTATTTCCTTCACGTGAAGGAAATAGGCCGGCAAAAAACGCCTCATTTGATTATTGCGCCGACATCCGTACTTGGCAACTGGCAGCGGGAGCTTCAAACCTTTGCCCCTGATCTGTCTGTCGCGCTCCATTATGGGCCGCGCCGGCCAAAGGGTGATGATTTCGCCGCGCATTATGAAAACGCAGACGTGGTGCTCACTTCATATGGACTGTCACATGCCGATACTGAAGAGCTTTCTTCTGTGACATGGAACACGATCTGCCTTGATGAAGCGCAAAATATTAAAAACGCGCATACGAAGCAGTCACGCGCAATCAGGAAGCTGAAGGGTCTTCACCATATCGCGCTGAGCGGCACGCCGATGGAAAACCGACTGACGGAGCTGTGGTCTATTTTTGACTTCATGAATAAAGGCTACCTCGGCAGTTTGACCGGCTTCCATAAACGCTATGTGCTGCCGATCGAAAAAGACCGGGACGAAAAGAGAATCGGACAGCTTCAGCAATTAATCCGGCCATTCCTTCTCCGCCGGACGAAACGGGATGAAGAGGTCGCGCTTAATCTTCCTGAGAAGCTGGAAGAAAAAGAATTTATCCCGCTGTCAGCCGAGCAGGCATCCCTTTATGAGCAGCTCGTCAAAGACACTTTTGACCATATGACATCCCTGACCGGCATGCAGCGAAAAGCACTGATCCTCAGCATGCTTGGACGGCTTAAGCAAATATGCGATCATCCCGCGCTTTATTTAAAGGAAGAGCAAACCGAGCTGCTGGCCGGCAGATCAGTCAAGCTCGAAAAATTGCTGGAACTGATGACAGCGATCCGCGCCCAAAACGAAAGCTGCCTGATTTTCACGCAATACATTCAGATGGGGAACATGATGAAGCGGCTGCTTGAAAAAACGTTCGGGGAACCTGTGCAATTTTTAAATGGGAGTCTCTCCAAGCAAGAGCGGGATACACTCGTTGAGAAATTTCAAAGGAAAGAATATCCGACACTGATTCTTTCACTCAAAGCTGGAGGCACCGGACTTAATTTGACCGCCGCCAATCACGTCATCCATTATGACAGATGGTGGAACCCGGCGGTTGAAAATCAAGCGACTGACCGTGCATACCGCATAGGCCAGGAGCGCTTTGTCCACGTTCATAAAATGATTACGACGGGAACAATCGAAGAAAAAATTGATGTCATGCTTGAATCCAAGCAAACCCTGAACGATCAAATTATCCAAAGTGAAAACTGGATTACCGAGCTTTCCACACAGGAGCTCGAAGAACTGTTTACATTAAGCGCAACAGCGCAATAATCATGACTAAAAAAGCTGGCTCTAAAAGAGCCAGCTTTTTTCCGTTCATAGCCGTCACGCCGAATTTCCAAAAAATCCGTTACGCCGGTTATCAACAGGGTGCGCTTTTGTGGCAGCACATATACTTACAACAAATGTTTCATCATATGTGCGACACCGTGTTCGTCATTGGTTAAGGTGACAGCATCGGCTATCGATTTGATGTCTTCCCGGGCATTGCCCATCGCTACACCTTTTCCCGCAGCCTCCAGCATCGATTTGTCATTTAAACTGTCACCTACAGCAGCAGTTTCCTCGAGCGGAATATTCAGCTGTTTTGCAAGCCTCTTCAGCGCCTGCCCCTTGGAAGCTTTGCGGGAAGAAAGCTCAAAGTTGTGCTCAGCCGAACTGACAAGCGTCAAATCTTCGGCATGCTCATATCTTTTCCAGCCTGCCTCAAGCTTTTCTTTGAAGAAAGAAAAGCCGAGAATATTGTAAAAATCGATTGGCTCATCGGCTTCAAACAGCTCTTGAAAGGAGTTAATGTAAGCAAAGCCCGATTGGCTGTATTGCACCTCGGCCGCCTGCTTAAGGACAGAAAGATCCGCTTCCGGATTTGCGCTTCTGAATCTGTCCAGCTCAACATCAAGAAGTTCTCTGCCGTTTTGCGGCGTATAAATCGCTGAACCTGTGAATACCTCATAATAATAGTTTTCCGACTCAAGCCATGAGAGAATGTCATACGCCCGTTTCTTATCAATCGTTTCGTGATGATAAAGCCTACCCTCGGGATCGTGAATGACGGCGCCGTTCGCACTGATGACCCATGTTTTGATCCCCAGCGGTTCAAAGATTGACATGACGTCAAAATGAGCGCGCCCAGTTGACACCACCACCTCAATACCGTTCCGCTGCGCCTGCCGCAGTGCGTTTTCATTTTCCAAGCTTACCTGATGCTTGCTGTTGAGTAAGGTTCCATCTAAGTCAATCGCAATTAATTTCACGTTTGTCAGTCCTTTCCTTCATCCTGCTCTGTCACGAGAAGCTCAACGCCGTTTCGGTCAAGCAAGTCACAAAATGCCTGATTCGGCAGCCTGTCTGTAATCAAAAGGTCGATTTCATTCAGCTCCGCATACTGATAAAAACTGGTGCTGCCCAGCTTCGAATGATCTGCAAGCGCGATGACCTGCTTTGCCTGCTGTATCATTTTCCGCTTCACCATGCCATCCTCTTCATGCGCAATTGTAATGCCATGTTCGGAAATACCGACCACACCAATCAGCGCTTTATCAACATGGTAGCTTGAGAGCTTTTCAATCACAGAGGACCCGTACAGAAAGCGGTGCTCCTTTTCCAGCTTGCCTCCCAGCAGATAAATTTCAATTCCCTCTTTATCGGACAGCACATCCGCAAGATTAATCGAATTGGTGATTACCGTACAATCAACCGCATTCAAATGCTTTGCACATGCCTGAACAGTTGTAGAGGCGTCTAAAATCACCCGGTCACCATCATGAATAAGCGATGCTGCAAGCCTGCCGATCTTATTTTTTTCCTTAGACACTGTTTTCAGGCGGCCGGAATAGCTTTGAATTTTCTGATGCACAGTCGGCAAAATGGCGCCGCCTCTTGTGCGGATGATGGCATTCTGTTCCTCAAGTTTCACAAGATCTCGTCGCGCTGTATCCCTTGACACTTGCAGGAGCGTACAGATCTGCTCCGTTGTAATTCGGTTATGCTGTTTTAAAAAATCCAAAATCGCTACTAATCTTTCTTCTTGGTACACGCCCTCATTCCTTTTCTCAGCAATCATTTATAAGCAATTATAAGTTTTTATTTAATTTTATTCAATATTAATAAGTGATTTTAAGTAAAAATGCGTCGAGAGAACCAATTTTTCCTAAGTGGACAAAAAGAAAGAACCAGTCTGGTCGACTGGTCAATTTTGAGGGGATGATGCGGAGATCCGGATAATAGTGAATGGATAGATAACGGGAGGAGCAGGGGGTGTCAATCAGCAGCTTTTTCCCGGGGTTTAGGGTCCATAAAACGAACAGTGTCAGCCAACACTTCTGTTACATACACGTTAACGCCTTCCGCGTTTTCATAGCTTCTTGTCTGAATCCGTCCGCTTACGCCGACGAGAGAACCTTTTTGGCAATACAACGCCGTGTTTTCAGCTGTTTTTCTCCAAAGTGTGCAATTGACGTAATCAGCTTCGATTTCACCTGAAGCATTCTTGAAGCTGCGGTTCACCGCGAGCGTAACATGTGCAACTGCCGCACCGGCGGAAGTGTAGCGAAGATCAGGATCTTTTGTAAGACGTCCGACAAGCATGACCTGATTGAACATGCGATTCCTCCTCTCCTTGCGGTTGTATGTATTGTAAATGATGCAACAAGAAAAGAAAAACGCTTAAAAATGGCTTTCAGCCTCTGTTTTTATCTTTCGTTTTCATTTTTCCTTCAGCTAAAAACATCTTTTGCTTCTTTCCTTTGAAGAAATATGTACTTTTTAAAAAACGGAAAAAGATTTGCTTTGTCAGCCAGTTTTGCGTATTCATGCGCACATAGGAAGAGCCATCCCACGCAAACCACTGAAAGCTCAATTTTTTTTCCGGCATTGACAGCTTGATTTTATACTGCTCCATGCCATCTTGTGTTTCGTATAAAAAACTTATTCTTCCTTTTTTGTTCAGATGAACCTCAAACACTTCTTTACGGCTTAACATATATGTTACTTCCTTTTGAATCAAATGACTTTCAGAAGGAACGCCGTCAATATAAATTTCTTTTAAACGAAATTGATTCATACCACATCTCTCCGTAATCCATAGTCAGTTACAGTATAATGAAAAAATAGAAATTATTAAATGTTTCGCTCATACAAAATTCTTTAGCCCCAACATTGCAGGATTTTTTCCTCGAAAACGTTTATGTTATAATGGAAGGCAAGAAAACTTTGGAAGTAATCGGGGTGAGAAGAAATGAAAACCTTTAAACTGGTTGACCTGAATGTGGAACGAGTGGACAAGGAAGAACAATCAATTGAACAGTTTCCCCTTATTGACGGACTGATTATAAATAAAGAAGACGGTGAAAATCACTGGCTGATTGAGGCGCTTGTACAGAAAGAACATCTGTCTTTTTTTGAACAGCTTCAAAACAGCCAATCTGAAGCCAAAGTATTTGTAACGATCACGAAAAAAAGCAATCGCCCCGCCCAGCTGACAGCAGCAGTGAAAAATATCGTCAAGCTGGAAGAAAGCATTCAGGTTTTACTCTACGGACAAATGGTCACAAGAAAACAGCAGGGCACTGAAACCATTCTCGAGTCCCTTGTAAAAGAGGGCTATACAGGAACAAAACTCATTGAGGCATTTAAACAAAAGTTATAAATACGAGGGGGCATGTTCCCCAAAACAGACACAGAACCGAAGAGCATCACAATAAACATTTAGAATAGATATGTTCTGCATGAAAAAAGCTGCCGTTTTAAACGGCAGCTTTTCTTTTCCATATTTAATTTGTATGGCCAAAAGAATCAACCAATTCCCCTTTCACAACAAGGCGCCCTTCAGTTTTGACAGCCTTGTCACATGTGATTAACGTAATCTCCTTTTTGTTTGTCTCCTCAACTACATCTGCATCCATTTCCGATATGATGTCTTTAGATGTTACAGAATAGATATAATCCTTTTTAAAATCCGTGATGACAATTTGTGCACCTGTTTTTATGTTTTCCAGAGGTCCGAACAGGAGATTCTTTTGCTTCAAATGATGGCCCGCCAACGGATAATTTCCCTCGCCCATTTTTTGATCCGGGCGCATTGTTGCCGCCCCTATCAAAAGATTTTCATTGGTTGTGCCTTTTACGATCGGAAGCTCCAGATCAACACTTTTAATTGTTATCCGCCCGATAACCGCTTTTTGATCGTGATCAAAGCCGGCCTTTACAGCATCCATCAACTCAGGCGGCTCGATTGAATCAAATTCATATTCCGCTTCTCTCTCATTATTTTTTTTCAGCTGCTCCACAGTTAAGGCCGATTCACTCTGGCTTTTGCTAAGATAAGCTATAATTCCACCTTTGATATAAGGAGAAGAGATCAGCAGCAGTCCGAAAAGGATGAACACCGTAATGATCATTTTCTTGTACATGCGAAAAACCCTTTCTTATGCATCCTTCTAAAAACGCTCCGTGTCACTTTCACTTTTCAAAAAAGCACCTGATCGATTCTTCGATGATCAGGTGCCTTCAACTTTATCCTTTTCTTTGTTTCTTTCTTGAGGCAACAGCTAAGCCTCCGCCTGCCATAAGCAGCAGGATACCGATCATTGCTGTCAGCATGCTGTCTGTATCTCCAGTTTTTGGAAGGGTTTTGTCTGTGTTCGACTGACCATCCGAGCTGCCATCTGTACCATTGGTATTCGGATGATCTCCATCATCTTTTCCATTTCCACCCGGTGCAGGTTTATCAGGATGATCATGTTTATCAGGCGCTGGTGTTTTCACTTTTTGATTAGAAACTACGATCTCAACAGCTTTTGACTGTCCTTTTTCAATTGTGAATTCAATCGGTGTTTCGTCAAGTTTATAACCTTCGGGAGCCTTCGTTTCAATCAATTGGTAGCTTCCCGGCGCAAGGCCTTTTACAGTGAACTGCCCATTTTGATCTGTTTTCCAGAGTTCAGAAAGCTCTTTTCCATACCCGTCAGTTTTTACAGGCTTGCCGCTTTCGTCCAATAACTTGAATTCAGCGCCCTCCAAAACGGTATTTTTATCGTCTTGATCCACTTTTTTCACATTTACGTCACCTGGTGCCAATATGTTTTCCGCGGTGATTTCGACTGTTTTCGTGTCTGTGTTTGTGATCTTGAACGATATAGGCGTTTGGTCCAACTCATAATCTTTAGGCGCTTTTGTTTCAACAAACTGATATTCGCCAGCTTTAAGGCCGTGCACCGTGATTTGTCCTTTGTCATCGGTAACCAAACCGGACTTCAGCACTTTGCCGTTGGCATCTGTCAAATTGAACTCCGCACCTTGCAGAACTTTATGCTGATCATGCTGATCCACTTTGGTGAGGACAACAAGGTTCTTCGTATTAACCGCTGTTGCTTTCACTTGCTCAGGTTTGCCGCCATATTCTGCTTTAATGGTGAATGGCACTGGCTTTTCGGATAAAAGATATCCATCTGGCGCCTGTTTTTCGATAAATTGATAGCTTCCCGGCGCTAACCCGTCAACTTCAATTTTGCCGCCTTCTTTTGAGACTAGATCGTCTCTCACTGTTTTCCCATTGCTGTCCGTGATTTTGAATACCGCGCCTGCCAAGCCATTTCCATCTTGATCTTCCTTCATCAGCTGAACCGATCCTTGATAGTTCACGGCGATCCCGGCATCTGCGGCTTCAGGCTTTCCTGCTGCAGATTCTGAGATGGTAAACTCTATTTTCTCCGTGTTCAGCACATAACCGGCTGGCGCTTTCGTTTCAACAAAGGCGTAACGTCCCGGCGCAAGGCCCGAAGCCTTTACTTTTCCATCTTTATCGGAAGTCAGCTCTTCTTGAACCGTATTTCCTTCCTCGTCGACAATGTTGAAAACTGCACCTTCAAGCTTCTTGCCTTCAGCATTTTCCTTCGTCAACTCAACGGAGCCTTTATGGTTAGTAGCGATCCCGGCATCTGTAGCTTCAGGCTTTCCTTCAGAGGAATCAGAGATCTCAAACTCAATTTTCTCTGTATTCAGCACATAGCCCGCTGGCGCTTTTGTTTCAACAAAAGCGTAGTGTCCCGGTGCAAGGCCTGAAGCTGCGACTTTCCCATTTTTATCTGAGGTCAGTCCTTCTTGAACCGTATTACCTTCCTTGTCGATAATCTTAAAGACGGCTCCTTCAAGCTTCTGGCCATCGGCATCTTCCTTCGTCAGCTCAACAGAGCCTTTATCGTTAACGGCGATTCCGGCATCTGCGGCTTCAGGCTTTCCTGCTGCAGATTCTGAGATGGTAAATTCTTTTTTCTTTGTATTCAGCACATAGCCGGCTGGCGCTTTTATTTCCACAAAGGCGTAGCGTCCCGGCGCAAGACCCGAAGCCTCGATTTTACCGTCTTTATCTGAAGTCAGCTTCTCTTGAACGACCTTTCCATCTTGATCGACAATGTTGAATACTGCGCCTTCAAGTTTCTGGCCTTCAGCATTCTCCTTCGTCAGTGAGACTTTTCCTTGATAGTTGGTCATTTTCCCTAAATTAACGTCAGACACTTGATTCTTTTCATTCTTTGCGACTGAGAAGTGAATCGCTTTTGTATTTACGATAAAGCCTTCAGGAGCTTGTGTTTCTGTCAAGCGATAGTAGCCCGCCGGCAAACCGTTCATTTCTACTTTTCCGTTTTTATCAGATTTTATATCTGTTCGTATGAGAGTATAGGTGCCGTCATTTGATTTTTTCTCCAGCTTGAAAACAGCACCCGCCAAAGGATTGTTTTGTTCGTCTTGTTTGATAAGCGTCACCTTGTTCTGTTGATTTATGACTTTGTGCAGCGCTCCTGTCTTGGAGGAGTTGCTGTCTATCTTAACAGAGACTCCTTTTGCATAAGCATCACTGATGGTATATCCGTCAGGCGCTTTGACTTCTTTTAATACATAGGAACCGTAGCGAATATTTCCGAATGTAAGCTTCCCGCCGGCATCCGTCGTACCAGTGCGGAGGAGCTGTTTGGAGTCCTCAGACCATAACTGGAATTCTGCTCCTTCAAGAGCTTTATCGTCCTCTCCAGTCTTAAAAATCGTCAGGCTTCCTTTTTCTCCGGATCCGGAACCGTCGCCGCTTGAAATGGCAACAAAGATCGAGCTGCTGTTTTCTTGAGTCTGCTCCTTCACATTTGTTCCTGAAATGGACACCTTATTTTTAACATGGCCGCTCGTGCCGGCTATGTTAATCAGTGACCGGTATTTGATCACATAGGCGCGGTCAATTTGTTTATAGCTGCCTATGAATTTCAGGACAAACGATTGTTCACCTGTTGTATTGTCAGTTTTGATGTCTAACGTGTAATCTTTGTCTTTTTGAAGCTCGACATCTCCCGCAGTCAGATTTCCGCTGCTGTCTTTGACCACTCCGTTTTCATCATATTTTGCTTGATACACTTTAAAAGAATCCGCATCTAATATTTGATTTTCATCCGGCGTATCAGTAACTTTTACATCATCCAGCGTTGATTGGCTGGAGTTGACATTGATGTTCCAATCGATATAGCTTCCATTTTGTTTACCACCTTTGAAAACCAGACTTCCTCCGTTCGTAACTGAAACAGAGCCCGTCAGTGTGCGGTCTGCATAACCGTCATTATAGTAGGTTGCCTTGTTTGTGTACTGATTCTGATCAATGACCTGTCCTTTGAGTGATGTCTTAAACTCAATCAGATATGGTACAGAATCGCCTGTTTTAAGGTGTACCGTCAGCGTGCGTTCATTTTTTGCAGAAGGCTCTTCGACATCATACTTGGAAGGATCAAGCGCGTCTCCTTCTGTGATCGAGCCGTTTTTATTGATCGTATAACTCTTAACGACAACGGAACCCGGCACAAATTGCTGAGGATCTGTTATGGCATCTTTGATATAAGGGTTTTTCGTCGGCTCGCCGTTATAGTTGACGCCGATTTTCCACGTGATTTCCTTTGAAACCGCGTTATATGATCCGTTTTTGAAACCATTATTTGAAGTCTGATGATTCGGCGTAAAACCGCTTGATACCTTATTCGTGCGCTCATTGCCGTTTTGATCAGTCCATGTCGACTGAGCTGTATTCTTAACGCTTTCGTTAGAATAATCGGCATTGAACGTTGTCGTATAAGTGATCTTAAATTGACTGTCTGTTTTTGCATAATCCCCGATCAATGCCAAAGTAAAGCCTTTATGATCCGGTTTTTTTATTAACGTGTAGTCTTTGTCTTTCTGCAATGTTTTGTTGTTCGTTGTGTCTTGAAGCTTGAACGATTCATCAAGCAGAACCATTCCGCCGCTTTCGAATTGATCATCCAAAGTCCAATTGTTCATCAAGTATTTATTTTTATTAACTGTAATCGTCCAATCAGCCGTCTTCTTCTCATAATCTACGTTTGAATATCCTTTGATGAGGTTTTGCTGAATGGCTATTCCGGCAGCCTCTTTTGAATCCCCTGTTCCGGTCACAACGCTGTTGGTGTATGTTGTCGATTTATCAATGATCACTCCGCTGTTGACCTTTGTTTGATATGTGATTTTGTACGCGCTGGTAATGGTTTTATTAAATTTGACTTCAAATCCGCTTCCATTATCGATCAGCGTATAGTCCTCGCCTTCCTTTAAAGGCGTTCCCGCTTGCTCGCTGCCGTTCTGTCCAAAGGTAATAGGAATAACCTTCAAAGAATCTTTCACAAGATGCAAATCGCCAGTTCCAAAAGCATCTTTAATGCTGGCCTTGGATTGGTCGATCTGTTTCTCACCGTAATTGTATGAAAGAGCCCAGCTGAATGTTTGAGATTCTCCATCATAGCCGGTCGATGATTTCGCGATCATTTTTCCATATTTGGCTGCAACAGTGGCTTCGGCAGAAATGGGTTCCAGGTTGTCTCCGCTGAATGCCGCCTTGTTCGTCAGCGTTACATTTCCGCCTTCACTCGGCTTCGCACTATTGTCAATGTCGGTTTCGTATACAAGGCGGTATGCTGAATCAATTGTCCCGTCAAATGTGACATTTCCTTTTGAATCAACACTGTAGCCGGAAGAAACTTCATTTCCTCTGCTGACAGAACCATCAATGTTCACATTGAGTTCATACACTTTAACTGAACGGTAGATTACGCCATCTGGAAGGCTTTCCGTGAGTTTGGCATTTTTGACTTGATCCAACTTTTTATTGACATCGACCGTCCATGTTACTTTACCAGGGTTGATGCCTTTATCCAGCACACCTGATTTATCAATGGTTTTACTCACATTGGGTTTAAAATAAACTGTTGTTTCAGGAGTATCGGCATTCACAGGAAATGGGATCTTTTGTGTTGTCGAACCCGTTATTTTTTTCTCGTTGAACTGCGTATTGATAACCAATGTGCCTTTGACATTAGAACTGTCTTTTACCTCGCCGTTAAATGTCATTACCACATGTCCGTTCGTATCAATAGAAAATGTCCCGTATGTGGTGTCTCCGGCGCTTAAAGGCAGGTTCACAATGTCATTATGCATAATAAATTCTTTAGGCAAATCAAATTCATATTTATCGCCGGCATTGATTGTTTTTCCTAAATTGTCGGGAATGGCCCAATCAATTGAAATTTTCACCGGAGAATTCGTATTGGCGCGATTGCCCTTGTCATATGGCTTTCCGTTTTCGTCCGTCAACGTCACGCCAGTTAAAATATGTTGCGTGATTTGTTTTTCTTCAGTTTGCAAGCTTTTGAAAGCTGATTGACTTGAGGATGACACTTTTTTTGAATCATCACTCTTAGAGGCTTCGCCGCTCTTAGCGTCATCTGACGGCTGCTGTTCTTCCTCTTTTTGATCCTTGCTGACTGAAGGTGCAGGTTTGTCATCTTTCCCTTCCTGATCACCCGCAGTATCAGAAGAGTCGTTTTTTGGCTCTTCCGCCTCGGCATCTGGTGTCTCCTCTTTCTTAACAGGAATGATCACCTGCTGGGTTTTGCCTCCCCCTAGCTGAAAAAGGGCTGCTGCTGTATGTTCATCGCCTTTTACATCTGCAGTAAACTTAGCTGGTAGTGTAATGGTCCCCTTGGCATCAGGAGAATCCGCGGATGCAGTTGTTAATTTTACTGTCATGGTGCTGCTGCCCGCCGGCACTTGATAGCTGCCGATGACCTGATCAGCAGATTTGATCTCACCTTCTGCACCTTTATCAAATGTAAAGCTTTTAGGTATCTCCACATTGATATCCTGTTCGCTATCTGCTTTTTTGTCTTTTTTCAATGACCATTCATATGTCAGTTTCACTTCGTCCCCCGGTGTTAGTGCCGGTTTGTTTCCTTTTGATCCGTCAACAATCTGGCCCTTGGCGTCCTTAACTGTTACCGAATCGAAGAATTGGCTGTCACTTGACGTTACGTCCACAGCCTGTGCTGTAAGAGTATAGCTGGCGATCTGGCTGAAGAAGAAAAAGATGGCAAGGCTTATGATCATAACGATCCGCCCGCTTTTTTTCAGCCCTAAGGGAAAACTCCTCGTTCTCAACTTTTCATTCCTCCCTTTCTTATCTATCTTTCACTTGCCGATTGATCCGCGAGACCATAACATCATGTCTCATCCCCCAAAAAGAACTGCTAATGCCGAATGAGTTTCAAAACTAAGATTTGCCATCCGAACCAAACTACATTGTATGAAATGGAACTATACAATTTCTGTACAACTCAGAAATCATGTAAGATTGAAGTGAATTGGAGAGAGTTGAAGTTTCACCCAGGAGACATATGGCGAGGGCCTTCCCTTTAAGTGCACAAAAAAACCAGTGTGCATCGAAAGGCAACCGACACATACTGGTTTGGAGTTCTTTAATTAATTTGATCCTTCATTTGTTTGTAACGCTGATATTCTTTTATCGCCTCTTCTACCTTCCCGTTTTTGTTGAATAGCTGCAGCTTGTATTGCATAATTTTATGATCGCATGGCTCAATTTTCTCGGCTTGCAGGCAAATGTCCATCGCTTGATGATCGTTCATTTCATGAATATGATAATCGATCAGTTCATAGGCCTTTCCGAGCCAAAGCTGGGAAAGACGCGTCTTTTCCGGTTCTGCCCAAAGATAACCGTGCTCCATTAGGTAATGATTTTGATAGGACATGAAAATATCCATGTGCAGATGTAATGTAGCCGTATTGAGCGGCGGCGCCCCTTTTAGTGATTTTTCCCATTCGACAACATCGATTTTTGCGCCTGAAAGCCGAAGAATATACCCAGTATCAGTCTTCTCGATAGTTTGGCTGAAAGGGATCTGGCTGAATAACTTTCGTATTTGGTAAATGGTGGAGTAAAGTTGGGTGCTTGCTTTTGAAACATCGTAATGAGGCCAAAAAAGATCGATTAGCATGTCTTTACTGACCACATGGCCTTGATTGTGAAGCAAAAATAAGTATATTTCACGTGCTTTCGACGTTCTCCACTTGACTGGAATGCTTGTTTTGACATCCTTTAAGGTTTGATGAAACTGCAAGCTCCCAAAGCATTGGATGGAAAAATGCGCCTCGGTATTTTCTGCATTTTGTCTGAGCATATTATTCGTTTTGATTCGTTCAACAGTTGTCTCAAGCCGCTTGTATATGACAGGCTTCAGCAAATAATCAATGGCATTCAGCTCAAACGCTTTGATAGCAAACTCATTATAAGCCGTGATGAAAACGACTTGGATGTTTTCATTCATCGATTGAATCGCCTCAGCAAGCTCAATGCCGTTTACCCCCGGCATTTCAATATCAAGAAACACCGCATCTACAGCAGGAGTCTCAGGATGCTCTAAGGCTTCAACTGGATCTTGATACGCCATAATAGATTGAAAGGCGTTTGTTCGTTCAAGCATTTTCTTAAAATGAAGCAATGCCAAGTGCTCATCATCAACAATTAACGCTTTCACAAAACATCCCACCCTATATGTAAAATCGAGATATCAGTAAATAACTTCTATTATATCATGACAAATAACCCCTTTATCTGGATTCTTTTTCTTTCTATTGTAGTTTTTGAAATTTTGCACTTACAATATTTATAAAAAGGTAGGAATTTAGAATGAGCCTGCTTGAATAAAGGAGCTATAATATGAAAGAAAAATTCATCTTTACTTCAATTATTTTCGGTTACGCTGCATTTTTTATGGTTTTCATTGCCATTGACCATTTTTCCGGAACAACGCTTCCTGCGGCAAGGCAGGGGGTCATGAACCTGGAGAAGTGGGATTTTCAAAAGGATGGGAATGTACAGCTGAACGGAGAATGGACATTGTATCCAAATCAGATTCTGTCACCAAAAGAGATCGCCTCAGCAAAAGGAAAAGATCCTCTCTTCGTTGATGTCCCCAGCAATGTGAAGCTAGCCAAGCAGGGTATCAATGTGGATTACGGAACGTATAAGCTGACCATCAGATCAAAGCAAGACAATCAGGTTTTTGGGATCAGCACGTCGTTTATATACAGTGCCAATCGCATCTATTTTAATGGACAATTCATTGGCCAAAGCGGCAACCCTTCAAATAAACCTGATTTTGCGGCACAAAACCGCCCATATACGAGCTTTTTTACGCTTCACAAGGGTGACAATGAACTTGTCGTACAATTTTCGAACTTCGGAAAAACGCCGGGATGGGGAATCGCAAAGCCAATTACTTTTGGCACCCAGGAGCAAGTAGTGCGGGAAAATAAAATTTCCTTTCTTAATGATACAATCATGATTACAGCTTTTTTCATTACCGGATTATATTTTCTGGGCTTTTTCCTGCAAAGAAAAAAAGATAAACATTTATTGTTTTTTTCTGTTATGTGTCTTCTGTTTTCGTTCATTATTCTGATGATCGGAAAAGAGCGGATTATATTTCTCCTCTTTCCGTCAATTTCATTTTCACTGCTAAATTCATTGAGGGCAATCTCTACAGTGCTCGTCAGCATTGCGGTTTTTCTCTATCTCTTTTTTGCTTACAGAGAGATTGTTTCAAAGCGTTTTATTCGCATTGCCACTGTTTCTTCCGGGCTGGTCTTAGTCACAGATTTTTTAACCGTGGGTTTTATCGGCCATACCTCGTACATCTTACATTCTGTGCTAGCCGTCTCGACTCTGGTTTATATTACATATATTTTTACGATTGCTGCGATCCGCAAAATGGAAGGAAGTCTGTATCTTACTATTGCATCTATATCAATGAGTGCTTTTGTCATTTTAACCACCATTTCAGCTTATAGCGGCAAAACGGCTTTTTCCTTTAATTCGATTTATTCACTGCCAACAGTTATCGCTTTACTGGCGATCGTTCTGCTGATGGCGCAGCAATTTGCCGGAGCATTCCGTGAAAATGAAGTGCTGTCGTGGAAATTGCTCAGAATTGACCGGCTAAAGGATGAATTTATCGCCAAAACATCACATGAATTCAAAACACCGCTGAACAGCATCATTAATATATGCCAGACCCTGCTGGCCGGCAAAGGAAAAAGAACGATAGAAGAAGAGAAAGAAAATATGCAGCTCGTCATCCGCATGGGCTACAGGCTGTCCAATCTGGTAAATGACATCCTGGATTTAGAAAAAATAAAGCAGGGCATGCTTCAAATCCACCCGGTTCCTGTTGATATTTATACTTTAGTTTGTTCGGAAATGAATTTCTACAATCTTTTATCGAGACATAAAAACTTGAATATGATGAACCATATCCCTGACGATCTTCCTTTAGTGCTCGCAGATGAAAACCGCTTCCGCCAAATATTAACCAATTTAGTAGACAATGCAATCAAATATACAACAGAGGGCCAAATCATACTTTCTGCTTCAAGACTGAACGACAACATGATCAAAGTGACAGTAGCGGATACAGGAAGCGGCATTTCAGAAGCCGATCGCCAAACCATCTTTGAGTCTTTTCAGCAAGCCGAAAAGAATAAAGACGATGGTGCCGGTCTTGGCCTCAGCATTGTCAAACAGCTGGTTCAGCTCCATAACGGAGACATTTGGGTCGAATCGGAAGAAGGAAAAGGTTCGGCATTCCATTTCACCTTGCCGATCGCCCAAAATGAATCTGTCTCTGAAACAAAGAAACGTCTTCCTGAATTACAATCCGAGAGAGATCTATCAGATATCTCATTTAGCACGCCTTATTACTCTGAGCATATTGACGCTCCAACCATCCTGATTGTCGATGATAACATTGACAGTTTAAAAATTTTGAGCGATATGCTTGAAGGTGTGCCCTACAATGTGATTGCTGTGAAGAACGGAAAGGAAGCATTAGAAATCATCTCTTGCACGAAGCTTGATTTGGTTATTTTGGACTTGATGATGCCGGATATGACTGGTTTCGAAGTCTGTATGAAAATTCGCGAACGATTCAGCATGGTTGATCTTCCGGTTCTGATCATTACAGCTGCCATTATCGGCCATGACAAATACAAGGCTTTTCATGCCGGAGCGAATGACATTTTGCAAAAACCCTATCATTACTCTGAATTTATGGCGCGTATTCAAAACCTGATCATGATGAAACATACAGCAAATCAAGCCACTAGAATGGAAATGGCATTTCTCCAATCGCAAATCAAGCCTCATTTTCTTTATAATGTATTAAACACGATTATTTCTCTCACTCATTTGGATATTGAAAAGGCCCGGGAGGTAACAGAGGAATTTACTAACTATTTAAGAATGAGTTTTGACTTTCAAAATACATCAGCCATCAGTTCCTTCAGACATGAGCTTTCGATTATCAATTCCTATCTTTCTATAGAAAAGACGCGATTCGGTAATCGGCTTGAGGTTCTTTTCGATATAGATGAAGACATTGACTTTATCCTTCCGCCTTTAATGATTCAGCCCTTGGTGGAAAATGCCGTTCTTCACGGTGTCAGCAAGAAAAGAGGCGGAGGATGGATCAAACTGACAGCTAAAAAACAAAGCAAAAATGAGTATTACATCAATGTAGAGGATAACGGTGCCGGGATAACTCCCGAAAAACAAAAGGACCTCTTATCTGCGGATTTCGATCGCAGCGTCGGATTGAAAAATATCAATCAGCGGCTGAAACATTTTTGCGGAAGCGAGTTGATGATCAGCAGCACTCCGGATGCAGGCACCTCTGTCTCAATGCTCATTCATCTCGCTGAAACAACAGAAAGCCCTGCAGAACTGAAGGACATAGAACAAACCTAAACGAAAATTGAGATAAAAAAAGACGCCGTTTCTAACGGCATCTTTTTTATTCCGGCGACTTTGCTTGCTGCTTCAGCAGGTCTCTGATTTCTTTCAGCAGCTCCTCCTGCGCATCCACCGCTTCCTCCGCAGCCTCTTCTTCTGCTGCTTCTTTTTTGCGCCTTAACCCATTCAAAGTCCGAATGACGATAAAAATGGAGAACGATATAATTAAGAAGTTCACAATCGTCTGTATAAAACTTCCATATTTCACTACAGCATCGCCAAACGTAAACGACAGGCCTGAAAAGTCAAGCCCTCCCAGCAGCAAACCGACCAAAGGCATAATGATATCATTTACTAGAGATGTGACGATCTTTCCGAAAGCGCCGCCTATCACAACACCAATCGCAAGGTCTACGATATTCCCCCGCATGGCAAAGGCTTTAAATTCATTCCACATACAATCACCTGCTTTTCTATATTTGTAAAGAAAAAAAGACAAATGTGCCGCTGGCCATTTGCCTTTTTTCAATTATTCTCCGAGGGCAAAAGTCAGTTCTACTTCGCAAACGACTTCGCCATCAACTGTGGCAACGCCTTTTCCGCGCCCGATTGTGCCGCGGGCACGAATGATTTCAACCTCAAGGTGAAGCTGGTCACCAGGCTTGACTTGTTTTTTAAAGCGGCAGTTATCAATGCCTGCAAAAAAAGCCAGTCTGCCGCGGTTTTCTTCTTTAATCAACATCGCAACAGCTCCGACTTGAGCGAGTGCTTCTACGATTAATACGCCGGGCATAACTGGGTACTGAGGAAAATGTCCGTTAAAGAACTCTTCATTAGCGGTTACATTTTTATAGCCTTTTGCCCGTTTGCCCTCTTCAACTTCCGTAATCCGATCCACAAGCAAAAACGGATAACGGTGAGGAATAATTTCTTTAATTTGCTGAGTATCAAGCATTGTCTTGACATCTCCTTCATCTGCATTAGTATGTATAGCAATCATCAAAGATCCAATCTGTACATTTGAAAAGTATATTATGAATTAATCTCTTTTTCAACTGCGCTAAAATGTAACCAACTGTCAATGAGAGCCGTCAAAAGTTATGATATGATAATTATAGATTTTACCAATAGCAAAGAGGTAGGAAAATGATTTCGAAGTTTATTGAAAAAAGAATGCTAAACATGTTAGACGAGTGGTATTCCGCAATGAGCAAACGCAAAATGAATCACGTTTGCACACTGAAAGAGAAAATTGACCAGCACCTTCCGAAGATCAAAAAAAACACAAAACTTTGGATGCGTTATCAATTGTTTCAGGCCCGCCATCAGCTGCTTTTTGAAAACCAGAACGGACTCGATTCATTGTTCGATGACCTATATGGCCTGGAAGACAAAATGGATGATGAATTGAAATATTATCTGTATTTTTTCTCTGGGTTATACGAGATGGTAAAAACAGCTCCGAAACATGCAGTACATCATTTTAAAAAAGCTGAACAGTACCTGGCCGCCATTCAAAATACGTTTGAAGCCGCTGATTTATATTATCAAACCGCCGGCGCCTATTACTTGATGAAATCACCGCCGCTTTCCATCCAATACGTCAAAAAAGCATTACACATCTATTTGCACCAATTCGGCTATATCAAAAAGGTAATCACCTGTAAACTTTTGCTCGCCGTGAATTATATTGATCAAGAACGCTATGAAAAAGCTGAACAGCTTTTCAAAGAAATCATTAAGAAAACCCAGCAACTACATGACGAAAACCTGCTATGCCACGCTTATTATAACCTTGGCTTTTTAAAAGCGACCGAGAAAAAAGACCAGGAAGCGCTTCTTTACTTTAGAAAAGTATTAAAGAATCAAGAATTTGAAATGAATTCACCAGTCTCATATCTTCATTGTGTGTACGAGTCTGTCAGAGCGCTTTTTAAAACAGGGAACATCACAGAAGCTAAAGCCGTCCTTCATAAAGGAAAAGAATTATCTGAAAAGGTAGACATTCAAACCATTTATTTAAAATTAAAAACGCTTGAAGCCCTCTACACATCAGCCGAAGACCCTTATGAGCAGCTGCTCGAATATGTGCTTGAATTAGAAAAAATCGAGGCGTGGGTGGATTTAGAAGTGCTGTTAGAAGATATTACGGAATACTACAAAAAAAAGGACGATTTCGAAAAAGCCGCTTTTTTTATCATGCGCGGCTGATTGAAAAACGCCCATTTTCTTATTATCTGACTGAATTGATTAAACCGAGCATTTGATCTCCCATTGTGATCGTTCTGCTGTTCAGCTGATATGAACGCTGGGACGTGATCAAATCTGTCATTTGTTCTGAAATATCGACATTGGACATCTCAAGTGAGCCCTGCTGCATGCCGATGTTTTGTCTATTAGCGCCGTTCAGCTCTTCAAAAGCTGCCGCATTATCAATAGAGAAAAGGTTATTCCCTTCTGATTTCAGCTCTTGAGGGTTATTCACTTGGACAACGCCAAGATTAAACCGCTGAACCGCGTTTCCGTCAGATGCGGTTAAGGTGCCGTTCTTATTGATGGTGATATTCTTCATTGAGCTGTCGATGTTCACTGTATTGCCGTTCTCATCAAGTACGGGATACCCATTTCCAGTGACGAGCTGCAGCTGGTTGGCATTCGCAGCGGACGGCGTTACATACAGCGCCCCGTCCCTCGTATACTGGCGGTTTCCATTTACATTTACCTGAAGATACTGGTATGGAGACGTAAATGCGATATCCAGATCGCGATCGGTCTTCTGAATGCTTCCTTGATCAGAGACCAGGCGTGAATTCATCATCGCTCCGACGCCAAGGCGCAAGCCGGGCGGCGTTTTTCGGGCTTTTGCCACTTCCTCGTTTTTTTCATCAACCTGATCGAATTGCTGTCTGACAAGCTCAGAAAAATTCGTATCTTTTGCCTTATAGCCGGTTGTGTTGCTGTTTGAAAGGTTGCTGCTGATTGTGTCAATCTGCTGCTGCAGCTGGTTTAAGGTTGTTGATGCCGTTAGCATTGACCTGAGCATAGTTGATGTCCCCCGTTTTTTCTTCCGTTATCTTAAATTTTTCCAATTTCATTTGCTGCTTTATCCATACTTTTATCGTAAGCCTGAATAACCTTCTGATTCGCCTCAAACGATCTGTACGCTTCAGTCATTTCTGTATAGGCGCTTGTCACATCCACGTTTGAAAGCTCTGAGACGCCTTGTTTTAATGAATAGGCTACCTGATTATTTCCGGCTGCGCTTGGCAGATCATTACCGTCCGCCGTGCTGTACAAATCATTTCCGTCCCGTTTGAGATTGCGGACATCTTCCGCCATTCTGACATCAATCTGGCCGGCTGTGCGTCCGTTCGTTGTCACAGTACCGTTTTCAGACACAGTGAAATTCTCATTATCAACAGTGATTGGCTGGCGATCCGTCGATAAAATAGGGCGTCCGTTGATCGTCAGCTGATTGTTTTCATTTAGTGAAAATGTGCTGCTTTTTGAATAACGGATTCCATCCGCTGTTTGAACCGGATAAAAAAGAGCAGCTTTTTCATTGGTTTCCGCATTCATCGGAACTTGATTTTCGATCAATGCAATGTCTGTAGGCTGGTCTGTGGACTTCAGGCTTCCCTGTGTAAAGAGAGGCTTGAGCTCCTGCATATATACTCCGGTATTCACGGAACCGATTTCCGTCCTTGATGTCCCGGCCGGAGATTTTGATTCTATTCTGCTGAGCAGCATCTCAGGGAACGCGCGCATAGAGCCTTGATCAGCTTTATATCCTGATGTATTTGCGTTAGCAATATTATTTGAAAGCATTTCCGTTCTTCGCTGCTGGGCAATCATTGCGGATGTTGCTGTATATAATCCTTTTAACAAATTTCCCACCTCTAAAAATGGCATTTTTTCCAGTTGTCATATAGGAACGTTCGTTCTATAATAAAAACTCAGTATTTTATCCTATTATCGTCATTTAACATCTTTTCGTGAAGGCTTTTTCATAAAAAAACCTCATTCTTTTTCAGAATGAGGTTTGTGAAATCAGCTTAGTTTGCGTTTAGGAAGCTTGTCCATATTATCAAGCATGACACCTGTGCCGATGGCTACGCAATCCATAGGATTTTCAGCAACGAGGACCGGTACCTTCAGCTCTTCAGCAAGCAGCTGGTCAAGGCCGTTTAAGAGCGCGCCTCCGCCGGTAATAATAACGCCGCGGTCAATAATATCAGCAGAAAGTTCAGGCGGTGTTCTTTCGAGCACTTGTTTCGCAGCCTGAACAATAACAGCGACAGATTCACGAAGGGCTTCTTCAACTTCTTTACTGTTTACTGTAATTGTTCTTGGAAGACCGGAAACCATGTCCCGTCCGCGAATGGAAATTTCCTCGTGACGTGCGTCTGGGAAAACAGTTGCGACTTTAATCTTAATATCCTCCGCAGTACGTTCGCCGATCAGCAGCTTGTACTCGCGTTTGATATAATTTAAGATTTCCATGTCAAACTTGTCCCCAGCCATTTTAATAGAAGAGGAGGTGACAATATCGCCCATTGAAATAACCGCGATATCCGTCGTCCCGCCTCCGATGTCTACAACCATGTTACCGCTTGGCTGGAATATTTCCATACCCGCGCCGATAGCGGCAACTTTAGGTTCTTCTTCAAGGTACACATGTTTCCCGCCGCTTTTTTCTGCAGCTTCTTTAATTGCTTTTTGCTCAACGGATGTAATATTCGTCGGGCAGCAAATGAGCATGCGCGGCTTTGAGAACAGGCCTTTTACATTCAGCTTGTTAATAAAATGTTTCAGCATTGCTTCTGTTACTTCAAAGTCAGCAATAACTCCGTCTTTCAGCGGGCGAATCGCAACAATATTCCCAGGTGTACGTCCAACCATTCGTCTTGCCTCTTCGCCAACCGCCAGCACTTTGCCGCTGTTTTTATCAAGTGCAACAACGGAAGGTTCATTCAGAACAATTCCTTTACCTTTAACATGGATCAGTACATTTGCAGTACCGAGGTCAATACCAATATCCCTTGCAAACATCTATTTATATCCTCCTTGAAAATCTGTTTCACAGTAAATATCCACATTGTGCCCTAATTATATATATTATCATAAAATATAGAAAAAAAGTTGGAAGCACAATAAGTTCTTTACAAATTTTTGCGGATGTTTTATGAACGATTTCAAGAAGGCAATGCCAGGTGATTACGATTGCTGAACAGGCTCTCCTTCGAGAATTTCATCTTTTTTATATTTGAGCTTTGTCGCTTCTCCTCCTCTTAAATGCCTGATGGATTTATGATAATCGAGTATTTCTTTCACTTCGTTTGCCAAGTCGGGGTTAATTTCAGGCAGACGCTCTGTTAAATCCTTGTGTACTGTACTTTTGGAAACACCAAATTCCTTCGCAATGACACGAACGGTTTTCTTTGTCTCCACGATGTACTTCCCTATCTTGATTGTTCGCTCTTTGATGTAATCGTGCACACCACTCGACCTCCCTAAAATGGATGTGAGAAGTGTGAAATGAGATCCGTATTCTGTAAAGAGTCGTTCATTATGCCGCTTCTTCGTTGTATGGTTTTAAAAGTAAGTTTGTGAAATATGCCCACGATCCCTCACCTCAAACACTCTCTTTGTTAGGTTTGTAACAGTGTATTAGCATTCTTTTGGGAATATGCTAAAAACTCAATAAGGACAAGGGGTGAAACGAACTTTTTCAGATTCAGCAAACTATTTCGCGTCACTAAATTTTCATCTTTACAACTATTGATCGCTCCTGTAAAATGAAATAAGCAATTAGTTACTTAGGTAAGTTTTTTAGAAGGAGACCGACATGTCCTACGTCAACAGACACCTCATTCATCAAATCAACCAAAGCGCCCGCCTGATTGCCAAGAAAGCCAATGAACAGCTAGAGCCATTCGGCCTTTATTCATCTCAATGGTCAGTTTTATATTGTTTGCGTACGATCGGACCAATGACTCAAAAAGAGATTTGGTCCTATTTAAATGTGGAAGCGCCGACTGTGACTCGGACGATCAAACGCCTGGAGGAGAACGGCTGGGTTCAGAGACGGCAAGGTGAAGACAAACGGGAAAAACTTGTTGTCCTCACAAAAGAAGCCGAGAAAAAATACGAAGAAATCAATGTGAAAATGCTGAAATTCGAGGAAGAGCTGCTTGCAGATTTCCGGGATGAAGATAAAGAAGCTTTTTCTCATTTATTCCGCATGTTTTTACAACAATGAAAATAAGGAAGTGACATACATTTGAAAAAAGCGGATGCGATATGGACCAAGGATTTTATTATGGTCCTGCTTGTCAATTTATTTGTGTTTGTGTTCTTTTATACATTTTTAACTGTATTGCCGATCTATACACTGCAAGAGCTTGGCGGCACAGAATCACAAGGCGGGCTTTTAATCAGCCTGTTCCTTCTGTCTGCGATCATTACACGGCCTTTCTCCGGAGCCATCGTTGAGCGTTTCGGGAAGAAAAGAATGGCGATTGTATCAATGGCGCTCTTCGCCCTATCATCTTTTCTGTATATGCCGATTCATAACTTTTCCCTGCTGCTCGGATTGCGGTTCTTCCAAGGAATTTGGTTCAGCATTTTAACGACTGTTACAGGTGCAATTGCCGCTGATATTATTCCAGCCAAACGGCGCGGTGAAGGGCTTGGATACTTTGCCATGTCTATGAACCTCGCTATGGCGATCGGGCCTTTCCTTGGTCTGAATTTGATGAGAGTGGTAAGCTTTCCTGTATTCTTTACAGCCTTTGCGCTGTTTATGGTTGCGGGCTTACTTGTTTCGTTCTTGATAAAAGTGCCGCAAAGTAAGGACAGCGGTACGACTGTATTCCGTTTTGCGTTCTCGGATATGTTTGAAAAGGGCGCACTCAAAATTGCGACGGTCGGTTTGTTTATTTCTTTCTGTTATTCAACAGTCACATCATATCTGTCTGTATTCGCCAAATCAGTTGACCTTTCGGATATCAGCGGATATTTCTTTGTTTGCTTTGCGGTGACAATGATGATTGCACGCCCGTTCACAGGGAAATTGTTCGACCAAGTCGGACCGGGCATTGTCATTTATCCATCAATCCTGATTTTCTCTGTTGGACTCTGCATGCTGTCCTTCACACATAGCGGCTTAATGCTTCTGCTTTCAGGGGCGGTTATCGGTCTTGGCTACGGATCAATCGTTCCTTGCATGCAAACATTGGCGATTCAGAAATCTCCGGCTCACCGCTCCGGTTTTGCAACGGCAACGTTCTTTACCTTCTTTGACAGCGGAATTGCTGTAGGATCGTATGTATTCGGATTGTTTGTAGCATCTGCCGGCTTCTCTGCCATTTATTTAACAGCGGGGCTGTTCGTTTTAATTGCCCTGCTCCTCTACACGTGGAGCCAGAAAAAACCTGCAGAGGCTGAAGGAAAAGTGTCTATTGCAGAATAAATTTCAGGCTGCCGGGAAATCCCGGCAGTCTTTTTTACATATAAAAAACGGCGCTCTCTAAGAGAACGCCGCTTATAGCAATTATTCAATGACAGGCCGCGCAGGTGAATCAGGATCTAACGAAAAATCATAGGACGCTTCATCACGAAACATCGGATCGGCATATATGGATTGCTGATCGTTTTTTGTTGCTTTTCGATACGACGAAAATGAATCATATTCTTTCTTTTTCCACATCCATATGCCGTCTTGATCCGCTTCCTTGTGGTACACGTTATGATTGACCGTATTTCCTTCATTTTCTGTAAAATCGTTTCCGATAAATAATCTGGAATCACCAGCCGTCAATATATTCTTTTCAATTGTGTTGTTTTTCGTATCGTACTGCAGCAGCAGCTGTCCGCCGTACAGTCCCTTTGTGTCATTCCGGTACATAATATTGCGGGCAATCAGAGAATTGCTGGTGCCGCCCCGCTTTTTGTCATATCCTCCGATTGAAATACCGGTGTACGCATTGTTGTACACTTTGTTGTCTGTGATCTGAATGGCATTTGCATACTTTCCTTTGTGTTCAGACGTTGCTTCAATCCCAATATCGTTATCGTAAACTGTGTTGTTCTTAATTTCGATATCGTGTCCTCCATCGACATAAATCCCGCCCGCTGAGTATTCATCTCCATAAGCAGGATTGCCGTAAGTCGAGTTTTGATAAACTGTATTGTTTTCTACGACTCCGTTTCGCACGTAATCGTTTTTATCCGCGGTTCCCTCATAACCAATTAGATCAATCCCGATGTTATTATTGTTGCGGACCACATTGCCTGCAACTGTGAAGCCGTCGATATTACCGTTCAGCACAACTGCTTCACTCGCTCCAAGCGTCAGTTTCTCAACTGTATTGTCCTCGATTCGGATGTCTTTCATGCTGCCAGTCCCATAAACTGCGATTCCGTGAGCATTTCCTTCATCCGCTGTTGTCTTAATCCCCCGGATGTGATTATCCTTAATGGCGATATGACTGCTGGACCCTGATACATAAATCCCTATAGCAGTTGCTTCCTCAGATGAAACAGAAAGATCTTGAATTGTTAAACCGCTGATGGCAATGTCATGTTTATCGTGAATACGAATAAGCGGTGTTTCATATTCAGCGTCCGCAACGGATTCACCGCTAATCACGACGTTTTCATTTTCATAGTTTCGGAATGTGATAGGCTTTCCGTCCGTACCGCTGTGCTTTACTTCAAGGGTCTCATGATACGTGCCCTCCCGAATCATGACAGTTGTGCCGGCAGCAGCCTTCTCAGATGCGTGTGCCAATGTACGAAACGGCTTTTCTTTTGTTCCTTCATTTTGATCACTGCCATTTGGCGAAACATACAGATAATCCCCAGATCCTTCCTCATTCGCTTTTGTCTTATCATAAACGAAAGCGAGGATGACAGACGTTAAAACACCCGCCAAAAGAATAAAATACCATTTTCTCATTTTCGATTCCCATTTCGTTTTAGAATAGATTTCTAAAACCATTATAAATGTTCTATTTATGGAAAACCATTCAAAAATATGAAAATATACCGTCTAAATAGATCTTATTCAGCCTGGCTGACCTGCGCATGTTCAACCGTTTCAATTGCCAATGATGCAGGCGGGTGAACACGCATCAGAACAATGTAGAAAAGAAAGGAGATTAGCACACCTACAAACCAAGATATATCGTATAAGCTCTTCAATGCAGGAACATACATGCCAATCAGCGAAATCAGCGCCCCTAACATTGTGGCTGCAAACGCACGGTAATTGTAGCCCTTCCAATACACATACCGTCCTGTTTCGGAATACAGGTCATCTACCGAGAGCTCACGTTTGCGAATGATAAAATAGTCGGCCATCATCACGCCTGCCACCGGTCCAAGCATGCCGCCTATTAAGCCAAGAAACGCATACACGCTTGTCGCGCTCTCCATCAGCTTCCATGGAACCGTAAATAAAGCGAGCAACGCTGTGATAAAGCTGCCACGTTTGAAATTGATATATTTCGGCAGGGCATTCGCTATATCATAAGCGGGCGATACGATGTTCGCCGCGACATTTACAGAGATCGTGGCGATGCAGAGCGTGATCACGGACAAAACGATGACATAAGGGTTATCAAATCGCGCCAAAATATCGACAACATCCCAAATCGGCTCTCCGAACGCGACCTGCGAGCCGGAGGTCACCGTAATACTTGCGAATGCGAACAGCGCAAACGTTCCCGGTAAACCGTAAAATTGTCCTTTGATTTGCTCTTTTTGTGTTTCAGCAAAGCGTGTAAAATCAGGTATATTTAAGATCAACGTCGCCCAGATGCCGATGATGCCAGTAACTCCGGCAGCAAACGGCCAGAATGTTTCTGAAAACGTATGAAACTTTCCTGGTTGAGAGTATATCGGGCCCAATCCTCCGGCAATATCAACGGCCCACCATACCATGCCGCCAAATACCAGATATACTAAAGGCCCTGCCCACACCTCAAAACGTTTAATCGACTCCATGCCGTGATGCAATACGAGTAAATGAATGGCCCAAAAGAATACAAAGGAAAGCAAACCGGACAAGTGAATGCCGAGAATGTTCCACTCGCCGCCAATTTCTCCCCAGCCTGGCCACATATTCAAAAGCAAAATGTTCAGTGCCGTGCTACCCGCAAAGGTTTGGATGCCAAGCCACATGATAGCTGTAAACGCCCTTAGAAGCGCGGGGATATTCGCGCCGTATATCCCGTAAGAAGCCCGAATGATCACGGGAAACGGCAGCCCGTATTTTGTCCCCGCATGGCCGTTTAAGGCAAGAGCGCCAAATAGGATAAGTGATGCCGTAATAATGATCGCCAGCACCTGCCAAGGCGAAAGGCCGATCGCAATTAATCCTCCCACGGTCGCGTAGGTCGGTATGTTATGTATACATCCCATCCAAATGGAGGCAAAGTTCATTGCTTTCCACGTCCGTTTTTCCTGTCCCAAAGGCACCAGATCTTCATTGCTCAGCCTGTTGGATTGCTGCTGACTCTCTTTTAATTTCATAGCCGGCTCCCCTTTCCATATTGTCTATATGTCGTCACACGTTATGTTTTTTGACATTAGATGTCACTTAATATAACTGAAGAGTCAGACAATAACACTGGCTATGATATACAATTTTCCCGTTTGTATTTGAACAGCTTAAACAAGAAAAAGAGACAGACCTCAGAGCCCGTCTCTTTCTTAAGATGCAGTTTTCATTAATGCAGCAAATCTCACAGCCATTAACAGGCTTGCTCCGCCCGCTATAATCATAATGATTCCCATCATATCAAAATGGGCTGCCGTGATTTCTTTACCAAAAAGAATGCCAAGGATCACCGAAGACAAAATCGATCCTAGGTAACGGCAGGTTTGAAACAGGCCTGAAGTCGTTCCTACCATGTTGGAAGGACTCGTTTCCAGCATCGCTGCCTGAAGCGCGACATTGCCCAGTCCGTAGCCTATACCCAGGAGCGACAGAATGAGCCCTTTACCGATGGTCTGGACATTGATAAAAAAGATGGTTAAGAGCACGGCTCCAGCCGTCATCAAAAGTGCTCCCGCAAAGATCGGCTTGACGACACCAGATCGGTCGATCCATTTGCCGGTTAGAGGTGACACAACGATGCTCATTCCAGACATAAACAGCATAAACAGGCCGCTCGTTTGAACAGAAAGATGCATTTCATCCTGAAAGTAACTTGGCAAACCAAAAAATAAACAATAGAAGAAAACATTCAATAATATAAACTGAACATACACGGCTGACAGGTTTCGCTGTGTTTTAAACAGACGGACATCAATAAACGGCTTATCCGTTTTCAGCTCGCGCCAGACAAACGCACAGAGCAGAAGTAAGCCAAGCACACCTTCAACCGCATGCGGCGACGTGCTGAACGACAGCAAAAAGGATAGAAGGAAAATGATTCCCCCGGCAAATAAAACAATTCCAAGAATGTCGAGCTGCCGAATAATGGTTTTGATTCCTGCCCCTTTTTTCTGATCTTTCGGGAACATATACAGGCCCAATAAGAAGCTGAGGATAATAAACGGCAAATTAACGATAAAGATCGCCGGCCAGCCTCCCCATACAATCAAAAACCCGCCGACTGTCGGCCCCAGCGCCGTCATGGCGGACGCAAAAATAGAGAGTACAGCCAAGGCTGAAGCTTGGCGCTCATGAATATGATTCCGAATCAAGCCGACACCTGACGGATAAATCGCACTGCTCCCCACCGATTGAAACAGCCGCATGACCAATAATGTCATAAACGTCGGCGCAAACGGCGCTCCGATGGCAGAAACCGCAACAAGAATAAGCCCGAATAAAAACAAGCGTTTCCGCCCAATCAAATCACCGAGCTTTCCCGTTACGGGCTGCGCTACGGCACTCGCCAAGTAAAACGAGGAAATCAGCCAGGAAACCGTTGTAAACGAGAGGTGAAACTCATGCTGGATGCTATGGAGCGCAAGAGAGATCATAGACGAGTTCAGCGGATTCAGCATTGTTCCCGAAGCCACAGCTGTTAAAAAAACAGCTCGGCTTTTTTTCGATAACATCATTTCACTTGTTCCAGAAACTCTTCCGTTGTCCGCGATTTACCGATTCTCGGGAAAATAAAGCGCAGTGTGGCTTCATGCTCTTCATCGCTAAATGTGGACATGGCATCTGTAATAAAAATCTGCTGATAGCCAAGCTGAAATGCCTCCCGTGCTGTGCTTTCCACCCCGATATTCGTTGCGATGCCGCACAATACAATCGTATCAATGCCGCGACGTCTCAGCTGCAAGTCTAAATCTGTGCCAAAAAAAGCACCCCATTGCCGTTTTGTCACAGTATAATCGCCATCCTGCACACCGATTTCCGGAACAAATTCGGCCCAGTCCGCCGGCATTTCCCCTGAACCTCCCTGCGCAGGCTCATCCGTTTGCGGCTTCAGGGCGTCCGCTCCATCATGAAAGGCTACATTTACAAAGCTGATGAACCCGTTATGTTTCCGAAATTCATCTACGAGCTTTTTCGCGTTCGGGACAACCTGGCCGCTTTGATCAATCGGCACAATCCCCTTTTGTAAATCAATGATAACCAATGCTGTTTTTTGAAAATCAATGTTGAGTGTATTCATCATACGTCTCCTCCTGATACTGTTAGTGTTTCTCACATTGCATATTTTACTCTTCACACTGCCTAAGTTCTTTTATGATGCTTGTGAAATTCTCAGAAGGAGCGTTTTCTCATGATTTTTCTTTTATGTAGTAGTAACAGGTTGTGCATACGAACAAACCGGCAAGCACAGTAATCATAAGGGGCGTCATCACTTCATCACCTGCCTGCTGTCTATCGGTTCCTGCCTGAAAATGCCCATGAATTTGCGGCGGTCCATCCAAAGCAGGATAAGACACATAACCATTAATATCGTGCTAAGATCCTGCACGCCAATGTCAAAACAATAGTTAATCAAGACGATGTTCACAATAATGGGCATAAAAATAACCGCCCCTAATGCAGCCGTTCGCGGAATCAGTAATAAAACAGCTGCCAGGATTTCACCAAAACCTATAAACAGTTCATAGACATGAGAATAACCGAAAAATGTCCACGCGATCGTAAACCCCTTCCCGGCAGCCGCCTCGATTTCAGGCGTCACCTCGCCAAACTGGCCAATTACCACTTTCGCCAGACCGTACACGAAAAAATTAAAGGCTAAAAACAATCGGAACGTCGCGGGAATCGACTTGCGTACCGCTTTCCTCAGCCTGCCGCCTTTCTTCATCATACATCCCCCTCAGTGTATTATTTGATATAGTACACTTAATACAGTATATAGTATTCTAATTAATGTCAATTCCCTTTTCAGCTCATATGAATAGCTTCTTTTATAGATACAAAGTCTTATATCGTAAAAAATGCCGTTCTCCTTTCTTTCCGTCCCTCGATAACATTCCTTAAAAACCATGTCAGGAAATCTTACACGAAAATGTTTTATCATTCTTTTTTCTCTATAATGAAGAAATATAATAATTGCTTTTTATTCTGAAAGATACGGAGGAATGAGACATGCAAATGGGCGATACAGTTTTTATGTTCTTTTGCGCTTTACTCGTGTGGCTGATGACCCCGGGATTAGCGTTATTTTATGGAGGAATGGTAAAGAGCAAAAATGTGCTGAGCACTGCCATGCACAGTTTCTCTTCCATTGCCATCGTTTCCATCGTTTGGGTGCTGTTCGGATATACACTTGCCTTCGCACCAGGCAATTCAATCATCGGCGGGCTGGAGTGGGCCGGCCTCAAAGGGGTCGGATTTGATCCGGGAGATTACAGCGATACCATCCCCCACTCGTTATTTATGATGTTCCAAATGACGTTCGCCGTTCTGACTACAGCGATTATTTCCGGGGCCTTCGCAGAGCGGATGCGATTCGGCGCTTTTCTTTTATTCTCGGTTTTATGGGCCTCTTTGGTTTACACACCCGTAGCGCACTGGGTATGGGGCGGCGGCTGGATCGGCCAGCTTGGAGCGCTCGATTTTGCTGGCGGCAATGTTGTTCATATTTCCTCCGGTGTGGCAGGACTTGTTCTTGCCATTGTGCTCGGCAAACGGAAAGACGGTACAGCGTCTTCTCCGCATAACCTCATTTACACCTTCTTAGGAGGAGCTTTGATTTGGTTCGGCTGGTTCGGCTTTAACGTCGGCAGCGCTTTGACTTTAGATGGTGTAGCCATGTACGCGTTCATCAACACAAACACCGCGGCTGCAGCCGGGATCGCCGGCTGGATCTTAGTAGAATGGATCATTAACAAAAAACCGACAATGCTCGGAGCGGTATCTGGCGCAATCGCCGGGCTTGTCGCCATTACGCCGGCTGCCGGATTTGTCACACCGTTCGCTTCTATTATTATCGGCATCATCGGCGGGGCAGTTTGTTTCTGGGGAGTATTCTCGCTTAAAAAGAAATTCGGATACGACGACGCGCTTGACGCCTTTGGCCTGCACGGGATCGGCGGCACATGGGGCGGAATCGCAACAGGATTATTCGCAACAACCTCTGTTAACTCAGCGGGCGCAGATGGGTTATTTTACGGTGATGCAAGCTTAATCTGGAAACAAATCGTCGCCATCGCCGCCACTTATGTTTTTGTATTTATTGTCACTTTCGTTATTATTAAATTTGTAAGCCTCTTCCTTCCCCTTCGCGCAACTGAAGAAGAAGAGTCACTTGGGCTTGACTTAACGATGCACGGGGAAAAAGCATATCAAGATTCTATGTGAGGAGTGACGCTATGAGCGGTCAAATGTTCAAGGTAGAAATTGTAACGCGTCCGGCAAATTTTGAAAAGCTGAAGCAGGAACTCGGAAAAATCGGAGTGACCTCTCTGACTTTCTCCAATGTACACGGCTGCGGCCTTCAAAAAGCACATACGGAGCTCTATCGAGGGGTAAAAATAGAAAGCAATGTATACGAGCGTTTAAAAATAGAAATCGTGGTCAGCAAGGTTCCTGTTGATCAAGTGACAGAGACCGCTAAAAGGGTGCTGAAAACGGGATCACCGGGTGACGGTAAAATATTTGTCTATGAAATCAGCAATACGATCAACATCCGCACAGGCGAAGAAGGACCTGAAGCACTTTAATATCGGTACGAGATTCGGACACTCCGGATCTCTTTTTTTGTGCACAGAATCCCCCCAGAAACCGCGATTCCTCTTCGAATTCTCTTCAAGCGCCGTTATTTCAGACAATCTCTATTTTTATTTGAAACTTTTCATGAGTAAGATTAGTCTACTAAATATAAAAATGTAAAAGGTGATTATTTGAACTACGAAATTTTTAAAGCAATCCATGGACTATCTCATCACAATTCAGTTCTCGATTCCATTATGGTCTTCATCACGGAATATGCCATTGTCGCCTATGCCCTTATCCTATTGGCAATCTGGCTGTTTGGGAACACACAAAGCAGAAAACATGTGCTATACGCAGGCATCACAGGAATTGCAGGCCTTGTGATCAACTATTTGATTACGCTTGTTTATTTCGAACCGCGCCCGTTCGTTGCGCATACAGTGCATACACTGATTCCGCATGCTGCGGATGCTTCATTTCCAAGTGACCATACGACAGGTGCATTAGCGATTTCTATTGCGATGCTTTTCAGAAACCGCAAAATCGGCTGGCCGCTTGTCATTTTTGGGCTTTTGACAGGCTTTTCGAGAATTTGGGTGGGACATCACTATCCGGTAGATGTATTGGGCAGCCTCGTTGTCGCCATCATTATCGGGTTCCTTTTCTTTAGATTTTCAGATCTGCTTCGCCCGTTCGTCGATTTGATCGTGAGGATCTATGAAGCCATCATCAATAAACTGACGAAAAAACCAACCGATCAAAATTTCTAAGAAAGACAAAAGCCGGCGTCTGAAATCAAGACAGCCGGCTTTAATATTTCTCATACATCTCTTGTTTTCTTCGCTTCGCCAACACATATAAACCATAAAACAACCCAATTCCAACAGCATCGATGAGCACATCCCGGATACAACCATTCCTGCTGAAGAAGAGCTGAAGAACTTCTGTGAAAAAAGCAAACGCAAATGAGCCGGCTGCAGCTGATCTTATGCTGCCCCGCTGTTTCCACAGCAAATATGTCAGCACAAAGAAGGAAAACGCGTGTCCGATTTTTTGAATAAACGCTTCAGGTACAGTAAGCTCAGTAAAATCCATAACTAAAAATTGAGACAGATCAGGGTGCGGCTGAAAATGAAAAGCCACCGTTTGCGATACGACCATGCCGCTGAAGCTTTCCGTACAGACAGAAAGCAGGATAAAAAAGATCCAGCCTGCGAGCAATAGGCGGTTCATGACATAACCTCCTTTATAACGTACGTGCCTACATGTAACAACATAGACGGTAAAACAAAGCAAAAAGTAACAGAAAAAAACGCCCATCACAAGGATAGACGTTTTCTTCATTAAGACTGTTCAGTGTCTTCTGTTGTGCTGCTTTCTTTGGAACCAGATTTGTCAGTTGAATCATCCTTTTTCTCACCGGATTTTTCTTCTGTTCCTTTTTCAGTTGATCCGTCCTTTTTCTCGGAAGATTGCTGAATGGATTCTTCTGTTTCTTGGGTGGCAGCTTTTTCTTCAGCAGCTGCTGCTTTTTCAATAGAAGAAACTGGTTTGTCCATAAAGTTTAACGGATTCATTGCGACCCCATTTTTACGGATTTCAAAGTGCACGTGGTTTCCGCTGTCTTCACTGTAAAGGTTCTTGCCAGATTTTCCGATCACTTGATTTTGTTTTACTTTGTCACCTTGCTCAACGCTTACTTCGGAAAGAGATTGATACACAGTCGATAAACCGTCGGCATGTTCTACTTCCACAACATATCCCAGCACTGGATCTTTTTCAGCTTTAACAACCGTACCGCTCAGAGAAGCAGAGACATCGAAATCTTTTCCGTCTTTCTCAGCTAAGTCAATTCCTTTGCTTAGGCTGTACGTGTTATTATAGGTAACGAGTGCTGCTTCTTTCTCTTCTTTTGCGGCATCGGTTTCATAGAACTTTTTCACAACAGAAACGTTTTCAGAATCAACAACCGGCATTGCGACATTTTCCATTGACTTTCCTACTTCAACTGCATCGTCGTTGTTGTCATATGCGGAGTTTCCGCCGTTATCAGCCAACTGATCCTTTACCTCATCATTTGATACTGATTGATACCAAAGGACAGCTGTTAAAATGACGGCCGCACTGACTAAGTAAATTGCAGGGAACACCCAGCGTTTACGAAAAAACTGCTGAAGTTTTTTGACTTGAGAAGTTTTCTTTTCTTCCTCTCTCATTGTTTCATCACCTCAGCAACATTCTGAACACTTTTCTGAAAATATATACAACCTATCCAAAAAAACTTTTTTAGATGTAGTTTGCACAGACTGAACGAAAATATGTATTTTTTTGAGAGGAGTGCCAAAAACGTATGAACATGACATTGCGCCTTGCTGAAAATAAAGATCTGGAGGCTGTTGTTGCGATTTATAATTCAACGATTGCTTCTCGAATGGTAACAGCCGATACCGAACCGGTAACTCCTGAAGACCGGATGGAATGGTTTTCGGGACATACAGAGGCACGTCCGCTCTATGTGGCCGAGGATGAAAACGGAAACGTCGCTGCCTGGATCAGCTTTGAAACATTTTATGGAAGGCCAGCCTATAATAAAACAGCGGAAGTCAGCATATACATTGACGAAGCATGCCGCGGCAAAGGTGTTGGATCATATTTGCTTCAAGAAGCGCTCCGCATTGCCCCGAATCTTGGCATCCGCTCACTTATGGCCTTCATTTTCGGGCATAATAAACCAAGCCTGAAGCTGTTTGAAAAGCACGGGTTTGCAGAATGGGGACTATTCCCCGGCATCGCCGAAATGGACGGGAAAAGATACGATTTAAAAATTTTAGGGAGAGAGCTTTCATGATTAGTCTGGATAAAGATGAAAACGAAATTGAAAATCATAATGAAGAAAATAGCCTTGTTAAACAGGAGACTGCACCTGTTGAGCAGGAGACCCGCCAGCTGAGTGCCTCTGCTGTCAAGTCGCTATCCGACATTGCCAAGTGGGGCAAAATTTCTGGCATCTTGTTAATCATTATGGGATCGCTTGTCACTCTTTCTGTTTTGATGACAGTGATTGGCGCCATTCCGGGCGTACTGCTCATTATTTCAGGCGTATTTTTGATGCGCTCAGCAAAAGCAGCCGCGGAAGCCGAAGGAAATCTAACCGGCAGCGCTGGCGAAAGCATGCTTGAAAATTACGGGACATTTATAAAAATGCAGCTGTTTTATGCAGCATCCAGTATCGTTACTGTCCTGATCGGGATCATTGTAGCCATTTTCGTGCTGGTGGTAATCGGCATTGCTGCTTTTGAGAACACGCCTTCGTATGATGATCCGGATTCTTATTATTATGAGGATGATCCGGTGTTTGAATAATGAAGAGACAGTACAGGGCATGAGTTCCATATAAACGGAACCATGCCTATTTTATTTGACTATTCAAAGCAGGCTGGCGTAAACACCAAACCCTGATGCAAGCATACAATAGATATCTCTAGTAGAAGAAATCAACAAAGCAACGCTGTTACCCTGAAATGAATATCAAAAAAACGGATGAAGTCGGAATCAATCCGAAACCGCACTTTTTATTTCGGGTGTCTGCATGCAAAAAAACACACCCGGATCGTCTGGAAAATCTCAACAATCCGGGTGCAGCTCTTCTTTAATACATTTTTTTGCGTCTGTCTTCCTCAGTCAAAAATTCAACAAAACTCCGCATCGCAAAAGGCTCTTCCTTTATTTGTCGTGCGTAGGAGCTTTTCCGCTCTTCTGAAAGGATTTCGCTCTTTTTGATCCTGTTCAGCATATAGATGTGAACCGTTTTTTGGATTTGTTTATGCTGATAGCCTGCCTCTTTAAAAAATGCGAGCCCGAGCGCCGCCAAAAGGGCGAATATGCCTGCGCTGATCAGGGACTCCCTGTCAGCTGAAGCATGAAATAGAAAAGCAGCTAAATTAAAGAGAGAGAATGCAGCAAGCGGAATAGCAAGAAAACGGTAAATGACGGTTTTTTTCATGAAAGGCTGTACGGCCTTTTGAATTTTTTGCATTTCTGTTTTGATGAACCCCGGCATTTGTTCGACTCTGTAAAAGTTCATGTAATCCTCCCCCTTTATTTGATGTTTCAAGCTTCACGAACGTTATCATATGTGTTTATTTTAACGCAGGTGCAAGCTGGTTTTAAAGAAATCTGCCCGTATTTTTCACGAAGAATCTGGATCGCCGCTCTTTATTCTTTTAAAATGTGAGTGTTATAATTTGTAATGGGAATCAGATCACTGTTATTCATGGAATACTAATGGCAATCTTCTTGATAAATATGAATGAGCGGGGTTACAAAGTGAGTATTTCTTCCATCCTTTTATCACTTTTTTTCATTTTAAATATTCTTTTGGCCATCATTGTCATCTTCAAAGAACGGCGCGATGCCAGTGCATCTTGGGCGTGGCTGCTTGTTCTTTTCTTTATTCCCGTTTTAGGCTTTATTTTATACTTATTATTCGGCCATAATCTCAGACGCAAGCATTTGTTTCAATGGGAAGACCGGAAAAAGATTGGAATTGAAAGGCTGCTGAAGCATCAGCTTGAAGATTTAGAAACCAAGCAATTCCAGTTTAACAACCGGGCAACCTTTGATAACAAAGATTTAATTTATATGCTGATTATGAATAACCATGCTGTGTTTACAGAGGATAATTCAGTTGACGTCATTACAGATGGACGGGATAAATTTCAGCGGCTGCTGAGTGACATTTCAAAGGCAAAGGATCATATCCATTTACAGTATTATATTTATAAAGGCGATGAATTAGGCAAAAAATTGCGGGACGCTCTCATCCAAAAGGCGAAAGAAGGTGTTCAGGTCAGAGTGCTTTATGATGAACTCGGGTCCAGAACGCTGAGAAAAAAGTTTTTTAAAGAGCTTCGCGAGGCTGGCGGGCATGTGGAGGTCTTTTTCCCGTCAAAGCTCAGGCCGATTAACCTGCGGCTGAATTACCGGAACCATCGAAAGCTTGTGATCATAGACGGTATGACCGGTTATGTCGGAGGCTTTAACGTCGGAGATGAGTATCTAGGGCTTAATCCAAAATTCGGTTATTGGCGGGATACGCATATCCGGCTGCAAGGAACGGCCGTGCACGCCATCCAAACACGGTTCATCCTTGACTGGAACCAAGCTTCTCATCACCATACGCTGACATATATTCCAAATCACTTTCCTGATTACGGCCCAAAAGGCAACGTCGGGATGCAGATTGTCACAAGCGGCCCTGATTCGGAATGGGAACAAATTAAAAATGGCTACATCAAAATGATTTCAAACGCCAAGCGTTCCATTTTGATACAAACACCTTATTTTATCCCAGATGCAAGCCTGCTGGATGCTTTAAGGATCGCTTGCCTTTCGGGCATTGACGTTAACATTATGATTCCGAACAAGCCCGATCACGCCTTTGTATACTGGGCGACACTTTCGTATATCGGCGATCTGCTGAAAGCCGGAGCCACTGTCTATATTTACGATAACGGCTTTATTCACGCGAAAACCATTGTGGTGGATGACGAAATCGCGTCAGTCGGCACAGCCAACATTGATGTCCGAAGCTTCAGGCTGAATTTTGAGGTTAATGCATTTATATACGATATCACCATTGCTAAAAAATTGGTTTCAACTTTTAAAGAAGATTTGCTAGTATCCAGAAAATTCACCTATGAGGAGTATCTGCAGCGCCCGTTGTGGATTCGAATAAAAGAATCCGTCTCGCGGCTGTTGTCGCCGATCTTATAAGATGCGCCAAAAACCCCCGGCCTTTACGGCCGGGGGTTTTCCTGATGGTCACAGTAAATGATGATTGCCTCCCGCAAAAAAGCGGCAAGACCTTCTCCATATTGATTGATTGAATCGGTAAATCGCTCGTCAGTGATATACACTTCCCCGAGTCCTCTGAAAATGTCGAGTGTGCAATCGTAATGATATTGGCAAATATGATCGCGAAATGCCCCCACAGCGGCCTGAACCTCTGCATCATCGGGCCCATGTTTCATTCGCGCCGCAATTCGTCTGTAAATCGAATCAAATTCAGCCATGATCGTGCGCCAATCATCTGCCGAGTATGCAGATGTCCTTTTCTCTGTTTCTTCTGCGATTTCCTTTCCATACAGCTTTCTGACTTCATCAGCGTATGTCTGCTGGTGCTCTTCAATGTCTTTCATGCTTAATCCGGCAAATAAATCCCTCTTATTCATCGTTTCCCCTCCATCAACGGACAAAAGCGTCCTGTCAATTGTTTGAATCATCACATCCATTCTTTGTTTTTTCTTCATCAATATCTCCTTTTGCGACTGAAGTGCCGCTTTCCGGTCAAAATTCGGATGATCCAGCATCTCTTTAATTTCATCCAAACGAAACCCGATTTCCTTGAAAAATAAAATCTGCTGCAGTCTTTCCAGGTCTGCGTCACTGTACAAACGATACCCAGCATCAGTAAGCGCTGAAGGATTCAGAAGCTCAATATTGTCATAGTGATGGAGCGTCCGAATGCTAACGCCTGATATCTCCGCCACTTGTTTAACTTGATATTTCATACATAACACCTCCTCTTTTTTATCGTAAACAATCACGCAACGTTAGGGTCAATCCCCAAAATGTTATTTTCTATATACAAAACTTCTCACAAATAGTGTATAAAAGAAAAGTGAGTATTTTTTTGTAAAGGGGAGCCAGTATACATGAATCCTGAAACAATGAACAAAACCCTCATCAGCATTTCGAAATGGGGAAAAGCTACAGGCATTTTATTTATTATTATGGGCGCAATTACCGCGCTTTCAGGCGCGTTCTTTTTTCTAATCGGTGCCGTGCCAGGCGTACTGCAAATTATTTCCGGTATCTTTTTGATGAGGTCAGCTAGGGAAGCAGGCCAAATGGCTGAACACAATAGCGGACAGTCTGAAGACTTAATGCTGGAGAATTACGCGAAATTCGTAAAGATGCAAGGGATTTATTTGATCGTAAGCATTGCTGTATCCATTCTTGCGATTATCGCCTTCTTCATCTTTTTAATGCTTGGGATTGCTGACGGCCTTTTCAGCGATACGTACAGCACTTATTAATGAGAAAAACCCGGAGCTGGCTCCGGGTTTTTTATTATTCCGCTTCGCTTACCACTGTGAAGCGTTCATTTTTGTGTTCGGGATGTTCAAGCTCGTCCAACACGGCAATGGCATAATCTGCATAGCTGATATAGCTGTCGCCTTTTGCATTTACGATGACATTGTCTTTTCCTTTTTGGTAAGAGCCAGTCCGTTTTCCTGCTGGATCAAAAAATGCCGCAGGACTGAGGAACGTCCAGGAAATGGAGTCTGTCTGCTGCAAATCTTTCAGGTTCTCGCCTTGATTTGATGCGGTTGGCAAATATTCTTTCGGAAATTCCGGCGTATCCATTAAACGGGTTGTTTTGGCTTCATCAACAAACAGGCTTCCCGCTCCGCCAACAACAAGCAATCTTGTGTGCTTCGCGTCCTTTAAGATGTTGATGAGTGCTCTTCCTGCTTCAACATGAAGATGTTCTTGGCCGGGTGCTGCTCCAAAAGCGTTTACGACCGCGTCGAAAGACTTGATGTCTTCCGCAGTCAGTTCAAACACATCTTTTTCCAAAACCGCTACGTCCTGCTCCTGCACTTTTGAAGCGTTTCTGACGATGGCTGTCACTTCATGGCCTCTTGTTTTCGCTTCTTTCAAAATCTCGTTTCCCGCTTTCCCGCTTGCGCCTATAATACCAATTTTCATTTTTCATTTCCTCCTTATTTGTAACAATTTTAGTTACATGTTAGTGGTGAGAAGTCATCCCTTTTGATTAAAAGAGATGATTCATAACATCTTTTAATGACTTGCTTGCCAGTTCATTTTCCATCGCTCTTTGCACACTTTCAAACGTTTCATCCAGAGCGTTCTGAATTTTTTTCCCTACCGGACATTTCGGATTCGGGTTTTCATGAACCGCAAAGAGTTCTTCTTGCTTTTGGACAGCCCGGTACACTTCTAAAAGAGAAATATCAGCAGGATCTTTTTTAAGGCTTGCACCCGGCACCCCTGCGCGTGATGTGAGAATATCAGCTTTTTTCAGCAGGCTGATCATTCTTCGCACGACTACTGGATTCGTGTTGACACTGTCTGCAATGATTTCTGAAGATGTTTTTTCATCCATCGAGATGAGGGATAAAATATGAATGGCAACAGCAAGACGGCTGTTAATCATGTTTTTTCACCACCGTTGTAACTATAATAGTTACATTTGATTCGTTTGTCAACATCTAATATACACTAAATACATGGGTTTTGTGCACCGTTTTTAGTCAATAGAACGGCCGGATGCACTCCGGCCGCGTCTTATCAAAATAAGAAATATCTTTGTCCAAGTGGGACATAATCGACAGGCTGGCAAGACAATTCCTCCCCGTCAGCAAAGACCTGATAGGTTTTTGGATCAATCTCAATCTTCGGCAAAGCCGAATTCAGCTTCATATCCAGCTTGCTCAGCTTTCTGATATTTTTGACTGGAGAAATCCTTTTTTCCAGCCCTAAGCTTTCCGCCACACCACGCTCTATGCTTGCCTGAGACATAAATGTAATCGAGGTTGAGCGATTGGCTTTTCCGTAAGACGCATACATTTGGCGCATGAAAACCGGTTCAGGAGTCGGGATGGACGCGTTCGGATCTCCCATTTGCGCACGTGCAATCATGCCGCCCTTTAAGACCAGTTCCGGTTTTACGCCGAAAAATACCGGGTCCCACAGAACGAGATCAGCAAGCTTCCCTTTTTCCACCGAGCCGACTTCATGGCTGAGCCCGTGCGTAATTGCCGGATTAATCGTGTATTTTGCAATGTACCGTTTTGCGCGCACATTGTCATTTCCATTTTCGCCGGCAAGAGCGCCGCGCTGCTTTTTCATTTTATCGGCTACCTGCCATGTTCGGATGATCACTTCACCGACCCGCCCCATCGCTTGGGAATCCGATGATGTCATGCTGATCGCACCGATATCATGGAGAATATCCTCCGCGGCAATCGTCGCCGCCCTGATTCTGGAATGGCTGAACGCCACATCTTCAGGCACTTTCGCATCTAAATGGTGGCAGACCATCATCATGTCAAGATGCTCATCCATCGTATTAACGGTATAAGGAATGGTTGGCGTTGTAGATGACGGCAGAATGTTCGCGTAAGAGGCGAGCTTCATAATATCCGGGGCATGGCCGCCGCCTGCACCTTCAATGTGATAAGTATGAATGACCCGGTCCCCGATTGCGTCGAGCGTGTTTTCCAAAAAGCCCGCTTCGTTAATCGTATCGGTATGGATGGCAACTTGAATATCAGCCTCGTCCACGACTTCCATACACGTTTTAATGGCGCTTGGCGTCGTGCCCCAGTCTTCATGAAGCTTAAGGCCGATGGCGCCTGCTTCCACCTGCTCGATCAGCGGCGCTTTATCGGATGCATTCCCTTTCCCTAAGAAGCCGACATTGATCGGAAACTCCTCGGCCGCTTCCAGCATCCTTGCCATATACCACGCGCCGGATGTACATGTTGTCGCTTTGCTTCCTGTAGCGGGTCCTGTTCCGCCTCCCAAAAGGGTCGTCACACCTGAAGAAAGCGCAACTTCCATCTGCTGAGGACAAATAAAATGAATGTGCGTGTCCACTCCCCCGGCTGTTAAAATTTTGCCTTCACCGGAAATCACCTCTGTCCCCGCTCCGATGACCATGTGCGGATCGACTCCATCCATGATATCAGGATTTCCGCTTTTTCCGACACCGACAATCCGGCCGTCTTTCACACCGACATCCCCTTTGACAATGCCTGTGTAATCCAATAGCACGACGTTGGTGATAACTAAATCCAAAGCGCCGTCCTTCCCTGTGATTCTGCCATTTTGGCCCATGCCGTCGCGGATTGTTTTTCCGCCGCCAAAGATCATTTCTTCACCATATACTGTGAAATCCCTTTCGACTTCGATCCATAAATCCGTGTCGCCCAATCTGATTTTATCGCCCGTTGTCGGGCCAAACAGTTCCGCATATTCCTCCCGTGACATTTTCATCGGATTACACCCTCCATCCAGCCGGCTTGTTTTAAGTTGGCCAACGTTTTTTCTTTGCCGCGTTCATCGATAAACGTGTCGGCCATTCCGTTCAGCCCTCTAATTGTCTTGCGTCCTCTGATTTCCACTAGTGAGACCGTTTTCTGCTCTCCCGGCTCAAAACGGACCGACGTGCCTGATGGAACATCAAGACGCATGCCGATCGCCAGCTCACGGTCAAATAATAAAGCCCCGTTGGCCTCCGCAAAATGAAAATGCGAACCGACTTGAATGGAGCGTGATCCGGTGTTTTTTACCGTTACCTCCCGTATCTCACGGCCTTCATTAATCGTAATGGTTCCCTCAGCAATTTGAAATGCTCCCGGCTTCATGACTTCACCTCCGCAGAAATTGGCTGATGTACCGTAACAAGCTTTACTCCATCCGGAAATGTGGCCTCCACCTGAATGCTGTCAAGCATCTCAGGGACACCCTCCATCACATCTTTTTCCGTTAATACATGGCGGCCGGCTTCCATCAGCTCTGCTACTCCCTTCCCATCACGTGCGCCTTCCATAATAAAGCAGGTGATATAAGCAGCAGCCTCAGGATAGTTCAGCAGAACGCCCCGCGCCTTTCGCTGTTTGGCTAATTCCCCCGCTGCAAAAATGAGCAATTTTTCTTGTTCAACCGGTGTCAGTTTCATCTGTAGTCCTCCTTCTTTTGTCATATAAAGCAGATGCGGCTACTACGAATTTGCGGAACAGTCAGGCGGGACATCACCTCCCTTTCTTCGAGAATGGGGGTCATACGGTAAGATGCCTTTCAAAGCGGCATGCCGTTTCTTTAGGCCTTCCCATGGTAACAGCCGTTCCCCTGTCGATCACAGAAAGATAGTCAGCACAGATTAACGCGTTTTCCAGACTGCGCCCGACTAAGATAACAGAAATGTCTTTTTTTCTGGAAATTTCTATAATAACTTGTCTGACTAGTTCGACAATTAAAATCTGAATTCCTCCCAATTGTTCATTAAGTAAAATATTTTTCAGATTTACCATCAGCGCTCTGGTGATTGCAAGCTGCTGCTGTTGGCCGCCTTTTCGTTTTGAACAAACGTTTGATTAAAATAAATAGCCCCCCCTGTTTAGCCGGAGTCGGCCTAATACAGCAACAATCTGCCCCGGGTGAACCTCCATGCTAAGGCTGTGCTAAACCATCGATTGGTCATAACCAGACGTTACATTCCTGATGGCAGCCTGTTGTTTTGCTCCGCAACCGGAAGCATGGCATGGAAGCCAGTCTGAGGCGCCGCCCTCCACGATACCGAGAACCCGACTATTGCCATTAACTCCGCATCATGGACGGTCACTTCGCTGATCGCCACCGTTCCTCTTAACGAGTGAAGAATTCCGGCCTTCACTGAATCCCAGCTTGTGTCGATATTAACTGTTTTTTCGCACTCCCGCTGGCTTCCGACACTTTCTTCGGTGCAGTACATTCCGTCATCAAAACCCCTTTGTTTGATTTCTCCAAATGATGTTATAAAAGTTTACAACTTATGTCATTATTATATAGAAGAGGCCTATTAATTCAAAGAATATTTAAAAAATTTAGTTACCTTGACCAAATCAGCTTCTTTTTTTGTTATATTTATTCACATCAGAAAAAGCGAACAAAAAAAGACAAGAAACATTTCGTTTCCTGCCTCTTCCGTACGATTAATCTTTATCTGAAAATTTATCCTTGGCTTTCCCGATATCCTTTTGGATTTCGCCTTTTGCCTTATCTTTTTTGCCTTCAGCCTGCATGTCCGTTCTGTCAGCCATATCTCCGACTTTATCCTTCACTTCTCCTTTGGCTTTATTAAAGCCGCCCTTCATTTTGTCTTTTACACTATCGTTACCCATGTTAATTCTCCCCTCTCAATTATGTGTGTACTTGTTACCTTCCCGATCTGAGAGGCAATAAACATTCTAATGTTATTTATCGATTTCGTAGCGCTCTCCGTAACGGAGCACCTTGTATATTGCCAGCCCGTCTGATGACTTTTTCTCCGAATACCGGACCGGCAGCAGGGCAAAAAACACATAATACGTAGAAAAATAGACAAACTGATAGAAAAACACATTCGGCTTTAATACACTGTGTATAATCAGCAGATTGATTGCAAAAATCGTGATGAGGTTAAACAAGCAGCCCCCTGCATACACGAGTGCATTTGAGAATCGATTGTCAATTTTCAACTCTCCGTACCGGCAAAAAGAATCGATAAAATAAATCGTTCTGAACCGTATGGGTCCAATTTTAAGCAGCGTTTTTCCCATGCCTATATCCAACGATCCTTTTCCGCCAAAAATAAAAGCCATAAAGCTGTGCCCTGAAACATGTATAATCTGTACAAGCGGCAGAACAATGAGGAAAGACCACAGAAACTTCACCATATCATTAAAACCAAACATTGAATTCCCCCTCACATGCATATCTGCACCCCAAAACGGCTTTTGTTCAAAAAACAGTGCTGTAGCGATTTTTCCTGTTCTCCCCGGAAATAAACGTTCCGATGCTCCCCTTTTTTTGCATAAAAAAAAACCATCTGCCAGCAGATGGTTTTGCCTCATACTTCATATAAACAATCGTTCCTTTGAATCATCTCTCTCATGCTGACCGCTTTTTCATAAAAATACACCGCTTCTTTATATTGTTCGCGATGACTGAAATAGGAGGCAGCATCTAAAGCAAATTCTTCAATATATACGTACAGGCCCTTTTCTTCCATATAATCAAATACTTCTTGAATCATATCCAAATTGACAGATTCCACATATAATGCCTGCAGAAATTTATATTTTGCCAGACTGAAGAAGTCGTTTCGTTTTTGGGCAATGGCAATCCCTTTTTCATAGTACCGCATCGCGGCTTGGCTATCTTGTTTTTTGAAAAGAACGCGAGTCAGGCTGAAGAGCGCTTTTGGAAGCTGTTCCAGCTGATAATCCTCGAAGACAGGAAGCGCTTTTTCAAAGTATTCGGCGGCCTGATCCAGCTCCCCCTTGTCATCATAGCAATTCCCGATATTATAAAGGGCTGATCCGATCAAACGGGGCTGTCCTTCCAATAAAGCAAGGCGATACGCGTCATCCAAATGCTCAAGCGCTTTTTCATAATTTCTGTAGTCTATGTAGTTTCCTGATATGACGAAATGGCATTGAATTCTTCTGACTCTATAAAAATCGTGAGCCTTATACGTCTCCAGCGCCTGTACAGCGTGGTTCATGGAAAAGTGCGTCTGCTTCATAATATAAAAGACTTCCGCCACTTTAAAATGAAATTCCGCTCTTTCAATTTCATCTTCTACAAACGCAAGCATCTTCTCAGCTTTCCGATAAAAGGATATAGCCGAGATGTAATTGTTCTGTTCAAATTCGTACATTCCTCTAAACAAGTGAAAATAATACTCAGATAATCCGGAGATGCTGTCCTGATTGCTTTCCAGCGTTTTGATCAATTCACGATATTGAAGCTGAGATTCCTCGTGCAGGTCAGGCTTTACATAATCCAGCATAATTTGGTGCCGGTAGCTGATCAGCTGATAATACAGGAGAAGCAGCTGATCCTCTTCCATCTGTTCGATATCTAGATCAATTTCTTCCTTCAGCTTTACGGCATCAGCCACTTGAAATGCTAAAATGTGCTTATACCACTTATTGATTTTCACTCCTACTTGAGATGACGGGATCTCGTACGCGGCCATGCCCCTCCAACCCTTTCTATTTTCTAATTGGTTATATTTTATCATAATGTATGGCTTTGGAATTAAATTTTCTTACAATGATTCCTTCTTTATGCCTATCCTTATATATTTCGGTTTTTATACGTATTTTTTGCACTCGGATTCTAATAAAAAAGCTTACCGGACAGTGCCGATAAGCTTTTGACTTCAAATTAACCGCCAATATAAGACATTTCCACTTTCTTTTTGCCAGATGCTTTTGATAGCGTACGATCGACTGAATACTGATCAATCCGATTTTTCCATACTGTCCCGATCATTTCTGATAGTTCGTCATCACTTAATTCCTGGCGAACCGGAGCTCTGAGGTCAAATCCGCTTGAAGCGAATAAGCAGGTAAACAGCTCTCCTCTCGCAGAAAGACGAGCTCTGTTGCAAGATCCGCAGAATGCATCAGATACAGATGATATGACGCCGATTTCTCCGGAGCCGTCCAAGTAGCGGAATCTGGAAGCCACTTCGCCTATATAATTAGGCGCTATCGGCTCAACCGGCATGTGTTTATTGATCAAATCTATGATTTCCGCCTTTGTCATGACGTCTTTTTTTTCCCATTGGTTGGTGTTGCCTACGTCCATAAATTCAATGAATCTCAGGATATGCCCTTTTTCTTTAAAATAACGGGCCATAGGCAGTATATCTTTTTCATTGACGCCCTTTTGAACAACCATATTGATTTTAACACCGAGCCCCGCTTGCTTCGCCGCTTCAATGCCTTCCAGCACCTTGCTGACAGAAACACCGCGCCCGTTTATCTTCTTAAAACGCTCGTCTTCTAAAGAATCAAGGCTGATCGTAACCCTTTTCAGCCCAGCCTCCTTGAGCCTCTTAGCATAAACAGGCAGCAGTGATCCGTTTGTCGTCATCGCGATGTCACGAATACCCGGTATGCGGGCCAGTTTTTTGATTAATTCCGGCATATCCTTTCTCATGAGGGGCTCTCCGCCGGTCAAGCGGATTTTTTCAACGCCAAATCTTGTGACAAACAATGTCGCAAGCCGTTCCAGCTCCTCAAATGAAAGCAGCTCCTCTTTCTTTAAAAAAGGATAATCCGGGCCGAATAATTCGGCGGGCATACAGTACGTGCATCGGAAGTTGCAGCGGTCTGTAACAGAAATGCGAAGGTCTCTCAGCGGTCTGTTTCTTTTATCCAACATCTGACGCGACTCTGTAATCATAGCTACAGCCCCTTCCTACTCCCTGATTCTCTCAGGGTGTGTATATACATTAAATGATCCGTTTCTGACAAATCCAATCGCTGTGATATTCAATTCTTCAGCCATTTGAATCGCAAGCTCCGTCGGGGCCGATTTGGAAATGACAATCGACACGCCGATTTTGGCCGCTTTTAACAGGACCTCTGATGAGATTCTGCCGCTGAACACAATCAGTTTGTCGCGTACGGACATCCCGTTTAGAAGGCAGTGTCCGTATAGTTTATCAAGTGCGTTGTGCCGACCGATATCGGTGCGCATCAACAGAAGCTTCTCTGTGTCGCAAAGCGCCGCATTATGGACGCCTCCCGTATCCTGAAACGTCCCGCTCCCTTGCTGCATGTCTTTCATAAGCGCCAGACATGCCTCAGGCGATATCTTGATTTGGCTGACAGCCGTCTTGGCTGTTTTGACATCCTGCTGAAAATAAAAATGACGGCCCTTTCCGCAGCATGAGCCGATCACCCGTTTCGTATAATCCTTTTGATCCAATGTCTCAGGGTGAACGAGGTCGACATATACAAAACCGAGACTTTCATCTATTGTAAACCTTTTAATTTCTTTTTGAAATCGTATAACACCCTCTGATGCGAGAAATCCGATGACAAGCTCTTCGATATGCTCAGGCGTACAAACGAGCGTCACAAATTCACTGCCATTCAGTATCACTGTCAAAGGGAATTCCGTCACCATCCGGTCTTCTACTTTGCTTATTTCCCCTTGTTCATAGCGCCATACATCCCTGACCGCAGTTACTTTATCGTTCAATGTCTCTTCCCCTCCGCAATGTTCCTGCCTTTATATTTTTTCACACTCCTCGGATTTTGTCGAATTCTGAGACACAAAAAGAGCCCTCTATATAAAGGGCTTTCACAGGATGTGATGACGGCGGTGTTTAGGCAGGGCGCCTAAGCATTTAGCCGCCGTTCCTTTTACCAATGTGCATTGACAACGAACGCGGGGTTTGTCGACACGCTGAGAGCCCTCTATATAAAGGACTCTATGTTTGATTATGCTGATTCTTTTTCAGAACCGTAAACAGCACAATAGCTGCGATCAAGGTGAGAATGCTGACAAAAAAGAAGGCTGCCAGTTTTAGAAGAACACCAAGCAATATGAATGCAACGGTGGCTATAAGAAAAATCATTCCGAATAATTTCATATGTTCAACCCCTTTTTAGGGTATCATTCCCGCCCAAATTGTTTTTAAACCAATAAAAAAAGGCGCCTGGGGGAGCGCCTGATCTTTAGGTTCCTTACTCAGTAAATTTTTGTGCTTCTTTTTCCCAAGCCTGTTCGAACTCATCCGCACTGTTCGCTGAAATATATTCTCCACCGCCAGCGACAGCTGCTTGTTTCATCTCTTCATTACCCTTGACATCAAAGTTGAAGCCAATGATGTTTACAATCGTATCCACATTTGATGCACGGAGCTTTTCGATTTCTGCCGCAGGGTCTCCGCCGCACGTTTCTTCACCGTCAGTGATTAAATACACCACGTTTTTCCCGTCTGCGTCAAATGCTTCAAATTCTTTTTTTGTGTCTGCAAGTGCTTTGGCAATCGGTGTCCATCCAGTCGGCTTGAGCTCACTCAATGAATTGTCAAACAGAGACCCTTCATATGGATGAAGGCCGTAAATGGTTTCCGTCGTACTGCACGAAAGGGCTTTACCGGACAGTTTATTATTCCCTGCATGCCCGAAAACGCGAAGCATAAGATTTGTATCCTTCGGAAGGAGTTCGGCAAAAGATTTTACTGATTTTTTGGCAATGTCTATTTTGCGCTCTCCTCCTGTTTTTTGAACCATGCTTCCGCTTCCATCAAACAAAACAGCTACATTTGTATCAGCCTGTTTCTCAGCGGCAAAAGACGGGGAGGCAATGGAAACAGTCAACAATCCAATGATACATACCGGCAGCCAGCAATTTTTTCATATAATTACTTCCTTTCTTTTTCATATTTTCCAACTATATGTTGGATTCTTCTTTATGCTAGAATACGAAAATGCAAAAAGATATAGGACATGCTGCCTTTTGTGCTGCTTTCACGATCTGTCCAAAATCGCTTGAAATGCCGTTCATTTTTAGCCATTTCCGCCCAGAAAGCATAAACAGATTGTGTGATCATTCATTCTTTTTTCGCCTTGATTATGACAGAAAAACGGAAATCTGCTACTATGCTACAGGCAGACAGCTAATTAGTTTTGAAGTTTTTGTTACATACAAAAAGAGGCTGACCATCACCAGCCTCTTTTTTCTTATTTAGATAACATTAGTGATTGCTGAGTGAAAATTTTCTCAACATCTTTTTGGGTATAAGCCGGGAAGTATTCACCGCCGCCTACTTTCGCAATTGCGTTCAGCTGGCCTTTGTATCCCTCTTTATAATCAAAGCCGATCACATTAACAGTGATATTGTCTTTTTGCAGTTCCTTTGCGGTTTTAATCGGGTTTCCTCCGCACGTTTCCTCACCGTCTGTCAACAGATACACCACTTTTTCCCCTTTTGCATCAAGCTGGTCAAAAGAAGATTTCGCCTCGTTCAGCGCTTTGGCAATTGGCGTCCAGCCAGTAGGCCCAATTGTATTGAGAGAATTGAGGAAGCTTTGCTCGTTAAAGCTTTGGAAGCCGTATACGTTGCGAATGGCTTCGCATGACTGAACTTTTCCGGAATTTTTATTATTTCCTTCAGAGCCAAACACGCTCATTTTCACCTGAGTTCCTTCTGGCAGTGAGCTCGCAAACTTTGAAATTTCTTTTTTGGCTGAATTAAATTTAGATACACCGTCTATTCTTTTCGCCATACTTCCGCTGGCATCAAGCAAGACCGCCACGTTCGCCGGCGCTTTAGCCTCCGTTTCTGTCTTTTCAGCTGCAAAAGCAGGTGAAGTTAATCCAAATAGCAATCCTGTCATCATGATCAGTGAAAATCTTTTCTTCATGTTCGTACCCCTTTACCAATTTGTTTCTGCGTGCAGATGTTCAACGCTGAACATAATCTATCGTAATCAACAAAAACCGAGAAATAAATAGGGCGGGCTTCCCCATTGCTGTTGTTTACTTTTGCATAGAAACCTATGTTTTTATTAGTGATTTCCACCTAACGCCCCTATGAAAAGAGAAGATTGTCCGCCTTTCGGCTTTCGTTATATGAGTCTGTCGAAGTCTGTCGACAAATGTGGATGACTTTACCACAATCTCAAAGCCTGAAATCAGGAAAAAAGGACTGATCCTTAAAGACGGTCAGAAGCTCCTCTAAACCGTTTCAGCTGCTCTTAGATAAAAGATATTCAGGAACAGAAAAAGACGCCCAATGAGCGTCTTTTTCTACTTTTTCGCCATATATTTATTCAAAAACGAATCTGCCTCAGAAATTTGTGTGCCTTGGTAATAATACTTTACAATGTCATCAACCGTTTTGCCTTCTTTCGCCATAAAATTCGCTCCGTATTGGCTCATCCCCACACCGTGGCCAAATCCTCTCGTCGTGACTGTAATTGTGTCTCCATTTCGCTTCCATTCAAAATCTGCGGAGTTGAGACCCAGCTTTTCACGTATGTCTCTTCCTTTCAGCGTCTTGCCGTTAATGACGGCAGTTGCAACCTGGTGGCCCGGTGTCTCGCCGGTAATCTTCCCTACTGCGCTAGATCCATCCAGCTTGACGCCAAGCTTTTGCTGAAATTCTGCCGCTGTAAAGGTTTTCGTTGCCTTATATTTCGGAGACTTTTTATCCCATGGGCTTTTGACGCTTTTTAAATATGGGATAGCACTTGTCCAATATGCTTCTGCATTCTCTGTGTAGCCGTTGCTTGTGGAGAAAAAGGAGGCTTCAATCGGCTGGTTGTTGTACGTTAAGATTTTGCCTTGCGTACTGGCTACCGCAGCTGTGATTTTCTTCAGTTTTGTCTCATAGCTTGTGCCCCACTGTTTTTTCAGCTCCGCTTTGTTTTTATACACCTGGAACATCTGTGTATCATCCACCAGTGAGCCTTTAGGAGCCTCAACCGCTGAATTTGACACCATCAGTCTGACAATAAATGTTCTGGCGGCGAGGGCCTGGGCTTTCAGTGCTTCAGATTCAAAGGTTGCCGGCATTTCGGAGGCGACGACTCCAATCACATACTCTTCAAGCGGAATGTCTTCTACGGATTGATTTGCGGTTCGATAGACGGGAATAGAAACAGGTGAAGCTTTCAATGTTTCTGCTCCTTTCGATGCTGGTTTCGTGCTGACTGCTGTCTTTTCTGATTCTACGCTGGCCCCCGCTTCCTTATTATGCTGGAATGGTATAACCAAGAGTGTGGGAACCAAGAGAATCAATGCACATAGTACGGATAGTGTGATTGCGAATTGTTTCATATTCAGCTGCCTCCTGCTCGGGATTCGACTCTAGTCTAGTCTATGGGCAGGGACAAGCTAATATGACTCTCGTTTTGGACAGAAACTTTATTTGTCATTTACGTATTCTTTTTTGCTATTTTGCGCATAATGATGATAATACACAAAAAATAAAAAACCAGTATGCCAGAGTGACATACTGATTTTCAAGTAAGTTTATGCATTTAAGTCAGAAACGACTTCTTTATTCTCTTGCTCAGAAGCAGACTCATCATTTACACGTTCGATGTCTGCGCCCAGAGCGGCAAGCTTCTGATGGAAATCAACGTAACCGCGGTCTAAGTGCTTCAATTCAGTAACACGTGTGTGACCTTCAGCCACTAACCCCGCAAGAATCAGCGCTGCACCTGCACGCAAATCAGTCGCTGCAACTTCAGCTCCCTGAAGCTGTACAGGACCGTTAATGATGACAGAACGTCCTTCAATCTTGATATCACCATTCATACGGCGGAATTCTTCCGCATGCATAAAACGGTTTTCAAAAACGGTTTCTGTAATCATGCTTGTGCCGCTTGCACGAAGCAGAAGCGCCATCATTTGTGACTGCATATCAGTCGGGAAGCCCGGGTGAGGCATTGTTTTGATGTCAATCGGTTTAAGTTCTTTCGGGCCGATGACACGCAGACCTTCACCTTCATCCTTAATTGTTACACCCATCTCTTCCATTTTTGCAATTAAAGAGGTGAGGTGTTCAGGAACCGCTCCTTTTACTAATACGTTTCCTTCAGTGATTGCAGCAGCAACCATAAATGTGCCCGCTTCAATGCGGTCAGGAATAATATGATGTTTTACGCCGTGAAGCTTTTCGACTCCTTCAATTTTGATGGTGCCGGTGCCAGCTCCGCGGATTTTTCCGCCCATGCCGTTGATATAGTTTGCTAAATCAACGATTTCGGGTTCTTTTGCCACGTTTTCCAGCGTTGTTGTTCCTTCAGCTAGAGCGGCTGCCATAATCAGGTTCTCTGTAGCTCCTACACTTGGGAAGTCCAGATAAATTTTTGCGCCTTGCAGTCGGCCTTTTACTTCAGCTTCAATGAAGCCATTACCGACTTTGATTTCTGCGCCCATTGCTTCAAAACCTTTTAAATGCTGATCAATCGGTCTGGAACCAATTGCGCATCCGCCCGGAAGTGCAACTCTTGCATGACCTGTACGCGCAAGAAGCGGCCCCATGACAAGCACAGACGCACGCATTTTACGAACATATTCAAAAGGTGCTTCAGTTTGCAAAGCGTATGAAGCATTTACAGTCACTTCATTATTTTCAAAATGCACATCTGCTCCTAAATGACGCAACACTTCGTTAATTGTATATACATCGGAGAGCGTAGGTACATCACAAATTACGCTTTTTTCTTCACTTGCTAATAAAGATGCAGCGATAACAGGTAAAACGGCATTTTTAGCGCCTTCAACTTTGACTGTGCCGTTTAACTTCTGACCGCCGCGGACGATGATTTTTTCCAAGGTATTCCCCTCCGCGTCCCTAAATTCTCTATATTAATATTCAGTCGTAACGATTGGTGTGCCAACCGTAACGGTATGTTTTCCGCCCATTCCTGCACTTCTAAGTGCAATTTGCAAATTCATTTTATGTTTCGAGGTCATAATGTACTCTTCCCACTCATCTGTAAACGCAGAAATAGAAACGAAATTTGGCTCAACTACATGTTCTACTGATCTTGCTTGAAATTCATTTAATAACTGATTTGCTTTTTTTTGCAAAACAATATTCATATTATCATCTAAGTGACCATTTAGACAAGTAAAAATAACTACTTTTTCTTGGAATATCCCAAGTGTCTCCCGTTCAAACTGTTCATATGTATCATTCCAGCTATCCGGTGTCTCTAGACTCATTTGCTCATATAATAAATACGAAGTTGGATTGTGTTTTTTGAGGGTTGTGACAAGCTGCAGTCTAAAAGAAGTACGATTTTTTTTGTCAGTATATGTGCCAATTGCCTTTATCATTTTATCTTCCCGTGCAATCACCCAATCATATTGACGATACTCTGATTTTAAACGTTGCACTTTTTGATAAAATTCTTTTTCGGTCAGTGACATGTTTTGTTTTGCATGCAATGTCCACTTATCTATTGACACATCTTGGCGTTCCATCCCCTCTGCCATTTTTGCTAACGGCGTTAATTCACTCGCATGAATGGTATGGAAAACAGCAATGACGAAGCTTAACATGACGGAAATGATAATAGCGTGGCTTACTTGTTTTTTCTTCATGTTCATCTCTCCCCCTTATCCCCAGTTTTACCGGAGGCAAGAGGCGCCATACGTAAAAATCTTCGTCAAAACTCGAGCTATTCGCCTCAACCCGCTTCTCCCAACCATTTAATGATAATAATGTTCAAAACCTATTAAAATAGATAGGGAAGCTGCTGTGAATAATTGAGATAATCTAAAAAGAAATTGGCAACGGCCGTTCCAATGGCGATTGTCAGCAAAATCATCAGGAGTCTTGCCTGCACGACTTTGCCTTTTTTGATTAACGGATCTATATTGACTGCTTGCAACGCCCACCAAGTCACTGCTATAAAAATCAGGTGAACGACAATGCCGATTGCAGCCTGCTGTCCCAATACACTCATCTATTACACTCCTTTCTCTGCGTTCATACCCTTTCTTATTATATAAGAAGCACAGATAAAGATGATACATTTTATACAGAACGGAATAATCACCCAAATCTAGGGCTAATCCCCGCTTAAAGTGCGATTCTTTTACATGGTATACTTTATTGGAAAGGAGCTGACAAATGTGAATCATTCTTTTTTTCAGCCTGAAAAGCAATATGGTGAGGACCTGCCAATTTTTGATCAGGAATGGGAAGCAATTGCATTCTATTATGATTATAGACAGTCACAGATTGAAGAACTGAATGAATTGTGTCAGTTTTTTAACATTTCTCTTACCTATACGAGAGAAAGCCTTGAAGAGCTTGAAAACCTCTATTTTCAAAGTATACAAGAACTTTTGCTTGCTGATTGGAATCTTCCTATTGAAGAATTCGAGAAAATGATTAGTGTTTATCTTATAGATTGTGTGATTGCCCGCCATGAAGATGCTGAATGGGTTGTAAAACCTTATCCCTATAAAGACGGCGCTTATACACTTGGCTTTAGAAGACATCGTAAATCGTGGCATACAATGAATGCCTGTGATGGTTTATACCTGCGTCCAAAAGAGGATCGCCCGCTGCTGTCGCTGTTTGATTCTCTTGTGCGTTCATAAAAAAATCCTTCTCATAAAGAGAAGGATTTTTTCTTATTTCCCTGCTACATCCAATCTGTTCAAAGCCCGCTGTAACGCAAGCTCAGCCCGACGAATGTCAGTATCATCTGATTGAGAATTCAAACGCTCCTGCGCCCGCTGGCGTGCAGCTTCAGCGCGCTCTTTATCGATGCCTTCCGCTGTCTCGGCAGCCTGGGCAAGGATGGTGACCTGATCAGGACGGACTTCTACAAAACCGCCGCTGACGGCAACCATTTCAGTCTGCCCGTCTTTTTTCAGACGGACAGCGCCGATTTTAAGAGGAGCCACGGTTGGAATATGGCCTGGCAAAATACCGAGATCGCCGCTTTCGGCTCTCACACTCACCATTTCGATATCCGCATCGTATACTGGGCCGTCGGGAGTAACGATATTGACTTTAACGGTCTTCATGCTTTTACCCTCCTAGGACCAGATTAAACTTCTACACCCATTTCTTTTGCTTTCTCAACAACTTCTTCGATACGGCCTACAAGACGGAATGCATCTTCTGGAAGATGGTCATATTTACCGGCTAAGATTTCTTTGAAGCCTTGTACCGTCTCTTTTACAGGCACGTAAGATCCTTTTTGTCCAGTGAACTGTTCAGCCACGTGGAAGTTCTGAGAAAGGAAGAACTGGATACGGCGTGCGCGGTGAACGACAAGTTTGTCTTCCTCGCCTAATTCATCCATACCGAGAATCGCAATGATATCCTGAAGCTCTTTGTAACGCTGAAGCGTTGACTGTACTTCACGCGCAACCGCATAGTGCTCTTCTCCAACAATTTCAGGAGCAAGGGCGCGTGATGTAGATGCCAACGGATCAACCGCAGGGTAAATACCCATTTCAGTTAATTTACGCTCAAGGTTTGTTGTCGCATCCAAGTGAGCGAACGTTGTTGCCGGCGCCGGGTCAGTGTAGTCATCGGCAGGCACGTAGATCGCCTGGATAGATGTAACTGATCCAACGTTCGTAGACGTAATACGCTCTTGGAGCTGACCCATCTCAGTTGCAAGCGTCGGCTGATAACCAACCGCTGAAGGCATACGGCCAAGAAGGGCTGAAACCTCTGAACCCGCTTGTGTGAAACGGAAAATGTTATCGATAAAGAACAGTACGTCCTGTCCTTGTACATCACGGAAGTGCTCAGCCATTGTAAGGCCTGTCAAAGCAACACGCATACGTGCGCCCGGCGGCTCGTTCATTTGTCCGAATACCATGGCTGTTTTGTTGATTACGCCAGAGTCACTCATTTCGTAGAAAAGGTCGTTCCCTTCACGAGTACGCTCTCCTACGCCGGCGAATACAGAGATACCGCCGTGCTCTTGCGCGATGTTGTTGATTAATTCCTGGATTAATACGGTTTTACCTACACCGGCACCACCGAACAATCCGATTTTACCGCCCTTAATGTAAGGAGCAAGCAAATCAACAACCTTAATACCTGTTTCAAGAATTTCAACTTCTGTTGAAAGCTGATCGAATGAAGGCGCCTGTCTGTGAATCGGATCCTTTTTCGCATCCGCAGGAACCGGCTCATTCAAATCAATATTTTCTCCGAGAACGTTAAATACACGTCCAAGTGTTACATCACCAACCGGTACTGAGATTGGCGCTCCTGTATCTACAGCTTCCATACCGCGCTGAACACCATCTGTAGATGCCATTGCGATTGTACGGACTGTATCATCACCTAAATGAAGAGCGACCTCAAGCGTTAAATCAATACCTACTTCGTTTTCACTTGCAGCTGGCTGTGAAATTTTAATCGCATTATAAATTTCAGGCAAGTGACCGTCTTCAAAACGCACGTCGACGACCGGTCCTAATACCTGGCTAACGCGTCCTTTCTTCATCGCTATCCCTCCTGACAAAATCTTTCTATTCTAAAGCGGCTGCTCCGCCGACAATTTCCGTAATTTCTTGTGTGATGGCTGCTTGGCGAGCGCGGTTGTAAGAAAGCGAAAGTGAATCGATAAGTTCCTTCGCGTTGTCTGTCGCATTTTTCATCGCCGTCATTCTTGCAGCGTGCTCACTTGCTTTACTGTCAAGAAGCGCACCGAAGATTAAGCTTTCTGCATATTGAGGAAGCAAAACCTCCAGAACCTCCTCTTCAGATGGTTCAAATTCATAAGACGCCGTTCTTTTTCCGCCGCCGCTGCCCAAATCAGATAACGGCAGAAGTTTTTTCTCCGTTACTTCTTGAGTAATGGCGCTGACAAAATGGTTATAAACAAGGTGCAATTCATCAAACGCACCGTCTATAAACATTTGAATCGTTTGACGGGCAAGATCTTTAATTTCTGTAAACGTTACTTCATCCCCAAGTCCTGTTAACTCGGAAATGATCGGAATCTCCCGTTTCTTAAAGAAATCACGGCCCACTCTTCCGATGGCAATCACCGCATACTCATCCTTAGACTGATGACGTTCTTGCATGGCCTGATAAGCACTCCGTAAAACCGAACTGTTAAAAGCGCCGGCAAGACCGCGGTCAGACGTAATGACAAGGTATGCCGTTTTTTTCACTTCTCTGCTGAGAAGCATCGGGTGCTTCACGTTGCCGGAAACTCTTCCGACGTTTGACACAACCTCTTGGATTTTATCCATATATGGCACAAATGATTTTGCATTGTTTTCAGCACGATTAAGCTTAGCCGCAGATACCATCTGCATGGCTTTTGTAATCTGACTTGTTTTTTTCGTTGACGTGATCCTTGACTTAATATCGCGTAATGAGGCCAAAGATTTCACCACCTTTTCTCTTCATCTGCGTAAAAAGAGAGAAAAAGAGAACCTTTTTCTCTCATCAGCATTCGAGTTAGTTGCTTGGTGCAAATGTGCGTTTGAAGCCTTCGATTGCAGCATTGAAGTCTTCATCAGCAGGAAGGTTTCCTGTTTTCGCAATTCCGTCAAGCAGGTCTTTATGGTTTTGGTCAAGGTACATGTAGTACTCTTCTTCAAAACGTCTGATATCCGCCACAGGAATATCATCGAGATATCCTTTTGTCAGCGCATAAAGAATGGCTACTTGCTTTTCAACCGGAAGCGGCTTGTTCAGATCCTGCTTCAGCACTTCAACTGTACGCGCACCGCGGTTCAGTTTTGCCTGAGTCGCTTGGTCGAGGTCAGAACCGAATTGAGCGAATGCTTCCAGTTCACGGTATGACGCAAGGTCAAGACGCAAAGTACCTGATACTTTTTTCATCGCTTTGATTTGCGCTGAGCCGCCGACACGGGATACAGACAATCCGGCGTTGATCGCTGGACGTACGCCTGAGAAGAACAAATCAGATTGCAGGAAGATCTGTCCGTCGGTGATGGAAATGACGTTCGTCGGAATATAAGCAGAGATATCTCCGGCTTGTGTTTCTACGAACGGCAGAGCTGTAATTGATCCTGCGCCTTTCGCGTCGCTAAGCTTTGCTGCACGCTCAAGCAGACGGGAATGAAGATAGAATACATCCCCAGGGAACGCTTCACGGCCTGGCGGACGGCGAAGAAGCAAGGACAGCTCACGGTAAGCAGCCGCTTGTTTAGAAAGATCATCGTATACAACAAGAACGTGCTTGCCGCTGTACATAAATTCTTCCGCCATTGTAACCCCAGCATACGGTGCCAGGTACAGAAGCGGTGCCGGCTGTGACGCAGACGCCGTTACAACAATTGTATAATCAAGCGCGCCGTGTTTACGCAATGTTTCTACTACGCCGCGGACTGTTGATTCTTTTTGGCCGATCGCAACATATACGCAGATCATGTCTTGGTCTTTTTGGTTCAGGATCGCATCGATCGCAACAGATGTTTTACCTGTTTGACGATCACCGATGATCAGTTCACGCTGGCCGCGGCCGATTGGAATCAGTGCATCGATCGCTTTGATACCGGTTTGAAGCGGTTCATGAACGGATTTACGGTCCATAACGCCTGGTGCAGGGCTCTCAATCGGACGAGTTTTGCTTGTAAGGATCGGGCCAAGTCCGTCTACCGGCTGGCCTAACGGATTTACAATACGGCCGATTAACTCTTCACCAACAGGAACCTCCATGATGCGGCCTGTTCTTTTTACTTCGTCTCCCTCACGGATCTCACTGAAAGGTCCTAAGATGACGATACCTACGTTTGATTCTTCAAGGTTTTGAGCCATACCCAAAACACCGTTTGAAAATTCGACAAGTTCACCGGCCATACAGTTGTCAAGGCCGTGCACACGAGCAATACCGTCACCGACTTGGATGACTGTACCTACGTCTTGAACTTCAATATCAGATTGATAATTTTGTATTTGCTGTTTTATCAGCGTGCTAATCTCTTCAGCTTTGATGCTCACTTAGGTTTCACCCCTTCTATCGATTTTCCCCGGCTAATTGACGTTCAATGCGCTGAAGCTTCCCGCTTACGCTGCCGTCATAAATCCGGTTTCCAATGCGGACTTTAATGCCGCCTATTAAATCCGTCTGCACTTCATTTCTGATTCTCAGTGAAGCGACTCCGGCTTTTTTTGCAAACACTTGTGATAATGGTAAAATTTCCGCATCCGTCAGCGGTTTCACTGAATATACGATTGCGTCTTCTGTTTGACGGGCCACATTTGCGAGTTTGATAAACTCATCTGTGAGCTCAGGCACAATCGCGGCACGATGGCGGTCAATCAAAAGAAAAATCGTATTAAGCACGGACTGTGACAAAGAGCCAAATGCATTTTGGATCAGCTCTTTTTTCTTCGCAGCCGGCACCTTCGGATGGTTCAACACATCATTAAGCGCTTTTTCATTTTGAAATACTTGTTTTACAACAGTTAGCTCTTCTTCTACTTGATTCAGCTGAGCGGACTCATTGGCTATATCAAAAAGAGCTGATGCATATCGTTTAGAGACAGCTGATCCACTCATCGGCTTTCTCCTACCTCTTTAAGATAGTCCTGGATCAATTTCTCTTGCGCTTGTTCATCCAGTTCTTTTTCGATCACTTTCGACGCAATCATGACAGAAAGAGACGCTACTTGCTCACGGAGAGCAGAAACCGCCTGTTCTTTTTCCTTCACGATTTCAGTTCTTGCTGCTTCTTTCAGACGTTCAGATTCTGCACGTGCAGCCTGAATAATCTCTTCTTTTTGCTTCTCTCCCAGTTTCTTTGCGTTTTCGATAAGAGTTTGGGATTCCTGTCTTGCTTCTTTTAAAAGAACGCGCTGCTCTTCAATCAGCTGCTGCGCTTCTTTATTTTTTTCTTCAGCAGACGTAATTTCTCCAGCGATGTGGTCTTCACGCTGTTTCATTATGTTTAATAGCGGCCCTAAAGCGTATTTCTTCAGAAGCGCTAATAAGATTAACATAGCTAACAGTTGGAACAGGATATCTCCGCCGTTAAACGACAATCCTAGTTCAAGTGGTAATTGAGACATCTACTACGGCAACTCCCTTCTGCAGGTTTTTCTTTGCTGATCCAGCAGCCGCACTTGTCTCTTTTCAGCCGGCAAGGCGGGATGCTTATCAGACATAAAGCAATGGCGAAGGTTCTCTTGGAATGATCTTCGCCATTTTTAGTTCATATAAGGCTTTTATGCTTAGCCAAAGAACGCTAAGAATGCGATAACGACAGCGATAATAGGAAGGGCTTCAACTAATGCGATACCCATGAACATAAGAGTTCTCAGTTCTTTACCTGCTTCCGGCTGACGGGCAATCCCCTGTACCGTACGTGAAACAATCAAACCGTTACCAATACCTGCACCAAGTGCGCCTAAACCAATTGCAATCGCAGCTGCTATTAAATTCATGAAAAAGTTCCTCCTTTAAAATGTTATCCGTTTGGATATAATGTTTTAATGATCATGACTGATTTTATGAGACATGTACACCATCGTCAGCATTGTAAAGATAAATGCCTGGATAGCACCAATAAATAAACTGAATGCTTGCCATGCCAGCATCGGCAGAATGGCACCGATTGTACCGACAAGACCGAGAGCCACGCTTTGCGAATAATGGCTTGTTGCTAATCCCGCAAGCAGGCCGAGAAGAATCTCACCGGCGAAGATGTTACCATACAGCCGCAAACCTAGAGTCAGCGTATTCGCAAACTCTTCGATGATTTTCATCGGGAGCATGAATGGAACAGGTCTTAAATAGTCTTTGGAATATTCCTTGAGCCCTTTCATCTTCACACCATAGTAGTGGGTTAAAGCAACAACCATCACGGCTAGCGTTAATGTAATGGCAGGATCGGCTGTCGGAGACTTCCACCAGAGCTCATGTCCGATTGTAATAGAGAACGGCAGCCCCAGCATATTCGACACAAATATGTACATCAGCAATGTGACACCAAGTGCCAAGAAGTTAGCCCCTGTTTTTAAATCCATTGTACTGCCAATAATATTGCGGACGAAATCAACAATCCATTCCATAAAGTTCTGGGCTTTTCCGGGACGGATCGAAAGCGTTCTTGTCGTCAATATAGCAATCAATAAAACAATCACACTCGCCACAGTAATCATCAGAATGTTTGTCAGATTAAAAGTAAGACCTAGAAATTCTATAGTTCTGTAACCATGATTCAAAGGGTTTTCACCTCTCTTCCATTGATGAACGTTTAAGCTGGATAAAGGAATCTATCATAATGACAGGGTATATTGTCATTAATCCAATAACTGTACTTGCCATATGAAAGTATTCGGGATTTTTATAGGCAACAGCCACAGCAAGAATCGCATTGCACCACCGCGCTGCGCTCCCGAGAGATCGTATGGACTTTCCTTTCTCAACAGCTCTGTCAAAAGCATTCATTCTTCTGACGAGCAGTAAAAAATTAAACAAACTGAAAACAGTTCCCAGAATAAGGCCTAAAAAAACGGTTTTATACGCTGTTAAACCATAACCCAGTACATACACTGCCAAAATGAACAATAAATATTTGCGTTGTCTGCTAAATGTAAGCTTGGGATCGTCCATCAATTATCTGTCTCCTGATGAAAAAATAATGTATAGCTTGGATACGGCAAAAATCAGCGGTTAACCCTTAGTAGAAGACCTTTTTTGACCGGCAAAACGGGCCTGTTCGAAAAAATCATTCATCCGCAAGCCTTGCAGGGATGCTGTTTCATTCGCTTAAATAAATCCTCATAATACGGGTTTGCTGAGAGGATTTACATTGAGGATGAGGACTATAATGAAAGCTATGAAAACCTTCTCATAATACCCTCGTTTAGCATACAATAGCCCCTAACATGTGTCAATCTGTTTAAAGTTAAAAAACTTTTTATACTTTACGTCTCCACAGAATGTTCACATTTTCACCTATAATTGTATACAGATTCACCGAATAGCAAAAAACTGGATAAAAAAATGAAACCCCCTTTTGGGGATTTCATTTTTTATTTTGTTCCAAACATGCGGTCACCCGCATCTCCGAGACCTGGAACAATATATCCTTTTTCATTTAATTTTTCATCTAGCGCCGCAATGTAAATATCAACGTCCGAATGATGCTTCTGCAATTCTTCCACACCCTCCGGCGCTGCTACAAGACACATGAAACGGATATTTTTCGCACCGCGTTTTTTAAGGCTGTGAATGGCTTCAACTGCGGAACCGCCTGTAGCGAGCATCGGGTCAACCACGATGAATTCACGCTCTTCCACATCAGAAGGAAGCTTGACATAGTATTCCACGGGTTTTAAGGTTTCTGGATCACGGTAAAGGCCGACATGTCCCACTTTTGCCGCAGGAATCAGCTTTAAAATGCCGTCAACCATTCCCAATCCTGCTCTGAGGATAGGAACCACTCCGAGTTTTTTCCCTGAGATGACTTTCGATTTCGCAGCCTGAACCGGTGTATTGATATCCACTTCTTCCAGAGGAAGATCGCGGGTAATTTCAAATGCCATGAGTGTAGCCACTTCATCTACTAACTCTCTAAAATCCTTCGTACCTGTATTTTCATTCCGTATATATGTCAGCTTGTGCTGAATTAAAGGATGATCAAATACATAAACCTTTCCCATACTGTGTTTCAGCTCCTTTTTTATTGTCCCATCAACAATTACACACTTCTATTGATTCTACAAAAAAAGACATTGAGTTTCAAGAACATCGTCAAAAAACCCGCCGGGCATAAGCCCAAGCGGGTTTTAAGATCTTAATAATCTAATTCTTTATATAAAGGAAATTTATCAGTCAGAGCAGCTACACGCTGTCTTGCTTCTTCAAGTTTTCCTTCATCTTCGTGGTTTTTCAATGCAAGCGCAATGATAGCACCGACTTCTTCTAATGCGTCTCCGTCAAAACCGCGGCTGGTTACAGCAGCTGTACCAAGACGGATGCCGCTTGTTACAAAAGGTTTTTCAGGATCATATGGAATCGCGTTTTTGTTAGACGTAATACCGATTTCATCAAGTACATGCTCCGCAACCTTACCAGTCAGTCCGAGCGAACGAAGATCAACAAGGATAAGGTGGTTGTCTGTTCCGCCTGAAACGAGCTGGATGCCCTCTTTCGTTAAGGCTTCAGCCAGACGTTTCGCGTTTGAAATGACGTTTTCTGCATATGTTTTGAAATCGTCCTGCAATACTTCACCGAATGAAACAGCTTTTGCGGCAATAACGTGCATCAGCGGGCCGCCTTGAATTCCAGGGAAGATCGATTTATCAATTTTCTTGCCAAACTCTTCACGGCAAAGGATCATACCGCCTCGAGGACCGCGAAGTGTTTTATGTGTTGTTGTTGTAACGAAATCAGCGTAAGGAACCGGGTTTGGATGAAGGCCTGCCGCAACAAGTCCTGCGATATGTGCCATATCCACCATGAAGTAAGCGCCGACTTCATCAGCAATTTCACGGAATTTCTTAAAGTCGATTGTACGAGGATACGCACTTGCTCCTGCTACGATAAGCTTCGGTTTATGAGCGAGGGCTTTTTCACGCACGTCATCGTAATCAATATATTGAGTTTCTTTATTTACGCCGTACTCAACAAAGTTATATTGAACACCGCTGAAGTTGACTGGGCTTCCGTGTGTTAAATGGCCGCCGTGGGAGAGGTTCATCCCAAGTACAGTATCGCCTTGCTCCAAAATCGTGAAGTACACTGCCATGTTTGCTTGTGCGCCTGAATGAGGCTGAACGTTTACATGCTCCGCTCCAAAGATTTCCTTCGCGCGGTCACGAGCGATATCTTCAACGACATCGACGTGCTCGCATCCGCCGTAGTAGCGTTTGCCCGGATATCCTTCTGCGTATTTATTTGTCAAAACAGATCCTTGTGCTTCCATAACAGCTTCACTTACAAAGTTCTCAGAAGCAATCAATTCGATCTTAGTCTGTTGGCGTTCACGCTCATTTTTAATGGCGTTAAACACTTGTTCGTCTTGCGCAGGTAAATGTTTCATCAGCGAGATCCTCTCCTATCCGTATCCTGTTCTTTGTTTTTACCATCACTATTGTACATGGTTTTTAAGGCCGATGTAAAAGATTATTTTTAAAAAATCTAAATTTTTATTGGTAAAAACGAATATTAATAACTTAAATTTAATTTAAAGTTCGGAATTTATTTCACTGTCTTAAAATAAAAGAAAAGACTGGCTATGCAGTCCTTTCATTCGCACTCATAAACCGCCCGCACTCCGCCGATTAGTTTCGGCCGTGTACGCGCCAATGTCACATGAGCTGAACCGAGGCTGTTTTGAGAGACACGCACAGGGACAGCCACCGGCTTCAGATGCATGCCGATAAACGTATCGCCTATATCAATTCCGGCGTCAGCCTGAATGGTTTCAACAAGAACAGGAGACTTCATCTGCTTAAACGCATAAGACGCCATCGCTCCGCCCGCTTTTGGAACGGGCACGGCAGAAACGGTTGGAAGCCTGAACAGCTTGGCCGTTTCTGCTTCGACGACAAGCGCTCTGTTTAAATGCTCGCAGCATTGAAACGCCAGATGGATTCCCGTTTTTTCCCGAAGCTCAGCAAGTCCGCTGTAGATGCTTTCAGCGATATCTACACTGCCCGATGTGCCGATCCGGCTGCCGGCCACTTCGCTCGTGCTGCATCCAAGGACGAAGAGCTGATCTTGTTTCAATTCCGCTTGGTCCTGAAACTCAGACAGCATCGTCTTCCACGTTTGTTTCAACTCATTCATTAAACAGCACCCCTACAGGTTTTTCTCTTCATAATCTGAGATTTTTCCAATACGCGTTTGGTGTCTTCCCCCGGTAAACTCAGTAGTCAGCCAGATTTTTGCGATTTCCCGAGCCAAACCAGGTCCGATCACCCGTTCACCCATCGCAAGGATGTTTGTGTCATTATGCTCCCTCGTCGCCTTCGCGCTGAAGGTATCGTGCGCCAGCGCGCAGCGAATCCCTTTTACTTTATTAGCGGAAATGCTCATGCCGATGCCTGTCCCGCAAATTAAAATGCCTCTGTCAACTTCGCCGCTAACCACTTTTTCGGCCACCGGAAAAGCATAATCCGGATAATCGACAGAGCCGCTGCCGCAGTCACAGCCCATATCAATATATTCAATTTGCAATTCGTCCATTAACTCTTTGATTTCATTTCGAATGTGAACGCCGCCATGATCCGATGCAATGGCTACTTTCATCTGCTTTTCCTCCCAGCGTGTGTGATGCGGCCCGCCCGCTTTATTATTGACCGCGCAGCCTGTCCGCTCTTTGATTCACACCATATGATGTGCTTTTCACTATATTCTACTCCTTCACGCAGGATTTGCAAATGACCTGTTTACAGATTTTCTGACAACTTATCTGCGGTCTTTTTTCAGCTGTTTTGCCAGCTGCCGAAGAAGCTCTTCAAGCTCATCTCGCGTTTGTTTATAGATGTCAATTGAGCCGCCGAACGGATCGATGACATCACCATGGCTGCCTGTGACATATTCTTTTAACGTAAACACTTTATCACGATAACGTCCAAATTGACTGGCAATGATCTGCTTGTGCTGATGTGTCATAGCCAGAACCAAATCAGCCGACTCCATATGTTCTTCAGTTAATGGAGAAGACACATGATTAAGGGCAATGTGTTTTTCAAACAGCGCTTCGACTGCATGAGGCGTCGCTTTCCCATTAGGTGAAGCAAACACGCCTGCCGAGCGGACATTGACATTCAGCCCTTCCATTTCTGCAATTGATTTAAAAAGCGCCTCAGCCATTGGGCTGCGGCACGTATTTCCAGTACAGACAAAAATAATATCCATGTCAGTCACCCCTTATTTTTCTCTATTATATATGAAGAAAAAAGAAACGGCGACTTCGTTTCTTTTATTGGTATATTAAATTGGCAAAAGCAGCTTTAATCCAAACACGATTAATATGATGCCCCCGAGCGCTTCGCTGTATGTGCCAAGCCATGACTGCACTTGTTTTCCGACCAGCAGGCCCAGCCATGTCAACATCATGCTGAACAGCCCGAACAGGGTAATTGTGAGGAGCGGATGCGAGCCGTATATCCCCAAGCTCAAGCCGACGGAAAAGCTGTCAAGGCTGACGCCGATGGCAAACAGCAATAAGCCCGGCCCTGCCGGTGACATGAATCGTTCTTCTGACTGTTTAAAAGAGGCCATAAGCATTTGAACCCCAAGAACAAAAAGCAGCGCCCCACCGATATAAACCGCTAACACGCCGAGGAGCCCTGACAGCATGTTACCGGCCGCCATCCCTGCGAGAGGCATGATGACGTGAAAGAGGCCGATGATGAAACCAATATAGAATATCTGCTTCTTTCTAAGTTTGACCATGCCCATTCCAAGGCCGACAGAAAAAGCATCCATCCCTAAAGCAAACGCCATGATGCTTAATGTAATCAGTTCGCCTATAAACAAATCCGACATACATAAATAACCCCCTTGGACACGCCCCGCTTTTTTAGCCTATGCGTGTCCAAAAAGGGTTAGAACATCTGACTGCTTTCAGCGAATCACTCTTCCTCCGGCGGCTTTCATCAGCCTGTTCATAATAGCAAGACCGACACCTGTGTCCGGAAAGGATTCCGCAATAATAAAGTCCACCTTATTCTCATCAAAGCTGCGCAAAGCATCATACAGCCCTGCCGCAACAGTCTCAAGCTGAGCCCGTCTTCCGCAGCTCTTCACATAATCAGCGGAATAAACGCCCGCGTTTTCTTCTGTCGTCAGGACACCGACCCGTCTTCCGCCCTGTTGATATTCTTGAATGAGGTGCTGAATGCGCTCTGGGCTGCCTTCGCAAATGGCAAGAGGCGCTGTCGGCGCATAATGTGTATATTTCATCCCTGGAGAAATCGGCTTCTCGTTTTGGTCGCTGAGCCCTTTATCCACATGGATCGGCCCGATCACCGCTTCAATTTGTTCCTTCGTAATGCCGCCAGGACGCAAGAGAACAGGCATGTCGTCCGCACATGAAAGCACGGTTGATTCGACCCCGATTCCGGTAGGGCCTCCATCCATAATACCGGCTATGCGGCCATCCAAGTCGTGAGCCACATGCTCTGCTTTTGTGGGACTTGGCTTGCCTGATAGATTGGCGCTCGGTGCTGCAATCGGCAGTCCCGATTCGCGAATCAATGCAAGGGCAAGCGGATGATCCGGCATTCTAATGGCAACCGTTTCAAGACCTGCCGTTACACGAGGTGAAAGCGCATCAGGTTTGCAAGGCAGAATGAGCGTAAGTGCTCCCGGCCAAAACCGTTTCATCAATGTTTTCGCCTTTTCCGGCGCTGGGCCCGTTAAATCCTCAAGCTGGCTGATATCCGCAATGTGGACAATCAGGGGATTATCGCTCGGCCGCCCTTTCGCCTCATATATTTTTTTGACGGCATCCGTATTTTTTGCGTTTGCGCCTAGGCCATATACTGTTTCTGTCGGAAAGGCAACGACCTCATTTTCTCGGAGCAAAGCGGCTGCTTGTGCAATTTGTGGATCATTTGTGGATAACTCGTCTGTTACATCCACAAACCATCTTTTCGTTTTCATTTCTGACCAAACTCCTTATTCACAACAATAAAACGATTGTTTTACGCGTGTAATCCTTTTGAAAGTATAAAAGATGTCCTGTAATAAAACAAGCGTTATCCACAAATTGTGGACAACGCTAATAAAGAAGTGGATAAGTATGTGTATAAACTGCACTTATCCAGACGCTTTTTTCATCAAAACGGCTCCTTCTGTTTGCCGCGATTCACAGAAGTGATCAGAAGAAAACAGCTCCTCCGGTACACTCTCAGCTCTTTCAAAACCCATGGCCGTCAGAAAGTCCGCAGAGGAATGCTGATTTGCTACTAGGTACACGGTTTTGATCTGATGCTTTTCGCACAGCACCTCCATGCTTTGAAAAAGCGTGACAATGTGGCCTTGGTGAAGCTTGTCCGATATGACAAGTGATCGCAGCAGCCCCTGGTCACAGCTTATTTTTTCAATACCGAGGCATCCGGCAATGTTTTTCTCACTGTCCTCCAGCATAAGAAATTGAGTGAAGCCTTCTTTCACGCCTTCATAGCTGGTTTTTGCCTGTTTTAAAAATGCCTCGAGCACATCTCCGTCTTTTTCCCTTGCCACCCGCAGTTGATAAAACATCCGTTCACCCCGTTTTTGCGTTCTTTCTTCCAATCTATGAGGCAAATCTATTTTTAGACCAGATGATTAGGAAAAAAGGTCGGAAATCCATTCGACTAAAAAGAATTTCACTTCTGTGCCGTCTTCTTTTTCTTCGTTCTCTTCTTTTTTGGCTTTTTCCGCTTTAGCGGTTACGTCCTCAAGCACTTTTTCAGTCTGCTTTTTTGAGGCTTCTTTATCTTCTTGTTCTTTGACGGCTTCCCCGTTAGAAAAATCGAGAAAGCAGAGGGGCGGGAACAGCACACACCACCAGTTGGCGCCGTCTCCTTTTCCAAGCGTAATCAAAATCGCTTCATACTCACCAGCGGGATATACCATGTTGCCGTAAAGCTTTGTCGGAAACGAGATTTTGTCAAAATCAACGGATATCGACTGATTCGCTCCTTCTTTCTCCATTGTTTCCTTTGCAATTGCTTTGATTTCAGGCAGCTTTGAACGAATCACGCGACGCGCTTCTTCAATAGAAGTAATATCCTTTACCCAAGTTGTGATTTCTTTATTCACCGCGTCTCTTATATGACGTTTTAATTGCTGGTCTTGATCACTATCGCTGTTTGCCAATATTCTCAAACGAATCGCCTGATCCGGTATGACCACCGGCTGATTTTCCGATTTTTGTGCCGTCTCTTCTTTTGCCAGCCCTACGAGCGCTCCAGATAATAAAAGAAAGATATATATACAAATGATTACTGTTTTTTTCATCGGTCCCCACCGTTCCTCTCCGTGCTTTGTTTCTAGCCCTATTATGGACAAGGAGAGCCGGGGGTAAACGTGCAGGGTGAAAAAAATCTAGCAAGCTGTTAATCTTATTTATGGTACGATAGTGTTTTAGGAGGTTTAAGATGAAATACAATTATACAGTGCTGTTATCAGCATTCACGATGTCCGTTCTTTATTCAGTAATTTATATTCATTCATTTATCATTGCCGCTCTCATCACAATGGCATTTTATTTTCTGTTTCCTTATTTGATCTTCGCACTGCCGCTTCAAATCATGATGAATAAAAAGCCGAAACGGTTCAGCCCTTTGTATCTGCTGTATTACCTTGTCGCTGCTTTTATTGCCAACGCGATCATTTTCGGCGTGCTTCAGCCTTCGGGACAATCTTTGTTTCAAAATACAGCCTTCTATCTTTTCGCTGTATTAACAGCTCTTATCTATTGGATATGGGACTCTGTTTTACTGCAAAAAAAGGAAGCCTAAGAGGCTTCCTTTTTTATTAAAACAAAATCGTCAGCAAATAACATAGAATGGAAGGTATCGCCGCAACAAAGAAAGCGGCCGCCATTTTCATGCGAGATGTACGGCCTTCTTTGGTTTCTGAATGGTAGTTTGCCCGCTGATCGCTTCCGCTTACAGCCAAACCCGATGTAATGATCGCGAGCCCCACTAAAACGAGAGACGCAACGCCAAAAATCGCTTCATATGAAAGAGCCTGCGGAAAAATGGTGCCAATCATGCTCTCAATCGCAATGAGCAGGATTCCTGCTGTCAGGGCCTTTTTCATGTTTACATCCCCTTTGCTGGTGTTAAACAGCTTGATCCATTCACTCGCCAGCAAGCTGCTTATTTATTTTTATGAATCAGAGCGCATATGGTTCTGTCTTTTCCATTAATATCTTTCAGCACTTCCACTTCCGCTCCCTTAAACGCCTTGAGGATCAGGTCTTTGACCGCCGCTCCCTGTTTCCACCCGATTTCAAAAACAACAAATACTTTATCCTTCATGACAAGCGGAATGTCTTCCATAAACCGCTTATAAAATTTCAGCCCGTCTCCGCCATCGGTGAGCGCGTGCAGCGGCTCATGAAAACGGACAATTTCCGATAGATCAGCCATTTCTTCCTCTGATATATATGGCGGGTTTGAGACAATGATATCCGCTTTTTTTCCCGCCTTAATAAAAGGCTCAAGCAGATCGCCCTGATAAAAGCGCACATTTGCTCCGAGTTTTTCTGCATTGGCAGAGGCGACTTGCAGCGCCTCTTTCGAAATATCGACCGCCGACACAGAAAAGTTTTGGTTTTCAAGCGCAAGCGTGACGGCTATTGCGCCGCTCCCTGTACCAACGTCAACAACTTCGAGCTTGCCGTCTTCAGAAAAGACACTCCGATATTTTTCAAGCAAATGAAAGACAACTTCTTCAGTTTCCGGCCGCGGGATCAGCACATCATCATTCACCATAAATTCCCGTCCATAAAAAAACTCTTTTCCTATAATGTATTGAACCGGCACGCCCTCTTTATGCATCTCAACGTGACGCTTAAAGCGATACAGCTCGTCTTCACCAATCGGTTCCTGTAAGCTTGCGAGCAGTTTGCTTCTCTCCATTCCGGTATCATAAAGCAATAGGAGCTCGGCAGCATTTTCTTCTCTTCCCGCTTCGGTTAAATAAGAAGAAGCCCATTTCAGGGCTTCGAATATCGTCTTCATCTTAACCTTCCGACTGCTGAAGCTTGCTTGCCTGATCTTCAACAATCAGCGCTTCAACCACTTCGTCAAGTTTTCCTTCAAGAATCTGATCAAGCTTTTGAATCGTCAAACCGATTCTGTGATCCGTCACACGGTTTTGCGGGAAGTTGTATGTGCGGATACGTTCAGAGCGGTCACCAGATCCGACTGCTGATTTCCGTGTTTGATCATATTCAGCCTGGGCTTCCTGCTGAAATTTATCATAGATTCTGGCACGGAGAACCTTCATTGCTTTTTCTTTGTTCTTAATTTGAGATTTTTCATCCTGGCATGATACAACTACACCTGTCGGCAAGTGAGTCAGACGAACCGCAGACATTGTTGTGTTAACGCTTTGTCCGCCCGGTCCGCTTGAAGCAAACGTATCGACACGGATATCCTTCTCATGGATGTCAACCTCTACCTCTTCTGCCTCAGGAAGACATGCTACTGTTGCAGTGGATGTATGGATGCGTCCGCCTGATTCTGTTTCCGGAACACGCTGTACGCGGTGGGCGCCGTTTTCATATTTGAGTTTAGAATACGCGCCGCTTCCCGTAATCATAAAGATGATCTCTTTGTAGCCGCCTGTTCCGGTTACATTCGCTTCCATGACCTCTGTTTTCCAGCCCTGAAGCTCGGCATAACGGGAATACATTCTGTACAGGTTGCCCGCGAATAAAGCGGCTTCCTCGCCTCCCGCGGCTCCGCGGATCTCCATAATAACGTTTTTGTCATCATTAGGATCTTTCGGGATCAAGAGCACTTTCAGCCGTTCTGACAGTGTTTCCGTTTCCTTCTGAAGTTCAGAAATCTCTTCCTTCACCATGTCGCGCATCTCAGCGTCCAGCTTCTCTTCAAGCATCGCTTTTGCATCAGCCAGCTGTTCTGACGCATCTCTGTATTGTCTATATACGTCAACTGTTTCTTGTATATCAGATTGCTCTTTTGAATATTCTCTCAGCTTTTTCGGATCGTTGACTACTTCTGGATCGCTCAAAAGCTCATTTAATTTCTCGTATCGTTCTTCAATTGATTTTAAACGGTCTAACACGGTCTTCACCTCTGTTTTCCTGTGCGTAACATTCTCATTATAGTATAGTGATTAACCCCAGTCAAAAGCATTTCAATCCCAGCTGGAAAAGCCCCCTCTGCTATACTGGAATTCGAGGAGGGATGATGTTGCTGAAATCCATACATCATATTGCAATCATATGTTCAGATTACGAAAAGTCGAAAGCTTTCTACGTACATAAGCTTGGTTTTCAGGTGATTCAAGAAACGTACCGCGAAGAGCGCGGCTCCTATAAGCTTGATTTGTCGCTTAACGGCTCGTATGTCATTGAGCTGTTCTCGTTTCCCGATCCGCCCGAACGACAAACCCGGCCTGAAGCCGCAGGCCTGCGCCACCTCGCCTTTACAGTCAGCAGCTTGGATAAGGCGGTTCAGGAGCTTCATGAAAAAGGAATCGAAACAGAGCCAATCAGAACAGACCCGCTGACCGGCAAACGTTTCACCTTCTTTTTTGATCCTGACCAGCTTCCATTAGAACTGTATGAACAATAACAGTTTTTGAAGAAAAAAAGGAGATACCCACTTTCTTTGCCGAATCTTTTCTTGTTTTGTCTAACGGGAAGGGAACCTCATTCTATGGTCGAATACCTAGCTTAAAAGGAGGTATGGGATCATGAATACAAATATGGTAGCAAGTGAACTCGGCGTCTCCGCAAAAACGGTGCAGCGGTGGGTGAAGCAGCTGAATCTTCCGGCCGAACGCAATGAGCTCGGACACTATTCGTTCACGGCAGAAGACGTGAAGGTTCTAAAATCCGTTCAAAAACAAATCTCTGAAGGCACGGCGATTCAGGATATTCATCTGCCGAAAAGCGCTAAAAAGCGCACAGGCTTCCTTGTCCAAAAAACAAATAGCGACACAGAACGAAGAATCGAGCAGCTTGAACAAAAGCTGGACACCCTTTTACAGCAAAGGCAGGACGAAAGCGAATTGATGGCAAGGTTGTCGGAACTGGAACGCCAGCTGAAACAAAAAGCCGATGAAGGTGTATCTTACCAGCTGCTTCAGCACCGCAGAGAAATCGACGATATTCTTGCAGATCTGCAATCACTGACCTCACAAATGAAAGAATTCACCGCTCAGCCGATCCCCGAGACCGCTGCTGCTTCTGAAAAAAACAAAACAAGAAAAAAACCGCTGCTGTCACTGTTCAAATTTCAAACCTAAAGCAAAAAGCTCCCCGTAAAGGGAGCTTTTTTTGTTACGCAGTAAGCGCGATAATGATTGGAAGTGAAATCAATGACAGAATCGCACTGACCACAAACGCAGTTGCAGTTTCTTCTTCTTGTTTCTCGAAACGAGTCGCAATCATGGCTGCAACGGCAGAACCAGGGAATGCAACAAGAAGGATTGCTTTTGTTGTTTGGTCAGCCGGAAGTCCGATAGCAAGAGCAATCAAGAACATTAATGCAGGCTGAACCGCAACTTTTAGTAACGCAATACCGATAGCCGGCATACTGAGTTTAATTTTACGAATACCAACGGTAACACCGACAGCAAAGAGAGCAACACCAGATGTTGTGCTTCCAAGCTGATCAAGCATTTTAACACCCAGCTCAGGAAGAGTGAAATTGAAAACCAGCACTAAGATCATACTGATTAACGGAGCAGCTGCAAGCGGCTCACAAAGACCATGCAGGATTGATTTTCCTGTCATCTTCCAGAAGCTGTCGCCACTCTCTTCGTTTTTCTTAGAAGACTCACCAACAGTAGCGATAATGATCGCGAGCGGATCAAGAATCGCGTTAACCACGATACCTGTGACCGCGATCGGAATCGCAACTTCATTCGCTCCGAATAAGCTTCCCAATACCGGGATACCCATAAATGCGAATGTCGGCTGTGCAGAGTTCAAAGAAAATACAGATGAGTTCGTTAAATCATACTTGAAAATAAATCTGCAAACCAAAAGAATGATGATATAGAAACCAACAATCCCAATAATTAAAGAAATCATTAAAGGTACTTGTGATAAAAATTCACTTCTGGAAGTTGTCAAAATACCAGCGATAAAGTGAGCTGGAAGTGCGTATTTCGTTACTAACGTACTTACCCCTTTTGCCGACTTGGCATCATAACTTCCAAAATGTCCTGCAAACCAACCCAGCACGATAACAAAGAAGATCGGCGCCAGGAGGATTAAGATATCTAAGATGCTCAAAATATTCTCCTCCAAATCCTATGTCCGTATACTTTAGCTTTACAAAAAGCTTTCCCTCGGACAGAAAAATTTACTCGCTAATTATTTCGCGATGACTTTTTTGTATTCAGGTGTCCACATTGCATCAAGTACCGCTTGTTTCACATCTTCAGGCTGACGATTTGCCACGCCATCTTTAATTGCTGCTTCAGCAACGGCAATCGCAACTTGGATAGAAACCTCTTGAAGCTTATCAATGCTTGGAAGCAATCCTGCTCCAGGTGTTTCAAGATCAACCATTTCAGCAATCGCATCAGCAGTTGCAGCAAACATAGCAGGTGTAATGATACGCGCTTCAGCTACAATTGAACCAAGTCCAAGGCCAGGGAACGCGAATGCGTTGTTAGATTGTCCGATTTCATAAGAAACACCGTTGTATTCTACATTATCAAATGGGCTTCCTGTTGCAATAAGCACTTTTCCGTCAGTCCATTTGAACAGATCTTCAGGAACAGCTTCAGCAAGGTGAGTCGGGTTAGACATCGGCATGATAACCGGACGGTCTACGTGAGATGCCATTTCTTTTACAATTTCCTCTGTGAATGCACCTGAAACCCCTGAAGTACCAATCAAGATCGTTGGTTTCGCTTGACGAACAACTTCATCGAATGGAATTTGACCTTTTTCATCGCGCTTCCAGTCTTTCACTTCATCCGCATTGCGAAGGTAAGGTTTTTGGAAATCAAGGATGCCTTCGATGTCTTCAGTCAGCAAGCCTCTGTAATCAAGTGTGTAGAAACGTTTGTTAGCTTCTTCTTCAGATAATCCGGCTAGCACCATTGTGTCACGGATTTGGTCAGCAATACCGATACCAGCAGAACCAGCACCGAAGATAACAACACGCTGATCTTTAATAGAAGCGCCGGTTTTCTTCATAGCGGCAAGCACACCTGCAAGTGTAATCGCGCCAGTACCTTGAATATCATCATTAAATGTCAGGATTTCATGATTGTATTTTTTCATGATGTTGCGTGCATTTTTGTTGCCAAGGTCTTCCCAGTGAAGAAGCGCTTTAGGGAAGAATTTCAATGCAGCTTTTACATAAGCGTCAATGAAAGCTTCGTAGCGTTCACCTTGAACACGTTCATGCTTGTTACCAATATATAAAGGATCGTTTAGAAGTTTTTCGTTGTTCGTACCGACATCAAGCACAACCGGGATAACACGGCTAGGGTCAATACCAGCTGCAGCAGTGTAAACAGCCAATTTACCGATTGCGATATTAATACCGCCTACACCCCAGTCACCGATACCGAGAATGCTTTCGGAGTCAGTAGCAACGATAAGATCAATATCGCCTGCTGTAGCATGAAGGTTTTCAAACGCTTTTTCAATACCGTCAATGTTATCGATTGACAAGTAGATTCCTTGAGGTCTTCTATATTCATGGCTGTATTCCTGAATCGCTTCACCAACTGTTGGCGTGTACACAACAGGAAGCATTTCGCGAAGATGGTTTTTCAGCAATTTATAGAAAAGAACTTCGTTACGGTTTGCAAGATCACTTAAGTAAACATTTTGACGAAGGCGGTCAGGCTGCGCTTGGAATTGCTCGTACGCGCGTTGTGCTTGTTGATCAAGAGAAAGTACAGTTGGCGGCAGAAGCCCTTCTAAGCCGAGTTCTTGTCTTTCTTCTAGTGAAAAAGCAACGCCTTTATTTAAAGTAGGAATAGATAAAACTTCTTTTCCTCTAAGAGTTGTTTCTAAGTGGCCTTCTTTCGTTTTTTTTATGTTATTCAAGCAAATCTCCTTCTTTCTTGAAATAGTTAACCAAGTTAAGTAATAACCCATCTAAAATATGACCGATCATGATCTTTATGCGACTTTGTGACAATTATTCGAACAATGTCTCAAAACTATTTACATTACGTAAGCTATTGTATGCCTGTCAAAATCAAAATTCAAGGGAAGAAAATTACTTAATTTTTTAATATACTTATTTAAATTTTTTAATTGCATATTATCAGAATATAAAAAAAACACCGGTGTTTTTAGCCGGTGCATTCTATCTTTATACCCATGTTTTGGACTATTTTTTAGATTTACCTGGGACTTCGTGATGATGTCTGCATCTTGCTTCATATGATTCAGATGCACCAACCAAAATGACCGGATCATCGTAAGAAGCAGGTTTGCCGTCAATGAGGCGCTGTGTTCTGCTCGCCGGTGATCCGCAAACAGAACAGACGGCTTGCAGCTTTGTCACACTTTCCGCAATCGCCATGATATTCGGGACGACACCGAACGGCTCTCCCCTAAAATCCATATCAAGGCCTGCTGCTATCACACGGTAGCCTTTATCGGCAAGAGATGATAAAACCTCAACAATTTCCTGATCAAAAAACTGCACTTCATCAACCGCAATCACATCTGTACTTTCACTGATGTGATCCCAAATGTCCGCAGCAGACGAAATGGCATAGCTCGTCATCGATGTTCCATTATGGGAGACAACAGCAGCTTCGCTGTATCGGTTATCAATTACAGGCTTAAATACCCTGACTTCCTGCTTGGCATAAGTTGCTCTCTTCACTCTTCTGATTAGCTCTTCAGATTTCCCCGAGAACATGCTGCCGCAAATCAGCTCAAGCCACCCGCTTTGTTTCATTATGTACATAGGCTTCGCTCCCCTCTCTCTGCCAGCTGTGTTTTAGACAATATAAAAAACAGGCAAGACTGCTGCTTGCCTGTTGAGAAATCTATTATTACTTAAGACCGTATTTTTTGTTAAAGCGATCAACACGACCATCAGCAGAAGCGAATTTTTGACGGCCAGTGTAGAATGGGTGGCATTCAGAGCAAATCTCAACGCGTACCTCTTCTTTTACTGAGCCTGTTTCAAATTCATTTCCGCAAGCGCATTTAACTGTTGCTTTTTTGAAATTAGGATGAATTCCTGCTTTCATTGTATCCATCTCCTTCCGCCCTGAATCCCGTGTGGAAACAGAGTTATTATTTCGGAGCATTGTCCGAAACGCATATGAGAAAATTATATCAGTGATTTACTTCTTTTGCAAATACAATTTACCTTCTTGCGGATGATAGATTTGCCTGTTTCCATTCTTGATTGAGAATATCGAAAAATTCCTGGTTTGTTTTGGTTTTTTTCATTTTTCTCATGAACTTTTCTGCGAAATCAGGTGAATCAGACATCGTTTTGCGGATAGACCATAAACGATCAAGATGCTCTTTAGGCACAAGCAGTTCTTCTTTGCGCGTTCCTGAACGGCGGATATCGATGGCAGGGAAGATGCGGCGCTCGGCAAGAGAGCGGTCAAGATGGAGTTCCATGTTGCCTGTTCCCTTGAATTCTTCATAAATGACATCATCCATACGTGAACCTGTATCAACCAGAGCCGTAGCAAGGATGGTTAAGCTGCCGCCCTCTTCGATATTTCTCGCAGCCCCAAAGAAGCGTTTCGGACGGTGGAACGCCGCTGGGTCAATCCCCCCGGAAAGCGTTCTTCCACTTGGCGGAATCACTAAGTTGTAGGCGCGGGCAAGCCGTGTGATGCTGTCCATCAGGATAATGACGTCTTTTTTGTGTTCCACGAGACGCATCGCACGTTCAAGCACAAGCTCGGCCACTTTGATATGGTTTTCCGGCACTTCATCAAACGTTGAGCTGACGACATCCCCAGCTACAGAGCGCTCGATATCGGTTACTTCCTCAGGTCTTTCGTCAATTAAAAGCACGATCAGCTCTGCTTCAGGCTGGTTCGCTGTAATGCTGTTGGCAATTTCCTTCAGCAGCATCGTTTTTCCGGCTTTCGGCGGCGCAACAATCAATCCGCGCTGCCCAAATCCAACCGGCGCCATCATGTCCATAATTCTTGTAGACAAGAAGTTCGGCTTTGTTTCAAGCACCATTTGACGATCCGGATAAAGTGGCGTAAGAGCCGGGAAATGCACACGCTCTTTTGCAGATTCGGGATCATCCCCATTTACTGCTTCAACGTGCAAAAGTCCATAGTAACGCTCATTTTCTTTTGGCGGGCGAACCTTGCCAGATACTTTGTCTCCGTTCCGCAAATCGAAACGGCGGATTTGTGAAGCTGAGATGTAAATGTCTTCTGAGCTTGGAGAGTAGTTGATCGGTCTCAGGAAGCCGAAACCTTCAGACTGGATGATCTCAAGAACGCCTTCCATAAACAGCAGATCTTCCTGTTCTGCATTCGCTTTCAGAATGGCGAAAATGAGTTCTTTTTTTGTCAGTTTACTGTAATAGGAGATTTTATAATGTCTTGCAAGTTCATAAAGCTCTTTCAATTTCATATTTTCCAAAGAGGAAATAGATACGTCTTTCATAAAAACACCACGCTTTTCATAGTCAATATCTTACTCTGAACATGTCATCTGCTGCTTTTGCACAACATCCGCCAAAGCACATTCTTTTTTTAACATAAAGGAACTTCTATCGGTAACACTTCCACCCATGATCGGCGCTTTTGTTAAAAGGATTGTCTTAATGAGTTTTGAAGGAAGCGAGGACAAAAACATGAGAAGATCAATACTTATATCGTCTGTATGCGGTAGAAATTGAAACTTTCCTAGTGCTTAAAAGAAGGTATTACGCAGAAAAATTCGCAGCACTCTTTATTTTTACCTTATTTCAAAAAATTATTCAACTGAAATAAGGTTTTGACACGGAATTGATAGAGTTGACGCTTTTCTGCAAAAGTTAAAGCGGGCTCACACCCGCTTTTTCTGTTTGTTATGGACGGATTACAAGATTTGGTTTCTTTTTCAAGCTGTGTCTGCCGTCAACGAAACGAACAGTGCCTGATTTTGCACGGATAACTAAGCTTTCAGTTGTACCGACAGAGCCTTTGAATTGAACTCCTTTTAACAGCTCGCCGTCAGTAACCCCTGTAGCTGCAAAAATCGCGTCATCACCCTTCACAAGGTCTTCCATGCGAAGGACTTTGCTTAAATCAAGGCCCATTTTGTGACAGCGAGTGATTTCTTCTTCGCTTTGCGGAAGAAGTTTACCAATGATTTCTCCGCCGAGTGCTTTTAACGCAACAGCGGAAAGCACACCCTCAGGAGCGCCGCCTGATCCGAACAGGATATCAACGCCCGTGTGGTCGAAAGCCGTGTTGATGGCGCCTGCGACATCGCCGTCATTGATCAATTTGATTCTGGCGCCGGCCTCACGAAGCTCGGAAATGATTTTTTCGTGTCTTTCACGGTTTAAAATTGTGGCAACGACGTCCTCAACATCCTTGTTTTTCGCTTTTGCCACCGCTTTAAGGTTGTCAATGACAGGTGCTTCGATGTCAATGCAGCCCACCGCTTCCGGACCGACTGCGATTTTTTGCATATACATGTCAGGAGCATTCAGAAGCGTGCCATGGTCTGCCACCGCGATAACCGTCAGCGCGTTCCAGCCGCCGCTTGCTAAGATGTTTGTGCCTTCAAGAGGGTCAACTGCGACATCAACGCGAGGGCCGTACCCGTTTCCGAGTTTTTCCCCGATATACAGCATCGGCGCTTCGTCCATTTCCCCTTCACCGATTACAACGGTCCCTTTCATCGGCACTGTATCAAAAACGTCTCTCATTGCACTTGTTGCCGCTTCATCAGCCTCATCTTTTTTTCCCCGGCCCATCCATCTTGCTGATGCCAATGCCGCAGCCTCGGTTACACGTACCAATTCCATTGATAAACTTCTTTCCATTTCAACACGATCTCCTCTCACAAGAAACCATTATGAATTTTGAAGCTGTTCTATTTCTTCGTCAGTCATTCTTTCACGCCAAATTGTCGCTCCAAGCCCCTCAAGCTTCTTCTCAAGGCTGCTGTATCCGCGGTCAATATGCTCCAGTCCCGTAATTTCCGTGACGCCATCAGCCATTAGTCCGGCTACCACCAAGCAGGCTCCGGCACGCAGATCACTCGCCTTCACTTTTGCGCCTTGAAGCTCGACAGGACCTGTGATGATGGCAGATCTGCCTTCTACTTTCATATTGGCACCCATTCGTCTCAGCTCATCAATGTGCTTGAATCTTGCCGAGTAGATGGTGTCTGTGACGACACTCGTCCCTTTCGCCCTTGTCAGGAGCGCCGTCATCGGCTGCTGTAAATCAGTCGGAAACCCCGGGTATACGAGGGTTTTGACGTCAACCGGCTTTAAGTTCTTCTGCCCGCCGACAATGAGGAGCTGGTCGTCACTTGTTTCGATATGATAGCCCATTTCTCTCAGCTTTGCCGTTAACGACTCAAGATGAGTGGGAATGACATTATCGATAATGACTTCCTTGCCCATTGCAGCCCCTGCAATCATAAATGTCCCGGCTTCAATTCTGTCCGGAATGATCGTATGCTTGCAGCCGTGCAGCTCCTTCACGCCGTCGATTCGAATCACATTGGTGCCCGCACCTTTGATTTTGGCGCCCATGCTAGTAAGCAATGTCGCGACGTCAATGATCTCAGGCTCCTTGGCAGCGTTTTCGATGATCGTTTTCCCTTCTGCCAAAACAGCGGCAAGCATAATGTTAATCGTTGCCCCAACGCTTACGACATCTAAATAAATCCTTGCGCCTCTCAGCCTTTCAGCTCGCAAATAAATGGCGCCTTGTTCATTGGTTACTTCAGCTCCGAGTGCTTCAAAGCCTTTGATATGCTGATCAATCGGACGGGGCCCTAAGTGACAGCCGCCAGGCAATCCAATGACCGCCTGCTTGAAGCGGCCGAGCATCGCCCCCATTAAATAATATGACGCGCGAAGCTTTTTTACTTTCCCGTTAGGAAGCGGCATGCTGATCATCGACGTAGGGTCAACAACCATTTCCCCATTCTCAAAATGCACGTTGCCGCCGATTTCCTTTAACAGGTCACGCAGCGTTTCAATATCTGAAATCTCTGGAAGCCCTTCAATTGTCACCTCGGAATTTGCCAAAATGGTTGCAGGTATTAACGCAACAGCGCTGTTTTTAGCGCCGCTGATATGTACTGTACCGTTTAACGAGTCACCGCCGGCAATATTCAACTTTTCCATGATAGTCTCCTTCCATAAGAAGATAGCTGCGGAGCTAAATAAAATGTCATTTTATTCTGTCTCTGCAAATAAAGCTCATGTCCAAAATCTAGCCAATTCGAAGAGAAAGAATACAACACATTGTAAAATATCAGGAAGAAAATAGCGAAGCTTTGGGGGGTACAGGTTTCAAAAGATCACAGAGACCCGCCGGCTCGAGAGACATCGTCGTCATCCGGCAAAAGCAGTACGCATACCCTTCATTCCGATATCAGCTTCTGCAGCCCAATGATTCCTTCTCTGTAAAGCGGCGTCAGCATCTGAAGATCCGCTGTATCAGGTCGGTGAAATACAAAGGCCGCGGCAAACAGGCATAAAGCTGTTTGCCGCCCCTTTCATTATTTGTTCCAGTCTGCCAGGAATTGTTCGATTCCTTTGTCTGTTAATGGGTGCTTCGTGAGCGCATGAATGACTTTCAGCGGCATTGTGCCGATATGAGCCCCTCTAAGAGCAGCTTCTGTCACGTGCTGCGGATGGCGGATTGACGCTGCAATGATTTGCGTGTCAAGGCCGTGAATGTCAAAAATCTGTTTAACTTCTGAAATCAAGTCAAGCCCGTTGTGGCCGATGTCATCTAAACGTCCCAGGAATGGAGATACATATGTTGCCCCCGCTCTGGCAGCAAGAAGCGCCTGGTTGGCATTGAAGATCAATGTAACGTTTGTTTTGATGCCTAAGTCAGTAAGTGCTCTTACCGCTTTTAAACCGTCAGACGTCATTGGAATTTTCACCGTAATGTTCGGAGCGATCTTCGCCAGTTCTTTTCCTTCCTCGATCATTTCCTCAGCTTTCAAAGAAATAACCTCTGCGCTTACAGACCCTTTCACGACGTCTGTGATCTCGCGAAGACGGTCGTGGAATGATACGTTAGCTTCCTTTGCTACTAAACTAGGATTCGTCGTTACACCGGCGAGAATTCCTAATTCATTCGCTTCTCTAATTTCATCGATATTGGCTGTATCAACAAAGAATAACATTTTCAAAAAGCCTCCCTGATTAAGAAATTTTCTGAACTGCGAATATGATTGCGCTTTCTAAAGATAGACGGAAAACCGCCTGTCAAGCTGTCAGGCGGCTATAAAAAGTTCCAATTGAATTAAGCTTGGTTTGAAGAACCAAATTCACGCATTTTACCGATAACTGTTTCTTTGATCGCTTCACGAGCTGGTCCAAGGTATTTACGTGGATCGTACTCGTCAGGCTTAGCTGCCAATGTTTCGCGAACAGCTTTTGCAGAAGAAATTTGGTTTTCAGTATTCACGTTGATTTTAGCTGTACCAAGTGAAATTGATTTTTTGATGTCAGCAGTCGGAATTCCAGTACCGCCGTGAAGAACTAGCGGAAGACCAGTTGATTTTCCGATCTCTTCCATTTCTTTGAAGCCAAGGTTTGGCTCACCTTTGTAAGGGCCGTGAACAGAACCTAATGCAGGTGCAAGGCAGTCGATGCCAGTGCGCTCAACAAGCTCTTGGCACTCTTTAGGATCAGCGTAGATTACGCCTTCAGCGATAACGTCATCTTCTTGTCCGCCTACTGTTCCAAGCTCAGCTTCTACAGATACTCCGTGGAAATGAGCAAGCTCAACAACTTTAGCAGTTGTTGCTACGTTTTCTTCAAATGGATGGTGAGAAGCGTCGATCATTACAGATGTGAAACCTGCATGAATCGCTTTCGCACAAGATTCAAAGCTTGAACCATGGTCTAAGTGAATCGCAACAGGAACTGTCACTTTGTACTCTTCCATAAGTGCTTTTACCATAGCAACGACTGTTTTGAAGCCGCCCATGTAGCGTCCCGCACCTTCGGAAACACCAAGGATCACTGGAGATTTTTCTTCTTCAGCTGCTTGTAAAATCGCTTGAGTAAACTCAAGGTTGTTTAAGTTAAATTGTCCTACAGCGTACCCTTTTTCTTTAGCTGTATTCAACATTTCCGTCATAGAAACTAAAGGCATGTCGAATGTCCTCCTTATGTAGCCTGATTGTCTTCTAGCGAAAAAAGCTTTCCACCCTAGCATGACCCATATATTGCTGTCATATGTAAATACTCAGATCGCTTTTTCTCCATAACTAGGATACCAACTTTTCGACAAATCGGCAACATAATGACATGATTCATTTGTTTCTTCTTTTTGTCAGTTAGACTTCAGGGGCAGATATTTTTTGACGGCGTCTCTGATTTCGTCGATGTCAAACGGCTTGGCAAAGTGCGTCAGAGCGCCCAATTCCTTCGATTCCTGGATCATGTCGAGCTCTCCGTATGCCGTCATGATAATGACCCGGATGTTTTCGTCAATGACCTTCATCCGTTTTAAGATTTCGATTCCGTCCATGCCGGGAATTTTCATGTCCAAAAGCACAAGGTCGGGCCGTTCTTTTGTCACAATGTCAAGCGCCTGCAGGCCGTTCGCAGCCTGAAACGTCTGGTAGCCTTCTTTATTGAACACTTCATTTAGCAAAATACGAATGCCGTATTGATCATCAACGATTAAAATTTTTTCATTCATCATTTTACACCCCAATATTATGATTTTCGTCAAAAGTAAGCAGTATTGTATGTATTCTGTTTGATTTTCCTATTTCCTTTAATTATAATAGTCTACTTTACGACATTTTCTGAGCATTTTCTCTTTTGTTGTATACTGATATTGTACGTTATAAAGGAGGATTCACTTATGTTGAAAATATTCACGACGCAGTTAACAGGTATTTTTTCCCGCATTCAGGATAAGGAATCTGACGCGATTGAAGATGGGGCGCGGCTGCTTGCTCAAGCGGTGATCAGCGGGCATTCCATTTATTTATACGGAGCAAATGAGCTGCAGGGCGTCTTTTTTGAGGCCACTGAAAGCAAAGAACCCTTCCCATCTGTCAAAGCCTTTCCAGAAAGCGCTGAGGAAGTGACAGAAAGCGACAGGGTGCTGATGTTTTGCTCAGGGACGGGCACAGCCGAAGAACAGGCGCTCGCAAAAGAGCTTTATGAAAAAGGTGCGGGAGTCGTATGCGTATCGCCCGCAGCCAAAGACAGTGCGGGAATAGAACAGTATTGTGATGTGCATATTGATTCTAAATTAAAAATGCCGCTTGTTCCGGATGAAGACGGCACCCGTTACGGGTTTCCCTCTTTAATGACAGCACTGTATGTCTATCACGCTTTATCGTTTACACTAAAAGAAATTCTGCAAGAGTATGCATAATATCTTATTGTACATGCTGGAACTTGCCGGAAACAAATAAAAAAGACTTGCCCGCTTTTGACAAACGGCAAGTCTTTTTTATTACTTCTGATTTGCAGCTTCGACAGACGCTCCGATAAAGCCTTTGAATAGAGGCTGAGGTCTTGTCGGTCTTGACTTGAACTCTGGGTGGAACTGAGAAGCCACGAACCAAGGGTGGTCTTTCAGCTCGATGATTTCAACAAGGCGTCCATCAGGGCTTGTGCCTGAGAATACAAAGCCTTGCTCTTCCATTTGCTGTCTGAATTCATTGTTAAACTCATAGCGGTGGCGGTGGCGCTCGTACACCACTTCATCCTGATACACTTCAAAGGCTTTCGTGCCTTCTTCAAGCTTACAAGGGTAAAGGCCGAGACGAAGCGTTCCCCCGAGATCCTCCACATCCTTTTGTTCAGGAAGAAGATCAATGATCGGGTATTGAGTTGACGGATCAATTTCCGCTGAGTGGGCGCCTTTTAAGCCCAATACGTTTCGTGCGTATTCAATAGACGCCACCTGCATGCCCAAGCAAATGCCCAAGAACGGAATGTTGTTTTCGCGCGCGTATTTTGTCGCGACGATTTTACCTTCAACACCGCGGTCTCCGAATCCGCCCGGCACAATGATGCCGTCTGTTCCGCTTGTGAGTTCTGCGATATTGTTTTCTGTCACTTCTTCCGCGTTGATCCATTTCACTTTTACATCTGCGTCAAACGCATAGCCCGCATGGCGGAGAGACTCGACAACAGAAATGTAAGCGTCAGGAAGCTCAACGTATTTGCCGACAAGGCCGATTGTAATCGTTTGAGACAGGTTGCTGACTTTGTTAACAAGCTCTTTCCATTCGGACATTTCCGCTTCTTTGCATGCCAATTTCATGTGCTCGCAAACAAGCTTATCAAGCCCTTGTTTTTGAAGCTCCAGCGGAATGGAGTAAAGGTTGTCCGCATCTTCACATTCAATAACCGCTTTTGTATCGATGTCGCAGAAAAGCGCGATTTTATCTTTCATATCTTGAGAAATCGGCATTTCTGTACGAACGACGATGATGTTTGGCTGAATGCCCAAGCTGCGTAATTCTTTTACGCTGTGCTGTGTCGGTTTTGTTTTTAATTCACCAGCAGCTTTAATGTAAGGTACGAGCGTACAGTGGATGTACATTACGTTTTCACGGCCGATGTCGCTCTTCATTTGGCGGATCGCTTCAAGGAATGGCAGTGATTCGATGTCTCCGACAGTACCGCCGATTTCTGTAATGACAACATCTGCGTTTGTCTCTTTCCCTGCGCGGTAAACACGGTCTTTCAATTCGTTTGTGATGTGCGGAATGACCTGTACGGTTCCGCCAAGGTAATCTCCGCGGCGTTCTTTTTTAAGAACTGTTGAATAGATTTTACCTGTTGTCACGTTGCTGAATTTATTCAGGTTAATGTCGATAAAACGCTCATAGTGGCCAAGGTCCAAGTCTGTTTCAGCGCCGTCATCCGTTACGAATACTTCACCGTGCTGGTACGGGCTCATTGTTCCCGGGTCAACGTTGATGTATGGATCGAATTTCTGAATCGTCACGTTCAGTCCGCGGTTTTTCAGCAAACGCCCTAATGAAGCTGCTACAATACCCTTTCCAAGTGAGGATACAACTCCCCCGGTTACAAAAATATATTTCGTCATTTCGTTTGCTCCTCTCTTCGCTCTTAGCTACATTTTTAAAATGTACTATTTTATAAAAAATCATTTAGCCTTTTAAATGATTTATAAGAAAAATGAGGGGTGAAAATAAGAAAGCTCCCTTTCAATTTCTTGAAAGGGAGCATAACGTACTATGTTCTCTCTTCGTTTTTGAAGAGCCCAAAATACATACTACATAGTTCGACTATGAAAGTCAAGATCGTTTTGAAGATGAAATCTGATACTATTTAATTTCCTCTTCTTCATCATCATAGTCTTCATCATCTTCATCAATAATATCTTCTTCGATCTCAAGATCATCGTCGTCTTCATCAAGATCTTCATCGTCAAAATCGTCGGCTTCAAGATCGAGTTCTTCCTCAACTTCATCCAAATCAAGGTCGTCTTCGTCGATCTCTTCAAACTCGTCAAGATCAAGATCTTCTTCGACTGCTTTCTTCGCTTTTTTCTTTTTCGCCTTGACTGTCGGCTGAGTTTCTTCATCAAGCTGATCATACGGATACCAGCTGCGAAGCCCCCACGTCTGGTCAGAAAGCGCCAGGAAGCGGCCGTCAATGTTTAAATCTGTATAAAATTGAGCGATGCGGTCTCCAAGCTCTTCTTTTTTCACGCCGAGCAAAGATGCGATTTCATTTAAAAGCTCCTGAAAAGGAACTGGTTTTTTATGTTCTTCAAATAATTCGTGAGCGATTTCAACTAAAGCCATTTCCTTTAGCTCTTCCTGTGAATATTGTTTGATACCCAAGGTCGGACACTCCCTTTCTATTACTTATATGTATCTGTTTTATCAATAATGAAAGCGATTTTGTATCGTTCTTATACAAACCATACCTCTCATTATAAACAAAATAAAACAGAATATGCTACCCTTAACAGCGTTAATTTAAATAATTTTACAAGAGTGATCCGACTGAGAGATGTTTTCCGTTAATCCGCGAGCATTCTGGAGATGACCAGTCTTTGAATTTCTTGAGTGCCTTCATAGATTTGCGTGATTTTTGCATCACGCATATAGCGTTCTACCGGATAATCTTTTGTATAGCCGTAGCCGCCGAAAATCTGCACGGCTTCGGTCGTTACCTTCATCGCCGTATCCCCAGCCATCAGTTTGGACATGGCGGAAGCTTTTCCATATGGAAGGCCCGATGATTCTAACCACGCAGCCTGATAGGTCAATAGCCTTGAAGCTTCTATCATTGTCGCCATATCCGCGAGTTTAAAAGCGATGCCCTGCTGCTCGGCGATCGATTTTCCGAATTGCTTTCGCTCTTTTGCATATTGAAGCGCCGCATCAAGCGCTCCTTGAGCGATGCCTACGGCTTGTGCAGCTATGCCGTTTCTGCCTCCGTCAAGCGTCTTCATCGCGATTTTGAAGCCTTCTCCTTCTTCTCCGAGACGCTTTGATGCGGGCACCACACAATCTTCGAACATGATTTCCGTTGTCGGTGAAGAACGGATGCCCAGCTTCTTTTCTTTCTTGCCTGTAAAAAATCCTTCAAAATCCTTTTCTACTATAAAAGCGGTAATGCCTCTTTTCTTTTTCTCGGGATCGGTGACGGCAAAAACAATGTAAATATCAGCAACACCGCCGTTTGTGATAAACACTTTGGAACCATTTAACACATAGTCATCGCCGATTCGTTCAGCAGTTGTTTTCATGCTGCCGGCGTCAGAGCCAGACCCTGCTTCGGTCAAAGCGAATGCGCCGATTTTCTCTCCGAGGGCCAGCTGTGTTAAGTACTCTGTCTTCTGCTCCTCCGTCCCAAAGGCAAACAGCGGCCAGCTGCAAAGAGAGATATGGGCGGAAAGCGTCACACCGGTGGAGGCGCACACTTTTGACAGCTCCTCCACCGCGATGACGTAGGCCAAATAGTCACTTCCGATTCCGCCGTAATCTTCAGGCCACGGAATTCCCGTCAGCCCCAGATTTGCCATTTCCCGAAACAGCTCGCGATCGAAGCGTTCTTGTTCGTCTCGTTCTGCTGCTGTCGGGGCCACCTCATGCTTCGCAAAATCGCGCACCAATTTTCGTATCATCTCATGTTCTTCTGATAATGAAAAATTCATTGCTTCTCCCCCATTTTCAGATCAGCGCCTAAAACGGATTGAGCCAGAAGCTCGACGACGTCGTACGTTTTGACTTGGTCTTCGGCTTCCTTCGCCTTTGTGCCGTCCCCAAGCATTGTGAGACAATACGGACAGCCAGAACTGATCACCGATGGATTGACTGCGAGCGCTTGCTCTGTCCTGGCGACGTTAATCCTGTTTCCTGTTTCTTCCTCCATCCACATTAATCCCCCGCCAGCTCCGCAGCACATGCCGGTTTCCCGGTTTCTCTCCATTTCAACAAGCTGCACGCCCGGAATGGCTTTCAAAATCTCTCTCGGCGGATCATAGACTTCATTGTACCGGCCCAAATAGCACGAATCATGGAAGGTAATCGTCTCATGAAGCGGGTGCTGCGGTCTTAATTTTCCGTTTTTCACAAGCTCGGCCAGCACTTCTGTATGATGATAAACCTCGCCTTCAAATCCGAAATCCGGATATTCGTTTTTAAATAAATTGTATGCATGGGGATCGATCGTAACGATTTTTTTGACATCATTTTTTTCAAATTCAGAAATATTCTTCTCAGCCAGCTCTTGGAACAAAAATTCATTTCCGAGGCGGCGCGGCGTGTCTCCTGAATTTTTTTCTTTATTGCCGAGGATCGCGAAGGACACGCCCGCGTGATTGAGCAGCTTGGCAAAGGAAATTGCGATTTTCTGGCTTCTGTTGTCGTAAGACCCCATGGAGCCTACCCAGAAAAGGTACTCAAATTCTTTTCCTTCTTTTTTCATTTCTTTTACAGTCGGAATCTCAGTATCCGGCGCCTCGTCACGCCAATTTTCACGTTCCTTGCGGTTGAGTCCCCACGGATTCCCCTGCCGCTCAATACTTGTCATTGCGCGCTGGGCGTCACTGTCCATTTTTCCTTCTGTCAGTACGAGGTAGCGGCGGAGATCGATGATTTTATCCACGTGCTCATTCATGACCGGGCATTGATCCTCACAGTTCCGGCAAGTGGTGCATGCCCAAATTTCTTCCTCTGTGATGACGTCGCCGATCAAGCTTGGATTGTAATCAAGCGCCGCTGCGGCTTCCTGCGATCCGCTGCCCGCTGACGCCGCAGCCAGCTGATTGCCTCTCGTATGCCGAAACGCTGCTGCGGGCACCCATGGGGAGCGCGAGGTGACGGCAGCGCCTTTTTCCGTGAGATGGTCTCTGAGACGCAAAATCAAGTCCATCGGAGAAAGCATTTTTCCGGTGCCTGTTGCAGGACACATATTGGTACAGCGGCCGCACTCGACACACGCATATAGATCAAGCAGCTGAGACTGTCTGAAATCCTCAATTTTTCCCGCTCCGTAGCTTTCTTTCGTTTCGTCGGTAAAATCAATTTTTTCAAGTTTTCCGGCAGATTCCATTCGATTGAAAAAGACGTTTGCCGGGCCGGCGATTAAATGGGCATGCTTCGACTGAGGCACGTACACTAAAAAGCTAAGCAAGAACAGAAGATGGATCCACCAAGCGATATAGAAAATCACCGCCGCGCCTGTTTTCCCGACACCGCTAAGCATAAACGCAATACCTGAGGCAATTGGCTCGCTCCAAGAAAGCCCATGCTCATGCCAAATCAGATTCATCCCGTTCCCAAGCAGAACGGTCAGCATTAATCCTCCGATAAAAATGAGAACGAGTCCGGCTTTGAAACCGCGTTTCAGCCTCACGAGCTTTTCGATATAACGTCTGTAGAATGCCCACCCAACAGCAATTAAAATGAGAAACGTAACAATTTCCTGAAAAAAGGTGAAGGCGGGATAGACAGGGCCAAGCGGCAGATTCCGGCCGGGAGCCAGTCCTTTGATGATAAAGTCAATTGCTCCGAACTGAACCAATATAAATCCGTAGAAAAACATGACGTGAATGATTCCGCTTTTCTTGTCCTTGAGCAGTTTTTTCTGTCCGAATACATTCACCCATATGGCGTGAAGCCGTTCCTTGAACCGTTGATCAAATTGTTCTTTCTGGCCGAGCTTGATGTAGGCCAGTCTCGTTTTGACCAAGTACACAAACAAACAGACAGCGTAAGCGGTTACAATCAGAAATAATAATGCATTTGCGATGAGAAAGCCGCTCATTCCAATTCCCCCTTTTTACTGATAAAGACCGCGATCCCCTACCCCCGAATCTGTATAAGATTATCTTTATGATAAATAATGAATGAGTGTTCAGTCAATAATTAAATTCCTGCTGTTCGGGCACACTACCTTTACTACGGAAAGGAGTGCCGGTATGAAGGTATTTATCGTGATTATGATCATTGTCGTTATTTTCTTTGCCTTGATTCTGCTTGATATCTTCATGGGCCGTGCCGGATACAGAAAAAAGGCGTACGAGCCTGTTTTTTCAAAAAAGAAGAGTGACATCGAATTGATCCACTGCGGCGCTGATCTCGTTGAGCGGATGATGAATGATATTCGCCAGGCCGCCTCTTCTGTTCACATGATGTTTTTTATTATGAAAAATGATGAGGTCAGCCACAATATGTATACCTTGCTGAAAACAAAAGCCCAAGCTGGCGTCTCCGTTTATTTGCTTCTGGATTGGGCTGGCTGCCGGGCAATTAAAAAAACGGCGCTGCAGACGATGAAAAATGCCGGCGTCCATGTCCATGTGATGAATCGTCCCCGTTTTCCTTTTTTCTTTTTTCACATGCAAAAACGGAATCACCGGAAGATTACGGTGATAGACGGAAAAATCGGTTATATCGGCGGGTTTAACATCGCCGAAGAATATCTTGGAAAGAAGGCGAAGTTCGGCAATTGGGAGGATTATCATCTGCGCATGATGGGAGAAGGCGTACATGATCTTCAAACGCTTTTTGCTTCTGATCTAAAACGAAATACCGGAATCCAACTGGGTTCGGATGTTTGGCCAAAGCTTCAGCAAGGGACTATTTCTCACAAGATATATGCGACCGACGGTTATTCCCTTGAAAACAAATACTTGGCCAATATTGCCCAAGCGAAGAATCGCCTTACGGTTTGCACGCCTTATTACATTCCATCAAAACCGCTTCAAGAGGCCCTTATTAACGCAAGAAAAAACGGCGTATCCGTGAGAATCATTGTACCGATGAAATCAGACCATCCGCTGGTACGAGAAGCGGCTTTTACGTATTATTCGGAGCTCTTGGATGCCGGCTGTCTTATTTATCGTTATTATCAAGGGTTTTATCATGTAAAAGCCCTCATCATAGACGACCATCTCAGCATTATCGGAACAGCCAACTTCGATAAACGAAGCATGTTTTTAAATGAAGAGGTGAATGTCGAAATTGATGACGAAGCGTTTACAAGTGAAGTCTATGCCACGATTGAGGAGGATATGAAAAAGTCGGAGCGGCTGACGATGGAGGATTTCAGCAAGCGCACATTCAGGCAGCGCCCGGCGGAATGGCTCGGCAGGGCATTATCTTATTTCTTATAAAGGAGAGTTCCTATGATTTTCAGATTCGGGTTCGTTTCAAATGCGATGAGCCTTTGGGATGCGTCTCCCGCTAAAACATTGACATTCGCGCGTTATTCAAAGCTTTCAAAGACTGAAAGAAAAGAAGCGCTTCTGACTGTGACAAAAGCCAATTTGCGCAATACGATGAGAACCCTTCACTATATCATCGGACACGGCATCCCTTTGTACCGTTTTTCCAGTTCGATTGTGCCGCTGGCTACGCATCCCGACGTGATGTGGGATTTTGTAACACCGTTTCAAAAAGAGTTTCGGGAGATTGGAGAGCTTGTTAAAACCCATCAACTGCGAACAAGCTTTCATCCAAATCAATTCACTCTGTTTACGAGCCCGAAGGAATCCCTCACAAAAAATGCGGTAACCGATATGGCGTATCACTACCGCATGCTTGAAGCCATGGGCATTGCTGATCGCTCCGTTATCAACATTCATATTGGCGGCGCTTACGGAAATAAAGACACCGCCACTGCACAATTTCATCAAAATATAAAACAGCTGCCGCAGGAGATCAAAAAGCGGATGACACTTGAAAATGATGATAAAACATATACAACGGAAGAAACGCTTCAGGTCTGTGAGCAGGAGGATGTTCCGTTTGTCTTTGACTTTCATCATTTTTACGCCAATCCAGACGATCACGCCGACCTGAATGTAGCACTGCCCCGCATGATCAAAACGTGGGAGCGGATCGGCCTTCAGCCAAAGGTTCACTTGTCTTCCCCAAAATCGGAGCAAGCGATACGCAGCCATGCCGATTATGTTGACGCCAACTTTTTGCTGCCGCTGTTGGAACGCTTTAGGCAATGGGGAACGAATATTGATTTCATGATTGAAGCAAAGCAGAAAGACAAGGCGCTTCTCCGCTTGATGGATGAATTAAGCTCCATCCGCGGTGTCAAACGCATCGGGGGCGGTGCGCTGCAATGGAAATCATAAATGTGCAAAAATAGGTTTACGACTTGTCAGCTTTGGGAACTTAGGCTATATAAGACAACAATCGATGGAGGAGAAAGATCATGAAAAATATCAAGTCTCTGAAAGTAGCCACACAGGCCTTTACTTTAAGAAATTTGATTCATCTTTATAAAATGTGCCATTCCGGAAGCCACGAGGTTTATATTTATTCAAAGAAAACGATGTGCAAAATCAAAAGCTTAATTGAGCTTGAAACGTTCCGCATGGCTCATAATGAAAAGGAATATCTGATCGTAGTTGAAGGAACAAAAGCATCACAGCTCATTGAAAAATTCCAAAATCTCATCGAGCCTGCTGAGAGAGAAGCGCTCTAACTTACATACAAAAAAGGATAGACATCTGTCTATCCTTTTTCTTATGCTCTTACATAATGGAGCTGAACCGCTTGTCCAAATTGTTTTGTCCCTTTTAACCGCAGTTTTGTTTCATTTGTTAGTTCGTGAAACAGCGGGATGCCGCTTCCTAAAACGACGGGAATAACAGTGATGATGAATTCGTCGATGGCATCTTCTTTCATAAAGTCATTCACAAGCTCTGCCCCGCCAGCTATCCAGATGTTTGAGCCTTTTTCCTGTTTCAAACGGGCAGTGAAGGCTCTGGCTCCCTCATTGATAAACGTCACATGTTCATCTTGATAACTGTCGGGCGATCCTGTAAAAACATAGCAGGTTTTATCCTGATATGGGAAAACCGGTGTTAGCACTTTAACGTGCTCATATGTGCCCCGCCCTAGAATGACTGTATCAACAGTCTGATAAAAATCACTGTAGCCGTTGTCACCTTCACCTTCAAATTCATCCAGCCAATCGATGCTTCCATCTTCTTTTGCGATCATCCCATCCAATGAAACAGCAATGTACAGCACAGTTTTTCTTTCCATGTTCTCCTCCTATCGCTGCACAATTTGCCCGAATTGCGCTTGATGCAGCCTGCTGTATAGGCCTCCGGCTTCGATCAGGTCTTGATGACGGCCTTGTTCTTCAATACCGTTGTTTGTGACAACTACAATTCTGTCCGCGTCTTTGATCGTCGCCAGCCTGTGGGCGATGACAAGCGTCGTGCGCCCCTCAGACAACTCTTGAAGCGCCTTTTGGATCGCCGCTTCCGTCTCTGTATCAAGGGCTGAGGTGGCTTCGTCGAGAATCAAGATCGACGGATTTTTCAAGAACATCCTTGCAATTGACAGACGCTGTTTTTGCCCGCCGGAAAGCTTCACGCCGCGTTCGCCAATCATAGTATCCAACCCATCGGGCATGTTATGGACGAGCTCTTCCAGATGCGCCTGCTTCACAGCTTGCCAAATGTCTTCTTCTGATGCGCCTAGTCGGCCGTAGGCGATATTTTCTCTAAGCGTGCCCGAGAATAAGAAAACGTCCTGCTGCACGACGCCAATCTGCCCGCGCAACGAAGAAAGCGTCATGTCTTTTATACTGATCCCGTCAATCGTAATGTAGCCCTCCGATGCTTCATAAAAACGCGGAAGCAGACTGCAAAGCGTTGATTTCCCCGCACCTGACGGACCGACGAACGCCACCGTTTCCCCCGCTTGAATGGATAGGTTGATGTCATTGAGGACATTGTGATGGCCATCATAGCCAAACGAAACATGTTTATAGCGGATATTGCCCTTCAGGCCGGAAACATCTTTCGCATCAGGTGAATCCTGAATGTCCGGCTCTGTCTCCATGAGCTCCATATAGCTTTTGAAACCCGCGATCCCCCTCGGATACATTTCGATAATGGCATTAATTTTGTCAATAGGCCTGAACAGCACATTTGTCAGGAGCACAAACGCCACAAATTCCCCGTACGATAAGGAGCCGCGAATGACAAACCACGTCCCGCACAAAAGGACAAACAGCGTGACAAACCGGGTCAGCATATAGCTGATTGAACCGTTTTTCGCCATGATTTTGTAGGAAGAAAGCTTTGTGGCACGGAAACGCTGGTTATTGACGGCGAAACGTTCTTTTTCAAACGCTTCATTTCCGAACGCCTGCACAAGCCGGATGCCGCCGATGTTATTTTCCACACGCGCGCTGAAGTCTCCGATATCCTTGTTCAGCGTGGTAAATGCTTTGGTCATTTTTTTGTTGAAATAAAGCGCTAGCCAAATGACGATCGGCATAATGATAAACGTTAATAAAGCAAGCTGCCAGTTAATAAACAGCATCACTCCGAACGCCCCGAGAATGGTCATGACCGCAATGAATAAGTCTTCCGGTCCGTGATGGGCGACTTCACCGATATACATTAAATCGTTCGTGAGCTTCGACATCAGCGTTCCCGTCTTGTTGTTGTCGTAAAATTTGAACGAGAGCTTTTGCAAATGGTCAAAAAGCGACTTTCTCATATCAGTCTCAATATTGATACCAAGCATGTGTCCCCAGTAGGTCACGATATACTGAAGAGCTGAGCTGAGCGCGTACACCGCAAATAACCCGATTGAGGTCGCGATGATCAGCCCCCAGTCCCTGCCCGGCAGCAAGGTATCAATAAAATAATTGACGATCAAAGGAAAACTCAGCTCCATTAAACCTCCCGCGATCGCTGAGAAAAAGTCGAGAAAGAACAACGTTTTATATGGTTTATAATATGAAAAAAATTGCCTCAGCACCCTATCTTCCCCCAATGTATAAATAACTGATAATATTTCTCAATTATACTATACACGGGCTGTTTTGAAAGATCAGATTTCTTTTTTCTTACAGAACACCTGAAAACAGGCGGGCAAACGACTCTTTTGTCCGGTCAGCCACGCCTCTTTTATAAAAGCCGACAGGGCTGAGCTTTTCACTTTCCTGCATATCCTCTTCAAAATGGGCCTCAAGAGTTCGGATCGCTTCGGCATCCGTGAAGAACACATTCACTTCAAAGTTGAGCTGAAAGCTGCGCATGTCCATATTCGCGGTACCGACGGAGGCGAGATCGCCATCAATGATCATGACTTTTTGATGCATGAAGCCTTTTTGATAGGAGTACACTTCAATGCCCTCAAGAAGCAACTCCGGGAAATAGGACCTCGACGCGTATTGGGTCAAAAAGCTGTCGTTCTTCTCCGGCACCATAACCCTTACCTCTACCCCCTTTGTCGCCGCTGCTTTTAGCGCCGTGCGAATGGATTCATTGGGGACAAAATAGGGCGTGGCGATCCATATTGATTTCTGCGCTGAAGAAATCATTTCATAATAAAGATCGCTCATGCTTTCCTTCATGTCAGGGCCTGTCGCGACAATTTGATAAATGCCTCCTCCCTCCACGGGAACCGGGGTATTGTACTCCTCTTGATCAATTAGCACTTCATTGGAGACGTATTCCCAATCCAGCATAAAGATAGCGTGGAGCGTTTGCACAATTTCCCCCTCAAGCCGCAGGTGTGTATCTCTCCAAAATCCGATGTGCGGATCTCTGCTGATATATTCCTTCCCAACATTTAATCCGCCCACAAAACCGGTTTTCCCATCGATGATCACGATTTTCCGGTGATTTCTGAAATTCAGCTTCTGGTTGAAAAACCCGTATTTCAGCGGAGAAAACGGGACGATGTCCACCCCCGCTTGTTTCATTCTCATAATATCTCTTCTTGCCAGCTTCATGCTTCCTGCCGCATCGTATAAAAACCTCACCTCGACACCCTGGCGCGCTTTCTCCATCATAATATCCATCATGCCGCGTCCGAGCATGTCTGATTTAAACATGTAGTATTCAATATGTATGTAAGATTCCGCTTTTCTCATTGCTTTGAAAATGTCCGGGAAGGTTTCTTCGCCGTTTTTCAGCACTTTGATGTTGCTTTTCGTATTGATATTCATATGGGCAGCCCTGATGGAATATGTAAAGAACCTCTCTTGATTGTCCTTCAGCCCTGTCACTTCGGGCGTTTCCTCCTTGTCAAACAGCTTCCTGAGCTTTTCCCTGTTGTACATTCGTTTTGTCTTAAACAGCTTTCCCTTTACATAAAGCTGTCCCGAAAACAGATAAAACACGTAGCCGGCGATTGGAAAAAAGACAAGAATATGGATCCACAGCAGCGTGTGCTGCGAGGTGCGGTTTTCAAGAATTAATGAATAGATGCTGAACAAAATAATGCTTATATAGCAAAGCAATCCTCCGTAAAACTCAAGCCTGGAAACCGGAAAAAACCAAATGACATATGCCCCGATGAGCATCATATATAAAAAGAAAAATTCCAGTCTCCTTTTCAGCATCCTGATTCTCTCCAATCTGATTCAATTACCTCTGTATTACCTCTTTTTTCTAATCGATAAACCTTGTAAGTAAATAACCTCTCCGCCGAAGGAGGAGAGGTTTAGAAAAAACTAACTGTCAAGGAATTCATCCGCATCGTTTCTGCAGAAATAAAGCAAGACTATAGGCAACGCCGAGTGACAACATGAGCGGCAGGCTGAACCCGCTGAGCACTCCGGCAAGCGCCGAAAAAGAGGCGGCGCTGTGACTGCAAATACGGTGGATAGAGTGAATTTGATGCCCATTCTGATGAGAGAAAATATATAAAACGGGATATTGATCAGAAAGAAAATAAGGAGTTAGTCAGGCTGAGTCATAATCTGCTGTTCCGCCGGTTTAAAATGAGTAAAATCCGTTTTATTCTTGATGTTATTTCCAAATACAAACACAACAGGATTCCCGGCCGCCCAGCCATTACCTTGGCAGAAAAAACCCCCTCTTGCAAGGAGGAATTTCACGAGCGTTTCCGATATACAACGTAGCTGCGGGTCAGATACTTGAGCGGCAGACTGAACACATGAACCAATCTTGTAAACGGCCACAGGATAAAAACGACGTAGCCTATCACAATATGAAACTTAAACCATAGCGGGACACTCTCCATCAACGAGGGGTCAGGCCGGAACAAAGCGATTTCCCTGAACCACGGCCCGACTGTTGTCCGGTAATCGAAGCCTTTCGAATCAATGTTGAGAAACGTGGCCGCAACGCCTGACAGCATCATAAACAGCAGCAGGAGGAGCGTCAGGATATCGGATGGCGAGCTCGTTTTGCGGATCCTTTTGTCAAACAGCCTTCTGTACGTCAGGATGACAAGTCCGGTACATGCCGCAATGCCCGCCGGCAAGCCAGCGCCAATCGCCATTTTGTGATACATATGCTCTGAAATGCCAAGGGAAGCATACACGCCTTTCGGGATCAGAATCCCCATGACATGCCCGCCGACAACGCACAGCAGTCCCCAGTGAAAAAGTGTGCTGCCCGCGGCGAGTTTTTTCTTTTCTAACAGCTCACTTGATTTCGCCGTCCAGCCAAATTGGTCATGCTGGTAGCGGTAAATATGGCCGCCGATAAAGATTGTCAATACAATGTATGGCATAATACCCCAGAGGATCTGCCCGCTCATGCCTGAACAGCCCCTTCAACGATTTCACGTACGCCAATGTTTTCAAGCGCGGCCAGCAGCACGTGCAGCAGTTCAGCGTATATACTGTCATTTTTTTCGAGACGGGATGCCAGCTCCCTCACATTGGACAGATATTTCTCAAACACGCTTCTCGCTGCTTCAATTTCTGCAGCCGCAGCAAATTCCAGCATCAGCGGCAGATAATCAGGCAGCTCTTTCTCTGTCGGCAGAAAACCGGATTGCTCGTATGCGTTTTTTAAATGCAGCAATTCAATGCCGCGTTCCCTTTGCTCGCCCGAGTTAAAGTAGGTGACATACATATTTGTTTTTTTCCCAAAGTCGAACGTATAGACATAGTGTTCAATCAGCGCTTCCGGTGAAAAGCTGGCTGACGCCTCGAAAAAGTGCAGCAGCTTCTCCCGGATTTGCCGGTTGCTGATTTCATGGATAAGAGCCTTCCAATCGGGAATCTCGGCTCTCCACTCTTCATCTGGATAAGAGAGAAGAGAGGAAAGGGCGGAGAACGTAATTTGCCGGTCTGTGGTGTTCATCTTGTTACACCTCATTTATCAAAAGTTAGAAACAGGAGCCGGGGCCGCCTGAAAATGATAAGCCGCAGCTCCCTTGTTCAGCATATAAATCTGAAACTTCTTCTCGATGACTGCTCGGTATCACAAAGCGGTCATCATATTTGGCAATCGCAAGCAGCCGATACATATCTTCAATTTGCTGTTCTGTTAAGCCGACACTGGAGATCAGTTCCGGGTCGATTGATTTATTTGTCTGGATCGCTCTCATATACTGGCGCATGACAGACATTTTCTTTAACGTTGACCGAATATGATCCGTATCACCGGCTGTTAACAGCTGCGCCAAATAATCTATCGGGATTCTCATTTGGTCGATAGCCGGAAAAATATCTTCTGCGGATTGCCGGCTGCCTTTTCCTTCAAAGAGATTCATAATCGGACTGAGCGGCGGAATGTACCACACCATTGGCAGCGTGCGGTACTCAGGATGAAGCGGCAGCGCAATCTTCCAGTCAATGATCATTTTATAGATCGGCGATTGCTGCGCAGCCTCTATCCATTCAGCCGGAATGCCTTGTTCTTTTGCCAGTTTGGCAACCTCAGGATCATTTGGATCGAGAAAAATGTCCAATTGTGAATGGTAGAGATCCTTTTCATTTTCAACAGATGCCGCTTCCTCCACTTTGTCCGCGTCATACAGCATGACGCCGAGGTAGCGGATTCTGCCAACACACGTCTCAGAGCAGATGGTCGGCAGTCCCGCCTCCAAACGCGGAAAGCAGAGAGTGCATTTTTCCGCTTTGTTCGTTTGCCAGTTAAAATAGACTTTTTTATAAGGACAGGATGAGACGCAATATCTCCAAGAACGGCATGCGTTTTGATCCACAAGCACAATGCCGTCCTCCTCGCGTTTGTACATGGCGCCGGATGGACAGGAGGAAACGCACGCCGGGTTGATGCAGTGCTCGCAAATACGGGGCAGATACATCATAAAGACCTCATCGAATTCTGTTTTGATCGATTCCTCCATCTTTTGTACGTTTGGATCTTCAAGTCCCGTTATGTGGCCGCCCGCGAGATCATCCTCCCAGTTCGGTCCCCATTCGATATTCATGAAATCCCCCGTCAAGGACGATTTCGGTCGTGCTACCGGCTGGTGTTTTTTCTGCGGGCTGTTCGTTAATGTTTCATAATCATAGTTCCAGGGCTCATAGTAATCATCAATCGACGGCTGATTCGGATTATAGAAAAGGCCTGCAAGCCGATTGGTTTTCGAACCCGATTTCAGCTCGAGCTTTCCTTTTTTCAATGTCCAGCCGCCTTTATATTTGTCCTGGTCCTCCCATTGCTTCGGGTAGCCGATGCCCGGCTTTGTTTCTACATTATTGAAGTACATATATTCCGCACCGGAACGGTTTGTCCACGTGTTTTTGCAGGTGACGCTGCACGTGTGGCAGCCGATGCATTTATCCAAGTTCATGACCATACCGATTTGCGCTTTAATCTTCAAGCCAATCGACCTCCTTCAGCTTGCGGATGACGACGTTCAGGTCGCGCTGATTCCCCGTTGGACCGTAATAATTAAAGCCGTAGCTGAGCTGGGCGTAGCCACCGATCATCTGTGTCGGCTTGACGTGAATCCTTGTCGGGCTGTTATGGGTGCCTCCGCGGTTATTCGTTAGCTTTGTGCCTGGCACGTTGATGTGGCGGTCCTGGGCATGGTGCATAAACGCCATTCCTTTAGGAATCCGATGAGACAAAACCGCTCTTGCGACGACAACGCCGTTTCGGTTGAAGCATTCAATCCAATCGTTGTCTTTGATATCCGTATCCTCTGCATCATCTTTATTCATCCATACGGTCGGTCCGCCGCGGAACAGCGTCAGCATCGGCAGGGAATCAAAATACATGCTGTGGACAGACCATTTATTATGCGGCGTCAAATAATTAAGGACGATTTCTTTTCCCTCTTGATCAGGCCGCTTGCTCAGAAACGGGCGATGCTGGAGGATCGGTTTGAATGTCGCCATCGTTTCACCGAATTCCATCATCAGTTCATGATCGACATAATAGGATTGTCTGCCTGTCAGCGTCCGCCACGGAATTAATTTTTCAACATTCGTTGTAAACGGCGAATACCTGCGCCCTCCTTTTTCAGAGCCGGAAAACGCTGGAGACGTGATCACCGTTTTCGGCTGGGCTGTAATTTGTTCGAACGTAAAGCATTCTTCCTCGCGTTCTTCCGCCAGGTCTTTCAGCTTCAGGTTCGTGATGTTTTCAAGTGATTCCCATGCTTTGACGGCGACCTTTCCATTCGAAGTGGATGATAGGGTTAAAATCGCTTCTGCTGCCTGCTTTGCTTCACTTATATTTGGACATCCCTTTGCGACACTGTCCGAGGTGATTTCTCCCAATCTCTGTTTGAGTGATTCATATTCATCGGCTATTGACCAGCTCATCCCTTTTGTTCCGCTCGGCTTTAAAGCAACGTTCGGACCAAGTGCAGTCATTTTATGAAAAATGTGTTTGTAATCCCGTTCAACGACTTGGATGTTCGGCATCGTTTTTCCCGGAATGGCTTCACATTCGCCTTTGCTCCAGTCATTGATTTTGCCGAATGGCTGGGCCAATTCCTGCATGGTGTCATGGAGGAGCGGCGTCGCAACCACTTCTTTCACGGGCTCCATATCGACTTCTTCTGCCAGATCGGAAACGGCTTTTGACAGCGCCTTGAAAATATCCCAGTCTGACTTCGATTCCCACGGAGCCGAGATCGCAGGAGCAAATGGATGAATGAACGGATGCATATCTGTGCTGCTGAGATCGTGTTTTTCATACCATGTCGCCGCCGGCAGCACGATATCGGAATACAGCGCCGTACCGGCCATTCGGAAGTCAAGATTGATTAACAAGTCGAGCTTTCCTTCCGGCGCCTGCTCCCGCCATTTGATTTCTTCAGGGCGGATGCTGTCGCTGTCGTCATTCATCAAGCCGTTTGTCGTCCCTAACAAATGCTTGAGAAAATATTCATGCCCTTTTCCTGAGCTCGAGATCAGATTTGCCCGCCATACGAAGAGATTTCTTGGGAAATTCACTTCATTATCAGGATCTTCAATCGCGAATTTCAGTTTTTTCTCTTGGAGCTGTGAGGCCACGTACGCACCAACGTCTTCAGGTGTTTCTGCCCCTGCTTTTTCAGCTTCTTTATACAGATCGATGCCATTTTGATTGAAAGTCGGGTAAGACGGAAGCCACCCCAGCCGCGCGGCCAGCACATTGTAATCAGCGTGGTGCTTGTAGCGGGATGACGCAGCAATCGGCGATGCCAAATCACTGATCGGCTGGTCCTCATAACGCCACTGATCTGTCGCAAAGTAGAAAAATGAGGTGCCGTTTTGCAGCTTGGGCACGCCTTCCCAGTCCTTTGCAGTTGCAATGGTCTGCCACCCTTCAGCAGGTCGGAGCTTTTCCTGCCCCACGTAATGGGCCCAGCCTCCGCCGTTTACGCCTTGGGCGCCTACAAGTAAAACAAGATTTAACACCGCTCGGTAGATCGTGTCGGAGTTGAACCAGTGGTTAATGCCGGCCCCTACGATAATCATGGATCGGCCGTCTGTATCGATCGCATTTTGGGCAAACTCTCTGGCAATCTTAACGACAGCTTCTTTTTTGATTCCTGTCATTTGTTCCTGCCAGGCAGGCGTAAACGGCTCAGGATCATCATAGGAGACAGCCGATCGTTCGCCGATGCCCCGGTTCACGCCGTAGTTAGCCAGTATCAAGTCAAACACGGTCGTGATGTACGTTTCTTCACCGTTCAGGTTCATTTTTTTAATAGGAAGATCCCGCTCGAGCACTTTGTTTCCGTCATTTGAAAAATACGGGATGCGCACCGTGCCGATTTCGTCCTCTATTCCCAGCACAGAGAGACGGGGTTCAATCGGTTCCCCGGTTTCTTCATCAATCATGTGCAGGTTCCATTTCTGCTGCCCGTCCCAGCGCGATCCCATTGTCCCTTGGGGTATGGCAAATGAACTTGTTTGTTCATCCCAAACCGCAGGCTTCCACTGATCATGCTTTGTCTGCCGCCCGATGTCCTTCGCATGCAGAAACCGTCCCGCTGTGTATACGCCATTTTCTTTTGACAGGGTGACGAGAAATGGAAAATCAGTGTATTGCTTCGCGTACTCAATAAAACGTTCAGTTTCTTGGTTCACGTAAAATTCCTGCAGAATGACATGACCCATCGCCATCGCAAGTGCCCCGTCAGTCCCTTGGCGAATACTCAGCCAGTCATCCGCGAACTTTGAGGATTCCGCAAAATCCGGACTGATCGAAATGACCTTAGCGCCTTTATAGCGGGCCTCCGCCAAAAAATGCGCGTCAGGCGTTCTCGTTAACGGAACGTTGGAGCCCCATGTGATGATATAGCCGGAATTGTACCAATCACTGCTTTCCGGAACGTCCGTCTGGTCACCCCAAATTTGCGGGGATGCTGGTGGAAGATCCGCATACCAGTCATAAAAACTGAGCATAGGGCCTCCGATTAACGACATAAACCGGGAGCCTGATGCATGGCTGATCATGGACATGGCCGGAATCGGAGAAAAACCGACGTTTCGGTCAGGCCCATATTTCATCACTGTATACAGCAGAGAGGCTGAAATCAGCTTCAGCACCTCCGGCCATTCAGCGCGCACAAAACCGCCTTTCCCTCTCGCCTGTTTATAGGACTTCGCTTTTTCAGGGTTTTCGACGATCGATTTCCAGGCTTCCAATGGATTTTGATGTTCTTGCAGTGCCTCCCGCCATAAATTAATCAGTACACCGCGCACGTATGGATATTTCACACGCAGCGGGCTGTAGATATACCATGAAAAACTGGCCCCCCGCGGGCAGCCTCTCGGTTCAAAATCAGGCATATCCGGTCCTGTTGATGGATAATTCAAATTTTGCCCTTCCCACGTGACAATTCCGTTTTTTACATAAATATTCCAGCTGCAAGACCCTGTACAGTTAACGCCGTGGGTGGAGCGAACGACTTTGTCGTACTGCCATCTGTTTCTGTATACATTCTCCCAATCGCGATCCTCGCGGGTAGTTTGGCTATGTTTATTTGAATGGTGTTCGATAGGAGAGAAATAATTCAATCTCCTAAACAACGGACTCATTTTCTTTTTCTTCATGAGAGTTCACTCCTTCCGAGTCAGGTGATGCTAAGTTCACTATAAACAGAGACAGCGTGTTTCCTTGTGAACTATGTCACACACTCTGCTTTTTTCACAAAATGTTCACACAAAGGAGAAGGAAGGCTGAGTTCAGGCAGGACGCTTGGGTCATTAGCTGCCTTTCATTCAAAGATCAAAAAAAACCGGCTCTATTTAAGAACCGGGCTCAGCGTTTTCATCCTGTGATGTATGCAGATACCGCAAAAATAATTGATAGGAACAAAAAACATTTTGCTGAAGCATAGCCAAAAAGTTCATTTGCAGCTGCGGATGATAAGACATCATTTTCTTAAATATGTAATATGGGATATTGAGAATCAGAATGTCTGAAGTGGCATTGACTGAGATAAAGGGCGATAAATAAAGCCCGCCTTTTTCATCAATCGGAAACACATCGCCTTTTTCCCACAGCGCAACGGTTTTCGACCCTTCAGGGAGCCTCGTGTCCATGAAACGGACACTGCCATTTAATACAATATAAACAGATTGAGAATGAAGAAAAGATGGAGACTGATCACATGAGCCGCGGATAAACGTGCCGTTTTTCAGCAAGGTTTCGACAATGGATAGAGGCACTTCATTAAACATAGGAAGTTGTTTCAGAAATAATAAATAGTCACACTGATTCATAGGAAAACCTCCTGTGCTAAGGATAGCTTTAGTGTAGCTCGACTGAGCCTGTACAGCAGTGATGTATTTCACAGCCTGTATGATGAATGTCACTTATCAGGAGGGTGACTGCATTTATAATGAAAGAAAAAAGGAGGATTTCGATGAAGGCGCTGATTCCGAAGCAGCACGGCGCGTGGGCGATGCTGCTGATCCCATTTTTACTCGGCATGGCCAAGGGAGGCCCCGTTATTTGGCATATTCCGCTCTTCCTAGGCTGGCTTTTCCTATACTTAGCGGTTTATCCCGTTACGCTTGCCTTAAAAAAGAAACAAAGCAAACCATATCAAAAGTGGATGTGTTATTACGGTTTTCCCGCCTGCTGCTTTTTGATGATCTCGGTCTTTCATAAGCCGCCTCTCATCTGGGTGGGCGTTTCTTTACTGCCGCTGTTTCTCATACATATGTATTTTGCCCGCAGAAAAAACGAACGAGCCCTATTGAATGATGTTGCAGGTGTCTTGTTCTTTTGTTCGGGCGGGTTTACGAGCTGCTGGCTGGGGATGGGAACCCTCGACGGCTGGGCTTGGTTTATTTTCTTGCAGTCTGCTTTATTTTTTATCGGGAGTTCCTTTTATGTGAAATCGGTGATTCGTGAAAGAAAAAACAGGACATTTGCATACTGGTCATGGGGATATCACCTGCTGCTCCCCTTTTTATCCGCTCTTTTCGGAGCAGGATGGGCGTTTCTCGCTTTTATCCCGAGCAGCTTGCGGGCATGGTTTTTTCATGGAAGGGATTGGCCCGTAAAAACGATTGGCATTCTGGAAATCGTGAATGCCTGCTTCTTTTTTGCCGTCATGTGCCTCTTTATGACAAGGTAAAAAAACAAGGACACCGCTGTCCTTGTTTTTTTCAGTCAATATTGCAAATCTCCAGCGGGCAATTTTCACACTCAATCTCACATCGTAAATAGTCCCGCTTGTGCAAAATAATTTTTCCGGATTCGTCTATCGAAATAACCCCTTTTTTGCGGAGATCTCCCAGCATACGGTTGATGCTTTCCCGTGCAGCCGCACAAAACTTTGCCAAATCCTGATTTGTCAGGACAATGTTAATCAGAATGCCGTCGCTTCGCTCCACTCCGTAGCTGTTTGATAAGCGGATAAGGGTAGAATAGAGCGCCCCCTTTTTGCCATGAAGAAGCAGATCCCTGATTTTGGACTGAATCTTCCGGAGGTGCGTGCTCATCCATTTCATGAACTCAAATGTCAAAGCGCCGTTTTGGATTAATTCTTTTTCCAGCTTATTTTTATTAATGACGAGCACCTCGCCATCCTCTAGCACTTTTGCACTGAGCATATACCTTGGTTCTTCAGTGAAAAGTGTTAATTCTCCGACGATATCATGCTTTTGGCAGATTCTAAGCGTCAGGTCTTTTCCGTCAGATGTCAGCTTGCCGATTTCAATGAGTCCTGATTGAATCAGATAAAGCTCTTCTGCATCCATTCCTTCCCGAAACAAATACGTGTGTTTTTCCATTTTTCTTTTCGTGCTGATCGATTCCAGCAATTCATGCAGATCGCTGGAAATAAGATCACTATCAGATGGTCGAACAGAGAGAAAATTCATGAGCTCACCTCGAAGAAAGTCACGTTGTGTGTTTATTGTAACGTGAATTGATTTGTACCCATCGAGAAAAAAATAACAATCTTGTGAATGCCCCAGTGTTAGTTGATGCTCTGGCTGTTTCTCTCCGTGTGTGTTTTCATTCTTTCCTGCCAATACATCCATATGACAAGGACAAAACTGGCTAACGCCACCTCTGAAAGCGCCATAAACCCGATCGCGTACTGGCCTGTTGCCTGAAATACACTCGCCAATATGAGCGGAGGAAAAAAGCCGCCTAATCCGCCCATGGCAGACACAATCCCATTGGCAATCCCCGCTTGCTTGGAAAAATAGAAAGGCACCAGTTTAAAAACAGTCCCGTTTCCTATGCCTGAGCAGACAGCCACGGTTAATGATCCAAACGTATAAAGGCCAATTGTCGGCGAGAACGATAGGATAATGCCTGATAATGTAAGCCCAGCAAAAACAAACATCAAGATGCGGAGCGGGCTCATTTTATCAGCCAGGAATCCGCCCGCAGGCCTGAGCAGCGTAGAAACCGCAATAAAGCCAGCCGTCCGCAAGCCGGCATCTGCAGGATTCAGCCCAAAATGCTCGACCAGAAAGTTCGGCAGATAGATAGTGAAGGCGACAAAGGCACCGAACGTAATAAAATAAAACAGGCTCAGAAACCATAGCACATGATTTCGGTAAACGGCTTTGATTTGAGTCTTAACAGAAACTTTGACCTTCTTCTCATGCCTGTCGCCGAACAAAACGTGCAGTATGGCAAAGACAGCCAGCAAAACCAGATACATCTGCACGGTTGATTTCCACCCGACGGCTTGAGCGATAACCGGCGCTGCAAATGTCGTAACGGCTGTCCCGATATTTCCTGCACCGTAAATCCCATTGACGACACCGTGCTTTTCTTTCGGATAATATTTCGGGAGGGAGGTCACTCCAATGGAAAACACCGCTCCCCCGATCCCTAAGAAAAAGCCGCCTGCGATTAAATCAAACAGAGAGTCCGCGATACTGATCCAAAATACAGGAAATAAAAGCAGGATGAAGCTGACCATAAACATGAGCCGCGCGCCAAACCTGTTCGTTAAATACCCTAAAGGAATGCGGAGAAGCGACCCGAGGATCACAGGAATCGCCGTCACCAAAGAAATCTCGCCCTTGCTTAAATGAATATCTAATGTGATTTGGGAAATGAGTGATGAAATCAGCACCCAAACCATAAACCCTGCCACCAAGCTTAATGACTGTAACGATAATTGAATGTGTTGACGGTTGATCATTTGGCTTGCCCCTTTCAATGATTCAATAATCAGTCTTATCATACAAAAACTCGCCAAACAGGATTGTGAATTACATCACACGTTTTTCTCATAAAAAAAGGACAAAGCCCGAAGACTTTGTCCTTTTGATCGTGATTACATTTTTTCCGGAGCCGATACGCCGATCAGCTGAAGCGCATTGTTCAGCGTAATTTGCGTTGCCTTCATTAAAGCCAGGCGCGCGCGGCTTTTCTCTTCATTTTCAGGGTCGATGACTTTCTCTGCGTTGTAGAAGCTGTGCAGAGCAGAAGCCAGATCATAAATATAGTTTGTGACACGGTGCGGAATTCGTTTTTCTGCTGCTTCCGCCACTGCCTCTGGGAAGCCGCCGATCGTTTTCAGCAGATCGTATTCTTTTTCTGATTGAATATGGCTGAAATCAAGATCTGCCGCCGGTTTAAGTCCCTGCTCTTCCCCTTGGCGAAGCATGCTGCAAATACGGGCATGCGCGTATTGTGCATAATACACAGGGTTTTCGTTAGATGTTGATACAGCAAGATCTAAGTCAAAATCCATATGGGTGTCCGCACTTCGCATCGCAAAGAAGTAACGAACAGCATCCAAGCCGACTTCTTCAATCAGGTCACGCATCGTTACGGCTTTACCGGTCCGTTTGCTCATTTTCATTTTCTCGCCGTTTTTGTAAAGGTGAACGAGCTGAATGATTTCTACTTCAAGCGTTCCTTTTTCATAGCCCAGCGCTTCGATTGCCGCTTTCATACGCGGGATGTAGCCGTGGTGATCGGCGCCCCAAACATTGATCAGCTTATCAAAGCCGCGGTCAAGCTTGTCCTTATGGTACGCGATATCAGGAAGCAGGTACGTGTACGTGCCGTCCTTCTTGATCAATACGCGGTCTTTATCATCGCCGAACGTCGTGGAACGGAACCAAGTCGCGCCGTCTTCTTCATAGACGTGGCCTTTTTCACGAAGCACTTCAAGCGCCGTGTCGATTTTTCCATTTTGGTACAGTGAAGTTTCGGAATACCACACATCAAACGGCACACGGAAGTTTTCCAAGTCCTTACGAAGCTTTTCCAGCTCGTATTTCAGGCCGTATTCACGGAAAAACGCGAGGCGTTCACTTTCCTCTTCGTTAACGAAACGATCACCGTATTCCTCAGCGAGACGCTTTCCGATCGCAATGATATCCTCGCCGCGGTAGCCATCCTCCGGCATCGGTTTTTCCAATCCGAGTGCTTCAAAGTAACGGACTTCAACAGAGAGCGCCAGATTGTTGATTTGGTTTCCCGCATCGTTAATGTAGTATTCGCGGCTTACATCGTAACCCGCTTTTGAAAGCACGTTGCACAAGGAATCGCCGACAGCCGCCCCGCGCGCATGCCCGAGGTGAAGGTCTCCCGTCGGATTCGCTGATACGAATTCTACCTGAACTCGTTCACCGTTTCCGATGTTTGTTTCCCCGTATGCTTCCCCTGCTTCCAGTACAGACGGAATCAGCTTTGTTAAATACTGATTGTTCATATAGAAATTAATAAAACCTGGGCCGGCGATATCCAGTTTTTCAATCGAAGCCTTTCCTTTATCAAAATGGGCGACAATCTCTTCAGCGATTTGACGCGGCGCTTTTTTTGCCACTCTTGCCAGCTGCATCGCCATATTCGTTGAGTAGTCGCCGTGTGTTTTATCTTTCGGTGTTTCTAAAACAACATTGGGAATCTGGCTTTCTTCAGCCAGTCCCGCTTTCAGAACGGCCGCTTTAATTTCTTCTTTCAGCACGTCCTTCATTTGTTCCGCAATGTTCATGCGTGAGTTCCTCCCTCATACGTGATCGTCATATTATGTAAATGCTCCTGCTCGTCTCCGACATGCATGTCATATGCGATGCTGATACGGCCTTTTTCTTCATCGAGATCAGATTGAATCGATTTTGTGCTTGTTTTCAGCTCAAGCTCACCAAATGACATTTTATATTTAGCAATTGTGGAAGCTCCCGTTACGAAACGCTGATTCATTTTGACAGCGCCTGACCTCATGACCAGGACTTCGCCTTCGCTTACTTTCACAATCGTTTTGACTTTGCCTAAGTCGTGTTCTTCATAATAAGATAGATACACTTTATTTTGTTTTACATAGTAAAATCCGGTGGTGCGGAATTCGATGACTTCTTGGTTTCCGTCATCCTCGATCACAGACTTCACATGGAGTGTTATCGGTGTCTCTTGCTTCATTCTGACACGTCCTTTTCATCATTCCACTTTGACTTGAATAGTATAATCATTCGGTTTGTAAACTTCAACTGCTTCTATCTTACCATCATTGCTCATCAGATTTGAAGATAAACCTCATAAAAAGCATTTCCTTATATAGAAGAGAAAATCATATCACTAATTACCTTTAGGAAATGTTACATTTTTCCGAAATCTATCATTTCCTTTTCACATTTTTTTCAAATTATATGTATTGAATTAGTAATTTGATAGTTTTAAGATAAAAGTACAACATAGATCTGCTAGAAAAACAAAAAAAGGGAGGATTCAATTATGAAAAAAGCTGTCATTGTAGAAAACAAAGGTTGTGCAACATGCTCGATCGGAGCCGCTTGTCTAGTGGACGGTCCTATCCCTGATTTTGAAATTGCCGGTGCAACAGGTCTATTCGGTCTATGGGGGTAAGGATCTCCCAAAAGGGCATAGTCATTCTACTATGCCCTTTTTAAGTAAATTACAATTTTTAACTAAAATCTACCTCTTGGATATACATACACAACCGTTTTTCATTTGAATCATATGTATAGGGGATGGTATTTTGTTTAGAGAGCAGATGTTTCCATTTATTAATGAAAGTGTAAGAGTTCACCAGCTTCCTGAGGGCGGCGTGTTAGAAATCGACTACTTGCGCGATAATGTCTCCATTTCCGACTTTGAGTATTTGGATCTCAACAAAACGGCTTACGAGCTCTGCATGCGCATGGATGGCCAAAAAACAGCTGAGCAGATTTTAGCTGAGCAATGTGCAGTGTATGATGAATCACCGGAAGACCATAAAGATTGGTATTACGACATGCTCAACATGCTCCAGAACAAGCAGGTTATTCAGCTTGGAAACCGGGCCAGCCGCCATACAATCACCACGAGCGGAAGCAATGAATTTCCGATGCCGCTCCACGCCACCTTTGAACTGACGCACCGCTGTAATTTGAAATGCGCCCACTGTTATTTGGAAAGCTCACCTGAAGCGCTCGGCACCGTGTCGATTGAGCAATTCAAAAAAACAGCTGATATGCTGTTTGATAACGGTGTATTGACATGCGAAATCACAGGCGGAGAAATTTTTGTCCATCCAAACGCCAATGAGATTCTTGACTATGTGTGTAAAAAGTTCAAAAAAGTCGCTGTCTTAACAAACGGAACACTCATGCGAAAAGAGAGTTTGGAGCTTTTGAAGGCTTACAAGCAAAAAATCATTGTCGGCATTTCTCTTGATAGTGTCAATTCCGAGGTCCATGACTCCTTTAGAGGGAGAAAAGGCTCTTTTGCCCAAACTTGTAAAACGATAAAATTGTTGAGTGACCACGGTATATTTGTCAGAGTCGCCATGTCTGTCTTCGAAAAAAACATGTGGGAAATCCACGATATGGCCCAAAAGGTTCGGGATCTCGGGGCGAAGGCGTTCTCTTACAATTGGGTTGACGATTTCGGAAGAGGCAGGGATATTGTCCATCCAACGAAAGACGCCGAGCAGCACCGCAAGTTTATGGAATACGAGCAAAATGTGATTGATGAGTTTAAAGATCTGATTCCGATTATTCCTTATGAGAGAAAACGCGCGGCAAATTGCGGCGCTGGCTGGAAGTCCATTGTGATCAGCCCGTTCGGCGAAGTACGTCCTTGCGCCCTCTTTCCAAAGGAATTTTCATTGGGAAATATTTTTCATGATTCCTATGAAAGCATCTTTAACTCCCCTCTCGTCCAGAAACTGTGGCAAGCGCAAGCGCCGCGGTTCAGCGAACATTGCATGAAAGACAAATGCCCGTTCAGCGGCTATTGCGGAGGCTGTTACTTAAAAGGGCTGAACTCTAACAAATATCACCGAAAAAACATTTGCTCTTGGGCGAAAAATGAACAATTAGAAGACGTGGTCCAGCTTATTTAGGAGGGAAACGATTTGTCACCAGCACAAAGAAGAATTTTACTGTATATCCTTTCATTTATCTTTGTCATCGGCGCAGTCGTCTATTTTGTCAAAAGCGATTATCTGTTTACGCTGATTTTCATTGCCATTGCCATTCTGTTCGGGATGCGCGCGCGGAAGGCTGACTCGCGATGAGCATTTTGGATATACACGATGTATCCGTTTGGTATGAACGGGACAACGTCATCTTAGAACAAGTGGATTTACATTTAGAAAAAGGCGCCGTTTACGGGTTGCTTGGGGTAAACGGCGCCGGAAAAACGACACTGATTAATACGCTGACAGGCGTGAACCGCAATTTCAGCGGGCGCTTTACACTGTGCGGAATTGAAGCGGAGGCCGGCATGCCGCAGAAAACATCAGATCAGCTGAAGACTCACCGTTACTTCGCCGCCGATTACCCGCTGCTATTTACAGAAATTACGGCGAAGGACTATGTGTCTTTCGTCCATTCGCTTTATCAAAAGGATTTTTCAGAGCAGCAGTTTGCCAGTTTGGCCGAGGCCTTTCATTTTTCGAAATACACCAACAGGAGAATTTCGGAGCTGTCCTTGGGGAACAGGCAAAAGGTTGTATTGATGACAGGCTTATTGCTGCGCGCTCCCCTGTTTATTTTGGATGAGCCGCTCGTCGGTTTGGATGTGGAATCGATAGAGGTTTTTTATCAGAAAATGCGCGAGTACTGTGAAGCAGGTGGGACCATTTTGTTTTCTTCTCATCTGCTCGATGTCGTGCAAAGATTTTGTGATTATGCGGCTATTCTTCACAACAAACAGATCCAAAAGGTCATTCCGATTGGAGAGGAGACCGATCTGCGGCGGGAATTTTTCGAGGTGATCGGCCATGAATAACATAATCCCCATCATGTCTTTGCTGTTCAAACAGCTTTACAGCCGGCAAGGGAAAAAGGACGCCATCCGCATTGCCGCAGGCCTTGTCATTCTGGCCGTGTTTGAAATCGGGCTGATCCGCCAGGCCGGCATTGATGAATCGGTGTTGCGCAAAACGTATATCATACTCGCGCTTCTCTTAATGAACGCATATATGGTGTTTCTTTCTGTGACATCTCAATGGAAGGAATCTTATATGAAACTGAGCTGCCTGCTGCCGATTTCTTCACGGAGCTTTTGGCTCGCCCAGAGTGTCGTTTTGTTTGTCGATACCTGTTTGAGAAGAACTTTATTCTTTTTTATTTTACCGCTGTTCTTATTTGGAAACGGAACGCTGTCAGGGGCGCAAACATTGTTTTGGCTCGGCAGGTTTTCGTTTTTTACCGTTTACTCCATTATTTTCGGAGTTGTGCTAAGCAACCACTTCGTCAAAAAGAAGAACTTGATGTTTCTGCTGCATGCGGCGATATTCGCCTGTGTATGTCTCAGCGCCGCTTTGATGCCGGCCGCCACGCTTCCGCTTTGCGCGGTGCATATGCTGTGGGCGGTGATCATTGACTTTCCTGTCTTTCTGCAGGCGCCTCCGCAGCAGGGCAAGATGCATTCATTTATGCGGCGATCTGAATTTTCGTTTTACAAAAGAGAGTGGAACCGATTTATCTCTTCTAAAGCGATGCTGTTAAATTACGCGGTAATGGCGGTATTCAGCGGCTTCTTTTCGTTCCAGATGATGAATACCGGCATCTTCAATCAGCAAGTGATTTATATCGTGATTTCCGCGCTTTTGCTCATCTGCTCGCCGATCGCCCTTTTGTACTCGATTGAAAAAAATGACCGGATGCTGCTCATCACGCTTCCGATCAAGCGGAAAATGATGTTTTGGGCGAAATATCGCTTTTATTCAGGCCTATTGGCAGGCGGATTTCTCCTTGTCGTGATAATTGTGGGTTTCATCAGCGGCCGTCCGATTTCAGTTCTCACTTTTTTGCAGTGTATTGAGTTGCTGCTGGCGGGAGCTTTTATCAGGTTAACTGCGGATGAAAAAAGGCCCTCCTTCAGCTGGCAGACGGAGCAGCAGCTATGGAGCGGTTTCTCAAAATATCGGTCTTATTTGTTTTGTCTTCCCCTATTCTTAGCCACATTAGCCGGCACCGCTGTATCCTTGGCGGTCATTCCGATAGCCGGTCTGGTCATAGTCTATTACCTGCAAAAACAGGATGGTGGTTTCTTTGATACAAGCAAAAGAGAACGGCTTGGAAGTTAACCTGCTGAAGACTCATCAATTTTCAACTATTTCAATCGCCGCGAGCTTTCTGAAACCGATCGAAAGCGCGGCGGAACCTGAGGAAGAAACAATTTATTTTTACGGCGCCGCCGCATACCTGAAGGAGCAAATCATTGACGCTTTTGGTTGTGCTGCCGGCAGCCGTTTCATGTACTCAGCGAATCTCTTTTTTGATCAGCAGCTGAAAACCTGCGGGACCCGTTTGATTCACCCATTATATAACGGGAATCTTCATGTTGACGCCCTGCTGAAAACTTTTGCAGACTTGTCTTTCCCTTCTTCTCTTTCATTCGAAGCAGTTGAAAAGGCCAGGAATGAGCTGCTGCTGAGAATCGAAAAGAAATTCACTGATCCTTTCTCCTACTCGGCGGCGCGCTTGGCTGAGGAGGTCTTCGGAAACCCGATGTACGGCACAGGCATGTTTGGCCGGAAAGACAGGATAAAGGCGATTCATCCTAAACGGTTTCTCGACGCAACGGACTTTATCGTTGATTTAGTGTCCCAACAAAAACAGCTGAACATATTGGGACAAGTACAAGCATGTGATGTTCGGGGACATGCCCCGCAAACGTCCGCTGTAACGTCCGGAAGAATACCCGTAAACCGGCATGTTTTTGAAACAGAGACACGCAGCGCTGCAGGTCCTTCCGTCTTGACACTCGGATTTGACTGCGGAGAGATGAAAGATGCCAGCGATTATATCAAAATACAGCTAATAGACGGATTACTGGGAAAGTACGGCCATTCCGCTTTATTCAAGCACTTCAGAGAGAAGGATCTGGCAGTCTATCACGTTATCACCCGTTACGATGTCATGAACAATTTGCTGCTTGTTTCAATATGCACAGATCAGCTTCATGAGATAGACATTCCCCCGCGCGTTTTGGAAGCTGTCTCAGCTTTTCATACAGATGAGCGGGAACTAGAACAGGCAAAGCAGTTTTTACGCAATGAATTGCTGCTGCAATTCGATTCTCCCGAAGGTCTATTGGCCTATATGGGGATCCTGCGCCGCTTCTCCTGCACGAAAGAAGCCTTGCTGGATGGCATCTCAGCGGTTACATGCCGTGATGTATTGCAATTCATAGCGACCATCAATTATATCGGAGCTCATGTAGTAAGGGGATGAAGAGATGGAAAAGAAAGCCTTTTTTCAACAACTGGATGAACGAACCGATATCAGATACACAGACAGCGGACTAAAAATATTCAGATTGAAATTCCCCCGCGCCCACCTGCGGCTGTGCAATGTAAAAATCGATTTTGGAAGCCGGGATGTATGTATACGGGCAGAATCCGGTGATACACTGCTTCCGTATGGCACAGCGCATTTTTTAGAGCATCTTCTCTTCTGGCATAACGGCCGCAATCTGTACAGTGATTTTTTTGCGCATGGCGCGCTTTTAAACGCATTCACTACCTACACCGATACCAATTTCATGTTTACCTCATTACCGGATCGGCTCAGACAAACGATCCCCATCCTGCTTGATGCTTTATGGAACCACTCATTTGACAAGAAGATTGTCGCTCAGGAAAAAGCTGTGATTACAAGCGAAATTCAAACAGCACACCTTAACCATCAGCTCTCATATCATTATCAGCTGATCAGCATGCTTTCTCCCTCCTCACCAGCTGCCGTTTTCCCCGCAGGCAGAATCGAAGATATTGAGGCGCTGGACATCAATGATTTACAAAAAGCCTATAAGGCTGCCTACCAAGCCCATCGGATGACACTGTTTTTGATTGGGGGCTCAGAAAATACAGAAACGCTTTTGCCTCCTCACCTCCAGCTGGAAAAGCGTCCGGATTATCATGCTGAAAGAAAAATCATCCCGGCATGCCCTCCAGCCCTCTCACAAAAAATGGTGCTGGGTGATGAGGAGCGGATGGAAGATACTTGGACCGGATTACAGATCGGCGCACTTCCCGGGCAAAACGATCTGTTGTCGATAAAGCTTTATTGGGATATCGCGGCTCGTATTCTATTTCAATTAGATTCACCGTTTTTTCAAGAGATTCAGCAAACGTACCGTCTGGAAATCGATCGCTTGTCAGCCGAGACTTATATATATGAGGATGGCGGTTTCTTGATCCTTCACAGTCAAGGGACCCATTCTTCAGCTTATATCGATGTGGCTTCATACTATGTCACACAGAAGAAAGAACAGGTTGCCGCCTGGCTTCAATACGGCAAGGACTCTTTGACAGACGCGATCATTTATGACAGCGATTATGTGCGTAAATGCTTCGAGTGGGCAGCCGAGTGTGACAGGTGCGATTGCTCGTTTCTTGACATGTACCACATCATTCAAGATATGGATGCTCAGGTTTTCTTGTCTCTCATTGATGCAATTGCATCTTCTAACAAAGCGATCATTCACGTTTCTCAGAAAGAGGCGATCAGACAATGAAAAAAAACACTGTCTTTACCCTTTTATTGCTGCTTATAGGTATGGCGGCTTATTCCTTCGGCTGGGTTCAGGCCTTTGCCGAAGCCGCCGCCCAATATGTACAGATGATCAACAATGATGCTGTGCGGCTCGGACTGCTGGCTTGTACCGCTGCCCTCCTGATGCTGCCTGCTTTTCTCTATCTTCATTATGTCACCCAATCCGTGAAAAACATGACAGCAGCTTTTCAGAAACTCACACAGTCTCATCAAAGCTGCTGTGACTTTCAGCAACACAACTTGTGCAGCCGATATGCAGAAGACGTCAAATCGCTGCGTGACAGCTATAAAAACGTCCGCCAAACATACGTGATGGCTGCCGTGTTGTGCCAAGTCTTCATATTCGGCTGCATGTTCGAAATCGTTAAAGCCGTCCCTTTCCGCCTTCATACGCCCCCTGCCTTTTCAATGGGACTTGCGATGCTACTGATCCTGTATTTATTGTTTTGCATGCGAACGTATTTGCGGCAGCTTTTCCGGCACGGCAGCCTGTTCAGAAAAGTGTTTGCGGGAGTGCTGGCAGCAGCCGGGATTTGGTGGATGCTCAGTTTCTCTATAAGTGAACTGCTGTTTCTGATTATCCTGGCTGCCATTCAGCAAATCGGATCATTTATTTATAAACGATTCTCTTATCGCAGCACCGCTTCTCTTGATCTATAAAATAGCTACATCGCAATCGCAGACTGACCCGCGCCAACCGGAATCACCGTCACGGCTGTATAATCACTTGTGCGGTACACGGTCACAGCATTGTCGTTGGGCTGTGCCGCATAAATATACTGTTTGTCCGGCGTTACGGCGAGGTCAAAAGCGCCGGGGAGAGACACGTTTGCAATGATCCTCTGTCTGGCCGTATTAACTACATATAAGTTATTAATGAGAAACGGTTCACTATATGGCTCTAGAAAATAAGCTCTAGTACTATCGAGAGAAAATACAATCGTCCTCAGCGTTTCAAATAAACGGCTGAAGTCCCCTCCCCTGCTTAATGGTGACAAACTAATCTCCGTTACACCTTTCGGCCACAGCTCACCATTCAATACGTACGCAAAATTTCCAGCGTAAGGAGTTGCAATTAAACTGGGAAATTCAAATGTATCTATGATACTTTCTACCAACTGCCCAGTATTTACATCATATTTATCAACCGACCAACTGCTTCCATTAGCGGTATAGACATACTGTCCATTCGGATCAAGAGCAAAGTCTAAAGCGCCGGGTATCGGAATGACATCAATGACCGATTGAGAGGCCGTGTTAATCACATATATAGATCCGGCGGCCATCACGTATGCGAACTCATCTGTTGGATCAAATTCGATTTTTCTCGGCCCTCCTCCAACAGTAATGGTATTTATGATAGTTAATGTTTTATTATCAATCACTGAAACAAGGTTGGTATTTCCATGGAGGATATACGTGAATGCTTTATCGAAAGTAACGCCTAGATTAGTTGGCACAGCAGAAAACGGGATTGTTTTTACAACAGTGTTTAAATCTGCATCAATGACCGAAACCGTGCTGTCTCCAGTATTGGCAGTAAACACATATGATTGAGGGTCTGGCGATGGCGGTAAAACAAGTGTCCCGGCCACCGTAAGCGGACTGCCGTAGAAAGGCGGTACAATGAGAAGATCTTCCACTATCATTTGACTAAAATCAGGACAGCGGTCAGACTGTGCTGCATAATAAACAACTTGATCAATCTCTTCGGTATGAATCACCGAAACAGCCCCGTCTCCTTGTCCATATTGATTTCGTACAGGCGACACACTGACAAGAAGCGTAATGGTCCCTTGTACTCTCACGGCATATCGAACACCGATATCTTCTGGTTCCGGCCCAGTCTGGATTAAGCAAGGCTCACTGATACAGGACAAATTGTCTGTACTCCATGTAACAGCCGCTGACGCTTCTGCCGAATCAACCTTGAAGCCCTCAGGGATATCTATCGGCACTTGAAACGGCGCTTCCCGGCTAATTTCCTCATCACAAAAACAGAAACAATTTTCCTGTAAAGCAGAAAGATCATTCTTTTTCATGATTTCACGTCCTTTTAGAAATGCACAACATGCAGCGGTTAAATCGTAATGGCACCCGGTGAAACCCCAAGAGATATCACAGTTTCCTCAGAATAATCATCTGTGTTGTAAACAATGATGCTCTGCTCTATAAAACGAGTTGCATACAGAAAATCGCCATTCGGGGTAAACGCATAGTCTGTTGCTGATTGCGGAAGATTTCCAATTACACCTGCTCCATTCGGACTGACAGAATATAAATTGCCAGTGAAGCTGTCATGTAAATACACCTCTGATCCACTCGTAAACATTACATATAGCCCGTCAGGCTCCAGCTCTTGGGTATCCCTGATCGTAAACGTATTTAAATCAATAACCGTCAAATAATTGAATAAGAATTCTTGTTCTAATACATACGCATACCGCTCCGTAGAATCTGTTTCTATGGATGATACGATAAGCTCTCGTTCAATCGTTCCTAAGACTTCACCGGTAGATAAGTCCACTTTTTGCACTAACCCAAAATTAAGAACATAGGCGAACAACCCATTGGGGTCAATTGCAATATCAAAACCTTCTACAGGAATAGACCTCTCAACAGTCAACGTATCAATTCCAATCACATAAATGGCAGTACCGGCGAAAACATAAGCAAACTCATGATTAGGGATAAATCTAATCAATCGAGGCGGCTGATCCAGCAATATAGTTGCTGTCACTGTTAATGTGTCATAATCGATGACAGAAATCACATTATTGTTGGGATGTAAGACAAACACAGCGCTTTTATCTGGCGTAATTTCAATACCTGCCGGATTGTACGGAAGAGCAATCGTTGTCACAACAGTATGGGTGTTTGTATCAATCACAGAAACTGATTGATCATTTGGATTCGCTGTAAACGCGTAGACGGGTTCCGGCTCCGGTACAAGCACAATCGTCCCCGTCACCGATAAAGGACTGCCGTAAAACGGCGGAACAACAACAAGGTTCTCAATCGTGATGTCACTGATATCCGGGCAATCATCCGGTTCATCGGAATAATAGACGACTTGATCGATTTCTGCATTGTGAATGACGGAAACAGCCCCGTCCCCTTGTCCATATTGATTTCGCACAGGTGAGACACTGACGAGTAGCGTAACGGTTCCCTGCAGGCGCACTGCAAATTGAACACCGACCTCATCAGGCTCTGGCCCCGTTTGAATTAAGCAACGGTCACTGACACAAGAAAGGCTGTCTGCATTCCACGTCACGTTTGCAACAGCTTCAGCCGGATCAACGACAAATCCTTCAGGTAATTCAATCGGCGCTTGAAACATGGCTTCTCGGCTTACTTCTCCCTCACAAAAACATAAGCACTCTTCTTGTTCTGCTCCTGCTTTTTCTTTAAAGGAAAGCTTATTTTTTCTCATTCCTTCACTTCCTTTTCAGACATACACTGCTCACGCAGATATAACAGAATATGGAAGAATAACGTGTTTGCTTGTACAAATTGCTGAGGGTAAACGCTTCTTTTTGAAAATATATCTCCAAACATGCGGTGTAACGAAAGAAAAAATTGCGGTTTTTTTGCGCTTCTCACAAGAATGTTGATGATAAAATATGACATATATAGAATTATGAAGGGAGGGATTTGCAAACGTGACAGGTGTCATATCTTCTTCTTCCATCGGAGAAAAGATTAACGAATGGTATATGTACATACGCCGATTCAGCATACCCGATGCAGAATATTTGCGACGAGAAATCAAGCAAGAGCTGGATCAAATGGAAGAAGATCAAGACCTTCATTTGTACTATTCACTGATGGAGTTTCGGCACAACCTAATGCTTGAATACCTTGAACCGTTAGAAAAAATGAGGATTGAGGAACAGCCGAGACTGTCTGATCTGCTGCTTGAGATTGATAAAAAACAGGCTCGTTTAACTGGTCTGCTTGAGTACTATTTTAATTTCTTCAGAGGCATGTATGAGCTGGACCAGCGGGAATATCTGTCGGCTATTAAATTTTTCAAAAAGGCCGAAAGCAAGCTGATATTCGTTAAGGATCGGATAGAGAAAGCTGAGTTTTTCTTTAAGTTGTCTGAATCTTATTACTATATGAAACAAACGTATTTTTCAATGGACTATGCACGGCAAGCATATGAAATATACAAAGAACATGAAGCTTATAATATAAGATTGCTGCAGTGTCATTCTTTATTTGCCACCAATTTTTTAGATTTAAAACAGTATGAGGATGCCATCTCACATTTTCAAAAAGCTTATTCTATGGCAGAAGCTGAAAAGCAGCCCCAATTAATGGGGAGAACTTTGTACAATATCGGGCTTTGTAAAAACAGCCAAAGCCAATATGAGGATGCCATACCTTATTTCAAAAGAGCAATAGCTGTTTTTGAAGAATCAAATATTCTTCCTTCCTTACCTCAAGCGTATTTTTTAATTACACAGATCCATTATAAATTAGGAAAAATGGATAAAGCTCATGAATATCATAGTAAGGGAATGGCTTATTCACAAAAGGCCGGAGATGTAATATATTTATCAGAGTTTGAATTTTTGAAATCTTTATACTTATCAGGCCCGGATGAAGAAGCAATTCAAGGATTTTTTAATTTTCTCGAAAGTAAAATGTTGTATGCTGATCTTGAAGATTTCGCTATTGATGTGGCAAAATATTATCATGAACGTAAAAATTTTCAAAAAGCTTCTGCTTATTTTTTGAAGGTGGAACAAGTAAGGCAACTTATTCAAGGAGGAGTGAGTTTGTATGAAATTGAAGTCTAAACTATTACTCTCTTGTCTGGCTCTAAGCACTGTGTTCGTGGCAACAACTATTGCAAATGCACCTACACACCAAATTGAAGTTGCACAACGAGGAATGATTTAACCGCCGTCCATCGGCGGTTTTTTTGTCCCCTCTTTACCCAGTCTCCCAATCCATTCTATGATTTTTTCAATAATCTTAAAAATAGTGGAAATGCAGCATGTCTCTAAAAAGTGTGAGAACCCACTTTACTCAATGGAATCGAGAAAATGATGTGACGGAGTTCGAAACGTCGAGTGCGACCGTTGAACAGGCAGCTGAGACAATCGGCGTAAGCCTGTCTAGAATCGCCAAGTCCCTGTCCTTAGAGGGGAAGGAGATCAGGTGATTCTGTTGTGGCAGCGGCGATGCCAAGATCGACAACAAAAAGTCCAGGCAAACATTTGGCTTTAAAGCAAGAATGCTCTCTCCTAATGAGGTGCTGGAGCAGACAGGCCATGAAATTGGAGGAGTTTGCCCATTTGGATTGGCTCATGATCCTGAGGTTTATCTTGATGTATCGCTGAAACGGTTTCAGACTGTTTTCCCCGCATGCGGCAGCAGAAACTCCGCTATTGAATTAACACCGAAAGAATTATCCGAATTTTCTTTCTCAAAAGTGTGGATTGATGTTTGTAAAGACTGGGAATAAAAAACATCCAGACATCGTCTGGATGTTTACTTATTTCACAAACCCAAGCAGCATTTCACGGATGATTTTGCTGGCTGTGTTTGCCGTTTGCTCTGAGTGGTCATACACCGGTGCGACTTCCACTAAATCAGCGCCCTTTACGTTTACCTCTGAACGCGCAATTTCATGGACCGATGCAAGCAGTTCTTTAGACGTGATGCCGCCGGCGTCAACCGTTCCTGTACCCGGTGCGTGTGCAGGGTCTAATACGTCAATGTCAATTGTGACATAAACCGGACGGCCCGCCAGCTTCGGAAGCACCTCTTTCAGCGGTTCAAGCACTTCAAATTTTGAGATGTGCATGCCGTTTTCCTTCGCCCATTCAAACTCTTCTTTCATGCCGGAACGGATTCCGAATGAATACACATTGTGCGGTCCGATCAATTCTGCCGCCTTACGGATCGGCGTGGAGTGAGAAAGCGGTTCTCCCTCATAATCAACACGAAGATCTGTATGTGCGTCAAAATGGATAATCGCAAGGTCTGGGTATTTCTTGTACATCGCTTTAATAACAGGCCATGACACGAGGTGCTCCCCGCCCATACCCATTGGGAACTTCCCTTTTTCTAAAATGCTGTCCACGTACTCTTCAATCATATCCAGGCTTCGCTGCGGATTTCCAAACGGCAGCGGAATGTCGCCGGCGTCAAAGAAGTTCAAGTCAGCCAGATCGCGGTCTAAATATGGGCTGTATTCCTCAAGGCCGATTGATACCTCACGGATTCTGCTTGGGCCAAAGCGTGAGCCCGGGCGATAGCTGACTGTCCAGTCCATCGGCATGCCGTAAAGAATGGCGTCCGCCTCTTCCCACTCGGGACGGCTCGCAATAAATACTTTTCCTGAATAAGCTTCATCAAATCTCATCGATAATACCCTCGCTTTCCTGTAAAAAAGCGCAAGATTCGCTCCTGCGCCATACCTTCATTATTTAATCAGGTCACTCACAAATTTCGGCAGAACAAATGCCGCTTTATGAATATCTTTTGTGTAATATTTTGTCTCAATATCGAAGAAACGGCTGTCTTCCACTGCAAGCGGATCATATTTTTTCGAGCCAATTGTAAATGTCCACAAACCGCTTGGATATGTCGGAATGTTCGCCGTATACAGCTTCGTAATCGGGAAGATTTCCTTCACGTCGCGCTGTACATTTGTGATTAATTCCGGTGTAAACCATGGGTTGTCCGTCTGTGCGACAAAAATGCCGTCTTCTTTCAGCGCTTTAGCGATTCCTGCGTAGAATCCTTTTGTAAACAGGTTTACAGCCGGTCCGACTGGTTCAGTCGAATCTACCATGATGACGTCATATTGATTTTCAGATTTTGCAATGTGCATAAATCCGTCATCTACCTGCACGTCAACGCGCGGATCATCCAGTTTGCCTGCGATAGAAGGAAGGAACTTTTTAGAGTATTCGATAACCTTGCCGTCAATATCTACAAGTGTCGCTTTTTTCACGCTTGGGTGCTTCAGGATTTCTCTGATAACGCCGCCGTCACCGCCGCCGACTACGAGAACGTGCTCCGGATTTGGGTGCGTGAATAATGGGACATGCGCCACCATTTCGTGATAAACGAATTCGTCTTTTTCAGATGTCATCACCATGCCGTCCAAAAACAGCATGTTGCCGAACTCTTCTGTTTCCACCATTTCTAAATGCTGAAACTCCGTTTGTTCTGTATGTAACGTCTTGTTAACCTTCATCGTAATGCCAAAGTTTTTCGTCTGCTTCTCTGTGTACCAAAGTTCGCTCAATTGTCATCTCCCTTTCGAGGCTGTATTCATTTATTGTAAGCGTCTAATCAGCTTTTATTCTCGGTTGAAATCTCATTTTCACCTAAGGAAAAAGTATAGAGGATGGCGGGGAAAAAGTAAAGATGCGTCCTGTTCTGCGATGTTTAAAAACGATCTTTTTTTCTCATAATAGTAGAAACATAAAAAAAGGGGGAACCCGTTGTGGATGCAATGACAAATAAACGGCTGAGACTGACGCTGAAAACCGTTCGCGCCTTTATCTTTTTAGGGGCTTTTGCGGCCTTGGCGGCAGCTGCCGTGTTTATGACTGTCATTTTGATAGCCAAATACCAGGGCGCTCCCTCGGTGCAAGTGCCGCAATCCACGATTTTGTATGCGAGTGACGGCTCAAAGCTCGGGGAAACGAACTACGGCGAAAAGCGCTATTGGGTCCCCTTAAAGGACATGAATCCGACGATCGTAAAAGCGACAGTGGCGATTGAAGACCAGAATTTCTACGATCATCACGGCTTTGATTATAAACGCATGGCCGGCGCGGCGCTTGCTGACCTCAAAGCATTTGCCAAGGTTCAGGGTGCAAGCACCATCACCCAGCAATATGCGAGAAACTTATACCTTGAACACGACAAAACGTGGAAACGGAAATGGAATGAGGCGTTCTACACGATCCGTCTGGAACAAAACTATTCTAAGGACGAGATATTAGAAGGCTATTTAAATACGATTTACTACGGCCACGGCGCCTACGGCATTGAAGCAGCTTCCCGCCTGTATTTCGGCAAGCATGCCAAAAACCTGACGGATGCGGAGGCGGCGCTTTTGGCAGGAATCCCGAAAGGCCCTTCCGGCTATTCACCGTATGTCAATGAGACGAAGGCCAAGGAACGCCAGAAAACGATTGTGCGGATGATGGAAAAGCAGCAGATGATCAGCCAAAAGAAAGCGGATGAATTGATCAAGGAACCTCTTTCCTATCAGCCTTTGAATAAACAAGTTTCCAAGAGAAAGGCTCCTTATTTCTACGACAATGCGATGAGAGAGCTGGAGAAAAAGCTCGGCATGACACGGGAGCAAATTGAAACGAGCGGGTTAAACGTCTATACAACGGTAGATAAACGGATGCAGCGCATCGCCGAGGAGACCATTACCGAAACGGTTAACGCGGGATCTGACATTCAAGTCGGGTTTTCAGCCATTGATCCCCGCACCGGAAACGTTCTCGCCCTTGTCGGCGGCAGGGATTATCAAAAAAGCCCGTTTGACCGGACGACACAGGCGAAGCGCCAGCCTGCTTCGACGATCAAGCCGTTGCTGTACTATAAAGCGATTCAGAGCGGATTTACGCCAGTCACTTTGATGAAAAGCGAAGAAACCGAGTTTCAAATTGATGCAAAGGGAGAAACCTATTCTCCAAGCAACTATAACGGATACTATGCCAACAAGCCGATTACGCTTCTGCGGGCGCTGGCGCTTTCCGACAATATTTACGCTGTGAAAACGCATCTTTTCCTCGGCACGAACAAACTTGTAAAGACGGCAAAGGAATTCGGCATTACCGCCCATCTTCAAGCACTGCCGTCCCTGGCACTCGGCACCGAACCCGTACGTCCGATTGAGATGGTCAACGCCTATGCCATGCTCGCAAATGGCGGAAAGAAAATCGAACCGACTTTTATTTCAAGAGTAACGGACGCAGCCGGCCACGTGCTGTACGAAAACCCGAATCAGCATAAACAGGTGCTTGATGAAAAAGCCGCTTTTGTCACAGCGAGTATGATGACAGGCATGTTTGATACCGATTTAAATGGATATACGTCGGTTACGGGGCGAACGATAGCCAACCGCCTGACAAGAACGTATGCCGGAAAATCAGGAACCACCAGCGCAGACAGCTGGATGATCGGCTTCAATCCGAAGCTGGCCGCCGGTGTTTGGACCGGCTATGACAAAAACAGCACCATCGACTCGGTCGAAGAAAAAAGCTATGCTAAAACCATTTGGGCGGACTTCATGGAGGACGCGCTCAAAGGCGAACCGGAAACCGCGTTCAAGCCGCCAAAAGGCGTAACCGGTGTGTACATTGATCCGGAAACAGGCTACTCATCAGGTCCCGGCTGTGCCGCTAAGCATTACACATATTTTGTGAAAGGGACAGAACCCGCAAACGTGTGCTACGGGGCAGAACCCGCAAAACAAACAAAAGACCGGCTTCCATCCAAAGAAAAGCCTGCTTCCGAGAAAAAGTGGTGGGACAAATGGCTGGGGCGACATCATTGAAAATAACCCGGCTCCTCGGAGGCCGGGTTATTCGTATGGTTGGTCAATGACCCATGGAAGAAGCGTAACACAATCGAGCTGAATAATTGGTTTTGGAAAACCCTTAGGAATGTAAATTTGGTGTTGCGGCACTGAAAATGAAATATGCCACGAGAAATCAATCTTTTTCGGATTCCATTCTTGTTTTCCTTCAACAATACGGCCTACTATAAAATAACTCGCTATATAAAAGTGCAGATGATCTTTTACCCCATGATAATTTATATCTGTGCATTTGGACGGAATGAGGCCGAAACTTTCTAATACTTGTGCTTTTTGGACTGGCAGTTCATTCACTGCCTCGTAATAGTTAAGACAGTTACCGCATTCACACATATCCTCTATATCTTTCTCATATTGCTTTCTCGTTTCTTCCACGTCGGCTTTTATCAACCAATCGCCGACTCGAATGGTTTCGTACATCATATCCCCCTAAAAATGAAAAACCCCGAGTCTTGTTTCGGCTCGGGATTTTCCATGTCCTATTTCTGTATCACCAGTTTACTCAATGTTTACGAAAAATATCTCAAATACTTTAAAAGTTCACAGAAAATTCATAAATTAATTGTTTTCTGGAAGCAGGCTCGTTTTTAACTCATCTGAGGAACGGTCCCATAGGCCCTGATCATGCTTTTTCAGAAATTCGCCTAGTACACGCTTCGAGCTGTCGTCCATTTTATCAACGATGATTTTCCGTTTCATGGATTTATCCATCAAATTCACATGCTCAGGCAGCGACTTGTAGCCTCTTCTGATACTTCTGTCGACCGTCATTTCACAGGCTGTCACACCGGCGTAATAAGGCCCCTCTTCTTTTCTGTCAATCGTTACCCACACAAGCCAGTATGGTTTTCCGTTCGGCACTTCTTCTTTATTCGGGAGAAATTTTATTCCTTTTTCAACGGTGCTGCGGGCATGCATGGCGCCGATGTCTACGAACGCTTCTTTTTCCTCTACATCAACGAATACGGGAGAAATGTTATCAAGGCTGAGTGCCCCTACGCCAAAACCGCCGTGTCCGTCTGTCGGATCACTTTTGATAATATTAAACCCGATTGATTTTTTCTTTTTTTCTTCCATGAAGTTCTACCTCCTACAAAAGCGGTTGAAATATCGCTGAAAACAGCTTTAAAATCGAATCTCTTCCTGCATTGAGCATCGGCCACAGCACGTAAGATCCTAGCGGTGTCACAAACAGCACCAAAAATACGATAAAGCCGTAGCTCTCCGCCTGCGTCATTTTGGCACGCACGCCCGGCGGAACGAGATCTTCTATAATTCGATAGCCATCGAGCGGAGGAAGCGGCAGCAGATTAAATAAAAACAAGACAAGATTCAGCTGTATCCAAATAGAAAAAAACTGATCCAGCCCCGTGCTGAACGCCGCAAGCATTTCCATTCCGTACGCATGCATCAACACTAACAAAAAGAAACCAATAAACGCAAGAATCAGGTTACTGACGGGCCCGGCTATAGATACGAGCACACCGGCAAGCCGAGGCTTCTTAAAGAAGCGTCTATTCACGGGAATGGGGCGCGCCCACCCGAAGCCGGCCACCAAAATCAAAATGGTTCCGAACGGATCAAGGTGTTTAATGGGATTCAGCGTCAGTCTTCCTTGTTTTTTCGCCGTATCGTCACCGAATTTGTATGCGACATAAGCGTGGGCAAGCTCGTGCATCGTAAACGACACAATTAGCGTGATGACGAGGTATGGCATTAAAGATAACGGATAATATAAAAAACGGTCCAAGTGAGATATCCCTCTTTCTCAAAATGCAAGAATTTACTTTATTCAGTATACTATAAGAAGCCTCTTTTTCTAAAGAGAGGAAACGAGATAAAGGAGGATTCAGCACCCATGCCATACGTAACTGTCAAAATGCTCGAAGGCCGTACAGACGAGCAAAAACGCAATCTTGTCGAGAAAGTAACAGAAGCCGTAAAGGAAACAACCGGTGCTTCTGAAGAAAAAATTGTTGTCTTTATAGAAGAAATGAGAAAAGACCATTATGCCGTCGCAGGCAAACGCCTGAGCGATATGGAATAATCTCTATAAAGCCGGCGCTTCGCGCACCGGCTTTTATTATCCCTATTGAGCCAGCTTCGCAATAATCGCCAAGAACGTCTCTTTCTCTTCGGCTGTTAAACGTTCAAACATGCCGTCAATCAGCTGCTGGCGGTTTTCGATCATTTGTTCAGCCGCTCCCCGGCCCGATTCAGAAAGCGTAATCCATACAGTGCGGCGGTCATTATTATTTCTGGATCTCTCAATAAACCCTTCCTGCTCTAAATGATTCAGAGCTGTGGTCGTGGCAGAGGGAGACAGTGTGACCTCCTTCAAAATATCCTTTATGGTGCAGCTCCCATGTCTGTGTATGATCCGCAGAATAAACCCTCTTACATTATTCACGTGTTTCGGAACGGTGGCTTCATCTAATTGCTTCGTGCTTTTCAAATATTTTGTAAGTGCGTGATCCAGCAAATTTGCTTCCAGTTTGTCATGGTCCATGTCAATTTCCCCATTTCGAGATGCATTCATAACATACGAACGATATGATTTACTTATTATTTTACTGATTCCGAATAGGGAAAGTCAAAAAAGCAAAATATGAATTCACAGCTTTTATCCTACATGCCTCGATTTTCCACCTGTTTCACAAGCTCATCTTTAAATGTCTGAAAAGGAACTTGTTCATTCTGCTGATATCCGAATTGGCGGACGTTTACCGCATCCTCCTGCTCCTCATGATCTCCAAGCACCAGCACGCACGGAATTTTTTGCACCTGCGATTCTCTGATTTTATAGCCCAGCTTCTCATTGCGCTCATCAATGCCGGCTCTTATCCCCGCCTGCTTCAGCTCCGCCTGCACCTTTCTGCAATAGTCTAAGTGAACGTGCGAAACCGGTATGATTTGAACCTGGATCGGTGCGAGCCAGACTGGAAAAGCCCCGCCGTAATGCTCGATCAAAATGCCGAAGAAACGGTCGATTGAGCCGAAAACCGCTCTGTGGATGACAACGGGACGAACCTTCTCATTGAGTTCGTTGATATATGTTAAATCAAATTTTTCCGGCATTTGAAAATCAAGCTGAATTGTCGCGCATTGGTGGCTCCGTTTCAGGGCATCTTTTATGTGGAAATCAATTTTCGGCCCGTAAAACGCCCCATCGCCTTCATTGATCTCATAAGAGAGGCCAAGCTCCTCTAGGACGCGTGCTAAGGCACGTTCCGACGCTTCCCAAAGGCTGTCATCGCCTAATGAATCCTCCGGGCGAGTCGAAAGCTCAACAGAATACACGAAACCAAATGTCCGATATACCTCATCAATCAGCCGAATCGCTTCTTTGATCTCACTCTCAATCTGATCCTCCCGAACGAAAATATGGGCGTCATCCTGACAGAACGTCCGAACGCGAAGCATTCCGTTTAAAGCGCCGCTGTATTCATGGCGGTGCACCTGTCCGAATTCCGCCATGCGAATTGGCAGATCCCGATAAGAATACAGGCTGTTTTTAAAAATGAGCATGTGGCCGGGGCAATTCATCGGCTTCATTGCGAATCTTGTATCATCCACTTCTGAAAAGTACATATTGTCGCGATAATGGTCCCAATGGCCTGACTGCTCCCATAACCGCTGATTCATCATAAACGGCGTACGCACCTCATCGTAGCCGGCATTTGTTTGCAGCTCACGCGAGAAGCGCTCCAGCTCATTACGGACAATCTGCCCTTTCGGCAAATAAAACGGCATCCCCGGCGCTTCTTCAGAAAACATAAACAGCCCTAACTGTTTGCCGAGCTTGCGATGGTCTCGTTTTGCCGCTTCTTCCAGCATATGCAGGTGCGCATCCAAATCTTTTTTCTTTTGAAAGGCAACCCCGTACACCCGCTGCAGGACTTCATTTTTGCTGTCTCCGCGCCAATAAGCGCCTGATACTCTTGTCAGTTTGAACGCCTTGATCATCCCTGTAGAAGGAAGATGCGGCCCTCGGCACAGGTCAACGAATTCCCCTTGCTGGTACAGTGTGATATCCTCCCCGCGCGGAATATCCTTTAAAATCTCAAGCTTGAGCCGCTCGTCTTTTTGTGCAAACAGCTCTTCAGCTTCTTCGTAAGAAACCTCTATACGTTTGATTTCAAGGTTCTCATTTATTATGTTTTTCATTTCTTTTTCGATGGCCTCTAAGTCTCCTGATGCCAAGCTTTTCCCCAGCTTCATGTCATAGTAGAAGCCGTCTAAAATCACAGGCCCTACCCCCAATGACACTTCGCCGTACAGCCGTTTTACTGCTTGGGCCAGCACGTGCGCTGTTGTGTGGCGAAGCACCTGCAAGCCTTCTTGTGAATCGAGTGTGACAATCGAAAGCTCAGCATCCTCCTCCAGCTTGAAACTGAGATCAACAAGCTTGCCGTTGACCTGACCTGCGGCCGCTTTCTTTTGCAGACTGGAACTGATAGAACCAGCCGCTTCTTTGATTGTGATGCCTTTCGGATATTCCTGGATCTGTCCGTCCGGAAGCTGAATGTGTACATGTTTACTCATTTTAGAACACTCCTTATTCATTGTTATATATAAAAAAACACACCCGTCCCGCAGATAGGGACGAGTGTGTGATTAACCCGTGGTTCCACCCAAGTTCCCGACAAATACTATGTTGTCGGCTCGGTGCTGTAACGCAGCATAGACGGCATTGGTTACTTCAGTTCCCCAATGCTGCTCCAAGGTGGTAAATGATATTCCTAAGCTGGGAAGCTCTCACCTTTCCTTCCCTCTCTGAAAACCGTAACTATCATTCATGTCCTTTTCTTCGCATGTATTCAATTCAAATAAAAAAACACACCCATCCCTCTAAAAGGGACGAATGTGTTGATCATCCGTGGTTCCACCCAAATTCCCGATCAATTACACATGGTGATCGGCTTAAAGATGCTGTAACGCAGCATGACGGTATCAGATACTTGTTTTCCCCGATACGGCTCAAAGGCGGTAAGCTGCTTTCCCTGCGTTAGGAAGATCTCAGCTGTCCTTCCCTCTCTGGAAACCGTAAAAAGCATCTCGTGTCCTTATCAGTGCCTGTTGTTTCAATAATTTTTTATATCTTACTATATATTCCCACAAAGCGCAATCAGTGATTTACATTTTTTTCTGACGCGGCAGTCCCGTTATGGGCAGCCAGAAACAGCCATACAAGCAATGCAGCGAGGCTGTATGCCGCTCCCATCATCAAAAACGTAAACCCGGCACCAGCATACCAAGTGGCGGACAGATGAATGATCACCCCGGTTATCGCTACGCCGACCAAGGCTCCGATTTGCCGGTTTGCATTTAACGCCGCACCGGCGATATTCGTATGTCTTTGCCCGGCAGCCTGCATGATCACAGTTGTCATGGCAGGAACTGTAATACCGGTACAGAGGTTCATAACAGACATCAACACCGCCAGCTGCCAATAAGGAAAATCCGGAGAAATCAGCACAAACAACAGCAATGCAATGATACAGCTGACCGCCATTGATACAAACATAAGCTGACCGGCTTCAAACCGATTCGCCAGACGGGCAAACAGCAGATTGCCGATCACGAAGACCGCCATCATCGGCAGCAGCTCCACTCCAGCCATAAAGGAACTTGCGCCTCCTGCTTCCTGCAAAAAAAGGCTGAGCATAAACATGCCTCCAAAAAGGGCGAAATTCAGCAAAAACCCGATAAATTGGGCAGCTGAGAAGCGGCCGTTTTTGTATAAGGACGCCGGCAGGATGGGTGCTTTTGCAGAAATTTCCCGCAGCAAAAACAGCACAAATGCCAAAATCGCTGCAGTAAATGCTGCAAGAATCACTGGCGAGCGCCAGCCCGCTGAAGGCCCCTGTATCAAAGCATAGGAAAGAAACCCGAGAGCCATCATGCCAAGCAGATGCCCGATGATGTTCACGCGGCTGCTTTTTCCCGGAACGCGGCTGAGGATTCGGTAAGCTGAAATGAGCGCAGCAGCCCCTATTGGCACATTGATTAGAAAAATACTCTGCCAGCCCGCCAACTCTACCAGCACGCCCCCGATAAAGGGCCCAAGGCCTGAAGCGGCGGAAACAAGCGCGGCCCACAGCCCAAACATTCTCGCCCGTACCCGCTCATCAGGGTAAGAGGCAGCCAAAAGGCTGAGTGAGCTTGGCATAAACAATGCTGCCCCAATTCCCTGTATGAGACGTCCGACAATCAGCATCTGCCCATTAAAGGATGCAGCGCATAGACAAGAGGCGAGAACAAAAACAGCTAGACCCAAGATATAGATCGTCTTCGAGCCGAAACGGTCAGCCAAGGCTCCGCCCGCCAGCAGAAGCGACGCAAAAGTAAGAATGTACCCGTCCACAACCCACGTTACACCTGAAAGTGACATTGAAAGAGTGTTTTTCATATCAGCCATCGCCACATTCACAACGGTCACATCAAGAGTTGCCATGAGGAAACCAAGTGCAAGCACGATCAGCACGGATATGCCTGTTGATGATGTTGATTCTTGTATAGACCCGCTATTTTTCATTACAATTGCCCTTTCACTTGCTTGATTACCCAATCATCTATTTTTTCAAGATCATACAATTCCCCGACTCTGTCCATGACATGCTGCAAGGATTCTTCTTTCATGAGATTGGACCATTTATCCTCGATTTCCCCCATGACTGTCTCCAGCACACAGTGACTTTCACCCTCAAATACAGATTGCAGCAGGCCTTTCCCCTGATACATCGAACCTCTGCCTTCGACCGCTTGATAAACATCATAAAGCGTAATGTCAGCCAAAGGCTTCGTCAGGGTAAAACCGCCCTTCGTCCCTGGTAAGGATTCTGCCAAACCGGCTTGAACTAATGTTCTCATCAGCTTCTTCAAGTAAGACGGAGACACGCGCAATCGCTGGCTTATAGCCTCTGACGTCAAAGAAGCCTGTACAGGCAGCCTTGACAGTAACAGCAGCACAGAAACCGCCTGCTCCATTCCTGATTTCATTTTCATCCTATTCACTCCTGATTCATTATGGATAACTATTATCCATAATGAATCTCTTAGCAGCTTTTGTCAATAAAAAAAGCAAAAGAAACGATTCATTTCTTTTGCTTGGTATGGTTAACAAATCTGCTTCAGTTCCTCTATGTATTGAAGCGCTTCGTCATATTCTTCATTTGTATATTTTTGCTTGCTTTTGATGGTAAAGACTTTTTCTTTCTTTTCCTCATCCTCAAGCCCGTCAAAGTAAAGGATCGTGGAAACCAGCTCTAAAAACCGTGATGAACGGCTGTTTACACTGTCGATATAGCCTTTCATATCCGGCATGTCCAGATCAGCATGGTCTAAAAATGCGGAGCCTGTCTCAGTCAGAGAATACCGATATTGAAAGTAGCCGCCCTTTTTTTCCTTCACCTCATGCAGAAATCCAAGGTTGCACAGCTCTTCAATCTGGAGCGTCAGTTCCTCTGAATATGGTCCGTAAAAGTGAAAATCATATTTCTCATAGAAAGGAAACTGCATTTTCTTGGCGATATAAATCATTTTCTGCAGCTTCTTTCGCCCGATGATTTCTCCAGAATCCGAGAACACCTTCATCAGTTTTGCATGTTCTTTCAACAAATTCCCGACATCTCCTTTTTCCTTCTTTCCAATTTCTATGTCAGTCCCAGCAGCTGCCGGATTTTCATTTTCGCTTCCGGATGTTTAGAGCCGTCACAAATTAAGTCCTTTGGATAGTACAGCTTGTGGTCCGTCCGCCGTTTACCTGAGATGGATTCCACAATAGCCGACTGCCTGGACAGCTCTTTAATTTGGCCGTTTTGCGTCAAGAGATGGATCGGCAGACGCTCCTCTTCCTCTCCTGGTCGGTAAAAATCGTATGGCAGATCTGATGAAGAATCAACGACCAAATAATAGCTCGGATCGATCCCCGCCTCTTTGAACAATGAAGTCAGCTCAAAATAAGCCGACATTTCTTCATTAGGATTGAATTCAACGTATTGGAAAAGCTGGCGGTTAATGAATCTGCGGCACAAGTCGGATAAAATCACGTCTTCTTCATCCTCCCAGGCCTGGAAGTAATACAAAATAATAGATTCATCCAGCTTTACATAATCCTCCAGTGTCAATTTCCCTTCAAAAATAGAATAGAAATGAACCGGAGCGTGAGTGAAGACATAGCCTTCATCGTGCAGCTGCTTCGCCCTGTGAAGAATCTTCGTTAAAATGACCTCTGCACTTCTGGTCACAGGATGGAAGTAGACCTGCCAGTACATTTGGTAACGGCTCATGATATAGTCTTCGACAGCGTGCATTCCGCTTTCTTTAATGACGATCTGATCCTCGCGCGGCCGCATCACCCGAAGAATCCGCTCCATATCAAAATGGCCGTAGCTGACGCCCGTATAATATGCGTCGCGCTGCAGGTAATCCATGCGGTCTGCGTCAATCTGACTCGAAATCAGGCTGACCACTTGCTTGTTTTTATATGTTTTGGCAATGACTTCAGCAACATCCTGAGGGAAACCCGGGCTCACCTTTCTGAGCACCTGATTAACCTCCGTGTCTCCCAAAATGATACCTCTTGTAAAATCCTCGTGGTCAAGGTGAAAGACCTTTTCAAATGAATGCGAGAACGGCCCGTGCCCGAGGTCATGAAGCAGCGCCGCGGCCAAACAGAGTTCGCGCTCACTGTCATCCCATTCAGGGCGGCCTTTAAAGACGTCATCAACCATTCTTCTGACAATTTCATAGACACCGAGAGAATGGTTGAACCGGCTGTGCTCAGCCCCATGGAACGTCAAATAGGTCGTGCCGAGCTGCTTAATTCTGCGGAGACGCTGAAATTCACGGGTTCCGATTAAATCCCATATCAGCTTGTCCCGAACATGAACATAGCGGTGCACCGGATCTTTAAACACTTTTTCTTCTGATAATTTTCCATTTGGATACGCCATCGTCATTCCCTCTTTTTTTTAGCCGTGTTTCTATTATATCGACTCTATTCTTTGAAAACATCCTTGAATTTGCCCGGCGATTTGTTCCATCTTCATGAAAAACACATCTTGTGAAGCAAAAAAGCCTGACCTGAGGGCCGAGGCTAAGAAAAAATATGTTTTTACTTTTTTATTTTCTTTTTTACTTTGTCAATCAGCTCATCCTCTGTCGGAGCTGACAGCGGGCGATTGTTCACAAAAGCAAATGATTTTTTCCGTCCGGGCCCGCAATAAGATTGGCATCCTACCTCAACCTTTGCGTCCGGGTCCACTTCTTTCAAACGCGGCAGCAATGTTTTGATATTAGTGGCTTGGCAATCATCACACACTCGAAATTCATTAGCCATGACGTACGCTTCCCTTCATTTCTATGTTCATCTATGTGAATAACCTAAAATCACGTTTCAAAAAAAATCACATCACTCTTCATTTTACAAGGATTCGACTGTTCCTGCAAGCCGCTCCATCCTTCGTATCTCCTATTCTTTCAGCCAATTTGTATAAATATTTTCCAACCTGGACATTCTAATACCATGAAAAGAAAAATGGGAGTTGAGATAAATGACAAAACAGCGACAAGACGCTTGGTCAGAGGAAAACGATCTGCTTTTAGCCGAAACAGTGCTTCGGCATGTGAGGGAGGGCAGCACTCAGCTGAACGCCTTTGAAGAAGTCGGCGATAAATTAAACCGGACATCCGCAGCCTGCGGATTCAGATGGAACGCAGTGGTCCGCCATCAATATGAAAAAGCGCTTCAGCTTGCGAAGAAACAACGAAAACAGCGGATGAGAGCGCTCGGAAACGGGCAGCCCGCGAAAAAAAGATTATTATATCAGCCTCCTGCTGTTGATCCTGAAATCATTCAAGAAACCGCTGCAGAAGAGCCGGTTAAAATGGAAACACCATCTGTCGAAAATGAACAACCTTTAATGTCTGGCGAACATATGCCTTTTGTTGATGAAAGCTTTAAGGAAGAGTTAGCTAGTCTATCACACTTATTGTCTCCTCAAACGCCTGCAGCTGCGCCTGAGATGACGATGAATGATGTGATCCGCTTCCTGCAGAATTACGAAGGCAATAACGAGCAATCATCAGCATTAAAAATGGAAAACGAGCGTTTAAAGAAAGAAAATCAGGAATTGCAAAACAAAACAGAGCAGCTAGAGGCAGAAGTTCAAAAGCTTGAAAAAGACCAAAAAACGATCCAAGAAGATTATGAAACCTTGGTGAAAATTATGAACAGAGCCAGAAAGCTAGTTTTATTTGAAGAAGATGAACATGCCTCTCCGTCCTTCAAAATGGACCGGAACGGCAATTTAGAAAAATTAGCGGAATGACATAGAAAAATCCCAAAACGGGCAGCTGTTTTGGGATTTTCGCCATGTGCAAAATCCCCTTTTCTATTGAGAAAAGAGAATTTCCTCATTTTGCAGCCGGATCAGCTATTCTTGTAAAATGAGGCCAAGCTTATGTGAATCTATTAAGACATGTGAGCTGCCTCGGCCGTTTTTTGTTTTCGAGGCGCAGCAGAAATGACCAAAAGCCCCAGCATCATAAGCGCAATGCCCAGCCACGAGAAAGGCGAAAGCATTTCCCCTATGAAAAACACGCCAAGCAATGAAGCCGTCAGCGGTTCAGCTAAAGACAGCGTGACCGCCGCCGAGGCCGGAACCCCGGTAAGCCCTTTCGCAAACAAAAAGTATGCGGCACATGTTGCAATTAACCCGATGTAAAGGCTTGTTCCCAGTCCTCTAGGGGTCCATATCCACGAGATATCTGACTGCCATAATAGCGGCGTCAGCAAGATGGCGCTGATCATGAATACAACGGCGGAGGTCGCTCGCGGAGGCTGGGTTTTCATCATCGCTTTACTGATGAGCGTATAGCCTGCAAAAGAAGCACCCGCTCCAAGCGCCATAAAAACACCAGCCACATCAATCCGAACATTGGAACTGTCGGAAAACAGAAGCCAGCAACCCACTAAAGCCAGCACAGTCGCAATCCACCAGGAGTTTCGCGGGCGTTTCTTCAATACAGCCCATTCGAGGGTCCCGGCAATGATAGGCGCACTGCCGATGGCAATCACAGTTCCCACTGCAATTCCCGTTTCTTTAACCGCTGTGAAAAACAGCGGCTGGTAACACGCCATACAAACAGCGGCTAAAAATACGAGCGGCCATGACCAATTTTTCACGTGAAGCTCTCGGCTGATCCAAACCGCAAGCAGCATGGCGCTCCCTCCTATTAATAACCTGAACGCCCCAAATGCCAGCGGTGTGGCGCTTTCTGGAGCCAATGCCTGAACGGTTCCCGTGGTCCCCCAGAAAAAAGCCGCAATCAATACAAAAAGGCTGTAAATATTCCCTTTCATCTGCCTCTCCCCTTTAATATGGATGCTGATATCATTTTATCGTTTTTCTTTTTGCTGTGGTTATCTGTATGTAAGAAGGATTTATCTGAAAATAAGATTATTGGGGTAAAATGCCGCTTGTGATAAAAAATGCATGCCGGCATATACAGCCGGCATGCGAAGAACGTTCACCCAAATACCTTTGCATTCCGCTCAGCCATCCGGGCGAGGTTTTTCTCAAATTCCATTTCCTCATCAATGGACAGTCCGGCAGAGTAAAGATGAGTGCTTAACGCTTTTAATTCCGTCAATAAAGCGAACATTAAGTCTTGTACGGAGATGTCTTTTTGCAGAAGCTCACTTAAGGACGCCATCGTTTCCGGACGTATTTCCGGATAGACGCCTTTTTTATCGTTTTGTTTGTCTTTCAGCGCCGCTTGATAGAATCGTCTGATCAAGTCGGCCCTTTCACTGCCGCTCTTATCCGCACAGAGATAAATTTGAACAGCGACTCCGCCGCGAACGCGTCTCTGAGAGATGCCGGCGAACTTTTTGCCATTTATACTGAGGTCATAGCTGCCGGGACAATAAGACCCTTCAATTTCATAGGCTTCGATCTTTGCGTTGTACGGTCTCAGCATTCGTCTCATCAGCTCGACCATCGCTTCATATCCTTTGTCTATATCGATGCCTTTCTTTTCGTCCTCGAATATAAGAGAGATATTTAAAACACCGTCATCCAATACGACGGCAAGACCTCCGGAGTTGCGTACGATCACACGGTATCCTTCACTCTCCAGCAAGGAGATGCCATCCTGCAAAAACGGGAGGCGTGTATCCTGTATTCCAAGGACAATTGTATCGTGGTGCACCCATGAGCGCGCTGTCGCCGGCGACACGCCTTTTCCGACGGACATGCACAGCGTATCATCCATTGCGAAGGATTGCTTCGCATCAAATAAAGGGCCGAGACTGGATTGGTCAATGACTCTCCATTTCGGCTGCATCAGTAAATCAATCGGTTGGTTTGCCATCTATGTAAAACCCTTTCATGTTAGGCTTATTGAACGAAAACTATTATATCATTTCAGCAGCTGTGATTGATAATTGCTTTTCAGCATCGTAATAAAAATTTCTTTATTTTTTGTATTCTCCATGAGTGGAGAATGAATGTAAGACAGCTTGCGCTTTAACGAGAAATCTTTAATATGCAGAATTGAGATTTCGCGGTGGATCAAATCCTTATGCAGTACGCTTCTGGATAGAACCGAAAGTCCCATGCCGTTAATCACCGCTTCCTTTACACCTTGATTGCTGCTGATGGTGAACATTGATTTCGGCCGAAGTCCATTTGAACTGAGTACATGATCGAGATATTCTCTCGTCCCGGAGCCTTTCTCTCTTGTCACCCACGCTTCGTTCTGCAAATCGCTGATCGAAATCTCTTTCCGCCCGGCGAGCGGATGCTGATTTGGAGCGGCAATGCACATTTCATCCTCCATGAACGGTTCAATTTCCAGCTCATTCTCGTTTGTATGTCCTTCAATCAGCCCGATATCAGCCTGAAGCATCCGCACACGCTCGCTGACCTCCTCTGTATTGCCAATCATGACATCTAGATTCAGCTCTGGATACAGCTTTTGCAGCTGGGCCAATAGCGGCGGAAGAATATACTCACCGATTGTAAAGCTTGCAGCTATTTTCAATTCACCCTTCACATAGTGATGATGCGCATAGATTTCAGCCTTGGCTTGTTCGTAGAGAAACACCATTTGCTTTGCTCTTTGATATAAAATGTCTCCTGTCGGCGTTGTCGTAAAGTGTTTTGGCGACCTGTTCAGAAGAGCCGTTTGAAATTCTTTCTCAAGATTTTTGATATGCAGACTGACGCTGGGCTGGGAGATCATCAGCTTTTCTGCCGCTTTTGTGAAGTTTTTTTCTTCTACCACCGCTATAAACGTTTTCAGCACGTCGTAATACAAAAACCCCACCCCTGTCATTAATGAAATATATGGTTATGATTAGTTTTCTTTATTGTACTCATATCATCCGTCTTGGTAAAGAAGGCTATACGGAAGCGCAAAAAAGGCAGCCCTCGGTCGAGAGCTGCCATCGTCTTCATTTTTATTACAGTGCTTGCGCCGCTGTAATTAATGCGAGATTGTAAACATCTTCAGCGTTACATCCTCTTGAAAGGTCGTTTACAGGCATATTTAAACCTTGCAGGATTGGTCCTACCGCTTCAAAGTTGCCCAAACGCTGAGCGATTTTATAGCCGATGTTTCCTGCTTCAAGGCTTGGGAATACGAATACGTTAGCGTCCCCTTTGATTTCGGAATCCGGCGCTTTTTTCTCAGCTACAGATGGAACAAATGCAGCATCAAATTGGAATTCGCCGTCAAGTGTCAGTTCAGGCGCTTTTTCTTTCGCGATTTTCACTGCATCCGCTACTTTTTCTGTTTCATCAGATTTTGCTGAGCCTTTTGTAGAGAAGCTGAGCATTGCCACGCGAGGCTCAATGTCGAACATTTTTGCCGTATTGGCACTTTCGATCGCAATCTCGGCAAGATCTTGGCTGTCAGGCGCAATGTTGATCGCGCAATCTGCGAATACGTATTGCTCTTCTCCGCGAGCCATGATGAACACGCCGGAAGTCTTTTTCACGCCTTCTTTTGTTTTGATGATTTGAAGAGCCGGGCGGACAGTGTCAGCAGTTGAGTGAGCAGCTCCGCTTACAAGTCCGTCTGCAAGTCCTTTATACACCAGCATTGTACCGAAGTAGTTCTCGTCTAATAACGCTTTGCGAGCCTGTTCTTCTGTCGCTTTGCCTTTGCGGCGTTCTACGAATGCTTGTACAAGGTCTTCCATGCCTTCATATGTATGAGGATCATAAATCTTAACGCCGTCCAGCGTAAGGTTCAATTCTTTTGCTTTTGCTTGGATCTCATTTTCATTGCCGATCACAATCGGATTCAGCACTTTGTTTCCTGCAAGCTTGCTGACCGCTTCTAAAATACGCTCGTCTAAGCCTTCAGGAAATACAATTTTTACGTCTTTTCCAGCTACTTTTTCTTGCACTGTTGAAAATAAATCTGCCACAATAAAACCTCCTCAAAAAGTTACAAAAACGCTTTCTTTTACTAGCATACTCTTCTTCCAATCAAATTCAAACAGCCAACTTTCATTATAGCGCTTTCATAAAAAAATCTTATTTTTCTAACTAATTTAAGTGACTCAATCTTCCCTTATAGGTTCTTCTATTTTGATGGAGTTATACGGAAGGGATGTTCAAGGTTTCTCCACAGTAGAATCGGATAAACTATGGTATAGTGAAGGCAATCATGAAAAGATAATGGGAGTGAAGATAAATGAGTGAACAGCAAATGACGAATGAAGCGGCAAAAACGCTTGACGGCTGGTATGCGCTTCATGATTTCCGCACAATGGATTGGGCTTCCTGGAAGCTTCTGTCCAGTGATGAGCGCCAATCTATCATACATGAATTCACCGGGTTGCTTGAAAAATGGGGCGTAGCCCAAAAAGAAGGAAAAGGATCCCAAACTCTTTACAGCATCGTCGGCCAAAAAGCTGATTTTATGCTGATGATCCTTCGTCCTACAATGGAAGAATTAAATCAAATTGAGCTTGAATTCAACAAATCAAGACTTGCTGAGTTCACCATTCCGGCATACTCCTACGTATCAGTGGTAGAGCTGAGCAACTACTTGGCAAGCGGTGACGGCGATCCTTACGAAAATCCGCATGTGCGCGCGCGCCTTTACCCTGAACTGCCGGAATCAAAATATGTATGCTTCTATCCAATGGATAAAAGAAGATCCGGCAACGACAACTGGTATATGCTTTCAATGGAGGAACGCAGAAACTTGATGAGAAGCCACGGTTTAATCGGCCGCAGCTATGCGGGCAAAGTCAAACAGATCATCACCGGCTCTGTCGGCTTTGACGATTACGAGTGGGGCGTTACATTATTCAGCGATGATGTCCTTCAATTCAAGAAGCTAGTGTACGAAATGCGTTTTGACGAAGTCAGCGCTCGCTATGGCGAATTTGGTTCATTCTTTGTCGGCAATCACCTTTCGCTTGATACACTTCCTCAATTCTTATATGTATAATATCCCCTCCCGCCCTATCCGGCGGGAGTTTTTCAATTCTCCTTTATCAGAATTTAAATAAAATTTGCTATTTTCTTCGTTTTTTCTTACGATGTAGATAATAATCCATTTTTTTCAAAGGGGTGCAGTTATTTGTCAAAACGAACCGCATTTGTTATGGGAGCCAGTCAAGGGATTGGGAAAGCAATCGCTCTGAAATTAGCAGACCAGCACTTTTCCCTCGTCATTAATTCGCGAAATTTGGATAATATTGAATCTGTCAAAGAAGACATTTTGGCCAAGCATCCTGAGGCGAGCGTCATTGTCCTTGCGGGCGATATGTCTGACCAGCATACGAGAGCGGCCATTTTTCAGGCAATCGAATCTCAATGCGGACGGCTTGATGTTCTGATTAATAATATCCCGGGCGGCGCGCCTGACACATTTGATAACTGCAATATAGAGGATATGACGGCCACGTTCACTCAAAAGACCGTTGCCTATATTGACGCAATCAAGCGTGCTTCCTCACTGATGAAACAAAACGAGTTTGGCAGAATCATCAACATTGTCGGAAATCTGTGGAAGGAACCCGGCGCCAACATGTTCACAAACAGTATGATGAATGCCGCTTTAATTAACGCCAGTAAAAATATTTCCATCCAGCTTGCTCCTCACAACATTACTGTCAACTGTCTGAATCCTGGTTTTATCGCTACAGACCGTTATCATCAATTTGTGGAAAATGTGATGAAAAAGAACAGCATATCCAAACAGAAAGCAGAAGAACAGATTGCTTCCGGGATTCCGATGAAACGGGTCGGATCAGCCGAAGAAACCGCAGCGCTCGCCGCATTTCTTGCCTCTGAGGAAGCCTCCTACATCACGGGACAGCAAATTTCCGCTGACGGCGGCAGCATGAAAAGCATATAAAAACATCCCGCTTTTTAGCGGGATGTTTCTTGTAATGACCCGAACGGCAGGTTCAGCTTTTGAATCCGCGTGACAAATTCCCGCAGATCCTCCTGCTTCGACACCATTGAGATTCTGACATGCCTTTTTCCGTTGCTTCCAAAAATTTCGCCCGGTGTGACTACGACATGGGCATTCTCCAGCAAGTAATCGGAAAATTGGTGAGATGTCTCAAACGTATTCGGAATTTCAGCCCATACGTAAAAGGTTCCTTTTGGCTTTTCCATCTTCCAGCCCAGTTCCTTTTCGCAAAGCGCCGTAAAAAAGTCAATTCGTTCCTTATAAATTCGTTTCAACGATTCCGTATGCTCCGGATCTCCAGAAAGCGCCGCACTCGCTGCCTGCTGCAGCCCGCCGAACATGCCGACAAATACATGGTCCTGAAATTCATTGACGGCCTGAATGATCTTTTCGTTCCCAACCGCAAACGCCATTCTCCAGCCGGCCATGTTAAATGTTTTTGAAAATGAATAAAGCTCTGCTCCGACAATTTTGGCATCCTCTGCCTCAAGAAAGCTGGCCGGTTTTTGATCGAATTCAAACGCTCCGTATGCAAAATCATGAATCAAATGGATATGATGCTCTTTTGCAAAAGCAGCAGCTCTTGCATAAAAAGCCGCATCAGCCACAGCTCCAGTGGGGTTGTTCGGATAGTTTAAAAACATAAGCTTCGCTTTTTCCAGCACGGCTGGATCAATCTTTTCAAAATCCGGCAGATAGCCATTTTCTTCATACAGCGGCATTTCGTAAAGCTCAGCTCGCGCCATCGTAATCCCTGATAAATATTCAGGGTAGCCTGGATTCGGGACTAAAGCGATGTCTCCCGGATTGAGCAGGCATTGTGTCAGCACATACAAACCGGCTTTCCCGCCTCCGAAAAGCGCGACCTCCGTTTCAGGATTGATTGTCACGCCGTATTCTCTTTTATAGAAAGCAGCGATTGCTTCCTTCAAAAAAGGATAGCCCCTGAAAGGGCCGTATCCATGAAACGAAGGATTCAAGGACGCCTCCCGCAAAGCCTCCACAATATGCGGCGGAGTGGGAAGGTCAGGGTTCCCCTGTCCGAGATTAATGATATGGGCCCCCGTTTTTTCCAATTCCTTTACCTTTTGAAAAACGAGAGAAAACTCCTGCCTTGGAAGTGTCTTGATGACATCGGACGGTGTTATTTCCATCTAAAAGACTCCTTTTTGCTCCGTTTTGTTATCCCGTTCCAAAAACGATTTGTTGACGAGCTTCGTATGCAGAAACAAACCGCATACGACCACGACAATCAGCCCCATAATGACCGGAGCGCTGAGGATGTTAATGAACATTGAACCAATAGAAATGCATAATCCGATAGACGCTTCAGCCACTGAAAAAATGCGCCCTTGAATCTGGTTTGCCGCATTTTCCTGAACCTTCACTTTTGCAAGCACTTCCCCGTATTCCATCGCGATGAAAAAGAGGATCGCCGCGATGACAGAAACAGCGAATATCGGTGTGAATAAAAACAGCGCCAGCGAGACAATGGATAAAACGGTAAAGTACGTCAGGCCTCTATTATTGTTAAAGCCCCATTTGCCGACAAGCGCCGCTCCGATAAAGCCGCCGAAACCGATGCAGAATGTGAGAATAAAGTTGCCGATTTCCCCGTCACCCAAAAAGCGGCTGACAATCGGAAAATAGCTGTACACAACTCCCCACAGCAAAGCCATTGTAATCATCGTAAACATGGCGTTTAATACGAATGCATTGGTTTTGATTTCCTTGAGTCCTTCCTTAAAAGACTGAAAGGCCTCTTTAATGTTTTCAGATTGAATCGGCACAAATTGCAGTTTGATACGGCTGATGAAAAATGCCGAAACCAGGTATGTCACACCGTTAAAGGCAACAGCCAGCTCTACAGATCCGCCTAACAGAAAGAGCCCTCCGGCAGCCGCCCCGACGATAATGGAGATGGTTGTCGCTTTTGCAAATAACGTGTTGATGCTTTTAATATCTGATTCCAAGGACGACATGACAGCGAGACGGGCGGGATTAAAAAACACGCCGCTTCCATAAGTAATAAACAGCAGGGCCAGAAAAATCAGCGGATACTCGCCTTTTGGAAGAAATGTGAGCCCCAAAAAGATGATGCCTCTGATGATATCCGTCCACAGCATGATCTTAATTCTGTCTAACCGGTCGACCAGAACCCCCAAAAACGGCTGAAACACCATCGGAATGCTTCTGACCACGATGACCCCGGACGTCACCCAATAATCGTGATAATATGTAGACAAAATGAGCAGGGCAGGGAGAACACAATAGTCTCCCATGAACGATAGCGCCTGCCCGTAAAGCAAGTATTTAGAGTTGGGTTTCAGCTGTTTCATACTGGCAGCACATACTTTGCCGTCAGCTTCGCATGCTGCTGAATTTGTCTGATTGATTCAGCCACATCCTGTGAATTACTGCCTTTCAGTTCAAATGCAGCAATGGAATTGAAAGCTTCAAACAATGTCAAATCAACTGAAGTGCCTGGTGCTGCGGCCGAAAAAGAAACGATTTCAGTATCCCCTTTTAAAAGCCCGTCCGGAATATCGATCGCTTCAATGACCAAATCCTCAGCAGTTTCTGGAATCTGGCCATTTTGTTTGAAATGCTGCGGGTACAAATGGCAGTCGGCGACATAGTAAGGCTCTTGATCCAATAATCCGTTAGGCAGATCGGCGTCTTTTCCGAAACAGAGGACATCTAATAATAATTGCGCCATATCAAGGCCGAAGACCTTTTTAATGTTAGGGATCATATTCCAGCCGGCAAATCTGGCTGCCGATTCTATTAAACCCGGTTCTCTGTTTTTCATTAGCTTGATCTCTGTATGTGTTGCGCAATTTTGCAGGCCAAGCCCTTCATTTGCCTTTTTGGCAGCTTCGACAATTTTCTTTTTTGCCTCTTCATCCAGAATGGATGGCGTTATGTGGGATGTCTCTGTAAACCCGATTTGCGGCGTTTTATCATGAATGGCGATCGGGAAATACTCACCGTCAGCCATGATGCCTTCTATACTGATATAGTCGGAGTACCCTTCTGTTTGATACCAGTCTCCGTACTCACCCTGTAAAAATTCTTCAGCGATAAACGGCGCTTCAAACGTAACCGCCTTTGGCACGTTAATTGATTTCAAATAGTCATTGACTCTGTTAAATTCATCTTCTGCCGTCTCAGTGTCCGTAATCAGCGTTACACCGATTGAACTCGCTAAGTATGTAGGCTTTAAGATAAGAGGTGTGCCGATCTCTTCAAGAGCAGCACGGAAATCTTCGAGAGTTGTGACTCGTTTGTTTTTGATCGATTTGACTCCGGCCTTATTAAAAGCGTCCCTCATTTTATTTTTATCTCTGGCATTTTCGGCTGCCTGCACGCCGGCACCTCTCAGGCCCAGACGTTCACAGGCTTTCGCCATCGGAGCAATGAATAATTCATTGTTTGTTGTGATGGCATCCGCCCCAAACATTTCGGCAACCTTGACGATTTGCTCGACGACCTCTTCCTCAGGCTTGTCATGATCCTCATGCGCCCAATAAATGGAATCAGGATGCTCAAAATCAGCTAAACTCTTAAAATAGTCTTTATCTTTTATGACCGTGACCGAGTATTTTTCAATCAATGCTGCATGGGAGGCTGTAATTGCAAAAGGTCTTGGAATAAAGCTGACCAGGTTATATTTTTCAGCAGCGCTTTTATAAAACATGTGCGGCGGGCAGCCTCCAAGATCAGCGATGACCAATACTGTTTTTCTCTCCATATGTAAAACACTCCTTCTCTATTGTGCGGTGTATCCTCCGTCTGCGGTGATGGCGCTTCCGGTCATATAGCTTGATAAATCCGAGGCTAAAAACAGCATCACGTTTGCTATTTCTTCAGGTTTCCCAAGCCTCAGCAGCGGATTTACCTTCGCCTTTTCTTTTTTGATCTCTTCAAGTGTGCCTTCATTATTTTCAAGGAATGATTTTTCATTCAGCGGTGTGTCGATGATCCCTGGGCATACGCAGTTCACGCGAATTTGATGCTTCGCATAATCAACAGCCATTGATTTAGTCAGCTGCAAAACCCCGCCTTTGGTGGCGTTATAGGCAGGAATATCAGGCCATGCCACGAGTCCGCCGACAGAGCACGTATTAATAATGTTGCCCTTGCCGGCGGCCAGCATATGCTTGAGTGCATGTTTGCTCATTAAAAACATGCCGGTCAAATTGACTTGCAGCACCTTGTTCCAATCTCTGAGCTCCATCTCGTGAATAGGCGCCACGATTTCGATGCCTGCATTATTAATCAAGACATCGAGCCCGCCAAATGTATGAACCGCCGATTCAACTGCGTGCTGGCAGGCAGCTTCGTCTGTGATGTCCGTTTGCACAAAGTGCAGCCTGTCATTATTTTCTTTTCGTACCATTGCTTCTCCCTGCGCTTCATCAATATCCGCCACAACCACATTGGCCTGCTGGCCCAAAAAAGCCTGAACCGCAGCATAACCAATGCCTGATGCGCCTCCTGTTATGAGGACGGTTTTATCGGTGAGGTTCATGATCATTCATCCGCCTTCATTTTTTTTGCTTTTGCTCTGTTGTAGCGCGGCGGGAAGAAGATATTAATCGATTTTGATTCTTTTTCTGAACGGTTGATGGCACCATGATCTTCGCGAGGCTCACAGAAATAGGCTGTGCCGAATTTCATCTCGACTGTGCAGCCTTCGACCGTCATGTCATAGCCGCCGCCAATGCAGATGCCTATTTGTTCATTCCGATGTTTATGGAAAGGCATTTCTCCGCCATTTCCAGGGATTTTGGCAAGCATAATTTCTACCCAATCCTCAACAAAGAACGTGACTTCCATGCCCGGCAGCAGGTCTCTTGTTTTGAAAATATCCAAAAAGTAGTCCTCAGGGCTTGTATATGTTTCATCAGCTTTCAGCCGCTTGATATCAATAGCAATCACTTCTTGGTCTGTGTCGTTTCTTGCCCCGTGAGGCACATGCGGCGGCGCGATATAGGCAGATTCCAAGGCTGTCATTTTTCTTGTCACATCTCCGACAGTCATCATCAGCTCGCCAGAAACGACCATGCCGATTTGGACCTCCTTATGCTGATGGGGTTCAACATTGGTATGCGGCGGGACGTAAGACATTAATACTTCAGTATCCCCTCGTACGGTTGAATACTGCCTCACTCCGTTTTCCCATTCAATTAATTTCGGTGTCGGGAAATAAAGCTCCTGCATATCTTCTTTAGTTTTCATCATCAACGTCTCCTTTTCCAAATAATGACCAGCTCATTGGAATGCTTTTGAATGTTTTTACAAAGGTTAGCCCGTACTTTTGCCGTGCAAGCTCATTGGTTAAGGCAATGTCATACAAACCTTCTTTTACTTTTCTTGCGGCTTGACTGGTTGAATTGACTAGTTTGAAACGAACATCTTTGCGGGTAAAATATTTTATTAAATTAATAGGTGAAGGATGTGAAACAATAACAGATGTATCAAGCATATCGTCTCTGAATTCAAAATCAGGACGAACAGCCAGGCCGTACATCGGTGTATCGCACCTGAAGATCTGCAATAGCTGCAAATCCGGCCTCATGTAGAAATGCTTAATGCCATCGTAAGCATGTGGGACGATGGTATATTCCAGCGGGCTTTGGAGCGTCCTTTCGATGCATGATTCAAAAGTATCATGCAAGGACAATTTACTGTTCAGCCCTTGTAGAAGAGTAAAATTGGAAATGAAATGCTTTGCTGCGTACTCACTGCTTGTCCCCTCAGGGCCGAGCGTGTTGACTGTAATGAGTTTGGATAGTGAATCAGTTCTTTTTTTTGTCTGAATGCTATTATCCAATATAATCATGAGCACCAACCAATCTTTTAAAATTTTAAGTAAATTTTATCCAGCGGCAATTGAACTGTCAATGTTTTTTGAAAATATTGATAATTATTCCCATACAAACAAAAAAACCCTTTAAAAAGGGTTTTTAATTATAGGAATTTAGAAACTTTGTTTATTGAGATAAGGACTGATCGGCCTTCTGCTCAAGTTTGCCGTACTTTTTATATGCGAATACACTGAGCACAAATCCGAGGACTGTGATGGCGGCGCAAATCAATCCGACAGCTGCATAGCCGTATGCCACATATACGGGTCCCATTAAAGCAGAACCTAATGTCACGGCCAGATTCGAGGCGAGGCTGTAAAACACCATGACTTTTCCGCGATGACGCTCTGAGCAGTCACTCAAAATGGTGCTGAGCAGCGTCACCGTCAAACTTTGCATTAATCCCCAAATAAATAGGCTGGCGATTAACAGAAACATAGACGCCGGCGCATATGGTAAACACGCCAGCAGAACGCTGATGACCCCCAGCGCAATCAAAAGGGAGCGCATTTTTCCGATGCGGTCGGCTATCTTTCCTGTAATCACACTCATGGAAAACCCGATTCCATAAATCATGATAAATAAGCCCGCAGCCGTGTTTCCTCCGGTAAAAACGTCCTGAAGATAGGTGCCTAAAAAGGAATACATACCGTAAAAACCAATCATATTACAAAAGGTTATCGTGATATAAACAGGTACACGAGGGACTTTCAGCGCATCCCGGAATGTTCCTGCCGGCTCTTCTATTTCTTCCTTGCCGCTGTTTTTATGTTGGGCATGGCGGCGCATTTCAAGGAGAATCAGCAGGACAACTAAAACACCCATCAGGGCGAAAATCCAAAATGTCCATCTCCAATGCAGGACGCCGCCGATAAATGATCCGAGCGGCACTCCGAAAATCAGCGCCAGCGACCAGCTTGAAACGATCAGCCCCATCACCTTGCCCCGGTATGTATAAGGAACACGATCACCGACAACTGCGTAAGCGGTCGGAACAAACGCTCCCGCAGCCAATCCCGAAAGCGCCCGGCCTAAAAAGAAGAAAAAAATATTTTGAGCCAAAGCGCATATCACCGTTCCTATGATAAAGATCATAAGCCCGGCTAATAAGCTCAGTTCTCTGGAGTATTTATCGCCTAATGGAACCAAAAGCGGCGCACCGATAAAAATCATAATGCCGTAAATACTGATAGATAATGCAAGGACACTGACATCTGAGCTGAAGGCTTTTGCTAAATCCGGCAGCAGCGGTGAGATCACAAGCTCTTCAGATCCGGCTGCAAATACCCCCATCGTTAAAGCCAGTGCCAACAATAACGGAAAATGATGTTTTGTTTTGATGTCATTGTTTTGATTGCTGTTCATTCTTTCTCAAACACCTCTTCCATAATCTTCTTATCATAAAGTTGTATTATAGTTTAGCATTGTTTTTTCTCTATTTACAATTCGAACGAAATATTTATAAGTTTTATTATTTTCATTTAAATCCCATTATATATTTCTATATTTCATTCTAAAAATACATGAGGATGTAACACGTAAAAAAAAGCTCTCCGGCCTCCCGGAGAGCTTTTTCTATTGCGCCTCTGTCTGCTTTTTTTCAATCGGTTCATGATTTATACGCTTTTTGATGCTTAGATGATAGTATGCATAACAGAAAATAATGATCGGCACACCGCAGTATAAGCCAATTCTTTGATCCGGAATGAAAATAAGGCTGATCAACACGCAGCCATATAAACAAAATCCGAGAATCGGGACTAGCGGATAAAGCGGCGTTCTGAACTCCAGATCATTCACATTTCCGCCTTCTGCCAGGAAACGTCTGCGAAAGAAAAATTGCGACGCACAAATGGACATCCATGCGACAACTGTGACCATGCCCGAGATTGAGATACACCATAAATACACTGTTTCTGCGGCCATGACACTTGTCAGTAGCGAACAGCCTGAAATGCCTAGCGTAATCAGCAGGGCATTCATCGGCACGCCTTTTTTTGTCAGTCTGGTGAGAAAGGATGGACCCATTTGATTTGATGAAAGTGACCACATCATACGCGACGCCGCATACAACCCCGAATTAGCAACAGATAAAATGGCTGTTAAGATGACAAAGTTCATGATATCTGCCGAAAATGGGATGCCGATTTGATCGAGTACCGCTACAAATGGGCTTTCAATCACCCCCGCCGTTTTGTACGGAAGGATGGCAACCAAGACGAACATAGCGAGCACAAAGAAAAACAGCGTGCGCCAAATGACATTTCGAATGGACTTTGGCAGTGTTTTTTCCGGGCTTTCACTTTCCCCTGCCGCAATGCCGACAAGCTCCGTTCCCTGGAACGAGAAGTTCACCATGACCAGCGTAAACATAACGGCCAGCACCCCATTAGGGAAAAGTCCTCTATCAGTCATAAAGTTAGACAAAAAGGGTGTCTCCTGTCCGCCTTTAAAGTCAATCAAGCCAAACACAGCGGCTCCGCCAATCACAATAAATAATATGATCGCCGCCACTTTGATGCTTGAAAACCAAAATTCCATTTCTGCAAAGCTTCTGACAGAGAGCGCATTAATCAAAAAGATGACGATGCCGAACACGAGGCACCATATCCAGATCGGAACGGAGGGCAGCCACCTTTGCATCAAAATGCCTGCTGACGTCAGCTCTAACCCCACTGTATTCGCCCAGCTGAACCAATACAGCCAGCCAATCATAAAGCCTGTCGACGGTCCCAGAAATTTAGTGGCGTAGGCCTGAAACGATCCGGCCACCGGCATGGCAACAGCCAATTCTCCTAAACAAAGCATGACGAGATACATTAAAAATCCGCCGATGATATAAGCGGCAATGGCGCCGAGCGGTCCCGCCTGGCTAATGGTAAAGCCAGAGCCTAGAAACAGCCCAGTGCCAATCACCCCTCCCAAAGCAATCATAAACAAATGCCTGCTTTTCATGCTGCGCTGCAATTCATTTTTATGATTCTGCATCATCCTTCCCCCTTTGGTTCTTTTGCCGTGATGGTCATCCGGTAGCTTTGCAAAAGGTGAACGGTGGTTTGCTGTATGAGGAGAGGCAATACATGAAATGTGTACGGTTTATAGACTCGTTCTGTCCATTTATGGCCGTCTTTTCCGTACACGCCCATATTAATGGATGGAATATTCAGCTTGCGTATGTCTTTGAACGGAATGGTCCCAATCATATTCCACCCAGGGAAGTTCCTGATAAAAGAATCAATTTCGCCATCGGTTTCGTGCAGTGATAAAAAACTGCCGTCTGCCAAGTAGGGGAAAAACTTTTTGAAGACAAATGTTTCGCCTGTCGATTCAGCGGTTTTGTCAGCCGCTTCTTTTATCACATGCTGCAAAAGCTGATCTCTTGCGCTATCTTCTTTCAAATAGTTATGCGGCAGGTAAGGAGGTGCGTAAAATAGAATGACTTTTGCGCCTTGATCGGGGTCAAGCTTTTGAAGCTCTTCGATTGCCTGAAAGCATCTCATGCGAAGTTCAAGGTGCTCGTTGGCTTTGAATGTCTGCTCGATACACTGCTCGGGATCTATCCCCCGGTTTCTCAGCTTTTCTAAGTATTGCTCCAGGCTATACACTTGAATGTCCCATGATAAATGTTTCTTTGGCAGGTTGGCTCTTTTTGCATATTCTTCATAATAATCTGATAATTTTCGTTCTGTTTCCCGGCATGCTTCCTCAGTGACTTCAAAAAGCAAATCCATCATCTCTTTTGCTGTTCTTTCATAAATAAAACAATTGAAATACAAGCTGGTGCTGACAGCCGTTTGCACATTATAGGATTCCTTGTTATCACGCTGATACAAACAGGATGGGGGCAGAACCAACTCCCCTTCAACCTTTTCTGCCAGATGGATGTTATTGTGGAGACGGCTTGTGATTTCAGATGAAATGAAATTCGGGTCAATCCCTGCCAGTGTATCGCCAACATGGACTTCCCGCCCGTGGATGTAAAAGCACGGCAGCAGTTTTCCCGCGGCTCCGGTATAGATATATCTTGTCTGATCACCATCGTAAAGCGGGGTAATAAAATCCGTATTAATAGCAGCCAAATAGTGAAGCTGTTTTTCTTTTTTTAGCCGGTTCAGCTCTGAAATGCTGGCGAGAATGCCCGAATGCTGGCTCTCCTCATCGGGATTGGCCATAAACAATACATTTCCCGGCAACGTCTCAAGGTTCTCCGAAAAATGCAGGAGATTGGCTAAATGCACGGCGATGCCGCTTTGCATATCGACAGATCCTCTTCCGAACATCCACTCGCCTGATTTGGCATCCCGCTGAACATCCTGATCGAACTCATAGCGGCTGAAATACTCGGCCAATTTCTCACAATCAAAAGCGATATCCTTTAAAGGGCCGAAGTCTTCAATTCCAACTGTATCCAGATGGGCATGGTAAATGACTGTATTTCGGCTTTCTCCATGTCCTTTAATAAACGCAAAAATATTTTTGCGATTGTATGGGTCATTGGGAATGGCCTGTTCCCACACATGACTGGGGTTTTCCTGAAAATATGGATAGCTCGTGATCACTTCTTTGATGAAATCTGCTTTTGTCCCTTCTCCAACGGTGCCGTTCACGCTGCTGAGGCTGACCAGAGATGCTGTCAGCGCCTCCACTCTTTCAGCCGGATTCATGTGACTGATTTTTGTATACTGCATAAATTGTCCTCCTGATCAAAAAGTTGAAATCGTGCGATCCTCTAAAGAATCGCACGATTTTATTTCTCTCAAATCAAAAAGCTTCGGACGTTGTTTTGGCTTGCATATGAAGAATTAAGTAATCGGGACCGCCAGCTTTTGAGTCTGTTCCTGACATATTAAAACCGCCGAACGGCTGATAGCCGACAATTGCTCCGGTACATCCTCTGTTAAAATATAGGTTTCCGACATGGAAATCCTCGCGCGCCCGTTCAATGTGCGCACGGTTTTTCGTCAGAAGCGCGCCTGTTAATCCGTATTCCGTGTTATTGGCAATCTCCAGCATATGATCGAAATCACGCGCTTTGCAAATCGCAACAACCGGGCCGAAAATTTCTTCCTGCATCAAGCGGGCGTTTTCATCAACATCTGCAAAGATCGTCGGCTGAATAAAGTAGCCTTTTGAATCATCGCCTTCTCCGCCGGCCAATAGCTTGCCTTCAGATTTGCCGATTTCAATGTATTTCATCACTTTGTTGTAGGATGCTTCATGAATCACGGGACCCATATACGTATCAGGATCTTCTGGATTGCCGACAGTCAGCGTTTTGGTCAGCGCCACAGCTTTTTCCACCACATCATCATAAACATCCTGATGGATGACCGCGCGGGAGCCCGCAGAACACTTCTGTCCTGAATATCCAAATGCTGAATACACGATAGAGGATGCAGCAAGGTCAAGATCAGCGTCCTTGTCGACAAGCACTGTGTCTTTTCCGCCCATTTCTGCAATTACCCGTTTGAGCCATTTTTGGCCCGGCTGCACTTTGGCGGCTCGCTCATAAATCCGGCAGCCGACTGCACGGGAACCTGTAAATGAGACAAACCGTGTCTTCGGATGCTCAACTAAGAAGTCACCGATCTCCGCTCCATCTCCCGGAATGTAATTCAGAACGCCGTTTGGCAGACCCGCTTCCTCCATGACCTCGACAAATTTTGCTGCCACTACCGGGGCTGCGTCAGCCGGTTTTAAGAGAATCGTATTTCCTGTCACAATGGCTGCCGCCGCTGTTCCCGCCATAATCGCGAGCGGGAAGTTAAATGGAGAAATGACGATGCCGACGCCAAGCGCTTCGTAATGATATTGATTGAACTCGCCAGCACGGCTCTTCACCGGAGCCCCTTCCTTGAGCTTTAACATTTGGCGCGCATAGAACTCTAAAAAGTCTATCGCTTCAGCCGTGTCCGCATCTGCTTCCTTCCACGGTTTTCCCGCTTCCTTCACAAGATAGCTTGAAAATTCATGCTTTCTTCTGCGCAAAATAGCCGCTGCCTTAAAGAGAATATTCGCGCGGTGCTCCGGTCTTTGTTTTTTCCAGGAATCAAATGCCTGCAATGCGGCTTGCATCGCTTTTTCAGCAAGCTCTTGATCTGCTGTAGACGCGTACCCAATGATCTCTTCTTTATTTGCCGGGTTAATGGAAATGATTTTGCGGTCCGTTTCAATTTTTTCTCCATTTATGACAAGCGGATAATGCTTGCCGAGCTGAGTGTTTACAAAGGCCAATGACTCCCCAAATGCAGTTTTATTCTTTGCTTCCGTAAAATCGGTAAATGGTTCGTGCGCGTATGTGACTGTCATATGTAGTCCCCCTCGTGTTATGAAATATATCTTCGCATATGAATAAAAATGCAAGAATCATGCCATTTTCTTGTCTATTGCTGAAAAAACTTGTTGAAGCGAACTGAAATTTGTCTAACAGGTGATCACCTTTCTCTATTTCCGATCTTGAACGCAAATTTATTTTGCGATTTTTGCTCTTTAGGCAAAAAACAAATGCAAAATTATTTTGCGGAGGCTTCTCAAATTAGACCCATCCGCGGAATCGCGATGCTTCTGCCGATTTTCTGATGCCCGTCATGTAAGCCGCCAAACGCATATCCACTTTATGTGTTGCCGCTGTCTGATAAATTGTTTCGAACGAGCTGACCATGACGCTTCTCAATTTTTCTGCAACCTCTTCTTCCGACCAATAATATCCTTGGTTGTTTTGCACCCATTCAAAATAAGAAACCGTGACGCCGCCGGCACTCGCCAGGATATCCGGCACAAGCAGCACGCCTCTTTCATTCAGGATCTTAGTGGCATCAATGGTTGTTGGGCCGTTCGCCGCTTCGACAACAATTGACGCCTGAATGTTATGTGCGTTTTTGGCTGTGATTTGATTGGAGATCGCAGCAGGCACTAAAATATCGCAATCCTTTTCAAGCAGCTCCTCATTTGTGATGACGTCAGTAAATAAATTGGTGACCATACCGAAGCTGTCCCGTTTATCGAGCAAATAAGGAATATCAAGGCCGTCCGGGTTGTAGAGCCCGCCATTGGCATCAGAAATCCCGATCACCTTCGCGCCCGCATCGTGCATGAATTTGGCCAGGAAGCTACCCGCGTTTCCAAAGCCCTGTATGATGATGCGCGCGTTTTGCAGCTTGATCCCTTTTTTCTTCACCGCCTCTTCAATACAAATCGTGACGCCCTGTGCCGTCGCCGTTTCCCGTCCTTGCGATCCTCCCAAAACAAGCGGTTTACCTGTAATAAAGCCCGGAGAATCGAATTCCCGCAGCCGGCTGTACTCATCCATCATCCACGCCATAATCTGCGAATTTGTGTATACATCTGGAGCTGGAATATCCTTTGTCGGACCGACGATCTGGCTGATGGCACGGACATACCCCCTGCTCAGCCTTTCCAGTTCTCCAAATGACATTGTCCGCGGATCACAAATAATACCGCCCTTCCCGCCGCCGTAAGGAAGATTGGCAATCCCGCATTTGAGCGTCATCCAAATGGATAACGCCTTTACTTCCTCTTCATTGACTTCTGGATGGAAACGTACGCCCCCCTTTGTCGGACCGACAGCATCATTGTGCTGTGACCGGTAGCCTGTGAACACTTTGACGCTCCCATTGTCCATTTTGACCGGAATGCGGACAGTGAGCATTCTCTGCGGCTCTTTCATGAGTTCATACATATCTCCCGGATAACCCAGCTTCCGAAGGGCTTCCTTAATGATTGTTTGGGTAGACAGAAATAAGTTAAGAGCTTCTTTTTCTTCATCTTTCGAGACTTGCTTTGCTGACATCTTTTTCACCTCATTGTTTTTTTGACCGGCTGTAATGTAAGCGCTTTAAAAAATCAGCCCGCCAATTCCTTTCTGCATTGGATTCACCCTTATCATCATGCAAGATCCGTACCAGCTTTTTTAATCAACAAAAAAGAGACTGAAAACATCTCAGTCTCTGATTAAAAATCTATTTATTAACGAGGGTCAATCACAAGCTGCGTTTCAGCATTTAAACTACCGATTCCCAAACCGTTTACTACATCGCCTTTAATCGTGTAAGTGCCTGCGCGCGGAAGGGTTTTGCGCACCATGACGAGGTCAAATTCGGATGCGCCTAACAAATCAAGCGTAAGCGGGAGTCTGACTGTTTTTCCATCGTTTAAAATCTGTGTTTCTTTCAGTGTTCTTCCATTCACTGAATCTCTTGTCGTAGCATGAAACCCGTCAGGAAATTGAAATTCTACCGCTCCGAGAGAAAGCACCGCATTTGGTTTATATGTCACTTCAATATCAGAAGTGGTCCACTCTTTCGTGCTGTTAATTGTTTTTGCCTCGATTGATGCAGACTGTGCATGAGCTTGGCCCGAAGGAAGTAAGATTGATAGTAAAACAGCTGAACTGATGAATAATGAAGATACGAATGAAGTTCTTTTTAACATGACATTTCCCCCTAATTGATTGTTGAAATTTGGCCAGAGCGTCCTCTGCAGAAAAAGCGCCTTTTCGTAATTCGCGAATTACCAGTTCTTTTTCTTAAAAATTAATCTATCATCATTTTCCATGGAAGTAAATGCTTTTTAAGGAATATTAACACTTGGAATTCATTGAGAATTCCTTCCTGTTTATACAAGGTTCAAATGGACGATTTCTCTCTCTTTTTCTAGTAACATCCGCCTGACATTTCCTATCTTTTATCCTATTTTAAAAAAGGACAAAAAAAGTCGAAGATGCCTCTGCTCTTCGATTGATCACGTTCCTATTTTTATCTGAATTCAGTGTTCCAGTTAAAACCGATCGTCTCATCATTCCACGGAATTCTTTTTTCATCAGGCTGATCCGGGTTATACGACATGGTGGTAAAATAGATAATTGTCAGCGGCGTCTCTCCCAGCACTCTGTATCCGTGAGCCACCCCTTTTGGGATTAATAACAGCATCGGGTTGTCTTCGCCCATATAATAGACGTCCGTTTCTCCTTTTGTCTTTGAATCCTCTCGAAGATCGTATAGGACAACCTGAGCGTGGCCGGTTGGAAAGAACCAGAGATCATCCTGCTTCTCATGATAATGAAATGCCTTAATCACACCCGGATAGCTTTTCGACCAAGAGGCCTGCCCAAAATGCTCAAGGAGATTCTCATCGTCCCGGACCAGCTCAGCAAAAAAGCCTCTGTCATCGCTATGCTTCGTCAATTTTTTTACCTTGACTCCATCAATCACACGCACTGCTCCTTTCCTGCAAATACTCCCGTAACGCTTCCCGCCAGTGGCGGGGACGGATGCCGGCTTCTTCAATGGCCCGATGGCTCAGCACAGAGTAAGCCGGACGGGGCGTTTTGTTCCCGTATTCCTCTGTCGTTACAGGAAAAATGGCTGTTTCCAGCCCGCTTTCTTCCATAATTGCCGTCGCAAACTCATACCAGCTGCATATACCTGAATTGCTGACATGATAGATGCCCGGCGGATGGCTGAACAGTTTGATGACCGCTTCTGCTAAATCCTTCGTATAAGTCGGCGAACCAATTTGATCGCTGACAACCCGAAGCTCTTGTTTCGTTTCAGCAAGCTTCAGCATGGTTTCAACGAAATTACTGCCGCCATGTCCGTACACCCACGATGTTCTGATGATCGTGCTGTCTTTTGTCGTTAATCGTATCAGTTCTTCTCCGAGCCTTTTGCTTTTGCCATAAATGGTTTTCGGATCGAGGGGATCGTCTTCCCTATATGGCTGGGTTCCTTTCCCATTGAATACATAGTCCGTGCTGATATGAACATATTGAGCTCCGATGCGGGTTGACTCAAGCGCTGTATAATAAGCGCCGATTCCGTTAATCAAGTACGCTTTATCAAGCTCTTTCTCGCATTGATCAACCGACGTAAACGCGGCGCTATTGACCACGATATCCGGCTGATAATGGCCAAACGAATGCCGTACTGAGCGCTGGTCAGCAATGTTCATCATCTTCTTTGTTAACGCAATGACCTCATATCCGGCTTGCTTCAGCTGGCGGCATAGTTCCAAGCCAAGCTGTCCTCCCGCCCCAGTCACCAATACCTTTGTCAATCAGATCACCTTCTCATCGGTCATTGTCTGTATACCACTGAATCGTACGCGCAATGCCTTCTTCAAACGTCACTTCCTGCCGCCAGCCCAGTTCGTTTTTCAGCTTTGATGCATTGATTGCATAGCGCCGGTCATGCCCTTTTCGGTCTTCCACGTGGGCGAACAATTCCTCACAGCCCAGATGCTTCAAAATGGCACTCGCCAGCTCTTTATTCGTGCGTTCATTTCCGCCTCCGATGTTATACACCTCGCCGTCGGTCCCTTTTTCTAAAATCAGCTTGATCGCGCGGCAATGATCCTCCGCAAACAGCCAGTCTCGGATCTGGAGTCCATCGCCATACAGCGGAACAGGCAGGCCCTGCTTCGCATGACGGATAATCGTCGGAATCATTTTTTCGCTGTGCTGATAAGGTCCGTAATTGTTGCTGCATCGTGTAATGATGGCCGGAAGCTTGTGGGTTTTCACATAAGACAACACGAGCAAATCAGAGCTTGCTTTGCTGGCTGAGTATGGGTTATTAGGAGAAAGCGGCGTCGTTTCTGTAAACGCGGGATCATCCGCTTTTAAATCCCCGTATACCTCATCTGTTGAAATATGAATCAGCTTCTTGGCTTTTCCTTTTAAGACCGCTTCCGCCAATCGGTATGTCCCCATGACATTTGTGGTGATAAACGGCTCCGCTTGGGAAATGCTTCTGTCCACATGCGATTCTGCTGCGAAGTGAATGACGCCATCGTAGGTCTCGTCAAACGCGCGGTCGATATCCTCCTGAACGCTGATGTCCCCTTTTACAAAGCGAAAACGGCTGTTTTGCTTTAATTTTTCCATTTCCTCCGGGTGGCTGGCGTACGTCAGTTTATCTAAAACGGTAATGCGCGCATCCGTTTCCCTCAGCATGAGCTTTGTAAACGTGAGCCCGATGAAGCCGGCCCCGCCTGTAATTAAATATGATTTTGCCATCACTTTTCGTCCTGTCCTTTCCGTAAATCCTGGTGTACAAGCTGGGAAGCGAGATAAAGCGATTCGTGAGTTCCGGCATCTACCCACCAGCCTGATAACACATCATACGTAAGCTGGCTGTTTTCGATGTATAGATTATTCACATCGGTGATTTCCAGCTCGCCGCGCTTTGATGGTGATATTTGTTCAATATACGAAAACACCTCTGCATCATACATATAAATGCCGGTAACACAAAGGTTGGTCGGTGGCTGTTCGGGCTTTTCGATGATGGAACGAATCCGCTTGTTTTTCTCATCAATCTCAGCAATCCCGAAGCGTTCCGGGTCATCAACTTCTTTCAGAAGCACTTTTGCTCCTTTCCCCTGCTGTTCAAAGCGTTCTGTATAAGGCTTTAATGAATCTTCAAATATATTATCACCTAATAATAAAATGAAAGACTCTTTTTTCGTAAAGCGCTTTGCATAAGACAGCCCATCCGAAATGCCCGATGCTGCCGGCTGTACTTGATAAGTGATAGTAACGCCAAGCTCTTCCCCGTTCCCAAGCAGTTTGTAAAATTGCGGCATATGCTCCTTTTGGCTGATGAGTAAAATGTCTTTTATTCCGGCTTCTTCCAGCTTCATAATCGACCAGTATATCATCGGATACGGGCCTACAGGAAGCAAATGCTTGTTGACGGCTTTCGTTAAGGGCATAAGGCGTGAGCCGTTTCCTCCGGCTAAAATAACACCTTTCACATTAACACTTCCTTACATGCATTTTTATATCTCTTGTTCATATAAATCTTGAAGAATAGCTGTTACCCGTATAATGCCTTTGCCATCCACGAGCGGCCTTCCTCCCTTGTGCAAAGAAAGGCGAAGAGGATAGCTGCTCATAATGCGTGACATCTGATAGATGAGTGTTTCATCCGGTACAAGCTCACCCAAACCAAGATCAAGAGCGGCGCCTTGGCCAGCAATTGTTTTTGCTGTTGCCGTTTGATGCTCAACCTGAGAAAGAACAAGGCACGGCACGCCGATGCAAATGGCTTCATATAGAGAGATGCCGCCGGCGACAATGGCTGCGTCCGCTTGTTTCATCAAACCTGCCATATCATTTGTCTGTTCGGTCATCTTGTACTGCGGCTTCTTTTCGATCCGCCTTCGGACTGCCTCTTGATGCGGTGAAGCGCTCCCCATCACAAACATTATGTTTTTGTCTTTTATGTCGGGGACTTGATCAGCGGCAGCCAGCACTTTAAAAATAAGCTGCTTCGGATCACTTCCTCCTAATGCAACAAGGATATTGCGGCAGTCTTTCTTAAGTGTGTAATCCTCTCTTGCGGCCTGAAAGGCGGGGTGAAGAATAAGATAGTCCGGGCCTTCATAGATGCGTGTGTTTCCCTGAATGTACACCCTGCCTCTGATGTCACCGTAAATTCCGTTAATGACTGCGTCACTATATTGAATCGATTTACCGTTTTTCTCTTCAAAAAGAACAATTTTCGCATCTGTCTCCGTCTTTATTTTCTTTAACAGCTCTGCAGGCGCGCCTAGAATATCAAACAAAAGCAAATCAAGCTTCTTGCTTTTTATTTCCCGGAGAATAAATTCGTGCTGCTGCAGCTCCGGCTTTACGATGACACGCCAATGCTCTTCATGAAGAAACGCTTCAGACTCCTGATTCGTGTAAAACGTAATCAAGCAGCTCTGTTTGAGTTCTTCCGCAAGTCTCTTCATCCGGACAACATGGCCCATTCCCTTTTCATAGCCGCCGTCTGCGAAGATCCCAACATGCATGGCTAGTCAGCCTCTCGTTCGATTGCCGCATCGGGATTCCGGTTCAGAAGGGTGATAAGCTCTGAGGCGGATACATCGGGGCGCTCGCCTGCTTTTTGATAGAGGGCCTTTATCGATTCATAGTCTTCCTTTGTATCAATAGTCAGCCGATATTGAGGGGCGCGAAATCGTTCCGGCGCCTCTAAAAACTGAACACGATAAAGAGCTGGATGATTCCTTATATATAACGTGACATGCTCCTGATATTGATCCTCCAAATCCTGAATACGGCTGATGTCAATTAACAGGTTGGCGTTGACCACTTCGCCGCAAATCCCTAATGGGGCATTCAGGATATACGTATAATCCGACCCTTGATCAAAATGCGCCTTAATCATTACATCGAGCAGCTCCGGATCGACAAACGGATTATCACCCGTTAACCGGATGATGACTGACGGTTTAACAGCTTCTATGACCTTCACAAACCTATCGAGGACACGTTCTTCGCTCCCGCGGAAAACACGAAAGCCTTGTTTGATACAGTGCGCCTCTAATATGTCGTCAGTTTCTTTGTCAGACGTGGCGATGACAAGATTATCCCGATCCTTTTGGTAAAACGCGCTTTTCCGGACACGGTGAACGAGAATGTCAAGTAAACGATTCGATCCGAGCGGCCGAAGCACTTTTCCCGGAAGCCTTGTTGAACCCATTCTTGCCTGAATGATAAAGAGAATATCATTCATGAAACGGGCTGTCCTTCAGTAAAATGTCATCCCAGATAATGCCTGTGTCGGCCGGAATGTCTCTTACAGCCCGAACACCGCTGGTCAGCAGTTCAAAAAATCTCGGGTGCAGCCCCTGCGGCTTTTGTCCGGGCCGAAGCACTGCGATATTGTCTTCACTAAAGGCTTCACCTTTTTGAATCGGAGCTGTTGTAAAAATGCCTCTATATGCAAAATTTCTGATTTCTCCTTCGATGGCGGTCGTTGTTTTGTATGAACTGCCAAGCAGTTTTTCAGAGACCGGCTTTGTGATCCCCTGTTTCAGCTCAGCTTCCGTTTTCCTGATACCATCGACCATTTCTTTCAATTCATCCGGATTTAATGCAAACGAGTGGTCGGCACCCGGCAGATCTTTATCGATCGTAAAATGCTTTTCTATCAGTTTTGCTCCGAGCCGAACCGCGGCACATGGCGCTTCTGTCGGATGCTCGCTATGATCGGAGAAGCCGATTACCGCCTCAGGAAAAGCGGCGGCAAGCATCGGAATGACGCTGAGGTTGCTGTACTCCGGCGGTGCTGGGTATTTCGCCACACAATGCATTATGGCAATTTGATTGTTTCCCTCTGCCCTGATGGTGCGCCAAGCTTCGTGAACATCAGAGATTTCAGCTCCGGCTGTCGAGAAAATCATCGGCCTGTTCAGCCGGGCGACATATTTGAGCAGCGGGAGATGGTTAATTTCATAGGATGCGATTTTAAAAGCGCTCGGCGAGGTAGACTGAAGCAGATCAGCTGACCCCTCGTCACATACCGTACTTAAAAAGATCACCTGCTTTTCGCGGCAGTAATCCAATAGCGGTAAAATCCACTCAGCAGGCATTTCCATAGATTGAACCAAAGAAAAAATAGAGACGTCCTTGCCCGCTGCCGTCTTGTACAAACCAGGATCTTTCTGGTACATCCTATCAGCTTGGAACATTTGAAATTTCACGGCATCCGCTCCCGCTTCCGCCGCGGCGTCTATCAGCGCAAAAGCCTGATCAAGCTTCCCGTCATGATTAATCCCCGCCTCAGCAATAATAAAAACAGGAGCGTCTTTGCCTACAGTTTTATTCGCGATCTGAAACGCTGCCATTATTTCGCCTCCTTGCCCGGCCAAATATGATAATAGTAATACGATTGTTCAGCGGTGAAGCCCATTCGTTCATAAAGGCGGATCGCCCTTACATTGTGAAGCTGCGTCCCCGCTGTTACCGTTCTATGCTTCTGGGTCTCCGGTTGTTCTATGAGATTTGCCAATAAATGAAACGCAATACGTTTCCCTTCAAATCCCGGCTTTACAGCCATCAAATCGAGAATGCACTCATCATCTCTTGATAAGCCCTGAAGATAGCCGATGACCTCGCCATTGTGTTTAGCGACAATATTGACCGCCGCCCTTCCATTCAGATTGTTTCGTGTCCACTCCTGAAATATTTCGTTTGCTGCATCGCGGCTGAGATGAGGATCCTGAAAATATCTGCTTTTTGTAAACGAGTCTCGGGCCAGCTCACATATCGCTTCTGTGTCTCCGGGCTCAGGCGGGCCCAGTTCAAAAAATGGCGGTGTTTTGTCATAAAAAGACGGAGGCATCGCCAGCTTCAGCAAACTCCCGACAAAGTAAGAGGATGGCTGCTGCTGTATCACATGCGCGGCTCCGATATCTTCAGCCGGAACACGGACAAAGATAAAATCCGTTTCATCCATTTGGCGTACAGTATAAAAAGCTTCAAACAGCCTCTTTAGCTGCCCGGTACTATTTGCCGCAAGAAGTTTGACGTTCATGACTTTCTTCTGAAGCACCTTGCTTTCCCACAAAGAATCTTCGTAAAGCAATACGCCTTGGAGCCTGCTGTTTTCAAAAAGGCCGAGGGAAAATTGATACGGAACATCCAGTGTAAGCTTTCTGCTTTGGAGAAATTCCTCAATTGCCTCTTTGGAGACATTTTCTTTTACCGTATACACTTAATCAGCCCCTTTTACGATATCCCGCACAGCTTCAATGACATCATCTACATCGTCGTCAGACATTGATGGATAGAGCGGGAGAGAAAGGGTTCGTTTATAGTAATTCATGGCATTCGGAAAGTCCGCTTCCTTATATCCAAATTGCTTTTGATAATACGGATGAATGTGTACTGGAATAAAATGAACGCTAGTGCCGATATTGTATTCATCCTTTAAAGCCGTAATCATTTCGCTGCGCGTAACCCCGGCCTTTTTTTCATCAACTTGCAGAACATATAGATGCCAGGCGTGCCTGCCGTCATCATGGACAAACGGCGTGATCAGCCCAGGAATCTGCTGAAAAGCGGTTTGATAGCGGCCGGCAATCTCTTCTCTCCGTTTCTGCATATCATCCAGCCGTTTCAGCTGATGAAGTCCGAGGGCCGCCTGCAAATCAAACATATTCATCTTATAGCCGGGCGATTCGACTTCATAGTACCAGCTGCCATTTGAAGAATAACGGTTCCATGCGGCTTTACTCATGCCGTGAAGACTTAGCACCCGGATCTTATCAGCAAGCTCCTCATCATCAGTCGTCAGCATGCCGCCTTCCCCTGTCGCGAGGTTTTTGGTGGCGTAAAAGCTGAATGCCGTTGCATCCCCGATAGAACCGATCATTCTTTGCTTATAAGTCGTATATACCGCATGTGCCGCATCCTCCAGCACGAATAAACCATGATTTTGGGCAATAGCCAATATTGCATCCATATCGCAGGACTGCCCGCCAAAGTGGACGGGCACAACTGCTTTCGTTCGCGGTGTGACGGCCGCCTCAAGCTTTACCGGGTCAATATTGAGCGTGTTTTCGTCAATATCCGCAAACACAGGCGTCGCTCCCGTATGAATAATCGTATTGGCGGTCGAGCTGAACGTAAGCGGAGAGGTAATGACCTCGTCCCCGGGCCCGATCCCTTTTGCTTTCAAAGCCAAAAATAAAGCTGCGGTACATGAATTCACCGCCACGGCGTGCTTCGCCCCGACAAACGCGGCAAACTCTTTTTCAAACTGCTGAACCTTCGGGCCTTTAGAGAGCCATCCCGATTCAAGCGTTTCTGTAACCTCCTGAATTTCTTCCTTACCGATTAACGGCAATGAGTAAGGGAGAAAATGATTTCTCTTTTGCACCATTTCTTTGCGCTCCTATCATTTTATTCAGTATCTTCCCGCCTGTAATCAACCCCTGTTTTGGCTTTCAGTTCCGCAAATAAAGCATTTGTTGATTCTGCCACCGGATAATTAGCCGCTATGAATGCCAGGCGCGCCTCTTCTGCTTTTTGATGCACGTCGGGCCTTCGAAGAACTTCAACCAAGGTGTGCGCTAGTTCATCCGGCTGGTCAAACATAAAATCGCCAAGAGACTCATAATACGGATACGAGCGATTTCCGGACGATTTTCCGATCAGCACAGGCTTTTGAAACAGCATGGCTTCAAGACCGACTGTCGAGGTTTGCGTCACTGCGGCATCAGCATACGGCAGCAAATCATAAAGCTCCAGCTCCTTTTTGATGACTCTGCATGCTTTATGTTTTTTCGCCGCCTCGTGATACAGATCAAGCTTGTTTTTTCCGATTTCCCACGGGTGAGGTTTGATAATAATCTGCAGCTGCTTCTGATCAGAAAGCCCCTGCAGCACACCGGAATAAAAGTCTTCTGAAAAGGGCTGAGTGGCAATGAGCACAATTTTTTTAGTCGGCTGAAAAGCAAGTTTTCGATAGAATATGGACATATCCATAGGCGTTCTGTTAAAAATCTGATCGAAGCGGGGATGTCCCGTTACGAGAATCTGCTCGGGTTTACAGCCTTTTCGTATGAACCACTCTGCTTCATACGCACCAAAAACAGCTTGATAGGTTGTAAAAACAGGAATGAAGGCTTCATCTCCCATCAATGCGCCATGCTGAAGACAAATGCTGACGGCCCCTTTTCTTTGACACATGAGAGCGAGCACCCTGCTGTAAATGTCTTCTGCCGTTCCGACAATAACAGCTGAAATCTTTTCCTGTTCAAACAGCGCATCAACTGTATCAATGGCCTCTATAAATAAAGGAATATCTTTGAAAAGCCGGTCGCGAAACGCTTGATCACCAAATGCCGGGTGATCATCATAAGGGGCGAGAAGCGAACAGGCTGTTTCGAGATACTGCTTCGAATCGCCTTTTTGGCATGAATCCGCAATCTCCCGCTTGCTAATTACAGGCAGATCACAATAATGCGGCAAACTCCATCTGGCCAAAACAGCCGTTTTTTCAGGATCAAATTGATAGTAATTTTCGTTTGAAAAACGCAGGTAATCAAAGTGCAAAATGACTTTCCCTTTAACAGGTTTGACATTTGTATTAACGATTTTTCGGATTCTTTCTTCAAAAAACGGCTGAATCTGTCCCTCATCGATATGCTGATCCACCGATCCGAATAATTCCGGTTCTTCTTCCATCATCACCCTCAGCTCAGGGCTGATGTATTGATAAAAATTACTGATAAGCCCAAGCGGAATCCCTTTGTAGCGAAGTTTGTCAAAAAGCTCCACGTACTTCCGGTACAGCACCCAATAATTGCTTAAATAGGCCGACAAGCTCTCACCCCATTCCAAGCTTTTTTAATGATTCACGCAGCTCTCGGCAATTTCGCTGCGGAGGAAGGTTCCTGACAAATTCATTTTTTTCTGATTCAAACAGCTGAAAGTGAATCGATTGGTCGGTAATATAATTCAGGTCCAGCTCCTCATCCAGTGGGTAAAACGGATAAAAATGATTGACTCTCCAAAAGAACCGGGCATCTCCAATACGGTAAAACGCCGGGCTTTCATCCCAATAGGAGCCAAACTTCTCCTTTACCTTCTCAAGCACCGAATACCTGTGCATCACCGAGCAATGATCAATTGCACACGGCGCGTTCCATGTCACTTGAGCGGCAGGCCTGACAGTTTCTTTTACAATGTCGCGATTCTCGTTTAAATGATAGGTTTTGGAGGCTGAGTAAATCACAGCTTTTTCAGGATGGGTATCGAGCTCCCGCACCATTTTCAGGAGGCGGTCCGGCATATAGATGTTGTCATCCGTCGCATAGGTGATATATTCACCCTCCGCCATCTCAATCGCCTGATTGATCAGTGCCGCGTACCTCGTTTTTTCTGTTCTTTCCATCACTCCAGATACATCGCTTTGATAAAAACGCACTCGGTTATCATTCAAAAAAGGACGGATTACATTCAGCGTCTCTTCATTGGAGTTGTCATCCATAATAAACAATTCAAAATCTGAAAACGTTTGTGAGAGTATGCTAGAAATGGACTTTGCCACATAATCGCTTTTGTTATAGCTCGTCATAATGACTGATACTTTCGGCAAATCCTACACCTCCTTCTTGGAACTTCACACCTGAAACTATCGTTATCTTATGTTGCTTATGCTCAAGTTGCGCTAGGGATACAAACCAATATGCGAAAAGTTTGTGTATGTCTCTGAAAAACAGCGGATGCCCAGAGCGAAATCTGATCGGTCCGCTGTTCTTTTTCAGCATAATCCAAGCATCAGCCTCATAAGGTGAAAGAGATAAAAATCGCACCAGCGACTAAGATCGTTTTCCATCGGAGGTGAGTCATCGCGGAGCGTTCACCTATACATCCAGAACATGTTTTGAATGGTTTTCATAAAAAGGAGGAACGATATGAAACCGAAAAAAAATCAATATCAGCAAATGCAGGCATTTGATAATATGCAGGGGTATCAGCCTCAGTTTGGTGCCAACCCGTACCCGCAGCAAGGCCAAGGCTCACAAATGCAGCCAATGGGGATGCAGCCAATGATGCCAATGCAGCAGGGACAGCAAGGACAACAAGGACAGCAGGGACAGCAGGGATTTGGATTCCCGGGCCAGCAGCAGGGCGGCGGTTTTCAAATTCCATCGGGGCCTACACCGTCAGGACCGGGCCAAAGCGTTCCCGGCATGCTGCCTGTTGAGGAATCTTACATCGAGAATATTTTGCGCCTGAATCGGGGAAAAACGGCCACCATTTATATGACATTTGAAAACAGCAAGGAATGGGGCTCGAAGATTTTTCGCGGCGTCATCGAAGCTGCGGGCCGGGATCACATTATTATCAGCGACCCGAAATCAGGAACACGCTACCTGCTCCTGACAATCTACCTCGATTACATTACATTTGATGAAGAAATTGCTTATACGTATCCATATTCCATGGCGTCCTATTCGCCAAGATAAGAAAAAAGCCAATCACTCATATGATGAGGATTGGCTTTTTTGTTTATAGATATTTGACGGCTGCGACAACGATCATAATCCAAGAAATAATAAACGCCACACCGCCGAGCGGGGTGATCGCTCCAAGAATAGAGATTTGCGTCACACTTAGAATATATAAGCTTCCGGAAAACAGCACAATTCCCGCAAACATCAGCCAGCCGGCTGTCGTGACACTGCCTATGCCGGATAATTTATCAGCCAGAAACGCGACAACGAATAACCCAAGGGCGTGATACATATGATACTGCACGCCTGTGTGCCAAACCTGAAGATATTTATCAGGTATTTTCCCTTCTAATCCGTGAGCGCCGAATGCTCCGAGTCCCACGGCAAGCAGGGCGTTAATGGCCCCTAATATGATAAAAACTTTCATCTATCTCTCCCGCCTTTTCGTTAAACTCATATCATTTATCTTATCGCACCTGCACCAAAATTCAATGTTTGTTCTCCGTTGACACGAGATTGTCGGATTTTCTCCTGCGCCAAAGCTGGAACTGGTCAGCCGCTATTGCAGCAAGCGTACCTAATACGAGCCCGTTGCTTAATAGAGAAATAAATACCGGATGCAATCCCTTTAACGCAGTTTCAGGAACAAACATGATACCGACCCCTGTCAGCAGCGAGATGCCGATGATAGACCTCACCCTTTTTGATTCTTCTTTCTCATATGAATCAAATTCGGCAAAGGCCAGACCGCCCATTGCGGAGAACACAACAAAATTCACCGCAAATCCAACGGGTGACGGCAGGCTCGCAAACGTATTCATAAAAAACGGGATCACGCTGATCACGATAACCAGAATACTGCCGAGCATAAACGGTTTTTTAGAAGGCATTTTGGTCGTTTCAATAAAACCTGCGGCTCCCGAAATCGGAACAGGCGCAATGGCTCCCGTCAAACCGCTAAGCAGATGGCTGAATGAAGCGGCAAAACCGGCATGGCGTTCATGATGCTTTCCATCAGGCTGTTTGCTGAATTTTTTCACGGCGATGTCCACGACCTTCATGCTCGCCAGCATATTCACGATCAGCAAGATGGTAATAAAAATAGAAGTGATGATCAGGCCGCTGTTAAATAATGGTGTCCCAAAAGGAAACAGGGAAGGCAGCTGAAACAGCCGGTCCGGCATTTCAATCGGCTTTGCCGCTCCGGCAGCCGCAAACAGCACCCATCCGCCGAACAAGGCTAATAAAATAGAATATTGCTTAAAAAACATGATGTTCGAATTTGTCATTATAAAGGCGGCTGCGATCACAACAAGCGCCAGGCCAAATACAAGACCGTCCACCCCGTCCTGTCGATAACCGATTCCGAGAATTCCTTTTATAATGGGCTGACTCAGCTGCATGACAAGAAGCAATAAATAGACGCCCGTTACAACCGGAGTAAACAATTTTGCAAGTCTGTCAATGACCTTGAAAACACTTAACAAAAAGAAACATACAGCGCTTACAAGAAGAGCTCCCTGCAAACCCCGCAGTGTGTCTCCATATGTCGCAAACACAGTTCCCGTCAGCCCTGCGTAGATCGTATACACTCCCCACCACAAGCCGGCTGGGCTTTCATTAATCGGCAGTCTGTGGCCTTTCAAACACTGAATGACGGCGGCAATTCCCAGTACAAAAAAAGTGCTTTGAATCAATCTTGCAGAATCTGAGTGATCCAGATGAAACGACTGGGCAACCGCCACCGGAACAACTATCGCCGCAGCAATGATAAACGCTGTCCATTGCAGCGCGCCAAGAACCAATTTCACGTAAGCTCAACCTCTCTCTTTAAAAATCAAATAAAGACTCTCCGTTTCCATCCTCTTCCTGCTTCTCTTTTTCTTGCTTTCGAAATTTGTTTAATCCCGCGCTGCCCATCATTTTTTCCATCATCAGCTGGTCTGTCGATGGCGGCGCGGCAGGACTTGGCGTAACGCTCGGCTGTATGCGGGGCGCGCTCACGTTCTCCGGCTGATCAAGCACGACATCACACAGAGAACGGACAACCGCTACATAACGCTTCAGCTCCTCATCCCGTTCAGCTGTTTTTGCTTTTTTCAGCTCCTCTTCCATCTTTTGAATTAATGCAGATATATGAATGTTCATGAAGCACCCTCCAAAAAAATAAATGTTGTCTTCCTGCATTTTATCAAATTCCTGCTGTAAACGCAGATATGAGTTTGTTATTTTTTCTGACAAACCTTGCGCGATTGACAAGCAGAAGAGATTTTTCACATAATAAATCACCATACCTTACAAAAAGGAGAAACGGAATGAACAGCATCCCCTCTATCATCAGCAAGCATAAAGCCTATTTTGCGGCGGGACATACGAGACCGCTTGAATCGAGACTGAACATTTTGCGAAAGCTGAAACAAGCCGTCAGAACTCATGAAGCCGATCTCATAGCCGCTCTCTACCAGGATCTCCACAAATCCGAGCAAGAAGCATACTCAACAGAAATCGGAATCGTCTTGGAGGAAATCAGCTTTGTCATGAAACGGCTGAGAAAATGGTCCAAGCCGAAACGAGTCAAAACGCCGTTGACTCATCTAGGCTCCAAAAGCATCATCATCCCTGAGCCGTATGGAACCGTTTTGGTGATTGCGCCTTGGAACTATCCCTTGCAGCTGGCGCTTTCTCCGTTGATTGGAGCCATTGCGGCGGGGAACACGGTCGTTCTCAAGCCATCAGAATATACGCCGGCTGTTTCCGCTGCACTTTCGAAACTCATCAGCAGCGTTTTTCCGACCGATTATGTCGCTATGGCAGAAGGCGGGCCCGACGTCAGCACAGCATTATTACAGCAGCCCTTTGACTACATTTTCTTTACAGGCAGCGTAGCCGTGGGAAAAATCGTCATGGAGGCCGCCGCCAAACAATTAATTCCCGTAACCTTGGAGCTCGGCGGCAAAAGTCCCTGCATCGTCCATAAAGATGCTGACATTCAGCTTGCCGCCAAACGCATCGTCTTCGGGAAATTTACAAATGCGGGACAAACCTGCATCGCACCGGATTATTTATTTGTCCACGAGGACATCAAAACGAAGCTCACAGAAGAAATGAAGCGTGCGATCAGAGAATTTTACGGTCCTAAGCCGGAACGGAATCCGCAGTACGGCAAAATCGTCAGTGAACGGCACTATCAGCGGCTGCTCAGCTTTCTGAATGACGGCATCCCGCTCACAGGCGGACAATCTGATCCCAATCATCACAAAATTGCGCCGACCATTCTCGAACAAGTGAGGGATGACTCTCCAGTGATGCAGGAGGAGATTTTCGGGCCGATTCTTCCGCTCTTTATATACCGCAATATCGGGGAAGTCATTGAAAAAATCCAATCGCGCCCTAAGCCGCTCGCCCTGTATCTCTTCACCACAAACCAAGAAATTGAGCGCGCTGTTTTAGGAAATCTGTCGTTTGGCGGGGGCTGTGTCAATGATACGTTAATGCATGTGGCGACGCCGTATTTGCCATTCGGCGGCGTCGGGGAAAGCGGCATCGGCAGCTATCACGGGTTTGACAGTTTTAACACATTCACGCACAAAAAAAGCGTCGTCAAACAAACGAACCGCTTCGACTTCGCATTTCGTTATCCTTCCTCCAAAAACGGGCTGCGAATGATTCGAAAAATACTCAAATAAAAAAGCGCAGATCACCTGCGCTTTTTACAAATCCTTAATACACCAATCAATCGGCGCCTCTCCCATTTTCTCCAAATAGGCATTCGCCCGGGAAAACGGTCTGCTCCCGAAAAATCCGTTTCTCGCCGAAAACGGGCTGGGATGCGTCGATTCAATGATAAAATGCTTGGACGTGTCGATCCGTTCTTTTTTCATTTGGGCATGCCGTCCCCATAAAATAAAGATAACCGGCCGCTCCCTTTCATTCAGCACGTCAATAATTCGGTCCGTCAGTCGCTCCCAGCCTTTTCCCTTATGGGAATTCGCCTGTCCGCGCCTTACTGTCAGCACAGTATTCAGCAAAAGAACACCTTGCTTTGCCCAGCTCACAAGCGACCCGTGATTCGGGATGCTGCACCCGATGTCCTGCTGCAGTTCAAGAAAAATATTTTTTAACGAAGGCGGCTGCTTTACACCGGGCTTGACAGAGAAGCTTAAACCTTGAGCCTGTCCCGGCCCGTGATACGGATCTTGTCCCAGAATGACGACCTTGACATCATCATATGATGTATAATGCAGCGCATTGAAAATATCCCGGCTGTCCGGATAAATCGTTTGCTCCGCGTATTCCCGCTTCAGCATTTCTCTGAGCTCTTGATAATACGGTTTCTCAAACTCTTCCTTTAGCTGATTCCACCAGCTGTCTTGTAAAAGCTGTTTCAAGATTCAGGCCCCCTTACGAACGATGAAGTCTGGAATAGACAGGCTCGCCATCCCAAACCATTTCACTTTTCGCTTCCCGCCTCTTCATCTCAGGCTCTTCAAGCAGGACGGCAAAGTTTTTCGTCGGCAGCTCCCCGAGTCCGTGCTTTTCACTTAAACGATCCAAATATTGCTTCCGCTTGGCGCCAAGGTCCGCAGACTGATTGTCTCCCGCGTCACTGAAGGCATAAATCACACTGGCGCAAGGGACACGCTTCACCCGGTAATCCTTGGCTGCGCGCAGATAAAAATCCCAATCCCAGTAATTGTGCACATCAGCATCGAAATACCCGATTTCATCATGCAGAAAACGTCTGTACATGCTGCCCGACGGCACGTATGTAGAAAACACTCTCATATCCTCATAGTCAGCGGTATAAGCAAACAATTTCCGTGACACTGGATATCTTGTTCCGTTTTTCTCTTCAAACGAAACTATTTCCGCATCAGAATGAACGAAGTCTGCCGTTTCTATTTCCTTTGCCATTTTCTCGATATGCCCTGGCGTAAAGAAATCATCGTCATCACACAGCATAATGCAATCGCCAGACGCCTCTTTTACACCGGCATTTCTCGCAGCCACATGCCCCGAGTTCTTTTCTAAATTGATGACAGCAATCGGCAGCTCCGGATACAGTGCTTTGACCGGCACGACCGATTCCCCGGCATCATTCACAATAATAATTTCATACGGCTTCAAGGTCTGGCGGGAAATCGACTCCAAAAGCTCACACAGAGCCGGAATCCGATTATAGGTCACAATTACGATAGAAATCTTCATGATGCTCTCCTTCTCATTTTCATAGTCATGTACTATTAAAACATATATTGGACGGGAGATCAGTGGGAATATCCTACTGAAACGGCATACTACAATGATAGAAACAGCAAAGTGGCTCCGATCAGAAGCACCATGATCAGCATCAGATCTCCAAAGACATGAAAGATATCTTTCATGCGGACGCCATTCGGAAGGATAAGACGCCACAGCTTAGATTGATAGACCGGCAGCAGCACCAGTGCATAAGAAAGACACAAAAATGTAAAAGCCGGCGGCACAAAAGCACAGCCTGCATCGTCCCAATTCATCATGATGTCTTTCATACTAGATCCATCCAATAAAAACAAAGATATCATGAGGGCTAGCAACACAAAGGACCCCAATTGAACCTCAAACAGGCGCATTTTCTGGTTATATGCAAATCGGACCGCCCAAAACCAGACATAAGCATATGAACATAGCAGCGTAAGAATGGCACCTGCTGTAAAGACGACATCAGGCAGCCGATCAAGCAGAAAAACAAAAGGCAAGCTGGCTGCCATAGCCAAGAGCATGCAGCCACCAGTAAACAAAAATACTGCCCCATGAGCTACAAAACCATATAAACAAGAGCTAATCCTCACGACATACACCTCCTTTACATAGAAATTCTATGTATATACCTAAAAAATCAGACAAGCTGACGCCTGCCAATATAACAGCCCATTCGGCCAAATAACGGAAATAACAGCGTTGCAAAAGCACAAGTTCCAACAAACCAAGGTGTCAACAAGGATTGAAACAGCGCAGCAGGAATTACATTGAATAGAAAAACAAGCATAAAAATGACGTTTGGCACCATTGAGATCAGAATCGTATGTAGAACAAGCTTTTCTCCACGTTTTCCAAACTCCTTCACGCCTTGATACCCAATCAGCACCCAGTAGATCATATATGCAGCTAAGATCAGCCAAACAGAAACAGAAATGCCTTTCCATACTGCTTGAACAAACGGTGATTCAAGCCATACATGCATTATTGTAATCGCAATGCCGACAGCGAATAGGGCACTGTTACAGAAAAGATGGAACATCAAAAACGCACGGAACGTTACTGGCTGTATTTTCTTAAACGAAGAAACAATGTCAGTTGGTGTTCCAAACGCCTGCAATAAAGTCTGCATAGCTTCCTCCTCACTCTTTCCTTCCTGAAAAGAACGAAACAGATGATGTTCAATATGACTCTCAATCTCTTCTATCATCGCCTCACCCTCAGGAAGCCCTTTAAGCCCGCTTTTGATTTCGGATACATATGTTTCTTTATCCATTTTGTCCGCTCCACTTCAGTATTCGGTCCATCATGGCTGAAAATACGCTCCATTCCTTCGTGCGTTCCGCCAGCACTTCTTTGCCTTCGTCTGTAATCCGGTAATATTTGCGGTCCGGTCCTTTCTCCTGCTTCTCCCAGTAGGAAGAAATATATCCTTGGCGTTCAAGCTTGTGAAGAGAAGGATACAAGGTCCCTTCTTTCATCTGCAGTTCGTTTCCGCTGCGGCTTCCCATTTCTTTTACAAGCTCATAGCCGTACATCGGCCGCTCGTTCAGAAGCGTCAATACCAATATAACCGTGCTTCCCTTAACCAGCTCACGATTTAACATCTCAAAACCCCTACCTAGTTTTCTTATGTAGCATTTTACGAAAGCACCTTGAGATTGTCAAATGATTCCTATAGATCTTCTATATTGTGATACAGAGAAAATCTAACTATAATGAAAGACAAAACACGATGGAGGTTCAAGACATGTCTATGCATAAAGCACTCACCATTGCCGGCTCAGATTCCAGCGGCGGTGCTGGGATTCAAGCTGATTTAAAAACATTTCAAGAAAAAAACGTATACGGGATGACCGCCTTAACGGTGATCGTTGCGATGGACCCAAACAACAGCTGGAACCATCAGGTATTCCCGATCGATACTGATACAATCCGCGCCCAGCTTGCAACAATTACGGACGGCATCGGCGTGGACGCCATGAAAACAGGAATGCTGCCAACCGTTGACATTATCGAGCTTGCGGCAAAAACGATCAAAGAAAAACAATTAAAAAATGTGGTAATTGACCCGGTTATGGTTTGCAAAGGTGCTAATGAAGTCCTTTATCCGGAGCACGCCCAAGCCCTGCGTGAGCAATTGGCTCCGCTAGCCACTGTCATTACGCCAAACTTGTTTGAAGCCAGCCAGCTCAGCGGCATGGATGAACTAAAAACAGTTGACGATATGATCGAAGCCGCGAAAAAAATTCACGCACTCGGCGCTCAATATGTCGTCATTACAGGCGGAGGCAAACTCAAACACGAGAAAGCCGTTGATGTTCTCTATGACGGAGAAACAGCGGAAGTCCTTGAAAGCGAAATGATCGATACGCCTTATACACATGGCGCAGGCTGTACATTCTCAGCAGCCGTGACAGCGGAGCTTGCCAAAGGTGCGGAAGTCAAAGAAGCCATTTACGCAGCGAAAGAATTCATCACAGCGGCCATTAAAGAATCCTTCCCGCTAAACCAGTATGTTGGTCCTACGAAGCATTCTGCACTGCGCCTGAATCAACAATCATAAAAAAAGGGGCTGCCTTACAGAGAGGCAGCCCTTTTTAAATCACCGAAGACTTTTCACAGAAAAAACTGCCGATCCCATCGGCAGCCTGTTTATTTGATTTTTAAATTGTTTGCAGATTTCCTCAAAAATGTTTCTATCGACTGAACAAAAAGTGCATATTCCTTCATTTGTTCATATGCCCGCGTGAGAATTTCCGCCGTTTCACTGTGCGGCGTTGTTCCGCCAAGCATTTTTTTCAGCTGAAGCAGCACATCCTTATATTCTTCTCGCTTATCTTCAACTTGGTTAGCAGCCTTTTCCAAACATTCCGGTGTTATCTTCTGTTCATGTATATTCAAGAAAACAACTCCTTTTACAGAAAAAAATAGTAGGTTATCGTTGAAGAATAGCACAGATGGCTCAGATTTCACATAAGAAAATAGAAGGATTTTCTACATAAGTGTCCAAATTCCGACATTCATTTCAGATTTCCCGGTCGCACTGGCTGTTACTTCATGATTTCCCGGGAAAGGAAAATATCTTGCACTAAAGACCTCTTCTCCGTTATTGATAAAGATTTCCACAGATGACGCGTCGAGAAACATGTGTACGGTATGCAAATCCTTGATGCGGCAATGTCTCGCTTCTGTTCTTTTTCCGTCAAAGCTCTTTCGTTCCAGCGTAACAATCCCCTCGTCTTTATGGAAGGAAAACGTAGCCGTTCCGCGGATACTGATTGAAAAGCCAGACTCCGTATGAATGTCTTCCAGTAGAATCTCAGTTCTTTCAGGTTTTTCCACTGGAAGCGCACCAGATGATCCATGCATGTTGATGTGTATTTTTTTCTCATTTCTGCGCATGGCTTTTAGCTCAGGCAGCGGCTGCTGAATCAGCTTCTGTCCTGAAAGCGTCAGCTGTCTCGGCAGCGTCATGCAGTGAATCCAGTGATAGTCAATCGTCGGATGAGATCCTTCATCCTGGTCAGGCACAGCCATCCATGCAAACAAAATTCGTCTGCCCTGATCATCTTCAAGTGTTTGCGGCGCGTAAAAATCAAAACCTTGATCAAGTTCCCTAAAATCACCATGCTTCAGTTCAGGCTTGTTATAATCGAGACGCCCGACAAAATAACCTGACTGATATACGTTCTGATAAAGGAAACCGTCAGCCTCAAGCCCTTGAGGCGAAACAATCAGCACGTCCGATCCTTGAAGGGAAAACAAATCAGGGCATTCCCACATGTATCCAAAATCGTCCAGCCCGTTGAAGCCCGCGCCGGTTATCGGGCCAAGAAATCTCCACTCACTCAGGTTATCAGAAGCAAACAATACAGCCTGCCCTTTCAAATTCTCTGTTTGCGCACCAATCACCATATACCATGTGCCTTCATGCTCCCATACCTTCGGATCGCGAAAATGCGCCGTATATCCTTCCGGAAGGCGGGCGACAACACCCTTTTTCTCAAAGGACAGCCCGTCGTCAGAAACAGCAAGGCATTGATACGTTTCCCGATTTCCATCCTGATCCCTGACATTTCCTGTGTAAAACAGATAGAGCCGATCGTCTTTCGCGACAGCGCTGCCCGAGTAGCAGCCGTTTTTATCAAACCAATCACTCGGAGCCAGCGCAATCTCTTCCCGCTTCCAATTCACAACATCCTGTGTCGTATAATGCCCCCAAAATTTTGCGCCGTGCCCCGTCTGAAACGGCTGCCACTGAAAGAATACATGATAGCTGCCCTTCCAATAAATCACGCCATTCGGGTCATTCAGCAGCCCAACCGGCGGCATGATATGAAAATGCTGGCGGTGCGGATCGCTGTTAGCGATGGGCTCTTTTTTCTCCACTTCTTCATAAGCCCGGCGACGAAGCTCCTGGTCATGTGCTGTCATTTTTTCCTCTCCTCATCCTCATTAATCTTCATGACAAATGCTGCAATGAACGCTGACACTGCTGCAATCGCCATGCCAATCAGATAGTGAATCAAGTTGCTGACGCCAAACGGAGCCGCAATGGCGATCATCGGAATTCCCGTTAACCCGTAAGCGTTTGCAGCTACATGTGTAAAGACGACATATGCCCCACCCAATGCGCCTCCGATCATCGCGGCGATAAACGGTTTTCGGTAGCGAAGATTGACTCCGAATATGACGGGCTCAGTAATGCCGAGAAAAGCGGAAAATGCTGCCGGAAGCGCGATTTCTTTTGTCTTTGCCTTTTTCGCCATAAAGAAGACGGCAAGGCCTGCCCCGCCCTGTGCGACATTCGCCATTGACCAGATCGGCAGCAAGTAGTTTTTGCCTATATCTGCAATTAACCCCGCCTCAATCGCATGGAAGCTGTGATGAACACCTGTCAGCACGATGAGTGAATACGTGCCCCCGAAAATCAAACCTGCCACAAAACCGGCATGGTCATACACATAAGTTAAAGCAACCGTAATCCCGGAGCCAAGGGCTCTTCCCAGAGGGCCAATCGCGATAAAAGCAACAAACCCGGTGACAATTACAGTAACAAAAGGTGTAACAAGCAAGTCTACCGCATGCGGAACCACTTTTCTTGTCCATTTCTCTACCTTGCTCATTACATAAACCGCCAGCAGAACAGGGATGACAGTTCCCTGATAGCCTAGAAGCGCGATATCAAATCCGAAAAGATGCATATAATCAGGTGTGGCTTCCGCCAATCCCCATGGATTTAAAAGAGACGGATGAATCATGATTCCCCCGATGACCGCTCCCAAGTATGGATTGCTGCCAAACTCTTTTGAAGCGCTGACCCCGATTAGAATCGGCAAGAAAATGAATGCTGCACTTGAAAACATATCAAGCAGCTGCAAAAGCGCAGAATCCTTGCTCATCCAATGAAACGCATTGATCATACCCAGCAATCCCATTAATAGGCCGCTGGCTACAATAGCCGGGATGATTGGAACAAAAATATTAGAAAGCGTTTTCGCAAATCTCGCAGCGGGATTCAGCTTTTCTTTTGCCGCATCCTGATGATTTACGTGTTCTTCGCGCTCGATATCAGCTTCTTTAGAAAAGGCATCGAATACTTTATTCACAAGGCCTGTTCCGAAAATGATCTGGTACTGGCCAGAGCTGCTGAAAGCCCCTTTGACGCCATCAAGCTCTTCTACTTGTGCTTGATCTATCTTTGATTCATCTTTCATCACTAAACGCAGTCTTGTTGCACAATGAGCCGCGCTGATAATATTTTCTTTCCCTCCGAGAAGCTCAATGAGGCGTTTTGCAGTCTCTTTGTAATCCATCTATTTCTCCCCCTTTTATTTAAACAAAAAAGACCTAAAATTCGCCAACGAATAAAGGACACAGCGATCCTTTTTCATTTACGCAAATTTTAGGTCTTGCCTGCTTTACCAGTCACAATCCCGCTTATTCAGATTAAGAATACGCTTTCATCATAAATCATGACAGCGTTTTCGTCAACTATTTTTTTAGTTAAATAGTTTGATAAAACATGTAGACAAAAATTCGTAAAAATTAATTGTGAAATACTTCACAATATCGTGCTATACTATGCTCAATCATGAAAGAAAGCAGGAAAAGACAATGGAAACTCAAGCATTGCAAAAGGTTGAACAGTATGCTTTGAAAAAACAAAACATATTCGCTTCAAGCAAAATCCGTTATGTGCTTCGGTCCATTTTGGCCAGTATGTTTATTGGTTTTGGCATTACAGCCGCAAGCAAAACAGGCAGCTATTTCTTTATGGCTGATTCTCCGTTTGCCTTTCCGGCAGCCGCTGTCACTTTCGGGGCCGCTATTCTGCTGATTGCTTACGGAGGCGGAGATTTATTTACCGGCAACACCTTTTATTTCACCTATACCGCGCTCCGGAAAAAACTCAGCTGGCGCGACACCCTGTACTTGTGGATGTCAAGCTATGCCGGCAATTTAATCGGCGCCATTCTGTTTGCCATCCTGATCAGCGCGACGGGACTTTTTGAGGAGCCTTCTGTTCATTCTTTTTTGATTCATTTGGCAGAGCACAAAATGGAGCCGCCGGCTTCCGAATTGTTTTTCAGAGGAATGCTGTGCAATTGGCTTGTGTGCCTCGCCTTTTTCATTCCAATGTCTCTCAAAGGGGAAGGAGCAAAGCTTTTTACCATGATGCTATTCGTTTTCTGCTTCTTTATTTCCGGCTTTGAACACAGCATTGCCAATATGTGCACATTCGCCATCTCGCTTTTGATCGAGCACCCTGATACAGTGACACTGATGGGAGCAGTCAGAAACTTAATTCCCGTTACGCTCGGCAATCTGACCGCGGGAATAGTCATGATGGGCTGGATGTACTACACACTGAATCCTGATCAATAAAAAAACTTCCAGAGATCACTCCCTGCAAGTCAAATCGGTTATTCCGAGAGATCTTGAAGACGCTGGACATGCAGCGTGATATAGCCGGCCTCGGTTTCCGGCAAATGTAATTGATATTCATTTTTCAAAAACTCCGCCAGCTCCAGCGCACATTGATAGGCGAATGAATACTTTTTTTGGATGAAATAAAGCATCTCCTCGTCCATACGATGGAGCGCTTCATTTGATTCCAACCGGCTGACCGCGTATCGCAAATGCGTGACAAGGCGTTGATAGGAAATGCTGTTTTCATCCACCTTTCGATTAAAGTATTGTTCTATTTTCTCTATCATTTCTTTGATCATGGTCGTATGCTTCAGCGCTGAATACATGCTCTCCGCATCCATCTTCGCCGTATGGATGTGAAGGGCAATATAACCCGCTTCATCTTCAGGCAGAGACACGCCCAATGTCTCTTTTACATGTCCGATCGCCCACAGGCCGATCTCATATTCTTTTTTATAGAGCGCCTTTATCTCATGCAGCAATTTATTCTGCACAAGCAGCCCATTTTGAATCCTTTCGATCGCAAAGGACAAATGGTCGGAAAGCGCGATATGAATGTGATCGCTCAGCGGCGCCGCGAGCTCTCCTTCCGCATAGCTGATGATATCCTCAGCTATTTCTATATGCTCCTCCGGCAGTGTTTGCAGGATTTGTTTGAACTTTTCATTCTCGTCGCGCACGACAAAGATTTTTTCCACTTTATTCATAGGGATGAGATCATTTTTCTTTTTTTGAAAAGCGATTCCCGGCCCCATCACGATTTTTTCCTGATCATCCTCTTTTATTAAAGCCGCATTGTTGTTTAATACTTTATAGATTTTCAAGAGGTTATCTCTCCCGCCAATTTGCTTTTGACTGGGATTTTACCTCCTTTTGACCGCCATGTAAAGATGCGGGCCCGCTCTCTCCTGCTTTGGCGATTCCTTGAAGGCTTGCAAACATCTTCTTTTATAAAGCGCGGCGGCTTTCGCTTTCTGCTTTTCTTCCTCATTCACAGCCATCCGCCACTCATAAAACGAAACGAGTCCTGCGGCCTGCACAGCCGCCTTTCTTTGGTATGTACGCTGAGCCGAATAGACCGCGGCAGCCGCAGTTTTTCTGTCCGGCGTCACCCAGTTCATCAAAAAGACCATCCACACCCGTAAAGATACAAGCAAACGTTTCATAGAAAAACATCCCTCCGCTTCTTTTTGGCAGGCAGCCTTTTTAGCAGCCCGTTTTCTCAGCCGCAGCCCGCAAGAAAAGACGGCCGATTTCTTTTCTCGCAAACTAGCGGCTCTAGCAAAACTCATGACTCTATGATAGACCGTGGAAAGAGAATTCTTTGTCACAATATGAGTGAAAAAACCAACTAGTTTTTAGAAGTTTTGTTGAAAGCTGAAAGAATTGAAATGAAAATTGGAGAACCGCTTTGAAAACTTTATACACAAGTTATCCCAAAGATAAGAACAACTTAATCACAAGAGATATCCACATGTCCACAAACTCTATCTATATTTTGTATACGAACGTATATTCCTAACTATATATATACACAGGTTTATTCACTTATACACAGGGTTCTGTGTATAACTCCTTCGTTATACACAAACAAAATCCAATAAATGGTCCAAATGACACAAGGATTTTTTTGAATTTTCAAGAAATATATACTAGATCTTTCACATTTTTTCTAAATACAAAGGGGGAAACACATTGAAAAAGGGGATCATTCGCTTTCTGCTTGTAAGTTTCGTCTTATTTTTTTCGTTATCCACAGGTATTACGGGCGTCCAGGCAGCTCCGGCTTCTTCAAAAACGTCGGCTGATCTGGAAAAAGCCGAGGTATTCGGTGATATCGATATGACGACAAGCAAAAAAACAACCGTTATAGTGGAATTAAAAGAAAAATCCTTGGCAGAAGCGAAGGAAGCGGGAGAAAGCCAATCGAAAAGCAAGCTGAAAACCGCTCGCACCAAAGCAAAAAATAAAGCAATCAAAGCGGTGAAAAACGGAAAAGTAAACCGGGAATATGAGCAGGTATTCTCAGGCTTCTCTATGAAGCTTCCAGCTAATGAGATTCCAAAACTTCTCGCGGTAAAAGACGTTAAGGCAGTGTACCCGAACGTCACATATAAAACAGACAATATAAAGGATAAAGACGTCACAATCTCCGAAGACGCCGTATCTCCGCAAATGGATGACAGTGCGCCTTATATCGGAGCAAACGATGCATGGGATTTAGGCTACACAGGAAAAGGCATCAAGGTGGCGATTATTGACACTGGGGTTGAATACAATCACCCAGATCTGAAGAAAAACTTTGGACAATATAAAGGATACGATTTTGTGGACAATGATTACGATCCAAAAGAAACACCAACCGGCGATCCGAGGGGCGAGGCAACTGACCATGGCACACACGTAGCCGGAACTGTGGCTGCAAACGGAACAATTAAAGGCGTAGCGCCTGATGCCACACTTCTTGCTTATCGTGTGTTAGGGCCTGGCGGAAGCGGCACAACGGAAAACGTCATCGCGGGCGTGGAACGTGCAGTGCAGGACGGGGCAGATGTGATGAACCTGTCTCTCGGAAACTCTTTAAACAACCCGGACTGGGCGACAAGCACAGCGCTTGACTGGGCCATGTCAGAAGGCGTTGTCGCTGTTACCTCAAACGGCAACAGCGGACCGAACGGCTGGACAGTCGGATCGCCGGGCACATCCAGAGAAGCGATTTCTGTCGGTGCGACTCAGCTGCCGCTCAATGAATACGCCGTCACTTTCGGCTCCTATTCTTCAGCAAAAGTGATGGGCTATAACAAAGAGGACGACGTCAAAGCGCTCAATAACAAAGAAGTTGAGCTTGTCGAAGCGGGAATCGGCGAAGAAAAGGATTTTGAAGGGAAAGACCTGACAGGCAAAGTCGCCGTTGTCAAACGAGGCAGCATTGCATTTGTGGATAAAGCGGATAACGCTAAAAAAGCCGGTGCCATCGGCATGGTTGTGTATAACAATCTCTCTGGAGAAATTGAAGCCAATGTGCCAGGCATGTCTGTCCCAACGATTAAGCTTTCATTAGAAGACGGCGAAAAACTCGTCAGCGCTCTGAAAGCTGGTGAGACAAAAACAACATTCAAGTTGACGGTCTCAAAAGCGCTCGGTGAACAAGTCGCTGATTTCTCATCACGCGGCCCTGTTATGGATACGTGGATGATTAAGCCTGATATTTCCGCGCCAGGGGTCAATATCGTGAGCACGATCCCAACACACGATCCTGGCCATCCATACGGCTACGGATCAAAACAAGGAACAAGCATGGCATCGCCCCATATTGCCGGAGCGGTTGCCGTTATTAAACAAGCCAAACCAAAGTGGAGCGTTGAACAGATTAAAGCCGCCATCATGAATACCGCTGTCACTTTAAAGGATAGCGATGGGGAAGTATATCCGCATAACGCTCAAGGCGCAGGCAGCGCAAGAATCATGAACGCAATCAAAGCCGATTCGCTCGTCTCACCTGGAAGCTATTCATACGGCACGTTCTTGAAGGAAAACGGAAACGAAACAAAAAATGAAACGTTTACGATTGAAAATCAATCTTCCATTAGAAAGTCATACACACTTGAATACTCATTTAATGGCAGCGGCATTTCCACATCCGGCACAAGCCGTGTTGTGATTCCGGCACATCAAACCGGGAAAGCCACTGCAAAAGTAAAGGTCAATACGAAGAAAACAAAAGCTGGCACCTATGAAGGAACGGTTATCGTCAGAGAAGGCGGAAAAACGGTCGCTAAGGTACCTACATTGCTGATTGTGAAAGAGCCCGATTATCCGAGAGTCACATCTGTCTCTGTCAGCGAAGGGTCTGTACAAGGTACCTATCAAATTGAAACCTACCTTCCTGCGGGAGCGGAAGAGCTGGCGTTCCTCGTCTATGACAGCAACCTTGATTTCGCAGGCCAAGCCGGCATTTATAAAAACCAAGATAAAGGTTACCAGTACTTTGACTGGGACGGCACGATTAATGGCGGAACCAAACTTCCGGCCGGAGAGTATTACTTGCTCGCATATGCCGCGAACAAAGGCAAGTCAAGCCAGGTTTTGACCGAAGAACCTTTCACTGTTGAATAAGAAAAAGCCCTGCCGATTCGGCAGGGCTTTTTAAAGATCAGTCAGCAAACGCCTCCTGCAATAAGCGATACGATCGGAGCTTATCTTCAAAATGATGCGTGATGGTCACCACCATGATTTCCTCTGTTTCATACGCTTTACTCAAAGCTAGCAGCCGCTCCTTAACCTGTTCTTTCGTACCAACAATCATTCGATTTCGATTATCAGCAATTCGTCTCTGTTCATAAGGAGAATACGTATTTTTCCGAACAGCTTCATACGAAGGAACTCCCTCTAAAGGAATACCCTGCTCTCCCGCCAAAAGTGTAAAATCAAGCACAGCCCCAAGCTCCTCTGCCTTCTCCTCCGTGTCAGCACAAAGAACAAAAACAGCAACTGCCGCTCGAGGCGTATCTCCTAACACAGACGGTTTGAATCGCCTCTTATACTGTCTGACAGTACCCTCTCCGCCCTCTCCATTGATAAAATGGGCAAACATATAGCCAGCGCCAGATTCAGCTGCGAGCAGCGCGCTTTCTCCAGATGAGCCGAGCAGCCACACATCCGGAGCCGTTGAAATATGCGGCGCAGCGGTCAGATTCGGAAAACGGTGTTTGTCATCCGCCAAATCATGCAAATACATGGTCAGCTCCTTAATTTGCTGTGGATACTGATCAGCATTGCGCTTACCGCCGTCATTCAGCGCCCATGATGCAATCGGCATTCCCCCCGGTGCTCTGCCAAGCCCCAGGTCAATTCTTCCTGGTGTCAGCCCCTCCAGAACACGAAAGTTTTCAGCTACTTTATAAGCACTGTAATGCGGCAGCATGACTCCTCCTGATCCAACACGGATTCGCTTTGTTTTCGCCGCTATATGACTGATTAGCACCTCAGGACTGGACCCTGCCAGCCGTTTTGAAAAGTGATGCTCAGAAACCCAGAATCTCTTATATCCAAGGTCCTCAGCAGCTTGGGCAAGCGCAACGGTTTGCTGTAAGGCCGTTTCTGCATTGCTGCCCTCTGATACTGGAGATTGATCTAATATACTTAATGAAACCATCCCTACCACCTCATCCTCATCGTATCACTGATCCCCTATTTTTTCTCCAAAGCCGCTCACACTGCTTATCAGTGTCCCCTATCATTCGCCATTTATTTGTGAAAGCATGTCCCTATTTGTCGGAATATGTTACACGTGAAACATAAAAACCCCTCCAGACGGAGAGGTTTGCTTTAGTTTTTATTAAAGCCCTTTTCTTTCACGTAGTCATTTAAATACGTACGCGGCTTTTGCTTCATAAAGTTCAGTATTTGATCGGACCACGTTTCTTCCCGCTTCCCGTTTGTTCTTTCTCTATAGTAATCAGAAATGGTTTTGTCATACGTATTCATAGTATGACGGAAATCGTCTGTGTTCACATTATACGTATTCTCATGATAAACGGCCTGCTTTGGCAATCTTGGTTTTTTGCCAGAAAGGTTCGCAGGATGGCCTACTGCCAGTCCGAAAAGCGGGAGCACATGGTCAGGCGTTTGCAGCACCTCTGTCACCTTGTCCAGTTCATTCCGAATGCCACCGATATAGCAAATGCCAAGCCCCATGGATTCAGCGGCAATGCTCATATTTTGCGCTGCCAGCGCCGCATCAATCAAGCTAACCATAAACATTTCTGTATTCTCGAGCAGCTCAGAAATATGTTCACCTTTTTCCTCAGCCAGTTGTTGATGGCGGTACAAATCCGCACAAAATACAAAAAAGTGTCCGTTCTTCTCAACATAAGGCTGATTCCCAGCAAGCACGGACAGCTCACGTTTTTTCTCAGGATCAGAAACCCCGATAATCGAATATGCCTGCACATAGCTGGATGTAGACGCAGCCTGCGCACTTTTCACTAATGTATCAATTTCTTCAGCTGTCAAAAGCTGATCAGTAAAAGACCGGATTGACCGATGATTCAAAATGGTTTCGATTGTGTTATTCATCACAAATACCTCCTTATCACTTTTTATCATATCCGAAAAAAAGTGATCTCAAAAGTGAAATGCTCTGCACAAAAAAAAGACAGCCTCTGTAAAGGCTGTCTGCATATCAAGAATTAAAAAGATAACTTCTGTATTTCGTCAGCTGCACACTTGCATTATATACAATCCCAAATCCGATTAACGTGGAAAGTGTCGAGCTTCCCCCATAGCTGACAAACAGCAGCGGAATCCCGGTAACAGGCATAATGCCAATGTTCATTCCGATATTCTGGAATGTGTGGATCACAATTAACGCCGTATAGCCAACGCAAAAGAAAGAAGCGAAACGGTTAAACGGATGTATTTTGTCTATCAGAACAACAAGCCTGTAGATTAAAAAGAAGAACATGATGACAACAATTGCACAGCCTATAAAGCCAAATGACTCACCTATTATGGAAAAGATAAAGTCAGTCGTACTCTCTGGAACATAAACCTTCAAATTAGAAATACCATTACCTAAAATACCACCAGATCCTATTGCCATGATGGCCTGGTCAACTTGCCAGCTGTCATTTGAATCTTCCTGTGTCTCATTTGAAGCAGACACCCAAGAAGTGACCCGCTTAATTTGATAATCCTGTATTCCAACTGATTTAGCAACGTCAGGAAAGTTTATCATTACTAATAAAATTAATGAAATGAGTAAGATACCTGAACCAGCTATGATCGCAATCAATTTCCAATTTATCCCTGACATAAAAACCATTACAAGAACGATAAACATACATATTCCCGCAGTCCCAGCATCCTGCATCAAGATAAGACCTACAGGAATAACTGCGACACCCGCAATCTTTAATAACAAGTGGATATCATCCCTAAGCGTCCGAACTCCTTTAGGATTTGCTTTTCCAATAACTGAAGCAAGCATCATAATCAAACCAACCTTCATAAACTCTGACGGCTGTATTGTTATTCTACCGATCCTAAACCAACTTTTTGCCCCTTTAATAACAGGTGCAATAGACTCGGGACTGATTTTAAGAATAATCAAAGATAAAATACCAATGATAAAAATATATAAACTTAACTTTTCAAGCTGTTCTAAATCAAAGTACAAAAGAACTGTAATGGCAACAGCCCCCAAAAGATAAAACACAATTTGCTGAATCCAATCCGTGTTCCCATACTGCCCAAACTGACCGGCAGCATAAATTGATACTACGCTTATAATAAAAAACACACCAAATATAAAAATCAAATCCCCCTGGTAAAAGGGGCTTTGCTGTTTCTTATATCGACTCATTCTATCCCGCCTTACATTTTCATCGGAAAATCACTAATGTTTATTATACATGAACCACGTTCAAGATGACACGTGAAGCTCGCTTCCTTTTATGTTTTTTCAGCATTTGCGGCGCTTTTTCAGCTACACGAAATATGACGTATCATAAACCGAAATGTTTCGATTGACACAAAACTTTTCAAATGAAAAAAACGCCATACCAATAGAATTTGTTAAAAAACGAATGCGATAATGTGTTATGTTCCCAAATAATGTGATACCTCATATAGAAATAGCTAAAAATTCAGACCCCCATGCCCATACATTCTCCTAGCACATTAAACAAAAAAAATAAGACGATAGATCCAGTCCATTTCTGCAAAAACACGTATCAATTTCTGGAAAACATGGTATAATAATTGTAACAGAATGTTCAAAAAACAATCACAAAACAGACACAACTCAGTTCCTCTATTTCATTTTTGTAAACGTTATCACAAAATGAAAGGAGACGGGTATGATGGACATGTTTTTTGCTTACTTATTGGTTGCCAGCGCAACGCCTCTCTTTATTTGGCTTGATAACAAAAAAGTCGCACTCTCAGCTATACCGCCAATCATTTTAATGTGGGTATTCTTCTTCTTTTACGCAACAGAAAGCCTTTCTCCACTTGGACACACTCTCATGATTATCTTGTTTGCCGTTAACGTCATTGTCGCTCATATCGCCGCATTTATCATTTACGGCCTTCCGTATCTTCGCAGAAAGCGAAGCAGCTGAAGACAGCAAAAAACCCTCTTCCAATGAAGAGGGTTTTTGTATTATTCGTTATGGCCTGAATGCTCTGAGTGTTCAGCGCCTCCAGGAGGATTTCCGTCCATATGGTCACCATGGTGATAGTGAGCCGCGAAAATCCAGATGGATCCAAGTACGATAACGATCGCGCCAAAGAATCCGAACAGCGTGTTTCCGACTTGGATCGTGCCGTTTTCGCTCTCTGTCATATGCATAAACATGAGAAGCTGCAGCGCCGCCTGAATGAAGGCGAAGCCGAAGATAATCCAAAGTTTTGCTGATGAGCTCAGGTCAGTATACACTGCAACCCATAGAGCCAGCAGGGTCAAAACGATAGACAGGATAAAACCTACAATGTGTTTCCATGGAAAGTGACTGTGTTCAGCAGATTTGTTTGCCATTTTACAGACCCCCCAATCCCATGAGATAGACACCTGTAAAGATGAAAATCCATACAACATCTAAGAAGTGCCAGTACAAGCTTGAGATAAAGATTTTAGATGAAGTTTGCGGAGTTAAGCCGCGTTTCTTCAACTGAATCAGAATTCCTGTGATCCAGAAAATCCCGATTGTTACGTGAGTTCCGTGAGTTCCAAGTAAAACAAAGAATCCAGACCAGAACGCACTTGTACTGAGAGCCGCTCCTTCATGTACATAGTGAACAAACTCGTTGATCTCGCATCCGACGAAGCCGGCACCGAGAAGAAGAGTGATAATTGTCCAAATGACTACGCCTTTTAAACTTCCGCGGCGCATTTCATGAACAGCGATCCCGCAGGTAAAGCTGCTGATCAGCAGCAAGAACGTCATAATCATTACCAGATTGACTTCAAATAGTTCGTCTGGCAAGACACCTCCAGCTGTTCTGTTTTTAAGAACGAAGAAGGTTGCAAATAGTGTTGAGAACAACACAATTTCTGCCCCTAAAAAGATCCAAAACCCGAGAATATTAAGTCTGCCGGTTTCAGATTGATATTCCATAGGCGCGTTAGAATTGCCGTGTTCTGCATGTTCCATAACTCACGCCTCCTTATTCGGAAATCTTTCTTTCCGTCTCTTTTATTTCATCAACACTAATGTAGTAGCCGTTGTCGTATTCGAATGAACGCAGAACCATGCAGAGCAGGACTCCGATCAATCCGACTACGCCCATCCAGTACCATTCAAAGACAAGTCCAAAGCCAGCGAGACCGAAGGCAACAGACATAAAGAACGGTCTGCCTGAGTTGCTTGGCATATGGATTTTCTTGAATTTGCTTTCAGGGTATAATTCAGTTTTTTCTTCTTTCATATGCAGGAATGCATCTTGAGATTTGACTTCAGGAAGCACCGCAAAGTTGTAATGCGGCGGAATCGCAGAAGAAGTCGCCCAATCAAGCGTACGTCCCACACCCCATGAATCTCCGCTGATTTCACGAGTAGAGTAACGGAAGCTGTAGTAGATGTTATAGCAAAGGATTAAGAATCCTACGCCCATCATGAAAGCTCCGACTGTTGAGATAAAGTTCAATGTTGTCCAGCCGTCATTCGGTCCGTATGTGTAAATACGGCGAGGCATGCCTTGAAGCCCCAAGAAATATTGCGGGAAGAAACAAATATTGAACCCGATCATAAAGATCCAGAAGAACCATTTTCCGATTCTTTCGTTCAGCTTGTGGCCGAACATTTTTGGATACCAGAAAATAAATCCGGCGAAACAAGCAAATACAGTACCTGCGATCAGCACATAGTGGAAGTGAGATACAAGGAAGTACGTATTATGGTATTGATAATCCGCTGCTGCCATCGCAAGCATAACCCCTGTAACCCCGCCGATAACGAAGTTAGGAATGAACGCAAGCGCCCACAGCATAGGTGTTGTAAAGCTGATTCGGCCTTTATACATTGTAAAGAGCCAGTTAAAGATTTTAACCCCGGTTGGGATTGAGATTGCCATTGTCGTAATTGAGAAGAATGAGTTAACGGACGCACTGTTCCCCATTGTGAAGAAGTGGTGAGTCCAAACTAAGAAACTCAATACAGAGATGGCGATAATAGAACCAACCATCGCTTTGTAACCAAACAATTGTTTTCTTGCAAAGCTTGAGATGATTTCTGAGAAAATACCAAACGCCGGAAGAATAACGATATATACTTCAGGATGTCCCCAAATCCAGAACAAGTTAGCCCAAAGCATCGGCATACCGCCTGCTTCCAATGTGAAAAAGTGAGCGCCGAACAAACGATCAAATGATAAAAGTGCTAATGCTACTGTAAGTACAGGGAACGCAAACACGATAATAACCATTGTGATCAGTGTTGTCCATGTGAACATCGGCATACGCATTAATGTCATGCCTTTTGTTCTCATTTTTAAGATTGTTACCATAAAGTTGATCCCTGTCATCAGGGTACCGATACCGGCAATCTGAAGTCCGAGGAGGTAGTAGTTCTCACCCGGCCCAGGGCTCATGTCGTTACTTGCAAGCGGCATATAACTCGTCCAGCCTGCGTTCGGAGAACCTCCGATAACGAAAGAAATATTGAAAAGCATCGCCCCTACAAAGAACGTCCAGAAGCTCAGGTTGTTCAAGTAAGGGAACGCAACGTCGCGGGCACCGATTTGAAGAGGTACAACAACGTTAATAAGACCGATTAAGAACGGCATCGCCATGAAGATGATCATGATTGTACCGTGAGTTGTAAAAATTTCATTATAGTGGTTTGAGTCTAAAAAACTGTTATTCGGAAGCGCTAGCTGGGCACGCATCATCAGACCGTCGACACCGCCGCGGAATAACATTATTACAGCAGATATAATGTACATGATTCCGAGTTTTTTATGGTCAACAGTAGTTATCCATTCAGACCACAGCCATTTCCACTTTTTAAAGTAAGTCAGTACAAAAATAATGGCAATGGTTGAAAGCGCAATGGAAACTTGTGCGCCCAGAATTAATGGGTCACCAGTTACGAAAAATTCGTCCCATTTGAATTTCATGCAGGCTTCCTCCTTTCCTGATCAATATCATTCTTCTGTATCATCAGACTTCTTAAATTCGTTTTTCTTTACGTTTTCAAACGGATCTGTTTTAGAGTGCGGTGAAACGGCTTGATAGCCAAGGCGTTTGCGCGCCTCCATTGCGTACTCAGCGTCTTGTCCGTGATCAACGTATTTCAAGTGAGTAGAAGAGAACGTTAATTCGTCCACATTTTCAGGAAGCATCAATTCATCATACTTCTCTTTTGTCAGCTTAGGAGCCTCGTTCTGAGTCTTTTTCACCCAGCTGTTAAAGTCTTTTTCTGTGACTGCATTCACATCAAACTCTTGGTCTGCAAAATGTTCACCTGTGAAGTTCGCGTTGCGGCCTTCGTAAGTACCCACTTTGTCAGCCTGTAAGTATTGATCCATCAGCATTCCTGCCATCGCATATTTTTGCCCTCCAAGCTGAGGAATCCATAGCGAAGCCATTGAATCTGCAGATGAGATTTTGAACAAGATCGGGCGGTCGACAGGAATGTTTAAGTAGTTGACCGTTTCAATATCCTGTTCAGGGTAGCTGAATACCCATTTCCAGTCTACCGAAGTAGCATAAACAACAAGAGGCTCTTTGTCTTTTGTTGCTTCAGGAGCTTTTTCTAACGAATATATCGTCTGTACTGTTGGCACAGAAAGTGCAATGACGATTAAAATTGGGATCACTGTCCAGACTACTTCTAAAAACGTGTTACCGTGAATTTCTGGGTTATAAGATCCATTATCTTTGCCTTTACGGTCGCGGTATTTTACTAAAATAATGGTAAATAGAACAAAGACGACCCCGACGATAAACAGCATAAATCCGATAGATAACAGGATTAAATCACTTTGCTGTTCAGCTACAGGTCCTTTCGGATCTAGTACTGAAGCATTGCTGCATCCCCCAAGGACGAAAACCACAGTTAACAGCGCTAATACAAGCAACGGTTTTAATGCTCTGAACAAGAAGATCACCATCCTTCCTATTGATGTAATAAATCTGAAGTGCATACTTCCTCAAAATCTTTTCTCTACTTTGTTATGCTATCAAAAACTTCACTTATTAGCTTTATTTTTTTATAAACTTCATCCCATTTTCGCTTAAATGTCATAAAATCGACAAAAATTGCTCCAACTTTATTCACATCTATCGCTTAAGATGAAAAGTTTCTAGTTATTTCCGCATATAAAGTAAAGAAAGATGATGAAGAACTAATTCTGACAAATTAAGGTTTACCACAATAAAAAACTTAGGTCAATCAAAAATTTCATTTTGTTAAACTTTCTAGATAGGAATTATTTTTTCCTCGTCTAGCATCTTTTCACACGGTTACCATTTTAACGCATCAAATATTGAAAGAAAAGGCGCAATGAAGAGCCAATATGCTCTGAATTGTCCGTATTTTTTTATGAGAGCATCCAGTTGTTTATCTTATACAAAAAAGAGGAATGATATAAGCAAATAAATAAAAAATAGGATGTGTTGCATGATGAGTTTTCTTATTTCACTTATCGTCGCTATTATTATCGGATGGCTTGGAAGCCTGTTTGTAAAAGGAGATATGCCCGGAGGAATTATCGGGTCTATGATCGCAGGTCTTATAGGCGCCTGGATCGGACACGGGCTGCTTGGAACATGGGGGCCGCACCTAGCCGGATTTGCCATTATTCCAGCGGTAATCGGCGCAGCCATTGTTGTCTTTCTAGTAAGCCTGTTAACCAGAAAAAGAGGATAAAAGCAGCAGCACCCGAAGCGTCAGCGCTTTGGGTGTTTGTTTTGCCATAAAAATCGAAAAAGCCTCAACCCTAGCGGTTGAGGCTTTTGACTGGTTTGGCGCCCAACTGATCGATGAACCTTCTGAAGGCCTGTTTTCCCACTGCTGTCTGCTTAAATACACCGGCGTATTCAAGAATGCGAGCGAATACATGTCCCAGCTCTTCTTTTATGACTAGATCTGCATTCTCTTTTGTTATGGTTCTTTTTTCCATCATCCGAAGAGCCCATTCACTATGCTTTGCCGTGAGCGGATTTTGTTCTAAGGCTGTTTTTGGATCAGCAGAGCATAGCGCCGCTGCCGTTTCTTTCATTTCCTCCTGTAAGCGGCCAGGCAATATCGCCAATCCCATGACCTCAATCAGGCCGATATTTTCTTTTTTAATATGGTGGACTTCTTGATGAGGATGAAATATTCCTAATGGATGCTCCTCATCCGTCCGGTTGTTCCTCAGTACGATATCGAGTTCGTACAAGTCTCCCCTGCGCCGCGCAATCGGTGTGACCGTATTATGGGGCGTATCGCCTGTATAGGCGGCAATGCCGGCTTTTTCATCGGAATACGTCTGCCACGTGCGGAAGATATGGTCAGCAGCTTCGGCGACATGACCCGGTTCGTCTCCTTGGAGCCTGAGCACAGACATCGGCCACTTCACTAAGCCCAGCGACACGCCGGGATAATCATTTAATTCATAAACGTCTTCCGCTTCTGCACGTGCCATTGGAAAATCATGCGCGCCGCCTTGGAAATGATCATGGCTTAGGATGCTGCCGCCGACAATCGGCAGATCCGCGTTTGAACCGATAAAATAATGCGGATATTGGCCAAGAAATGCCAGCAGCCTTTCAAATGTTTTTTTGCTGATCTCCATCGGTTCATGTTCACCTTTTAAGACAATGCAGTGCTCCGGATAATAGACATATGGCGAGAATTGCAGGAACCATTGTTCGTCCTCAAGGATGACCGGAATGATTCTGTGATTTTGCCGGGCTGGATGATTCACGCTTCCCTCGAAGCCGACATTTTCTTTACACAGCAAACACATCGGATAATTTGTCTGTTCCTGCTCTTTTGCAGCCGCAATCGCTTTCGGGTCCTTTTCAGGCTTTGATAGGTTAATGGTCATTTCCAGCTCGCCATATTCGGTCGGCACCGTCCAATGAACATTTTTGGCAATTCTGTCAGTCCGTATATAATAGACATCCTCTGAATATTGATAGAATTCCTTTGTCGCCTGTTTTGGGCCGTATAATGCTTTTGTCTCTTCAAATTTGCGAATGACCTCGGACGGGGCAGGCACAAAACAGCCCATCAGCTTTGCGCTGAGCAGGTCACGGTACGTATCTGTATCCGCTTCCATTCGGCCGGTTTCGGCAGCCCATTTATAGATGGGAGCTAGCAAGTCCGGCAAGCTTTGTGACTGCTTGATGCTGGTGCTGGAGTTCGGCTCGGGATGTGTGATGCCCAGCGCTTCATAAAGACGGTTTCTCGTATATTCCCGATCCCAGATCGAAATCAATTTTCGTTCCAGGCCATACTCAAGCAGCTGTTCCAGATGTTCAATAATACTCATATGTCACTCCCCCTTTAGTTCTCTCGCTCCCTCTCCGATATCCGCGACATAAAAATCCGCTCGGAGCCCTGTTTTTTCTTGATATCTGTCTCCAACCTTCTGAATAAAATCATCAACGAACTCATCTTTTACAATGCTGATGGTGCATCCGCCAAAGCCTGCTCCCGTCATTCTTGATCCAATTACACCTTCGTGATCCCATGCCGCAAACACAAGCTCATCAAGTTCAGGGCATGTTACTTCATAGTCATCCTTCAATGAAAGGTGGGATTCCTTCATTAACTGCCCGATTTCATCTATATTGTTCTCTTTGAACATATGGGCCGTCTTAATAGCACGATGATTTTCGTATACAGCGTGCTTTGCCCGGCGTCTGTTCGTTTCATTTTGGATCAGGCTGGAATGCGCATCGAAATCAGAAGGCTTGATGTCGCCCACTGCGGCAATATCGAGGCCTTTTTTCAAATCAAGCAATGCATCATTGCATTCTTGGCGTCTCGTATTATAGCTTGAGTCAGCCAATGTCCTTTTTTTGTTCGTGTTCGCGATGACCAGCGAGAGGCCTGAGACATTGAGTTTGCTATATTCATAGTCAAGCGTGTCGCAGTTCAGCAGCATCGCATGATGTTTTTTCCCCATTCCAATTGCAAATTGGTCCATAATTCCGCAATTGACGCCGATAAAATGGTTTTCCGCATGCTGCGCCATTTTCACAAGCTCAAGCGCATCTACTTCAGGATGAAAATAGCTTTGGAGCACGACCCCCATCAGCAGTTCAATAGAAGCGGAAGACGACAGCCCCGCCCCGTTTGGAATATTCCCTGAAAATACAATGTCAAAGCCATGGGGAACTGCATATCCCCTCTGTTGAAATTCATAAATCACGCCTTTTGGGTAGTTCGCCCAGTCGTCTTCTTTTTGATAGCGAATGTCGTCAAGGCTGCATTCCTTGATGCCTGCGTTTCTAAAGTTATCTGAATACATCCGGACAAGCCCGTCGTTACTTTCTGCAACAGCAGCATATGTACCCATTGTCAGCGCGCACGGAAAGACATGCCCGCCGTTATAGTCTGTATGTTCTCCAATCAGATTCACTCTTCCAGGTGCCAAAAAAAACCGTAACCCCTCTTTTTCTCCGAATACACTTGCAAATATCCCCTTTAGCTCTTCCCGCATGTGCAATCACCTTTCTGGTTTTTATTTTTTATTCCCCTTATTTCTTCATAGAAAACGGCAGATCATATGCTGCAGTCCTCTCATACCCCTTCTTCTTTTGTTTTTTTAAAGACGAGCCATTTGCTCGCAACATAGTTGACGACAACAATGACCGCGTTGTCGAGTATTTTGGCCAAGGTTTCATTTGTATTAAACTGGCCGACAAGAATGATCATCATGCCTAAATCTATGCCGAGAGACAGGACCCGAACGCTGAAAAAAGCAGTGAGCTCTTTCAGCAGGCTCTGCAGATCATGTGTTTTTTGCTGAAACACATATAATTTATTTGTTATGTAAGCAAACAGCACGGACAAAATCCAAGCGGCAACAGTGGCGGCTTTGTAATCCACATTCATGATCTCTACCAATATATAAAAGCTGGCGATATTCACAATGGTTGTGAAAACCCCCATAATGATATACATAATTATTTCTCTATACTTCACTGATGTTCCTCGCTTTCTGAAAAACTTTTCAAAATTCTTGGCGTCTCGTGCTCTCTGTCTAAAGTAAAAAATACCGAGAGTGCGTCTAAAAAGCTGCGGAAGGTGGCTGGCTGGCCCAATACATATGATTGTTTAATGATTCCGTCGAGGACTGCACATATTATTTTAGCCGTATATTCAGGATCAATACAGGCGTCAATCAGCTTTCTCTCCTTCAGCCACTTAATATATAACACATTTTCTTCCACCCACAATTCGTACAGCCGGACATAGGCCTTGCATTTCTTTAAGACTTTATATGTCGGCATGTTCATGGCAAACGAGGTGATGTCCCACGACGGCTTATTTATGTAATAGGAATAAAGCAGTTCTGCAGCGTGTTTTGCAGCCTCGTCCAATGTCAGCGATTTCACTGACTCCCGCTCCATTTGATCAAGATACCCTATAATGATCTTTTTTTTCATCTGACGTTTTTCGAGAAGGTACAGCAGAAAATCGTCCTTGCTGACAAAATGAACATAAAATGCTCCTTTGCTGTACCCGGCGGCTCTGCTGATATCTTCTACAGAAACCGGATCATACGCTCGGTCAATCAACAAATTCACGCCAGCGTCTATAAAACTTTCAAATGTTGCTTCTCTTTTAATTTGAAATTTGTTTTTTTTCATATTTTTCTCCTGGCGGTAATGATTACCCTTATCTTACACCGGATCAATCTTTAGCGGTATTTATTTCTTTGAACGGTTATGCTATTCGGTTTCCCAGGGGTCATTTTTAATAGGCTAAATGATTTATTTTCATTTACATACTATCCAGTCAGTATTTAATTGTTTATTATTATAAATAAGGTCCATTGGTTATATTAGTCATTTTTTTAGGGAATAGGTAGGTGGTTTTTCCTTCAGTTTGTGAACACCGAGCAACTATGTGTGAAATTTGTTGTACTCGCCTCATCATCGCGCTGGCTTGTCTTTTATTGCCCGCATGTTGCAGGAAAACATTTTATACAATTGGAGGTTACTATGAAAACTCATGTTAAAAAAGATTTGGACAAAGGTTGGCATATGTTAATTCAAGAAGCTAGATCCATTGGATTAGGCATTCATGATGTGAGGCAGTTTTTAGAATCTGAGACAGCATCGAGAAAGAAAAACCACAAAAAAACCGTCCGGCAAGACTAGTCCGAACAGGCGGATCTATTTACCTCTGGCTTTTCTATCACCTGATCTGAGTTTTCACCATATCCTCTATTCAAAAGCAAATCGCTGCGCTGAGCTTGAGGACAAACGGTGTGTCAGCTAACTACGACAGACAGCCGGTGATGCGATCACCTCTTGGCACATGCATTGTCATAAAGAGGTGATGCGAACATGATAACCGTGCTCTGGTAAACAGCAGCTTTGCTGAGAACAAGCTGCATTCGGTGAGGTTTTGAAAGCAAACTCGTTTATACACGGCCGAGCTTGAAAACCTTCGCCTGTCTTTAGACCACTGTGTTCACCTCTTCACGACTTCCTTCTTTTTTCATCCTCCAGATATTGTTCAACGCATAAATCGGACTTTCAGTACATACCTATTGGTGTACCTTTTTGCTTACGTTTAGCGAATAAAAGGAGGAAAGCCATGTACAAAGCTGATTATAAACAGATTGCTGCAACGCCGTCTTTTCAAGCTTTTTTAAAGCAGAAACGCGCTTTTATTGTTCCTTCTGCGATTTTCTTTTTTGTTTTTTATTTTTCACTCCCTGTTTTGACATCTTATTTCACCTTTTTGAATGCACCGGCCATTGGAGCTGTTTCATGGGCTTGGCTGTTCGCCATCGCCCAATTCGCTATGACCTGGATACTGAGTACTGTGTATTCCCGGAGAGCCGCCCATTTCGATAAGTATGTAAGCGCTTTAAAAGAGGATCTGAAGGGTGAACAGACATGAATATGACTGCTTTTTTATTATTTTTGGCGATTGTTGGCCTGACGCTTATTATCACGTATTTTGCCGCGAAGCGGACGAAAACGACGAGTGAGTTTTATACGGCGGGCGGCGGGCTCACCGGCGTTCAGAATGGACTGGCAATTGCCGGTGACTACATGTCTGCCGCCTCGTTTCTCGGGATTGCCGGAATGATTGCGTTATATGGATTTGATGGCTTCTTTTACAGCATCGGTTTTCTGGTGGCTTATCTCGTTGTCTTGTACATCGTGGCGGAGCCGCTTCGGAATCTTGGAAAGTACACGATGGCAGACATGATTGCCGCTCGCTTTAAAGAAAAGAAAATCCGCGGTGTCGCGGCTCTCAATACCATTGCCATCTCTACTTTTTATATGATCGCCCAGCTCGTGGGGGCGGGTGCGCTGATCAAACTGCTTCTAGGGCTGGATTATACCGCGGCTGTCCTCATCGTCGGAGTGCTGATGACCATTTATGTCGTGTTTGGCGGCATGATCGCGACAAGCTGGGTTCAAATTATTAAAGCCGTTTTGCTGATGGCCGGCACACTCGTGATTTCGATTATCGTGTTTTCGAAATTCGGCTTTAGCCTTAATACCATGTTTGAACAGATGAAAACGGCTACTCCGCTGGGCGCTGATTTTTTGAACCCCGGAAATAAATACAAGGTGCCGCTTGAGACCTTGTCGTTAAACTTGGCACTCGTGCTGGGAACCGCCGGGCTTCCGCATATATTGATCCGGTTTTATACCGTTAAGGATGCCAAGACGGCCCGTACATCCGTTGTGTCAGCGACATGGATTATCGGTGTGTTTTACATTATGACGGTGTTTCTAGGCTTTGGTGCCGCGGCATTTGTCGGTTTTGACGCGATTACGGCGGCTGATCAAGCGGGAAATATGGCGGCTCCGCTTTTAGCAAAAGCGCTCGGAGGAGACTTTCTGTTCGCGTTTGTATCAGCCATCGCCTTTGCCACCATTTTGGCTGTCGTGACAGGGTTGGTGCTGTCTGCCGCCTCAGCATTTGCCCATGATATTTACAGCCAGATTATCAGAAAGGGAGAAGCAACTGAAAAAGAACAAATGAAAGCGGCCAGATGGGCTTCTGTCGCCGTGTCAGTACTCTCGATTCTCCTTGCGATTTTTGCACAATCCTTAAATGTGGCGTTCCTTGTTGCACTCGCGTTTGCGGTAGCCGCCAGCGCAAACCTTCCGCTGATTGTGTTTACAGTCTTCTGGAAACGATTCAATGCCTCAGGCGCTTTATGGGGCAGCCTGACAGGCCTGATCAGCGCGCTTGTGCTGGTATCGATGAGCCCTAGTGTGTGGGACCCGGCCGGAGGTGCTATTTTTACCGGTGATCCGCTCATTCCGCTGTCTAATCCAGGAATTATTTCCATCCCGCTCGGCTTTCTCGGCGCGTGGCTCGGAACGGTGCTGTCATCTGATAAAACAATTGATGAAGATACGTTTGCAGAAATTCAGGTGAAGGCGCATACTGGCGTCCATATGGAACAGGAGTAAAAAAAGCTCTCTTTATAGAGAGCTTTTTCCTTGTCTTTTCTTTTGTTCGTCAGAAATCGCTTTTTCAAATACATCCTTGCCGGCAGCACCTGGAATTACAGTGTCGCCAATAATAAAGGTTGGAACGGCTGTGATGTCAGCCTCTTCATAAGCGTGCTTCAAGGCTTGGCGCTGCACGTCCTGATATGTTCTTGTTTCCAGTGCTGATTTGAATGATGCACCGTCTAATCCCACTTCCTCGGCGAGCTTCGTCAAGATGTCAATATCGCCAATATTTTGGCCCTCCTGGAAAAACGCCTGAAAGACACGGGTGTTGTATTCATGTCCTTTATTGTATTCCTTCGCAAAATGGAAGCCTTCAAACGCGAGGTCTGTATACGGATGAGGCGAGACGTTTGGAAAATTGATCTCGACTCCTAATTTCTCCGCCATTGGCTGAATTGATGTCTGCCACATGTACTGTTTGGAAGGATCATTGACCGGATCAAGCTGAGGAGATGGGCTTGGGCGCAGTTCAAACGGCATCCACTCGACTTCAACATCCTTTCCTTTTATCGCTTCTTCAAAAGCGGCTTTTCCAACAAAACAAAATGGGCAGACGTAATCTGAATAAACTTTAATGTGTACTGTCATGATAATCTCCTTTCATACTAAATTGATTTTAAACTGTAACAATTAAAGTTACAACTGTTTTTTAAATAAAGAAGCCGATTTAGGCTTCTTTCAGATTGATGACAAAATCCTAAAAAGTTTTAGGATTTTGTCATCCTTTCAGCGTGATTGAAAACCCTTGAAGTCTAGGAAAGCCGAGCATTGGAGCGGAGCGAATGCTCTAATTCGTGAGCACCAACGCACAGGCTTGACAACGAATGCGAGGGTTTGTCGACACGCTGAAAGAAGCCTGTAAAGGCTTCTTTTATGATTCCAGCAAACGCTGGGCAATATATTCTCCTTTTTTGCAGCCGCCTGGGCATGCGTATAAAGCAGAACCGATTGTTTGTGTATATTCGTTTAACGCATCCTTTGCTGAAAGAGCCTTCAGCATCGGGATAAACTGATTGTCGGGATTTTTTTGAAAACTGATAAACAGGAGACCTGCATCCATATAGCCGGTTTTCGGATCAAGTCCCTCTGTGTAAGAGAAAGCTCTTCGCAAAATTTGTTTTCCCGTAGATTTCGCTAGACTGACGTGTGAATTAGACGGAATTTGATTCAGCTTCACGGGATCTGTTTCCTTTTTCTGCCCAAAAGGCGCCCCTGAGCTTTTTCTGCGGCCGAAGGTATCCTCTTGGTCCTTGAGGGAAGAGCGGTCCCATATCTCAAGGAACATTTTAATTTTCCGGAAAGCCATATAGGTGCCGCCCGTCATCCAGTGAGGCTCACCGGACTGAACCCACACGATCGAGTTCATCAAGCTGTCATCCTCCGTGCTCTGGTTGCCTGTTCCATCTTTGAACCCGAAGAGGTTGCGCGGTGTTTCACCATTTTTTCCTCCGCTTAAAAAGCCTTTGTTAACAAAGCGGACCTCACAAGTGCCGACCGCTTGATTTAGCAGGTTACGCAGCGCGTGAAACGCCACTTGCTCATCGTCTGCACATACTTGAATGCAGATGTCCCCGCCTCCCTGCTTTTCATCCAGGTTGTCATTGGGCATCGCTGGAAGAGCGGCTAGGTGCTTCGGTTTTTTGCTTTTCAGTCCGAAGCGGTCCTTTCCGTCTTTTTCAAAAAAGCCAGGCCCGAATCCGAATGTGACCGTTAAGTTAGAAGGGGATAAATCAGCAGACTCACCTGTATCCTGCGGCGGCAGATACTGATTTCTCTGCTCAGCTGACATTTTCTTGCCAGACGTCAGCATCTGTGTGAGACTTGTCCAGTTTCTAAATAACGTAATGATGTCGCTTTTCTCTTTTGCTGTTACATCCAATGCAGCAAAATAGACATACGTCTGATGGGCAGTTGTGATTCCGGCCTGATGTTTTCCGTAAAACGGAACAATCTGCTCCTCCTCTTTTTCATCCTTTTTCGATGGCTTAGCCGCAGTCTGAACAAGCGGAGCGAGACCACCGAGACCGCTGGCACCGATCGCAACGGCTGCCCCCGCCATTGCTCCCCATTTTAAAATGTCCCGTCTGTGAATTTGTTCTGGCTTTTTTTGTTCATCGCTCATGATGTTACAAAACTCCTTTTATAGCACATTCGCAATCTTCGACATGGTTTCAGAAAGAGTCGTCAGCTTAGTGCTCAGCTCTCTGATTTGCTTTTCACTTAATTTATCATAAGACGTATAGGACTGATCATTTGTTTTGTATTTTGCCATTAAAACTTCAAATTCGCTGAACTCCGTATCCAGTTTTTCCGTCAAGTCGGAGTGATCTTTTACAAGCGCGCTTTTCACTGTTTGATAAACGGCTTCGGAGCCTTCCACATTTGCCATAAGGTCAACTAAATCAATTCGTGAGTAGCGTTCTTCTTCTCCCGTGATTTTCGAAATTCCGGCTTCGTTCAGAAGCTCCATCGCGCCTGCAACAATTTGTTCAGGGGTTAATTTCAGTGATTGAATTGAACCGTCAAGCTCTTTTACATCCTTGAGAAGCTGGTCAGCTGTTGCCTTTTCCCCGGAAATATCTTGATCCTTCCAAATGGCCTTCTCAAGCTTATGGAAGCCTGTCCATTTGTCTCCTTCTTCAACATCGTTTTCTCGGGCGTCAATTTTCGGATCAAGATCTCCGAGGCTTTCAGCGATCGGTTCGATTCGCTCGTAATAAACACGCGCTTTCGCATATAACGTTTTGGACTTTTCGATATCGCCGGATTTCACAGCGCTTGTAAATGATTCAGTCGCTTTTACAAGCTGATCGCTCTGCTCTTTGACATAGCTTTTATATTCATCCGCTGCTTTTGCCAGCTGATCGCTAGCCTTTTTGCCGCTCTTCTTCGCTTCTGTCAGGTCTTCTAAGGACGCTTTCAGTGACTCGGATTCTGTCTTGATTTTTGCTGCATCCGGTTTGTCTTTTTGCGCTTCTGTGTAGATTGGCTGAAGATGCTTTTCGATTTCTGTATATTCGAATGGATAGTCGCTGCGAATATCGTTTTCAAAGGAAAGCCAGTAGCTGTTTAACTCTTTCCCCTTCTTTTCAATCTCTTTTTGGTCTCCTTTTTCCGCTGAGTCATTCAGCTTAGAAATGATGGTTTCCATTTTATTTACGGATGCGGTGATTTCTTTAGTGACCCCGCTTTTTTCAGATGAAGCTTTTTCTTTGGTTGAAGATGTGTCATTGGCTCCGCAGCCTGCGCACAGCGCAAGGATGCATCCGGCTGATACAGCGATTTTTGTGAAATTCATTTTGTCAGTTCCTTTCCGTTTGTAAAATGTTTTGCCGCTTCTGAAACAAGCGCAATCAGTAAAAAGAGTAAAATCAACATTTGCGGAATCGTGCTGTACACGGACGGATAAATTCCTAGCACCGATACAGACGGCAGCCAGCTTTCTGCATCAGACGGAAGAATGCCCGCCAGCTGAAGGCTGTGAACGCCGGTTCCGAGAAATTTCACGCACATATACAGGACAACCGCCATTGATAGAAGAAAAAACGGCTTCAATGGAATACGCATTCCGAGCTTGATCATCAGAACACCGACGATGACGAGAACGATAAGCCCTGCGGCAGTTCCGCCGATCAGTTCAGTGAGCGGGAGCTTCCCGACAAGCCCGATGAAAAAGATGACCGTTTCGAGACCTTCTCTTACAACTGCCAGAAATGCAATGAGCGCAAAGGAAAGCAGGCTTCGTTTTTTTAGTGCATGTGACTTCTGGATATTGATTTTTTCTCTCCATTTATCCATTGAGGCGTTTCTGTGCAGCCACACCCCGACATACAAAAGCATGACAGCGGACAGTACGCCGGTAACGCCGCCAAGCAAGAAATTGTTTTCTCCGAATACACTGGAGGAGAACAGAACCGTGACACCGATGCCGGCTGTTAAGGAAACAGCCATGCCGGCGGACGCCCCGCCCCAGATCCATGTCGAGGAACGCGTAACCCGCGCTTTTTTTGTCATGGTTAATAGCGCTCCGATGACAAGGAGGGCCTCCATTCCTTCACGAACCGGGATCAGCGCCGCATCCCACCAGCTGTAGCTGCTTGAAGCGATCGGCTCGAGCAATTGAATCATTTCGTCAATTTGCTTTGATACCTTTTCAGGATGGCTGCCGATCTCCGCCTTCATCAGCGCCAGATTTTCCTCCGATGTCGTATAGGCTTCTTTCGATTGGGACACGACATCTCCCTCAACAGCGAGCCAGGATGTAACTAAATTGTCGATTGCGGATGACGCTTCATCCAATTGTTTTTTTTCTATGAACTGTTTTGTGTCTTTCAAGCTTTGTATATAGGCTGTTAAGGACGCCCTTGATTGACCTGAGGATGTCTTTTTCAGCACGACAGCCTGCTGGTAGGTTTCTAAATGAGATGAAAGCTCTTCAAGCTGTGATTTGAGCTTGCCTGCGTCTTGATTGATAAAAGAAAGAGAAATCATCGCGATATTCGCGTCCATTTCACTGTGAGAAGAAAGGTTTTCTTTCTTAATAGAAGGTTCTTCTTTTTTCCACTTCGCTTTGAAGGTGTCAAACGTTTGTTGTGCCGAATCCATATCCCCGTCTTTTACGGATTTGATCATTTGCTTGTTTAATTGAATTAATGCGGCGATCGGATCATCTTCCGCATGTGCCGCAGAACCGAAAACCATCAACAAGCTGAATAGAATAAGTGCCAGCCCCCGAGCCATCATGTTCCTCCTATAATTGAAAATGATTATCATTGTATAACATAATCATAGCCAGTTCCTGTCCTTTGTCAATTAAAATTTGAAGGTCTGAAAACCTTGATGGACAGCAAAAAAGCTGTCCTTTTACAGAACAGCCCTTTGAAGGAAAATGAACGATTATCTTCCTGTTTTATACGTTTGAATTTCCTCACGAAACTTGCGTGCAGCACTCTCAGGATCCTCCGCCTGACTGATGGCGCTGATCATACTGACGCCATCGGCCCCCGCTTGGATAACAGGTGCGGCATTATCTATTGTGATTCCGCCGATGCCGACAATTGGAATGCTGATGCCTTGGCGGCGCACTGCTTCGATAAGAGATACACCCTGTACCGCTCTCGTATCTTTTTTCGTTTCAGTCGGATAGATCGGCCCAAGCCCGACATAATCCGCTCCGTCTTCTTCGGCTTGCTTCACCTCAGACATCGTATGGGCAGAAACGCCGAGAATCATATCACCTATGGCAGCTCTTACCTCTTTCGCATTTGCGTCTTCCTGACCGATGTGGATACCGTCAGCTTTCAGATTCAGAGCCAATTCCACATCATCATTGACAATGAACGGAACACCAGCTTCACGGCAAGCTGCCTGCGCTTTTTCAGCAAATTTAATCCGAGCCTCTCCTGTCAGCGCATCCCCGCCTTTTTCACGGAACTGGTACAGGGTGGCACCGCCTTTTAACGCTTTTTGTACAACTGTAACAGGATCGGCTTTCGTATTGTTTGACCCCATAATGAAGTATACAGATAATAACTCTTTCATCATTTCCCGAGAAATACGAGTCATGAGACAGTCACCCTTTCTATAGTCGCCCATTCTTGGACGTCTTGTTCAGTAACAGTTGAAAGCTTGTTCAGCAATTCAATCTGAAAGCTTCCAGGGCCTTTGTCAGCCGTCTGCTGTGCGGCAAGCTGAGCGGCGACCCCATACGAAGAAATGGCCGCAATAGCAGCAAACAATGGATTTTCTTCCACAGCGCAAAACGCACCGACGACGGAAGTCAGCAGGCAACCGGCGCCTGTCACTTTTGTCAGCAGCTTGTGGCCGTTATGAAGGGTGTATACATGTGACGTGTCGGCTATGACATCAACTTCACCAGTTATCGCAATGACCGTGTTTAGCTTTTGTGCCGCCTGCTGAGCCAGCCGGATGATGTCGCCTCCGCCTTCACCCGCATCAACACCTTTGATCAGCCAATCGGTCACGCCGACGGTATGGGCAATTTCCGCCGCATTTCCTCTGATTGCAGCAAGGCGCACCTCACGAATGATGTCACGTGCCGATTCAGTGCGGAATGGTGTTGCTCCGGCACCGACAGGATCAAGAATGACGGGAACGCCATGTTCATTAGCTGATTTCCCCGCGATGATCATCGCTTCGACTGACTCCTTGCTCAGCGTTCCGATATTTAAAACGAGTGCACCCGCAATCTTCGCCATATCGGCGACCTCTTCTTTTGCGTACGCCATAACGGGCGATGCGCCGAGCGCGAGCAGGCCGTTTGCTGTGAAATTCGTTACGACATTGTTGGTTATGCTATGCACCAGTGGGCTATGCCGGCGGACAGCCGTAAGACATTTTGCTGCTGATTGTGCATCCATGTTTGCATCATCCTTTACTATCTTTTTTCGGGTCCCATAAATACGATTTCGTATGTTCGAGCCAAGCTCTGGCGGCAAACGACAAGTACCTGTCCTTTCTCCAAATAATGGCGAGGTGCCAAGGGATGACCGGATCGACAAGCGGAATGACTTTCACTTTTTCCGGGTCAAGGCCGCGGCAGATCCGTTCCGGCAAAAGCCCGATCCCAAGGTTGGCTGATACCATCTCACTAATAAAATCCCATTGTGATGTTTCATAAATGATATGGGGCCGGAACCCAGCCTTGATACATTCCGTCATAATTCGGTTGTGCAGGACAAAATCCTCTCTGAAGAAAATAAAAGGCTCGTCCTTCAACTCACGCAGCTGACATTCTTTCTCATCAGCCAGCCTGTGGGAAGGGTGAACGACAAGCATTAAGGTTTCTTTTACGATTGTAAACGAATGAAAGATATCTTCGTTTGCGGGAAGGACCACAACGCCGATATCAAGAGAGCCGTCCCCGACACCTTCTTGGACTTTTATAGAACCGTCTTCGACTAGCTGAAAGGTGACATTCGGATAGTTTTCACGGAAATCGCCGAGCACTCTGGGGAAAAACCCCGATCCGATCATCGGCGGCAGTCCAATCCGTACGTGCCCTTTCTTGACTTCCATAATATCATTTAATTCTGACGTCAGGTTTTGAAATGATTTAATGATTTCCTGCGCCTGCACATACATGCTATGACCGGCATCAGTCAGTTCCACCTGCCTGCCGTTTCGGTAAAACAGTTCAATTCCGAGCTCTTCTTCTAAATTTTTGATCATTTTTGATATCGTCGGCTGAGAAACATAAAGGGATTGGGAAGCCTTCGTAAAACTTTTTAAACGGGCGACTTCCAAGAAATATGTTAAATGGCGGATATCCATGCGCTTCACCCTTTCTATAGACAAAAGGAATACTTCTTATTCTTAATATATATTTTACCTATAGAGAGACCTTATGTACAATAAGTATATAAGGGAGGCATCAATATGAAAAAACTGTTGCTAACCGTTATTCAAATCGCTCTGTTATTTATATTTGCTCGGCTGATTAATTGGGTGACAGCCCTTCTTCATATAAATATTCCCGGCAGTATAATAGGGATTGTGATTCTTTTCACATTATTGCACTTTAACATTATCAAGCTTGAATGGATCGAGCTTGGTGCAGCGTGGCTTCTCGGGGAGCTGCTTTTATTTTTTATCCCGTCTGCCGTCGGAGTGATTGAATACGGAGACATTATGTCGAAATTTGGTGTCAGCATTCTGCTTGTTGTCATCATCAGCACGTTTGTCGTGATGGTGTCTACAGGAACGCTTACACAACTCATCGCAAAGAGAAAGGAGAAAAAGCATACGTGTTCATCGGAATTGTAAGTTTGTTTTTAACGGTTTTGGTGTATTTAGGAGCAAAAAAGGTATATCAACGCTTTCCGCGTGTTTATACGTCGCCGCTATTGGTGACGCCCGCTGTATTAGTCGGTCTGCTGCTGCTGGTGAATGTCCCGTACGAGTCCTATAATCTCGGCGGCGGATTGCTGACCGATATGCTACAGCCGGCCACCGTGGCATTCGCGATCCCGTTATATAAATATTTCCCTGTTTTAAAGAAATACGCAGTGGAAATTATTTTGAATGTGGCCGTCGGTTCATGCATCGCGATTATTTCTACCGCTCTTATTGCGAAATGGCTTCACCTCGGCACCGGCTTAATTGACAGCCTCGTCCCAAGATCAGTGACAACGCCGATCGCGATGAACGTATCTGAAATGATCGGCGGTATGCCTGCCGTCACAGCCGTGTTTGTGATTTTAACCGCTTTGCTCGGCACAGTGATCGGCCCGATGGTCATCCGTTATTTCCGCATTGATAACGAAATTGCGCGGGGCGTGCTGCTCGGCACAAGCGCACACGGAGCGGGAACGTCTAAAGCATTTGAGCTCAGCTCTGTGTCCGGCACGATTTCCAGTGTGTCGATGATCTTAGCTGCGATTATGACGCTTTGCGCGGCGCCGTTTTTACTTTCATTTATGTAAAAAACTGTCCTCTCGAGGGCAGTTTTTTTATGTGCTTCCCCTTATTGAAAAGCTGGCGAATTCCAATATAATGTATTTGTGGATACCAAAGGAGGCACCCTGATGCACAACTTGCTGGTGAGGCGGCATTATGCCGCGTTAAAAGGATTTTATTTGTTTGCTTTTCTCGGTACGGGCAGCATAATTCCCTTACTCAGTATGTATTTAACGAAGGAACAGCATTTAAGTGGATCACAGGTCGGCTTGATCATGTCACTGGGCCCGATTGTGATGATTTTCTTTCAGCCGTTTTGGGGTATGCTGAGCGACTATACGCAAAAAACGAAAGGCCTGCTGGCGGTTTGCACAGCAATCACAGGCATCATTGGATTAGCCTATATTGCATTTGACAGTTTCCCTCTGTTTATTTTGATTGCGGCCTGTTTTGCAGCCTTTCAAAGCACGATTATTCCACTTTCGGACAGCATTTCACTAAGGTACACACAAGAAACAAACGGCAACTACGGCGGAATCCGCCTGTTTGGTTCTCTCGGCTTCGGTGTCGCGGTGTTTGCCATGGGACAGGTGACGAACCAGCTGTACCCCATTCACGTGATCTTTATCTTTGGCTGTGCCTTTCTGTGCATTGCCGCCATATTGGCTTCACAAATGCCCGGCCAGCAGAAAACAAAAACAAAGGTCAATATCCGCAAAGGATTCCGGGAGCTTATCAGCAACAAAACTTTCCTCATCTTTATGATCATCACCTTTACGACATTTGCTCCAAACTTAGCGAACAATACGTATTTCAGTCTTTTTCTGGACAAAAGCGGCGCGTCACTTTCTGCTATCGGCATTTTATTTTTCATCGGTGTCATTTCAGAAATTCCATTTATGAGATTCGCCCAAACATTTATAGATAAAATGGGGCTGCTCAACGTCATTATGCTGTCAGGCGGAGTCTCATTATTCAGGTGGGCGCTCTATTTCACGGCGCCTTCACTATGGATCATTTATGCGACGGTCTTTCTTCAGGGAGTGGCCATCGGTTTATTTATCCCGGCAGCGCTTCAATATGTGAAAAAGATTACCCCTAGACACGTTGAAGCGACGGCACTGACCATGTACGCCGCCATCGGCAACGGGTTCGGCAACTGGTTCTGCACATTTGCAGGCGGGTACATTTTTGACTACGTGTCGATCTTCGCAGTCTACTTGCTTTTTGGCATTCTGAGCATAGCAGGCTTTGGCCTGACATTATATTTAATGAAGGCTGAAAAAAACAAAAATACACTTCATCAGCCGGCTGTTACTTTTAAACCATAATGACTATAATGAACAAAAGAAAGGATGTGCGTTATGAACGGGCAAGAGCGAAACAGCATTTCGAAAGGGTTGCAGGTTGATATTGTATTGAAAGCGGATCAAAAGACAGGAAAGCTGACGCGAGGGACAGTGAAGGATATTTTGACGAAATCAAGCTTTCATCCGCATGGCATTAAAGTCCGGCTTGAAGATGGCCGCATCGGCCGCGTCCAGCAGATCATTTCTACATAAAAAAGCTGCCCCTGAACAGGGCAGCTTTTTCATTATTTTTTCTGCAGAAGGACCACTTTCAGGTAGTTGCCTTCCGGAAATGCCGAAATCGTTTTGAAATCCTCCGGCAGCGTAAATTCCTCAATGATGGTGTAGCGTTCGTTTTTTTCTTTAAAGGCGGCATCAATAAAGCCTTTGAATTTCTTCATGCCAAAGGCGCTGCTGTTTGTAGAGGCAACAATGACACCCTTGTCAGCAGTGATGGCGATCGTTTCCTTCAGCAGGTTTTTATAATCCTTGGCCGCGCTGAAGGTGCGTTTTTTTGTGCGCGCAAAGGAAGGCGGATCGAGAATAATCAGATCAAAGCGCAAATCCTTTTTTGCAGCATATGAAAAATAGTTAAAAACGTCCATCACTTTAATGTCGTGCACTTCGTAATCCAGCTTGTTCACGCTGAATTGCTCGATCGTTTTGGCCAGACTTCGGTTTGCCACGTCGACGCTTGTTGTTTTCTCCGCTCCGCCAAGCGCCGCCGCCACGGAGAATGCACCCGTATAAGAAAATGTATTTAAAACGGTTTTCCCTTTTGCATAGCGGTCTCTGATCGCCTTGCGCACATGTCTCTGATCCAAAAAGATGCCCGTCATGGCACCTTCATTCAGATCCACCGCATATTGAATGCCATTCTCCTGGATGATGATAGGGAACTCGCCTCTTCTCCCTTTCACGAAGTCATCATCTTCAACGTATTGTCCAGCTGTGTCGAAGCGTTTCTTCTCGTAAATCGCTTTATAATCAAGATCCATCTCATCCATTGCGGAAATCAGCATGTCTTTAAAGGTGTAAATTCCCTTGCTGTACCATTGAATCAGCAGGTAGCCATCATAATAGTCGATGGTGACGCCGCCGACACCGTCGCCCTCACCGTTGAACAGGCGGAAAGCTGTTGTATCTTGAGCCTCAAATAGTTTGGCGCGCGCTTGGGCCGCTTTTGTTAATTTGGTGAGAAAAAATGCCTGGTCAACCTGTTCATGTTTATTGCGGGTAAGCGTCCAGCCGACCCCTTTGTTTTGCAGGCCATAATAGCCCCGCGCGAGAAACTCGCCGCTCTCAGACACGATATCAACGAGGTCTCCTTCTTTCATGTGCCCCGCACTCCCTGCGAGAGCTTCTTTTTCAATAAGGGGATAGCCTTTTTTTATTTTGGCAGCGTGTGCTTTTTTTAGGGTGAGTAGCTTCATATATGTCGTCCTCTTTCCGTTTGCTTTCTCTTATGGTACCACAAAACGCCAAGATGTCTGCATTGACAGAAAGGAAAGGTTTTTCTACGATAGACAAAAAGAGTTACGAGGAGGAGCAGCATGGCAAAACGAATTGACCATACAGGCATCATGGTAAGAGATATTAACGCGTCCATCACATTTTATGAAGAGGTACTAGGCATGAAATTGAAGGATCGCATCACTCACACGAATGGTGTAATCGAGCTTGCTTTTCTTGGCTTTGAAGACGGCCCGGAAACAGAAATTGAACTGATTCAAGGCTACAGCAGCGAGCTTCCCGCTGAAGGAAAAGTGCACCACATTGCCCTGCTGACGGATGACATCGCGGCTGAATATACAAAAGCGGAAAGAATGAACGCGAAATTTATCGACGAGGAGATTACAACTCTACCAAACGGGTACCGTTACTTTTATATCGAAGGTCCTGATGGTGAGTGGATTGAGTTCTTTCAGCGGTAAAAATAAAGAACGTACATTTTGTGATGTACGTTCGAGCCTGATTAACAGAGAGTATGTCATATCCGGAAGGCCAGCAACACTACATCAGTTTCCGTATGAATTCCGCAATTACTTGAAGGTGTGGCGAAGCCGTATCTAGGCGCGCATCCTATGCATGAAGGGAAGGATGAGAAAAAAATCTCTTTAAGCAGAATAAAAAAATTAGTGTAAAATAAAAAGGCCATTCAGTTCACTGAATGGCTGACAGGCTTACTTATATTTGTTAACCTCAAACATTAAAATATTCTTAAATACAACATAATCTTTTTTGCTTTCAAACGGCCCTTTGTTGTTGTCATGCTCATCAATTACATAAAAACCAGGTCCTTCCCCTTTATCACGTGCTCCGTACCATTTGATGAAATCATTCACTTCCTTCATGGAAAGCTCATATTCCTTTTGTAGACCGTTGGTCATCGTGACTACAAGAAGAGCTTGCCCCTCATCTGAGCCAGATGTTACATCATCATTATCTTTATCTCCTGGTATTGTCGTATCACCACCAGAAGGCTTATCTTTTTCACCTTCTGTACTACTATCTGATTTTATACCTAAATCTTTTAATGAAATTGCATCAACTGATTTATATTTGAACGCTTTTTCAGCAAAACCGCCGTTTTGCTCCCTTCCTCCTATCATGTAAAGAGTATCATCAACTATTACAGATGAATGCGCCATTTTGTAATAGTCTGTTTTAGGAACAGATAGAGTTGTAAATGTTTCCGAGTTAGGATCATAAACCCTAACTGTATAGACATTCCCTGTTACCAACATCTTACCATTATATACCACCGACGAAAGATAATGTCCTGAAAATCCTCCCTTTTTTACTTTCCAGCTATCACTCACTGGATTATATTCATACATACTTTGATTCGATGCTTGTCTGCCGCCAGAAATATATAATTTATCATTGATTACCGCCGAGGTTCCATCAGTTACCTCATAATTAAATCTTTGTTTCTTTTCCCATTTTTTATTTTCCAAGTCATAACTATAAGTATTCCCATAATCTTTATGAGCTAAAGTATTCCCAGATCCGACTACATATATTTTCTTTCCGATGACCCCTGCGTATAAACTATTCGCTGGAATTTTCAACTCAAACGGAAGGTCATCCATTTTTTCCCAAGTATCAGTTTTGGTATCATACACTTCTACTGTATTGACATACCCCTCTAACGATCTGCCCCCCATTACATAGATCTTATTATCAACGGTAACAGTAGCAGCACCCGCTCTCGCTGTAGGCATGTTAGCTTTCCTCGTCCATTCATTTGTTTTTGGATCATACATAAATGTTTGATTTTCAGCATAGTTCGCAGTGCTCCCACCACCAATTATGTAAATTCTTCCATCTACAACACTGCTACTTGCATGAACCCTCGCCTCTGGTAAATCCGCCTTTTTTTCCCATCCAATTTCTTCAGCCGCACTCGCAGTCTGGAACGATTGAGTCACTGAAATGATCAACAAAAGTAACATAATTAAGTATTTCCTCAAATTAAACACTCCTTTTTAATAGGTGCACTTAACAAATATCGACTTCGTTTACCAATTTTTTATAGCTTTTATTGAAATTTATGTTAAAATGCATTGTTCTCGCTCTATTATAGGAGTGTCTTTTTATAAATTGAAATAAAATCAAAAACTAGCTGACATTATACATCAAGGAGTTGATGATTTACAGATATTGTATCAGGATATCATCGAGTAGTACTTTCTTTATCAGTTAAGAGCTTAGAAAGAAAATCTACAGAAAAAAACTGGCGTCTATTTATATATACTTTCATATTCAAGAAACCGCTATAGACCTTCGCACAGAGCAAAACAATAGGGAAAATTCAACATATCCAACGTACATTTTGTGATGTACGTTCTTTTTTATCTATACCAACTGATATACGTTGACTCATCGCAAATCATAGCTTCCCAGCCCATACGCTCAACCAATTCATGGATGTTTTTATCTTTGGCTAAAAAGACATTAATGAATGAGTCATATACACTCATAAACACAAAATCCATTTTCTCATCAGTTAAAACGAGCTCTGCTGCGGCTTCATCAAGAACCGTCCGCAAGTTGGCTTCAGTTATGTCCAAAACGCCGCGGTTTTCCACAATCGGTTCTGCGTAATAAAACCGATTGGATCCGTTCGCACCTAATACCTTTACCAAACTCGGAATATGAAAATTTGAAATATGATCCTCACTGGGATAATAGAGGTCTCCATTTATGTTTTCATATAACACCTCAGCCAAATCCTCTCTCGCGAACTCGTCCCTTAAAGCGCCTATCGACGTCATTAAAGCTAGCGCCAGCTCAGCATGTGTTTGAAAGCAACAAGAAGACATAACCTTCTTCCAGGAAACAGCCTTGCCTATTCCTCTTATTTCATCATCGTTTGGATAAATATGTTCATAATCATTTTTTCTTTTTGCATTTCCCCATCCTTCAGGCATTTGGATAAAAGGAGAAAAGATAAGTGCAGCAGATGAGTATTCAACTGGTACTTGTTGTAAGATTGGTGATTCGTCATCTAACCATATATAATCTAGCATGCGCACCTCCTTTACATATTCTAACATTCTCTTTCGTTTAAAAGGAGATGATCAGCCCTATGACAGGCTGGTCATCTATCACATCACATTTTTATCCCCAGATTCAACCGCACTCTCTTCCCGCCATTTTTGATGATCCCATATTCTGAAAAACGGATAGTAGATGGCACAGGTGATCAGCAGGTTCACCAGCTGCATAACGGCACCCGACACCTTTCCGCCTGTCGCCAGGTAACCTGATATGAGCGGCGGCATCGTCCATGGCACCGCGATTCCGGCCGGTCTTGCCACCAGCCCGGTGCTCATGCCGATATAAGTCGCGGTAATCGTGAGGAGCGGTGCGATGATAAATGGGACAATAAGGAGCGGATTCATGACAATCGGCATGCCGAAAATGATCGGCTCGTTGATATTAAATAACGCAGGGCCGATTCCTAATCGTCCAAGCTGCTTCATTTGTTTGCTCCGGGAGCGCACAAGCATCGTCAGGACAAGCGCCAGCGTCGCCCCGCTTCCGCCGACATTGATCCAAATTTGAAAGAACTGAGTCGTAAAAATACTCGGCAGCGCCTCGCCCGCTTGGAAGGCAAGACGGTTGGCATCCATCGCGCCGTACCAAATCGGCGCCATGATTCCGCCAATGATGGAAGCCCCGTGAATCCCGCACGACCAAAGCAGCATCTGCACAAATTCAGCGATCAGGCTTCCGCCGAGACTGCCGCCAAGGATGGAAAGCGGTGTGCCAAGCAGGTCTCCTACGACATTGTGCAGACTCTGAAAAGGTGTCATTTCAATCAAAAGGCGCGCCAGCCACACGAGAAACACAATGATAAAGCCGGGAATCAGCGCGACAAACGATTTGCTTACCGCAGGCGGCACACCGTCTGGCATTTTGAAGACGATATTTTTTTGAATAATGTACCGATAGATTTCGGTTGAAAACAAGGCGATCAGCATGGCGACAAATAAGCCCTTGCTGCCGAGCAGCGTGATCGGAATTCCGCCCCCTACCATGATGGGTTCCGTTGAGCCATCCGGTGTAAACGGCACCTCAAACGGCGTCGCCAGCAGAAATGCGGCAATTGAAATCGCTCCGGCAGAAAGGGCATCGACACCATAGCTTTCTGCCAACCGATAGGCGATCCCAAAAGCGGCAATCATCGCCATAATATCAAACGAAGCGTTAACAGGATATCCGAGCTTATCAGCCCACTCGTTCCCAAACACACTCGCCATGAAATCAGCATACCCCGGAATCGGCAGGCTAGTTAAAATCAAGAAGACAGACCCGATAATAATCAGCGGCATGGTCAGGATAATTCCGTCACGCAAAGCGCTGAGATGCCGCTGCCCGGCAATTTTCCCGGCGACAGGCATTATTTTTTCCTCCATCACCCGAGTGAACGTGCTCATCTTAAAAGCCCCCTTTTCTCATTGCTTTGTGAACAACCTCCGCAATGTTTTCTTTATCTTATTTTGAAAACGCTTACAAATTCATTTGGAAAATTTCCTCTTCATGCGGAAAAAATCTGTATTTTGCAAAACAACCTTGCCTATGAAAATTTTTTTCCTTCTTTCTATTAATCTCTCTTTTTTTCTCCGATATATATATCAAACATCATAGAAAAAGGAGATGAATCATGAAAAACATGTCTTGCAAACTTGTTGTATCAGTCACTCTGTTTTTCAGTTTTCTCACCATAGGCCCTCTCGCTCATGCGCAAAACAACAGTGAGAAAGAGGTTATTGTGGTTTATAAAAACAAGGCCGGAAAGGAAACCATCCTGGATAGTGATGCTGATGTTGAACAGCAGTATAAGCATCTTCCCGCGGTAGCGGTCACAGCAGACCAGGAGACAGTAAAAGAATTAAAGCAGGATCCTGATATTTTGTATGTAGAAAACAACGTATCATTTACCGCAGCAGACAGCACGGATTTCAAAGTGCTGTCAGACGGCACTGACACCTCTGACAGCTTTGAGCAATGGAACCTTGAGCCCATTCAGGTGAAACAGGCTTGGAAGGCAGGACTGACAGGAAAGAATATCAAAATTGCCGTCATTGACAGCGGAATCTCCCCCCACGATGACCTGTCGATTGCCGGCGGGTATTCAGCTGTCAGTTATACCTCTTCTTACAAAGATGATAACGGCCACGGAACACATGTCGCAGGGATTATCGGAGCCAAGCATAACGGCTACGGAATTGACGGCATCGCACCGGAAGCACAAATATACGCGGTTAAAGCGCTTGATCAGAACGGCTCGGGGGATCTTCAAAGCCTTCTCCAAGGAATTGACTGGTCGATCGCAAACGGGATGGACATCGTCAATATGAGCCTTGGCACGACGTCAGACAGCAAAATCCTTCATGACGCCGTGGACAAAGCATATGAACAAGGCGTTCTGCTTGTTGCCGCAAGCGGTAACGACGGAAACGGCAAGCCAGTGAATTATCCGGCGGCATACAGCAGTGTCGTTGCGGTTTCAGCAACAAACGAAAAGAATCAGCTTGCCTCCTTTTCAACAACTGGAGATGAAGTTGAATTTTCAGCACCGGGGACAAACATCACAAGCACTTACTTAAACCAGTATTATGCAACGGGAAGCGGAACATCCCAAGCGACACCGCACGCCGCTGCCATGTTTGCCTTGTTAAAACAGCGTGATCCTGCCGAGACAAACGTCCAGCTTCGCGAGGAAATGCGGAAAAACATCGTTGATCTTGGTACCGCAGGCCGCGATCAGCAATTTGGCTACGGCTTAATCCAGTATAAAGCACAGGCAACAGATTCAGCGTACGCGGCAGCAGAGCAAGCGGTGAAAAAAGCGGAACAAACAAAAGCACAAATCGATATCGACAAAGCGCGAGAACTCGTCAGCCAGCTGCCGGGCTCCGACGCCAAAACTGCCCTGCAAAAAAGACTAAATAAAGTACAGTCTTACAGAAATGTAAAAGATGCGAAAGACAAAGTCGCAAAGGCAGAAAAATATAAAACACAGCAAACTGTTGATACAGCACAAACTGCCATCAACAAGCTGCCAAACGGAACAGACAAAAAGAACCTTCAAAAACGCTTAGACCAAGTAAAACGCTACATCGCGTCAAAGCAAGCGAAAGACAAAGTTGCGAAAGCGGAAAAAAGCAAAAAGAAAACAGATGTGGACAGCGCACAATCAGCAATTGGCAAGCTGCCTGCAAGTTCAGAAAAAACGTCCCTGCAGAAACGCCTTAACAAAGTGAAGAGCACCAATTTGAACACGGCACAGCAATCCGTATCTGCGGCTGAAAAGAAATCAACTGATGCAAATGCGGCAAAAGCACAATCAGCCGTCAATCAGCTTCAAGCAGGCAAGGACAAAACGGCATTGCAAAAACGGTTAGACAAAGTGAAGAAAAAGGTGGCGGCGGCTGAAGCAAAAAAAGTGGAAACTGCAAAGGCAAAAGTGAAGAAAGCGGAAAAAGACAAAACAAAGAAATCAAAGACATCCGCTCAGTCTGCAGTGAATCAATTAAAAGCATCCCATGAAAAAACAAAGCTGCAAAAACGGATGAACGCCGTCAAACCGAAAAAGTAACCAAAAACCTTTAAGACTTGCATTCCAAGTCTTAAAGGTTTTTTACATTCTAAGAACATCACACACAACCTTTTTCCCATCCATTGTACAGGCTTTTCATACTATTGCTATACAGCCATGAACAGCATAAAATGAACGTTATTACAGTTATCACCACATATGGCGGGATTGTGACTGGGCAGGCAGGCAAGACCCAATGATGCAAAGGGAGTATTAATGCCTAAAAAGCAGGGCATTTTAACTCTTCTTTTCGTGTTGGGCTCATAACGGCGCCTTGGACAACCCCCTATTCTCATGCTCCGTCGTCGACGCGGGCATTTTTGTCATTTTCAGCCGGTATTTCTCACTTTTTTCATTTTGATTGTCAACTTTTCATTTGATACGATGAACAAGCCGACTTTTCTTCAGCAAAGGAGGTTTTGATTGCTTGCATAAAGAGATTGCAAAAGAATTACTGCTGCTCGCAGGAGGAAAAAACAATATTATCAGCATCAGCCATTGTACGACCCGTCTTCGTTTTGATGTAAAAGACGAGACGAAAATTGATATACATGCCATTGAGAACCTGCAAGGTGTGCAGGGCACCTTTTTCCGCTATGGGCTTTTCCAGATTATCTTCGGAGCAGGCGTCGTCAACAAAATATATAAAGAAGTCGTTCATGTATGGGAGACCGCGCCTTCTGAAGAGCCTGTCCACCAGAAAAAAGCCAGCCGGAAGCTGAACCCTGCCGCAGCTTTTGCGAAAACACTGTCCGATATTTTTGTGCCGATTATTCCGGCAATAACAGCAAGCGGCCTGCTCATGGGGCTGATCGGCATGATTAAGGTGTTTCATTGGTTCGCTGCCGGCAGCCCATGGATTAAAATGCTCGACCTCGTGTCCAGCACAGCCTTTATTTTACTGCCGATTTTAGTTGGATTCAGTGCTGCACGGCAATTTGGCAGCAACCCATACCTAGGGGCAGTGATTGCAGGGCTTTTGACGCATCCTGATCTGCTGGACCCGTCTATGCTCGGCAGCAAAACCCCGTCTTCCTTAGACATATGGGGGCTTCATATCCCAATGATGGGCTATCAGGGTTCCATGATACCGATTCTTCTTTCCGTTTTTGTCATGAGCAAAATTGAGAAGCTATTAAAATCGATTGTGCCGAAGTCGCTTGATGTCGTGATCATTCCCTTTATTACGGTCATGGTGACAGGATGCCTTGCGCTGATTGTGATGAATCCCGCCGCGTCCATCATCGGCCAGATCATGACACAATCGATCGTCTATATTTATGATCACGCCGGCATTGCCGCCGGAGCTCTTTTCGGCGGCATCTACTCCACCATCGTCCTATCTGGATTGCATCATAGCTTTTATGCAATTGAGGCAACGCTGCTTGCTAATCCGCATGTCGGTGTCAACTTTTTAGTGCCGATATGGTCGATGGCGAATGTGGCCCAAGGCGGAGCGGGGCTTGCGGTATTCCTCAAAACGAAACAATCAAGCCTGAAGAAAATTGCGCTCCCCGCTTCTCTGACCGCGTTTTTAGGCATTGTTGAGCCGATTGTATTCGGGGTAAATCTCAAATTGATCCGTCCCTTTATCGGAGCAGCCATCGGCGGTGCTATTGGCGGAGCATACGTGGTTGCGGTACAAGTTGTGGCAAATTCATACGGACTGACAGGCATTCCGATGATTTCAATCGTGCTGCCGTTTGGCGCCGCTAATTTTGTTCATTATATGATCGGTTTCTTGATCGCAGCCGTCTCTGCTTTTATAGCTACATTGTTTCTCGGGTTTAAAGAAGAGACAGAATAACTGGATTTATTCGTTTTCATTCATAAAACGGGGGATGAAAGGACAAAAAAGCTATGAAAATTAAAAGAATCTTAAATCATAATGCTATCGTCGTAAAGGATCAAAATGAAGAGAAGATTCTCTTAGGTGCAGGAATTGCGTTTAACAAAAAGAAGAATGATATTGTCGATCCGTCAAAAATAGAAAAAACCTTTATCAGAAAAGATACACCTGACTATAAGCAGTTCGAAGAGATTTTAGAAACATTGCCTGAAGACCACATTCAGATTTCTGAGCAAATTATCTCTCATGCCGAAAAAGAGCTGAATATCAAAATCAACGAGCGCATTCATGTCGCTTTTTCAGACCATCTTTCCTTTGCGATTGAACGCCTGAGCAATGGGATGGTTATCAAAAATCCGCTGCTGAATGAAATCAAAGTCCTTTATCCAAAGGAGTTCCAGATCGGCTTATGGGCCAGAACACTGATTAAAGATAAACTGGGGATTCACATTCCTGATGATGAAATCGGCAATATCGCCATGCATATCCACACAGCAAGAAACAATGCCGGCGATATGACACAAACGCTTGATATTACAACAATGATCCGTGATATTATCGAGATTATCGAAATTCAATTGTCTATTAATATCGTTGAAGATACCATCTCTTATGAACGGCTTGTGACCCATCTCCGCTTTGCCATTCAGCATATCAAAGCAGGCGAATCCATTTACGAGCTGGACGCAGAAATGATCGACATCATTAAAGAGAAGTTTAAGGATGCCTTCCTGTGTGCCCTAAGCATCGGCACCTTTGTGAAGAAGGAGTACGGCTTTGAGTTTCCTGAAAAAGAATTATGCTACATCGCCATGCATATTCAGCGGTTCTACCAACGGTCAGTCGCACGCTGAGACAAAAAAAAACGCTTTTGATCATCTCAAAAGCGTTTTTTTATCTAATTTATTGGTTGATCGCCGGATTCCCAATCGTATTCCACTTCGTATAGGACATGTAATGGAAATACTCATCGCGATACGGATGTTTTGTATTGGAGTTCCAAGGCTTTTCTCCGCCGCAGAAGTGCACGATTGCCGGGTTTTCTCTCGTTTCATTATATTGCTTCCGCCCTAACAGAGTCGATGGGGTTTTCAGCTTTAACATGATATAGGTTTGAGCGTTCCAGCGCGGATGAAGTTCATACCACTGATCATACAAGATCGCATTCAGTGCATCTTGGTCATGCAGCACAAGAAAGTCTTCGTCTGGGTGTTCATTGATAAAGTTGATGACTTTTTCTGTGATGTTTTGCTTTCTCCAAGACTCAAAATCAATAATCATGATACCTGAGTTAAAATACTTCCCTGTATCAGTGACGTTCATTTCTTTCAGGCGTTCATGCTGCCCCGCATCCTCAACAGCGGCTACGGTGTATGGCGCAATGTCTAAGTCCCATAGCTTAGAAATATCCTCTAGGACAAGCGCATCACAATCGATGTAAATCATTCGTTTGATGTTTTCATCCTTAATTAAGTCGGGAATCGAAATGCGGTAATACGCGGCTTTTGTAATATGGCTGCTCTCAACCGCATGTTCATACATGTTGGTATCCACTTCTAAAAACTCAATAGGCACTCCGAATTTCAAAGTGGTTTCTTCCAGTCTTTTTTTGTTATCAGGCTTAATTCCGCCATCAATGACGTATAATTTTACCTCTCTCTCCTGATCCATGTTAGTCAATAAAGAAACGAACATCCCACCTAAATGACGAGCATAATTATCATCTGCGCATGATACGATATGCATGATTTCATCTTTCCTCAATGGTATTCATCTCCCTTTTTGTTGTACAAGTTACATACCCTTTTTCAAAAAAATAAACACGTTCTCCGACATTTTTTTAAACAGAATGTGTGATACAACAAAAAAGGTGTCATTTTTTGAAGATGCGATAAAGCCAATAAAGAATGAAAAAGCTTGCGATTGTGATGGCTTCAGCCGAGACGATATACCACGGCCATGGCCCGAGAACATCTAAGAGAGAGGAACCGCCCGGTTTTTTCGTCAAATACATATAATTCGCGCCAAGCCAGCGATCAATCAGAAAAATACAGACGCCGTACACATTAACAAGCAGGACTGTCACCCATAACGAGCGCTGGCCCATTCTGTAGGTGCCAATCACAGCCATCAGCAGACAGGATAAAAACACAGACCCGTGAGAAATAAAAAAGAGGATATATCGGATATGCGGAAATGAAAACATTCCGAGGTCAGGAGTGGCAAGAGCCTGAATCGAACTGCCGATGCCGACAAAAAACAAAAACACAAACAGCTTTCTGCTTTTTGTCACTAACATAATAGCTGACAAATACACCGACAGGTCACTAAGCTGGAGAGGCAATGAAGTGCGCACCGACCACCTGCCCGTGGCGACCATCCATATTTGATAGCCGATTTGCGAACCAAGCAAAAGAAACACAAACAGAGAACGTAAAAACCGGCTGGCCCTCGGCTGCTTGACCCCCTCTTGGAACAAAAACAACAGAATGGCCAAAAGGGCGATAATCGCTAACGTCACTACATGCTCTGTCGAAAACAGATGAAACGGATCATGCTTATAGACGGATTGAACATATTTTTGCAAAACTGCACCCCCGTTTGCGGGTTTTTGTTTATTTTGGCGTTGTTTGGGCTTTTTTTATTCACCGATATATGGGCTTGAAGTTCACATCAGAGTCTGTTACAATTCGTTTCATAGCTAATGATTCTGATAATTTAAGGCAGGCCTAAAAAATGGAACGTTCACATCAACATCAGCAGCTTCGGAAGGAAGAACACGATACACTTTCTAAGCTCAAACAAATGCCCGTCGAGTCACTCAACCTAGAAGCCATTTCGATCGCTACGAATCTGTATCGGTCTGCACAAAGGCTCCGTGTCAAAATGGAGACTGAGGTTCTTTCTTCCTATAACCTTTCTTGGACCGCTTTCTCCATTCTTTATGATCTATGGGTATGGGGAGCGCTCGAAACGAGAAAAATCGCTGAGCTGTCAGGGATATCTACAGCTACAGCAAGCAACGTGATCAAAACGCTCGAAAAAAAGAATTTTTGCCGTAAAAGCATCGACACAAGAGATCGGCGACTCGTGTTTGTCTCTATCACCGATTCCGGCAAACAAGCGATCGAAGAACTCTACCCGGAGTTTCACAAAGGGGAAACAGAGCTCATTGCGGGAATGACGAAGGACGAACAGAAAATATTGACAGGGCTGCTTAGAAAGGTAGCTGACAATCTTCATACAACATAAGCTTTGACGGGAATCCAGTAGCGGTTTGTCTCCCTGTTTCAGAGAGCCGGCGGAAGGTGCGAGCCGGCACACAGCAAACGTGAATTACCTCCCCGAGCTTTCTTTGTGAACCTTAAAAGTAGCAAAGAACGGGAAACCGTTATTCGAATGAGCGGAAGACAATGTCTTCAACCAGGGTGGTACCGCGTGCATTGAGCCACGTCCCTTATTGGGATGGGCTCTTTTTTGTGTTTGTAAAAAAGGAGGAAAAATGATGAGAACATTTGAGCAGCTCACAGCGTCACAGCAAAAAGAGGTAGAAAGACAGCTTCAGCTATACATGACAGGCGCCCACGAAGTCATACCGCCGGAGGAATTAAAGGCAAAGCTCGTGAAATCAATTTCCACGGGCACGCCGCTTAAAATTAAGCTCGGATTAGATCCGTCTGCACCGGATGTACATTTGGGCCATACGGTTGTGTTAAATAAGCTTCGCCAATTTCAAGAAAACGGCCACATTGTCCAGCTGTTAATTGGGGATTTCACAGGAAAAATTGGTGATCCGACCGGAAAATCGGCAGCCAGAAAGCAACTGACTGATGAAGAAGTTCAGCACAATGCCAAAACCTACTTTGAGCAATTCGGAAAAGTGCTTGATCCAGAAAAAGTCGAGCTTCACTATAACTCAAAATGGCTGAAAACATTGAATCTGGAAGATGTCATTGAATTAGCAGGGAAAATAACGGTAGCCCGCCTGATGGAGCGCGACGACTTTGAAGAACGCATCGCCATGCAAAAACCAATCTCACTGCATGAATTCTTTTACCCATTGATGCAGGGATATGATTCTGTCGTTCTCGAAAGTGATATTGAATTAGGCGGAACGGATCAGCATTTCAATGTCCTCATGGGACGGCATTTCCAAGAACGATACAACAAAGAAAAACAAGTCGTCATCCTGATGCCGCTCTTGGAAGGCTTGGATGGCGTCGAGAAAATGTCGAAGTCGAAACACAACTACATTGGCATTAACGAACATCCAAACGACATGTACGGAAAAACGATGTCACTGCCCGACAGCCTGATGAAAAAATACATCCATTTGGCTACAGACTTAGAGCTTGAAGAGAAAAAACAGCTCGTGAAAGACTTAGAAACCGGCGCCGTTCATCCGCGTGATGCCAAAATGCTTTTAGCCAAAACAATCGTCCGAATGTATCACGGAGAGAAAGCAGCAGAAGCTGCCGAACACTCGTTTAAAACAGTCTTTCAGGAAAACAGCCTGCCGGAAGATATACCGGCCGTAAACTGGAAAGGCGAAAAAACGATAGCGATGATTGATCTGCTCGTCAAGCTAAAGCTCCTCTCTTCGAAGAGCGAGGCGCGCCGCATGATTCAAAACGGAGGTGTACGCATCGACGGAGAGAAAGTAACAGATGTTCACGCCAAAGCAGAGATAAGAGAGAATATGATCATCCAAGTCGGCAAACGCAAGTTTTTAAAGCTCCAATAATCTGATATTCCGAAACGCTTATGACCCTTCATTCATAAGCGTTTTTTTGCAGGTATAAAGCACTGTCTTTTCAAAAACGCTCTCCATCTTGCAGGAAACTCCTTTAGCATCCCGAAATATTCTCCAACCATACATTTAGGGGAGGTTTATTTTTGATGAAAAAGCTTTTGACTGTCATGACGATGGCTGTTTTAACTGCCGGCACACTGCTCTTGCCGGCACAGAGTGTCACCCCTGCCGCGCACGCTTTACAAATATCAAATAGCGAGCGCGAGCTTCCATTCAAAGCAAAGCATGCGTACTCTACCATTTCTCAGCTAAGTGAAGCAATCGGCCCCAGAATAGCCGGAACTGCAGCTGAAAAAAAGAGTGCCCTATTGATCGCCTCATCCTTGAGAAAATTAAAGCTTGATGTGAAGGTTCAACGATTCAACATTCCTGACCGGCTTGAGGGTACACTGTCTTCAGCAGGACGCGATATTCTTCTCCAAGCGGCGTCGGGCTCAGCTCCGACTGAGGAACAAGAGCTGACGGCCCCGCTTTACAATGCGGGATTGGGCTATCAAAAGGACTTTACCGCTGACGCCAAGGGCAAAATCGCCTTGATTTCCAGAGGAGACCTGACTTATTACGAGAAAGCCAAAAATGCCGAAGCCGCCGGAGCGAAAGCTGTCATCATTTATAACAACAAAGAAAGCCTCGTGCCTATGACGCCAAACCTGTCGGGAAATAAAGTCGGCATTCCGGTCGTCGGCATTAAGAAAGAAGACGGCGAAGCACTTACCCAGCAAAAAGAAGCCACCTTAAAACTAAAAGCATTCACAAACCAAACCTCTCAGAACATCATCGGAATTAAAAAACCAAAGAACATCAAACATCCAGACATTGTGTACGTGACGGCCCATTACGACAGTGTTCCTTTTTCACCCGGAGCAAATGACAACGGCTCAGGAACCTCTGTTATGCTGGAGATGGCGCGTGTCTTAAAAAGCGTTCCATCTGATAAAGAAATCCGCTTTATCGCTTTCGGCGCCGAAGAGCTCGGCCTGCTCGGCTCCTCTCACTATGTAGATCATCTATCGGAAAAAGAGCTGAAACGAAGCGAAGTGAACTTCAACTTAGATATGGTAGGCACAAGCTGGGAAAAAGCGTCTGAGTTGTATGTCAACACATTGGACGGCCAATCTAACTATGTTTGGGAATCCAGCCATACGGCTGCTGAAAAAATTGGGTTTGACAGCCTGTCTCTGACACAGGGAGGATCATCTGATCATGTGCCATTCCACGAAGCCGGCATTGATTCCGCCAACTTTATTTGGGGAGACCCGGAAACAGAAGAAGTTGAGCCGTGGTATCATACCCCTGAAGACTCGATTGAACATATCAGCAAAGAACGCCTCCAGCAAGCAGGCGATCTTGTGACAGCCGCTGTCTATGAGGCTGTGAAAAAAGAGAAGAAACCGAAAACCATTAAGAAACAAATGAAGGCCAAAGCAACTGACATTTTTGAAGATATCAAATAAAAAAAGACGGCACTTGGGTGCCGTCTTTTTTAATCCACTTCTTTCTTAATCCCCAGCATTTTCTCATCTAGGTAATGGGCAATCTCCGCGGCTTCCTTCAGCTCATCTGTTAATTGCTTAGGAACGTCATTGTTCAATTTATAGTAAATTTTATGTTCAAGGCTCGCCCAGAAATCCATCGCGATTGTCCGGATTTGAATTTCTGCTTTGACGTATTCCACACGGTTCGTTAAATTCACAGGCATCTCAATGATTAAATGCAGGCTTCGATAGCCATTCGGTTTGGGTGTCTGGATATAATCTTTTACCTTTACGATTCTCAAATCTTCATGCTGCTTCAACACATTCACGACATTATAAATGTCAGAAATAAAGGAACAGATGATGCGCACGCCGGCAATGTCGTGAATATGCTCCTTCATTTCCTTCGTCGTAATCTCACAGCCCTTTCTCATTAACTTATTCACGATGCTTTCAAAGCTTTTTACACGGGATTTTGTATGTTCAATCGGGTTGTGTCCGTGAATGAGGTTATATTCCTGGCTGATAATTGAGAACTTTGTATCGAGCGCATCTAGCGCAAATTTATAAACTAATAACTCATTTTTCCAATCTTCCATTACTGTTTTTAAATCGTCCATATGTGTTACAGATAAATCCATGTTCGTCATCTCCTTTAACGGAACTTTATCCGCTGTCCATGTACTAGACGTCCCTGTCTGCTGCAAGGTTCTATGAATTTTTTTACAAAATGCGGTCGATTGTAACAAAAAAAGACCGCATGAAACGAGCGGTCTTTTTTATTATCGGAAATAGCTGATCAATAATCCGATCGAGAGCAGGAATCCGAAAAATGTATTTGTTTGGGCTGTTGATTTCATTGCGACAATCATATTCATCGGCATTTCGTTCTGGACGAAGCCCTTCACTGCCTGAACCGGCTTAGGCACGCTCAAAAAGACGACAAACAGCCATGGGCTTGCGGCACCGGTAATAACCAAGCCGACAACCCAGATATAAGCGACGGCAAACGACGCAGCTAACAGAGTAACAGCTCCCTTATGCCCCATCAAAATCGCCAATGTTTTGCGTCCGCCTTTTTTGTCCTCTTCAATATCACGAATGTTGTTCGACAGGTTAATCGCGCCGACAAGAATCGCAATCGGGATGGAAATCAAAATGCTCTGCATATTGATCTTATCTGTCTGAATGAAAAACGAAATCAGCACAAACACCGAACCCATGCAAATGCCTGAGAATAATTCACCGAACGGCGTGTACGCAATCGGGAGCGGCCCGCCTGTATACAGGTAGCCGATCGCCATGCCGACAAGGCCGATCAGCGCAAGCCACCAGCTGCTGCTCGCACAAATATAGACACCGAGCAAAATGGCAATCCCGTATGAGGCCAGAGCTAATTGCAAAATCGTTTTAGGCTTCATTCCGTGGCGTACAATTGCCCCTCCGATTCCGACTGATTCTGCTGTATCTAATCCGCGTTTAAAATCATAGTATTCATTAAATAAGTTCGTCGCGATCTGGATCCATAGGCAAGAAAACAGCATAGCCAAAAACAGCAGCAGATCAACCTTCACATAAAACATCGCCAAAACGGTTCCGAGCAGCACAGGCACAAACGATGCGGTTAACGTATGAGGACGGGTTAACTGCCAAAGGATCTGCCCCATGCTTTCTTTTTGCGGCGCTGTCTGACCCTCACCCTTATTTGTTTGGTTCATCTTCCTCTTCCTTTCTATTAAAAGGCTTACTTTTTTTCAGCCGGCAGCTTAATAAAAAACTCCTTTTGCTTCCTTATCTATCATAATGACTTCTCCCTTATTTCACAAGATACCGCAAGAAGGCGTTTTCTTTCTTATTATACGCTTCTCGCCCTGATTTCATTAGGTTTCTGCTTTCACTTGAACGAACAGGTACAGAAAAATTTTTTTAAGTACATTACACTTTTTAAAAGTTAAAAAGATCTTTTGACTCCAGCTATCTTTTCCTTTATTATGAATCAGCTCGAAACATTCCATTCTTGCCCTTGCAGGTATAAAGATTCATTTTCAAAAACATACGCCGATATATTAATTTGAGGGAGATTAGGGAAAAAATGAAACTTTTTGAGCATCTGATCGTCAAATAATCATGTGATTGTCGAAAAAACGGGAAGGGAATTTTTGATATGCTGCAATTAATGAAACAGCTGTATGAAAAACCCGCTGTCAAGTGGACATGTCATACAGGCTTTTATTTGATGATACTGCTTGTTTTGTTTTTTATGTATGGTTTTCACACCGCGAATACCGGTTCATATATTTATAACGATTTCTAATTGGAGAGAGAATAACTATGAAACTTTTACATGCTATTCAAACACATGCGGAAACTTATCCGCAAACCGATGCCTTCCGCTCTCAAGGCCAGTCGCTCACGTATCAGGAATTATGGGAGCAGTCTGACCGCGCGGCTGCCGCGATCCAAAAACGCATTTCTGGGGAAAAGAAATCTCCTATCCTTGTGTACGGCCACATGGAGCCGCACATGATCGTTTCCTTCTTGGGAAGTGTCAAAGCGGGACATCCTTATATTCCGGTTGACCTTTCTATTCCGTCCGAACGGATTGCGAAAATTATCGAAAGCTCTGGAGCAGAATTGCTGATCCATGCAGCAGGACTCTCAATTGATGCAGTCGGCCAGCAGATTCAGACAGTTTCTGCGGAAGAACTGCTGGAAAACGAAGGCGGCTCTGTCAGCCAAGATCAATGGGTCAAAGAACACGAAACGTTTTATATCATTTACACTTCCGGAAGCACAGGAAATCCGAAAGGCGTGCAGATTTCCGCTGCGAATCTTCAAAGCTTCACAGACTGGATTTGTGCAGACTTTCCAGTCAGCGGAGGAAAAATATTTTTAAACCAAGCGCCGTTCTCATTTGATTTGTCTGTCATGGACCTATATCCGTGCCTTCAATCAGGCGGGACTTTACATTGCGTGACAAAGGATGCTGTGAACAAGCCGAAAGTCTTATTTGAAGAGCTGAAGAAGTCCGGACTGAATGTGTGGACATCAACACCTTCCTTTGTGCAAATGTGCCTGATGGATCCGGGTTTTTCACAGGATCTGCTGCCTCATGCGGACACATTTATGTTTTGCGGAGAGGTTCTTCCGGTTTCTGTGGCAAAAGCGCTGCTTGAGCGTTTTCCGAAAGCAAAGATTTTTAATACGTACGGCCCGACTGAAGCGACAGTGGCTGTCACATCGGTTGAAATTACGGCTGACGTCATCAGCCGCAGCGAATCGCTTCCAGTGGGCTTCGCCAAACCAGATATGAACATTTTCATTATGGATGAAGAGGGACAACCGCTTCCTGATGGAGAAAAAGGAGAAATCGTCATTGCAGGGCCGAGTGTAAGCCGAGGCTACCTTGGTGAGCCAGAGCTGACGGAAAAAGCGTTTTTCTCTCATGAAGGCCAGTGGGCATACCGAACTGGCGATGCCGGCTTTATTCAAGACGGTCAGATTTTCTGCCAAGGACGTTTGGATTTTCAGATTAAACTTCACGGCTATCGAATGGAGCTGGAGGAAATCGAGTTCCATGTCAGACAGTCACAGTACGTTCGCTCTGCTGTCGTGATTCCTTATCAGCCAAACGGAACAGTTGAGTACTTGATCGCTGCTATTGTGCCTGAGGAGCATGAGTTCGAGAAGGAATTCCAGCTGACAAGCGCTATTAAAAAAGAGCTTGCCGCTTCCCTTCCGGCATATATGATCCCGAGAAAATTTATCTATCAGGATCACATTCAAATGACGGCTAACGGCAAAATTGACCGAAAACGCATTGGCGAAGAGGTTCTTGTATGACGCCTTACAGCTCGTTTTTATTCTTTATACTGCTTGGCATTCTTCTTCTGCCGACGATCATTCTCGGCTTAAACGGAAAAAGATTTCAAGCATACAACATGTTCATATCTATCATTATATTGGCTTTAATTTTTTCGCACGACTTACACGGGGTCATCGCGCTGTGCCTGTTTACAATATGGCAGGTGCTCCTGATCAGCGGCTATCTGGCATACCGGCAGAAAGCGAACAGCGGCTTTGTCTTTTGCGGGGCTGTTATCGCGTCGATTCTGCCTTTATTTCTGTCAAAAATATGGCCGTTTCTGTCGCACCCGCAGCCGCATCATGCGCCGCATAACCTGATCAGCTTTTTAGGGATTTCATATTTAACCTTTAAAGGCGTTCAGCTGATTATGGAAGCAAGAGACGGACTGCTGAAAGAACAGCTGCCATTGCACCGCCTGCTGTATTTCATCCTGTTTTTCCCGACGATTTCCTCCGGCCCGATCGACAGATACCGCCGGTTCGTCAAGGATGAACAGAAGGCTTGGACGAAAGAAGAATACGCCGACCTGCTGTATACGGGAATCCATAAAATCTTTATCGGTTTCCTGTATAAATTTATTATCGGCTACGCGATCAATACGTACTTCATCATGAATCTTCCCGCAATCACGCACAATAAGATTCTTGGGAACCTGCTGTACATGTACGGCTACAGCATGTATTTATTCTTTGATTTCGCCGGCTACACGATGTTTGCCGTCGGGGTCAGCTACATTATGGGCATTAAATCACCAGAAAACTTTAATAAACCGTTTATCAGTAAAAATATTAAAGATTTCTGGAATCGCTGGCATATGTCTCTGTCATTTTGGTTCAGAGATTATGTGTTTATGAGATTCGTATTTTGGATGACTAAGAAAAAGTGGATCAAAAACCGTATGGCCGTCTCAAACATCGGATATTTCCTGCTGTTTATGCTGATGGGGGTTTGGCACGGGCTCGCGCCGCAATATATCATTTACGGCCTCTATCACGCCGTTCTGATGACGTGTTACAACTTTTTCGAGAAGTGGAATAAGAAATATAAATGGCTGCCGTCCAACCGCTGGACAACCATTCTCGCGATTGTGATCACATTCCATTTCGTTTGCTTCGGGTTTTATATTTTCTCAGGAAAACCATTTCATCACCACCATTAAAGGAGATTAGAAAGCTATGGATTTTAAACAAGAGGTATTAGACGTTTTAGCAGAGGTTTGCCAGGATGACATCGTAAAGGAAAATCCTGATATTGAAATTTTTGAAGAAGGTTTGCTTGATTCTTTTGGAACAGTAGAATTGCTGCTTGCGATTGAAAACCGTTTTGATATTTTAGTGCCGATCACTGAATTTGACCGGGACGTTTGGAATACACCTAACAACATTGTAAATCAGCTGTCTGAGTTGAAATAATGAAAAAGCGTTTTTTCGGTCCAATTATTTTGGCGTTTATTCTATTCGCAGGCGCCATCGCAATTCCATCTTCATGGCTGACAGGCTTCATCACCGATAAGCGTGTGAAAGAGTCAGCAACAGCCTTGAATCCGAGTATGTTTCAAGGGCTATATTTACAAGATCAGATGCTCAAAGATCCGACATATCTTCCGATTTACGGGTCTTCTGAGCTTTCTCGGCTGGACGAGTTCCACCCATCTAATTATTTTCAGGTAAACAATGAGGGATTCACGCCATACCTTGTCGGCAAAGGCGGATCCCAGTCATTGATTCATTCTTTAAACTTCGCTGCCCATATGGATCAGCTGAAGGGCAAAAAAATCGTATTCATCGTGTCTCCGCAATGGTTTATTAAGCGCGGGTCTGATGAACAGCATTTCGCGCCGAACTATTCTGCGCTGCAAGGGCTTGATTTGGCATTTAACGATCAGATCGATCCTGAAATTAAAAAGAAAATGATGAAACGCATGCTGCGCTTTAAGGCTGTGCAAAACGATGCCATTCTTTCTGAGCTGTACAAAGCAATGGTAAACGGCCAGACGTGGAAAGTGAACGCGCTGAAGCCGGCGGCCAAAGTGTATTACAGCATGCTGGAAAAGAAAGATCTGTATTATTCAACGACAGAATCATCCGGGCCAAAGCGCTATATCTCGCAGTCAGTAAAGGATAAGTCATGGTCTGAATTGAATAAACTAGCGGATCAATCAGGCAAACGCCACTCCGGTTCTAACGATTTTCACATCGACAACCCTGTCTATAAAAAGCTGAAGCCGAAAGTGCCTAAGCTGAAAGGGAAAAACAAAGGAAGATCGTATGCGGTGTCACCGGAATATGGCGACTTTGAAATGATGCTCGATATCCTGAAGGATGCGGGCGCAGAGCCTATGTTTGTCACCATTCCTGTTAACGGGAAATGGTACGATTACACGGGCTTCCCGAAAAAAGGACGCACTGACTATTACAAAAAGGTAAATAAACAAATCAGAGCGAAGGGCTTCCAGGTTGCTGATTTCTCAGGGCATGAATATGACCCGTATTTCATGAAAGACACCATTCACATCGGCTGGAAAGGCTGGGTGTATGTCGATAAAGCAATTGACGAATTTTATAAAACCGGAAAAGTCACTTCATCCTGAGCATCTCATAGGACGCGGCTGCATATTTCCTGCTAAGATTTGAAATAGTAAAGAAATCACAGCCAACTTAATTAAGAGGTGTTACATCCAATGAAGATGACAAATAATACGGTTTTAATCACAGGGGGTTCTGCTGGCATCGGGCTTGAACTGGCCAAGCGCCTGCTGGAACTCGGCAATGAAGTTATCATTTGCGGACGCAGCGAAGCACGTCTTGCAGAAGCGAAGCAGCAGCTCCCAAACATCCATACAAAGCAATGTGATGTTGCAGACCGTTCGCAGCGGGAAGCATTGTATGAATGGGCTTTAAAGGAATATCCGAACTTGAATGTTCTCGTCAACAACGCCGGCATTCAAAAGGAAATTGACTTGAAAAAAGGGACAGAGGAGCTTTTTGTGGACGGTGATGAAATTGAACTTAATTTCCAAGCGCCTGTCCATTTATCCGCCCTTTTCACACCTCATTTGATGAAGCAGCCCGAGGCGGCAATCGTTCAGGTCACATCCGGGCTTGCGTTTAACCCGTTAGCTGTTTATCCGGTGTACTGCGCAACAAAAGCGGCACTTCACTCGTTCTCGCTTACGCTCAGACACCAGCTCCGCGACACGAGCGTGGAAGTGATTGAAATGGCACCGCCTATGGTGGACACGGGCTTAAACCAAAAATCACGCGATAAACAAGGCCTGACGTACCGGGGCATTTCATCTGAAGAATATGTTCAATATTTCTTGGACGGCTTGAAGGAAGGCAAACAGGAGATTACAAATGAACGTGTTGAAGGTCTTCGGGATGCCACTCGCGCCGATTATGACAGGTTATTCGAGCAAATGAACACGCAGGAGAATTAATTTCTCCTGCTTTTTTCATATGAATTTCTTACAAATTTGAGCAAACCTATTGCGATTATTTGTTGAAGGTATACAATAGAATATAAATTATTTTCAAATAAGTTTGATAATATAAACAATTTAACAGCAGGGAGATTGACCATGACTAAACAAACAATTCGCGTTGAATTGACATCAACAAAAAAACCGAAACCAGACCCAAATCAGCTTTCGTTCGGAAGAGTGTTTACAGACCACATGTTTGTAATGGACTATGCCGCAGATAAAGGTTGGTACGATCCAAGAATCATTCCTTATCAGCCCTTATCAATGGATCCGGCCGCAATGGTCTATCACTACGGCCAAACCGTGTTTGAAGGGTTAAAGGCTTACGTGTCAGAGGATGACCATGTTCTGCTTTTCAGACCGGAAAAAAATATGGAACGCCTGAATCAATCAAACGACCGCCTCTGCATCCCGCAAATTGATGAAGAACAGGTTCTTGAAGGCTTAAAGCAGCTTGTCGCAATTGATAAAGACTGGATTCCAAATGCGGAGGGCACGTCCCTATACATCCGTCCGTTCATCATCGCAACCGAGCCTTTCCTTGGTGTTGCGGCATCTCATACGTATAAGCTCTTGATCATTCTTTCTCCGGTCGGCTCTTATTACAAAGAAGGCATTAAGCCGGTCAAAATCGCTGTTGAAAGTGAATTTGTCCGTGCGGTAAAAGGCGGAACAGGAAATGCCAAAACCGCAGGAAACTATGCTTCAAGCTTAAAAGCGCAGCAGGTCGCCGAAGAGAAAGGATTTTCCCAAGTGCTTTGGCTGGACGGCATTGAGAAGAAATACATCGAAGAAGTTGGAAGCATGAACATCTTCTTCAAAATCAACGGTGAAATCGTAACGCCGATGCTGAACGGGAGCATCCTGGAAGGTATTACGCGCAATTCAGTCATCGCCTTGCTTAAGCATTGGGGCCTTCAAGTTTCAGAACGGAAAATTGCGATCGATGAGGTCATCCAAGCCCATAAAGACGGCATGCTGGAAGAAGCCTTCGGAACTGGTACAGCAGCTGTTATTTCCCCAGTCGGCGAGCTGATCTGGCAGGATGAAACACTTTCGATCAACAACGGTGAAACAGGAGAAATCGCAAAAAAACTATATGACACGATTACAGGCATTCAAAAAGGCGCTGTCGCAGACGAATTCGGATGGACGACCGAAGTCGCAGCGCTGACTGAAAGCAAGTAAGAAAAAAGCCGGCCCAGTACAGGCCGGCTTTTTTTACGCTTCAATTTTGTTGAAAAACTGCGGCAGATACGCTTTGTGCGCCTCCAGCATTTCGTCTAAAATCTGTTTGGCCACAGTATCGGACGGGACAAGCGGGTTAATCGTCATGGCAAGGAGTGCAGTTTGGTAGTCACCTGTAACTGCCGCTTCTGCCGCGACACGTTCAAAGGATTTGATTTGCTGGACGAGGCCGCGGACAGACACCGGCAAGTCGCCGACAGCAATTGGCTTAGGGCCGGTTTTCGTCATCACACAGTTCACTTCAACTGCGGAATCGTCTGGAATGCTCGCTATTGCACCATTATTGATTGTGTTCACCGGCTGAATGTCATGTTTATCATTATAAATGGAGCTGATTAAGTTACATGCTGCATCACTGTAGTAAGCTCCGCCCCGTTTTTCCAGCTGCGGCGGTTTAATCGCAAGGTTTGGATCTTTATAAAGTTCGAACAGCTCTTTTTCGACCTTCTGCACGACTTCAGCGCGGGTGCCCTCCGTTTGTGATGCTTCCAGTTCGTGCTCCAGCATCTCTTTTGTTTTGAAATAGTAACGGTGATAGCCGCAAGGGATTACATTGAGCGCTTTTAAGAAATCTGGTTCCCATTCGGCGCCTGATATATTTTTCATCGTCATCGCGTTTTTCGGGTCACCCATCGCCTCGATGACTTGCTCTTTCACACTTACGCCGTCCAAGAAAACATCCAGCCCGAATACCATATGGTTCAGTCCGGCGAATTGGACTTCTACGCGGTCCACATCTACATCAAGCGCTTTGGCTACGCCCATTTTAATGCCGATTGGAACATTACAGAGACCGACGACTTTCTTCAGGTTGGAGTAGCGAAGCAAGGCTTCTGTTACCATGCCGGCAGGGTTTGTGAAGTTAACAAGCCAAGCGTTCGGGCAAAGCTCTTCTATGTCCTTTGCGATCTCAAGGATGACCGGAATTGTGCGCAATCCTTTAAACAGACCTCCCGGGCCGTTTGTTTCCTGGCCTATTACACCGTATTTTAGCGGAATGCGCTCATCCTTTGCTCTTGCCTGCAAAAGTCCGACACGGAATTGGGTCGTAACAAAGTCTGCGTCTTTCAGCGCTTTTCTCCGGTCGAGCGTAAGATGAATGTCAATCGGGACGCCAGCTTTTTCAACCATCCGTTTGGCGAGTGTGCCGACAATATTCAGCTTTTCTTCACCCTCGGGGATATCGACAAGCCATAATTCACGGACAGGCAGCTCATCATACCGTTTAATGAACCCCTCCACTAGCTCGGGCGTATAGCTTGAACCTCCGCCAATCGTTACAATCTTCAATCCTTTTGTCATATGCTTGCTCCCCTTTGCTCGGTGATTTTTTCATATAACTCAATGATCTCTGCAGCCATATCCTTCACTGTCATTGCATTCATTAAATGATCCTGTGCATGAACCATCAGAAGCGTCATTTCCGTCTTTTCTCCGCCCGCTTCATTTTGGATCAGCTCTGTCTGATAATGATGGGCTTTTGACAATTCTTCAGCAGCGTCTTGAAGCTTTTTCCGCGCTTCTTCTGCGTCACCGCTTTTCGCAGCGGCAATGGCCTCCATTGCGGAGCTCCTACCGTTTCCTCCGTGAAGGATGATTTGAAAAATGATTTGTTCCATTTCCTCATTCACGCGATTCACTTCCTTTCTCTACAGAGCCGCTTCTTTGTCATCTGATGCTGCAGGCGTTTGAACCAGCTCCAGATCGTTTTCTTCTTTCAGCTTCTGCTTATCCCACATTCTGAAGAACGGGTAGTAGACAACAAAGGATACGACAATATTAATGGCTTGCATGACCGCGCCTGAGACTTTTCCTCCTGTCGCCAAGTAGCCTGAAAAGATCGGCGGCATGGTCCACGGCACTGCGATACCCGCCGGTTTTGCGACAAGGCCGGTGCTCATTCCGATGTACGTAAGTGTCACTGTGACAAGCGGTGTGATGATAAACGGAAGTAAGAGCATTGGGTTCATGACGATCGGCATTCCGAATATAATCGGTTCGTTAATATTGAAGATGGCCGGGCCGACCGCAAGCTTCCCGAGCTGCTTCATTTGTTTGCTTCGGGCGCGCAGAAACATCGTGACAACCAGTGCCAATGTGGCGCCGCTTCCGCCGATATTGACCCAGATATCGAAAAATTGCTGGGTGAAAATCTTAGGAAGCTCCTCACCGGCTTGGAATGCGATCCGGTTGGCATCCATTGCGCCGTACCAAATTGGTGCCATGACGCCTCCGACAATGTTTGCACCGTGAAGGCCGCAGGCCCATAAAAGCATTTTGACGGCTTCGGCGACAAGGCTTCCTCCAAGGCTTCCTCCCAGAATGGAAAGCGGAGTCCCTAATAAAACGCTTACAATATTATGAAGGCTTTCAAACGGTGTCGCTTCAACAATCAGCCGGGCTGCCCAAATTAGGAAGATGACGGCAAAGCCGGGGATTAACGCGACAAATGACTTGCTTACCGCCGGCGGGACACCGTCCGGCATTTTGAAGACTAAATTGCGCTGGATAATAAGGCGGTAAATCTCTGTGGACACCATTGCGATAATCATGGCGACAAATAAGCCTTTGCTTCCCATGAGCGAAAGCGGAATCCCGCCGCCAACCATGATTTCTTTCGTCGCGCCATCCGGCATAAACGGCACTTGATAAGGTGTTGCTAATAAAAATGCCGCAAGGGAAATGGCTCCGGCCGACAAGGCATCAACACCGTATTTCTCGGCGAGCCGGTAGGCGATGCCGAACGCGGCGACAAGACCCATAATTTCAAAGGTCGCGTCGACTGGGTAGGCCAGTTTTTCAGACCAGGAGCTGCCAAACGTTTTTGCCATAAACTCAGCGTATCCCGGGATCGGGAGGTTGCCAATGATGAGGAAAAAGGAACCGATGATAATCAGGGGCATCGTGAGGATGATACCATCACGCAGCGCCTGCAAATGACGCTGTCCCGCAATTCTTCCCGCTATAGGCATGACCTTTTCTTCTAAGATCTGATTGACTTTATTCACATAGCCCGCCCCTCTCTATGACACATGTCCAAGCTGTTCAGCTGATTTCAGCACTTCCGCCCCGTTGCACGTGCCATAATGGACGGTATTAATGACGTCTACAGGAACCCCCTTTGACTCTCCTAATTTTTTGAGCTGCGGAAGCATGTAACGGACTTGCGGACCGAGAAGCAATACATCCGCTTTATCGATATGATTTTGTACAGAATCGCCTGAAACTGCCCAAATGGTATAGTCTTTTCCCTGTTCCTGCGCACTTTTTTCCATCTTGCTCACCAGTAAGCTAGTAGACATGCCTGCTGCACAAACGAGTAATATATTCATGTAAAAGACCCCCTAGAGTTTGATCAATTTTGTAATGTCCTGCTGTTGCTATCATCATATTATGAAATCGCTTTCATAAACACTCAGGGTTTTTCCGCAGGCAACGGAAAAAAGGTATATACAGGCTGTCAGCTCAGCATTTTTTGGTCAAACACATCCGAAAGCTCTTGATATGAACGACATTTGATCAGCTGGTTCACCGCCGCCGGGTCATCCAAAATGCTGCCAAGCAGTTTATACATGCTTTGCAAATCCGCTTTGTTCTCCTTTTCGACACAAAGCAGACAGACAAATTGAACTCGCTGACTCTCCCAATCGATCGGTTTTTTGAGCGTACAAACGGCCCAAAACGTTGTTTTCGTCTGCGGAACAAGCGGGTGCGGGATGGCAACAAGATTGCCAAAACACGTTGGCGACATGTCTTCTCTTTCAAAAATGGAATCTATGATTTCTTCATCGGCAAAGCCGCATTCGACCGCTTTCTGCCCTAAAAATTGAATCACTTCTTCTTTTGAGCGCAGATCCTCCTGAAAAAAAACGAGTTCTTTTTTTAGGTAGCGATTGGCTTTTTCCTTTTCATCACTCAGAATAGATTCTATTTTTGTAAAGTCAGTTCCGCCTAAGATGGTGTTAACCTTCAGTACTGGTACAGGGAGCTCTTTTTTAATCGGAATGGTGCTGATGACAAAATCAATTGATTCGTAGGACATTTGATCAAGACTATAATACTCAGCCGTTCCAAGAATATCGAGCCGCTTGCCGAAATGGGAACGGAGTTTTTCGCGCAGAAGCTGGGCACTCCCGGCACCCGATGCGCATACAATGATACAGCGTTTCGGCGGGCTTTCTGTTTTTTTTCGTTCAATCGCGGCGCCAAAGTGGAGAGCCAAATATCCAATTTCGTTTTCATGAATCTCAATACCCGTTTGTTCCTTTATCACGATTCCGGCAATGATCCCGGCTTCAAAAGCGAGTGGATAATGTTCCTTGATCGCTGCCAGCATCGGATTTCGAAGATTCATGCCGTATCGATTGCGGCTGATCGCCGGCTTCATATGCAGGGCCAAGCCGATTTTCAGCTCTTTGTCATGCAGGATGCCAAGCTTCAGTTCACGATCAACAGCTTTGATCATGGCAAGTGTCAGCTGATCGGTTTCCTCCTCTATTGAAAATGTGTCCTCTCCGCATTGTGATTGTGTCATTCGTTTTGTGCCAAGGAGATGCATGGTGATGTAGGCCGTCTCGTCTTTCGGAAACGTAACGGCAAGCGCTGATTCCAGCTCTTTTACGATGGCTTCTGCAGCCTGGTACTCCTTTTGATGCAGGATATGATCCATATCTTTCGGGAAAAGAGATACATAGTTTTCCGTTCTGATCCGTTTACAGGCGATAGCGATATGGATAATGAGGTTATTCAGTCCCATGTTGGACAGAGGGATGCGGTCGTTTTTCATTTTTTTCAAGATGGCGGAACGGATGATCTCAATTTCTTCTTTTGGCAAAATATCAGCCTTTTCATTTAAAACATCTATCTCCGTTTCTCTTTCATCGACAATGTACTCCGCCATGCAGTACCTCATCTGCACCTCGTCCCCGCGCAGCTTGAAGCCGTAATTCGGACGTGTTTCCATGACGATGCGGTAAGGCAGCAGACGTTTCTTTACTTCCTTTAAATCCGTTTGGAGTGTAGATTTTGAGATAAATAGTTCTTCAGCAAGTTCATCGAGCTTGAGATAATGGTCCGCCAGCAGCAGACGTTTCATAAGATAGGCCATTCTCTCCTCCGGCAATACCGGCAGGCCCTTTTTTTGCTGAAATTCATCTTGCAGCAGTGTTCTGAATACTTGCTCGTCATCAATGCGGAGCTTGTAGCCGGAGCCTCTTACAGATTGTACAAAGGCACCGTGACCGCTTAGCACACCTTGCAGTTCCTTTATATCATTGCGGACTGTCCGCGTCGTTACGTTTAATTGCGCGGCAAAAAACGAACTTGTCACCGGGGCTTCAGCCGCCATCAGCAAGCGCAGAATATCACGAAGTCGCCCATGAAGCATGAGAAAAACCTCCTATCTAGTAGATGCAGGGATTCAGTGAATAGGCAGAAAGGATGATGAAGGGATGCGAAATGTATATAAATTCTATAATGGAGAGAATGGCAAGTCAATGAGCATCCGGAGGACTAGAGGGAAAACTGACCTATAAAAAAACAGCCGGGGTCAGCCGGCTGTTCTAGATGCGGACATATTCTTTTGTTTAGACGCCTTGCGGTCCTTCATGATTTTTCGAACAATCGGGTAAATGACCGGCGCCCATTTGATAACGGTTTTGATCATCTTTTTCAAAGCTCCGATTCTCCCTTCTTTTTTCTCAACCATTCCCCTGATTGCCTCTTCCTTAAACATGCTAACGCGACACATACCTGTTTCCCGTCACCCAGAAACGCCATGGATAATCGCGAGCCTCCCCGCTGTTGTCAATGCCGATGCGCGGGCCGGTTGAAATTGCTTCCGGTGTGTACCCGCTTTCGATGTAAAGCGGCTGTTCCGTGATCCAGCGTCCGTAGTCATTCATCGTGACGCCAAGCGCTTTCGTCAGCTTTCCTGGTCCGTTTGTCCATTCCCTCGGACTCCTGCCCGGCCTTCTCTCCTCCATTAACAGCTGGCCTTCATGCGGCTCAATCGCTCTGATTAATACCGCTTGCGGGACATCCTCTTCCGCGGCAACGACATTCAGCAATGTATGGGTGTGCATCACGTATGTATATACCCGCCCAGCTTCTGCAAACATGATCTCAGTCCGCTTCGTCCGGCGGTTGTTAAAGCTGTGTGCCGCTCTGTCTCCAGCACCCATATAGGCCTCTGTTTCCACAATATAGCCTGACGCTGTGCCTTCGTCTGTTTCTTTTACAAGAAGGCAGCCCAGAAGCGATGGGGCAAGCTCAAGAGCGGTTTTTTGATAAAACGTGATGGGCAGCGGATTTTTTTCTCTCGTCACGAATCGACCTCTCCTTTTACCGATTTTTGTACATTGTACCATTCCCGAAGCAGATCAAAAAAAACGGCTGTTTTAAAATCTTTCCATTCAGGGAATATTGTTACCGTTCAAAAAAGGAGGGCCAACCATTGAAAGATGATCATCAAAACAAGCAGCACCAATCAAATGCCCAAGGGAGCGAGGAAGCGCTTTCCCACAAGACATCCGGGAAAAACGAGTCAGAGGATACCTTAACGAATAGGCAGGGGCATCCTGTTACTGACAACCAGAATGTGAGAACCGTCGGGAATAGAGGGCCTACAACACTTGAGAACTATGATTTTCTCGAAAAGATCAGCCACTTCGACCGGGAACGCATCCCAGAGCGGGTTGTTCATGCCAGGGGAGCAGGTGCACACGGGTATTTTGAAGCATACGGAAGCTTCGGAGACGAACCGATTTCAACATACACACGGGCCAAGCTCTTTCAGGAAAAAGGCAAGAAAACACCGGCATTTGTCCGTTTTTCAACTGTGAATCATGGAAAACACTCGCCTGAAACATTGAGAGACCCGCGCGGTTTTGCTGTAAAGCTATATACAGAAGACGGAAACTGGGATTTGGTCGGGAACAACCTGAAAATCTTTTTTATCCGCGACCCGCTGAAATTTCCGGATCTTGTACATGCATTTCAGCCTGATCCAGTGACCAACATCCAGGATGGTGAACGTATTTTCGATTTCATTTCTCAATCTCCAGAAGCGACACACATGATCACCTTCTTGTTTTCGCCTTGGGGCATTCCGGCCAACTACCGGCAAATGCAGGGTTCAGGCGTACATGCCTATAAATGGGTGAATGAGGAGGGCAAGGCCGTTCTCGTGAAATACCATTTTGAACCGAAGCAGGGCATCCGCAACCTGACACAGAAGGAAGCAGAAGAGATTCAAGGGAAAAACTTTAACCATGCCACACAGGATCTATATGACGCGATTGAAAATGGCGATTATCCAGAGTGGGAAGTATATGCTCAAATCATGAGCGATGATGAGCATCCTGAACTGGACTTTGATCCTCTTGATCCAACAAAACTGTGGTATAAAGACGATTTCCCATGGAAACCGATCGGTAAATTGGTTCTGAACAAAAATCCGGAAAACTACCATGCGGAAGTGGAGCAAGCTTCATTTGGAACGGGAGTGCTTGTCGACGGGCTTGATTTTTCAGACGACAAATTGCTCCAGGGGCGTACGTTTGCCTACTCTGATACGCAGCGCTACCGTGTAGGCGCAAATTACCTGCAGCTTCCGATCAACTCGCCGAAAAAGCATGTCGCCACCAACCAGGAAGGCGGGCAAATGCAATATCGGGTCGATAGAGCAGAAGGACAAAACCCGCACGTCAACTACGAGCCATCCATTATGGGCGGGCTGAAGGAAGCGAAGCAAGACGGAAAAGACCATACGCCGCATGTCGAAGGTGATGTAAAGCGTGAAGCGATTGACAGAACAAACAACTTCGGACAGGCTGGAGAAACGTACCGGAGATTTACTGAATTTGAGCGGAACGAATTGATTACGAATTTGGTGAATACGCTTTCTACGTGCCGAAAAGAAATTCAGGATCAAATGATTGAGAATTTCACAAAAGCTGATCCTGACTACGGAAAACGCGTAGCAGAAGGGCTAAAAAAGGTTTCCGAAAACAACAGCAACGGGCCGATCGGCACAACTGAAACGGAACAGGCTGCAAAGCAGGCTGAACAGGAGAGTCATCCGTCTGATCCGTATTAACAACAGCGAACAGGGCTTTTTTAGAAGCCCTGTTTTTTTATTTTTCTATTGAAACGCTTTCAATAATTGTGTTGTACTTGGAAGGAAAGGGGTGGAGAGATACGATGGAATTACAGCAGGACTTGATTCCTCAGAAAAAAACAATCGGCGCTTTAGATCACGCCGTTTTTTTATGCATGGTATTTTGTTTCTGGTTTTCAGGCTATATTTACGTTCCTGTATTCAGTCTGTATTTGGAGGATCTGCACTTTTCATATGGCGCAATCGGCATCATTCTCGGCAGCTACGGGGTCACGCAAATCCTTCTGCGATTCCCGCTCGGCCTTGTGTCAGACATCCTGTTTTCCTTGCGCAAGCAATTGTTAATTGCCGGGTTCGGCTTTTCCGTCCTCAGCAGCCTGCTTTTTCTGATGTTTGATTCTTTCTTCTTCGTGCTGGCCGCCCGGCTTTTCGCGGGAATCACTGCTTCTATGTGGGTGATGGCGACCATTTTATACGCACATTATTTCAACAATGGCAATGCATCAAAAGCAATGGGCATCATGCAGTTTTTTACCGTCATGCCTCAGTTTGCCAGCATTGTGTTCTGCGGGCTTGCGGCAGCCCATTTAGGCAGGCAGGTCCCTTTTTGGATGGCGCTGGCAGCCTCGGTCGCAGGTCTGGTGATCTGCTGCTTTATTAAGGATCCGTCTGCTCCTCCCGCAAACCGTGACACCATTCGTGTCAATCAGTACATCAAAGATACATTGCGGCTGCCAAAGCTGAAGCTTTTCACCATCCTGTCTATGACGGCCCATGCCGTATTATTTATCACAGTGTTTGGTTTTACGCCGCTTTACATGAATCAGCTCGGAATGGGCGACGCGGAGCTGCTTTGGGTGATGAGCGCCTTTTTCCTCCCACACGCAGCCGCCACATTAAGCTTTGTGTTTCTGCGATTTACAAGCCGTATCGCTTACTCCGTGATGCTCATTAGTTTCGCAGTCACCGGGGTCTGTCTGCTATACGTTCCTTTTTCAGCTGCATTGTTCACGGTTTGCATCACACACGCCTGTATCGGACTGGCGCTCGGCTTCGTTTTTCCTCTGCTGCTAAGCCATGTCATCGAAATCAGTTCTGCCCGATTAAAAATGTCAGTGATGGGGTTTTATCAATCATTTTATGCGCTAGGCATCTTCCTCGGGCCCCTTCTTGCCGGAAAAATCGCACAGCTTATCGGGCTTGCGGGAGTTTTTTATGGAGCCGGGTCTCTGGCATTTGCCGCCTTTTTTGTGATGCTCGCGCAAAAACGTAACATGATCAATTAATAGCTTTCATACCGCCGGAAGCGCCACACAGAAAACACGGCCAGAAGCATGATGCACAGAATGGAGAAAGTGAGTGACCATCCGAAAAAATCTGCCCGCTCTCCATGAAGAAGGATATGCTCCGCCTGCTTGCAAATCTCAGCCGGAAGCCACTTCGCACCATCTGGAAATAGTGAAACAGCAAAGGAAACGGCTGCTGTGAGCCCGATCCCGCAAGCCGCAGCTGCTCCGACAGACCGGAATATCGTACTTCCGGCAAGGCCGGCGGTCACAATAAATATCACCCAAAGCGCGTAAAGGCCAAGGCTTGCAGCAAAGCGGCTGAATGATGCGTCCTCAAACAGTAGCCGAACGTAATAATAAGCAAGCCCGTATCCAGCTGCAAACGACATAATGCCGATCACGCTTTGGATGAGCCATTTACTCACGATATAATGGGCTGCCGTCACAGGCCGCGACATAATCAGCGCTGTTACCCCTTGATTTCTTTCATTGGCTACACTGCCCATCACGCTAAAGATGACCAGAGCCATGCCAAGCGTGTTGAATTGAGAAAGCGTGCTGACCATCACTTCAGACCCGGAGGGCGTCGTAAAACTAATTTTCATGCCGTCAGGAAGGTTCCCTCCATGTGCGATGATTTCCGGCATATAATAAATGGTCAGCGGCTGTGTCAGCCCGACGATCATCATCGCAATCGGCAGCCAAATCAGCTTGCCGCTTTTCCATCCTTCCAGCCACTCCTTCTGCAATAGCGCCATCATCACCTTCATGCGTGCACCACCTTTAGATAGACGTCTTCTAGAGACTCCGTTTTCTGTTCAAATCGGGTGACGGTCAATCCCTTTCGGATACAGTCACTTAATAATGACCGGCCAGCGTGTATATCAGGCAGCTCGAAAACAGCTTGGGACGGATTCTTATAGACAATAGCTGAGACGTAAGGCTTCTCTTCAAGCCAGCCTTCCAGCTTCTCTTTCACTGAAAGGGTAAAAACGTTCGTTTGCTGCTGTTGTTTCAGCTCCTGTAACTCGCCTTTCCATGAAATTTCACCGTTTTTCATAATCACCACTTGATCACACACCTGCTCTGCATCGTGCAAAACATGTGTAGAAAACAGAACGGCCATATGCTTTTTCAGCTCCCGCATCATGTCCAGCACCTCGAACCGCCCTGTCGGATCAAGAGAAGACACCGGTTCATCCAATATCAAAAACTTCGGTTTATGGAGCAGTGCCTGTGCCAGACCGAGTCTTTGTTTCATGCCTCCTGAATAGCCCCCGATCCTTTTGTGCGCCGCTTCGTGCAAACCGACAAATTCCAGCATCTCACCGATTTCCTCTTGGCATTTTCTCTTCGAAAGGCCGGACAGTCTCCCCGCAAATGTCAAAAATTCATTTGCGGTCATCCACGAATAAAAAGCAGGATACTGAGGGAGGTACCCAATCAAACGCCGATCCAGCTTTTTTTCTCCTAACAGCTTAATGTTTCCGGAGGTTGGCGAAAGCAGTCCGGCAAGCATTTGCAGAGTCGTGGTTTTACCGGCTCCATTAGGTCCTAATAGTGCGACACACTCATTTTCATTCACGTGAAAACTGACATTCTTTACAGCTTCATGATGCCTGTACGATTTGCATAATGATTCAATAGACAGCATATCGGCTTACCTTTGCTTTCTGCCGACGGTAAAAAACAAAATCGGCCCGATAATATTGATACATACAATGATCGCAGCCCACATCCACTTTGGCCCGTTTGTCCGCTCTTCTTTTATACAGCTGATAAGGGCAAACACCGCCAAAGCCAGCTGTAATACAACCAGCGGCAAAATCATTTCCCAAGAAATATTCATTGCTTGATCCCCCTTTTCTTCTGATCCGGCCTAATGACAAAAAAGTAATAACAAATCAGAGGCATCGGTGCTGTAATCAGTCCGACAATCCCCCAAATCCATGCCATGCGATTTCGTTTTTTCGCATCAATAAATAAAAAGATTCCCTGCGCCAATACGATGAGATAAGCCGCAACCGTTATGACAATTTCTGTTTTTGTCATCTGCGTTTCACCTCGCATTCGCCGAGATGCCTTTTTTTCTCAGCCGCAATCAAAATCGGCAGCACCGCAAGCACACAAACCTGAAGCACAATAAACACAGCAGGAGCTTGAGTGAAAGCAAAGATTGCAGCACTCACAACCATCAGCGCACAAAATACAAATAAAATGATCTCTTGAAGAAGTTTTTTTCTGTATTCAGCTTTCATTTGTGACAGCTGGTGAAGCAGTTCTTTTTGAGTCGGTATAGAGGGATTGGCTGTTTGATCAATTTTTTTCCATTCTGACTTTAAATGATCAGGAAGCTTTTCTTTATTCATCGTCCCACTCCTTTCTGATTTGCTGGAGCCCTTTATGAACTCTGGACTTTACAGTGCCTTCTTTGATTTGAAGCATCACCCCGATTTCGGCGTAGGTATAGCCGTAGTAATGCCTTAATAAAACTGGTGTGCGCAGTTTAGGGTCCAGCTTTGAAAACAGATCGAGCGTTTCGCTCCACTCTGCCCCTTTCGCCGACACGTCCCACTTGATCTTGCGGATTGTTTCCTCCGTAACTGTCTGATTCCGTTTCCATTCTCTCTTTCTCTTTTTCTGGTGATCGAGATAGAGCCGCGATGCAATGGAGATCAGCCACGTGGAGAATTTTGAACGGCCCTGAAAGCTTCTTAAATGGATGTACCCTTTCAGAAAGGTTTCCTGAACAAGTTCCTCGCTGAGATCGGGGTGAAGGGAAAGCTTTAACAAGTATTTATATAAGAAAGAATAGTGATAGTGGAAAAGGGCTGTAAACGCCTCGTCGTTTCCCTCTTTCGCCTGCTGTATCAGCCGCTGTTCTTCTTGTGTATCCAATGACCATGATCCCCCCTTTTTTGTTTTTCTGCCTTATGAGACGACACCGGATTCAAAAGCGTTCATCTTTTTTACAATTCTTTTCAGCCATTGACAGATCAAGCTTCCCGGCCGTTTGGCTGCATATCCTTATTTGTAAACCCCCTCATAGTCTGTTAAGCTATGACTTTATGTCGATTTCAAAAAAACATCCAATATGGAGGACGATGCATTGAAAGTAGAAAGGCGAACGATTGAATATATTCCGAATGAAGAGAGACATGGTAAAGCGAAAGATTTATTTCCCGTATGGTTCGGGGCTAATATGCATATCACCACGTTAGTGACCGGCACGATTCCCGTTGCAATGGGACTTAATCTGTTTTGGAGTGTTGCCGCTATTATTTGCGGAACCTTAATCGGTGCCATATTTATGGCGTCTCATTCCGCGCAAGGCCCTCAGCTAGGCATCCCGCAAATGATTCAAAGCCGTGCCCAATTCGGCGTAATCGGAGCGATTCTTCCCCTCTTCTTAGTCATGTTTATCTACCTTGGTTTCTTCGCAAGCAGCACGATTCTGGCGGCCGGAACCTTAAGCAGCTTTGTTCCCATCCCGGGAACATGGAGCATTATAGGCTTAAGCGCCGTATGTTTTTTACTCACCATTTTCGGCCATGATTTGATTCACAAAATGCAAAAAATCCTTTCTTGGACCTCTTTTGCTGTATTTTTTGCTGCAACGATTCTCATTTTTCAATTGCCGATTCCGGCAGGCAGCTGGATTCCCGGAGCGATTGATCTGCCAATTTTCTTGGTGGCAGTCAGCGCAGTTGCGACGTGGCAGCTTGCCTACGCGCCGTATGTTGCCGATTATTCAAGATATCTGCCAGTTAAAACACCGGCTTCAAAAACATTTTGGTACAGCTATGCAGGTACATCTGTCAGCTCCATCTGGATGATGCTGCTCGGCGCATTGCTGACAACCTCACTTCCTGACTTTACGGCAAACTCAGGCAGCCAGATTGTCCAATTGTTCGGTCCCTTCTCGTTTATTATGCTGATCATTGTGCTATTTGGGCAAATGGCAATCAATGTTTTTAACCTGTATGGGGCTTTCATGTCCACGACAACAACGCTGGAGCCGTTTCTGAAATTAAAAGTCACGCCCAAAGTCAGAATCATCATGATCCTGGGTGTCACGCTTGTCGGCACAGTCTTAAGCCTACTGGGACAGAGCAATTTTATGGAACTGTTTTTGAATTTTATCTTTTTCATCAGTTATTTCTTAATTCCGTGGACGGCAATCAATTTAGTCGATTACTACTTCGTCCGCCACGGAAAGTATCAAGTCAAAGCCATGTTCGACGTAAACGGGCCTTATGGAAAGGTCAATTGGATCACCACAATTGCGTTCGTTCTGTCTATCTTGCTGGAAATCCCGTTTATCAACACAAGCTTTTACATCGGACCGCTTGCCAAAATGTTTGGCGGCGGAGACATCGCATGGATTATCGGCTTGGCCGTGCCTTCTGTGCTTTACTATGCATTAATGAAACCGCGTCTGAAAAAACGGGCGGGGTATCAAGAAAAGCTGTCTTCTCTCTGAAGACAGCTTTTTTATCATTCAAATCGTTTCCACACGAGGGGCAGGATGTCAGATAGCTCATGAGCGAGCAACGTATGAGCGGAGTGCTCGTCCGTCCAGAGCTCGGCGCACGCACCATGCAAATAGACCGCGTTTAATATGGCGTGCTTTGGATCTTCATGGCAGCAGAGCATCCCCAATATCATGCCCGTCAGTGTGTCACCGGTTCCGCCCTTGGCGAGCGCCCCGTTTCCGGTTGGATTGAGCCAGCAGTCTCCATCAGGAAACGCGATGACGGTTTGGTTTCCTTTTAACACAATGACAGTCTGCAGCTGAGCCGCCCATTCCTTTGCATATTCCGCTCTTTTTTTCTGCAATTCGTTCACGGGCATCCCTGTCATTCGGGAAAACTCGCCCGGGTGCGGCGTGAGGATGACGGGGGCCTCCCGTTTCGGATATGTGCGCTTCGCCAGCGCTCCGGCATCCAAAATAACAGGACAATCAGCCGTAAGCACATGATCGACTGCCTGCTGTACGCTTTCCGTTTGCGGAAGGCCCGATCCGATGGCAATGGCTCGGTACGTCTCTTCAAGCTGAGCATCCGCCGCCTTTTTCCAGCCGTCACGCCAATAGGTCGCCTCGGGCAAAACAGGAACAATTAGCGGGATTACGCTTTCTGATGTACCGATGACAAGCTTGCCGAGACCGCTCCGCATGGCCCCAAGCCCTGCAAGCAGCGCTGCCCCCGGCATGTCGTCACTTCCAGCCAGCAGCAAAGCCGTACCGTACGTGCCTTTATGGCTCTCCGCATCTCTTTCAGGAAGCGTGGCCCTTACATGCTCTTCCGTCCAATATGGAACATTCATCTCTATCCCTCCTCTGCTTTCTTTTCCTATTTTTCCTGTCCCTTTTCTTTTTCAAACAAAAAAGACAGCCTTTTAGGGCTGTCTTCTATTTTACAGGAACATCAAGGTGATATAGACGGCGATATCGTTCGTTTGCCGCCAGCAGCTCCTCATGGGTTCCTTCCATTTCTGTTTTGCCGTTTTCGAGAAATACGATTTTATCAGCCGCTTCCACTCCCGCGAGATGGTGGGTAATCCATAAAATCGTTTTTCCTTTCAGCACCTCAAACACCGTTTCCATCAATTCACGTTCGGTAATAGGATCGAGGCCGACTGTTGGCTCATCGAGGATGATGATCGGTGTATCCTGCAGTAAAATCCTCGCAAGCGCGATCCGCTGGCGCTCTCCACCGGAAAAACGGATGCCCGTTTCCTGTACAGAGGTATGATATCCGTCAGGCAATGACTCAATGTAGTCATGCAGCTTGACCTGCTTTGCGGCGCGGCGCACATCCTCGTCGCTTGCTTCTCCGTTTCCGAGCCTGATGTTGTTCAAAATACTTGTATCAAACAGGTGCGGTTTTTGATTTAACACGGCCACCGCATCCGCAATCTGATCCTTTAACAGCGCTGTCTCCACTCCGTTTAACGTAACAGAACCGGAGTCCGGTTTCAAGGCGCCCTCGATTAATGCAAGCGATGTTGATTTCCCAGAGCCGCTTCGGCCGAGCAGCGCCATTTTTTCTCCTTGGCGCAGCGTAAAGGAAAAGTTGTCAAGCACTTGGCTGCTGTTATCATAAGAAAACGTCACATCACGAAAGGCCAAGGTGACATCTTGAAGATCGAGCATTTGAGCCCCTGATTCTGTTTGTGGCGACTCCGGCTGAGGAGCCACCTTGTTCATGCGTCTGATAGAATCCTGATAGCCCGGCACTTCGCCTAAGGCATCCGAAAGCGGCAAAAAGGCTTCCGTCAACGGAAACACCACTAGCACAAAAGCGGCAATCATTGTTTTAGCAAGCTCGCCGTCTGCTTGCTGTCCCGCCGTCCAAAACAGCATCAGCAAAATAAGGCCGGCGACAAGGCATTGCGCAGCAAAATCCCGCCATCTTGTAAAGCGTTGTTTTTTCCGTTCAAGCTCAAACCAATCATGTTCCTCTTTTTCATAAGCATCAATAAAAGCATGCCGGCGTCCGCTGAACATCCAGTCGCTGACACCCATCACAGCATCTGTCAGACGGCTGTACAGCACATTCCGCCCGCTTTTCAGCTTCGCATTCTTCGCTCTCGTCACGAGCAAAGACACAACCGGAAACAATACAACAAGAACAAACAAATACAGCGCAAGCAATATGGCAAACGGCCAAGAGAAGAAGCCGAGCGCTATCACTGACACAGCATACAGGAACAAGGCTGAGATCGCAGGAAAAATCGTTTTTAAGAAAGCATCCTGCAAATGCTCAATATCCTCAGACAAAATGCCGAGCATATCCCCCGTGCGAAAACGGGAACGCAGCATCAAAGCACCCGGCTCAAGCATATTGTAAAGGCGGACGCGCATGTCGGATACGATTTTCAAAATGATGTGATGCCCGACGAGCCGTTCCACATATCGCGACACAGAGCGCGCAATCCCAAAGGTGCGCACTGCGACAATCGGCACATAAATGAGCAGAATGTTTTCCGGCCTTGTCGCCGCTTTAGAAATCAAAAACCCTGAGGTGAACATGAGAAAAGCAGCAGAAAAAATCGTCACCGCGCCCAAAAAGATAACCAGAACAAACAGGCGGGCATTTTGCTTGATATACGGCAAAATCCATTCTTCTTTCTTCATGCTCTTTCCCCCAGTTGTGCCTTCACGAGTTTGGTATACACACCGTTTTTCTCCAGCAGTTCATTGTGAGTCCCGATTTCCGCAACCCTGCCCCCGTCCAGCACGATAATTTCGTCCATATCGAGCATCCAGTGAAGGCGGTGAGTCGCGAGAAAGACAAGCTTATCCTCAAATAAATCCAGCATCGTTTCTTTTATTTCATATTCTGTTTCGATATCAAGATGGGCGGTCGGCTCATCCAGCAGCAGGATCGGACGGTTTCCCAAAAAGGCGCGGGCCAGCGCGACACGCTGTGCCTGGCCGCCGCTGAGCGCCCGGCCGCCTTCCCCGATCCGCCCCTCTAATCCTTCAGGAAGGCTATTCACCAGCTCCGCCAGTCCCGCCGCCGCAGCAGCACGGGCTGTATCCTCTGCCGAAGCGCTTGGGTGGTAGAAGCGAATGTTGTTGCCAAGCGTATCATCAAAAATGTACGGATGCTGGGGGATGTACAGAAGGTTCTTCTGCCAGCTGCCGTCCTGCAAATGGGACCGGCTTGTACCATTAACCTCAATCATCCCGCCATCCGGCTCCAAAAATCCGCCGAGAATATCAATTAATGTTGATTTTCCGGCGCCGCTTGCACCGATAATGCCGATTTTTTTCTTGCCCTTAAATGAGAGATGAATATCAGACACCGAACGGCCGACTGACACGCCTGACAGCTTCAGCTCATCCTGATCGGACCAATCCTCGAGCTGAAGCGGCGTCTCTTCTTTAAAACCTGGCTGCGACAAAATCTCTTGAATGGTTTTTCCTGCTTCCTGGCCGTTCAGTGTTGCATGATAATCATTCCCCACTTCCCGCACCGGCAAAAAATACTCAGGCGCCAGAATAAGCGCCGTTAAAGCGGGGCCAAGCAAAATATCGCCGTCAATAAGGCGCAGGCCCAGAAATACTGCGACTGTCGCCACCGACAGCATCGTGAAAAAATCGAGGGCGAATGATGACAAAAACGCCACCCGGAGTGTGCTCATCGTTGCCTTGCGATACCGCTCACTCACATAGAAAATATTTTTGCTGTGTGACTTGCTCAAACCTAGGAAACGCAATGTCTCCAGCCCGCGAAGAGAATCAACAAAATGATTGGAAAGTCTCTGATAGGATTTCCACTGACGATCCGCTTTTCTCTGCGCGACAAGGCCGAGGAGAATCATAAAGATGATCAGAATCGGCATAGCCGCCACTAAAATGATGGCTGATGTCCGATCCTGAAAAAACACATAAATGACAACCGCCGCAGGCACAATCGCCATGCTGACCATTTTCGGCAGAAACAGCTCCAGGTAGCGGCGGAACTGGCTGATGCCTTCCATCGCCAGCGTCACCATTTGCCCCGTCCCCTCTTTCTTTGCAAAGCGGGGGCCTAATCGGAACAGCTGATCAAGAAAACTTCTCCTCAAATCTGCTCCTGTCCGAGCGGCGTATTGATAGACGATTTTCTGTCGCGCCACCGTCACCCCGTGCCGGGCGATAAAAGCGATGAGGAAAAAGCCGATCATCGGAAAAAGGGAGGTAATGCCCTTCCCGTTGAACAGTCCGGTTACGGCCTCACTCAGCCACTCTGCCTGCATAATAATGGCGGCTGTCTGAATCAGCGTTAAACAAGTAATCAAGGTGAGAATCCGCTTCATTCCTTTATATCGAAACAGGTCTTTTCCCATTAATAAGTCATAGGCTCCTTATGGCTGACGCGCTTCCGGAAGACATAATAGCTCCAGATCTGGCTGCCGATGACGAACGGCAGTAGCGTTAATGCTGCAATTGACATGACTTTAAGCGAATAATCTCCGGAAGAAGCGTTAGCTACTGTTAAATCGTATGCGCTATGAAGCGAGCTGACCATTACGCGAGGGAATAGGGAAATAAAGATCATTCCCACGGTCAGCGCCAGACCAGCGCCTGTCATCCCAAATGTCCAGCCGTCTTTTTTCTTGCGAATAAATACAGCCGCGAGCATAAAGCAGATGACAATCAAAACAGCGAGCGGAATGGTAATCTCGTCGCGGCGTGTAAACATGTCTGTCTGATACGCAGAAAGGGCCGCGAAGGCAAGAACCGCTACAAAAACAACACCCATTATCTTTTGCGCCATTTTCCGGGCGCGGTTTTGCAAATCACCAATCGTACGCAGCGTGATAAACATTAATCCATGCTGGAAGCAAAGAAGTGTTACCGTCACACCGCCAAGTATAGAATATACATTGATATAATCAGATACATGTGCGTGAATGTTCATGTCGGCATCAATCGGCATCCCGCGGAATAATGTCGTGAACAGCACACCAAGCACAAACGGAGGAATCAGACTGCCGAAGAAAACGACCCAGTCCCAAACCTTTACCCATTTTAAATGATCCACCTTGCCGCGGAACTCAAACGCGACCCCGCGGCCCATTAACGCAAGCAGCACTATGACAAACGGAATGTAATAACCGCTCAGCATCGTTGCATACCAGTTTGGGAATGCCGCGAAAATGGCGCCTGCGCCAGTCAAAAGCCAGACTTCATTCGCGTCCCAGAACGGCCCGATCGTGTTGATCAGCACTCTGCGTTCTAATTCATTATGGCCAAGAAAACGGGTCGCCATGCCGACCCCGAAATCAAAGCCTTCCAAAAAGAAGAATCCTACAAACAATACAGCAACGAGTATAAACCAAAGATCATGAAGAGATGCCATGGTATACCTCCTGACTAAATGGATCTGTTGATACAGGCACATCATGATGATTATCATGCTCCGCACCTTTTTTAATCTCACGGATAAACAAGAAGACAAGCAGCGCGCCCAGAATCATGTACATCACACCGAATGCGATGATTGAGAATAACAAGGAACCCGCTGTTACGTTAGGCGACACGGATTGAGCCGTTGTCATCAAGCCCATAACCGTCCAAGGCTGACGTCCGATTTCTGTCATAATCCAGCCCGCGGAGTTCGCAAGAAACGGGAAGGAAATCAAAGCAATCATGATGCGCAAATACCATTTGCTGTTTTCAAGCTTTTTGCGGCGGTTCAGCCAGAGGCCGCCTAACGCAGCAAGAATCATGACAACGCCTGCGCCAACCATGATGCGGAAGCTCCAGAATGTCGTTTTCACTGGCGGAATGTAGTCGCCTTTTCCGTATATTTTTTCGTACTCAGCCTGAAGGGTTTTCATCCCTTTGACACTTCCGCTGAATTTCTGATAAGCCAAGTAGCTCAAGGCATAAGGAACTTTGATTTCATTTGAGCTTTTTTCATTTTTTGTATCGATCGTCGCAAAAGCGGTCCAAGCAGCAGGGTCACCGCTGTCTTCCCATAGGCCTTCACTGGCAGCCATTTTCATCGGCTGTGATTCCATCAAGTGCTCAGCCTGCATGTGTCCGCTAAGGCCGACGCCAAGACCGGCACAAAGGCCGACGATCATTGCGAGTTTAAAAGATTGCTTAAAGAACGGCACTTCTTTTTTCTTCAGCAGTTTAAAAGCACTCACTCCGGCAATAAAGAAAGCTCCAGTGGCAAGCGCACCGAAAATAACGTGCGGGAATTCAACCCAAAGCTGAGGGTTTGTAATCAACGCGCCAAAATCATTCATTTCCGCGCGGCCGTTTTTGATCGTAAAGCCGACCGGCTCCTGCATAAAGGAGTTTGCTGTTAAAATCCAGAAAGATGACATGATCGTTCCGAATGATACGAGCCATATGCAGAGAGCGTGAATTTTCTTCGGCAGGCGGTCCCAGCCAAAAATCCATAATCCGATAAAAATAGACTCCATGAAAAACGCCAATAATGCTTCAATCGCAAGCGGCGCACCAAATACATCTCCGACAAAACGGGAGTAATCAGACCAGTTCAGTCCAAACTGGAATTCTTGCAAAATCCCTGTTACAACACCGACTGCGAAATTTATTAAGAATAAGTGTCCCCAAAACTTTGCCATTTTGAGATACAGCTCATTTTTCTTTACAAGATAAAGAGTCTCCATCAACGCAACCATAAACACAAGCCCGATAGACATCGGCACAAACAAGAAGTGAAACAACGTTGTTGATGCAAATTGTATGCGGGCTAATACCAATTCACTCATGCTTTCTCCTCCATTTCCGGTTAAAACTGTAATTTGCTCACTACTTCACAAATAGAACCGAGACTTTGATCAGTAATTCACAAAATAGACGAAAAAAATATTGCTCAATATTTCACAAATGTGTCAAAAAGTCATCCAATATGATGCAAGATTGCCAGACTGACCAAATGACACAATCTCTGACTGGTTCATATTAAGTACTTTACAACGATTCATTTCAAAAATAAAGCCTAAAATACCTAAAAAGTCCCGCCCTATGTGACGGATTTTTGTCTATTTTGTTGCTTATTTATGTCGGCTGCTAGGATAAATGACCCTTTATTATCGTACATCAACACATCGTTCCTTGCGAACAAAATGCTTGCCCCGCACCAGCACTCGTTTCTCAGCACTCCGTCATAAACAGATTTTAGGCAGGATGCCTCTTTTCATTTGAACCGGCAAGTGGAGAAAAGTTGAATAGTAAATTTTTAATATATTAATAATTTCAATTTTTTAGTATACTTAACATAGTGAACAATTTCACTGCATCAAGAATAGGGGAGGTTTTTCAATGGGAGAGCTTCAAACACAAATGCAATTGCAAACGGATACAATTCACGAAGGGGTTCGAAAAGAGAATTGGTTTGCGAAAGCCATGAATATAAAAGTAGGCATCATACCGCTTCCTGTGTATGCCTTGCTGTTTATATTAATCACTGTTTTTGTTATGCATCACGATGTAAAAAGTGACATTTTGACATCCATTGCCGTCATGGCGTTTTTCGGGTTTACCTTTGCCCAAATCGGCAAATCGATACCGATTGTGCGTTCTATCGGCGGCCCGGCCATCCTAGCTACTTTTATTCCGTCCGCTGTCGTGTACTATCACCTGCTGCCTAATGATATCGTCAAATCCACCACAGAATTTACAGAAAACTCAAACTTTCTTTATTTGTTTATCGCCGGTATTGTCGTCGGAAGCATTCTTGGCATGAAAAGAGAAACACTCGTAAAAGCATTTATGAAAATCTTTATTCCGCTTATTGTTGGTTCTGTCACAGCCGCTATTGTCGGACTGGCTGTCGGGACATTGCTCGGACTCGGATTTCAGCATACCCTGCTGTACATTGTCATTCCGATTATGGCTGGAGGAGTCGGAGAAGGCGCTATCCCGCTGTCCATCGGATATTCTGACATCATGCCCATTTCTCAAGGGGAAGCGTTCGCACTTGTTCTGCCATCGATTATGCTGGGCAGCTTGTGCGCGATTATTCTAGCGGGATTGCTGAACCGCATCGGAAAGAAAAAACCGGAATGGACAGGCAACGGCAAAGTGGACCGCTCCGAAGAAGAGTCCCCTGCGCTGGAGGAATCTCAAAGCGGACAGCAAATGTTCAACCTTTCTTTATTTGCGTCAGGCGGTATCCTTGCTGTTTCTTTATACTTAGTCGGCATGCTCGCTCACGATTTTTTCGGTTTTCCGGCACCCGTTGCCATGCTGTTACTGGCTGTTCTAATCAAGCTGTTCAGATTGGTGCCTGCCTCAATTGAAAATGGCGCGTTTGGAGTGTCCCGCTTCTTTTCAACAGCTGTGACCTACCCGCTTCTCTTTGCGATCGGGGTATCCATGACTCCGTGGGACAAGCTTGTCGCCGCTTTTAACCTCAGCAATATTATCACGATTCTGTCTGTCGTTGTGACCATGATGGCCGTTGGCTTCTTCACTGGAAAATGGCTGAACATGTATCCGATTGAAACCGCCATAATCAATGCGTGTCATTCTGGGCAAGGCGGCACGGGTGACGTTGCCATTTTAAGCGCCGCTGAAAGGCTTGAGCTAATGCCTTTCGCCCAAGTGTCTACCCGCATCGGGGGCGCGATTACAGTATCCTTAACCTTATTGCTGCTGCACCAGTTTTATTGATCCCCGCAAGCAAGTTCTTCGTCAAACGAAAGAGCTTGCTTTTTTGCATGTCCATATTTTTGCAAATTCCCGCCTCATGCTATAGTAATAGTTGGAAATACTAGATAGAAAGGAATATGGCATGCCTATGGGAACTCATCTATTTCTCTTTATGCTTCTCGGGCTGGGATTTTATTTGATATCAGCCCTGGCTGCAAAACTCATTCCGGCCATAGACTTCTGGATTGATATTGTTCTATGGGTCGGCGCTGCAGTTTACATCTTCTCTCATCTCTCATTCATGGACGGCATTGTCTCAATCGCGACAATGTTCTACTGCTATTGGACCGCAATGGATCTCATTGTTTCAGAGCGTGTGGAAAAACCTTCGGGAGACTGGCAGGAAATCGAGCTGGCCAGAAACAAAACACGTCTCCTGTCAGACATTACGCTGACCGCCATTGTGTTTGCAGGGGCTGTTATTTTTTTCATCTATGGACCTGACACAAGCCCTCTCAAATATGTGATCCTTCTCGGCATGATCTCCGGCGGAGGGGCACTGGTGAAGCGTATACTGAATGTTTTCAGCGTAAAGGTTTTTTATTCATCAGCCTTAGAAAAATTGCATATCAGCTCACACTATGAAACCCGTACATACCCGCTTTCCGATTTGAAGGACATTCAGCTTGAATCAACGGCTGATCTCTTAAAGCTCCATCCGCTCCTGACGATGTATTCATCACGTCTAGATTTAACAACAAGCTTTCAGCAAGTCATTAAACTGTCTCTTCCCGGCGAAACACTGTTTTTGACGGTGAAGGAACCGCAAAAATGGAAAACAATTCTCCAGGAGTACACAGATGCAGAAAACGATGTGGACAATGTAATTTCTGTTTTGCCGTTTTATCATAGAAAAAATGTGAAGCGGCTGCTCGGTAAGCTTTATTTTGCCGCCAGCGTAAAAGGGGTATCCGCTTACGCCTTATTGGTGCTCGCGTTATACGCATTACACGCCTCTCCATGGGTCATGGCTGTTGCCGTAATCCTGTATTGGGTATTCAACATGTATATGTCAGACCGTGTGTTGCGGGCGGCGATGGACGCCAAGCCTTGTCATCATCCGCATGTACAGGCAGCGGCCGATAAGATTTTTCGATCGGCCGGCATTTCCCATGTCCGCATATACGAAACGGAGAGTGATGATTACAACGGAATGGCAGTAGGCATGAATGTCGGGAGGTCAATGGTCATCCTGACAAGCGCCACACTAACACTTCCACAGCGTGTCATTGAAGGCATTCTGGCCCATGAGGCGATTCATATCAAAAAACGTGACGTTCTGTCTTCACAGCTTTTGCGTTTTCTATATCTTGGAGCTGTCGTTGGGATTTTCCTCTTGTTTGAGCAGCATATCACCCATCCCGAGGCCCATAAAATTGTGCTTTGGGCTTTCATTATGGCAATCATTATCCTATTCCAGCTCTATCAATCCTTTTGTTCACAATGGATGGAGGTGCGTGCTGACAATCTTGGCGCATCATTGCTGGAGGGCGGTTACAAACAAATGGCTGAAGCCTTGAGAATCTTGGCGGTTCGGCAGGATGAGGACATACAGAAACAAAGTGCCTACAGCTCTGAAGCAGGTGAAGACGAGCTTCAAATTGATTCTCTCACCCGTGATAAAAGCTGGCTTTTCAGACTGATTGATTTTCAGTTCGCTCCTCATCCCCCTATGTATTGGCGTGTCGGCACTTTATTGTCAAACAAAGGACATGGGGTGCTGAAGCGCTGGCTCAGAGACCGCCTGAAAGAATCGATCACTTTGAAATGAAACCGGTCAGCGTTTCATCCGTATAACAGATATGGTGAAAAAAGGGAGTGACGCGAAGTGATTGTGATCATCTTATTGTTTATATCTATTATTGTTTTTCTTTCAGTCATTCAGCCGCAGCCATCGGATAATAAAAGCCGCCAGCAGGCGGACAGCCGGTATTTCGGTTATTCAGACAACGGCTCACACCATGATGGATGCGGCAGTGACGGAGGTTTCAGCGATTCCGGCTGTGGCGGCGGAGGGGGCGGCGATTAAACGCCGCCTTTTTTTATTTCATTGATTCGATGTACGCACCAAAAGCCGAGCCTGACATGCCTGGGGACACGCGCACACGATGGAGGGCATACATTCCCTGGTCTCTCGAAGCCGCGCCCGGTTCTGTCGTCACGCCCATTTGATAGCCTGTTTTTTCAGCGGCCTTCAGCGTCTCCTCATTGTAGCGCCCTACTGGATAGCTGATGATGGTGGTTTGCTGATGAAACATGTTGTCAAACAGCTTTTTCGAATCAGCCATCTCACTTTGCTGCTGTTGAGGCGTTAATCCGTTCAGCTCAAGGTGGTCAATCGTATGGCTTTCAATCGATATGCCGTGCTGTGCCATTTCCTTCATTTGTTCCTCTGTCAGATGGTGCTTATGTCCGATCGATTTGCCGATCATAAAAATCGTTGCCTTCATCCCATACTTTTTCAGCACCGGATACGCATCTTGATAATTGTCGGTGTACCCGTCATCAAATGTGATCAGCACGCACTTCTCACTAGGTTTTTTATCCTGCGTCAGCATGAGATACGCCTCTTTCGGCGTTAATGTCTGATAGCCGTTATCATGAAGCCACTTCATATGCGCCTCGAATTCTTTTTTTGGCACACGGAGGCTGTTTCCTGAAGAAATGCTGTGGTACATCAAAATCGGCAGCTTTGCCGGTTTCTCTGTTTTGATCCATGGAGATGTATCGTCTTCTTTTTTCTGAACTTGTACTGCCTTTTCTTCCGGTTTCTTTTGTTCCGCTTTTGGCATCGGCTGCTCTGCATTCGCCTCTTGATCAGCGCAAGCCGCAAGCGCCAAACAGCTGCCCAAAAGAAAGATGCTTAAAAACAATCGTTTCATCGTTCTCCTGCTTTCTGTCTATTTCTTCCTCCTTTTTCATCGGTTTGATTCTGAGATTTTCAATAGCAAAAAAACCGGACATGTCTCCATGTCCGGTTTTTTTGATCTTATCGGATTCTCACTTCTGTCTCACTGTCAAAGAAATGGCCTTTGTTCATATCAAATGCGACCGTCAGCTCATCGCCCGATTGAATATCGAGGCGGGCGTCGATCCGCGCAATAAAGTCTTGGTTGTCGATCTGCGAATAAATCATGATTTCAGAACCGAGCAGCTCTGCAACATTGATTTTCGCCTTAATCGAAGAGTTCTTATATGATTCCACGACAATCAATTCATCATGTATATCCTCAGGACGGATGCCGAAGATGACCTCTTTGCCGATGTAGCCTTTTTCACGCAGCACTTTCATTTTTCCTTCCGGGACGGTTAATGCCGCAGAACCGATTTTGATTAAGCCATCCGTGAGCTTTCCTTTGAAAAAGTTCATCGCCGGTGATCCGATAAACCCGCCGACAAAGACGTTTTCAGGGAATTCATAAACATCCTTCGGCGTCCCGATCTGCTGAATTTTCCCATCTTTCATGACTACGATCCGTGTCGCCATCGTCAGCGCTTCTGTCTGGTCATGCGTCACATAAATCGTTGTGGTTTGCAGTCTCTGGTGGAGCTTAATGATTTCCGCCCGCATTTGCACCCTCAGCTTGGCGTCCAGGTTTGACAAAGGCTCATCCATCAGGAACACCTTTGCATCCCGCACGATTGCCCGCCCAAGCGCGACCCGCTGTCTCTGTCCGCCTGACAGCGCTTTCGGTTTGCGGTGCAAGTATTCCTCCAGCCCGAGAATTTTAGCGGCTTCTTCGACTCTTTTTTTGATTTCAGGCTTCGGCATTTTCCGAAGCTTGAGCCCGAACGCGATATTATCGTAGACCGTCATATGCGGATAGAGCGCGTAGTTTTGAAATACCATCGCGATATCCCTGTCCTTTGGCGCTACATCATTGACCCGTTTTCCTTCAATATAAAAATCGCCTTTCGAAATTTCTTCAAGTCCTGCGACCATTCGCAGCGTCGTTGATTTCCCGCAGCCGGACGGGCCGACGAATACGATAAATTCCTTATCGGCAATATGAAGGTTAAAGTCATCAACCGCCGGTTCCTTTTGATCATAAAATTTATAAATGTGCTCCATCCGCAATTCAGCCATCTAACATCCCCCTTTGTTATTGTAAACGCTTTCTTATATTGAGTGTAACAGCAATTCTCTCTCGCTAAAATGGGCAGCGTTCATAAAATCACCCAGCCATTTTTCGTGCATATTTCCAATTTATTCTGAACTTTCATTTTGCAGACAGATAAAATAGGCAAGAAGTGCGCCTTTGTACGATTTGATATCTATCCCTGACCGCTCAATAAATTTATCAATCCGATATTGCAGGCTGTTGCGATGCAGATGCAGCTTTTTCGCTGTTAATGTGACGTTTGAGTTGTTTTCAATAAACAGCTTAATGGTCTTCCTTAGCTCAGCTTCACTTCCAAATAAAAGCTCAGCTTCTTCAGAGAGCAGCGTTTCCAGTTTTTCTTTTTCTGTTTCTAATAATAGAAAAGGAAAGATCATCTCAAAGGTCACACTCTGCACCTGAGGCAGCCGTTTTTCAGCAAACAGGAAATACGCCTGTTCACGAGCGTAATGTTTTCGCAGACACTCATCCGGCTCGTAAAATCTTCCGGCGTAAAAACGGACACTGAAGTAGAAATCACTTTCAAGAACCTTAGCGAGCGATTCCAGTTCGTCCTTCTCCGCCGTCGCTTCACTTTCCTGCTCGACAATCACGCCTCTGTCCTCATGGATCCACACAATCACAAAAGACACCGGCCAAAAATGGCGAACCGCTTCCGTAAAGGACGTCCTTTCTATTTTGCCGAATAAATGAAAGTGAACAAATCTCGTCCGTTTCTTTATATACGCCGGCAATTCCCCTCTGGAAAAAAGGAATGAAAACCACTTGTTTTCCTCAGGTGATTTCATAGACAGTTGATTGCCCTCATCCGCAGGCGTCAAAAATGACTGCAGCACCAATACTTCTTTTTCACTGATCTCTGTTTTCGGAATGGAGATATATCTCTGACTGCTTTCATCAAAAAAACATAGACAGCCTTCCCTTATGCAAAGCTCCTCAGACACAATCGAACCGGGATAAATAGCCAGCAGCGATTTCATAGAGTCTCCTCTCTTATGTAAGGATCTGTATATTCAGTATAAGGCGAAACACACATGTTCTCCACTAAAAAAGAGTATATCCAGTATAGATAGACGAGAAACTGAAAGGGAAACCTCATTCGTTTACATATTGGCTTCAGCGGAAATAGAAGAGGACATGCAGGACCAAAGGAGGGTCATCTTATGAGTTTCGAAACGTTAAACAAAAGTTTTATCAACGGAAAATGGACTGAGGGAGAAAGCGGACGTACGGAGGACATTTTGAATCCGTATGACCAGTCTGTGATCACAACAGCATCTTTGGCAACGGGCAAACAGCTGGAGGATGCGTTTGACATTGCACAGAAAGCCCAAAAAGAGTGGGCCAAGAGCACAACGGAAGACCGAAAAGCCGTCCTGCAAAAAGCGCGCGGCTATTTACAGGAAAACCGTGATGACATCATCATGATGATCGCCCGCGAAACTGGCGGAACGATTATTAAATCAACGATCGAGCTGGAACAAACGATTGCGATTTTAGATGAAGCCATGACGTATACTGGTGAATTAGGCGGCGTCAAAGAGGTGCCATCCGACATTGAAGGGAAAACCAATAAGATTTACCGCCTTCCGCTAGGTGTCATTTCATCGATTTCTCCATTTAATTTTCCAATGAATTTATCTATGAGATCCATTGCGCCCGCAATTGCGCTGGGTAACAGTGTTGTTCACAAGCCTGATATCCAAACTGCTATTTCGGGCGGGACCATCATTGCGAAAGCGTTTGAACACGCCGGTCTTCCTGCCGGTGTCCTTAACGTCATGCTGACGGATGTAAAGGAAATCGGGGACGGCATGCTCACCAATCCAATCCCGAGATTAATCAGCTTTACGGGATCAACCGCAGTCGGGCGCCACATCGGTGAAATCGCCGGTCGCGCCTTCAAACGAATGGCCCTTGAACTCGGCGGCAACAATCCATTTGCCGTTCTTTCAGATGCGGATGTCGATCGTGCTGTGGATGCCGCGATTTTCGGAAAATTTATTCACCAGGGACAAATCTGTATGATTATCAACAGGATCATCGTTCATCAAGATGTGTACGATGAGTTTGTAGAAAAGTTCACCGCCCGTGTCAAACAGCTTCCGTACGGCGATCAAACCGATCCGAAAACCGTTGTCGGCCCGCTGATCAACGAGCGCCAAATCGAGAAAGCGCTAGAGATCATTGAGCAGGCAAAGGCAGACGGCATTGAGCTTGCGGTTGAAGGAAAACGCGTCGGAAACGTGCTGACGCCGTACGTCTTTGTCGGTGCGGACAACAACAGCAAAATTGCCCAAACGGAGCTGTTTGCCCCAATCGCAACCATTATTAAAGCTGGCAGCGACCAGGAAGCGATTGACATGGCAAATGATACTGAATACGGCCTCAGCTCTGCGGTTTTCACTTCTGATTTAGAAAAAGGCGAAAAGTTCGCCCTGCAAATTGACAGCGGCATGACCCATGTCAACGACCAGTCCGTCAATGATTCGCCGAATATTGCCTTTGGCGGCAACAAAGCAAGCGGTGTCGGCCGTTTCGGCAATCCGTGGGTCGTCGAGGAATTTACCGTGACGAAATGGATTTCGATACAGAAGCAATACCGCAAATATCCGTTCTAAATGAAAAAATCCCTCTGTTTCAAGTACAGAGGGATTTTTCTTTATTTAGATATATCCACAAACCCTTCGCCAAACACATCGCGTACGTCATGTACGATCACAAACGCTTTTTTGTCGCAGCTTCTAATGATTTTTTTCAGCATAGACAGCTCCTGTTTGTTAATGACGATATACAAAATCTCTTTTGACTGGCCCGTATAATTTCCCTTCCCTGATAAAATCGTCACGCCCCGATCCATCAAGGTATTTACCTGCTCTGCAATCTCACTCTTATTTTCTGAAATGACCGTAATGGCTTTTTTCGTATTCAAACCTTCAATAATGAAGTCCATCACTTTGGTACCGATATACAGCATCACGATCGTAAACATCATTTTTTCTGCACCAATAATAAAATAAGAGCTGAATACTACGATTAAATCAAAAAACAAGAGTGCATAGCTGATATTCCAGTCTAAATATTTATTAGCAATTCTGGCCAGAATCGCGGAACCAGCCGTCGTCCCGCCGACCCGGATAATCATGCCGATCCCGACTCCGGCAAATACACCTGCGAAAATCGTATTAATGATCAATTCATCAGACGGAATGCTCCACCCATGTGTCAGATGAAGAAAAAGCGAATTTGCCGCAACCGCAATGATCGTATAAACCGTTGTTTTTCCATCAAGAAACTTGTAGCCAATTAAAAGCAAAAACGCATTTAAGATAAAGTTCGTGACACCAGGAGACCATTGAAACAGATAATACAAAATCAGCGTAATCCCAGTGACTCCGCCTTCCCCAAGATCATTGGGAATCGCAAATAAATTAACCGCAAGCGCGAAGAAAAAAGCGCCAATCACAAGCATAAGTACATCCAGCATTCTCTTTTTCATCACGAAAACACTCCTTCTCATTGTTCTGTTCTAGCAAATAAAAAAACCCAGGAGAACGCTCTCGAAAAAGAGCAGAAACTCCTGGGCTTTTATCCCACCGTGTCATAACAGCCAAGCTGCTATGTGTTTTCTCTCGGTCACAGTCCAATTTGCATTGCGGAACCCTAGAAAACCACTGTTTTTATCATATCCTTTTCACTTTCCAATATTAGCATTATAAGGGACGGTTCGAATTGGTTCAAGGGGTATTTGCGGAGATTTCATCAGATAATCTGGAAGAAAATACGATTTATCTATTAAAAAAGAACAGATATAACCGATAAGAAAAAAAGCATATATTTTACAAGCGAATTTAACTATAAATGATAATAATTATAAGAAATTCATAATTTTATATTGACTAAGTGAAATAATATAGGCATTATAGTACATATGTTTCGTACATTTTATTACATAGGAGGAAATATAATGGCAGGAAAACTAGTACCCTGTAAAGCTTGCGGTCAAGAAATTGCAAAGGGTGTAAAAAAATGTCCTAACTGCGGTAAGGATCAACGTAACTTTTTTATGCGACATAAAATCATTACGTTTATTCTCGCAGTTGTTGTCATCATTATTATCGGTAATATGATTGGCGGCGGAGGCGGCTCAGAAGCCACTTCCAAAACATCAAGCAGCAGCAAAGCAGAAACTGAAAAAACATACAATATCGGTGATACCGTAAAAACTGAAAAAACTGAAGTGACAGTTACGAAGGTAGAGGACAGAGATACTGTCGGTACTCAATATGTTGAAAAGAAAGCATCTGATGGTGGTACAATTGTAGCAGTTCAATATACAATTAAAAACGTATCTAAAAAGCCGATTAGCTCTTTTTCAATTCCAACTGTTAAATTAGTTGATGCTGATGGTACTTCTTATGATTCTGATATTGATGCTTCTGTAAACTATGCAACTGAGACAAAAGTTGATAACTCTAAAATTTTGAGTGATCTAAATCCTAATATTAAAGTAACAGGTGTAAAAGCATTTGAAGTTGACAAGGAAGCTTATGCAAAAGGCACTTGGAAACTAAAATTCAGTAATGATGTTATTGTGAAAATCAAATAACAGCTAACAAGGGTGCCTGTTTAGGCACCCTTGTTCTTTAAAAAAGGCCTTCTCTATTGAGAAGGCCTCCATTCTTATTTCGCACTCTTATACCCATTCACATTAGAAGACTGCCATCTCCAGGAATCAGCACACATTTCCTCAAGGCCGCGTTTCGCTTCCCAGCCCAGTTCCCGCTTGGCTTTCGCAGGATCTGCAAAGCATGTGGCGATGTCTCCCGGACGGCGGTCCGCAAAACGGTACGGAACCTCTTTCCCTGACACTTTTTCAAAGGCTTTGACCATTTCCAGCACGCTGTAGCCTGTGCCTGTTCCAAGGTTGTATGCATCGGCTCCTGTAGAGTTCAATACTTTTTCCAGCGCCTTGACGTGGCCTTCTGCGAGATCAACGACGTGAATATAATCGCGTACGCCTGTCCCGTCTTTTGTCGGATAGTCATTTCCGAATACGCTTAATTGCTCGAGCTTCCCGACTGCTACCTGTGCCACATACGGCATAAGGTTATTTGGGATTCCGTTCGGGTCTTCACCGATCCGTCCGCTTGGATGCGCGCCGAACGGGTTAAAGTAACGAAGCAGCGCAACGCTCCACTCATTGTCGGCTGTATGCAAATCACGCAATATTTGTTCAAGCATGAGCTTCGTCTGCCCATAAGGATTTGTCGCGCCTAATGGAAAGTCTTCCGTAATCGGCGATGTTTCCGGAACGCCGTATACTGTCGCAGATGAACTGAATACGATTTTCTTGACGCCGTATTTCTCCATGGCCTCGCATAAAATAAACGTTCCTGTCAAATTGTTATGATAATATTTGAGGGGAATCGCAACAGATTCACCGACTGCTTTTAACCCTGCAAAATGAATCACAGCTTCGATTTCATTTTCAGCAAAAACGGAATCTACCGCTTCCCGGTCCAATAAATCCGCTTCGTAGAACGTTAAATCTTTTCCTGTAATCTCCTTGACACGGTTCAGCGCTTCAGCTGAACTGTTGGACAGATTATCAAGAACAACAATCTCGTAGCCGCTGTTCAATAGTTCAACACATGTGTGGCTGCCAATGTACCCGGCACCGCCAGTAACAAGTATTGCCATGATGTAACCCTCCTAAAAAATGACCTGTTTTCATTATATAGTGTTTAGAACCGGTCCACATCCATTTTTAAGAAGTTTAATCGTTTATTAATAGTTTTTTCATATATTATCAGCATTTTCATACCTTTATGCAGCGCGAACAAGTATAGCAGCTGAAAAATCAATCTGCCGGTTGACGTTTTCCTTTCCCTTTTTCGCTATGCTTAATGCAGAAAGGATTTGATGACATGGCGATGAGCCCATATATTTTTATTGTATTGATTCTTATTATTTTATCGATGTACCGAGAGAGAGCTGTCAGACCCGGGAAGTTGCTGATCATTCCGCTGCTGCTCTTATGGGGCGTATCAGCATCGTTTCAGCCGGCGTATTTTCATTCCGTATTACATGTGGCGATCAGCGGCATTTTATTATTGATCGGGCTGGCCTGCGGGTTTGGCATTGGGAAGATGGTAAATGTACGGATTCACCCGGAAACCGGAAAGGTCACTTCACGCGGCTCACTTGGGAGTGTTATCCTCATTCTAGTGATACTTTCTTTGCGCATGGCCGCGAGAACATGGCTGCCTGAGAGCAACGAGATGTTTATTGCCATTATTCATTCTATGTTCTTCGTTCCCCTCGGCACCATCACAGCCCGCAACATCATGCTTTACAAAGCATACAGACGGCTGACCGCCGGCAAAGTATCCATTCAATAACCGAAAGAAGGACCAGCATGAACGGACAAACTCCGGCTCGGCACTACTACAAGAAGCTTGTGCCGAGCCTTATTCTCATTTTGAATTGCATACAATTTTTATCTCATCCAACTAAGGCTGATCCCATTTTGTTAGCATTTGTATTTGCGGTATACTTAGCATTCATTTGGATCATTCCCTATGTGGCATCCACCGCTGTTAGTTTGAGCATATTCGTCGGGCTTTGGATCCTGACCGTTTTTCTTTGGGCTGTTTCCGGCCAAGAGCAGGGAGCCGCCTTTTTTTTACTCGTATTTTTAATGGTTTATGCAGCCATAAAGCTTCCTGCACGGCTGTCTTTGATCCTTACAGTGTGCCTAATTGGGGGCAATGCTTTCTTTTTGTATTCTGTTTTTGACAGCAGCTGGGACGATATCATCAGCAACATCTCGATCATGATCGGACTCTACGTCTTCTTCTCCTCCATGCGTTTCAGACGAGAAGCGAGAAAGGAGGCTGAACGGAATCATGCTGAATTGGCAAAAATGCATGTGCAGCTGGAGCATGCTCATAAAGAACTCCAGAAAGCCCATGCAGAGCTGCAGGAGGCTTCTGTTCTTTCATTAAGGTACGCGGTCCTTGAGGAACGTACAAGAATCGCCCGCGACATTCATGACAGCATCGGTCACGAGCTGACTTCTGTGATTGTTCAGCTTCAATCTCTTCCCTATATCCTCAAAAGCAGCAAGGAGGATTCAGAAAAAGTCATTCAAAATGTACTGAGTGTCGCCAGGGAATGTCTTCAAGAAGTACGGTCTGTCGTTCACCAAATGGGCCGTAGTGAATCGATGGTGGGGCTTACCGCTTTGCGGGGGCTCATTCATCAAGTGGAGGAACGGAGCGGCTTGCACGTTTCTTTAGATACTGCCGGACTGTCAGAAGAGTCTTGGCCTCCAAACGTGAGCGAAACGATCTACCGCATCTTGCAGGAAGCGCTGACCAATATCATTCGTCACGCTGACGCTTCTCATGCGGCGGCCGTCATTTCTAATGACAAGTCCCATCTCTATGTCACAATCACCGACGACGGACAATTCACCGGCAGCCTTACTTATGGATTTGGCCTGACAGGAATGAAAGAGCGCGCAGAAAAAGCAGGCGGTTCCCTTACTTTCAGTGCCGTACAGCCGAGCGGCCTGAAAATTGAGCTGTCATTGCCGCTCATGACAACGAATAAGGAGCAAAAAGATGAACAAAGATAAAATACGCGTCGCGCTTGCCGATGATCAGCCGCTTGTGCGTGAAGGCTTCCGCTACGTCATCAACGCACAGACGGATATGACGGTTTCTGGCGAGGCCGGCGACGGTCACGATATTATAGCACTCGCAAAACAAACAAAACCCGATGTCATCCTCATGGATGTCCAGATGCCGCGTTGCTCAGGCATCGAAGCGGCGAAAGACATTATGTCCGCACTTCCAAATACAAAGATAGTCATTTTAACCACCTTTGACACGGAAGAATACGTATTTGAAGGCATCCGTGCGGGCGCAGTCGGCTATCTGCTGAAGGATACACTTCCTGAGGAGTTGATAGATGCGATTCGCGCTGCGGCGAGAGGCGAGGCGATTTTCCGTACAGTCACAGCTGCTAAAATTATCAGTGAGACATTTCGAGCGAAGCAACAGCCTCATGCAGAAGAACTGGCAGAGCCGTTCACCAAAAGAGAGCTTGAGGTTCTTCAGCAAATGGCCTACGGACTGAGAAATGAGGATATTGCTGAAAAGCTTTTCGTCAGTGAAAGCACTGTGAAAACCCACGTGCACCGCATCCTGCAAAAATGCAATGCCCAAGACCGGACACAGGCAGTCGTATTTGCCATTCGAAACGGTATTGTGCAATAGAAATCTCTCATCCCGTCATGCTAAAATAAGACAAAGGAGATGATTGGAAATGAAAGAAGAAATCATTGAACGGTTTACTACATATGTAAAAGTCGACACACAGTCCGATGAATCCGTTGACACTTGTCCTTCCACACCCGGCCAATTGACATTAGGAAACATGCTCGTTGATGAATTGAAGTCCATCGGCATGCAGGATGCAGCCATTGATGAAAACGGCTATGTCATGGCAACTCTTCCCTCCAATACTGAAAAAGACGTGCCGACAATCGGCTTTCTCGCTCACGTTGACACCGCTACAGACTTTACCGGCAAAAACGTGAATCCGCAAATCATCGAAAGCTATGATGGAAAAGACATCGTTCTCAACAAACAGCTGCAGGTCACCCTGTCACCTGATCAATTCCCTGAGCTGTCCGGCTATAAGGGCCATACACTCATCACCACAGACGGCACCACCCTTCTCGGCGCAGACAATAAGGCCGGTATCGCTGAAATCATGACAGCCATGGATTACCTCATCAAACACCCTGAAATCAAGCACGGCACAATCAGAGTCGCCTTTACGCCTGATGAAGAAATCGGAAGAGGGCCGCACAAATTTGATGTGAAACGGTTCAATGCATCCTTTGCCTACACGGTTGACGGCGGGCCGCTCGGCGAGCTTGAATACGAAAGCTTCAATGCCGCTGCCGCAAAAATTACGATTAAAGGCAACAACGTACATCCCGGAACAGCTAAAGGGAAAATGATCAACTCTGCGAAAATCGCGATGAAGCTGAACAGCCTGCTGCCGGCAGACGAAGCGCCTGAATATACGGAAGGCTATGAAGGCTTCTATCACCTGCTGTCGATTCAAGGAGACGTAGAGGAAACAAAGCTCCACTACATTATTAGAGACTTTGACAAAGAGAATTTCCAAAACAGAAAAGAAACAATGAAGCGTGCCGTTGAAGAACTTCAAAACGAATACGGGCAAGACCGGATTCTGCTGGATATGAACGACCAATACTACAACATGAGAGAGAAAATTGAACCTGTCATCGAAATCGTCAACATTGCCAAGCAAGCAATGGAAAACCTCGGCATTGAACCGAAGATTTCCCCCATCCGCGGCGGCACCGACGGATCGCAGCTGTCCTACATGGGGCTTCCGACGCCAAACATCTTTACAGGCGGGGAAAACTTCCACGGCAAATTTGAATACATCTCAGTTGATAATATGGTCAAAGCCGTAAATGTCATCGTTGAGATTGCAAAGCAGTTTGAAGCGCAAGCCTAATGCCAAAAGCCAGTCCAAAAAAGGACTGGCTTTTTTGTGTGAAAATGAAACATTTTAAACACGTCCTCCGTAAAACAAGTATCAACAAATGAGGAGGAAAAACAATGACAAAACATGCAATCGCTGCAAAGAGTCTCTTGAAAAAATGGATCATTTCCAGGCCGCTTAACATGCAAAAGAAATCCAGCCCATTTCAAAAAATCAGAAAAATGTTCAAACGCTTCTTCAAATAAAACATTCAAATCCCCTAAATACAATCCGTATTCACCCGTACCGCCCAAATGCTCCGTAATTTGGGTTTTTTGTGTTCAATTCCGCAAAATAGGGTATAAACCAAACAAGCAAGAATACAGCACCCAAAAACAGGCAATTCGAATTACTCAAACTTAGGTTAAAAGTTATATAAAGGAATTTATTTTATCGTCGATAGTAACTATAGAACCAATCATCAACAAGAGCAAACAGCGTGATTCAAGACTATTTTCAGGTCATCAGGTTATACTGTTTTAGAGGGACAGTTTCTTGTTATTTATTGATTTAGAATTTTTTGAATACTTTTTGACTTTTTATCCGTACAATAGAGAGTACCAAAACTTTTTTTGGGAGGTATGTAATATGATCCTATTTATTATCATCGCATTATGCGGCTATCTTCTTTTTTCTTTCAGCAAGGACAATCGCCGCAAACCGCAAAAGACAAGCCCTCTGCCAGCAGCTGCACCTCATCACAACAACCTAATCGACCTTGACGCCATCCGCCAAAAACGCCGGATGCATCTTTCCTAATTCTATATTTCAAATGAAAAGGCTGCTGAATCACGCAGCCTTTTAAAATTGTTTTGATTTAGAGCCTGAAACCTTTTCGCCACCTATCCGTAATTTCATACAAGGCAAACCCAAAGGAGACTTCAGCAATGATCGAGTTATTTATGAAACAAAAAATGTTCTCATTTAAAGATGCATTTCACATTTATGACCGGGATGAACAAGAAACATTCAAGGTGGAGGGGCGTTTTTTCTCGTTAGGAGACTCATTACAAATGACAGACTCATCCGGGAAAACGCTCGTTTCCATAGAACAAAAACTAATGTCTTTATTGCCGCGCTATGAGATTTCAATTGGCGGGAAAACAGTTTGTGAGGTAACGAAGAAAGTAACGTTTTTCAAACCGAAATTTGTGATTTCCGGGCTTAACTGGGAAATCGATGGTGATTTATGGAGGGATGAATTCCAGCTGACGGACGGGGAAAATGTCCGGATGTCAGTGAGCAAAAAGTGGCTCAGTTGGGGTGATTCCTATCACTTGCAGATTGCAAACGAGGGAGATGTTCTGATTTGCACTGCCATCGCTATCGTGCTTGATATGGTTTTATATAACGATGAAGATGAAAGTATTTTCTAAAAAGCATTGACAATTGATCCAAAAGTAATAATATTAAGATAATTGAAATCTGAATATGAAGTTGTACCTTATCAAGAGAGGTGGAGGGACTGGCCCTATGATACCCGGCAACCGCTGTTTCAAACAGAATGGTGCTAAATCCTTAAGAACATTGCGTTCTTGCAGATGAGGCGGAGATTTGATCGTTCAAGCTCTTCCTTACACAAAGGAAGAGCTTTTTACATGCTCAATATTTCAGAAAAGAGGCGAATAACATGGCTCAACAAACGAATGTTGCAGGACAAAAAACAGAAAAACAACGCAAAGCACCTTTCCGCGCCGATCATGTCGGCAGCTTGCTTCGTTCCGTTCCGGTAAAGGAAGCCCGGCAAAAAAAAGTGGCTGGTGAGATGACAGCGGAACAGCTTCGTGATATCGAAAATCAAGAGATCACCCGCATCGTGGAAAAACAAAAAGAAATCGGTCTCGATGTGGTAACAGACGGGGAATTCCGACGTTCCTGGTGGCATTATGACTTCCTGGAAGGGCTTGACGGTGTGGAACCGTTCATCCCGGCTGAGGGAATTCAGTTCCATAACACAAAAACGAAAGCGCGCAGCATCAAAGTGACGGGAAAACTCGATTTTACGAGCCACCCAGCGCTTGCTGATTATCAATTTTTACATGAGATTGCTGGTAACGCGACGCCAAAATTGACCATTCCCAGCCCAAATATGCTGTTTTTTGGCGAAAAGGCGGATAAAGGGATTTATGACGATCAAGAGGAATACTTTCATGATCTGGCCCAAGCGTACAAAAAAGCAATCAAAGCCTTCTATGATGCTGGCTGCCGTTATCTCCAGCTCGATGATACGTCATGGTCTCTCTTCTTTGAGGAAAAAGGCAGAGAGGTTGTCCGGGCGCTCGGCGGCGATCCAGAAACATTGCCAGCCATATTTGCCAAAACAATTAACGATGCCGTCGCAGACCGGCCTGACGATTTAACGATCACAATGCACATTTGCCGCGGCAACTTCCGCTCAACCTGGGCGGCATCAGGAGGGTACGACGCTTTAGCGGAAACGATTTTGGACGGCTTAAACCTTGACGGCCTTTTCTTGGAATACGATGATGACCGCTCCGGAAACTTTGATCCGCTCCGTTTTGTGAAGCGCAAGGATCTGCAAATTGTGCTCGGCTTGATCACATCGAAATACGGCGAGCTTGAAAATCCTGAGGATGTGAAACGCCGTATCAATGAAGCCGCGCGTTTTGTCAGCTTGGACCAGCTATGCCTGAGCCCGCAGTGCGGTTTCGCCTCTACAGAAGAAGGCAACCTTCTGACAGAGGAGCAGCAATGGGCAAAGCTTCGCCATGTCATCGACATTGCCAACGATGTGTGGAGATAATCTATCATTGACAGAAATAGAAAATGTGTGAATAATAGATACTATCAGAAAATTTCATAAAAAGGTTTTCCTTATCAAGAGAGGTGGAGGGACTGGCCCTGCGATACCCGGCAACCGCTGTTTAACAGAATGGTGCTAAATCCTTTAGAGCAATGATTGCTCTTGAAGATAAGGTTGAGATTGTCACGCAAGCTCTTCCTTATCCAAAGGAAGAGCTTTTTTACATTTGAATGGAAAGAAGGAATGGACAACATGTCACAACAAACAACACCCGCAGAACAAAAATCACTTCAAAGAAAAAAACCGCCGTTTCGCGCGGATCAAGTCGGAAGCCTGCTAAGGTCTGAGCCCGTCAAAAAAGCGCGGCTGCAAAAAGCGGCCGGCGAAATGACCGCTGAGCAGCTTCGCCAAATTGAAAACGATGAAATCATCCGCATTGTGGAAAAACAGAAGGAAACCGGCCTGAACGTCGTGACAGACGGTGAATTCCGCAGAGCATGGTGGCACTTTGATTTCCTGGAAAACTTAGATGGCGTTGAGCCGTTTACTCCTGAGCAAGGCATTCAATTCCATAACGTACAGACAAAAGCACGCGGCATTAAAGTCACAGGCGATATCGACTTTTCAACACACCCAATGCTTGAAGATTACTCATTTCTCCATAGCATTGCCGGTGACGCGACGCCAAAGATGACCATTCCAAGCCCGAATATGCTGTTTTTCCGCGGGAAATTGGAAAAAGGTGCATACAAAAACGACTATCACCTTTTCCAGCATGATGTATCCAAAGCATATAAAAAAGCGATTCAAGCGTTTTATGACAGAGGCTGCCGCTACCTCCAGCTTGATGATACAGCGTGGGCCGTTTTCTTATCAGAAAAAGGCTTAAAACAAATCGAAGCGTTCGGAACAACGCCTGATGAGCTTCGCCAGCTGTTTGCGAAATCGATTAACGACGCGATTGCAGACCGCCCGGATGACTTGACGGTAACCATGCATATTTGCCGCGGCAACTTCCAGTCCACTTGGACAGCGGAAGGCGGCTATGACGCAGCAGCCGAAACCATTTTTGACGGCTTGAATCTTGACGGACTTTTCTTAGAGTATGATGATTCACGCTCAGGCGGATTTGAGCCGCTACGTTACGTAAAACGGTCTGATCTTCAGCTTGTTCTTGGCTTAGTGACATCTAAATTCGGTGAGCTTGAAAATCCGGATGACGTGAAACGCCGTATCGAAGAAGCGTCCCGTTATGTAAGCTTAGACCAGCTTTGCCTCAGCCCTCAATGCGGATTTGCTTCAACTGAGGAAGGCAACAAGCTGACTGAAGAAGAGCAATGGGCGAAGCTCCGCCATGTGGTTGAGATCGCTAATGATGTTTGGAAATAAGCAAAGAAAAAACACACTTGATTCCCTAGCGGAGCAAGTGTGTTTTTTTATGTCACTGTGCGGTGTAGCCCCCATCAAGGACGACAGCCTGCCCAGTGACGCCCTTCGCCTTCTCGCTTGCCAAAAACACGGCATAATCCGCAATTTCCTTGACGGAAAGCAGTCGCTTTTGCGGCACAAGCGGAAAAATGACTTGTTCAAGTACAGAGTCGTAAGGGACATTTCTAGTTTTCGATAGATCGCTAAGCTGATTGCGTACAAGCTGGGTATCGACATAACCCGGGCAGAGCGCATTGACTGTAATGCCGTGGGGCGCGCCTTCCAGCGCCCCTACTTTTGTGAGTCCAATGACGCCGTGCTTGGCGCTATTATAAGCGGATTTCCCTGCAAAGCCGACTAATCCATTAACAGACGCGATATTAATGATTCTGCCAAACTGCTGTTTTTTCATGATCGGAAAAACATGCTTCATTGCAATAAAGGGGGCCGTCAGCATGACCTTGATCAGCTGTTCAAAGGTGTCTGTCGGAAACTCTTCAATCGGAGCGACGTGCTGAATACCGGCATTGTTCACCAGAATATCCAAGCGGCCGTATTGTTTTTGGATGACGTTCACCGTATCAGCAACTTGCGCTTCCTTTGTCACATCATACGGAATGGCCGCCGCGTCAAAGCCTTCTTCTGCAAGTTTGGAGGCTGCTTTTTCACATGCTTCCGGACGGAGGTCTGAAACGATGACGCTGGCACCTTCCCGGGCGAATTCTCTTGCCATTTCGAATCCGATTCCGCCGGCAGCCCCTGTCACCAAGGCGACTTGTTTTCTCATGTCAAACACCTTCCCATTAAGAATTGAGTACAGACTGGCTTACAGCGAAATCAGCTTCTGTTTTTTCATAAACCTCTTCAATTGTGACACCATCCTGAAGCTCCGTCAGTGTCATGCGGCCGTTCACAAAATCAAATACAGCCAAATCCGTAATCAGCCTGTGCACGACTTTCTGGCCTGTCAGCGGAAGGGAGCATGTTTTTTTCACCTTTGATTCACCATGCTTATTGACGTGCTCCATGATGACAACGATCCGTTTCGCCCCGTTGACGAGATCCATAGCGCCGCCCATCCCTTTTACCATTTTGCCCGGGATCATCCAATTGGCCAAATCACCCTGCTCCGAAACCTCCATTCCACCAAGAATAGCCAAATCGATATGCCCGCCTCTTATCATCGCGAATGACTCAGCGCTGTCAAAATAAGAGGCGCCCGTCACTTCAGTGATCGTTTCCTTTCCCGCATTGATCAAATCCGCGTCTTCCGTTCCTTCCAGAGGATAGGGGCCAATTCCGAGCAAGCCGTTTTCCGACTGAAGCATGACGTGAACGCCGTCGGGTATCTCATTTGCGACAAGCGTCGGCATTCCAATCCCGAGATTCACATTCATGCCGTCCTTGATTTCTTGTACAGCCCGTTTGACCATTCGTTTTCTCGCTTCCTTCACTTGGCCTCACCCTTTCCCGATGCTTGCTGAACTGTTCGTTTTTCAATCCGTTTTTCTTGGCTCGCGCCAAGCACGACATGCTGTACGTAAATTCCCGGCGTATGGATGTGATCTGGATCGAGCTCTCCTGCTTCCACGATTTCTTCCGCCTCGGCAATCGTGATCTTGCCTGCCATGGCGGCAATGGGATTGAAATTTCTCGCCGTTTTCCTAAAAACCAAATTGCCCATGGTGTCCGCTTTCCACGCTTTGACGATCGCCACATCGCCGGTAATGCCTCGCTCCAGCACATAAGTCCGGCCGCCGAATGTTTTATGTTCTTTTCCCTCGGCTATGGAGGTGCCGACGCCTGTCGCCGTATAAAATCCCGGTATGCCTGCACCGCCTGCACGAATTCTCTCAGCGAGCGTTCCTTGGGGAACAAGCTCGACCTCAAGCTCTCCGCTTAAAAACTGCCGCTCAAAAATTTTATTTTCACCGACATAGGAAGCAATCATTTTCTTGATTTGCTTGTTAGCCAGAAGCAAACCAAGCCCCCAGTCATCGACTCCGCAGTTATTGCTGACAACGGTTAAATCCTTTACTCCCTGATCTCTTATAGACAAAATGAGCTGTTCAGGGATGCCGCACAGCCCAAACCCTCCCGCGATCAGCATATCCCCATCATGAATCAGTTTCGCAGCTTCCTTGCTTGATGACAGCACTTTTCCCATATTGATGCTCCTTTCGTTTTCTTCTACACTAGACCAGTCAGGCTGTAAATCGCGATTACAGCAAATACGGCAGCCGTTTTAATGAGCGTGATCGCAAAAATATCGCGATAGGATTGCCGGTGTGTCAAACCCGTCACGGCCAGAAGCGTGATAACAGCGCCATTATGCGGCAGTGTGTCCATCCCGCCTGATGCCATTGAAATGACCCGATGCATCACCTCTGGCGGAATATTGTAAGCCTGAATCGCCTGTAAGTATTGTTCTGACATCGCGCTTAACGCAATGCCCATTCCTCCTGAAGCCGAGCCGGTGATTCCCGCCAGCGCAGTTGTCGTAACGGCGCCATTTACAAGCGGATCGGTAAAAGTATGTGAAATTCCGCTGCTCAGCTTATGAAACCCCGGCAGCGCGGCGATAATGCCGCCGAACCCGTACTCGGCACCCGTATTCATAGATGCCAGCAAGGCGCCGCCAATTCCTTCATTCAGCCCTTCCTTCAATTGGGCAAACACACTTCTCCAATCAAATAAAATCGTTGTGATGATGCCAATCACTAAAGCAATCTCCACCGACCAAATAGCAGCCGCTGAAGAAATATCAAGCCTGCCGAACTCCTTTAATCCTATGGAAGAAAAATCAAATCCATTCGGATACCACTTTGGCAGGTAAATGGTGAAATATTTATTCACTGCACCGACGAGAATAAGCGGGACAAAGGCAAGCGCGTGCCGAATCGGGCTTTTGTCCGGTTCAGCCGCGGACTCAATCGATTCAGGAGCAGGAGCATTCTGCGAATCAAAACCGCCATAACCTTCGCCAGATGCCTGCGCTTTCTTCCGCCTTGATTCCAAATAGAGCATCCCAGCTGCCAGCACAATCACTGCGCCCATCAAGCCCAGCCAAGGGGCGGCATAAATGTCTGTTTTGAAAAACGACGTCGGGATGACATTTTGGATTTGCGGCGTTCCCGGAAGTGCGTCCATCGTAAACGTAAAAGCCCCTAAAGCAATCGTTCCCGGGATGAGGCGTTTTGGTATGTTTGCTTCTTGGAACATGTTTTTCGCAAAAGGATATACGGCAAATACGACAACAAACAGGCTGACGCCGCTGTACGTCAAGACAGCGCCCATCAGCACAATGGCAAGTATCGCTCTTTTTGCCCCGACAAGCCGGACAATTGTTTTCGCGATTGATGCCGCAAGCCCGGCCATTTCAACGACCTTTCCAAAAATGGCACCGAGCAAAAACACTGGGAAATACAGCTTAATAAAACCCGCCATCTTCTCCATAAAAATTGATGAAAAAAAAGGAAGCACATGGCTTGGATCTGTCAGCAGCACCGCGAATAACGCGCAAATCGGCGCAAACAATATGACAGAAAATCCCCGATACGCCGTAAACATCAGCAAACCTAACGCCAATAGAATGATGATCAGTTCCACACACACATCCCCCATTTCCGCGAACGAGAAAGCGTTTACAAAAACCTGTCCGCATCGGCTGTTTCCGTCCCCTTTCCATATGTACGAGAAGCGTGGGCCAACTATTCCGATTAAAAAAGGAAAGCTCCTTTTTTCGGAGCTTTCCTCTGCCATTCATTTCATTCCTACTAGGATATCAACATCAATCGTAATATCGACTGATTTCATCTCTTTCAGCAGGCTGACTCGATCTTTCAGCGCCGACCAGGCAAGCGGCGTCATCTTGAGAAGCCAGTGGATCGCCTGCTGGTCAAGCGTTTTAACATAGCGCAGCCTGACAGGACGGCTGTATGCTGCATTTGCTGTAAAACGCTCAACAGCTGCCGCATTGGAATACGTGCGCCTTGGTGAATCAGCATATAAAAATTGCCTTAATTCTATTAAATAGTCGCTTCGCGGCACTACTTTTACGAGCATGCCATCATTCTTCAGCAGTCTATGAAACTCTGCATAATTGGACGGGGAAAAAATAGACAGCACAACATCAAATTGGCGATCATGAAAAGGAGCACGCGCCACATCGGCAACCGCCCACATCTGATCTTTGAATGCCTTAGAAGCTTTTAAGATCCCATCCTTCGAAAGATCGATGCCGGTTCCTATCGCTTCTTTCCCTAAATAATCAAACCCGCAAAGCGCGTTCAAATGGGAACCCTCACCGCAACCGCTGTCCAGGATGGTAAATGCCTCTTGACCGGATTTGGGATGGCTGATGAGTTCTGCAATCGTATCATGGAGCGGCTCAAAAAAACCATATTCTCCAATCAGCCTGCTTCTCGCTTCAAAAAGCTCGGCACCGTAACTGGTTTTGACCGGCTTTGTCAGGAAGTTCACGTAGCCGTGCCGAGATAAATCAAATGTATGCCGCCGTTCTGTACAAATCAAGCTTTTTCCTGATGCCGCATCCATGGAAGAACCGCAGAGCGGACATCGAAACAAGCTGAAATCAACTGTTTGCTTCATGATAAAAAACACCTCATTCATTCATTTTTAGATAAATGAAAAAGGCATAGACAAATAAACCTAGGCCTATCTCAAAAATTGGCCAGGTCTGGCAGTTTGTCTACACCTGTCATTATCTATAACGAATGAATTGGATAATCATGAAAAAAACTCCCTTTCTGCTGTATGGGTTTCCCCATTTCCATCATACAACAAATCTCCAGGAGCTGGAATCTTATGGTGAGGAAAAATCAGTATGAAATGCTGGTATCCCGCCAACATCATATCAGCATAGCAATCCGACATGTTTTTCCTTTATTTTCTCATTTTAGAATATAAATTTTATTATTGTGAAAATAGTTAAAAAGGTTGATTTTCAAAAAGTGAAAGGATAAAATACTGCTATCATCTTAGAAAAAGACATTCTTGTATATGATCAGTAATATGGTCTGATTGTTTCTACCTAGTAACCGTAAAAAACTAGACTACAAGAAAGTTTGAATAAATTTGAACGAGTTGAAAAGGACAAGTTCTTTTCTGTTTGCTCTTATTTTTCACACTTTCTGCACTTCCAGAATTTGTGAAGAATAAGAGCTTTTTTTGTTTCCATAATAACCCTCATAGGAGTTGCTATCATGTACTTTTTACTAAACCTTATCGGTCTCATTGTGATTATGGCAGTTGTATTCCTATGTTCTCCGCAGAAAAAGAAAATCAAGTGGCGCCCGATCATGACGTTAATTGTTCTGGAATTGCTGATTACTTGGTTTATGCTGGGAACAAAAGTCGGAAGCTGGGCCATCGGTAAAATCGGTGATTTCTTCACTTGGCTGATTGCTTGCGCTAGTGACGGTATCGCGTTTGCCTTTCCGTCAGTAATGGCGAATGAAACAGTAGACTTTTTCTTTAGTGCGCTTCTTCCAATTATCTTTATCGTCACATTCTTTGATATTTTAACGTATTTCGGCATTTTGCCTTGGCTGATTGATAAAATCGGATGGGTGATTTCAAAGGCTTCCCGCTTGCCGAAATTAGAAAGCTTTTTCTCTATTCAAATGATGTTCTTGGGAAATACCGAAGCACTTGCGGTTATTCGCCAGCAGCTAACGGTTTTAAGCAACAACCGCCTGCTCACATTCGGCTTAATGAGCATGAGCAGCATCAGCGGCTCCATTATCGGATCTTATCTGTCAATGGTGCCTGCGACATACGTGTTTACAGCGATTCCTTTGAACTGCTTAAACGCGCTGATTATCGCAAACCTGCTGAATCCTGTTCACGTGCCGGAGGATGAAGATATCATCTATACACCGCCTAAAGAAGAGAAGAAAGACTTTTTCTCTACGATTTCTAACAGTATGCTTGTCGGCATGAACATGGTTATCGTTATTTTGGCAATGGTGATCGGATATGTCGCATTAACGTCAGCAGTTAATGGCATTCTTGGCGTTTTCGTACACGGCCTGACCATCCAGACGATTTTTGCTTATCTGTTCAGTCCGTTCGCATTCCTGCTTGGATTGCCAGTGCACGATGCGATGTATGTCGCTCAGCTGATGGGCATGAAATTAGCAACGAACGAGTTTGTTGCGATGCTTGACTTGAAAAACAATCTCAAATCCCTTCCGCCTCACACCGTTGCGGTGGCGACGACATTCCTGACGTCCTTTGCAAACTTCAGTACGGTCGGCATGATTTACGGCACGTACAATTCGATCCTTGACGGAGAAAAGTCAACGGTCATCGGGAGAAACGTGTGGAAACTGCTCGTCAGCGGAATTGCGGTATCTTTATTAAGTGCTGCGATTGTCGGCCTGTTTGTGTGGTAGAAACATTCAGCCATATCCCTTTTCGGATATGGCTCTTTTCATTATTGATAAATAGAGGCTGGCACATGCACATCCCGGATTCCCGCTGCATAAGGCCCCAAGTCATACTGGCCGAAGACGATGGCGATCCCGTTTGCCGTAAAGTAAAACATTGTGTCTTTGTTTAGGGTTATATCCTCTTTCTTTACATCAGGGAAAAACAGCTCATCGTGTTTTTTGATATAGCTATATAGGTAATCTCTCGTTTTGCTGACTTTTGTTTTGGTGTTCAGAATCTGATCCAGCGTCACCCGCTTTTGTGCTTTCAAGTCATAGTTGAAGGACTGGACAGACGTTAAACCGTGAGCGCCCCCTGAATAGATATAATTGAGTGTTTGAATGCTGAGCTTGCCTGCCGCATTGTATTTGACGCTGAAGGATGTTTGATATTCCGTTTTAAAGCCCTGCTGTTCGCCTGCTTTTTTGTTTTTCAGATATTCCTGATACGATTGTTCAATGTAGGCTTTCAGCTCTTGATTGATTTTCTTTTCAAACACGGCATTCCCGACGTGATGCACTTGTGGATACGTTAACTCCTTGATCTTTTTGTACGTATGGGTGCTGACAGTCGGTGTTTTCGTTTGAACTGCTTTTAGAGATGGGGCCGCATATGCAACTACGGAAAAAAGCAAGACTGCAATCCCCGCGGCTTTCATCATGTTATTCCATTTCATACGATCTCCTCCTTCGATGTCGTTGTTTAACATTCCCTTATTTAAGCAATACACACTTTTATAGACTGATTAAATTGAAAGAAGTTTCTAGGTCTAACAGCATGATTTTTCCAATAAAAAAAGAGACACAGGATGTCTCTTTTTTTACTGTTTGCGCCCAGAAATCGCTTCATGAACGGCCTGTGCCAAATCTGTATTTCCGAACATCTCTAATACCGCAATGACAGTCTGGTCCGGAATGTGCTCTGCTTCGTGTTTTGGCACGACCAGATCGTCCATGGTTTTTTTCAAGCTTTCATTCAGCTTTTGCTGCGGATACGCTTTGGCGTACAGCTCCATCGGATCAAGATCATGGTTCACGCACCATTGGGCAAACACCAAAATCATCATATTTTCATCGCGTTCGTAAGCTTCAGCGAGCTGTTTTTCGTTCATTTGTCATGCTCCTTATGAAAAGTATCTTCCTTAAAGATACAGGAGCAGGTCAAATTCGTCTATCCCAATGGCGATGAGCAGAAACCGCATCGATAAATGCCTTGCTGAAAGCGGTGTAGTCAGGTTCATCTTTAGCCGTTACGATGCCTGGCCCCTCTGTTGTCCCGACAGAGGATTGAAGAAGGCCAATTCCTTCATTTGCCGCACCGATCGCCTTGTAGTGATTGTAAGCTTCTCTGATAAACGCCATCGCTTGTTTGTTTTCTTTTAACTCCGGGCCTCCTGCGGCATAGACGGCATCATACAGAACAGAATCAACCGTCAGGAACGTGCCGCTGGCCTCAAGCTGCTGTCCGCTGCCGCTTGTCATATACCCCAGATTTTGACTGATGATATCCACTGTGATTCCTTCTTGCTTTAAGGCTTCCAGCACTGTTTGCAGCTCTTTTTCATGAAATCCGTTTCCGGCGAGTACAGCGACTTTTCTTGTTGACGCAGTTTTCACTGTACGGGCTTGGCTTAACGCAGGCGAAGTAAGAATTTCTTTAGATGCTTTACGCTTCGCGGGCGTCGCCACGCCTACCCCTTTGGCGATTTCTTCTGCTAAATCTGCATCGACATTGCTGAAGACATCAACGACCTGCCGCTGTACGTCTTTGCTTTTGACCTTCCCGACCTCGAAGCAGAAAGCAGAAATGATGTGCTGTTTCTCCACAGGAGACATGCTGTTCCAGAAAAGCTTCGCCTGTGAGTAATAATCGTTGAAGCTGTCGCTTCGCTGGCGGATTTTTTTGCCCTCGACTTTTTCCTGATAGTGGACGTAGCCGCCTTCTTCAGCTGTCGCTGGCGACGGATCATTGTTTTGCAAAGAGTTTTTATGATAAGCGACAGGTCCCTTATTGATCGTCATCCGGTGATAGCCGTCGTATTGATTGTTATGGAATGGACATACCGGCCGGTTAATCGGAAGCTCATGGAAGTTCGGGCCGCCAAGACGGATGAGCTGTGTGTCTGTATAAGAGAAAAGCCGTCCCTGCAGGAGCGGGTCATTTGTAAAGTCGATGCCCGGCACGACATTTCCCGGGTGGAATGCGACTTGTTCTGTTTCCGCAAACACATTATCCTGGTTGCGGTTCAGCGTCATTTTCCCAATGATCTTCACCGGCACAAGCTCTTCCGGCCACAGCTTAGTCGGATCAAGAATATCAAAATCAAACTTGAATTCATCTTCCTCATCAATCATCTGCACGCCGAGCTCGTATTCAACCTTGCCGCCGTTTTCAATTGTTTCCCACAGGTCACGGCGATGGAAATCCGGATCTTTCCCTGCAATTTTCTGTGCTTCATCCCATACGAGAGAATGCACGCCGAGCACCGGCTTCCAGTGAAATTTCACGAAACGTGCCTTTCCTTGTTCATTGACAAAACGGAACGTGTGCACGCCGAAGCCCTCCATCATTCGGTAGCTGCGGGGGATGCCTCTATCAGACATCGTCCACATCACCATGTGGGCAGACTCAGGGTTATTGGCGACAAAATCCCAAAACGTATCATGGGCAGTCGCGGCCTGAGGCATTTCATTGTGTGGCTCAGGCTTAAACGCGTGAACCAAATCCGGAAATTTGATTGCGTCCTGAATGAAAAACACCGGAATGTTATTTCCCACAAGGTCATAGTTTCCTTCTTCAGTATAAAATTTTGTCGCAAAGCCTCTGGCATCCCGCACCGTGTCTGCGGAGCCTTTAGAACCCGCAACCGTAGAGAAACGGACAAATACCGGTGTCTTCACCGAAGGGTCCTGAAGAAATTTGGCCCGTGTATATTCCGTCATTGGTTCGTAAACCTGAAAAAAGCCATGCACGCCAAATCCGCGCGCATGCACAACGCGCTCCGGAATCCTCTCATGGTCAAAGTGCGTCATTTTCTCCCGGAAGTGAAAATCCTCCATCAGCGTCGGGCCGCGAACCCCGGCTTTTAACGAATGCTCATCCTCTGACACCCGCAAGCCTTGGTTTGTCGTCATTTTCTTCCCGCTGTTATCGGTCCTGTACTGCTCAAGCTGCTCGTCCTTTGAGTGTTCATTTACACGTTTGTTTTGGTCATCACTCATGTCTGTTCCCCCTTTTTAAAACGAAACATTCTACAGCACATTTACCCGTGGCGTTCTTCATATAAACTGCTAATCCGCTCATTAGGATTTTTGGTCTACATATAAATATGCGGTCATACACATTTGAAATAAGCCTTCTTTACAGAAAGAAAGTATGGAAGCGCTTACCAAAAAAGCTGTTGAATAGGGGAGGTCATATCATGCTTGCCATACTCGGTTTTGTGATGATGATTGTCTTTATGTACCTTATTATGTCTAACCGGCTTTCCGCTCTTATTGCTTTGATTGTCGTTCCTATTGTGTTTGCCCTGATCAGCGGATTTGGCAAAGATCTCGGCGAGATGATGATTCAGGGCGTTACAGACCTCGCCCCTACCGGTATCATGCTGTTATTCGCCATCCTGTATTTCGGCATTATGATTGACTCAGGCCTGTTTGATCCTCTCATTGCCAAAATCTTATCGTTTGTCAAAGGAGATCCGTTAAAAATCGCTGTAGGCACAGCGGTTCTGACCATGACCATTTCGCTGGACGGAGATGGGACAACAACCTATATGATTACCATTGCAGCGATGCTGCCTCTCTACAAACGGCTCGGCATGAACCGTTTGGTGTTAGCGGGAATAGCGATGCTCGGTTCGGGGGTTATGAATATTATCCCGTGGGGCGGGCCGACTGCGAGGGTTTTGGCTTCCTTAAAATTGGACACGTCAGAGGTCTTCACGCCGCTGATTCCCGCTATGATCGCCGGCATTCTCTGGGTGATCGCCGTTGCTTATATCCTCGGAAAGAAAGAGCGGAAGCGGCTCGGCGTCATTTCGATTGATCACGCACCGTCTTCCGATCCGGAGGCCGCACCGCTCAAGCGCCCCGCTCTTCAATGGTTTAACCTGCTGCTGACTGTCGCTCTGATGGCCGCACTGATCACCAGCCTGCTGCCGCTCCCTGTTCTTTTTATGACTGCGTTCGCCGTCGCCTTGATGGTCAACTATCCAAATGTCAAAGAGCAGCAGAAACGAATCTCGGCGCATGCGGGTAATGCGTTAAACGTTGTCTCAATGGTGTTTGCTGCGGGCATATTCACAGGCATTCTCTCCGGCACAAAAATGGTCGATGCCATGGCGCATTCTCTCGTTTCACTCATCCCTGATGCCATGGGCCCGCACCTGCCGTTGATCACTGCGATCGTCAGCATGCCATTCACCTTTTTCATGTCGAATGACGCCTTTTACTTCGGTGTCCTTCCCATCATCGCCGAAGCCGCTTCCGCTTACGGAATAGACGCCGCTGAAATCGGAAGGGCCTCCTTGCTGGGGCAGCCTGTGCATCTGCTCAGCCCGCTTGTGCCTTCCACCTATCTTTTGGTTGGAATGGCAGGCGTCAGCTTTGGCGACCATCAAAAATTCACTATTAAATGGGCCGTGGGAACAACGATTGTGATGACGATTGCCGCACTTTTGATTGGGATTATTTCTTTCTAAATGTATGAGCTTGATCGTAGCATTGAGTGAGTACGTGATTTACAGAGGGGAGAAGATCAAATAGGATATTATGAGTGAATAGAAGATTCATGCCAACAACTTCTCATTACAATCATAAGAGCCTGCTATATTTGCAGCAGGCTCTTTCACATTTGGCATTATTTTTTTGTATAGCGCACCCAGTCATAATGAGCGTATAGCGGATTTACACCATTGTAGGAGCCAAGCCATTCATCGACACCCGTACCATTCCACAAATTCATCATGATCTTTCCAGGTGTTGTCGGAATTTGGTTTGTTGCAGTATGTTTTAATTGCCCATCGACATACCATTTAATAGAGTTTGGCTGCCAATCGAATGCATACGTATGATAGGCATTGGCTGCATCAAACCCGAGATCAACAATCTTCTCATGGTTTCCTGCACCATTTGTATAATAGTTAAATTGAACCTTTGTTGTATCTTTTCCTAAAAATTCGATATCAATCTCATCCCAAGGAGTTCCATCTGTTGGACCTGTGTAAGTGAAGAACGATGAAACGATCCCTGTGTTTTTAGCTGGTTTCATTCTGACTTCATAAAGTCCATAGCCATATGTTTGAACAGAACGGTTTTCCCCGCAGTCAAACTTGTTATAAGATGGGCTTGTTAGCGCTAAACGCATTTCACCCAATGACGTCACTGATACGTTATTAGCCCGCCACGTGCAGTTGAACATATTTCCATTCGAATAACCATCTGCTTTTTGCCAAAAACCGGAGTTATAGCCGTTAAAAGGGTCAAAAAACGATCCACCTGTTTGAGCTGAGGCAGTAGCAGTGACTGCAAACAAACTCATAAACAATCCAGTGACAAGAAGCAGCAACACTCGTTTCAGATAAGGCATATTGGCATTCCCCTTTCATTGAAAGCGTTTTCCATGTTGATCTTACATGATTCTTTTAAAAGGGAACATCGGTCAAAATAATGATAATATCGAATCTTACTAACTTGAATCCTGTAACTATCATCATCTTCCCTCTGAAAAAAATAAAAACCTAAATTACCATCAGCACAGACAGAGATGATCCGCACTCATTGCAATTTAGGTTTTGCCTGCTTTATCAGTAACAATCCTACCATTTTCATATGTGAATGTAAGAAAAAGTGAACACAAGGAAACACAAATGTCAGCGCTCTCATTATGCTTGTTTAACTACCCTTTCTATGTGAATGGTTAAATACAGCAGCTCGTCACTTGTGAGCTTGTGCTCATACTCCCGCTCAATGTAGGTTTGGATTTTCTTCGTGCACTCATACGCGCGATGATACTTTTCTTTCACTGTATCCAGCAAAAAATCGTCCTGGCTTTCCATGTGAGTGCCGTTAAATAGACGCTGCGCGAAAAACTTTAAGTGGGTGACGAACCGATAATAGTGAAGCGATTCTTCGTTGAATTCAATCTTAAAATGGTATTTTACAATACTCAAAATCTCTTGCATGACTTTTGTAATGTTGATAATATTGGGCATCTCTTCATTCAGCTCGGCATTTACAATATGCAGAGCAATAAAGCCTGCTTCATCCTCTGGCAGAGACACACCAGTCTTGTTTTTTACCATAACCAACGCTTCTTTGCCGATCGCAAATTCGTCTTTGTAGAGCCGTTTTGTTTCCCACAGCAAGGCGTTTTTGATATCAAGCCCTTTCTGGTTGCGCTGGATGGCAAAGTTAATATGGTCGGTCAGCGACACATAGATGCTGTCGTTGAGCTTTTTGCCGAGCTGTAATTTTGCGTAGCTGATAATCTCTTCGGATACTTCCATACACTCGATCGGTATATCATACAAAAGGGTTTTGAACTTTTCTGATACATCCTTGTTATCGAGCGTGAACACTTTCTCAATGCGGGCTTCATCGACATCATCGCCGGACTTTTTCTGAAACGCGAGCCCCCTGCCCATGACGACCAATTCTTTCCCCTGTTCATTGACCACGCTGATCACATTATTGTTGATCACCTTCGCAATTTTCATGGCATGTCCCTCCAAATCTACTAAGAACAGACTATATCTTGATTGTACATTCTTTTTGTACTAGGTCAATATCATCAGGGAAAGACGGAAGCTGGTCAGTACAATTCACTCCGTACCTGCTGCCCGGGCTGTTTTTGAAGCAGCGCCTCCAGATGGCGTTCAAATGATGCCTTGTCAGCTTTCTGCTTTTTGACAATGCTGTTCATGATTTTAATGCTTTCAGCGCTGTATTGTGTATATTGTTTTTTCAGCTGATCCAGCTGCTGTCTTGTCTTCTTCGCGTTTTTCGGTGTGACTTGGTTGATGAGTTTGATCATACTGTCTGCGGTCTCAAAAAAACCGGCTCTATTTTCTGTCAGCTGCTGAATTTCGATGCGGCTCATATCTTGATTACGCGTTTTTTGAAGCAAGGCAACCGCCTCGCTGTTTTGTTTTTTGAGCGATTTGTTCTCAAGCTTAATCGATTCGAGATTCTCCTTCGCAATGTCTGCTTCTTCTTCAGTCATGCTGATTCGCACGAAGTATTCTGGATTGCCGATTCCATAATCAAATGCTTCGCTCACTTGTATCATGGAACTGAACACAATGGCCAGCTGCCTGTCGCTTGCGAGGGCTTGGAAATCCTGCTTTTTCTTACTGCTCATCGGTTTGGCTGCGGTTTGTTTTACTGTCTTTTGATCACAGTCTGCGAACATCTGAGCCTCACCTTCACTTTCGCATGCGCTCATCACAAGAACTGTGACCAGCAGGCTTATACACAAGCCTATTCGCCTCATGCTCTGTCTCCTCTCTGCTGAATCCCTTCTGGAAAATACCATAAAATATAGTTAAATGGTACCAGATGCACCTAACCCAAGCAATAAATCAAAAGTATGATTTGAAGCGAAAAAACATAAATATTTTGTAAAAATTGACGTTCATTCCATTCTTTTCAGGCCCATTTCTCGTACAATAGAAGTATCGTTACCGGAGAGGGGCTCTGATGATGAAACGTTTTACGAAACAAGAAAACAGCTGGGTATTATATGACTGGGCAAATTCTGCTTACTCAATTGTCGTGACCACCGCGGTATTTCCGTTATTTTATAAATCAGCAGCTGCGGAAAGCGGTGTCAGCGCCGCTCAATCGACTGCCTATCTGGGCTATACCATTGCGATTTCAACGTTTATTCTTGCGATGCTCGGGCCTATTTTAGGCACAATCGCCGACTATGAAGGGTGCAAGAAAAAGTTCTTCGGTTTCTTTGTGTCAGCCGGTGTCGCCAGCACCGCAATGCTGGCCTTTATCCCAAGTGAGCATTGGCTGCTATTGCTGCTGTTTTATACGATATCGGCTATCGGTTTTTCCGGAGCCAATGTGTTTTATGATGCCTTTCTCGTTGACGTCACGACTGAGAAGCGGATGAATCTCGTCTCGGCACGGGGTTTTGGCTTAGGATACATCGGAAGCACGATTCCATTTATCATCAGTATTGCTGTCATCCTGCTCGCGCAAGCAGAGACTATTCCAGTGTCTGTATCGGCCGCAAGCCAGCTGTCCTTTTTCATAACGGCTGCCTGGTGGGGGCTGTTCACCATCCCAATGATTAAACATGTCCATCAACGCTATTACATCAAAAGAGAACCTCATATTGTCATCAACAGCTTTAAGCGGCTCGGCCAGACGATGAAACGGATCAGGCAATACCGGGCACTTTTCCTCTTTTTGCTCGCTTATTTCTTTTATATCGACGGAGTCGGCACGATTATTACGATGTCGACATCCTATGGATCAGACTTAGGGATCGGTTCCTCAAGCCTCCTGATCATCCTATTTGTCACCCAGGTGGTCGCTGCGCCGTTTTCGATTATATACGGAAAACTGGCAGAACGCTTCACGGGGAAGACCATGCTGTACGTCGGGATCGTCATTTATATGATCGTTTGCGTGTATGCCTATTTTATGGAGACAACGCTTGATTTCTGGATACTGGCTATGCTTGTCGCCACCTCGCAGGGCGGTATTCAAGCCCTCAGCCGTTCCTATTTCGCCAAGCTTGTGCCAAAGCGCCACGCCAATGAATTCTTTGGCTTCTACAACATTTTTGGAAAATTCGCCTCAATTATGGGGCCGCTGCTCATTGCCGTTACCGCCCAGCTGACCGGTAAATCCTCGACTGCGGTGTTCAGCCTGATCATTTTGTTTGTGATTGGTATTGTGATTCTTGCCTTTGTTCCCGAGGAAACCAGCACAGATGTCAGCCAGCAGCAAAATGACCTGCCCCTTTAACTGGGAGCAGGTCATTCATCATTTATTCGCTTTATTCACCTTCAGCTGTTTCCCTTTGACGGTTGTGTTCTTCATCACTTTGAGAACATGAGGGCCTTTACCATTTAAAATCTCAACGTATGAGGCGTTATCCATGATCGTGATGATGCCGATGTCGTCAGCTGACACACCGTCAATTTTGGCAATCGTTCCTACAAAATCAACGGCTCTGATTTTCTTTTTCTTTCCGCCGTTAAAATACAGCTTCATAATGTCTTTATTCAACTCTTCGCTTTTGTCCTTTTTGCTTTCCGGACGGTCATTCAGTTTAGCTAGAAATTCTGGTTTCTTCCTTGCCACTTCCTCTTGAGAAGGGGCTTCTATTTTTTGGATTTCAAATCCGATATATTCTTCAATGTCGGCTAAAAACCGTTTTTCGAAGGCCGTGACAAACGAAATGGCCTTTCCTTTGTTCCCTGCGCGTCCCGTTCGGCCCGTGCGGTGGACATAGCTTTCTTTTTCAAGCGGCAGATCATAGTTGATGACAAGGGAGATATTTTCAATATCAATCCCGCGCGCGGCGACATCCGTTGCCACTAAGTAACGGTACTCGCCACGTTTAAATTCATTCATGACGTCGAATCGGTCTTCCTGAATCATTCCGCCGTGAATTTTATCGCATGGATATCCTAAGTCATCCAATTCATCGGTCAGCTGATTGACGTGCTCCTTCGTTCGGCAGAAAATGATGCAGCTGTCGGGATTCTCCGTCATCAGCACATCTTTCAGCAATGAAAACTTATTCTCTTCTCTTACTTGAATCACCGCATGTTCAATATTTCTTGTGGTTAGGCCGGCCGCTTTGACCTCGATATGCTCGGGGTTTTGCATATATTGACGGCTCAGCTTCTCGATATCCTGCGGAAGCGTCGCTGAAAACAGCATCGTCGTGCGCTCAGTCGGCAGATGCTTGATAATCGCCTCCACCTGCTCAATGAAGCCCATATTCAGCATCTCATCCGCTTCATCAATGACCAAATAAGAGAGACGATCCAACGGAAGCGTGCCTTTTTCGATATGATCCAGAACACGTCCCGGCGTGCCGACAACAATGTGGCTTTTTTGCTTAAGCTCAGCTTTTTGTTTATCAAAGGAGGATTTTCCAAATACGGCTGTCGCTTTGATTCGTTTAAATCGTCCGATGTTCGTGATATCTTCCTTTACTTGCACCGCAAGCTCACGGGTTGGAGTTAAAATAAGCGCCTGCGGCTTGTTTTCATCCCAATCCGCCAGCTCACAGAGAGGAATTCCGAACGAAGCCGTTTTCCCGCTTCCCGTCTGTGATTTGACGACAAGATCCTTTCGTTCAAGGGCAGCGGGGATCACGCTCTGCTGCACCTTGGTCGGTTCTCTATATCCTAGTCCTTCCAGTGCTCGTAAAATGTCATGACTGATTTGATAGTTTTTAAAATGACTCATGTATAAACTCCTGTCTCTTGCAGATGTTCTCATTATACTCTAATTGACGAAGGCGTATGTGTTTTGTCGAAAAAATGACGTGTTAAAAGCCATCGATTCCCTGGCGTTTTAGCTCTTGAACAGCCAATCGCGCCAGTGCGTCGGCCCCCGTGCGGTTCGGGTGCAGCGTATCTCCATCCATATAAAGCCCGAGTGTTCTTTCCGGACCGATCGATGTAAAGTATGCCGAGCTGAGGACATTTAAGTCAATGAGGTGTGTTTTTTCCTCTTCGGCCAAAGCTAAAATAGAAGCCCTGTACCATCTATTTACAGACGAATGGATGCCCTCAGAAGTAAAATCGGTCGCCCGGCCCTGGGGTGTTGATAGGATGACGTCCGCTCCTTTCGCTTTCACCTGACGAATCATATCACGCATCATCTCTTTAAATTCCGCTTCAGATTCATTATGCTTCGGATTTGTGTCATTAATGCCAAGCTGCAAGATAAAATAATCCCCCGGCTTGATGTACTTCAGGATCGCCTCAAGCTGTCCATCATTTCTGAACCCTCTCGCGATCTGCCCGCCAGACGCCATGTTTCTCACTTGAAAGGTATGTTTATCGATATAGTGAGGCAGCATCTGCCCCCAGCCCGCCTGCTTGCTGCTGTTGAGCGGATAATAATTGCACACCGTCGAGTCGCCGCCGACATAAATGGTTCGGTTCGTCACCGGCTGATCAGACAATTTCTTTATTTTCAAAGCGCTAAGCGTAAAAGCGGTGCCAGCTTTCCCCTCTGTCACCAGCAGATTCAGCTGCCCGTCGGTGACAGGAATTTGGAACGTATCCTCCGCGCCATCCCCTGTCATATTAATAACCTGAAACACGCCCTCCGCCGCCACACTGGCCCTTGCCGTATTGCCAAGCGTCGCCTTCACCTCATAAAGGCCATTCGGGAGATCCACATTAAACGTGTTATTGCTTTTCGTCCCATACGCTAAAAACTGAACCGCATCCCTCTTCACACCAGTCCCGGATGCCGCCACATCCCTCATATTCTCCGGTGTTTGAAAACCGTAGCCCATTGACCGGTCATACCGATCAGACGCCCTGACACCAATATAACCAGGCTCCACCGAACCGCTTCCAAAGTCAAATTGATACACCTTTGGCTCCACTGCCTTCACACTCTCAATCCCGCCAAAACACAACATCAACATCATTACAAAAGCCGCTGCCATCCATTTTTTCATCAAGACTCCCCCTCTATGAAAACGCATACATTAATGCATACTCGGTGATTGTTTCTTTATGATGACTGAAGGGAGAAAAAAATGGCGTTGAGGAATAAAAATGAGGGGAGAGTCTCAAGAAGGGGAAAATTAGTGTGACTTCTTGTCACACTTGATCACATCCCAACCTCCGCAATAGAAGCTTATTTGGTTTTCTTCGTCATACACATAATAACGGAGTCTTTCCCATTGATCGTCAGTCGGTACAATCTCCAATGCAACAGAATCGATGGATTCAAGATCATCCAGCTTTGATGCACTAACGTCTTCAAACCGTAAATGAATGTCACAGGTTTGAGCTGATAGTTTTAATTCAAACACAGGAATATGTATATAACGATCATCTTCTTTCATATAGAACGAAAACTCGTTTAATGTAAATGGACCTGTATCCGCATCAGAAAGATGCTTTTTCAATTTCTCGTATTGTGTGATATTCAAACATGGATTCCTCCTCTTTTTAGTTACCGCCAACCATATAAATGTCAACAGCATCATATTCAAACCACATGATCCGTTCGCCTGAGTCTGTTAGGCATTGGAGCTTCCCATCGGAAAAATAGCTTTTATCCGGTTGAGGATCAGTGATCAGAAAAACATCGTCATTGATAGAAGCTAACAGAAAGAGAAAGCCTGCAATGTCCCGGTCTGCTTTCTGTAATACAGATTGAAAATGAAATTCTCGTTTCGCCAGCTTCGTCACCTTGTAAGCATAACCTTCAAAGTACTTGGATAGGTCTTCTATAAATGAACCAGTCGTTATCACCTGTATCATAATTCGCTCATAGGCAAGCCCTTGCCATACACGATAAAACGACTCTGCATCTTCAAGTTCACACGACATAACAATTTGGTCAGGCTTTAGATCGACCATATCTAAATTTCCGATACTGCTTATAGAGGTTATTTCCATAAAATCTTCCCCTTATCAGTTGGATAGCGCAACGCAAATCTCTTGTCTGACTTGTTCATACAAGAGAATGTGCTGATACAGATCTTTATCGTTTTTGATCATACCCGGAAGTATGTCAGGATAAAGCTCAAAAAAGCTTTTCTCCAACGTACGCCGCTGATGCCGGGGCATCCTTTTATTCGCCAGCACATAATCCAAACTGCCATCAACAAGCATAAAAAACTCATAGATTTCCGCTTCAAATTCGTACAGTTCATCAGGGTATGCCTTTTCTTCAAGCTCTTGCTGTCTTTTTCTCAGTTTTTCAAACATGCTGATCCCCTCCCTTCGCAACAATCTCATTTATCTTGAAACAAGATAGGCGGATCATGATCAATCGCCTCCAACAGCTCCTCACCAAACACTGTGATTGTACATTTCCACGGGTCTCCCAAAAGTCCCCAGGAGAAGTCCTGATGAAAAAAGAAATAATAGTCTCCATTTGGAAATACGGGAACAGGCCATTCGCCAAATTCATCCTGAGGCATTGTCTGATGAGGGCTAAAGATATATCCGACATGCTGCCAGTCTAATGCGTACATCACATCGTGTTTTCCAGTACATGATTGAAATGCTTTTAAAATCGAAGTCTCTAAATCATTCAGCACTCTGACCACATCATCATTACTGGCTTTACCGCTCATCCCGCTAGAAATATCAAACACTTGATATGGATCAGACGGGATGATGTGATGACATCTGCTTCCGGGTTTCCATTTTATGATCTTGTTCACTTCTGACCAGATGCGGTCTTGTTTTGTCTGACTTAAAGCGCGCCAATTCATCATAATCTCATCCCTACACCTTATTGGACATCCTGCTTATAAACACCAGATGAGGCCACTGCGTAAACAGCGTTACTTGTCAGTTTCAGCTGTTGAACGTCTAGGGCTTCACCGTTCGAGTCACAGCATGTTATCTCTTCCATCTCTTGACTCACATCGGCAGAAATCAAATAAAGAGACGACTCAAGCTCTTCACTGTAACAATTGAACGTCCCAACCAAAAAACCTTCTTCAGATATCGCAAGCTGATAAAATGCTTCTGAGTTCGGCTCTTTATCCGACAGAATCCATACCCGTCTCACGACCGTGTCGTCAAACGCGGCAATGACTGCATCTCCGTAATACAGCATATAAATCAAGCCGTTTTTTTCTGCAAGTCCATAACAATCATCTACAGCCGGCGCATCCATTTCTTCGAGCTTTCTATCAATGTGTATTTCCTTCTGCTGACCATCTAACGTAAAACACCACACACTATGGCCGTTGGGATTTTCATCATCATAAATGCCTTCATCATTTAAACCGACCCAAAGGTTTTGTTTCTCATCCAAAAGACAGCAGGAAACCCCTGAAGGCAAGTGAAAAGCACTTTTCACCCTTCCCTCTTCTGAAAAAACCTTTACCTTCGGCTCGTACGATTCGTAATAAACGAAGACATAGCCATCTGCACATTGTTGAAAGAGCAGGATATCACTGTATGAAATCTGCTCTTTCACTTTAAAAACCCGAATATCACCGGAAGGATCATAGATTGAGATGGTCACATCACCTTTCACACCTTTTCCAATGTAGACACGCCCCAGTGGATCAGCATGGAAAAAACAATCTTGGGTGTCCATGTTGATAATTTTATTCATTTTTAATTTTTTCATTTGTTATGCTCCTAGGTTTGAAATGGTGAGATAAGTCCTCTTACTCGTTTATTTACTTCATTATTACGATCACCTCTATGTTGAGGCATATATTTCAGTTGAATCAAAGAAAACCCTTTCAGTTTCAACTGCATAGACAGCTTGATTAATTCCAATCAAAACGTTTGCATTCGATTCATAATCTTCAATTAAAGGGTGATATAATGTTCCAATACCCTTCGGATAGTAAGAGAATGAATTCAAAATCCATTTTTCCCCATAAGCAACATCTTTTAAAGACGATTCCTTGCCGGCATAAAAAAATAATGATGATACATTCTTGAATAAAATACGATGCTGCTGCTTCTTTCCCTTCGTATCCATTTCTAAATAAAGAATAAATTCTTTTTTAAAGAACTGAAAATCTGTTTTTAATATGGTGAATTCCGAATCAATCAGATGCTTTTGTATTGGATTATTCACTTAAATCCTGCCTCCTTGAAAAAATTTCTTGATCCCAGCCACTATATTATTTTTTTGTTTTTTTTCAGTTTTTTCATAATCATTAAACGCTTGATATTCTTTAGAATCAAAGGATACACATTTAGATTCTATAGCAAGTAAAGTCCCGTTAATTTCTATAAGAAAATTAGCATTTAAGACTTGATTACCTAATATACCATTTTGTAGTTTTCCAATTCCTTCTTTGAAATAACTGATTTCTTCAAGGTACCAATTAGTATCAATGGGTATAGTTTTATCAAACTTGTTATGAACACTAAAATCGCAATAAATTCCACTTATATCCTTAAATGAAATTTCTTTTAAAGTGGCTTTTTCTTCTTCTTCATATAACTTAAGATAAAGAGTTAATCTATTCTCTAGGTATTCAAAATTAATATCGTACATAAAGCAATTAACATCGTGATTTATATAATCTATCCATTGCTCAATACTGTTCATGTTATAACATTCTCCTCACTTTAATTAAGTAAAATGTTTGTAAATGCAGATGGAAACTTAGACAAGATTCTTAAATAGAATCCACCTGAATAACCATCTGCATCTCTAACTATGTTAATTGCTATTATTAATCCCTAAATGATCTTTACATTTGATTTATAGATTTAATTATATTAATACTATTATCTTCTGTGTGACTTATTGCGCAAGCGTTTATTTATATTTCTATATGATGACCATCTTAACTTTATATGAGTCTCAGCAGGATTATTTGAGAAATGCCCTTTTGCATTTAAAGGACCTTTATTTCTAACTGACATTCTATAGTATGGTTTCTTTCGTTGACCAGAATTTTTCCCCATTAACCTTACTGTATGTTTTTTAGTAGTAACTACCCAACCTTTATTAGTTTTAGCCCTTTTAATCACACCTTTGTTTGCCTTTGCGACTTTTCTAGCATTCCAATACGTTTTAGATAATTTTCCAGCTTTAAATAGAGTACGCCCTACTCTTAGATAGTTTCCTCCGATTGCTCCGCCAGCAGCACCTAAGGCTACAGATCCAACTAATCTCCAACCTCTTGCTCCCTTTGCCTTGGCAGCTTTGTAAGAAGAGACTCCTCCAATTAAAGCACCTGCTACCATCCAAACCCAATGCCCATCCGGATCAACATTCATCACCGGGTTATTATTTCCATAAGCATACCCATTCTGATCCAATGAGTCGCCGTCGCTGCCCGGGTCTGGGTCGAGCGATAGGAACACGCCGTTTCTTGGCTCGTAGTAGCGGGCCATGAGGTAGTACAGGCCGGTTTCTTCGTCGTATTGGTAGCCTGCGTAGCGGTAACGGTTATCTTTCACTTCATCGCTTGCTTCGGTTTTTGTTGGATTTCCCCACGCATCGTATTGATATTTTGCAACCGTTTTTCCGGTGCTGTCTGAGATCGCGATGATGTCGCCGTGAGCGTTGTAGTGATAGAAATATTTCTTGCCATTTTCTGTGTAGGATAACAGCTGGCCGCTGTCTCCGTACGTGTATGATTTTGTGACGTTGTTGTCTGCGTCTGTTTCATACAAGACGTTCAAGCTGTCTCCGTCGTAGAAGTAATTCGTGACTTTTCCGTTGACCGTTTTTTGGATTCTGTTTCCTTTTTCGTCATACTTATATGTTGCGAATGGCTTGTCTTCGCCTTTTTTGGTAACGGCGGTCAGGTTATCTTCTGCATCCCACGTATATGTGAATTTGCCGTCGGATGTGCGGTTGCCGTTTTTATCGTAAGAGATGCTTTCATCATTGACTTTTGTCAGCTGGTTCATGATGTTGAAGGAAGCGTTCACCGTTTTGCTTGAGCCGTCTTTTACAGTTGTAACGGTTTTCCGGTTCCCGAATCCATCATATGTGTATTCAATGACAGTACCGTCTTCATGGGTTTCTTTGACAAGCTGATTCAGCTTCCCATACTCATATTGCACCTTGCCGCTTGCTGAGCTGTTTATCGTTGTGCGATTGCCGTTGGCATCATATTCATAGCTTTCCGTCAGAATGTTTCCGCCGTTTTTGTCACCGATATGCAGCGAGCTTACAAGGTTTCTTTCGTCATATGAAAAACTTGTTCCGCCGCCGTTGCCCGTAATAAAGGTTTGGACGTTGCCATTTTCATCATAATCAAATGAATATGAAGATGTACTGTCTTTCATCTCAATCATTTGATCCAGCTTGTTATACGTAAATTGATTCGTTCCTTTTTGGTCCCCATGGCTCCACGAGAAGGTTTTCAGCTTATCGGAGTCACTAGGATATGTCCAAGTTTGGCTGCCGCCGCGGTCTGTCAATTCGGTTAAACGGTTTTTGTTGTCAAATGTCCGTTTCTTTGTGGTGTTCTGCTCTTTATTGACGACCGACGTTTCATTTCCATTTTTGTCATACGTGAAATTGTACTTTTCTGTACCGTTATACGACTTTGATTTCACCCGGTCTGTTCCATCATAAGAAAGAGACACTTCGTTGCCATTCGGTGAAATGGTTTTGGTCAGGTTGCTGTTGGCATCATATTCGCTTGCTAACACATTGCCCAGAGGATCAGTTGTTTTGACAAGCTTGCCCATCACATCATATTCGTATTTATAGGTTTGATCTGCTCCCGCCCGGATGGTTTTGCTTACCTCATTGCCTTCCTTATCATAGCTGTGAAGGATAGACGTGCCGTTAGAGAGCGTCATGTTTGTCAATTGGTCTGCCTGATCATACGTATAGGTTGTTTTTTCACCTTTTGCATCTGTTTCAGACGTTTTCTTACCAGTTTCATCGTAATCAGTTGAAGTAGAGTATCCTAGTTCATCTTCTTCCTTAGTCACATAGTTACCATTACTGTCATACGTGCTTTTTGTTAGAAGGCTTCCTTCAATCAAACGGATATCATCAAACCAGACTGTGCCTGTCGCACTCTTTTGGAACAGAATACTGATATCGACTTTATTGATCGGCTTTGTTTTAGGGATGACGACAGCTGCTCGGTTCCATTCCTGTGTTCCAGAAGGGAATTTCGCATTGTAGACGCCTGTGCTGCCGTCAGCGTAAGTGACATTCGCCTGCAGAGAATAGTCTTTTTCATCTGTAAATTTGACGCTGCTTGCTTTCGACATTCCTGTCAGTGTGAGATAAACCGGTTTGTCATTTGCGCTTTGCCCTAAGACAACGGTTTGTTTTGTTACTGATCCGGCTTGGGAAGCACTGGTCCGGGCAGCTTTTAATGATACATCATCATTAAAGCCTTCTTCAGAATCAACGGATGCCCCGCTTACATTCCAGTTTTCCGTTGCTGATGTGAAGCTGCTGTTTTGAACTGGGTTATAGCTTGATGATACTTCGCCTTTTTCCAGCTGGACTTCATCAAACCATGCTTTTCCTTTGCCATCTTTATCTTTATGATCGACTTCCATATACACAACGGCTTTTCCTGCATTCGCTGGAGTCGTAAAAGTGATTTGCCGTTTTGTCCAGTCATTTTTTCCGGCTAATGCACTGTATTCATTGTGAATCCATTGAATTCGTTTTTGATCTTTGTCTCGCAGATCAATGTTAAAGTAGGCTCTTGATTTCGCTAGATCCGTTTTGATTTTCCCGCTTAATGTATAGGTTGTATTCGGCTCCAGTTCAACTGTTTGAGTCGCTGAGGAATACCCGTGATCGGTTCCTGCAGACGTTGATTGGCTCAAGACTTCCAATGCCTTTGATCCAGAAAGAACTCCGCTTTTATCGGCGATGACTGAAATTTTGCCGCTGTCTTTAGAGGCAGTCAGATTCCAGCCGGATTTTTGCGCTTCAAAGCTTCCATCTTTCAAAATATTAGTTGAAGCTGATAAATCTTTGCTGGATTGAATCTGATTTCCGTATTTATCATAAACGGCTGCTGACGATGATTTTCCGCTCTGATCGGTTTCGGATACAGCATCCAGTCCGTCATAAGCAATATCCGTGACATTGCCCTCGGTATCCTTCATTTTTGTGACATCGTTGTTTTTGTTATATTCGTATGTCTCAGTTCCATATGCGTCTTTAACCGACGTAACGTTGCCATCTTTGTCATATTGATAGCTTTCCGTTGCTTTTCCGGTGCCCACGTCGTTTGGATCGACATCTTCTACGACATTGTTGCCTTCATATTTTGTATTCGTTGTAATTTTTAGCCCTTCAGCATCATCAATGACCTGAATCGGATTTCCCGCTTCATTATAGCCATACTGTACCTTCCGGCCATTTGGCTGTGTCATGAGAAGTGTCTTTTTATCAGCATCATAGCTGTAGACATATGTTTCTTTTTTAGCGTTGATCGCTTTTTCGAGACGGTGTCCGCTATACTGATATTCGGTAAAGACAGGCTTTGCTTCGGTACTGTTGGCTGAATACTGTTTGACAAGGCGTCCTTCGCCATCATAGTCATAGCTTGTAACAGTCCCGTCTGTATCTGTAACCTTCTTCAGCAAATCATTCTCATATGAGTAGGTGACTTTCTTATTCTTAGGTCCTGTGATGGAAGTCACATGGCCGTTTTCATCATAGGTAAATGTAAGCTTGCGGCCTGATGCATCTGTAATGGCGGTCAGTTGATTTTTGTCATTGTAAGTATAGACAGTTGCATTGTTGTGGCCATCCACTACTTTTTGGAGTTTGCCGCCTTTTTTATTGAAATAAGCATTGGTTTGATCCTTTGTTTTTAATATGAACTGATCAGCTGTTTCTGTTAATTCAAGATATACACCGGTCGGCGGCTGATACGTGCCATCGGCTTTTTTCGTGAATCGATGTGTCGTAGCGTCTTCATCGATATACATTGCCCCGCCATCCGTTGAGATGACAGATGTTTCTGCATCAGCATACCAGCCTTGCCCAAATAAGTGATCAGAGCTGTCAAGACTGTTGTAGGTTCTCGATAAGCCAAGTCCCGGACCGCGTCCGTCAATTGACAAATCTTCTTCATTCACAATGACATTGCCTGTCGCACCATTTAACTGGCCGCTTGGGATATCAATGATAGACCAGTATTCTTCTGTCCCAAGGAATTCTGCGCCTTCATGGAACGTTGGGTTAAAGGGCGCTGTCGGAATCGTTTCACCATTCGCATCATAAGCGACAAGCGTGAAAGAATAATTCTTCTTCCCTTTGTAATTTCCATTTGCATTGTTATAGACAGGTGACGGATCGAGGGCTAATTCCCCGCCTTTTCCATCTGTATGAAGCTTATAGCTTCCGGCTTTGATTTCCTCAGAAGTCGGCCAAATGTTTTTATTTTGGGTTGTCCAATGATCCGCGTCACCCACATCAAAGGACTGATATTCCTTACCGTTGTAAATGTTAACTTTATAGCCTTTCGCATTTTGAACCTTTTCCCATATCAAATTCACATAACCCGTTTGACTCGATTTTGTATTTGTATACAAATAGCCAGTTACATTCTTTGGCCTAGCGATATCAGGAAGTGCCGGGTTAGCAGCCGGGGATGCAATGGCTTCGCCGTCTTTGTTGTATGCGATAATTTTAAACGAGTAATTTCTTTTGGCTCCATCTCCCCCGGCGTTTTTATAGGTTGGTCCGGGATTGATCGGCAGCTCTGCTCCGCTTCCGTCCTTTAGGTGAAGAGCATATTTTCCCGCCTTGATTTCTGCACTTGTCGGCCAGATCTTTTTCCCTTTTGTGGTCCAAGACGTCTGATTTCCGAGATCAAGTGTCTCAAAGCCTTTCCCATTGAACACCTGAACCTTATAGCCGGTTGCACCGGATACAGCTTTCCAAGAAAGGTCGAAGTATCCTGTGGCATTCCCATTATTGTAGCCCTTTGCTGACGGTGCTTGTGCTTTTCCTACATTAGGGATAACGGGCTTTGCCGGTGCGGACATCGCTCCTTCACCTTGGTCAAATATCGCACTGACGCCAATCCAATAGTTTTTGCTTGTGGCATAGCTTCCGCCGGAGTTCTTATAGACCGGGGATGGGTCTAATGCCAATTCAGCTCCATCCTTGCCGTCCAGATGCAGTTTATATCGCTTGGAGGCAATTTCTGCGCTCGTAGGCCAGATTTTTTTCCCTTTTGTGCTCCACGACGTGACGTTGCCTGTAGAGATCGCTTGATATTCTCTACCATTGTAAATCCATACCTTATACCCTTTCGCACCTTCAACCTTTTTCCAACTGATATCAAAATAACCAGTGGAATCACCATTGTGATAGGCTTTAATTGTAGGGGTGTTTCCCTTTGGTATGGTATACGTCACTTCAATATACGGTTTGTTGGCGGAGTTCGCTGAAGAAATTAGTTTTTTCCAGTATTCCTTACCGTTTCCGTTTGTATGAAGCTTAAACCCATAGTTGGCCCCGCCGGAGTTCCATGACTTTACAGCAGCGGTCACATCATAACTCGCCCACTGTCCTTTATGGACGTCGGCTTTTCCGATATTTTTAGATGCCGGTTTGGTGTTCCATGTCACTTTTGCATTATCATAATTGCTGTTGACCGTATCCAGCCAAAGACCGGTTGCCTTTGTTCCATAATAGGAATGGGCTACGTATGTTTTTAATGTAGCTTTAGTGACAGTCATATTTTGAATTGGCTTTAGGTTGTTAAATTTCATGAACGCATAGTTTGTGCCTGTTGTTTTGTCATAATAGCCCGTTTTCAGTACATAGGCCTTTAAATTAGCATCCCATTTTTGTGAGGAGGCCGAATAGTTCGTCGTCGGGTAGGCACTCATGACAAACGTATCCGATGAAACAGATAAAGAAGTTGACGGGTCGATAGATACTGGATATACGCGTTCTGGGTCTTTCAGCCAGTTCTCGTCTGCCGTAAGATGAAGCAAATACCCTTCTTCATTCTTTTCTAGCTTATAGCTGACTTTGTCTGACCGTTCAACCTCGCCGGAAAGCTCATCTAGTTTTGAATCCGTCATAAAAGGTTTAGGCACAGAAAAAACAACTTTGCCTTTTTCATCAGAAAAATCAATGGATCCATCCTCTTGTTCTTTAGCCTGCAAATCGGTTTTTAACTGAAATGTAAATGTGTTGTATCCATCATACTGATGAAGGACTAAATCTTCTTTTATGTTTTCATTGAATGTGAAAGTCTGAAGATCAATATTCGGAAAAACATCCGGATACACAATCTCATTACTGTCAGTCTTATAATCTGCTGAGGTATCTTTCGGAGTAAGTGAAGTTTTATTCGGGCCTTTCGCTTCTACAAGTGAATATGTAACCTTATGGTCATTATGCTCAAAAGTCGCATAAAGCCCGTTCTTCATTTGCTTTTGAAAATCTGAATTCAAAATAGCGTTCTCTGTCTGGACTTGTTTGCTTGTCGACTCTTTTAACTCAGGAGAAATGTCTTCCCAGTCGGCATCAGGTGTTTCCTTTGTATGAATAGGATCAAGATATACTTCCTGTTTATAGACACCGTCACCTTCATAATAGAGTTTTGTATTTTCTGTTCTTTCAGAGGTGATCTCACCCTCTTTGTTTATATCTTTTGGATCAAAAGGTACAGCTTCCTCAGATTGTTCTTTCTGAAGAGTTTCTTCTGGATCATCGGCAGCAATACGATTTCCATTCTCTTCTTCTGTGGTTTTTGCTAGTACATCGGCTGGCACTAATGAAATGATTAAAGCCAACACTAAAAATGCTGCTATGAACCTTTTAAAGTTTCGCCTCTTTCTTTTTTTCATTTTCTCTCTCCTTTTGTAATAAAAGTAATATTTACTCAATAATCTTAACTAGACTGAAATATTATTACAATATTTTTCTAGAAAATTTATCTTATTTTAAGGATTAGCGAGAGTCAATTGACCTAAAACAAAAAAAGGCCGCATAGGCCTTTTTACATTTTCCATTATTGCATTTGTTCAATATCCGTACCCTCAGCTGCCACATTCACCTTCCCCTGCCTCCTGACAAGCGTCAAGGCCATGCCCGCAAAGATCATTACGATGCCAAGCGTTTGATAGAGGTCAGGGCGGAAGCCTGTGAAGACGGTATCGAGCACGATTGCGACAGCGGGGTCGAGAAATACAATAATTGAAATAAATTTCGTTGATAAAAATCGTAAACTGTCAAAAAACAACAAATATACAATACCCGTATGGATGATGCCGGTAGATACCACCATAATCCAGTTTCCCTGAGATAGGTCAGCAAAAGCGCCAAAGTGAATAAACGGAATCAAGATGATAACCCCTAAACCCGTCTGCAAGAAGGTGGTCGTGTAAGGACTGAGATTGTGAATGCCTTTTCCCAATAAAGTGGTGAACGCATAAAACAGTGCGGCGAGAACTGCCCATATGATCCCTGATCCCATCAGCTGTGTCAATGAAGTGCTGCCGTTAATCCCGGAAATCAGCGCAGTTCCCAGAAAGCAGATGATAATGGAGCTGACGGAGATCACATTTAATTTCTCTCTGTAGAAGAAGCTCCCCAGAAGAAGAACAAGCACCGGCGCTAGATGATAAACGGAGATGGCAATTGTAACGGACGTTTCTTCAAAAGACTTAAATAAGAACACCCAGTTGAATACAAGAAAGAAACCGCACGCCAATGTTTGCAGCACGTCTCTCTTGCTCCATTTTTCAGTTTTATACTGGCCGGACGTCAGCCAGCAAAGACCTAAAAACAGCGTTGCGCAAAGGCAGCGGACAAAGACCAATTCAAATGACGGCAGATTGGTATGCTCTGAGAAAAAGCCGATGGAGCCGAAAATCACCATAGAGATGACCATTTTGATTACGGCTGTTGATTTTTGTTTTGACGATATGGAAAGATCCTGTTGCATCAAACGTATTCTACCTCCAGTACTGCATAGCATAAACTGTTTTTTGTGAATTCAGAAATCTACACATAGAATTCCTCTTTTTTACATGTAGATATTATAACACTTCTATTCTAAATAAAAAAAAGCGCCCAAGGGCGCTTTTTTTACAAATCTATCGAACAATCAAAACCGGGCATGTTGATAATTGAGACACTTTATGGCTGACGCTTCCAAGCATCATTTCTTTCAGGCCGCTGATCCCCCGGCTGCCAACTACAATCAGGCTGACGCCTTTCTCTTTTGCGTGATTTAGTATCTCATGCGCCGGCTCGCCATTCGCGTAAATGGTTTCAGCTTGAACGCCTTTTTCGGCTGCTTTTTCTTTTGCATTTTCAAGGATTTTCAGGCCCTCTTTTTTAACCTCGTTCCTGATTTCATCAATAAAGTGTTCAGGCACATAGACAATTCCCGTCAGAGAAGAAGTCGTGACGACGGCTTCTCTCCCCACATGAAGAATGCTTAGTTCCGCTTGCTGCTCTTTTGCCAAATGCACTGCGGCATCAAGCGCTTTTGCACTCATGTCTGATCCGTCAATCGCAACTAACATTTTGTTAAACATTGTCTTCCCGCCTTTCGGACTGTGGGTGGTTCATCTTTCTCTTTTATTGTCAGCCTGCATTTCGTTATTGTCAATTGAAGCGTATGAGTTTTCAAAAATTTGTCAGATACTCTCTCCGTTTGTGGCGATAACCTGCTGATACCAGTTGAAACTTTTTTTCTTGATGCGGTTAAATGTTCCATTTCCTTCATTGTCCCTGTCCACATAAATGAAACCGTAGCGTTTTTTCATTTCCGCAGTAGATGCGCTCACAAGGTCAATTGGCCCCCATGATGTGTATCCGATTAATTCAACGCCGTCCGCAATGGCTTCGCGCGCTTCAAATAAATGATCACGCAGATAGTTGATTCTGTAATCGTCCTGAATCGTGCCGTCCTCTTCAACCTTGTCTACAGCGCCAAGGCCATTTTCAACAATGAACAGCGGCTTCTGATAACGGTCGTATAAGGTGTTGAGCGTGATGCGCAAGCCTTTCGGATCAATTTGCCAGCCCCATTCTGATGATTTGAGGTAAGGGTTTTTGACTCCGCCCAGCAGGTTGCCTCCTGATTTTGCAAGCTCTTCCGGATCTGTGCTCGCCGCCATCGACATGTAGTAGCTGAATCCAATATAATCCACCGTATGTTCTTTCAAGAGCTCTTCATCGCCTTCAGCCATTTCAATTTCAATATTGTTTTCTGCCAGATAGCGTTTCATATATCCCGGGTATGCGCCTCTTGCCTGAACATCTGAGAAGAAAAGTGTTTTGCGCTCATTCTCTATTGCCGCGAAGACATCCTCCGGCTTAGAAGTCATCGGATAGGTTGTCGTTGCCGCTATCATACAGCCGATTTTCGAATCAGGAATGATGTCGTGGCCCGCTTTGACAGCAAGAGCACTGGCCACAAATTGGTGGTGTGCCGCCTGGTACATCGCGTTTAATTTGTTTTCTCCTTCTTCAAAGACAAGACCGCCTCCGGTAAACGGCGCATGGAGCACCACGTTAATTTCATTGAACGTCATCCAATACTTCACTTTGTGTTGATAGCGTTTAAAAACCGTTTTGGCATAGCGTTCATAAAACTCTATGACTTTGCGATTCTTCCAGCCGCCATAATTTTTCACTAAACCGAGCGGCATTTCATAATGAGAGATGGTTACGACAGGCTCAATATGATGCTTTAACAGCTCATCAAACAGATCATCATAAAATCTGAGACCGTCTTCATTGGGCTCCTCTTCATCGCCATTCGGAAAAATTCTCGTCCACGCAATCGATGTGCGGAACGCCTTAAATCCCATTTCTGCAAATAAGGCGATATCCTCTTTATAACGATGATAAAAGTCAATCCCGTTGTGATACAGATTCAAGGAAGTCATTGATTCATCAAATGGAGACATGATCCCGTTCGGCGATACGTCAGCTGTCGAAAGCCCCTTACCACCCTCGTTATAAGCACCCTCCACTTGGTTGGCAGCAACTGCGCCGCCCCATAAAAATCCTTCTGGAAATCGTTTTGCATTTGAACTCATATTGATCACCCCATCAGTTTTTTAAGATAAAGCAAGCAGCGCTTCTTTTGGCTGCACTTTACCGATCTCTTTCACCGGCGAAAACGAATATTGGTCTGTGTTGGTCACAATCACCGGGGTAATGACGTCATATCCCGCGGCTTTGATTTGCTCCAGATCAAAGGACACGAGCGGATCTCCCGGTGCGACCTTGTCGCCTTCTTTGACGTGAGCCGTGAACCATTGTCCCTCCAGCTTTACCGTGTCCAATCCAATGTGTATGAGTATTTCAGCTCCCTGATCACTCGTAATGCCAATTGCGTGTTTTGTTTTAAAAACGGTGGTAACGCTTCCACGAACAGGCGACACAACTTCTCCTTCTTCAGGCTCAATGGCAAATCCTTTTCCCATGATCCCGGCAGAAAAAACTCCATCTTTGACTTCACTTAAGGCTTTCACTTCTCCCTTAATCGGGCTGTGAATGATCTCTCTGCTGCCCTCATGCACTGCCGGCTGCTGGCTGCCGTCAGAAGGCACATCCTCGAATCCAAGCAAATACGCAGCTGCTGTTCCCGCCGCAAACGCAATCACAAGGCCGATCATCGCGTAAATAAACGTTGGGCCGATAAAGACAGGGATGCTCGGCAGACCTGCATTCCCCCCGACGATATAGGAAGCAACACCCGTCATGCCGTAAAACGCGCCACCGGCTGCACCGCCAATCAAAGCGGCCGCAAACGGCTTTTTCAATCGCATATTCACGCCGTACATCGCAGGTTCTGTGATCCCCATCAGCGCCGTGATGCTTGTGGTAAGCGCGAGTGATTTAAATTTTTTGTTTCTGGAGCGAAGGAAGACTGCAAATGATGCTCCCGCCTGCCCCATATTCGCCAAAAACATAGCCGGCAGTAAATAATCGTGGCCGTTTTGAGCGATGTTGTTGATCATAATCGGCACAAAGGCATAGTGCATGCCCGTCATAATGATTAAAGAGAATGTACCCGCCAGCAAAATCATCGCCACAAGCCCTGCATGATCAAACAAATAATTGACCCCAGAAGACAAGTATTCTCCTAAAATAGCGCCAAGCGGACCGACTGTAATCAATGTCAGCGGCACGACAATCAATAGCGTGAATGTCGGAACCACAATCAATTTGAGAGATGCGTGTGTAAAACGGTCAATCCATTTTTCCACGTATGAAGCAATCCATATCGCCAGCAAAATCGGGATGACCGTTGACGAATAAGTGGCAGCGGTTACAGGAAGCCCGATAAAGGAAATCGGTTTCCCCGCACCGAGCAGGGCTGTCAAATCCGGATGCAGGATCGCAGCCGCAATGGCTGCCGCTACGTACGGATTGCTTCCGAATTTTCTCGCCGCACTCATCGCTAGCAGGAGCGGCAGGAAGTAGAACGCACCGTCACCGACAGCCGTCAAAATGACATGAACCTGGCTCTTCTCCGCCATCCAGCCAAACGTAACTGCCAGCGCAACAAGCCCTTTGATCATCCCCGCTCCCGCAATCGCAGGCAGAATCGGAGTAAACACACCCGAAATCACATCAAAGACCGTACTCAGCACATTCTTTTTCTGAGAGGATGAACCAGCGCTCTTTTCATCACTGAGATTGCTGTGCCGCACAATCGCCTGATACACCTTCGGCACATCGTTTCCGATAATGATTTGAAACTGCTCCCCGCTGATATTGGTGCCCATCACGCCAGGCAGCTGCTCCAGCTGACTGCGATCCGCCTTCGAATTGTCATGAAGATTAAAACGCAGCCTCGTCATGCAGTGAATCACGCGCTGAACGTTTTCTTCACCGCCTACGAGTTGTAATATGTCCTTCGATAATTTATCATAATCCATGTGTATACCTCCTTTTTATGGGGGGACTGCTGGATGAAAGATGGCCGCCTTTCACCAGCTTTTTTTGTATCAAATGCCGCATCACCTCCTAAAAGAGAATAAAAAAAACCTAAATGACACAGATTGCGAGAGTCTCCTCCTGCACCTGCACCATTTAGGTTTTGCCTGCTTTCACAGTAACAATCCTGACGGTTCGTTTTATTTGTTTGTAGGTATACTTTAGCACTAGATTTACAGGATGTCAACGCTTTCATTTTTGGGTTTTGACTAAAGGGAATACTTATTGAGGACTGTTTTGTTATAGAGGGAAGCCATTTTGTATATTTTGTTTTATTTTTCCGAAAATACTATCAAATATATCAGCTGACTTAATATAAAAGTAAAAAACCTTGAAAGGCAATTTAGCCCATCAAGGTATATGTTTTATTTTTGACTATCCCTTTTCCATATACTTTCTCCGTCAGTTAAAAAAACTGCACTTGGCGGATCATCATAAAGTGAAATTTCAACTAATGAACCTTTCTTTTGTATTAACCAATTATATAAACTACTTTCTTCACTAGTAGGATGAGCTAAAATATCATTTACTTGAAATGTAACTGCATAATATTCGATAAAATTCACATCATCGTCATCCAACCCATTGTCTGTTTCAAAGAGTGTGTCTGGTTCACCAATAATCTTTAATCCACTATCCCACTCTATTATCAAGTCACTATCTTTATACTCTTTTAACGCTTTTATTAAAGGATCATATTCCATGTATATCCTCCTCTTATTACTTCTTTAATGGTTCTGAAGGCACTATATGCGCTCCGTCTTTTCCGTAATGAATCATTCCTCTAGTAGTTTCAATGTATTCACCAGTATCACGATCATAGTATTTTCCAATTGGTTTACCAAAGTCTACTCTTTCTTTTTTACCGTTTGGTAGTAGTTGACCTTTTCCTGCAAACTTATCAAGCAATTCCTGTGCTGTTTTATTATCACCATAGAAAATACTCTTGTTTTTACCATTTGCTATTTCTTGTTTGTAATTTGGCGTATTAGGAATATGTTTCTCTTGAGCACCTGGCTTTACTTTAACTGGGAATCCATGTACTTCTCTGTAAGGTCCTTTAGGTACTGACTTCTTTCCATAAGAAGGTACACCATTACCCGTATCCTTAGCAACGTTTTTAACTTCCGAGGCCTTCTTAGCCTTTTTCCCATCATTAATAAGTTTATTAATATCTATTAACTTTTCTAACTTAGCTATTTTGGCAAATGGTACTGAGTTTATGGAGGCAACAACACGGTCTTTCCCTGTGACTTTTTCGCCTGATACCGGATCTCTGCCCGTGGCTGCCTTAAAAAGATCATACACGCCGGTAAGTTCTACAGCTGTCTCTAAAATTTTCACATATCCATTCTCATCCACTTTAATGTCCGAAAGCGAGACGACAGGTTCAAGCTTCATGTCATTACCAGATATGTATACATTGTAAAGTGTATCATTATAAACGACTTGCTTAACCTCTGCATTTGAGAAATCAGTTTTTATATGTTCTCTATGTTCACTCGTATTATACACTTTACCATTGATAACGATGATATTTTTACTTACCTTTTTAGAATCACCCGTTTTGACAACTGAATCCACTTTAGACTTTTCATTCTCGGCTAATTTCTTCAGCATCATCTCCATCGGAGAATCATCCGCCTGCTTCATTTGCGGGTTAATCGCGCCGAAGGTTTGGTTGATGTTTTCTTCCTCCTGCGATTTCAGGATGGAGCCGCTTTTGTAGCCTGTGATTTCAATTTTCGGACCGGTGTACATGGTTTCAAGCTGGTCTATATATTTTTTCATCGTTTGAAAATCTGATTTTGCGGTTTCTAGTGCTTGGGTTTGCTGGCCGTCAAATTGAAAGAGCTTATTCAGGGTGTCTGAAATCAGTCGCTCAGCCTGTTCTGTTTTATAAAAAAACTCCAAAGACACTTCTTTGGAGGGGCAAAATTTATTTTCTATTGAGCATTTTATTTGTTACTATATAACCTAACACTAAACAAAAAATTATCATAATTAATCCAATTGCATACATTATTAATTTCTCTTTAATTGAAAATCCCTCTATTAATAAAATAGCAAGAGTCCATGTAAAAAGTAAAAATAGGGAGAAAAAAAACATGATTTTTTTTCTGAATTTCTTCCAGAATTCCTCCATCTATTTTTCCTCCTCTATAATTTCATTTAACTTATCTCTTAACAATTGGTCTTCATTATCAGTATATCCCTCATAAATTACCTTTTCTATCATTTCTTCATCAAAGAACACATTGAAGTTTTCACTAATGTTCCCTTCTGGATATGGGACTGCGACATAATCAAATTCCTTTCCACTGGAAGACTGTATCTGATGTCTACCGAAAACCATTACAAGTTTTTTCATATTTTTTAACTTTACTATAGTTCCTATTGGAAACCAATTTCTAATCCGACTCATTTCTATATACTCCTAAGGATTATTTTTTTTTAACTTTTTAAGCAGTATTTTTTTTCTAAAGATATAAATTCCTAATGGAAACAAAAAGAAAAATACACCATATGTAAAACCGGCAATAACATATAACTCTATATCGTTAACTTGATTTGTATTTGCTAACCAAATTGTCATTATGGTAAGAAATATACCAGCTATAGGGAAAACAATCTGCATTATCAATAATGCTTCATTTATTTTTCTTAATAAAAAGTCTTCATTCATCTTCCTTATCCTCATCCTCTATACCTGCCTTAAATGAAATTCCAACTCCATCAGCTATATAAACTTCAAAACCCTCGTTAGCCGAAGCGCCTAATCCTAAACTTCCTATAGAAAACCCTACACCGATGTACGGATTTTTATTTTCTATTCCAAACCATTCTTCTAAAGGCTCATAACCAAACCAATTTAGAGGGGACGCAGTTACTCCTACTTCAGATACGCTAGCCGATCCTCCTAGACCTCCTCCAGTATTCGAAACATTCGCCTCTACCCCTGCATGAAGTAATTTAAATTCAAGAGCAAGTGGCGATTTTTCATGGTTAATCACTGCATTAATACCATTAAGTTCAGCAGAACCGCCAATCATATCACCAGATAATAAAGTATTAAAAACATTAGAAAATCTCGGAATCGAAAATTCTGCACTTCCTCCCAAAGCAGTAAAATAAGTTTCTGATTTCTTAATTTTTTTAACTTTTTCTTTTTTGTTTTTATCCTTTATAGCCTTATTCGTATCAAAAAGGCTCATATCAATTTTTGTATTAACTAATTGTTCATCACTAATTTCAAAAAGTCCTGAAACATTTCCTGTTCCATAGAAACCAAGGATTCCGTTTCTTTCTTCTTTAATTTTAACACGATAGTCCATAAATTTTTTATATAAATCAAGGATATTTTCATCCCTGTTCCCAGCTATACCTTGGATTTCAGGACTGTTTATCGTTTCGTTATAATCACCTATGTCTCTTTTTGCAGTAAAAATTGTTGTTTGAATGTTGTTTGTGTTGCCTTTGTCTTTTTTTATATGACTAGCTTTGTTGCTAATTTTATCTTTTAGCTTCTCAATCATCATCTCCATCGGTGAATCATCCGACTGCTTCATTTGCGGGTTAATCGCGCCGAAGGTTTGGTTGATGTTTTCTTCTTCCTGTGATTTCAGGATGGAGCCGCTTTTGTAGCCTGTGATTTCAATTTTCGGGCCGGTGTACATGGTTTCGAGCTGGTCTATATATTTTTTCATCGTTTGGAAATCTGATTTTGCGGTTTCTAGTGCTTGAGTTTGATGGCCGTCAAATTGAAAAAGCTTATTCAGGGTGTCTGAAATCAGTCGCTCAGCCTGTTCTGTTTCCATTCGGAAAAAGGTATCATTGACTGTCGGCAGGCTGACGATGTGATCTATGGCTGATGTCTGGCGATTGACTGCGTCAGTGAGCTGCTCTGTCACTTCTCGTGCATGCTTGACCCCATGTCTCGCATCGTGTGAGAGAAAAGCCTCTGCGATCATGCCGTGGGAGTCAGATTCTACAGAGGAAATCGCATGCTGTGTTTGTTTCAGCACTTTTTTGTATTCGTCGATAAACATGCCAAAGAAAAGGAGAAAAGGCTTGTGGCACTCCTCGTAAAAGGTCCGGATGGCATCTCCGCCTTTTCCTTTCAGCGCATCCTTCATGCCTGCCAGATGCTCAACGCTTTTTTCCAGCTTCTCCAGCTGTTGCTTTTGCTTGTCCAGTTTCTCAATCGTATGCTGAATGCCCTCGTGAAGAGCGTGGACATCTAATGTTTTCAATCCCTTGTCCTCCCGCGCTTTATTTCATGGAAGATGATATGTTTTCGTCCGTTTCCTTCATGGCGTTTACCGCGCTTTCCGTTTGTGCGATATGCTTGGCCAGAACAGACGCATATGCTTCAGTGAGCTCTTTGATGTCCTTATTTAATTGCTCGATGGACTTCACAACATTCAAATGGTTTCTGCCTGAGAGATGGCCGGGCAAGGAGGACTTGAGTTCAGCTGAATTCTTGAGCTGAGAAAGCCCTTGCTTCACTGTGCCATACACCATTTTAATTTCCTGTGCCATTTGTGCTCACCTCACTTTTTATGTTTTTCCTTCTCTATTTCATGCTCTATCCTCGTAATTTGGCGTCTTATGGAATAGACATCGCCCTCTAATGAGTGGATTTTTCCTTCTATGCTTTCGATGATTCCGCTGACTTGATCTCTTTTGATTTGCTGATATGCTTTGTTCATTCCTTCACGAATATCTTCAAACCGCTGAGCATGTGTTCCTCTCCATGCCTCCCGGTTAAGATGAGGCCGGTGAATGAGATGCTGGGCCTCGGAGAAATCGTGTTTGATTTGCCTAATTTTGTGCAGCACTCGTTTTAATTGATGGATCTGTTCCTGCTTTTCATGTAAGTCGGCTTTTACCGAATGTAACAACATTTCACTATGCATGCCGCAACACCTCGTGTTTCTATCAAACTGTGTCAATTCTTTACAATACAGACTATTTTCATATTACATGGTGGGTCATATTGGATAAATAGGTAAAAAGGATTGTTTTGAGGAACTTTATCCCGGTTCTAAATAGCTAAAAATTCAATTTCATAACTTTGTAAGAGGGAGAATCATCATGATGGGGACTTTTCGTTTAGGTCTTGAACCCCGCTATCACTTCTGTTTTTTTCTCTCGCTCAACCATTTCTTATAGTAAATAAAGCTCATAAAAATGCGCCTTCTCTAGAAGGCGCTTTTTTATGAGCTTTATTTAGATCCCCATACAGCCTCACCGCTGCCATTCAACACACTAAACGTCATCACGTTCTTCTCTCTCACCGAATCCCACTGGCGTAAAAATACGCCATTATACTTCTTGCCAGCTAACGTAAGTTCAGCTGTATTCTTTCCGGTTTTCTTCCATGTTCCAGTCATTTCCCCGGAAATGGTGTGGTTTTTGTTGAGCTGGATGTTGATGGTTTTTTTGATGTCGGCTGAGATGTCTTTTCCGTGCTGGATGAGTTTGTATGTTCCTGTGATATCTTTTTGTTTTACTTCTTTCAGTGTTTCGCCCGCATAACGATAGGGCGCTGCTACCGGCCAGCCGTCTTTATTCATGAACAATTGGTGGACTCTGACTTCGTGTTCCTCACCCCTGCCCGGGAAGCGGGTGTGGAAGATTAAATAGGAACGCCCGGTTTTTTCGTCATAGTATGCGGAGTTGTGGCCTGGTGAGACGTACCCGGTGCCTTTTTCATTTTCTGTTTCAAAAGTGTAGCTGCCCATGAGTTTGACGCCGTATGGTTCGATGGAACGGTCGTCGAAGAATGTGCCTTCTTTGCCGCGGACGTCGAGCATTGGATTGCCTTCTGCATCATAGTAAGGGCCGTCTGGTTTCTTGGAGCGGGCCACACGGATGTTATAGCCGCCTGTTGCATCAAGACCGCCATATGATAGGTATAAGTAGTAGTATTTGGTGTCTGGATTGTAGAGAACATACGGGCCTTCGATTCTGCTGTGGTTGCCGCCGAGCAGTTTTTTGCCGTAGCCCTGCCCAGGAAGCGGGAAGCCCGTTTTCGGATTCATTTCAAGTATGAAAATGCCGCCTGAGTATGATCCGTACACCATCCACAGCTTGCCGTCTTTATCAAAGAAGGTATGCGGGTCGACGACATTCGGGTGTTTGGTTGCGTCATACGGTGTTCCATCACTGCTTGTGCCTTCCATTCCTGATTTCAAAAAGATGCCTTTGTTTTTGTATGGGCCTTCGATGTTGTCAGCAACGGCAACACCCATGGCGGATCTTGGTGAGTCGCCGCGGCAGGCGTTGTAGTACATGTAGTATTTGCCGTCCGCCAGCTGCGTGACGTCAGCCGCCCAAAGAGTATCCGATTGGGCCCATTCGAAGGTTTCTTTTAATTCTTCATAGACATTCGGAATAAGTGGGTTGTCATTGCTTACGCTGTTGGTCAGCTGCTGCCATTGCATAAGGTCATTTGTTTTTGCTGAAGCGAGATGAGATCCAAAAACATAAAAGGTGCCGTTTCTTTCAATGATGGAAGGGTCATGGACGCTGACTTCTTTAAATACTGGTTTTTGTGCATAGACGGAGCTTGGGAGGATGAAGGCCATGATAAGAGCTGCAAGAAAACATACACGGAACAATCGGTTGAACATCTAAACAATTCGCCTCTCTTTTTTATTGAATTTTAAACGCTTACATTTCTCTATGAAGATACCCCGGCCTATTAAAACAGCCGAATGTTTTCATATTCAAACAGATAGGTGATTTCTCACTGTTCTCTTACATAGTCAGACTGATGTCTGTCTGTTTTGCGCGGAACTGCTGCTTGCATATCCTCTCCTTCATAGTTCAACTCTTTTGCTGTTTCTCCTTCTTGCATCACGTCTGTTTTTCTTTCGCGTACATGTAATAACTGCTTTGTCAGGTTTTGCATCAACTGTGATACAGCCATTTCGTTGTCGGCGTTTTTTAAGATGATGCCTGATTGCCCGTCAACACCAGAGTCATTCGGCTGGCTCTTTATAAAACGCCTTGCGAAAAATACGACTTAGTAAACGCATATTGAGAGTTAGACAGCGGCCGCTTGCCTCCTGTCTGGATATCGTGTCTGCGTCTCGCTATCACAATAGCAATCTAACTTGTTAAAGACTGTAAAAAATCTTTTGACTTCTGCTGCTGAACCAATTAATATAATACTCAGTTAATAGTTATCAGAATTTTTAGGAATTGAGTGATTCATATGACACTGCATAAAGAGCGTCGGATCGGACGGCTGTCTGTTCTCCTGCTGCTGAATGAGGCGGAAGAAAGTACGCAGGTTGAGGAGCTGGAGCGAGACGGATGGAAGGTCTGTCTTGGCAAGGTAGGATCAATGGACGCGCATAAAGTAGTAGCCGCAATTGAAACCGCTTCCAAAAAGAGCGGTGTCATTCAATCTGAGGGTTATCGGGAGTCACATGCGCTTTATCATGCGACGATGGAGGCTTTGCATGGCGTGACCAGAGGTGAAATGCTGCTGGGATCGCTGCTTCGGACGGTGGGCTTGAGGTTTGCCGTTTTGAGGGGAAATCCTTATGAAAGTGAAGCGGAAGGCGATTGGATTGCTGTCTCGCTTTACGGAACAATCGGGGCGCCGATTAAAGGTCTTGAGCACGAGACATTCGGTGTTGGAATTAATCACATATGAAACAGCCCATAGATCTTAGACGATAGGGGGCTATGCGTGAAAACAGGTGTTCACAGCATAGCTCCTTTTTGTATGGGCGCTTTACCAAAGTAAAGAAAAAGGAGTTGGGCTTATGGTGACTTTAGACGGTTCTACATTGACAACAGCCGACGTCGCTCGTGTGCTGTTTGATTTTGAGGAGGCAGCGGCTTCCGAGGAAAGTATGGAGCGCGTGAAAAAAAGCAGAGCGGCAGTGGAACGGATTGTACGCGACGAAAAGACAATCTACGGCATCAACACCGGATTTGGCAAATTCAGCGATGTCCTGATTCAGAAAGAAGACTCGGCGGCGCTGCAGCTGAATTTAATCCTTTCTCATGCCTGCGGAGTCGGCGATCCTTTTCCCGAGTGTGTTTCCAGGGCAATGCTGCTTTTGCGCGCCAATGCGCTGTTAAAAGGCTTTTCCGGTGTACGTGCTGAGCTGATCGAACAGTTGCTTGCTTTTTTAAATAACCGCGTCCATCCTGTCATCCCCCAGCAGGGATCACTTGGCGCAAGTGGAGATCTGGCGCCGCTTTCCCACCTGGCGCTTGCGCTGATCGGGCAAGGAGAGGTCTTTTTTGAGGGGGAAAGAATGCCGGCAATGACAGGCTTGAAAAAAGCCGGTATTCAGCCGGTAACGCTGACATCCAAGGAAGGGCTTGCCTTGATTAACGGGACTCAGGCCATGACTGCAATGGGAGTGGTCGCCTACATTGAAGCTGAGAAACTAGCCTATCAAACAGAGCGAATTGCCAGCTTAACGATTGAAGGCTTGCGGGGAATTATCGATGCATTTGACGAGGATATTCACTTAGCCCGCGGCTATCAGGAGCAGATCGATGTCGCAGAACGAATTCGCTTTTATCTATCTGACAGCGGCCTGACAACCTCCCAGGGAGAACTGCGGGTTCAGGATGCCTATTCATTGCGCTGTATTCCGCAAGTACACGGTGCGACTTGGCAGACACTAGGCTATGTCAAAGAAAAATTAGAGATTGAAATGAACGCAGCTACAGACAATCCACTCATTTTCAATGACGGTGACAAAGTGATTTCCGGCGGAAACTTTCACGGACAGCCGATCGCCTTTGCCATGGATTTTCTGAAAATCGCAATATCAGAGCTTGCGAATATCGCAGAGCGCAGGATCGAACGACTTGTGAATCCGCAGCTGAATGACCTGCCGCCGTTCCTGAGCCCTCATCCCGGTCTGCAATCCGGTGCAATGATCATGCAGTACGCCGCGGCCTCACTCGTTTCTGAAAATAAAACACTGGCCCATCCGGCAAGTGTGGATTCCATTCCGTCATCCGCCAACCAAGAGGACCATGTCAGCATGGGAACCATCGCCGCTCGGCATGCTTATCAGGTGATCGCAAATACAAGGAGAGTCATTGCGATCGAAGCGATTTGCGCATTGCAGGCGGTTGAATACAGAGGCATAGAACATGCAGCGTCCTATACGAAACAGCTTTTTCAGGAAATGAGAAAAGTCGTGCCGTCCATTCAGCAGGACCGTGTTTTTTCCTATGACATTGAACGCTTGACTGACTGGCTGAAGAAGGAATCTTTAATACCTGATCATCAGAATAAAGAACTAAGGGGGATGAACATATGACTGATGTAAAAAAATCAATCCGTGCCAACAGAGGAACAGAGCTTGAATGCTTAGGATGGGAGCAAGAGGCAGTGCTTCGGATGCTTCGAAACAACCTTGATCCAGAAGTCGCCGAGAAGCCGGAGGACCTCATCGTATATGGCGGGATTGGCAAAGCCGCACGAGATTGGGACGCTTTTCACGCCATTGAGCATTCCTTGAAAACACTAAAAAATGATGAAACATTGCTCGTGCAATCCGGAAAGCCCGTTGGCATGTTCCGTACACACCCGCAGGCCCCGCGCGTGCTCTTAGCAAATTCTGTTCTTGTTCCGAAGTGGGCAGACTGGGAGCATTTCCACGAACTTGAGAAAAAAGGGTTGATGATGTACGGACAGATGACGGCTGGCAGCTGGATTTACATTGGCTCACAAGGCATATTGCAAGGAACCTATGAAACCTTCGCTGAGCTGGCGCGACAGCACTTCGGGGGCAGCTTAAAAGGAACGTTGACGCTGACAGCGGGTCTCGGCGGAATGGGAGGCGCCCAGCCGCTGTCAGTCACGATGAATGAAGGCGTCGTGATTGCCGTCGAGGTTGACGAGAAACGCATCGACAAGCGGATCGAAACAAAATACTGCGATCGAAAAACAGCATCGATTGAGGAAGCCTTAGCTTGGGCTGAAGAGGCAAAGCTGGCAGGAAAACCTTTGTCCATTGCACTTCTCGGAAACGCAGCTGAGGTGCATCACACACTTTTGAACCGAGGCGTCAAAATTGATATTGTGACAGATCAGACATCTGCCCATGACCCTTTAATCGGTTATGTTCCCGAGGGCTATTCCCTTGATGAAGCTGACCGTTTGCGTCAAGACACTCCAGAGCTTTACGTGCGCCTTGCGAAGCAAAGCATGAAAAAACATGTCGAAGCCATGCTGGCCTTTCAGCAAAAGGGCTCTATTGTATTTGACTACGGCAACAATATCCGGCAAGTCGCAAAGGATGAAGGGTTGGAGAATGCCTTCGATTTTCCGGGGTTTGTCCCTGCCTACATCCGCCCCTTATTCTGTGAAGGAAAAGGGCCGTTCCGCTGGGCGGCGCTTTCCGGAGATCCGGCAGATATTTACCGTACGGATGCGTTATTAAAAGAGCTGTTCCCGACAAATAAAGCCCTTCACCGCTGGATTGATATGGCACAGGAAAAAGTCACCTTCCAAGGCTTGCCGTCCCGTATCTGCTGGCTTGGATATGGAGAACGAAAAAAGATGGGCCTCGCCATTAACGAGCTGGTTAGAACCGGGGAGCTAAAAGCGCCTGTCGTTATTGGGAGAGATCATTTGGACTGCGGGTCTGTCGCCTCTCCAAACCGGGAAACAGAAGCGATGAAGGATGGAAGTGACGCTGTCGGTGATTGGGCTGTGCTAAATGCGCTTGTCAACACGGCGGCGGGTGCAAGCTGGGTTTCCTTCCACCATGGCGGCGGCGTCGGAATGGGCTATTCCCTTCATGCCGGCATGGTCGCAGTGGCCGATGGAAGTGAGCTGGCTGACGAGCGGCTCGCGCGGGTCTTAACGAGCGACCCAGGAATGGGCATTATCCGTCATGCGGATGCGGGTTATGAACGTGCCGTTGAAGTAGCGAAGGAACAGGACATTATCGTGCCGATGCAAAAATAAAGGAGTGATGACATGCCAAAGCAAATTGATACGATTCTCATCAACATCGGTCAGCTTTTGACGATGGAAAGCAGCGGTCCGCGGGCAGGCAAAAGCATGCAGGATCTTCATGTGATCGAAGACGCTGTTGTCGGCATCCATGAACAGAAAATTGTGTTCGCCGGACAAAAAGGGGCTGAAGCCGGTTACGAGGCAGACGAAATCATTGACTGTTCGGGACGCCTTGTAACGCCTGGCCTCGTTGATCCGCACACCCATCTTGTATTTGGCGGATCTCGTGAAAAGGAGATGAACCTTAAGCTTCAGGGCATTTCATATTTGGATATTCTGGCGCAGGGCGGCGGGATTCTGTCTACAGTCAAGGATACCAGGGCGGCTTCAGAAGAAGAGCTGCTGCAAAAAGCCCATTTTCATCTGCAAAGAATGCTGTCCTACGGCACAACCACAGCAGAAGTGAAAAGCGGCTACGGCTTGGAAAAAGAGACAGAGCTCAAACAGTTGCGTGTCGCAAAGAAACTGCATGAAAGCCAGCCTGTTGACCTTGTTTCCACATTTATGGGAGCCCATGCGATTCCTCCCGAATATCAAAACGATCCAGATGAATTTCTGGATCAAATGCTTTCCCTTTTGCCGGAAATCAAAGAGCAGGAGCTCGCCAGCTTTGCTGATATTTTTACAGAAACAGGCGTTTTTACAGTCAGCCAATCCCGCCGTTATTTACAAAAAGCAGCTGAGGCAGGCTTCGGATTAAAAATACACGCAGATGAAATCGATCCGCTTGGAGGCGCTGAATTAGCAGGTGAGCTAAAGGCCGTCTCAGCCGACCATTTGGTAGGTGCATCGGACGAAGGCATAAAGAAATTGGCTGAGGCAGGAACGATCGCCGTCCTCTTGCCGGGCACGACATTTTATCTTGGCAAAAGCACATACGCCAGGGCTAGAGCTATGATTGATGAAGGTGTATGTGTCAGCTTGGCAACGGATTTTAATCCTGGCAGCTCGCCGACTGAAAATATCCAGCTGATCATGTCGATTGCCGCGCTTCATCTGAAAATGACTGCAGAAGAAATTTGGCATGCGGTCACAGTCAATGCCGCATATGCCATAGGGAAAGGAGAAGAAGCCGGTCAGCTCAAAGTCGGCCGCTCAGCTGATCTAGTCATTTGGCAAGCCTCGAACTATATGTATATTCCGTATCACTACGGGGTCAATCATGTACATCAAGTCATGAAAAACGGAACAATTGTTGTCAACAGGGAGGGAGCCATTCTTGGATAAGTACCCTTTTCTCAGAGAGGCCGGATCTTCGTTTAAAGACCGGGATGTCACAAAAATGAGCGACCTGATCGCAACATGGGACGGCCAAGACATTAAGGGACCGGCGTTGATAGGTGTCCCCCTATCAAAATCCTCCATCAGTCATTCAGGCGCTTCCTTTGCACCCGGAACAATACGCCAGGCTCTGAAACATTCATCAGCCTATTCTGCTGAGCTTGGAGAGCACGTCGTATCAGAGCTTCTATATGATCTGGGGGATATCGATATTCATGTCACTGATATCGCAAAGTCACATCATCACATTTTCCAAACCATGCACGCTCTGCTTTCGGATCATCCGGATTGGGTGCCGCTCATACTCGGGGGAGATAACTCTATCAGCTACTCCACCATAAAAGCGATAGCACAAACAAAAGGAACGACAGCGGTGATTCAATTTGATGCCCATCACGATGTTCGCAATACGGAGGACGGGGGGCCGACAAACGGCACACCCTTCCGCCGCCTTTTGGATGAAGAGATCATTGAAGGTCAACATTTGATCCAGCTGGGTATCAGAGAATTCAGCAACAGCCAGGCCTATGAAGCATATGCAAAAAAACATAGCGTGAACATTCACACGATGGACATGATCCGGGAAAAAGGACTAATCCCAACGATAAAAGAGATTTTGCCTGTTGTTCAAGATAAAACAGATTTCATTTTTATATCTGTTGACATGGATGTCTTAGACCAGTCCCATGCACCCGGCTGTCCAGCGATTGGCCCGGGCGGCCTCTATACAGACGAATTGCTTGAAGCAGTCAAGTACATCGCACAACAGCCCAATGTCGCCGGGATTGAAATTGTTGAAGTCGATCCTACCCTCGATTTTCGAGATATGACAAGCAGAGCTGCAGCTCATGTTCTGTTACACGCATTAAAAGGAATGAAACTCTCCCCATTCAAGTGATCTTCTGGCAGGTTGTATTTTGGGTATAAGAAACTCATCTGCCTAATGAATGGCAGCTAAAAGGAGGGCGAGACAGTGAATCTTCAGGAGAACAGCAGCCAACAGCTAAAACGCACAATGAAAAGCAGGCACCTATTTATGATCTCATTGGGAGGCGTCATAGGCACAGGACTTTTCCTCAGTACCGGCTATACGCTACATCAAGCCGGACCCGGCGGTACGATACTCGCTTATGTAATCGGCGGGTTGATGATGTACCTCGTCATGCAATGTCTCGGCGAATTGTCGGTTGCCATGCCGGTGACCGGCTCTTTTCAAAAATATGCTACAACATTTATTGGTCCATCTACCGGTTTTATGGTCGGCATCATGTACTGGATCAATTGGGTGGTGACGGTAGGCTCTGAGTTTACCGCATCCGGTATTCTCATGCAGCGCTGGTTCCCTGACAGCAGTGTATGGATGTGGAGTGCGATTTTTGCAGCCCTTCTTTTTATATGCAACGCATTTTCAGTTAAGTTATTTGCGGAGACTGAATTTTGGTTTTCAAGCGTAAAGATTGTCACCATTATTTTATTTATCATTTTGGGAGGAGCCGCCATGTTTGGCCTGATCTCTTTAAACGGAACGGCGGATGCTCCTATGTTGTCAAACTTCACGGACCATGGCGGGCTGTTTCCGAATGGCTTTCTCGCCGTTTTTATCGCCATGATATCTGTGAGTTTCGCCTTTTCTGGTACAGAATTAATCGGCGTTACAGCAGGAGAATCAGCAAATCCTCAAAAGGATATTCCGCGGTCCATCCGTAATGTCGCATGGAGAACCGTGATTTTTTTCATTGGCGCTGTCTTCATATTATCCGGGTTGATTTCGTGGAAGGACGCAGGCGTGATTGAAAGCCCGTTTGTCGCCGTATTTGCGGAGATCGGAATCCCTTACGCTGCGGACATTATGAATTTCGTGATATTAACAGCCTTGCTGTCTGTCGCCAACTCAGGCTTATATGCTTCGACCCGTATGATGTGGTCTTTAGCAAATGAAAACATGATCAGCTCCCGTTTTAAGAAAGTGACCTCTAAAGGCATTCCTTTAAATGCCTTAATGATCAGTATGGCTGTATCTTGTTTATCTCTCGTTTCCAGTATCGTGGCCCCTGGAACTGTCTATGTGGTGATGGTCGCAATTGCTGGATTTGCAGGAGTCGTGGTCTGGATGAGCATTGCCTTGTCCCAGCTCTTGTTTCGAAAGAGATTTCTGAAAAAAGGGGGGAATGTAAAAGATCTGACATTTCGCACGCCGCTTTATCCTCTTATGCCTATAGCCGCTCTCTTATTATGTTCTGCTTCTTGTATCGGTCTTGCTTTTGATCCCAATCAAAGAATCGCACTTTTCTGCGGAGTTCCTTGTATCATCCTTTGCTATCTGATCTACCATTTCAAAAGAAATGTTACAAAAGCGAAAAAAATCAGCCAAGAGGAATATCAGGCTGATCACATCCTGTAATCAAAAAAGCACACCCCACTCAGGATGGGATGTGCTTTATTTTTATTCAGTAATCAACGTATGAATCAGCTTCGGCGCCTTCGCTTCCGCGGCGATGCGGATGTTGTCATAGACTTTTGCGATGACTTCATCGACGTTTTCTCGGTTAGCGTAAAGCGTTACGAGCGGTTCCCCTTTTTCTACTTTGTCGCCGACCTTTTTGCGGAGCATGATGCCGACGGCTAAATCGATTTCGTCTTCTTTTGTGGCGCGGCCGGCACCTAACAGCATCGCCGCGACGCCGATTTCGTCCGCAACGATTTCAGAGACGACACCCGCTTCTTTGGCAGGCACATCAATTTGATATGCGGCTTGCGGAAGCTTAGACGGATCGTCAACAATTGAGCTGTCGCCGCCTTGGTTTTTCAGGAAATCCTTGAATTTCTCAAGCGCTTTTCCGTTTTTCATGACTTCTTCCAGCTTCGCTCTTGCTTCGTCCAATGTATCGGCTTTTTTCGCAAGCACAACCATCTGGCTGCCGAGCGTTAAGACAAGCTCATGAAGATCCTCAGGTCCCTCGCCTTTGAGTGTGTCGATCGCTTCTTTGACTTCAAGCGCATTTCCGATCGCAAAGCCGAGCGGCTGGGACATGTCTGAAATGACAGCCATTGTTTGACGGCCGACGTTATTTCCGATCCGTACCATCGCTTTGGCAAGTTCAGCAGCGTCTTCTTCTGTTTTCATGAAGGCGCCCGCACCCGTTTTTACGTCAAGCACGATGGCGTCCGCCCCGGCAGCGATTTTTTTGCTCATAATCGAGCTTGCAATGAGCGGAATGGAATTGACCGTTCCCGTTACATCACGAAGCGCGTACAGTTTTTTATCAGCCGGCGTTAAATTGCCGCTTTGGCCGATGACCGCAACCTTGTCGCGGTTCACAAGTTTAATAAATTCATCCTTCGTCAGTTCCACGTGGAAGCCATCGATTGCCTCTAACTTATCAATCGTGCCGCCCGTATGGCCGAGGCCGCGGCCGGACATCTTAGCAACCGGCACTTCAAGAGCCGCAACAAGCGGAGCGAGAACGAGCGTTGTCGTGTCGCCGACGCCGCCGGTGGAGTGTTTATCCACTTTAATTCCTTCAATGGCAGAAAGATCAATCGTTTCACCGGAGTTCACCATAGCCATCGTCAAGTCCGCGCGTTCACGGTCACTCATATCCTGGAAGAAAATCGCCATAGCAAGCGCGCTTGCCTGATAATCAGGAATGCTTCCGTCTGTATAGCCGTTCACGAAAAATTGAATTTCTTCAGTGGTGAGTTCTTTTCCGTTTTGTTTTTTGATGATGATATCTACCATTCTCATGTTTGGTCACCGATCCTTTTCGATTAAGTTCAGTAAATCAAGCCCACAATTGCTGCTGATAAAAAGCTGACAAGCGTAGCACCGTATAATAATTTCAAGCCGAAACGAGCGACGACATTTCCTTGCTTTTCATTCAGTCCTTTTACGGCACCGGCAATGATTCCGATTGAGGAGAAGTTCGCAAATGACACAAGGAATACCGATACGATCGCTGTTGTACGGCCGCTGAAATGGAAACCGTTTTGCGTAAGCGACGTCATGGCGACAAATTCATTCGATACCATTTTTGTTGCCATAATGCTTCCCGCATTAACAGCTTCATTCCATGGGATACCGACAAGAAAAGCGAATGGAGCAAACACATATCCAAGAATGCCTTGGAACGAAATACCGAATACTGCATTAAAAATGCCATTGATCAAGGCAATAATCGCGACAAATCCAATCAGCATCGCAGCGACGACAACCGCTACTTTGAAACCGTCAAGGATGTATTCTCCGAGCACTTCGAAGAAGGATTGTTTTTCTTCTTCCTCAACACGAAGCATATCCTCTTCTTTTGCAACCTCGTACGGATTAATAATAGAAGCAATTATGAAACCGCCAAATAAGTTCAAGACCAGCGCTGTTACAACATATTCCGGTTTCAGCATTGTCATATACGCGCCGACAATCGACATTGATACAGTTGACATCGCAGATGCACAAAGCGTGTACAAGCGCTGCTGATTTAAAAGACCGAGTTCTTTCTTCAAGGAGATAAATACTTCTGACTGCCCTAAAATCGCAGAAGCCACTGCGTTATACGATTCCAATCTTCCCATACCGTTTACCTTGCTGAGGGCAAGGCCGATATATCTAATAATAAACGGGAGGACTTTCCACTTTTGCAGAATCCCGATCAGAGCGGAAATAAACACGATTGGTAAGAGAACATTCATAAAGAATGTCGTTTGGTCCGCATTCACCAAGCCGCCAAACACAAAGTTAATTCCCTCTGCCGCGTATTCAAGCAGGTAACCGAATCCTTTTGCAAATCCTCCCACGAGGAAATTCCCTATTCCGGTATTGAGGAGAATGTAGCCAAGAATAAATTGCAAAATGAGCATAACAACAATTGGGCGGATCTTAATTCTTTTTTTGCCGCTGCTCGCGATCCACGCGAGGCCTAAAAACACGAGTAAACCGATAATCCCAATCAAATACTTCATATGTGTTTCTCCTTTATTTGTATTCGCTTACAATTACTGTTTCCTCAGAAAACGGAAAGCAGTCTGCCTTCCGTCAGCTCTTAATAGTTGTCTCCGCCTGATGCATTTTCTCCTTTTACGATAGAAACGCCTGCGCTGGCGCCAATTCGGCTTGCTCCGGCCTCTACCATTGTGTCTACATCTTCTTTCGTTCTGACGCCGCCAGATGCTTTCACGCCGATATCAGGTCCTACTGTTTTGCGCATTAAGGCGATATCTTCCTTCGTTGCGCCGCCTGTAGAAAAGCCTGTTGATGTTTTTACGAAATCCGCTCCCGCAGACACCGCTAAACGGCATGCACGTTCTTTTTCTTCATCAGTCAGAAGGCACGTTTCGATAATGACTTTGACAAGCGCTTTTCCGGCTGCAGCTTCCACTACACCGCGGATATCAGCTTCCACCACATCGTCTTCCTTGTCTTTTAAAGCGGCAATATTAATGACCATATCCACTTCAGTGGCGCCTTTTGAAATGGCGTCTTTTGTCTCGAACGCTTTTGTTTCAGTTGTATTGGCACCGAGCGGGAAGCCGATGACCGTACAAACGTCGACTCCAGTTCCCTTAAGCTCTTTTGCAGCAAGCTCCACCCATGTCGGATTGACACATACTGAAGCAAATTTGTATGTTTTCGCTTCTTCAATTAGTTTTAGAATGTCCGCTTTTTGTGTATGCGGTTTCAAAGCTGTATGATCAATTATGTTGGCTAATGACATCCTTCGCACACTTCCTTTTTTGTTAAGATATTTTTTAGCATAACCGACTTTTGAACATATGTAAATTGGTAATTGAAATTTTGTTCAATGAAAGGTTTGAACGTGTCACAAATCATTAACAAGCGCCCTCGCGGTATGCTGGTCAATGATTAAAACGTTGGCATATTTTCCGGTTAATGCTCCGTGAATGGAAGATACTTTTCTGCTTCCGCCGGCAACTAAAATGGAGCGTTCCTTCAGTCTAAGGTCTTGAAGCTCAACACCGATGGTCCGGTCATTGATGGCGCTGCTGCAAATATTCCCTTTCGCATCAAAAAAGCGTGAACAAATATCCCCCACGGCCTGTTTTTTCAGCAGGGCTTTCTCTTCTTCGTTAAAATATCCGAGCCGGAACAACAGCGCTTCGTCACGGACAGTCCCCACCGTGAAGAGAGCGATATTCGCCTGCTTTCCCATCTCGATGATCCGTTCAATATGACGGTCTTTCTCCACCATTCGCTTCACATCCGCATTATCAAACACGACGGGAAGCGGGAGATAGCGCGGCATCGTTTGAAAAGCCTCTGCAAACAGCTGAATCGTTTCAGCCGAATACGTGTTTACCCGGGAATGGCTGATGCCGCCTTTCAGCTGGACGACCTCGACGCCTTTTACCTGCTTCGGCTGCATGTTTTGCGCGATTTGATACATGGTGGTTCCCCAGCTGACGCCGACAATGTCGCCGTCTTTTACCGTTTCATGCATATATTCTGCACCATAGCGGCTTAGGTCATGTGTAATTCCTGCATAATCGGGTGTCGGGGAAAACACAACATGCGCCTCAAGGAGCCCGTATTTCTCTTCAAGTATGGAACCGAGCGCATCCAAATCCTCAAAAGGGTCCATGACGCGAATCTGGACATACCCTTTTTCCTTTGCATATTGCAGCAGCCGGGAAACGGTTGGCCTTGAAATGTTGAGCTGCTCAGCAATTTGCTGCTGACTGTAGTCAGACTGATAGTAAAGCCTTGCCGCTTCTATGCTTAATTGTTGTTTTTCCCGATCCATTCTGCACCTCCCTGTGGATCAGTCCTGATAAAACTGCTTTTGATTTGCTTTTATTATACAGGCTGGCGCCGGCTTTCATCCACCTGATTTCTAAGAAACTGAAAAACGCTCTGGGCGCGGACCTGCCCAGAGCTTACTTCTCCCAGGTCATATGCTGATAAATGCCTTTCATAATAGCGTACATTCCATATAGGATCAGGCCTAATGCCAATATAGACAGAATCAATTTGCCATGCGGCTGCTGCGCGAGTTCGGCGAGCGCACCGTCAAAGCCTCTTGTGTCGTCGGGATCAGCGGTCATGGCTGTCTTGATGAGAAAATAGCCGATAGCCGAGAAAATAATGGCCCGGGCGATATTGCCTGCACGTCCGGTGTTTTTCGTGATGCATATCATTTGTTTGTTCATTTTTGACGTATCGAATTCTTTCATAAAAGCAGCCCGAACGCCTTTCATAAATTGAACAATCGCAAATACGATAAAACCCGCACCCGTAAGCCCTGTGAGCCATTGGCCGAACGGCTGCGCCAATACATAAGCGGACCACGTCTGTTCTGAAGTGCCGCCGTCCCCTTGGCCAAACACAAATCGCAAGGCATTCCAAGCGATGGATGTGTAAACGGCGGCACTGAAAAAGTTTCCTATTCTCCGTGACAAGCCTCGCCTGCTATTTCCGTGCCCCTCCGTGTCCTTGATCGCGCTTAACACCATCCAGATCACATAGCCGATAAGGCCAATACCTATTAAAAAAAGCAATAGTGACCCATACGGCATGCGTGATAGCGTTTGGAGCGCTCCGCTCGAATCTTTCGCGCGGCCTGCCCCGGCAGTCGTCATAAAGGCCAAAACCCCAAGCAGAATAAAAACGCCGCCGAATGCAAAATAACCAAGCCTCCCGAATCGCTTGATCCAAGGCTTGGTTTCCTGTTTTATTTTTGACATGTACCGGTCTTTCACCGCCATGTGTCCAACCCTCTTTCACAGAAATCTTTACTGTAACATTCCCGATTGGACAAAGTTGAAACAGCTTCTGCCTCAGCTATGGCTGGCTGAGATACGTTTTTGCTGTTTAGCTGATTGTGCAGGTGTCATCCAAGCAGCCGCTGCGGCAGCTGTGACTCCGCCTGCTAATTTCCCAATGATCATGGCCGCCGCCATTTCTTTTTTCATTCCAGCTACAAAACCGAGATGGCTGCCGAGTACAAAGGCGCCGCTGACCGCAAACGCGACATTGATGACCTTTCCTCTCGGCGTCATATCCTTTAATGAAGCCAACATTGGGATATGATGCGCCAAAGAGGTCACTAAGCCTGCTGTTGCTGTCTCATCTAAATGAAGGTGTTTCCCCAGGGCCTGAAGCGGTTTTTTAAAGGTTTTTGTAATAAAAGCCGTCATTGGAAACGCCCCTGCCAAGGCAATGGCGATGGTCCCTGTCGTTTGTATCCCTGTCTCGACATTCTCCATTCCCGGAATCAGCACAATGCCGGTCATCGCTTCGACAGAAACAGCTGCAAGCCCGATAATCGCAACCACACTGACCGCTTTCCCGAAGAGATGAAACAACTGAATCATATTGTCGGTGTATCGCCATAACCCAAAAGCGATCACAGCAGATAACAGACTCGGGATCAGAAGATTTTTACCTATCATGCCAATGTCAAAGCCTGCGCATAATCCGCCGATTAAGCAACCGATCGGCACTGTGCACAGCCCGATTAATATGCCTTTCGCAAAATACGGATGATCCTCTTTTTCGATGATGCCAAGAGCGACGGGAATTGTGAAGACGATTGCCGGTCCCATCATTGTTCCTAAAAACACCCATGAAAACAGCCCGGCCTGCGGATCTTTCGCCATTTCTCCAGCCAGCGCATATCCTCCCATATCAATCGCCAAAATGGTGTTCGCAAAGGAAGAAGGGTCCGCGCCAATCGCTGTGTAAAACGGAGCAACAATGGGAATCAGGATTGCTGCCAGCACGGGCGCCAGCGACACAATTCCGATCATGGACAGCGCCAGCGGCCCCATAGCCTTAAAGCCGTCCGCAAACCGCTCGCCTAGCCCCCATCTGTTTCCCAAACAATAATCCGCCGCTCCCCATAGTAAAAAGGCAGCCAAAATGAATACAACCGCGTCATTCACCGTCATGGTTTTCTCCTTTTTCAAACGTATGATTGGTTTTATCATATCATCTGAAATCACCGAATAGAGTTTATCTTATTCAATATGAGCTAAAAATTCTTTTATATCGGCTTTTTCAACGGCTGTTATGATGCTCCGCGCTTTTTCTTGCGGGACCGTTAATGTCAATTTTTCTATTATGTCTTCTTCAGACAGCTCATTTCCTGGCGCCCCTTTTGGGCAGTCCACACGCGCTTCGCAAATCCGGCCGTCTGATAAATAGGCCCGGACAATCGTGAAACGGCCTTTTGGAACAGCACGGGGAGCCGGCTGAGTAGCATTGTCATATACGCGCTGAATATGCCCTATTGTCGTTTGAATACCGCCTGGGATCGGCTGGCTGTTGAAATGTTCAACGGTCAGCTCGTGTCCGTGCAAAGCAAGAGCAATCACATATTCAACGCTGAAACGGCCTTCCTCTCCAGTTTTCGGAGATCTTTCCGTCAATGCAGCATCTCCGCCTGGCGGAAAAATCACTTCAATACGTTCGGTATTGGCAGCAGAAATGGTTTCTTCGGAGATAAGCTGTCGTACCGCATCTGCAGCATGGTGTGCCGCGGAACAAAATGGATAGATTTTAAACCATAGACCCGGCTGCACAATTCTCCACGGTGCCCCCCAATCGTTTAGCAAAGTATGTTGTGCTTTTTCAACGTCACCGTACAGACTGAAGAAACCAGTTTCTCCTTCAAGTGCCGTGCGGGACCCGCCAAATTCTGATTGGGCCAGCTTAACGGCCAGCAAGCCAGCCTGAGCCGCCAAACCGGCGTGCAGCGGTTTCATTTCTGTTCCAAATTGCACCCTCATCCCAGCAGATTGCGTAGCCGCAAAACCAATTGCCTTTTCCAGCTCTTCCTGAGTCAGCTCCTCAGCATAACCTACGGCGCAGGCAGCAGCGATGGCACCAAGCGTTCCTGTATTATGCCAGCCCTTTTCATAGTGGCGGCTGCCAATTGATTCTCCCAGCCGTGCCATCACTTCAACACCAACAATATAAGCGCCAAGAAGCCGCTCGTCATGTCCGCGAGCGGCAGAAGCAATAAGGGCCGGTACGATGACTGCACTGGGGTGTCCTCTTACATCGGAGTGGACATCATCAAAATCCAATGCATGGGCGATAAATCCATTGAGCATCGCGGATTGTAATGGCGCGGCCTTTTTGCCCTGTCCGATAATAGGAACAAGGGGCCGGCCTCCTTCATCCTCTATCAGACGGAGGAGCTTTTGAATTCCTTTATCTTCTCTTCCTGCGAATGAAGCGGCAGTAAAATCAAGTAATCCCTTTTTTGCTTCGTGAATCGCGTCAACTGAATGCTCAGGTTGTGACGTTCTCACAGCCGCTGCAAGACCTGCTGTCAGCCCTTGTTTGCTCATTTGATGGTCTCCAATACAATAACCGCCAGCTCCGCAAAGTATTGAGAGGCAACCGTAAGGGCTTCTTCATCCAGTGTAAAGGCCGGATGATGCCACTCCTCCGTCCCGTTCGTTCCCATCCAGACAAAAAATCCCGGAATCTTCTCTTGATACAGAGCGAAGTCTTCTCCGCCCGGAGACTGCTCAGCGTGAACGGTTTGATAGCCAAGCCGTGCCGCAGCTTCGGATGCCGCATTCAAAAATGTGCCGTCATTCTGAACGGAAGGCAAATAAGGAAACCACTTGAATTCTGCTTGTGCCCCATAGCCCGCTGCAATTCCTTCAGCCACTCGTCTCATATGCTCCGGAACAGCCTGCCTCGCTTCTTTTTGAAAGGTTCGAACCGTCCCCTCCATTTCAGCTTGGTCTGGAATTACGTTCCACGAGGTGCCCGCCTGTACTCTTGTGATACTGACGACTGCGTTTTGCAGTGAGCTGATATTGCGGCTGACCACAGATTGCAGCCCGCTGATGATTTGTCCGGCTGCAGCGATTGGATCAATACTGTTATTCGGGATGCCGGCGTGTCCGCCTTTCCCTTTGATGACGATCTCAAACCGGTCAACACTTGCCATAAGCGGACCTTCCTTTACACCAATGGTTCCGACAGGCAGATCCGGCTTATTGTGCATGCCGAAAATCGCGGAAACGTCATCAAGTACACCAGCTTCTATGACCTTTCTTGCTCCTGCGGCAATTTCTTCTGCCGGCTGAAAGATAAAGCGGACTGTACCTTTCAGCTCGGCCCTTCTTTGATTCAGCAACATCGCTGTGCCAATAATAGAAGCAGTATGAAAATCGTGTCCGCACGCATGCATTGTGCCATCAACCTTAGATGCAAACGGGAGATTCGTCTGTTCTTGGATCGGGAGCGCGTCAATATCCGCTCGTATTGCTATCACGGGGCCGTCTTCCCGTCCTTTGATTTCTGCAATCACACCAGTCTCCAATTGAGGAACATCAAGTATTTCGATTTGCTCCTCCTCAAGCCAGCGGCGGATTTTTTTCGTCGTTTCAATCTCTTGAAATGACAGCTCAGGATGTTCATGAAGATCACGCCGCATATTGATTAAACGGGTATGAAACGCTGTGTCGGCCATTGTTCTTCTCCCTTCTTATATAAGCTCTGCAGGCTCTCCCACCTGCTTGATAAATCGTTTCGTCCGTTCGTTTTTCGGATGGTCAAACAGTTCTTTTGGCGTTCCCTGCTCGATAATATGGCCGTCTGCCATAAAAATCACTTGATCAGCGACCTCTTTTGCAAACGCCATTTCGTGTGTAACAATGATCATCGTTGTTTGTTTTTCCGCAATGGACTTGATGACCTGAAGCACCCCTGTGACGAGCTCAGGGTCAAGCGCTGACGTTGGTTCATCCAGCAAAATCGCATGCGGATTGACCGCAAGCGCCCGCGCAATGCCGATTCGCTGCTGCTGGCCGCCGGACATTGTGATTGGATAGCTGTCAGCCTTATGCTCCAGACCGACTTGTTTCAGAATCTCCATTCCAATACGTTTCGCTTCGTCGCGTGGTTTATGTTGAGCCACGATTAAAGCTTCTGTAATGTTTTGCAGAGCCGTTTTATTTTTAAACAGATTGTAGTTTTGAAAGACCATGGCCGTTTGCTGGCGAAGCCGATGTGCTTCCTTGCGTGTAAACTTTTCCGCATTCAGTTTGGCTTCTCCGATTTCAATAAGGCCTTGATCCGGACGCTCTAATAGATTTAAGCACCGGAGAAGCGTTGATTTTCCGGAACCGGACGGACCGATGATTGCCACCACTTCTCCGCGTTTCACTTCTAGATCGATTCCGTCGAGCACGACGAGATCTTTAAACGCTTTGCGAATATTTTTTACTGTTATCAACTGATTTCACCTCTAAGTCCGGTATGGCTTGCTCATGGCACGTTCAAACAAGTCCTGCAACATGCTGTAGATCATGGTAAGAACCCAATAGACGATCGCAACCGCCAAGTACGTCTCAAAATATTTGAGGTTTCCTGAAGCGTACATCTTCCCTTGGGCGAACATCTCCATGACCCCTAATGTAAAGGCCAGTGACGTTTCTTTCAGGAGCCCGATAAATGTATTGCCCGTTGCCGGAATCGCATTTCGGATCGCTTGCGGCAAAATAATCCGTCTGTATGCCTGAAATTTTGTCATACCGACAGACAGGCACGCCTCCAGCTGCCCGTCATCAACAGAATTGAGGGCGGCCCGGAAGATTTCTGCCAAATATGCTGCATTTTTTAAGCTTAACCCGATGATAGCGGCTGTGAGAGCTGTCATTTTGCTCATCTCTGGAAACAGCTGCGGCAGCCCGTAATAGATTAAGAACAGCTGCACCAGTGTCGGCACGCCTCGGAAAAAGGATATATACAGCTTTGACAGCTGATGAAGCACTGGAATTTTGTTCTTTGTAATGAGTGCGAGAATAAGTCCTCCGATAATGGCAAAGATCATAGCTGCTATGGCCATAAACAAGGTGATCGGAAGGGCCTGAATTAAAGTCGGGAACGCTGATATCATGAATTCCCAATCAATCGTGTTCATTCTGGTGAGTCACCGCCGTTTCTTAATGCTTCTGTTCTACTGTGATATCTTCATTAAAGTATTTTTCAGAGAGTTTTTTCAGTGTTCCGTCTTTACGCAATTCATCTAGGGCCTTATTGACTTTTTTGCGGAGCTTGTCGTGCGCATCGTCCTTGGCAAATGGGAATGCAACCTGTTCGTAAACAATCGGATCTCCTGCAAGCTTTAATGGCAAACCGGTCTTCTTGATTTGCGCGATCAATACAGTTCGGCTGTTGACATAAGCGTCTACACGGCCGTACGCAACATCCTTCAGCGTACCCTCTTGTGTTTCGTACGTTTTGATATTGATTTTTTTATCAGGATCTTTGCTTTCAAGGTTTTTCGCGTGATTTGAACCGAGAACGGCTGCGACTGTCTTGCCTTTTAAATCGTCTACTGATTTGATGTCTGTATTGTCTTTTTTGACGACAATCTGTGTTCCCGCATAAGCGTATGGTTTCGTAAAGTTATACGTTTCCTTACGTTCGTCTGTCACAGCTACCTGGTTGGAAATGGTGTCAAGCTTGCCTGTTTGAAGTTCTCCCATCAGCCCGCTGAATTCAAGCAGCTTCCAGTCCAGTTTCATGTCAATTTTCTTAGCGACTGCTTCCATCACTTCCACGTCAAAACCTGTCAGCTTTCCGTTTTCTTTATAAGCAAATGGGTAACTTTGTCCTGTCGCACCGACATGAAGCACATTGTCATCCTCTTTACTGCTGCTGTTTCCATTGCCGCAAGCTGAGAGCACCGCTAATAATGCAGCAACGACCAGCACTGTCCATTTTTTCATCTTCATTTGATTTTCCCGCCTTTTCTATTTTTATAGATCATGTCGCAATTGTTTTTTCATATAAACTGTGATATGCCCTTTTCCAAGGTCTTGTTCACCTGAGCGGACATATCCTTTTCGTTCGTACATCTCAATCAGCCACGGATGCTTATCCGCTGTTCCGAGTGAGACAAACGGAACCTTTAACGTATCACGAAGGATTGTTTCCTCCAGCCATTGAAGCAGCTTTGTTCCGATTCCTTTTTTTCCGGTGTCGGGGTCCACAGCAAACCACCAGATATGCGGAACACCATACGGTCCCGGCTGTTTTCCCCAAGGCATTCTCAAGGTGATGGTCGCGATGATCCGCCCGTCTTCTTCCATGACGTAGCAAGCATTTTGCCGAATATTTTTCAGCACCAAATCCAAATCCGCATGAGCGGCAGCAAAACGAATGCCGAGCTTTCGAATCGGTTCATAAGCCCGCAATGTCAGCTCGAGAAGCTGTTCGGCATCACGTTCAACTGCAAGGCGGTATTGTGGCTTCATCTAGCGTTCCTCCTTACTTTGCATAGCGGTTTACCGGCTTTTCCAAACCGAAGTGCTCTCGTAATGTTGTGCCTTCATATTCTTTTCTGAACACGCCGCGCTCCTGTAAAATCGGAACCACTTGATCAACAAACACTTCAATTCCTTCTGGAAGAAGCGGAGGCATGATGTTAAACCCGTCACACGCTTTCGTATCCACCCATTCCTGCATCTTGTCGGCGAGCTGCTCCGGCGTGCCGACGAAGATATGGTGGCCTCTGGAGCCTGCAACGTATTTGTAAAGCTCTCGTATCGTCATATTGTCACGTTCAGCCATCTCCTGAACAAGCTTGAAGCGGCTCTTCACCGCATTGGAAGCTTCTGCGTCAAGCTTCGGCAGCGGCCCATCAAGCGGATATGCCGACAAATCAATTCCGCCTAAGTAATTTTGGAGAATTTGCAGACCGACAGATGGGATAATCAGATCTTGAAGCTCCTTGTATTTGGCTTGCGCTGCTTCTTCTGTATCGGCAATGATTGGGAAAATACCCGGCATGATGGCAATTTTTTCTGGATCACGTCCGAATTCCGCAGCCTGTTCTTTAATGGATTGATAAAATTCCTGAGCTGATTCCAGGTGGTTTTGTGCTGTGAAGATCACTTCGGCTGTTTTGGCAGCCAGCGCTTTTCCGTCTCCTGATGATCCTGCCTGGATAATGACCGGCTGGCCCTGCGGCGTTCTTGAAACGTTCAGAGGTCCGCGAACCGAGAAATATTCTCCTTTGTGGTTCAGCTCGTGCATTTTTTCTTTGTCAAAGAATTCACCCGTTTCTTTATTACGGATAAAGGCGTCCTCTTCCCATGAATCCCAAAGCCCCTTTACAACCTCGACAAATTCCTCTGCCCGCTGATAGCGCAAATGGTGTTCAAGGTGCTTTTCACCGCTGAAATTCAGCGCTGTGGATTCAATAGATGAAGTGACGACGTTCCATCCGGCACGGCCATTGGACAAATGATCCAATGAAGCAAACTGTCTGGCAATATGGAATGGCTCGCTGTATGTAGTGGAGGCTGTTGCTGTCAGTCCGATTTTTGATGTGACCTGCGCCAAAGCAGAGAGCAGGGTGAATGGCTCAAACCTTGTTAATACATTTGGATGTGATTTGCTGTCAATAGAAAGGCTGTCCGCTAAAAACAGCATATCCAGCTTGCCCCGCTCCGCTGTTTTCGCAAGCTCTTTAAAATAATCCAAATTCATGCTCGCATCTGACGGCGCGTCCGGGTGCCGCCAAGACGCAACATGATGGCCTGTACCTGCTAAAAATACCCCTAATTTGATTTGTTTCTTTTTGCTTGTCATGACGATACTCCTTTTATCATGTTTTTAGGCTGAATAATCCGAAAAATAAACTCCTATATTCCTAGTCGTTTAATATGAATAAATCAAAATGTACCTTTGTCTTGGACGTTTGTCAATGAGTTAAGATTAAATTTTTCTTTTTAAGCTGAAAAGAATTTCGCAGTATCATGGGACGGCATTTGTGCAACCTGTATACTGGCAAAACCAGTCTGATGCTGAACCTCGTTTTGATCCAAGTTTTATATAAATGTAGCTTGTACCTTATCTCTACATCCGACCATACGCATTTTGCCGTCGCTTTTGCTCTTTGCTAATAAACGCGCGTGTCGCCGTCGTAGAACGGTCCATTTTCCAACTCATTCAGAAGCTGAGACATCACATAAAAAAATAAGCTGATCCCGGATTCATACCGAAATCAGCTAATTGAATCTTAATTAAGTTCTAGAATACTTTCTTCTGCTTTAGCGGAAAACACTTTAGGCTCAAGGCGGTCTAGGTCTTCATGAAATAAACTCACTTTTTGGATTTGCCGATTGTCATAGTGGTGGAAATAGTAGTTTCCAGTTTCGTTGCACATCACGGAAGTATATTGCGTATAATGAATTTCGTCTTCTTCCGTTATCACTGCGCCCTTTGGTATCGTCATATTTGCCAAAATGTGAAAAGCGGCTGTTACACCTTTCGTTTCATCGGCCGCCGGCTCTAGATGTTCTTTCAAATAAACAGCTCTGACAAACCGGGAAGGCGGTGTATAATCCCCCGGCAGACCAACAGTTCCTAAGCCTTGGCCAAAAGCAGAAAGGGCTAATCCGCCCAATTCTTTGCTCTCTAATTGCTTCGGTCTGATTCCTGTATATTGCTGCAGATTGGTTACATGCCATATAAAGTCGGGGCTGTTCGTCATGACACCAGGTTGATTATCATAGACTTTGAGGCCGTCTGCTCTCGGTTCTATCGTCAGGCTTCGGCCCGTCCGGTCTGACAATATCCAGTGAAGCGGTAAAACTGTATCCAATAGATCTAATTTTTTCTCTACAATCGTTAAAGATCGAATCTTTTCTTTTACGTCTTCCAAAGACTTACAGACTGACAGCACCCATGTCACAAACTCATGCGGGGCAATGTGAACGGTATCTTCCCGTATCGTTTTTTCGTACTCCGCATAGCCAGGAAAATAAAGTGCAGCACACGATAAACCGCTTTCATTAACACCGTCGGCAAATAATATATTTCCAAGTTTTCTCCCCATACCGATAAACGCGTACTGTGTCTGATGGGCCTTTCCGTCAGCTTCACTCTTCCAGCTGTAACGGCGCGGATAGAGAATCACCTCTGTCCCCAGCTGAAATGCAAAATCCATTGTTCTCGCTAATACATGTTTACGGTCAGCAGTTTCCAATGTAAGACTTGTGCACATTTGTTCAGTCCCCTTTTCAATTCAGATTAATATCATACATATTGTGAACGAATTGGTTTTATCAGCATAACGAAAGTCAAATCGGTTCGTCAAAGAATTGACATTACATCAAATAAAACGAAAAAATCCAGCCTTTAGAAGGCTGGATTTTTTATTATTTAGCCAAAACAAGCTCGTGAATCGCATGCGCAACACCATGTTCATTATTGGAGCGTGTTTGAAAGTTTGCGGCTTCCAATACTTCTGGGATGGCGTTTGCCATGGCAACCCCGCAGCCCGCCCATTCGATCATTGTCAGGTCGTTCCCATTGTCGCCTATGCACATGACTTCCGCCTGTTCAATTCCAAGCAGCTGAGCCAGCTGGCGTACAGCATTTCCTTTGCTGGCTTCCGGGTGCAGAATCTCATAAAAGAAAGGCGCGCTTTTGACCATTGAATATTTTTCTCTCACGTCTTTTGGAATCGATGTAATGACGCGGTTTAAGTTCTCCGGTTTATCAATAAACATCACTTTCGGGATGAGGATATCTTTTGGCACCTCGTCAATCTTGCGGAAATGAAGCGGCACCTGTGTCACATAGGATTCGTATACGGTAAATTCGCTAATATCCCGGTTAGGCGTATACAAATTAGATGAGTCAAAGAAATGCATCGGCGTCTTCAGCTCTAAGCTCAGGTCATATAATGAAGTCAAATCATCATAGCCGAGAGACAGCTCCGAGACCACTTCATTTGTATGCGTATTTTGAACAAGCGCTCCATTATACGCAATGACATAGTCGCCTTCTTCAATTAAATTCAGTTCATCTAAATATCTCTGCACACCCCCGATAGGCCGGCCGGTGCAAAGCACAATTTTGACACCTTCCGCTTTTGCCGCGTGAAGGGCGTCGCGGACCTCCTCTGTTACTTCATGATGATCATTTAAAAGTGTTCCATCCATATCAATTGCAATTAGTTTGTACATCCTGCATCTCCTTCATGTCGTTTTCAGGCTATAGTCCCATCATATCGTTTTTTCTTTTTGATATTCAACCGGAAGAGATGGTTTTCTCCGGATTCTGTTTAGACGCCGCCCTTGTCTTCGGATACGCAAGCGCGGTTTCCGCTTTCCTTCTGCCTTGACGCCGTTTTCTGCTTTTTTCTGTTTCATCAGCAGAAAGCCGGCAGCTAGAAAAGGAATGCCGGTTATATTCAAGATGGCAAGCTTCACACCCGCCGCGATGAAAAAGAACCCCCATGAAGATGATGGATTCCGTCTGATCATGACGTAAGCCGCCATTTCCAGAACGATCAGGATGGCATGAAGCACTATGCCATAAATCAGCAATACAAGGGCAAAAAACAACACATAATTCACGATTGCCCCTGAGTACATCATAGCGCGCATCATTTGTATAAACGATAAGGACTGCATGGAGCCGCTGATGACATTAGGGTTATAGATCGTATAGTCACTAAATAAATGTTTGACTTTGAGAAAAGCCCATAATATAAATATCCACTGAATAATATGTAAAACAAGCCCCGCTGCCACCAGTCTTTCAGCTTTTTGATTTCTCATCTTTCTCCTCCCTGCCGGTCTTTGATTCGATTCTTGTCATCGTTTTTGTCTGGCCATTTTGCTCCCATATCAATGTCCCGTTTTCTCCTCTTTTCAGCGTGCTTTTGAGCGGATAATAGGGGCCGAGGTACTGAATCTCGATAGACCCGTCAGTGCTTTGGGAAATCACCTTGTATGCCATAAAAGGCAGCTGTACCTCTCCTCTTCCTTCCATCACTTCCGTTTCCACAACCTCGTCTTCGGTAAATGTGACTGTTGCTGATTTCACGCCGTCCGTTGGCCCGGGGGCAAGCCCCTCATCCCACGTTCCGTAATAAAACGGCGTCTCTTCTTTTTGCTGCTGGCAGCCCGATACCATGATGCATACAGCAAGTAAAAACAAAATGCCATATTTGTTTCTCAAGGGGATCACCATCCTTTCCTCCTCTTTTTGGGCGAATGCCGTGCCACTGTGCCAATGACTACATAAGTTATAAGGAATTCACCCACAAGGAGATTGATCATAATGAACCCTTATCAATATTACAGCCCTCAGCTGCCTCAGCAGGAACCTTACTATAGCCACTATGAGTACAATCCTTATCCGCAGCAGGATGTATACGATCCATACCAAATGGACAGACAGCCGGCATTGGAAAGAAGAATCGCAGCACTTGAACGGCAAAATGAACAGCAGTCAAGAGAATTAACCCGTCTGACAAACGAAGACCGCCGTCAAAATCGGGAAATTGCACGGATTGCCGAACAGGTCAATCAGCTAAGCCAGGCTGTTGAACGCCATACACGCCGCTTAAACCGGCTCAATCAGCGCCTCCGTACAGTAGAAAACCGGCTGAATATCCCATTTACTGCAGGGGAAGGCGGTTTCTGAGCGAAACAAAGAAAAAAAGCGGAATACGATTCTCCCATCTCAGGGTTTCGTTTTCCGCCATTCTTATATGTTAAAACGGAACATTTACATAAAAAGGGTTTGTACCCAGTATACAATCTTTACCGTTTTCATTCAAAGACAGAGGGGCTGAGGAAAATAATTGTAGTTCCTTATTTGCAGAATTTCTTTTCAATCAGGTTGCATGATAATACCGACTCACGTCAATCGATACATGGAGGGATCATTCATGCATAATACACAACACGGCTTGCAGCAGCTGAATCAATGCCGCCAGACTGCTCAGCAGCTCATTCAGCAAACACAGCAAAGCAGCCAGCAATATCGCCACATGCTTCATCAGGAACAGCAAAACATCCAAATGCTGCAGCAGATTCTAAACCACGAACAACAAGCTGCACATACCATTCAGCAAGCACTGCACGGGCATGACATGGCGATTCAAAAGTGCCAGCAGGTTGTCAACATGTGCAACCAAATGCAACAGGAACTTACTGGACAATCCAGCGTCATGAATACGAATGTGTCTACACTTCCATTCGGCCAAAACACGCCATTTCAGCAGCAATCCTATCAGCAGTAACATATAAAAAGCTCAACACAATGCGAGTGTTGAGCTTTTTTTCTTACTGTTCTTTGCGAATATGTATATCCTGAATAGACTGTTTCGGTGCATGAAATCTGCTCTCGGCTTCACTTCTTGCCTCGGCAAAAGCCCGCGCCTCCACATGATCTTTGTAGACATCCAGCTGAATCAAATACAGCGGGCGCACTTTAAATCCATGAATAATGGTCACCGCCCATAACGGGACCACAATAAAAACACCGGGCAGATCGGGCAATACAAAACCAAACGCAAAAATGAAAAAATAAATGATGCCGTACATGATCCACTTTCTATTTCTAACCTTGATGCCAATAAATAAAAAGGCAAAAAAACTGGTAATGGCAAAAGGCATGAAAATAAACAGCATCCACCAGCTATGCAGCCATTCCCAAGCGGCACCTCTTTTTGTAATTCCCATATTTTTCTCCTCCTATTTACCTATAATAATCGATTAGGCATACCGCGTCACCCATAAACGGGAAAAACTTTCTCCCTTAAAAATAGTGATAGACGGGGAACAGGTTTCTTGCTATATTATTAATTGATAATGATAATCATTACTAATCTATTGAGATACATAGTGGGAGGGTTCTTGATGAAAAAGAACATATTGCTCGTGGGCATGCTTGTGCTGCTTCTCATGTTTGTCAGCGCTTGCAGCGGCACGGCTTCTAAAGGGAGCTCAAGCGATTCTGCTTCCGAAAAAACAGAAATGAGAACATACAAATCACCAAAAGGGAACGTCAACATTCCTGCACATCCGAAACGCATCGTCACTGATTTTTATGCCGGTGAATTGCTGTCTGTCGGGGCCAATGTGGTCGGCTCAGGCTCATGGTCATTTGATAATCCGTTTTTAAAATCAAAGCTGAAAAATGTGAAGGATGTTGGTGATCCAATCAGCGTTGAAAAAGTGATGGAGCTTCAGCCTGACTTAATTGTTGTCATGAATGAAGAGAATGTTGATAAATTAAAGAAAATCGCTCCGACTGTTGTCATACCTTATAACACAGCGAAAAACGTAGAAGACACAGTCAGCATGTTCGGAGAAATCGCCGGAGCGAAAGACAAAGCAAAATCCTTTATGGCTGACTTTAACAAAAAAGCGGAAGCAGCTAAGAAGAAAATTGCCGGCGTCATCGACAAAGATGCGACCTTCGGCATTTATGAAAACACAGACAAGGGCGAATTCTGGGTGTTCAATGACAATGGCGGACGCGGCGGCCAAGCTGTATACAATGCACTTGGGTTAAAAGCGCCTGAAAAAATTGAGCAAGATGTCATCAAAAAAGGAGAGATGAAACAGCTCTCTCAAGAGGTTATTCCTGAGTATGCCGCAGATTATATGTTCATTACGGATTACAACCCGAAAGGCGAAAGCAAAACACTCGACAAGCTGGAGCATTCCTCTATTTGGAAAAATCTTGACGCTGTTAAACATAATCGCGTGTTTATCAATGACTTTGACACGTTCTACCCGTACGACCCGATTTCTGTCAGCAAACAGGTGGATATCATCACCGACATGCTGATCAAACGGGCCGAAGAAAATAAAAAATAAAAAAACGGCACAGTCATGACGCTGTGCCGTTTTTTATGATTCACTTTAATTTTGACTGTACGGAGTCCGGCATATCTTCAAACTTGACTTCTTCCCAAGTCTCGACATACTTTCCTTTCGCCTTTACCTTCAAATACGCGTTCTTCCGAAGCTCTTTGCCGGCGAAAAAGGTCACTTCTTCTTTTTTCCCGGATGCATTATATCCGTCTAATGTATATTCAGTACCGCCCGGACTAAGATGTCTGCCATCTCGATCAATCTGAACATAGACATCTTGCTGGTGAATAAACGGATTAAATCTGTCTGTAACATCGTTATGAAAAAAGAGAAGCCCGCATATTACGGCAGCAGCCGCCAAGACGGCCAGGATTGCCATTGCTTTTTTCATCTTTGCACTCCCCTTACTTGTTCATTTTTTTCAAATAGCTTGACCGCACCGCGAGGAAGAATAAAAGCTGAAATATGAAAAACCCTCCGATGGTGAGACTGAGCGGCCCCGCGACATCAGAATAGCCTTCCACAGCCAATGTTCTCAAGGCAAACAGTGTATGCATGACGGCAATGACAAATGGAAAGAAGAAAAGAATCGCCAATTGTATTGTCACGCTTTGCGCCATTTCTCGCTCACTCAGGCCGATTTTGGCCAGTGAACGGTAGCGCTCCCGGTCTTCATCTAAATCAGTGAACAGCCTGAAATATAAGAAACTTGCTGCCGCGACAAAGAATACAATTGCGATAAACAGGCCGATAAATAAACTCAGGCTCGGCAGCTGCACCGTATCATAGTAAGTCCCCGCTTTTGAAGCAAAATCAGAATGCACGTCGATATAATTGCCGTAAATCTCATTTTGCAAGGATTGGCTGATCTCAAGACTGTCTTTCCAATGATCATAGCTGTAGCCGTATAATGACGCTTGATCACCGAGTGATTTCAGCTGATCAAAGGTTTGATCATTCACTGCGATGATGGCATTCAATGAGATCAGCGGTTTTTTGACTTCTTTTACCGACAGTTTTTGATCAGACAGCTCCCCTTTTTGGTTCAGCAGCTTCAGCTGATCCGGCGCTTCGTTTTTGAAATTGCGGTCATACGTTCCCGGGAAATAGACAGCCTCGTCTTCTTTCAGGCCGTTCACTTTGACATGGAAGTATTTTGCCGCATCCGATTCACTGATCATGTAAACAGGGGGAACAGTTTCTCCTTCCTGATAGCGAACATAGGAAACATCTATTTTGTCTTTCTTATACGTAAAGCCGTGTGTTTTCAGTTCATGGTCAATATCTTTCAAATGAGTCTGTTCTTTTGGATTGTTGCTGTAAGATAAATACTCCATTTCATAAGCGGACTCTTCCGCCCCGACGGTCGATTTGTACATCGCGAGCACGCCTGTCGCAGTAAACGCAACCGCGGAAATAATGCTGACAATAAAGAACAGGCGGGCGTTGTCTTTTAAACGATAGACAAGGTCAGAAACCCAAATGACGTTTTTCCCGCGCAGATAAAAGGTTTTCCACTTCTTCAGCGCGCGCAGAATCCAAATGCTGCTTTGGCTGAAAAAGAAATATGTTCCGATGACGGTGAGCAGTAAAATGATAAACGGCTCGGCCCCGTGGACATTGCCTTTAAGGACCATGCCGTACCCGCCGCACAGACAGGCGATGCCGAATAAGGACAGAAGCACGGACGGCTTAGGCTCCGGCTTAATCTTGTCAGTGCCCTTTATTAATTTGATAACCGTATTTGATCTGACAAAAAGGATCGTAAACTGCGATAAAAGGAAAAATAAGAGCAGAAATCCACCGGCCGTAATACCGAGCGCTTTCCAAGGCATATACAAAGGCAGCGCGTCCATTTCTAAAATATAAGCGCCGACCGTAAAGAACGTCTTTGAAAAAATGAATCCTCCGATAATACCGGCTGCAATTGACATGACGCCGATGATCATATTTTCCGCCGTAATGAGCTTTCTCAGCTGCCCCGGCGTGATGCCCTGCATGAGCAGAATGCCGAATTCTTTATTTCTCGATTTCAAAAATGCATTAACCGAATACAGAACAAATAAGAAAGAAAAAACAAAGATCATCCATTCCGCGGCGGTTAAGCCTTTTTTGGCGATGTTATTCAGGTAGCCTTCCTTTAATGCCGGATGAAACAAGAACATCGCAAAGGTAAAGAAAATCAAAACGGAAAAGGCGCTGCTTAAAAAGAATGCAAGATAGGCCCTTTTGTTTCTCGTGACGTTTTTATAAGCGAACTGAAGAAAGGTCATTTGCGTTTCCCCCCAGCATAGACAGCACATCGAGAATTTGTTCATAAAATACTTGGCGGTTTTCCCCGCGGTAAATCTCATTAAACAGTTCGCCGTCTTTTATAAAGATGACGCGGCGGCAGTAGCTTGCCGCAACAGGATCGTGGGTCACCATCAAAGCCGTGACATGATCATCCTGATTCAGGCTCTGCATCGTTTCCATGACGTCTTTTGACGCTTTGGAATCAAGGTTGCCCGTCGGTTCATCGGCCAGGATGAGTGACGGCTTATGAATGACCGCTCTTGCGATGGCGGCACGCTGGCGCTGTCCTCCGGATACTTCAAACGTCCGTTTGTTGAGCAGGTTTTCGATTCCGAGCTTTGCCGCGATGCCTTGCAGTTTTTCTTCCATGACAGACGGCGCTTCTTTTTCAAGCGTTAACGGCAGCATGATATTTTCACCGATTGTCAGCGTGTCCAGAAGGTTGAAATCCTGAAACACAAATCCAAGCTGCTTGCGGCGGAAATGAGCGAGCTTTGTCCGCTTCAGGCGATGCGGGTTTTCTCCGTGAATCAGGATATCGCCTGAATCCGGACGGTCGATCGTTGAAATGATATTCAAAAGCGTTGTTTTTCCGGACCCGGACGGCCCCATTACCGCCGTGAACTCGCCTTCTTCTATTGAAAATGAAATTTGCTTTAAGGCCTGATAGGACACTTGTCCTTTATAGGTTTTATTTATATGTTTGACTTCAAGCATATTCGCCATGAAAATCCTCCTTATGGTTTTATTCTTGTTGATCTGGGCTGCTTTCATGTAGTGCCGGGACGTTCAACATAAAAATCCCCTTGACATAAATCCATGTTATCAAGGGGAAACAAAGCGGGCTATGTTGTTTTCTTAACGCAGCCTTACATTTTTGTAAGAAATGAAAATCGAACTGATGTCCCTCCACCGGGAGACGAGCTGATGTCCACCGTATGATTGAGCTTATCTGTAATTTCTTTGACGAGATGGAGGCCGATTCCCGTAGATTCTTGGAAACGCCGCCCGTTTTCACCCGTGTAATAAGGGTCAAACACCCGCTTGATGTCTTGTGAGGGAATCCCGACACCGTAATCTTTGACTTCAAGCACCGTCCTGTCTTCATCGCGGAAGACATTCAGCTCAAGTCTGTCACTCTTGCCCGCTGAATACTTGACCGCATTTGTGACCACTTGGCCAATCGCAAATTTGAGCCATTTGGCATCGGTGTAAATCTGATGATCATCGCAAACGTTCATTTTCGGATAAACGCGATATTGAATAAAAAATCGTTTATAGCTTTGAATGACTGATTGGAGAAGCTCGGACAGGGAAACCGCTTCGATTTTAAAATCCCGTTCAAACAAGTCGAGCCTTGAAGAATAAAGAAGCGTCTCCAGTCCGAATTCAATCTGCCGGACTTCTTTTTTGATTTGTTCAAAAACGGGCTCATCCTCTTCTTGAATGATTAAATTAATGACCGACAGCGGCGTCTTTACTTGGTGCACCCATTGATTCATATACGTCACCCTCGCGTCCAGCTTGGCTTCGGTCTCATGGAGCTTCTGGTGCTGCAGCCGGATCAGCTCCATCTGCTTTTCATACAGCTCTGAACAGAACACTGAAGAACCGAGATACGGGATATCCGTCCCTTCCTGCCCCGAGCTGAGCCAATGATACACGCCGCGGTCTTTGTACCAGCGATAGGCAAGATAACCCGCCAAAATAAGAAGCTGAACGCCCAATATGTAAAACAAGTGAGAAAAAGAATGAAGACCCGCAAACCAGTAATAAAAGAAGACAAACAGCCCTTGAAGGAGAAAAAGCAGAATCAGCACTGCATGAGACCGGAGAAACAGCTTCATGACTGCGCCCTCAGCTGGTAGCCTTCGCCCCGCACCGCTTCAATAGAAACAGGCGCATTCAGCTCTCGCAGTTTTTTTCTGAGCCGCGTGATATACACGTTAAGTGTATTATCATCGATGAATATGTCGGTGTCCCACGTCTTTTCCATGAGACGGTCCCGACTCGTCACCTTTTCTCCCCGCTCAAGCAGCACTTCCAAAAGCTTGCTTTCTTTTTTAGAAAGCTCGCTTTTTTCATCCTGAAAACGCAGTTCAAACCGTTCCACAAAGAGCTGAACGCCAGCATATTCAACCACTTTCTCTCCCTGCTTTGCGGCGTACTCCCCGTACGCCCTCCGGATCTGGCTTTTGATTTTCGCAAGCACAATATCATAAGAAAACGGTTTTTCGATATAATCGTCTCCCCCATTTTCAATCGCCATCACCTGATCCATTTCCCCGCTTCTGGCAGAAATAAAGATGATCGGGCTTGTGGAGTGCTGGCGGATCTGCCGGCACCAATAATATCCGTCATATGCCGGCAAATTGATATCAAGCAGCACCACATCGGGCTTTTCCCGCAAAAAGACATCAAGAACAGCTGTAAAATCCGCGGCGACCACTGTTTGATATCCGTATTTTTCAAGGTAATTCTGCAATAGTCCGCGAATGTCTTCACTGTCTTCCACAATCATGATTTTATTCAAACTGAACCACTCCCGTTTCTTACACTGCTGCCATCATCATAATCGTTTTGGGCATATGGACGCAACACCGCACAAAAAAACCGCCATCTCGGCGGTTTCTGGTCTCTTTAGCCGACCTGCTGCTTAGCTGCTTTACCGGCTGATCCGAACTCTCTCATTTTGCTTCGCACTGTCTCTTCCACGGCTTCAATGCCGGGTGTCAAATAGCCGCGCGGTTCGTACAGATCGCTGTTTTCCTGGAACATGCGGCGTGTTTCGTCTGTCCACGCTACCATACATTCCGTATTGATATTGATCTTCGCGTGGCCGAGCGTGATGGCTTTTTTGATCTGATCCTGCGGAATCCCGGATGCCCCGTGAAGAACGAGGGGAATATCAGTCATGCAGGAGATAGCCTCCATTTCCTTAAATCCGAGATTCGGCTCACCCTGATATTTGCCGTGTACAGAGCCGAGGGCGGCGGCCAGCGCGTCGATATTGGTTTCTTTGACGATCCGCTCACATTCCGTGATATCGGCATAGCAGACCCCGCCGACAAGTCCGTCTTCCATTCCGCCGACCGTGCCGACTTCGGCTTCTACTGATACGCCGTGTTTTGCGGCATAATCGGTGACTTCTTTTGTCATTGCGATATTCTCGTCAATCGGCTGATGGGAGCCGTCAATCATCACTGAGCTGAATCCGGCATCAATGGCCTGTCTGCAGCGTTCCGCACTACTGCCGTGATCGAGATGAAGCACGACCGGAACGGTAATTGCCATGTCCTCTATTAACGCCCCTACCATGGCGGCAATCGTTTTAAATCCGCCTAAATAGTCGACCAGGCGATCGGAAGCCGCGGCGATGACCGGTGATTGCTCCTTTTGCGCCGCCTGCAAAATCGCCTTCGTCCATTGCAGGCCGTTGATATTAAACTGGCCAATTGCATATTGCTCCCGCTTTGCATCTTCAAGAAGCTCTTTCATCGATACAAAAGCCATGTCCACCCCTCCTTTATCCATTACATGTTGAAGTATTTTGATACGACGTCCACTGTTGTTTTTTTCGCTGTTTGAATGGCTTCCTCAGCAGTCAGCTTATAGTATTCAGGCCGGAAGAGCTCAACCGATACAACATCAGAGAAGCCGATTTCCTTCAGTGCTGATAAGTGGGCATCTAAGTCAATTGCCCCTTGTCCCGGCCATACACGATCCTCATCTGTTAAAAAGCCGATTGGGAAATCTTCTGTATCATCAATATGATAGATGAAGATTTTCTTTCCGTCCGCCTGCTTTAAGCTCTCAATATTTGAACCCATTGCATGGAAGTGAAAACTGTCAAGGACAAGCCCGACATTGTCACGGTTAACTGTGTTTACGATCTCATACGCCTGTTCAAACGTATTGACCGTACATTGCGGATGGCCGACAAATTCAAGCGCGATTTTTACGCCGTACGGCTCCGCGATATCTGACAGCTCAGTCAGCACGTCTACACTGCTCTTTTTGATCTCTTCTTTTACAATCTTCTGCTCTGTCACAAGCGGAACGGCCACCACATATTTCACACCGAGGGTTTTGCATGTTTCCATCATGCCTTTAAATTCAGTGATGATCTCGTTGTGGCCCTTTTCATCACGGTTGTTGAAGAAAACAAGCGCGTTTAAAGCAAGCGGTTTGATGTGATGGGTTTGAAAATATTCCGCAAGATCTGCCAATGAATGATCTTTTAAGTACTCCGGCAGCTTATCCATTGTGCGGATTTCAATATAATCATAGCCGTGCTTTTCGCATAGTTCTAAATCCTGTTTAAGGTTTGAGTTTTCCAATGTTGTCGCTTCATTAAAACAAAGTTTCATGCCAGACTCCCCCATCTGCGTTTTAGATATGAAGGGAGTTCGGCAGGAAGGCTGTCGCCATATCCCGCCGAACTCCATGCTCAGCTTATGCCAGACCTAATTCTTCTTTTATTTTCTTAAGCATAAATCGGCTTGATTCATCCGCTCTTTCATCGACCCAAGCAAATACGGCATTCGTCGCAATTCCGTCGAACTTCATCTCTCTCAGTTTTCTGAAAATCGTATCAAAATCAACCTCGCCTTGACCAATGTCCAAATGCTGGTGAACCGTTACTTTCGCGTCAGGCGGATTGACGATATAGCGAAGACCATGAGCCGCTTTATGATTATAGGTATCTGCAAATAAAACATGTGTGAGGCGGTCGCCGGCTTCGTCAAACATGGTCTCGATGTCGCCTTTGCCGTCATCATAGAAGAACGTATGCGCAGTCGAGTAGACAAGATTGATCCAATCCTTGTCAAGCGCGCGGATCATATCCATCGCACCTTTGTGCGTTTCGATAAAATCGTATGGGTGGGCTTGAAGATTAAGTTTAATACCTTCTTTTTCAAAGACTGGCAGAAGCTCATCCATGGATTTGATAAATTTTTCTTCACTTGTTAAAGGATCATATTTTGAACCGCTGAATTCGCTGTTCATCAAATCCACTTCAAGTTCAACCGCAATTTCGATTGCCCGTTTCCAATTGCGCACCGCTGCCTGCCGGCGGTCTTCATCAGGACCCGCCCAGTGGTAAAGAGGAAGAAGCGATGAAAGCTTAACACCTGTATCTCTTAAAAGGCGCTTTAATTGTTTGATCTTTGCTGAATCGACTTTCGGATATTTATAAAACGGGCAAAAATCCTCACGCGGAGACAATTCGATATATTCATAGCCAAGCTCCGCCGTTTTATAGACCGTTTCCTCTAAAGTTAAATCATCACGATACATGGATGGATCCAATGCTAACTTCATATTTTCACTCCTCTGTTTTTTAGTTTTGAACTGTTGTAAAAGATTGATAGAATTCCGGTTTTTCCTTCAATTCAACCTTTTCTTTTTGTCCAGATTCCTGGGCTTTTACACACGCGTCAGTCGTGACAGCAGCAATATAGCCGTCCCATGCCGTCGGTCCGCTGACCTCGCCTTTCTTTTGAATCGAATCAATAAAGTCTTGGATTTCCACATCATACGCAGCGACAAAGCGTCTCTGCCAATCCATCAAAATATCAGTGCTGAATCTGCCTTCTTTTCTCAAGCTGATGCTTGATGGCTCGGGAAGCTTGATGATGCCGTCTTCTCCGACGATTTCGCATTGAATGTCATAGCCGTATTTACAGTTCACATAGATTTCAGCATTGATGACGATACCGCCTTTTGTTTCAATTACGACGATTTGCGGATCTTTTAAATGCGGCAGCGCGTTTTTCGATTTTTTCGGGTAGATGACTTGAACGGACTCGTAGTCATCATTGACGAGCCAGTGGAGCACGTCAATTTCATGAACAAGCGTGTCGACTACAGCCATATCCGTTGTATAGTTATCTCCTACAGTCGGGTTGCGGTGCGCGCAGTGAATCATAAGAGGCTCGCCGATGACATGATTTTCGAGCGCTTCTTTCAGCTGTACGTAACCGCTGTCATAACGGCGCATAAAGCCGACTTGAACAAGGCGTTTGCCCACTTTGATTTCTTCTTCGACGATGCGCATGCATCCTTCAGCCGTTGTCGCGAGCGGTTTTTCACAGAACACATATTTCTGGGCTTTAATCGCTTTCAGCACGCTTGACTCATGCGCAGGCCCCCAGCTTGTCACTAAGACAGCGTCTACATTTTCGTCTGCAAGCAAGCTGTCATCATTCGGATAAACCGTCGCGTTTAATTGGTATTGCTCAACGACCTTTTGTGCAGCTTCTTGATTAACATCCGTTACAGCTACAATTTCTGCGCCGGACAGCTTGTTCGTGATGCGGTTAATATGTTCTTTTCCGATTGCTCCAGTTCCAATTACGCCAATACGTAAACTCATTGACAGCCACTCCTTCTGTTGGTTACATGATTTTGCTTTCTGTTCCTTGCTTTACTTGGCTCTGAGGAGACCCGTAGAGTTCCTCTTGAATTTGTTCAAGCGACTTGCCAGACGTATTCGGCGCAAAGAGCAGCCCGATGATCATACTGGCCGTCACACATCCGAGAAGAATTGCAGCCATCGTTCCAATGCCGAAATTGGTGATAATCATTGGGACAAACAGACTCCAAATCCCTATTGAAATACGGACAAGGAAAAACATCAGTCCTTGTGCGGAAGCACGATATTGCGTAGGAAAGATTTCACTGGCCCATAACTGATAGTTCGCTTGCTGCCCTGCTCCGTTATTGATGCCGATCACGACAATAAACAGGAGCAGAATCGGCAGGCCTTCAACTGGCAGCAGAAACAGTGTCCACCCGATCACCGCCATGAAAGCGGCGATTCCAAATACGGTTTTTCTATATTTGTCGGCAAAGGGCATGAAGATCAAAGCGACCCCCAATCCTGTGAAGATAAACAGCCCCATTTGCAAAAGATTGGCCATGTTGGCAGATACACCGCCGACCTGCTGATAAATGTATGGCATAAAGAAGCCCATGACCCCGGCGGCTAAGTTCCAAACCAAGTACACACCCATCAAAAACAGTATGCTTTTTAGATACATAGGCTTGAGCAAATCAAAATACGATGTCTTATTCAGTACAGCCGGCTTCTCTGCCTGAGCATCCTCCGGCTGATTTTTTGTCTGCCAGGCGTCTGATTCCGGAAGCCTGATTCTCAGGATGTACGTAATCAGCGCAATCACAAGCAGGTGGGCAAATACAATTTTATTTCCCAGGAGTCCCAAGTCACCGGCCAGTACGGAGAGTAGCAGTACAACGACAGCGCCCGCGGCCCAAGCGACTTGTGCTACGCCGCAATGCCTGGCCCGTTTCTTCTTTGGCGCATTTTCCGCAATAATGGTCCATGACGCGGTTATGTCAGCTCCTACTGATAAACCGATAATGATGTAACCGCTTAACAACATGGGGAAATTAACCCCGAACAAAACCAAACAAATCCCTAGTGCATAAACCAGCATACTATTGGTATAAACAGCCTTCCGTCCGACTTTATCAGCCAGAAACCCGCCAAGCAGCGCGCCGACAGCGGCAGAAATCGCATTTGCGCTCAGCGCGCCGAGCAGCCCGATTTGTGTATCGGATAGCTTAAGGTAACTGACCCATAATGATAAACCGGCGGAGCCTGCCACAATTGAACCGGCATCAATATAGTTGGCCAATGCTGCCGCGATTGTCCGTTTATTGAAGGCTGAATCTCCATTGGTATTGCCCATATGTTCATTCCCCATTAAGCCAGATCCAACAACTGCTGATCAATATAGTTTCTCGCAATCAATGCATACTCCAGCGGGTTTGCAACATCGGGGTCCTGTTCAGCTTCAATGACAATCCATCCGGAATAACTGTGCTTCAACAGCAGCTGATATACTTCTCTAAAGTCAATGCAGCCGTCACCAGGAACCGTAAACATGCCTTTTAAAAATGATTGCCGGAACGATTGTCCTTCGAGCCTGCATTGTTCCATGACATTCAGGCGGGCATCCTTAAAGTGCACATGCTTAATGCGGCCGATATGCTTCTCAAGCATCCCCATGTAATCGCCGTCAGAAATATACGCATGGCCTGTATCATAGAGGAGGTGTACATGCGCAGGGTCTGTTCCTGCCATCAGGCGGTCCACTTCTTCCGCTGTTTGGACACCAGTGCCGAGATGATGATGATAGACAAGCTTCAAGCCATGCTGAGCGGCAATTTCGCCAAGGTGATTCAGCCCTTCGCAAAGCCGCTCCCATTCATCATCCGTAAAGTGCGGCTTCTCTGTGAACACATTTTTCTCCAAGCCTTGCACGCTGTACGTTTGTTCAGAGACAACTGCGACATCCGCGTTTACTTGCTGCAAATACTCACAATGCAGGGTAAATGCCTTTGCCGCTTCACCAAGTCCGTCACGCAAAATAAAACTGCTGAACCATTTTCCTGCAATGCGTAAGTTCCGAAGCTTCAGCTCTTTGTTCAGGATGGCAGGTTCGGGGAAAAAGCCCCCGACCTCCGTGCCTTGAAAACGTGCGACAACGATATCACTTAACAAATGCTGAAGTGTATTTCCCGCTCCAATTTCAGGCATGTCATCATTCCGCCACCCAATGGGAGCGATTCCCCACAGGATTTCATTTTTGCCCATCTATGGTGCCTCCCCTCTAATACTGCTTCGCAGATTCCAGCTTTTTCTCTTTTGCTTCGTATGCCTTCTGAACGCTTTCTTGTTCAGATACCTCTGCCACCCCGACATGCCACCAGCTGTCATAGCCGTCCGTCATTGTTTTAGGCAGCACCTTCATTTCAATTAATGTTGATATATCCTGTTTCTTCGCATCCTCTAACGCCGCTTTTAATTCTTCTACTGTGTTTGCGCGGTAGGTTTTCGCGCCGTATCCCTCAGCGACTTTCGCGTAATCGACATTCAGGATTTGGTTGTCATCTGTGCGGAACTCGCAATAGTAGCTGCCGCTGCCGTGATCCATTTGCAGGTTGTTGATGCATCCGAATCCTGAGTTGTCAAAGAGCAGCACATTGATTTTCTTGTTGTACTGAATCGCCGTGATCAATTCAGAATGAAGCATCAGGAAGCTGCCGTCTCCGACGATTGAATACACTTCTCTGTCAGGGTGGGCCAGTTTAAGACCGAGTGTCCCGGACACTTCATAGCCCATGCAAGAATATCCATACTCCAGGTGATACGTATTCGGAACATTAGAATGCCACAGACGCTGCAAATCTCCTGGGAGTGAGCCTGCTGAACAGATGATGACGCTGTCTTCAGGAATCGTCTCGTTGATTGTCAGCAATGCCGTTGTTTGCGGAAGCTCCGTATTCAACGCGTCAGCATATTCATTCAGGACCTCTTGAGAAAAGTGATTTTTGATTTCCGGATCAAATGCTTCCCGCTTAAACGTCACTTTGCTGAGACGCTCGCGTTCAGCTAGCCATTCGTCCTTCAGCTCCCGGATCGTTGTGCCGAACTCGCTCTCATAGCCTTCAAGCAAGCCGTGCAGTTTGCCAAGCGTCACTTTCGCATCCGCCACCACTTGGAATGCATCAAGTTTATACGCCTGCATTCGGCTGACGTTAATGTTCAAAAACTTCGCTTTATCAAAATCAAAAGCGGTCTTAGAGGATGTCGCAAAATCTGTATACCTTGTGCCGATGCCGATAATCAAATCAGCTTGGCGGGCCGCTTTGTTTGCCGCAAGTGTACCTGTGATGCCCATTCCGCCAAGGTTGTTTGCAAAATCTGCCTCAACGGTAGACTTTCCTGCCTGCGTTTCAACTAGCGGAATGTTATAGGCTTCAGAAATGGCAACCAATTCATCGCGCGCACCGGAATATTTTGCGCCTCCGCCGACGAGAATCACAGGTTTTTTGCTGGATTTAATCAGCTCCGCCGCACCTTGAAGCTCGCGCTCGCTCGGCTGCATGCGATCAATATAGTGAACCCGTTTGACGAAGAAACTTTCATCAAAATCGTATGCTTCCCCTTCAACATCCTGAGAAATACAAATCGTTGCCGGACCTGCTTTTGCCGGATCAGTCATGACTTCAAACGCGCGCAGCAAACTGCTCATCAGCTGCTCAGGGCGCGTAATGCGGTCCCAGTATCTCGATACAGGTTTCAATGCATCGTTTGTCGTAATCGCCGCGCTGTATTCTTGCTCCATTTGCTGCAGTACAGGGTCTGGCTGTCTTGTCGCAAATGTGTCTGCCGGAATCAAGAGAACTGGGATATTGTTTGCCAATGCAGTGCCGGCTGCCGCCACCAAGTTAGCCGCTCCCGGTCCGACGGATGTAGACACTGCATATATTTTTCTTCTCAGCATTTGCTTGCTGTACGCCATGGCCGCATGCGCCATTCCTTGTTCATTTTTCCCTTGATAGACTTTCAAATGGCCTGCATCCTGCTCAAGCGCTTGCCCGATCCCTAATACGTTTCCATGACCGAAAATTGTGAAAATCCCTTCGACAAAAGGCTCTTCCTTTCCATCAACATGGATGTACTGCTGGTTTAAGAATTTAATCAGCGCCTGCGCTGTTGTTAAGCGAATTTTCTTGCCCACAAACGATCCCACCTTTACTCGATCTTTTTCAATTATGACTGTGCTTCAATAAGCTGTACGATTTCTTCCGCAGTCGGCATCGCTTCTGACGAACTGTGCTTGCTCACCACAATGGAAGCTGAAGCACTGCCGTATTTCAATGCCGTTTCAATGTCTTTTCCGCTGACAAGGCCATAGATAAAGGCTGACGCATAGGAGTCACCAGCTCCAAAGGTTTTCAGCACTTTTGTCTTGTACGCTTGGGCGCGGAATACCTCACCGGATTTGCTGTATGCGTAAGAGCCTTCGACGCCGTGTTTGATGACAACGAGGTCGGCTGAATGGCCAAATAAATGATTGACGGATTCTTCATTGCTTCCGCCTGTGCGGTTTTCCATCACATCAAATTCATCGCGTGTGCCGATGACGATATCAGACTGCTCGGCAACCAAAGAATAATAAACGGCTGTTTCATCTGATGACTGCCACGTATACGGGCGGTAATCCAGTTCGAACACCACTTTAACCTGATGCTTCTTCGCGTATTGAACAGCTTTTAATACCGCTTCCCGTGACGGGCTTTTGGCGAGCGCTGTCCCGGAAACAAGCAGCATTTTCGCATTTGCGATATAGTCCTCGCTTACCTCTGAAGGCTCAAGATAAAGATCCGCCACATCATCGCGATACATTAAAATGCTGCATTCTTCAGGGCTGAGGATTTCTGTAAATGCAAGGCCTGCTTTGTGTCCATCTTGATCAACAACCATCTGTGTTGTATCAACGCCGGTCTTTCTCATATAGGACTCTATGAATCTTCCATGCTGGTCATCCGGAATTTTGCCGATGAAGCCCGCTTTTAAGCCAAGCTTCGCGCTGCCGATCGCGATATTCGCAGGTGAACCGCCGACGTATTTGGAAAATGTCATCGTCTCTTCCATTGGGCGGTTGTATTCGAGTGCGTTCAGGTCAATACATGCCCGGCCGATGGCAATAATGTCAAAAGCCTTCTCTTCATTGAATGTATACTTCATCGTAAACAGCCACTCCTCACTTGTTAGCGTTCTAAAATCCACTCATGCGCCGGGTCGTTATGAAACTTCCATTTTCGCGTCGGCCCTGCCATGACATTTAAATAGTAGGATGTGTATCCGTCCGGAACGCCTACCGGGTGGTATCCCGCAGGAACGATGACAACGTTTTCATTTTCCACAGTCATTGTCTCGTCAATAGAACGGTCATCTGTGTATACGCGCTGAAATACAAAGCCCTGTCCCGGGTCTAACTCATGGTAGTACGTTTCTTCTAAGAAAGATTCTTCCGGCAAGTTGTCTTGATCATGTTTGTGAGGCGGGTAGCTGGACCAGTTGCCGCTGTCTGTATAGACTTCAACTACTAATAGACTGTTAGCTGAAGGGTCTGAATCCGGAAGAATGTTATGAACAGTACGTTTGTTTGAAAATTGCCCGCGATGTTCAATTCCGTTGTCTTCCGCTTTGATCAGCTTTGTCGGAAGCTGCTTTTCCGATGGAGAATAGCAAAGCGCCACTCTTGCGTCGCTGACCGCTGTGATCTCAAATGCACGGTCATTTGACATATAGACGCTGTCTGTCGGTTTTCGTTCAAATACGCTTTCACGCGTGCCGATATTCTCAAAAGTCGACTCATGATCTGTCACTGTAATTTTTCCCGTTACCGCCACAATACAGATTTCTTGTTTTTTCAATTCTTCTGTATAGCTTGAACCTGATGCAAGATCTAACACTTTAAACTCTACATAAGTGAGATCAGAGTTGGATGTCGTTACTTCGTGCACGAGTTTGACCCCATTAGACACTTCATGCGACTGCGGCTTACGCAACAAATAACTCATAGTGAAGCCCTCCTCTTTCTATTGGCAGAATGAGTCCGAACAGCGCACATGGACGCCGTTCGGCTGTTCGTCGTTTAGTTGAAATCAGGTGCCGGATATCTTGCCGTTACCACTTTTTTACGTGTATAGAAGTCGACGCTGTCTTTTCCGTTCGCATGCAGCGTTCCAAAGAATGAAGATTTCCAGCCTGAGAATGGGAAGAACGCCATTGGAGCCGGCACACCAAGGTTGATTCCTAGCATTCCCGCATCAATGTTTTCACGGAAGTAGCGGATTGCGTTTGAGTTGGATGTGAACAAGCAGGCGCCGTTCGCAAACTCAGACTTATTGGCGATTTCAATCGCTTCTTTCAGGTTTTTCACACGAATGACAGATAAGACCGGAGCGAAAATTTCATCTTTCCAGATCGTCATCTCTGTTGTGACATTGTCAAAGATCGTCGGGCCGACAAAGTAGCCGTCGTCTGACACATTTTCACGTCCGTCACATACGAGTCTGGCACCTTCTTCAAGACCTTTTTCGATATAGCTGAGCGTGCGCTTCTTGTTGTCTTCGCGAATCACCGGTCCTAAGAACACGCCGTCATCAAGGCCATTACCGATTTTAATGTCCGCCACTTTTTCCTGCAGCTTCGCCATAAATTCATCGGCGATTCCTTCTTCAACTGTCACAACCGCACAAGCCATGCAGCGTTCACCGGCAGAACCGAAGGCAGCTCCAACGATGTTTGTGACCGTGTCTTCAAGATTCGCATCGTTCAAGACAATCGTATGGTTTTTCGCGCCAGTCAGAGATTGAACGCGTTTTAAGTTTTCGCTTCCTTTTTTGTAGACGTATTCGCCGACTGGCTTGGAGCCTACAAATGAAATCGCTTTAATTTCGGGATGCTCGAGGATGCCGTTTACAACGTCATGCGCACCGTATACGACGTTGAATACCCCTTTCGGAAGGCCCGCTTTTTCAAAAAGCTCAACCAATTTCTCTGTTAATAGCGGAGTCCGCTCAGACGGCTTTAAAATAAATGTGTTGCCGAGCGCGATCGCCATCGGGAACATCCAGCAAGGAACCATCATCGGGAAGTTGAATGGCGCGATTCCGCCGACAACTCCGATTGGGTAACGGTAGTTCGCCGCTTCAACGTCCGTTGCGATGGAAGCAAGTGAGTCACCCATCATCAGGGAAGGTGCTCCAGCGGCGAACTCTACGTTTTCAATCCCGCGTCCCACTTCACCTAAAGCTTCTTTCGTGTTTTTTCCGTTTTCAATGGTAATTAGATGAGCAAGTTCTTCTTTATGCTGAGACAGCAGCTGCTGGAAGTTAAATAGAATTCTGGCACGGCGCGGAACCGCCACCTTTGACCATGTTTTAAATGCTTCAGCAGCCGTTTGCGCTGCGTAATCAATATCCTCTTTTGTAGAAATCGGCACTTGGCATAGTACTTCTTTCGTCGCCGGATTGACGACATCTTCATATTGATCTGTTTTGCTTTCAACCCATTCACCGTTGATGTAGTTTTTTAATTTTCTGATTTCTGCCATTCTTATTGCCTCCTTCATTAGTAAACACATACACTTGTATGGATGGTTCCGGATAGATTCATATCAATATCCACTTTTCAGCAAGCCAAGAATTAAACGCTTTCAAAAAAACCAAAAAAATAAATGGCGGATGCATATTTACATACAAGCAACCATTTCATGCACAACAGGTTACTTTTTGGTCATTTCTTGGTTATATTCTAATCGCATAATACCCATAAGTCAATCATAAACACTAAATTTTTTCATTATTTTTATTATATTAATCTTTTAATCAAGTAAGAGAGGTAAGAGAAGCCCGCCGAATCTTGAAAAAGATATACACCGATGTTATCATTTTTTAAGCAACTATTGATTAACTTTTGGTTTTTATTATATATTTATGTTACGTAAAGATTCAAGAAGGAGTTTTTAATATGAAACTGATGCGGATTCAGGAAATGGAGGAGTACATTTTATCGCATGGCACTGTTTCCTTAGATGAGCTGTGCCAGGTGTTCAATGTTTCCAAAAACACAGTCAGACGTGATATCAACAAGCTAACAGAAAAGGGTGCGATTGAAAAAGTATACGGCGGCGTAACATCTATTGAAAAAACCGCATTAGTTCCTTTTGAAAATCGCACCATTCAGCACCAGGATGAAAAAACAAAAATCGCCCATTATGCTTCCCGATTTATTGAAGATCACGATTTGGTCTTCATTGATTCAGGAACGACGACAAAGTCTATTCTTGATACGCTTGATCCAGCCAAAAATGTCACCATCTTAACCAACAGTTTAGACATTATCAATGCGGCGTCAGCTTTGAAGAATATCAACTTAATCATTATCGGAAACAACTATAAGAGAAAAACCCGCTCCTTTGTCGGCATGGACGACCCGGCTATGCTTGATAAGTACAATATCAACAAAGCCTTTATGTCCGCTACCGGAACGACGCTGACACACGGATTGACCAACTCGGATCTGCTGGAGTATGAAATTAAAAAGAGGATTTCGGAAAAAGCAAAAGAAGTGTATCTATTGGCTGACCATTCTAAATTCGGAAAATCAACGCTTCTGACATATGCGCCGTTTGACAGGCTGCATTGCATTGTGACCTCTCAGCCATTAGACGACGAGTACACGCAGTACTGCAATGAGCATCAAATCGGCATTCATCTGGCCGAACGTTTACAATAGTGTTGAGAGTCTATCATCCATTTTATTCTAGGAGGCAGATCATGAAAAAAGCGAAGCTCGGAAAATCAGACTTGCAGGTATTCCCTATCGGATTAGGAACAAATGCTGTCGGAGGACATAACCTCTACCCGAACCTAAATGAAGAAACCGGAAAAGAATTGGTGCGCGAGGCGATCCGTAATGGCGTGACAATGTTAGACACCGCTTACATTTACGGGATCGGCCGTTCCGAAGAATTAATTGGTGAAGTGCTGCGTGAATTCAACCGTGAAGATGTTGTCATCGCGACAAAAGCCGCTCACAGAAAACAAGGCAATGACTTTGTCTTTGATAATTCACCAGAATTTCTTAAAAAATCAGTTGATGAAAGCCTGAAGCGCTTGAATACCGATTATATCGATTTGTTCTACATTCACTTCCCTGACGAACATACGCCTAAGGATGAAGCCGTTAACGCGCTGAATGAGATGAAGAAAGCCGGAAAAATCCGCTCCATCGGTGTATCCAACTTCTCTTTAGAGCAATTGAAAGAAGCAAACAAAGACGGTTTGGTAGATGTATTGCAAGGCGAATACAACCTGTTAAACCGTGAAGCGGAAAAAACATTCTTCCCGTATACGAAGGAGCATAATATTTCATTTATCCCTTACTTCCCGCTCGTATCAGGTTTATTGGCAGGAAAGTATACAGAAGATACAACGTTCCCAGAAGGCGACCTGCGAAACGAACAGGAACACTTCAAGGGCGAGCGTTTCAAAGAAAATATCAGAAAGGTCAACAAGCTTGCGCCGATTGCCGAAAAACACAACGTGGATATCCCTCACATCGTATTGGCCTGGTATTTAGCAAGACCGGAAATTGATATTTTAATTCCGGGAGCAAAACGTGCCGATCAGCTGATTGATAACATCAAAACAGCCGACGTGACGCTTTCTCAAGAGGATATTTCATTTATTGATAAGCTGTTCGCATAAGAAGAAAGCAGCCTTCTCCAATGGAGAAGGCTGCTTTTTTGTGCGATAAATTCCTAAATAACTGATTTTGAAGCAAAACCTTACAAAATGAGCCATAAATCCGATAAAATAAAGGTAGTTTATCTCAGAAAGAAAGTGATTGAGAAAGCAAAAGTATGAAACGTTCATATCATCTAGCTCATATGAAATAAAGCTGACCCAGCTTCTTTTATTTGCTGGTCAGAATAGCGGACCGTTTCGATGGTCTATGGAGGAAACAGAATGAAACTTAAATATGTAAAAGCCTTAGTTGCAGTAACCGTTGCTTTAGGTGTACTGCTGCCATCAACGATTTCTCATGCAAAGAGCTTTAGCGGCCGCTCATCATCTAGTTACAGCAGCCGAAGTTCAAGCTCGTCATACAGCGGAAGCTATAAATCAAGCCCGAAATCAAGCTACAGCTCAGGATCAAGCTCTTCTAGCAAAAAATCCAAGACGTCTGACGATTCATCATCATCGATTTCGCTTAAAAAGAAGCCTTCGGAAAAGGCAAGCTCCTCAAGCTCTAAAAAATCGTCAGGCACCTTTTCCGGCGCTACATCAAAAGTAACCGGAAAGACATACAGCGGAAAAACGTCTAAAGCTTATGTTGGCGGACGTTATGTTTCAGTCAATCATTACTATCACGCAGGTTTCGCGCCATCAGGATGGTTTGGATATTATAGCGGATTTACAATGGGTATGTTCATGATCAGCATGATGCACCCGTGGGGTTACACCTATCATCCAGTCGGAGGCCCCGGCTATGTTTCTTATGGCGCTTCACCCATTGCCTGGATCGTTGATATCATCGCTTTGATTATTATTTTAATCATTGTCATCGCATTGATTCGCGCATTTAAAGCACCGAAGACGTACAGAAGGAGATTTTAGGCAATGAGATTAATATTAAATGAGCAAGAAATTGTAGACGGAATTTGCGTGTATATTTCCAATGAAGAAGATATCTACCCTGAAGACGTTGAAGTAAAGGAGCTATCTTATAACAAGCGTACAGGGTTCTTCGCTGAAGCTACATTTGGCCTGCACCACAAGCAGCTTATGTCAGATGACATTTCAGAAGGCATTATTCAGTTCTTAGAGGAATACCACAACTTCAATCCGGACGTTACCGTCGTTGAATTGCAATTTGATAAGAAAAAAGGCTTCTCCGCCTTGGTTTTCGTCAACGAAGCAGAAGAATAAAAATGTCTTAATCAAACCTTACTCCGCGCGGGTAAGGTTTTTTTAATGGTTTCTCTGAGCATAAAGTTATTTCGTTTTTCCTAAACTCAGCGGATCTGTGATCATCTCTTTTGGCTTTAACGTTTCCGTTTTTTCAAAACAAATGTTTCAAATGAGATAGGAAATGGGTACTAATCTATTAACTTTGTTACATATTTTTAGATACTCATTGGCTCAACAACTGAGGAGGAGACATTTGTGAAGAAAGACACAAGGAAATATATGATCTACTTTTTCGGCGCTCTAGGGGGACTGCTATATGGTTACGATACAGGCGTTATCTCAGGAGCACTCCTGTTTATCAATAACGATATTCCTTTAACGACATTGACAGAAGGATTGGTTGTCAGCATGCTGCTCCTTGGCGCGATTTTCGGTTCTGCCTTGAGCGGCACATGCTCAGACCGCTGGGGCAGGAGAAAGGTTGTATTTGTCCTTTCCATCATTTTTATTATCGGTGCGCTCGCTTGCGCGTTTTCTCAAACAATCGGCATGCTGATTGCATCTAGGGTGATACTCGGATTGGCCGTCGGCGGTTCAACGGCGCTTGTGCCCGTGTATCTTTCCGAAATGGCACCGACAAAAATTCGCGGGACACTCGGCACAATGAACAACTTAATGATTGTCACAGGAATTTTGCTCGCCTATATTGTGAACTACCTGTTCACACCGTTTGAAGCGTGGCGCTGGATGGTCGGTCTGGCCGCAGTGCCTGCCGTGCTTCTATTAATCGGCATCGCGTTCATGCCGGAATCGCCAAGATGGCTCGTGAAGCGCGGCCGTGAAGAAGAAGCGAGACGAATCATGAACATCACTCATGATCCCCAAGACATCGAAATGGAATTGGCAGAGATGAAGCAAGGGGAAGCAGAGAAAAAAGAAACGACACTCAGCGTCCTAAAAGCCAAATGGATTCGCCCCATGCTTCTGATTGGCGTCGGCCTAGCTATTTTCCAGCAGGCTGTCGGCATTAACACGGTCATCTACTACGCGCCGACCATTTTTACGAAGGCCGGTCTTGGCACGTCAGCTTCCGCACTCGGCACAATGGGAATCGGCGTCCTTAACGTCATCATGTGTATCACTGCCATGATCTTAATTGACCGTGTCGGACGCAAAAAACTTCTGATCTGGGGAAGTGTCGGCATCACACTGAGCCTTGCTGCTTTATCAGGCGTGCTCCTGACACTGGGGCTTTCCGCATCAACAGCGTGGATGACAGTAGTCTTTCTCGGCGTCTATATCGTCTTTTACCAGGCGACATGGGGTCCTGTAGTGTGGGTGCTCATGCCTGAGCTCTTCCCGTCCAAAGCGCGCGGAGCCGCGACAGGGTTCACGACTTTGGTGTTATCGGCAGCCAACCTGATCGTGTCGCTCGTCTTCCCGCTGATGCTAAGCGCAATGGGCATCGCATGGGTCTTTATGGTTTTCTCAGTCATTTGTCTTCTCTCATTTTTCTTCGCTTTCTACATGGTGCCGGAAACCAAAGGGCGAAGCTTGGAGGAAATTGAAGCAAGCCTGAAAAACCGGTTTAAAAAGAAGAAAAGCACCCAAAACCAAATGCTGAATGAGCGTACATTATAAAAAAAGGAATCGTCTCCTTATGGGACGATTCCTTTTTCTGTTTACACCATGACCTTGCAAATATTGTTCGTAAATTCCACAGGGTCCTGAATCGGCAGGCCTTCGATGAGAAGCGCCTGATTGTACAGAAGGTTTGTGTACAGGCTCAGCTTCTCTTTATCTTGTTCAAACGCGTCCTGCAGCGTTTGGAATACCTCGTGATTCGGGTTGATTTCCAGCACTTTTTCCGCCTTCACATTTTGGCTGTCAGGCATCGCGTTTAAGATTTTTTCCATCTCAATTGTCACTTCGCCGTCAGCAGCAAGGCAGACTGGATGTGATTTAAGCCGTTTTGAGATTCTGACGTTTTTCACTTTGTCTGACAGAATGTTTTTCATTTCCTCAAACAGATCCTTATACTTGTTTTCCTCTTCCTCGGACTGCTTTTGATCCTCATCCGTGTCTATGCCAAGGTCTCCGCTTGATACGGACTTGAATTCTTTTTCCTGATAAGAAGCCAGCATTTTAATTGCAAACTCATCAATGTCCTCAGTAAAGTAGAGGATTTCATAGCCTTTGTCCGCCACCATTTCCGTTTGCGGCAGTTTCTCAATGCGGTCGTAAGAATCACCGGTCGCGTAATAAATGTATTTCTGCTCCTCTGGCATTCTGGAAACATACTCGTCTAAGCTGACCAGTTTTTTCTCTTTTGAAGAGTAGAATAATAGGAGCTCCTTCAATTGATCCTTATTCGCGCCAAAATCATTGTACACGCCGAATTTCAGCTGTCTGCCGAACGACTTATAGAACGTCTCGTATTTCTCTCGGTCTTTTTTCAACAGGCTTTGCAGCTCGCTTTTGATTTTCTTGCTGATGTTTTTCGCGATCAGCTTCAGCTGGCGGTCATGCTGCAGCATTTCTCTGGAAATATTCAGCGACAGATCCTCAGAATCGACCATGCCCTTCACAAAGCTGAAGTGGTCCGGTAGCAGGTCTGCGCACTTATTCATGATCAGCACGCCATTGGAATACAGCTCCAAGCCTTTCTCATATTCCTTGGAATAGTAGTCAAACGGCATGTTTTCAGGGACGAATAGAATCGCGTTGTAGCGAACGGCTCCATCCACACTGATATGAACGTGTGTGAGCGGTTTATCAAACCCGTAATGCTTTTCAGCATAGAATTTTTCATAATCCTCATCTGTCAGCTCGCTTTTGTTTTTTCTCCAGATCGGCACCATGCTGTTGACCGTCTGCTCTTCCTGCACCTCTTCAAATTCATTTTCGCTGCCTTCCTTCGGCTTATTAATGGTTGTATCCATTTTGATCGGGTAGCGAATGAAGTCGGAGTACTTCTTGATGATCGCTTTTAAACGATATTCCTCTAAAAACTCGTCATAGCTATCATCTTCTGTGTTCTCTTTGATTTTCAGGATAATGTCTGTACCGACAGAATCCTTTTCACACGGTTCAATCGTATAGCCGTCTGCACCCGCAGACTCCCATTTATAAGCTTCTTCGCTGCCAAGCGCTTTACTGATGACTGTCACGACATCGGCAACCATAAATGCCGCGTAAAAACCGACACCGAACTGCCCGATAATGTCATGTCCGTCTTTCAGCTCGTTTTCCTTTTTAAACGCGAGGGAACCGCTTTTTGCAATTGTTCCAAGATGCTGTTCAAGCTCATCCTTTGTCATTCCGATCCCCGTATCAGAGATGGTTAATGTTCTCGCATCTTTGTCAGCTGCGACCTTTATGTAGTAACTGTCTTTATCAAACGTAAGCGCATCGTCCGTAAGCGCTTTGTAATAGATTTTGTCAATCGCATCACTCGAATTGGAGATTAACTCGCGCAGGAAAATTTCTTTTTGGGTATAAATGGAGTTAATCATCATATCCAGCAAGCGTTTAGACTCTGCTTTAAACTCTTTTTTTGCCACTCTTGATCGCTCCTTTACCATTATGTAAACCCTTTTCAGCATCTATTTATCACATAAGATGACAATTGTCAATTAGATTGATAGATGCATATATATGTAAATTTAACATTAGTTGGATTTGTTTTCACTCTTTTTCTCACTCATTCTCATAAAAAAGAGAGGCTTCATCATCCTCTCTTTTTTTCTGTGTCATTCCAGCGGCCAAACTCCCGCTTCATCCATATATGCACCGGGTAGAAAAACAAACCGAACGGTATTAAAAACAATAGATTATGCCATGAAGCATTCAGAAATGCGCTTGCAGTCACCGGAAACGTAATCTCTTGCAATAAAAAAGAGATGACAGTCAGCACAACAAATGCAGATGGAATGGTAATGAAGCAATAAAACTTGAGCTCCTTCTTATGCTGTACCTTCAAACATACAAACCTCCCAACAATTTCTAATTCATCTTAACATATGCTGGCCTTTCTTTTCTCGCATGTTTATCACTGCACATAGCGGGAAGACAAATAGAAAAAGGAGGTCTCGTATCATGGGAAGACTTGAAAACAAAACAGCAGTGATCACAGGCGCCGCGACAGGCATTGGGCAAGCGACGGCAGAGGTTTTTGCCAATGAAGGCGCGCGTGTGATCATCGGAGATATCAATAAAGATCAAATGGAGGAAACAGTTGACGCAATCAGAAAAAACGGAGGACAGGCCGAATCCTTTCACCTCGATGTGTCAGATGAAAACAGTGTGAAAGCATTTGCTGATCAAATCAAGGATGCATGCGGAACGATTGATATACTGTTTAATAATGCCGGCGTTGATCAGGAAGGCGGAAAGGTGCACGAATATCCGGTTGACCTGTTTGACCGCATTATCGCCGTAGACCTGCGCGGCACGTTCCTTTGCAGCAAATATCTGATTCCGCTCATGCTCGAAAAAGGAGGCTCCATCATCAATACCTCCTCCATGTCAGGCCGTGCCGCGGATCTCGACCGCTCCGGCTACAATGCTGCAAAAGGCGGGATCACGAACCTGACTAGAGCGATGGCGATTGATTACGCTCGAAACGGCATCCGCGTCAATTCTATCTCACCGGGCACGATCGAAACACCGCTGATTGATAAACTGGCAGGCACCAAAGAACAGGAAATGGGCGAACAATTCCGCGAAGCCAACAAATGGATCACGCCGCTCGGACGTCTTGGCCAGCCCAAAGAAATGGCAACAGTGGCCCTGTTTCTCGCGTCAGACGACAGCTCATACGTCACGGGAGAAGACATCACCGCAGACGGCGGCATCATGGCGTACACATGGCCTGGGAAGATGCTGATTGATGAGAAATGGAAGGAAGAAACGAAATAAGAGAGGGAGCCCCCTCTCTTTTTGTCTTTTAAAGCAATACAACCTTATACTTTTTCACATCCAAAAACTGCAAAAATTCCCTCGCGAGCACTTCAGGCGGATGCGCCTTTCCTTCATCCAGCCGATACAAAAGCAACCCAATAATCATTGCGGATACATAATGGGCATAAAGCTTTTTCTCTGCGTGAATATCAGTTTGCTGATGCAGATAAAACGATTCCAGCGCTTTGAACATATCAGGTATCACATGAGGAACACCCCATTCCCGATTGAGAAAATAGACAATGGGCATGTTTGACAAAGCAGAAAGCAGACTGGCGAGCGCCTTCTCCGCTTCCTTTAAGGAAAATTCATTCGGGCTGGAGGCAATCGTCAGGTGATTAATGATCTCCGCACATGATCGCTGTATCATGGTTTGGAGCAATTCCTCCTTATTGGCATAGTGATCATAAAAGGTTGCACGGCGGATATTGCTTTTCCGGGTAATATCCGAAATTGTGATGGCTGCATAGTCTTTTTTCTCCGCCAGCACGTCCAGAAATGCCTTCTGGAGCGCCTCTCTCGTTCGAACCACACGCCTGTCGATTTGCTTGTCCTTCTCTCGCTCTCCTGGCACAGCTTGTCCAAACAGCCAATAAAATCTCTTTTGAGAAACAAGCTCCCATACCTTTTGGCTGATAGCTTCTGGAGTCGCGGCTGCATCCTCATTCAGCCAATACAGGATAATCGCGTACGTGTACAAGGCCCGGTAATGTCCGTAAATTTCCCGTTCGATCGGCGTCAAATTCACATGGACCGGAGTCAGCAGAACATCCTGCTGAAACACATCCCTAAAAAAACGATGGAAATGCCCTCTGTTCATCATCACAGAAAAAAAGGATCGATGCTCATGAACAAAGGACAGCGTCGGATGCACCGTTTGCCGTTTTTTGTTCAAATGAAGGGTATCCATATGACTGAAGGCGTCAAAAAGCGCTTTGCCCAGTCCTTCCTTCATGTCTTCGATCACATCCTCAATGATTGAAAACTTATCCTCATAATAAAGGTAGAGCGATCCGCGGCTCACTTTGGCCTTCTCAGCGATTTCTTTCATTGTGATGTGTTGAATATCTCTTTCTTTCAATAAAGCCAGCAGCGCCTCTTTCACTTGAGCTTCGGCAGATTCCGGCACAAAAGACACCCCCAATCATTAGACAGATCTTCGATATATGTACGGTAACGTATAGATGGTTCACCGTTGTCTTTCTTACAGAAAAGGTACCACCTTATAATAGGTCCGAGAAAAGAAGAAAGCAAATGAGGGGGATTTTACAATGGAACAGCAAGTAAAGGACGACATCCAGCGTGTCTTTCAGCTTCAGAAAAAACAGCAAAAAGCCTTGCGCGCTTCAACAGCGGAACAGCGGAGAGAAAAGCTTCAACGCTTTTTAGATTCCGTCATCGCCCATGAAGAAGAAATCATCGAAGCGATCCGCAAAGACGTCCGCAAACCATATCACGAAGTCAAAAAAGCGGAAATCGAAGGAACAAAAAAAGCGATTAGAGATAATATGAATAACCTGGAACAATGGATGGCGCCTAAAGAAGTCGGTTCATCGTTAAGCCCTGACGCAAACGGAATTCTTATGTACGAGCCTAAAGGCGTCACACTCATCCTCGGCCCGTGGAACTATCCGTTTATGCTGACGATGGCGCCGCTTGCCGCTTCTCTCGCAGCCGGAAACAGCGCGATTGTGAAGCTGTCCGATTTCACGATGAACACGAGCAACATTGCCGCTAAAGTGATAAGAGACGCTTTTGATGAAAAAGAAGTCGCGATTTTTGAAGGAGAGGTTGAGGTGGCAACCGAACTACTTGATCAGCCGTTCGACCACATTTTCTTCACTGGAAGCACAAATGTCGGGAAAATCGTCATGACAGCGGCTGCCAAACACTTGGCATCTGTCACACTTGAGCTTGGCGGCAAGAGCCCGACGATTATCGACAGTGAATACGATCTGATGGACGCAGCGAAAAAGATCGCCGTCGGGAAATTCGTAAACGCCGGCCAAACCTGCATCGCACCTGATTACCTGTTCATTAAAAAAGACGTTCAGGACCGGTTCGCGGGGATTTTACAAACAGTCGTCAACGCTGGATTTATGGAGGATGATCATAACCCAGACCGCAGCAAATTTACGCAGATCGTCAATGACCGCAACTTCAACCGCGTCAAAGATCTGTTCGACGATGCCATCGAAAAAGGGGCGGAAGTGGTGTTCGGCGGCGTATTCGATGCCAGCGACCGCACGATCTCGCCAACCGTTTTGAAAAACGTCACGCCTGACATGAAAATCATGCAGGAGGAAATCTTCGCACCGATCCTGCCAATGATGAACTATGAAGACATCGACGAGGTCATCGATTACGTAAATGACCGCGATAAACCGCTTGCACTTTATGTGTTCAGCAAAAACCAAGACCTGATTGACAACGTCCTTCAGCACACGACATCAGGAAATGCCGCCATCAATGATGTCGTCGTCCATTTCAGTGACGTCAACCTGCCATTCGGCGGCGTAAACACAAGCGGAATCGGCTCCTATCATGGGGTATACGGATTCAAAGAGTTTTCTCATGAGAAGGGTGTATTTATTCAAGCCTCCAAATAATCGTAACGAAGAGAATCTGCATCATCTTGCAGGTTCTTTTTTTATCTTTATATCACCTAAATAAAGAGATTAAAAGTGATAAAATACCATTTTTACTACGAGACCAAACCCTGCAGCCTCTAACGTATAATATCCCAGAAAACTTCAAAGGAGTAAAATGATACATGGAAAAACCAGCAGGATTTTGGATTCGGGCAGCCGCCTCTATTATTGATGTATTTATTATAGCTATATTCTCTTTCATTATGATTTTCATTAACACCTTCATTGTGTTGCCACTCATTGATGCGGCAGGTACACACATGTCAGAAGCCCAATATGAGTTTTTCATGTTGATCATTGGCACAATCCCTGTTTTGGCCATCATATTTATTTTCGCTATTCTTTACTATAGCTTGCTGACTTCTTCAAACATGCAAGCAGCATTGGGAAAAAAACTCATGGGCATCATCGTTGTCAATCAGCATGGTGAGCGTATTTCTTTTTGGCACAGCTTCGGCCGTTTCTTCGCTTACACATTATCTAAGATCTTATATATCGGTTTTATCATGGCGGCCTTTCCCTCTAAACTGGCATTACATGATTATATTTGCGGGACAAAGGTTGTCTATAAAAATAAATATCTTGATTGATCAAAAAACAGGCTGCCGAGTTAACCTCGCCAGCCTGTTTTACTATTTCCCAAAAGCCATCAGCTTCGTATAACTTCCAATATAAAGCGTTCCGTCCTCAGCGAGCTGAGGAGAAGACACGACGTTGCTGTCGGTTTGATAGCTCCATAATTCATTGCCGTTTGCGTCTGCCGCATAAACCTTCATATCATCTGACCCGAAATACACCGTTCCCTTCGCGTCAATCAGCGGCGCCGTTCTGACAGGACCGTCTGTATAGAATGACCAGTTCATATCCCCGTTTTTGCTGATGGAAAACAGCTCGCCGCTTCCTGAGCCGATGTAGATATTGCCATTATGATCAATCGCAGGAGATGAGCTGGAGAACCCGTTTAACGGGAATGTCCATTTCAAACTGCCTGTTGATGTATAGGCATACAGCTGTCCGTCTTGGTTGCCGGCATAAACGTTGCCGTCCTTATCAATCACCGGATATCCTTTAAACGCATTTGACGTCGTTCTGGACCATTTCACCTGTCCGGTTCCGGAGTTGATCGCATAAAACACGTCATTATATGTGCCGACATACACGGTGCCGTTTTTGGCAAGCACCGGCACAGAGCTGACGACACCATTTGTTTTCAACTTCCAGCGCTCTGTCCAGGTTGATTTTGACGTCGGTTTGATCGCGTGAACATAATTATCAAGTGTTGAGAAATACAACGTCCCGTCTGAACCGATCACCGTTTCAGAGCTTGGCCCGCCGCTTAACGGAACCGTTGTTAAAATTTCTCCCGTTTCTTTGTCAATAAAATAAATCTTTTTGTCATAGGATGCCAAATAGATAACGCCGTTGGTCCCAAGTACAGGAGATTGCGTATATGTTTTTCCAAGATTGCCAGTCACCCATTTGACTGAGCCGTCTGGATTAAAGGCTTTCATTTCCCCGTCTCTGGAATGAAGATATACTGTGCCGTCTCCGTCAATCACAGCCCCCGCTCCATTTTGCGGAGTCGTTCTGATGTCGTTTTGCCATTTCAGCGTCCCGTCTGTATTTCCGGCGAACCGGCTTTCGCGTGACCAGTTAAACATGGCAGGCGCCATCGCTTGTACATCATATCTTCCTGGCAAAAAGCCAGATGCTCCATTATTTTGAGAAAACACCGTTTCCGCCGCATAAGCAGCTGTCGGCTGAAGCACTTTGGCAGTGGGCACATCAGAAACAGCGCCGGCCGAAACAGCCGCCGCCACCGCAGCTCCCGCAATCAAAGCTTTCATACCAAATGACTTGACCATCATTGAGACCCCCATTATATGTAACTTCTAATTTGTGACCATCATAACATATTCATCCATTTTATAAATCTATTTCACAAAACCATCACAAACTAGAAAACTATGTAAGTGTATGCGCAGACGTTTTTTCAGCACCCGGCCGAAATGCAGACACAAACCAAATGACGTTGACAGCAGCCGCAGCGAGACTAATTCCGAAAACAAAGATCACCTCAGAAAGCAGATGGTCACTAAAGAAACTAAACATCAAGATAAAACCGGCCGAAGACAAATGAATCAAAAGCCCGAAGCCGCAAAGCACCGCCATGACATACCTCATTGCATCGACTCCGAGCATATAAACGAGAAATGGAATGAAATACAATACAAGGATCATACCGACAGCTGACCACATGCCAACTGAATTAAACTGATTGGCCGCCGCTCCCGTTCCGGCCAGCGGCGAAAGTGAAGCCGCCACGATCACAGCGCAAAAAAGAAACGCAGAAATGGCTGTCATGATCGCCACGCTGTTTTTTCTAGACATCAAACTCCTCCTTAGATAGAAATATTAACCTTTTCATTATAAGAGAGCTGTGTAGAAAATTCATTATTTATTAAAAAATTCCAGAATGCATACACAAATGCTATGCTTCTTTCTAGTATATTTATATAGTAAAAAACAAAGGATAAAAGACTCATTTTTCTGTAATATCAGGATTTTATCACCATACCATATTGCATGTACTTGTTTTTCAAAGTATACTATTCCAGATTAATTCAGAGGAGAGAGAAAAATACATGGAAAAACCAGCAGGATTTTGGATTCGTTTTTTAGCTTATTTTATTGATGGCATTATTGTATCTGTTCCTAGTTATATTATTCTATTTGTGATCAATTCTGTTTTTGTAGCTGGGGCTGTGGCAACAAACCCTTACATGACGGAAGAAGAGTATTTAGTGAAATACATGACGCTTGCATTTTTGCCTACTATGCTGATCATGATCGTCATCAGTGTGTTATATTACGGGCTGCTCACAGCTTCTAAAATGCAAGGCACACTTGGCAAAAAAATTCTTGGCCTGAAAGTGGTCAATGAACAAGGCGAACGGGTTTCTGTCGGACAGGGAATTGGCCGTTACTTTGCCTATATCTTATCTGGAATCATCTTTTATATCGGGTTTATCATGATCGCCTTTGGAGAGAAAAAAGGCCTGCATGACATCATTTGCAAAACACGTGTCGTGTATAAATAATAGAAAAAAGTCTAGACGCCAATAGGCGTCTAGACTTTTGTTTTCTTTACAATAGGCTGCCACGACAGATACGTAGCGCTTCTCCACAGCCACTCAAACGGCCCCATCCGAAAGACACGAAGCCAAAGGTGGCTGAAGACCATTTGAACGGCACAAACAGCAATTGTAATGAGCACGCCCGCAGCAGGGTACACTTTTCCATACAGGCCCAAGCCGTAATGATAAAAAATCCAAGTACATACAATAGACTGCATCAGATAATTGGTAAATGCCATCCTCCCAACAGCGGAGAATGATTGCAGCACTGTTCTCACTCTTGTTTTATGATAAAGATAGACAACCGTTGTAACATAGAAAAACATGAGGAAAGGCGCGCCAATCAGCAGAAATAGTTCCTTTTCCGTTACACTGTACAGCACATGGGCGCCGATGCCGATGACAAGCCCAGCCATCCATAATCGTTTTAATCCTTTGCGATGCTTTTCCGGTCCATGCAAATACCGTGATTTTGCTGCCGCAGCTCCCAGCAAAAACATGCTGAAATATGGAATGGATGCAAAGAAAAAGTTGAGCGGATTATACGTAAGCATGCCATTCGAAGACATGTAAACAAGACGATCATGGATCCGCTGTTCTGCAATGTCCCTCAGGCTGCCGCTTCCATAAACATGAATCGCTTGTTTTGCTTGCTGTGTTACCGCTTGTACCCATTCCTGTCCGTTTGATTGATCAAAACTTGTCAACATGAACGGAATGGAAAACAGAAGATACAAAGAGACCGCCCATATCAGCAGTGTTTTCGGCTTTGCTTTTCGAAACAAGAGCAGGACAAAACCGAGCAGGGCATATTCTGTTAAAATATCCCCGTCCCATATCAAAAAGGCATGAATCGTTCCAAACAAGAGAAGCGCCATTAACCTTCTCACATATAACGGAACAAACCGTTTCCCTTTGTTTTCTGCTCTCTCCATCATGACAACCATGCCAAATCCAAATAAAAAGGAAAACAATAAAATACATTTTGTTTGAATGAAGAATTTCAGTATGTCTGCGGCGGCAAAATCAGCTTCAGACCACTTATCCATGAAAAAATTCTCTTTTCCAAGCATAGACAAATACATATCCGGATAACTAAAATGTGCCAGATTGACAAATAAGATGCCGAAAATCGCCATTCCTCTCAGCACATCAAGCACACCGATCCGCTCATTTGTTAAAGTCGGCTGTAATGAAGACATAGCCATCACGCTCCTTTTTTCTGTACCTTAAGGGTATGAAAAAATGAAGCGCGGAAACATCGATTTAGGTGTCAGGCCGGCATGAAAACCTTACAATCTTGTCATCTTTATGGTTTCATCACCTTTAAATCTAATGCTTCGATATTCTGCAAAACGCGATCAAAGCGCAAAGCCTGAGGCTCACATGGGAAGATGTGGCCTTCATACGGGTCGCCTAACGTCCGGAAAAACGGTTCAAATAAACCAGGAACCAATACGCCCACCATCTTTGTATAGTAAGAATCAAGGCGATAGGAGTGAACGGTATTTGCAGGGACATGCAGGAAATCTCCCGGATTCAGCTGAATTTCCTGGCCATCTGCCCACATCGTCATCTGACCTTCAAGGCAATAAAATGTTTCTGTATGATGTTCATGGTAGTGATCAACGATTCGGTCACCTTTAGGGCCTTCAGAGGATACGACGATAAACTGGCCATCTGTATTTTTTTGTGCAGCCACAATACGGTGAAGCTGATCTCCAGTCAACAGGCGATCTCCTTCTCCAGATTCAAGAACGTATGGAACCGCTCCATCTGGCAGCTCTGTAAGTTCCGCTAATTTGGCCGAACATGCAGGCTTTCCTTCATCTAGAAATACAATGTCCGCTACAGCGGCTGCTTCTGCAAATCGCTCGTTTGAGACTTCTTCGCTTGCGTACGGCGGATGTTCAGCGTGATCATACGGATTCCCAATAACGGAATACAAGTGCGCTACGTTTCCTTTCATCGTGTAAGATACCAGTCTTGTTCTGTGGCTCTGCATCCGGTAGCTGTGCGGTGTTCCCGCCGGAATGTTCGCATAATCACCTGATATTAATAAATAGCGTTCACCATCAAGTGTCAGTTCCAGTTTCCCGTCCAAAATGAGAATTCCTTCATGTGTGTCCTTGTGGACGTGAAGCGGAAAGGCATCTCCTTTTCCCCCGGAAAGAAGCACGATCTCAAACAAATCACCTGTGCTCCTCCCATTCGCCATCACCGTGGCAACCTGTCTGCCGAACAGATAGCGCTCGCCTTCTCCGCTCCGGAGCAAATAAGGCATTTTTTCTTTAGGCAATGAATGTGTACATAATGTTTTCATATTATCGCTTCCTCCAATTTAGACCAGTCTATATATTATCATTTATTTGTATAGACCGTTCTATATAATTGTAGGAGAAAGGATAACAAAATGCTACCCTTTTTTTCTCACCAGCACTGGTATTTGTTCGGCAATGAGAAGAAGAGGCGTTTTGTCTTTATTCGTTAACGAAAGCATGATGCCGCCCTCAATCATCGAATTAATCAGCGTTCCAAGCTGATTTGCTTCTTCTTCTGCAAATCCGTTTTCCATTAATTTTCTGGCAAAAACCGCTTCCCAGCTTTTAAACACCTTCATGCAAACCGTCCGCAGCGGTTCACTGATTAACGCTGTCTCACTCGCCAGCAAACCGACTGGAATACCTTTAATGCTTTCTGTGTTATCAAATTGGCTGGCTGTTTTTTTGATAAAAAGCTGAATCGCTTCAACAGGATCAGAGGATTCATCCATGCTTTGCTGTATCAGATGTTCAACGATCTTACCTGTATATGTAACCGCTTCAATTGCTAATTCTTCTTTGCCATTCGGAAAAAAGTGATAAAGCGATCCCTTAGGAGCACCGCTTTCTTTTACAATCTGGTTCAAACCTGTCGCGTGATATCCTTGCAGCTGGAACAGACGTGACGCCGTGTGAAGGATTTTTTCACGTGAATCTCCTCTGCTAGTCATTAAAACATTCCCTCCTAGGTATGGTAGAGCGACTTATATAATATAAAAAAGAACCCCGTGAATGTCAAAAGGGGTAAGACCCTCCCGGATGGGGTAATGTACAAAAACAGCGTCTAGGAGGGATCTCTCAATGACAATCGATCATTCAGTCACGAATACAGAGCAGCTTGAACGACAAAACCCCGCCATAAAAACAAAGCTCAAACTGAAAAAGCTTAAGGATCAGGTGATCGTCATTACTGGCGCTTCAAGCGGAATCGGACTTGTCACGGCGAGAATGGCAGCTGAAAAAGGCGCAAAGGTCGTGGCAGCAGCACGAAATGAAGACGCGCTGAAGGAGCTCACTGATGAACTTAAGGAAAAAGGGCACGACGCCATATGGGTAAAGGCGGATGTCGGAAAAGAAGAGGACGTCAACCGCATCGCAGAAACCGCGATCAGCACATTCGGCCGCTTTGACACATGGGTCAACAATGCGGCCGTCTCGACTTTCGGACATGCCATGGACGTCACCGTCGAAGACATGAAGCGCATGTTCGACACAAATTTCTGGGGACCTGTTTACGGAACAAGAGCGGCTGTCAAACACTACACCGGCAGAGGTGTGCCGGGCGCACTCATTAATGTAGGAAGCCTGTTCGGAGACAGGGGAACGGTCATTCAATCCACATATGCGTCTGCCAAATTTGCGCTTCACGGCTGGACGGAAAGCATCCGAATGGAGCTCGAAAAGGAACAGGCGCCCGTCTCGGTAACGCTCATCCACCCGGGCAGAATTGACACACCTTATAACGAGCATGCGCACAGCTACCTCGACAAACAGCCGGCTCATTACCGCTCCATGATCTATCCACCGGAAGCAGTCGCCGAAGCTATCCTGTTTGCCGCCGAACACCCTAAGCGCGACATGTACATCGGCTCAAAGGCCAAAGCTATCGCCATGCTGGGCGCGCTTTTCCCTCGTCTGACCGACAGACTGATGGAAAAAATCATGTATCACAGCCAGCATGCCGAAAGACCGTCCAAACCGCGAGAAGAAAGCGCTCTTTATGATGCGGGCTGCGGTATGCATGACAGAGGCACAAATAAAGGATGGATGAGGTCAAGAAGCTACTACACAAAAGCGACGAAGCGCCCCATTGTATCGGCGGCTGTTGTTGCCGGACTAGTGGCTTGGGCTGCCGCCAAACGATGCAGATAATCTCTGACCATAAGAAAAACCCATGCTGTTCCAGCGAACCATGGGTTTTTCAGCAGTTAATCGATAAAAGCCTTGTTCATACGCTGCAGCAGCTCGCCAAACATCTCTTTTTCCTGTGTTGACCATTCTTTCAGCATCTGTTCATAACGTTCAAGGCGCTTTTGCTGATCGGCTTTTAATAGTTGTTTGCCGAGTTTTGTAATGGTAAACAGGCTGACTCTCCCATCAGACGGGTCTGAGAAACGATAGATGAGCTCCTTTGCCTCTAATGCAGCTGCTTGTCTTGAAAGAGTAGAAATATCAAGCTTAAACGATTCTGCCAATTCCTTAACACGAGCAGGGCCAAACTCATCCAATTGTCTCAGTAATAAGTACGAAGATCTCTCCAAATTCCCTGTTCTTTTCTCTGATTGATCCAGATAAACAGCTCTCCTGATAAAAGTCGTCAGCTCATATTCAATTAATTCAACTGGATTTTGATTTTGCAATCGCTCTCGCTCCCTATTCCAATCTCCGGCATTGACAACATCATATATACTTGTATAATACAAATGTACATTAACTGAATAAATACAAGTCGTTATATGAATAAATCAATCATTATACTTGTATAGTACAATCATATAAAAAGAAAGTAAAGCGATTCCTCAGAACCATCCTAGAAGCAAGCACCAGAAAGGAGGAAGCTGTTCTGATTGGAGAGCAGCACTTGATGTGAAAGTCATACGAATTATCTTGCAAGTGTTGATATTATATGTATTTTTTATGATCGGGGAAGCCATTCAGCATCTGTTTCATTTACCCGTGTCAGGAAGCATCGTTGGATTGGTATTGCTTCTGATCTGCTTGGGCCTCCGTATTGTTCCCGTCTCCATCATTGAAGACGGAGCAGGGTTTTTATTATCCTTCCTTCCATTGTTGTTCATCCCGGCAATGACAGGAGTGATAAACTATCCGTCTCTCATTTCATTCAATGGCCTGATGCTGCTGATTACAGTCGTTCTGAGCACCATCGTCACGATCATTGCGGCTGGATTCGCCAGCCAGCTATTAGAGAAAAAAGCTAAAAAACGGGAGGAGAAAGAGAAATGCAGCAAGCATGTATCGCGATCATTATAATTCTTTTAACAGTTGCCGCTTATTTAGCGATGGTCAAACTCTATAAGCGATTCCCGCTTCCATTTCTGATCCCTGTTCTGACAACGACCATTTTGATTGTAGCGGTTTTGATGATGTTCCATGTTTCCTATGAAGGCTATATGATCGGGGGGAAATGGATCAATTCTTTGCTTGGGCCGGCTGTCGTGGCACTGGCCTATCCGCTTTATAAACAATGGCATATCATTGTCAAACATTGTGTTCCCATTTTAGGCGGCGTCCTGGTCGGATTATGCATGGGAATGATCAGCGGGCTGATCTTCGCAGAAGCATTCGGGATTGATCATGATCTCTTATTATCCATTCTGCCAAAGTCGATCACAACCCCTGTCGCTATTCAGATCGCCGCCGGTCTTGGCGGCGTCCCTTCCATGACAGTCGTATTTGTCATGATTGCGGGCTTTTCAGGCGTCATCCTCGGGCCTCTTTTCCTAAAATGGCTTCGCATACGCAGTTCCCTTGGACAAGGCATTGCATTAGGCAGCGCCTCCCATGCACTGGGTACCTCCAAAGCGTTGGAATATGGGGAATTGGCCGTATCCATGAGTTCCGTCTCCATGACGCTTTGTGCGGTGCTCGGCTCATTCTTCGGCCCGCTCGTCGTCTGGCTGTTTCATATTTAACAAAGAAAGACTGCCCCGGGGGAGGGCAGTCTTTTTCGTTTAAGAAGCAAAAAAATCAATCAGCGGCTGAAAGTCCTTAGATAAATCAACGTCATTCGGCTCTGCTTGAAGCAGGCGGTCAATCATGCGCTCCAGCTCCTCAACATCATTCTTATCTGTATATTCAATGAAGTTTAAGCTTTCAAGCCAATCCCGGTATGAATGTTTGGCTTTGCCATAGCTGTTTCCAAAGACAAGGCAAGGTGTTTTGGTGATAATCGAGAAAATCATCGCGTGAAGGCGGTCGGTAATCACCAATTTACTGGAGCCGATGCGGTCCAGCATCTCCATAAAATGCTTTTCACGATCAGCGTAATCGATGGTGTCTACCGTATCCAGCACCGTATCGGTACGCTCTGTGTAAGTTGTTTTTTCTGCCCATTGCTTCATCTGTGAAATAAAATCTTCGTCAGTCACTTTCTCCTTATCCGCTCTTAAAATAAAGAGAACGCCGTCCCGCTCGAGCTCTCGCGGCACAATATCCAAGGAAAGCACCATGTCCGGTGTAAAGATCACATTGGAGTTGAAGGTCTCTTTCACAACATCCAGTGTTTGCGTCTCACGCGTAGCAATCGTTAAGTTTGTATTTTGATGGTACGCATCCTGTGTTTTTTTCTTTTCCTTCTGTCCTTCCTCTGTATCCTCAAAATAAACGGATTGTGGCAGAGAAATTGATTTGTAGTCTTTAAACGCCGAAAAGACCTTTCTTCTGTCTTCCTCAATATCAAGATAAAGGTTTCCTAAATTCCCTCCGCCTGTAAAGCAGACAATATCGTCTTCACGAATGATCTCCTTCACCAGTTCAATGCCCTCATCCGTCGCATAATCCATAATCTCAATGTATTCATAATACGGAAAATGATTTTTGACAAATTTCTCTTCCGCATACGCAATCGCTTGGTCGCCAATGTTTGTGTAACTAGGGGAACCAAACAAAAATACTTTTCGTTTATCATTTAACAGAGCTTCCGGCTCCACATTTGGCGCAATGCCTTTTACTAGTTTTTTGCCTTTGATTTCTTGTACAGTCATATCTGCGTCCTCCTTCTGGGATGAATTCCTCATTGTGTGTTAACTGTCTCTACCCAAAAAGGAGGATGGCTATGCATTGGCATGTGCATCGGCTATATCAGAAACATCGTTTTCGCCAATTTGATAGACGCTGCAATGTCCCGCGCCGTTCTTTCCATATATTCCGCGGCATGTTCAAACGCGTCTTCTAGCGGCACGGCTCCGGGGACGATGCTGAAAAGCGCATCGATCCCGTGTTGATAGACGGCATTACTGTCTCGGGAAATTGATCCCGCAATGCCGATAACGGGCACATCGTATGATTTAGCCGCCTTGGCCACCCCGATCGGTGTTTTTCCATGAACCGTTTGGCTGTCGATTCGTCCCTCGCCGGTAATCACAAGATCTGCATCCTGAACGATACTTTCAAAATCAATCGCATTAAGGACAATATCAATGCCTCTTTTCAGGTCAGCCTGAAGATAAGTCAGCAGGCTCCATCCAAGACCGCCCGCTGCACCGGCACCCTCTGTATCTCGGAAGGTTGATCCGAGCTCTTTTTCTGCCATATCAGCGAAATGGCTTACGTTCTGTTCTAGTACATCCAGCATGTCGGCCGTCGCGCCTTTTTGCGGTCCGAAAACAGCCGTAGCACCCTTTGGTCCTGTTAACGGATTGTCCACGTCACAGGCAACTTCCAGTTTGACATTCCGCAATCTGGAATCAAGCCCGCTCACATCTATTGATGCAAGCTGAGATAACGCGCCGCCCCCTGGACCAATCTCGCTGCCTGAGTTATCAAGAAGCCTTCCGCCCAATGCCTGAATCATCCCGGCTCCCCCGTCGTTCGTGGCGCTTCCGCCGATTCCGATGATCAAACGCTCCGCTCCTGCATCAAGAGCTGCCTCGATTAATTCTCCCGTTCCCCTTGTTGTAGTGATGAGCGGATTTCGCTTATCTACAGGCACCAGATGCAGCCCTGAAGCAGCAGCCATTTCAATCACAGCTGTTCTCCCATCTCCCATCATGCCAAAGAAAGCTCTCACCGGTTCCCCCAGCGGCCCTGTGACAACTTGCTCTATGATCCTTCCGTTGGTCGCATCGACTAGAGATTGAACGGTTCCCTCGCCGCCATCCGCCACCGGCAATTTTCTGTAATCAGCACCCGGAAAGACCGATTTGAAACCTCTTTCTATCGCTTCGGCTGCCTCCAGAGCTGATAAGCTTTCCTTAAAAGAATCAGGTGCAATGATGATTTTCATCCAAATCGCCTCTTTCAAAACATGATTCACTTATGCTAGTTATCTCCAATGTACCATATTCCATTTAGAAATAAATACCATAATGATTGGGAAAAATTTTATTAAAAATTAGAAATGAAAGTGTTTGCATAAAAGAAATATTCACGTTATCATACTTGTATACAAGTATACTTCTTGAGTGAGGAAGGTGAGTGTATGCTAGACTCCAAAGACCTGTTGTATCCCGCAAAATGGCTCTCAAAAGCGTCAACCGGGGTTCGTGTCGCATACGAGCTGAGAATGCGGATCGTTTCAGGCCTAATTGAAAGCGGTACCATTTTATCAGAAAATACAATCGCCGCCGAGTTTTCAGTAAGCCGTTCGCCGGTTCGCGAAGCGCTAAAAATACTCGCATCCGAAAAAATCATCCGCTTAGAACGAATGGGAGCGGTCGTAATTGGTTTAACTGAGAAGAAAATCGCGGAAATTTATGATGTGCGGTTACTATTAGAAACATTTGTCTTTGAACGGCTTGTCAAAATAGACATTGAGCCTTTAGTTAAGGATCTCAGCAAAATTCTTGAAATGATGAAAGTCTCAATCAAATATGAGGATGCTGACGAATTTTCATTTCAAGATGTGCTGTTCCATGAAACGATTATCCGAGCGATTGATCATTCATACATTCAGATGATCTGGAACAATCTAAAACCCGTCATGGAAAGCTTTATTCTTTTATCGATGCGGGTACGGTTAAAGGAAAAGTATGAAGACTTCACAAGGATTTTAGATAACCACGAGCTTTATATTCAAGCCATCAAAACAAAGGATAGGGCGCTGATGATTCAGTCTCTTCACCAAAACTTTGATGATGTGCAGGATAAGGTAGAAGACCTATGGCTCTCACAACAAATGCTGGCAAAAGGAGCTGAATACAACAATGACTAGTTATATGTTAGGAATCGATATCGGCACGACAAGCACAAAAGCTGTGCTGTTCAGTGAAAACGGAGATGTGGTACAGAAAGAAAGCATCGGCTACCCGCTCTATACACCGGACATCTCAACAGCTGAACAAAACCCGGAAGAGATATTTCAGGCAGTCATCCATACAACAGCGAGAATTACAAAACAGCATCCCGAAAAACAGATCTCTTTCATTTCGTTCAGCAGCGCCATGCACAGCGTCATTGCAATCGACGAAAATGACAAGCCGCTGACGCCATGCATCACATGGGCCGACAACCGAAGTGAAGGCTGGGCGCATAAGATCAAAGAGGAATTGAACGGACATGAGGTGTACAAACGGACGGGAACACCGATTCATCCGATGGCACCGTTAAGTAAAATTGCCTGGATCACGAATGAACGGAAAGAAATCGCTTCCAAGGCAAAAAAATATATCGGCATCAAAGAATACATTTTTAAACAGCTGTTCAATGAGTATGTCATCGATTACTCATTGGCATCAGCGACAGGCATGATGAACCTGAAGGGCTTGGATTGGGACGAAGAGGCACTGCGCATCGCAGGCATCACGCCGGATCACTTATCCAAACTCGTGCCGACAACCGAGATCTTTCAGCACTGCAGCCCGGAAATTGCGATCCAGATGGGAATCGATCCGGAAACGCCTTTTGTCATCGGCGCCAGCGACGGCGTGCTGTCCAACCTCGGAGTAAACGCCATTAAAAAGGGCGAAATCGCCGTCACCATCGGTACAAGCGGTGCCATCCGGACGATTATTGACAAGCCGCAAACCGATGAAAAAGGGAGAATTTTTTGCTATGCCTTGACGGACAAGCATTGGGTTATTGGGGGACCTGTGAACAATGGGGGCATCGTCCTTCGCTGGATCAGAGACGAGTTTGCCTCCTCCGAAATCGAAACAGCGACACGGCTGGGCATTGATCCATATGACGTGCTGACGAAAATTGCCCAACGCGTCAGACCCGGTTCTGACGGTCTGCTGTTCCACCCATATCTCGCCGGAGAACGCGCTCCGTTGTGGAATCCGGATGTACGCGGCTCATTTTTCGGCCTGACCATGTCGCATAAGAAAGAGCATATGATACGCGCGGCATTGGAAGGCGTCATTTACAACCTGTACACGGTGTTCTTGGCGTTAACTGAATGCATGGATGGCCCGGTAACCCGCATCCAAGCGACAGGGGGTTTTGCAAGGTCGGAGGTTTGGCGCCAAATGATGTCGGATATCTTCGAATCAGAGGTTGTCGTTCCGGAAAGCTACGAAAGCTCATGTCTCGGCGCCTGCATTTTAGGCCTGTATGCAACAGGAAAAATCGATTCTTTCGACGCCGTGTCCGACATGATCGGCAGCACATACAGACATACGCCGATCGAAGACTCAGCCAAGGAATACAGAACATTAATGCCGATTTTCATCAATCTATCAAGATTATTAGAAAATCAATATACACAAATTGCAGATTATCAGAGGGGCTTAATCACACACAAATAGTACATGACATGAAGGGGAGGGCATTACCATGCCGTTAATCATCGTTGCACTTGGGATCTTAGCATTACTATTTCTGATTATGGGCTTAAAATTAAACACATTTATTTCCCTGCTGGTCGTATCGTTCGGCGTGGCACTGGCACTCGGGATGCCGTTCGATAAAGTTGTCAGCTCCATCGAAGCAGGAATAGGGGGGACTCTTGGCCACATCGCGCTCATCTTCGGACTCGGTGCGATGCTGGGCAAGCTGATCGCGGATTCAGGAGGCGCACAGCGCATTGCGATGACGCTCGTCAACAAATTCGGTGAGAAAAATATTCAATGGGCCGTTGTCATTGCCTCATTCATTATTGGGATTGCGTTATTTTTTGAAGTAGGACTGGTTCTATTAATTCCGATTGTCTTTGCGATTTCAAGAGAATTGAAGATTTCTATTTTATTTCTCGGAATCCCGATGGTCGCGGCACTATCCGTCACACACGGTTTCCTGCCGCCGCACCCGGGGCCTACGGCGATCGCCGGTGAGTATGGCGCAAACATTGGAGAAGTGCTGCTGTACGGCTTTATCGTTGCTGTTCCGACAGTGCTCATCGCAGGGCCGTTATTTACAAAGTTCGCGAAAAAAATCGTTCCTGCATCATTTGCGAAAAACGGCAATATTGCATCACTCGGCACACAAAAAACATTTAACCTTGAAGAAACACCCGGCTTTGGAATCAGTGTCTTTACTGCAATGCTCCCGATTATCATCATGTCGGTCGCGACCATTATCGACCTGCTTCAAGAAACAATCGGGTTTGCAGATAACGGAGTTTTAGCTTTTATCAGATTGATTGGAAACGCATCGACTGCTATGATTATTTCGTTATTGGTCGCAGTCTATACAATGGGTATCAAGCGCAACATTCCAGTCAAAACCGTGATGGATTCTTGTTCAACTGCCATTTCACAAATCGGCATGATGCTTTTGATCATCGGAGGAGGCGGCGCCTTCAAACAAGTGCTGATCAACGGCGGTGTCGGCGATTACGTAGCAGACTTATTCAAAGGAACGGCATTATCGCCAATCATTCTGGCATGGCTCATCGCGGCGATCCTGCGCATTTCTCTAGGATCAGCGACTGTTGCGGCACTAAGCACAACAGGTCTGGTCATTCCGTTATTGGGCCATTCTGATGTTAATCTGGCGTTAGTCGTGCTCGCAACAGGCGCCGGAAGTGTCATCGCTTCACACGTCAATGACGCCGGCTTCTGGATGTTCAAGGAATACTTCGGATTAAGCATGAAAGAAACATTTGCCACATGGACATTGCTGGAAACCATTATTTCCGTTGCTGGACTGGGATTCATTTTATTGTTAAGTTTAGTTGTATGAAATTAAGAAGGAGCTGTAACACATGTTCAATACGATTGGTGTCATAGGCTTAGGCGTAATGGGAAGCAACATCGCCTTAAACATGGCAAATAAAGGCGAAAACGTCGCTGTCTATAATTACACCAGAGATTTAACGGACCAGCTTATCCAAAAGCTGGATGGACAATCTCTCAGCCCGTATTACGAGCTTGAGGACTTTGTTCAATCGTTAGAAAAACCAAGAAAAATCTTTTTGATGGTCACAGCGGGAAAACCCGTAGATTCCGTCATCCAATCATTAAAGCCTTTGCTTGAAGAAGGCGACGTCATCATGGACGGAGGAAACTCCCACTATGAAGACACAGAAAGAAGATATGACGAGCTGAAGGAAAAAGGGATCGGCTACCTGGGAGTCGGCATTTCCGGCGGTGAAGTCGGTGCATTAACAGGGCCTTCCATCATGCCGGGCGGAGATCGCGACGTCTATGAGAAAGCCGCTCCTATCCTGACGAAAATCGCAGCCCAAGTCGGAGATGACCCTTGCTGTGTCTATATCGGACCAAAAGGGGCAGGGCACTTTACAAAAATGGTGCACAACGGCATTGAATATGCCGACATGCAGCTGATTGCAGAAGCGTATACGTTTCTAAGAGAAACGCTTCATCTGCCGCTAGATGAAATTGCATCTATTTTTGAAACATGGAATCAAGGTGAGCTGAAAAGCTATTTAATAGAAATTACAGCTGAGATTTTACGCAAAAAAGACGAAAAAACAGGGCAGCCTCTGATCGATGTCATCCTTGATAAAACCGGGCAAAAAGGCACTGGGAAATGGACGAGCATGCAGGCGATTGATAACGGCATCCCGTCCACGATCATCACAGAGTCCTTGTTCGCCCGCTACTTGTCATCCTTAAAAGAAGAACGGATGGCAGCTCAAGACGTATTAGCAGGCCCGGAAGCCGAAGAAAAACACTTGGATAAAGACACCTGGATTGAATACGTCAGACAGGCTCTTTACATGGGGAAAGTATGCGCCTATGCACAAGGCTTTGCCCAATATAAGATGTCATCTGAGCTTTACGGCTGGAATCTGCCGCTCAAAGACATTGCCTTGATTTTCCGAGGCGGCTGCATCATCCGCGCTGATTTCCTAAACGTGATCAGCGAAGCATTCAGTGAGCAGCCAAATCTGGCAAACCTGCTGATCGCGCCTTATTTCACAGATAAGCTCCATGCCTATCAAACAGGCCTTCGAAAAGTCGTTTGCGAGGGTATCAGCACCGGAATCTCTTTCCCATGCTTAACTACCGCGCTCTCTTATTACGACGGCTACCGCACAGGGCGTTCCAATGCGAACCTCTTGCAGGCGCAGCGCGATTACTTTGGCGCTCACACGTACGAACGGACTGATATGGACGGCGTTTTCCATACGAATTGGTCTGAATAACCTGTCATCAAAAACACGGTCAGTTTTCAACTGAACCGTGTTTTTTTCTTCTATCCCAAACAACAGAAGACATAAGTTATGTTTTAAATATCATAAACAGTGATACAATAATAGCTAGAAACAATCCCCAAGATCATCATGTGACAGCAGCTTGCTGTTCCGTTCTATTCTGCTTTTGGCCATTGTCCTTTGCCCTTGCCCATGGTGTCATAAAATGTTCAAATGCCAAAACGGCCTGTCATTCTGATTTACAAAAGTCCCTGAAAACCTTGTCTAATTGAGAATCAGCCTCTCATTTGTTATAAAAGAAATGCATAAATCCTACCTGTCACACCTTTAGTAAGATGAAAAAAAGTAGGTTATGGCTTGACAAAAAATATATATTAATTAATAATTCATATATAATTAGAATTATTATTGAAAGCGAATATGCTTTCTAATACATTTTTAGGAGGAATATACATTATGTCTTTAATCGGTAAAGAAGTACTTCCATTCGAAGCAAAAGCATTCAAAAACGGTGAATTCATCGATGTAACAAACGAAGATTTGAAAGGCCAATGGAGCGTATTCTGCTTCTACCCAGCAGATTTCTCTTTCGTATGCCCAACTGAGCTTGAAGATCTTCAAGAACAATATGCTACTCTTAAAGAATTAGGTGTTGAAGTATACTCTGTTTCTACAGATACTCACTTCGTACACAAAGGCTGGCATGACAGCTCTGAAAAAATCAGCAAAATCACTTACGCAATGATCGGTGACCCATCTCAAACAATCTCTCGCAACTTCGATGTTCTTGACGAAGAAACTGGTCTTGCTGACCGCGGAACATTCATCATCGATCCAGACGGCGTTATCCAAACTGTTGAAATCAATGCAGGCGGTATCGGCCGTGACGCAAGCAACCTTGTAAACAAAGTAAAAGCAGCTCAATACGTTCGTCAAAACCCAGGTGAAGTTTGCCCGGCTAAATGGGAAGAAGGCGGCGAAACTCTTACACCTAGCCTTGATCTAGTAGGTAAAATCTAAGGAGTGCATTCAATTGGTACTTGATGCAAATATCAAAGCACAATTAAATCAATATATGCAGCTAATTGAGAATGACATTGTTCTCAAAGTTAGCGCAGGCGAAGATGACATTTCAAAGGACATGCTGGCTCTCGTTGATGAGCTGGCTTCCATGTCATCGAAAATTTCAGTTGAAAAAGCTGAATTAAACAGAACGCCAAGCTTCAGTGTCAATCGTGTCGGAGAAGACACTGGCGTAACTTTCGCTGGTATCCCTCTGGGCCACGAATTCACATCATTAGTGTTGGCGTTGCTCCAAGTGAGCGGCAGACCGCCTAAGGTGGACCAAAAAGTCATTGATCAGGTGAAGAAGATCAGCGGTGAATACCACTTCGAATCTTATATCAGCCTGACATGCCACAACTGTCCTGATGTTGTACAAGCTTTAAACATGATGAGCGTGCTGAACCCGAACATTACGCACACGATGATTGACGGTGCAGCATACAAAGCAGAAGTTGAAAGCAAAAACATCATGGCAGTGCCGACCGTTTACCTGAATGGCGAATCCTTCGGAAGCGGCCGTATGACGCTTGAAGAAATCCTTGCGAAAATGGGCAGCGGCGCAGATGCATCTGAGTTTGCTGACAAAGAGCCGTTTGACGTTCTTGTTGTCGGAGGCGGACCTGCTGGTGCAAGTGCAGCGATCTACACTGCACGTAAAGGCATCCGCACTGGGGTTGTGGCTGAACGCTTCGGCGGACAGGTTCTCGACACCATGAGCATCGAAAACTTCATCAGCGTCAAAGCGACGGAAGGACCGAAGCTTGCGGCAAGTCTTGAAGAGCATGTGAAGGAATATGATATTGATGTCATGAACCTTCAGCGTGCGAAACGCCTTGAGAAGAAAGATCTGTTCGAACTTGAACTCGAAAACGGTGCTGTCCTGAAAAGTAAAACAGTGATCCTTTCAACAGGTGCACGCTGGCGCAATGTCAACGTACCCGGTGAACAAGAGTTCAAAAACAAAGGTGTTGCATACTGCCCGCACTGTGATGGGCCATTGTTTGAAGGCAAAGACGTAGCGGTTATCGGCGGAGGAAACTCTGGTATCGAAGCAGCGATTGACCTTGCAGGTATTGTCAATCACGTTACCGTGCTAGAATTTGCGCCGGAACTGAAAGCAGACGAAGTCCTGCAAAAACGTCTCTACAGCCTGCCTAACGTCACTGTCGTGAAAAACGCACAAACAAAAGAAATCACAGGTGATCAGAGTGTTAACGGCATCACATATGTAGACCGCGAAACAGGCGAAGAAAAACACGTTGAACTTCAAGGTGTATTCGTCCAAATCGGTCTCGTTCCAAACACAGAATGGTTAGAAGGAACAGTTGAACGCAACCGCATGGGCGAAATTATTGTCGACAAACACGGCGCAACAAGCGTACCAGGCTTATTTGCTGCCGGCGACTGCACAGACAGTGCGTACAACCAAATTATTATTTCTATGGGATCAGGTGCAACTGCCGCCCTCGGCGCGTTTGATTACCTAATCCGTAACTAATATAAGAAAGCCGCAATTGCCAGATTGGCAGCATTGCGGCTTTCTTTTTTATTCCAAAAATATTGCAAGTTTTATACAACTGTAATATAGTTGTAATGTTAGTGAATGGTCACTTCACACTCAGCATATTTGCTGTTTTTAAAGCGATACGCACTGATTTTCTATTTAACGTGCCCTGATACTTTTTGACCTTTTTTTTCAGATCTTTAATGGTTTTTTCCTTTTTGGCATTTTCTAATGCCATCAGCGCTTCCCAGCGTTTCGCTGTTTCTGTGGAACTGCAGCCGCTAACTGTAGTCACAGGCGGAAGAAGCTTCGTGTTAGATAGTTTTTCGTCAAAAGGAACGGTATCAGGAATCGCTTTCTCTTTATAAATATGGTCTAATTCATTTTGATTCAAGAAGCTGATGAAATGGTCAAAGTTTTGCGCTTGCCGTTTCTCAGGCTGATGAAAATCAAGTGTTTCAATTAATTCTGACAGTTTTGTCTGATCGGTTATCTCATTTGCCATGACATGCGTTAATTGATGGTACTCAGCTAATTCACGCATTCTGGCATCTTTCGGAAGCAACAGGCTCGGTGTACCGGCAATCGTCGCTGCGATATTTCCATGCAGCCTTGCGCCAAAGCTCAAATCGGCTTTTCTCAGGAAATCCAGCCAAGTCGGCACATTTAAAAAGAATCGGACTCTATCATTCTGATAAGCCGGGTCTTCCATGCTGACCGGATAATTATCAGCAGGCTTCGCTAGCGCAGGCGCACCCGCATACGTCAGAATCATTTCTTTTCGCCATTGCGGGATAAAGTAATGATTCGGGAACTCTTTCATGCTTCTCGTAATGAAGTCCAGTACATGCTTTGGAGACAGTCTTGATGAGTTAACCGTCACCATTGATTCTGTTGTGATATTAGTTTCTCTTATCTTCAGTTCTCTGCCAAACGCATACATAGAAGGACACCCAATCACCGTATGGTCAATGTCTTCACGGAAGCCTAATCTGGAAAGGTATTTCGCTGTAATTTCACCGCGGACACCGATCATATTTGATCTCTCCAGCACAGCACTTACAAACGCTTTTACATCCTCATCAAAAGGAAAACCTTCATTTAATTTTGGTTCAAACGGAGCCCGCAAACCAACACCAATCACAACAACCGGAATGGTTAGTTTCTTAATTAATTGGGTATATTTCCGTAAAGAAGGCACGAAATCCTCGCGGAATGCATCTGCCAGCGGAATAATATACATATCATAATTTGTATTAATTTGTTCAGCATCCGCTGGATTAATCCGATAATAATCAGGAGTAATCGTCGTTCCTTCTGTCATCAGCGTGCGAAACACACTGTAGGCATATACTAGGTTTCCTACGTTGCCGCCAATGGAGTTGCGAACAATCATTTCAGCTGCATTAAATGTATCAAATGGTGATATGCCAGCTCTTATTAAAATGTTTTTCAATGTGATGTTGCCCCTTCCTCGCCAAATTTTTTTCAGGAGATTTGCTTAGGGAACTCTATCATGATCTTAAAACTTCAGCCGGACACCCGCTTTCATCCCTTTTTACTCACAAACTCTCTCCCTTTCTTCCATTCTAATATTAAATTATACAAAAAAGGATCTTACAGGTGAAATCATAACATAGCAATCAGAGCTAGTAATCTATTCCCATTATTGGATATCGGATCGGATCATGCCAAAAACCCGAACCAGGCACTCCGGTAAACGTGCTCGATTCGGGCCAGCTTCTTATAGGTCCTCGCCATTCGTTTGAATGACATTTTTGTACCACTCAAAGGAATCTTTCTTATACCGCTTCATGGATCCGTTTCCTTCATTGTCACGATCAACATAGATCATGCCGTAGCGTTTTTTCATTTCGCCAGTTGTGAAGGAGACAATATCAATAATGCCCCACGGCGTGTAGCCAATTAAATCAACACCATCGTACGTGACCGCTTTTTTCAATGCTTCAATATGCGATTTTAAATATTGAATGCGTTCCGGATCATGAACCTTGCCGTCCTCCTCCAGCGTATCCACTGCGCCAAAGCCATTTTCAACGATGAATAACGGGATTTGGTATCGGTCATAAAAACGATTTAACGTATATCTCAGCCCGGTTGGATCAATCGCCCATCCCCAGTCACTCGAAGTGATGTACGGATTTTCGACACCATTCGGCAAGCCGCCATTTACAATATCGCCAGTGTTATCATTTTTCACATCGCTTTTCACAGTTGTTGACATGTAATAGCTGAAGCCTAAGTAATCGACGGTTCCGTTTCTTAAAATCTCATCATCGCCGTCTTCGAATGTGATGTTGTAGCCTTCGCGTTCAAATTCCTTCAACGCGTAGCTTGGATAATAACCGCGAACCTGTACATCAGGGAAGAAATAGCGCTGCCTCATTTCTTCTTCAGCCAGCATCACATCTTCAGGATTGGAGGAGAAAGGATAAATCGGCACGTGTGATACCATGGCCCCGATCTGGAACTCTGGATTGATGTCTTTTCCTTTTGCCACTGCTAAGGCACTCGCCACTAGTTCGTGGTGTGCCGTTTGGTACATGACCTCCTTGGCGTTTTCGTTTTCGCCAACCACAACACCTGAATTCGTCCATAGGAACAACGGATTGTTCACATCCATTTGGTTGTTGATCTCGTTAAATGTCATCCAGTACTTCACTTTATCTTTGTAACGGGTAAAGCAAGCCTCTGCAAAGTTGACGAAGAAGTCCACGACTTTCCGGTTTCTGAAGCCGCCATATTCTCTTGCCAGGTGCAGCGGCATTTCAAAGTGAGACAGGGTAATGACCGGCTCGATCCCATGCTTCAACAATTCATCAAACACATCATCATAAAACTGCAAACCCGCTTCGTTCGGTTCAGTCTCATCGCCTTTCGGAAAAATGCGGCTCCAGCCGATGGACGTCCGCAGGCATTTTAATCCCATTTCCGCAAACAAAGCGATATCTTCCTTGTATCTGTGATAGAAATCAATGGCTTCATGGTTTGGATAAAATTCGTTTTCTTCAATCGTGTCCGTGATTTTTCTCGGCACGCCGTGCGCACCCGCTGTCATCACATCGACGACACTCGGCCCTTTACCGCCTTGATTCCATCCGCCTTCAAATTGGTGGGCGGCTAAAGCACCGCCCCATAAAAAATCTTTCGGCATGTTTCCCATGTTTAATTCCTCCTCAGCTTACGACTGTAAATATTTTTTGATGCAATGCACTTTCCTCAATCTCTTCAATGAAAGCTTTATCAAACTCAACAAGCACTTCGCCTTTTTTGACGGTATCGCCTTCTTTTACCTTCAAGGAAAAAGGCCTGCCGTCTAATGTCACCGTATCCAGCCCGATGTGCGCAAGCAATTCGACGCTGAACGCAGGTCAATCGCATGCTTTGACAACCGTAATGACCCGGGATGGTGGCATCGATTTCACGATTTCCTTCGCTTTAGGGGTAGACCGCTTCTGCACCAATCGAAGTCTGGTAGCGCAGCGAGAAGCCCCAATCACATTCTCTTCCCCGCCTACGGCCTCTAAAATGTCTTTTGCTAGTTTCGTATAATCTCTCACTTTCCCCGACATTTTCACCCACCCCTTTGTTTTGGTTGCGCTTTCATTATAATTGTACCGGTATAATTTATCAATACCGAAACAAAATATTTACGGACTAACTATAATTGTAAGCGGTTTATGCTATAATTTTGACAAGTGAAATTAAACGAATAAATGAGGAATGCGTATGTTAAAATACCAGCAAATCGCAGCGGAAATTGAAACATATATAGAAGAACACCAGCTTCAGCAGGGAGACAAACTGCCAGTCCTGGAAACCCTCATGGCCCAGTTTGAAGTCAGCAAAAGCACAATCACAAAGTCCCTCGAGCTATTAGAGCAAAAAGGCGCGATCTTTCAAGTCAGAGGAAGCGGCATTTTCGTCAGAAAACATAAACGAAAAGGCTATATCAGCCTTCTGTCGAATCAGGGATTTAAAAAAGATCTCGAGGATTTCAACGTCACCTCAAAAGTCATCGAACTGGACGTGAGAAAGCCGACACCTGAAGCGGCGGAAAACCTGAACATCGAAATGGACGAGGACACCTACTATGTCAAAAGGGTCCGCTATATCAACGGCCAGACCCTTTGCTACGAAGAATCCTATTACAACAAATCGATCGTGACGTATTTAAACAACGAAATCGTCTCCCACTCCATCTTCCATTACATCCGGGAAGGACTGGGGTTGAAGATTGGTTTTTCTGATTTGTTTCTGCACGTGGACCAGCTTAATGAGGAGGAAGCGGAATATTTGGGGTTAGAGGCTGGACTGCCGAAGCTGTATATAGAAAGTATTTTTCACCTGACAAATGGGCAGCCGTTTGATTACTCGAAGATTTCGTATAATTATAAGCAGTCGCAGTTTGTCGTACAGGCTAATAGTTTTTTATTGTGAAATTCGGTATCTAATAGGATTTCTTTTAATAATTCTCCACCAAATATTATGTTCAAAAAAAGCTACTTCACTGTGAAGTAGCTTCCTTTATTAAATGCCCATTTTGATCCATCTAGTTTTAGAAAAGCGAAGGATAATCGCATTTATGATAATAATTGAAACTAAATACAAAATAATAAATAAAACATCATTACTCCCAAGTGTCATGTTATCAGATTGCAGCACTCTTTCTATTCGGAGATACATAGTGTTACCTGCCTCAAAAGGAGCAATGAAACCAAACGTTTTATTGCTTATAGCTACTAAGATAACAGAAGTCATCCAATAAACGATACTGACACCTATACTAATTAATATATTAGGACATAACATGCTTATAGTTCCGATAATTAGAATATACTGCAGTATAACTGCAGAAAATAAAAAAAGTAATAATGCAAAATGCGAAAAATCATGGTACATCAACGATATGATTAGCAGGCCTAGCGTTATAAATGCAAAACATTCTAAAAATAAAACAGCTATCTTTTTATAAAAGAAAGTATAGATGTTCTCTCCAATTAATTTGTAAAAGAGAATATTTTTGTTTGAATACTCTCTATTAATAAAGAAAGCTATAACAAATGAAAATAACATCAAACCAAACTGGGTCGCAACAGTATAGGAGCTAAAGAAAAACATTTCAGGTGTAACATTGCTGACTTTATCAATTCCAACAAGTAAAAAATAACCCAGCAAGAATAAAAATACAAACATTGCTCCTAAAATAATGATAACTTTGTTGCTAATACTCTTTTTAAACTCTAATTTCATCTCAAGCCCCCACTGTTTTATTACTCATTTATATACACTTCAATTAATTTATCCACTGAATGATATTGTTGAATTTCTTGGTGATTAAATATATAATAATCCCCTTCTATCGCCTTTAAATCAGACAAATCATGTGTGATGTTGATGATAATCTTCTCGGGGTTCTCCTGAATATACTTGTTTAAGAAGCCATGAATCTCTATAACCGTTTTTTTGTCTAATGAATTCGTTATTTCATCTAAAACAATAATATTTTTATCCTCTAATAAGAAACTGAGCAATTTTAATTTTTGCTTTTGTCCATCACTCAAATTTTTGATCAGAACTTTTCCATCAATATTATCCAGATTAAGTAAATGTGCGATTTTATCTATCATTTCTGCATCAAATTTTTTACTCAAAAAGTGTAATAAAAAGTCCTTAGAAACATCATTAGGTATATTCGACGAGCTGGATATTAAAGAAACATTTTGACGAATATCTCTGCCGATTCTTTTGCTATTATTCAACAAAAAGTCTTTAGCAAGCTGTGATTTACCGACTCCATTTTTTCCAACAACGTGATTAATTTTCCCGCTCGAAAAATGCAAGTCGGTGTCCTGAAGTAACGTTTTTCCTTTCACTATTAAAGTGTAATTTGCTATATTCATATACATACTCCTAGGAAATATTTGTATTTTCGAGGTACCTCTTTCGTTTCCGGTTTGGAACTGTAAGAAATGTTTTTCGATGATTAATCTGGATATCTTTTACTCTAGTTTACAATATATAACACTCAATGTACAACAACGGCAGTTTCCTCAAGGCAATTCCTTACAAGATAACTGACAACAAGCTAAATAAATGGATCGTCAATACCATATCAATGCATATTGATAACAACAATAAGGAGGATACTGAACCTTTTAGCCTAAGCCCTTGACTAAATAACCTCCTCCGTAGATTCTGCTGAAAGGTTTTTCAGCTCTAGCTGCCTTAATCTTTCACTCGTTTCAATTGTCTATAAAAGCAGTTATGCGGTACTATCATATAAAGGTCCAATGATGAAAAACAATGACATACTTTTAAATTCACCTTATCATGCACATGCTCATAAAGAGGGGTTTATTCTAAAAAGGGGTTGGACGGTTTTGGAAAGCAAGTACCTAGATCTACTCGCACAAAAATACGATTGTGAAGAAAAAGTGGTAACAGAAATCATTAATTTGAAAGCGATATTGAACCTGCCGAAGGGCACTGAGCATTTTGTCAGTGATTTGCACGGGGAGTATCAGGCATTCCAGCACGTGCTGCGCAATGGTTCAGGACGAGTCAAAGAGAAGATACGCGACATCTTCAGCGGTGTCATTTACGATAGAGAAATCGATGAATTAGCAGCATTGGTCTACTATCCGGAAGACAAACTGAAGTTAATCAAACATGACTTTGATGCGAAAGAAGCGTTAAACGAGTGGTATAAAGAAACGATTCATCGAATGATTAAGCTCGTTTCATATTGCTCCTCCAAGTATACCCGCTCCAAATTACGCAAAGCACTGCCTGCCCAATTTGCTTATATTACGGAGGAGCTGTTATACAAAACAGAACAAGCTGGCAACAAGGAGCAATATTACTCCGAAATCATTGATCAGATCATTGAACTTGGCCAAGCCGATAAGCTGATCACCGGCCTTGCATACAGCGTTCAGCGATTGGTGGTCGACCATCTGCATGTGGTCGGCGATATTTACGACCGCGGACCGCAACCGGATAGGATTATGGAAGAACTGATCAACTATCATTCTGTCGATATTCAGTGGGGAAATCACGATGTCCTTTGGATCGGCGCCTATTCCGGTTCCAAAGTGTGCCTGGCCAATATTATCCGCATCTGTGCCCGCTACGACAACCTGGATATTATTGAGGACGTGTACGGCATCAACCTGAGACCGCTTCTGAACCTGGCCGAAAAATATTATGATGATAATCCAGCGTTCCGTCCAAAAGCAGACGACAACAGACCAGAGGATGAGATTAAGCAAATCACAAAAATCCATCAAGCGATTGCCATGATCCAATTCAAGCTTGAGAGCCCGATTATCAAGAGACGGCCGAACTTTAATATGGAAGAGCGGCTGTTATTAGAGAAAATAGATTATGACAAAAATGAAATCACGCTGAACGGTAAAACATATCAACTGGAAAACACCTGCTTTGCGACGATTACTCCGGAGCAGCCAGATCAGCTTTTAGAAGAAGAAGCAGAAGTCATAGACAAGCTGCTATTCTCTGTCCAGCATTCCGAAAAGCTGGGCCGCCATATGAATTTTATGATGAAAAAAGGCAGCCTTTATTTAAAATATAACGGCAACCTGTTGATTCACGGCTGTATTCCTGTCGATGAAAACGGCAATATGGAAACGATGATGATTGAGGATAAACCGTATGCGGGCCGTGAGCTGCTCGATGTATTTGAACGATTCTTACGGGAAGCCTTTGCCCACCCGGAAGAAACCGATGACCTGGCAACAGATATGGCTTGGTATTTATGGACAGGCGAGTATTCCTCCCTTTTCGGAAAACGCGCCATGACCACATTTGAGCGCTATTTCATTAAAGAGAAGGAAACGCATAAAGAAAAGAAAAACCCGTATTATTATTTACGAGAAGACGAGGAAACCTGCCGAAACATCCTGGCAGAATTCGGCCTCAATCCAGATCATGGCCATATCATCAACGGCCATACACCGGTAAAAGAAATCGAAGGAGAAGACCCAATCAAAGCAAACGGAAAAATGATCGTCATCGACGGCGGCTTCTCCAAGGCTTACCAATCCACAACAGGCATCGCCGGCTACACGCTGCTCTACAACTCCTACGGCATGCAGCTCGTCGCCCATAAACACTTCAACTCAAAGGCAGAAGTCCTAAGCACCGGAACCGATGTCTTAACAGTGAAGCGGTTAGTGGACAAAGAGCTTGAGCGGAAGAAAGTGAAGGAAACGAATGTTGGTGAGGAATTGTTGCAGGAAGTTGCGATTTTGGAGAGTTTGCGGGAGTATCGGTATATGAAGTGAGGGATAGGGGTTCAGGGGTGACATCTCTGGGCTCCTTATGGTTTTTTAATTTCTCATTTAACACAGCAAAATTGCTAACAAGTCTCGTTATCTGCTCGCTTACAAGTACGTGAATAATCTCAATTAAAAAAAGGTACGTGAACTTTTCACATACCTCTTTATTTTGAATGAATTACCTTTTAAAAAATCACTTATAATTAAGATTAACATAAAGCAATTATCAAAATTACGAAGTTGCTATAATATATGCCTGCTTACTTTTGGAGATATATTTTTATTCTAAAATTTGTTGGTCTCCCTTTAAACTCAATCTCTCATCTAAGAAAGTGTAGTGATTAAATCAACTGGCTCAATACTGTTGTTGATTCCTCTTTAAATAAATCCCAACATGTTGCTTGTTTAGCCCATTGAGTTACGTTTCGATCTCCGGCTGAATCACGTAAATAGTTTAATGCATTTTGAGCAATTATTTTTACTATACTATCCCATTGATTAGGAACACTTTGTGATTCCCAAATCTCCATTAAATTAATTTGTCTTCCATATATGTGCCCGAGCATTGCCACTGTATAGTAAATAACATTTGCTCGGTATCCTTTTAAGTTCATCTCGTTAACAATGTCTGTTACATAAGAGTTGATGATTTTACGAGAAATTAACTGTTTATAGAAATCACTATCGATCTCATCTAAGCTTGTTGATTCCCCCTTCTCGTTTGTATTAGATTTCCAAAAACGACTATTTACATTCATAAATTGTTTAAAGGCCTCTTCTCCACCTTTACTTGATATATGAGGAAATCCCTCCCAAGACATAAAAAACTTTGCTAAGTCTACTTTTGTAATTACGTTTTCCTTTGGATATATCTTTTTGAATACATTTTGTTCTTTCCCTTTTTTACGTCGACTAATATCAACCATATATTGTCCGCGAGCTCGTTCAAAGTACCACTTGGACTCTTCTTTTCTGTTATCTAAGCTTGGAATCCAAATACTCCGGGATAATTTTTCAATATCTGACATAAATCTTGTGTTAGCCAATAAATCAGATTTATTAATTTTATTTTGTGTATTCGCGTACTCTGAAATTTTAGATACAATTTCATCTTCAAGTTTATATCGATCTTCTTCCTGTTCACTAACTTTTAAAATTGTTAACTTTGTTTGAACATACACATCCTTTAAATCTACTCCACTTTTATAAGCCTGATGAACAGATGCTGTTGTCTGTCCACCATTGACAATCTGCCAACTAGTAATTCGAGTTATACGATATAAGTTGTTGTCTCCTATTTGTTGAATATCAGCATCTTTAGCAACACTAGATATACCGTTATTATAGGAAACAAACATATCACGTTGAATAGGATCTTTTAGTGTATCCCGTATACCTTTATTTGTTCCTCCACGTGCTTGTAAAAATGAACGTACGTTACGTTCAACAAGTTTTGGGCCCCAGTCATCATAAAGTTTAGCTAATAAATCCGCTGGTATATAACCAATATAGCAATCAAAATCATAATTACTTTGACAGTTCTCTCTTTTCGGAACATTCATCATTTCAATTGATTGATTGTAGTCTACCTCCAATTCAATATCAAAATCACGAATACCTTGCTCAGCCTCAGATAATCTATATACGCGGTCCATGTCCCAAATATGAACGTTAACAGCCTCTACCCCCGGGATATTAACTTCTACCGGTTTGTTTGTCAGATAAAAACTTGTAGTCAAAACATAAATATTTACCTCATCTATTACATTACGATTATTAGTAATAAACCTTGCCAGTTCTCTAAATTCAACCCCACCGCTAGCACTATGATAAATCCCATTTGAGTTAGTATAAAAACGTTTTGCCTTATTCGCAATTTCAGTAAGTTTAGTTTTTGTGGTTTCAGGTAGAGTACCTTCATCAAAATTGATATCATAATCAACGACATAAAGACTTAAATTAGCAGACTCTTCATCATAAAAATAACCATTAACTTTGATATTTCCTTTTATATATGGGAATATAATTGAGGGTTCATCTTCTTGGTTCATGTAAGTTAACATTTCAGTAAAGAATGGAATTTCTCTGCTACCAATCGTTAAACCTTTTTGTTCAACTGCATCTATGAATTCTTCCAGAAATTCAATTTTCTTCTTCTCTTCCTTCACATCACTCAACCTACTTTACTTGAATAATATGCTTTATCAGTTTCCACTTTGAACTCAATACAGTGAGATAAATCAATTTTATAGGATACATTAGTTACACCAATCGGTAGATTATCACTTATGATCTTCGGGAATTTTTCAGTAACTTCGTAAGTTTCTTCGTTATGTATATAAAAATACACATCATTATACATATCATCTGAAATATATAGTTCAAGTAAAATATCATTAAATCGAACTAACCCTGTTTTTGATCGTTCATTTAGCTGAAAGCGAATATCATCTATTAAATCTTGAATTGATTTTCCATCATCAGATTGTGTATGTTCAATTTTAAGTACATACAAGTAAATTTTACGAATTACGTTGTTTAATTCTAGTTGCGTTTCATTTGATATACGTATGCCATCATGAATTTTTTGAGAGATTGTCTTAATTTCAATTCCTATATTTTCTTTCACAAAATCTATTCTGTGTTTTGTTGGTCCTTTCCAAGCATCAATTATCAATGGTGGTTCATCCGAAAATTTATTCAACCAAGTACTTATATAGTATAATTCTCCAAATAAACCCATCTGCTCTTCCAAAGAAAGCCGTTTATTCGTCTTAAACCGAAAGAAATTGTGCCACCGATCTAAGACTCCATAAATAACTGTAAATAAAGAACGTCCTTCACTTACTAAAATATGGTCAACCAAACTTTGTAGAAGTTTTTCGAAAATCTCTTCACTATCTTCCTCTTCTTGAGCAATAATTAAAAACCTCTTATTAATTAACGGTCCTATCTTATCAAAGGTATCTATAGTTATCTTTACTCCCCTCCACTTAGGAAGCGATTTCATTTGATCATCATTCCAATTTTCATTACTGATATCAATATAAATCCTGCGTTCCCTAGTGATCATATCAATTCCTATCATCATAATAGGTATTTTAAAATGTATTGTTTTAAGTTTATAGACCTGTTCATTCTGATCATTATCCGTGATGTCTAGTAATTTTTTAATTTCTTCTGTAAGATTAATCATTTTTACTACCTCTTTTAACAGTTTTATTTACTATGAATTTCCCCTGCTTTTTAATTATATCCCCTCCATCATCTGTAAATTTTTCCGTTATTTCCGGAAAAGAAAATGCAAATCCTACAGGTACAAAGTTTTCATTAAATTCGTACCCTAAATCTTTAAATAATTCTACTCCTGGATGTAATGGATAGACTAATAAAGCAGCATTATGTTTATTACGTTCTGTTTGACTTGGCTGCTCTAAATCTACAAACTCTTGATTACTTGCCACAATCGCCCCTATATCAACTTTATCTGTTGGATCTATCTTTTTCTCTACAGCCCGAATAACTGCAGTTTCTAATTTTATTTTTCCTAAATTAACTGGATGCTTTTTTAAACCAGCTAGCTTAACATTATCACTATTTAATGTTGAGTTAGTACCACCAACAATAATCACATTAAATTTCTGTAACTCATTTTTTGAATTCATTCTTTCAATAAAACTAGCAATATCTTTACTATTAACTTTGTTAACAGAGGCTGGCGTTTCATATCTTTTAAGAAAATCTATTACTCGCCTACTAGCTACATCTCTTGATATATAATATTGAGTGTCCTTTTTCAATTTATTATTTAACTTTGTGATTGGTGTTTCTATTTCATTTATTAAACTTAAAGTTGCATCAAAATTTTTCTTCATAATAAGCTCTCTAGAGTCAAAAATACGGGTCTGTCTCATACCACTGTAATTAGTTAGTTTCTTAGCATAACGCATTTTCGCTATGCTTGTTACCTGCATATCTTCATGATCTAACATTTTTATCGCATATTCTTCCGGTGTGACATTCTCGTTTTTTGCAATATATTCAAATTCCTTACGTAACTCTACCATTACAAAAGCCATGTGTTCAAAATAATCAGATACTGTTTCAGAAGTATAAATACGACACAAATCCATGTAACCAGTTCTAAAACCGAACCACCTACCCATTTGCATCAATGTATCATACATGTTTGTTCCTCGATAATAGTATGAAACACTTAGTCCTTCAAGCGTTAATCCACGAGATAATTTATCACCTCCGACTACTATTACATTCAAACCGACATCCTTATAAGTTTCATATTCTAAGGCTTCTCCACTCTGTCCGTTTATCTCCATTATGCGCACATTGCTAACAAGTGTTTTAATCTCTTTAAAAACTTCTTTCCAATCATAAACGGGGAGTTGTTTATCAAATTCTCGTTGTACTAATAAGTGGTCATTTAAATAAAGCTCTTTTAATTCAGTAATATAATTACTATGACTGTTATATAAAATATCATTACATAATTCTTGATAGTATCTTTCTATGACTTCTGTCATAGTGCCTTGTGTATCTGTAAAGCGTGAAGTATGGATCAGCATTGAGTTATGTTTTCCATTTTGTCCACGTAGATTTCTTACTGCTATGGCAATTAAAAATGCAAAAATTGCTTCTCTCATTGATTTAGGTACTTTATTAAATTTGTCTGAATCTGTCGTTTTTTTCATACTGTTAAATAAGTTTAAATCTTCTTCATTTAAATGTCTTAAGAGTAAAGGTTTATTATCTTTAAGATATCCTGTTACATTAAAATATTCAGCTGGACCACAATATCCTTTTGGCTTAGGTAAGGCTACAACAAAATCTTTTGGGTATAGATCCTTACCCGCAGTATCATGTTTCGCATCAGTCCGGATTAAAAGATTAGCAAAAGGTGTAGCCGTGTATCCTACATATGATTTCTTTCTGAACAACTCTAAAATTTCTCGAATTAATTTATTAATCGTTTTTGGATTTTCTTCTTTATTTGGATTTGATGTATCTACACTTGCTTGATCTGCTTCATCGTCTATAATCAATACCGGTACATCTTCGTTTTTCTTTGATAACATAATACTCTGCAATAATATTTCTTTCAAAGACTCTAATACAGATTTATTTTTCTTCACAATGAGGAGATTTCGAGAAAGAAAATCACGTTTTTTAGCATGTGCTACAGTAATATCTTTATCCTTTGTAGTCCAAGTTGTGACAAGTGGACCATCATTTCTAATCTTGGCTACTCCTATCTTCTCGTCTGTGTTTTCATCAATTCTCCCTACTACTTCTTCTTCTAACCTAATTTGTGTTTGAGATCGTAAGTCATTATGCATACCAGCTAAAACAATTACTAATTTATACCCAATGTCAAAAGCTTTATTAATTAGACCGGTAAAATTGGCTGTTTTACCAGATTGAACATATCCCAATACTAAGCCACGTACGTCAAAGGCCTCTGTACTTTTAGGATTACCTATTGATCTAAGAATTTTATTTGTCGATTCATGGATTGAGTCTACATTTTCCCTTTCCCAATTTTTGTACTCTTCTAAATATCTTCTATATCTTGGCCAGAAGTACGAGTATACAGGAAGTGCATTTTCATCAAACCAATTTTTCGCACCAGTTCCCTTCAATATAGAACTCTTTGGAATATCAATATATCCTCCATACAACTCAAACATCTCTAACGCTAGACTTTCTAAATCAGATTCCTTAACATCATGATAGCTTGTTTTTAACTTATCTTCTGCTATAGCCTGTGCTCGTTCAAAAGGAGAATTAATACCACTATTTTGAAAGGCATGATATATCGTTTTAAAAGTTGCCTTATAATTTTCTCTCATTGTTTCATTCATTTTTCACTAACACTTCCTTTTCTATAAAAGTCTTTATTGTACTTCTATTAATTGATTCAAAACCTGCTATTAAAGAAATAGAGTCGACTATAAGATTTATATCAATTTCATCATTAATAGAGACTAAGCTATTTGCTACCTCTATAATAATGAATCTTTTATTTTCATCTAGCTCTTGAATTTCTTCTTCTTTTTTAACCATCGACTCAGACATAAGTAAATTATTAGGAGAACCCCATTCAATAAGTTTCAGATAGGAATTTAGTTTTTTTCGAGTTATATCATTAACTTCTTTTAAAACTTCAATTAAAATTGGGTGATTACGATTTAAAACATATACGCTGTTAACTTCATCATTGTAAAGTTCCCAAGTATGTAAAGAACCTTTTAATCGATCCGTTTTCTTGTTAGGTTTTGCTCGGTAAAGCATAATTTCTTTAGACACCTGTCTATAATATTTACCTATTGCTTTTAAATTTTCCTTAGCATCTTCTGGTATTGAAATACTTGATTTTTTAATATCTATTTTCCAATCTTCATCAGCATTATTATTAAAGTCTATTTTTATTCTTACTAATTCAGAGTAATTGTCTTTTGTAAACATCCCAAACCAATCTCCAAAATTCACCAAGCGCCCTTCTCTATAAATATAAAATCCTTGTTGATCACGCCAACCTTTTGGACCAGATGCATCTTTATATTCACTTTCTTTGAAAGCTGAAGGATGTGGCAAAACATATGGAGTTATCTTTACCCTTTTTCGATTTACCCGTATAACTTGTGTTTCTCCTTCAATCGTTTTCGGGTGTTTACTTAAAAAAGGATCCCAAGGTATTAAAAAGTTATCATTTAAATAAATATTAAAACCATTTTGTAACTTTAAATGAAAAACCATTTCCAAATACTTTCTAACTCTAGCTACCTTTCCATAAAAGCTTCTTGGTTGAATAACTTTCTTGCTATCATATCCAGTAAAACGATCTAACTTATCAATAAATACTATTGTCCCGTTAGACTCAAGACCACCTATTTTTTCTTTTATGTCCTCGGGTATTTGTTTGAGTAATTCCCACTCATTATTTTCACTTACAAAATCTAAATCCCAACAACGCTCAGAAATAACCCCTTGACTCTTAGTCACAACACTCAAACGTTTTCCTAATGAAAATGCTGCAGTTTTTAAACCCATTCCAAATCTTCCGAGTTCCCTTTCTTTCCTTTCCAGTCTCGGATCTTTGGAGCCAATAGTCATAGCAACTTGTAATTCTTCATCTGTCATTCCTATTCCATTATCATATATTAAAATGTATCCATTACCGGAATTATATTCAAATGTAATATGAACATCAGTTGAATTGGCATCTAAACTATTATCTATAATGTCTGCAATAGCAGTTTGTGCATTATATCCTATATTTCTTAACGATTGGATGACAGGAGCTGCAGATGGTCTAGTTAAAATTGTATCCAACTTCAATCCCTCACTCTATATCTTTTGATACTTTTAGGTTAACAAAATATTGAAAAGAGTACACGTCATTGTTTAAACTTCGTGTACTCCGAGATTTTAAAAATTAAATTCATCAGTTATTTTCTTAATCGGTTTATCGCCTAATATATATAACATTTGTTCAGCAACTGCACGTGCTAAAAGTGGTGGTACGGCATTTCCAACCTGTTGATATTGTTTATCTTTTGATCCAATAAAAACATAATCATCTTTAAAGGATTGCAATCGTGCAGCCTCTCGAATACTCAATGCTTCTGCTTTCTCTGGGTGTTGCCACATTGATTTTCTAACATTGATTACTGTTGGAGACGGCTCATGATAATTCATTCTTAAATACACTGTATTTTGAGTTCGTGATCCGTCAGTATAAGATATTTCTTTTAGCTCTTTCGATAAACTATGGAAATTCCTTCCTCCACTTTGTTTTAAAGCTTCAAATCGTTGCCGACTTAGAGGCTTGCTATCAGTATTTATATGGTTGTATATGAAATCTCCTTTTATTGTTGAACGAAAATAGTGTTGCATCTCTGTTTTTTGTGAATCGATACTATAAGGGATTTTATTATCAGCTACATCTTTAGTTGGTGCAATATTCTCTAAATCTTTTATGGCATCATAAACAGTAAAAGGAAGTTTTTCTGATTCGAATTTTTCTGGCATCTTGACAGGACCGTTTTTTACATAGTCCTTTTTAATACCTAAAATCATAAATCGATGTCTGTTTTGAGGCGTACCAAAATCACTAGCTAACATTACTTCAGTTTTAATTTCATAGCCTATAAATTTAAAGAAATAGGTTAAATATTTAACTATATTATAAGATTTAACTGTTACACTAACTATCAATTTTTCGTTAATTAGTTTTGCTTTTGTTTTCCCCACTATTTTTATTTTTTGTTGTTTTAACTCTTCTAGATGTTTCAAAAGTTGATTTAATTCCATAAAATCATTAAGTTTGTTGATTTGTAGTTTGTTATCATTATTATTTCGTTGTATCAGTGATACTAGAGCTTCCTTAGTATTAAGAAAAATTCGATTCAATACTTCATAACCGTTTAAAAGTGAAAAATCATACTCATTAATACATTGAATTACACTTTTAATTTCCTCTTCTTCTTTCTTTTTTACTACATTGTAAACTTTATCGCTCTTAAGATTTCGTAGTAAACTACGCATTCTAGAAAGATGTATATTTGATGTTAGAAATGGTGTAAAAGACTTTTCAATTAGCTCATCTATTAAAGATTTTAAATTAGTATTGGTTGAATCCATTAAAACTAATTTTTCTTTTTCCCATAGAGGTTTTTTTCCAAGTTTCGTAGTAATCTCTTGCAAGTGTTCTTCTGAACTATATGCAAATACTCCTTCTCCTTGTTCCGTAACAAAAAACTTATGCTTCTCTGAGTTCATTGTTTTGACATTTTCCAATAAAAAACCTACTGGCTTAATCTCATCAATGGCACGTGCAAATTCTTTAACAAGCTGATTATTACCAGAAATCAAATGGTTTTTCTGACGATTTGCATTTGAGAAACCTTGACAAGGCGGACCACCGATAACAACAGTTTCATTATTATTAATATTTTTTTCTTTTAAGTAGTCACTAAATTTTATTTTTGTTATATCGCTAATCTCACTACCTTTAGGTTTGATAATAATATCTGTGTTTTTATTATGATTATAAATGTATGTTTGAACTGCTTCTTTGTTTATTTCTACAGCACCAATTACTTTGAATCTCCCAGTTTGTTCGAATCCGTTGCTTAGTCCTCCAGCACCTGCAAACAAATCGATTAGTTTAAATTTTACTGTTGTACTCATTTGTTTCGCTCCTATTTAAAAAACAACTGTAAAAGCAGCATATATGATTTAACTCTTTTTTTCAATAGATAGCGAACATATTTTCCTTACCTATTATCTTCTACAATCACTTTACATTTAAGTTAGCAAATGTCGATTTCTCCAACGGTTTTCACTTAAATTACAGTTTTTCTTAAACCTGAAGAACCATCACTTACTTATGGTACGGCTCCCCACGATTAATCCGAAAAGCCCGATAAATCTGCTCGACTAGTATGAGCCGCATCAACTGATGAGGGAACGTCATTTTCGAAAACGACAGCTTCTCATCCGCTCGCTTCATCACTGCGTCGCTCAGTCCGAGTGATCCGCCGATGACGAAGGTGATTTTGCTTTTTCCATATGTCGCCAGCTTATCTATTGTATCGGCTAGTTCTTCGGATGTTTTCATTTTTCCTTCGATGGCGAGGGCGATGACGTGGGCGTCGGAGCTGATTTTTGATAGGATGCGGTCGCCTTCTTTGTCTTTTATGATTTTCATGTCCTGGTCGCTTAGGTTTTCCGGCGCTTTTTCGTCCGGGAGTTCGATGATGTCGATTTTTGCGTAGGCCGAAAGTCGTTTCGTGTATTCTTCAATGCCTTGCTTGAGGTATTTTTCTTTTAGTTTTCCGATTGTCACAATATTGATATTCACAGGTCATCCCCACTTTAAAAACAAGTTATTCATATATGTTGTCCACAATTGTGGATATCTTTTCTGTATTTTGTGTAAGATCATTCGTTCCCCACTATATATACTGCGGGGTCTCCACATAATTCACAGGCTGTGGATAAACTGTTAGTATGTTCGATTTTTCTGATTTCGGGCGGCAGCTCGTGGTCGTCTATGTACATATCCAGCACCGTTTCGATGTGTTCTTCACAAGAATAATACGCTTGTTTCATGTTCAAATCCTCCGATGTTTTCTTCCATTTTTACAAATGTTCTCTTCTCAATATAACCTATTTATTCACATGTTAGTAGTGCTTCGGGCTGAGTTTTATCCACAATTCGACAAACAAGCTGTTGATGACTCTATTTCGCTCGTGTGTTAGTTTGGATGTAACCGATGTGTGGGGAGGTCTGCATTTGCGCTTTAGATGGGTTTGGCTTTTTGTGATCATGTTGCTGCTTGCTGGGTGTCGGCCGTCTTATTGGGTGTTGGAGAAGGATCGAATCGGTGAAGGCAGTCCAGACTTAGAAATATACGCTAATTACCTTCAAATGCATGATGATGTAAAAGGATATCAAGTCTTCACCATTTTAGAAGGGAGAAAGATGGTTATTGTGTCTCTCGGAAGCAGCGAGAAAGATAAGAAGCTTGAAGTGTCAGACGTCAAATTCTCGCCTAAAGAAACGATTGTAACTGTGAAACGAAAACCTGCTCCTACGGCAAATGAGAAAAACCCTTATATTTTGATTGGACTGGACAAAATCGCAGGGGATTTCATCGTACAGGATGAAACGGGAAGTAGATTTGAAGAAACGGATTACCAGCAATAAAGCCGGCGTTCTGAGAACGTCCGGCTTTTTCTTTTACTTCAATGTTCCATGCGGGTCGATGACGAATTTTTTGGCTGCGCCTTTGTCGAAGTCGCTGTAGCCTTTTGGCGCGTCGTCCAAAGAAATGACAGTGGCGTTGACGGCCTTTGCGATTTGCGCTCTGCCGCTCAGGATCGCTTTCATCAAATTGCGGTTGTATGTCATGGCGGGTGTTTGTCCGGTGACGAAGGTGTGGGCTTTAGCCCAGCCGAGTCCGAAGCGGATTTTTAGTGAGCCTGTTTTGGCGTCCGCATCCTTTGCACCGGGATCTTCGGTCACGTATAAGCCTGGAATGCCAAGGCTGCCTCCGACCTGGGTGACGTCCATGATTGAGTTCAGCACGGCGGCAGGCGCTTCTCCTTGATTGCCGTGTCCGGATGCTTCAAAGCCGACACAGTCCACTGCGGCATCAACGGTTGGTTCACCTAGTATTTGTTCAATTTGCTCGCCGAGGCGGTCGTGTTTTTGTACGTTGACCGTTTCACAGCCGAAGCTTCTCGCCTGTGCCAGTCTGTCTTCGTTCAGATCGCCGACAATCACGGTAGAGGCACCAAGGAGCTGAGCGGAGTGTGCAGCTGCCAAGCCGACAGGACCCGCTCCCGCGATGTAAACGGTTGAACCTGTTTGCACGCCCGCTGTGTAAGCTCCATGGAAGCCGGTCGGAAAAATGTCGGACAGCATGGTCAAATCGAGAATCTTTTCTAGCGCCTGTTCTTTATCAGGGAATACCAAAAGCTGAAAGTCAGCGTATGGCACCATGACGTATTCAGACTGGCCGCCGACCCAGCCGCCCATATCGACGTAGCCGTAAGCCGATCCCGGACGGTCCGGATTGACATTCAGGCACACATGCGTTTTCTGCGTTTTGCACATCACACAGCGTCCGCAGGCAATATTGAAAGGAACGGATACGATATCGCCCTTTTTGATAAATTCGACATCACGCCCCGTTTCAATAACTTCTCCGGTGATTTCATGTCCGAGCACCAAGCCTTCAGGCGCCGTTGTGCGGCCTCTGACCATATGCTGGTCGCTCCCGCAAATGTTGGTTGTAATGACTTTGAGAATAACCCCATGCTCACATTTTCGATTCACATTCGCCTTCGGGACGCCGGGCCCGTCCCTCAAGATTAACTCCGGATAACCGATATCCTCCACCGCTACAGTCCCTTTGCCTTTGTACACAACCGCTTTGTTTCCTGTCAACGCCATTCCTCCCATTCATGTGTTTGGACTCTCCGTCCTTGAACATGACTTCGGTTCGGCATGACTCTTTCCCTTTTTCACGACTGTTTTTTCTGTATTCTTACAACAACAAATATGCCAAGAAAGCATCCAATAATGGTTCCGCCGATGTCTAAGAAGTCGACTTTACATCCATTTAACAAGAACACAGTAATGGCCGAAACCAGGCAGATCATAACTGCCAGAAGAATAACCCGTTTGGTGCGCATGTAATTCCTCCTTTAGATTCGTTTCTAAACCATACCCAAAATCCTCTGCAAATTTCGGTTCAACAAAAAAAGAGACTTCACACCAGTCTCTTCATAATTAGAGATCAATTAAAAAATTTCCTGAGAAATAATGTGACAACACTCGTTACTAACGAAATCGCCGTATACATAACAACCCAAAACATGAATGAGCTATTGCCCGAAGCTAACGTAAATAACAATATCAAGCTCGCGATAAGGACGATGAGCGGTGCCACCCAAAACCTCTTAAATAAAAAATGACCCGCTATACCAAATACACCTGCAAAAATCGGAAAACCAAAAACGATAAATAAAACGGCGATAGCTCCCATACTAACCTCCTTGCCCTAAAACCCCTTCATCACCTCAACATCATACAGCTTCAAATGACTCTTCGGCGTCACGACGTCCTTTACCTTCCCAATCACTTTTTCTTTCATTTTCTTTCCGGTTTTCAGATTGTACTGTTCAATGTAGGCAGGCTTGTTATACGTGTATGTGAAGAAATAGAGGCTGCTGCCTTTTTGGGTGATTTCTTTGAAATCGGCTTTCATTTTGTCCTGGGAAAGGGTGAAGGCGATGTTTGTTTTTCCTGTCTTGGCATCAATTTTGTGTACCTTTCCGAAGCCGTCAATGAAATACAGGTTCCCGTCATAAGGGAAAAAGCTGTTTTTAAAGCTGAAGGGCATGGAGCTATATATCGTTTGTTCGTCGTTTTTGTATTCGGCGATGTCGTGCAGCTCTACTTTGCCGCTTTTTTTGTTGATCTTGACCATTTGATAGAGATTGCGGGCTTTTTGGCCGCGAACCATAACATAAACAGCTTGGTCGTCCACAGCAAGCTGGGATTCGACTGAGGCTCCTTCCCGGTATTGCCATTCCGTTATGGTGTGATAGGTAAGCTTCTTCTGATCTGCTTGAATCTGAAGGAGCTCGTAGCCTTTTTCGTCATCTGTCGGGACGAGTGCATAAATGGTGCCGTCATGAAAACCGGAGGCTCGGATGTAGTAGGGGATGACGTCTTTTTTCCACTCTCCGTCCATTTGGCGGTACAGCTCTGAGCGGTATCCGTCTCCCTTTTTGTCGTAGCCGGAGTTGTATAAGGTGTAAAAGCCGTCCGTGTTTTGCAGAAAGCCGGCGCTGTCGCCTGTGTGCTGATAGGTTCTTTTATGGGAGCGCAGGCCGTTTTTGATCGTATAAATCTTGTTTTTGTCCTCCAGCATCACACTGTCGCCGTGAACCTTGGCTGAGCCCAGCTCAAGGCCCTTCATCTTAAAGGAAGACAGCGTCCCGTCCTGGCTGATAAACAGGGCGTAGCTTTTCCCGCCGCCAAATGCATCTTGATCCGCAGAGGATGAGAAATATAACAGGACTTCTTTGTCATCCAGGAAATCGGGGTTTCTGAGATCCTGCTGACTTACGGTTTTATGGTTTTTGAGAGGAGAAATGAAGACAAATAGTGCGATTCCTGCGAGAATCAGCATGGCGATGGTAATCATCCACTTTTTCATATCCTTCTCCTTAGTAAATGGTCATGATGGTTGTCGTATACGAAGAACTTGTGATGTCGCGCGGATACACGCCTAAGCCTCCGTTGCTGTCTATATCAATGCCTGCTTTCAGCAAAAAGGCAGACCATAGGAGCTTTGAACAGTTTTTGGCGCCGTCATGGCCGGTATTTCTGTTATTGACGAAGTTAAATGAGTATGGGTCGCCCACTTTTGATACCGCCCAGTCGGCAGCAGCTGTTTTTTGAGATGAGGATACGCTGACGGTTTGCACAATGGAGTTGTCTTCCACGTCTCTGGCATTATAAGCGATCTGCCTGACGCCGTCGCTCGGGACAGATTCAACAATTTTGTCAGCAGCGGAGTACATGCCGACGTGGCCGTGATTGTAGTAGGCTGTGTAGGAGTTCGTGTAATAGATATTGCCTTTCGCGCTTGTCGGGAGTTTTTTCGTGCCGGACGAGCCGCCCATGATAGACATGCCGCTTTCCTTGGCGAGCCGGTCTCCCTCTGCTTTATCAGCCGTGATTTCCTTATAGAACTGTTTTAGGATAACGTCCTGCTTTACGTGCTGCTGTTTGGCAATCTGGCTGGCAGATTTCATGATTTCTTCCGGTGTCGTGCCTGGCTGCAGTGCGGCGATTTCTTCAGCATAATTTGTGGTCTTTACGGCTTTGGCGGGAGTAACAAACAGGCCGCCGCACATTGTGAGCGCTACCAAAAACATCGACACTCGTTTCTTCAACTTCATTACATCTCCTCTTTTCTTGTGAGTGTAGGAAAGGTAATTTCCTCACCCACATTATATTAGGAAAATAAGGAAAGTAACTAGGTTATTTACAGAATTTTTAGAAATCGTTTACAGAAAAAGGCCTTTATCAGGCCCTTTTCGTTAAAGCTTCTTGCTCATCACTACGTCTGTTTCTTGAAATCCGGTTTGCTCATATAGCTTTCGAGCCGTCTGATTATGGGCAAAGACATGAAGGGACAGCTTGCGGATTCCCATACTGCGTGCCGCTTGATCTAATGCCGCCAATGCTTGCTTTGCGTAGCCCTTTCCCCGATACGGTTCATATAACCCGAAATCATAAATAAACGCTTCCTGCTGCGGATGCTCCGGTTCAGCATGTATCCAGAGCCAGCCAACGATATCCTTTTCATTCAGCTTGAGGCTCCACAAATGGTGATGGGGTGTTTCCAGCCCTCTCGGAAGCAGATTAGAAAACGCCTGCTTAGACAAAAGCTGTGCATCTTCAGGCAGCCATGTTCCCGCTTTTACCTTTTCTTTCGCGTAATGCTTTGTTGTGTACGTGAGATAAGACCGAAATTCTTCTGTCTGCATAGGGCTCAGCATAATTGTCATATCATCTCTCCTTCATATATTGACTAGAGGATTTTACATAAAATAGAAAGAGGTGTTACTATCAGAATAAGCAACTGAGATTGATAAGTCACTAGAGAAAGGAGTTTCACATGAATAAGATCGCACCCGCAGAAATCGCTAGCATGCTCAACGATTGGTACCTTGCTATCAAGAAACATGAAGTTGAAGAGTCCTCCCGTTTATTTGAAGAAGTGAAGCCTTTATTGGATGACATGGAAGAGGATCAGGAGGTGCTGGCCTACTTCTCCTTATTGGAACTGCGCCACAAGGTTTTGCTTCACGAGGCGAGAGGACAGGGCTTTCAGCATGAGGAGCCTTCTCATATGAATGCTACGTCTGACATGCTGAAATATTACTTTTTTCTGTTTGAAGGCATGTATGAGGCCTATAAAAATAATTATGACATTGCCATTGGGCTGTATAAAGATGCAGAGCAGTATCTCGACAACATTCCCGATCCGATTGAAAAAGCCGAATTTCACCTGAAGGTCGGAAAGCTCTATTATAAGCTTGGACAAAATATTGTATCCCTCAATCATACACGGCAAGCAGTCAAAACATTCAGAGAAGAGACAGATTATAAAAAGAAGCTGGCTTCAGCGCTGATTACCATGTCAGGCAATTTTACAGAGATGAGCCAGTTTGAAGAAGCTGAGGCTTATTTGGACGAAGCAATTCGGATCACGAGTGAATTAGAGGATCATTTTTTTGAAGCCCAGCTTTTGCATAACTTCGGCCTTCTTCATGCGCAAAGCGGCAAATCAGAAGAAGCGGTTTCGAAATTAGAGGAGGCTCTACGGAACGATGAGTATGCCCGCTCCGCCTATTATTATCATTCTGCCTACTTGCTGATACGAGAACTGTTTAAGATCAAAAAGAAAGAACAGGCCTTATCTTATTACCAAGACGTGAAGGAAAAATTGACTGCTGAGCCGAATAGAATATGTGAGGCAAAAATAGACATTTTATATACCATTTATGCAGAAGGGGGTCATGCGGAAACGTTTCACTTATGCAAACAACATATGGATGACTTGTTGTCCGAGAAAGAGTATGACAGTGTAAGAGAACTTTCCATTTTGGCTGGCGAACGGTATAGGGAACTTGAGCTTTACAAAGAAGCTGCCCACTTTTTTTATGAAGCATTACAGATTGAAGAACTGATTAAACGAACGGAGGTTATATAAATGAAAAGATTTCTGATTGGCGCAGGCGTCGCAGCGGTGATTTTATCAGGTTGGTTTATTGCAGACCATCAAACCCACTCACAGGAAATGAAAGTCGCTGAGAAAATGATTGGATAAATGAAAAACCCCCGCGGGTGCGGGGGTTCAATTTAACGAAAGAATCCTAAAACGGTTTGTAGTTTTAGGATTCTTTCATCTTTTCAGCGTGATTGAAAACCCTTGAAGTCTAGGAAGAACGAGCATTGGAGCGCAGCGAATGTTTGGAATTCGTGAGCACCGAAGCGCAGGCCTGACAACGAATGCGAGGGTTTGTCGACACGCTGAAACCCCCGCGGGTGCGGGGGTTTTCTTATTACAGCAGCTTCTTCCCTAACAGGGATTCTACGAGCTCTACTGCTGTTTTGCCTGTTTTGTTTTTGTGATCAAGGATCGGGTTAACCTCAACGAATTCGGCTGAGGTAATGATGCCTGCGTCATACAGCATTTCCATAGCCAGATGGCTCTCCCGGTAGCTGATGCCGCCGACGACAGGGGTTCCGACACCCGGTGCGTCGTTCGGATCAAGTCCGTCCAGATCAAGGCTCAGATGGACGCCATCACATGCTGATAAATAATCAAGGGTTTCTTCAATGACCTTTGTCATGCCAAGACGGTCGATTTCGTGCATTGTGTACACCTTCATGCCGCTTTCCTTAATGTACTTGCGCTCCCCTTCATCAAGTGACCGGGCGCCAATGATAACGACGTTTTCCGGTTTGATTTTAGGCGCGTAGCCTTCAAGGTTAACCAGTGACTCGTGGCCAATGCCGAGGCTGACCGCGAGCGGCATGCCGTGAATATTGCCCGATGGTGAAGTTTCAAGTGTATTCAGATCGCCGTGCGCGTCATACCAGATGACGCCGAGATTATCGTAATGCTTCGCTGTGCCTGCAAGCGTGCCGATCGCAATACTGTGGTCACCGCCCAGGACAAGCGGGAATTTTTTCTCTTCAATGACTTTGTTGACCTTTTGCGCGAGTTTTTCATTTCCCGCCAAAACGGAATTCAGGTTTTTCAGTTCCTCGTCATTTTTGATTTTTTCGCGGTTGATCGGAATGTCACCGAGATCTTCAACCGTATACCCCATGTCCGACAGCCGCTCGATCAGATGAGCGTACCGGATGGCGCTCGGGCCCATATCCACTCCGCGTCGTGCTTGTCCTAAATCCATTGGCATTCCAATAACCGAAATCGTTTTATCCATCTGTGATTCCACCTCAACATTTAAGATAATGTCCTATGCGGGTTATAACAAAGATGACTTGCGGACAACGTTTTTAAAGCTCTAGCTGACGATTTGCCTGCTGGCGTTTTTTAATGACGACATGATAAATGATGTAGCAAATGACCATAAACGGTACGCCGCAATACAGCGCGATACGCTGCTCCGGATCAAATGCAAGACTGATGAGCACGACCGTATTTAATGTTAGGCCGATCAGCGGAAGCACCGGGTACAGCGGTGTTTTAAATTTCAAATCTTCTATCTTCCCGCCCTCACGGATATATTTGCGTCTGAACATGATTTGGGAAAGCGAGATCGTAATCCAGCCGACCTGCGCGCTCATGCCCGCCAAAGATAACAGTACCATATATACGGTTTCAGCCTGCGCAAACTTTGTCAGAAGTGATAGGCAGGCCACAGCCATCGTTACGATTAACGAGTACATCGGTACACCGCGCTGATTTGTTTTGCCAAGCGCTTTGAAGGCTTGTCCTTCATTCGCCATCGCGTACAGAATACGTGTTGATGCGTATAAACCTGAGTTCGCAACAGATAACAGTGCGATTAAAATAACAAAGTTCATGATATCAGCTGCATATGGGATTCCGATTTGCTCAAATACGGCAACAAATGGACTTTCCACGACACCCGCCTGTTTCCACGGAATCATGCCGGCAATGACAATGATTGAAAGCACAAAGAACACAAGCGTTCTCCATACTGTCTGTTTGATGGACCGCGGAATCGTTTTTTCAGGGTCTTCACTTTCTCCGGCTGCAACCCCGATCAGCTCAGTCCCCTGAAACGCAAAGTTCACGGTAATCATCGTAATCAGCATTGCCTTTATGCCGTTCGGAAATAACCCGTCTTCATAAAAATGTGTCAAAAACGGCGCATGCTCTCCACCCTTCAGATCAATCAGGCCAAACATGGCAGCTCCGCCGAGAATAATAAATAAAAGGATAATCAAAATTTTAATACCTGAGAACCAGAATTCAGATTCCGCAAAGGCTTTTGTGGTGATCGCATTTAAAATAAACATCAGTGCCGCAAAGACCAGACACCAGATCCACACGTCTATATGCGGAAACCAGCGTTGCATCAGCTGCCCCGCTGATAAAAATTCAATGGCGCATGTAACCGCCCAGCCGAGCCAGTACAGCCAGCCGAACGCAAACCCGAAGGCCGGGCTGATAAATTTCGTGGCATAGGTCTGGAAGGACCCCGACACAGGAAAGGCGACTGCCAGCTCTCCTAAGCAGAGCATGGTCAAAAACATGATAAAGCCGCCCACTAAATAGGACAGAACCGCGCCGAGCGGTCCCGCTTGGTTAATGGTAAACCCGGTTCCAAGGAAGAAACCGGTTCCGATCACTCCGCCCAATGAAATCATGAACAAATGGCGTGATTTCATTGTCCGCTGGAGCTGATTTCCGTTATCTTGGTTTGTATTCACATTCTGCACCCCTTCAGCAACTTGTATTGGATCTAAGCTGGAACATCTGCATGGTGCTATCCCAGTTTGCTGTCCAAAGAGTCTCTATCTATTTAATATAAAATTCACTTCTTCTCATAAAGATACATTATACTAAAATACTGTAGCTGAGCAAATAGGGAGTGCTGATTTTTCTGTTGTAAATTTATACAAACGAAGTGAATATCCCGCCATGGTGCGGATTTATGCGTTTTGCAGCACGTGCTTAATTTTCTCTATCGCCCAATCCAAATCCTCTTTCGAAATGATTAATGGCGGTGCAAAACGAATGACTGTATCATGCGTTTCCTTGCATAAAAGTCCCTCTTCCTTCAAACGCTCACAATACGGACGTGCCGCTTCCGTCAATTCCACACCGATAAACAGCCCTCTGCCGCGGACTTCTTTAATAACCGGGTTGTCAATGCTCTCAAGCTCGCTTTTAAAGTATTCGCCAAGCTCAAGAGAACGATCCGCCAGCTTTTCATCCTCCAGCACTTTTAATGAAGCGATAGACACTGCACATGCAAGCGGGTTTCCGCCAAATGTTGAGCCGTGTGAGCCAGGGTTAAACACGCCTAGGATCTCGCGGTCCGCCGCAATGCATGAGATCGGGAACACACCGCCGCCAAGCGCTTTGCCCAAAATATACATATCAGGGACAATGCCGTCCCAGTCACAGGCAAACGTCTTGCCTGTACGTCCGAGACCCGTTTGAATTTCATCCGCAATAAACAAGACATTCTCTTCCTTACAAATCGCCGCCGCTTCCTGTAAAAATCCTTCAGGCGGAATCACAATGCCCGCTTCGCCTTGAATCGGTTCAAACAAGAATGCCGCTGTATTCGGCGTAATGGCCTGTCGAAGCGCTTCCACATCGCCGTAAGGAATGAGTTTGATTCCCGGAAGCATCGGGCCGAATCCTCGTTTATATTCCTCTTCAGAAGAAAGAGATACCGCCAGCATCGTGCGGCCGTGGAAGTTTCCGACACATGCGATAATTTCCGCTTGATTGTCAGCTACGCCCTTCACTTCATACGCCCAGCGTCTCGCCGCTTTCACCGCAGATTCAACCGCTTCGGCTCCTGTATTCATCGGCAGAATCATCTCTTTGCCTGTCAGTTTAGCTGTTTTTTCGTAAAACGGCCCAAGCTGATCGTTATGAAACGCGCGTGACGTGAGGGTGATTTTATCAGCCTGATCCTTCAATGCCTGAATGATTTTCGGGTGTCTGTGCCCCTGGTTTACCGCAGAGTAAGCACTCAGCATATCCATATATTCATTGCCTTCCGGGTCCTTTACCCAAGCACCCAGCGCTTCAGAAATAACAATCGGGAGCGGGTGATAATTGTTGGCTCCGTAATGAGACGTCTGATCAATAATTTCTTTGGATTTAGATAAAGCTGTCATATTTGAATTCCCCCTTGTTTTCTGTTTCAACATGTTATCCTGCTTTCCCTTTATATAAATGCAAGTTCTGTGCCAAATCAAGAATTCGTGTGTTTTCTACAATTTTCGAGGACAAGGTGCAAAAACATTCTGATATTTCGAGCAAAAATTCCAGCAAGTGCAAAATTCTTTTGCATATCCTCTCCATTTTTTTATAAAATAGAAGCAATATTAAGAAAATAATAGAGGGAGGTTCATACAGTGGTCAAAGACAGCGAATTCCTCACATTGGTTTTTCAGAGTATTTTAGATGAAATCGATGTTGGCCTGCACGTGGTAGACGAGCATGGAAACACAATCGTTTATAACAATAAAATGATGCAGATTGAAGATATGGAGAAGCATGACGTCTTGAATAAAAACCTGATGGATGTGTTTATGTTTTCAAAGCAGCAGGACAGCACACTGGTACAGGCTCTTCAGGAAGGCAAGACGATTAAAAACGTCAAACAGAGCTATTTCAATAATAAAGGCCAGGAAATTACGACGATCAATCATACATATCCCATTGTCCAAGACGGCAAAATCAGGGGCGCCGTTGAAATTGCCAAGGATGTGACAAAGCTGGAACGGCTGATCAGGGAGAATATGAACAAAAAAGGCAGCACAACCTATACGTTTGACAGTATTCTCGGCACCAGTCCGGCCATTCAAGACGTCATCGAAAACGCCAAGCGGGCAACCCGTACGTCATCATCTGTCCTTCTCGCAGGCGAAACCGGCACAGGAAAAGAACTGTTCGCGCAAAGTATCCATAATGGAAGCGATCGTTCTGGCGGCCCGTTTATTTCGCAAAACTGTGCGGCACTGCCAGACAGCCTTGTGGAAAGCATTTTGTTTGGGACGAAAAAAGGCGCGTTTACCGGCGCTGTCGACCAGCCCGGCCTGTTTGAACAAGCCCATGGCGGCACACTGCTGTTAGATGAAATCAACTCGCTGAATCTCAGCCTTCAGGCGAAGCTGCTGCGCGCCCTTCAAGAACGGAAAATCAGGCGCATCGGTTCGACAAAGGATACACCGATAGACGTACGTATTATTGCCACGATGAATGAAGACCCAATTGATGCAATTGCAGGCGAACGAATGCGGAAGGACTTGTATTACAGGCTGAGTGTCGTCACACTGATCATCCCGCCGCTTCGGGAACGAAAAGAAGACATTTTGCTTCTCGCGTCGGAGTTCATCCAGAAAAACAATCATCTATTCCAAATGAATGTTGAACACATCAGCGATGACGTGAAGCAATTTTTCCTTTCTTATGACTGGCCGGGAAATATTCGCGAGCTTGAGCATATGATCGAAGGCGCAATGAATTTCATGACGGACGAGCAAACGATTACGGCTTCCCATCTGCCCTATCAATACCGCATGAAAATCAAGCCGGCTGACATCCCAGAGCCGGAAACACCAAGACACCAGCCAGCCGCGGACTTAAAAGAAAAAATGGAAAGCTTTGAAAAATATGTGATAGAGAACGTGTTAAGAAAACACGGCCATAACATCTCGAAAGCTGCTCAGGAGCTTGGCATCAGCAGACAAAGCCTCCAATATCGGCTGAAGAAATTTTCTCACTCGTCTAACGAATAATCCGGGGCAGGAAGCCTGATCAGAAAAACAGTTCCTTTGCCTATTTTACTTTTCACGTCAATCGACCCATTGTGGCTGTCGATAATCGATTTCGTTATGGCAAGGCCTAATCCCGACCCTCCATATTTTCGGGAGAATGCTGAAAATGAAGGTATTTGCTAACTGCTATTTGCTGTTTCACGTGTAACATCCATCTTGTATTTTTCTTCATATTCGATATATCCTTTTTCAACTGAACGGGCGTGACCCCTGTTCAGTTTTTTTTGCATATCAAAACAGCCTGGCAACGATGCCAGACTGCTTTTATTAACTGCCTAATTGGTCTGCGGAGGACAGCTTGATATCAACAGATTTTTCTTTTCCGCCGCGATAAAACTTCACCTTCACCCGGTCACCGACTTTTTTCTGATAAAGCCGTTTTCGCAGGTCAACAATATCATTTACTTTGTATCCGTCAAATTCCGTGATGACATCCAGTTCCTTCAGCCCCGCTTTTCCGGCAGGTGAAAAGGCGTCTACACCCATCACAACCGCTCCATTGGTGACGTTCTTAGGAAGCTTTAATGTTTCATCCCAATGATAGCTTGCGATGTCACTTAGCGATTTCATCTCAATGCCAAGGAACGGGCGTTTGACCTTTCCGTATCTCTCTAAATCCTCTATCACAGGGATCACGAGCTTAGAGGGAATCGACAGGCCAATCCCTTCAACCGCCGACTCGGCAATTTTCATTGAATTGATGCCAATGACCTTCCCATCCATATTTAACAAAGCACCGCCGCTGTTCCCAGGGTTAATGGCCGCATCTGTTTGCAGGACTTCTGCGTTCCAGTCAGGCTGTCCATCACCGTTTGAATCCACTGGAATCGCCCTCTCCGTACCTGAGATGACGCCTTGTGTGACAGAGCCTGCAAACTCAAGGCCTAACGGGTTCCCGATCGCAATAACCGGCTCCCCAGACTTCACTTTATCTGAATTTCCGAAATCGGCGACTGCTTTAATCTTATCGCTTTTCACCCGTAAAACGGCAAGGTCCATCAGCTGGTCGCTGCCGACAAGATCAGCTGATACACGTGAGCCGTCTTTCAAGCTGATTTCAATTTGGGAAGCGCCTTCGATGACATGATGGTTGGTCACGACATAAGCGGAATGGTCATTTTTCTTATAGATGACGCCAGAGCCGCTCCCAGCCTCGCCGCTCTCTCCCCAAATATCTGATTTTTGGATGTTCACAACACCGACAACGGCGGGCGACACATTGCTGACAATCTTGGTGACGGCATTGTTGACACTGACATTTACCGTCCTGATTGATTCCCGGCCATTGTTGTTTTGCTGCTGATCTAAGGCGCCTGTATCCAGCCCTTCATTTGAAAGGTACGGCATGATAAACGCCATTAATACGGCACCGACAATCACGCCAATCAGACTCGAAAGAAAATATCCTTTTTTGCTTCTCTTTGGCTGTTCAGGAGTAGTATGTTCTTCCTCACGTTCGTAATCCACCATATTCCATCCTTTCCAAGAACGTTAATATGGTTATATTGTGGGTTAGAAGCTCCTAGAATAGTCATGATTTACATAGAAAAATTATACAGCGCAAAGCGGAGTGGCCTTCTTCGGATCGGTGTCGTATAAGTCAAATGTCTTACCCGTCACAAATCCTTTAGAAGCCAATGTCTGCTGCACAGACATTCTTGCCAGCTCCTTCATGTTGTTGTCCTGGCTCAAATGCGCCAGGTAAATACGAGACGTCTCATCGCCAATGACATCCGTCATCGCCAGGGCAGCATCTTCATTTGAAACGTGCCCGACGTCACTTAATATCCGCCGCTTAATGCTCCACGGGTATCTTCCCATTTGCAGCATACCGACATCGTGATTGCTTTCAAACACAAATACATTCGCTGAACGGATAATGCCTTTCATCCGGTCGCTGACATATCCCGTATCTGTCATTAACGCGAGCTTTCGGCCGTTATAATGGAATACATAAAACATCGGTTCCGCCGCATCGTGGGAAACGCCAAACGATTCAACATCAAGTCCGCCGAACGACTTCACCGTCTCCATTGGAAATACAAACTTTTGATCGGTGTCAATTTTGCCGATTTGATTCTCCATCGCTTTCCAAGTCTTCTCATTCGCATAGATCGGAAGCTTGTACTTTCTGGCGACGACACCAAGGCCCTTAATATGGTCACTATGCTCATGCGTCACAAAAATGCCGTCTACATCATCCAGCTTACGCCCGATCTGCGCCATCAGCCCATCCATGGCTTTTCCGCTCAAACCGGCGTCCACTAAAAATGCGTGATCCTCTGTTTCGAGGTAAAACGCATTTCCCGTACTCCCGCTCGCAAGTACGCTAAATTGCAAGCTCATGTTTGTCTCACTCCATTATTTTCATTGATCTGTATCTAAAATCGTACTCTCCAAAGCATTCACAGTAAAATACTCTTGTACTGTCTTTTTCTCACCGTTCACTTTTTTCTCGTACTCGACCGTAATTCTCCATACCGGCGCCAGCACCTGCGTACTTGTCAGCGGATATTGTGCTACATAGCCGAATTTACAGCTCTTCACAGTGCTGTATTCTTTTAATTGATTTTGATAGTACAATAGCTCAACCGCATCCATTTCAGTAATTAAGCTTTCTTTCTGGATTTGCTTGAAGGTCTCAAGCGTAGTCTGGTCGTATGACACAACCTCGTTTTTACCGTTTAAGTGCAATACCACTTGCCCGATCATATTAGCGGGATTATCAGTCTTTTGGTAAATATAATGACCTTCGTACGTTTGGAAGAAAATAATTTCTTTCTTCGATTTATTAACCTTCCAAAGCTTATATTTTTCGCCATCTTGAATCTTTGAAGAAACAAGTGCCTGGGCATCGTCCTCGATATCCTTCTTTGATAGGGCGATTGGATTTGCAAACTTCATTTTCAGGCTCGTTACTTTATGATCATCACTAGGCATGTCCATCAAAGGCTTTTGATCCTTCAGCGCCTCAATTTCCTCCTTGGAGAAAGACTTTTGATTTGCCGTGATCCGATAACCTTCTGTCGCTTCCTTATTCAAACCTTCATACGTGATATGATCGGCCTTCATGTCATGCTCGACATCATTTTTAATGACTTCATATTCTTTGCCGGTAGCCTGCCATTTTTGAAAAAACTGATAGCCTAAGAAAATATCTAAAATGAGGAAGGCAACGATGAAGATTGATTTTGTCTTATTCCACTCCACTGTTAGCCCCCTCCTTCCTCAATAAATCCTTTGTAATCGGCACAATTTTTCCATTTACTTTCATCGCCCAAACCGGTTCCAGTTCAACGAGAGGATCGTCGTTGGTTGATGTTGATACCAATTGATAAGCAAGGAAGATCTGATCAATTTTGTCCGTATCATAAGCGGTTTGTTTCGAAAGCAGCATCCTCACTTCGCTGCCGCTCATGAGCTCTGTTTCACTTGTTTTAATCGGATTCGTTCCGAGACTGTAATTCGGCCGCTTATAGCTGAGAATATCATCATTCGCCCATTGCACCGAAATCGCCGATGTCGCCCCGAAAGGTTTGGCGGTGCTGTTAATGACCGGGATCTGATCCATAAAGATATAGAAGCTCAACTGCTGGCTGTCATTGATATTGAAAAATTGATAGTGATCCGTCCAGCTTCCGGTATCCTCAAGGTATTTTTGGCTCTTTTTGATTAATTCACCTGTTTGATAGGATGTGCTCTGCACCAAATTGCGCTGCTGGAATTGCACCTGTCTCTGGCTTAGATTCACATCTAACCGGCTGATCCCATCTGTCAGCACATTTCTGTTGTTGTAATTCGAATCTTCTCTTACAATGCTCGGATCACTAAACAAAGCCTGCTTAAAGGTATTTGTTTTAATCGATTCTGTGACAAATTCTTTTTTGTCCATCGTAAGCGGTTTGTTCGGCAGCAAGAACTCTTTCTTTGAGCCAATGGAGAACAAACTGAACGCCGGCATATTTGATTGCCTGTTTTTCAAGTCGTTCATAATGTTCCGGTAGTTTGCTGATTCAACCGTCACTTCAAGAATGAGCTGCTTGCTGTATGACACCAAATAGATTTTCTTGTTCGCTTTTGTTTCATTGAACGGGATCAGAATATGGTCAAACGAACTGTATTCAAACGACTGATTAGACCATTTAAACAACGTTTGGAAAATATCAATCGGAATCGTATCGCTGAATTGCAAGTCAAGCTTGGCTTCAGAACCGCCTATTCCATAAAACCAGCTTTTGAATCCAGCCTTGTCATACTGATCCGAAATATCTTTAATTCCTTTCACATCCCAATGCGGCAAGTCAGACCAAATTTCTTCATAGAGGGCATTGTCATCCACTTTGTAATGAGCGCCGTCATCATGGATAAACATGTCCCTTGGCCTTACCGTTTCAGACAGCTTTTGGGTGGTTTTTTCGATTTTATGTTTCACACGAACAGTAGACTCTGTTGAGGATGAGCCTTCAGAAAAGTTTGGCTGGAACGTCCATATCCCCCATGTAAAAACAAGACTGATGACGACGAGTACCGTAAGTAATATCGTTTTTATATTTTCACGCTTCATCCCAATCATCCTCTTGTTCCTCTTTATATGGAAGAGTAAATGTAATCGTCGTGCCTTTTCCTTCTATGCTGTCCGCCCAAATATCTCCACCGTGCGCCTGTACCATTTCCTTGGCAATCGCCAATCCCAGACCGGTGCCGCCAAGCTTTCTCGTTCTCGCTTTATCCACCCTATAGAAGCGGTCAAAGACTTTTTCGACATCTTTTTTCGGAATGCCGATCCCTTCATCCTTCACGCTGATATAGAGAAGTTCTTCCTCTTCATTGACATCAATCGAGAACGTGACATGTCCGCCTTCCGGTGAATATTTTAAAGCGTTAGAAATAATATTATCGAGCACCTGCGTTATTTTATCCTGGTCAATCTCGACGTACAGATCTCTGTCCGGCAGATTGCGGATAAACTCCACATGCTGCTCTTTTGTCATTTCAAAACGGTCAATAATAAGCGACATAAACCGGACAATCTGAATCCATTCCCGGTTAAATTGATAATCTTTACTGTCAAATTTCGACAGCTGAAGCAGATCATTGACAAGCCGGATCATACGCTCTGTTTCATTTTGCGTCACCATTAAGAAGCGCGGAGCAATGTCTTTATTTTCCCACGCGCCTTCAGCTAACGCTTCTAAATAGCTGCGCATTGTCGTAAGCGGCGTCCGCAGCTCATGTGATACATTCGCAACGAATTCTCTGCGTTCCTGATCCATTTTCTCTTGTTCGGTTACATCGTAAATGACAGCGATTAAACCATCAATTTTGCCGTGTTCCCTTTGAATCACAGAGAAATTCACGCGAAGCACCGTTAATTCATCATCGCGCTCTATTTCAAGCAGCATAGAATCCTGCTGCTCCACTAAATCTTCAAAAGTATAATTCTCTTGAAGCCCCAGCAAACTCGTAATCGGCATTTCTAAGGCTGTTTCACGTGAAACGTTCAACAGCTCCAGCGCCGGGCTGTTTAAGAGAATAATCGCTCCGTTTCGGTTTGTGGCGATTACGCCGTCTGTCATATAGGCAATGACAGAGGCTAGCTTTCTGCGTTCTCCTTCAGTCATCGCCTGGGCATCTTCAAGCTCTCTTGTTAAGTGGTTAAACGTTGTGGCCAGCTGCCCAATTTCATCATGCCCGTACTTTTTAACCTTCCTCGAGAAATTCCCTTTCGCAAGCTCCATCGCCTGCTTTCGCATATCTGAAAGCGGGTGGGTAATGGTTCTTGCCAGAAAAATACCGAGAAGAGCCGTCAAAACAAGTGCCAAACCTGTGCCGGACGCCAGTATCGTGTTGATCGTCTTCATTTGATTAAAGACATCTTCCATACTCGCGACAACATAGATCGCGCCGACAACCTCTTGATTTTCAGTCATGACGGGCTTCGCGGAAATAAGAACTCTGATTTTGCTTTTCGGGTCATAATATTTTCTTAAATACGACTGTTTGGTAGAGAAAATTCTTTTGAAAATCAGATCGGTCGTTTGTTTCCCAGCCACTTCCTCACCGTACGGCTTTGAAGAACCGACCACTTCATAGCTTTTATCTACAAAGCTAATTTCCCGAACCTCATCACTTTTCGTGAAGTCATTCAAAATACGGCTGACGTCATCCTTTATGACGGTGCTGTCGTTATCGCTCTTATATTCTTGTTCGATATAATAAGAAAGGTTGTCGATTCGCTGATTCAGCGATTGTTCATAAGAGCTGATCAGCGACTTCTCTACCTGATTGACAAAATACACACCAATGATTTGCATGGCAATGATAATCAAAAGCACATAAATCAAGGTAATCTTAAATTGGATCGACCGAAAAAAACCAACCTTATTCATATGGGCATTAGTCCTGTTCTGGGTTTCTCAAGTAATAACCTACACCGCGGCGTGTGACGATCCAATTTGGATGGCTCGGGTTGTCCTCGATTTTTTCACGAAGCCGACGGACTGTTACGTCAACCGTTCTGACATCGCCGAAGTAATCATAGCCCCAAACGGTTTGAAGCAAATGTTCACGGGTCATCACTTGTCCGATATGTTTTGCTAAATAATGAAGCAATTCGAACTCACGATGAGTCAATTCGATTGTTTCATCTCGTTTTGATACAACGTACGCGTCAGGGAAGATGACGAGAGAGCCGATATGAATCTCGTTAGAGGAAGGCTCTTCCTCCGCAGGCGCTGTTGTCAGCTGGCGGCGCAGGTTCGCTTTTACACGTGCCAAGAGCTCACGTGTGCTGAATGGTTTTGTGACATAGTCATCAGCACCGATTTCGAGCCCGATAACCTTGTCAATTTCTGAATCCTTAGCCGTCAGCATAATGATTGGCATATCGTATTTCTTTCTGACTTCACGGCATACCTCAACGCCGTCTTTATTCGGGAGCATAATATCTAAAAGAATTAAATCAGGCTGAAGCTCTTCTACCATTTCAACGGCTTCGTTTCCGTCGTGGGCACAGTGCACTTCATAGCCTTCTTTTCTTAAGTTAAATTCCAATATATCTGCAATCGGTTTTTCATCATCTACTACAAGGATCTTTTTATCCATCATTTTGATTTTCCTCCTGCCGAATGACTTCATTTCATCTATATAACATTCGTTTCATCACTTATGGCCCATGTAAAGAATGGGTCCTTGTCTATTATAACGGTTTAAGGTCAAAAGATAAAAAAAATAAAGGTTTAGAAAAAAAAACACATGTTTCACCTTTATCGCCAGTTGTTTATCTATTGTCATGCTGGTCAACTTTTTTTAAAAAAGATAACTTTATTGAAACCTCCTCTCACCGGAGTGCGTCTTTATCAATGACGTCTTCTTCTTTGAACCGGCCGCAGGGCCGGTTCTCCCTTTTTCTTCTATTATAACACTCCTCATGTTTGCCTTTTTCCTAAAAGAAAAAACGCACCTACGATTGCAGATGCGTTTGGTAAGTGGCTCGGGACGGAATCGAACCGCCGACACACGGATTTTCAGTCCGTTGCTCTACCAACTGAGCTACCGAGCCAAATGTTTTATTTTTCTCTACTAAGTAAAGTAAAATGGCGGTCCGGACGGGACTCGAACCCGCGACCTCCTGCGTGACAGGCAGGCATTCTAACCAACTGAACTACCGGACCTTACAGTAATTGCCCGGAGAGCTGTCGTGTCAGCTCTCACAGACAAATAAGGAATTTAGCAATAACGCTAAAGTAAATCAATGACCCGTACGGGATTCGAACCCGTGTTACCGCCGTGAAAGGGCGGTGTCTTAACCGCTTGACCAACGGGCCTTCACGAAATGGTGAGCCATGAAGGACTCGAACCTTCGACCCTCTGATTAAAAGTCAGATGCTCTACCAACTGAGCTAATGGCTCTTAAAGATGTCGGAATTTCTATAGAGCAAACGACTTAGATCTAGTTCTTATCTCGTACTCTATTGAAGCAGTTTCCGTAACAACGAGATTTATAATATCACGAACAAATAGAAGTGGCAATAACTTTTTTGGTTTTTTTTCATATTTTTTTCTCAGACCAACTTATATGCGGCTTTCAAACAAAAAACAAGCCCCTGATATAGGGGCTTGCAGACATATTCTATTTAGTTCGCACGGTACACACTGCGAAGGACATTTGTTTGTGAGCGGTCTGGACCGACAGAGAAAATAGAAAGCGGAATGCCTGTCAGCTGAGACACACGCTCAAGATAATGGCGCGCATTTTCCGGAAGCTCGCTCAAGCTCTTCGCACCTGTAATATCCTCAGTCCAGCCTGGCATTTCTTCATAAACCGGCTCACATTCAGCAAGTGCCTTAAGACTTGCTGGGAATTCTTCAATGATTTCGCCTTTGTAGCGGTACGCCACACAGATTTTCAACGTTTCAATTCCTGTTAGGACGTCAATTGAGTTCAGAGAAAGATCTGTAATTCCGCTCACACGGCGGGCGTGGCGGACAACAACGCTGTCAAACCAGCCGACACGGCGCGGGCGGCCTGTTGTTGTTCCATATTCGCGTCCGACTTCACGGATTTGATCGCCGATTTCATCTTTCAGCTCAGTCGGGAAAGGACCGTCGCCGACACGAGTCGTATATGCTTTTGATACACCGACAACGTGCTTGATTTTGGTCGGGCCGACACCAGAACCGATCGTGACACCGCCGGCAACCGGGTTAGATGACGTAACAAACGGGTATGTTCCTTGGTCGATATCGAGCATAACCCCTTGTGCGCCTTCAAATAATACACGGCGCCCTTCATCAAGAGCATCGTTTAAGACAACAGATGTATCGCAAACATATTTTTTAATCTGCTGGCCGTACTCATAATATTCGTCTAAGATATCCTCAAGTTTAAACCCTTCTGTCTCGTACATTTTCTCGAGAAGACGGTTTTTTTCTTCAAGATTGCGCTCAAGCTTTTCCGCAAACGCGTCACGGTCTAACAGATCCGCGATGCGAATTCCGATGCGGGCTGCTTTATCCATGTAAGCAGGGCCGATTCCTTTTTTCGTTGTGCCGATCTTGTTAGCCCCTTTACGCTCTTCTTCCACTTCATCCAATTTCAAATGATACGGCAGAATGACGTGAGCTCTGTTGCTGATTCTCAGGTTATCTGTACTCACGTTGCGCTCATGAAGATACGCAAGCTCTGTGACTAATGCTTTCGGATCTACAACCATTCCGTTTCCGATTACACACGTTTTATCCTTATAGAAAATTCCAGACGGGATTAAGTGAAGCTTATATGTGATTCCGTCAAACTTGATTGTATGTCCTGCGTTATTTCCGCCTTGATAACGGGCGATCACTTCTGCATTTTCTGATAGGAAATCTGTAATTTTACCTTTTCCTTCATCGCCCCATTGCGTACCTACTACAACTACTGAAGACATGTCCGTGCACCTCCGTTAACCTTTCAAAACGATTCTATTCAAACAAATCAAGTTTATCAGTGAAGAAACAGAAAGTCAATTGTAAATCCGAACATTAAATTATTGTAAATCTATATTCGTTCGCTTCCTTTCGTTTTATAAGCGTTTTCTCACTGTTTTGTCATAAAAAGCTTGCGAAACTTTCATCCTTTAGCATAAGAAAGAATCACTTGCCTGATATCCCTTTTGAATTCATAAAAACGACCCGCCAGCCGTCCGGGTCCTCTATCGTCACGCCCCCATTGCTCCAGTACGGGTTCTCTGATTCGACCTCTTGATAGCCCATGTGCTTTAGCTTTGAAGTGATCGCTGCCAGTTCATCTGCATTCGGCACATAAAAAACAAGAAGGCTGTCGGGATGGGGAACGGGGGCAGCGCTTCCCCCTTCATACTGGGTGAATTCTAAATGATAATCGGCATGAGGAAGGCCGAACATGACACCGTCATACCCGTTATGCTTTGAAAATTCTCCTATTCGTTTCAAACACAGTCCCTCTTCGTAAAAACGAATAATCTCATCAAGCTGGCCCGTAGGACGCGCAATTCGGAGTTGTGCTGCTTGAAAAGACGAAAAACGTTTTCCCATATTGTTACCATCTCCTTTTTGCACCATTTTATTAAAACGCTTTCAAATTTTCATCCGCTGAGCGAACGTCATTTCTTCCATCTTTCGAATGAAAAAAACCCCAAGAGCAGCTCTTGGGGCTTATGCGCCGGGCGGAACGCCTGCGTCATCAAAACGCCGTTCCAGGTTGACGAATTTGTTGTATTCTTTTACGAACGCAAGAGACACGGTTCCTACCGGGCCGTTACGCTGTTTGGCGATAATAATTTCGATAATATTTTTATTCTCGGTTTCTTTGTCATAGTAGTCATCACGATAAAGGAACGCGACAATATCCGCGTCCTGCTCGATACTTCCTGATTCCCGGATATCAGACATCATCGGACGTTTATCCTGACGCTGCTCAACACCCCTGGAAAGCTGAGAAAGCGCGATAACAGGGACTTGCAGTTCCCTGGCAATCGACTTCAGTTCACGGGAAATTTCAGATACTTCCTGCTGACGGTTGTCCTTTGAACGACCGCTTCCCTGAATCAATTGCAGGTAATCGATCAAAATCATGCCCAGCCCGCTTTCCTGCTTCAAGCGGCGGCACTTGGCACGGATTTCACTCACTCGAATACCCGGTGTATCATCGATGTAAATCCCGCTGTTCGATAGGCTTCCCATTGCCATCGTCAGCTTGCCCCAATCCTCTTCGGTCAGGTTACCTGTACGGAGATTCTGGGCATTGATATTTCCCTCGGCACAGAGCATACGCATAACGAGCTGCTCGGCACCCATCTCAAGACTGAAAATCGCTACGCTCTCATCGGTCTTCGTCGCCACGTTTTGTGCGATGTTCAGGGCAAAGGCTGTTTTCCCTACTGAAGGACGGGCAGCCACAATGATCAAGTCGTTGCGCTGGAAACCCGCAGTCATCCGGTCAAGCTCCGTAAACCCTGTTGGAATTCCCGTGATATCACCTTTTCGATTGTGAAGCTGTTCGATATTATCATAGGTCTGGACAAGGACGTCCTTAATATTTTGGAAGGCACTCGTGTTTTTGCGCTGTGCCACTTCCATAATCGTTTTTTCCGCTTCACTGAGTAAATCCTCGACCTCATCCTCACGGGTATACCCGTCTTGAGCAATCGTTGTCGCAGTTCTGATTAATCGGCGAAGAATCGATTTTTCCTCAACGATTTTCGCGTAATATTCTATGTTAGCCGCTGTCGGCACCGAGTTTGCGATATCTGTCAAATATGAAATGCCGCCTACTTCTTCCAGCAGGTCTGTGTTCGCAAGCTCTGATGTGACTGTCACCAGATCAACCGGTTCACCTCGGTCACCGAGCACCAGCATCGCATTATAGATTTTTTGGTGGGACATTCTATAGAAATCATCTGGAATCAATACTTCTGAAGCCAGTGTTAAAGCAGACGGCTGTAAAAAAATAGCGCCTAACACGGCTTGTTCGGCTTCTATATTTTGCGGAGGAAGCCGGTCATTCAGAAGGTCTGTCATGCTAAGCACCGTCCTCTCATTAAAAAATCTCCAACCTCCATTCTACCATTTCTACAGAAAAAAAATAGAAAAATTGTCTGTTTCCTGTTTTTTTCAGTTAGCAGATTGGATCGTTTCGGACAGTAACAAGGCGGGAAAAATGCAATAAAACATGAGGGAGGAATGAAAGATGATAAAGAAATATGCGATTACGCCTAATGTTGATGCGGACGGCTGGTTTATTGAGGTGGAGAATGTAGCGCCGACAGCTTTGTATACGTCTAAAGACGCCGCTATTGAAAAGGCCAAACAGGTGGCTAAGGAAAACAGTCCGTCTAAGCTTGTAATTTATGACCAGTTTAAAAATGTGGAAGAAGAACACTCATTTTAATGAATGAAAGCCTTCGCTGCAGCGAGGGTTTTTTAGCGGTTATCGGTTTATTTCATCCATTGGATGCCTATGTGCATCATCAAATCTGCCGCTTTTTGATACAGATCCCACTCCCCGATCGAAGCAAATTTCCCCATCAGCTCCTGAAGCTTTAACCTCATTGCTATATATTCTTCGAAAGTGACAGCTTTTTCAGTGTCTATTTGGTGTTCCTTCAGCATTTGTTTTAATAAGGATAACGGTGCGTGCATAAGAACCCTCCTTACCTCTTTTATAACGGTCATTTTCCGATTGCTCTATTCCTTTGTGACATCTTCTTACATTTCACATCTGATTCTTGTACAATGGACAGAAGAGAGGAGGGATCTTTTGTGAGACCTTTGCAAATTTCTGCCGAAACTGCACAAAAGCTTGCAGAGTCCTTGAATCTGCCGCTTGAACAGATCATGCATATGCCTCAGCATATTCTGCTTGCCAAAATGGCTGAACTGCAAAAAGAGGACAAATCATAGCCTTCATTCACATACTTGCTTACCTGTTTCGGGATAATATCATGTATATGTTAGAAAAGAGGAGTAACTGCTTTGCCACATCCACATAATAAAAAAATCCAATCATTTTGGCTGATCACCGGCATTATCTTTATCGCCTTTAACTTACGGCCCGCGATCACTTCAGTCGGTCCGGTCATTAGCTCTATCCGGGCAGAGCTGCACATGTCCAATGGGGCAGCCGGTTTTTTGACCGCACTGCCGCTGCTTTCGTTTGCAGTTCTTTCTCCACTTGCACCTAAGCTTGGACAGCGCCTCGGTAATGAGCGAACTTTATGGCTAGGTCTCGTGATACTGCTGATCGGTGTTCTGACTCGTTCTACCGGCTATACTGCCGCTTTGTTTTTCGGAACGGCACTTATCGGCGTCGGGATTGCGATTGGTAACGTACTTTTGCCAAGCTTAATCAAACATAAATACCCTGAAAAGCCAGGGATCATGATCAGCCTGTATACGACATCAATGAATATATTCGCAGCTTTAGCATCGGGTGTCAGCGTTCCTTTAGCGACCCAGATGAATGGCGGATGGAAACAAGCCTTTCTCTTATGGGGCGGGCTGGCTTTGCTTGCATTGCTGATCTGGATACCTCAGCTGCGCCATCGAGATACGGCAAACCAGACAATGAAGCTGCAATCCAGTTCCATTTGGGCTTCCAAAATGGCATGGTATGTCACCATCTTTATGGGCCTGCAATCGTTTTTATTTTACAGCAGCATCGCTTGGTTTCCTGAAATTCTCCGTTCACACGGGATTGATACGGCAACAGCCGGATGGATGGTATCACTCATGCAATTTGCGAGTCTGCCTTCCACTTTTCTGACGCCAGTTTTAGCTGACCGTGTGAAACAGCAGCGCGGTATCGTTGCGGCGCTGGCCTCAGTTTATCTGATCGGCCTCTGCGGATTATTAGCGGGCGGAAGCCATACATTGCTTGCCATCTGGATGATCATTATCGGTATCGGGCAAGGCTCCAGCATTAGTCTGGCCCTTACTTTGATTGGTCTCCGCAGTGAAAATGCCCAACAGGCCGCTGCGCTGTCAGGCATGTCTCAGTCATTCGGCTACCTGCTGGCAGCAGTCGGGCCAATCTTTGTCGGCTATCTCTTTGACCAGACGCATTCTTGGACGATGCCGATTGTGCTTCTCATTGCTGCCCTGATCGTAATGGGAGCAGCTGGACAGGGAGCCGGACGAGATCGATACATTTTTCAGTCAGAAAAACAAAGAAATTCAGCATAAAAGCGGGGAAAATATCTCCGCTTTTTTCTTTGAATATTTATGGTTTATTCATAAGTTTTTCATATTTGTTTTTTACAATTAGACACCATAAAGAGGTGAAAAACGATGAAAACCAAACGATTCGACGCAGCCCTTATTTTTATTTTGCTGGGAGCAGCTTTTTTGAATACGTATCACATTTGGCAGGAGGACACAGCGAACCAGTACTATTTGGCGGCTGTAAAAAGCATGACGCAAAGCTTCCATAATTTCTTTTATGCGTCATTTGACCCTTCTGGATTTGTGACAGTAGATAAGCCTCCTGTCGTGTTATGGATTCAAACGATTTTCGCACTGATTTTCGGTGTTCACACGTGGAGTGTCATCATTCCCCAGGCTCTTGCCGGAGTTGGGTCTGTATTCCTTCTCTACAGAATGATTAAGCCGACTTTTGGAATTGGAGCGGCCCGCATTGCCGCACTTGTCATGGCACTGACCCCTATCGCAGTAGCTGTCAGCCGGACAAACAATATCGACAGCATGCTTGTTTTTACCTTATTGCTCGGTTCAGCTTGTCTGCTTAGGGCAGTAAAACAAGGCAAGCTGGTTTGGCTGCTGATGGCATTTGCCCTAATTGGGCTCGCCTTTAATATGAAGATGATGCAAGCGTTTATGGTATTGCCTGCATTTGTGTTATTCTACCTAGTTGCATCTCGGGTTTCTCTAAAGAAAAAAATCGGGTCCCTGCTCCTGTCTCTTGTCCTTCTGACAGGCCTTTCACTCTCATGGGCGATTGCAGTGGATTCAGCCTCTTCCTCAAGCCGGCCTTATGTAGGAAGCAGCCAGACTAACTCAGTGCTAGAACTGGCCTTTGGCTACAACGGCACAGAGCGTCTGCTTGGGCAAACTACGGGCCTTGCAAAGGGTGATATGAATGCTGCTGGCGGAGGGAACATGCAGAATCAAGACAACATGCAAGCGCCAAATGGCAACGGTTCATCTTTTTCTCAGAACGGAAATCAATCATTCGGAAACCATTCACAGGCGCCTCAGCCGCCTAACGGACAAACCGGCGCTCTCAATGGAGGCGGAGGCACACCTCCCACAGGTGGCAACGGGCCTGGAAATGGAGGGCCTGGCGGCGGAAAAAGCATGAATATGTTCGGCACCGGTGATCCTGGCCCGCTTCGTCTTTTCCAATCAGCACTTTCCGGCCAAATCAGCTGGATGCTTCCATTCTCATTGATCGGATTACTGGGCGCAATCGTCAGCTGGTACCGTGATCGCCGCGGACATGCTGCTAAAATGAAAGAAACGCTATTCTGGGCGGCTTGGCTTGTTCCCGTGGCTGGTTTCTTCAGCATCGCAGGATTCTTCCACCAGTATTATTTGATTATGCTGGCACCGCCGATTGCCGCCCTTTCTGGTATCGGATGGTATACGATGCACCGCTTATACAAAAATAATAAAGACTGGTCCAGCTATCTTCTGCCGGCAGCCGTCTTGATCACAGCCGTGTTTCAGATGTATATTCTGAGCGCTTATACAAGCCAAATCGGCAGTGTATGGATGTATGTCCTGGGGCTCTTAGGACTGGGCATCACCCTTGCACTTCTGATGCTTAAACGCAGCCATCCGTTCAGTAAGCTGCTGACCATCATCAGCTTGTGCGTTCTGCTTCTCACACCAGTTTACTGGTCAGCAACGCCGCTTCTATACGGTGGCAACAGCGTCCTTCCTGAATCCGGCCCGCAGCTCAAAGGCTCAGCAAACGGCGGGAACATGTTCTCTTCAGAGGTCGACAGCGGGCTCCTGTCCTATCTGAGAAAACACAATACCGGCGAAGAATATTTATTTGCTACTTTGACAACCGTAACAGCTGCGCCATACATCATTTACGAAAATGAATCTGTTATGGCAATGGGCGGGTTTAACGGCACGGATCCCATTCTGACTGTGTCGGAACTGAAAAAACTGATCAAAGAAGGCAAAGTGAAATACTTCCTTCTGTCAGAAAACAACTCAGGCAACAGCGAACTTGTTTCCTGGATTAAGAAAAACGGAAAAGAAATAACATCTGACGAGTACAGCGGTTCCTCCAGCAGCACAAACAGCGTGCAGGGAATGCGAAGAGGACCTGGCGGAGAAAGCCAGCAAACTCTTTATCTCGTGGAATAAAAAAAGAGGCTTGGATGAATCCAAGCCTCTTTTCTATTAAGCTTCTTCTTTTACATGTACCTTTAACACAGCCTGCACTTCAGGATGCAGCTTCACAGGCACGTTTGTATATCCTAATGCACGAATGCCGTCCGGCAGTTCAAGCTTCCGCTTATCTACTTTAATGTTATGGTCTTTTTGGAGCTGTTCAGTGATTTGCTTGCTTGTCACTGAACCAAATAAACGGCCGCCCTCACCTGATTTTGCGCTAAGCTCAACAGTCAGTTTTTCTAATGTCTCTTTCAAGCTCTTAGCCTGCTCAAGCTCAGCAATGGCTTCTTTTTTCTCTTTCTGCTTTTGTCCGTTTAACGCGCTGATGTTTGACGCGTTCGCTTCAACCGCGAGGCCTTTTTTAATTAGAAAGTTATGCGCATAACCGTCTGCTACGTTTTTGACTTCGCCTTTTTTTCCTTTTCCTTTTACATCTTGTAAGAAAATAACCTTCATCTCTGTACGCCTCCCTCAAAATACTCATCTATGGCGTGCTTCAGCCGTTCCAGCGCTTCAGAAACTGAAATGCCGGACAACTGAGTCGCCGCATTTGTTAAATGCCCTCCGCCTTCCAGGGCCTCCATGATGATCTGAACATTTACCTCGCCAAGCGACCGAGCACTGATACAAACCGTTTGTTCATCCCGTCTCGCCACCGCAAATGAAGCCTCAACCTCACTCATCGATAGCAGCGAATCGGCAGCCTGCGCAATCAGCACTTGATCGAAGTATTCCTCTTCATTTTCAGGAAGAGAAGCAATCGCAATGTTATCTTTATAGAGGACCGTATGCTGGATCAGCTTCGCCCGTTTAATATAGGAATCAACGGTTTCTTTCAGAAACTTCTGCACCAGCACCGTGTCGGCGCCTTTTGCCCTTAAATAAGAAGCCGCATCGAAAGTCCGCGAGCCCGTGCGGAGAGAAAAGCTCTTTGTATCCACTATTATACCAGCTAATAGGGCTGTTGCTTCAATCATATTGATTTTTAAGCGCTTCGGCTGATATTCAAGCAGCTCTGTCACCAATTCCGCTGTGGAAGAAGCGTATGGTTCCATATAAACGAGCAGCGGATCTCTGATAAACTCCTCACCTCTTCGGTGATGGTCGATGACCACGATATGTTCAATTTTATTGACCAGCCGTTCCTCCATGACGAGTGACGGCTTATGTGTATCAACGATCACAAGCAGTGTGTCATCATTGGAAATCTCCATTGCTTCTTCAGGCGTAATAAATCTTGACCACAGTTCTTCATATTTTTTGATTTCCCCAATCAAACGCTGCACACTTGATCCGATTTGGTTTGGGTCAATCACGATAAAACCATCTTTGTTATTTGCCTGAGCCACCTTTAAAATCCCGATCGCTGCGCCGATAGAATCCATGTCGGGGAATTTATGCCCCATGATAATCACATTGCTGCTTTCGGTGACGATTTCCTTTAAGGCGTGAGAAATCACGCGGGCCCGCACCCTTGTTCGTTTCTCCATTGGGTTTGTTTTACCGCCGTAAAACTTCACCTTGCCGTTTGGCAGCTTAATGGCTACCTGGTCTCCGCCGCGTCCCAGTGCTAAGTCCAAGCTGGATTGCGCCAAATCGCCAAGTTCTTTCAGGGAAGAGACTGAAGCCCCGACACCGACGCTTAACGTCAGCGCTACACCGTCAAACGAGGTTTTTTCCCGCACTTCATCAAGAATCGAAAACTTCGAATTTTCGAGTTCAGTTAAGATATGTTCATTAAGTACAGCAATAAAGCGTTCTGAAGACGTCCTTTTCAAGAAGATCCCGTACTCCTGCGCCCAAGCGTTCAGCAAAGATGTCACCTGGCTGTTCATCGTGCTTCTCGTCTGGTCATCCAATCCTTGTGTCACATCATCATAGTTATCAAGGAAAATATATGCCAGGACGGTTCTTTCGTTTTCATATAGCTTTTCAATCTGGATTTGTTCTGTTACATCAAAGAAATATAAGAGACGCTCATCCCGTTTGATGACAACCCTAAACTTGCGGTCATTCAATGTAACCGTTTCCGATTCCACCTCTTGTTTGATAAGCGGCACTACCGATTCACAAGTATCGTAAAGTGATCTCCCCACTAAAGTGCTTTCATTAAAACAAGAGGAAAGAAACGGATTTGCCCATTCTATATAATATTGGTCATTAAAAAGCATGATTCCAATCGGCATTTCCATCAATGCCTCTTCACCGACTTTTTTCAACCTGTAGGACAACGTAGAAATATAAGCATCAATCTCTTGTCGAATAAGAGAATCAGCACGCTTAATAAAAAACAAAATAACTGCCAGCAGCAGCACTTCGACGGTTCCTAATATCCAGTTAAAATAAAAGCTGATGAGGATTGTAATAATTGACAGAGCAATCAATGCATAGATGGGATACCGAAACAGCGGTTTTTCATAAAAGCTTGGCATTTCTATCACTCCCCACCATGTGAGTAAAACTCATGTTCACTTCACCTTATTCCTTATATGAAAGCCCATATCTAAAACGCCTAAAATGCGAATGGCCGCCATGAAGACCGGATGCACAAACCCAAGTATGACAGCAATCACAGCCGCAGCCTTTGGATATTGTTTCTTATGGCAATAGAAAAAGATAAATGATAAACCTTGGATGAAAATCAGAAACCCGAGTATAAACTCCCCATTTAAAGCGATAGAGTACAGCATTTGGCCTTTTTCTAAAGGCAAAAATGAAAGCATGACAATAATCAAATACAGTACTACAACACTTTGCGGAAACTTCAACTCTCTAAAAGGCTTTAGATTAGGAATATCGGGGGAGAATCGCCTTAAGAGCGGCTTAGCGATAAGGTAACTGAGGAAAGAAAAAATAACTCCTACCATCACAATAGCTGTTGGAAAAAGATATTGAACGATACCCAATTGTTCTTCCATCAGTTTTAATTGCTTCTCAAACTGCCCAGCATTGCCCGACTGCTTCGCTACAGTTTCTACAATATCAAGAGATTGCCGGTATTGTGTCATTGCCTCATCAATGATATTGATACCCAAAAACTGAATGCTTATCACAAAATAGAAGACAATACTAAGCATATAAATAAGAGCGCCCGAAATAATGGCGTGCCCGGGCTCTTTCCTTTTGAAAAAATGTCCCATGGCAATGCCGGCGCAAGCTGACATAAAAGCTACAATAAGCCCGTTAAAGGACCCGACAATAAAAACAACCGGAAGACTGACAGCGCCCATCCATATCCCTAGCTTCAATCCATGTCTGATCGTATACAAGATCATTGGCAGCGGCAGTGCAAATAACAGAATTGTTCCAATCACAGGAACATAAACGACCAGAAGCGTAATGATCGCAAACAGACTGATTAAAATAGCACCTTCCATTAAAGCTCTCGTTTGTTTCACTTAGTCACCTCGTATCATCCTGAACATACGAATAGAAAAGAGCAGCATAAACGACTGCTCTTTTGTTCATCGCTGCAACATGCTTTGCACCGAATGTTTTTATATCATCTCTAAATTTTACTTTTATATTTTAACATAAGTCCAAATCGCAAGTAAAATGACGCTAATGTTTCATGTGAAACATGAAAAAGGAAAAGACATTCTTTGAAAAGAATGCCCATCACAATTAATGTTTATCATCCATAAAGCCAGAAGATTCCTTGTTTTTCTTTTTCGTTTTTCTGACATACATAAAAATTAAGATCACCAGTAAAAGGGTTGTTGCTTGCAGAACGCCGCTGCTAAACAAGAAAAAGTTCTTTATCATGTCCCACATTGTGTTTCACCTCTTTGTGCATGTTCTCAACCCGTATCCTATATAAGGTGAATTTCCCTTTTTAAAAACTTCAAAACATCATGAACAACATTGAGCGTTGGGCATATGCTGATATGGAATCTGATCGATAAAGGAGAATTTTCACATGGATGAACGCAGAACATTGGCTTGGCATGAAACATTAGAAATGCACGAGCTGGTTGCTTTTCAATCAAACGGACTCATTAAACTGAAGAAAATGATAAGAGAAGTAAAAGACCCTCAGCTCAGACAGCTTTATAACGTGTCTATTCAGGGTGTTGAGCAAAATTTGAGAGAGCTTCTTCCGTTCTTTCCACAGGCTCCGCACAGAGAGGATGAGGAAGAAGAACGCGCAGATAACCCATTTTACAGCGGTGACCTGCTCGGTTTTGCCAAAACATCTGTCCGCAGCTATGCCATCGCAATTACAGAAACAGCAACACCTCAATTAAGAAACGTACTGGTCAAACAGCTGAATGCTGCCATCCAGCTGCACGCCCAAGTTTATCGATACATGTATCAGCATGGATATTATCCGTCTTACAACCTTTCTGAACTGTTGAAAAACGATGTCAGAAACGCCAACAGAGCCATTTCAATGAAATAAAACAAGCAGCAAAGGAGTTCCCTTTGCTGCTATTTCTGCTGATCCTTCACTAAGCCGTTCGAACGATAAGATTCCAGCACGTCTCTGTTGGATTCTCCCCATTCTTTCATTTGCAAAACAATCGGTTCAAGCGTGCGCCCAAATTCCGTCAGAGAGTACTCTACCTTGGGCGGCACCTGGTGATAAACCTCACGGTGCACGATGCCGTCCGCTTCCAGCTCCCTCAGCTGGAGAGTAAGCATTCTTTGAGTAATACTCGGGCAGATTCGCCGAAACTCATTAAATCGTTTCTTGCCATCTATCATGTGATAAAAAAGAATTCCTTTCCACTTTCCGCCAATGACATCTAGAGTGAATTCAACTGGACAGCCTTCTTTGTTCGGGTATATATTCTTTTTTTCACTCATTCTTGACCCTCCAATAGTACCTTTTTTGATACTACATTACATTTTGCAACTAATCTACCCAGTATTTTACACACCTTTTCTCCTTAGCTCAAAGAAAATGCTTCTTATTCACATCAATTTTTAAGGGTTTGCATGATTACACCTGCAGCAAGACGTGTTAAACTATATAAAGATTACACTACTTAAAAAAGGATAGGAGCTATCATGGAAAAGATACTTATTTTCGGACACCAAAACCCAGATACAGATACGATTTGTTCTGCGATTGCTTATGCTGATTTGAAAAACAAACTCGGCTTCAATGCTGAGCCTGTCCGCCTCGGACAAGTCAACGGCGAAACACAATACGCGCTTGACTATTTCAAACAAGAAAGCCCGCGTCTTGTTGAAACAGCTGCAAACGAAGTAAACGGCGTTATCCTGGTTGACCATAACGAACGCCAGCAAAGCATCAAAGACATTGAAGAGGTTCAGGTTTTAGAGGTTATCGACCATCACCGCATCGCTAACTTTGAAACAGCTGAGCCGCTTTACTATCGTGCTGAGCCTGTAGGCTGTACGGCTACCATCTTAAACAAAATGTACAAAGAGAATAACGTGAAAATCGAGAAAGAAATTGCCGGCCTTATGCTGTCTGCGATCATTTCTGATTCCCTGTTATTTAAATCTCCAACTTGCACGGACCAAGACGTAGCAGCAGCAAAAGAGCTTGCGGAGATCGCTGGAGTAGATGCTGAAGAATACGGCTTGAACATGTTGAAAGCAGGCGCTGATCTAAGCAAAAAAACAGTGGAAGAGCTCATTTCTCTTGATGCGAAAGAATTTACACTCGGCAGCAAGAAAGTCGAAATCGCACAAGTAAACACAGTGGACATTGAAGATGTAAAAAAACGCCAAGCTGAATTAGAAGCTGTGATCTCAAAAGTTGTGGCTGAGAAGAATCTTGATCTGTTCCTTCTCGTTATCACAGATATCTTAGAAAATGATTCACTTGCTCTTGCAATCGGTAACGAAGCAGCGAAAGTGGAAAAAGCGTTCAACGTTACATTAGAAAACAACACAGCCCTCTTAAAAGGCGTTGTTTCCCGTAAAAAACAAGTCGTTCCTGTCTTAACAGACGCAATGGCTGAATAAGCAAAAAGCATCCCGCGTCGGGATGCTTTTTCTTATTCACCCAGCTTCTCAATTTGTCCCATCACATCAGTAATTTGCTTTGCGTTTTGGACCAGGTCTGACTGCTCCAATTCTTTAAGCGATACCTTGCCTTCCTCGGCTTGTTTCAACACATCTTCAGCGCTTTTCTGCAAGGTTTTGTTATGTTCCTGAATGGTTTGATGAATCTCCGCTGCGGCATCAGGCGGCGTTAATTCATTAAAATCAGCGGCAGCCTTCTGAATCGACTCAAGCTGCGTTTCAAGTTTTTCTTTCGCCTCGGTGTCATTTACAGCTTTCTCAGCCAATTCAGGCGCTTCCTCTGCAAATGTCTTCACCTTCTCCACATACCCCGCTGCTTCACTCGTATAGTTCAATCCGTCGTTCACCTGATCAAGCATGCCGCATCCGCCTGCACTCAAAAGTCCCACTCCGGCAAGTACTGTCAAAATGATCTTCATCTTCAGCCCCCTCATCGTTTCTTTTTCATTTTTTCTTTTAAGATCGGAATCAATTTCTCTTTCGCTAACGGCAGCCCTTTCCTCACCAATTCACGCTTCAGCCACTTTTTCAGCTTAGACATTCTGATGCTCCTCTCCCTTTTTGATAAAAATGAAAAAACTCCACCAATTTGGTGAAGTTCCTGAAACAAAAAGACCTTCACCAAATCAGATTTGGCAAAGGTCTCGCTAACAATGAGATTGCCAGCAAAGCCGAGGACACCTTGTCCCGTAATGACGACTTTACTGTGAAAGCTACTCCCCTTTGGAGTGTTCATTTTTATTACTTTCATTCTAAAGCACCGATCTGTTCCAGTCAAATTCCTGCCGTTTATATAAAAGCGCGCTGTGGTATTTAAAATTTGAATGGTTTTTCTATCAGGAGATCATGCTATGACAGAGGAGGTTTTCATCATGAGTCAAGAGCGCGTGAAACGGCCTGGGCATACCAGATGGTACATATCTTCGTTACTTAGCGGCATTATTATTCTTAATTATTTTGACCGAGTGGCCATCTCGGTAGCGGCCCCTGCGATACAAGATTCGTTTCATCTTACTGCAACTGAACTCGGCATCGTGTTTTCCATTTACACCTATTCCTATACACTGATGCAGCTGCCTGTCGGAAGTTTGCTGGACCGTTTTGGGGTCGCATGGGTCACGAGGGTTGGAATGACAATATGGAGCTTTTTAACGATCCTTCTTGCTTTTTTGCAAGGAAAATTGCTGTTGTATCTGTTCCGGTTTCTCATTGGGCTGACGAGCGCCTCTGCGTTCCCCGCTGCCTCTAAAGCAACCGCTCTCTGGTTTCCTCCAAGTGAGCGGGGATTGGCAAACTCACTGTTCGATTCGGCCGCCAAGTTTTCAAATGTAATCGGCGCGCCATTGGTCGCCTTTCTTGTCACAACATTTGACTGGCGTGTCGCTTTTTTGACGATTGGATGCATCAATGTGCTGTTTACGATCTTTTTCTGGCAGTATTATGAACAGCCTGAACGGCACAAACGCATTTCTAAAAGTGAACTAAACTATATTCAAAAACACAATGCCATTACAACAGAGCAAATCCCTTACAAAACGGGCCCGCTTTTAAAAAAGCTTTTCACCAATCGGAAAGTATGGGGCTTAATGATCGGATTTACAGGGTACGGGTATACATTCAACCTGCTGCTCACCTGGCTTCCGACTTTCTTTAAACATACATACGGTATGGATCTCATGTCGTCCGGTTTATTTACAGCAGTGCCGTGGCTGATCTCAACCATTTCCGGAATTGCCGTCGGCGGCTGGCTCGTCGATTATTTTATTAAGAAAGGCTATCCTAACACCAAGGTGTACCGAACCGTAATCATAGTCGGAATGAGCTTTGGCTTTTTCTTTTTAGGATCCATTCTGACGAACAATATTACCGTAGCCATTATTTGCATTTCCATCGGACTCGCCGGAATTTCCGCAACCGCTCCGGTCGGCTGGTCCATCTCCGCAGAACTCGCGCCGATCGGTTCCGTATCCATGCTGAGCTCCATGGTGAATCTCGCAAACAACCTGTTCGGAGGCATTATTGCTGCGTCACTGACAGGGTATTTGTTTGATGTGACAGGCTCCTTTACCCTCAGCTTTCTGGTAGCTGGTTTTGTGCTGTTGCTGGGATTGGTTTTTTATGTGTTTGTATTAGGGGATGTAAAACGAATTAAACTGGAATAAAGAGTGCTTGCTGAAAAGCACTCTTTTCTTTGAATCCGCCAGGTGTTATTTTCTTTCTCCCACATTCACTAGGCTGTCTTCGGACGAAAACACCACCATTTTATCCTTGACTCCAACCAAAAGTAAGGCCTCATAGTGAAAGAAGAAAGGAGGAGTCGGATGGTGAAATTAACAGTAAAAGAACTATCCAATATTGCGAATGTCACAATCAAAACGCTTTATCATTACCACAAAATCGGCTTGCTAGCCCCAAAGGAAATAAGCGAAGCCGGATATCGGTACTATGGTGCTGACGAACTAAAAAGACTGCAGGAAATCCTTTTTTACAAAGAATTAGATATTCCTTTGTCAGAAATCAAAACATTACTAAAAGAGGATGCTGAAAGAACAAGTACATTAGAAAAACAAAAAAAGCTGTTTGAAAAGAAAATTGAAAAGTATCAGCGTCTCATTCAAACAGTCAACACATCTTTAGAATACACTAGAAAAGGCGAAAACATGGATCATAAGGTAATGTTTAAAGGATTTGAAAGCGCTGAAGAATGGAAACAATCTTTAGCAGAACAAAATGGGTATTTAAAAGAGCGTTACGATTTTGAATTGGATACACATACAATCAATGTCGATGAAATGAACAAAATGGCAATAGAGGCTAAACATTTTCTTGATAGGATGGCTGATTTTTTAAGAAATGGTGTAACGTATCATGACCCTTCCGTGCAAGAGCATGTCATGAATCATCTTAAGTTCCTAAATCAGAACGGGCATCCGACAAGTAAAGAAGATTACGTAAAACAAACACGTTTTTTTATGCAAGATGATTTCCATAGAGGAATGTTAGAAGAGCAGCAAGCCGGTTTATCTTATTATTTGGTTGTCGTTGCAGAACACCTGTAGTGTTTTGTCACCCTTTATAGGGTGACAGCCATCAGGATTACAAGACAGCACCGCCAACAATCGAAACATTCTGCCGGTCAACGACAAAACGCCGTCCGTTCCATTTTAATACGGTTTGAACATATCCCAATGAGTCGGCGTTATACCTTCCCGCTATCCGCTGGTACGCCAAAAATTCGTATACGCCGTCTCTGTCAAAATCAACCGGATACAAGCCCGATAAAGGATTCACCCATCCTTCTATCGGCATTTTTAACACACCTTGGCTGTTATAAATCTCATTCAAATATTCCCTGCCTTTGTAAGTAAGGTCGAGGATATACATTTCGTTTTGCTGATGACTGATGACGCTCGCTTTATATTGATTTTGATACCTCACACTGTACTTTAATTCATCATTCAATACATCTGAATTGAAAATTCGCCGAAACTGCCTGTTTAGATAGGCAAACACGTATGCATAAATAGCACCGCCGCTTCCCCCTGTATCTATTACCACTGCCACATCCTCAATCTTGTCGCCTGTCATATCCCCCAGAAAAAGTGACGGATTGTATCCCATATTGTTTTGAAGCTGAATCTGCTGCTCCTGATGGGTTCTGCCATCACGGATCACCAATGTGATATTTCTCCATAACGGGCTGCCGGGCATTTGATTTCCAGTTAGAAAGACCTCGTCAATAATGCCGTCTCCCGTTACATCGCCGCGAGTAGATGCAATGATTGCACGTGAGGAGACAGGCTGCCGAAATACGTATGGATGTTGAACAAGTCCTCTGCTTTCATAAAACCAATAAGGAGCCATTCTGATGTCATACACATTCAATTGTGTCACCTTCCCTAATCAGCTGAATGAATCATTATATGCAGGAATGGCACATCAAAGACATATCTTACACACCAATTAAATCCGTACCATATGAGTTATCGATTACACAAAGCCACTCGCCTTGCGCATTCTTCTTAAATACATAGGTCGCCCTTCTTTCCATCGCATACTTGGAGTCCTTTTTATCCGAATCAAGCAGTGTCTGAGAAAGGACGAGTACCGTGTCACCTGCTTCCAACAGGATCATTTCCCCTTGTTTCGGGACAATATGATGATTGAAATAGTTCGCAATCGTAATAAACGCTTTTTTGATTTCTTCTTTGCCTCGCGCGATCATGCCCGGCTTCACGACTAAAACGGCATCTTCCGAATAATAATTCATCAGTGTATCAAAATCTTCATTTTGGATTGCCAGATCACACGCAGAGATGGTCTTTCAATTGCTGTTCCAAATGAATTCCCCCAATCATCATGATTGGATATATTATACATCGCTAGACCACTGAAACCTTGAAAACAAAATGAAAAGTATCCTTTTTTCCTAACGAATCGAATGTATAACAAGCTCCGCAAAAGCCTCTGCAGCAGGCAGCTGCCATTTTTTCTTTTTGGGTGTGAGTAAATCGGATCGAGGGCTTCAACATGCTGGAGATTTTTCAGCTTATGTTTTTCACTTCCATTAATCCCTATACCTTACCACATAGTTTTTATACAATTCTTCGTTATAAAGAATTTCTTCGCCATGTGAAGAGCAAATGAGCGTTGGTTTGATTTGATCTATGATTGAGCCGCTATCGATGTTCTCATTTATATCAACACTGAATCTTCTTATAGGTGGGTGTAAATCCTCCTTACTTGTGATAAAAAGGTCGCCCGTTAATAGCGTACGATCGATTTTATGATAATACACGACATGCCCCGGCGAATGGCCAGGTGTTAAATAGTATTTCAGAGGCAGGTGAGCAAGCGTTTGCTCCGTCAGCGGCTGGACAATATGGGCTACCCCTGTGTTCTCCACTTCATTTTTGTTCGGATATGGCTCTTCCCCATTGATGTACTTTAGTTCTTTCTGGTGCGCAAAAATCGGAATATCAAATCTCTCTAACCATTTTGATGCACCTCCGATATGATCACTGTGGCCATGGGTAAGCAAAATGGCTTTTGGATTGCCGATCGCTAACGCTGCCCTAATTTGAGCATCAGCAAAACGTTCTATTCCCGTATCAACAATATAAACATCATCACCATCTTTGATAAACCAGGTATGAACCGGAATACGAAGAGGCACATCAAGCTCAAATTCACATTGATAGACATGTTCTGATAGTTGTCTCAAGTTCACGCAAACCACTCCCTTTGGAGATTTTTGATAGTTCAAAAGAAAACAGAAGTGAACGGCCAGCGGACTGGAATTCTTGAGGAGGAGACGCCGATTTTCGCCAGCATCAGCTCGACTTGTTAACATTGTCCATTAATAATCCCTTTTGTTCCCCTTCTTCACATATTCCCAATCACGTTCTATATTCTTCCTCACTCTATGAAGGAGTGCAGAAATGGTTTCCTTTTCCTCTGAAGTAAAACCGGACAAGGCCACTTCCGTGGAATGTTCTCCTTCTCTTCTTAACAATGGATATACCTTTTTCCCTTTCTCAGTCGGGAACAGTTTTTTTATTTTTTTATTTTGCTCATCCGGCAGTTTTTGAATAAATCCCTGCATTTCCAGCTTCTTAATGGCCCGCGCGGCCGTTGTCCGATCCACTTTTATCATTTCCGCCAATTTTTCTTGAATAATTCCCGGATTTTCGTATATACGTACGAGATAGAGATACTGCCCTCTTGTTAAGTCCAAATCTTTAAATTCGATGTTGCTTATGGAATCCAACGCTCTTGCTATCATGCCGATCTCACGCAAAATATCATTCATTCCTAAAACCCCTCACGTATTTTTTGTTGCAATTACAACAAAAATGTTTTAACCTTACTATTATAAGACCACATGCATACTGTACAGTCCAGACTAATATCAGAAAAGGATTGATTCATAATGAATATAAAAAGAATAACAACTGAAGCTGATTTACATGCAGCTTTGAATATTAGAAAGACGGTTTTCATTGAGGAGCAACATGTATCGGAATCCGAAGAGTTTGATGAATTTGATACGCTCCAGGAACAATGCCAGCATGTCTTGGTATATCATGAGAATCAGCCTGTCGGCACGGGCCGTGTGCGCATCGTTGACCATACAGCAAAGCTGGAAAGAATCTGCATCCTAAAACCTTACCGTAAGTATGGATTGGGGAAAGTCATCGTAAGCGGGTTAGAAGAAATCATAAAAGAAAAAGGACTGACTGCATGTAAGTTGCATGGTCAAACACAAGCAGCAGGCTTTTATCAAAAACTGGGCTACCAGATTTCTTCACAGGAATTTATGGAAGACGGCATCCCTCACGTCCTGATGACAAAAGAAATATCGCCGAATATAACATGAAATATATTTTTTACGGATTAGGCATACTCATATTAAGTTTGGGCATTTCCTTAACCATACAATCAGGGCTGGGCACATCCCCCTTCGATGCCCTTTTGGTTGGTCTGTCAAAAGAAGTCGGACTTACCGTAGGAAGCTGGGAGGTCCTTATTTCTGTGATCCTCTTAATCTGCAACACTATATTAACGAGAAAAAAACCTATTTTGCTGGGCTTGATTACAGCATTCATTACTGGAATAGGCATTGACCTATGGTTGTTTGTTGTAAAAAACACCCTCTATCTAAACGCGTTGTTAAGCAAACTGATTTGTTTCGGAATTGGTTTGGTGCTCATCGGTCTTGGAACAGCCATCTATCTTCAGACGAAATTCGCATCAACACCAATCGATCATTTAACACTCATTATCCGAGATCTCTCCAAAAGAACAATCTTGTTTTCAAGAACATTGGTATACGCTCTTTTCTTAGTATTAGCCATCGTCTTTAAAGGCCCTATCGGCATCGGAACCCTATTAACCGTCTGTTTGGGAGGAATGCTCCTTCACGTTTTTATGCCTATTGTGGAAAAACAATTCTTATCAAAGAATAGAAGGGGTTAAAAAACCTCTTCTTTGAAAAAACGAAACGCAAAACAAGCTACGTTTCGTTCAATAATTTTATGATAAATTAAAATTTATAGTACCAAAAAATCGCAATTTCATTTGCTGTTGGAAGGTTGGAATAAAGCATCGTATCAACTGCACCTATTATAAAGTGATGTTTGGCATAAAAACGACAAGCTGAAACATTAATATCTTGTGTTTCAAGCATAAGACCACAAAAGCGATTCTCCTTTGCCCACTCAATCGCTTTATGTAATAATGCTGTTCCAACGCCTTTTTGTCTATAGTCTTTTGCAACGGCAATGTCCTCTATTAGTGCATACCCATTCCAGTTAGAACGAATCTTAATCCGGCCGATGCAGTTGTTTTCAACATAATATAAAAAGACAACCTTCCCTTCATCTTCAATATAACTAACATCCATTTCATCATCTTCATATTGTTTAAAATAAGGTTCAGAAAATCGTTCCTCAGTATATGTCCAAACACCGTTTTCAAAAGCAGGTATCATTCTCCCAAAAACAACGAAAGGTTCATTTGGTTTATTGAAATCTTTCATATTCAATTTAGTCATTTTAATGATCATATCAATCCCCGCCAATCGAGATAATATTTAGTAAACTCGTTTCGATACTATTCAATAACAGCTTCCAAAAGAGAACAGCACTAGGTAAGGCATCCATTACCTTATATATTTCACTATCTTAATGAGGTATTTCAACAGAGGCTTGTGGTACAGTAAAAAGGAATAGAAACAAGAGAAAAGAAGATGAACCTATGCCCACTAACAATAAACTCAATGAGAAATATCATACTTCCTTCAACTCGCCCACAACCCTGTTGACTAGTATCCGTGGAGAGAGGAAGCTTTGACACAGCTTCTGCCATTGATGACATCTCTATTGAAGTATCCAAAGGACAACCAAGGATCGCTCTTTGACTTTTTCAAGAAGAAAGTAGAGTGAATAAAGGAGTGATTGAGTATGTTAACAAGAGAAGATATCTTTAAACACGTCAAAGAAAAATACGGTACATCGCCTGATTACCCGTGGGAGAAATACCCAAACTATGCTTCTTTGAGACATACATCAAACAAAAAATGGTACGGTCTTATCATGAATGTTCTCCCAGAAAAATTAGGCTTGGATGGTCATGGCGAAATAGATATTCTAAATCTAAAATGTCCCCCTGAAATAAGTGATCGCTTAAGAAACGGGGAAAATATCTTACCCGGATATCATATGGATAAGGAACATTGGATTTCAATTGTTTTAGAACGGACAGATCCAGAAGGCGAAATCTATAACTTAATCGAGCAGAGCTTTCATTTAACCAAGTGAAGATAAAGAGTGTTCCTGCTAATCAAGCTGCGAAGAGTAGTGGGCACTTTCATTTTAGGATACTGTTCTTCACTCTGTCCACAAACGCAACTTAGTTCATCTGGTGCGAGAGTGGGAGAAGAATTTCAACCAACTTCTTATGTAAAAGGATGAATAGTTATGACAAATAACTTAAAACAGAGAAGAATCATTTTAGATTTAGCAGTTACTTTAGATGGTTTTATTGAAGGGAAAAATGGAGAAGTTGATTGGTGTATTATGGACCCTGATATGGGGTTTACTGATTTTTTAAATCAAATTGATACTATTTTATATGGTAGAAAAAGCTTCGATTTATGGGGACAATACATTCCAAAAAATGAAGACCCTGATACAGAAAAGGAACTTTGGAAATTGGTTCATAGTAAAAAGAAATATGTTTTTTCCAGAACACAAAATGAGATTGATAATCAAGCCATATTTATAAATGATAATATTCTTGAAGAAGTAAATAAATTGAAGAAAAATCCTGGTAAAGACATCTGGCTATATGGTGGAGCGAGTCTCATTACAACTTTTATAAATTTGGGGCTTGTTGATGAATTTAGATTATCTATTCACCCTGTTGTTTTGGGAGAAGGAAAACCGTTGTTTATTGATGTAAAACAGAGGATAAATTTAAAAATGGTGAATACAAGAACATTTTCCTCTGGCGTTGTGCAAATCGTTTATCATTGGAATGGCTAACATTGTAAAGTAACACTCGACAGTAATCCTTCTTATTGAACTAAAGGGGAATCCATAAATAATGGGTTCCCCTTAATATACTATGGAATTATCAATATCAAATTTTCTGTAATAAAAGAGGATTGAAAAGGACGATGTCTCCTCAATTAACATCATTAAGCATTATAGTATATTTTCTTCTCCCTCTTTTAAGTAATCGGCTAAGTTTTGTATTTATAAAAAAACGAAAGAAGGTGATCCAATGCCTACTAACAATAAACCCAATAGATTAATCGCTGAGAAATCTACTTATTTTACTTCAACATGCTCATAACCCTGTGGACTGGTTCCCTTGGGGAGAAGAAGCATATGAAAAAGCGAAACGCGAAAACAAGCCGGTTCTGGTCAGCATCGGTAATTCGACATGTCATTGGTGCCATGTCTATTAGAATAACCATAATAGATCTTTTATGACTCTATATTATCTATAGTTTTATAAACAATTTGATCTTTCCTAAGTATTATTTTCAAACCGAATTTTTATTATCTATCTCTCCTACTTATTTTTAATATCCTGATACACTTTCTCAAAAGTCTCGATTGGTAGCGAAAACTTAGTTGTTTTCTCGTTACGATAATTGATCACTATATCAATTTGATTACCTTTTTGCTCAAACTCAATAAATGCATTCTCCCATTTATCTCTGATTGATATTATACGATTGCCATTTTTCTTTTCCTTATAGATGTAATCCATTTTAACTCTCCTTCCAGAATCAATAACAAAACCTTATGTTATTAAAAGTCTACATTATCGACCGACAAAAGGTTTCGAAATAAGCAATCCTCAAAAAAGGAAGTAAATCATGACTTGCGTTTGGTGGCCCGGATAATCAAATCGTGTGGAACTCCATTAAAAGATAACAAAAGCCATTTTAAACGATAATACTATTTGTTCAAACAATACAGTTTACCTTTTATGTCATTCATTTTCTAAAAACTGCAATCCGTAACCATGCGGTAGCAGTTTTTTTTATTTGCTTGACTTAGAGTTAACTCTAAATTGTAAACTAACTTTAATTAAATGAGAGGGATGATGTTGTTGTATTGCATTAGTAAAGCTGCTGAGAAGACTAGTATTAGTTCGTATACATTAAGATATTACGAAAAGATTGGGTTACTTCCACCACCAAAACGAAAAAACAGTGGAAGGCGTTTTTATACAGAGACTGATATTCAGTTCATGTTATTCCTGAAAAGTTTAAAGGAAACAGGTATGTCTTTAGAGGATATTAATGAGTTTGTCAAAGACGGATGCATTTTGGAAAAAATCAATTCGGATGTTAAATCGGCACAACTCTCCCCATCTATAAATAAACGTATTGAGATTTTAACCAAGCACTTAGAGAAAATGGAAATTAAAAAAAGGGAGCTGGAAGAAGTGATTTCTACGACAAAAGGAAAACTGGATACATATTATTCAATTTTGAAAGAGGAAGTGGAAAACAAATGAAACATTTAAATATATACCTGATGTTACTTGGCTTCTCTATTTTTACAGGAGCTACTTTTAATCTTGCAAAATATACGGTTGGATATTTTTCTCCATCGTCTTCTGCGGCATGGCGTTTCGGTTTAGCTGCTGCGGTGATGCTCATCATTTTGATTTTTACTGAAGGTATAAAGAAGAGTCAATTACGGAAAAACGCCGTTTCATACATTGTTCTTGGAATTATAGGAATCTTTGGATTTAATGCCTTGTTTTTCGTTGGTTTAAAATATACATCTCCCGTTAACGGAGCATTAATAATGGGGCTGAATCCTTTATTAACAGCAATTCTCGCTCGAATTATCTTAAAGGACAAAATGACAAAAAAACAAGTACTCGGCATACTCTTTGCTTTCATTGGTGTATTGCTAGTCATTACAGAAGGTTCTATCGAAACCATTAAAACCTTATCAATTTCAGGAGGAGACTTAATAATCTTTACAGGTAACGTTTGTTGGGCACTTTATGGTGTACTTGGACGTCGGTTTGTAAAGGATGGAACTCCGCTATCTACAACCACTTATACGATGGCTATCGGTGCTGTTAGTTTAATAGTAGTTTCCTTATTTACATCCAAACCTGTTTCTTTATCGAACATCCCGATTGGAGTTTGGGGGGCAATTGCTTTTATGGCTTTCTTTACAAGTGTTTTGGGTTACCTATGGTGGAATCAGGGGATTAAAGAGATTGGGGCTAGTAAAACGTCTTTATTTTTCAACCTTGTTCCCGTTGTAACGATGATTATTTCATTTGCCGTTGGAACACCAATAAAGGTATTTCAAGTTATTGGGGCTGTGTTAGTTATATTAGGCGTTTTAACTGCTTCGGGGGTAATACGTTTTCATAAGTACAATACTAAAGAACAGTCAGCTATATAAAGAAATAGGGATTATTTTTGAGAAAATGTGTTAAGTTAAATATACACTAATTATAGGAAGAAGGTGATCCCATGCCAAACAAAAGTAAACCCAATAGATTAATTAATGAGAAATCACCATATTTACTCCAACACGCCCACAACCCTGTGGACTGGTTCCCGTGGGGGGAAGAAGCATTTGAAAAAGCAACACGTGAAAACAAGCCGGTTCTGGTCAGCATCGGTTATTCGACTTGTCATTGGTGCCACGTGATGGCTCACGAAAGCTTTGAAGACGAAGAAATCGCGCGTCTTCTCAATGAACGGTTTGTGGCGATTAAAGTCGACCGGGAAGAGCGGCCTGATGTGGATTCTGTTTATATGAGAATCTGCCAGCTGATGACCGGGCAGGGCGGCTGGCCGCTGAATGTGTTTATTACGCCTGATCAAAAGCCGTTTTACGCGGGTACATATTTTCCAAAGACGAGCAAATTCAATCGTCCTGGTTTTGTTGATGTGCTTGAGCATCTGTCTGAGACGTTTGCGAACGACCGCGAGCATGTCGAGGATATTGCGGAGAACGCCGCTAAACATTTACAGACCAAAACAGCCGCCAAATCAGGCGAAGGCCTTAGCGAGTCAGCGATTCACCGGACATTCCAGCAGCTTGCCAGCGGGTTTGATACGATCTACGGCGGTTTCGGGCAGGCACCGAAATTTCCGATGCCCCATATGCTGATGTATTTGCTTCGTTATCATCACAATACGGGGCAGGAGAACGCTTTATACAACGTGACGAAAACGCTGGACAGCATGGCGAATGGCGGCATTTACGATCATATCGGCTATGGGTTTGCACGCTATTCGACCGATGACGAGTGGCTCGTTCCCCACTTTGAAAAAATGCTGTACGACAATGCGCTGCTGCTGACCGCTTATACCGAAGCCTACCAGGTCACGCAAAACAGCCGCTATAAAGAGATTTGTGAGCAGATCATTACGTTCATTCAGCGGGAAATGGCCCATGAAGACGGAAGCTTTTTCTCTGCTTTAGACGCGGATACAGAAGGAGAAGAAGGAAAGTACTACGTGTGGTCAAAGGAAGAGATTCTGAAAACGCTCGGGGACGATCTCGGAACGCTGTATTGCCAAGTGTATGACATCACTGAAGAAGGAAACTTTGAAGGCAAAAATATTCCTAACCTCATTCACACAAAGCGAGAACAAATCAAAGAGGATGCCGGGTTAACCGAAAAAGAGCTCAGCCTCAAACTCGAAGACGCAAGACAGCAGCTCTTGAAGACACGCGAGGAAAGAACCTATCCGCATGTCGATGATAAAGTGCTGACCTCATGGAACGCGCTGATGATCGCGGGTCTTGCGAAAGCGGCAAAGGTATACCAGGAGCCGAAATATCTCAGCCTAGCGAAAGACGCCATCACATTTATTGAAAACAAATTAATCATCGACGGCCGTGTGATGGTCCGATATCGTGATGGCGAAGTGAAAAACAAAGGCTTTATCGACGATTACGCTTTTCTCCTATGGGCTTATCTGGATCTCTATGAAGCTTCGTTTGATCTTTCTTATTTACAAAAAGCGAAGAAACTGACAGACGATATGATCAGCTTATTTTGGGATGAGGAGCATGGCGGATTCTACTTCACCGGACACGATGCAGAAGCCTTAATCGTACGGGAAAAAGAAGTGTACGACGGCGCCGTGCCTTCAGGAAACAGTGTGGCAGCTGTTCAGCTGCTACGTCTCGGGCAAGTCACCGGCGACTTATCACTGATCGAAAAAGCGGAAACGATGTTTTCCGTGTTCAAGCCAGACATCGACGCGTATCCGAGCGGCCATGCTTTCTTTATGCAAAGTGTGTTAAGGCATCTGATGCCTAAGAAAGAAATCGTGATTTTTGGCAGCGCAGACGATCCAGCCAGAAAACAAATCATAGCGGAGCTTCAAAAAGCCTTTAAGCCCAACGACTCCATTCTGGTAGCAGAGCATCCTGATCAATGCAAAGACATTGCGCCATTCGCTGCAGACTACCGCATCATAGACGGCAAAACAACCGTTTATATTTGTGAAAACTTCGCCTGCCAGCAGCCGACAACGAATATCGAAGAAGCGATCCACACGTTAATAAGCAGCAGGGATTAAGACCCTTGCTGCTTACTTTTTGATTTCTTATGGTACCATAAAGCGATCCCCGCAAACACAAGGTTGACCGCTATCGTAAAGAAAGCCTCCCACATCGGGTTCCCCCGCGTAACGGTAAACAGAGAAGGAATTCCTCCATACACACTGTTTTTTTCTGTAATAAACATACACAAAAACATATTATTCGCGGCATGGGCGCCAAGTGATATTTCGATGCTTCCAGTTTTAATCGTGTAATAGGTCCACACAAAACCAAATGTTAAATACTCAATTCCTGCCCAGACAGCGCCGTTGTTCATTTCTGGATTCGCAAAATGCAATACGCCAAACAATCCTCCGACAATCAGTGTCAAAAATAGAGGATTTTTCGTCAATCTCCCGAAAGCTTGAAGCAAAAATCCCCTGAAAAATAGTTCCTCAGCTGATGTCTGAATCGGAACCAAAATGAGGGCAGCCGCTAGCAGCCAGATAAATCGTGATGCATTAAACTCTTGCATTGAATAGCTATCAGGATGAATCACAAAATCAATCAATTGTACGGCGATCATTAGCAAGAAATAAGCAATAAAACCAAAGGAAATTCTCCGCCAATTCATCTTTGAATTTGGTGTTATCACCGTTCGGAAAGGCCGCTTCAAAATAAAGCGCACAGCCAGCCAAACTCCCGGAATGGCGAATAAATAAATCACATGGGACAAATAAAGATCTACGAGAGGATCACTCAACACAGCTTCATCCAAATCAAACGTGATATTGGGATTCACAATAACCGTGAACAGTATAGCGAAAAGGTAAGCTATATTCCCGAATACATATAACCCTACCATCACCAAAAAAGCGAAAAAATATCTCCACAATGTATTGTTTCCTTCTATAGGACGGATAAATGAATTCATTCCTTCTATGTCTCTTCCTTTCAATGAGAATATTACTATATATTTGCATAAATTGGTCTATGAATCTACTGTTTTGGAAATCTTTTAAGCAAAATTAAAATATAAAGTGTGAATTTAGTTCTTCCATCTAGTGATTTGAACTCTGTTGCCAATGAACCAAGATACTTATAATAGTCCCAAGAGGAGAATTTTCAGTCTTTTCTTACTACTTAAAAGGGGGTTTTTTATGAATACGATCTTCAAACAAAAGAATACACATCCTTTCTCAAACGTAGCGAATCGTTTAGACCGCCTTCCGATTTCACGCGTTCATTTCCAAGTGTTAACCGCTCTCGGCATTGTTTATTTCTTTGATCTCGCAGATTTATTTACCCTCAGCAATGTAGCGCCGGCACTGATTGAACATTGGGGCATCCCACTTTCAACTATTGCTAACGTAACGGCTGCTTCGTTTTTAGGCATGTTTTTAGGCGCTTCACTGGGCGGACGGCTGTCCGATCGAATCGGCCGCAAAAAAGCCTTAAATCTATTTGTCTTTGTTTTCTCAATCGCATCGCTATGCAATGCTGCGGCATGGGACATTCCATCTTTAATGACATTCCGTTTCCTCACCGGATTTGGCGTTGCAGCCGCCATGGTCATTACGAATAGCTATTTGGCGGAATTTTTCCCTTCAAGTGTACGTGGAAAATATATTTCTTTTTGTGCCATGATTGGATTGATTGGGGTTCCGATCACCAACATTGTGTCTGCCTTTGTCATTCCTCTTGGTTCATGGGGATGGAGGCTTGTGTTTGTATGGGGTGCCGTCGGCCTTATTTATTTTTTCTTCATCCGCCGTCTGGAAGAGTCACCTCGCTGGCACGAAAATCGCGGGGAATATACGAAAGCCGATGCGATCCTCACCCGAATTGAAGAACAGGTTGAAAAGGAGAAAGGCCCGCTTCCGGCAGCATCCCAGCCTAAAGTAAGCGAAACTGTTAAGCAGAATGCAGGTTACGCAGGCTTATTGAAAGGCAGAAACCTCAAAATCACCATCGTATTATCTGCTGTATGGATTTTTGAAACGTTTGGGTTTTACGGATTTGCTTCATGGGTTCCAAGCCTGCTAAAAAGTAATGGCGTAACCATGGAAAATACATTATGGTATAACGTATTGCATTCCGTCGGCGCTCCGCTTGGCGCACTGCTCGGCTCCATGATTTCCGAAAGATTTCAAAGAAAATGGATTTTAGCTGCGAGTGCGTTTCTGACGGCCATCGCCGGGCTCTTATATGGTATGACTTTTATTCCCATCATGATCATTGTATTTGGTTTTATCGTGAATATCACAGAACGGGTCTTTACCTCGAACTTATACGCCTATACATCTGAACCTTATCCGACTGAATACCGCTCGTCTGGCAGCGGTTTAGCCTATGGTCTTGGCCGTTTTTCAAACATTTTTGGCTCATTGCTTGTCGGATTTATTGCCGTTCAGCTCGGCTATATCAGCGTCTTCTTATTTATTGGGGGCTGTTGGCTCGCATGCTCCTTGCTGTTAATCTTCTTCGGTCCTAATACGAATGCAAAACAGATTTAAAAAAGTCAGTGCGGATCTGCCGCACTGATCTCATTACAATTGCTTCAAAATCCTTGCGGGGTTTCCGCCTACAACAGTATTAGCGGGTACATCCTTAGTGACAACAGATCCAGAAGCAATCACTGCGTTATCACCGATTGTCACTCCCGGGTTAATCACCGCCCGGCCTCCAATCCAAACTTGATCTCCAATTGTCACAGGCTTACCGAACTCCTTCCCGGATTTCCTTTCGATCGGATCAAGAGGATGACCGGCCGTGTAGATATGTACACCTGGCGCAATCAAACAATGACGGCCGATACGCACCTCACACACATCTAAAATGACACAGTCAAAATTAACAAATGTATGATCTCCGATATGAATATGATAGCCATAATCACAGCGGAATGTCGGCAAAATCGTGACTTGATCCCCAACCGAACCGAGCAGCTCCTTCAAAAGCTCTGTCCGCACTATATCATCTTCCGGTGTTTCGTTATATTGTCTAATCAGCTGTCTCGCATGCTTGCGTTCTAGTAATAGTTGTTGATCTTCCGAATTGTATAATTCTCCGGCTGCCATTTTTTCTTTTTCTGTCCTCAGCATTTAAGTCACTCCATGTCAGATTGTAATCTCGATCAAATTTCCTTCATCATCCTCAATCACACTTTCATAGTAGCCGTCTCCTGTTGTCCTCGGGCCGTTTACTACTGCGAAACCATCCGCCTTCAATCGGTCAGTCAGTTCGTCAACTTTCTCCCGGCTCCCAACGGAAAAGGCAATATGTGCCCAGCCTGTCATTGTTTGTGAGGGCGGATCGGTCACATTCCCTTTTTTCATAATTTCCAGCCTTGCTCCGGAACCAAACGTAATAAAATAAGACTTAAAATCTTTTTTCTCATTATGATACAAATCATTCGCTTCGCCATTAAAATACGTTTCATAAAAAGACTTCATTCGCTCTAAGTCATTGACCCAGACCGCTATATGTTCAATCTGCATTTCTTCCTCCTCCTTCACCTTCAATGAAGTTATAAGGTATGAAATGCATTTCAGTTCAAGCTTTTTTCTTAAATTTATGCTGAATTTTGATATCAGCGGGTTCATCCTGCAAAAATAGAGAAAATGCTGCGATGCCGAGCTGCTCAAGATTCAAATCAAGCGACGGAAAACCAAGAACACGGCTGATAGAAGTATTCCCCTCGCCTATGATTTCAACGTCCCAATTATTCTTTTTGGCAAATAGATGAATTCCAGCTGCCACTTCATCACTATTTGCATAAATAGCAGTCGGAACCCGCCCGCTCATATAAAAATGTTCAGCTGCCAGCTCACCATCATTCATATCGTTGCATCCGGACAGCATATGGTGGTCTTCCAACCTTCCGCAGATAGCTTTATAGGCCGCAGCTTTATCAGCCGTGCTCGGGCTCCTATCAGCTTCTCTGACACACGTAAAAGCAATATTCTCATGCCCGCGGCTCTTTAAATAGCGAAAGCTCTCTGCATAAGCAGTTTTTCTGTCATTAAAAGCACAAGGGACATCAATGTCTCCGGTTTCCTCACAAGCGATGACCGGCCCATATTCCTGATAAGCTAAAATGCTGTCCCAATGATTGGCGCGGGAAGTAATGATGAGACCGTCTATTTTCTTCGTTCTTAACAGCTCTAAATATTTGATTTCAATATCGGGGTTATAATTGGTGGGGAGAAGGGTCGTTGCATACTCATGCTGAAAAGCCGCCTTGGTGATTCCGTTAACGATTTTATCAAAGCAGGGATGATCGCTATAAGGCAGAATCACACCGACCGTATGGGTTTTCCCGCGAATGAGATCGATTGCGGTTCGATTTGGTGTATAATCCAAATCCTTCATGACTTGATGAACAAGCTTTCTCTTTTCTTCAGATACATACGGATGATGATTCAATACACGCGAGACAGTCGAAACAGATACATTTGCCAGTCTTGCGATCTCTTTTATATTTGCCATCTCTTTCTCCTTTTCATATAAAAAAAAGCAGTAAGTGTAAAATCCTTACTGCTATCTCATCATATATTGATGATAAGTTCAACAGGACAATGGTCGGAACCCATGACGTCCGCTGATATGCTGGCATCTTCAATCTGTTCCTTAAGGCTTTCAGAAACAACAAAATAATCAATCCGCCATCCAATATTTCTGTCCCGGGCGCCGGCACGATACGACCACCAGGAATAAGCGCCTTCAAGATCAGGATAAACATGACGAAAAGAATCAACAAAGCCAGCTTCTAAGAAACGAGTGAATGCCTCTCTTTCTTGATCTGAAAATCCAGCATTATTCCGGTTCGCCTTTGGATTTTTCAAATCAATCTCCTGATGGGCTACATTCAAATCACCGCATAAAATCACTGGTTTTTTCTGATCCAATTCAAGAATATAAGACAATAAGGCCTCTTCCCATTGCATGCGGTAATCAATCCGCTCTAATCCCCTTCTGGAATTGGGCGTGTAAACAGTCATTACAAACACGTTTTCAAATTCCAGCGTAATCACTCTGCCTTCTTGGTCATGCTCTTCTACTCCGATACCGTAGATGACCTGCAACGGTTCTTGCTTAGAAAAAACAGCTGTGCCGGAATATCCTTTTTTCACTGCATAATTCCAGTACACATGATAGCCTTCAGGCTGGAGATCAACCTGGCCGTCCTGTATCTTCGTTTCCTGAAGACATATAATATCTGCATCCTCTTCTTTCAAATAAGAGAGGAAATCCATTTTTCTCATCACAGCCCGCAGGCCGTTTACATTCCATGAAATCAACTTCATGTTTCATCCTCCCCCCTATAAAAAAGAGCAAGAACCCGAAGGTCCTTGCTCTTTACGTATCAGCTTACTCACCGCTTACGTATGGAAGTAAAGCCATTTGACGTGCGCGTTTGATCGCTGCAGTCAATTTACGTTGGTATTTAGCGTTTGTTCCAGTTACACGACGTGGTAAAATTTTACCGCGCTCAGAAACAAACTTTTTAAGAAGATCTACATCTTTGTAGTCGATGTGCGTGATACCGTTAGAAGTGAAATAACACACTTTACGGCGTTTCGCACGACCGCCTCTGCGTCCTCCTGCCATTGTCATTTCCCTCCTTTCTTTTTCATTTTAGGCGATAATCACATTAGAATGGAAGATCATCATCCGAGATGTCAATCGGTTTGCCGTCGTTGGCAAATGGGTCATCATTAAAGCTGTTCCCCTGATTGCGTCTCTGGTTGTTTTGATTTCCCCCAAATGGATTATCATTTTGGCCTCCGCCAAAGTACTGGCCTCCGCCGCTGTTTCCTTCGTTGTATCCACCTGAACCAGAACCGCCGCCGTTTTTCGGCTCAAGAAATTGAACACTTTCAGCTTGGACCTCTGTCACGAAGACACGCTGTCCTTGCTGGTTTTCATAGTTTCTTGTTTGTAAACGGCCATCTACGCCTGCAAGGCTTCCTTTTTTCAAGAAGTTTGCAACGTTTTCGGCTTGTCTTCTCCAAGTGACACAATTAATGAAATCGGCCTCACGTTCTCCGGACTGGTTCGTAAATGTACGATTCACAGCAAGAGTAAACGTAGCAACAGCCGCACCGTTTGGCGTATAACGAAGCTCTGGGTCTTTTGTCAGTCTTCCGACTAATACAACTCGGTTAAGCATAAGAAAGACCACCTTTTACCATTATATATTTCAAAATTGCTTATTCTTCTTCTTTAACAACAATGTGGCGAATGATATCGTCACTGATCTTAGCTAGACGGTCAAATTCTTGAACTGCCGCAGCGTCAGATTGAACGTTTACGATTTGGTAGAAACCGTCGCGGAAATCGTTGATTTCGTAAGCAAGACGACGTTTACCCCAATCCTTTGTTCCAGTGATCTCCGCACCGTTAGAAGTCAGAACGTTGTTGAAACGCTCGATAACTGCTTTTTTAGACTCTTCGTCAATGTTTGGGCGGATAATGTACATAACTTCGTACTTTCTCATCTGTTTGCACCTCCTTTTGGACTAAGCGGCCCATAATGGGCAAGGAGCAATAATTCTATTACTCACAATTTTATATTATACCAAAGCTCTTGTCCCTTTACAACTGCATCCTATACATTAAATCGGAAATGAATAACATCTCCGTCTTGGACCACATATTCTTTCCCTTCAAGGCGGACTTTTCCTGCCTCTTTAGCTCCTGCCATACCGCCGCCCGCAAGAAGATCCTCATAAGCAACTGTCTCAGCACGAATGAAGCCCCGCTCAAAGTCACTATGAATAATTCCTGCACACTCAGGGGCTTTCATGCCTTTTTTGAATGTCCAAGCTCTGACTTCCTGTTCTCCGGCTGTGAAATATGTTGCGAGGCCGAGAAGAGAGTAAGACGCTTTGATCAGCTGATCAAGACCTGATTCTTGAATGCCCAGCTCTTCCAAGAACATTTGCTTTTCTTCGCCTTCAAGCTCAGCGATTTCGGATTCGATTTTTGCACACACAACGATAACTTCTGCGTTTTCGCCGGCAGCGTACTCGCGAATCTTCGCTACATTTTCATTGCCAGATGGATCAGCAACTTCATCTTCACTTACGTTGGCCACGTACAAAATAGGCTTCGAAGTCAGTAAATGGAGCTGCTTCACAAGCTTTTGCTGCTCTTCAGTGAATTCTACAGATCGAGCAGGCTTTTCACTCTCAAACGCTTCTTTCAGTTTAGATAAAATCTCAAACTCAAATACAGCGTCTTTATCTTTTTGCTTCGCAAGCTTGCTGACGCGTGTAATCCGCTTTTCAACCGTTTCCATATCAGCGAGGATCAGCTCAAGGTTGATCGTTTCAATGTCATCAATCGGATCAACCTTTCCGGAAACGTGTGTAATGTTGTCATCGGAAAAAGCACGGACAACGTGGCAAATCGCGTCAACTTGGCGAATATGAGATAGGAACTTGTTGCCGAGTCCTTCTCCTTTAGATGCGCCCTTTACAATCCCTGCAATATCAGTGAATTCAAAAGCAGTCGGCACAGTCTTCTTCGGGTTGACCAGCTCAGTCAGCTTTTGCAGACGATCATCCGGCACCTCTACAATTCCCACGTTCGGATCAATTGTACAGAACGGGTAGTTGGCTGATTCGGCACCGGCCTGTGTAATTGCGTTAAATAGTGTTGATTTTCCGACGTTCGGCAAACCAACAATTCCAGCTGTTAAAGCCATTCTTTCATCTCCTCTATATAAAACCGTCATTGTATGAGCGTATTTTGAACCTAGAGCAATTATAAGGAGGTTCACTGGAAAAGACAAGCTGACAAAAAAGCATTTTCAGCCTGCCAATCCCTTTGATTATGCTTTTTTCAAGCCTACTAAACAGTCAAAAAGCGTACTTCCCATTCCATTATCAGAATTTGTATCATTTGTCAGTGCATTGACTGACCCTCCAAAAGCCGCCCACATGCCTTCATCTATATTAATCGTCTTCGCATGAGCCTGCTTCATCACTTTCACCTTGCCCTTCAAGCGTCCGCGGTCATTAAAGATGACAACCTCGTCTCCATCCTGAAGATTCTGCTCAGCCGCTATATCTGGAGAAATATCAACCTGAACGTGCTGAAGCTTTTCAATAAACGGCACATGCTGTGAATGGTTGGAACGCTGCGGATGAATGGATAACAGCGTATAAGGGTACTTTTCAGCTAACTCCTCATTATGGAAAACAGATTCTTCGGGCACATTTAATTGAAGCGAGCCGCTAAATCCCTTTTGCTCAGCTAGCGACGAAGTAAATTCAAATTTTCCACTCGGCGTCAAAAACTGATAATCATCCCACGGCACCTGTTTTACTGGAAGAGGGAGGTGGCCTTTTTCTTTTAAACGCTCGAGTGTCACACCCTCTGCTTCCAATGAAGAAAGCCCCATCTCTAAAAATTCTTGAGTGCTGTATTCAAACAGCTCGCCAAATCCAAGGCGTTTTGCAAGCTCTGACCAGATCCAGCTGTCCGACTTCGCTTCACCCTGCGGCTCCACAAGCTTCTTCCCGTACTGAACATAATGATGATACATACTGGAATAGTAGATATCTTCTTCTTCAAAAACAGTGGCAGTCGGCAAAACATAATCACACAGCTTTGCGGTATCTGTCATAATGGAATCAATCGCAACCGTCATGGGAATCTTTTCAAAAGCTTGTCTCACCTTATTTGTATTCGGCACCTGAGTCAGCGGATTTCCGCACGTCACAATAATCATCTCAATCGCAGGATCAGCAGCGGTCAACACTTCTTCAGCCTGCGTCATCATTGAAAAAGAACGTGATGTTGTTTTTAATTCCGGCAGCGTCAGCTTTGTTTTTGCAAAGCTCTCGCCAATCTGGACATTTCCGAAATTCGCGCCGCCGCCCTTAATTCCGACATTTCCGCTTGCCGCAACGAGTGCATCAATCCAACGAATCGTTCCGCCGCCGTTTTTATATCGCTGCATGCCAAGCCCCATAAAAGTAGACACCGGACCATCAGCATACAAACCGGCCAGATACTCCAGATCCTCCATAGAAGTTTCTGTTTTCACAATAAACTCTTCCAGAGAAACAGTTTTCAAAAGCTCTTTCACATCATCAAAACCGACAGAATGCTCAGAAATAAACGTTTCATCCGTTCTTCCCGTCTCAATCAGAACCTTCAAAACGGCTGCCGCAAGCCAGCCGTCCATTCCAGGCTTTACAGAGATATAGCGGTCAGCAAGCTTAGCAGTCGGGTTGAAGATCGGATCAATCACCGTAATCGTGGCGCCCTTCTTTTTCACCTGCTGCAAGTGATGGTATAAGTGCATATTTGTTCTGGATACATTTCTTCCCCACACAACAACATGCTTGCTGTTGTAAATATCAAGCGGGCCGTGACCGTACGAACGGCCAAAATCCCAGCTTTGCGCCTCGATGCCGGAGCCCCAGCATATGCTTCCGACGATTTCAGTCACGCCTCCATATCCATTAAAAAAACGCTGATCAAGCGCTTTTAACAGACCGTTATTCGCATAATCATGGCTGTGCAAAACAGCAGTCGTCTCCGACGTTTCCTTGATTTCCCGAAGTTTATCGGCAATTTCATCAAGTGCCTGCTCCCAAGAAATCCGCACAAACTCGCCATTTTGTTTTTTCATTGGATAGCGAAGCCGATCAGGAGAATTTGTTTTTGTCTCAAGCATTCTGCCGCGGCCGCAGATTTTACCTTCCGTAATCGGATGGTTTGGATCTCCGTCCACTTTTGTTACCTTTCCATCATCAACAGTCACCAAAAAGCCGCAGCTGTCCCAACAATTTAGCGGACATGCCGACTGATGCACTTTGCTCATCGCCGTCTTCTCCTTACCTTCTATATGAAAAAGCATGAGTGTCGGCCTATTTATGAAGTAGGCTCCTCATGCTTGACTAGTACTTTTTTTAGTTTTCTTTCAAATTCTCTTCTCGGAATCATAACACTGTGAGAGCATCCCTCACACTTAATTCGAATATCCATTCCCATGCGTATAATTTTCCAACTGTTCGCTCCGCATGGATGCGGTTTTTTCATTTCTACGATATCATTCAGGCCAAAGTCTTTATCCGCCAAGACCCTTCACCTCTTTTCCTAAACTGCTGTATCTATTGTACAAAAAAACTGATCATAAGAGCAATCAAGATACCCGAAAAGAAATACATCCTCTTATTTCCATTTACTCAAAATAGGATATAAGAGCAGACAAACTAACAAATACAAATTGAGCATCCCATATATCGGATACAAGAACGCGATCAAATCAGAAAATCCGAAAGAAGTAAAAGGTACCATTAACATTAACAAAATCAACACAATCATCCATCTAGGCATATGAATAAACGCCATCAGCCGGCTGGACAGCCCCAGCAAACCTGCTACCGTCGTCGTGTAAATCGCCAGGCACAGCACCGCCGTCATACATAAAAAAAGGAAATAAGGCGCACCCTCCAGAACGGCAAACAGTGGTATTTCAAACTGAGAAAGGGAGCCCGCCAGCTCCACCAACGTTTCATTATAAACAAATGAGATCACGCCAAAAATAAGACCGCTTGCCACACTTGCTATTTTTGCTTCTCCGAGCCCTTTCATCTCTTTCCCAACAGAGGATAAAATCGCAACAACTGAAAGGATGTTTAAAGAGGTAAACGTAATGCTCGCAGGCCAGTTATACTGCTGGGACAAATCAATCGTCCACGTATGGTGATGTGTGCTCTGAAAGGAGATCAGCGCATATAAAAGCCCCGCTACTAACACAGGAATCAAAATACTATTTATAGATAATATTCCTTTCACATCCCACAAAAACAAACACACTGTCACGATGCAAATCAGCGTGATTCCCCACCAGAAAGGAAGCTTGTACATTTGCAGGGTCACACCGCCTCCGGCAATCATCACCATAGTCGTCGAAAACAAATAAAAAATGATGAGGACATCATAAATTTTCGCCAGCCATGGCCCCATTAAATGCTCCAGAACCGGCAGAAAATGAGTGGATTGAACCTTAAAACTGATTTTCATCACAATATAAGACGAGAAAATGAACATGATTGTAAACAGCACAATAGCAAGTCCGCTTTCCGCCCCAAAAAACTGCCATATCTCCTGACCGCTCGCATATCCGGCCCCGATCAGGCTCCCTAATATGAGCAGCAACCACTTCATTCCGGCTCTCCACAACACTATCACCTCATAGACAAAGTTCAGCTTGTTCCCGTTATTGTTACTATATAAATAAAGGAAAGCAAACATGCCATATTTTCATAGACATTTGAACACAAGCTGAAATTATCATACGAAATACACATAAAAAAGACTGCTGATGGAGGCAGTCTAAAAATATATCATTTTGCAGTGGAATGAAGGAATGAACCTCATTAACCATTCCTATCTATAAAGTGTTTTGTAAGCAGACCGTAGCTTGATCATGATCGAGGCAATGGGGGACAATATTTATAATTCACCCACTAACCATTCATAATAACCTCTACTTTTTTAAAATCTCCGGTGTCATACACAAAGCATAAAAAACCGTACTGCTGGATATACTGTAAACAACCTTACATAACGAAACACACACCATAGCAATTCTGTTACCTACTATAACAAGGAAGTGAAACCCATGAATCGAAAAGGCGGGCTTTTTTCCTCTCAGGAACGAGTAAAGCAATATGTTTCACATACAGATGCTGCAGCGGCAAAACAAATCCAAACCATCCTTTCTTCATCCTTACGTAAAGCTGCCGGCAAACCAATTGTTGTGGTTTGTATCGGAACAGACCGTTCAACCGGTGATTCATTGGGCCCGCTCGTAGGAATGAAACTCAAACAGATGCAGCTCACCAGATTCCATGTCTACGGAACCTTATCTGACCCCGTCCATGCTGTGAACATGAAGGATAAAATCAATGACATTCATAAATTACATAAAAACCCATTTGTTATAGCAGTGGATGCATGCTTAGGCCGCGTTAAGAGTGTGGGTTCATTTCAAATCGGGGACGGGCCATTAAAGCCCGGAGCCGGTGTACAAAAAGACCTTCCTGAAGTGGGAGATCTTCATATTAACGGAATCGTGAATGTGAGCGGTTTCATGGAATATTTTGTATTGCAAAATACTAGACTCAACTTGGTCATGAATATGGCAAATGTTCTAGCGGAAGGTTTGAGTTTAACAGATCGGACAGAGTGGAGGCAAGAACGCATTAACCCGCTGCAAAGGCTCACTGGGCGCATATAAAACAAAAACCATCTTCGTTTGAAAGATGGTTTTATCATTTATGATTCTCGTTCAGACAAAAGCTCTAAAATCCGGTCAAGGTCTTCATTAGAGAAAAATTCAATTTCGATTTTGCCTTTTTTCTTCTGTCTTTTAATATTAACTGTTGTTCCAAAATAATTTTGGAGATAGGATTCTCGTTCTTTTAGAACCGCATCTTTCACAGGTTCTTTTTTCTTTGTTTCACGTGGAACATTCTGATTCAACTGCTGAATCAGCTGCTCAAGCTGGCGAACATTGAGCTGCTCCGCAATCACTTTTTGTACCAGCGGTTCAAGCTTATTTTTGTTTTTTAAGCCAAGAAGCGTGCGTCCATGTCCCATAGAAAGCGTACCTTCGGCAATAAGCTGCTGAATATTTTCTGGCAGTGTCAGCAGTCTTAAATGATTCGCAATATGCGGTCTGCTTTTTCCAAGACGTTTGGCAAGCTGCTCTTGCGTGAGATCTAAGTGTTTCAGCAAGGAGTCATATGCCTGAGCCTCTTCAAGCGGAGATAGATCTTCACGCTGAAGGTTTTCTAATAAAGCAATTTCCCTCATTAACGCCTCTGATAATTCACGGACAATGGCCGGAACTGTATCTAAACCTGCCAGCTTTGCCGCTCGAAAACGCCGTTCACCCGCAACAATATCATAGCCTTTTAAAGATTTTCTGACGATAAGCGGCTGAAGAATGCCATGCTGCAACACAGATTCTTTTAGTTCAGCTAATGCCTCGTCATCAAAGTGTTTTCTTGGCTGATAAGGATTAGGGCGTAAATCGGCAATTTTAATTTCTTCAACTGTCTCTTCAGACAAATCTACCTGATTAAATAACGCATTAATCCCTTTTCCAAGGCCTTTAGCCATTCGCAGCCACTTCCTTTGCTAAATCTAAATATACTTCCGCACCTCTTGACCGCGGATCGTATAAAATGATGGGTTTTCCGTGACTCGGTGCCTCACTCAGACGGACATTACGCGGAATAACTGTCTTATATACTTTATCCCTAAAATACTTTTTAACCTCTTCAATCACTTGAATGCCAAGGTTTGTCCGGGCATCAAGCATTGTCAGCAATACACCTTCAATCATTAAATCAGTATTCAAATGCTTTTGCACAAGACGTACTGTATTTAATAACTGGCTGAGACCCTCCAAGGCATAATATTCGCACTGTACAGGAATCACAACGGAATCCGAGGCTGTAAGGGCGTTAATCGTCAGCAAGCCCAATGACGGCGGACAATCAATGATAATATAATCATAATTTTGCTTTACTGCTTCAAGCGCTCTCTTCAATCTCACTTCTCTTGATATTGTAGGAACCAGCTCGATCTCAGCCCCTGCAAGCTGAATCGTCGCAGGAATCACATCCAAGTTCTCTACTGTCGTTGCTTTAATAATATCTATTACATCTGCATCATCTACTAAAATATCGTACACACACTGCTCTACATCGGCTTTTTCAATCCCTAATCCGCTTGTCGCATTTCCCTGCGGATCAATATCTACCAGCAGAACCCTTTTCCCTATGTAAGCCAAACATGCCCCAAGGTTGACAGACGTCGTTGTTTTGCCGACCCCGCCTTTTTGGTTCGTAATTGCTATGATTTTTCCCACGATGTCACCTACTTTCACATGAACATGTACTATCTTGCTTCTATTCTATCAAAAAAAGATTAAAGCGTTTCATTTTTTTCATCATTTTGTTCCGAATCAGAAGGGAAATAATTGAAAATTCAAGCACGCTTTATGCTTTCTCTTATAAATTCTGCAATTTCTATGTTTTTTTGACTTAAAAAAGGAATTTCTTAAAGAAAAAAAGAAGAAGTCACAGTACAGAACGTGGAAACAGGATGGTGAGAAAATGGTTTATCAAACGAAGAGAGATGTACCCGTTACGCTGATGGTTGTGTTTCTCATATTACTGATACAAGCAGATGCCATTGTTCCTTTTGTGCTGGGAAATATAAGAGTTTCCGGCTGGATCATTTTTATTCTGCTGACTCTTTTAAATGGACTCATCATTTGGAGCTTTATTGACCTAAAATATGTATTGAAGGAACACCATCTGATCATTAAAGCCGGATTGATCAAACATCAAATTCCTTATGAAAAAATCGATAAAGTCGTTCAAAAAAAGAAACTGTGGTCCGGTTTTCGTCTGATCGGCTCTCGCCATGCCATCACAATATATTATCAGGGGGGATGGGGACATGCAGTGATTTCACCGCAAAAATCTGAAGAATTTATCCACAAGCTCAAAGAAAAGAATTCTAATATAACAATATTCACTAAAAGTAAGTGATTACCTTTTATTAAAAATATAAAAAGCTCTCCTGCTTTTCAGGAGAGCTTCTATTTTGGTATGCGAATCGTTAATTGAATATATTCTTCAAATTCTTCTTCTTCCGTATTCAATTTTACACCGCTGTCTTCCACCATTGATAGTGACTGGCGAATCGTGTTCATCGCAATTCTTGTATCTCTGCTGAATGCTTTGCGTCTCGGCTTTGGCTTTCTCTGGCCTTGCTCCAGCATTTTCACCACGCGGTCTTCTGTCTGCTTTACATTTAAACTTTTCTCAATAATCTCTGTGAGCAGTGTGACTTGGAGCTCAGGCTGTTTCAGCGGAATCAGTGCTCTGGCATGGCGCTCGGTGATTTTCTTCTCCATAATCGCCTCTTGGACCGGCTGAGGCAGCTTTAATAACCGAAGCTTATTCGCGATTGTAGACTGCCCTTTTCCTAAGCGCTGTGCGAGTGCCTCCTGTGTTAAATCATGCAGCTCAAGCAGCCTAGCATAAGCATGCGCTTCCTCAATAGAAGACAGTTCTTCCCGCTGCAAGTTTTCGATTAACGCCACAGAAGCGGTTTCCGTGTCGGAAAAATCCTTAATAATTGCCGGAATCTTTTCCCACTCAAGCGATTGCACCGCTCTCCAGCGTCTTTCACCTGCAATGAGTTCGTATTGGCCTTCTTCTTCTGTATGCCTAACAACAATCGGCTGAATAATGCCGTGTGTATGAATGGTCATTGCTAACTCTTTGATTTTTTCATCTGAGAAAATGGTGCGTGGCTGAAAACGGTTGGGAACGATAGCATTTACCGGTATTTCCAGAATCTCTTCTTTGTTTGTATCATGTTCAGCAATCTCCGGCTCCTGTTCCTTCTCACCAAGCCCGAAGAAACGAGAGAATGAATGCTTCATGTACCTACACCACCTTTAAAAACTGCCATTTTTATAATTCTATTTTCTCATGGTTTTTCCTGCTGTACATCCATCAATTTTGATGAAAATATGATGGTATTGTCATATCAGGCTGTCTAAATTACCCTTCAATTGGCGATTTATTAGGAGTTCCCGGTTTTCTTGGATACTTCTTAGGTGTATTTTTTATTTTGCGTATCACCATAATATTACGATCGCTTTCTTCAATAGGCAGCTTAAAAGAATGGATATTCTCAAGTTCTCCTCCAAGCGTCGTGATTGCTTTTTTGCCTGCATTCAGTTCTTCTTCAGCTGATGCGGCTTTTAAAGCAACAAATAAACCGTTTTTCTTCACCAGAGGCAAGCAAAGCTCACTCAAAACAGATAATCTCGCAACTGCTCGCGCTGTCACAATATCATAGCTTTCACGCACGTCTTTCCGTTGCCCGAACGTTTCAGCTCTGTCATGGCAGAATGTTGTATTCTCCAATTGCAAAGCCTCAGATAACTTTTCTAAAAACGTGATCCGTTTATTCAGTGAATCCACGATTGTGACATTGAGGTGCGGAAAGCATATTTTTATCGGCAGACTTGGAAAACCCGCTCCCGCTCCGACATCACAAATCGTGTTCACCTGATTGAAGTCGACATAAAAAGCAGCTGTAATGGAATCATAAAAATGCTTTAAATACACTTCTTTTTTCTCTGTTATTGAAGTCAGATTGATTTTTTCGTTCCATTCAACCAGCATGTCGTAATACAGCTCAAATTGCTCCAGCTGACGGGGAGAAAGGGAGATCCCTTTTTCCGCCAAACCAGAAGTGAATTCTTCAATATTCATGCCGTCATCCTTTCTATTCGGCTATCTTCGCAATGCGTCCCTGCTCTAAATACACCAATAGAATTGAAATGTCCGCCGGGTTTACACCGGAAATGCGGGAAGCTTGGGCAACAGACAAAGGCCGTACATTTTTCAGTTTTTGACGCGCCTCGGTCGCAATCCCCTTAATTGCGTCATAATCAATTCGATCTGGAATTTTTTTATTTTCCATCTTCTTCAGTTTTTCCACTTGCTGAAGAGATTTTTCAATATATCCTTCATATTTCACTTGGATTTCTACTTGTTCTGCCACGTCTTGAGGAACTGGCACTTCTGGCGGCGCCAGTTTTGTGACTGTTTCATAGTTCATTTCAGGACGCTTCATCAAGTCTGTGCCGCGAACTCCATCTTTCAATTCGCTTCCGCCAAGAGAACGGATATATTCTTGATTTTCCGGAGACGGCTTGATAATTACAGAATGAAGACGTTTTTTCTCCGCCTCGATCGCCGCTTTTTTCTTCTCAAAAGCCGCATAGCGCTCATCAGAAATCAATCCAATGCGGTGTCCGATTTCTGTCAGACGCAAATCAGCATTGTCATGGCGAAGAAGCAATCTGTATTCCGCACGTGATGTCAAAAGACGATATGGCTCATTGGTACCTTTTGTCACAAGGTCATCAATCAGAACACCAATGTAGGCGTCAGAACGGCTTAAAATCACTTCTTCTTTTCCAAGCGCTTTTCGTCCTGCATTGATTCCCGCCATAATCCCTTGTCCCGCAGCTTCTTCATAACCGGAAGTTCCGTTAATTTGGCCTGCAGTGTAAAGGTTTGTGATTTTTTTTGTTTCAAGTGTCGGCCAGAGCTGTGTCGGTACGATTGCATCATACTCGATCGCATAGCCGGCTCTCATCATTTGCACGTTTTCAAGTCCAGGAATCGTTGCAAGCATTCTTTGCTGTACGTCTTCTGGAAGACTTGTAGATAAACCTTGGACATAGACTTCCTGTGTATTTCTGCCTTCCGGCTCAAGGAAGATTTGGTGACGCGGTTTATCATTAAATCGTACAACTTTATCTTCAATGGACGGGCAATATCTTGGGCCTGTACCTTTGATCATACCGGAATACATCGGTGAACGGTGCAGGTTGCTGTCAATAATCTCATGTGTCTCAGGGCTTGTATATGTCAGCCAGCAAGGGAGCTGATCTGTGATATATTCCACTGTTTCATATGAGAAAGCGCGAGGCACATCGTCACCAGGCTGAATTTCCGTTTTGCTGTAATCAATCGTGTCGCTTTTAACGCGAGGCGGCGTACCTGTTTTAAAACGAACAAGGTCAAAACCGAGTTCCTCCAAATGCTCAGAAAGCTTAATAGAAGGCTGCTGGTTATTCGGGCCGCTTGAGTAAGACAGATCGCCAAGAATGATACGTCCTCTTAAATATGTCCCTGTTGTCATGACAACTGCTTTCGCACGATAATGTGCGCCGGTTTGTGTAATAACGCCTCGGCATTCGCCGTCTTCAACGATCAGCCGCTCCACAATTCCTTGCAGCAATGTTAAGTTTGGTTCTTTTTCAAGCGTATTTTTCATTTCGTGCTGATATTGGAATTTGTCTGCTTGCGCACGTAATGCACGAACCGCAGGACCTTTTCCTGTATTCAGCATTCTCATTTGAATATGTGTTTTATCGATGTTTCTTCCCATTTCTCCGCCGAGCGCGTCAATTTCGCGGACGACAATCCCTTTTGCGGGGCCGCCGACAGACGGATTACATGGCATAAATGCAACCATATCTAGGTTGATGGTCAAGACAAGCGTTTTGGCGCCTTGGCGTGCAGATGCGAGGGCAGCCTCAACACCGGCATGCCCGGCGCCAATCACAATCACATCGTATTGGCCTGCTTCATACCCCATGATTCTAGTTCCTCCTTTTATTATTTTCCTAAACAGAATTGTGAAAAGAGCTGATCAATTAAACTTTCGTGGACAGAATCTCCAATGATTTCCCCTAAAAGCTCCCAGCATCTTGTAAGGTCAATTTGCACCATGTCGATCGGGACATCCTGTTCGATGCCGCTAAGCGCATCTTCAATGGCGCGTTTTGCTTGCTGTAAAATAGAGATGTGACGTGTGTTGCTGACATAAGTCAGATCACCGCTTTCAATGGCACCCGTGTAGAACAATGATTGAATCGCTTCTTCCAGATCATTGATGCCTTCCTCTTTTAAAAGAGATGTCGTAACAACTGGACGTCCATTGGCAAGCTCACGGACACGTTCAGTGTCAATCTTCGCCTCAAGGTCAGTCTTATTCAAAATCACGATTACATCCATGCCCTCAACGGCTTCAAAAAGCTTCACGTCTTCTTCAGAAAGCTCTTCACTATAATTAAGCACAAGTAAAATCAGGTCCGCTTCCTTTAGGACCTGGCGAGAACGTTCAACACCGATTCGCTCAACAATATCCTCTGTTTCACGAATACCTGCTGTATCAACCAGACGAAGCGGGACGCCCCTTACATTCACGTATTCCTCAATCACATCCCGTGTCGTTCCGGGAATATCGGTTACGATGGCTTTTGCCTCATGAACGAGGCTGTTCAGAAGAGATGATTTTCCTACGTTTGGCCGGCCGATAATGACGGTAGAAAGACCTTCACGCAAGATTTTTCCTTGCTCAGAAGTCCTCAGCAGCGCCTCAATTTCCTTTTTCACGGCGGTTGCCTTTTCGACTAAAATCTGATGCGTCATTTCCTCTACATCATCATACTCCGGATAATCGATATTCACCTCAACATGGGCCAGTGTTTCTAAAATCTCACTGCGCAAACGGCGCACCAAAGCAGAAAGACGCCCTTCCATTTGATTCATAGCAACGTTCATTGCCCGGTCCGTTTTCGCTCTAATTAAGTCCATAACCGCTTCCGCCTGTGAAAGATCGATACGCCCGTTTAAAAACGCACGTTTCGTAAATTCGCCAGGCTCTGCCAGTCTCGCTCCCTCTCTCAATGCGAGCTGAAGCACTTGGTTCACAGTCACAATTCCCCCGTGACAGTTTATCTCGATAACATCTTCCCGTGTAAAAGTTCTCGGCGCTTTTAACACTGATACCATTACTTCCTCAACGACACGATCCGAAGGTCTGTCTACGATATGACCATAATGAATCGTATGTGATTCGACCGAGCTGAGTGTTTTCCCCTTTGGTCCCTTATAAATTCTATCTGCGATTTGAATGGCTTCTGGTCCGCTCAACCGTACAATCGCAATCGCGCCTTCTCCCATCGGTGTGGAAATTGCCGCAATTGTATCCATGTTGTTCACCTCTCTTTACTTATACTTCATCTATATAAAAAAATTTTATTATGCCAAAACTAAAAGATAACATAGTTTGGTTCGAAGTGGAAGATTTGTTATCCACAGAAATAGAAATTCGTCCCTTATTACTTTAACTTATCCACATGTGAATAACAATTAATTTTATTTCCTGAACTTCCTTTTTATCAACAGGATACACCTAAAAAGAAAAAACTTAAACGGCAAAACCTTGATATTACTAGGAAAAGTAGATTTTTCAGATACAAAAAAACCGAAATCCAATTTTTATCGGACTTCGGTTTTATGCTATCTTTTATGGGAAATAACGAGATGACGATTTTCGCCTTCACCCATTGAATATGTTTTGATCTGATGGTTTGCATATCCAGAAAGAGTATCGTGAATAATTTTTCTTTCGCTGGACGGCATAGGCTCAAGCTGGATGGATTTTTTCGTTTTCAAAACCTGGTCAGCAAGCTTGATGGCCAGCTGGCTCAGTGTTTCTTTTCTTTTCAAACGATAGTTTTCTGCATCCACCGTCACATTTTTATATTGGCCTGGATAACGGTTAAGGGCAAGCTGTGTCAAAGTTTCAAGGGCGTTTAAGGTTTGTCCTCTTTTCCCAATCAACAATGCTGCCTTTTCACCTGTTATATGATATCTCACTGTCTTTTTACTTTCTTGAACAGTCACATCAGACTTCCCGGCAATGGCTTCGGCAATCGTTTGAAGATATAACTTCGCTTGCTGAATCGGATCAATCTTTTCAACCAGCTTTACGATCGCAGGCTTTTTGCCGAAAATACCGAGAAACCCTTTGTTTCCCTCTTCAATAACAGTAATTTCTACCTTATCCTTCGTTAATCCCAGCTCTTGCAATCCGGACTGTACTGCTTCATCGACATTTCGCCCTGCAGCAGTCACATTCCTCACTTTTTCTTTCCTCCGGCTTTTTGCGGCTCAGGATTTTTTTTAATATCAGGTCCTTTAATGAGGAAAGTTTGCGCAATCATAAACAAGTTACCGACTACCCAATAAAGAGAAAGAGCCGCCGGGAAGTTGATCGCAAATACGATAATCATAATTGGCATAATCCAAAGCATCATCGCCATTTGCGGATTTTGCTGCGCATTGCCAGCCATCATCAGTTTTTGCTGAACAAATGTAGCGACACCGGCAACGATAGGAAGAATATAGTAAGGATCTTTTTCTCCTAAGTCAAACCATAAGAAGCTATGCTCTGAAATCGCCTGGGTTCTCATGATCGCATGATAGAATCCAATTAAAATCGGCATCTGGATCAAAATCGGGAAACATCCCGCCAATGGATTGACACCATGCTTTTGGAATAAAGCCATTGTTTCCTGTTGAAGCTTTTGCTGCGTTTTTTGATCCTTTGAGCTGTATTTTTCTTTAAGCTTTTGCATTTCCGGCTGTAAAGCCTGCATCGCTTTCGAACTTCTCAGCTGCTTAATCATCAGCGGTAAAATTAATAAACGAATTAAAATGGTAACTAGAATAATTGAAAGCCCGTAGTTATCTCCCGTCAATTTCGCTACATACGTAATGAGCTCAGACAATGGATATACTACGTACTTGTCCCAGAAATGCGGACTATCTGCAGTGATCGGCTCTTTCACACTCGAGCATCCAGCCAAAAGCATGAATACGCCAACCATACTTAATAGCAACCCTATTCTCCTTTTCAACAACATTTCCTCCTATAATTAATCTTTACACTCTTTTATTGCAAAGCATACTTGTATGTATTTTAGCATCTTTCAGTTTTAAATGGTGTCTTTTTCTGATCAACCAGAAAGGAAGCGCTTTTAAAAGTTGTAAGAAAGCAGTGGTGATGCCTACTTTGACGAAGATTTCTTATATAATGAAGACTTTCTGAATAGATGCTGCAGACTTTTTTTCGTTTCCTCATATGTCAGCTGGCTCGCCGGTTTTCTGGCAATAATGATGTAATCCTTTTCCTTCAGTCTCTCTTTCTCTTCAAGAAAGGCCTGCCGAATCAAACGTTTGATCCGATTTCGCATCACGGCATTGCCAATTTTTTTGCTGACGGAAAGCCCGACACGCAGTTCATCATTTTCAGGCTGATCAAGCGTATATAAGACAAACTGGCGGTTTGCAACTGATGTCCCATGTTTAAACACTTTTTGAAAATCTTCATTTTTCTTTAAACGATTTCGCTTCTTCAAATGACTCACTCCGATACTGGCTGGCAGAAACTTTTAAAATTTATTATGAACATGAGATGCATCTGAACCAGGAAGCATGCCCCGGTTCATTACGCATCACATCTATCTTTTCCCATAACGTGAAAAAAGACCACTGACATTATTCAGTGGCCTAAGCTGATAATACTTTTCTGCCTTTGCGGCGACGGCGTGCTAAAACTAGACGACCGTTTTTTGAACTCATACGGCTTCTGAAGCCATGAACTTTGCTGCGTTTACGGTTATTCGGTTGGAATGTTCTTTTCATTTATGACACCTCCCTCGAGGAATAGCTGTTAAAGACAGTCTTACTTATTATATTTGCGTTACCTATTCATTGTCAACTTCACTAGTGCTTTTATTTCTTGCAACCATAATAGGATACCATACCTTTTCAACTTTCGAAACCTTATTTTTTAGATTCCTTAATTTTACGGAAAAAAGACAAATCCAAACAATTTGCCCCTAAAATCACGCATGTGGATATCTTTTTCGGCTTTTTTTAGTATCCACAGAGGTTATCGACAACATTTTCACATTACCAACCCCTGTGGACAAGGTTTTTTCAACAGGTTGTCCGCTTTGTGGATAAGATTGTGACAACCATTGCAAGCTCTCGTTTATTTTGGTATTATATTTGTGTTTTAACTCTTGATTACTAATCCTACCTTTCCTCTTTATCCACAAAGTGTGGATAAGTTGTGGATTGATTTCACACAGCTTGTGTAGAAGGTTGTCCACAAGTTGTGAAATTTGTCGAAAAGCTATTTATCTACTATATTATATGTTTTCAACATTTAATGTGTACGAATGGTAAGCGCCATTTGCTCTTTTTTTGTGTTCTATAACAGAGAAAGACGCCATTTTCTAAGAAAAGGAGGGACGTGCCGGAAGATGGAAAATATATTAGACCTGTGGAACCAAGCCCTTGCTCAAATCGAAAAAAAGTTGAGCAAACCGAGTTTTGAGACTTGGATGAAGTCAACCAAAGCCCACTCACTGCAAGGCGATACATTAACAATCACGGCTCCCAATGAATTTGCCAGAGACTGGCTGGAGTCCAGATACTTGCATCTGATTGCAGATACTATATATGAATTAACCGGGGAAGAATTGAGCATTAAGTTTGTCATTCCTCAAAATCAAGATGTTGAGGACTTTATGCCGAAACCGCAAGTCAAAAAAGCGGTCAAAGAAGATACATCTGATTTTCCTCAAAATATGCTCAATCCAAAATATACTTTTGATACTTTTGTCATCGGATCTGGAAACCGATTTGCACACGCTGCTTCCCTCGCAGTAGCGGAAGCACCCGCAAAAGCTTACAACCCTTTATTTATCTATGGGGGCGTCGGCTTAGGGAAAACGCACTTAATGCATGCGATCGGCCATTATGTAATAGATCATAATCCTTCTGCCAAAGTGGTTTATCTGTCTTCTGAGAAATTTACAAACGAATTCATCAACTCTATCCGAGATAATAAAGCCGTCGACTTCCGCAATCGCTATCGAAATGTTGATGTGCTTTTGATAGATGATATTCAATTTTTAGCGGGGAAAGAACAAACCCAGGAAGAATTTTTCCATACATTTAACACATTGCACGAAGAAAGCAAACAAATCGTCATTTCAAGTGACCGACCGCCAAAGGAAATTCCGACACTTGAGGACAGATTGCGCTCACGTTTTGAATGGGGACTTATTACAGATATCACACCGCCTGATCTAGAAACGAGAATTGCAATTTTAAGAAAAAAAGCCAAAGCAGAAGGCCTCGATATTCCGAACGAGGTTATGCTTTACATCGCGAATCAAATCGACAGCAATATTCGGGAACTCGAAGGAGCATTAATCAGAGTTGTCGCTTATTCATCTTTAATTAATAAAGATATTAATGCTGATCTGGCCGCTGAGGCGTTGAAAGATATTATTCCTTCCTCAAAACCGAAAGTCATTACGATAAAGGAAATTCAGAGGGTAGTAGGCCAGCAATTTAATATTAAACTCGAGGATTTCAAAGCAAAAAAACGGACAAAGTCAGTAGCTTTTCCGCGTCAAATCGCCATGTACTTATCAAGGGAAATGACTGATTCCTCTCTTCCTAAAATCGGTGAAGAGTTTGGAGGACGTGATCATACGACCGTTATTCATGCGCATGAAAAAATTTCAAAACTGCTGGCAGATGATGAACAGCTTCAGCAGCATGTAAAAGAAATTAAAGAACAGCTTAAATAGCAGGACCGGGGAATCGGGGAAAGTGTGAATAACTTTTCGGAAGTCATACACAGTCTGTCCACATGTGGATAGGCTGTGTTTCCTGTCTTTTTCACAACTTATCCACAAATCCACAGGCCCTACTATTACTTCTACTATTTTTTATAAATATATATATATATTAATACATTATCCGTTAGGAGGATAAAAATGAAATTCACGATTCAAAAAGATCGTCTTGTTGAAAGTGTCCAAGATGTATTAAAAGCAGTTTCATCCAGAACCACGATTCCCATTCTGACTGGTATTAAAATTGTTGCATCAGATGATGGAGTATCCTTTACAGGGAGTGACTCAGATATTTCTATTGAATCCTTCATTCCAAAAGAAGAAGGAGATAAAGAAATCGTCACTATTGAACAGCCCGGAAGCATCGTTTTACAGGCTCGCTTTTTTAGTGAAATTGTAAAAAAATTGCCGATGGCAACTGTAGAAATCGAAGTCCAAAATCAGTATTTGACGATTATCCGTTCTGGTAAAGCTGAATTTAATCTAAACGGACTGGATGCTGATGAGTATCCGCACTTGCCGCAGATTGAAGAGCATCATGCGATTCAGATCCCAACTGATTTGTTAAAAAATCTAATCAGACAAACAGTATTTGCAGTGTCCACCTCAGAAACACGCCCTATCTTGACAGGTGTAAACTGGAAAGTGGAGCAAAGTGAATTATTATGCACCGCGACGGATAGCCACCGTCTTGCATTAAGAAAGGCGAAACTTGATATTCCAGAAGACAGATCTTATAACGTCGTGATTCCGGGAAAAAGTTTAACTGAACTCAGCAAGATTTTAGATGACAACCAGGAACTTGTAGATATCGTCATCACAGAAACCCAAGTTCTGTTTAAAGCGAAAAACGTCTTATTCTTCTCACGGCTTCTGGACGGGAATTATCCAGACACAACCAGCCTGATTCCGCAAGACAGCAAAACAGAAATCATTGTGAACACAAAAGAATTCCTTCAGGCCATTGATCGTGCATCTCTTTTAGCTAGAGAGGGACGCAACAACGTTGTAAAACTGTCCGCAAAACCGGCTGAATCCATTGAGATTTCTTCCAATTCGCCGGAAATCGGTAAAGTTGTGGAAGCAATTGTTGCGGATCAAATTGAAGGTGAGGAATTAAATATCTCTTTTAGTCCAAAATATATGCTGGATGCACTAAAGGTGCTTGAAGGAGCAGAAATACGCGTAAGCTTTACAGGCGCAATGAGACCTTTCTTAATTCGCACGCCGAATGATGAAACGATTGTACAGCTTATCCTTCCTGTCAGAACCTATTAATCCGATACACTGCTGCCGACCCGTCGGCAGCTTTTCTATTCAGTATCTGCTCCGACAAGTTTTCCCTTTCCCTAATTCGTTTTTTTTTAGTACAATTAGATATTAGTGATATTTGAAAGAGGTCGATATAATGGCAAATCCGATTTCAATTGATACAGAGATGATTACACTCGGACAATTCTTAAAATTAGCCGATGTGATTCAGTCTGGCGGTATGGCGAAGTGGTTTTTAAGCGAGCATGAAGTGCTTGTGAACGATGAGCCGGACAACCGCCGGGGCAGAAAGCTGTATGTTGGAGATGTGGTAGAGATTGAAGGATTTGGTTCATTTCAAGTCGTCAATTAAAGCGGGTGACACTGATTGTATATCCAGAACTTAGAACTGACATCTTACCGCAACTACGACCATGCTGAACTTCAATTTGAAAATAAAGTAAATGTGATCATCGGAGAAAACGCCCAGGGGAAGACAAACCTCATGGAGGCGATCTATGTCTTGTCCATGGCGAAATCGCACCGGACATCAAATGACAAAGAACTTATACGGTGGGACAAAGACTATGCTAAAATAGAGGGAAGAGTGATGAAGCAAAACGGGGCGATCCCGATGCAGCTCGTCATCTCCAAAAAGGGTAAAAAGGGCAAGGTCAATCATATTGAACAGCAAAAGCTCAGCCAGTATGTCGGGGCCCTCAACACCATTATGTTCGCGCCGGAAGATTTAAATCTTGTAAAAGGAAGCCCTCAAGTGAGAAGGCGGTTTCTTGACATGGAAATCGGACAGGTTTCTCCCGTCTATCTTCATGATCTTTCTCTTTACCAGAAAATCCTTTCCCAGCGGAATCATTTTTTGAAACAGCTGCAAACAAGAAAACAAACTGACCGGACGATGCTCGATGTTTTGACCGATCAGCTTGTAGAAGTTGCAGCAAAAGTCGTCGTAAAACGCCTGCAGTTTACAGCACAGCTCGAGAAATGGGCGCAGCCCATCCATGCAGGCATCTCAAGAGGGCTTGAAGAACTGACCCTGAAATACCATACAGCTCTTGATGTATCAGATCCCCTAGAGTTGTCGAAAATAGGAGATAGCTATCAAGAAGCGTTTTCTAAATTAAGAGAAAAAGAAATTGAGCGTGGTGTGACGCTGTCAGGGCCTCATCGCGATGATGTTCTTTTCTATGTGAACGGACGCGATGTGCAGACGTATGGTTCTCAAGGACAGCAGCGAACGACGGCGTTGTCCCTTAAGCTGGCGGAGATTGACCTGATCCATGAAGAAATCGGAGAATATCCCATTTTACTATTGGATGATGTACTGAGTGAACTGGATGATTATCGCCAGTCACACTTGCTTCATACGATCCAAGGCCGTGTACAAACGTTTGTCACAACGACAAGCGTTGATGGCATTGATCACGAAACCTTACGTCAAGCAGGAATGTTCCGTGTGCAAAATGGTGCGTTAGTGAAGTGAAGAAATGAGGTGAGCAATTGTATATTCATTTAGGTGATGACTTTGTGGTTTCAACACGAGATATTGTCGGCATTTTTGACTTTAAAGCCAACATGTCGCCTATTGTTGAAGAATTTCTGAAAAAACAGAAACACAAGGTGGTGCCTTCCGTAAACGGCACGCCCAAATCTATCGTAGTCACGGTTCAGAATATATATTACTCTCCCTTATCTTCCAGCACATTAAAAAAACGTGCGCAATTTATGTTTGAAATAGATTCTTAGAAATTTTTTATCAGAATATATCGTTAAGAAAAGTGTAGGTGAATGACGTGGCTATGGAACAGCAGCAAAACAGTTATGATGAAAATCAGATACAGGTTCTAGAGGGATTGGAAGCTGTTCGTAAAAGACCGGGGATGTATATCGGTTCAACAAACAGCAAAGGCCTTCACCACCTGGTATGGGAAATTGTCGACAATAGTATTGACGAAGCCCTCGCCGGTTATTGTACGGATATCAACATTCAAATTGAAAAAGACAACAGCATCACGGTGACAGATAATGGCCGCGGTATTCCAGTCGGTATTCAAGAAAAAATGGGCCGTCCTGCGGTAGAAGTCATTATGACAGTGCTTCACGCCGGAGGAAAATTTGACGGAAGCGGTTATAAAGTGTCCGGAGGATTACACGGTGTAGGTGCGTCAGTTGTAAACGCGCTTTCAACGGAGCTTGATGTGACGGTACACCGTGACGGTAAAATCCACCGCCAAACTTATAAACGTGGAGTTCCGGTTGCAGACCTTGAAATCATTGGCGAAACGGATCATACAGGAACGACTACACATTTTATCCCGGATCCAGAGATTTTCACAGAAACAACTGTGTATGATTATGATCTGCTTGCTAACCGCGTGCGCGAATTAGCCTTTTTGACAAAAGGCGTCAACATCACGATCGAAGATAAACGTGAAGGACAAGAGCGCAAAAATGAGTACCATTACGAAGGCGGAATTAAAAGTTATGTAGAGTATTTAAACCGCTCTAAAGAGGTTGTCCATGAAGAGCCGATTTACATTGAAGGCGAAAAGGACGGCATTACGGTTGAAGTGGCTTTGCAATACAATGACAGCTACACAAGCAACATTTACTCGTTTACAAACAACATTAACACGTACGAAGGCGGTACCCATGAAGCTGGCTTCAAAACGGGCCTGACTCGTGTTATCAACGATTACGCCAGAAAAAAAGGGCTTATTAAAGAAAATGATCCAAACCTAAGCGGAGATGACGTAAGGGAAGGGCTGACAGCGATTATTTCAATCAAACACCCTGATCCGCAGTTTGAGGGCCAAACGAAAACAAAGCTGGGCAACTCAGAAGCACGGACGATCACCGATACGTTATTTTCTACGGCGATGGAAACATTTATGCTGGAAAATCCAGATGCGGCTAAAAAAATTGTCGATAAAGGCTTAATGGCGGCAAGAGCAAGAATGGCTGCGAAAAAAGCGCGTGAACTAACACGCCGTAAGAGTGCTTTGGAAATTTCAAACTTGCCCGGTAAGTTAGCGGACTGCTCTTCAAAAGATCCGAGCATCTCCGAGTTATATATCGTAGAGGGTGACTCTGCCGGAGGATCTGCTAAACAAGGACGCGACAGACATTTCCAAGCCATTTTGCCGCTTAGAGGTAAAATCCTAAACGTTGAAAAGGCCAGACTGGATAAAATCCTTTCTAACAACGAAGTTCGCTCTATGATCACAGCGCTCGGCACAGGTATTGGGGAAGACTTCAACCTTGAGAAAGCCCGTTACCACAAAGTTGTCATTATGACAGATGCCGATGTTGACGGCGCGCACATCAGAACACTGCTGTTAACGTTCTTTTACAGATATATGCGCCAAATTATCGAAAATGGCTACGTGTACATTGCGCAGCCGCCGCTCTACAAGGTTCAACAGGGGAAACGCGTTGAATATGCGTACAATGACAAGGAGCTGGAAGAGCTGTTAAAAACTCTTCCTCAAACGCCTAAGCCTGAACTGCAGCGTTACAAAGGTCTTGGTGAAATGAATGCCACCCAGCTATGGGAGACAACCATGGATCCTAGTTCCAGAACACTTCTTCAGGTAACTCTTGAAGATGCAATGGATGCGGACGAGACTTTTGAAATGCTTATGGGCGACAAGGTAGAACCGCGCCGAAACTTCATAGAAGCGAATGCGAGATACGTTAAAAATCTTGACATCTAATCATAAAAAGCCTTATTTCCAATAAGAAATAAGGCTTTTTTCTGAACAAGATCAGATGCAGCAATGCTTGCAATACCTATATATTCTAGCAATTTAATGTGTATAATCATAAGTTTATTGATATAATGGAGAATAGTGAAATCGTATTGAAGGTCATAATGGACAATCTACTCCCACATATTTCATGTGATACTTCAGGGAGGTTTTTTAATGAGTGAACAAAACACACCACAAGTTCGTGAAATAAATATCAGTCAGGAAATGCGTACGTCCTTCTTGGATTATGCAATGAGCGTTATCGTGTCCCGTGCTCTTCCGGATGTTCGAGACGGTTTAAAACCGGTTCATAGACGGATTTTGTATGCAATGAATGATTTAGGCATGACAAGTGACAAGCCTTATAAAAAATCCGCGCGTATCGTTGGAGAAGTTATCGGGAAATACCACCCGCACGGTGATTCAGCGGTATATGAATCCATGGTCAGAATGGCTCAGGATTTCAACTACCGTTATATGCTCGTTGACGGTCATGGAAACTTCGGTTCTGTTGACGGAGACTCAGCGGCGGCCATGCGTTATACAGAAGCACGAATGTCTAAAATCTCAATGGAGATTCTTCGCGACATCACAAAAGACACAATCGATTACCAGGATAACTATGACGGGTCAGAAAGAGAACCTGTCGTTATGCCTTCAAGGTTCCCGAATCTGCTCGTGAACGGTGCTGCCGGCATTGCGGTAGGTATGGCAACAAACATTCCTCCGCACCAGCTGGGAGAAATCATTGACGGTGTACTTGCTGTCAGTGAGAATCCGGACATTACAATTCCAGAGCTTATGGAAGTCATTCCAGGGCCTGATTTCCCGACCGCGGGTCAAATCTTGGGACGCAGCGGTATCCGGAAAGCATACGAATCAGGCCGAGGCTCTATCACGATCCGGGCAAAAGCTGAGATCGAACAAACATCTTCGGGTAAAGAAAGAATTATCGTTACAGAGTTACCTTACCAAGTAAATAAGGCGAAATTAATTGAGAAAATTGCTGATCTCGTAAGGGACAAAAAGATAGAGGGTATCACAGATCTGCGTGATGAGTCAGATCGTACAGGTATGAGAATTGTCATTGAAATCAGACGCGATGCCAATGCGAATGTCATCTTAAACAATCTGTACAAACAAACTGCTCTACAAACATCTTTTGGCATCAACCTGCTTGCACTTGTTGATGGCCAGCCGAAAGTTTTAACTCTTAAGCAATGCCTGGAGCATTACCTCGACCATCAAAAAGTTGTCATTAGACGCCGTACTGCTTATGAATTGCGTAAAGCGGAAGCGAGAGCTCATATCCTGGAAGGATTGAGAGTTGCACTGGATCATCTCGATGCAGTTATCTCCCTTATCCGTAATTCTCAAACGGCTGAAATTGCGAGAACAGGTTTAATTGAACAATTCTCACTGACAGAGAAGCAAGCACAAGCGATCCTTGATATGAGGCTCCAGCGTTTAACGGGACTGGAACGTGAAAAGATAGAAGAAGAATACCAATCTCTTGTTAAATTAATTGCAGAGCTAAAAGACATCTTGGCAAATGAATATAAAGTGCTTGAGATCATTCGCGAAGAACTCACGGAAATCAAAGAGCGTTTTAACGATGAAAGACGTACTGAGATCGTCACTTCCGGACTGGAGACAATTGAAGATGAAGATCTCATCGAGAGAGAAAATATCGTAGTTACTCTGACGCACAACGGATACGTCAAACGTCTTCCTGCATCAACTTACCGCAGTCAAAAACGAGGCGGAAAAGGTGTACAAGGTATGGGAACAAACGAAGATGATTTCGTTGAGCATTTGATCTCTACGTCAACTCATGACACGATTCTCTTCTTCTCGAACAAGGGGAAAGTGTATCGTGCAAAAGGGTATGAAATCCCTGAATACGGCAGAACGGCAAAAGGAATCCCGATTATTAACCTGCTGGAGGTAGAAAAGGGTGAGTGGATCAACGCGATTATTCCAGTCACGGAATTCAATGCGGAGCTTTACCTTTTCTTCACTACAAAGCATGGGGTTTCAAAACGAACATCGCTATCTCAATTCGCTAATATCCGCAACAATGGTCTAATCGCTCTGAGTCTTCGTGAAGATGATGAACTGATGGGTGTACGTCTGACTGACGGCACAAAACAAATCATCATTGGAACGAAAAACGGTTTACTGATCCGTTTCCCTGAAACAGATGTCCGGGAGATGGGAAGAACTGCGGCGGGCGTAAAAGGCATCACTCTGACGGATGACGACGTTGTTGTCGGCATGGAGATATTAGAGGAAGAATCACACGTCCTTATCGTAACTGAAAAAGGGTACGGAAAACGAACTCCGGCTGAAGAGTACAGAACCCAAAGCCGGGGCGGAAAAGGACTCAAAACAGCGAAAATCACCGAGAACAACGGCCAACTAGTAGCAGTGAAAGCTACTAAAGGTGAAGAGGATCTAATGATTATTACAGCTAGCGGCGTACTCATCAGAATGGACATCAATGATATCTCCATCACCGGACGTGTCACTCAAGGTGTGCGTCTCATCAGAATGGCAGAAGAAGAGCATGTTGCTACAGTAGCTTTAGTAGAGAAAAACGAAGAAGATGAGAATGAAGAAGAACAAGAAGAAGTGTGAGAAAAAGCGCAGCTGAAATAGCTGCGCTTTTTTGTGTCATAACCCTTTACAGTCATAAAAATTATGGTATAATCATTTCTGTTGTCTTTTTAAAGACACAAGCATGACCATTATGACTAGTAAAAACTTTTTCAAAAAAGTATTGACCTAGTTAACTAAAAATGTTACTATTAAGTAGTCGCTTCGAGAGAAGCACACAAAGTTCTTTGAAAACTAAACAAGACAAAACGTACCTGTTAATTCATTTTTATAAATCGCACAGCGATGTGCGTAGTCAGTCAAACTAGGACCTGCACGACGCAGGTCACACAGGTGTCGCCGCAGGATGCGGTGAACTTAACCTGTGATCCATTTATCGGAGAGTTTGATCCTGGCTCAGGACGAACGCTGGCGGCGTGCCTAATACATGCAAGTCGAGCGGACAGATGGGAGCTTGCTCCCTAATGTTAGCGGCGGACGGGTGAGTAACACGTGGGTAACCTGCCTGTAAGACTGGGATAACTCCGGGAAACCGGGGCTAATACCGGATGGTTGTTTGAACCGCATGGTTCAAACATAAAAGGTGGCTTCGGCTACCACTTACAGATGGACCCGCGGCGCATTAGCTAGTTGGTGAGGTAACGGCTCACCAAGGCGACGATGCGTAGCCGACCTGAGAGGGTGATCGGCCACACTGGGACTGAGACACGGCCCAGACTCCTACGGGAGGCGACAGTAGGGAATCTTCCGCAATGGACGAAAGTCTGACGGAGCAACGCCGCGTGAGTGATGAAGGTTTTCGGATCGTAAAGCTCTGTTGTTAGGGAAGAACAAGTACCGTTCGAATAGGGCGGTACCTTGACGGTACCTAACCAGAAAGCCACGGCTAACTACGTGCCAGCGACCGCGGTAATACGTAGGTGGCAAGCGTTGTCCGGAATTATTGGGCGTAAAGGGCTCGCAGGCGGTTTCTTAAGTCTGATGTGAAAGCCCCCGGCTCAACCGGGGAGGGTCATTGGAAACTGGGGAACTTGAGTGCAGAAGAGGAGAGTGGAATTCCACGTGTAGCGGTGAAATGCGTAGAGATGTGGAGGAACACCAGTGGCGAAGGCGACTCTCTGGTCTGTAACTGACGCTGAGGAGCGAAAGCGTGGGGAGCGAACAGGATTAGATACCCTGGTAGTCCACGCCGTAAACGATGAGTGCTAAGTGTTAGGGGGTTTCCGCCCCTTAGTGCTGCAGTTAACGCATTAAGCACTCCGCCTGGGGAGTACGGTCGCAAGACTGAAACTCAAAGGAATTGACGGGGGCCCGCACAAGCGGTGGAGCATGTGGTTTAATTCGAAGCAACGCGAAGAACCTTACCAGGTCTTGACATCCTCTGACAATCCTAGAGATAGGACGTCCCCTTCGGGGGCAGAGTGACAGGTGGTGCATGGTTGTCGTCAGCTCGTGTCGTGAGATGTTGGGTTAAGTCCCGCAACGAGCGCAACCCTTGATCTTAGTTGCCAGCATTCAGTTGGGCACTCTAAGGTGACTGCCGGTGACAAACCGGAGGAAGGTGGGGATGACGTCAAATCATCATGCCCCTTATGACCTGGGCTACACACGTGCTACAATGGACAGAACAAAGGGCGCGAAACCGCGAGGTTAAGCCAATCCCACAAATCTGTTCTCAGTTCGGATCGCAGTCTGCAACTCGACTGCGTGAAGCTGGAATCGCTAGTAATCGCGGATCAGCATGCCGCGGTGAATACGTTCCCGGGCCTTGTACACACCGCCCGTCACACCACGAGAGTTTGTAACACCCGAAGTCGGTGAGGTAACCTTTTAGGAGCCAGCCGCCGAAGGTGGGACAGATGATTGGGGTGAAGTCGTAACAAGGTAGCCGTATCGGAAGGTGCGGCTGGATCACCTCCTTTCTAAGGATATTTTACGGAATATAAGACCTTGGGTCTTATAAACAGAACGTTCCCTGTCTTGTTTAGTTTTGAAGGAACTTTGTTCCTTGAATAAGTTAAGATGGGCCTGTAGCTCAGCTGGTTAGAGCGCACGCCTGATAAGCGTGAGGTCGGTGGTTCGAGTCCACTCAGGCCCACCATCTTATATAACGGGGCCTTAGCTCAGCTGGGAGAGCGCCTGCTTTGCACGCAGGAGGTCAGCGGTTCGATCCCGCTAGGCTCCACCAACGTGTTCTTTGAAAACTAGATAACAGTAGACATCACATTCAATTAGTAATACAAGATATCACATAGTGATTCTTTTTAACGGTTAAGTTAGAAAGGGCGCACGGTGGATGCCTTGGCACTAGGAGCCGATGAAGGACGGGACGAACACCGATATGCTTCGGGGAGCTGTAAGCAAGCTTTGATCCGGAGATTTCCGAATGGGGAAACCCACCACTCGTAATGGAGTGGTATCCATATCTGAATTCATAGGATATGAGAAGGCAGACCCGGGGAACTGAAACATCTAAGTACCCGGAGGAAGAGAAAGCAAATGCGATTCCCTGAGTAGCGGCGAGCGAAACGGGATTAGCCCAAACCAAGAGGCTTGCCTCTTGGGGTTGTAGGACACTCTGTACGGAGTTACAAAGGAACGAGGTAGATGAAGAGGTCTGGAAAGGCCCGCCATAGGAGGTAACAGCCCTGTAGTCAAAACTTCGTTCTCTCCTGAGTGGATCCTGAGTACGGCGGAACACGTGAAATTCCGTCGGAATCCGGGAGGACCATCTCCCAAGGCTAAATACTCCCTAGTGACCGATAGTGAACCAGTACCGTGAGGGAAAGGTGAAAAGCACCCCGGAAGGGGAGTGAAAGAGATCCTGAAACCGTGTGCCTACAAGTAGTCAGAGCCCGTTAACGGGTGATGGCGTGCCTTTTGTAGAATGAACCGGCGAGTTACGATCCCGTGCAAGGTTAAGCAGAAGATGCGGAGCCGCGGCGAAAGCGAGTCTGAATAGGGCGCATGAGTACGTGGTCGTAGACCCGAAACCAGGTGATCTACCCATGTCCAGGGTGAAGTTCAGGTAACACTGAATGGAGGCCCGAACCCACGCACGTTGAAAAGTGCGGGGATGAGGTGTGGGTAGGGGTGAAATGCCAATCGAACCTGGAGATAGCTGGTTCTCTCCGAAATAGCTTTAGGGCTAGCCTCAAGGTAAGAGTCTTGGAGGTAGAGCACTGATTGGACTAGGGGCCCCTACCGGGTTACCGAATTCAGTCAAACTCCGAATGCCAATGACTTATCCTTGGGAGTCAGACTGCGAGTGATAAGATCCGTAGTCGAAAGGGAAACAGCCCAGACCGCCAGCTAAGGTCCCAAAGTATACGTTAAGTGGAAAAGGATGTGGAGTTGCTTAGACAACCAGGATGTTGGCTTAGAAGCGACCACCATTTAAAGAGTGCGTAATAGCTCACTGGTCGAGTGACTCTGCGCCGAAAATGTACCGGGGCTAAACGTATCACCGAAGGCGCGGACTGTTCTTCGAACAGTGGTAGGAGAGCGTTCTAAGGGCTGTGAAGCCAGACCGGAAGGACTGGTGGAGCGCTTAGAAGTGAGAATGCCGGTATGAGTAGCGAAAGAGGGGTGAGAATCCCCTCCACCGAATGCCTAAGGTTTCCTGAGGAAGGCTCGTCCGCTCAGGGTTAGTCGGGACCTAAGCCGAGGCCGAAAGGCGTAGGCGATGGACAACAGGTTGATATTCCTGTACCACCTCCTCACCATTTGAGCAATGGGGGGACGCAGGAGGATAGGGTAAGCGCGGTATTGGATATCCGCGTCCAAGCAGTTAGGCTGGGAAATAGGCAAATCCGTTTCCCATAAGGCTGAGCTGTGATGGCGAGCGAAATATAGTAGCGAAGTTCCTGATTCCACACTGCCAAGAAAAGCCTCTAGCGAGGTGAGAGGTGCCCGTACCGCAAACCGACACAGGTAGGCGAGGAGAGAATCCTAAGGTGATCGAGAGAACTCTCGTTAAGGAACTCGGCAAAATGACCCCGTAACTTCGGGAGAAGGGGTGCTCTGTTAGGGTGCAAGCCCGAGAGAGCCGCAGTGAATAGGCCCAGGCGACTGTTTAGCAAAAACACAGGTCTCTGCGAAGCCGTAAGGCGAAGTATAGGGGCTGACGCCTGCCCGGTGCTGGAAGGTTAAGAGGAGCGCTTAGCGTAAGCGAAGGTGCGAATTGAAGCCCCAGTAAACGGCGGCCGTAACTATAACGGTCCTAAGGTAGCGAAATTCCTTGTCGGGTAAGTTCCGACCCGCACGAAAGGCGCAACGATCTGGGCACTGTCTCAACGAGAGACTCGGTGAAATTATAGTACCTGTGAAGATGCAGGTTACCCGCGACAGGACGGAAAGACCCCGTGGAGCTTTACTGCAGCCTGATATTGAATGTTGGTACAGCTTGTACAGGATAGGTAGGAGCCTTGGAAACCGGAGCGCCAGCTTCGGTGGAGGCATCGGTGGGATACTACCCTGGCTGTATTGACCTTCTAACCCGCCGCCCTTATCGGGCGGGGAGACAGTGTCAGGTGGGCAGTTTGACTGGGGCGGTCGCCTCCTAAAAGGTAACGGAGGCGCCCAAAGGTTCCCTCAGAATGGTTGGAAATCATTCGCAGAGTGTAAAGGCACAAGGGAGCTTGACTGCGAGACTTACAAGTCGAGCAGGGACGAAAGTCGGGCTTAGTGATCCGGTGGTTCCGCATGGAAGGGCCATCGCTCAACGGATAAAAGCTACCCCGGGGATAACAGGCTTATCTCCCCCAAGAGTCCACATCGACGGGGAGGTTTGGCACCTCGATGTCGGCTCATCGCATCCTGGGGCTGTAGTCGGTCCCAAGGGTTGGGCTGTTCGCCCATTAAAGCGGTACGCGAGCTGGGTTCAGAACGTCGTGAGACAGTTCGGTCCCTATCCGTCGCGGGCGCAGGAAATTTGAGAGGAGCTGTCCTTAGTACGAGAGGACCGGGATGGACGCACCGCTGGTGTACCAGTTGTTCTGCCAAGGGCATCGCTGGGTAGCTATGTGCGGACGGGATAAGTGCTGAAAGCATCTAAGCATGAAGCCCCCCTCAAGATGAGATTTCCCATTCCGCAAGGAAGTAAGATCCCTGAAAGATGATCAGGTTGATAGGTCTGAGGTGGAAGTGTGGCGACACATGGAGCTGACAGATACTAATCGATCGAGGACTTAACCATATTTTTGAATGATGTCACACCTGTTATCTAGTTTTGAGAGAACACTCTCAATTTGTTTGGTGGCGATAGCGAAGAGGTCACACCCGTTCCCATGCCGAACACGGAAGTTAAGCTCTTCAGCGCCGATGGTAGTCGGGGGTTTCCCCCTGTGAGAGTAGGACGCCGCCAAGCAAGCTTAAACCCAGCTCATTGAGCTGGGTTTTTTGTTTGTTAAAAATGAAGAAGAAACTGTGAAGCGTATTTAGGGAATTTCTTTTCTGATACTAATAAAAACTGCTGAATTAACACGTAGTCATCACTTATATGCTGTGTTAATAACTCATACCACCATTCTGTTTCATACCTTGCAATCATCCCAACGTTGTACAAAATCAAATAATGAATTGTCATTTCGGGAAGCCTCAGAAATTGCTCCCTTTGAGAAGGGATATAATATTGGTTCTTTTCCATGTCAAACAATAAGCTGGTCGATGTCCATGGCTCCTTGTCTTGTGGTGAAATTTCGAACAGCAGCCCGTGTTCATTTTTTTTTGTAAAAGACCATTGATAATGATGGGACATGTATTCAGCAAACCTTGAATCAGACATTTTGTAATTGATTACTACTTCCTCCGGTACAAAAATTTCGTTCTTATCCTTCTCAACTTTTGTCATAAATCGTTCTTTCTGCTGAAAGTAGAAAATATCGCTAAGTTCTGGAATGGCCATTAATAATTTTTTCATGGTATACCGTTCATCTACTATATCCGATTGTCCGAATAAATGTTTCATAAAATGCACGCATAGGCCATTTCGTTGTATTTTCACTTCATCATCGCTAAAACAATAATTTTGTTTCTTTCGTTTTCTTGTTGTTACGCCATGTGCCAGTACTGATGTATGGCTTGGATAATGAGGATCACGTGTAATTAAGCATGCTTTGATAAGCTGTGCCATTCCATAAAATAAAAGAATCGGTTTGATTTCTAAGGGAGAATATGCGGCTTGTTTATAAAACGATTCGGCATGCTTTAAGAAATAAATAAACCGTTCACTGTTTTTAAAAGAGTTTTTTTTCGCATCGTCAATACCGTTTAAGATATAAACCTTTTCTAGAAATTTCTGGGTTGATTCAACGGAGTAAAATAGCGCTAAGTCTTTCCACTCATGATATGTCATGTATATTTCTTAATCCTTTCCGTTATCTAAATATTTCAACTCTTTCCCGCTTCCTTGACATGCTCTTGGCTAGTTGATAATCTACATATAATATTTTGCCGAAAAGAGGGGGATTTACTAATGTGGGAAAGTAAATTTTCAAAAGAAGGCTTAACGTTCGACGATGTGCTGCTTGTGCCAGCAAAGTCTGAGGTACTTCCGCGTGATGTGGATTTATCTGTAGAACTTACAAAAACGTTAAAGCTAAATATTCCTGTCATCAGCGCAGGTATGGACACTGTAACAGAATCAGCAATGGCAATTGCAATGGCAAGACAGGGCGGCTTGGGCATCATTCACAAAAATATGTCCATTGAACAGCAGGCTGAACAAGTTGATAAAGTAAAGCGTTCTGAGCGCGGCGTTATCACAAATCCCTTCTTTTTAACTCCTGATCACCAAGTATTTGATGCGGAGCATTTGATGGGGAAATACAGAATTTCCGGTGTTCCGATTGTAAATAACGAAGAAGACCAGAAGCTTGTTGGAATTATTACAAACCGTGACCTTCGTTTTATTTCTGACTACTCAATGAAAATCAGCGATGTCATGACGAAAGAAGAGCTAGTTACTGCATCTGTAGGAACTACTCTGGATGAAGCTGAAAAGATTTTGCAGAAACATAAAATTGAAAAGCTTCCTCTCGTAGACGACCAGAATAAATTAAAAGGTCTTATCACAATTAAAGACATTGAAAAAGTCATTGAGTTCCCGAACTCATCTAAAGACATTCACGGCCGCCTGATCGTTGGCGCGGCAGTTGGTGTAACTGGCGATACAATGACTCGCGTCAAAAAGCTTGTTGAAGCCAATGTTGATGTGATTGTTATCGATACAGCTCACGGACACTCTCAAGGCGTTTTAAACACAGTCACAAAAATCCGTGAAACGTATCCCGAATTAAACATTATTGCTGGAAACGTGGCAACAGCTGAAGCGACAAGAGCGCTTATCGAAGCTGGAGCAGACGTTGTCAAAGTTGGAATAGGACCTGGTTCAATTTGTACTACACGTGTTGTAGCCGGCGTCGGTGTTCCGCAAATTACAGCAATTTATGATTGTGCGACTGAAGCAAGAAAACACGGCAAAACTATCATAGCCGATGGTGGGATTAAATTCTCTGGCGATATCACTAAAGCGTTGGCAGCCGGCGGACATGCTGTTATGCTCGGAAGCTTGCTTGCAGGCACATCAGAAAGCCCTGGTGAAACTGAAATCTACCAAGGCAGAAGATTTAAGGTATACCGCGGCATGGGATCAGTTGCTGCAATGGAAAAAGGAAGTAAAGACCGTTACTTCCAAGAAGAAAACAAAAAATTTGTTCCTGAAGGAATTGAAGGACGCACACCTTACAAAGGACCAGTTGAAGAAACCGTTTATCAGCTAGTCGGAGGTCTTCGTTCTGGTATGGGGTATTGCGGGTCCAAAGATCTGCGTGCGCTAAGAGAAGAAGCTCAGTTCATTCGCATGACTGGCGCAGGACTTCGCGAAAGCCATCCGCATGACGTACAGATTACAAAAGAATCACCTAACTATACAATTTCATAATAAATTGTTACAAATTAAAAACATTTGACAGGGTCTCTGACTCTGTCTATTTTTTTTATACTGATTATGATAAAATTTATACTGTTGTGCATTGAAAATGTCCTTAACGGCTTAATTATAGATGAAGAAAATGAAATACGGAGGTCGTACGATTGAACATCAAGAAATGTAAACAGCTACTGATGTCATTGGTTGTGTTAACTCTAGCTGTCACGTGTCTGGCTCCAATGTCAAAAGCAAAAGCAGCCAGCGATCCAATTGATATCAATGCATCTGCTGCTATTATGATCGAAGCTTCTTCAGGTAAAATTCTTTACAGTAAAAATGCAGATAAGAGACTGCCAATTGCGAGTATGACAAAAATGATGACAGAGTATCTGTTATTAGAAGCAATTGATCAAGGTAAAGTGAAATGGGACCAAACCTATACGCCTGATGACTATGTGTATGAAATTTCCCAAGATAACAGCTTATCAAACGTTCCTCTTCGGAAAGACGGGAAATACACAGTAAAAGAATTATATCAAGCTACAGCAATTTATTCTGCAAATGCTGCTGCTATTGCGATTGCAGAAATCGTTGCCGGTTCTGAAACTAAGTTTGTTGAAAAAATGAATGCAAAAGCAAAAGAACTAGGCTTAACAGATTACAAATTTGTTAACGCAACAGGTCTTGAAAACAAAGATCTTCACGGGCATCAGCCTGAGGGGACAAGCGTAAATGAAGAGAGTGAAGTTTCTGCAAAGGATATGGCGATTCTTGCGGATCACTTAATTACTGATTACCCTGAGATTCTGGAGACTTCCAGTATCGCCAAAACGAAATTCAGAGAAGGCACCGATGATGAAATGGATATGCCGAACTGGAACTTTATGCTGAAGGGGCTTGTCAGCGAGTATAAAAAAGCGACTGTAGACGGACTGAAAACAGGTTCTACTGACTCTGCGGGTTCATGCTTTACAGGAACAGCTGAACGCAACGGTATGCGTGTCATCACTGTTGTTTTAAACGCAAAGGGCAACCTTCATACAGGCCGTTTCGATGAAACGAAGAAAATGTTTGATTATGCTTTCGACAATTTCTCCATGAAAGAAATTTATGCTGAAGGCGATCAAGTAAAAGGCCATAAAACAATTTCAGTTGATAAGGGTAAAGAGAAAGAAGTAGGCATTGTGACAAACAAGGCGTTCTCTCTTCCTGTCAAAAATGGTGAAGAAAAGAATTACAAAGCGAAGGTCACACTGAATAAAGACAACTTAACTGCTCCTGTGAAAAAAGGAACCAAGGTTGGGAAGCTGACTGCGGAATACACAGGTGATGAAAAGGATTACGGATTCCTTAACAGCGATCTGGCTGGCGTAGACCTTGTTACAAAAGAAAATGTAGAAAAAGCAAACTGGTTTGTTTTGACAATGCGCAGTATCGGCGGATTTTTTGCCGGAATTTGGGGAAGCATTGTTGATACGGTAACCGGCTGGTTTTAATCAATTGAAAGAGCTCTGATGGATGTTAGGGCTCTTTCGCGTAATATACTGAAAAAACCCAATTTTTAATAAAAAATGATTTTCAAAGCGCTAAAAACCGAATAAAATAGTATATATCCATATGAATTATTGGATTTCTAGGATACAATAAGGATTAGAAATCATATAACTATACCTTGATTAGGGGGACCAAGAAATGGCTCAAACAGGTACTGAACGTGTAAAACGCGGAATGGCAGAAATGCAAAAAGGCGGCGTCATCATGGACGTCATCAATGCGGAACAAGCGAAAATCGCTGAAGAAGCTGGAGCTGTCGCTGTAATGGCGCTAGAACGTGTGCCAGCAGATATTCGCGCGGCTGGAGGAGTTGCCCGTATGGCTGACCCTACAATCGTGGAAGAAGTAATGAATGCAGTATCTATCCCGGTAATGGCAAAAGCGCGTATCGGACATATTGTTGAAGCGCGTGTGCTTGAAGCTATGGGTGTTGACTATATTGATGAAAGTGAAGTTCTGACGCCGGCTGACGAAGAATTTCATTTAAATAAAAATGAATACACAGTTCCTTTTGTATGTGGCTGCCGTGATCTTGGTGAAGCAACACGCCGTATTGCGGAAGGTGCTTCTATGCTTCGCACAAAAGGTGAGCCTGGAACAGGTAATATTGTTGAGGCTGTTCGCCATATGCGTAAAGTTAACGCTCAAGTGCGCAAAGTAGTTGCGATGAGTGAGGATGAACTAATGACAGAAGCGAAAAATCTAGGTGCTCCTTACGAGCTTCTTCTTCAAATTAAAAAAGACGGCAAGCTTCCTGTCGTTAACTTTGCCGCTGGCGGCGTAGCAACTCCAGCTGATGCTGCTCTCATGATGCAGCTTGGTGCTGACGGAGTATTTGTTGGTTCTGGTATTTTCAAATCAGACAACCCTGCTAAATTTGCGAAAGCAATTGTGGAAGCAACAACTCACTTTACTGATTACAAATTGATCGCTGAGTTGTCAAAAGAGCTTGGTACTGCAATGAAAGGGATTGAAATCTCAAACTTACTTCCAGAACAGCGTATGCAAGAACGCGGCTGGTAAGAACATAGGAGCGCTGCTGACATGTTAACAATAGGTGTACTAGGACTTCAAGGAGCAGTTAGAGAGCACATCCATGCGATTGAAGCATGCGGCGTGGCTGGTCTTGTCGTAAAACGTCCGGAGCAGCTGAACGAAGTTGACGGGTTGATTTTGCCGGGCGGTGAGAGCACGACGATGCGCCGTTTGATCGATACGTATCAATTCATGGAGCCGCTTCGTGAATTCGTTGCTCAGGGCAAACCGATGTTTGGAACATGTGCCGGATTAATTATATTAGCAAAAGAAATTGCCGGTTCAGATAATCCTCATTTAGGTCTTCTGAATGTGGTTGTAGAACGTAATTCATTTGGCCGGCAGGTTGACAGCTTTGAAGCTGATTTAACAATTAAAGGCTTGGACGAGCCTTTTACAGGGGTATTCATCCGTGCTCCGCATATTTTAAAAGCTGGTGAAAATGTTGAAGTTCTATCGGAGCATAATGGTCGTATTGTAGCCGCGAAACAGGGGCAATTCCTTGGCTGCTCATTCCATCCGGAGCTGACAGAAGATCACCGAGTAACACAGCTGTTTGTTGAAATGGTTAAGGAATACAAGCAAAAGGCACTTGTATAAAACAGTTGAAAGCTGTGGAAACTTATAGTACATTATAAGCACAAATAAAGATCGAAAAGCGTTGATAGGAACTAGTAGGGAGCCTCTCTTTCTAAGAGAGCCGATGGTTGGTGCGAATCGGTGAAAGATGCTGTCTGAATCCATCCTTGAGCGAAATGCTGAAACAAGTAGGCATTTACGGGATAACCGTTATGTTTGAAAGTGGAAAACGAGTCTTTGATTTGTTTTCAATCAGGGTGGCAACGCGAGAGCTCTCGTCCCTTTATGGGGATGAGGGCTCTTTTTATTTTCGACAAATCAATAAAAAAAGGAGTGTTTCGCATGCTTGATACGAAAATGCTGAGAGCAAATTTTCAAGAAATTAAAGCAAAGCTTGTACACAAAGGCGAAGACTTAACTGATTTTGATAAGTTTGAGGCGCTGGATGATAGACGAAGAGAGCTTATCGGCAAGGTTGAAGAGTTAAAAGGAAAACGAAATGAAGTTTCTCAGCAGGTTGCTGTGCTGAAGCGTGAGAAAAAAGACGCGGATCACATTATTAAAGAAATGCGTGAAGTCGGCGAGGAAATTAAAAAGCTTGATGAAGAATTGCGAACAGTGGAAGCTGAGCTTGATACAATCCTTCTCTCAATCCCGAATATTCCGCATGAGTCTGTACCTGTCGGTGAAACAGAAGACGACAACGTAGAAGTGCGTAAATGGGGTGAAAAGCCTTCATTTGCTTATGAGCCGAAGCCGCACTGGGATATTGCGGATGAGCTGGGTATTCTGGATTTTGAACGTGCTGCCAAAGTAACAGGAAGCCGTTTCGTGTTCTATAAAGGCTTAGGTGCTCGTCTGGAGCGTGCGCTTTATAACTTTATGCTTGATCTGCATGTGGATGAGTATAACTACACTGAAGTGATCCCGCCATATATGGTAAACCGCGCAAGCATGACGGGAACGGGGCAGCTTCCTAAATTTGAAGAGGATGCATTTAAAATCAGAGAAGAAGATTATTTCTTAATTCCAACGGCGGAAGTGCCGATTACAAACATGCATCGCGATGAAATCCTTTCAGGTGACAGCCTGCCGATCAACTATGCGGCATTCAGTGCTTGCTTCCGTTCTGAAGCTGGTTCAGCAGGACGTGACACACGCGGATTAATTCGTCAGCACCAATTTAATAAAGTTGAGCTTGTAAAGTTTGTGAAGCCTGAAGATTCTTATGAAGAATTAGAGAAGCTTACAAACCAAGCAGAACGGGTTCTTCAGCTGCTTGAGCTTCCATACCGTGTCATGAGCATGTGTACGGGTGACTTAGGCTTTACGGCTGCGAAAAAATACGATATCGAAGTTTGGATTCCAAGCCAAGACACATATCGAGAAATCTCTTCTTGCAGCAACTTCGAAGCGTTCCAGGCGAGACGTGCGAATATTCGTTTCAGACGTGAAGCTAAAGGCAAGCCTGAGCATGTACACACACTGAACGGTTCAGGACTGGCGGTTGGAAGAACAGTTGCCGCTATCTTAGAAAATTATCAGCAGGAAGACGGAAGCGTTGTAATTCCGAAAGTGCTCCGTCCTTATATGGGGAATAGAGAAGTAATGAAACCGTAAATTATGGAAAGGCGTGCCTGACAAGGTGCGCCTTTTTGCTTATGTAAACACGGCATTTTCATAAAAACAAAAAAAGTTTTTAAAAATGCTTGACCACACGAGAACATACGTGATATAGTAAGTCTTGTCGATACGGAGGAATACCCAAGTCCGGCTGAAGGGATCGGTCTTGAAAACCGACAGGGGTGTCAAAGCCCGCGGGGGTTCGAATCCCTCTTCCTCCGCCATATTGATTTTAATTCTAATGAAACACAAGCATATATTGGAGATTGTTTTGTCCGTTGCATTCGGTGCGGCGGATTTTTTATTTTAAAGAAAAAGTGAATCTCGACTGAGATTCACTTTTTTTGATTATCATGAATAACTGAAGCAATTTGATCTACAATATTTTCAATCGAGTTTTCGTCGTTCAGAAGATCATAATCTTCAATGCGAAGTTTTAAAACAGGGCAGGCATTAAAACCGCTTATCCAGTTCTCGTAGCGTGTATGCATTTCTTCCCAATAAGACCTGCTTGTCTGAAGCTCCATCTCACGGCCGCGTTGTTCAATCCGGTTTAAAATGTTCTCCAGATCTCCTTCTAAATAGATCAACACATCTGGGTGTGGGAAATACGGTGTCATTACCATTGCTTCGAAAAGGCTTGTGTAAGTCTTATAATCAACCTTTGACATTGTCCCTTTATCAGCATGCATTTTTGCGAAAATTCCTGTATCTTCATAAATCGAACGATCCTGTACAAAACCTCCGCCGGCTTCAAAAATTGTTTTCTGTTCTTTGAAGCGTTCAGCTAAGAAGTAAATTTGAAGGTGAAAGCTCCAACGTTCAAAATCATGATAGAACTTTTCCAAATATGGATTATGATCGACTTCCTCCAAAGATGTTTTAAATCCAAGCCGTTTAGCTAAAGTTTTTGTTAAAGTCGATTTTCCGACACCTACTGTTCCTGCTACTGTAATAATTGAATTCTTAGGGATATGATGTTCCTTCATACGATAAGCTCCTTTACATGGGCGGCAATGCGTTCAAAGTCGCTCTTATTCAAAACGAAATCCTTTGAATCACCATCTACGGTTAACACTGTAAGTTTAGGGTCTGCTTCCTGCAGCTGCTTGATGGCGACTTCATAATCTGAAATCAGCTGCTCCAAATAGCTAGTTTCAATTTTTTTCTCGAAGGGGCGCCCGCGTTTTTCAATGCGGTGTAGCAATGTAGGCAGACTGGCCTTTATGTAAATGATGAAATTCGGCTTTGGCAGATCATCCGTTAGCAGGTGATATATCTTTTTGTATTTTTCCAGCTGATGTGGAGACAAGGTGCGTTCCGCAAAAATCACATTTTTATAAATATGATAATCAGCTATTACAGGCTGTCCCTTTTTTAAAAAGTGATCACTGGTGTCTTCAAGCTGTTTGTATCTGTGACAAAGAAAAAACATCTCGAGCTGGAAGCTCCATTCCTCTATATTGTCATAAAACTTATCAAGGTACGGGTTATCCTCTACAATCTCATTGATCATAGGGAATCCGAATTCTTGTGAGAGCATCGTTGCGAGAGTTGTTTTTCCTGCCCCGATAGGACCTTCTATTGCAATAAAAGGGGCTGTATTCATCGGAATCCTCCTTATATCTGAAAAACGTGCGTCAGTTACCGACCTTCATATTGTATCACAACCCTTGGGTGCCCCCATGAAAAAAAGACGTTTCCAAATTATCGAAACGTCTTTTTGACAACATTAAATTGATCAGACAGGAGCAGCCAGTTTTGTGGGAAGGAAAGACCCAGTTTCCAATAGCTGATGCCTCTTAAATTCAGCTCTTTAATCAGATTGAATTTTGCTTGAATCGAGCGGGCATCCTCGAACCATACCTCGTGCCTTCTGTTTTCTGCATCAGTATAGCGGAAGAAAGGAGCTTGAGCGGTTTGGTCATACTGAATGGAAGCATTGTTCTGATCAGCTATGACAATGGCTTGCTGAGGGCTTACTGCTCTTGCCGGAGTTCCCCCTGCTGTATATGGCAGCGTCCAGTCATATCCATATAAATTCTGGCCCATGACAATTTTGTTCGCAGGCATTTCAGTCAAAGCATATTCTATGACATCACGGACAGGTCCAATTGGAGAAACCGCTTGAGGCGGCCCGCCGCTATAGCCCCATTCATATGTCATGAGAACAACAAAGTCGACAATTTGGCCATGTGCCCTGTAATCATGAGCTTCATACCATCTGCCCTGCTGTGTTGCACTTGTTTTAGGAGCAAGAGCCGTAGAAATTTCTAAGCCCTCTCGATGAAAAAGATCCCTTGCTTCGCGGAGGAATTGATTATAAGCCTCTCTATCCTGGGGCCGCAAATATTCAAAGTCGAAATGAATGTCACGGAAGCCATATCTTCTGGCATTCTCGACTATTTCATTTAGAAGCCGTCTTTTTACAGTTTCGTCGTTCAAAAGGATCCGGCCAAGTTCATCGCTGAATGCTTGGTTTTCTAGGTTCGTTATAATCATCATCAATGTTGTATTTTGACTTTCTGTAATGCTCCTTAAATTCGTTAAAGGCGGTGCGACTAAGGTTCCGTTACGCTGTGCCTGGAAGCTGAATGCGCCAAGGTACGTTAAGTAGGGCGACGCTTCTCTGGCCGCCTGCTGGAGATTTTCGCTGACTTGATTTCCTCGGGGCTCCAAATAAGCATTTGATTCGATGTCTCGTTTAGGAGATGGTGGGATGTATAAACGGAAACCAATCTGAAGCACGGTATTTAACTGGATGCGGTTAACCCTTGCGAGCTCGGCTGCCGTTGTATTGAACTGCCGGGCGATAGATGTCAGGGTATCACCTCGCTTCACATCATAGAACTGGCCAGCTATTGGAATGACAATGGTTTGTCCGACAACAAGGCTGTCGGGATTCGGTATTTCATTCGTTTCAGCGATCTCATTTGCGGTTGTTCTGTATTGTGAAGCGATAGCAGAAAGAGTGTCGCCTTGTTTTACCACATAAATTTGAATGAAAAACGCCTCCTTTCATATCGCTATCAATGTATGAAAGAAAAGCGCTGATCATGTTTATTTTTCTGTAATTTGTTCTTCCGTCGTAATTTCTGCGAAAAGAACATTCTCCATCATAGTTAAGGCGAATTCGTTATCTTCGTCACTGTTTGACGCGATACAGTCCTTAGGAATCGTGATGCTGTATTCCCTCATATAAGCGTCATTAGCAGTAAACAGCACACATATATTGCCGGCTATACCTGTTAAGATAATATGTCTCACCTGCAACTCAGTAAGAAGGGTGTGAAGTGCAGTTTCGTAGAAAGCGGAATGTTTCGGTTTGATTAAAAAATAATCAGCATCTTCCGGAGCTATCTTTGTGATGATATCCTTGCTTCTTTCATTTGTGCATTCTTGCTGAATGTTTTTAATGTCAGCTTGCCAAAGTCCATAATGATCATTGATGTAAATAATCGGCCATTCATTTTGTCTCGCGTGCTCCTTTAATGATAAAATATGAGGAACGATTTTTTCTGTTTTTTTAGCGAGGGTTTCTCCCATATCGAATTCAAAATTATTGATCATGTCTACAATGAGAAGGGCTGTATCTGCTTTGGACAATCGACAGTCTCCTTTCCGTTTCAGTTATAGTTAATATGTAGCCTTTTTAGGCGATGAAAAAACTTTGAAAAGAGAGCTTATCCTTATGACACAAGATGAACTTTATATGAAAGAAGCAATTAAAGAAGCGAAAAAGGCTGAAGAGAAAGGTGAAGTGCCAATAGGTGCGGTGCTTGTCGTTAATGATGAAATTATAGCGCGTGCACATAATTTAAGAGAGACTGAGCAACGATCTATTGCCCATGCAGAAATGCTTGTAATTGATGAAGCATGTAAGGCACTCGGAACATGGCGGCTGGAAGGTGCGACTCTTTATGTGACGCTTGAGCCATGTCCAATGTGTGCTGGTGCCGTCGTACTTTCTCGAGTGGAAAAAGTGGTTTTTGGCGCATTTGATCCGAAAGGCGGCTGTTCAGGCACGCTAATGAACCTTCTTCAGGAGGAACGCTTTAATCATCAGGCTGAAGTGGTGAGCGGTGTACTTGAGGAAGAATGCGGCGGAATGCTCAGTGCGTTTTTCAGAGAACTAAGAAAAAAGAAGAAAGCCGCCAGGAAAAACTTGTCTGAATAGTACGGTTGCAATTTTTAGGGGAAACAGATATACTTAAGTGTGCATCGTAATAGATGCAACATAAAATTTGATATTTATTTTGCCGTGCTAAGCGGGGAGGTAGCGGTGCCCTGTACCTGCAATCCGCTCTAGCAGGGCCGAATCCCTTCTCGAGGTTCGTTTACTTTAAGGCCTGCCTTAAGTAAGTGGTGTTGACGTTTGGGTCCTGCGCAATGGGAATTCATGAACCATGTCAGGTCCGGAAGGAAGCAGCATTAAGTGAAACCTCTCATGTGCCGCAGGGTTGCCTGGGCCGAGCTAACTGCTTAAGTAACGCTTAGGGTAGCGAATCGACAGAAGGTGCACGGTAAATCAATCATCAAATTTTCAGACTCACCTAACATTAGGTGAGTTTTTTGTTATGTAAAAAGAGCTTTTGGAATCGAAACAAGGTTCATGTATAATGGGAATGATGAATAACGGAGGAGGGCAAACCCGTGAGTTACCAAGCTTTATATCGAGTATTCAGGCCTCAGCGCTTTGAAGATGTGGTCGGACAAGAACACATTACAAAAACGCTGCAAAATGCCCTTTTGCAAAAAAAGTTTTCTCACGCCTATCTGTTTTCCGGGCCAAGAGGAACCGGAAAAACCAGTGCAGCCAAAATATTTGCTAAGGCTGTCAACTGTGAACATGCTCCTGTTGATGAGCCATGCAACGAATGTGCGGCCTGTAAAGGGATAACAAACGGGTCAATATCCGATGTCATAGAAATTGACGCCGCTTCTAATAACGGTGTTGATGAGATTCGTGACATTCGCGATAAAGTGAAGTTTGCCCCATCGGCCGTCACATATAAGGTATATATCATAGATGAGGTGCATATGCTTTCTATCGGCGCTTTTAATGCATTACTAAAAACATTAGAAGAGCCGCCTGAGCATTGTATCTTCATATTAGCAACAACTGAACCGCACAAAATTCCTTTAACCATTATCTCTAGATGTCAGCGTTTTGACTTTAAACGAATTACCTCCCAAGCGATTGTAGGCCGCATGAATAAAATTGTTGATGCTGAACAGCTGCAAGTGGAGGAAGGATCGCTGGATATCATCGCGAGTGCTGCAGACGGAGGGATGAGGGATGCCCTGAGCCTTCTTGATCAGGCCATATCATTCAGCGGCGATATCCTGAAAGTCGAAGATGCGCTTTTAATTACGGGTGCTGTTTCTCAATTATATATCGGGAAGCTTGCACAATCCCTGCATGATAAAAACGTTTCTGACGCACTGGAAACATTAAATGAATTGCTTCAGCAAGGAAAAGATCCAGCTAAGCTGATAGAAGATATGATTTTCTATTTCAGGGACATGCTGCTGTACAAAACAGCCCCTGGCTTAGAGGGAGTGCTTGAGAAAGTAAAAGTCGATGAAACGTTCCGGGAACTAAGTGAACAAATTCCGGCTCAGGCCCTATATGAAATGATTGATATTCTGAACAAGAGCCATCAGGAAATGAAATGGACAAATCATCCGCGTATCTTTTTCGAAGTGGCCGTTGTGAAGATTTGCCAAACCTCACATCAATCTGCTGCTGATCTCCCGGAAGTGGATATGCTGATGAAAAAAATCCAGCAGCTCGAACAGGAAGTAGAGCGGCTCAAAACAACGGGCATAAAAGCAGCTGCGGAAAGCCCGAAAAAAGAAGCGCCGCGTGTGCCAAAGGGCGGGAAATCCAATTACAAAGCGCCAGTAGGCAGAATTCATGAGATTTTGAAGGAAGCCACAAGACCGGATCTTGATCTGCTCAGAAACAGTTGGGGCAAGCTTCTTGCTCATCTCAAACAGCAAAACAAAGTATCACATGCCGCTTTGCTGAATGACAGTGAACCTGTGGCTGCCGGATCGGCGGCATTTGTTCTGAAATTCAAATATGAAATTCATTGTAAAATGGTCGCTGAGGATAACAACGGAGTCCGGACTAATCTTGAACAGATTTTAGAATCGATGCTCGGAAAAAGAATGGATTTGATTGGCGTTCCAGAAGCACAATGGGGTAAAATAAGAGAAGAATTTTTAGAAGATCATCAGCAGGAAAATGAAGGATCAAATGTACCGGCTGAAGAAGACCCGCTTATTGCCGAAGCGAAAAAGCTTGTTGGAGCGGATTTAATTGAAATAAAAGACTAACAAAATGAAAGAGAGTGAATGCTATGCGTGGCGGAATGGGTAATATGCAAAAAATGATGAAACAAATGCAAAAAATGCAAAAGGACATGGCGAAGGCTCAAGAAGAGCTTGCAGAAAAGGTTGTTGAAGGAACTGCAGGCGGCGGTATGGTAACAGTAAAAGCAAACGGCCAAAAAGAAATCCTGGATGTTATCATCAAAGAAGAAGTCGTTGATCCTGAAGATATTGATATGCTTCAAGATTTAGTGCTTGCTGCAACGAATGAAGCTTTGAAAAAAGTTGACGAAATCACAAACGAAACAATGGGTCAATTTACAAAGGGAATGAACATGCCAGGTTTATTCTAGGGGGATAAAAGAACATGCAATATCCTGAACCAATATCAAAGCTGATTGACAGCTTTATGAAATTGCCAGGGATCGGACCGAAAACAGCGGTTCGTCTGGCTTTTTTTGTTCTAGGTATGAAAGAAGATATAGTATTAGATTTTGCGAAAGCATTAGTAAATGCGAAACGCAATCTGACATATTGTTCAGTTTGCGGGCATATTACAGATCAGGACCCTTGCTATATATGTGAAGATACGCGCAGGGATAAGTCAGTTATCTGTGTTGTGCAAGACCCTAAGGATGTTATCGCTATGGAGAAAATGAAGGAATACAACGGACAGTATCACGTTCTTCACGGCGCTATTTCTCCAATGGACGGCATCGGACCGGAGGATATTAAAATACCAGAATTGTTAAAACGATTACAGGATGATCAAGTGACAGAAGTGATCCTCGCGACAAACCCTAATATAGAAGGGGAAGCAACGGCGATGTATATATCAAGGCTCCTCAAGCCGTCTGGTATTAAGCTCTCCCGTATTGCCCACGGACTGCCCGTCGGCGGTGATTTGGAATATGCTGATGAGGTCACTCTTTCTAAAGCACTTGAAGGACGACGTGAATTGTAAGGAGGAAAAAGCGATCCATGGGTTTTCTTCGCAAGAAAACATTAAGAAGAGAGTTTGATGAAAAACTAACCGAGCAGCTTTTTAAACAAAAGGAAGAGTGGAACAGGCAAAAAAAGCTGGTTGAAAAAAGCTTAGAACCGTCTGCTGAAGTGTTATACGAACTGAAAGTAGCTGAAGCGAAGTATTTTTTTTACTTAAGGGAAGCGAAGCAGCGAAATTTAAAAATCAGCCGGTGGAAGTAAGTGGTCTAAACTCCTGGATCTTCTCATAAGCTTGTACTAGAACAAGCGAAGGAGATGAGAAGATTCATGGAGCCTATTTTTATTATTGGGATTATTTTAGGACTGGTTATTCTTCTTTTTTTATCAGGTTCAGCTGCGAAGCCTTTAAAGTGGATTGGCATCACAGCTGTTAAATTTGTGGCAGGTGCTTTGCTGCTGGTTTGTGTAAATATGTTTGGCGGCAGTCTTGGCATTCATGTGCCGATTAATCTGGTTACAACAGCTATCAGCGGAATTTTAGGAATACCCGGAATAGCTGCGTTAGTCGTCATTAAGCAATTTATCATTTAATTGATATTATGTATTGACTTAGACAACTGAAGGTGTTATTCTAATATACGTCGCTGATGACGAACAGCTTTTTTTGAAAAGAAAATGCTAAAAAGTTGTTGACAGTAGCGGCGGTAAATGTTATGATAATAAAGTCGCTTAAACGAGCGGTAAACAAAGTTCTTTGAAAACTAAACAAGACAAAACGTACCTGTTAATTCATTTTTTATAAATCGCACAGCGATGTGCGTAGTCAGTCAAACTACTTTATCGGAGAGTTTGATCCTGGCTCAGGACGAACGCTGGCGGCGTGCCTAATACATGCAAGTCGAGCGGACAGATGGGAGCTTGCTCCCTGATGTTAGCGGCGGACGGGTGAGTAACACGTGGGTAACCTGCCTGTAAGACTGGGATAACTCCGGGAAACCGGGGCTAATACCGGATGGTTGTTTGAACCGCATGGTTCAAACATAAAAGGTGGCTTCGGCTACCACTTACAGATGGACCCGCGGCGCATTAGCTAGTTGGTGAGGTAACGGCTCACCAAGGCGACGATGCGTAGCCGACCTGAGAGGGTGATCGGCCACACTGGGACTGAGACACGGCCCAGACTCCTACGGGAGGCAGCAGTAGGGAATCTTCCGCAATGGACGAAAGTCTGACGGAGCAACGCCGCGTGAGTGATGAAGGTTTTCGGATCGTAAAGCTCTGTTGTTAGGGAAGAACAAGTACCGTTCGAATAGGGCGGTACCTTGACGGTACCTAACCAGAAAGCCACGGCTAACTACGTGCCAGCAGCCGCGGTAATACGTAGGTGGCAAGCGTTGTCCGGAATTATTGGGCGTAAAGGGCTCGCAGGCGGTTTCTTAAGTCTGATGTGAAAGCCCCCGGCTCAACCGGGGAGGGTCATTGGAAACTGGGGAACTTGAGTGCAGAAGAGGAGAGTGGAATTCCACGTGTAGCGGTGAAATGCGTAGAGATGTGGAGGAACACCAGTGGCGAAGGCGACTCTCTGGTCTGTAACTGACGCTGAGGAGCGAAAGCGTGGGGAGCGAACAGGATTAGATACCCTGGTAGTCCACGCCGTAAACGATGAGTGCTAAGTGTTAGGGGGTTTCCGCCCCTTAGTGCTGCAGCTAACGCATTAAGCACTCCGCCTGGGGAGTACGGTCGCAAGACTGAAACTCAAAGGAATTGACGGGGGCCCGCACAAGCGGTGGAGCATGTGGTTTAATTCGAAGCAACGCGAAGAACCTTACCAGGTCTTGACATCCTCTGACAATCCTAGAGATAGGACGTCCCCTTCGGGGGCAGAGTGACAGGTGGTGCATG
>NZ_JBBOXH010000002.1:895000-950000 GCF_038007545.1 Bacillus sp. FSL K6-6540
TTTGAATTAGACGCAGCAAAACATTCATTAAAGAAATAAGGGAAGAGGGTAAGAGCGATGAACCGAGACCAAAGCGACCTTCATATAGATGAATTATTGGCAGATCCTTTTGGTGGTAACATAGAGATACCAGGTTCGGAGGCTGTAAAAGCAGAGAAAGAGCAAGTACGGCTTGTTGATGTTCTTCCTGAGGAAAACAAGGAAAAAGCAATTCAGCTTGCTGGACAGATTGATCATAAAAATATGCAAAGCATTGTCTTATACGGTTCACAAGCTCAATCTAAACTGCTGAACTTTTCTCATGATATGATTAATCATGTTCAAAAGAAGGATGTCGGGGAGATTGGCGAAATACTTGGAGAGCTGATGAAAAAGCTGGAGCAAGTAAATCCTGATGATCTCCAATCTAAGAAAAAGGGTTTTTTGGCACGCATGTTTGGAAGAGTATCAAGTTCTCTTCAAGAGGTGCTGTCTAAATACCAAAAGACCAGTGTGCAGATAGACAGAATCAGCTTGAAGCTGGAGCACTCTAAAAATGCTTTAATCAGTGACAACAAGCTGTTAGAGCAGTTATATGAAAAAAATAAAGAATATTTTGCCGCGCTGAATGTTTATATTGCTGCAGGAGAACTGAAGCTTGAGGAATTAAAAACGAAAACAATTCCTGAACTGAAGCAACAGGCTGAATCGAGTGATCATAACCAAATGGCCGTTCAAGAGGTGAATGATTTAATTCAATTTGCTGACCGGTTAGATAAAAGAGTTCATGATTTGTTGCTGAGCAGGCAAATTACAATTCAAAGTGCACCGCAAATCAGGCTGATTCAAAATACAAACCAAGCGTTAGCTGAAAAGATTCAGTCATCCATTGTGACAGCGATTCCGTTATGGAAAAATCAAGTTGCCATTGCACTGACGCTTTTAAGGCAGCGCAATGCAGTGGATGCACAACAGAAAGTATCTGATACAACTAATGAGCTTTTGCTGAAAAATGCGGACCTTTTAAAAACCAATACAATTGAAACTGCACGGGCAAATGAAAGAGGCCTTGTTGATATAGATACCTTGAAGAAGGTGCAGGAAAGCTTAATAAGCACGCTTGAAGAAACACTGACTATACAAGAAGAAGGACGAATCAAACGCCGTCAGGCAGAAGAAGAGCTCATGATGATGGAAGGCGACCTGAAGCAAAAGCTGCTTACAATAAGGAAAGATAGTTACCAGTAAGTCTGGCTTTAAGTTCTCTCAGAGGCACGATATAATAAGGTGTAAGAAGACACATTCAAAGGATTGTTTTCATGAACACACCTTTATATAAAGCATTAATTCAACATGCGAGAAGAAATTCTCATTCATTTCATGTTCCGGGACATCACAATGGAGATGTCTTTTTTGATGACGCTAAGTCAATATTCGATCCGCTTCTCACCATTGATGTAACTGAACTGGCAGGACTGGATGATCTCCATCATCCTTCCGGGGTGATTAAGGAAGCTCAGGAGCTTGTCAGTCAATTATATGGATCGGCGGAAAGTTTTTTTCTGGTAAATGGTACGACTGTCGGAAACTTAGCGATGATTTTATCTGTTTGTGAACCTGGTGATACAATTCTGGTTCAAAGAAACTGTCATAAATCTGTATTTCATGCTGTTGATTTGGCCGGTGCTGAGCCGGTTTATCTTGCACCTGACGTTGATTCAGCGATGCATGTGCCTACGCATGTTCCGCTTGGAACAATTAAAGAGGCCCTGGCAGCATATCCAGATGCGAAAGGCTTGGTACTGACCAATCCGACATATTACGGACATAGTGCTGATTTGACTGAGATCATTACTGAAGCCCATCATTACGGGATTCCTGTTTTGGTCGATGAAGCGCATGGCGCACATTTTATTTTAGGTGAGCCTTTTCCGGTCTCAGCTTTAAAAATGGGGGCAGATATTGTTGTTCAGTCGGCCCACAAAACGCTGCCTGCCATGACGATGGGTTCTTATTTGCATCTCAACACCAGCTGCAGGATTAACAGGGATCGGGTGGCAGAGTATTTAAACCGATTACAAAGCAGCAGCCCGTCTTATCCGATTATGGCTTCGTTAGATATTGCCCGCGCTTATGTACAGCATATTATAGAAGAACAAAAGCTTTCTGACATTCTGCAGCGGATACAAACACTTAAACAAACGTTTGATTCACTTACAAATGCAGAAGCTGTTAACCCTGCTAATCCACTGATCATCACGGACCCGCTGAAGCTCACAATTCGTTCAAAACGCGGGCATTCTGGCTATACGCTGCAAAGCATATTAGAGCGTGCCAACATATTCACTGAGCTTGCTGATGAAAATCAAGTTCTGCTCGTTCTCCCATTGGGAGGAAAACGGAGAATAAACGCTGAAACCATTAGAAGCATCGATGAAGAGATTGAGAAAACGCCTCCGGATCAGACGTTTGTTTCTGCAGAATGGGGTGTGCAGCCTGTTACTGTCTTGCCTTATCCAAAAAAGGTCTTACATTCGTTTAAGAAAGAATATGTGAGCTTTGAGGAAGCAGCTGGCCGGCTGAATGCAGAAGATATCATCCCTTATCCTCCGGGTATCCCGATGATTATGGCGGGAGAAAGAATAACAAAAGAAAGTGTGCAAAAGCTCAGCCGCTTGATCAGCATGAAAACGCATGTTCAAGGGAATATGAAAATCAAAGAGAAACAACTACTTGTTTATATAGAAGAGGAGAAATCATGAGCGGTTTATTTATTACATTCGAAGGTCCTGAAGGTGCAGGAAAAACGACTGTTCTGCAGGAGATCAAAAACATACTGACAGCAGAAGGCCTTCAGGTTATGGCAACTCGAGAGCCAGGCGGAATAGATATTGCAGAACAAATTCGAGAGGTTATTCTGAATGAGAACAATACATTAATGGACCCAAAAACAGAAGCTCTCTTATATGCGGCTGCAAGACGCCAGCATTTAGTTGAAAAAGTAAAACCTGCTTTAGAACAGGGGTTTATCGTTCTTTGCGACAGATTCATAGACAGTTCTCTTGCGTATCAAGGATATGCAAGAGGACTTGGAATTGATGAGGTTCTGTCCATTAATGAATTTGCCATTGGAGATATGATGCCCCATGTAACGGTTTATTTTTCAATTGATCCGGAAGAAGGACTGAAGCGTATTTACGCAAACGGCTCACGGGAGAAAAACAGGCTCGATTTAGAAAAACTGGACTTTCATACAAAAGTACAAGAAGGTTATCAAGAGCTGATGAAGCGATTTCCGGAAAGATTTCATTCAGTTGATGCCGGGCAATCCAAAGACCTCGTCGTTCAGGATGTTCTAAAGGTGATCGATGAAGCGTTGAAAAAAATTCAATTGTGACCTGTTTCCCAATAGTTGATATAATAATGTAAACGAGATCACGTTGTTTCCAATCTAAAGGAGGCCTTCACAGATGAAATTGATAGTGGCAGTTGTACAAGATCAGGACAGCAACAGACTTTTGAAAACCTTAACGGATCACAACTTCAGAGTCACAAAGCTTGCGACGACAGGAGGATTTCTTAAATCAGGCAATACAACGTTTATGATCGGTGTCGAGGATATACGCGTCAATAAAGCGTTGAGTCTCATTAAAGAAAACGGGCAGAAACGTGATCAGATGATTGCCCCTGTATCTCCAATGGGCGGAAATGCTGATTCCTATGTCCCTTATCCAGTCGAAGTTGAAGTTGGCGGAGCGACAGTATTTGTCCTTCCAGTCGATGAATTTCATCAATTTTAAGGATCTGAAACTGTGAAAATTAATAAAGATATACGTACATTTATAGATAATAAGCAGATTCCCTCTGTGAAAACATCTGAGATCACAGCATCGTTTAAAACATCAATGGAAAACCATAGCAGCAAAATGAAGCTTGATCAGCTTACCAGGCTGTTATCTGATATAGAGGCATTCGGAAAAAGGCTAACGAAATCTCGGAATTTTAAAGACTTAGCGAGATTTAAAGGACTTGTGAAACGTTTTGTCAAAGAAGCTGTGGACAGCGGCCTTTCACATGAAACATCGAAAAGCTTTGACCTTTACGGGAACAGCAGAACGCTGGGACTTGTGAAAGAAATAGATGACAAATTGATACAGCTTACGGAAGAGATGATGGATCAGGAAAAACCGGCAATAGATTTGCTGGAGCGTATTGGCGAAATAAAAGGTTTATTAATTAACCTTTACACATAGAGAGTGATACAATGGCAATATCCTGGAAGGAAATGAACGAGCTTCAGCCCAGAGTGATGAAGCTTTTATATAATAGTATTGAGAAGGACAGACTATCACACGCTTATTTGTTTGAGGGGAAAAAAGGAACAGGCAAGCTTGATGCCGCGCTGCTTCTTGCAAAAAGCTTCTTTTGTCTGGAGGATGGCGCGGAGCCTTGTGAGAGCTGCCGAAACTGTAAACGGATAGAGTCAGGGAACCATCCTGATCTCCATCTTGTTCAGCCTGATGGCTTATCAATCAAAAAGGCGCAAATTCAAGCGCTCCAAGAAGAGTTTTCTAAGACAGGACTTGAATCGCATAAAAAGCTGTATATTATTTCGCACGCAGATCAAATGACAGCAAATGCGGCGAACAGCCTGCTGAAATTTTTAGAAGAACCGAACAAAGACACAATGGCCGTCCTCATCACTGAGCAGCCCCAAAGGTTATTGGATACCATCATTTCAAGATGCCAAACCCTTCCTTTTCAGCCTTTGCAGCCGAAAGCAATTGAAGATAGACTGATCGAACAGGACGTCTCGCCTCATATGGCAAGGCTTCTGGCCAACATGACCAATAATGTAGCAGAAGCAGTCGAATTAAGTCGAAATGATGAGTTTGCAGAGTCTAGAGCGAAAGTGATAAAATTGTATGAAGTCCTACACCAGCGGAAAGGACATGCTTTTTTCTTTATTCAAGATCAATGGATGCCCTTTTTCAAAGAAAAAACCCATCAAGAAATGGGTCTTGATATGCTCTTATTGATATATCGTGATGTGTTGTCCATCCAAATAGGAAATGAAGATAAATTGATTTATCAAGACTTATTCCAATCAATAAAACAGCATGCGCTACAATCAACACAACAAAGCGTTACGAATCAGATACTTGCTGTTTTAGAAGCAAAGAAACGGCTTCATTCCAATGTGAATGTACAAGGATTAATGGAGCACTTGGTGTTAATGTTGCAGGAGGGATAAGCTTGTACAATGTAATTGGTGTCCGCTTTAAGAAAGCGGGTAAAATATATTATTTTGATCCGAATGGATTTCATATAGAACATGACAGCTGCGTAATTGTAGAAACTGTCAGAGGCGTTGAGTACGGCCAGGTCGTAATTGCAAATAAACAGGTGGATGAGCATGATGTGGTGCTTCCCCTTCGAAAAGTGATACGTGTGGCTGACGAGCGCGATCTTCTCATTGTAGAAGAAAATAAACAGGAAGCACTATCAGCATTTGATATCTGCCAAAAGAAAGTGATTGAGCATGGCTTGGATATGAAGCTGGTCGATGTTGAATTCACGTTTGATCGCAATAAAGTCATTTTTTACTTCACTGCTGACGGCCGAGTCGACTTTAGAGAGCTTGTAAAGGATTTGGCTTCTATCTTTAAGACAAGAATTGAGCTGCGCCAAATCGGAGTGAGGGATGAGGCAAAAATGCTAGGAGGAATCGGTCCTTGCGGAAGAATGCTTTGCTGTTCAACGTTTCTTGGAGATTTTGAACCCGTTTCCATTAAAATGGCCAAGGATCAGAACTTGTCTTTAAATCCTACGAAGATTTCGGGTCTTTGCGGACGATTGATGTGCTGTCTAAAATATGAGAACGATGAGTATGAGACGGCAAAAGAACAGCTTCCGGATATAGGAGAAATGATTACGACAGCAAACGGTCCCGCGAAGGTCGTCGGACTAAATATTCTGGAACGGGTGCTTCAGGTGGAACTGATAAACCGTGAAAAAGTGATAGAATATACTTGGGAAGAGCTCTTGGAAGAGGGCGTCGTATCCGCACAAACCACAGATTAACGAGGTGTGGAACCTTGGATAAAAAAGAGTTATTTGATACAGTCATTAACTTAGAAGAACAAATTGGTTCACTGTACCGGCAGCTGGGGGATTTGAAGCAGCATATCGGTGAGATGATTGAGGAAAATCATCATTTACAGCTTGAAAACAAGCATTTGCGCAAACGGCTGGACGATACGACGCAGCAGATTGAAAAGTTCAAAGCTGATAAAAAAGAATCAAAAACACAGAAGACAGAGCAAACTGATATAGGGGAAGGATATGATAATCTGGCACGTCTGTATCAAGAAGGATTTCATATCTGCAATGTCCACTATGGAAGTGTTCGAAAAGAGGATTGTCTTTTCTGTCTGTCATTCTTAAATAAAAAATAGGGAAAAGGCTTCCGCATAAGACGGGAGCCTTTTTCAAAGGTACTGAAAGGATAAGAAGATGGTTTCATTACATGATGATGAAAGATTAGACTATTTGCTGGCAGAGGACATGAAAATCATACAAAGCCCAACAGTGTTTGCTTTTTCGTTGGACGCTGTGCTTCTGTCCAAATTTGCGTACGTTCCGATTCAAAAAGGGAAAATCGTTGATTTATGCACCGGCAATGGTATTGTGCCGCTGCTGCTCAGTACAAGATCAAAAGCAGACATTCTGGGAGTCGAAATACAAGAAAGGCTGCATGATATGGCTGTTCGCAGCGTGGAGTATAATAAGCTGCAGGATCAGATTCAGATCATACATGATGACCTGAAAAACATGCCGGAGAAACTTGGACATAATCGATATGATGTTGTCACCTGCAATCCGCCGTATTTTAAAACACCGAAACAAACTGAACAAAACATGAATGAGCATCTCCGAATTGCAAGACATGAAATCCACTGCACACTGGAGGATGTCATTTCAGTCAGCAGCAAGCTGCTCAAGCAAGGGGGAAAAGCAGCTCTTGTTCACCGGCCGGGAAGGCTTCTAGAGATTTTTGAACTGATGAAGGCTTATCAAATCGAGCCAAAACGTGTACAATTTGTCTATCCGAAGCAAGGGAAAGAAGCCAATACCATTTTGGTTGAAGGTATCAAAGGCGGGCGCCCGGATTTAAAAATTCTTCCTCCTTTATTCGTTTATGATGAACAAAATGAATATACAAAAGAAATCAGGACCATTTTATATGGAGACAAATAACCATTTCTTCTACGTCGTGAAATGTAAGGACAATAGCTGGTATGCCGGGTATACCAACGATCTGCATAAACGAGTGAAAACACACAATGATGGAAAGGGTGCAAAGTACACAAAAGTAAGACGTCCGGTTGAATTAATTTTTGCCGAGAGCTTTTCAACAAAGCGGGAAGCTATGCAGGCGGAATATTATTTCAAAAAACTAACTCGGAAGAAAAAAGAGCTTTATATAGAAGAAAAGCGGAACAGCAAGGAGGCTGTATATGTTAAGGCGCCAAATGAGCTTTAATGGAAAGTCGGACATGGGGATTCTTTACTTGGTCCCAACCCCAATCGGAAATCTAGAGGATATGACATTCCGGGCGATCGACACGCTGAAATCAGTGGATGCGATTGCTGCGGAAGATACGAGGCAAACGAAAAAGCTTTGTCATGTATATGAAATTGAAACACCGCTCGTCAGCTATCACGAACACAATAAAGAAAGCAGTGGGCACAAAATTATTGAATGGCTGAAGTCGGGAAAAAACATTGCTCTTGTCAGTGATGCCGGTCTGCCGACGATTTCTGATCCCGGAGCGGAAATTGTAAAGGATTTTACGGATATAGGCGGTTATGTTGTTCCGCTGCCGGGAGCAAATGCCGCATTAACAGCTCTTATTGCTTCAGGTATTGTACCGCAGCCTTTTTTCTTTTACGGTTTTCTCAACAGACAGAAAAAAGAAAAGAAGAAGGAGCTTGAAGCCCTTAAAAAACGGCGGGAAACGATCATTTTTTATGAAGCGCCTCACAGATTGAAGGAAACCTTGTCAGCGATGGCAGAGATATTAGGAGATCGGGAAATAGCTGTAACGCGTGAACTCACTAAGAAATATGAAGAGTTTATTCGAGGAACCATATCTGAGGTCATTGGATGGGCAAACGAGGATCAGATACGCGGCGAGTTTTGTCTTGTTGTAGAAGGAAGTAATAATGAAGAGGTAGATGAGGAAGAACAATGGTGGGAAACCCTCACTGCGAAAGAACATGTCGAGCATTACATTTCGAAAGGCGCTACATCTAAAGAAGCCATTAAAAAAGCAGCAGTCGATCGCAATGTACCAAAGCGTGAAGTGTACGATGCTTACCATATTAAGCAATAAAAAAACGTTCTTGTGTCATAACAAGAACGTTTTTTGTACAAGAAATGATTATTTAAGGTTTTGAAGCTGGTTTTGGATTTCGCTGATGATTTGCTCAGCGCCTTCTTTACTAAGAACCAATTTACCGCCTGCAAGTTTAAGGTTATCATCAGAAACTTCACCAGTTACTTGGCAAGTCATGTTTGGTTTATATTTTTTAAGGATGATTTTTTCATCATCAACATAGATTTCAAGAGCATCTTTTTCTGCGATTCCAAGAGTACGACGCAGTTCGATAGGAATAACTACACGTCCTAATTCATCAACTTTACGTACAATACCAGTAGATTTCATAAACATTCTCCTCCCAAGAGATACTTATTTGTTTAAATTATATTTTTCTTCGTCATTATTCGACAAAATCCTTACCTTCATAGCATAACAAGGTTTCCAATAATCGTCAATCATTTTGTTTACTATTGATTGTAAGAATTAGTTCTTATAGTCAGTAATGTCTTAGAAACTACCGAAATAACAGCATTTTATAAATATTTAATAAAGCTATTATCCTACTAAAAATCCTTTTAAATCAAGACTTTCGAACCAAAGTTTTTTATTTCATTTGATTATATACGACAAAATTCGACACGAACAGACTTTTTTTATTTTCATTAAAGATTTTTAATTTTAATTATTCTTTTTCAGGGCGTATGTATATATTCTTGATCTTAAAGGCTAAGATGGTATCATAGATAAAGGATAAATATAAATAATATTCATATATGATTTGCACTTATCGCCGCTCTCGTCCTTTGGGCGGGAGCTTTTTGACATTCTGATTAGGAGGTTTCAAGATGCCGCAAGAAAACAATACATTTTACATTACAACACCGATTTATTATCCGAGCGGAAAATTACATATCGGCCATGCATATACGACAGTCGCGGGAGATGCAATGGCACGTTACAAAAGATTAAAAGGGTTCGATGTTCACTATTTAACGGGAACGGACGAGCATGGACAAAAGATCCAGCAAAAAGCTGAACAGGAAAACATTACACCTCAGGAGTATGTGGATCGCGCAGCGGCAGATATTCAAAAACTGTGGAAGCAGCTTGAAATCTCAAACGACGACTTTATCCGCACGACAGAAAAACGGCATAAAGTTGTCATTGAAAAGGTGTTTCAAAAGCTTCTTGATAACGGGGACATCTATCTTGATGAGTATGAAGGCTGGTACAGCATCCCTGATGAAACGTTCTACACGGAAACTCAGCTCGTTGATATTGAGCGGAATGAAAAGGGAGAGGTCATCGGAGGAAAAAGCCCTGACAGCGGTCACCCAGTTGAATTGATCAAAGAGGAATCTTATTTCTTCCGCATGGGGAAATACGCGGATCGTCTTCTGAAATACTATGAAGAAAACCCGACATTCATTCAGCCAGAATCACGCAAAAACGAAATGATTAATAACTTTATCAAACCTGGACTTGAGGATTTGGCAGTATCACGTACCACTTTTGATTGGGGCGTGAAGGTGCCGGAAAATCCAAAGCATGTTGTATATGTTTGGATTGACGCACTATTTAACTATTTAACGGCACTCGGTTATGATACAGAAAATGATGAGCTTTATCAAAAATATTGGCCTGCCGATGTTCATTTAGTCGGTAAGGAGATTGTACGATTCCATACTATTTACTGGCCAATTATGCTGATGGCGCTGGATCTTCCGCTGCCAAAGCAAGTATTCGCGCATGGCTGGCTTTTGATGAAAGACGGAAAAATGTCGAAATCAAAAGGAAACGTTGTAGATCCGGTTACATTAATTGAGCGCTATGGTTTAGACGAGCTTCGCTATTACCTGCTTCGCGAAGTGCCGTTCGGATCTGACGGTGTATTCACGCCGGAAGGATTTGTTGAGCGAATCAACTATGATTTAGCGAATGATTTAGGAAATCTATTGAATCGTACTGTTGCGATGATCAATAAGTATTTTGACGGACAAATCGGTTCTTACAAAGGTGCTGTTACGGAATTTGACCAAACGCTCACTTCCGTTGCTGAAGAAACAGTGAAAGCTTATGAGAAAGCAATGGAAAATATGGAGTTCTCGGTAGCACTTTCGACTTTATGGCAGCTCATCAGCCGCACAAACAAATACATTGATGAGACAGCTCCATGGGTGCTTGCGAAAGATCCGGCAAAAGAAGAAGAATTGCGATCCGTTATGTATCACCTCGCTGAATCATTGCGTATTTCAGCGGTACTGCTTCAGCCATTCTTAACAAAAACACCTGAAAAAATGTTCGAGCAGCTAGGTATTACTGATGAATCTTTAAAAGCTTGGGACAGCATTACAGCTTTCGGCCAGCTGAAAGATACAAAAGTACAAAAAGGTGATCCATTGTTCCCTCGTTTAGAGGCAGAAGAAGAAATTGCTTACATCAAAGGGAAAATGCAAGGTTCAGCACCATCGAAAGAAGAAACAAAAGAAGAAGAGCCGCAAGAGGTCGATCGTTTACCTGAAATTACGATTGATCAATTCATGGATGTAGAGCTTCGCGTAGCTGAGGTCATTGAGGCAGAGCCAGTGAAAAAAGCAGACCGTTTATTGAAGCTGCAGCTCGATCTTGGTTTTGAAAAGCGCCAAGTGGTATCCGGCATTGCGAAGCATTATACGCCTGAAGAGCTTGTTGGAAAAAAACTCGTTTGTGTAACAAATCTAAAACCGGTTAAACTCAGAGGAGAGCTTTCTCAAGGTATGATCCTTGCAGGAGAAGCAGACGGCGTTTTAAAGGTCGTGTCTATCGATCAGTCGTTACCAAAAGGCACAAGAATTAAATAATGATAAAACAAAAGGTGTTTCACGTGTAACAATTCGTCGAACACCTTTTGTGTTTCGACAAGAAAGGAGTTTTTCACTTATGTTGTTTGACACACACGCGCATTTAAATGCAGAACAATATGATACTGATCTTGAAGAGGTTATTGAACGGGCAAAAGCTGAAAAAGTTGAACGAATTGTCGTAGTTGGTTTTGACCGTCCGACGATTACCCGTGCGATGGAAATGATTGAGGAATATGATTTTATTTATGCAGCCATTGGCTGGCACCCTGTTGACGCTATTGACATGACAGAGGAAGACTTAGCGTGGATTAAAGAGCTTTCTGCTCATGAGAAAGTGGTAGCGATAGGGGAAATGGGACTGGATTATCATTGGGATAAATCACCTAAAGATATTCAAAAAGAGGTGTTTAGAAAACAAATCGCCTTAGCGAAAGAGGTCAATTTGCCTATTATCATTCATAACCGTGATGCAACGGAGGATGTCGTGACCATTTTGAAAGAGGAAGGCGCAGAAGCTGTGGGCGGAATCATGCACTGCTTTACAGGAAGTGCGGAAGTGGCAAGAGAATGCATGAAAATGAATTTTTATTTATCATTTGGGGGACCGGTGACATTTAAAAATGCGAAGAAACCGAAGGAAGTAGTGAAGGAAATTCCCAATGACCGGCTGCTGATTGAAACGGACTGCCCGTTTCTCACACCGCACCCTTTCCGCGGGAAAAGAAATGAGCCAAGCTATGTGAAATATGTGGCAGAACAAATCGCCGAATTAAAAGAAATGACCTTTGAAGAGATTGCGTCAATCACGACTGAAAATGCGAAAAGACTTTTCCGTATAAACTGACAAAAAACGCTAGCGGGTTTTGTAAGAGCTTGTCCCTTACAGCGTTTTTCTATAAAAGTTCTACATGCTTTCTTCTCCTCATAGGATAGGTTTGTCGACAAGTCTTTCTTCCGTTTCTCAGTGTATTTCAGGATAATGAAGAAGACACTGAGCTTTTGGGAGAAAGAGAAGGGAGGGTTGACAGCCTTTTAGATACTCTATATAATCTCTCCGAGGAGAAGGAGGCGTTTTTCATCACACAAAAAATGAAAAAGCTGTTTTCCGTAAAGCTTAGCAAAAGCAAAGTCATTCTGGTTGCTGCTTGTTTGCTTTTGGCAGGAAGCGGGACTGCGTACGCGGCTCATGAGCTGACGAAACAATCAGTCTCAGTTTCTATCAATGGCAAAAAGAAACATATACGCACACATGCAAATACAGTCGGTGATCTTTTGGAGACGCTTGATATAAAGACAAGAGACGAAGACAAGATCACACCTGCTAAACAGACAAAGATAACAGCAGACATGGACGTTGTGTATGAGGCTGCAAAACCTGTGAAGCTTACAATAAACGGGGAAGAAAAGACATTATGGTCAACAGCAAAAACGGTCGGTGCATTACTGGACGAACAAGATGTTGATGTGAAAGAACAAGATCAAATTGATCCCGCAATAGATACAGATATTTCGAAAGACATGAAGCTTAACATAGAGCCCGCATTTCAGGTTACTGTGAATGATGCAGGGAAACAAAAGAAGATCTGGACGACTTCGACTACGGTCGCTGACTTTTTAAAACAGCAAAAGATGAACATAAAAGACGAAGATAAAATCAAGCCTGCGTTAGATGCAAAGCTGACGAAAGGAAAGGCTGATATTACAATTACTCGTATCGAAAAGGTCACCGATGTAGTTGAAGAGAAGATTGCGTTCGATGTGAAAAAGCAAGAAGACGCTTCTCTTGAAAAAGGGAAAGAAAAGGTCGTCCAAAAAGGAAAAGAAGGCAAGCTAAAAAAACATTTCGAAGTCGTTAAAGAAAACGGTAAAGAAGTGTCCAGAGAGCTTGTAAAAGAAGAAACAGCTGAACAAAGCAAAGATAAAGTGATTGCTGTCGGCACAAAGCAAAGCAGTCCAAAAGTTGAAACGGTCAGTGCTTCAGGTGATTCAAAAACAGTTGTGTCCCGCAGCAATGAATCAACAGGCAAAGTCATGACTGTATCATCTACGGCTTATACGGCAAGCTGCAGCGGTTGTTCAGGACATACAGCGACAGGCGTCAATTTAAAAAATAATCCGAATGCCAAAGTCATCGCTGTGGATCCAAATGTCATTCCGCTAGGCTCCAAAGTCCACGTGGAAGGCTATGGATATGCTATTGCTGCAGATACCGGTTCAGCGATTAAAGGGAACAAGATAGACGTCTTTTTCCCAGAGAAATCATCGGCGTACCGATGGGGAAATAAAACAGTCAAAATTAAAATCTTAAATTAGTATATACTTATGTATTCAGAGGGTTTTGCGCCCTCTGTTTTTTTCGTTATAATAGACAAAGTGCATTTTCTGCTTATTAGACGCTCGACATAAGAAAAAGTTTCATGAATATACAAAAGTTTTTATTTTGTCTTGGAGGAAATAATGAAAATTAAAGAGATCATTGTGGTCGAGGGGCGTGATGATACGGCCCGCATCAAATTGGCTGTTGATGCAGACACAATTGAAACAAATGGTTCAGCCATCGATGATCATGTGATTGACCAAATCCGTTTGGCCCAGAAGACCAGAGGCGTCATTGTTTTAACGGATCCGGACTTTCCGGGAGAGAAGATTCGCAAAACCATCTCAGAGGCTGTGCCCGGCTGTAAGCATGCATTTTTGCCAAAACATCTTGCCAAACCTAAAAACAAGCGGGGAATTGGTGTGGAGCATGCATCGGTTGAAAGCATTAGGGCATGTTTAGAAAATGTGCATGAGGAGATGGAAGCGCAGCCGAGTGACATTTCAGCTGAGGATTTGATTCATGCCGGACTAATAGGCGGACCTGCGGCCAAACGCCGCCGGGAACGACTGGGTGATCTGTTGAAAATCGGCTATACAAATGGCAAACAGCTTCAAAAACGGCTGCAAATGTTTCAAATTAAAAAAAGTGATTTTATGAGTGCGCTCGATACCGTTATGCGGGAGGAACAGAATGAATAAAGATATTGCGACACCGATTAGAACGAAAGAGATACTGAAGAAATACGGTTTTTCTTTTAAAAAGAGCTTAGGACAGAATTTCTTAATTGATACGAACATTTTAAACAGAATTGTTGATCACGCGGAAGTGACTGAGAAAACAGGTGTCATTGAAATCGGCCCGGGAATCGGGGCTTTAACCGAACAGCTTGCCAAGCGGGCGAAAAAGGTCGTGGCATTTGAGATTGATCAGCGATTATTGCCGATTCTGAAGGATACACTGTCACCTTACGACAATGTCACTGTTATTCATCATGATGTGTTAAAGGCTGATGTCAAATCGGTCATTGAAGAACAATTTCAAGATTGCGATGAGATCATGGTAGTTGCCAACCTTCCTTATTACGTAACAACACCGATTATCATGAAACTGCTTGAAGAACATCTTCCGCTGAAAGGGATTGTGGTTATGCTGCAAAAAGAAGTGGCTGAGCGCATGGCGGCTGATCCTTCATCTAAGGAATACGGCTCGCTTTCAATCGCGGTGCAGTTTTATACAGAAGCCAAAACGGTGATGATCGTTCCGAAAACCGTATTTGTTCCTCAGCCTAATGTCGATTCCGCAGTCATCCGTCTGATTCTCCGAGACGGCCCGGCAGTGGACGTGGAAAACGAATCTTTTTTCTTTCAGCTCATCAAGGCAAGCTTTGCACAGCGCCGTAAAACGCTGCTCAATAACTTAGTTAACAATCTGCCTGAAGGAAAGGCGCAAAAATCAACGATTGAGCAAGTGCTCAAAGAAACAAATATTGACGGTAAGCGCCGAGGTGAATCCCTGTCTATTGAGGAGTTCGCAGCGCTGTCTAACGTATTGTATAAAGCCCTTTTCTAAAAGGGCTTTTTGTTTTGCGCACCACATGGACTGCCGCTACATAGGCTAGAGAAGGACCTTTCATTCAATGATAAGAAAAACTTGGACTCAGCGAAAAAAGGCGCTTTCTCAAGGCTCTTTCTTTCATGATGAGGCTTAGTCTATGTGTGGAGTGAGGAACGTGCAATTTCAAATAGGGGATATGGTAGCCAGAAAATCCTATCAGATGGATGTTTTGTTTCGAATTATAGGAATAGAGCAAACAAGCAAAGGAAATTCAATTGCCATTTTGCATGGAGATGAAGTCAGGCTGATTGCTGATTCGGATTTTTCTGATCTGGTGGCAGTGAAAAAGGATGAGCAGATGATGCGGAAAAAGAAAGATGAGAGCAGAATGAATGAGTCGCTCGAATTGCTCCGCCAAGATTATAAGCTGCTCAGAGAAAAGCAGGAGTACTATGCGACAAGCCAATATCAGCATCAGGAGCATTATTTCCATATGCCGGGCAAAGTGCTTCATCTGGATGGTGACGAAGCATATCTGAAAAAATGCCTGAATGTCTATAAAAAAATTGGAGTGCCGGTCTATGGCATCCATTGCCATGAAAAGAAAATGTCTGCTTCTATTGAAGAATTGCTCGACAAATATCGACCTGATATCCTGGTGATCACAGGGCATGATGCGTATTCGAAGCAAAAGGGCGGCATTGATGATTTGAATGCGTACAGACATTCTAAGCACTTTGTTGAAACTGTTCAAACAGCCCGAAAAAAGATCCCTCACTTAGATCAGCTTGTTATTTTTGCGGGGGCCTGCCAATCCCATTTTGAATCACTCATCAGAGCGGGTGCGAATTTTGCAAGTTCACCGTCAAGAGTCAATATTCATGCGCTTGATCCGGTATATATCGTCGCGAAGATCAGCTTTACGCCGTTTATGGAACGGATTAATGTATGGGAAGTGCTCCGTAATACGCTGACAAGAGAGAAAGGGCTTGGAGGTATTGAAACAAGAGGAGTTCTGAGAATTGGTATGCCTTATAAGTCCAATTAACAGTTGAAAACCTGCATAGGAGAGCTATGCGGGTTTTTTATTTTACATAATGATACATAATTTACCGAAACTTGCGGAACATAATTGAGGAATCATAGAATTTTGTCAAAATAATTTTATTGACAACGTCTTATTAACGTTGATATAATTTAAATTTTATTTGACAAAAATGGGCTCGTGTTGTACAATAAATGTAGTGAGGTGGATGCAATGGCGAAGACGTTGTCCGATATTAAAAGATCGCTTGATGGGAATTTAGGTAAAAGGCTGACGTTAAAAGCAAACGGTGGCCGCCGAAAAACGATTGAGCGTTCGGGCATTTTAGCTGAGACGTACCCTTCTGTTTTTGTGATACAACTAGATCAAGACGAGAACTCGTTTGAAAGAGTTTCATACAGTTATGCTGATATTTTGACTGAGACTGTTGAGCTGACATTTAATGATGACGCCGCAAGCTCAGTGGCATTTTAACGGGCAGTGAACCTTTTGTTTACTGCTTTTTGTTTTGCCCTTTTTTGGTTTCCAGTAATTTAAACGAAAGTTCCATCTGATTTAACAAAAGATAAAACAGTCACATATTATCGTGACGTGCACGAATGGCTATCACTTCTAAAAAAGGGGTTGTTTCGTTTGGGCAGACGTCGTGGAGTTATGTCAGATGAGTTTAAATATGAGCTTGCTAAAGACCTTGGTTTTTATGACACAGTAAAAAATGGCGGCTGGGGCGAAATTCGGGCTCGCGATGCCGGTAACATGGTAAAGCGCGCTATAGAAATCGCCGAACAGCAAATGGCTCAGAATCAGAATAACCGATAAGGATGTGACCCGGGGGACGTGCTGTTCCCTGGTTTTTTTATTTTGGATATAAATACATAATGGGCTGAATATGGATATGTTCATCCTGTACTTCAAATGTGATACAATGTTCATACTTATGTTTAGATGGAGAAGTAGGTGAAAGCTATGCGTATTTTAGAAAAAGCGCCAGCTAAGATCAATCTGTCACTTGACGTCACCCGAAAACGCCCGGATGGCTATCATGAAGTCGAAATGATCATGACGACAATTGATTTAGCTGATCGAATTGAATTGACGGAGCTTGCAGAGGATGAAGTGAGGGTTTCCTCCCACAATCGATTTGTGCCTGATGACCAAAGAAACTTAGCTTATCAGGCTGCCAAGCTGATCAAGGACAGATACAACGTGAAAAAGGGAGTTTCCATCATGATTACGAAGGTAATTCCGGTGGCTGCCGGTCTTGCCGGCGGAAGCAGTGATGCGGCGGCGACACTCAGAGGGCTGAACAGACTGTGGAATTTAAATCTGTCCGCGGAAACGCTTGCTGAGCTTGGAGCGGAAATTGGCTCTGACGTTTCATTTTGTGTCTATGGCGGAACTGCATTAGCAACAGGGCGCGGCGAGAAAATTAAACATATCAGCACGCCTCCGCACTGCTGGGTCATTTTAGCGAAGCCGACAATCGGTGTTTCAACTGCTGAAGTGTACAGAGCGTTGAAACTGGATGGTATAGAGCATCCCGATGTACAAGGCATGATCGAGGCGATAGAAGAAAAGAGTTTTCAGAAGATGTGCAGCCGGTTAGGCAATGTGCTTGAATCTGTTACACTCGATATGCATCCTGAAGTTGCGATGATCAAAAACCAGATGAAACGCTTTGGTGCAGATGCCGTGTTAATGAGCGGGAGCGGCCCGACAGTATTTGGACTGGTTCAGTATGAGTCGAAGGTGCAGAGAATTTATAACGGGTTAAGAGGCTTCTGCGATCAAGTTTATGCGGTGAGAATGATCGGCGAACAGAACGCTCTTGATTAAATCCGTATGTTAAGTTATATTGATCTTAAAATATTCGGATTTTGGGGGTAAGTTCATGAAGTTTCGTCGCAGCGGCAGATTGGTGGACTTAACAAATTATTTGTTAACCCATCCGCACGAGTTAATACCGCTAACCTTTTTCTCTGAGCGGTATGAATCTGCAAAATCATCGATCAGTGAAGATTTAACAATTATTAAACAAACCTTTGAACAGCAGGGGATTGGTACTTTGCTTACTGTTCCCGGAGCTGCCGGAGGCGTTAAATATATTCCGAAAATGAAGCAGGCTGAAGCTGAAGAGTTTGTGCAGACACTTGGACAGTCGCTGGCAAATCCTGAGCGTATCCTTCCGGGCGGTTATGTATATTTAACGGATATCTTAGGAAAGCCATCTGTACTCTCCAAGGTAGGGAAGCTGTTTGCTTCCGTGTTTGCAGAACGCGAAATTGATGTTGTCATGACCGTTGCCACGAAAGGCATCCCTCTTGCGTATGCAGCTGCAAGCTATTTGAATGTGCCTGTTGTGATCGTTCGTAAAGACAATAAGGTAACAGAGGGCTCCACAGTCAGCATTAATTACGTTTCAGGCTCCTCAAACCGCATTCAAACAATGTCACTTGCGAAAAGAAGCATGAAAACGGGTTCAAACGTACTCATTATTGATGACTTTATGAAAGCAGGCGGCACAATTAATGGTATGATTAACCTGTTGGATGAGTTTAACGCAAATGTGGCAGGAATCGGCGTCTTAGTTGAAGCCGAAGGAGTAGATGAACGTCTTGTTGACGAATATATGTCACTTCTTACTCTTTCAACCATCAACATGAAAGAGAAGTCCATTGAAATTCAGAATGGCAATTTTCTGCGTTTTTTTAAAGACAATCTTTTAAAGAATGGAGAGACAGAATCATGACAAAAGCAGTCCACACAAAACATGCCCCAGCGGCAATCGGGCCTTATTCACAAGGGATTATCGTCAACAATATGTTTTACAGCTCAGGTCAAATCCCTTTGACTCCTTCAGGCGAAATGGTGAACGGCGATATTAAGGAGCAGACTCATCAAGTATTCAGCAATTTAAAGGCGGTTCTGGAAGAAGCGGGTGCTTCTTTTGAAACAGTTGTAAAAGCAACTGTATTTATCGCGGATATGGAACAGTTTGCGGAAGTAAACGAAGTGTACGGACAATACTTTGACACTCACAAACCGGCGAGATCTTGTGTTGAAGTCGCGAGACTCCCGAAGGATGCGTTAGTCGAGATTGAAGTTATTGCACTGGTGAAATAATAAGAAAAGTGATTCTGGGAGAGCCCGGGATCACTTTTTTATTTACCTTATGCCCGAAATGAAAGCTTTATGACCTAATTGTGTAACTATATCCTATTTTTTCAAAAAATATTTTAAAAACGAGCAGGATTTCAGAAAAAATCGTGGAATTGATACACTAATGCTTTTATATAGGGAAAAGGTGGTGAACTACTGTGGAAGTTACTGACGTAAGATTACGCCGCGTGAATACCGATGGTCGCATGAGAGCGATTGCATCCATCACGCTGGATCACGAATTTGTTGTACATGATATTCGTGTGATTGATGGAAACAATGGTCTTTTCGTTGCGATGCCGAGTAAACGCACCCCTGATGGAGAGTTCCGCGATATTGCTCATCCTATTAATTCAAGCACGCGAGGAAAGATTCAAGATGCCGTGTTAAATGAGTATCATCGTCTGGGTGACACTGAAGCATTAGAATTCGAAGAAGCTGGAGCTTCTTAAAAAATAACCAAAAAGCAAGGACTGCTGAAAGGGCTGACATAAGCCTTTTGCCGGCGGTCCTTTTTTAATTCTGATTTTTCAAACTTAGTTGCACTCAATAGAAAATTCTTGCACTTCATGAAGTCTCCTTGAAATCAGAAGATATTTAGGATATATTTTTCTATGGATAAAAGGGATATTGGAGGCCAATAAATGGATAAGCGGTTTGCAGTTGTTTTAGCGGCTGGACAAGGAACGAGAATGAAATCGAAGCTTTATAAAGTCCTTCATCCAGTTTGCGGTAAGCCTATGGTAGAGCACGTCGTGGACGAAGCCTTAAAATTATCTTTATCAAAGCTTGTCACGATTGTCGGACATGGTGCGGAAGAAGTGAAAAAGCAGCTTGGTGATAAAAGCGAGTACGCGCTTCAAGCAGAACAGCTTGGCACTGCTCATGCTGTAAAACAGGCACAGCCATTTCTTGCTGACGAAAAAGGCGTCACAATTGTCATTTGCGGAGATACGCCGCTTTTGACAGCAGAGACGATGGAACAGATGCTGAAAGAACATACACAAAGAGAAGCGAAAGCTACGATTTTAACTGCGGTTGCAGAAGATCCAACCGGATACGGCCGCATTATTCGCAGCGAAAACGGAGCGGTTCAAAAAATCGTTGAGCATAAGGACGCCTCTGAAGAAGAACGTCTTGTAACTGAGATCAACACCGGTACGTATTGTTTTGACAATGAAGCGCTATTTCGGGCTATTGATCAGGTGTCTAATGATAATGCCCAAGGCGAGTATTATTTGCCGGATGTCATAGAGATTCTTAAAAATGAAGGCGAAACTGTTGCCGCTTACCAGACTGGTAATTTCCAAGAAACGCTCGGAGTTAATGATAGAGTTGCTCTTTCTCAGGCAGAACAATTTATGAAAGAGCGCATTAATAAACGGCATATGCAAAATGGCGTGACGTTGATCGACCCGATGAATACGTATATTTCTCCTGACGCTGTTATCGGAAGCGATACTGTGATTTACCCTGGAACTGTGATTAAAGGTGAGGTGCAAATCGGAGAAGATACGATTATTGGCCCTCATACGGAGATTATGAATAGTGCCATTGGCAGCCGTACGGTTATTAAACAATCGGTAGTCAATCACAGTAAAGTGGGGAATGATGTAAACATAGGACCTTTTGCTCACATCAGACCTGATTCTGTCATCGGGAATGAAGTGAAGATCGGGAATTTTGTAGAAATTAAAAAGACTCAATTCGGAGACCGAAGCAAGGCATCTCATCTAAGCTATGTCGGCGATGCTGAGGTAGGCACTGATGTAAACCTGGGCTGCGGTTCAATTACTGTCAATTATGATGGAAAGAATAAGTATTTGACAAAAATTGAAGATGGCGCGTTTATCGGCTGCAATTCCAACTTGGTTGCCCCTGTCACAGTCGGAGAAGGCGCTTATGTGGCGGCAGGTTCAACTGTTACGGAAGATGTACCTGGAAAAGCACTTGCTATTGCCAGAGCGAGACAAGTAAATAAAGACGATTATGTGAAAAATATTCATAAAAAATAATCCTAAATTCGGAGGTTTATCCATGTCTAATCAATACGGAGATAAGAATTTAAAGATTTTTTCTTTAAATTCGAATCCAGAGCTTGCAAAAGAAATCGCAGATATAGTTGGAGTTCAATTAGGGAAATGTTCTGTCACAAGATTTAGTGACGGGGAAGTCCAAATTAATATCGAAGAAAGTATTCGCGGATGTGATTGTTACATCATCCAGTCTACAAGTGACCCCGTTAACGAGCATATTATGGAACTGCTGATTATGGTAGATGCGTTAAAACGCGCTTCTGCAAAAACGATTAACATTGTTATTCCTTATTACGGTTATGCGCGTCAAGACAGAAAAGCAAGATCCCGTGAGCCAATCACAGCTAAACTTTTCGCTAACCTGCTTGAAACAGCCGGTGCGACTCGTGTGATTGCACTTGACCTGCATGCGCCGCAAATTCAAGGATTCTTTGATATACCGATTGACCACTTAATGGGTGTTCCGATTTTAGGAGAATATTTTGAAGGCAAAAATCTTGAAGATATCGTCATTGTTTCACCAGACCATGGCGGTGTGACACGTGCCCGCAAACTGGCTGACCGACTAAAAGCGCCAATTGCGATTATCGATAAACGCCGTCCGCGTCCAAACGTGGCGGAAGTCATGAATATTGTAGGTAACATCGAAGGGAAGACTGCTATCCTCATCGATGACATTATTGATACTGCAGGTACGATTACACTTGCTGCTAATGCGCTCGTTGAAAACGGAGCGAAAGAAGTATATGCATGCTGTACACACCCTGTACTATCAGGCCCTGCGGTAGAACGGATTAATAATTCAACAATTAAAGAGCTTGTTGTGACAAACAGCATCAAGCTTCCTGAAGAAAAGAAAATTGAACGCTTTAAGCAGCTTTCAGTCGGACCGCTTCTGGCCGAAGCGATTATTCGCGTTCATGAGCAGCAATCAGTCAGCTATCTGTTCAGCTAAACCATTTTTCGAGGTTTAAATCCTTATCGTTATGGGTATTGTTTGTAATAGGACAACTAAAACGACAATAGGATGGTGCTGAATATGGCAACTTTAACGGCAAAAGAAAGAACGGACTTTACTCGTTCGTCTCTTCGGAATATCCGTACTTCAGGACATGTTCCAGGTATCATATATGGGAAGGATACGGGTAACAAACCTGTGTCATTAGACAGTGTGGAGCTCATCAAAACGCTGAGGGACGAAGGCAAAAATGCAGTCATTACGCTTGAGGTCAGCGGAGAAAAACACTCAGTCATGGTAACAGACCTGCAGACGGACCCGCTGAAAAATGAAATCACTCATGCTGATTTTCAAGTAGTTAATATGAGTGAGGACATTGAAGTGGAAGTTCCGATTCATCTGACCGGAGAAGCCATTGGAGTGAAAAACGGAGGCGTACTGCAGCAGCCGTTATATGCACTTACTGTAAAGGCCAAGCCAAAAGCCATTCCACAAACGATTGAGGCTGATATTTCAAGCCTCGATGTAAATGAAGTACTGACGATTGCGGATTTGCCTGCTGGCGGTGACTACTCCTTTAATCATGAATCAGATGAGGTTGTGGCTTCAATCCTTCCTCCGCAGCAGCAGGAAGCAGCTGAGGTCGATGAAGAGGAATCTGCCGATGCTCAGCCTGAAGGTGAAAACGAACAATAATAGCTTAAGGCGTAACCCTCCCGCGGTTACGTCTTTTGTGCTAGAATGAGAAGAATTATAGCCCGTTTATGAAGACGGGAGTTATGTGACTAAGGGAGGATTCGCCATGCTTGTGATTGCCGGTCTCGGAAACCCGGGGAAGAACTATGAAAATACACGGCATAATGTCGGATTTATGGTGATAGATCAGCTTGCAAAGGAATGGAATATAGAGCTGAATCAAAATAAATTTAACGGATTATACGGAACCGGATTTGTTTCCGGCAAAAAGGTTCTACTTGTTAAACCGCTTACATATATGAATTTATCAGGAGAATGTTTGCGGCCTTTAATGGACTACTATGATGTCGATAACGAAGATTTGACAGTCATTTACGACGACCTTGACCTTCCGACTGGCAAGATCCGTTTAAGAACGAAAGGAAGCGCCGGAGGACACAATGGCATCAAATCACTGATCCAGCATCTTGGAACATCCGAGTTTGACCGTATCCGAATCGGAATCGGCCGGCCTGTAAACGGCATGAAGGTCGTTGATTATGTGTTAGGCTCCTTTACCAAGGAGGAGGCACCTGAGATCGAAGAAGCGGTTGATAAATCTGTGAAGGCTTGTGAGGCTTCTTTGAGTAAACCGTTTTTAGAAGTCATGAACGAATTTAACGCAAAGGTATAAAATGTAACAACAAAGTCCATACTACACCAAAATGACTTTTTCATCAGGAGGTCCCTTGTATGGCTTTGCATTATTATTGTCGTCATTGCGGAGTGAAAGTAGGCAGTCTCGAATCTTCAATGGTATCGACAGACTCACTTGGATTTCAGCACTTAACAAATGAGGAAAGAAACGATATGATTTCTTATAAAGAAAATGGAGATGTCCATGTTTTGACGATATGTGAAGACTGCCAAGAGGCGCTTGACCGAAATCCGCATTACCACGAATATCACACATTTATTCAATAAAAAGCTTTGGTGTAGACACTAGACCAAAGCGTTTTTCTGTTCTCGCAGGAAACAGAGAGGAGGGGCCATATGGACAACATTCAAACCTTTATAAAAGAAAGCGATGACTTTAAATCCATCATCAACGGTTTACACGAGGGCCTGAAGGAACAGCTGCTCGCCGGTCTGTCGGGTTCCGCGCGTTCTGTTTTTACTTCTGCTCTGGCTAATGAAACGAATAAGCCTATCTTTCTAATCACCCATAATTTATATCAAGCCCAGAAAGTAACAGATGATCTGACTTCACTTCTAGAGGATCGGTCTGTCCTTTTGTACCCCGTCAATGAACTCATTTCATCAGAAATCGCAGTTGCAAGCCCTGAATTGCGGGCGCAGCGATTAGATGTCATTAATAGACTAACGAATGGAGAAGCGCCAATTGTCGTTGCTCCGGTAGCGGCAATCAGAAGAATGCTGCCGCCTGTAGAGGTGTGGAAAAGCAGCCAGATGCTCATTCAAGTAGGCCATGATATCGAACCTGACCAGCTTGCCTCACGGCTGATAGAGGTAGGGTATGAGCGGTCTGATATGGTTTCTGCGCCCGGGGAATTCAGTATTCGCGGGGGAATCATTGACATTTATCCGTTGACTTCAGAGAATCCGGTGAGAATTGAACTTTTTGACACCGAGGTGGATTCAATCCGCAGCTTTAATTCAGATGATCAGCGGTCAATTGAGACCCTTACCTCGATCAATATCGGTCCCGCGAAGGAATTAATTATCAGACCGGAAGAAAAAGCGCGGGCGATGGAGAAAATCGATAGTGGTCTTGCCGCGAGCTTGAAAAAATTAAAGGCTGACAAACAAAAAGAAATACTTCATGCGAATATTTCTCACGATAAAGAACGCTTGTCTGAAGGCCAGACAGATCAGGAGCTCGTGAAGTATCTCTCATATTTCTATGAAAAGCCTGCTAGTTTACTAGATTATACACCTGATAATACACTTCTGATTTTGGATGAAGTCAGTCGGATTCATGAGATGGAAGAACAGCTTCAAAAAGAAGAAGCGGAGTTTATAACAAATCTTCTTGAGGAAGGGAAGATTTTGCATGACATTCGTTTGTCATTCAGCTTCCAAAAAATAGTGGCTGAGCAAAAACGGCCTCTGCTGTACTACTCTTTATTTTTGCGGCATGTACACCATACGAGCCCGCAAAATATCGTCAATGTGTCAGGCCGGCAAATGCAGAGTTTCCATGGCCAAATGAACGTGCTTGCGGGCGAAATGGAGCGTTTTAAAAAATCAAATTTCACTGTTGTGTTCTTAGGAGCAAACAAGGAACGTACACAGAAATTGTCATCTGTTTTGACTGATTATGATATCGAGGCCGCCATGACAGACAGCAAAAAAGCGCTTGTTCAGGGACAGGTCTATATCATGGAAGGCGAGCTCCAATCGGGATTTGAGCTGCCGTTAATGAAGCTTGCCGTTATCACGGAAGAAGAACTGTTCAAAAACCGTGTAAAGAAGAAGCCGCGAAAACAGAAGCTTACCAATGCAGAGCGCATCAAAAGCTATTCTGAGCTTCAAATTGGAGATTATGTCGTTCATATTAATCACGGGATCGGAAAATACCTGGGGATTGAAACTCTTGAAATCAACGGCATTCATAAAGACTATTTAAATATACATTATCAGGGAAGTGACAAGCTTTACGTCCCTGTAGAACAAATTGATCAGGTCCAAAAATATGTCGGCTCCGAAGGAAAAGAGCCAAAGCTGTATAAATTAGGCGGAAGTGAATGGAAGCGGGTCAAGAAAAAAGTAGAGACATCCGTTCAGGATATTGCTGACGACTTAATTAAGCTGTATGCCGAAAGAGAAGCGAGCAAGGGCTATGCGTTTTCTCCTGACCATGAGATGCAGCGTGAATTCGAATCGGCTTTCCCTTATCAAGAGACTGAGGATCAGCTCCGTTCGATTCACGAAATCAAAAAAGACATGGAAAGAGAACGTCCGATGGACCGCTTGCTGTGCGGAGATGTGGGCTACGGTAAAACAGAGGTTGCCATACGTGCCGCGTTTAAGGCGATCGGTGACGGAAAGCAGGTAGCTCTGCTCGTTCCGACAACAATTTTGGCACAGCAGCACTATGAAACCATAAAAGAGCGCTTCCAGGACTATCCGATTAATATCGGCCTTCTCAGCAGGTTCAGAACGAGAAAAGAAGCAAACGAAACAATCAAAGGGCTGAAAAACGGAACGGTTGATATCGTCATCGGGACGCATCGGCTGCTATCAAAGGATGTCGTGTATAAAGATTTAGGGCTCCTCATCATTGATGAAGAGCAGCGTTTCGGTGTAACCCATAAAGAAAAGATCAAGCAAATAAAAGCCAATGTTGATGTATTAACGTTAACAGCAACGCCGATTCCGCGTACGCTGCATATGTCTATGCTTGGCGTAAGGGACCTTTCAGTCATCGAGACTCCGCCGGAAAATCGCTTCCCCGTACAGACGTATGTTGTGGAATATAACGGCGCTCTTGTCAGAGAGGCGATTGAACGTGAGCTTGCACGCGGAGGCCAGGTCTATTTCTTGTACAACCGGGTAGAGGACATTGAGCGGAAAGCGGATGAAATTTCAATGCTAGTCCCTGACGCGAAGGTAGCATATGCGCATGGGAAAATGACAGAAAATGAATTAGAAACCGTTATGCTAAGTTTCCTTGAAGGAGAATCAGACGTTCTCGTCAGCACAACCATTATCGAAACTGGCGTGGACATCCCGAACGTCAATACGCTGATCGTATTTGACGCTGACAAGATGGGTCTTTCTCAGCTTTACCAGCTGCGGGGGCGTGTCGGCCGTTCTAACCGTGTGGCGTATGCGTACTTCACGTACCGCCGGGATAAAGTGCTGACAGAAGTGGCTGAAAAAAGGCTGCAGGCTATTAAAGAATTCACAGAGCTAGGTTCCGGTTTTAAAATCGCAATGCGTGACTTAACGATTCGCGGAGCCGGGAATCTTCTTGGTGCCCAGCAGCATGGCTTCATCGATTCGGTCGGATTTGATCTCTATTCACAAATGCTGAAGGAGGCCATTGAGGAGCGTAAAGGAGACACAGCGAAGACAGAGCAGTTTGAAACAGAAATTGATGTCGAGCTTGATGCGTATATTCCGGAAACTTATATTCAAGACGGCAAACAGAAAATTGATATGTATAAACGCTTCAGGTCTGTGGCGACAATCGAAGAGAAGAATGAGCTTCAAGATGAAATGATCGACCGCTTTGGAAACTATCCAAAAGAAGTCGAATACTTGTTTACTGTTGCAGAGATGAAGGTCTATGCGAGACAGGAACGTGTCGAGCTGATTAAGCAGGATAAAGATGCTGTCAGATTGACGATTTCTGAAGAAGCAAGTGCTGAAATTGACGGGCAGAAGCTGTTTGAGCTTGGCAATCAATATGGCAGACAAATCGGACTGGGAATGGAAGGGAAAAAACTCAAAATCTCCATACAGACGAAAGGCCGTAGTGCTGATGAATGGCTCGACACCGTGCTGGGCATGCTGAAGGGCTTAAAAGATGTGAAGAAGCAAACCATTTCATCAACGTAAATTTTGTTACTCTCTGGTGTATATTACATTTGATGTGACGGATACTAATTTCAAGCGAGGCGGAAGGTACATAAAGTAACTGCTTTAGGTCTTTCCCACATGTATATACCATCAAATGAAAGAGAGGCACCAGAGATGAAAGCAACCGGTATCGTACGTCGTATTGATGACTTAGGTCGGGTCGTGATTCCTAAAGAAATTCGAAGAACTCTGAGAATCAGGGAAGGCGATCCGCTTGAGATTTTTGTAGATCGTGACGGAGAAGTGATTTTGAAAAAGTACTCTCCGATCAGTGAGCTTGGAGACTTTGCAAAGGAGTATGCAGACGCGCTTTACGACAGCCTCGGCCATTCAGTGCTGATTTGTGATCGTGATGTATATATTGCCGTGTCCGGCAGCTCCAAAAAAGATTACTTAAACAAGTCAATCAGCGAAATGCTGGAAAGAACAATGGATCAGCGCAGCTCCGTGCTTGAGAGTGATGCGAAATCAGTACAGCTTGTGAATGGAATTGATGAGGACATGAATTCTTATACTGTCGGCCCAATTGTGGCGAACGGAGATCCGATAGGTGCTGTGGTGATTTTTTCAAAAGACCAGACAATGGGCGAAGTAGAGCATAAAGCCGTTGAAACAGCAGCTGGATTTTTGGCTCGTCAAATGGAACAGTAGGTCTTATTCCTTTCTTCGAAAATAGGTATGTAAAGAACAGCTCTCCTTGGGACGCTGTTCTTTTTCATGCGTGCCGAAAAAGGAATCCAAGGGTTGGGATGTGGTATAATAACCTCGTTTTTATTTGTGCCGCGGTAATACGTAAACCGTATTGCCCCTGACGTTGGGAAGGAGCTTTTGGATGGACGATTCAATAGGCGTTAAACGGCATTGGATTTGGCAGGGGGCTTTTGTTTTAATTCTGGCAGGCGTCATCACAAAAATTTTAAGCGCTGTTTACAGAGTCCCGTTTCAAAACATTGTCGGCGATGTTGGATTTTATATATATCAGCAGGTATATCCCTTTCTTGGTATTGCGGTCATGCTGTCCACATCAGGATTTCCAGTCATTATTTCAAAGCTGATGAATGATTATAGTGAAAAAAATCATCACACCATATTAAAAATATCAGCGTTGTTTTTGTCTTTAATCGGTATTTTATTATTTCTTTGTTTATATCTGGGGGCTGTTCCTATTGCACTCTTTATGGGAGATTCGCATCTAGCCGTGTTAATTCAAGTGGCCGCATGCGCGTTTCTGCTGTTCCCATTTGTCGCGTTGCTTAGAGGCGGTTTTCAGGGGCGGCACGAAATGCTCCCTTCAGCCTTATCACAGATGACAGAGCAGTTTCTGCGTGTTGCAGTGCTCTTGGGTTTATCATTTTGGCTCGTGAAAAAGGGAGCCTCGCTTTATACTGCGGGAGCGGCAGCCGCTTCAGGCTCTCTTGCCGGAAGTTTGGTTGCATTGGTGATACTGGGGTTTTTTTGGTTCAAAACGAAAAGAGACAACCAAACGGATAGGCAAAACGAAAATGTCATCACAACAAAAGAATTGACGAAAAAACTGCTTTTATATTCGGTTACAATTTGTGTAAGCAGTTTGCTGCTTTTGTTTATCCAGCTTGTTGATGCTTTGAATTTATATGCATTACTTTCGGGTGGTGAGGCAAGCGAAGAAGCAAAACGCCTAAAGGGGATCTATGATCGGGGACAACCCTTGTTGCAGCTCGGCTCAGTTTTTGCCGTAAGCATTGCGACGTCACTCGTTCCGTATATTTCTATGGCCGTAAAAAACAATGAGCTGAAGATCATGAAAGAAAAAATCACGTCATCTTTGAAACTATGCCTTGTGCTCGGTACGGGCGCATCGGCTGGGTTGATTTGCATTCTAAAGCCGGTTAATATCATGCTGTTTCAAAATGGAGAAGGGACAGGTGCGTTACAAGTATTTAGCTGCTCCATTTTGTTTGCATCCTTGGCGGTAACGGCAGCGGCAGTCTTACAGGGAGCGGGATACACAGTTTTTCCTGCGATAGCGGTGGGCGCGGGTGTGGCGGTGAAATGGGTGTTAAACACACTTTTGGTTCCGCGCTATGGGATTGAAGGCGCATCGCTTGCGACAGCGGCTTCCTTTGCGGCTGTCGCCGGCCTTAACTTGTATCAGCTTCGGCAAAAGGAATGGCTCGATAAGCTTAGCGGCGTTTTAATTCCGATTATTGGATCTGCTCTTTTGATGTCAGCTGTCTTGCTTGCGTATATGCGTTTCTGGACTTTCTTGTTTCCTGCAACAGGAAGAGGAGCGGCTGTGATTGAGAGCCTTTCTGCTGTTGCCATTGGTGGCGCGGTGTTTATTTATTGTATGATGAGATTGGGAATATTTACAGATGAAGAGCTGAACAGTGTGCCATTCGGCAGCAAGTTAAGCAAATTCATGAGAAGGAGAGAACAAAATGGCGGGTAAAATTACAGTCGTGGGACTTGGTGCCGGAGACATGGACCAGTTGACAATTGGTATACACAAGCTGCTGACGAAGGCAGATACGCTGTATGTCAGAACCAAGGATCATCCTTTAATTGAGGAGCTTGAAAAAGAAACGAAGAACATCCGTTACTTTGACGATATATATGAGAAACATGATCAGTTCGAGGCGGTATATGAAGAAATTGCAGATATCCTCTTTGAAGCGGCGCGGCGTGAGGACGTAGTTTACGCTGTGCCGGGACACCCTTTTGTCGCAGAAAAAACAGTTCAGCTGCTGACGGAGCGGCAGGAAAAGGAAAACGTTCAAGTGAAAGTCGCGGGGGGACAAAGTTTCCTTGATGCCACATTCAATGCCTTGCAAATTGACCCGATTGAAGGTTTTCAATTTGTGGATGCCGGCACATTGTCCGCGGACGAGCTTGAGCTCAGACATCATCTGATCATATGTCAGGTTTACGACCAAATGACGGCTTCTGAAGTCAAGCTGACATTGATGGAGAAGCTGCCTGATGATTATGAGGTTGTCATTGTGACTGCAGCAGGCAGCCGTGGCGAGGAGATCAGGACAGTGCCATTATTTGAGTTGGACCGCAATGTCGCCTTGAACAACTTAACAAGTGTGTATATTCCGCCGATTAAAGAAGAGAAGCTGCTTTATCACGAATTCTCCACGTTCCGAAGCATCATCAGAGAGCTTCGCGGACCTAATGGGTGTCCGTGGGATAAAAAGCAGACGCATCAGTCATTAAAGCAGTACATGATTGAAGAATGTTATGAGCTTCTCGAAGCTATTGACGAAGAAGACACAGACCATATGATCGAAGAGCTTGGCGACGTTTTGCTTCAGGTCTTGCTTCACGCGCAAATTGGTGAAGATGAAGGTTATTTCACAATTGATGATGTCATAAAAGGAATCAGTGAAAAAATGGTCCGAAGACATCCCCATGTGTTTAAAGATGTTAAGGTTCAGGATGAAAACGATGTTTTGGCCAATTGGGAAGATATAAAAAAGGCAGAAAAAAATACATCTGAATCATCGTTACTAGACAGCGTACCGAAAACCCTTCCAGCTCTTTCGAAAGCTGCTAAATTGCAGAAAAAAGCAGCGAAGGTCGGTTTTGACTGGGAAGACGTCAGCGATATTTGGGAAAAGGTAAGTGAGGAAATGAAGGAGTTTTCTTCTGAGGTTTCTGAAGCTCCTCACGAACACAATCTTAAAGCTGAGTTTGGCGACATTTTGTTCGCGCTGGTGAATGTAGCCCGCTTCTACAAAATAGAGCCAGAGGAAGCGCTGGCCATGACTAATGACAAATTCCGGAGACGGTTCTCGTACATTGAGGAAACAGCGAAGGAAGAGGGAGTCGAGTTGGCTGATATGTCCCTTGAGGACATGGACAAACTGTGGAATGAAGCAAAAGAAACTGAGAGGAGATCATAGATATGAGATTAGATAAATTTTTGAAAGTATCACGGCTGATCAAACGGCGAACACTAGCGAAGGAAGTAGCTGACCAAGGACGAATCTCTATTAACGGAAACCAAGCTAAAGCTAGCTCTGATGTAAAACCGGGAGATGAACTAACGGTCCGCTTCGGCCAAAAGCTTGTAACGGTTCAAGTTAATGAATTGAAAGACACGACGAAAAAAGAAGAAGCTGCAAACATGTACACGATTCTAAAAGAAGAAAAACTCGGCGAATAGGCTTGTTCTAAAAAAATCCCCCACCTCATACAATGCAGTAATAATGCTAAAAGTATCGAGGATATGGGGGCTGAATAGATGAATTCATATTATGATCAAAAAGGTTCTTCGTCTGTTCCGGAACAGCATGATGTGACAATGAAAGGCCGGAAGCATCTAGATATTTCTGGGGTTAAGCATGTGGAGAGTTTTGATAACGAAGAATTCCTGCTGGAAACGGTGATGGGAATGCTCTCCGTCAGAGGCCAAAACCTGCAGATGAAAAATCTTGATGTGGAAAAAGGGATTGTTTCGATTAAAGGCAGGGTATTTGATTTAGTGTACTTAGATGAACAACAAGGGGATAAAGCTAAAGGGTTTTTTAGCAAGTTGTTTAAATGACGCTGACGACACAATTCTATACAATGCTGGCGATGTCCGGTATGGGTCTCTGGCTTGGTGCTTCGCTTGATACATACCGGCTCTTTGTCATTCGTGCCAAAACAGCCAGATGGCTATTATTTATTCATGATATTCTTTTCTGGATTGTGCAAGGGCTGCTTTTCTTTTATGTCTTGCTTCATGTAAATGAGGGAGAATTCAGGATTTACATCTTTTTAGCGGTTCTGCTGGGCGTTGCGACGTATCAGAGCCTTTGCAAACGAATCTATATAAAAATACTGAAATTCTTCATTTACCTTGTTGTTTCTGTTTATCAATTCTTCAAAAAACTCATTCAGCACGTGTTATTTCGTCCTATTGTATGGACATGCGGAGCGATCATCTGGCTGGCGGCATTTTTATTCAAGAAAACATACAGCCTGATAGGTTTTCTCCTGCTGTGTCTATATAAAATAGTCATGGTTCTGTGTTTTCCGATCCGTTTTATCGCGAAACAATGTTTGAAACTTCTTCCTGTGAAAATGCGTCTAACTTTTAGACGTTATTTTGAAAAAGGTGCAGGATTTCTCAAAAAGAAGAAGAAACTATTGATAACCATAAGAACGACCATTACACGGTTTTTGAAGAAATGAAAGGAGGACCGTCTGGTTTGAATTTTTCCAGGGAACGAACGATAACTGAAATACAAAACGACTATAAAGAACAAGTAGAACGGCAAAATCAGCTGAAGAAACGAAGACGCAAAGGGCTGTACAGACGGTTAACTGTATTCGGCGCCCTAGTATTCCTGACGGCAATTGTGCTGGCAAGCTCTGTATGGTCCCAAACATCTTCCCTTAGTGCAAAAGAAGAAAAGAAAGAACAGCTTGAAAAAGAACTCAAAAGTTTAAAGACAAAACAAACGGATTTAAAAGAAGAAATATCCAAATTGAAAGATGAGGATTACGTCACAGAGCTTGCCAGAAGGGACTTATTCATGTCTGGAGACGGAGAAATTATCTTCAATGTGGAGAAGAAGAGCAAGTAGCCTTGTTGACACTTAAATTTTTATTTAGGTATAATTAAGCAAACGATCTTTTTATAAGCCTAAGGAGGAGCACTTTTTTTATGTCGATTGAAGTTGGCAGCAAGTTGCAAGGGAAAATTACAGGTATTACAAATTTTGGAGCATTTGTTGAATTGCCTGGAGGCTCAACCGGTCTCGTTCACATTAGTGAGGTAGCTGATAATTATGTCAAAGACATTAACGACCACTTAAAAGTCGGCGACCAAGTTGAAGTGAAAGTCATCAACGTTGAAAAAGACGGGAAAATTGGTTTATCTATTAAAAAAGCTAAAGACCGTCCGCAAGCCAGACCTAGAAATGATTTCCGTCCGAAAGAATCTTTTGAACAGAAAATGAATAAGTTTTTAAAAGACAGCGAAGATCGCTTGTCATCTTTAAAACGCAATACGGAATCAAAACGTGGAGGGCGCGGAGCAAGAAGAGGATAACTTGCTGCTTTCTATAAAATAAATGAAGCATCCGTTCATCCCGACGGGTGCTTTTTTATTATCCTCATCCTCTTTAAGAGTCAGAAAATTACAACATTAAAGTTTCTGTTGACGAAAGAGACAAACCTTTGTATTATATAACTTGTGCTTAGAAGCACAAAACAATATGGCGGTGTAGCTCAGCTGGCTAGAGCGTACGGTTCATACCCGTGAGGTCGGGGGTTCGATCCCCTCCGCCGCTACCATATTTGTTTGGCCCGTTGGTCAAGCGGTTAAGACACCGCCCTTTCACGGCGGTAACACGGGTTCGAATCCCGTACGGGTCATCCTAAAAAATCGGTTTCTCTTGCAGAAGCCGATTTTTTTCATTTTTAGACAACATTCCGGAAATTCTTTTCATAAACGAATATCAAGGCAGAAACCGTCGAAGATTTCTTTGGTATTGTTACCTTCTTTTGACAAAATCCTATCTGTGCTTTCGCTATAATGACAGGCAACGAATATAACAGGTGGGAGATGAGAGGAATGGAAAAAGCAGAAAGAAGAGTGAACGGGCCAATGGCGGGACAAGCTTTGGAAAAACTCCAATCGTTTTTTAACAGGGGCACGAAGCTGGTGACTCATCATTTGCATTCACTGTTTTTCTATAAAGGATTCATTTATGTTGTCATCGGATTTTTGCTTGGACGGGCTTTCATATTATCCGAGGTGCTTCCTTTCGCACTTCCTTTCTTTGGAGCGATGCTTCTTATCAGAAGAGACAAAGCGTTTTATGCGGTTTTGGCTGTGCTTGCAGGTGCGCTGACCATATCTCCAAAGCACTCATTGCTCATACTGGCGGCATTGCTGGCATTCTTCGTATTTTCTAAAGTGGCTGCCTTCATTACCGACGATCGTGTAAAAGCACTCCCGATTGTCGTGTTCTTCTCGATGGCTGCAGCAAGAGCCGGGTTTGTTTATGCCCAAAATGGCGTATTTACAACCTATGATTATGTAATGGCTATCGTTGAGGCTGGACTGTCGTTTATCTTAACACTGATTTTCCTTCAGAGCCTTCCGATTTTTACTGTGAAAAAAGTGAAACAATCATTAAAAATAGAGGAAATCATTTGCTTTATGATTCTTATTGCCTCTGTTTTAACGGGGCTGGCCGGCTTGTCCTACCATGGGATGCAGGCAGAACATATATTGGCTCGTTATGTTGTATTGAGTTTTTCCTTTATTGGCGGAGCAAGCATCGGCTGTACGGTTGGTGTTGTGACCGGCCTGATTCTTGGCTTGGCAAATATCGGAAACCTATATCAAATGAGTCTGCTTGCTTTTTCCGGTTTATTGGGCGGTTTGCTGAAGGAAGGAAAAAAAGCGGGTGCCGCAATCGGTCTTATCGTTGGATCACTGCTTATATCTTTATATGGTGAAGGCTCTGCCGGTCTGATGACAACGCTCTATGAGTCATTAATCGCAGTCGGCCTGTTTTTGCTCACACCTCAATCTATTACAAGGAAAGTGGCGAGATATATTCCGGGAACTGTCGAGCATCTTCAAGAGCAACAGCAATACGCTAGAAAAATCCGTGATGTCACTGCTCAGAAGGTAGACCAGTTCTCCAATGTATTTCACGCGCTGTCTGAAAGCTTTGCAACCTTTTACCAAGCATCAGACGAACAGACAGATGACAGCGAAGTTGATCTGTTCTTAAGCAAAATCACGGAGCATTCCTGTCAGACGTGCTACAAGAAAAACAGGTGCTGGGTACAGAACTTTGATAAAACATATGACTTAATGAAACAAGTTATGCTTGAAACAGAGGAAAAAGAATATGCATCAAACCGAAGGCTGAAAAAAGAGTTTCAACAGCATTGTTCTAAATCCAAGCAGGTTGAAGAGCTGATTGATGATGAGCTCGCACATCATCATGCCCACTTGACACTCAAGAAAAAAGTCCAAGACAGCAGGCGTCTTGTTGCTGAACAGCTTTTAGGCGTTTCTGAAGTCATGGCCGACTTTTCTCGGGAAATAAAAAGAGAGCGAGAACAGCACTTTCTGCAGGAAGAGCAAATCATAGAGGCGCTTCAGCATTTCGGAATTGAGATTCAGCATGTCGAGATCTATAGCCTTGAACAAGGAAATATAGATATTGAAATGACCATTCCGTTCAGCGGACATGGAGAAAGTGAAAAAATCATTGCCCCTATGCTGTCTGACATTCTGGAAGAACAAATTCTTGTGAAAGCCGAACAGCACTCTCCGCATCCGAATGGATACAGCCATGTCGCCTTTGGATCAACAAAATCATACAGGGTGTCCACGGGAGCTGCTCACGCTGCGAAGGGCGGCGGCCTTGTCTCCGGCGACAGTTACAGCATGATGGAGCTTGGAGCCAGAAAATATGCTGCAGCAATCAGTGACGGAATGGGCAATGGCGCAAGAGCGCACTTTGAAAGCAATGAAACGATCAAGCTTCTTGAAAAAATCCTTGAATCGGGAATTGATGAAAAAATAGCAATTAAAACGATCAACAGCATACTGTCTCTAAGGACAACTGACGAAATATATTCCACGCTTGACCTATCTATTATCGATCTTCAAGATGCCAGCTGTAAATTTTTGAAGGTTGGATCGACGCCTAGCTTTATCAAACGGGGTGACCAGGTCATGAAAGTTCAAGCGAGCAATCTGCCAATCGGTATTATTAATGAATTTGATGTGGAGGTTGTGAGTGAACAGCTGAAAGCGGGTGACCTCTTAATTATGATGAGTGATGGCATTTTTGAGGGGCCTAAGCATGTGGAAAATCACGACTTATGGATGAAACGTAAAATGAAAGGGTTGAAAACAAATGACCCGCAGGAGATTGCCGATTTGCTTATGGAAGAAGTCATCCGCACAAGATCCGGCCAAATTGAGGACGATATGACTGTTGTTGTCGTCCGGATTGATCACAATACACCGAAGTGGGCATCCATTCCTGTTCCGGCAATCTTTCAAAACAAACAAGAAATTTCATAACGCTTCCGTATAAATCAAATTTCTTCTGGCGAAGATGGGAATATATGAATCTGAGAATCCTCGTATTCTCCAGGAGGAATGAATGTGAACAACGGACATTTAAATCAAATTTTGCTGATAACGGATGGCTGCTCAAACCATGGGGAAGACCCGCTTGCAATGGCTGCTTTTGCTAAAGAGCAGGGGATTACGGTAAATGTCATTGGTATAATGGAAGAAAATCAAATTGACCCTGAGGCAATGAAGGAAGTCGAAGGGATTGCACTTGCCGGAGGAGGTGTGCACCAAGTCGTTTATGCATCTCAGCTTTCACAAACTGTTCAAATGGTAACAAAGAAAGCGATGACGCAAACCTTACAAGGTGTAGTCAATCAAGAACTGAAACAGATTCTCGGAAAGAATGTGGAAATGGAAGAGCTTTCTCCGGAAAAACGCGGCGAAGTCATGGAAGTGGTAGACGAGCTTGGAGAAACGGTGCATCTTCAGGTTTTGGTTCTTGTTGATACAAGTGCAAGTATGGCGCCAAAGCTTCCAACAGTAAAAGAGGCGCTGATTGATTTGTCTGTAAGCCTCAATTCCCGAATCGGGAATAACGAATTTGCGATGTGTATATTTCCCGGGAAAAAACAAGAGGTCGAGCTTGTGCTGAACTGGACACCGAAGCTGCAATCTCTTTCCACACTCTTTGCAAAGCTTTCGACAGGCGGCATCACGCCGACAGGTCCGGCGATTCGTGAAGCGACACTGCAGTTTGAAAAAATACGCTCAAGAAGGGGCATGCTGGCAGATGATGAACGACGCTTTGACGAGTTTGGCATGTAGCCTCAAGCCGGGTACTACAATCAAAGGCAAGTGGAATGGAAACACTTATACATTGCGTAAACAGCTTGGTAAAGGGGCCAATGGAATTGTGTATTTGGCAGAAGCATCAGATGGACATGTTGCCTTAAAGGTGAGTGATGACAGCCTGTCTATTACTTCTGAAGTGAATGTCTTGAAATCTTTCTCAAAGGCCCAGTCCGTTACGATGGGGCCTTCTTTTTTTGATACGGATGATGCCTATATTCCCAGTACCAATACGAAATTTTCATTTTATGCAATGGAATACATAAAAGGGCCGCTGCTTTTGAAGTATGTCAGTGATAAAGGAGCAGAGTGGATACCGGTATTAATGATTCAGCTGTTATCCAGCTTATCGGTGCTTCACCAGCAAGGATGGATATTCGGCGATCTTAAACCTGATAATCTGATCGTAACTGGTCCGCCCGCAAGGATCCGCTGCATTGATGTGGGCGGCACGACAAAGGAAGGCCGGGCGATAAAAGAGTATACGGAGTTTTATGACAGAGGCTATTGGGGGTATGGAACAAGAAAGGCAGAGCCATCCTATGATCTGTTCGCAGTTGCCATGATTATGATCAACAGTGTGCATAAAAAAGAATTTAAGAAAACGAACCAGCCCAAAGAACAGCTTAGGTCTCTCATCGAAGGAAACCCGCTGCTTCAAAAGTATAAAAAAGTGCTTTTTTCAGCCTTGAACGGAGATTATCAATCCGCAGATGAAATGAAAAAGGATATGCTAGACGCGGGGCAAAAAGCATCACAAAGAAAACAGCCTATAAAAGCATCACCGCAGCCTGCCACACGCCAAAGACAGCAAAAACCGCGCCAAGGAAAAATAACGAAGACGCGATATACCCCAAAACAGAAACCGGCTAAGTCAGGGGGGTTATTTGAAACAACGCTTATCGTGATCAGTGTTTTAGCGCTTTATTTCGCCTATATTATCTTTTTCTTAATCTGAATGGCGCAAACTGCAGAGCCTATGCTTCTTCTTTGCTTGGAGGGGTTGAAAGTGTTAGGATATGAATATCTTTAAAATACCTGCTCATTGTGAGGAGGACGTTGTGAAAAGTGTCAAAGATTTTTTAAACAAACACAATCTTACGTTAAAAGGGGCGACAATCATTGTAGGCGTTTCCGGCGGTCCGGACTCAATGGCTCTTCTTCACGCGTTGCATACGTTATGCGGCCGTTCAGCGAATGTTATTGCAGCTCACGTTGACCATCGGTTCAGAGGTGCGGAATCCGAGGAGGACATGCGTTTTGTCCAAGCTTATTGTAAAGCTGAACAGCTCGTGTGCGAAACGGCTCAAATCAATGTAACCGCATATGCACAGGAAAAAGGACTCAATAAGCAGGCTGCAGCACGCGATTGCCGCTACCAGTTTTTTGAGGAAATCATGTCGAAGCACCAAGCGGACTATCTGGCTCTTGCGCATCATGGTGATGACCAGGTTGAAACAATGCTTATGAAACTGGCTAAGGGTACGCTTGGAACGGGACTTGCGGGAATGCAGCCGGTTAGACGTTTTGGGACAGGGCGGATCATCAGGCCGTTCTTAACCATTACAAAGGAAGAGATCCTTCACTATTGCCATGAAAACGGCTTGAGCTACCGGACGGATGAAAGCAACGCCAAAGATGACTACACAAGAAACAGATTCAGAAAAACAGTGCTCCCGTTTTTGAAGCAGGAATCTCCGGATGTGCATAAAAGGTTTCAGAAAGTGAGTGAAGCACTGACGGAAGATGAGCAATTCTTACAGTCATTAACGAAAGATGAAATGAATAAAGTAATCACAAGCCAGTCTAATACATCAGTTGAAATCAATTCCTCTCAATTGCTTGCCCTCCCGATGCCTTTACAAAGAAGAGGAGTTCAACTAATATTAAACTATCTTTATGAAAACGTTCCATCATCCTTTTCAGCCCATCACATTCAGCAGTTTCTCGATTGGGCGGAAAATGGCAGTCCTTCAGGAGTACTGGACTTTCCGAAAGGACTGAAGGTGGTCAAATCATATCAGACATGTTTGTTTACATTTGAACAATGGCAGTGCAAAAATGTTCCCTTTGAATACCAAATTAGCGGAGCTTCTGATGAAACGGCAGTGCTCCCTAATGGATATCTGATAGAGGCAAGGCATTATGCGGACTCGCCTGAAGAACATGGGAATGCTGTTTTTATCACAAGTGAAAAAAAGGTGCGGTTTCCCTTAACAATCCGGACGAGAAAAGCTGGAGACCGGATCAAACTAAAAGGGATGAACGGCTCAAAAAAGGTAAAGGATATATTTATTGATAAGAAATTGCCTCTCCAAGAAAGAGACAACTGGCCGATTGTGACGGACGCAAGCGGTGAAATTATCTGGATACCTGGCTTGAAAAAATCAATTTTTGAAGATCTTGTGATTCCAAACAGCGACCGCATTGTATTACAATATAGACAGCATGAAAAGTGTAGGGGGCAAGCAAAATCATGATGAAACATGATATCGAGAAAGTACTGATCTCAGAGGAAGAGATACAAAAGAAAGTAAAAGAGTTAGGTGCAGAATTAACGAGCGAGTATCAAGATACATTTCCGTTGGCAATCGGTGTGTTAAAAGGAGCACTTCCTTTTATGGCGGATCTTATCAAGCATATTGATACATATTTGGAAATGGATTTCATGGATGTATCAAGCTACGGAAATTCTACGGTTTCTTCTGGAGAAGTAAAAATCATTAAAGATTTGGATACATCTGTAGAGGGCCGGGACATCTTAATTATTGAAGATATCATCGACAGTGGGTTAACCTTAAGTTATCTCGTAGAGCTCTTCCGATACCGTAAAGCAAAATCAATTAAGATTGTTACCCTTTTGGATAAACCGAGCGGAAGAAAAGCGAACATCAAAGCAGACTTTGTCGGTTTTGAAGTTCCTGACGCGTTTGTAGTGGGTTACGGACTTGATTATGCTGAGCGCTATCGCAATCTGCCTTATATCGGAGTGTTAAAACCGGCAGTTTATGAAAGCTGATCGGCAGCCTGCTTCCGAGATGGTTATTGTTTGTATTGGAATGATTTTCTATGGTACTATTGAACATAGTTGTGCTTACTGTGGGAGGAGGTAAGGAATGAATCGGGTCTTCCGTAATACCATTTTTTATTTACTTATTTTATTAGTAGTAATCGGGGTTGTGAGCTACTTCCAGACCTCAAATCCGAAAACAGAAAATATGTCGTACAGTACGTTCATCAAAAACCTGGATGACGGGAAAGTTGATAGCGTATCGGTTCAGCCTGTCAGAGGTGTTTATGAGGTAAAAGGGCAGCTGAAAAACTACGACAAAGATCAATACTTTTTGACTCATGTTCCTGAAGGAAAGGGAGCAGACCAGATATTTAACGCTTTGAAAAAGACAGACGTAAAGGTTGAGCCCGCTCAAGAAACAAGCGGATGGGTGACGTTCCTAACGACCATCATCCCATTTGTCATTATCTTTATTCTGTTTTTCTTCCTGCTCAATCAGGCTCAAGGCGGCGGCAGCCGTGTCATGAACTTTGGCAAGAGTAAAGCGAAGCTGTATACAGAGGAAAAGAAACGCGTCAAATTTAAAGACGTTGCAGGGGCTGACGAAGAAAAGCAAGAACTTGTTGAAGTTGTTGAGTTTCTGAAAGATCCCCGCAAGTTTGCCGAGCTCGGCGCCAGAATACCGAAAGGCGTGCTTTTAGTCGGGCCTCCGGGTACCGGTAAAACATTGCTTGCCAAGGCTTGTGCAGGAGAAGCCGGCGTACCTTTCTTCAGCATCAGCGGATCTGATTTCGTTGAAATGTTTGTAGGGGTCGGTGCTTCCCGTGTGCGTGACTTGTTTGAAAATGCGAAAAAGAATGCGCCTTGTTTGATCTTCATTGATGAAATTGACGCAGTCGGACGTCAGCGTGGCGCTGGTCTCGGCGGTGGACACGATGAACGTGAACAGACGCTAAACCAATTGCTTGTTGAAATGGACGGATTCAGCGCTAATGAAGGAATTATCATCATTGCTGCGACGAACCGTGCGGACATCTTGGACCCAGCCTTACTTCGTCCGGGACGTTTTGATCGTCAAATCACAGTGGACCGCCCAGATGTCATTGGCCGTGAAGCTGTATTGAAAGTCCATGCGAGAAACAAACCGCTGGATGAAACGGTTAACCTAAAATCAATTGCCATGAGAACACCAGGCTTCTCAGGCGCTGACTTAGAAAATCTCTTGAATGAAGCTGCGCTTGTAGCGGCTCGTCAAAACAAGAAAAAAATCGATGCGCGTGATATTGACGAAGCGACGGACCGTGTAATTGCCGGACCTGCTAAGAAGAGCCGCGTTATCTCCAAGAAAGAACGCAATATCGTGGCTTATCACGAAGGCGGACACACCGTTATCGGTCTCGTTTTAGATGAGGCAGATATGGTTCATAAAGTAACGATTGTTCCTCGGGGCCAGGCTGGCGGTTATGCTGTTATGCTGCCAAGAGAAGACCGTTATTTCCAAACAAAGCCGGAGCTGCTTGATAAAATTGTCGGCCTCTTGGGCGGACGTGTTGCTGAAGAGATTATCTTCGGTGAAGTCAGCACAGGGGCGCACAATGACTTCCAGCGTGCGACGAATATTGCAAGACGAATGGTTACGGAATTCGGTATGTCAGAAAAACTGGGACCGTTGCAATTTGGACAGTCTCAGGGCGGTCAGGTATTCTTAGGCCGTGATTTCAACAACGAACAGAACTACAGTGATCAAATCGCTTACGAAATTGATCAGGAAATTCAGCGCATCATCAAAGAATGTTATGAGCGTGCGAAACAAATCCTGACTGAAAATCGTGACAAGCTTGAATTGATTGCCCAAACGCTTCTGAAAGTTGAAACGCTTGACGCTGAACAGATCAAACACCTTATCGATCATGGAACATTACCTGAGCGTAATTTCTCAGATGATGAAAAGAACGATGATGTGAAAGTAAACATTCTGACAAAAACAGAAGAAAAGAAAGACGATACGAAAGAGTAATTCGCTTTCTTTCTAAAAAAACTGCCGGCTGAAGCTGGCAGTTTTTTTATGTAAATGATGGGCTAAGCTGCGGCTTTTACAATCATCCAAATCTGGTATCGATTTGTTTACAAATGAGCCGCTGATCGTGTATGGTATTGTAGAATGTTTGTAAAAGTAAAGTAGAGAAACTATTCAAAAGTGGTGATAGAGGTTGTTACTGGTTATCGATGTGGGGAACACCAATACTGTACTTGGTGTATATCATGATGGAAAATTAGAATATCACTGGCGTATAGAAACAAGCAGGCATAAAACAGAAGATGAGTTTGGGATGATTTTGCGCTCCTTATTTGATCACTCCGGGCTTATGTTTGAACAGATAGATGGCATTATTATTTCGTCAGTAGTGCCGCCAATCATGTTTGCGTTAGAAAGAATGTGCACAAAATACTTTCATATCGAGCCGCAAATTGTTGGTCCAGGTATGAAAACCGGTTTAAATATAAAATATGACAATCCGAAAGAAGTGGGGGCAGACAGAATCGTAAATGCTGTCGCTGCGATACACTTATACGGCAATCCATTAATTGTTGTCGATTTCGGAACCGCCACAACGTACTGCTATATTGATGAAAACAAACAATACATGGGCGGGGCGATTGCCCCTGGGATTACAATTTCGACAGAGGCGCTTTACTCGCGTGCAGCAAAGCTTCCGCGTATCGAAATCACCCGGCCCGACAATATTATCGGAAAAAACACTGTTAGCGCGATGCAATCTGGGATTTTATTTGGCTATGTCGGCCAAGTGGAAGGAATCGTTAAGCGAATGAAATGGCAGGCAAAACAGGAACCAAAGGTCATTGCGACAGGAGGCCTAGCGCCGCTCATTGCGAACGAATCAGATTGTATAGACATCGTTGATCCATTCTTAACCCTAAAAGGGCTGGAATTGATTTATGAAAGAAACCGCGTAGGAAGTGTATAGGAGGTTTAGTAATGGATTATTTAGTAAAAGCACTTGCGTATGACGGAAAAGTTCGGGCTTATGCGGCGAGAACGACTGATATGGTAAATGAGGGGCAGAGACGCCATGGTACGTGGCCGACAGCATCCGCTGCATTGGGCCGCACAATGACAGCTTCACTCATGCTCGGCGCTATGCTGAAGGGCGATGATAAGCTGACCGTGAAAATCGAGGGCGGAGGTCCGATCGGAGCTATTGTAGCTGATGCCAATGCCAAAGGAGAAGTCAGAGCCTATGTCTCTAACCCGCAAGTTCATTTTGATTTAAATGAACAAGGCAAGCTTGATGTCAGACGTGCGGTTGGAACAAACGGAACGTTAAGTGTCGTAAAAGATTTAGGTTTGCGCGAGTTCTTCACAGGACAAGTAGAAATCGTTTCAGGAGAATTAGGAGATGATTTCACTTACTATCTTGTATCATCTGAGCAGGTTCCTTCATCAGTGGGCGTAGGTGTGCTCGTGAATCCTGACAATACCATTCTTGCGGCAGGGGGCTTTATTATTCAGCTGATGCCGGGAACAGATGATGAAACAATCACAAAAATTGAACAGCGTCTATCTCAAGTAGAGCCGATTTCTAAGCTCATCCAAAAAGGGCTGACACCAGAAGAAATTTTAGAAGAAGTCCTAGGCGAGAAACCTGAGATTTTGGAAACGATGCCTGTCAGATTCCATTGCCCTTGTTCAAAAGAACGGTTCGAAACAGCCATTTTAGGACTAGGCAAAAAAGAAATTCAAGATATGATAGAAGAAGATGGACAAGCCGAAGCAGTATGCCATTTTTGTAATGAAAAGTACTTATTTACAAAAGAAGAGCTGGAAGGGCTTCGTGACCAAACTACCCGCTAAGCTCTTTAGCGGGTTTTTAATTTGAGAAAAGGGGCTGAAAGCAGGTTTGAAATCAAGAACAATCTGGACCATTATTTTAGGGGCGCTGTTGGTTTGCTGTATTGCTGTTGCATATACGCTGACGAAATCCCAAGCCGGCGCATCGTCATCCGGTGAGTCTATTGCGACTATCGGGGGCAAGAGTGTGACAAGAGAAGAATGGCTGAAAGAAATGGAAGATCAGTATGGTAAGTCAACGCTTGAAGATATGATCAATGTCCGAGTTGTTGAGCAGCTGGCTAAAAAGAACAACCTTAAAATATCCAAAAGCGAAGTTGATCGTGAGTTTTTGCTGATTAAAGCGGTCAATAATTCCTTTTACGAAGATGAACATACGACGGAGAAAGAGTGGAAAGACCAAATTCGTTATAATATCCTCCTTGAGGAATTGTTAACAAGGGATATCGATATCTCAAACAAAGAATTGGAATCATTCTATAATAAAAATAAGGAACTATATCAGTTTGATGATTCGTATCGAATTCGGCACATTGTTGTAAAAGATGAAGAAGAAGCGAGAGAAGTCCTGAAAGAACTGAAAGGCGGATCAAGCTTTGAAGCTGTCGCTGCCGAAAGATCCACTGACAGATATACATCACCATACGGCGGAGATTTAGGTTTTGTCACAGAGGCATCAGACAACATTCCATCAGCATACATTGAAGAGGCGAAAACACTCAAAGAGGATGAATGGTCTCAGGAACCAATAAAGGTCAGCAACGGATATGCCATTATCCAGCTGAAAGAAAAACTAAAGGCAAGAACGTTCTCATTTGATGAAGTAAAGGACCAGATCAGACGGCAAATCGCAATGGATCAGCTAGGCGATAAAGCGACAGTTAAGACACTTTGGAAAGAAGCCGATGTATCTTGGTTTTATGGGGAAAAAAGTACTAAGTGATTGACAAAAAATTTTGAAATTGATAGATTATATACATAATACCAATACAAATAGTCGGAAATTGAGGTGTCGAGAATGGTACGTGTAGCAAACTCCATTACTGAATTAATTGGGAATACGCCAATCGTTAAATTAAATCGCCTTGCAGATGAAAACAGTGCGGATGTATATCTAAAACTTGAATACATGAACCCTGGAAGCAGTGTAAAAGACCGTATCGGTTTAGCCATGATTGAAGCGGCTGAAAAAGAAGGAAAATTAAAAGCCGGTGATACGATCATTGAACCGACAAGCGGAAATACAGGAATCGGGCTTGCAATGGTTGCTGCTGCTAAAGGATTAAAAGCCATTTTGGTTATGCCTGATACAATGAGCATGGAGCGCCGCAACCTTCTTCGCGCATACGGTGCTGAGCTTGTGCTGACTCCTGGTGCGGAAGGCATGAAAGGCGCCATTAAGAAAGCTGAAGAGCTTGCTGAAAAGCACGGATACTTTGTGCCGCAGCAGTTTAACAACCCTTCTAACCCAGAAATTCACCGCCAAACAACGGGTAAAGAAATCGTTGAGCAATTCGGTGATGACCCGCTTGACGCATTTGTAGCCGGAATCGGAACGGGCGGAACGATTACGGGAGCGGGTGAAGTGCTGAAGGAAGCATACCCTTCCATCAAGATTTACGCTGTTGAACCGTCAGATTCCCCAGTGCTTTCAGGAGGAAAACCAGGCCCCCACAAAATTCAGGGAATCGGAGCTGGATTCGTGCCGGACATCTTAAACACTGAAGTATATGATGAAATCTTTCCTGTGAAGAATGAAGAAGCATTCGAATATGCCCGCAGAGCTGCACGTGAAGAAGGAATTCTCGGAGGCATCTCATCAGGTGCGGCAATTTATGCTGCTCTTCAAGTAGCAAAAAAACTCGGAAAAGGCAAAAAAGTATTGGCCATCATTCCAAGTAACGGCGAACGTTATCTAAGCACGCCGCTGTATCAATTCGATTAAAAAAAGCCAAAACTCCCGGTCCGCCGGGAGTTTTTTTATATTTCGTGCATCAAATATGCCATGTCTGCGACGAATGTTATTCTTGGAAGAGAAATTCACTTTTTTCACTAACAACATTGCTTTACAATTAAAAACAAGTAAAAAAGAAAATAGAGGAATGATACAAATGGCACAACGCAGACCGGCAGGCAAAAAAGTACCTTTTCAAAAAGACTCATTCTTACAACAATTTGAGAAACTTGCGCAATCCCGAAAACATCATGTACTTCTCGAAAGTGCAAGAGGCGGCAGATACAGTATAGCCGGTCTTGATCCAATTGCGACTGTGAAAGGAAAAGACGGAATAACTACAATTAAGCATGGTGATGAGATGCTGTTTAAAGAAGGTGATCCATTACGGGCCTTCCACAGCTGGTTTAAAACGCTGGAAACAGAAACGAATCATGAGTTCCCTGACTTTCAAGGCGGGGCAATCGGGTTTCTCAGCTATGATTACGCACGGTACATTGAAAATTTTAAAATGCTCTCATTAGATGATCTAGAAACACCAGATATTTATTTTCTTGTTTTTGATGATATAGCAGTTTATGACCATCAAGAAGAGTCTCTATGGCTGATTACTCATGTTAATGGTTCTGATCATGAAACAGCGGATGTGAGGCTATCTGAGTTAGAGCAGATGTGGCTGACTGAGCTTCCCGCTGTCTCTTCGCGAAAGATGAAGCATGAAACAGATGGTTCCTTCGCGGCGCCATTTACCGAGGATGGGTTCTCACAAGCTGTAGAGAAAATCAAACAATACATTGCCAGCGGAGATGTGTTTCAAGTCAATCTATCAATAAGGCAGTCACAGTCACTGTCTGCCCACCCATATCAAATTTACAAAACCTTGAGAGAAGTAAATCCTTCTCCTTATATGGCGTATTTAGAAACACCTGATTTCCAAATCATTTGCGGATCGCCTGAACTGCTTGTCAGCAAAAAGGGCAAGCTATTAGAGACGAGACCGATTGCGGGCACCCGTTCCAGAGGGAAAACAAATGAAGAAGACGAGGCGCTTGCAAACGAATTGATACACAATGAAAAAGAACGCGCGGAACATGTCATGCTGGTTGATCTTGAGCGAAATGATCTGGGAAGAGTATCACGGTACGGGTCTGTGCGCGTAAATGAATTCATGGCAATTGAAAAATACTCGCATGTGATGCACATTGTGTCTAATGTCCAAGGTGAACTGCAGGATGGGTATGACGCTGTAGATATTATTCATGCTGTGTTTCCCGGAGGAACCATTACTGGTGCACCGAAAGTAAGAACGATGGAAATTATAGAAGAACTTGAGCCGACACGCCGAGGGCTTTATACTGGATCTATAGGGTGGTTTGGATATAATCACGATCTGCAGTTTAATATCGTCATTCGAACCATTTATGCAACCGGAGGGCAGGCATTTATGCAGTCCGGCGCAGGAGTTGTGATTGATTCTGTTCCGAAGCACGAATACAAGGAATCATTCAAAAAAGCTTTTGCGATGCAAAGAGCATTAGAGCTGAGCAAAGAAGAGACAAAAATTAGATGAGGTGAGCGGAGAAATGATTTTAATGATTGATAACTACGATTCATTCACGTACAACTTGGTACAGTATTTGGGCGAGCTTGGGGAAGAGCTGGTTGTGAAACGCAATGACAGCATCACAATCGAAGAAATTGAAGAACTGTCTCCGGACTTTCTGATGATATCTCCTGGACCGTGCAGCCCTGATGAGGCGGGAATCAGTCTCGAAGCAATTAAACATTTCGCAGGGAAAATTCCTATTTTCGGTGTATGTCTCGGACATCAGTCCATCGCACAAGTGTTCGGCGGTGATGTTGTTAGGGCAGAACGGCTTATGCACGGGAAAACCTCGGATATCGAGCATGACGGCAAAACCATTTTTGAAGGGTTGAAAAACCCCCTTGTTGCGACGCGATACCACTCGCTGATCGTAAAACCTGAGACGCTGCCAAACTGTTTTACAGTAACAGCACAAACGAAAGAAGGAGAAATCATGGCTATTCGCCACAATGACCTCCCGATAGAGGGCGTGCAATTTCACCCAGAGTCTATTATGACCTCCTTTGGGAAAGAAATGCTCAGAAATTTTATTGAGACATATCGCAAGGAAGTTATTGCGTGATGATATATGTGAACGGCCGGTATATGGAGGAGAAAGATGCAGTTCTTTCTCCTTTTGACCATGGGTTTTTATATGGGATCGGTGTTTTCGAAACCTTCAGGCTCTACGAAGGCTGCCCGTTTTTGCTTGATTGGCATATAGAAAGGCTTGAACGCGCGCTTAAGGATCTGCAAATCGAATATACTGTTTCAAAGCATGAGATCCTTGAGATGCTGGACAAGCTGCTTAAGCTAAATGATATCAAGGATGGCAATGCCCGCGTCAGACTGAACATATCAGCGGGAATCAGCGATAAAGGCTTTGTCGCCCAGACGTACGATAAGCCGACCGTTTTATGCTTTGTGAATCAGCTGAAACCAGAAAGTCTTCCTTTGCAAAAAGAAGGAAAGGTTTTATCGATACGGAGAAACACTCCAGAGGGATCGTTCCGGTTAAAATCTCATCATTATCTAAATAATATGTATGCGAAACGGGAAATTGGAAATGATCCGCGTGTCGAGGGAATTTTCTTAACGGAGGATGGAGCTGTTGCAGAGGGTATCATATCTAATGTCTTCTGGAGAAAAGGTCGCTGTATCTATACGCCATCGCTTGATACCGGTATTCTGGACGGCGTCACGAGACGTTTTATCATAGAAAATGCAAAGAATATCGGCCTGGAGCTCAAAACGGGCCGATATGAGCTAGAAGCTCTCTTGACAGCTGACGAAGCGTGGATGACGAACTCGGTTCTTGAAATCATCCCGTTTACTAAAATAGAAGAAGTAAACTATGGAAGCCAAAGCGGAGAAGCAACCTCCGCTCTTCAATTGTTATACAAAAAAGAAATAAAGAACATGATGTATGAAAAGGGAGGAAGAGCATGGCGCAGCACACAATAGATCAAACACAAGTAATCCACACTAAGCCCAGCGCTTTATCATATAAAGAGAAGACGCTGGTGATGGGAATTTTAAACGTAACGCCTGACTCTTTCTCGGACGGCGGAAAATATGACAGCTTGGACAAGGCGCTGCTGCACGCGAAAGAGATGATCGATGATGGTGCCCATATCATTGATATCGGAGGGGAATCGACAAGGCCTGGCGCTGAGTGCGTATCTGAGGATGAGGAGATGTCCAGAGTCATTCCGGTGATTGAGCGGATTACGAAAGAGCTTGGTGTTCCTATTTCTGTAGACACGTACAAGGCTTCTGTCGCAGATGAAGCAGTGAAAGCCGGTGCATCCATTATCAATGATATTTGGGGAGCCAAACATGATCCGAAGATGGCTTCCGTTGCAGCTGATCATAATGTTCCAATTGTTCTCATGCATAACCGCCCTGAAAGAAACTACAATGACTTATTGCCGGATATGCTGTCGGACTTAATGGAGAGTGTAAAAATTGCTGTTAAGGCCGGAGTAGACGAGAAGAACATTATTCTTGATCCCGGTATCGGTTTCGCGAAAACCTATCACGATAACTTGGCAGTGATGAACAAACTAGAGATTTTCAGCGGATTGGGATATCCGGTTCTTCTGGCAACCTCCCGAAAAAGATTCATCGGACGTGTTCTGGATCTTCCGCCTGAGGAGCGGGCTGAGGGCACAGGCGCGACTGTGTGTCTCGGCATTCAAAAAGGCTGTGACATTGTCAGGGTCCATGATGTAAAGCAAATTGCCAGAATGGCGAAAATGATGGACGCGATGCTGAATAAGGGAGGGGTGCACCATGGATAAAGTTTATGTAGAAGGTATGGAGTTTTACGGATATCACGGTGTGTTCAAAGAAGAAAACAAACTTGGCCAGCGGTTTAAAGTCGATTTAACCGCTGAGCTGGATTTAAGCAAAGCCGGACAAACAGACGACCTTGAGCAAACGATCAACTATGCTGAGCTCTATCACGTATGTAAAGTTATCGTGGAAGGGGAGCCTGTAAAATTGGTAGAAACGCTGGCGGAACGTATTGCTGGCACTGTTCTCGAAAAATTTCAGCCTGTTCAGCAATGTACGGTGAAAGTGATTAAGCCAGACCCGCCAATTCCCGGACACTATAAATCAGTAGCAATTGAAATTACGAGAAAAAAGTCATGAACAACATAGCTTATATTGCACTTGGATCTAATATTGGAGATAGAGAAACGTATTTAAGGCAAGCAGTGGCTTTACTGCATCAGCATGCTGCGGTGACAGTCACTAAAGTGTCGTCTATTTACGAAACTGACCCGGTCGGATACGAAGATCAAGCTCAATTTTTGAATATGGCTGTTGAAATCAAGACATCACTGAACCCTTTTGAACTACTTGAACTGACGCAGCAGATAGAAAATGAATTAGGCAGAACAAGGGAATTAAGATGGGGGCCGCGGACGGCAGACCTTGACATTTTGTTATTTAATCGTGAAAATATTGAAACAGAGCAACTAATTGTTCCGCATCCGAGAATGTATGAGCGTTTGTTTGTCCTTGCGCCGCTTGCGGAAATTTGCCAGCAGGTTGAAAAAGAGGCTACAAGCGCCGAAACAGACCAAGAAGGTGTAAGAGTATGGAAGCAGAAATCTGGGGTAGACGAATTCGTGCATTCAGAAAGCTGAAAGGTTATACTCAAGAAGGTTTTGCAAAAGCATTAGGTATATCAGTTTCTATTCTCGGCGAAATTGAACGCGGAAACCGATTGCCGTCAGCTGCCATCATTCAAGATGCAGCTGATGTTTTAAATATAAGTGCGGACGAATTGGCGCCGCCAGAAAAATAGAACAAATGAAAGGAGGAGAAAAATTGTTCAAAATCGGAGATATTCAATTGAAAAACCGGGTTGTGCTCGCACCTATGGCTGGTGTCTGCAACTCTGCGTTCAGATTGACTGTAAAGGAATTCGGAGCCGGATTGGTATGCGCTGAAATGGTCAGTGACAAAGCGATCCTTTACAACAATGCAAGAACAATGGGTATGCTTTATATTGATGAACGCGAGAAACCACTGAGCCTTCAAATTTTCGGAGGAAAAAAGGAAACCCTTGTGGAAGCGGCGAAGTTTGTAGACCAAAACACAACTGCTGATATCATTGATATTAACATGGGATGTCCCGTGCCGAAGATTACAAAATGCGATGCGGGAGCCAAATGGCTTCTCGACCCTGATAAGATTTACGAAATGGTTTCTGCAGTAGTGGATGCTGTTAATAAACCAGTTACAGTGAAAATGAGAATGGGCTGGGATGAAGACCACATTTTCGCAGTGAAAAATGCACAGGCTGTAGAACGTGCGGGCGGTAAAGCAGTGGCGCTTCACGGCCGTACGAGAGTGCAGATGTACGAAGGAACGGCAAACTGGGATATCATCAAAGAAGTTAAACAATCAGTATCGATTCCGGTTATCGGAAACGGCGATGTTAAGACACCGCAGGATGCTAAGCGTATGCTCGATGAGACAGGAGTAGACGGGGTCATGATCGGACGCGCTGCATTGGGCAACCCGTGGATGATTTACCGTACGGTTCAGTATCTTGAAACAGGTGAATTAAAAGAAGAGCCGCAAGTACGCGAAAAAATGGCCGTATGCAAACTGCATCTTGACCGCCTGATTGACTTAAAAGGTGAAAACGTAGCGGTAAGAGAAATGAGAAAGCACGCTGCATGGTATCTGAAAGGCGTGAAAGGCAATGCGAACGTTCGTAATGAAATCAATCATTGCGAGACGAGAGAAGAGTTTGTACAGCTTTTAGATGCATTTACGGTTGAAGTTGAGGCAAAAGAGCTTCAAAATGCAAAAGTAGGATAATACTCACCTCTATTTGCTGCTCACTGCTAGTTTTACGCTGGCAGTTTTTCTGCTTTTTTCATGAAACAATATCTGTAATGGAGTGATAACAATGAGTCAAGAAGAGCATAACCATGAAGAATTGAATGATCAGCTGCAAGTCAGACGCGATAAAATGAATCAGCTGAGAGATAACGGCATCGATCCATTCGGCGCACGTTTTGAAAGAACTCATCAGTCTCAAGAAGTTATTTCGGCATATCAAGATCTAACCAAAGAAGAGTTAGAAGAAAAAGCTATTGAAGTTACAATCGCAGGCCGCATGATGACAAAACGCGGCAAAGGAAAAGCCGGCTTTGCCCATCTTCAGGATTTAGAAGGCCAAATCCAAATCTACGTAAGAAAAGACAGTGTCGGTGACGACCAATATGAAATCTTCAAGTCTTCTGACCTCGGTGATCTTATCGGCGTAACCGGAAAAGTCTTCAAAACAAATGTAGGCGAATTGTCCGTTAAAGCAACTTCCTTTGAATTGCTGACAAAAGCGCTTCGTCCGCTTCCTGACAAATACCATGGTTTAAAAGACGTTGAGCAGCGCTACCGTCAGCGCTATCTGGATCTTATCGTAAACCCAGACAGCAAACATACGTTCATTACACGAAGCAAGATCATTCAAGCTATGAGAAGATACCTTGATGATCATGGATACTTAGAAGTAGAAACACCTACAATGCACAGCATTCCTGGGGGAGCTTCTGCACGTCCGTTTATCACTCACCACAACGCGTTAGACATTCCACTCTATATGCGTATTGCTATCGAACTGCACCTAAAACGTCTAATTGTCGGCGGTTTAGAAAAAGTATATGAAATCGGCCGTGTTTTCCGTAACGAAGGTGTCTCTACACGCCATAACCCTGAATTTACAATGATTGAGTTATATGAAGCATATGCGGACTATAAAGATATCATGAGCTTAACTGAAAACCTTGTCGCTCATATCGCCCAAGAAGTGCTTGGCACAACTACGATTCAATACGGGGAAGAGCAAATCGACCTTAAACCGGAGTGGAAAAGAATCCATATGGTTGACGCAGTCAAAGAAGCGACCGGCGTTGATTTCTGGGAAGAGGTTACTGTTGAACAGGCGCGTGAATATGCAAAAGAACATGGAGTAGAAATTAAAGACTCTATGACAGTAGGGCATATCATCAACGAATTCTTCGAGCAAAAAATTGAAGAAACGCTTATTCAGCCAACGTTTATTTACGGGCATCCTGTAGAAATTTCTCCTCTTGCTAAGAAAAACCCTGAGGACCCGCGTTTTACAGACCGTTTTGAGCTGTTTATCGTTGGCCGTGAACATGCCAACGCGTTTACAGAGCTGAATGATCCTATTGATCAAAGAGAACGCTTTGAAGCGCAATTAAAAGAGCGTGAAGCCGGTAATGATGAAGCTCATTTAATGGATGAAGACTTTGTTGAAGCTCTGGAATACGGTATGCCGCCAACAGGAGGTTTAGGCATCGGTATCGACCGTCTGGTTATGCTGCTGACGAATGCCCCTTCTATTCGCGATGTGCTGTTATTCCCGCAAATGAGACAACGCTAATAAAGAAGAGCGGTATCCTCCATAGGGAAAGGATGCCGCTCTTTTTAAATTCCTTAGTATTTCTTCAAAAAAACTATTGCACTATTATTTACTAGGTGGTATATTATTATTCGTTGCCGCTAAACAAGGCGATAACGAAAAAAAGAAATTCAAAAAAAGTTATTGACTTCACTGAGTCAACGAGTTATAATAATAAAGTCGCTTGAACGAAGTGAACAAAATGATCTTTGAAAACTAAACAAGACAAAACGTACCTGTTAATTCAGTTTTTAAAAATCGCACAGCGATGTGCGTAGTCAGTCAAACTACTTTATCGGAGAGTTTGATCCTGGCTCAGGACGAACGCTGGCGGCGTGCCTAATACATGCAAGTCGAGCGGACAGATGGGAGCTTGCTCCCTGATGTTAGCGGCGGACGGGTGAGTAACACGTGGGTAACCTGCCTGTAAGACTGGGATAACTCCGGGAAACCGGGGCTAATACCGGATGGTTGTTTGAACCGCATGGTTCAAACATAAAAGGTGGCTTCGGCTACCACTTACAGATGGACCCGCGGCGCATTAGCTAGTTGGTGAGGTAACGGCTCACCAAGGCGACGATGCGTAGCCGACCTGAGAGGGTGATCGGCCACACTGGGACTGAGACACGGCCCAGACTCCTACGGGAGGCAGCAGTAGGGAATCTTCCGCAATGGACGAAAGTCTGACGGAGCAACGCCGCGTGAGTGATGAAGGTTTTCGGATCGTAAAGCTCTGTTGTTAGGGAAGAACAAGTACCGTTCGAATAGGGCGGTACCTTGACGGTACCTAACCAGAAAGCCACGGCTAACTACGTGCCAGCAGCCGCGGTAATACGTAGGTGGCAAGCGTTGTCCGGAATTATTGGGCGTAAAGGGCTCGCAGGCGGTTTCTTAAGTCTGATGTGAAAGCCCCCGGCTCAACCGGGGAGGGTCATTGGAAACTGGGGAACTTGAGTGCAGAAGAGGAGAGTGGAATTCCACGTGTAGCGGTGAAATGCGTAGAGATGTGGAGGAACACCAGTGGCGAAGGCGACTCTCTGGTCTGTAACTGACGCTGAGGAGCGAAAGCGTGGGGAGCGAACAGGATTAGATACCCTGGTAGTCCACGCCGTAAACGATGAGTGCTAAGTGTTAGGGGGTTTCCGCCCCTTAGTGCTGCAGCTAACGCATTAAGCAC
>NZ_JBBOXH010000002.1:955000-957500 GCF_038007545.1 Bacillus sp. FSL K6-6540
GGCTCACCAAGGCGACGATGCGTAGCCGACCTGAGAGGGTGATCGGCCACACTGGGACTGAGACACGGCCCAGACTCCTACGGGAGGCAGCAGTAGGGAATCTTCCGCAATGGACGAAAGTCTGACGGAGCAACGCCGCGTGAGTGATGAAGGTTTTCGGATCGTAAAGCTCTGTTGTTAGGGAAGAACAAGTACCGTTCGAATAGGGCGGTACCTTGACGGTACCTAACCAGAAAGCCACGGCTAACTACGTGCCAGCAGCCGCGGTAATACGTAGGTGGCAAGCGTTGTCCGGAATTATTGGGCGTAAAGGGCTCGCAGGCGGTTTCTTAAGTCTGATGTGAAAGCCCCCGGCTCAACCGGGGAGGGTCATTGGAAACTGGGGAACTTGAGTGCAGAAGAGGAGAGTGGAATTCCACGTGTAGCGGTGAAATGCGTAGAGATGTGGAGGAACACCAGTGGCGAAGGCGACTCTCTGGTCTGTAACTGACGCTGAGGAGCGAAAGCGTGGGGAGCGAACAGGATTAGATACCCTGGTAGTCCACGCCGTAAACGATGAGTGCTAAGTGTTAGGGGGTTTCCGCCCCTTAGTGCTGCAGCTAACGCATTAAGCACTCCGCCTGGGGAGTACGGTCGCAAGACTGAAACTCAAAGGAATTGACGGGGGCCCGCACAAGCGGTGGAGCATGTGGTTTAATTCGAAGCAACGCGAAGAACCTTACCAGGTCTTGACATCCTCTGACAATCCTAGAGATAGGACGTCCCCTTCGGGGGCAGAGTGACAGGTGGTGCATGGTTGTCGTCAGCTCGTGTCGTGAGATGTTGGGTTAAGTCCCGCAACGAGCGCAACCCTTGATCTTAGTTGCCAGCATTCAGTTGGGCACTCTAAGGTGACTGCCGGTGACAAACCGGAGGAAGGTGGGGATGACGTCAAATCATCATGCCCCTTATGACCTGGGCTACACACGTGCTACAATGGACAGAACAAAGGGCAGCGAAACCGCGAGGTTAAGCCAATCCCACAAATCTGTTCTCAGTTCGGATCGCAGTCTGCAACTCGACTGCGTGAAGCTGGAATCGCTAGTAATCGCGGATCAGCATGCCGCGGTGAATACGTTCCCGGGCCTTGTACACACCGCCCGTCACACCACGAGAGTTTGTAACACCCGAAGTCGGTGAGGTAACCTTTTAGGAGCCAGCCGCCGAAGGTGGGACAGATGATTGGGGTGAAGTCGTAACAAGGTAGCCGTATCGGAAGGTGCGGCTGGATCACCTCCTTTCTAAGGATATTATACGGAATATAAGACCTTGGGTCTTATAAACAGAACGTTCCCTGTCTTGTTTAGTTTTGAAGGATCATTCCTTCGAAACGTGTTCTTTGAAAACTAGATAACAGTAGACATCACATTCAATTAGTAATACAAGATATCACATAGTGATTCTTTTTAACGGTTAAGTTAGAAAGGGCGCACGGTGGATGCCTTGGCACTAGGAGCCGATGAAGGACGGGACGAACACCGATATGCTTCGGGGAGCTGTAAGCAAGCTTTGATCCGGAGATTTCCGAATGGGGAAACCCACCACTCGTAATGGAGTGGTATCCATATCTGAATTCATAGGATATGAGAAGGCAGACCCGGGGAACTGAAACATCTAAGTACCCGGAGGAAGAGAAAGCAAATGCGATTCCCTGAGTAGCGGCGAGCGAAACGGGATTAGCCCAAACCAAGAGGCTTGCCTCTTGGGGTTGTAGGACACTCTGTACGGAGTTACAAAGGAACGAGGTAGATGAAGAGGTCTGGAAAGGCCCGCCATAGGAGGTAACAGCCCTGTAGTCAAAACTTCGTTCTCTCCTGAGTGGATCCTGAGTACGGCGGAACACGTGAAATTCCGTCGGAATCCGGGAGGACCATCTCCCAAGGCTAAATACTCCCTAGTGACCGATAGTGAACCAGTACCGTGAGGGAAAGGTGAAAAGCACCCCGGAAGGGGAGTGAAAGAGATCCTGAAACCGTGTGCCTACAAGTAGTCAGAGCCCGTTAACGGGTGATGGCGTGCCTTTTGTAGAATGAACCGGCGAGTTACGATCCCGTGCAAGGTTAAGCAGAAGATGCGGAGCCGCAGCGAAAGCGAGTCTGAATAGGGCGCATGAGTACGTGGTCGTAGACCCGAAACCAGGTGATCTACCCATGTCCAGGGTGAAGTTCAGGTAACACTGAATGGAGGCCCGAACCCACGCACGTTGAAAAGTGCGGGGATGAGGTGTGGGTAGGGGTGAAATGCCAATCGAACCTGGAGATAGCTGGTTCTCTCCGAAATAGCTTTAGGGCTAGCCTCAAGGTAAGAGTCTTGGAGGTAGAGCACTGATTGGACTAGGGGCCCCTACCGGGTTACCGAATTCAGTCAAACTCCGAATGCCAATGACTTATCCTTGGGAGTCAGACTGCGAGTGATAAGATCCGTAGTCGAAAGGGAAACAGCCCAGACCGCCAGCTAAGGT
>NZ_JBBOXH010000002.1:960000-1027500 GCF_038007545.1 Bacillus sp. FSL K6-6540
TCATTAAAATTAAAATGAACAATGAAGTTGTCCTGATCAATAATATAATTTCTCAAATTAATACCCATTTGTCTCAAGCAGCCTCTGATGACATTATTTTAAGGCTATTAGAAGACAAGGTAATTTCAGAAAGAGAAGCAAAAATGATGGTCAGTGTAATGGACCGCTCAGTTTTACACATTGACTTACCTGAACGTGATGAATTAAGAGCGAGAATGATGAAGGCAATGCTGACTTCTTTAAAATTAAAATAAGCGGGTGAAAAGATTGATTTGTCAAGAGTGCCACGAGAGACCAGCCACTTTTCACTTTACAAAGGTTGTTAACGGAGAAAAAATAGAAGTTCATATTTGTGAACAATGTGCCAAAGAAAATAGTGATTCATATGGTATAAGTGCAAATCAGGGTTTCTCTATTCATAATTTACTTTCGGGTTTACTGAACATGGATTCTTCATTTCAAAATGCAGGAACTCAAATGTTCAGTCACTCGGAGCAAATATCTGCTTGTCCGAAATGCGGAATGACTTTTCAGCAATTCAGAAAAATTGGCCGTTTTGGATGTTCTGAATGTTACAAAACATTTCATAGCAACATTACACCAATCCTACGTAAAGTGCACAGCGGAAACACTGTGCATGCAGGTAAGATACCGAAACGAATAGGCGGCAATCTTCATGTCAGACGGCAGATTGATATGCTAAAAAAGGAATTAGAATCCTTAATCCACCAAGAAGAATTTGAAAATGCAGCTCATGTAAGAGATCAAATTCGTTCATTAGAACAATCACTCAAAAGTACAGATAGTGAGGAGGAACAGGAGTAATGTCGCTAAAGCATTTTATTCAGGACGCACTAAGCAGTTGGATGAAGCAGAAAGGACCTGAAAGTGACATTGTACTCAGCAGCCGCATACGTTTAGCAAGGAACTTTGAGCATATTCGGTTCCCTACGCGGTATTCCAATGAAGAAGCCTCATCCATCATACAGCAATTTGAAGATCAGTTTTCAGAGCAAGAAATTCCCGGAATCGGCAAATTTGTTTTGATTAGAATGAATGATGCACAGCCTTTAGAAAAGCGTGTACTTGTTGAAAAACATCTAATCAGTCCTAATCTGACAGAGTCTCCTTTTGGCGGCTGTTTGCTTTCTGAAAATGAGGAAGTAAGTGTCATGTTAAATGAAGAGGACCATATTAGAATTCAGTGTCTTTTCCCTGGATTTCAGCTTTTAGAAGCAATGAAAGCCGCAAACCAGGTCGACGACTGGATTGAAGAAAAAGTTGATTATGCATTCAATGAGCAAAGAGGATACTTAACCAGCTGTCCTACAAACGTAGGTACAGGTTTAAGGGCTTCGGTCATGATGCATCTGCCGGCACTGGTTTTAACTAGGCAAATAAATCGAATTATACCGGCAATTAATCAATTAGGCTTAGTTGTTAGAGGAATTTATGGGGAAGGCAGCGAAGCAGTAGGGAATATCTTTCAAATTTCAAATCAGATCACGCTTGGTAAGTCAGAGCAGGATATTGTAGAGGATCTTAACAGTGTTGCTGCTCAGTTGATTGAACAAGAACGATCTGCCCGAGAAGCGATTTATCAAACTTCTAAAATTGAACTTGAGGATCGGGTATATCGGTCTTATGGGGTCTTGTCTAATTGCCGGATGATAGAATCGAAAGAAACTGCAAAGTGCCTTTCAGATGTTCGGTTAGGCATAGACCTAGGCATTATAAAAGGACTTTCAAGCAACATACTTAACGAACTTATGATTTTGACGCAGCCAGGGTTTTTACAGCAATACTCGGGAGGCGCTTTGCGTCCGAACGAAAGGGACATTCGAAGAGCGGCTCTCATCAGAGAACGGCTTCACTTAGAAATGAATGGGAAAAGACAGGAGGATGAATCGATATGATGTTTGGAAGATTTACAGAACGAGCTCAAAAAGTACTGGCGCTAGCACAGGAAGAAGCACTTCGGTTAGGTCATAATAACATTGGCACTGAGCATATTTTATTAGGACTGGTAAGAGAAGGAGAGGGCATTGCTGCTAAAGCTCTTCAAGCGCTTGGACTCGGTTCAGATAAAATTCAGAAAGAAGTAGAAAGTTTGATCGGGCGCGGGCAGGAAATGTCTCAAACGATTCATTATACTCCTAGAGCTAAAAAAGTCATTGAACTTTCAATGGATGAGGCAAGAAAACTCGGTCATTCTTATGTTGGAACAGAACATATTCTTCTTGGTCTGATTCGTGAAGGAGAAGGTGTTGCTGCGAGAGTTCTGAATAATCTCGGTGTCAGCTTAAATAAAGCAAGACAGCAGGTGCTCCAGCTTCTAGGAAGTAATGAAACAGGATCATCAGCGGCAGGAACAAACAGCAATGCGAATACGCCTACGCTTGACAGCTTGGCAAGAGACTTAACTGCTATTGCGAAGGAAGACAGCCTTGACCCTGTAATCGGCAGAAGCAAGGAGATCCAGCGTGTCATTGAAGTGTTAAGCCGCAGAACGAAAAACAACCCTGTTCTCATTGGGGAACCAGGTGTAGGTAAAACGGCTATCGCAGAAGGTTTGGCACAGCAAATTATCAATAATGAAGTACCCGAAATTTTGCGTGATAAACGTGTGATGACATTAGACATGGGAACAGTTGTTGCCGGCACAAAATACCGCGGAGAATTTGAGGATCGCCTGAAGAAGGTCATGGATGAAATTCGCCAGGCAGGAAATATCATTCTATTCATCGATGAGCTCCATACATTAATCGGGGCAGGCGGAGCAGAAGGTGCTATTGATGCATCTAATATTTTAAAACCTTCACTTGCTCGCGGCGAACTCCAATGTATTGGTGCAACGACTCTTGATGAGTACCGTAAATATATTGAAAAAGATGCAGCACTGGAACGCCGTTTTCAGCCGATTCAGGTTGATCAGCCATCTGTAGATGAAAGTATTCAAATTTTACAAGGTCTGCGTGACAGATACGAAGCCCACCACCGCGTTTCTATTACTGATGATGCCATTGAAGCTGCGGTTAAGCTTTCTGACAGATATATTTCTGACCGCTTCCTTCCGGATAAAGCAATTGACTTGATCGATGAAGCAGGTTCAAAGGTGAGACTGCGCTCATTTACAACGCCTCCTAACTTAAAAGAGCTTGAGCAGAAGCTTGATGAGGTTCGTAAAGAGAAGGATGCGGCAGTGCAAAGCCAAGAGTTTGAAAAAGCTGCTTCCTTGCGTGATACTGAACAACGCCTGCGCGAGCAAGTAGAGGATACGAAGAAATCATGGAAAGAGAAGCAAGGGCAGGAAAACTCAGAGGTTACTGTGGATGATATTGCGATGGTTGTATCCAGCTGGACCGGTGTGCCTGTATCTAAAATTGCCCAAACTGAAACTGATAAGCTTCTCAATATGGAAAACATTCTTCATTCCCGCGTCATCGGCCAGGATGAAGCAGTTGTAGCTGTTGCAAAAGCGGTCAGACGTGCGAGAGCAGGATTAAAAGATCCTAAACGCCCAATCGGCTCATTCATTTTCTTAGGCCCTACAGGTGTAGGTAAAACAGAGCTTGCACGAGCACTTGCTGAATCCATTTTTGGCGATGAAGAATCCATGATCAGAATTGATATGTCTGAATACATGGAAAAACACTCAACTTCAAGACTTGTTGGTTCACCTCCGGGATATGTGGGATATGATGAAGGCGGTCAATTGACAGAGAAAGTCAGAAGAAAACCTTACTCTGTCGTGCTTCTTGATGAGATCGAGAAAGCGCACCCTGATGTCTTCAATATCCTTCTGCAAGTTCTTGAAGACGGACGATTGACTGATTCTAAAGGACGCACAGTCGATTTCCGCAATACCATTCTGATCATGACATCAAACGTCGGAGCAAGTGAGCTGAAACGCAATAAATATGTCGGCTTTAACGTTCAGGATGAAACTCAAAATCATAAAGACATGAAAGATAAAGTGATGGGTGAATTGAAACGAGCGTTCAGACCTGAGTTCATCAACCGTATCGATGAAATCATTGTCTTCCATTCACTTGAGAAAAAACATCTTACTGAAATCGTGTCATTAATGTCTGATCAATTAACGAAACGCTTGAAAGAACAAGATCTTTCTATCGAATTGACAGATGCTGCAAAAGCGAAAGTCGCGGAAGAGGGCGTTGACCTGGAATACGGTGCCCGTCCGTTAAGAAGAGCGATCCAAAAACATGTCGAGGATCGTTTATCTGAAGAACTCCTCAGAGGAAATATTCATAAAGGACAGCATATTGTTCTTGATGTAGAAGATGGCGAATTTGTCGTAAAAACGACTGCTAAAACGAATTAATATAGAAGACGGAAATGAGGCATACAGCATGTAAGTGTATGCCTCACTTTCATATCAAGAAATAGAACAAGGGAGAGGTCTTACACTATATATGGCTAAAACAAAATCGAAATTCATCTGCCAATCCTGCGGCTACGAGTCTCCAAAATGGATGGGGAAATGTCCGGGCTGCGGTGCTTGGAATACAATGGTGGAAGAAATGATTAAAAAAGCACCGGCCAATCGGAGAGCGGCTTTTTCTCATTCTGTTCAAACTGTACAGAAACCTTCACCTATTACATCAATCGAAACATCAGAAGAACCCCGCGTCAAAACCCAGCTTGGCGAGTTTAACAGAGTACTCGGCGGAGGTGTCGTTAAAGGCTCCCTCGTTTTAATTGGCGGTGATCCTGGTATCGGAAAGTCAACGCTATTACTGCAGGTTTCCGCTCAATTATCAGGCTCATCAAACAGTGTCCTGTATATTTCGGGAGAAGAGTCTGTAAAGCAAACGAAGCTGCGAGCAGACCGTCTCGGCATTAATAATCCGTCACTGCATGTTTTATCTGAAACCGATATGGAGTATATTTCGTCTGCTATACAAGAGATGAATCCAGCGTTTGTCGTTGTTGACTCTATTCAAACGGTTTACCAAAGCGATATTACATCGGCTCCAGGCAGTGTGTCACAGGTCAGAGAATGTACCGCTGAGCTGATGAAAATTGCAAAAACAAAAGGTATTCCGATTTTTATCGTAGGGCACGTGACGAAAGAAGGATCTATTGCAGGTCCGAGACTGTTGGAGCATATGGTTGACACTGTTTTATATTTTGAAGGAGAACGCCACCATACTTTCCGTATTTTGCGGGCTGTAAAAAACCGTTTCGGATCTACAAACGAAATGGGCATTTTCGAAATGCGGGAAGAGGGGCTCACTGAGGTTTTGAATCCTTCGGAAATTTTCTTAGAAGAACGCTCTGCTGGTTCCGCAGGTTCGAGTATCACTGCCTCTATGGAGGGCACTAGACCGATTCTTGTTGAAATTCAGGCGCTCATCTCGCCAACAAGCTTTGGCAACCCAAGGCGTATGGCAACGGGAATAGACCATAACAGGGTTTCTCTGTTAATGGCTGTGTTAGAAAAAAGAGTAGGGCTGCTGCTGCAAAATCAGGATGCTTATTTGAAAGTGGCTGGCGGCGTTAAGCTTGATGAACCGGCAATTGATCTTGCCATTGCGATTAGTATCGCATCAAGCTTTAGAGACACGCCTCCAAATCCTGCAGATTGCTTTATTGGAGAAGTGGGATTAACCGGAGAAGTCCGGCGGGTTTCAAGAATTGAACAGCGTGTGAAAGAAGCGGCAAAGCTTGGTTTTAAACGCATGATCATACCCGCGGCAAATCTGGATGGATGGACAAAACCAAAAGGGATTGAGGTTATCGGAGTAGCAAATGTTGCAGAAGCGCTTCGTACTTCATTAGGAGGATAATAGATGGAAAAAGAGAAAAAAGGGGCGAAACACGAGTTAGACCTGTCATCTATATTGCAGTTTGTTGCTCCGGGTACACCGCTCAGAGCGGGGATGGAAAACGTCTTGAGAGCAAATACAGGCGGTCTGATTGTTGTTGGATATAATGATAAAGTAAAAGAAGTGGTGGACGGCGGCTTTCATATAAACACGGCTTTTTCTCCGGCGCATTTATATGAGTTGGCTAAAATGGATGGAGCGATCATTTTAAGTGATTCGGGTCAAAAGATCCTATACGCGAATACTCAGCTCATGCCGGATGCCACAATTTCTTCATCAGAAACAGGAATGCGGCACAGAACTGCCGAAAGAGTAGCTAAGCAAACTGGCTGTCTTGTAATCGCTATTTCTGAAAGAAGAAATGTCATAACGTTATATCAGGAAAACATGAAGTATACACTAAAAGACATAGGATTTATTTTAACCAAGGCGAACCAAGCCATTCAAACACTTGAAAAATATAAGACAATCCTCGATAAAACGATTAATGCACTGAACGCGTTAGAGTTTGAGGAACTTGTTACCTTCAGTGATGTCTTGTCTGTCATGCATCGTTATGAAATGGTACTGAGAATCAAAAACGAAATTAATATGTATATCAAAGAGCTGGGAACAGAAGGGCATCTGATCAAACTGCAAGTCATTGAATTGATTACGGATATGGAAGAAGAGGCCGCTTTATTTATTAAGGACTATGTAAAAGAAAAGATTAAAGATCCGTTTGTTCTCTTGAAGGAGCTGCAGGATATGTCCAGTTATGATCTGCTGGATGATTCCATTGTGTATAAGCTTCTCGGTTACCCTGCTTCTACTAATCTTGATGATTATGTATTGCCGAGAGGATACAGGCTGTTAAATAAGATACCGCGTCTTCCGATGCCGATTGTTGAAAATGTTGTAGAAGCATTTGGAGTCCTACCAAGGATTATTGAGGCGAGTGCAGAAGAATTAGATGAAGTAGAGGGAATCGGTGAAGTACGAGCCCAAAAAATCAAAAAAGGATTAAAACGCCTGCAAGAGAAGCATTATTTAGACAGACAACTGTGATTTCGGTTAAAACCTTATGAATACGGGTATATTAATGTTGGTTTTTGTTTATTCTGATATTCGTAGGATGCATAAGACTTTGTGAAATTAAAATGTTAAAAAAGGAGGTGGGGGTATGTTAAAACGAATAGTTCAGGCGTTCTTCATTATTTTTGGCGGCGTTGTTGGTATATTTTTGATACCTGAATTGTTTGTACTGTTAAATATACAGGACATACCTTTAATAACAAACGCATATACGTCTGCGGCAATAGGAGCAATTATCTTTTTTCTCATCAGTATATGGGGTACAGAATACGTTGTGAACTGGGTGAAGTGGATAGAGGATTCATTGTTAAAAGCGCCGGTTCCAGATTTGTTATTTGGAAGTCTTGGCTTAGTTTTTGGACTTATAATTGCTTATCTTATCGTAAATGTTATTCCTTTAGACAATATACCTTACCGCATATTCAGCACAATAATTCCTGTATTTTTGGCTTTCTTCCTCGGTTATCTCGGCTTCCAGGTGGGCTTTAAGAAAAAGGATGAATTGATCAGCCTGTTTTCCATTTCCGCCAGAATGCAAAAGAAAAAAGGAACAGCTGATGAAGAACATGAGGTTCAAGACAAGAAGCTGAAAATTTTGGACACTAGTGTTATTATTGATGGGAGAATAGCAGATATTTGTCAGACTGGTTTTTTAGAGGGAGTTATCGTGATTCCGCAGTTTGTCCTTGAGGAATTGCAGCATATTGCAGACTCTTCAGATGTTTTAAAACGAAACAGAGGACGCCGCGGTCTTGATATCCTGAACCGCATTCAGAAAGAATTAGACATTGAAGTTGAAATTTACGAAGGCGACTTTGAAGATATTCAGGAGGTTGACAGCAAGCTCGTCAAACTTGCTAAGCTGACATCCGGGGTCGTTGTGACGAATGATTTTAATTTAAATAAAGTGTGCGAGCTTCAGAAGGTAGCAGTATTAAACATTAATGACCTTGCCAATGCGGTCAAGCCTGTTGTGCTTCCTGGCGAGGAAATGAATGTTCAGGTCATTAAGGACGGGAAAGAGCATAATCAGGGAGTTGCCTACTTGGATGACGGTACGATGATTGTCGTTGAAGAAGGACGCAATTATATCGGCAAGCATATTGATGTACTCGTCACAAGTGTGCTGCAGACAGCAGCGGGACGAATGATTTTTGCGAAGCCTAAGCTGTTGGAGAAGGCGCTGTAAAGGGAGAAAAAACAATGAGTTATGATGTGGTGATTCCTGCAGCCGGTCAGGGAAAGCGGATGAAGGCAGGGAGAAATAAACTGTTCATTGAGCTGAAAGGAGACCCGGTGATCATACACACGTTAAGAGTGTTTGACAGCCACCGGCAGTGCGAAAAAATCATCTTGGTGATTAACGAGCAGGAGCGGGAGCACTTTCAGCAAATGCTGACCGATTATCCGTTTCAAACATCGATTGAGCTTGTTGCAGGCGGAGATGAGCGTCAGCACAGTGTGTATAAGGGGCTGAAAGCCGTAAAGCAGGAAAAGATTGTCCTTGTACATGACGGTGCCCGCCCATTTATAAAACATGAACAAATTGACGAACTGATCGCAGAGGCGGAACAGACAGGAGCGGCCATCCTTGCTGTTCCGGTAAAAGATACGATTAAACGCGTTCAAGATTTACAAGTCAGTGAGACGATTGAACGTTCAAGCTTGTGGGCTGTCCAAACGCCACAAGCTTTTCGTCTTTCTTTATTGATGAAGGCTCACGCTGAGGCCGAGCGCAAGGGATTTTTAGGGACGGATGACGCCAGCCTCGTTGAACAGATGGAGGGCGGTTCGGTCCGTGTTGTAGAAGGCAGCTATACAAATATTAAGCTGACGACGCCAGACGATTTGACGTCAGCTGAAGCTATCATGGAATCAGAAAGTGGGAATAAACATGTTTAGAATTGGACAAGGATTTGATGTGCATCAATTAGTGGAGGGCCGTCCTCTCATTATTGGCGGAATTGAAATCCCGTACGAAAAAGGGCTGCTTGGCCATTCTGATGCAGACGTATTGCTGCATACTGTCGCTGACGCCTGCCTGGGAGCTGTGGGTGAAGGAGACATCGGCAAGCATTTTCCTGACACAGATCCCGAGTTCAAGGACGCAGATTCTTTCAAATTACTTCAGCATGTCTGGGGAATCGTGAAACAGAAAGGGTATGTCCTTGGGAACATTGATTGCACCATCATAGCGCAAAAGCCGAAGATGCTGCCGTACATAGAAGATATGAGAAAAAGAATTGCTGAAGGCCTTGAGGCAGATGTTTCTCAAGTAAATGTAAAAGCAACAACGACAGAAAAGCTTGGATTTACAGGCCGGGCGGAAGGAATAGCGGCTCAGGCGACAGTACTGATACAAAAAGGCTAACTTGTTTTGATGCCGGGTCTATTTGGTGGTAGAATAGATTCATACATTTTTGCCTGAGGCCATACATGACATGAAAGGAAGTATTTGAAAATGGGAAACGAAGTACGCGTCCGTTATGCACCGAGTCCAACCGGACATTTGCATATTGGAAATGCCAGAACGGCGCTTTTTAATTATTTATTTGCCCGCAATCAAGGCGGTAAGTTTATCATTCGAGTTGAGGATACAGATAAAAAGCGCAATATTGAGGGCGGAGAACAAAGCCAGCTGAATTATCTGAAGTGGCTAGGTATTGACTGGGATGAGAGTGTGGATGTCGGAGGAGAGTACGGCCCATACCGTCAGTCCGAGCGTAACGATATCTATAAAGTGTACTATGAAGAGCTTCTTGAAAAAGGGCTTGCTTATAAATGTTACTGTACGGAAGAAGAGCTTGAAAAAGAGCGTGAAGAACAGATTGCCCGCGGAGAAATGCCTCGTTATTCCGGAAAACACAGAGACCTGACTCAGGAAGAACAGGAGAAATTTATCGCTGAAGGCAGAAAACCAAGTATTCGTTTCCGCGTGCCGGAAGGAAAAATCATCGCCTTCAATGATATCGTAAAAGGCGAAATTTCTTTTGAATCAGATGGCATCGGCGACTTTGTTATTGTGAAAAAGGACGGAACGCCGACTTACAACTTCGCGGTAGCGATTGATGACTACTTAATGAAAATGACACACGTGCTGCGCGGTGAGGATCATATTTCTAACACACCGAAACAGATTATGATTTATCAAGCATTCGGATGGGATATTCCTCAGTTCGGACACATGACGCTGATCGTAAACGAAAGCCGTAAAAAGCTCAGTAAACGTGATGAATCCATTATTCAATTCATCGAGCAGTACAAAGAGCTTGGCTACCTGCCAGAAGCGCTGTTCAACTTTATCGGACTGCTAGGCTGGTCACCGGTTGGAGAAGAAGAGCTTTTCACAAAAGAGCAGTTTATTGAAATTTTTGATGTAAATCGTTTATCTAAATCACCAGCTTTGTTTGATATGCATAAGCTAAAATGGGTTAACAACCAATATGTGAAGAAGCTGGATCTTGATCAGGTTGTTGAACTGACGCTTCCGCATTTGCAAAAAGCGGGCAAAGTTGGCACTGAGCTTTCTGCTGAAGAACAAGAGTGGGTTCGTAAACTGATTTCCCTGTATCATGAGCAATTAAGCTACGGTGCGGAAATTGTTGAGCTGACTGATTTGTTCTTTACGGATGAGATCGAGTATAATCAAGAAGCGAAAGCTGTTCTGGAAGAAGAACAGGTTCCTGAAGTGCTCAGCACATTCGCAGCGAAGCTTGAAGAGCTTGAGGAGTTCACTCCGGATAATATCAAAGCATCAATCAAAGCAGTGCAGAAAGAAACTGGCCATAAAGGGAAAAAACTGTTTATGCCGATTCGTGTTGCTGTAACAGGGCAAACTCACGGTCCGGAACTGCCGCAATCAATTGAATTGATCGGTAAAGAGACTGCAATTCAGCGTTTAAAAAATATCTAAATAAATGATTGTTGACAGGGAAGAGTATAAAGCTTTAGGCCATTACAGAAAGGATCTCCATTGGCTGAGAGAGATCCATGAGCCGGGTTTTAGAAGTGCGCCCTTAAGACCTTTGAAGAACGTTTTTTGAAACCAGTATTCAAAGGCGGCCGCCGCCGTTACAGGCTGAAGTTGGGAGAGCAGAAGTCTGCTTTTCAAACAGAGTGGAACCGCGCGGTTAAAGCGTCTCTGTCATGTTTACATGCAGAGGCGCTTTTTTTATTGGGTAGAGGAAATCAGATAGAGAAACGGGGGGAAGCATGTGTTTTTTAGAATGCTCAAAGAAGACATTGATACTGTGTTCGATCAAGATCCCGCAGCAAGAAGCTATTTTGAAGTGATTTTAACTTATTCCGGTTTACATGCTATATGGGCGCATCGGATTGCACATGCTTTATATAAACGAAAATTTTATTTCCTTGCACGCCTTATATCTCAAGTAAGCCGATTTTTTACCGGGATAGAAATCCACCCCGGCGCTACAATCGGGAGAAGATTTTTCATAGACCACGGCATGGGGGTTGTCATTGGGGAGACATGTGAAATCGGCAATAACGTAACCGTTTTTCAGGGGGTTACCCTCGGGGGAACGGGGAAAGAAAAGGGAAAAAGGCACCCAACCATTAAAGATGACGCATTGATAGCCACAGGTGCTAAAGTGCTCGGTTCTATTACGGTCGGTGAAGGCTCAAAGATTGGGGCTGGTTCAGTAGTGCTGCATGATGTTCCTGATTTTTCAACAGTTGTCGGTATCCCTGGACGGGTCGTTGTACAAAATGGCAAGAAAGTAAGACGCGATTTAAACCATCAGGATTTGCCCGATCCAGTTGCTGACCGCTTTAAGTCTTTGGAACAGCAGATTTTAGAGCTGAAGGCAGAACTTGAAGACAGAAAAGAAAGGATCAATCAAAAATGACAATCACACTTTATAATACATTGACTAGACAGAAGGAAACATTTGTTCCTCTTGAAGAGGGAAAAGTGAAAATGTATGTATGCGGACCCACGGTTTACAATTACATTCATATCGGGAACGCGCGTCCGGCAATCGTTTACGATACGGTTCGAAACTATTTAGAGTATAAAGGCTATGATGTGCAGTATGTCTCTAACTTCACAGACGTAGACGATAAATTAATTAAAGCGGCAAATGAACTCGGTGAGGATGTACCCACCATTTCAGAGCGTTTTATTAAAGCATACTTTGAAGACGTAGGTGCGCTCGGCTGCCGAAAAGCCGACCTTCATCCGCGAGTAATGGAGAACATGGATGCCATTATCGAATTCGTAGATCAGCTCGTGAAAAAGGGCTACGCATATGAATCAGAAGGTGACGTATATTTCAAAACCAGAGCATTTGAAGGGTACGGAAAGCTTTCTCAGCAATCAATCGATGAACTTAGATCAGGTGCACGCATCCGAGTCGGCGAGAAAAAAGAAGATGCTCTTGATTTCGCATTGTGGAAAGCGGCAAAAGAAGGAGAAATCTCTTGGGATAGCCCTTGGGGAAAAGGACGTCCGGGCTGGCACATTGAATGCTCAGCAATGGTGAAAAAGTATCTGGGTGACCAGATTGATATCCATGCGGGCGGACAGGATTTAACATTCCCTCACCATGAAAACGAAATTGCGCAATCTGAGGCGCTAACAGGCAAAACGTTTGCGAAGTACTGGCTTCATAATGGTTATATCAATATTGATAATGAAAAAATGTCAAAATCACTAGGCAACTTTGTGCTTGTCCATGACATCATTAAACAGCATGATCCGCAGCTTTTGAGATTCTTTATGCTATCTGTTCATTATCGCCACCCGATTAACTATTCAGAAGAGCTTCTGGAGAATACGAAAAGCGCGTTCAACCGTTTAAAAACAGCGTACAGCAATCTTCAGCACCGTCTGAACAGCAGTACGAATTTAACCGAAGATGACGATCAATGGCTTGAAAAAGTTGAAGAACACCGCAAAGCATTCGAAGAAGCGATGGACGATGATTTTAATACGGCGAATGCCATTTCAGTCTTGTTTGACTTAGCGAAACACGCCAATTATTATCTTCAGAAAGACCATACAGCTGATCATGTAATTACGGCGTTTATCGAGATGTTTGACCGTATTGTTTCTGTCCTCGGTTTTTCGTTGGGTGAGCAGGAACTTCTCGATCAAGAGATTGAAGACTTAATCGAAAAGCGAAATGAAGCGCGCCGGAATCGCGATTTTGCATTGTCAGACCAGATCCGCGACCAGCTGAAAAGCATGAATATCATTCTTGAAGACACGGCTCAAGGCACTCGCTGGAAACGGGGACAATAACAGATGCTTGAATTTGATACGATAAAAGATTCTAAGCAGCTTAACGGTCTTGCGCTTGCTTATATAGGTGATGCCATTTTTGAAGTGTATGTCAGGCATCACCTGCTTAAGCAGGGCTTTACCAAACCAAATGATCTTCATAAGAAATCAAGCCGGATTGTTTCAGCAAAGTCACAGGCTGAGATCCTATTTTTTCTGCAGAATCAATCATTTTTTACGGAAGAAGAGGAAGCGGTGCTGAAAAGAGGCAGAAATGCCAAGTCAGGGACAATACCTAAAAATACAGATGTTCAGACGTACCGCTACAGTACAGCATTTGAAGCGCTTCTGGGCTACCTTTTTCTAGAGAAAAAAGAGGAACGACTTAGTCAGCTCGTAGCCGAAGCTATACAATTCGGGACGTCAGGGAGGAAAACAAATGAGTCAGCAACATGATTACGTCATAGGGAAAAATGCAGTGATCGAGACGTTAAAATCTGATCGGAAGCTGTATAAGCTGTGGATGGCGGAAAACACCGTAAAGGGACAAGCACAGCAAGTGATTGAGCTTGCCAAAAAGCAGGGAATCACGATTCAATACGTCCCGAGAAAAAAACTCGATCAAATGGTGACAGGACAGCATCAGGGCGTAGTGGCACAGGTTGCAGCGTATGAATATGCAGAACTGGACGATTTATATAAAGCAGCCGAAGAAAAAAATGAACAGCCTTTCTTCCTCATTCTGGACGAGCTTGAAGACCCTCATAATCTTGGTTCCATTATGAGGACAGCAGATGCGGTCGGCGCTCATGGCATCGTCATTCCAAAACGGAGAGCTGTCGGGCTGACAACAACAGTGGCAAAAGCTTCAACAGGAGCAATTGAGCACATTCCTGTAGCAAGAGTCACCAATTTGGCACGGACGTTAGAAGAGATGAAAGAGCGGGGAATCTGGGTTGTCGGAACGGATGCGTCAGCGCGTGAGGATTACCGCAATATGGACGGGAATATGCCTTTGGCTCTAGTCATCGGAAGTGAAGGAAAAGGGATGGGCCGCCTTGTGAAAGAAAAGTGCGATTTTCTCATTAAACTCCCGATGGCCGGAAAGGTAACTTCACTAAATGCATCTGTCGCGGCTGGTCTTTTGATGTATGAAGTCTACCGGAAACGAAACCCTCTGGGAGAATAAAGACCCATGGATATCCTGTTAGTAGACGGGTACAACATGATTGGAGCCTGGCCGCAGCTGAAGGATTTAAAAGCGAACAGTTTTGAAGAGGCGAGAGACGTACTGATTCAGAAAATGGCGGAATATCAATCGTATACAGGAAACAGGGTTATTGTTGTTTTTGACGCGCATCTCGTAAAAGGGCTTGAGAAAAAACAGACCAACCATAGAGTTGAAGTGATTTTTACAAAAGAAAATGAGACGGCTGATGAGCGGATAGAAAAGCTCGCTCAGGCTTTGAATAATATTGCGACTCAAATTCACGTTGCGACCTCTGACTATACTGAGCAGTGGGCGATTTTCGGACAGGGGGCATTGCGGAAATCGGCCCGGGAGCTTTTGAGAGAGGTAGAAACGATTGAAAGGCGAATAGAGAGACGGGTAAGAAAAATCACTTCCGAAAAGCCGGCGGGTAAAATTGCTTTATCGGAAGAGGTTTTGAAAACGTTTGAAAAGTGGAGGCGGGGAGACTTAGATTAAGTTGACGCTTTTTTGCCCAATACTGTATAATATTTCTATCTACGTGCGCCGGGGGGATCGGAGTGAATCTACAGAACAACAAGGGAAAATTCAACAAAGAGCAGTTTTGCCAGTTGGAGGACGAGCAGGTCATTGAAAAGGTTCATGTTGGGGACAGTGATGCGTTAGATTACTTGATTACGAAGTACCGAAACTTTGTTCGGGCAAAAGCAAGATCCTATTTCTTAATAGGGGCGGACAGAGAGGATATTGTTCAGGAAGGCATGATAGGCCTCTATAAGTCTATTCGTGACTTCAAAGAGGACAAGCTTACCTCATTCAAAGCTTTCGCAGAATTATGTATTACCCGCCAAATTATTACCGCAATAAAGACAGCTACTCGCCAGAAACACATTCCTTTGAATTCCTACGTCTCATTAGATAAACCGATTTTTGATGAAGAATCAGACCGAACGCTGCTGGATGTCATTTCAGGAGCGAAAACCTTAAATCCTGAGGAAATGATCATTAATCAGGAAGAATTTGATGATATTGAAATGAAAATGGGAGAACTATTAAGTGATTTAGAGAGAAAAGTACTCGTCTTATATCTCGACGGGAGAAGTTACCAAGAGATTTCTGATGAACTGAACCGACATGTGAAATCGATCGACAATGCCCTTCAGCGTGTGAAACGCAAGCTGGAGAAGTACTTGGAAATTCGTGAAATCAGTTTGTAATAGGAATTTATGCTATATTGACAGTATTTTTCTGACTATGATATGTTACTAAAGATAAGAACTAATGTCTATTTAGAAAAAGGTGTAATGACATGAGAAAAAAGATTACGTTAGCATGCAAGACATGCGGAAACCGTAATTATACGACAATGAAGAGCTCTGCATCAGCGGCTGAGCGATTAGAAGTAAAGAAATACTGCAGTACTTGCAATTCACATACAGCTCATCTTGAAACAAAATAGTTTTTGCGCTTTTAAATTGTGGAGGTCTTTTACATGCGTATTATGAAATTCTTTAAAGATGTTGGGAAAGAAATGAAAAAGGTAAGCTGGCCTAAAGGAAAAGAGTTAACGCGTTATACCATTACGGTAATTTCAACAGTTATCTTTTTTGTTATCTTTTTTGCCCTCCTTGACACAGGAATTTCTCAATTAATTCGTTTAATAGTTGAATAATGATCAGCAATACGTGCTATAATAGATCATAATATTACTTGCCAAAACCCGTTCAGCGGGTTTTTTATTGTGGCTTAAAATGAAAGTTATCATAGGCTTGCCGCCTATTTTTTGAAGCGTTATGGTAATTCACTAAAACCAAATGCGGGGAGGGAAGGACTGGACAGTCCTGAATAGAATGGAAAAGAATTGGTATGTTGTTCACACGTACTCTGGTTATGAGAATAAAGTAAAAGCCAACTTGGAAAAACGTGTTGAATCAATGGGGATGCAGGATAAAATTTTCCGTGTAGTCGTACCCGAAGAAGAAGAAACAGATATCAAAAACGGCAAGAAAAAAGTCGTGAAAAAGAAAGTATTCCCTGGTTATGTGCTTGTTGAAATTGTAATGACAGACGACTCTTGGTATGTTGTCCGCAACACGCCGGGCGTTACTGGATTCGTAGGATCTGCCGGGTCAGGTTCAAAACCGACGCCGCTTCTTCCGGGCGAAGCAGAAACCATTCTGAAGAGAATGGGCATGGATGAACGAAAAACTGATATTGACTTTGAACTGAAAGAGACAGTGAAAGTAATAGACGGACCTTTTGCTAACTTTACAGGATCAATTGAAGAGATTGATTATGATAAAAGCAAGGTCAAAGTTTTCGTTAATATGTTTGGCCGTGAAACGCCGGTTGAGCTGGAATTTACCCAAATCGACAAATTGTAATGTGAAAAAACTTGAAATTGCTATATATAAATGATAATATAGCAAAGGTACGTCTTGGACTTATCCAAGGCAACTAGCATGATATTTCGTCATTCATATAAAGAATGAAACCTTGAGTGGGAGGGTTTACCCTATTACCACATCACGGACTTAAGGAGGTGTGTCTCGTGGCTAAAAAAGTAGTTAAAGTTGTAAAATTGCAAATTCCTGCTGGAAAAGCTAACCCAGCACCACCAGTTGGACCTGCACTTGGTCAAGCCGGTGTTAACATCATGGGATTCTGTAAGGAGTTTAACGCTCGTACAGCTGACCAAGCTGGTTTAATCATTCCTGTTGAAATTTCGGTTTACGAAGACCGTTCATTTACATTTATTACAAAAACTCCACCTGCTGCAGTATTGCTTAAAAAAGCAGCTGGAATTGAGTCTGGTTCTGGTGAACCAAACCGTAATAAAGTGGCAACCGTTAAGCGCGATAAAGTACGCGAAATCGCTGAAACGAAAATGCCTGACTTAAACGCAGCAGACGTTGAAGCGGCAATGCGCATGGTTGAAGGTACTGCCCGCAGTATGGGTATTGTAATCGAGGATTAATTTGTTTCTTGTCGGGTTGCGAGTTTTAACAAGTTCGCAACCCTTATTCGTGGGAGGTTATTCCGCTATAACCACATAAGGAGGAAATTTTAAAATGGCTAAAAAAGGTAAAAAGTACGTTGAAGCTGCTAAGCTTGTAGACCGTTCTAAAGCTTACGACGTCTCTGAAGCAGTAGCTCTCGTTAAAAAAACAAACACAGCTAAATTCGACGCTACAGTTGAAGTGGCTTTCCGTTTAGGGGTTGACCCTCGTAAAAACGACCAGCAAATCCGTGGAGCAGTTGTTCTTCCAAACGGAACTGGTAAAACTCAGCGCGTTCTCGTTTTCGCAAAAGGCGAAAAAGCGAAAGAAGCTGAAGCTGCTGGTGCAGATTTCGTAGGCGATACTGACTACATCAACAAAATTCAACAAGGCTGGTTCGATTTCGATGTTATCGTAGCTACACCTGACATGATGGGTGAAGTTGGTAAAATCGGTCGTGTACTTGGACCAAAAGGTTTAATGCCAAACCCTAAAACTGGTACAGTTACTTTCGAAGTTGAGAAAGCGATCGGCGAAATCAAAGCTGGTAAAGTTGAATACCGCGTTGATAAAGCTGGAAACATTCATGTTCCTATCGGTAAAGTTTCTTTCGAGGATGAAAAACTTGTTGAGAACTTCACAACAATGTACGATACAATCCTTAAAGCTAAACCTGCTGCAGCTAAAGGCGTTTACGTGAAAAACGTTGCTGTAACTTCTACTATGGGACCTGGTGTCAAAGTAGACTCTTCAACTTTTAACGTAAAATAATATTGACATGACATCAACATTCTGATATTATTCAAAATGTTGTAAAATAGAATATCATTTATACCGTAGACAGTAGGGGCCTAACCGCTTAATTATCCTACCGAGGTGTATATTATCACAGCTATTACGTTACGTATGCTTGTATATACAGCCTCCATGTCTCATGGAGGCTTTTTATATGGAATCCGTCGTCTCAGTCGTGATCACCTAACGGTATAAGTGTTACACAAGAATCTACAGGAGGTGTAACCATGAGCAGCGCAATTGAAACAAAAAAAGTTGTTGTTGAAGAAATTGCTTCTAAACTGAAAGAAAGTAAATCAACGATCATCGTTGACTATCGCGGACTTAACGTTTCTGAAGTAACTGAACTTCGTAAACAGCTTCGCGAAGCTAACGTTGAGTTCAAAGTTTACAAAAATACGATGACTCGCCGTGCGGTTGAACAAGCTGAGCTTAATGGTTTGAATGATTTCTTAACTGGACCGAACGCGATCGCATTCAGCACTGAAGATGTTGTCGCTCCGGCTAAAGTTCTTAATGACTTCGCTAAAAATCACGAAGCTCTTGAAATCAAAGCTGGCGTTATCGAAGGTAAAGTTTCTACTGTTGAAGAAGTGAAAGCTCTTGCTGAACTTCCATCACGCGAAGGCTTGCTTTCTATGTTGCTTAGCGTACTTCAAGCTCCAGTTCGCAACCTTGCTCTTGCTGCAAAAGCTGTGGCAGAACAAAAGGAAGAACAAGGCGCTTAATCTAATCAGTTTTTCATAAATTAAAACAAAATGGAGGAATTACAAATGGCTTTAAATATCGAAGAAATCATTGCTTCCGTTAAAGAAGCAACTGTACTTGAATTGAACGACCTAGTAAAAGCAATCGAAGAAGAATTTGGCGTAACTGCTGCTGCTCCTGTAGCTGTAGCTGGCGGAGCTGCTGCAGGCGGAGCTGCTGAAGAGCAAAGCGAATTCGATCTTATCCTTGCTGGTGCAGGATCTCAAAAAATCAAAGTTATCAAAGTTGTACGTGAAATCACTGGTCTTGGCTTGAAAGAAGCTAAAGAACTTGTTGACAACACTCCAAAACCACTTAAAGAAGGTATTGCTAAAGAAGAAGCTGAAGAGCTTAAAGCTAAACTTGAAGAAGTTGGCGCTTCTGTAGAAGTTAAGTAATCTTCACTTACCTGTAGGGGAAGCTCGCTTTTATGAGGCGAGCTTTTTCTTTGCCATTCTTTAAGCCATGAAAAAAGGAGGTTCTAATAATGAGTGAGCACTATTATTCAGAAAAACCTTCAGTAAAAAGCAACAAGCAAACCTGGTCTTTTAGGCTTCGGAATAAAGATTTCACGTTTACCAGCGACAGCGGGGTTTTTTCTAAAAAAGAAGTTGATTTCGGCTCCCGCCTGCTGATTGATTCTTTTGAAGAGCCTGAGGTTGAGGGCGGCATTTTGGATGTAGGCTGCGGATACGGCCCGATTGGTTTATCGCTCGCCAGCGACTTTAAAGACCGGACTATCCACATGATTGACGTTAATGAGAGAGCCGTAGAACTATCAAATGAAAATGCGGAACAAAACGGAATAACAAACGTTAAGATTTATCAAAGCGATTTGTTTTCAAACGTTGATTCTGCTCAAACATTTGCTTCTATTCTTACAAATCCCCCAATCCGAGCCGGAAAAAAAGTTGTCCATGCTATCTTTGAGAAAAGCGCTGAACACTTAAAAGCTTCAGGTGAATTGTGGATCGTCATACAGAAAAAGCAAGGCGCGCCTTCTGCCATTGAAAAGCTCGAGGAACTGTTCGATGAAGTTTCCGTCGTTCAAAAAAAGAAAGGCTATTATATCATAAAAGCAAAAAAAGTTTGACTCGGTATTTTAACTATGTTAATATTGTAAAATGCCAATGTATATATTTTGCTTGATATGATGAATTGTCAATATCTATGTATAAATTATACAAGTATGGAAATGCTAATAAAATCGGTATTTGTTTTTGGATGTGGTTTTCTTAATTAGAAACCCTTTTTTCTTTTGTCTTGTAAAAGTATTTTCTTTCTTTGGAAGAAATGCTTATTACACATATAATACGCATGATTTGAGGGGTGAATCAGTTGACAGGTCAACTAGTTCAGTATGGACGACACCGCCAGCGCAGAAGCTATGCTCGCATTAGCGAAGTGTTAGAATTACCAAATCTCATTGAAATTCAAACCTCTTCTTATCAGTGGTTTCTTGATGAGGGTCTTAGAGAGATGTTTCAAGACATATCACCAATTGAGGATTTCACTGGTAACCTCTCTCTTGAGTTCATTGATTATAGTTTAGGTGAGCCTAAATATCCTGTAGAGGAATCAAAAGAACGTGATGTGACTTACTCAGCTCCGCTAAGAGTGAAGGTTCGTTTAATTAACAAAGAAACTGGAGAGGTAAAAGACCAAGATGTCTTCATGGGTGATTTCCCTATTATGACAGATACAGGTACTTTTATCATTAACGGTGCGGAACGTGTTATCGTTTCCCAGCTTGTTCGGTCTCCAAGTGTATATTTCAGTGGTAAAGTAGACAAAAACGGTAAAAAAGGTTTTACCGCAACTGTCATTCCAAACCGTGGCGCATGGTTAGAATACGAAACTGATGCGAAAGATGTTGTTTATGTCCGCATTGATCGCACACGTAAGTTGCCGGTTACGGTTCTTTTGCGTGCTCTCGGCTTCGGCTCCGATCAAGAGATTCTTGATCTCATAGGAGAAAACGAATACCTGCGAAATACGCTTGATAAAGATAACACAGAAAACAGCGACAAAGCGTTGCTGGAAATTTACGAGCGTCTCCGTCCTGGAGAGCCGCCTACAGTAGAAAATGCGAAAAGCTTGCTTGATTCTCGTTTCTTTGATCCGAAACGATACGATCTTGCCAATGTAGGACGCTATAAAATTAATAAAAAACTTCATATTAAGAATCGCCTCTTCAATCAGAGACTTGCTGAAACGCTTGTTGATCCTGAAACAGGAGAAATCCTTGCTGAAAAAGGCCAGATTCTTGATAGAAGAACACTTGATAAAGTACTGCCATACTTAGAAAACGGAATCGGTTTTAGAAAGCTGTATCCGAATGGCGGCGTTGTTGAAGATGAAGTGACTCTTCAATCAATTAAAATCTTTGCTCCGACTGATCAAGAAGGAGAACAGGTTATTAATGTAATCGGCAATGCTTACATCGAAGAAGAGATTAAAAACATCACGCCTGCTGATATTATTTCTTCAATCAGCTACTTCTTCAACTTGCTGCACGGAGTAGGCGACACAGATGATATCGATCATCTTGGAAACCGCCGTTTACGTTCTGTAGGCGAGCTTCTTCAGAACCAATTCCGTATCGGTTTAAGCCGTATGGAGCGTGTGGTTCGTGAGAGAATGTCAATTCAAGATACGAATACAATTACGCCTCAGCAGCTGATCAATATTCGTCCTGTTATTGCGTCCATTAAAGAGTTCTTTGGAAGCTCACAGCTTTCTCAATTCATGGATCAGACGAACCCGCTTGCTGAATTAACTCACAAGCGTCGTCTGTCAGCATTAGGACCGGGCGGATTGACACGTGAGCGTGCCGGAATGGAAGTGCGTGACGTTCACTACTCCCACTATGGCCGTATGTGTCCGATTGAAACGCCTGAGGGCCCGAACATCGGTTTGATCAACTCACTATCATCTTATGCAAAAGTAAACCGTTTTGGCTTTATTGAAACGCCATATCGCCGCGTTGACCCTGAAACAGGGAAGGTAACGGGCAGAATCGATTACTTAACTGCTGATGAAGAGGATAACTATGTTGTCGCTCAAGCGAATGCTCGTCTTGATGACGAAGGCGCCTTTATTGATGACAGCATCGTAGCTCGTTTCCGCGGGGAGAACACTGTTGTTTCCAGAAACCGTGTAGACTACATGGATGTATCGCCTAAGCAGGTTGTATCTGCTGCGACAGCATGTATCCCGTTCTTAGAAAACGATGACTCCAACCGTGCCCTCATGGGAGCGAACATGCAGCGTCAGGCTGTGCCTTTGATGCAGCCGGAAGCTCCATTTGTTGGAACTGGTATGGAATACGTATCAGGAAAAGACTCTGGTGCCGCTGTTATTTGTAAACACCCTGGTATCGTTGAACGCGTAGAAGCGAAAAACGTTTGGGTTCGCCGTTATGAAGAAGTAGACGGTCAAAAAGTAAAAGGAAACCTGGATAAATACAGCCTGCTGAAATTTGTCCGCTCTAACCAAGGTACGTGCTACAACCAGCGTCCGATCGTAAGTGTCGGCGATGAAGTGGTAAAAGGAGAAATCCTTGCTGACGGTCCTTCTATGGAGCTTGGTGAACTTGCACTTGGCCGTAACGTAATGGTCGGCTTCATGACATGGGATGGCTACAACTATGAGGATGCCATCATCATGAGTGAACGCCTAGTGAAGGATGATGTTTATACATCTATCCACATTGAAGAATACGAATCAGAAGCACGTGATACGAAACTTGGACCTGAAGAAATCACTCGCGATATTCCAAACGTCGGTGAAGATGCGCTTCGCAATCTTGATGACCGCGGAATCATCCGTATTGGAGCAGAAGTAAAAGACGGAGATCTTCTTGTTGGTAAAGTAACGCCTAAAGGCGTAACTGAACTGACTGCAGAAGAACGCCTTCTTCACGCCATTTTTGGCGAGAAAGCCCGCGAGGTTCGTGATACTTCTCTTCGTGTGCCTCACGGCGGCGGCGGAATTATCCATGACGTTAAAGTCTTCAACCGTGAAGACGGAGACGAACTTCCTCCAGGTGTTAACCAGTTAGTACGCGTATATATCGTTCAGAAACGTAAGATTTCTGAAGGGGATAAAATGGCCGGTCGTCACGGTAACAAAGGTGTTATCTCTAAGATTCTTCCTGAAGAGGATATGCCTTACCTTCCTGACGGCACACCAATTGATATCATGCTTAACCCGCTGGGCGTACCATCACGTATGAACATCGGGCAGGTATTGGAACTTCACATGGGTATGGCCGCTCGTTACCTTGGCATTCACATTGCATCTCCTGTATTTGACGGAGCGCGAGAAGAGGATGTCTGGGAAACACTTGAAGAAGCCGGCATGTCTCGTGACGCCAAAACAGTGCTTTACGACGGACGTACTGGAGAGCCGTTTGATAACCGTGTATCTGTCGGTATCATGTACATGATCAAACTAGCTCACATGGTTGACGATAAACTTCATGCACGCTCTACAGGTCCTTACTCACTTGTTACGCAGCAGCCTCTTGGCGGTAAAGCGCAATTTGGCGGACAGCGTTTTGGTGAGATGGAGGTTTGGGCACTTGAAGCTTACGGTGCGGCTTATACTCTTCAAGAAATTCTGACTGTTAAGTCTGATGACGTGGTTGGACGTGTGAAAACATACGAAGCCATCGTTAAAGGCGACAATGTTCCTGAACCAGGTGTTCCGGAATCATTCAAAGTATTAATCAAAGAACTTCAAAGCTTAGGTATGGATGTCAAAATCCTTTCTGGTGATGAAGAAGAAATAGAAATGAGAGATTTAGAAGACGAAGAAGATGCGAAACAAGCTGACGGCCTGGCATTATCAGGTGATGAAGAGCCGGAAGAAACAGCATCTGCAGACGTTGAACGCGATGTAGTAACAAAAGAATAATCTCTAGTTATAAAGGCAAGTGACATCGGTTAATCCGAAGATAAAAAGGGAGGTAGGCCCCTTGCTAGATGTGAACAATTTTGAGTATATGAACATCGGTCTTGCTTCACCAGATAAAATCCGTTCATGGTCTTTTGGTGAAGTGAAAAAGCCTGAAACGATAAACTATCGTACGTTAAAACCTGAAAAGGACGGTCTATTCTGCGAACGCATTTTCGGACCTACTAAGGACTGGGAATGTCATTGCGGGAAGTACAAGCGAGTTCGTTATAAAGGCGTAGTTTGTGACCGCTGCGGAGTCGAAGTAACACGGGCTAAAGTCCGTCGTGAGAGAATGGGGCACATTGAACTGGCTGCCCCAGTTTCCCACATTTGGTATTTCAAAGGTATTCCAAGCCGTATGGGTCTTGTGCTGGATATGTCACCTCGTGCTTTAGAAGAAGTCATTTACTTTGCTTCTTACGTTGTAACTGATCCGGCGAATACACCGCTTGAAAAGAAACAGCTTCTGTCTGAGAAAGAATACCGTGCTTATCTTGATAAATACGGTAATAAATTCCAAGCATCTATGGGTGCTGAAGCAATTCATAAACTTCTTCAAGATATCGATCTTGTCAAAGAAGTTGATATGTTAAAAGAAGAGCTGAAAACTTCACAAGGACAACGACGTACTCGTGCGATCAAACGTCTTGAAGTTTTAGAAGCCTTCCGTAACTCAGGAAACAAGCCTTCTTGGATGATCCTTGATGTGCTTCCTGTTATTCCTCCGGAGCTTAGACCGATGGTTCAGCTAGATGGCGGACGTTTTGCGACTTCTGATTTGAATGACCTTTATCGTCGTGTCATCAACCGTAACAATCGTTTGAAACGCCTTTTGGACCTTGGTGCGCCTAGCATCATCGTTCAAAACGAAAAGCGTATGCTTCAAGAGGCTGTCGATGCCTTAATTGACAACGGCCGCCGTGGACGCCCTGTAACAGGCCCTGGTAACAGACCGTTAAAATCTCTTTCTCACATGCTGAAAGGGAAGCAAGGCCGTTTCCGTCAAAACCTTCTTGGTAAACGTGTCGATTACTCCGGACGTTCTGTAATCGTTGTTGGTCCTCATTTGAAAATGTACCAATGCGGATTACCGAAGGAAATGGCGCTTGAACTTTTCAAACCTTTCGTTATGAAAGAACTTGTTGAAAAAGGTCTTGCTCACAACATTAAGAGTGCGAAACGCAAAATTGAGCGCGTACAGCCTGAAGTTTGGGATGTACTAGAATCAGTTATTAAGGAGCATCCGGTACTGCTGAACCGTGCCCCTACACTTCACAGATTAGGTATCCAGGCGTTTGAACCAACGCTTGTTGAAGGACGCGCAATCCGTCTTCACCCGCTCGTATGTACAGCTTACAACGCTGACTTTGACGGTGACCAAATGGCGGTTCACGTACCATTATCTGCTGAAGCACAAGCTGAAGCACGCATCCTGATGCTTGCTGCTCAAAACATCTTGAACCCTAAAGATGGTAAACCGGTTGTAACACCGTCTCAGGATATGGTACTAGGTAACTATTACCTGACACTTGAGCGTGCCGGTGCTGTCGGTGAAGGTATGGTCTTCAAGAATACAGACGAAGCGCTTCTTGCTTATCAAAACGGATATGTTCACCTTCATACGAGAGTAGCTGTTGCAGCTAACTCACTTAAGAATGTGACATTTACCGAAGAACAGCGCTCAAAATTGTTAATTACAACTGTCGGTAAGCTTGTCTTCAATGAAATTCTTCCGGAATCATTCCCTTACATGAATGAACCAACGAAGAGCAACATTGAAGAGAAAACACCTGACCGTTTCTTCTTAGAAAAAGGTGCTGACGTTAAAGCTGTTATCGCACAGCAGCCAATCAATGCGCCGTTTAAAAAAGGCATTCTGGGTAAAATCATCGCGGAAATCTTTAAACGATTCCATATTACGGAAACGTCTAAAATGCTTGACCGCATGAAAAACCTAGGTTTCAAATATTCAACTAAAGCTGGTATTACAGTTGGGGTTTCTGACATCGTCGTACTCGATGATAAACAAGAAATTCTTGAGGAAGCGCAAAGCAAAGTTGACAACGTTATGAAGCAGTTCCGCCGCGGTCTTATCACTGAAGAAGAACGCTATGAGAGAGTCATCTCTATCTGGAGTGCTGCAAAAGACGTTATCCAAGGCAAACTGATGAAATCACTTGATGAACTCAACCCGATCTACATGATGAGTGACTCTGGTGCCCGTGGTAACGCATCTAACTTTACGCAGCTTGCCGGAATGCGCGGCCTGATGGCCAACCCGGCTGGACGTATCATTGAGTTGCCGATCAAATCAAGTTTCCGTGAAGGTCTGACAGTATTGGAGTACTTTATCTCCACACACGGTGCGCGTAAAGGTCTTGCCGATACCGCTCTTAAAACTGCTGACTCAGGTTACCTTACACGCCGTCTCGTTGACGTTGCGCAGGATGTTATCATTCGTGAAACTGATTGCGGAACTGACCGAGGCATTCTTGCTAAGCCTCTTAAAGAAGGAACTGAAACAATTGAGCGCTTAGAAGAACGCTTAATCGGACGTTTTGCAAGAAAACAAGTGAAGCACCCTGAAACAGGTGAAGTGCTTGTGAATGAAAACGAACTGATTGATGAAGATAAAGCACTGGAGATTGTCGAAGCCGGCATTGAAGAAGTGTGGATCCGTTCTGCCTTCACATGTAATACGCCTCATGGTGTATGTAAACGATGCTATGGCCGAAATCTTGCAACTGGCTCCGATGTTGAAGTCGGTGAAGCTGTCGGAATCATTGCTGCCCAATCAATCGGTGAGCCTGGTACACAGTTAACAATGCGTACATTCCATACAGGCGGGGTTGCCGGAGACGACATCACACAGGGTCTTCCGCGTATCCAAGAGCTTTTCGAAGCGCGTAATCCGAAAGGTCAGGCAACAATTACAGAAATCGACGGTACAGTCGTTGAGATCAATGAAGTTCGTGATAAGCAACAGGAAATTGTGGTTCAAGGCGCAGTGGAAACACGTTCTTATACGGCACCTTACAACTCCCGCCTGAAAGTAGCGGAAGGAGATAAAATTACTCGAGGCCAAGTACTGACAGAAGGTTCAATCGATCCGAAAGAACTTCTTAAAGTGACTGACCTGACGACTGTTCAAGAGTATCTTCTCCATGAGGTTCAAAAGGTTTACCGTATGCAGGGTGTTGAAATCGGTGATAAACACGTAGAAGTAATGGTTCGCCAGATGCTTCGCAAAGTACGCGTAATTGATGCCGGTGACACTGATGTACTTCCAGGTACATTGCTTGATATTCACCAATTTACTGAAGCGAACAAAAAGGTATTACTTGAAGGCAATCGACCTGCCACAGGCCGTCCTGTCTTACTCGGTATTACAAAAGCATCTCTTGAAACTGATTCATTCTTATCTGCTGCTTCCTTCCAGGAAACAACACGTGTCCTTACAGATGCAGCGATCAAAGGTAAGCGTGACGAGCTTCTCGGCTTGAAAGAGAATGTTATCATCGGTAAGCTTGTTCCAGCTGGTACAGGAATGATGAAATACCGTAAAGTAAAACCAGTATCAAATGTTCAGCCGACTGACGATATGGTCCCGGTTGAATAACTGATTTAATTCTGCTGAAAGACTGCAAAAACAGTCTTTCAGCAGATATATTTATGAAAAAGTCACTCTATGAGAAGAACGAATCTAAAAAATGTCATACCTTGTTGACATTCGTCTCCTAGAATGATAATATAACCAAGGTGCTCGAAATAAACCTGTTACTTTGGAGGATATGTTTATGTCTTATGATAAAGTATCACAGGCCAAATCAATTATTATTGGTACGAAGCAAACAGTGAAAGCTCTAAAGCGAGGTTCAGTAAAGGAAGTAGTCGTTGCAAAAGACGCAGATCCGATACTCACGTCAAGTGTTGTTTCACTTGCTGAAGATCAAGGTATCTCTGTCTCAATGGTTGAATCCATGAAAAAGCTCGGCAAAGCCTGCGGAATTGAGGTAGGAGCAGCCGCTGTTGCCATTATTTTATAACGTACTTTTGTTTTTGCGTAAGATTCCATCTTGTGTAAAGACATTGTTTTTTGCCTTTTGATGAACCACCTGGGTATGTGGGTTATAAAACGTAATGAAGGGAGGAAAAATTCATGCCTACAATTAATCAGCTAATTCGCAAAGGACGCGTGAGTAAAGTAGAAAACTCAAAGTCTCCTGCACTTAACAAAGGATACAACAGCTTTAAAAAAGAGCACACTAACGTATCTTCTCCACAAAAACGCGGGGTATGTACTCGTGTTGGTACAATGACACCGAAAAAACCGAACTCAGCACTTCGTAAATATGCTCGTGTTCGTTTGACTAACGGAATCGAGGTTACTGCTTACATTCCTGGTATCGGTCACAACCTACAAGAGCACAGTGTTGTACTTATCCGCGGCGGACGTGTAAAAGACTTACCAGGGGTACGTTACCACATCGTTCGTGGTGCGCTTGATACTGCTGGAGTTGAAAACCGTGCACAAGGCCGTTCTAAATACGGTACGAAAAAACCTAAAGCAAAATAATATACGAAAATACGCATAATTGATGAAGGGAGGATATTCAGATGCCACGTAAAGGTCCTGTAGCAAAAAGAGATGTTTTACCTGATCCGATTTACAACTCTAAGCTTGTATCTCGTTTAATCAACAAAATGATGATCGATGGTAAAAAAGGTAAGTCTCAAACAATCCTATACAAGTCATTCGATATCATTAAAGAACGTACTGGCAATGATGCAATGGAGGTTTTCGAACAAGCATTGAAAAACATCATGCCTGTACTTGAAGTAAAAGCACGCCGTGTAGGTGGTGCGAACTACCAAGTTCCTGTAGAAGTTCGTCCTGAACGTCGTACGACTCTTGGACTTCGCTGGTTAGTTAACTACGCTCGTCTTCGCGGAGAAAAAACGATGGAAGAGCGTTTAGCTAACGAAATCCTTGACGCAGCTAACAACACTGGTGCTGCTGTTAAGAAACGTGAAGACACTCATAAGATGGCTGAAGCAAACAAAGCATTTGCTCACTATCGCTGGTAGGATTTATAGATTAACAAAACACAATTTCCTAATAAGGAAGGAGAAATTACCCAATGGCAAGAGAGTTCTCCTTAGAAAAAACTCGTAATATCGGTATCATGGCTCACATCGATGCCGGTAAAACGACAACTACAGAACGTATCTTGTTCTATACTGGTCGTATCCACAAAATTGGTGAAACTCATGAAGGAGCTTCACAAATGGACTGGATGGAGCAGGAACAAGAACGTGGTATCACAATCACTTCCGCTGCGACAACTGCACAGTGGAAAGGATACCGCGTAAACATCATCGATACTCCAGGACACGTAGACTTCACAGTTGAAGTTGAACGTTCTCTTCGTGTACTTGATGGTGCTGTTGCTGTACTTGACGCGCAATCAGGCGTTGAGCCTCAAACAGAAACTGTTTGGCGTCAGGCAACAACTTATGGAGTACCGCGTATCGTTTTTGTTAACAAAATGGACAAAATCGGTGCAGACTTCCTTTACTCTGTAGGAACTTTAAGAGACCGTCTTCAAGCAAACGCTCATGCAATTCAATTGCCGATCGGTGCTGAAGATAACTTCGAAGGTATCATTGACCTTGTAGAAAACGTTGCGTATTTCTACGAAGATGACCTCGGAACTCGTTCTGATGCAAAAGAAATCCCTGAAGAGTACAAAGAGCAAGCTGAAGAGCTTCGCAACAGCCTTATTGAAGCTGTATGTGAGCTTGATGAAGAGCTTATGGATAAGTACCTTGAGGGTGAAGAAATCACAATTGACGAGTTAAAAGCAGGAATTCGTAAAGGTACATTAAATGTTGAATTCTACCCTGTTCTTGTTGGTTCTGCTTTCAAAAACAAAGGTGTTCAACTAGTACTTGATGCTGTTCTTGACTACCTTCCTGCACCAACTGACGTTGCTGCAATCAAAGGTACACGTCCTGATACAAATGAAGAGATTGAGCGTCATTCTTCTGACGAAGAGCCATTCTCTGCATTAGCATTTAAAGTTATGACTGACCCTTACGTTGGTAAGTTGACGTTCTTCCGTGTGTACTCTGGAACACTTGATTCTGGTTCATACGTGAAAAACTCTACTAAAGGCAAACGTGAGCGTGTTGGACGTATTCTTCAAATGCACGCTAACAGCCGTGAAGAAATCTCTACTGTATACGCAGGGGATATCGCAGCTGCTGTAGGTCTAAAAGATACAACTACTGGAGATACTCTATGTGATGAGAAGGATCTTGTTATCCTTGAGTCAATGGAATTCCCAGAACCAGTTATCGACGTTGCTATTGAGCCTAAATCAAAAGCTGACCAAGATAAAATGGGTATCGCTTTAGCGAAACTTGCTGAAGAAGATCCTACATTCCGTACTCAAACAAACCCAGAAACTGGCCAAACGATCATCTCTGGTATGGGTGAACTTCACCTTGATATCATTGTTGACCGTATGAAACGCGAATTTAAAGTAGAAGCCAACGTTGGTGCTCCTCAAGTTGCGTACCGTGAAACATTCCGTACCGGTGCAAAAGTTGAAGGTAAATTCGTACGTCAGTCTGGTGGACGCGGTCAGTTCGGACACGTTTGGATCGAATTCGAACCAAACGAAGAAGGCGCTGGCTTTGAATTTGAAAATGCGATTGTCGGTGGGGTTGTTCCTCGTGAATACATCCCAGCTGTTCAAGCAGGTCTGGAAGATGCACTTGAAAATGGTGTACTAGCAGGCTTCCCGCTTATCGACATTAAAGCTAAACTTTTCGACGGTTCTTACCATGATGTTGACTCAAACGAAATGGCATTTAAAGTTGCTGCTTCTATGGCATTGAAAAATGCAGTCAGCAAATGTAACCCAGTTCTTCTTGAACCAATCATGAAAGTAGAAGTGGTTATTCCAGAAGAATACATGGGAGATATCATGGGTGATATCACTTCACGTCGCGGACGCGTAGAAGGTATGGAAGCACGCGGTAACGCTCAAGTTGTTCGCGCTATGGTTCCTCTTGCTGAAATGTTCGGTTACGCTACTGCACTTCGTTCTAATACGCAAGGTCGCGGTACGTTCACTATGCACATGGATCACTACGAAGAAGTGCCGAAGAGCGTCGCAGAAGAAATTATCAAAAAAAATAAAGGCGAATAATTGATTTTGCCGCTTAACTCAAGTATAACTACTATTGTAAGATGAGGAAGTGAAAGCTTTCTTTCACTTCCTATCACTCTATACATTACTAATTAAAAGCTCTTAAGGAGGATTTTAGAATGGCTAAAGAAAAATTCGACCGTTCCAAATCACATGCCAATATTGGTACAATTGGACACGTTGACCATGGTAAAACAACTTTAACTGCTGCTATCACAACAGTACTTCATAAGAAATCTGGTAAAGGTACAGCTATGGCGTACGATCAAATTGATGGTGCTCCAGAAGAACGTGAGCGCGGTATCACAATCTCTACTGCACACGTTGAGTACGAAACTGAAACTCGTCACTATGCACACGTTGACTGCCCAGGACACGCTGACTATGTTAAAAACATGATCACTGGTGCTGCTCAAATGGACGGAGCTATCCTTGTAGTATCTGCTGCTGATGGCCCAATGCCACAAACTCGTGAGCACATCCTTCTTTCTAAAAACGTTGGTGTACCATACATCGTTGTATTCTTAAACAAATGCGACATGGTAGACGACGAAGAGCTTCTTGAACTAGTTGAAATGGAAGTTCGCGATCTTCTTAGCGAATACGACTTCCCTGGTGATGATGTACCAGTTGTTAAAGGTTCTGCTCTTAAAGCTCTTGAAGGAGACGCTGAGTGGGAAGCTAAAATCTTCGAACTTATGGATGCGGTTGATGAGTACATCCCAACTCCAGAACGCGACACTGAAAAACCATTCATGATGCCAGTTGAGGACGTATTCTCAATCACTGGTCGTGGTACAGTTGCTACTGGCCGTGTAGAACGCGGACAAGTTAAAGTCGGTGACGAAGTTGAAATCATCGGTCTTCAAGAAGAGAACAAGAAAACAACTGTTACAGGTGTTGAAATGTTCCGTAAGCTTCTTGATTATGCTGAAGCTGGTGACAACATTGGTGCCCTTCTTCGCGGTGTATCTCGTGAAGAAATCCAACGTGGTCAAGTACTTGCTAAACCAGGTACAATCACTCCACACAGCAAATTCAAAGCTGAAGTTTACGTTCTTTCTAAAGAAGAGGGTGGACGTCATACTCCATTCTTCTCTAACTACCGTCCTCAGTTCTACTTCCGTACAACTGACGTAACTGGTATCATCCATCTCCCAGAAGGCGTAGAAATGGTTATGCCTGGAGATAACACTGAAATGAACGTTGAACTTATTTCTACAATCGCTATCGAAGAAGGAACTCGTTTCTCTATTCGTGAAGGCGGACGTACTGTTGGTTCAGGCGTTGTTTCTACAATCACTGAGTAATAGTATGATTTTAAACGAGACCCCTGCGGGTCTCGTTTTTTGTTTGCTTATCTTTTTCTTGTATAATAGGATCTATCATATTCGAGGGGTTAATATTTATGATTCCTGAAAAGAAATCAATCGCAATCATGAAAGAAATAAGCATTGGAAATACAAAGCAAATGCTGATGATTAATGGAGATGACGTGAAAAATCCATTGCTGCTTTTTTTACATGGCGGGCCGGGAACGCCGCAAATCGGATATGTTAGACATTATCAAAAAGAGCTGGAACAGTATTTTACAGTAGTTCATTGGGATCAGAGAGGATCGGGGCTTTCTTATTCTAAGCGAATTTCGCATCACTCTATGACAATAAATCACTTCATTAAAGATACAATCCAAGTCACTCAATGGCTTTTAGCTCATTTTTCAAAATCAAAACTTTACCTAGCCGGTCATTCGTGGGGGTCAATACTGGCGCTTCATGTGCTGCAGCAGTGTCCTGATTTATTTTACGCGTATTATGGAATCAGCCAGGTTGTTAACCCCCACGATGAAGAATCAACTGCTTATCAACATATTCGTGAAATTTCTGAATCAAAAAAAGCCAGCTTATTATCTTTCCTCACACGTTTCATTGGTGCTCCGCCTTGGAAGCAGGATATCCAGCACCTTATCTATCGGTTTTGTGTCGAGCTAAGCAGGGGAGGCTTCACTCGCCGTCATCGTCAATCTCTAGCTGTATTATTTCAAATGCTTACTGGCAATGAGTATGGAGTGCGGAACATGCACAGCTTCCTTAATGGATTGCGCTTCAGTAAAAAACATTTAACTGATGAGTTGTACCAGTTTAATGCTTTTACATCAGTTCCTTCTATTAAAGTACCGTGTGTTTTCATTTCAGGGAAACATGACTTAATTGTTCCTGCTGAAATATCGAAACAGTATTATCATAAACTTGAGGCACCCGAAAAGCGCTGGTTTCAATTTGAGAAATCAGCTCACACCCCGCATATTGAGGAACCGTCATTATTCGCGAACACATTAAGTCGACACGCACGACACCATTTATGATAGATCCTTGATAAATAAGAAAAACCCCTGTATAATAAAAAAAGTGTGCAAACCATGCATATTTTAAATAAGTCTTGCAACATGCGCCTATTTTCTGTATAATGGTGTATGTTGGTCTTTGACTGCGATGAAGTGAGAGGTTGCTGACACACCCGGCCGCTTTGCCATGGCAAGGTGTTCAGGTTTTTCTCACGGAGAACTGTCTAACGTGATGTAGGCGAAAAGGAGGGAAAATAATGGCAAAACAAAAAATTCGTATTCGTTTGAAAGCATATGATCATAGAATCCTTGATCAATCTGCAGAGAAGATTGTTGAAACGGCAAAACGTTCTGGTGCCAGCGTATCTGGTCCGATTCCGTTGCCAACTGAAAAATCAGTTTACACAATCCTTCGTGCGGTGCACAAATACAAAGATTCTCGTGAGCAATTTGAAATGCGTACACATAAACGTTTAATCGACATTGTGAACCCAACACCACAAACTGTTGATGCTCTTATGCGATTAGACTTACCATCTGGTGTCGATATCGAAATTAAACTTTAATTCTAAAATATAGAATGATCTTAATAGGAGGTGTGACGAATGACCAAAGGAATCTTAGGAAGAAAAATTGGTATGACGCAAGTATTCGCTGAGAATGGTGATCTTATTCCGGTAACTGTTATCGAGGCTGCTCCAAACGTTGTTCTTCAAAAGAAAACAGCTGAAAACGACGGTTATGAAGCAATCCAGCTTGGTTTTGACGACAAGCGTGAAAAGCTTTCTAACAAACCTGAAAAAGGGCACGTTGCAAAAGCGGAAACTGCTCCTAAGCGCTTCGTTAAAGAATTACGCGGAGTGGAAATGGATGCGTATGAAGTTGGTCAGGAAGTCAAGGTTGAAATTTTCTCTGCTGGAGAAATCGTAGATGTAACAGGAGTATCTAAAGGTAAAGGTTTCCAAGGTGCGATCAAGCGCCACGGACAATCTCGCGGACCTATGTCTCACGGTTCACGCTACCACCGTCGTCCTGGTTCAATGGGACCTGTAGATCCTAACCGTGTATTCAAAGGTAAATTATTACCTGGACGTATGGGCGGAGAGCAAATCACTGTTCAAAACCTTGAAATCGTAAAAGTTGATGCAGAACGCAATCTTCTTTTGATCAAAGGTAACGTACCTGGTGCGAAGAAATCTTTAATCACTGTTAAAAGTGCTGTTAAATCTAAATAATTCTCTTAGGAAAGGAGGAAATTGATTATGCCAAAAGTAGCATTATACAACCAAAACGGTTCTACTGCTGGTGACATCGAATTAAACGCTTCTGTATTTGGTATCGAACCAAATGAGAGTGTTGTATTCGACGCTATTCTTATGCAAAGAGCTTCCTTACGTCAAGGAACTCACAAAGTAAAAAATCGTTCTGAAGTACGCGGCGGAGGTCGTAAACCATGGCGTCAAAAAGGTACTGGACGTGCCCGTCAAGGTTCAATCCGTTCACCGCAATGGCGCGGAGGTGGTGTCGTATTCGGCCCAACACCACGCAGCTATTCTTATAAATTACCTAAAAAAGTTCGCCGCTTGGCAATCAAATCAGTATTGTCTTCTAAAGTGATCGACAACAACATCATCGTTCTTGAAGATCTTACTCTTGATACGGCTAAAACAAAAGAAATGGCAGCTATCCTTAAAGGATTATCTGTTGAGAAAAAAGCTTTAATCGTAACTGCGGATGCAAACGAAGCAGTAGCTTTATCTGCTCGTAACATTCCTGGAGTTACTGTTGTTGAAGCTAACGGAATCAACGTTTTAGACGTTGTCAACCACGAGAAGCTTCTGATTACAAAAGCAGCGGTTGAAAAAGTAGAGGAGGTGCTTGCATAATGAAAGATCCTCGTGATGTTCTAAAGCGCCCCGTCATTACTGAACGTTCTGCTGATTTAATGACTGAAAAGAAATATACTTTTGAAGTTGATGTAAGAGCTAACAAAACAGAAGTGAAAGACGCGGTTGAAAGCATCTTTGGAGTGAAAGTTGACAAAGTCAACATCATGAACTACAAAGGTAAATCAAAACGTGTTGGACGCTACACTGGTATGACTAGCCGTCGCAGAAAAGCGATCGTAAAACTTACTGCAGACAGCAAAGAAATCGAAATTTTTGAAGCTTAATTATCTGTAAAAAGAAGGAGGGAAATTCAAAATGGCGATTAAAAAGTATAAACCGACCTCTAATGGACGTCGTGGCATGACAACTTCAGATTTTGCTGAAATCACGACTGACAAGCCGGAAAAATCCTTGCTTGCTCCCCTTCACAAAAAAGGCGGACGTAACAACCAAGGTAAATTGACTGTACGTCACCAAGGTGGCGGACATAAACGCCAATACCGTGTTATCGACTTCAAACGCGATAAAGATGGTATACCTGGACGCGTTGCTACAGTTGAATACGATCCAAACCGTTCAGCTAACATCGCTCTAATCAACTATGCAGACGGAGAAAAACGTTACATTCTTGCTCCTAAAGGAATTCAAGTAGGTACTGAAATCATGTCAGGTCCTGAAGCTGACATTAAAGTAGGTAATGCACTTCCACTTATCAACATCCCTGTTGGTACAGTTGTGCATAACATTGAATTAAAACCTGGTAAAGGCGGACAGCTTGTACGTTCAGCTGGTACATCTGCTCAGGTTCTTGGTAAAGAAGGTAAATACGTTCTTGTACGTCTTAACTCTGGTGAAGTTCGCATGATCCTTTCTGCTTGCCGTGCTTCTATCGGTCAAGTAGGCAACGAACAGCACGAACTTATCAACATTGGTAAAGCTGGACGTTCTCGCTGGAAAGGCATCCGTCCTACTGTTCGTGGTTCTGTAATGAACCCTAACGATCACCCACACGGTGGTGGTGAAGGACGTGCGCCAATCGGACGTAAATCACCAATGTCTCCATGGGGCAAACCAACTCTTGGATTCAAGACTCGTAAGAAAAAGAACAAATCCGATAAATTTATCGTACGTCGTCGTAAAAATAAATAACGGGGTTGTCTACGGTTCTTTTCGGACCGTAGTGCAATCACGAAGGGAGGTTCCAAAATGGCTCGCAGCTTAAAAAAAGGACCATTTGTCGATGGACACTTGATGACTAAAATCGAGAAATTAAATGAAACAGACAAGAAACAAGTCGTAAAAACTTGGTCTCGTCGTTCTACTATTTTCCCACAGTTTATTGGTCACACAATCGCAGTCTATGACGGACGTAAACACGTGCCTGTATTCATCTCTGAAGATATGGTAGGGCACAAGTTGGGTGAATTCGCTCCAACTCGTACGTACAAAGGTCATGCTAGTGATGACAAAAAAACAAGACGCTAAGAGAGGAGGCTTTTAAATGCAAGCTAAAGCTGTTGCAAGAACAGTCCGTATTGCTCCTCGTAAAGCACGTCTAGTAATGGACCTGATTCGAGGCAAGCAAGTAGGTGAGGCAGTATCAATCTTGAACCTTACACCAAGAGCTGCTTCTCCAATTATCGAGAAAGTATTAAAATCCGCTATTGCAAATGCTGAGCATAACTATGAAATGGACGCTAACAACCTGGTTATTTCTCAAGCATTCGTTGACGAAGGCCCTACGTTAAAAAGATTCCGCCCACGTGCTATGGGACGTGCGAGCCAAATCAACAAACGTACGAGCCACATTACAATCGTTGTATCAGAAAAGAAGGAGGGATAAGTAGTGGGTCAAAAGGTAAATCCAGTCGGTCTTCGTATCGGAGTCATTCGTGATTGGGAATCTAAGTGGTACGCTGGTAAAGATTACGCTGACTTCCTGCACGAAGATTTAAAAATTCGTGAATACATTAGCAAACGCCTTTCTGACGCTTCTGTTTCTAAAGTAGAAATCGAGCGTGCAGCAAACCGCGTTAACATTACGATCCACACAGCTAAGCCTGGTATGGTTATCGGTAAAGGCGGTTCTGAAGTCGAAGCACTTCGCAAAGCCCTTAACAGCCTTACTGGCAAGCGTGTACACATTAACATTCTTGAAATCAAAAGAGCAGATCTTGATGCACAGCTAGTTGCTGACAACATCGCTCGTCAATTAGAAAACCGTGTTTCTTTCCGCCGTGCGCAGAAACAACAAATCCAACGTACTATGCGTGCTGGAGCACAAGGTGTGAAAACAATGGTTTCTGGTCGTCTTGGCGGTGCAGATATCGCTCGTTCTGAATACTACAGTGAAGGAACTGTTCCATTGCACACATTACGTGCGGACATTGACTATGCAACATCTGAAGCTGATACTACTTACGGTAAGCTTGGTGTAAAAGTCTGGATCTATCGTGGAGAGGTTCTTCCTACTAAGAAGAAAACTGAGGAAGGAGGAAAATAATATGTTATTACCAAAACGCGTTAAATATCGCAGAGAGCATCGCGGAAAAATGCGTGGCCGTGCGAAAGGCGGTACTGAAGTACATTTCGGAGAATTCGGTATCCAAGCTCTAGAAGCTTCTTGGATTACTAACCGTCAAATCGAAGCTGCACGTATTGCGATGACTCGTTACATGAAACGTGGCGGTAAAGTTTGGATCAAAATTTTCCCTTCTAAACCTTACACTGCTAAACCACTTGAGGTACGTATGGGATCCGGTAAAGGGGCTCCAGAAGGTTGGGTAGCTGTTGTAAAACCGGGCAAAGTTTTATTTGAAATTTCTGGTGTGTCTGAAGAGGTTGCTCGTGAAGCGCTTCGCCTTGCATCTCACAAATTGCCAATTAAAACGAAGTTCGTAAAACGTGAAGAAATTGGTGGTGAATCAAATGAAAGCTAATGAAATTCGTGACCTTACCACTGCTGAAATTGAACAAAAAGTAAAGTCTCTTAAAGAAGAACTTTTCAATCTTCGCTTTCAATTAGCGACAGGACAACTTGAAAATACTGCTCGCATTCGTGAAGTGCGCAAAGCTATCGCGCGCATGAAAACTGTGATTCGTGAAAGAGAAATTGCTGCTAATAAATAATCACTGAGGGGAGGTCGTGAGCATGAGCGAACGTAACCAACGCAAAGTTTACCAAGGCCGTGTTGTTTCTGACAAAATGGATAAAACCATTACTGTTGTTGTTGAGACATACAAAAAACATACACTTTACGGTAAACGCGTAAAATACTCAAAAAAATTCAAAGCACATGATGAAAATAATCAAGCTAAAATCGGTGACATCGTTAAGATCATGGAAACTCGTCCATTGTCTGCAACTAAGCGTTTCCGTCTAGTTGAAGTTGTCGAAGAAGCTGTTATTATCTAATAAAGTTCGGAATTCTTTTTCCGAAGGGAGGTAACAAATAATGATTCAACAAGAGACTCGTTTAAAAGTAGCTGACAACTCTGGCGCACGTGAAGTACTTACTATTAAAGTTCTTGGTGGTTCTGGACGTAAAACAGCTAACATTGGTGATGTAATTGTTTGCACGGTTAAACAAGCAACACCAGGAGGCGTTGTCAAAAAAGGTGAAGTCGTAAAAGCTGTTATCGTTCGCACTAAAAGCGGAGCGCGCAGAAGTGACGGTTCATACATCAGCTTCGATGAGAATGCATGTGTTATCATCCGTGACGACAAGAGCCCACGCGGAACTCGTATCTTCGGACCAGTTGCTCGTGAATTGCGTGAAAACAACTTTATGAAAATTGTTTCTCTAGCTCCAGAAGTTATCTAATGAAATAAATGCCTTACTCAAGGAGGTGCGATCAGGATGCATGTAAAAAAAGGCGATAAAGTTATGGTTATCTCTGGTAAAGATAAAGGCAAACAAGGAACAATCCTTGCTGCTTTCCCTAAAAAGGACCGCGTTTTAGTTGAAGGTGTTAACATGGTAAAGAAACACTCTAAACCAACTCAAGCTAACCCTCAAGGCGGTATTTCTAATCAAGAGGCGCCAATTCATGTATCAAACGTTATGCCGCTCGATCCTAAAACAGGTGAAGTGACTCGCGTAGGATACAAAGTGGAAGATGGCAAAAAAGTTCGTGTAGCAAAAAAATCTGGGCAAGTTCTAGATAAATAGTATTAAAAGGAAGGGAGGTCTATCTCATGAACCGCCTTAAAGAAAAGTACAATAAAGAAATTGCACCTGCTTTAATGACTAAGTTCAACTATGATTCAGTCATGCAAGTGCCTAAAATCGAAAAAATCGTAATCAACATGGGTGTTGGTGACGCTGTTCAAAACGCCAAAGCAATCGACAGTGCTGTTGAAGAATTAACGTTTATCGCAGGTCAAAAACCTGTCGTTACTCGTGCGAAGAAATCAATTGCTGGATTCCGTCTTCGTGAGGGAATGCCTATCGGTGCGAAAGTAACTCTTCGCGGAGAGCGCATGTATGATTTCCTTGATAAACTTATTTCTGTATCTTTACCGCGTGTACGTGACTTCCGCGGGGTTTCTAAAAAATCTTTCGACGGTCGCGGTAACTACACACTTGGTATCAAAGAACAGTTAATCTTCCCTGAAATTGACTACGATAAAGTAACAAAGGTTCGCGGAATGGACATCGTTATCGTAACAACTGCTAATACTGACGAAGAAGCTCGTGAGCTATTAACTCAAGTAGGTATGCCGTTCCAGAAATAATCAATGAAAGGGAGGCGAAATCGTGGCTAAAAAGTCTATGATTGCGAAACAACAACGTACACCAAAGTTTAAAGTACAAGAGTACACACGCTGTGAACGCTGCGGACGTCCGCATTCAGTCATTCGTAAATTTAAACTTTGCCGTATTTGTTTCCGTGAGCTTGCATATAAAGGACAAATTCCTGGCGTGAAAAAAGCCAGCTGGTAATCCCCAAGAAAGGGAAGGAGGTAATTATATAATGGTTATGACAGATCCAATTGCAGATATGCTAACTCGTATTCGCAATGCAAACATGGTACGTCATGAGAAGCTTGAAATTCCTGCTTCTAAATTGAAAAGAGAAATTGCTGAAATTTTAAAGCGTGAAGGTTTCATTCGTGACGTTGAGTTCGTAGAAGACAGCAAACAAGGTATCATCCGCGTTTTCTTGAAATACGGACAAAACAACGAGCGCGTTATCACTGGTCTTAAAAGAATCAGCAAGCCTGGTTTGCGTGTTTATGCTAAATCTAATGAAGTACCTCGCGTACTTAACGGTCTTGGAATCGCGATTATTTCTACATCACAAGGTGTTTTAACGGACAAAGAAGCCCGTGCAAAACAAGCTGGTGGAGAAGTTCTAGCATACGTTTGGTAAGAAGTTTAACATGAATGGAGGTGTTTGGTATGTCTCGTGTAGGTAAGAAGCTACTTGAGATTCCTTCTGATGTTACAGTAACGTTAAATGATAACAACACTGTAGCTGTGAAAGGACCAAAAGGAGAATTAACTCGTACGTTTCACCCTGATATGGAGATTAAAATAGAGGACAATGTGCTTACAGTCGCTCGTCCTTCTGATCAAAAAGAGCACCGTGCCCTGCATGGTACGACTCGCAGTCTGCTTGGCAACATGGTTGAAGGTGTATCTAAAGGATTTGAAAGAGGTTTGGAATTAGTCGGTGTCGGTTACCGTGCTTCTAAATCCGGAAATAAACTTGTTTTAAACGTTGGATACTCTCATCCTGTTGAGATCGTTCCTGAAGAAGGCATCGAAATCGAAGTTCCTTCTCAAACAAAAGTAGTTGTAAAAGGTACAGACAAAGAACGCGTAGGAGCTATTGCTGCTAACATCCGCGCTGTACGTTCTCCAGAGCCTTACAAAGGTAAAGGAATCCGCTACGAAGGTGAAGTTGTTCGCCGTAAAGAAGGTAAATCTGCTAAGTAAGATCGCTTAAAGTGAAGAAAGGAGTGACCTAGATGATTACGAAAACTAGCAAAAATGCTGCTCGTCTTAAAAGACACGCTCGTGTTCGCGCTAAACTTTCCGGTACTGCTGAAAGACCGCGCCTGAACGTTTTCCGTTCTAACAAGCACATTTACGCTCAAATCATCGATGATGTAAATGGTGTAACACTTGCTAGTGCATCTACTCTCGATAAAGACTTGAACGTTGAAAGCACTGGAGATACTTCTGCTGCTACTAAAGTTGGAGAATTAGTTGCAAAACGCGCTGCTGAAAAAGGCATTTCTGACGTAGTATTTGACCGTGGCGGATACTTATACCATGGACGTGTAAAAGCTTTGGCTGATGCCGCTCGTGAAGCTGGACTTAAATTTTAATAAAAGAAGGAGGGACACATGATTATGCGTCGTATTGACCCAAGCAAATTAGAGTTAGAAGAACGCTTAGTTACGGTTAACCGCGTAGCGAAAGTTGTTAAAGGTGGTCGTCGTTTCCGCTTCGCAGCTCTAGTCGTTGTCGGTGACAAAAACGGACACGTAGGATTCGGTACTGGTAAAGCACAAGAAGTACCAGAAGCGATCCGCAAAGCTGTTGAAGATGCGAAAAAGAATTTGATTGAAGTACCAATGGTTGGAACTACAATTCCACACGAAATCATCGGACGTTTCGGTGCAGGTAACATCTTGTTAAAACCTGCTTCTGAAGGTACTGGAGTTATCGCTGGAGGCCCTGTACGTGCGGTACTTGAGCTAGCTGGTGTAGCTGATATCCTTTCTAAGTCTTTAGGTTCTAACACACCGATCAACATGATTCGTGCAACACTTCAAGGTTTAAGTGAACTTAAACGTGCTGAAGACGTTGCGAAGCTTCGTGGAAAATCTGTAGAAGAACTGTTAGGATAAGGAGGGAACATTAATGGCTAAATTAGAAATTACCCTCAAACGAAGTGTAATCGGTCGCCCGGAAGACCAACGCGTTACTGTAAGAACACTTGGTTTAAAGAAAACAAACCAAACTGTTGTTCATGAAGACAACGCTGCGATCCGTGGTATGATTAATAAAGTATCTCATTTAGTTTCTGTTAAAGAACAATAAAAATATTTGATCGGATAAGGAGGTGTCCTAATGAAACTTCATGAATTAAAACCTTCAGAAGGTTCACGCAAAACGCGTAATCGCGTAGGTCGTGGTATTGGTTCTGGCAACGGTAAAACAGCTGGTAAAGGTCACAAAGGTCAAAACGCTCGTTCTGGCGGCGGTGTACGCCCTGGATTCGAGGGGGGACAAATGCCTTTATTCCAACGTCTTCCTAAACGCGGTTTCACTAACATCAACCGCAAGGAATACGCTGTAGTCAACCTAGACAAATTGAACGGTTTTGCAGAAGGAACGGAAGTCACTCCTGAACTTCTTCTAGAGACTGGTGTTATTAGCAAACTTAATGCAGGAGTAAAGATTCTTGGCAACGGTAAATTAGAGAAAAAATTAACTGTAAAAGCCAATAAATTCTCTGCTTCTGCGAAAGAAGCTGTTGAAGCTGCTGGCGGTACAGCTGAGGTGATCTAACTTGTTTAAAACAATCTCCAACTTTATGCGTGTGAGTGATATCAGGAATAAAATCATATTCACTTTACTCATGCTTATCGTCTTTCGCATAGGTGCGTTTATTCCTGTGCCTTACGTTAACGCTGAAGCGTTACAGGCGCAGTCTCAAATGGGTGTTTTTGATCTCCTTAATACATTTGGCGGCGGTGCGCTTTACCAATTTTCCATTTTCGCAATGGGAATTACTCCTTATATCACGGCTTCGATCATCATTCAGCTGCTTCAGATGGATGTTGTACCGAAGTTTACCGAGTGGTCTAAGCAAGGTGAAGTTGGCCGCCGTAAATTAGCTCAGTTCACAAGGTACTTTACGATTGTGCTTGGTTTCATCCAAGCATTAGGTATGTCATATGGATTTAACAATCTGGCAAACGGTATGCTGATCGAAAAATCCGGTGTATCGACATATCTTATCATTGCTTTAGTGCTCACTGGCGGAACTGCCTTTTTAATGTGGCTTGGGGAACAAATTACTTCTCATGGAGTAGGCAACGGAATATCGATCATTATCTTCGCGGGGATTGTGTCTAGTATTCCAAAAACAATTGGGCAAATATATGAGACTCAATTTGTCGGCAGCAACGATCAGTTGTTTATTCATATTGTGAAAGTCGCACTTCTTGTGATTGCGATTTTAGCAGTTATTGTTGGAGTTATTTTCATTCAGCAAGCCGTACGGAAAATTGCGATTCAATATGCTAAAGGCACAGGTCGTTCACCTGCTGGCGGAGGTCAGTCTACACACCTTCCATTGAAAGTGAATCCTGCAGGGGTTATTCCGGTAATCTTTGCGGTTGCGTTTTTGATAACGCCGCGGACGATCGCGTCATTCTTTGGAACAAACGATGTGACAAAGTGGATTCAAAACAACTTTGATAATACGCATCCGGTGGGTATGGCGATATATGTTGCGTTGATTATTGCCTTTACGTACTTTTATGCTTTTGTACAGGTAAACCCTGAACAAATGGCTGATAACCTTAAAAAACAGGGTGGCTATATCCCGGGGGTTCGTCCAGGGAAAATGACTCAAGATAGAATTACGAGCATTTTGTATCGACTTACGTTTGTGGGTTCTATATTCTTAGCCGTGATTTCCATTCTTCCTATCTTTTTCATTCAATTCGCTGGATTGCCTCAAAGTGCACAAATTGGCGGAACATCTTTGTTAATTGTTGTCGGGGTAGCCTTGGAGACAATGAAACAACTAGAAAGCCAGTTGGTGAAACGAAACTACCGTGGATTTATGAAAAACTAGAGGAAATGGATTTATCCATTCCCTCTTAATAAAGAGAGGACGGGGGAAATCCGAATGAACTTAGTCTTAATGGGGCTTCCTGGTGCCGGTAAAGGCACACAGGGCGAACGAATTGTTGAGGATTATGGGATTCCTCATATCTCAACAGGAGATATGTTCCGTGCTGCTATGAAAGAAGAAACACCACTCGGACTCGAAGCAAAATCTTATATTGATAAGGGAGAGCTCGTACCTGACGAAGTCACAATCGGAATTGTAAAAGAGAGACTTGGCAAAGATGATTGTGAAAGAGGTTTTCTTCTGGACGGATTTCCGCGAACAGTCGCTCAAGCCGAAGCTCTTGAAGAAATTCTTGAGGAATACGGCAAGCCGATTGATTATGTCATTAACATTGAAGTCGACAAAGACGCTCTTATGGAACGTCTGACTGGACGCAGAATTTGCAGTGTTTGCGGCACAACCTATCATTTAGTCTTTAATCCGCCGAAAACGCCGGGTATTTGTGATAAAGACGGAGGCGAACTCTATCAACGGGCAGATGATAATGAGGAAACAGTCTCTAAACGGCTTGAGGTAAACATGAAGCAAACTCAGCCTTTACTCGATTTCTATTCAGAGAAAGGTTATCTTGCAAACGTGAATGGCCAGCAGGACATTCAAGACGTTTATGCAGATGTGAAGGATCTTCTTGGAGGATTAAAAAAATGATTATCTGTAAAACCCCACGTGAACTTGGTATCATGCGGGAAGCAGGGCGAATCGTGGCTTTAACTCATGAAGAGTTAAAAAAGCACATTAAACCAGGAATCTCGACAAAAGAATTGGATCAAATTGCCGAACGTTTTATTAAGAAGCAGGGTGCAATCCCATCTTTTAAGGGGTATAATGGGTTTCGCGGGAGCATTTGCGTATCAGTTAATGAAGAACTCGTTCACGGCATACCTGGCAGCAGGGTGCTGAAGGACGGTGACATCATCAGTATTGATATCGGTGCTAAATTAAATGGTTATCATGGTGACTCTGCATGGACATATCCGGTAGGAAACATCAGCGATGATGACAAAAAACTTCTGGAAGTGACAGAGGAGTCTTTATATAAAGGCTTGCAGGAAGCAAAACCAGGTGAACGTTTGTCGAATATTTCCCACGCAATACAAACGTATGTCGAAAATGAGCAGTTTTCAGTTGTTAGGGAGTATGTCGGACATGGTGTTGGTCAAGACTTGCATGAGGACCCGCAAATTCCTCATTACGGTCCGCCCAACAAAGGACCACGGCTTAAACCTGGCATGGTTCTCGCTATTGAACCTATGGTGAACGCTGGCAGCCGCTACGTGAAAACATTGGCTGATAACTGGACGGTTGTAACGGTAGATGGGAAAAAGTGTGCTCATTTTGAACATACGATTGCGATTACGGAAACGGGTTTTGATATACTGACGAGAGTCTAGATGATGAAAATAATTCCGAAGACAGATGTTTTTCAAGCTTGATAGGGCAGAAAGCTTGGGTGAACATTGGCAAGACTGAATTCATCTTGCTGCTTGTCGTTGGAATTTTAACCATCATCAATGTACTAACAGCAGACGGAGAAAAGCGTACATTTCATTCTCCTAAGAAAAAGAATATCAATCATTTAACCCTTTATGATTGCGTATCTCCGGAAGTTCAGAACAGTATAAACGAAACAGGGCGTGTGACAAACTTCTTTTGAAATTTGTCAGAAAGCAAGTTACTGATTTGAAGAAGGGAGAACACTTGAATGGCGAAAGACGATGTAATTGAAGTGGAAGGTACTATAGTCGAAACACTGCCAAACGCGATGTTCAAAGTTGAACTTGAAAATGGCCACACTGTTTTGGCTCATGTATCTGGTAAAATCCGCATGCACTTCATTCGCATTTTACCTGGAGACAAAGTTACGGTAGAATTATCTCCATATGACTTAACTCGTGGCAGGATTACGTACCGTTACAAATAAAGCACTCCGGAAACTGAAGGAGGTTGGAAACACATGAAAGTGAGACCATCAGTTAAACCAATCTGCGAAAAATGTAAAGTTATTCGCAGAAAAGGAAAAGTAATGGTGATCTGTGAAAATCCAAAGCATAAACAAAAACAAGGATAATTTATAAGGAGGTGCCCAGAGAATGGCTCGTATTGCTGGTGTAGATATCCCACGTGACAAACGTGTTGTTATTTCTTTAACATACATCTTCGGAATTGGCCGCACAACGGCTCAGCAAGTTTTAAAAGAAGCTGGAGTTTCAGAAGATACTCGTGTGCGCGATCTTACTGAAGAAGAACTTGGTAAAATCCGTGATATTATTGACAAACTGAAAGTAGAAGGTGACCTTCGCCGTGAAGTTTCTCTTAATATCAAACGTCTGATCGAAATCGGAAGCTACCGCGGAATCCGTCATCGCAGAGGATTACCTGTTCGCGGACAAAACTCTAAAAACAATGCGCGTACTCGTAAAGGTCCGCGTCGTACTGTAGCTAACAAGAAAAAATAAGTAAGGGAGGTTCTTAAACAATGGCTGCTGCTCGTAAATCTAACACGCGTAAACGTCGCGTGAAAAAGAATATTGAGTCTGGAATTGCTCATATTCGTTCAACTTTCAATAACACGATCGTTACGATCACTGACACTCATGGTAATGCTATTTCTTGGTCTAGTGCCGGAGCTTTAGGATTCAGAGGTTCTCGTAAATCTACTCCTTTTGCTGCGCAAATGGCTGCAGAAACAGCTGCTAAAGGTTCAATCGAACATGGTCTTAAAACTCTAGAGGTTACTGTTAAAGGACCTGGTTCAGGCCGTGAAGCTGCAATCCGTGCACTTCAAGCTGCTGGACTAGAAGTCACTGCTATCAGAGACGTAACTCCTGTTCCTCATAACGGATGCCGTCCACCAAAACGTCGCCGCGTGTAATTTGTTTGTATAGATTTTGTGTCCCTGTCAATAATGGGTTATGATACAGTTATTTATGAAACGAATGCACCGACTCGTTGCCTGAGCACATACGGGACTAAACAATGGGGAATTTCGGATGGAATCTCATATGATTCTATTCGAGGTTTCGACGTTTTGAAGGAGGGTTTTAAGTAATGATCGAGATTGAAAAACCAAAAATCGAAACGGTTGAAATCAGCGACGATGCCAAATTTGGTAAGTTTGTCGTAGAGCCACTTGAGCGTGGATATGGTACAACTCTGGGTAACTCCTTACGTCGTATCCTCTTATCCTCACTCCCTGGTGCCGCTGTAACATCAATCCAGATAGATGGTGTACTGCACGAATTCTCGACAATTGAAGGCGTTGTGGAAGATGTTACAACGATTATCTTACACATTAAAAAGCTTGCATTGAAAATCTACTCTGATGAAGAGAAGACGCTAGAAATTGATGTACAGGGTGAAGGAACTGTAACGGCAGCTGATATTACACACGATAGTGATGTAGAGATCTTAAATCCTGATCTTCATATCGCGACTCTTGGTGAGAATGCGAGTTTCCGAGTTCGCCTTACTGCTCAAAGAGGACGTGGGTATACGCCTGCTGACGCAAACAAGAGAGACGATCAGCCAATCGGCGTGATTCCGATCGATTCTATCTATACGCCAGTTTCTCGTGTATCTTATCAGGTAGAGAACACTCGTGTAGGCCAAGTTGCAAACTATGATAAACTTACACTTGATGTTTGGACTGATGGAAGCACTGGACCGAAAGAAGCAATTGCGCTTGGTTCAAAGATTTTAACTGAACACCTTAATATATTCGTTGGTTTAACTGACGAAGCTCAACATGCTGAAATCATGGTTGAAAAAGAAGAAGATCAAAAAGAGAAAGTTCTTGAAATGACAATTGAAGAATTGGATCTTTCTGTTCGTTCTTACAACTGCTTAAAGCGTGCGGGTATTAACACGGTTCAAGAGCTTGCGAACAAGACGGAAGAAGATATGATGAAAGTTCGAAATCTAGGACGCAAATCACTTGAAGAAGTGAAAGCGAAACTAGAAGAACTTGGACTCGGACTTCGCAAAGACGATTGACTAGTTTCCCTTGTGAACTAGGATTTTCGTGTGTTTATTATTCAGAAACAGCATTCCAATAAAGGAGGGGACATCACATGTCATACAGAAAACTAGGACGTACGAGTGCACAGCGTAAAGCTATGCTTCGTGATCTTACAACTGATTTGATCATCAACGAAAGAATCGAAACAACTGAAACACGTGCGAAAGAACTTCGCTCTGTAGTTGAAAAAATGATCACGCTTGGCAAACGCGGTGATCTTCACGCTCGCCGTCAAGCTGCTGCATACATCCGCAACGAGGTTGCAAACGAAGAAAATAACCAAGATGCACTTCAAAAATTATTCTCTGACATTGCAACTCGTTACGAGGAGCGCCAAGGCGGATACACACGTATTATGAAGCTTGGTCCTCGCCGTGGTGACGGAGCACCAATGGCAATTATCGAATTGGTTTAATCACATATTTTTGTGTATCTAAAGAAGGGCGGGACAGTTTCTAACTGGATCTATGCCCTTTTTTTAGATACTGCAACTTTTAATAGAGAGAAAAGCAGAGCATTAGCTGAGAGGAGGCCGGTTTTCCATGAATCAAAATCAGTTGATATCGGTAGAGGATATCGTATTTCGATATCGGAAGGACGCAGAAAGACGAGCACTAGACGGCGTCTCCCTGCAGGTGTATGAGGGTGAATGGCTTGCAATCGTAGGTCATAACGGTTCAGGGAAATCAACACTGGCCCGGGCATTGAATGGTTTAATTCTTCCTGAATCAGGCGACATTGAGGTTGCCGGGATTCAATTGACAGAGGAATCTGTTTGGGAAGTGCGTAAGAAGATAGGTATGGTCTTTCAAAATCCGGATAACCAATTTGTCGGAACGACTGTTCGCGATGATGTGGCTTTTGGTTTAGAAAACAATGGTGTACCGCGGGAAGAAATGATTGAGAGAGTAGACTGGGCAGTAAAACAGGTGAATATGCAAGATTTTCTCGATCAAGAGCCGCACCATCTCTCCGGAGGCCAAAAGCAGAGAGTTGCGATTGCGGGGGTTATTGCCGCACGTCCTGATATTATTATCTTAGATGAAGCAACATCCATGCTTGATCCGATCGGGCGAGAAGAAGTGCTTGAAACGGTAAGACATTTAAAAGAGCAGGGCATGGCGACTGTTATATCCATTACACATGATCTGAATGAGGCAGCAAAAGCAGACAGGATCATTGTCATGAATGGCGGTAAAAAATATGCTGAAGGGCCGCCTGAAGAGATTTTTAAATTGAATAAAGAACTTGTTCGAATTGGGCTTGATTTACCCTTCTCATTTCAGCTTAGCCAGCTTTTAAGAGAAAATGGACTGGCTTTGGAAGAAAACCATTTGACTCAGGAAGGGCTGGTGAAAGAGCTGTGGACATTACAATCAAAGATGTAGAGCATCGTTATCAGATGAAGACGCCGTTTGAGCGCCTAGCACTGTATGATATCAATGCATCGATTAAAGAAGGAAGCTACGTAGCCGTTATCGGGCATACAGGCTCTGGTAAGTCCACTCTTCTTCAGCACCTAAATGGTCTCCTGAAGCCGACGAAGGGACAGATATCACTAGGCAGCACTGTCATTCAGGCAGGGAAAAAGAATAAAGAACTGAAAAAACTTCGTAAAAAAGTCGGAATCGTTTTCCAATTTCCGGAGCATCAATTATTCGAAGAAACAGTTCTTAAAGATATTTCATTCGGACCGATGAACTTTGGTGTTAAAAAAGAAGATGCTGAACAAAAAGCGAGAGAGATGCTGCAGCTTGTAGGTTTATCAGAAGAGCTTTTGGACAGGTCCCCCTTTGAATTAAGCGGGGGACAAATGCGCAGAGTTGCAATTGCCGGCGTACTTGCAATGGATCCTGAAGTGCTTGTTCTGGATGAACCGACTGCAGGTTTGGACCCAAGAGGGCGAAAAGAGATTATGGATATGTTTTATGAGCTTCATCAGCGTGGGAACCTGACGACGATCCTTGTGACACACAGCATGGAGGATGCAGCTGCATACGCTGATGAAATGATTGTTATGCATAAAGGAACGATACAAGCATCAGGCAGTCCGCGTGATCTGTTTTTAAAGGGTGAAGAGATGGCCGGCTGGGGGCTGGATCTTCCTGAAACAATAAAATTCCAAAGACACCTTGAAGCTGTACTGGGTGTGAGATTTAATGAGCCTATGCTCACAATGGAAGATGCCGCTGCTGAAATCCGTGCTCTTTTTCAGGGGGAGAAGACTTTATGATGGACAGCATGATTATCGGCAAGTATGTACCGGGGACTTCACTTGTGCACCGGCTTGACCCCAGAACAAAACTGATCACGATCTTTTTATTTGTCTGCATTGTATTCTTAGCCAATAATGTTCAGACATATGCGTTGCTTGGTTTATTTACAATTGGCGTCGTTTCTTTAACAAGAGTTCCTTTCTCTTTTTTAATGAAAGGGCTGAAGCCAATCATCTGGATTGTCCTTTTTACGTTCCTTCTTCACATCCTTATGACACATGAAGGACCGATTATCTTTCAAATAGGTTTTTTCAAAGTCTATGAGGGCGGTCTGGTTCAGGGGATATTCATTTCTCTTAGATTCGTCTATTTGATTTTAATCACAACTTTATTAACGCTTACGACTACACCGATTGAGATTACCGATGGAATGGAGCAGCTGCTGAACCCATTGAAAAAATTAAAGCTTCCTGTTCATGAGCTGGCTCTTATGATGTCAATTTCTTTACGGTTTATTCCGACACTGATGGAGGAGACAGATAAGATCATGAAGGCTCAGATGGCGCGAGGCGTTGATTTTACAAGCGGGCCTGTCAAAGAAAGAGTGAAGGCTATTGTCCCGCTTCTTGTCCCGCTCTTCGTCAGCGCATTTAAACGCGCCGAAGAGCTTGCGGTGGCAATGGAAGCAAGAGGCTATCAAGGCGGAGAAGGACGTACGAAATATAGAAAGCTTGTATGGACAGGAAAAGACACTTCTGTCATTGTCAGCTTAATTGTATTAGCTGCTTTGTTATTTTTCTTAAGGGCTTAGAGGTGCTGTATGAGACTGAAATGCACGATTTCTTATGACGGACATTTGTTTAACGGTTATCAGGTTCAGCCGGGCAAAAGAACGGTTCAGGATGAACTGGAGAAGGCTTTGGCTGTCCTGCATAAGTCAAAAGACAGAATTCCGGTCGTTTCGTCTGGAAGAACAGACAGCGGGGTTCACGCAGCCGGACAGGTGATTCATTTTGACACTCCACTGTCTATCCCGGCTGAGAGATGGCCATATGCCTTAAATGCACTGCTTCCGGACGATATCGCAGTTAAACAGGCAGAAATTGCGGATGATGGGTTCCATGCACGATTTAGCGCAGTCAAAAAAGAATATCGCTACTTTGTATACACGGAGAAACACCCGGACGTATTTAAACGGCATTACGCTTACCATTTTTCATATCGCCTTAATGTGCAGGACATGAGAGAAGCGGCAAAGCATCTTATAGGGACACATGATTTTACGAGCTTTTGCGCGGCTAAAACAGAAGTGCAGGACAAGGTAAGAACGATATACGAACTTGATTGGACTGAGACGGCTGACGGCCTGCAAATGCGGATCACAGGCAGCGGTTTCTTATATAATATGGTCAGAATTATTGCGGGTACTTTGCTTGATGCAGGTATTGGAAAAATTTCTCCCGATCAGGTGAAATCCATGCTGGAAGCGAAGGATCGCGAAGCGGCAGGGCGCACAGCGCCGGGGCACGGGCTATATTTATGGAACGTTTACTATGACAACTAAACCAGGTGTATAATATTTTCTTGACAGAGTCTGCATAAAGTTATAAGATATCATATGGTATGTATTTCAACCCCACGATAAGCCCCGGAACTTATTGTGTTGTGAAATAGAACGTAATCGAAGTTTATTGAAAATGACAGATCATTTAGGAGGGAAATTCAATGCGTACAACACCTATGGCTAACGCAAGTACTATTGAACGCAAGTGGTTAGTTGTTGATGCTGCTGGCAAGACTTTAGGTCGTCTTTCTTCAGAAGTTGCAGCTATCCTTCGCGGAAAACACAAACCAACTTACACACCACACGTTGATACTGGAGATCATGTGATCATCATCAACGCTGAAAAAATCGAGTTAACTGGTAAAAAGTTAACTGACAAAATCTACTACCGTCACACTCAACATCCAGGCGGATTAAAATCAAGAACTGCTCTTGAAATGCGTACAAACTACCCTGAGAAAATGCTTGAGCTTGCTATCAAAGGCATGCTTCCAAAAGGTTCTCTAGGTCGTCAAATGTTCAAAAAATTGAACGTATACCGTGGTTCTGAGCATCCACACGAAGCACAAAAACCTGAAGTTTACGAACTTCGCGGTTAATTAAAAAGGAGGTTACCAATTTGGCACAGGTTCAATATTACGGTACTGGCCGTCGTAAAAGCTCTGTAGCGCGTGTGCGTTTAGTTCCAGGAGAAGGCCGTATCGTCGTTAATAATCGTGAAATCAGCGAACACATCCCATCTGCAGCTTTAATCGAAGATATCAAACAACCATTAACTTTGACTGAAACAGCTGGCACTTATGATGTTTTAGTAAACGTACATGGAGGCGGCTTATCCGGTCAAGCTGGAGCAATCCGTCACGGTATCGCTCGTGCTTTGCTTGAAGCAGATCCAGAATACCGTACAACTCTTAAACGTGCAGGTCTTCTGACTCGTGACGCTCGTATGAAAGAACGTAAAAAATACGGTCTTAAAGGCGCTCGTCGTGCACCTCAGTTCTCAAAACGTTAATTTTACGTTTTCAAAAAGCTCTCGACCTTGGGTTGGGAGCTTTTTTCTATAATAAAACGTGGCAGCCCCGCATAAAAATAACAACTGAATGGGCGCTTGACGGGGTTAAGCAAATTGTTTGTTTATAAACGATCTCTTTGTTAATAACCATGATAGCTTTCATACTTATTCAATTGGAAGTTCGGTCAATGTTTATTATCGTTATGTGATCAGCCCAGCTTCATCTAACCACTGTATCTCATCCGTTAAAGTTCACTGCTGATTCTTAACCCGGAGAAACAATAGCTCTCATTGCTAATGGCTTTATGTAACGAAGTAAAAGTAAATCTGATGATATAAATCACATATCTCCTTTGTGATTTTTTTGCGTTTTTATGAACTTTTTTCTAAATATGCAAAGGGAAAGCGATATCAATCTAGAAATATTTGTTATACTCTATACATTAAAGTAAGGAGAAGATTCATGAATGCGTTAGTAGCTCATAATAGCAAAGCCTGGGATAAAAAAGTAGAAACAGGCAATGAATGGACTGTTGCTGTTGAGCAGCAGGTTATCGAACAAGCAAAAAAAGGCAATTGGGATATAAGGGTAACACCAATGAAAGATGTACCGAAGGATTGGTTTCCGCCTGTCAAAGGTCTGAAAGTACTCTGTTTAGCATCAGGCGGCGGCCAGCAGGGTCCAGTTTTGGCAGCCGCAGGCGCGGATGTCACCGTATTAGATAACTCAGAAAAACAGCTGAATCAGGATAGAATGATTGCTGAGCGAGATGGTCTCACGATACACACTGTCAAAGGAAGCATGGACGATTTAAGTGTATTTAATGATGAATCATTTGATGTCATTGTACATCCTGTTGCCAATGTTTTTGTTGAGAATGTCCTCCCGGTATGGAAGGAAGCGCACCGTGTGTTGAAAAGGAACGGCATTCTAATCTCGGGTTTTGTCAATCCTGTTGTATTTCTGTTTGATACAGAATTAGAACAGCAAGGTGTTTTAAAAGTAAAACACTCCATTCCATACGCTGACCCAGAAGATCTTCCGAAACATAAAGTGAAAAAACTGATCGAAAATAATGAGGCTCTGGAATTCGGCCATTCCTTAGAAGACCAAATCAAAGGCCAAATTGATGCCGGTTTTATCGTTACTGGTTTTTATGAAGATAAAGGCGGATTTGTTTTAGACCAATATATCCATACATATTCTGCAACAAGAAGCGTGAAAGTATGAAAAGCAGCCACCTTTAGAGGGGCTGCTTTTTTCATAACTAATTACAGAACGTTTGTTCCGCACCCTGCGGAAGGCTGCTTTTTTATCGATTTTACACCTTCATTTGGGCGAATTTCCAACCGAATTCGGGCATTGTTTCATCATCCAAACCTCAAAATAATCGGTAAAAGGAGAGTGAATTTATATGGCAGAAGTACTGTCTTTTATGGATGTGAAACGCCAAAAGGATTTTGAATTAGAAAAGAACTTGCTCAAAGAACTCTCTCTGAGACAAATTATCCAGTCTGTTAAGGATTGTTTGGAACCATTATTTCCATTTTTACATGATGAACGAGATATTATTACTGAAGGCTGTATTGATTTTGCTATAGAAGCCTATTTGTTAGGCGGGCGTTTTGGGATATTCGGCTATTACGGAGAATCCATGCAGAGTATCAGTGCCCGCTCTGCAAGAGAAGAAGAAGAGCTACGTATGGAGTTTTTTGATTATCTCTATAATTGGATATACGAGCAATACTCAACACTTGATAAAAACACGGTTTATGAAACGGCACGCAAGTTCATTAAAGATTGGTGGACAGCGGGGTTTGTTCAAAGAGAAAAACAGTGTAAGCTTCGCATGCGGTAATCATATTTCCCGGCCCTGTCCCATAGTTATGTAATAACGGACAAGCGGGAGGGGAAGGGATGAGGAAAAAGCTTAAATGGCTCGGTTTTTTGCTAGGCTTCATCGTATTACTATTTCTGTTCAAATATCAGTTCAGCAATAACGACTCTTGGAAGCCGTGGAGCCTGCCCTTGAGCGGTAAAATCATTTATCTAGATCCAGGTCATGGCGGGCCTGACGGCGGAGCAGTCGGCGGAAAGCTGTTAGAGAAGGATGTTACCCTGGAAGTGGCCTTTAGAGTCAGGGATTATCTTCAAGAACAAGGAGCGCTTGTTATCATGACCAGAGAAAGTGATACTGATCTCGCTCCAGAAGGAACAAAAGGCTATAGCCGACGAAAAGCTGAGGATCTAAGACAACGAGTCAAATTAATAAACCATTCAGAGGCGGAGCTCTATATCAGCATTCATCTTAATGCGATTCCGTCACAAAAATGGAGCGGAGCCCAAAGCTTTTATTACGGGAAATATGCGGAAAATGAGAAAGTCGCAAAATACATTCAGGATGAGCTGAGAAGAAATCTGGAAAACACAACCCGGAAAGCAAAGCGGATTCATGGTATCTACTTAATGCAAAACGTCACCAAACCGGGGGCGCTTATAGAAGTCGGATTTTTATCCAATCCAAGTGAAGCAACGCTGCTCGGTAAACCGAAATATCAAGACAAGGTGGCATCTTCCATATATAAAGGCATTTTGCGATATTTCACAGAAAAAGGAGACCCTCCGGAGTAATGGAGGGTTTTCTTACGAGGTTCTAAGCATAAGACACCCGCCATTTATGTATGATATAATAATAATTGTAAACGAATACACAAAAGGGTGAGGTTCGATGATAAGAGAAGATGAAGTAAGAAAACTAGTCGGAGAAATGCGCGAACCTTTTCTTCAAAGACCTCTGGGAGAATTGGATGCCGTTAAGGAAATTAAAATAAAGCCTGAAAAACGGCATATCAGTGTAAAAGTCGCTCTTGCAAAAACAGGAACTGCAGAACAAATGCAGATTCAGCAAGAGATCGTAAACGTATTAAAAGGGGCAGGAGCTGAGACAGTCGGCCTTCGATTTGAAGAGCTGCCTGAAGAAACGGTTGCTAAATTCCGGGCGCCGTCAGCTGAGAAAAAAACATTATTAAATATGGATAACCCGCCAGTCTTTCTTGCCGTAGCAAGTGGAAAAGGCGGCGTAGGCAAGTCAACTGTGTCAGTAAACCTAGCTATTTCTCTGGCTCGTCTAGGGAAAAAGGTCGGTTTAATTGATGCGGATATTTATGGATTCAGTGTGCCAGACATGATGGGGATCACTGTGCGTCCAACGATTGAAGGAGAGAAACTTCTTCCTGTTGAGCGCTTCGGGGTAAAGGTCATGTCAATGGGCTTTTTCGTAGAAGAAAATGCTCCGGTCGTATGGAGAGGGCCGATGCTCGGCAAAATGCTGAATAACTTTTTCCACGAAGTAGAGTGGGGAGAAGTAGACTATATCGTTCTTGATCTTCCGCCTGGTACAGGGGACGTTGCTCTCGATGTACATACAATGCTTCCGAGCTGCAAAGAAATCATCGTATCGACGCCGCATCCGACAGCTGCTTTTGTCGCGGCCAGAGCGGGCTCTATGGCGATTAAAACCGATCATGAGGTCGTGGGGGTCATAGAGAACATGGCTTATTATGAAAGTGCAAAGACAGGGGAAAGAGAATATGTCTTTGGAAAAGGCGGAGGAGATAAACTGGCTGAGGAACTAAATGTGCCTTTGCTCGGCAGAATCCCATTGAAACAGCCCGATTGGGATAAGGACCAATTTGCTCCGTCTGTTTATGACGAAAATCATCCGATCGGAGAAATATATCAGGACATCGCAAAAAAAATAGATGCAAAAATGTCAGTGCGAGTTTAAAAAGGTGAACCGGGATTCCAGATCCCGGCTTTCCCTTTATTCACTTTCTTTGGCTGTGTCTTTTGCTGCTTTTTTCAGCTCATCTTCGAACTGCTTTTTGTAAAGCGGACTAGAAAGTGTTTCGTTAATAACCTCTTCTAAATAACTGCGGAATTCTTGGCTTTTTGCCAGCTGGCTGTACTTTTTATCCATGCCGGGATCCTGCATCACGCTCATCAGCATCTTCTGGTAATCTGGATCCTTCATCAGCTTTTTAATCACTTTTTCATGCTCTGTCTGAAGAGTTTTGGCAAAGCCCTCAGCAAAATCAGTGTCTTCAAAGATGTTTTTCCAAAATTCTTCACCTTTTTTAGATGTGAGTGTTTTTTCTATTGTTCCTTTAATTGCATCTTGGTCAATCACCAGCGCTTCATTCATGGCATCATCATTTAATAATTCCTTAATAGCTTTCTTTCCATCATCAGTTTTTAATATATCAACAACCATTTTTTTGGTCTGATCATAGTCCATATCCGCTGCTTGGTCTTTTGGAGCGCAAGCTGTTACAGATAATAACAAAAAACAGCTCATCAATAGCGTTTTGGCTTTTGACATGCTTAAGCTCCTTTCACATACTTGTCTTACCTTTAATATGATTCATCTGTTTGGAATTATACATAACAAAATATCGCTGTTCGCGATTTTTGAGGGGATGAATAAAGAAATGAAAAGCCGTGGTTTAGTTCGTTTTTTCTTTTCTATTTTAGCTGTCGGGGCGCTTATCACGAGTATTGTGGGTTTTGCGCTAAAATGGGGAGAATATAGAGGGCTGTTTCTAACATTTGAAGCGGGACAGATTTTCTCTGTTTTATTTTGGTTTATCGGTGTAGGCATGATTTTCAGTGTGATCAGCCAAATGGGTTTTTTCGTGTTTTTAACAGTTCATCGGTTTGCGCTTGAGATATTAAGGTCCTCCTCTTTGTGGAATTTGCTGCAGTTGTTTTTCATCCTGTTTGTTGCTTTTGATTTAATGTACGTGCGTTTTTTATTTTTTGGAGAGAGCGGAGAATCGCTGGCTGGCTATGCGTGGTTACCGGTGTTTTTATTGATCTTTGGAGTGATTACAGCTTATATAAAGCAAAAGCAGTCCTCTAAGAAAACATTTGTGTCATCGTTATTTTTGATGGTTGTGATTACCGCATTAGAATGGTTCCCTGCATTAAGAGTAAATGATGAGGACTGGCTTTATTTAATGCTTTTTCCGTTAATGGCATGTAATGCCTTCCAATTGCTGATGCTGCCGAAGTTTGCAGCAAAGTAATTACTTTACCTCTGCGGATCTGGCATCAGAATTTGCGATGAGATCACCCACGGTTACATTTTTTAATCCTTTTTCTTTCAGCTGATGGATGATATCAGGCAATGCTTCTTCTGTTTGTTTTGCCGAATCGGAGGCATGTAAAAGAATAATGTCTCCACCGGAAACTTGCTTGGTCACATTGTCGATGATTTTTTCAACTCCAGGATTTGTCCAGTCTTGCGAGTTCACACTGTAATGAACGACTGTATAATTGTATTGCTTTGCGACCTTTAGAACATTCTTATTGAATTGGCCGGTAGGGGGTCTTAATAGCTGTATGTCTTTGACCCCTAACTTTTCAAAGGCTGTTTGCGCACGGTTCATGTCTTTTTTTATTTCGTTGCTCTCTAAATTGGCATAGTTTTTATAAGCGTAGCCCATGCTCCCGATTTGATGTCCGTCCTTTACGATACGGGCCACTGTGTCGGGATGGCGTTCTGCCCAAGAAGCGGAAAGAAAAAACGTTGCATTTTTAATCCCGTTTGCTTTCAGAGTATTAAGTATCGGTTCTGCTCTCTCATCACCCCAGCTGATATCGAAAGTAAGTGAAATATCTTTAGAGTCTGTTTCTCCTTTATAAATGGCTTTAGGTCCGGTGTCAGTTGAAAACACGGGAAGCGGGACAGCTCTTTGGATATAAAAAAAGCTGGCAGCTGCAAATGCGGCGATAAGTATAATAATTAATTGTTTTACCCGTTTAATGTGCCACACATAGAAGTGATTCACTGATGATGCCTCCTTATCTTGTCCATCATTCTTGTTTTACATCTTATGAGCATGGACAATTGAATATAACCGATAAAATGTCTCTTCACATAGCCTAAATTAGGTGTTGACCTTTTGATAATATCCGTGATATATTATTATTCGTCGCTGATAAACAGCTGACATCAACTAAAAGCTTCATTAAGTACTTTGAAAAAAAATATTGACTTAAAAGAAGCTAAATGTTATAGTAATAAAGCTGCTTCGTTAAGCGGCGGTAATGATCTTTGAAAACTAAACAAGACAAAACGTACCTGTTAATTCAGTTTTTAAAAATCGCACAGCGATGTGCGTAGTCAGTCAAACTACTTTATCGGAGAGTTTGATCCTGGCTCAGGACGAACGCTGGCGGCGTGCCTAATACATGCAAGTCGAGCGGACAGATGGGAGCTTGCTCCCTGATGTTAGCGGCGGACGGGTGAGTAACACGTGGGTAACCTGCCTGTAAGACTGGGATAACTCCGGGAAACCGGGGCTAATACCGGATGGTTGTTTGAACCGCATGGTTCAAACATAAAAGGTGGCTTCGGCTACCACTTACAGATGGACCCGCGGCGCATTAGCTAGTTGGTGAGGTAACGGCTCACCAAGGCGACGATGCGTAGCCGACCTGAGAGGGTGATCGGCCACACTGGGACTGAGACACGGCCCAGACTCCTACGGGAGGCGGCAGTAGGGAATCTTCCGCAATGGACGAAAGTCTGACGGAGCAACGCCGCGTGAGTGATGAAGGTTTTCGGATCGTAAAGCTCTGTTGTTAGGGAAGAACAAGTACCGTTCGAATAGGGCGGTACCTTGACGGTACCTAACCAGAAAGCCACGGCTAACTACGTGCCAGCAGCCGCGGTAATACGTAGGTGGCAAGCGTTGTCCGGAATTATTGGGCGTAAAGGGCTCGCAGGCGGTTTCTTAAGTCTGATGTGAAAGCCCCCGGCTCAACCGGGGAGGGTCATTGGAAACTGGGGAACTTGAGTGCAGAAGAGGAGAGTGGAATTCCACGTGTAGCGGTGAAATGCGTAGAGATGTGGAGGAACACCAGTGGCGAAGGCGACTCTCTGGTCTGTAACTGACGCTGAGGAGCGAAAGCGTGGGGAGCGAACAGGATTAGATACCCTGGTAGTCCACGCCGTAAACGATGAGTGCTAAGTGTTAGGGGGTTTCCGCCCCTTAGTGCTGCAGCTAACGCATTAAGCACTCCGCCTGGGGAGTACGGTCGCAAGACTGAAACTCAAAGGAATTGACGGGGGCCCGCACAAGCGGTGGAGCATGTGGTTTAATTCGAAGCAACGCGAAGAACCTTACCAGGTCTTGACATCCTCTGAAAATCCTAGAGATAGGACGTCCCCTTCGGGGGCAGAGTGACAGGTGGTGCATGGTTGTCGTCAGCTCGTGTCGTGAGATGTTGGGTTAAGTCCCGCAACGAGCGCAACCCTTGATCTTAGTTGCCAGCATTCAGTTGGGCACTCTAAGGTGACTGCCGGTGACAAACCGGAGGAAGGTGGGGATGACGTCAAATCATCATGCCCCTTATGACCTGGGCTACACACGTGCTACAATGGACAGAACAAAGGGCGCGAAACCGCGAGGTTAAGCCAATCCCACAAATCTGTTCTCAGTTCGGATCGCAGTCTGCAACTCGACTGCGTGAAGCTGGAATCGCTAGTAATCGCGGATCAGCATGCCGCGGTGAATACGTTCCCGGGCCTTGTACACACCGCCCGTCACACCACGAGAGTTTGTAACACCCGAAGTCGGTGAGGTAACCTTTTAGGAGCCAGCCGCCGAAGGTGGGACAGATGATTGGGGTGAAGTCGTAACAAGGTAGCCGTATCGGAAGGTGCGGCTGGATCACCTCCTTTCTAAGGATATTATACGGAATATAAGACCTTGGGTCTTATAAACAGAACGTTCCCTGTCTTGTTTAGTTTTGAAGGATCATTCCTTCGAAACGTGTTCTTTGAAAACTAGATAACAGTAGACATCACATTCAATTAGTAATACAAGATATCACATAGTGATTCTTTTTAACGGTTAAGTTAGAAAGGGCGCACGGTGGATGCCTTGGCACTAGGAGCCGATGAAGGACGGGACGAACACCGATATGCTTCGGGGAGCTGTAAGCAAGCTTTGATCCGGAGATTTCCGAATGGGGAAACCCACCACTCGTAATGGAGTGGTATCCATATCTGAATTCATAGGATATGAGAAGGCAGACCCGGGGAACTGAAACATCTAAGTACCCGGAGGAAGAGAAAGCAAATGCGATTCCCTGAGTAGCGGCGAGCGAAACGGGATTAGCCCAAACCAAGAGGCTTGCCTCTTGGGGTTGTAGGACACTCTGTACGGAGTTACAAAGGAACGAGGTAGATGAAGAGGTCTGGAAAGGCCCGCCATAGGAGGTAACAGCCCTGTAGTCAAAACTTCGTTCTCTCCTGAGTGGATCCTGAGTACGGCGGAACACGTGAAATTCCGTCGGAATCCGGGAGGACCATCTCCCAAGGCTAAATACTCCCTAGTGACCGATAGTGAACCAGTACCGTGAGGGAAAGGTGAAAAGCACCCCGGAAGGGGAGTGAAAGAGATCCTGAAACCGTGTGCCTACAAGTAGTCAGAGCCCGTTAACGGGTGATGGCGTGCCTTTTGTAGAATGAACCGGCGAGTTACGATCCCGTGCAAGGTTAAGCAGAAGATGCGGAGCCGCGCGAAAGCGAGTCTGAATAGGGCGCATGAGTACGTGGTCGTAGACCCGAAACCAGGTGATCTACCCATGTCCAGGGTGAAGTTCAGGTAACACTGAATGGAGGCCCGAACCCACGCACGTTGAAAAGTGCGGGGATGAGGTGTGGGTAGGGGTGAAATGCCAATCGAACCTGGAGATAGCTGGTTCTCTCCGAAATAGCTTTAGGGCTAGCCTCAAGGTAAGAGTCTTGGAGGTAGAGCACTGATTGGACTAGGGGCCCCTACCGGGTTACCGAATTCAGTCAAACTCCGAATGCCAATGACTTATCCTTGGGAGTCAGACTGCGAGTGATAAGATCCGTAGTCGAAAGGGAAACAGCCCAGACCGCCAGCTAAGGTCCCAAAGTATACGTTAAGTGGAAAAGGATGTGGAGTTGCTTAGACAACCAGGATGTTGGCTTAGAAGCGACCACCATTTAAAGAGTGCGTAATAGCTCACTGGTCGAGTGACTCTGCGCCGAAAATGTACCGGGGCTAAACGTATCACCGAAGCTGCGGACTGTTCTTCGAACAGTGGTAGGAGAGCGTTCTAAGGGCTGTGAAGCCAGACCGGAAGGACTGGTGGAGCGCTTAGAAGTGAGAATGCCGGTATGAGTAGCGAAAGAGGGGTGAGAATCCCCTCCACCGAATGCCTAAGGTTTCCTGAGGAAGGCTCGTCCGCTCAGGGTTAGTCGGGACCTAAGCCGAGGCCGAAAGGCGTAGGCGATGGACAACAGGTTGATATTCCTGTACCACCTCCTCACCATTTGAGCAATGGGGGGACGCAGGAGGATAGGGTAAGCGCGGTATTGGATATCCGCGTCCAAGCAGTTAGGCTGGGAAATAGGCAAATCCGTTTCCCATAAGGCTGAGCTGTGATGGCGAGCGAAATATAGTAGCGAAGTTCCTGATTCCACACTGCCAAGAAAAGCCTCTAGCGAGGTGAGAGGTGCCCGTACCGCAAACCGACACAGGTAGGCGAGGAGAGAATCCTAAGGTGATCGAGAGAACTCTCGTTAAGGAACTCGGCAAAATGACCCCGTAACTTCGGGAGAAGGGGTGCTCTGTTAGGGTGCAAGCCCGAGAGAGCCGCAGTGAATAGGCCCAGGCGACTGTTTAGCAAAAACACAGGTCTCTGCGAAGCCGTAAGGCGAAGTATAGGGGCTGACGCCTGCCCGGTGCTGGAAGGTTAAGAGGAGCGCTTAGCGTAAGCGAAGGTGCGAATTGAAGCCCCAGTAAACGGCGGCCGTAACTATAACGGTCCTAAGGTAGCGAAATTCCTTGTCGGGTAAGTTCCGACCCGCACGAAAGGCGCAACGATCTGGGCACTGTCTCAACGAGAGACTCGGTGAAATTATAGTACCTGTGAAGATGCAGGTTACCCGCGACAGGACGGAAAGACCCCGTGGAGCTTTACTGCGGCCCTGATATTGAATGTTGGTACAGCTTGTACAGGATAGGTAGGAGCCTTGGAAACCGGAGCGCCAGCTTCGGTGGAGGCATCGGTGGGATACTACCCTGGCTGTATTGACCTTCTAACCCGCCGCCCTTATCGGGCGGGGAGACAGTGTCAGGTGGGCAGTTTGACTGGGGCGGTCGCCTCCTAAAAGGTAACGGAGGCGCCCAAAGGTTCCCTCAGAATGGTTGGAAATCATTCGCAGAGTGTAAAGGCACAAGGGAGCTTGACTGCGAGACCTACAAGTCGAGCAGGGACGAAAGTCGGGCTTAGTGATCCGGTGGTTCCGCATGGAAGGGCCATCGCTCAACGGATAAAAGCTACCCCGGGGATAACAGGCTTATCTCCCCCAAGAGTCCACATCGACGGGGAGGTTTGGCACCTCGATGTCGGCTCATCGCATCCTGGGGCTGTAGTCGGTCCCAAGGGTTGGGCTGTTCGCCCATTAAAGCGGTACGCGAGCTGGGTTCAGAACGTCGTGAGACAGTTCGGTCCCTATCCGTCGCGGGCGCAGGAAATTTGAGAGGAGCTGTCCTTAGTACGAGAGGACCGGGATGGACGCACCGCTGGTGTACCAGTTGTTCTGCCAAGGGCATCGCTGGGTAGCTATGTGCGGACGGGATAAGTGCTGAAAGCATCTAAGCATGAAGCCCCCTCAAGATGAGATTTCCCATTCCGCAAGGAAGTAAGATCCCTGAAAGATGATCAGGTTGATAGGTCTGAGGTGGAAGTGTGGCGACACATGGAGCTGACAGATACTAATCGATCGAGGACTTAACCATATTTTTGAATGATGTCACATCTGTTATCTAGTTTTGAGAGAACACTCTCAATTTGTTTGGTGGCGATAGCGAAGAGGTCACACCCGTTCCCATACCGAACACGGAAGTTAAGCTCTTCAGCGCCGATGGTAGTCGGGGGTTTCCCCCTGTGAGAGTAGGACGCCGCCAAGCAGATTTATTAATTCTACCATGTTTGTTTATGAAGCTTTATATTATTCCGCAGTAGCTCAGTGGTAGAGCTATCGGCTGTTAACCGATCGGTCGTAGGTTCGAATCCTACCTGCGGAGCCATTGCTTCCATAGCTCAGCAGGTAGAGCACTTCCATGGTAAGGAAGAGGTCAGCGGTTCGAGCCCGCTTGGAAGCTTTATTAAATGTATTATTACCAAGGTTTCTCATAAGGAGAAAGCTTTTTTTATTGCGATATGCGGAAGTAGTTCAGTGGTAGAACACCACCTTGCCAAGGTGGGGGTCGCGGGTTCGAATCCCGTCTTCCGCTCCATTTATCCCAACGGGATATTGTAAATTAAATTGCGCCCGTAGCTCAATTGGATAGAGCGTTTGACTACGGATCAAAAGGTTAGGGGTTCGACTCCTCTCGGGCGCGCCATATCTTTTAATAGAATAGATAGGAAATCGGGAAGTAGCTCAGCTTGGTAGAGCACATGGTTTGGGACCATGGGGTCGCAGGTTCGAATCCTGTCTTCCCGACCATTTTTTATGGGGCCTTAGCTCAGCTGGGAGAGCGCCTGCTTTGCACGCAGGAGGTCAGCGGTTCGATCCCGCTAGGCTCCACCAAAAGTTTTTTTAAAAAAGTTGTTGACTTTGAAGAAGTGACGTTGTATACTAATAAAGTTGCTTTAACAAAGCGGACAAACAAATGATCTTTGAAAACTAAACAAGACAAAACGTACCTGTTAATTCAGTTTTTAAAAATCGTACAGCGATGTGCGTAGTCAGTCAAACTACTTTATCGGAGAGTTTGATCCTGGCTCAGGACGAACGCTGGCGGCGTGCCTAATACATGCAAGTCGAGCGGACAGATGGGAGCTTGCTCCCTGATGTTAGCGGCGGACGGGTGAGTAACACGTGGGTAACCTGCCTGTAAGACTGGGATAACTCCGGGAAACCGGGGCTAATACCGGATGGTTGTTTGAACCGCATGGTTCAAACATAAAAGGTGGCTTCGGCTACCACTTACAGATGGACCCGCGGCGCATTAGCTAGTTGGTGAGGTAACGGCTCACCAAGGCGACGATGCGTAGCCGACCTGAGAGGGTGATCGGCCACACTGGGACTGAGACACGGCCCAGACTCCTACGGGAGGCGGCAGTAGGGAATCTTCCGCAATGGACGAAAGTCTGACGGAGCAACGCCGCGTGAGTGATGAAGGTTTTCGGATCGTAAAGCTCTGTTGTTAGGGAAGAACAAGTACCGTTCGAATAGGGCGGTACCTTGACGGTACCTAACCAGAAAGCCACGGCTAACTACGTGCCAGCACCGCGGTAATACGTAGGTGGCAAGCGTTGTCCGGAATTATTGGGCGTAAAGGGCTCGCAGGCGGTTTCTTAAGTCTGATGTGAAAGCCCCCGGCTCAACCGGGGAGGGTCATTGGAAACTGGGGAACTTGAGTGCAGAAGAGGAGAGTGGAATTCCACGTGTAGCGGTGAAATGCGTAGAGATGTGGAGGAACACCAGTGGCGAAGGCGACTCTCTGGTCTGTAACTGACGCTGAGGAGCGAAAGCGTGGGGAGCGAACAGGATTAGATACCCTGGTAGTCCACGCCGTAAACGATGAGTGCTAAGTGTTAGGGGTTTCCGCCCCTTAGTGCTGCGCTAACGCATTAAGCACTCCGCCTGGGGAGTACGGTCGCAAGACTGAAACTCAAAGGAATTGACGGGGGCCCGCACAAGCGGTGGAGCATGTGGTTTAATTCGAAGCAACGCGAAGAACCTTACCAGGTCTTGACATCCTCTGAAAATCCTAGAGATAGGACGTCCCCTTCGGGGGCAGAGTGACAGGTGGTGCATGGTTGTCGTCAGCTCGTGTCGTGAGATGTTGGGTTAAGTCCCGCAACGAGCGCAACCCTTGATCTTAGTTGCCAGCATTCAGTTGGGCACTCTAAGGTGACTGCCGGTGACAAACCGGAGGAAGGTGGGGATGACGTCAAATCATCATGCCCCTTATGACCTGGGCTACACACGTGCTACAATGGACAGAACAAAGGGCGCGAAACCGCGAGGTTAAGCCAATCCCACAAATCTGTTCTCAGTTCGGATCGCAGTCTGCAACTCGACTGCGTGAAGCTGGAATCGCTAGTAATCGCGGATCAGCATGCCGCGGTGAATACGTTCCCGGGCCTTGTACACACCGCCCGTCACACCACGAGAGTTTGTAACACCCGAAGTCGGTGAGGTAACCTTTTAGGAGCCAGCCGCCGAAGGTGGGACAGATGATTGGGGTGAAGTCGTAACAAGGTAGCCGTATCGGAAGGTGCGGCTGGATCACCTCCTTTCTAAGGATATTATACGGAATATAAGACCTTGGGTCTTATAAACAGAACGTTCCCTGTCTTGTTTAGTTTTGAAGGATCATTCCTTCGAAACGTGTTCTTTGAAAACTAGATAACAGTAGACATCACATTCAATTAGTAATACAAGATATCACATAGTGATTCTTTTTAACGGTTAAGTTAGAAAGGGCGCACGGTGGATGCCTTGGCACTAGGAGCCGATGAAGGACGGGACGAACACCGATATGCTTCGGGGAGCTGTAAGCAAGCTTTGATCCGGAGATTTCCGAATGGGGAAACCCACCACTCGTAATGGAGTGGTATCCATATCTGAATTCATAGGATATGAGAAGGCAGACCCGGGGAACTGAAACATCTAAGTACCCGGAGGAAGAGAAAGCAAATGCGATTCCCTGAGTAGCGGCGAGCGAAACGGGATTAGCCCAAACCAAGAGGCTTGCCTCTTGGGGTTGTAGGACACTCTGTACGGAGTTACAAAGGAACGAGGTAGATGAAGAGGTCTGGAAAGGCCCGCCATAGGAGGTAACAGCCCTGTAGTCAAAACTTCGTTCTCTCCTGAGTGGATCCTGAGTACGGCGGAACACGTGAAATTCCGTCGGAATCCGGGAGGACCATCTCCCAAGGCTAAATACTCCCTAGTGACCGATAGTGAACCAGTACCGTGAGGGAAAGGTGAAAAGCACCCCGGAAGGGGAGTGAAAGAGATCCTGAAACCGTGTGCCTACAAGTAGTCAGAGCCCGTTAACGGGTGATGGCGTGCCTTTTGTAGAATGAACCGGCGAGTTACGATCCCGTGCAAGGTTAAGCAGAAGATGCGGAGCCGCGGCGAAAGCGAGTCTGAATAGGGCGCATGAGTACGTGGTCGTAGACCCGAAACCAGGTGATCTACCCATGTCCAGGGTGAAGTTCAGGTAACACTGAATGGAGGCCCGAACCCACGCACGTTGAAAAGTGCGGGGATGAGGTGTGGGTAGGGGTGAAATGCCAATCGAACCTGGAGATAGCTGGTTCTCTCCGAAATAGCTTTAGGGCTAGCCTCAAGGTAAGAGTCTTGGAGGTAGAGCACTGATTGGACTAGGGGCCCCTA
>NZ_JBBOXH010000002.1:1035000-1611744 GCF_038007545.1 Bacillus sp. FSL K6-6540
GATATGATAAAATGTCTCAGACTATATTTAAGCCATTTTTTTCTTCAGCATTCATCTTGCGTAATTGATAAAAATTTATTATGATACTCTTTGTATGACAACTCCTTGCCTCAATACAATATACTCAACGTTTCCCCGTTTTCCCCGGTCGTTTTTCTTTTCATTTTCTCCCGTAAAATAAAAAAAGCTCCCAATACAATAGATATGGTGCGGATTAATTTTTTACTAAAAAGGAGTCGTTATATTTGAATAATAGTTTTACATTAAAACAGCAATGGTTCGGCAATATCCGAAAAGACATTCTTGCTGGCATTTTAGTTGCGTTAGCATTAATTCCTGAAGCGATTGGCTTTTCTATTATAGCCGGTGTGGATCCGATGGTCGGTCTTTATGCGTCATTTTGTATAGCCATTATTATTTCTATTTTTGGCGGCAGACCTGGCATGATTTCAGCTGCTACAGGCTCAATGGCAGTCGTTATGGTGTCGCTGGTTGCTGATCATGGGCTTCAGTATTTATTTGCGGCTACGATTTTGACAGGCATTATTCAGGTGATTTTAGGTATCAGTAAAATTGCAAGATTAATGAAATTCATCCCGCGTTCTGTGATGATCGGGTTTGTGAATGCGCTGGCGATCCTTATTTTCTCTGCGCAGCTTCCCCAGTTTGAAGGTGCTTCTTGGAGCATGTATGCGATGCTTGCCGGGTCGTTGGTTATCATTTATGTGCTGCCAAGGTTTACGACTGCTGTTCCGTCTCCGCTTGTGGCGATTATTGTGATGACAATTATTGCGGTCACTTTCCATGTGGATGTGCGGACGGTTGGTGATATGGGCAATATTTCTAGTTCATTGCCTCATTTCTTAATCCCTGATGTTCCGTTTACCTTTGAAACACTGCAAATTATTTTTCCTTATTCAATTGCTTTAGCGTTTGTCGGGTTGCTTGAATCTTTGCTGACAGCGCAGATTATTGATGAAATGACGGATACGGACAGTGATAAAAATAAAGAGAGCCGCGGACAGGGAATTGCGAATATCGTGACTGGATTCTTTGGCGGAATGGCAGGCTGCGCTATGATCGGACAATCTGTCATTAATACAAAAGCGGGCGGTCGCGGACGTTTGTCAGCATTTGTTGCCGGTGCTTTTCTGATGTTTTTAATTGCGGTGTTAAGTCATGTCGTGGTGAAAGTCCCAATGGCGGCGTTAGTAGCTGTAATGGTTATGGTGTCTGTCGGCACTTTTGATTGGTCTTCTTTAAAAGGTCTCAAAAAAGCGCCGCTCACGGACTCGATTGTCATGGTTGTGACTGTGGTTACGGTTGTTGTGACGGATGACTTATCTAAGGGTGTATTTGTCGGTGTTCTTTTAAGTGCCGTGTTCTTTGTAGCAAAAATCTCGAAGCTGAAAATCGTTTCTCATGCAGAGGATCAAAAGCTTAGAACGTATCAAGTGAAGGGGCAAATCTTTTTTGCGTCAGTGACTGATCTTACGAATGCGTTTATATATCAAGAGGATATTGAGCGGGTTGTGATTGACTTAACTGAAGCTCACGTATGGGACGATTCTGGAGCGGCCGCACTTGATAAGATTGTTGCGAAGTTTAAGGAACAAGGCATTGAAGCTGAGTTAAAAGGTTTGAATAAAGCGAGTAAATCTCTAATGAAACAGATGGCATAAAATAGAGAAGCCCAGATGAATGAGATCTGGGCTTTTTTATATAACATACACTTAAGCAGCATTGATATAATAGAGAGAAGAGAAATTTTAAATAGGGGACTTGCATATGATGCTTCAGAAGCTGAACCGTGTATTGGGGAGAGTGATGCCGCTGTTGACGCCGACTAGTGTGGTGCTGGGCGTGCTGCTGTCTCAGTTTTTAAATGGGTATGAATGGGCTGTGCCTTGGATCTTTGCTTTTATTACGTTTGCAGGCAGTTTAAGCGCTAACTTTCAATCTTTGAGACATGCATTGTCTCACCCTCTCCCTATGATTCTTGCACTATTCGTTCTTCATATTTTCATGCCGCTTTTTGCTTGGGGCAGCGGCCATCTTATATTTAAAGGTGATCCTTTGACGATTACCGGTTTAACATTGGCTGTTGTGATTCCTACGGGGATTACAAGCCTGATTTGGGCAGCGATGTACAAAGGGAATGTCGGTTTGACACTTTCGATTATTTTAATTGATACTGTGCTGTCACCGCTAATCGTACCGCTGAGTCTTTCATTGCTGGCCGGCGCTCAGGTTCATATGGATGTGTGGGGAATGATGAAAGGTCTGATTGTAATGGTCGTGATTCCTTCTTTTCTGGGCATGCTGTTTAATCAGATGTCATCTCCAGAAAGAACAGCGTCTTTGAGCAGTGTGCTGTCGCCTTTTTCAAAGCTTTGCTTGATGGCAGTGATTGCGATTAACAGTTCAGCGATTGCTCCTTATTTCAAATCCATTGATTTGAGATTTGCAGGAATAGCTGTAACGGTATTCTTTATCGCGTTAACAGGTTATGCCGCTGCTTGGCTGATCGGAAAAATGATGAAAAGGCGGCAAGAGGAAATAGTCTCTCTTATATTTACGGGAGGCATGAGGAATATTAGTGCCGGCGCAGTTCTTGCCGTTACGTTCTTCCCGTCTCAGGTTGCCGTTCCTGTTGTGATTGGCATGCTGTTTCAGCAGATATTGGCTGCTTTGTTTGGCTATATGCTGAATCGTTTTGAATTAAAACCAATGTTGCAGAAAGTATAAAAAACCGCTCATAGGGTTGAGCGGTTTTTTCCGTATAGCCATTCGAGCGCGTTGATGAACTGTTTGCAGAAATACTTGCGGTGATGCACCGCTCCTTTTTCAATTGAAAGATACAACTGGTCTTCAGTGAAGCCTTTTTCTTTTAGACTTTGATGAACTTGCTTTGTTTTTTTCAGCATATGTCGCTGAATGGATTGTTTTTCACGGCCTTCTTCACTCCCGACAGACATGAAAACACGTACAGTGCCGGGCTTTAAAGAAGTTATATGAATGGTTTCCGCTGCGTTCTCGTACCAGTATGAACCTGATATAGAGCCTATTTTCCCGAACATTGACGGATATTTTAATATGGCGAACATTGAGATGAGGCCGCCTAATGAGGCACCGATCATTCCTCTTGACTGCGGTTCCCTGGTGACGTTCCAGTTTTCTTCGATTAGCGGAATGAACTGGTTCGTTATATCAGACAGATAGTGATATCCCATTCCGCCGAAGTCCGTGAACCGATCACTGAGTGATGCAGCCGGCCAAGGTGTGTATTCATTTAGCCGGTTTTCGGGTTCGATACCGATCAGCACGAGTTTAGGCAGCCTTCGCTGTTGAAATGCGTTTTCTAATAATTCGATTTGGTTTTGGAACAAAGAACTGCCATCCTGCACGTAAACAGCAGGAAATCCCCCGCTGTCTGTGCTGTAGGAAGGAGGGAGGTACAGCGTGAACCTCCTGTTGCCGGCTTTGTGTTCTGAAAGAGATCCTTTCAAGCATTCTCCCCCTTTTTTTGCTTGAAAAGCAGATATAAGAAATAAGGAACTCCGAGGATCGCCAAAATGATGCCTGCGGGCACTTCTGCGGGCTGAAAAAACAGTTTTCCGGCAAAGTCTGCGCTTATCACAAGAAGCATCCCGATTAAACCGCTCAGTGGCAGGATATAGCGATGTTCGACGCCAGCCAGTCTCCGTGAGATATGGGGAGCAATTAAGCCGACAAACGCCATGCTTCCCGCTACGGAGACACAGGCGCTGATGATTGCTACACAGGCTACGAGCAGGATGGTTTTTTCTTTATTTGATGAAATGCCGAGGCTTCTGACTGTGTCTTCATCAAAACGAATGGTGTCGAGCAGGCGGGATTTGCCGATAAGAATCGGTATAAACAGCAGCATCCATGGGAGTACGGCTGTGATATACGTCCAGTTGGCAGACCAGATGCTTCCGTTTTTCCACACCATGGCCATTTGATAGTCTTGCGGGTCCATTTTTAAAGATAAAAACAAAGACAGGGCGCTGAATCCTGAATTGATCGCAATCCCTACCAGAATAATTCTTCCTGAATCTAAATTGCCTCTGTGCCATGCAAATATGTAAATCAGGATCGCCGCGATGAGCCCGCCTATCAATCCGAAGAGCGGCATTCCCATCGCTGCAGCTATGGATGTCACTTCCTTCTGGCCTTGGAATAAGAGCATAAACGCTACAATGCCGGCTCCTGCCCCTGCGTTGATTCCGAGAATTCCAGGGTCAGCAAGCCCGTTTCTCGTGATGGCCTGGATAACAGCGCCTGCAATGCCAAGACCGAGTCCAATAATAGCAGCCATAACAACACGCGGCAGTCTTAAATCGAACAGCAAAATTTCATACTGCGGATTCGGTTCGATTTGAAAAAGAGTGGAGAGCAGCTCAGCAGGACGAACAGAAAATGATCCGCTCGTTAAGCTGAAATAGCTGACAACAAGAATCAAAGCGATGAACAATGCATATTTTTTAGCCATTTTGCTCCCCTCCTTTTCGTTTAATTAAATAAAGGAAGAAAGGTACGCCGATAATGGATGTTACGACCTCAATCGGTGTTTCAAACGGATAGTTGATAAATCTGCTTGCGAGATCGCACAGGGTTAAAAAGATTCCGCCCAAAATACAGGAACACGGAATCAGCCTGCTGTAATCAGAGCCGACGAGAAATCTCGTGATATGCGGAACAACCAACCCGACAAACGCAATTTTTCCGGCCAGCGCTACGGCACTGCCGGTTAAAATGATGACGGAAAGCATCGCCATGATTTTAATGGTTTTTTTCTTTTGCCCCAGGCTTTTAGAAATGTCGTCTCCTAATGATACAGCGGTCACCTTTTTGCTGAGAGAAATGGCCATTATAATGCCAATCAGGAAAAACGGAGCGGCGAGCTTCAGGAAATCCGGACTCATTTGATGAAGTCTGGCGCTGTACCAGAAACTGAGATCCTGAGAAATTTGAAAATAAATCGACATGGCCGCTGATAAGCTGCTGAGCAGCATGCTTGTGACTGTGCCGATGATGGCGAGCTGCACGGGGGTAAATCCGTTTGGCATCATGGCGGCAAGGCCGAATACTAACACCGCTCCTAACGCTGAGCCGATAAAAGAGTATATCATCATTTCAATCGAAGATGATTGCGGGAGCAGAACCATGCAAAGCGTAATGATAAACGCTGAACCATCTGAAACACCCATAATGGATGGCGAAGCTAAATAATTGCGCGTAATGCCCTGCATAAGCGCTCCAGAAACAGCAAGGGCTGCCCCTATGAGCAGAGCGCCGGCAGCCCTTGGAATCCGGGAGTGCCAAATAATTTGATGGTCTGTGTTTCCCGGATCGAAATGAATAAGAGATGTAAAAACAATATCTGTGCTAAGATGCTTTGCCCCATAAAGGATTGAAAGCAAAAGTGACAGCGCTATAGCAAATGGAGAAGTAATCAATATGATACGTGTCCACTGTTTTGAATACATACAAAAACCTACTCTGAATTAGTTTTGTGTCAATTTTTCAGCAGCCGCTTTCAGGAAGCGGACTTTGCTCCAAGCTGTACCGCCTTGTGCGAGAGGGTCCACTGAGTTGACATACACATGATCTTCTTTGACTGCTTTAAGGCTTTTCCAGATTGGATTTTTCTCTAAATCTTTTAAGGCATCAGGTTTGTCTGCATTTTCATCATCAGAAAATTGGACGAAAATATGGTCCGGGTTCATTTCACTTAATTTTTCTAATGAAATCAGCTCTTGCGCTTTTGCAGCTTTTACTTCGTTCGGCGCTTTAAGGCCTAAATCACCATATAGTGTGGAGTTGAAATACACCTGTTCAGGGTAAATGTAAATGTTGCCTTGTCTGATTCTGATGACAAGCGCTTTTGAATCTTTCGCTTTATCATTGATTTTTGTTTTTGTTTCTTTTAGATCCTGTTCATAGTCTGCAATAATTTTCTTTGCTTTTTTCTCTTTTCCAGTCAGCTGGGCAAGCAGCATCATGTTTTCCTTCCAGTTTGAAGAGATATGAGAAACTGGGATCGTCGTGCCTGCTGTGCTGATTTTTTGAAGCGTTTTTTCCGGAAACTTTGTTGAAGCAAGGATAACATCTGGCTTCATTTCAAGAATCTTTTCAATATTTGGCTCCATTTTTTCTCCGGTTGGTTCGGCTTTATCAGTGATGTCTTTGAACATATCCGGGAATTTACCGGAGAATGAAATTGCGCCTTGCGGATGAACGTCAAGCAATTTCGCGTCTTCCATTGATTCAACGCTTCCCGTAATGGCGATTTTGTCTGTCGGTACAGTTACTTCATATGTTTTATCAAGGTATTCAATTTTCTTCTTCTCAGATGCTGTGCCGCTTGCCTTGCTGACAGTTGATTCATTTTTGCTGCCGCAAGCTGCCGCTGTCAGCGCGAGAAGCAAGATTAATAAGGTAAGAGATATCTTTTTCATCTATAGAGCCTCCTGTTCAATTGATAACTATTATCAATTGGAATTATAGAGAATGAACAGATATAACACCATGGACAAATTCCTGATTTATCATGGACAATCTCCGGATAATAAAGAAACAGTTTGCTGAACGATGCGTTCGTGCCCGCAAGCTGAGTATTCATTCCACGGGTCCAGGGATAGAAGATAAACACGGTTATTCCGTACCGCGCTTAGGTTTTGCCATGCTTCTGTCTGCTGTAATTGCTGGTAGTAAGCTATGGTCTCCGGCTCTTTAAAAAGAAAAAGCATCATACAGTCAGCTTGGTAATTTGCGATATTTTCTAACGAAATCGCTTGTTCTGAAGGTGTGTCAGCCGTTGTTGCCGAGCTGAATCCTAAATCCCCAAAGAAAACTTCGCGGACACTTCGGTTATGTGCCAGATAGAAGTTTTGCTTATGCAGCCTCAAAAAGAGAAAACGCAGCCCTTGAACGTGTTGAAGTGTTTTTTTGGCGGCTGTTGTCTGCTGGTCATAATCCGCTAGCCACTTTTCTGCTTCGGACTCCTCCTTTAAAAATGAGGCAGTTTGCAGAAAGTGGGTTCTCCAGCTTTCCTCTGAAGGAAGGTACATGACTTCTGCGATGCGATTCAGGCGATCTTGTTCTTCTGGGGAAATAGAATCCATGCTGACAATCACATCTGGTTCTGCCTGTGATAACGTGTACAGGTTTTCTTCCCACTTTTCATTAAACCGGTATGCACTGAGCTGGACGGGTATATCTGTCGAATAATGCTGATAGTAGTAAGACGTCCATTTCGGATGCAGAGCGGCCGCAAAAGGTATGTGGTGAAGAGGGATGAGATGGCCCATTGTGCCCCTTCCGTATGCGGCGATTTTCTTTCGGCGTTTTTTCATATAGCTTGTAGGTGAACAGCCTGTATGTTTTTTAAAGATTCTGCTGAAATAAAATTCATCTTGATAACCGGTTTGGTGTGCGATTTCTTTCAATTTGCAGTTTGATTTTGCCATGAGCCGTTTTGCCTTTGTGATTCGTGTTTTCGTAATAAATTCTGTTACGCTCTGTCCTGTCCATTTTTTAAAGCTTTCACTGTAGTGTTTGGCACTGATTCCTGCCATTTGCGACAGCTGGGCTAGCGTGATTTTTGTATCGGTATGGGTTTCGATGTAGTGTTTTGTTTTTTCGATTGCTGAATGTGTATCCGTTTGATCAGATAAACTGGCAGTAAAAAGGTCATAAATCAGGCTTTGTACTTCAATCCCACATTTTAGCTGAGAAAGCTGAGACGATTCATTCCATAGTGCGGCAAGCTCTTGAAGCCGGACTGCAAGATTCTCGATATGCGAAACATTCATAAGCTTCAGGTTGGCTAATTCCGATTCTGTGCACGGTGTGTAAATATCTTGGCCGGCTTCCTTGATATAGCTTTGAAGCCTGATCAGACAGGCATCTATATGTCCATCGGCTGCTGGCGTAAAGCCAAAGGTCTCGTTAGGCGGGCAAACATAAAGTGTCTTTTTTTGCAAAGGATTGGTGTTTGTTCCGATCGAAATATAGCCGTTTCCTTTTAAATGAAAAATCAGCACGAATGAATCGGCTAATTGCTGTTCTGAGAAGAGATCACTTGTCTTTTTTAGATATTCAATTTGTACCGGTTGATAAATCACTGCATTTTGCACGAGTAGACCACCTTTTCAGAAACTTTCAATTGATAATCATTTTCAATAAAAATTGTACCAAATAAATGAAAGTTTTCCTATATAAAGCGGGTGGGTTTTTAGCATGAAAAAAACCCTTACTTATGTGTAAAAGTAAGGGTCTTTCGTTCAGTAAGAATATGTTACACGTGTAACATACGATGCTTACATTCTAATAAATGAGATATTTTTTTCTTGTTTTGCTGAATTGTTGGAGTGTTTTTTCATAGCTGTTTATGATGTTCTCAATCGAAGTTCCATTTTCAATTTTTGTCCTGATCCAGCTGTTGCCTGCCAGTTTATCGAATGAACCTGTTGATAGGAACTCAAAATCCTCAGGATAGAGATCGTGTATGGTTTTAATGACTGAAAGACCCGTTTTAACGGCTTCAAACTTATCTCTGTCTGTCACATAGAGCTGCACACCGTGGCAAAGCGTTCCTTGATGTTTAGAAAACGTCGGTGTGAAGGATGCTGCCCTAAATGTAACGCCCGGCAAATGGAGGCTGTTTAATGTTTCTTCAAGTTCTGTGCTTTTGATAAAAGGAGCTCCGATCAATTCGAATGGTTTTGTTGTCCCTCGCCCTTCGGATATATTTGTTCCTTCAATCAGCCCGGTTGCAGGATAAACAAATGTGCTTTCCACCGTCGGCATGTTAGGCGAAGGGAGGACGAAAGGCAATCGGGTATCGTCAAAATCCATTTTTCGTTTCCAGTGTTTCATTTTTACCACTGTAAGATCGGCATCAATATCAAATTCTTTGTTGAACAGTAAAGCCAATTCGCCTATCGTCATCCCATGCTTCAATGGAATGGGATACAATCCGACAAATGAGGCGTATTCAGGTTCTAAGATTGGTCCTTCAATATGATTCCCGCCTTGAGGATTCGGACGGTCCAGCACCATAAATGGAATGCCGTTTTCTTTAGCGGCTTCCATTGCGTATGCCATTGTATAAATGTACGTGTAGAAACGGGTCCCGACATCCTGAATGTCAAACATTAGAATATCGACATTTTTCAGCATTTCTGGAGTCGGTTTTTTCGTTTTTCCGTAGAGGCTGTATACGGGAACCCCGGTTTTTTCGTCAATGTAAGAGCCTACTTCGTCTCCAGCCTGGGCGTCACCGCGGACGCCGTGTTCAGGGCCGAATAAAGCTGTCAGTTTGATATCTGGGTTCTCGTAAAGAATATCGACACTGCTTTTCAGAGATGCGTTTACTCCGGTTGGATTGGTGATCAGTCCGATGCGTTTTCCCTTGAGCTGTTTTTTATAGTCTGGCAAGAGCGTGTCTATCCCAGTCTGGACTTTAGGTTTTTTAGCCGTTTGATTCTTTGAATCGTTTGAAGCAGAGGCAGCGGTTATCGTTCCGAACATTATGAGCCCTGTCAGAAAAGCGAATATTGTTTTTCTCATGTGTCCCTCCTTATTAAAGCGGTCTTCCCGTTTTGATATTTAATCCGTAGCCAAATGGGTAAAGGGTGTTCCCTGGTTTCGTGACTGACGGAATGTCAACTGGAAGTGTGCCTTTAGGTTTTGCCTGGCCGAATATCGCCATCACTCCGGCCGGAATATTAGGTTGAAGATAACGGCCATTTGCGTATCCTTTAAAGCCATAGACTGCAATCAGTGCCTTTGCTTCTTCGAAATTGGCTGCGTCATAGGGGTTGCGCAGGCTCATTAAGACAAATGGTTTGTTGTGCTGCAGTGCGGCTTTCATGACAGCTCTCGGAAACACGGTGGCCCATTTGCTTGAATCTGATATTGTGTCGTCGATGACACCGTCGTTGACGACAGGGTCATTTTTGACGACATAGGAGCCGGTTATGATATAATCAGCCTTTTTTACTTGTTTTGCATGCTCGGCATTAAATATTTGGTTGGCAAAATTCATTTTGTCGACAGATACGGGTTTGATTTTCTTTCGCTTGATGAGATCGTGAATGGTTTGTTCGATTGAAGCAGTTTGTTCTTCGTAAGGTGCCACAATTAAGATTCGGCTGCCTTTTTTAGGCTTGAACGGCAAAGTGTGCTGTTCATTTTTTAATACAGTTACTGCTTTTTCAGCTATTTTTTTCTCTGCTTTCAGGTGCTGCTTGCTTCCTACGATTTTTTGGGCTTTGGCTATTTTTTCTTTTGTACTGTCGCTGTTTCGCGCTGGATACATGCCGCGTTTTATTTTCAGGGAAATGATTCTTTCAACTGATTTGTTGATTTGTTGTTCAGGGATATCCCCGTTTTTCACGGCTTCTTTCAAAGCTTGAATAACACGTGCGAATTTCTGTTCTTCTTTCATTGAAGTGACTGAGGCTGGCATTAATGCAATATCGACACCAGCTTTTACGGCCATGACCACAGCCTCTTCCTGTCCGAAATGATCTGCAATTGCCTTCATATTGAGCGCATCGGTAACGATGACCCCATTAAAGCCCATTTCCTGACGAAGAAGACCTGTCATCACTTTTTTTGAAAGTGTAGCTGGAACCTGAATGTCCGATCCATCGAGTTTGCTTTTGTAAGTGGTGTCATCAAAGGCGGGAAACTGAACATGGGCTGTCATCACCATATCAGCACCAGCATCAATTGCTTTTTGGAAAGGATAAAGCTCGACCTCACGAAGCCGTTCTTGGCCATGGGAAACGAGCGGCAGTCCATAATGGCTGTCAACGTCCGTGTCTCCATGTCCCGGGAAATGTTTGAGGGCAGACGCGATATCCTGCCGCTGCAACCCTTTCATCGTATATAAACCGAGGCGTGATGTCAGTTCTCGATTGGAGCTGAATGACCGTACGCCGATTACAGGATTATTAGGATTATTGTTAATGTCCACGACAGGGCTGAAATCTGTATTGATGCCTAAGGCAGAGAGCTCTTTCCCGATGATGCTGCCGGTCTGATACGCATTGATTCTGCTTCTGGCTGCGCCCAGCGCCATATTCCCTGGGAAATTAGTGCCCTCCCCTAACCTCGTTACAATGCCGCCTTCCTGATCAATACTCAGCATGAGCGGGATTTTTGGACTTGCCTTTTGGTAATCGTCTGTCAGCTGGACAGTTTGTTTTGTTGTTTTTACATTTTCTGCAAAAAGGATGATGCCTCCGAATTGATATTTCTTGACGAGGCTGGCGACTTCATCATTCATTTCTGTAAGGGCTTGCGGAGAGGACTCGCCTTCCTTTTGCCAATTTCTAAAATCAGGCATCAGCATCTGGCCGAGTTTTTCATCTAACGACATACGATTGACAATCTGATTGGCATCGATTGAACGTTTGGATGCAGAGGCTTCTGTCTGTCTGGCCCCGAAAAAGCATGAAAGAAAGAGAACGGCTGAAAGGATAAGCGGAAAGACAGGTCTCATAGAAACTTCCTCCTATCGTCTAATCATTCACTCCATCGCTTCATAAATCGCGGTTATGACACTTCCATAACTGCCTGTTGCAAATTGATCACCCTCAAAGACGTTTGGATTTTCTTCCGGATCAATAACTGGTGTATGCTTTTTATTTGTTAACAATGCGATGCCTAAATTGTATGCTGGATCAATAATTGTAACTGTCCCTGTCCAGCCGGTATGCCCGTAAGCATTTTCACTGGCATGAGGGCCAAACATCCATTCCATGCTTTTACTTCCGTTCCGCCTCCAGCCAAGAGCGAATGTCGGGTCTGTTGCTGAAGGTGCTTTAAACAGGTCGGCTGTTTTCTGATCAAATAAAGAAATGTTTCGGTATGAACCTTTGTTTAACATGACTTGCAGCAGTATGGCCATATCATCTGCATTTGAGAACAATCCGGCATGCCCAGACACGCCATCCATTGAGTAAAACGCTTTTTCGTCATGCACCTCTCCTTGCAGCGTGTTTGTGCGGATGTTAGGGAATTGAATAACGCCGTCACGTGTATTGCCCATGCGTTCAGTAGCTGCGAACTGTTTCGGTTTAAAGCCCTTTTGCAGCGGATTGTACAAGGTATGCTTCAGCCTGAGCGGTTTGTAGAGCTCTTGCTCCGTGTAGACATCAAGCGGTTTGCCGGTGAGTTTTTCGACAATACATCCGAGTAGCATATATCCAATGTCACTGTATACGTGCTTTGTCCCAGTTTGGTAATCGAGCGGAATTTTCGTCAAATATTCAATCGTTTTGTCCCGTTCCTGGGAATAGTACTTGCCGGCTTTTTCCGGCGTGTAAAAGTAAAAGCTTGATGGGAGCCCTGATTGGTGCTGGAGGACATCGATGACACGTATCTTGTCTTTTCCTTTTATGAGGTCACCCGGCTGATCCTTGAAACCCGGCAAATATGCAGAAACTTTTTCATAGACGTCAAGTTTTCCTTGGCTGACTAAGCGCTGCAATGCAAAATTTGTTGCGTACATTTTTGTATTTGAGGCTAAGTCAAACATCGTGCGGGTTTTCATTTTGGCCGGACGGCGCAGCAGTTCTGATCCTTCGTACTTTTTACTGTAGCCGTATGCTGCTTTTTTTATGATGCGTCCATCCTTCACCACCACAAGAACGGCGCCTGGAAATCCTGCTGCAATATCCCGTTCTATCATCTGATCTACCTTCCTTAGCTTCTTCGTGGAGAATTGTGCAGTTTCTGCATTTATGGTTTTCGGCTCAACCAAGTTGTCTGCTGTTTGTGCGAAGGTTTCATTTGGCGCGAATATCGATAGGGTTAAAATGGCACTGAATATGAACAGTGTCTTTGTTTTCACAGGCTAGCCCCTTTCTGTGCTTCTATCCCGTTTACTATCCCTAAAACAGAAACAATTTAATCGAACTGAGAAGCCATTTCATCTTTATATCCGAATGCATAGGTCAATAAAAAGCCGGCCGCGTAGGAAATAAAGAGCCCAACGATATACAGGATGATTTGCGAAGGCAGGACTAGAAAGGAAAGCGGCAGTCCGGAGACACCAATCGCAATGGTGGCTACTTGAAAATACGCTTGAAAGGCACCACCGATTCCAGCTCCTAAACATGCTGTTAAAAACGGACGGCCAAGCGGCAGCGTGACTCCGAAAATAAGCGGTTCACCAATGCCGAGCAGTCCCGATGGAAGCCCGCCGGCGATTGCTTTCCTCAGTGTTGTTTTTTTCGTCTTCACGAAAACGGCAAAGGCCGCGCCTACCTGTCCTGCACCTCCCATAGCCAAAATAGGGAGCAGAGGATCATCGCCAATTGAATTGATCAGTTCCATGTGCACAGGCGTCAAGCCTTGATGCAGTCCGGTTACGACGAGAGGAAGGAAGGTTGCGCCCAGAATAAAGCCTGCAGCGATGCCGCCGATGTCCAGGATGGACAGAAGGCCGGATGTAATGGCATCAGAAATGAATCCGCCTAAAGGCATAAATACGACATACGTTACGATTCCGGTGATTAACAGTGAAACGGTGGGTGTGACAATGATATCGAGTGATTGAGGAATAAAACGGCGAATAAATTGTTCGGTGTAAGCAATGAATATGGCTGCGAAAAGGACGCCGATCAGACCTCCCCTGCCCGGGAGAAGCTCTTCTCCAAATAAACTGATTTTTGCGATCTCCGGATTGATAATCAAGATCCCGGCCAAAGCCCCAAGTGCGGGTGTCCCGCCAAATTCTTTCGAAGCGTTAATACCGACGAGAATGCCGAGATAAGTGAACAGCCCTGATCCGATGACTGTCAGGATAATCGCAATTTGTGAGTCTGCAGAGAGCCAGCCTGCTTGAATAATTGCTTTGGTAATCCCAGTAATTAAACCGGAAGCGACTAGAGCGGGAATAAGAGGGATAAAAATGCTGGCAATTTTACGTAAGAAAAGTTTAAAAGGAGTGGCGTTTTTTCGATTGATATCGGCTTTCTTTTTGGCCGCAGCTTCTTTGACATCGGCACCTTCTTCTGCTGACACGAGCTTTGAGAAAGCAGCTGTAACATGATTGACGACTCCTGTGCCGAGGATAATTTGTAAGGTTTCAGCTTCAACGACCCCCAATACGCCGTCAAGCTTTCTTAAACCCTGAGCATCTGCTTTGCTTTCATCGTAAGGCGTAATGCGCAGGCGTGTCATGCAATGCGTATATGAAGAAATATTGGATTTTCCTCCGCATAGCTCAAGGATTTTCTGTGCGAGATGATGGTAGTTATTTTCTTTGCTCATTAAAACCCCTCCCCTTCAAGATGCCTTATTTTATTCTCATAGATTGTATGGCTGCTCTCGTTTTATCGATATAACCGGTTGTCGTTTCATACTGCTCAGCCGCCATGCCTAAAAACAAAACATCAATTATAAAAAGCTGGGCGAGGCGGGAAGAAGTGGCTGCACTTCGAATCAAGGCTTCATTGGAATGGGCTGTATACAAAGGGACATCAGCCAGTGCGGAGACGGATGTCTGACTGAATTGTGTGAGGCTGATCGTTGTGATGCCTTTTTCCTTAGCCATGGCGAACAGTTCAACGATTTCTTGTGTCTCTCCTGAAAACGAAATGGCGAATACGATGTCGTCTTTATCTGCATTTGCGATTAAAGATGCCACAAGATGAGTGTCTGTAAACGCGGTTGCTTGTTTATGAATGCGAAGCCACTTTTGCTGGGCGTCCTTGGCGACAATGCCGGAAGCCCCGAGGCCGATAAAATGCACGGTATGAGCTTTGAGAAGCAGAGAAACCGCTCGTTCAAGCTCTTTGTAGTCCATCAGGTCTGAAGTATCCTGAATGGCTTGAATGGCATTGCCGGCCGTTTTTTCGGAAATGGAGGGCAGCGGCTCGTGGGGAACAATATCCCGGTAGCCCTGAAACGTAGGCTTTACCAGATCGCCTGCTACTCTCATTTTTAAATCTTGAAATCCTTTTAAACCGAGTGATTTGCAGAGCCTGATGACGGCAGCGTCACTTGAATTGGCTAAGGCGCTGATTTCGTTGACCGTGCTTTCGATTGCTTTGTGGGGATGGGCTAGGATATAATCTGCAAGTTTGCGCTCGGATGGAGGGAGCTTATGCTTCATTGATTGGATGATCGCTAAACCGCCTGTGGCCATTCTAGTTCTCTCCTTATCATGGATGGTAATGTTCGATTGCTTTGTCAATGAAACCGTTTGCTTCATCGAGTAATGTCTGTGCTTGTTTCTGATCTGTGCTTGTTTTGAGCATGACGATTGCTGTTTTGACGTGATGATCGGCTTGTTCCAGAGTGTATCTTGCTGTGTCGTATGAAGCGTTTGTAAGGCTTTGGATGATGCTGATGGCGCGTTCTTTTAGTTTTTTGTTGCTGACGTTGACGTCTACCATCAAGTTTTCGTAAACCTTGCCGATTTTGACCATTACAGCGGTAGATATCATGTTTAGAATCATTTTATGAGCGGTTGCGGCTTTCATACGTGTTGATCCTGTAATGGCCTCAGGTCCGACGACAACCTCAATACTGTGATCCGCATCCTTGCTGATGGCGGAGTTTTCATTGCAAGTAAGGGCGATGGTGTGTGCTCCGACTTTTCGGGCGTATCTTAGGGCGCCTGCGGCGTACGGTGTGCGGCCGCTTGCTGCGATGGCAATGACGGTGTCATTTGAAGTGAGCTGTATGTTTCTTAAATCTTCAGCTCCTGCTTCTTCACTGTCTTCAATGCCCTCTGCTGCCTGTAAAAAGGCTTTGGGGCCTCCAGCCATGATTCCGATGACCTGATCAGGGCTTACGCTGTAGGTAGGAGGACATTCAACAGCATCCATGACGCCGAGTCTGCCGCTTGTGCCGGCGCCTGTATATATGAGCCGGCCTCCATTTTGAAACGATTCATATGCGCAGTCTACAGCTGTTTTGATGTCGGGGAGAACCTCCTGAACGGCTGCAGCGACTTTCATATCTTCGTTGTTGATCATTTTGAGGATGCCAAGAGTGTTTGCTTTGTGGATTTCAACTGTTTGGCTATTGCGTGATTCCGTTGTGAGACGGTGAAGATTTAATGGTTCTGACATGAGGATGCCCCCTGTTTTAAAATGATATATCTCAATATTCAGTATATTCATCTCTGTTATGATATTTCAACTATGTTTTTAAATTTTTGAAATTTTATTTCACTCAAGACTATAAGAAATGATGAAGGATCAACTGTTCTCCAAGCGGGCCGATTCTTCGCCGTCCTTTATCAAGGAACCCGCTTTTCATATAAAGGTGTTTTGCGCGTATGTTCAGATGATTGACGGCCAAGATGATTTCGTCGCACCATGGAAAATATCCGCTCACAAAAGCGGGAAGCAAAAGCATGGCTTTTTTCGCATAGCCTTTTCCGTGATGCGCAGCGTTTAAAGACAGGGAGCTGAGCAGTAAAGCAAATGGATTGTTAGAATAGGAAGCAAGCGTTTCTTTTGATGCATGTAAAATGAAAAAACCGACTGGAAGGTCGTCTTTTAAGATGACAACCGGGTATCGGTCCTGTATGCCCAGAGCCTGAGACAGCACCTCTTTCGGGAGGGAGGTAAAGCGTTTGTCATCGTTGGTGAGCGTGAATGATTGAAGCTCGGGCAAGTGTTCAGGCTTATAGAAGGATAAAGAAATGTCTTGAGTCATGGGGTGGCCTCCTTACAATATGTCGTCAAGCTCGTTTTCCGAAATGACGCGGTAGCCCGCTTGTTTTAACAGTGCGGCGGTTACTCCGCTGCCGGTGATTTTTTTCCCAGAGAATGTGCCGTTATAGATAAAACCGCTTCCGCAAGATGGACTGTTTTCTTTTAATATGACGGCAGAAGCGTTGATTTCTTTTGCGTAAGCCAATGTTTTCGCGGCGCCTTCCATATATAGTTCTGTGACGTCTTCTCCTGAAGCTGTCACGATTTTCGCTGTTCCATTGAGGACATCCTCGCCGGTGCCTCCTATGATTTCTGCGGGTTCGCGTGGGGTAGAGAAGCCGCCGAGAAGTTCAGGGCAAGCCATGACTGCTTTCTTTTCATCGACTAGTTTTCTGATTTTCTCCGACGCTGCGTGAGAGCCGTTATATCTGCATTCAATGCCTCCAAGGCAAGAACTGACTAGAATCATATTGGGTTCTCCTCTCTTGCTTTGCTTGTCTCTATCATAAAATAAATGGCTTTAGTTGGGAGGCTTTTTCAGTTAAAAAAGGAGTTAAAAAGTTTGAAAATAAAAAATTTAATTTTCCTCTTTACAAACAGGGGGTGACCTGTATATAATAACTTTTGTCAGCTCGACGAGAACACAACGGCCCGTTGGTCAAGCGGTTAAGACACCGCCCTTTCACGGCGGTAACACGGGTTCGAATCCCGTACGGGTCACCATTTGGAGGATTAGCTCAGCTGGGAGAGCATCTGCCTTACAAGCAGAGGGTCGGCGGTTCGAGCCCGTCATCCTCCACCATCTTGCCGGTGTAGCTCAATTGGTAGAGCAACTGACTTGTAATCAGTAGGTTGGGGGTTCAAGTCCTCTTGCCGGCACTGTTTTTTCAAAATTTTATGTGGAGGGGTAGCGAAGTGGCTAAACGCGGCGGACTGTAAATCCGCTCCCTCAGGGTTCGGCAGTTCGAATCTGCCCCCCTCCACCATTATTGGGCTATAGCCAAGCGGTAAGGCAACGGACTTTGACTCCGTCATGCGTTGGTTCGAATCCAGCTAGCCCAGTCACAGACACCTTTGATCAAAAGGTGTCTTTTTTCTTTTCGGAAAAATCATTCCAACTTCTAACTGTTCAGTCTGTATAATAATTTTAAAAATATGTTAAGGTAGTTTATTCACGAATTACCATCTACACCCTGCCAAAAATTTGATAAACTTATTTTATAAAAAAATTGAAACCTTTTGAAACGAAGCTCGTATACATACAGACCGGTGAAGGCAGAGGTTAGATAAATATGGAAATGATGATTAAAAAAAGAATTAAACAAGTCAAAAAAGGCGACCAGGATGCATTTGCGGACATCGTAGATATTTACAAAGATAAAATTTATCAGCTTTGCTACCGTATGCTTGGCAATGTGCATGAGGCGGAGGATATTGCACAGGAAGCTTTCATCAGAGCGTACGTTAATATCGACAGTTTTGATATTAACCGGAAATTTTCAACTTGGCTTTATCGAATCGCGACCAATTTGACCATTGACCGCATTCGCAAAAAGAAGCCGGATTATTACCTCGATGCAGAGGTGGCTGGTACGGAAGGCTTGACCATGTATTCTCAAATCGCCGCAGATGGTGTTTTGCCTGAAGATGCAGTTGTGTCGCTGGAGCTCTCAAACACGATACAGCAGAAAATTTTAAAGCTTCCTGACAAATACAGAACAGTCATCGTATTAAAGTATATTGACGAACTCTCATTAATTGAAATCGGGGAGATTCTAAACATTCCTGTGGGGACTGTGAAAACGCGGATTCACAGAGGCAGAGAGGCTCTTAGAAAACAATTAAGGGATCTTTAAGTGGGGTGATGAAATGAGCTGTCCTGAACAAATTGTGCAGCTTATGCATATGCATCTTGATGGAGATATCCTTCCAAAAGATGAACACGTATTAAATGAACATCTGGAGACATGCGAGAAATGCAGAAAGCATTTTTACGAGATGGAGAAATCCATAGCGCTCGTACGGAGCACATCGCATGTCGAAGCCCCCGCGGATTTTACCGCTAATGTCATGGCAAAATTGCCTAAGGAGAAGAAAAGAGCTTCTGTAAAAAGATGGTTCAGATCCCATCCCGTTATCGCAGCTGCTGCGGTATTCATCATTTTGATGGGCGGGGGTTTTTTTAACAGCTGGCATAATGACCACAATTTCAGCGTGTCCAAGCAGCAGAATCTTGTGGTTCATAACCATACTGTGACCGTGCCAGAAGGTGAGACGGTCAAAGGTGATGTCACTGTCAAAAACGGCAAGCTGATTATTAAAGGCAAAATAGACGGGGATGTAACCGTCGTAAACGGCGAAAAGTATATGGCCTCTGCTGGACAAGTCACCGGTCAGATTGAAGAAATCAATCAATTATTCGACTGGACATGGTACAAGATGAAGTCTGCGGGGAAAAGTGTACTCGATGCATTCAGTCCGAACGGAGAAGAGTAAAGCGCGTTAGCCGCTTTGCTCTTTTTTTGCGGGCTGAGAGGGCTGGCACATTTCACTTGCTAAATCGAAATGTGGTATAATGGGCTCGCTATGTAAAGTACATATGCGTAACCCGTAAAACACAAAATACGAAATGACTGAAATCTTGGAGGACGAGGAAATGGCTTTTGAGGATATCCCTTTTTTGCAGTACCTCGGCAATGCCGTTGATATTCTCCTTGTTTGGTATGTGATATATAAATTGATTATGGTGATACGCGGCACGAAAGCGGTTCAGCTGTTAAAAGGAATTGTAGTCATCGTGCTTGTTCGTATGGCCAGCCAATATTTGGGCCTCAGCACACTTCAATGGCTGATGGACCAAGCGATAACATGGGGATTTTTAGCAATTATTATTATTTTTCAGCCTGAGCTGAGAAGAGCGCTTGAACAGCTAGGCCGCGGCCGCTTTTTTTCGAGGAGCGGCACGCCTGTTGAAGAAGCGCAGCAGAAAACGATTGAGGCCATTACAAAAGCGATCAATTATATGGCGAAACGCCGTATAGGCGCCCTGCTGACCATTGAGCGGGATACTGGAATGGGGGATTATATTGAGACCGGCATACCACTAAATGCCAAAGTCAGCTCTGAGCTGCTGATCAATATTTTTATTCCAAACACCCCGCTTCATGACGGTGCGGTGATTATGAAAAATAATGAAATTGCCGCAGCCGCCTGTTATCTGCCGCTTTCTGAGAGCCCGTTTATTTCAAAGGAACTGGGCACGCGGCACAGAGCGGCAGTCGGTATCAGTGAAGTAACAGACAGTTTGACGATTATTGTGTCTGAAGAGACCGGCGGCGTCAGTGTGGCAAAGAACGGCGACCTTCACAGAGAGCTTACAGAAGAAGCGCTGAAAGAAATGCTTGAAGCCGAGTTTAAGAAAAACACCAGAGACACTTCTTCTAACCGCTGGTATTGGAGGGGCAAGAAAAATGGATAAATTCTTAAACAACCGCTGGGCTGTGAAAATCATTGCTCTACTTTTCGCGCTCTTGCTTTATGTGGCGGTTAACAGCAACCAAGCACCGACTCCGAAAAAACCGGGTGAATCTTTCTTTCCGACATCAACAACTGATGAAGCAACTCTGACTGATATTCCGGTTAAAGCGTATTATGATGATGAAAATTACGTCGTGACGGGTGTTCCGCAAACGGTTAATGTCACGATAAAAGGCTCGACAAGCGCCGTGAAAAAGGCTCGGCAGACCAAGAACTTTGAAATATATGCTGATATGGAACATTTGAAAACCGGCACACATAAGGTTGAGCTTAAGGCCAAAAACGTGTCGGATGGGCTGACAATCTCAATTAATCCGTCTGTTACGACAGTGACCATTCAGGAACGGACGACCAAAAGTTTTCCCGTAGAAGTGGAGTACTACAACAAAAGCAAGATGAAAAAAGGCTATTCTCCGGAGCAGCCGATTGTCAGTCCGAAAAATGTGCAGATTACCGGATCGAAAAATGTCATCGATAATATTTCTCTTGTAAAAGCTTCAGTGAATTTGGAAAACGCAGATGAAACGATTGAAAAGGAAGCGAAAGTGACTGTCTATGATAAAGACGGAAACGCGCTTCCTGTCGACGTGGAGCCCTCGGTCATCAAGATTACCGTTCCGGTGACAAGCCCGAGTAAAAAAGTGCCCTTTAAAATTGAACGGACAGGAAGCCTTCCTGACGGTGTCAGCATAGCGAATATTGAATCCAGCCCCAGTGAGGTAACGGTTTACGGCTCACAGGATGTGTTGGATTCTCTTGAATTTATTGACGGCGTCAGCTTAGATTTAAGTAAAATTAACAAGGATTCCGATATCGAGGCAGATATTCCGCTTCCTGACGGTGTCAAAAAAATCTCACCGTCAAAGGTGACTTTGCATATAGAAGTCGATAGTGAAGCGGATCAGAGGTTCGAGAATGTCCCTATCAAGACTGTAGGGCTGAGCAGCTCACAAAACATTGAATTTCTTGATCCTGAATCACAAGCGATAGATGTAACGGCTAAAGGCTCTCCCACGAATATAAATAAACTGAAAAAATCAGATATTGAATTGTATGTGAATGTTTCAGATTTAGAGGACGGGGAGCATAGCGTGAAGCTTGAAGTGAACGGGCCACAGAATGTAACTTGGTCCTTGGGGCGGAAAACCGCCAAAATCAAGCTGACGTCTAAGAAAAGCAATACATCAACGAATGATAACAGCAGCAATACATCAGGGAACCAGGATGACACAGATAAACAAACAAATGATCAAAAGAACAATCAGCAAGAAGATACAAAGAACACTGATAAAAACAACAACGATCAAAACCAAGACGAAAATAAAGATCAAAACCAAGATCAGGATGAGGATGAATCCACTGCAAATTCACAATCCTCATCGGAATAAAAAAGGAGCGATTATAAAATGGGCAAGTATTTTGGAACAGACGGTGTAAGAGGTGTCGCCAATAGTGAGCTTACACCTGAGCTGGCCTTTAAAGTCGGACGTTTCGGCGGTTATGTGCTGACAAAAGACAAACAACGTCCAAAAGTGCTGATAGGCCGCGATACACGCATCTCCGGCCATATGCTGGAGGGAGCCCTTGTCGCCGGACTTTTATCCATTGGCGCAGAAGTCATGCGCCTGGGTGTCATTTCTACACCAGGTGTATCTTATTTGACAAAAGCGATGGATGCAGAGGCGGGCGTCATGATTTCCGCTTCTCATAACCCAGTGCAGGATAACGGCATCAAATTCTTTGGGGGAGATGGATTTAAGCTTTCTGATGAACAGGAGGCTGAAATTGAGCGCCTGATGGACGAACCTGAGGATAAGCTGCCAAGACCTGTCGGAGCAGACCTTGGACTTGTAAACGATTATTTTGAAGGCGGACAAAAATATCTGCAATTCTTAAAACAGACAGCTGATGAAGATTTCACAGGCATTCATGTGGCATTGGACTGTGCCCATGGCGCAACGTCATCCTTGGCGACACACCTGTTTGCTGATTTAGATGCAGATGTTTCTACAATGGGGACTTCCCCGAACGGATTAAACATTAATGACGGCGTCGGTTCGACTCATCCCGAAGCGCTCAGCGCGTTTGTCAAAGAGAAAAACGCGGATCTCGGTCTTGCGTTCGACGGTGACGGCGACCGCCTGATTGCTGTCGATGAAAAAGGAAATATTGTAGACGGCGACCAAATCATGTACATATGCTCAAAACATCTGAAATCAGAGGGCCGTTTAAAGGATGATACAGTGGTTTCAACCGTGATGAGCAACCTCGGCTTCTATAAGGCGCTCGAAAAAGAAGGCATCAAAAGCGTACAGACAGCTGTCGGCGACCGCTACGTAGTAGAAGCAATGAAAAAAGACGGCTACAACGTCGGCGGAGAACAGTCAGGACATCTTATTTTCCTTGATTACAACACGACAGGGGACGGATTATTGTCTGCTATTATGCTGATGAACACTTTGAAAGCAACAGGCAAGCCGCTGTCAGAGCTTGCAGCTGAAATGCAGAAGTTCCCGCAGCTGTTAGTCAATGTGAGAGTGACTGATAAATATAAAGTTGAAGAAAATGAAAAAGTAAAAGCAATTATTTCTGAAGTTGAAAAAGAAATGAACGGCGACGGCCGGATTTTGGTGCGCCCTTCTGGAACTGAACCGCTCGTCCGTGTCATGGCTGAAGCGAAGACGAAAGAGCTGTGCGATGAGTATGTCAATCGCATTGTTGAAGTCGTCCGGTCAGAAATGGGATTAGAGTAACGAAGTCTATTATCAGAGAGTGAACAAGACAAGCGAGGTTTACATAAGATAATTGTGAGACATACGGCAAAGTTGTTTAAAAAACAATTGACCGTTTATGCCACATGTTGTAAAATCAAGCTTGTCTTGTTCTTATTTTCTCAATAGGAAAAGAAGACGGGATTATTGCTTTACCTATAATTATAGCGCCCGAACTAAGCGCCCGGAAAAAGGCTTAGTTGACGAGGATGGAGGTTATCGAATTTTCGGCGGATGCCTCCCGGCTGAGTGTGCAGATCACAGCCGTAAGGATTTCTTCAAACCAAGGGGGTGACTCCTTGAACAAAGAGAAATCACATGATCTTCCAAAAAACATGTAGGAGGGGACGATTGAAAGTCCCCTTGAAATTTGACTTTCTTCGTCTCCTTTTACAATCTTAGGAGGAAGAAAAATATGTGTGGAATCGTAGGTTATATCGGTCAGCTTGATGCGAAGGAAATTTTATTAAAAGGGTTAGAAAAGCTTGAGTATCGCGGTTATGACTCTGCTGGTATTGCTGTTGCAAACGAACAGGGAATCCATGTGTTCAAAGAAAAAGGACGCATTGCAGATCTTCGTGAAGTTGTGGATGCCAATGTAGAAGCGAAAGCCGGAATTGGGCATACTCGCTGGGCGACACACGGCGAACCAAGCTATCTGAACGCTCACCCGCATCAAAGCGCACTGGGCCGCTTTACACTTGTTCATAACGGCGTGATCGAGAACTATGTTCAGCTGAAGCAAGAGTATTTGCAAGATGTAGAGCTCAAAAGTGACACCGATACAGAAGTAGTCGTTCAAGTAATCGAGCAATTCGTCAATGGAGGACTTGAGACAGAAGAAGCGTTCCGCAAAACACTTACACTGTTAAAAGGCTCTTATGCAATTGCTTTATTCGATAACGACAACAGAGAAACGATTTTTGTAGCGAAAAACAAAAGCCCTCTATTAGTAGGTCTTGGAGATACATTCAACGTCGTAGCATCTGATGCGATGGCGATGCTTCAAGTAACCAACGAATATGTTGAGCTGATGGATAAAGAAATGGTTATCGTCACTGATGACCAAGTTGTCATCAAAAACCTTGATGGTGACGTGATTACACGTGCGTCTTATATTGCTGAGCTTGATGCCAGTGATATCGAAAAAGGCACGTACCCTCACTACATGTTGAAAGAAACGGATGAGCAGCCTGTTGTTATGCGCAAAATCATCCAAACGTATCAAGATGAAAACGGCAAGCTGTCTGTGCCTGGCGATATCGCTGCCGCTGTAGCGGAAGCGGACCGCATCTATATCATTGGCTGCGGAACCAGCTACCATGCAGGACTTGTCGGTAAACAATATATTGAAATGTGGGCAAACGTGCCGGTTGAAGTGCATGTAGCGAGTGAATTCTCCTACAACATGCCGCTTCTGTCTAAGAAACCGCTCTTCATTTTCCTTTCTCAAAGCGGAGAAACAGCAGACAGCCGCGCGGTTCTCGTTCAAGTCAAAGCGCTCGGACACAAAGCCCTGACAATCACAAACGTACCTGGATCAACGCTTTCTCGTGAAGCTGACTATACATTGCTGCTTCATGCAGGCCCTGAGATCGCTGTTGCGTCAACGAAAGCATACACTGCACAAATCGCAGTTCTTGCGGTTCTTGCTTCTGTGGCTGCTGACAAAAACGGCATCGATATCGGATTTGACCTCGTCAAAGAACTCGGTATCGCTGCAAACGCAATGGAAGCTCTATGCGACCAGAAAGACGAAATGGAAATGATCGCCCGTGAATACCTGACTGTATCCAGAAACGCTTTCTTCATCGGACGCGGCCTTGACTACTTCGTATGTGTCGAAGGCGCACTGAAGCTGAAAGAGATTTCTTACATCCAGGCAGAAGGTTTTGCCGGCGGTGAGCTGAAGCACGGAACGATTGCCTTGATCGAACAAGGAACACCAGTATTCGCACTGGCAACTCAAGAGCACGTAAACCTAAGCATCCGCGGAAACGTCAAAGAAGTTGCCGCTCGCGGAGCAAACACATGCATCATCTCACTAAAAGGCCTAGACGATGCGGATGACAGATTCGTACTGCCGGAAGTAAATCCAGCGCTTGCTCCGTTGGTATCTGTTGTTCCATTGCAGCTGATCGCTTACTATGCTGCACTGCATCGCGGCTGTGATGTTGATAAACCGCGTAACCTTGCGAAGAGTGTTACTGTGGAGTAATAAATGTTTAACCCCTTTGGATAAGATTATCTAAAGGGGTGTTTTTATGTCCAAAAGAGAAAGAACGTCTACAGTGGAAAAATGGATTAAAGAAGTTGATGGTACAGGACCCGACTATCGATCGGCCATAGCTATAGATTTAAGATGTTTCCACATAAGGTCGGTCAATCAGGTTAAAAGGCATTAAGACTTTTGCCTAACTGAGTTTTCTGATGTTAATACAGATATAAGAGAGCAGTTCCTCATTAAGATACGCTTTTGATAGCAGTTGGAATTTAGCATGCTAGAAATCCGAAAACCGGAGAGCCTATTGGAATGATAACGTTTTTTTTTATTGTCAATTAATAAAGGCAAAGAATTCTAGAAGTCGCACTTACAATGTACTTGTAGGCCTTAGGTTTTAAAGCTCATTCTTTTTTTATTGAGTACATTCCGGTTTAAGTTGAAATGATTCAGTAAAGGACACGCCATAAATAAAAGGTAGCGTATGACTCCCATGTTTTCCATGAAAACGATATTTCTAAGATTTCATCTTTCGTAGGCTTTCGATTCATATTACGTAATATTTTTATCGAACGAATTAGACCCACATCATCGATCGGAAAAGCTGTCGGGAACCTAAGGCAGCGCATTAGAACATAATTGGCTGTCCAAGGACCGATTCCTCGTATTTTAATTAAGTTTTTTTCAGCATCTTTAAAGTTCATTTTCATTAATTTTTCCCTCGATAATTCCCCACTTGCCATTAATCTGGCTATTCCAATGATATATTCACTTTTTTTTACCGTCATTTTAATATCTGCCAGGTCGGTAGGGGTTAACCGTGCAATTCGCTCGTACGGTGGGAACACCCAATACTTTTTACCATTCCATTCAATAGTATCGCCAAATGCTTCTACAAATTGCTTCTTTAAGGAGTACGCGAAGGCTAAGTTAATTTGTTGCCCTAAAACTCCCCAACATAAAGCTTCAAATAAATCGGGAATGCCGATCACTCGCAACCCATAAAATTTTCGGGCAGGCATTTTAAGTAATGGATCTGCTTTTGCCATTTCATAAAATGGAGTTAAATCGTTATCAAGATCAAACCATTCATGAATATATTTTACAATCTCTTCCCGTTTCCACTGCTCAACAGGTCTAGAATCGTTTAGGAATTGAACAATCATTTGTTTATTATTGATTACGCTTACCTGCACTAAGGACCGAATTTCCCCAATGGCTATAACTTTTGTAATGATATTGTTCTCTATTTCATACATGCATTCATTTTTTTCCCTGGTTAGGTAGCCAAGGTTAGCATTCATGTCGAAAATTTCAGGTAATGTAATGACAATAACATCATTGACTTCATGCCATGCCACTTTTTCTTTCTCCTTATCTTAAATAATTATAAGAAGACTCACGCTGGTTGAAATTAGTTTATCACATAATCATCTTTACTCATTTTGTTATCTTGCTATTACATTCTAACCATCTTATTTTTTTCTATTTATGAGGTTATAGTGTAGTTATCAAGAATGTTAAACGGGAGTAGATAAAAATGGCCCAAGATATAAAAATCGCGTGTCGAAAATTTAAATTGGGATTTAATTCAAAATGAATTAGATGAGCCATGTAAGGACAGGTGAGATAAATGTCGGATAATATCAATAACGGACATAAAGAGAGCCATGATCATAGAATTTTGAATGATGCAGAAATAATAACAGATGAAAAGTGGCAAGCAATTATAAATAATGATGCAACGTATAATAATCAATTTTTCTACGCTGTAAAGTCGACAGGGGTATTCTGTAAACCATCCTGTAAATCTCGTGTTCCGAAAAAAGAAAATGTATGTATTTTTCCAAACGCAGAACAAGCTCTCCGCGCAAATTTTCGCCCTTGTAAACGTTGCAAGCCCACTAATGAAAAAATGCCTGATCGCGAGTGGGTTGATTTAATTACTGAATATATTGATAAAAATTTCTCAGAAAAATTAACGCTAGAATCGTTAGCAGATATTTGTCATGGGAGTCCGTATCATCTGCATCGAACATTTAAAAAAATTAAAGGCATTACACTGGTTGAGTATATACAACAAGTTAGAGTACACGCGGCTAAAAAGTATTTGATTCAGACAAATAAAGCGATTGGAGATATCGCTACATGTGTGGGTATGGCTAACGCGCCTTATTTTATTACTTTATTTAAAAAGAAAACTGGACAGACACCAGCACAATTTCGTCAAATGAGTAAAATGGAGGAAACATACAATGGAAACAAAGAATAAAGCAACCCTTTATTGGTCTTTATTAATGTTCAAGGATTGGAATTTTTATATTGCTTCAACTTTAAAGGGGCTTGTGTTTGTAGGCTCACAGAACAAACCAATCGAGGAATTGTTCGAATGGGCTAAGAAACGCTTTCCAGGAAGTCTTCTTGTTGAAGATGATGATAAGCTTGAACCCTATGCCGTTGAAATCACTCAATATCTAGAAGGAAAGCGGAAAAACTTTACTGTTCCAGTTGAGTACGCCGGTACGCAATTTCAGATAGCCGTCTGGAATGCACTTTGTGAAATTCCTTATGGACAGACGAAATCCTATTCCGACATTGCAAATGATATAAATAAACCAGCAGCTGTTCGTGCTGTAGGTGCGGCTATTGGGGCTAATCCGGTATTAATTACTGTACCGTGCCATCGTGTAATAGGAAAGAATGGCTCATTAACTGGCTATCGGGGCGGATTTGAAATGAAGACACTGCTCCTCGATCTGGAAAAGCGAGCTTCATCTGAAATGGATGTTCCTCATTGAAAGTGAATCATCTATAATGGGTTGGATTATTTTAGAGGAAAGTAAAGACCAGTTTACTGATAAACTTGACAACTTTTAAAATTTATCATATCTTATACGTAACTTAATAATCGATGCCGATGTTTATTTTTCCTTTTAAAATATGTAGGCCTTTAGCATTCTTTTCATATTTCATTTTAAATATGATAGGATGAAAAAGCATCCTAACTAAAAAGGAAGAGAAACATAAGTCGATTTATTTGATAATCAGGACTATATTAAAGGAAATTAAACATAGCATAAAGTAAAGACCAATAATAAGGTAGCTCTTCAAAAAACTTCGCTGAAGTTAGTTGAAGTGAAGCCGACAATTTTCAGGATTCAATGATCTAACATAATCATTGAAATTTTGAAGTTGTCGGCTTTTTTGTTGGAAAAAAATAGAGATAAATAAAAATTGAAATAAATAATAGACAAATATGATCTGATTGAAAGGTCTTTTGACCAATAATGAGTTTTAAAAAAGGGAGAATTTAGAATGTTAGTTTCGCTGAGTTTGTCATCATTATTAACATTATTTTTTATTATGCTTATGGCTTCTGGGATTAGTGGACTATTGTTTTTACATCCGCGAGTACCCTTGAGTTTTGTTCGCATTCATATTGGGATCTTGGCTTTACCACTTTTGGTTTCCTTACTGATTCTTGCCAATAGTGGTGTGAGTGGAAATGTTGGCCCTTGGCACTTAGATTCCTTAGCTTGTTTAATGACTTTCTTTGTTCTTGCAATTGGATTCATCATTCAGCGTTTTTCTGTACGTTACTTAATGGGGGATCGATCTTATCGAAAATATTTTACGCTTTTTACTTTCACAACAGGAGCTGCTTCAATGACATGGTTAAGTGGTGATCTCCGCTTGATGGTTCTATTTTGGGGAGCGACTCTTGTTGGATTAACCTTACTTATTAGGTTAAACAGTGCTTGGCAAGTGGCTAGTGAAGCAGCCAAAATTTCTGGACGGTTATTTTTGTTAAGTTGGTTTTCTTTGTTTTTTGCGATGACGTGGCTTTTTCATGCCACAGGTCAATGGCAGTTATCATTGGTTGTAACAAATGAAAGTATAGCTGGGCTGGGAGAATGGGAGAGAACAGGGATTCAGCTATTGATTGTACTGGCGGTGATCATTCCTGCAGCTCAATGGCCGTTCCAAAGATGGTTGGTTGAGTCTATTGTTGCTCCAACCCCTGTTTCTGCAATTATGCATGCAGGTTTAGTAAATGCAGGAGGAATAATACTAACTCGATTTTCACCTCTATTTCATGGTGGTATCGCTTCGATTATCTTACTTCTGCTTGCTAGCATTTCTGTATTGATTGGAACTGGAATTAGTTTAGTCCAGGTTGATTATAAACGTCAGTTAGTAGGCTCCACGATTGGACAAATGGGGTTTATGCTCATTCAATGTGCATTAGGCGCCTATATAGCAGCCATTATTCATCTTATTTTACATGGTTTATTCAAAGCTACGTTGTTTCTACAAGCTGGTTCAGCAGTAGGGCGTCATGAAGTATCGGCTCGCACTAATGAAAGAACATCCTATTTATGGGTCATGGCTGGTCGGATTTTATCCTTAGTAATAGGCGTTGCTTTTTGGCTCGCTGCTCCTGGAGAGGTATATCAATTCATTAGTGCGCTGATCTTAGGGTGGTCATTGTCCGTTTCTTGGAATCAGCTTGTCGCTTTTGGAGAGGGTCGAATTGGCCGAATTGCCGGCTTAACTGTTTTAGGAGGAGCAGCCCTCGTATATTTTATCATTCATAACCTTTTCTATAAGTGGCTGCATACAACCATTTTTCAAAGTGTTCAACCTCCAATGTCAGCTGTCATGATTGTCGTATGTCTCTTATTATTTGGCAGTGCTTTAGGTACATGGGTTGCTCGTTATCGTTCTTCCGTTTTTTTCGCGGTGCTCTATCTTTGGTTAGTTCGATTAGGTGAAGCAAAACCAAAGTCAGTAGAGAGTCACCCAGACTACCTTAAACAATATATTTCATAAGGAGCTAATCTGAGATGGGCATTACATCCGTATTAACGAAAGATAATGTAAAAAAGATAGATACAGATATTGATGTTCAAGAAAGGGATCTTAACGTTTTCATTACATCTGCCAGCCGAGTGATTGCGCCACTTTGGCCTATTTCTACATTTGCTGCACGTAATCCGTGGATGGGACTTGAAAACCAACCTTTTGATCAGGTTGCAAGTTGGTTGAAAAACACTCGCGATGTTGATATATACCCTAGTGCGTCTATGATCCGTTCAGCAAAGAATAAAGGTGAGATTGATGAAGATTTTGTGGAAATGGGGCTGCAGCGTTGGCTTGATTCACATTCTTATCACATCCCACGGGACGTGGCAGAGCGATTTTGTCATGCTGCATTAAAGTTAGATCCCCTGCCTTCCGACCTTTTATCATCACATGAGCTGGAGAAATTAGTAGGTGAATGTAGTGGATTGGATCATATCGAGAATGTGTTTATGCAACCACTAAGTTCGTATATAGAGAATCAAGATGGTGAAAGGCTAGTCAATATACTAGATCATCATGTCATTAAGTGGAGTAAATTATATCTTGATGACTCTCAAGCAGGCTGGACAATGCCTAATCGTGAGGAAGGTTTCTATCGTGCTTGGCAGCATCTTATTCAATATGATCCAGCACTTAGCAAAAAGCAACGGGAAAGGGTAAAGGGTTGGCCGAAAGAGGCACATTTGGCTTTACAGAAAGCTTTATTCGCACTAGAAATCCCAGAGTCAGAAATCCAGACTTATCTTGAAGGTCATTTACTTTCATTACCTGGATGGGCAGGGATGATGCTTTGGCGCTCCCAGCAATCGAGCCACGAACATGCACTCCTAACAGAATATTTAGCGGTTCGAATATCCATGGAGTGGGCTCTTATAAAGCCATATTTACCTTTGACTAATGAACGATCTAAGAAAACAATTTCAATTGCTCCCCTTATAGCAGCTTGGATTCATTGGGGTGGGCTTACATTAGAAGAATGGTCACAGATGACGGCCATTGAACAAAACGAATATTTATCATTTGCCTACAGCTTTGATGAGAAACTTCGCAAGAAACTTTGGTTAGAAGCTTGGGAACAAACGTACACTGATCGATTAAGCCAGAAGATCATCTCGAAACTACGTGAAACCGGCCGTAAAAAATCTGCATTAGCTCAATTAGCATTCTGCATCGATGTACGATCAGAACCTTTTCGTCGTCAACTAGAAAAAGAAGGCCCGTTTGAAACGATTGGTATTGCTGGTTTCTTCGGGGTGCCGATTGCAACTTGTGAACTTGGCAGTAAACACAGTCATGCTTCCTTGCCGATCATACAAAAACCGCAAAATAAAATAAAAGAGTTCGCAGATGAGGATGTATTCAAAAAATACAATCAACGGAAGCAAGCAATTCATTCTTTAAGCCATACCTTTAAAACGATGAAGCAGAATGCGCTTTCGAGCTTACTACTGCCTGAGCTAAGCGGACCTTGGCTTACACTGCAAATGGCAGCCCGTAGCTTTGTGCCAAGAAAGGCGGGTCGTTTCATTCGTAATCTCCGTGAGGCTTGGTTACGCAAACCTGATACAAAACTCTCGCTTCATCATGATGCTACAGAGGCAGAAATACCTGTGGGTTTTACTGATGAAGAAAAAGTGAACTATGCTCGCCAAGCATTAAAAATGATGGGGTTAACAGAGAACATCGCACCATTGGTCGTGATTTGCGGGCATGGCAGTCAAAGTACTAATAATCCTTATTCTGCAGCCCTTGATTGTGGTGCCTGCGGTGGAGCGGCCGGTGGATTCAATGCAAGAGTTTTAGCTGCTTTATGTAATCTATCAGAGGTACGAGAAGCTCTTTTAACTGAAGGAATTAAAATCCCTGAGGATACGGTTTTTGCAGCGGCTGAACATAATACAACAGTAGATGAGTTACATTGGCTTTATGTACCAGAGCTTTCCGAAGCTGCACAAGAAGCATTTGAACAAATTGAAGCCGTTATGCCGAAAGTGAGACATCATGTAAACGCAGAACGTCTAGCCCAATTACCGAATTTCCAATCGAAGCTAAAAAATCCGAAGGCTGAGGCAAACCGATTTGCGGAAGATTGGAGTGAGATACGTCCGGAATGGGGACTGGCTCGTAATGCCGCCTTTATTATCGGTAAACGTGAACTAACTCAGGATTGTGATTTGGAAGGCAGAGCCTTTCTCCATAATTATGATTGGAAGCAGGATGAAAGCGGTGAACTCCTAGCAAATATTATTGCAGGACCTGGAACTGTAGCCCAATGGATTAATTTACAATATTACGCATCAACGGTAGCACCTCATTATTATGGCAGCGGAAATAAAGCAACTCAAACCGTTACTGCAGGTCTCGGCGTTATGCAGGGGAATGCAAGCGATTTGTTAGCCGGACTGCCTTGGCAATCCGTCATGGAATCAGATCACGAGGCCTATCATTCTCCTCTTCGTTTATTGATACTCATCCAAGCACCTAGAGAATATGTAGAACGGTTATTAAATAATGATTCAGCATTTCTGCAAAAAGTTCAAAATGGATGGGTCCGACTGGCTAGTCTTGATCCAGAAGGATGTTGGGAAAGCTGGTAATGATGAATCTAAGCATTTATCAAATGGATTTGTTACTCAATACAAAAATGATAAACATAAGGAAGAGGTGTGCTGTATGAATGTAAACCAAAATAAAAAAGTATTATTTTTGACGGATATTGAAAACGGTTTGGAGCCTATTTTACAAGAAGCGACTAACACTTCTGCAGAGAATATGTTGACTATACAAAGCTATGGTGCCAGTATTTCACATCCTTATGGAGAAATTATGAGGTCTGTTATTTTTGCGATTTACCAGGAAGATGTTGAGAAGATTTTTGTAGTAGGAACAAAAGATAAGAAGACTTCCGCAGGTAATGGACTAACTCAACTTGAAACAATGAAAGATAAAATACAAACATTGGATTATCTCTTTCAAAATTGCAAGCCTGAATTTTTTGGTGGTACGGTCGATGAATGGCTAAATGAAAATAGCAGTGACACCATTGAAAAAAGTGTTGATATGATTCGACGTCATCCCCTAGTGCCGTCATATGTTAAAGTTAGAGGTTTATTCGTTCATCATAATGATGGAAAACCCTCAATCGTGAAGGTTCCTGATGTTAAAACAGGTCAAGCCTTACCTGATCATTGCTTGTCACGATGAAATACAGGTTCAACTTCTAAACGCACCCATATATGGAGAAAGCAGTTCTAAGGAGATTGTATGAGCGCTAATTTAACTGATTTTGTCACGAAAACAATCGAGGAAATGAACTCGTTTGATCGTGAAAATATGGAATGTATGAAAAAACTAATTAGAAAAGCAATTGATTTTTATCATCTAAAATCTTATGAAGAAGTTGAGGAAACCCATTCAGGAAACGTTCGATTTTTGCATGTCCACTCTATGATGGAAGAAAATATGTTATCCAAAATGATAGTGGTCACAAGAAACGGTAAAACTGATTTGGATATTGAAGGTGTATATGAAGGATATGTTGTAAGAGAATATTAATAGACGAAATCACAAATAGAATATGCCAATTTTTTTGCTCAGGAGATGTATTAGATATGAAAAAGTCGAAGGGTTCTATTGAATCAGAGATCAGTAAGTCCATTACTCAATGGGAGAAGGATTATCTTGGGCGGGGGTCTGTATCTGTTAAGACTGATATACTGCGGGACATGATCATCGTCAATTTAAAAGGGATTTTAACACCAGCTGAATATGTAGTTTGTGGATCAAAAGAGGGTATGTTATCTATCAAACAAACTCGTTCGGAGTTAGTCGAATCAGGTATAGAAGGCCTTAAGGATATTATCTTAAAAATAACCGGAGAAAAAGTGAAAAGTTTTCATACTGATTTAAGCTCCCGGACAGGTGAACGAGTGATGGTGTTTAAATTATGTAATGATCTAGAGAAAAATTTGGAAAAGATCTTATAATCTAAAGAAAATAAATGTTTTGACGGTATGGAATTTGTTGTGAATTGAACATAATGAACTGCCGATTCTTTTGTTTTACAATTATGGCATCATTGATAACTTTTATTCATATCCTAAGCGGACATAAAGAGATGTCAATTCATAGTATACTGTCTTGTTATTCCTGTCGAAAGATCTAACATCCGCTGTTGTTATGAGCGGATGTTTTTTTACATCTATTTTAAATACATGAATTTGATGCTGGTGATTAGTCACTTGAACAATATTTGAAAAAATCCTTGTCACCTGCCGGGTTCCCCCAAGTGTTTAGTGACACAATTATGAGACCAATTTCGTAAAGCTTGATGATGAATTTAAGCGGTGAACAAAATTGATATGCTGTCTTCAGTTTCATTTCACGGAATTAGCTTTAATTAAATATATCCAAAAAAACGGATTGACATATCGAAATATAACGATATAATAATCGATATGGAACCAATTGAAGTATTCAAAGCCTTATCAAATGAATCAAGGCTGCAAATTTTGCAATGGCTGAAGGAACCGGATCGTCATTTTGCACCCCATGAAGGGATTGATATGAACACAATCGGGGTATGTGTCAGTCAAATAACAGACAAATTGAAAATGACGCAATCGACGGCTTCCCAATATCTTACCATCCTTTTAAGAGCCGGCCTAATTAAGGCGGAGCGTATTGGAAAGTACACGTATTACAAAAGAGATGAAGAAGCCATTGGGAAACTTGCTGACTTTCTTAAAACAGAGATATAAAAATAAACATCAAAAGATGTTTATTTTTACACCATACATATCGACATATTACGATGTGTTTATTTTTTATAATAACATATCGATAATTCGTGATATGTTTATTAATAATTGAGGAGTGAATGTTTTATGTCTAACACTTGGAAAATTTATATTTTAGCCATTGTCAGCTTTTTAGTTGGAACCTCAGAGTACATCATTTCCGGAATTTTGGATCAAATTGCTCATACTCTCGGGATCACTTTAGCTGCCGCGGGCCAGCTCATTACCATTTTCTCACTTGTATATGCTCTTTCTACACCCGTACTTATGGCGTTGACAGCAAGTATGGATAGACGCAAATTGATGATGTATGCCCTAGGTTTGTTTGTGTTCGGTAATGTCCTGGCTTTTGTACTGCCTGGTTATGGATGGTTTATTGCAGCGCGGATCATTATGGCGATGGGAGCAGGTGTGGTTGTTGTCACCGCATTAACGATTGCGGCTAAGATTGCATCGGAAGGGAAGCAGGGCAGTGCCATCGCTACGGTCGTGATGGGATTTACCGCTTCTTTAATCATTGGTGTTCCGCTTGGAAGAATGATAGCAGTTGCACTAGGCTGGAAGTCTGTATTTGGAGCCATTACTTTGTTGGGATTGATCGCAATGGTCGTTATTTTCTTTACTCTTCCGCATACTGAAGGGGATAAGCCTGTGCCTTTGCTTCAACAGCTTGCTCTTTTCAAAAAACGGAAAGTGGCTATGGGATTGTCAATCACTTTCTTCTGGCTCGGGGGATATTCTGTTGCTTACACTTATTTGTCACCGTATCTCTTGAACATCTCAGGTATAAATGGCAAGCTGCTCAGCGGTGTTTTGCTTATATTTGGAATTGCCAGTTTGGTTGGATCGAAGTTTGGGGGATATAGCACCGATAAATGGGGAGTGTCCTTTACACTCGTTGGCGGGATGACGTTGCATATCGTCACACTGATTCTGCTGTCACTTGTTACTCATTCCTATATCGGAGTGTTGGTGATTCTTATATTATGGTCGTTTGCCGCATGGTCTACAGGTCCGACACAGCAATTTCACCTGGCTACCATAGAACCGGAAATGTCAGGTGTTTTGCTTAGCATGAATCAGTCAATGATGCAATTCGCCATGGCGGTCGGCGCAGGTATAGGAGGGGTTTTTGTGGAAAACGTATCATTGGCCTCGATTACCTGGGTTGGTGCGTTAGGGGTTATGATTGCCATTATTGCATCATTGCTGATTTTCAATTCGCAACCGAAACAAGCGCTAAAAGATATCAATCAATAATTTCGAAAGATCTAACATCCGCTCGTTATACAAGCGGGTGTTTTTTTAAAAAGCTCAAGTAGAAGGCACACTGAAGCTGAAAGGGATTTTTGCCGACGGAGAGCTGAAGCACAGCAAGTTATAATATACTAGGAAGGGAAATAACGGTATGGCGGAAGGGTTCTAGCGCTTCTCGCCTGTAAGATCATTACTTTGAGGATGTGTCATCGTGAATCAAAAGACGTACATTGAAATGAGCAGGACATCGCAGTACATCAACAAAATGAGAGAGTATTCAGTGCTAATTGATGGGGCTGAGATGGGAACTATCAAAGATGGAGGAAGGCTGCGAATTGATTTACTGCCTGGTGAGCATGTTATTCAAGTGAAGATTGCTTGGTGTACAAGCCCAACTTTGAGGTTTACTTTAGCGGAAGGAGAAGTGTTGAAGTTTAGATGCGGAAGTCCGCTTCGAGGTTGGAAGTTGCTTTTGGCACTTTTTTCTGTTTTGGCCCGTCCTGAAAATTATCTGTTTATCGAGCAGGAAGAAGAGAAAAAAGCTTTGTGGTGACTTTGTGTTACTACATGGATAAAATATCGCTGAATTCTGTTTTGTGAAAGTTTAATTGACATAAGAAAGAATGGCAGCCTTCTCAATATCGTGCTCCTTAGAGCAGGCTGTCAATAAGGAATTCTCGGTTGTCAATTTTCATAATTTCATTGAGAAACTAAATACTCCTTAATCAATTGCCACCTGTCACGAGCATGCATGAAGAACTCCGATGCAATGGCTACAACCAGGTTTTTCACCGGAACACAGCAAATCACATTCCCGCCATCGCCTAGTGCTGAGTATGAAAAAACACTGTCCTCATCACGAAGCCACCATAGATAGCCATAGTTATTGGCGTTCATCTTTGTTGATTGGTCAATCCAATGACTCAGGAATGATCTGTTGATTCTTCCAAGTACCATAATTTCAGGGTCGTTCACCCAACCCCTCACATGTTTACCGAATAGATCGTCAAAGCCGAATGATTTCATTTCATAATGCAGGATTTCTTTCATGCCGATCGGTTTAAATAAGTACTTGTTGGCAAATTTGCGAGCGCTTTTGCCTGTGCTGCGGGGGATTGATGGCTGACAGCAGGTGTGCACCCGCGGTGGAGTATTTAAAAGTGCCGATTGTTCTCCCCTTGACCCAGCATATTGAGCGTATAGGTGCTGCGGCACATCTTGTCGAGCGGTTCTTGTCAGTCTTCAAATGAATAGGGAGCTGTCATTGTGAGAAGGTGGCGTCTTGATTTTGTTTATTAGTAGTATCCGAGACATTCTGGGAAAGAAGCAATGCTTTCCAAATAACTCCAGCTCCAAGAAATCAAATTTAATAAATGGATCTATAAAAACATTAAAATTAAAAGAACTAATATATATAGGCTAATGAAAGGAATATATCACTTTTTGAAAAAATTTTTGATTGCTTATAATATTCATTTATAGGCGTTTAACAATTTAACTATTTGACGAGTATCAAGTGAAAACAATTCAAAAAAGTTCCTAACCTAAATTTTAAATATCATAATAATTAAATACTGTTAGAGAAAAAATAAGTTAAATATTTGAAAAAAATGTTGAAAAAAGGCATATAAAATGATAATATTACCTATATAAGTTATTAGTTTCTAAAGGAGGAACGGAAATGAAGAAAAAGATTGCTGCATTTCTACTATTAACAATAGTAGCGATAAGCACGATAATTCCTGTCACAGTATCTGCTGGAAGCGGGGAAAAGTGGAACTATGGTTATGACAAAAAGAAAATGCAGGATTACAATGATTACTACCATTGGCTTTATCGTCACAATTCGTCAATAACAAAAAAAGGTATAAATTATCCAGGTCGTATTGCACAACCTAGATATTGGTCCAAATTAAGACTTGATTATACCGGTCCTTATAAAGTTTCCTACCACAAACACGTTTACAAATAGAAAATTTTTCAAAAGGGATTTATATTATAAAATATAAGTCCCTTTTGTATTAAGATAAATAAGGAGAAAATATGATTGAAATAAAAAATATGAACAAATCATTCAATGAAAGAAAAATTTTTGAAAACTTAAATTTGGTTATTGAACCTGGGGAGTTTATTGGAATTATTGGAAAGAGTGGAAAGGGAAAAACTACATTGCTAAATATAATTGGCACGTTAGAAAAAGCAGATAGTGGTTCTATAAAAATATTAGATAGGGATATAAATAGAAAAAGAAATAAAAGATATTTACTTAGACATCACTTAGGATTTATATTTCAAAACTATGCATTAATTGATAATGCATCTGTGAATGAGAATCTAGAAATCGCACTTAAACATAAGAAGATGAATAGACAACAAAAAAGAACTGCTATGTCTTCTGCATTAAAAGAAGTTGGTTTAGATAACTATGGTAAAGAAAAAGTTCATACTTTAAGTGGTGGGGAACAACAACGCGTTGCCATTGCAAGACTGCTGCTTAAAAATCCTACTTTGATTTTAGCTGATGAACCTACGGGATCATTGGATACTGAAAACCGAGATATTATAATATCTCTTTTTCAAAAACTACATAAACAAGAGAAAACAATCATTATGGTAACTCACGATAAAGAACTAATAAAAATTTTTTCAAGAACTCTACAATTATAAAGGGGGAATAGATTGTGAAAAAATTATTATTCCTTCTCGTTATTACTACCTTTATAGTTGTAAGTTTCCTATCGATAAAGCAATTTGAATATTTACAGTTTCAATCTTTTAATCATGATAATGTTCATGATGCATGGAATGTTGTTATAGATGAAGGGAATTCTAAAATCGGTAAAAAAGATAATTTCAAAATGTTAGAACAAATAGCATTTGAATCCAAAGTTAATTTGCAACGCATATCATATGAAAATGATAATAATAAAGATAAAGTAGTGTATTATGTTGTTCTCTATAATGCATCAGAATATTTTAAAGATCTAAAACTAAGATATGGGGAATTTTTGCGAAGCAATAGTAGTTCTAATGATTTTCTATCTACTGTTCAAACAAAGAATAAGCATCAGATAGGAACATTAGAGATATTTCATAGTTTTGAACCTATTGAAATTAGGCCAATGATTGCTGCGGAAAAAACAAAAGATATTAAAGGTACCTATACTGTAATAGGTGAAAAACATGCTGAAAATTTTAAGAAAATCGCATTACAGCATGGTTTTTCAATTAAGTTATCAAAAAATGAAGATTCACAAAGTGTGAGTACACCATATCCTTATCAAGAAATGATGTATATAAGCTCATTGATTTTATGCTTATTGATAATGCTTACAATATTATATGATGTAAGTAATAACTATAAAGAAATCGCTGTTAGGTATATGTTAGGATGTAATTTATTTCATATAGGAATATATCTATTCAGAAAATATATTCCTATCATTATAAGTTCCTTGCTTGTTGGAAGTTTAGGTTTAATATTATATTTATATTGGTATAATCACTATCAACAATTCATTGAGTTCGTATATTTTTTATCGAAAAACATTGCTCTGTTATCAATAATACTTACAATCATTTTTTTAATAATATGGTTTAGTACTGGAAGTATCAATATCCCACAAATGATTAAAAATAAAAAACCTGTAAGAATGTTTTTTTATTTAAATATTATTGTGCGCTTTGTACTGGCAGTTTTTCTATTATTAGGTTTAGAGCAGGGGATTAGCAAATTTCAGGTGTTAAAAAGTACGGTTTCGAATCAAGAAAAATGGTCTTTGTTAAAACAATATTCTTATTTAGGGATGATAGCTTCACCAGAGCAAAAACAAGAAACTCTTAATTTTCAAAAAGATAAAGAAGAGCGAAAAAAAATTCAACTTTTCTATAAAAAACTAGAATCCCAAGGGGCGTTTTTTATATATCCTTCGGACTTTTACTCGAATGATTCACAAATTACATCTCAAGACATAAATCCATGGGGAGAAGAGGGAAGAAAAGTAGAAATAAATAAGAATTATTTATCGGTTAATATGATAAAAGATATACATGGAAAAGATGTGGGGATACCTTCCTCTAATAAAGATGTAATAAATGTGTTAGTACCAATAAAATTTAAAATGTATAAAGAAGATATTGAAAGATCATTAGCAGAAGATTATAAAGGTATATACGATATAAAACGTGCTGCTCCTGTAAAAATAAATATTATCTATGTCCAGAATAACCAATCTTATTTTACGTTTTCTACAAATTCAGCTCAAAACAGTAACTATAAGATTGTAGATCCGATTGCCGTAATAGTTAATAATAAATTTGACCCTTTGATACTAGCTAATAATATTTCTATGGGGTATGGTTTTTATACCAAAATTAGTGAAGGTAAAGATCCTTTCAAAATAATAAAAAGAACATTAGAGGAATATGAATTAAACAACATATGGAGCCCTGTATCTATTGCTTATTCAAATGTCGAATTAAAGATAGCCAATGATAAAGAAGCATTACAGTTAACGGCTATATATTGTGGGGTATTTCTTTTGTTAGCTGTAGTATTATTAATTTTTTCGGCAGTTTATTACTTAGAAATGAACAAAAAGCTATTATCAATACAATGGATATTTGGTTATAGCTTTTTTGAGAAGCATTATTTGGTCTATCTCTCGGTGTTGGTTTTCTGGAGTCTGACTTTTATGGTTAGCTTTTATGTATCTGGAAATATTGCGTTATTGGGTGAAATTTCCTTATGGTTGGCGATTTTAGACATATTATTAACAAGTATATTATTGATTATTAGAGAATATAATGTTACTAAACAAGTCTTAATTAAAGAGTGATTAATACAAATTGGGGGTAAACATTTTTGAAAAGAAAAATAAAATTTCTTACGATTTGTTTAGTGTTTGCATTATTATGTCTAATTATAGCTGCCTATTCTTTCTCAACGAATAAACCAGATGATGAAAATAATATGAACAAAAATCAAGTTGGAAAAACACAAAAACAAGATAGTTCATATTCAGATAATATGGTATCTGATCAAGATAATAAATACTATGTTATCTATATAAAACAGAAGAATGGAACAGGCTCATCATTTGTGCCTGAAAAGCTTAATCCTGGTTTCAAAAATGACTCTGATGATTTTAACGTAAGTATTTCCTTTGATGATAAAGGGAACGTAATTAATAATGATAAGGTAATTGAAGTGGAAGACTTCTCACTATCAAATACTAATAAGAAAAAAATTAGAAAAATAGTTGGTGCAAATAAATATGATGCAGCTTTGAAAGAGGTTGAAGATCGAGTGTTAGAGACTAAGAAAGAATTGGAACAAAATTCCGATAGTTAGTGAATATACAATTAGCAGTATTGACCGCTGTAAATAAGAGGCGGTCTTTTTGCTTAGAATTAAATATTTACTAGGTTTAATAGAAATTTATTTTCATATCGTATCCTTTTCGTATCATGTGAAAGGAGCGCTATGAAAGTTGTACTGACTATAGTTTACCTTCTAGCCGGAGAATAAAAAAGAGCCGGATAACCGGCTCGGTATAAGTTAAAACTGCTTTGTTACGTCGTATTCATAATCTATTTTTGCTTTAACATTGCTCATCGTCGATCTGGCAGTCGCTAATGTATTATATTTAAAACTCCATACCTTTGCCACACTGAGTTGATCTGACAAAGAGATATCATAAGACCCTGAAGTCGAGCTGTTTACAAGAGCACGGCGCCATTCGTTGTTTTCGCTCGTCATGATCAGGTGGCGTGTATTTCCCTGGCTTGGTGTTTGAGTGGCGGTTGTCTGAACTCTGGTTACAATGGCATCACGCGGTATCCCAGATTGGTTTGTTAAATCAACCTTGATCACGCTGGAGTCAGAACCTGAGAGGCTAAGGCTTGTATTTCCTTTATTTTCAGCAACGCCGCTGAATTGGAATGTTCCACTGCCTGATTTGATTCGGTCTTCAATTGAAAGTGTAAAATACATGTTTCCGGTATAGGTGCCTCGTGACACTTTCACATAAAAGGTATCTGTCGTGTTTTGGGCGTATGCATTTGCATAAATAAAAGAAGAAAACGTATTAGGGTTAATGACTTCTGTCCCTTGAGAAACAGGTATTCTATTCTTATCATAAATTTCAATTTTCATCCCTGTATACGCGCTCTGGTATGTACTCCTCACGTATACTTTTTCTCCCTTATTAGCCGTAAAAGTGAAATAGGCTTCATCTTGTCCAGCTTCCAGTATTGTTGTATCGATATTTTTATATTTCCAATAACCGATCGGCATTGCGGTATCAAATGAATTGTTTCCTGTGATAGCAGTGACTCCGGCAGCTGATGCCGAATACGTAAAGGTGAATAAGACAGACAGCATAACAGCGAATGGAATAAGCCATTTTTTCACCATGCAAACAACCTCCTTTTATTTCCATCATACATAATAACGATTTGGGTGTAAATAAATGTTTTTTGAGGTTAATATATACATTATCTTTGCCGATAAAAAAGAATAAGAGAGAATACTCGGGAGGGAATTCAATGCGTCTGAATCGGCAATTTATACGCACTCAGCTGATGGCACAGAACATATTGAGCAAGAATGCGCCTGCCAAACGGGAGAATGCGACTGAAAATCCAGCGGCAGTTCTGGAAAAGGCATACAGCAGGCTTAAATCACAATCTTCAACTGGGGGAATCAATCAGTTCAATTATTCTAAAACCAGCGTGTCGGGAAACAGCGGGACGTTCAGCAAAGTGTATCAATCAGCGAATGATCGAACAGTGACAGACACAGGGGAAGAAACAGTGATTCAATCCCAAAACCCCTATGAATCTGAGAGTGATATCAGAACCAAAATACTAGATGAAAAATACTGCAGGATGAATGCGATTAACAAAACAAAGTCTGATCCCTTAGGCTATATTAAGGATAAGTACCAAAATTCAAAGTCTCCTTATTTCAGAAGTGATCTGTCAGCTGCAGAAAGACAGGCCGCTTACGATAATGAAACAGAATGGTTATTCAAAGGGAAGGCGCAAAACTATAACCTTCAGGATGCTGCGTTTCGGAATGTCACATTTCATGGGGAAGTGGAAGCTGAGAATGAAAAGGTGTATCAGCGGGGACAGGTTAACCAGCAGCTGCAAGTGCTGTTGAATCGAAACCATATTCATATTCCAGAGGGGACAGAGCTGACGTTTACAATCACACCGATTGACTATCAGGTGCGGGTGAGCGGGACAGACGATCAGGATCTGATCAAGCAAATTGAGCAAGTGCTGCAATCTGGAGACAACAGCAAAGAGCTATTTTTGCACATCATGAAAAGCCAAAGCAGTGATTCAGCACAATTTTCCGAAGAGGCCTATCAAAAGTATCAGGCAGCTCGTGAGATGTACGAAGTCACTGGCTACCATTTGAAGGATTTAGAAGTGATTGATGGGCGGTACGTCACGCCTGAGGGACGTGACTTAATAGATGTATATAAGGAAGAGCTTGAAAAAGATCCAGTGCAGAAGCAAACGGCTTCTTATGCTATATCTTACTATCGTTCAGAGCTCAGTAAAATCGCGGAAGCTGGGTATAATGCCATTCCGGATTTCATCCTATCAATTGATTACAGCAATGGATCTCTGAGAGATGTGGGACAAAGCAAGAGCTATGGGACCGGAGATACCGGGTGGCTTGAAGCATTAAAGCGTCAAACGGGTGTGAATTATTAGGTAAGCTGTTCATGTAGAACAGCTTATTTTTTATGAGAATCTAAGGGGTGTATTAATTTAAATATTCAAATAATTTTATTATTTTTATATAAAAGATTTTAAAAGAAGTGAACGATTCAAAACTCTGAACAAAGGTGTTTACCTGAAAAAAACAATTGTATTTTCCAGAGAAATTTATTATGATGAAATAAGTAATTTAGGAGATTATATAACAATTTTAAGTTTGAATTTTCTGATTGTTATCACTGATTCATGTGAAGGCAAGCAGGTCTGCTGTTTTCTCATTTATGAGTATTTTGTTAGGAGGAGGAAGAGGAGTGGCAAATAAAGAATTAAAGAGGGGCCTGGGCGCGCGCCATATTCAGATGATCGCCTTGGGCGGTACAATCGGTGTTGGCTTGTTTATGGGTTCTGCCAGCACGATTTCATGGACTGGCCCATCTGTCCTTCTGGCTTATGCAATATGCGGAATTTTTATCTTTTTTATTATGCGTGCGATGGGTGAAATGCTGTATGTCGAGCCGAGCACAGGCTCTTTTGCGACGTTCGGCCATCAATATATTCATCCGATGGCAGGTTATATAACAGCATGGAGCAACTGGTTCCAGTGGATTATCGTCGGCATGTCAGAAATTATCGCTGTCGGTTCTTATATGAAGTATTGGTTCCCGGATTTGCCTGCTTGGATACCTGGTATCGTGGCAATGGTGATTCTTGGTGCGGCGAATTTAATTTCTGTTAAGTCGTTTGGGGAATTTGAGTTTTGGTTTGCGATGATTAAAATCGTGACGATTATCTTGATGATTATTGCGGGAATCGGAATTATTTTCTTCGGTTTTGGCAATGGCGGAGATGCGATCGGTTTGTCGAACCTGTGGTCTCACGGGGGCTTCTTTGCAGGAGGTTTCTCAGGTTTCTTCTTTGCACTGTCTCTTGTCATTGCGGCCTATCAAGGAGTTGAGCTGATCGGGATTACAGCGGGTGAAGCAAAGGATCCGCAAAACACGCTAAGAAATGCGATTCAAAGTATTATCTGGCGTATTTTGATTTTCTACATTGGCGCTATTTTTGTGATCGTGACGGTGTATCCTTGGGATGAGCTCAACTCACTCGGAAGTCCGTTTGTGTCTACGTTCTCGAAAATCGGGATTACGGCAGCAGCCGGCATTATTAACTTTGTCGTGATTACTGCGGCAATGTCCGGCTGTAACAGCGGTATTTTCAGCGCGGGCCGCATGCTGTATACACTGGGTGTCAATGGACAAGCACCGAAATTCTTTAAGAAGATTTCACGCAATGGTGTGCCGCTGTATGGCACAATTGCGGTGTTGATCGGTTTGGCTGTCGGTGTTGTACTGAACTATATCGCGCCGCCGAAGATCTTTGTCTATGTATACAGCGCAAGCGTGCTCCCAGGGATGATTCCTTGGTTTATCATTTTGATCAGCCATATCGGATTCAGAAAAGCGAAGGGTGCTGCATTAGATAAACATCCATTCAAAATGCCGTTTGCTCCTTTTACTAACTATTTGACGATTGCTTTCTTGCTGATGGTTCTGGTTGGCATGTGGTTTAACGATGATACTCGTATCTCTCTGATTGTAGGCGTAATTTTCTTAGCGCTTGTGGTCATTAGTTATTATGTGTTTGGGATTGGCAAACGCACGCAGGCCAATTTGACAAAAAGCGAACAAGCAGCTGAATAACGATAAAAAAGGGACATTCACGGATGTCTCTTTTTTTATTTTTCGCGTATGGATTTTCCCTATTTTAGCAAGCTATAGGGTAAAGATAGCAGAAGGAAAGGTGTTCATGAAATGGATGTTACACTCGGTTATTTGCGCGAATCACTTTCGAATCATCTAGAAAATGAAGTCTGCCAGCGTATTTGCAAGAAGATGCTGGCGAAGCGTTATGCAAATGAAGAGGAATTTGTAAAAGACTTAGATGATAATGAAATGTCTTTTTTGAACCATGTATTAGAAAAAGAAATTAAGTATGCCCAGAATGAACAGGATCAAAAACGGGCCAAGGAATTAAACGAGGTGTATGAATTACTGCTTTGAGAAAGGCGGGTAAGAAATGGGAGCAATTGAACGAAGCGGATATACATTTCAGCCGGAGTTTAGCGTTGTCCGTCAAAACGGAGCCATCCATGTGTACCATCAAGGAGAGTTTGTGGAAGAAATCGAATTTGAATTTAACGGGGAATATCCCGATCATGATTTGATTGAAGAGCTTGTGAATCATTATTGTTTTGAGCATGAGATTTAGAGCCCTGCCGTGCAGGGCTCTTTTATTTAGGATGTAATCAGGCCATACTTTTTCAGGATATCCACGGTGATGTTTTTGGCTTTTGTGCCGGAATCATCGACATTGGTGACAAAGACATAAGAGCCATGCTCTGTTTTGATGAATCCGACAAACCATCCTAATCCCATATCAGTCAGGCGGGTTCCGGTTTTCCCGTAGAGCGTGTAATGATCGCCTTCCTCTTGAATCATCATGCGCTTGACGATTTTCATCACCGGTTTGTCAAATGGAAGCTCCTCTTTAAATAGTTTCTCCAAAAAGGTTTCTTGTTCCAGCGGAGATATTGTGAGCGAGCTTTGCAGCCAAAACTGGTCAATTCCCCCGCTGATATCCTTGTTGCCGTAAGATAGTGTATGAAGCCATGTTTTCATTCTTTCCTCGCCGATATCTCTCGCTAATGCCTGATAATACCAAATTGCGGATTCACGCATGGCCGAGCCAAGCGTATGGTCGCGGTTCCATGATTCGAATTCACGCTTGACCCCGTCCCATCGTTTAACATCGTATTCATCTCTTACAGCTTTGACCTGCAAACCGATTAAAGCGTTCACGACTTTAAAGGTGGATTGCGGAGTTTGTCTTTGATTTGCCCGTTTTCTGTTATAGACAAATGTCTGCTCCTTTTGTAAATCGTGAAGAATGAAGGTTCCATCCGTATCCTTGAATTCATCATCGACATTCATTCTGCTGACATTCAAGTATTTTTCATGAGCAGATGACGCTGCGTGGACGGAGAAGCCGCCGATCCCTGCAATACTCAGCACAAGCACAACATATATCCATTTTTTCATTTTGTTCTCCCCTTTGTTTTGATTAACTACCTTTTCTCTCTTTCATTTGTTCTTCCTTTAAAAAATAATCAAAAAGCGCTTAAATTTGGTTTTGTAAACAAATACTGTTACTGGGTTTATATTCGGAAGATAACGTGAAAATAGAGGGTAAAAAGGAAGGCAGGGTAAGCGGATGAATGAGCAGATTCCACATGACAAAAGTCTCGATAACAGCCTGACGCTGCTGAAGGAAGGGTATTTATTTATTAAAAACAGAACAGAGCGCTACAATTCAGATCTGTTTCAGGCCCGTTTGTTGGGAAAAAACTTTATTTGCATGACTGGCGCTGACGCGGCGAAGGTGTTTTATGATACGGATCGATTCCAGCGACAGAACGCTTTGCCTAAGCGGGTGCAGAAATCGCTGTTTGGTGTTAATGCGATTCAGGGAATGGATGGCAGCGCGCATATCCATCGGAAGATGCTTTTTCTATCATTGATGACACCGCCGCATCAAAAACGTTTGGCTGAGTTGATGACAGAGGAGTGGAAAGCAGCAGTCACAAGATGGGAGAAGGCAGATGAGGTTGTGTTATTTGAAGAAGCAAAAGAAATCCTGTGCCGGGTAGCGTGCTATTGGGCAGGTGTTCCGTTGAAGGAAACGGAAGTCAAAGAGAGAGCGGATGACTTCATTGACATGGTCGATGCGTTCGGTGCTGTGGGACCGCGGCATTGGAAGGGAAGAAAAGCAAGGCCGCGTGCGGAAGAGTGGATTGAAGTCATGATTGAAGATGCTCGTGCCGGCTTGCTGAAAACGACTCCCGGAACAGCGCTGCATGAAATGGCTTTTCACACACTAGAAGATGGAAGCCAGCTGGATTCCCGCATGGCAGCCATTGAGCTGATTAATGTACTCCGGCCTATTGTCGCCATTTCTTACTTTCTTGTGTTTTCAGCTTTGGCGCTTCATGAGCATCCGAAGTACAAGGAATGGCTGCGGTCTGGAAACAGCAGGGAAAGAGAAATGTTTGTGCAGGAGGTCCGCAGATATTATCCGTTCGGCCCGTTTTTAGGGGCGCTTGTCAAAAAAGATTTTGTATGGAATAACTGTGAGTTTAAGAAGGGCACATCGGTGCTGCTTGATGTATATGGAACGAACCACGACCCTCGTCTATGGGATCATCCCGATGAATTCCGGCCGGAACGATTTGCGGAGCGGGAAGAAAATCCGTTTGATATGATTCCTCAAGGCGGGGGGCACGCCGAGAAAGGCCACCGCTGTCCAGGGGAAGGCATTACAATTGAAGTCATGAAAGCGAGCCTGGATTTCCTCGTCCATCAGATTGAATACGATGTTCCGGAACAATCACTGCATTACAGTCTCGCCAGAATGCCGTCATTGCCTGAAAGCGGCTTCGTAATGAGCGGAATCAGACGAAAAAGTTAAATCAAAAAGCTCTCTTCCTTTATCGAAGAGAGCTTTTTGATTACTTCTTTTTTTCATCGTAGTATTGGACGGGATACATGGAGCCTTCTGATACCATTTTGTTATCCTCGATATCTTGCGGGTCCGGGTGGCCGGCTTTATCAACTGGGAACGTTTCCATATCGGGCTGTTTTGTTATTTTCATCTTCATGCTGTGAATGAATTCTCTTGCCTTTTGGCGATTTGACGGGTCTTTTAATAGATAAGAAGTGATGCCGACAGTTGAAACAGCGAGACCTGAAAGTAACAGCTTTTGTTTCATGGTGATACTCCTTTCTATTTTAAGAATAGTGTTTCCTGTATCATTCCCGTTTTGGAAATAGCTAAACCTATTGTGTTTTTATCGTTGGGATTAACAGTAAATTCCATTTAAGAAGAAATTAGTGACTTCATTCCTGTATTGGAAGGTAATATACATTGACTTATTATAGTTTCAGTCAAAATTCGATAAATATTGACAAAGTAAAGTAATCAGAATAATAATATAATTAGCAAGAGAATGTCATCATACATGAAAGGTGTTTACGATATGAATCAATTGCATCGAAGAATGGGAACGTTTTCCCTCATGATGGTCGGGCTCGGGTCGATGATCGGTTCAGGCTGGCTGTTCGGGGCTTGGCGTGCTGCTCAAATAGCAGGACCAGCTGCTATTATTTCATGGGTTATTGGAATGGTCGTCATTTTATTTATTGCTCTTTCTTATAGTGAACTAGGTTCTATGTTCCCTGAAGCGGGGGGAATGGTAAAATATACGCAATATTCACACGGTTCGTTTATCGGTTTTATTGCGGGCTGGGCCAACTGGATTGCGATTGTGTCCGTCATTCCGGTTGAAGCGGTGGCCTCCGTTCAATATATGAGTTCTTGGCCTTGGGAATGGGCGAAATGGACAAGCGGTTTGGTGAAGAATGGAACGCTGACTGGGGAAGGACTAGCGTTTGCCTCTGTATTGCTTCTCATTTATTTTCTGCTGAACTACTGGACAGTCAATCTATTTTCGAAAGCGAATTCATTAATTACGATTTTTAAAATTATTATTCCGGGTCTTACGATTGGAGCTTTGCTGTTTGTCGGATTCCACGGAGAAAACTTTACTGGCGGTCAAAGCATTGCGCCGAATGGCTGGGCAAGTGTGCTGACGGCGGTTGCCACTTCAGGTATCGTTTTTGCGTTTAATGGTTTCCAAAGCCCGATTAATATGGCGGGTGAAGCAAAAAACCCGGGGAAATCAATCCCGATTGCGGTTGTTGGCTCTCTTTTCGTTGCGACAGTGATTTATGTCCTGCTGCAGATCGCCTTCATTGGAGCTGTGAATCCTTCTGATATTGCTCACGGCTGGAGCCATCTGAATTTTAATTCTCCTTTTGCTGATCTGGCGATTGCGCTGAATATTAACTGGCTAGTTATTGTGTTATATGCGGATGCATTTGTATCACCGTCTGGAACAGGGATTACGTATACGGCGACAACGTCCCGAATGATTTACGGAATGGAAAAAAACAAATACATGCCGAGTATATTCGGGAAGCTTCATCCGATTTACGGCGTTCCGCGACAAGCAATGTTCTTTAACTTGATTGTGTCGTTCATCTTTTTGTTCCTGTTCAGAGGGTGGGGCGTATTAGCGGAAATTATTTCCGTTGCTACGTTAATTTCTTATATCACCGGCCCGATCACAGTCATGACATTGAGACGGACGGGGAAAGACCTGTACAGGCCTCTTCGTTTAAAAGGCTTAAACGTGATTGCGCCGCTTGGATTTATCTTTGCGTCACTGGTGCTGTATTGGGCGCGCTGGCCGTTAACAGGACAGGTTCTGTTTATTATCCTGATCGGTCTTCCGATTTATTTCTATTATCAGGCGAAGGCGAAATGGAAAGGGTTTGGCCGAAACTTCAAAGCCGGCGTCTGGATGGTGTTTTATCTGCTGGCCATGATGGTCATTTCTTATTTGGGCAGTGATAAATTCGGCGGCCTGAATGTCATTCATTATGGCTGGGATATGGTTCTGATTGCGATGGTATCACTTGTATTCTATGTGTGGGCGCTGAAGAGCGGCTACCAGACAGAATACTTAAAGGATGCGAAAGAGATAAATTCTCAGCTGCTTAATGGACAGTCAGAAGCTGCTGCCGGAAAAGAATAAAATATGAAGAAAACCTTGCGATAGTTGTCGCAAGGTTTTTTGCTTTTAATAACCCTTTTTTACTTTGTGGAAAAGATCAGGATAGTTGGTGAACACTCCTGTTACGCCCCAATCAAGCAGGCGATGCATATCAGCTTCATTATTGACTGTGTAAGGGTGAAGCAGGAGGCCGTGGTTGCGGATCATACGGACGTTTTCTTGATTTAAAGCTTTATAATCCGGGCCCGCACCGACAGCGTATGTTTTGATTTCTTCCAGGGCAGCATCTGTCATTGACGCCATTTGTTTGGCTTCCAGCAATTGAACGGTCGGCAGTTTTGGCTGTAATTGATGGACTTTTACCAGACTTTCTTTGCTGAACGATTGAATGATCACCTGGCCTGGCTTAGAATGCTTCCCCAGTAATTTATGTTTCTGCAAAGAAGCGATCAGTTTTTCTTCCATACCTGGGTAGGTGTCAGGCGATTTTGTTTCAATGTAGTAGTTCGCGTGCTTTCCGAAACGGTCTAATACCTCTTCTAATGTAGGAACTTTAAGGCCGACGTACTGCGGCTTTGCTTTTTCCGGATAGGCTTCATTAAACCAAGAACCGGCGTCAAGCTTCTTAATGTCTGCGAGCGTATGGTCTTTCACCCAGCCCGTTCCGTTTGTGGTACGGTCCAGTTTTTCATCGTGCATGACAATCAATTTCCCGTCTTTTGTCATTTGCAGATCTAATTCAATATAATCTGCTTTCATTTTCTGAGCGGTTTCGTAAGACAGAATCGTGTGCTCAGGCACATATCCAGAAGCCCCTCTGTGCGCGACGGTCAGGATACGGTCAGGTGACAGCAGGTTTCCTTTTGACGCTGCCGACACTGGCGTTACCATAAATGAGAGTAATCCCAGCGACAGAACAAACAAGGCCAGTATTCTATTTTTTCTCATGATTTCTCCTCCTTATAGATAAGCACTACCTGTCTTTCATATTAAAAAACGGATGTAAACGGCGTGTTGGAAAATGATTAATCTTTTATGTTTCTTTCTTAAACGTGTTCCGCCCGTTTTCCTGTATTCCACGTCAAAGCCAAGAAGACGATAGCAAGAATGCAGGATGAGATCAGCATGATAAAGCCGCCGTTCCAATTAAAGCGGTCAACGACAAAGCCCATAATGGCGTTTGCGAAGGCGGATCCGCCGATGTATCCGAAAAATCCGGTCAAACCGGCTGCAGTTCCGGCTGCTTTTTTCGGTGCTAGATCGATCGCTTGCAGGCCGATCAGCATAACAGGTCCGTAGATTAAGAAGCCAATGCTGATCAGGGCGATATTGTCTACGAGCGGATTGCCGGCCGGATTCAGCCAGTACACCAATACGGCAATGAAAACACCCGCCATAAACAAAACGCCTGCCGGTGCCCGGCGGCTTTTGAAGAATCGGTCACTGATCCAGCCGCACAAGATCGTTCCCGGTATGCCTGCGTATTCGTAAAGAAAATACGACCAGCGTGAGTCTTCAGGAGAAAAGCCTTTGGCTTCTGTTAAGTAAGTAGGCGCCCAGTCAACCACGCCGTATCGCACGAAATAAACAAATACATTGGCAAAAGCGATGTACCAAAGAAATTTGTTGTTCAGCACATATTGAAAAAGAATTTCTTTTGTTGTTAATTCTTTTTCCTGATTTTTAAAAGCGTGTTTTGGATAGTCATTCCGATACTCTTCAATTGGCGGGAGTCCGCAGGATTGAGGTGTATCACGAACCAATAAAACAATTAAAAATGAAATGATAATGGCGATGATGGCAGGGAAGAAAAACACGCTTTTCCAAGTGACGAACATCGCGATCCCAAGAGTCACAAGCGGAGCAAGAATACCGCCGCCTATGTTATGGGCGACATTCCAGATCGACATTTTTGTGCCGCGTTCACTTATAGAGAACCAATGGGCCATCGTCCTGCCGCATGGCGGCCAGCCCATTCCTTGAAACCATCCGTTGATAAACATAAAAATAAACATGATGGTGACGCTCGAAGTCACCCAAGGCATTGAAACGAATAGAATATTAACGATTGCTGATAAAAATAGGCCTGTCGCCAGAAAATATCTCGGATTACAGCGGTCAGACACCATTCCCATGATGAATTTGCTGAAGCCGTACGCAATGGACACAGCGGCCAGCACCAAACCCAGTTCTGTTTTCGAAAATCCCTGTTCCTGCAGATAAGGAATGGCAAAGGCAAAGTTTTTCCGCAGCAGGTAGTAGCCTGCGTAGCCAATGAAAATACCAATGAATACTTGCAGCCTGAGCCGTTTGTATGCCGCATCCATCTTTGAATCATCCAGTCTCTCAATGTGAGGAGCCGGTTTAAATATATTAAGCATTAACAATTATCCCCCTTTGCTGTTTGTGCTGGATGTGTGGCGTGCCTCCTTTCCCGAAAAACAAAAAGAGCCAGAAAACACCCCTTGTCAAAAGGGGTTGGATTCCTGGCTCTCCTCATCTCCATCCAAGCTATTAACTTATCATGATAGCGCTTTCTTAAATTATCATAGTCCGGAGCGAATGTAAACGGGTAATTTTCAAATTGGGCCTTAGGGAAGTAAATATTATCCTTTTACTAAATGAAGTTATGTTTTTTACTAGTAACATAAAAATCTGGAGGGAGGCTGTTTAAAGGTGGATGAATTAGATATCGCATTCTTTATTTTACCGTTAGGAATTATGCTGCTATCGATTGTCGGGACCTGTATTTGTAAAAATCCGTATCTGATGCCAATGCTTAGTTTGGTGATTTCTCTTGTGCTCACCTTTACCATTTTTAATGAATCATTTTTGGGATGGGCTGTTGTCTATAGCTTGGTTTCTCTGGCTTTATCCTATATCACATTGATTGTGGTAAGGAAAAGGAAGGAATCAGGAAATTAAAAAGACCTCACTTTCTAACATATCGTTGACTAAGGCAACTATATGTGATTATAATTGGCTTAGTCAACAATATTAGAAAGTGGGGATTGATTTGAAAACAAGAGAATCATCTGTCGGATTAAAATTCAGAAAGTTCAATCGATTTTATACAAACGTCCTTGGTTTCCTTAATGAGCACATTTACGACAGCCCGTTTTCCTTAACAGAAACACGGATTTTATTTGAGATTTATAATACGCCTAATTGTACGGCAAAAGCTCTTCAGGATAAGCTGGGGCTTGACCGGGGATATGTCAGCAGGATTGTGAAGCAGTTTGAAAAAGAAGATTTGATCTATAAACAGAGGAGCAAAGATGACGCCCGCCACCATTATATTTTTGTCACAGAAACAGGAAAAACGATTTATAAAAAGCTGGAGGAGAAAGCCAACGAACAAGTAGAACTGATGCTGAATGAAATCAACCAAAAGGAGCAGCACAAGCTTGCCGAGGCGATGGCAGAGATTGAAGCGATCCTTTCACAGTCGCTTTCTGCCAGATCATCAGAGATATCGATTAGAGATTATTTTCTCTCGGAGGATCTTCAACTCCTTATTGAGAAACAAAGACAATTTTACGCGGAGGCTCACGGTTGGGATGACACGTTTTTAGCTTATCTTCAGGAGACATTTGACGCTGAAATCGAAAAAATATGGATTGCGGAAAGCGGCGGGAAATTTGCCGGCTCTGTCGGGTTGGTCAAGCATGATGAAAAGACAGTTCAGCTCAGATGGTTTCTGGTTGATTCGGATTTTCGGGGCAGGGGGCTCGGCACGCAATTGCTGGAGCATCTGGTTGCATACTGCCAAGACATGAAGTTTGACCGCATTTTCCTTTGGACGGTGAGTACCATGGCTGAGGCTCGTCCGCTCTATAAAAAATTTGGATTCAGGATAAGTGAAGTAAAACAAGAAGCGCCATTATGGGGACAGCAGCTGACAGAAGAACGGTGGGATTTGGAACTGTCATGAAAAGACTGCATTATGCGTGGATCATCGTCTCCGTCACCTTTTTGATCTTATTGGCGGTTCAGGGGGTGCGGCTGTCATTTGGTGCGTTTGTGGAGCCGTGGGAACGGCAGTTTTCAATGGATAGAAGCACCATCTCGCTGATTTCGACGATGAGTTTTATTGTTTATGGCATATCACAGCCTGTGATTGGGCGGCTTGTGGACAAATGGGGTGCCCGGGCTGTTTTGGCATGGAGTGCGTTACTGACAGGAGTCAGCATTTTCTTAACATACCTAGTGACTTCGCCTTGGCAGCTGTTTCTGCTTTATGGGCTGGGTGTCTCGCTTGGAGTGGGCGGAGCATCGAATGTGGCGGCAAGTGTATTGGTCGTCAATTGGTTCAGCAAAAAGCGGGGACTAGCCTTTGGGATCATGGAAGCAGGCTTTGGCGCGGGGCAAATGCTTCTCGTTCCCGGCTCACTCATGTTGATCCATTGGTTTAGCTGGAAGCTGACGGTTGTGGTGTTGGGACTGCTGTTAATCGTGATTGTCTTTCCGGCTGCGCTGCTGATGCTGCGGAACAATCCTTCAGAAAAGAATACAGAGCCGATAGGCGGACTGGCTGCATCAGAAAAAGAAACAGCACCCAAAACAACAGCTCTTTCAGTGGCCGGGATGTTTCGTATGAGGCAATTCTGGTTCTTGATTTTTCCGTTTTTGATCTGTGGATTTACGACCGTGGGGCTGATGGATACCCATTTGATTCCGTTTTCTCATGATCATGGCTTTTCAACGACAGTCACGAGTACTGCTGTCAGTCTGCTGGCAGGCTTTAATATTGCTGGCATCTTGCTGTCCGGAATTGTAGCGGACCGGTGGAGCAGCCGGAAAATCCTGTGCTTTTTATATGCGGTGCGGGCGCTGTCGATCGTGATTCTTATTTACAGCCACGAGCCCTACTTGCTTTTAGCCTTTGCGATTCTGTTTGGATTAGTGGACTTTGCAACGGTAGCACCGACTCAAATACTCGCCACCCAGTACTTTCAAAACTACTCGATCGGCCTCATGATTGGCTGGCTGTCACTCGCCCATCAGATCGGATCGGCACTAGGTGCATATGTGCCCGGCGTCATCTACACGGTAACGGGTGAGTATACACTGGCTTTTTATTTGTCGATTGGAATGCTCGTGCTTGCGAGCGTAATGAATGTGATGCTGAGGGAGCCAGCGGCAGTTACGCGAGACAGTGCGTCTGTGGTAGAGAAGTGATGAGAGCAGAGGATAAGCATCTCTGATTTGGGATTATTCAGAGATGCTTTTTTTGTATTTTTGTTCTAATACGAAGTCGATCATACCGACTATGCGGGCGTTTTCGGATTTTTGTTTGAAGCGTTCAGAAATTTGAACTTTTCTTGAAAATGGGGAAACACCAAATACCCATATTAGGCCAATTAACACAAAAAACATTTGTATACCCATTTCTATTAAATCATTATAATGAGAACTGAAAAAATAAATATATAACGTTATTAATGTTACTGTAAATACGATTTTGACAGTGTGTTTGAATGTGAGCTGTGGTTCAATTAAACACACTTTCATTTGGTTGAGTGTGAAAGAGTCTTGTTTCATTAGGTACAAAAGTAAATCATTATCGTTTTGACTGATAGGGTACAAGTCGGTTTCTATTTTTTTTGTGATCTCCTGATATTTATGTATATTACTTTTCATACAGTATCCCCCCTTTTTTAAGAAGAACTCCATGAATCCCTACAGGAATCATGGAGAAACAATATTATTTAAAAAGTGCTAAAAATGTACGGAAGAGTATTGCAGCAGCTCCCATTTCAGGACCTACCGTTAATACTAATGCACCAATACCAGCAACAATTAAGATACCTGTACCTACCACAAGCATGTTGTTGACAATAGTATCCCAATCTGGTGAGTATACTTCCTCAGTATCTGGTAAAGTAAAGTGCTTCTGTTTTATTTTAAACGTAATCGTAGTCGTTAGTCCAGTTGTGACATTGTCACCTACTGGAATATCAGGTGTATAGATTTTAATTTGAATGTTTAAAGATTCAGCTGTTGGATTTACATAAACCTCCAAATAACCGTTGCGTACTGATAAGCTCAGACTATTTAAAAGGTTTTGATAAGAGTCGATTTGTGACGCAGTGAGAGACGTTTGAGTGTCGCCCAATAAACCCGTGATATAGGCACCTGGTTTACCATTTGTAATGGTAATTGTGTTTGGTGAACCTTCACTTGGTATGGTTGCCAGAAGTGAAGTTGATAGAATAATATCCAACTCAGGTGATGTGAAAATGGTTTCTGTCGTATCAAATTCAAACATCGCGTTTGCCAGACTTGTTAGATTTTCTAAAGCTGGAATGGTAGATAAAATGTCTGTCAGTGTACGCAGTCTTGCATCATATACCGGATCAGACGGCGGATTTACATTGCTTGCACCTGAGTCTCTTCCTGAATACCCGTCTTTATCAATCCCGATGCTTCCAGAGCCGCTTCCGATGGTTCCTTCATAAAATTGATCAAAGGCCCAATTGTTTGGCATCGGATAGCCGAGATTGCCGCTAAATCCTGTTGACATATTTGCCACAAAACTATACTTTGTCATTCCTGCTTCTGATGTACGGATACAAATGTTTCTTGGTCCGTAAACCCCTATTTCATACTTAGGTGCGGTTGAAAATGTCTGCATTTTTGTAAATGCTGACTTAATCTCTTGGAAATAAGGAATGATTTTATCGGTCACTTCATAATCGTATGCATCAAAATCGACAGCGAAATAAATGGTCGTGCCTGACGGAAAACCTAATCTTCTAGCAGCAGAAGCGGCACTATATGCATCTCTTGTGCCTTGGTCTTTGACAAAATAAGAAGATTCATAGCCGCCGTCTTGATAAATTGGGAAAACCTTCAATCCGGCATCAAGAATAACTGCAAGCTCTTTAGATGTCAGGGCTTTTGATGTGAGGCCGCTGCTTGTCCGCACATTTCCGGTCAAATATCTGCCAACCGTTTTATAACCGTTATTCCGTAGTGTTTGAGCTTTTTCTGCGGTTATAATTGTAGCAGTGTCACAAGCAGAAGCGGCGCGAGTTGTGTCTCCTGAGCTTGATAATAAAGCTTTAATGGTTGGCATATCTGCATAACCTGTTTGCGGCAGGCACATGAACTCTTGAAATGCTTTAACAGCTGAAACAACACCCACACCATATTTGCCGTCAAACTCACCAGGATCGAACGATTTTCCGTTACAATAGAGGGCGTACTGTACAATTAAGACAAATCCTGTTCTTGAATCGCCGGGAGTTAAAGTAGGGCATAAACTTGTGGTGCCGTTTCCGAAAAATCCATTGGCAACACTTGTGCTCATGCCTTCTTCTTTTTGCAGGGCATAAATAAGAGCTTTATTTGTATCGCGGCCATACAGTCCGTCACAAGGCATTAACCCGATATAGTCATTGTAGTCCCGATTTAAGTTTTGTTGAATCTGGCGAATTCTTGAATCACCCCCAGACACCAGCTTAAAAGCGCTCATGTCTAATAAGGCTTTCATAATTAACGTGGTGACAATCCCATCCTGTGTTGTCAGTCCGGCAGCTTTTTGAAATTCTTTTACCGCATTTTCTGTTTTTTCGTAAAAGACGCCTGTAAAACCGCCGGGATTAAAGCCTTTACACCATAAAGCCCCTTGTAAAATAAAATTCATGTTGCTTGGTTTTGAATCTGGAGCTTGGCGTTTAAGAGGCTTAAATAAACGCTGTGTTGTCGGCCCGAAGTTATCGGCTGGCTCTGAGATACCCAATTCAATTTGAAGCGCCCGAGTCAGACCGTAGATCGTATCCCACCCAGTTTTCCCGCTTTCTTCTACAGGGTTATACCCATGTTTGCCGCTGTACGTATCGTTCAGCCATTGCTGTGTGATTAAGACCATTTCATCAACCATTTCGATTCCTCCTTTGTTAGATTGCGTTCATTTATAGGTGGCAAACGTAGGACAAAATAAAAAAATGGATGCCGTTAAGCATCCATTTTACATCCATTCTCCAACAGCTTCGCTTTCGGTTTCATCTCCGAGATGTAGAGGCCTAAAAGCGTAAGGGCGCCTCCTAGAAGAGCGATCCATGTCATGTTTTCATGCAGGATCAGGACGGAAGCGGCGATTGTGATAACCGGGACCATGTATATATACGCACTGGATTTGACGGCTCCGAGCACGCCGACTGAATAATTCCAAGTGGCGAAGCACAGGGCCGAAGCGCCAATCCCTAAGAAAAGCATGTTGAGTATATTTGAAGCAGATGAAAATCGGCTTAGGTCAAAATGGAAGTCGAACAAAAATAAAGCGGGAACCATAAACAATAAACCATACAAAAATACTCTCTGTGTCAGCTCGATGATGTGGTATTTGTAAGCGCTTAATTTTTTCATGAATATCGAGTATCCGCCAAACACGAGAGCAGCCCCGGCTGCCATGATGTCTCCGAGTGGATTTAGACGAAGTACCACATTGCCGTTAAACGTAATCAATAAAAGCCCGATCAGTGCCGAGACAAATCCAATCAAAAAAGTCAGACGCAGTTTTTCGCCTTCGAGCAGAAAATGGGCCAAAACCGCAGTGATCATCGGTATAATGGACACGATCATGCCGACATTGGATGCGTATGTATAGGTGAGAGCTATATTTTCTAATAGAAAGTATAAGGTTACGCCAAATAAACCAGCCCCGGCAAACAACAGCTCCTGCCGCCAATTTCTGAACGGAATCATGTTGGGACGGACGAGGATAAGAGCGATAAAGCCCATCAAAAACCGATAAAATAATATTTCCATTGGAGAGAAGTCAGCCAGCAGAACTTTTGTCGAAATAAAGGTCGTCCCCCAAATCAGAATGGTCACAATGGCTGCGATATGCCCCGAAGTTTTTCTTTGTATGTTCATCTGTGAAGCTCCTTTTCAAAAATCTTCATGTATTGCTTCGGCGTCAGCCCCACCTGCCGTTTAAAAAACTTCGTCATATGACTCTGATCGCTGAATCCTGTCTGAAATGCCGCATCAATCGGCCTTACCCCTTGTTCAAGAAGTTTTTTCGCTTGATTAATCCGGATTGTTTCCATGTAGCTATTAGGGGTAATGCCTTTTTGTTTTGTAAATGAACGCAATAAATGATACTTGCTCCAGCCTGTTAATTCACTCAAATCATTGAGTGTGACATTTTCGGCATAATGCTCTTCTAAAAATTCACAAACCATTTTGACTTCGTCTGATGGTTCTGGAACGCTGCTAAGGAACGTGACATCTGAATAATGGCGGATCAGCTCTTCTAATAGATGAAGAAACAGCTCCTCTTTACGCAAAGCTTGTTTTTCCTCGGATATCAAAATATGCAATTCCTGCAGGCTGGCTGTCAGCTCATGGCGGAATAACACATGCTGGGAGAAATAAGGGAGATGCCCGGAGCCAGTAATCTCTTTCACCGCCTTCTCCATGATATCCGGCATAACATTGATACACCGATAATCAAGCGTCCGGCCGTCAATCTGTTCACAGCTATGCGTGTCACGGGGGTTAAAGAGGAGAAGATCACCTGGATTGATGATATATTCTTGATCCTGACAGGCCAGATACCGTTGCCCTTTTTCAATAAATCCAATCACATAATAATCGTGAAAGTGGTTCGGGAACTTTTGCATAATTCCCTTGAAACGGTAGGCTTCTATATGAAGGTGTGGGTCAAGCTGCAATGTGCGGGTTTCGTTTTGCATGGGATGCCTCCTGTCGGTGTGGTGGTCTTGGATTAAGTGTAGCATGATTTAGGGGGATTTCTTGTATGATGTTGCTGTTTAGGAATAGAGAAAGCAGACCGTTATTGGTCTGCTTTCGTTACCTTGTATGATTAAGTATTTTAACGTAAATCTAAATATCCCCATATTGCTCGATAATCGCTTTATCTGCACAATACTGATAAAATTCTTCTATTAATTTATCAACATCTTGCTTACGAGCTATTTTTTCTAACCAATCTCCTGGGATCCCATCTAGCTTATAATACATTCCTGCTATCGATCCTGTTATTGATGCTACAGTATCAGTATCTTCTCCTAAGTTCACTGCTGTTAGTACAGCCTCGGTAAATGAAGATGTAGTGCCGAAACACCAAATTGCCGCTTCTAAAGTATGAACGACATACCCGTCTGATCGAATTTCTTCTCTTGGTGTATTCAAAAAGCTTTTTTCAAAAATTCTTTTATAATGTGTTAACTCTTTATGGTATATATGTTCTTTTTTGAAATTCTCGTCGAAAAGCTCTTTCACTTCTCTTAAAGATGTATCAATTGAATTGTTATAATATAGCCTTAGTAATAGTTCAACATAAATAATGGAACCAACTATAGCACGCGGATGGGCATGGGTTATTTCAGTGTATTTCTTGATCATCTCTGCTTTTTTCACAAAATCGAATTCCTTATGCAAAATAAACACTAATGGTGAAATTCTCATTAATGCTCCATTTCCGTTATCAAATTCTGACTGACCGCCGCATTTTTCTGGCAGAACACCTTTCCTAAATCGGGTAATTGCTTCAACGGTCGTCCTGCCAATGTCAAACATTTCACCATACGGCGTCCAGTAACCTTCATCTTGATACAGTTTAAATTTCTGCATTAAATCATTTATGTTCCCTTTTTCAATCATATTCTCCATCAGGCACAAGGTCAGAGATGTATCGTCAGACCAGGTTCCAGGAGGTTGATTATAGGTGCCGTATCCTACCATATCCTGCACATGAAAATCTCCTCTTTTTTTGAATTCAACAGGGACTCCTAACATATCTCCTATAATGCCACCGTATATTGTTGGAAGAACTTTGTTTTTTATATTAAGTTTAAGAAAGCTCTTATTGTCATCTTCCCATCTATCTATCATTCTTCTGCCTCTCATTTTTTCACCCACTTAAATTAAGTCTAAAATAATATGTAACTTATTGTTGCTATCAACATGTGCGCTTTTAATAACCATCTCTTGCCCAAAATTTAAAAGTAACTCAGCTTCATTAGGAAAGTGGCTTATCTTTCCGAGATAGGCTGCATTGGTTCCTGCTGGAACATTTATTTCCCATGAGACTTCCATGTGATCAAAGGATGATTCCTTAACAATTGCTGTACTAACAAAACCATTGTCTCTGAAAATCTTTCCAATTAATGATTCAGCATTAATGTCTCCATATTTGTTAATTTCAATTAATGACTCTAAAGGTCTTAGGTCTGTTCCTCTATAAACTTGTAAATTGTGTGGAACTCGCGCTTTATCCAACCCATTCTTTATATTATAGATTGTATCTAAATCAATGCCATCTAAAGAATCACTAATTCCTCTTAGATAATCATTTATTTTTTTATAATCATCACCAGTATATTGCTTAATTGCTTCTTGTTCACTTGGGGTTAATGATTTAATCCAATCGTCATAATACTTGCTCCCCCATTGGTGTGCTTCCTCTACGGTTTTAATATCACGTGTAATTTTAGAATTTTCATTTGGTCCTACGCCACCTGATTTGCTATGGTCGCTGCTATTAATCTGGACAAAGTTTTCAAGTTTCTTATCAAAACCCTTCTCTAGTTTCGGAATAGGGCTTTCAATGTTCCCAACTCCTTGTATTGCAGATTCTAGTTGATTGTTACTTGGCAATTTGAAATAAGGTTTTGCTTTTTCAGTAATGTTCTTTGCTATAGATTTATGATCGTTCACAAAAGCCTTTGTTTCCTTTGTCACGAATTTCCCTGCTTTTGTTGCAGATGCCACTTTTCCGAGTCCCTTGGCGCCAAAAAGGGAAGCAACTGCGTAGGTGATGTAGTGGGAGCGGCTATAGACATCACCATGAACCATATTGTCGTTCCAAGATTTTTTAAATGAATCGACCATGTATTCAAAAGTTTCGGGAGCGCTATAAATGATATTTTGGAGTTCCTGTCCGGCTTTGACTTGTTCTTCGATGCCCATCTTGCCCTGTGCTCTATACGACCATATAGCAAGATCGTAAGCACCGACTGCGAGGTCGCATGCACCGGTAACGATATCCTTTCCGGCATCCCAAAGCCCGACAATTACACCTTTTCCTCCTTCGACAAGCATTTTTCCTGTTTGCTGCTGTGCTTTCATTTGAACGATGCTTGAATAATATTGTAATTGCTCAGCGCTCAGGTTGTCAGTGCCAATCTTTTCTGCAACTTTCAGGTATTCATCAGGATCAGTAGTTTTGTCGAGTTTTTTCTTGAGATACTCGATTTCTTCCTGTTTTTTTGCTTTGATGAACTGCTGAGCTTGTTTGTGTATATCCGCTTTGTTTTGATAAACATCTGTTTCGTGAAAGGCTTTTGCATTAAAACTTATTGGGTTGGTACTTCCGCCTTTGCTGGTGGCACCGGTCAGCGCTTCGAAAAATGCCCGAACCTCATGTTCTACAACTTCGGAGGCCTCGTAATCACTGTTCAGTTTCTCATCAAGGTTATGCAGATGTGTAATCGTTTTTTTTCGTTTTTTATCTGCTTTATCCAGTTTATCGGTCACTGTGGAATTGTCAAAGAGGGACAGCGGTAAAATGTCATCAATAGAATTCAGAATTGATTTAATTTCTTTTTGCTGTGCCTCTATAATACCGTCTGCTTTGACTAGACCATTATACAGTTCGTTATCGAGATAAGATTCCTCGATATATGCATCGTCATCAAATGTTGCTGCTTCAATAGCGGATGGAATATTTTTGAAAAAAGCGATTCTCATGTCAATGAGGTCCAGCCACAGATCCGCCCCTGTCGCTTGTTCCTTATAGAAGGCTTTAATTGCGTTAGCTCCTTTGCCTGTCATGGCATCATCCAAGTTTGCCATCTTTTTGAACTGTTTTTTCAATGTAGCCATGTGCTCTCTCAATGTTTGGTAGGCTTTAAGGCGCGTTTCGGCAGTTTCTAAAATCGTACTTACTTCAAGAATCTTCATTTAATACATGTCCTTTCGCCTGAATTTTCCTGTAAATATGGTACCATGGTGAATTTAGGAAAGGAGCGCAAACTGAGAAATCAAGGAAAAACAGTACTTTTTTACTGATTCTAATTATTCATTTTACTCGCAGATATAAAATCTACTGGAATCAGCTGTCGTACCCATTCTTGGTGGCTTCCAGATCTCAGTTTTTATATTGAAGATTTCAGGTGGTACTGTACGGTATGTGCGGAGTTCGCCAGCCATTTTTTTGTGGAAAGCCTTCTAATCATGCAACTCGTGATGAATTCTTATTTTATCTTTTTTAATAAAAATTTATTTTTCAAATATTTCAGTTATAATGGTTTGGAACAGATAGGAGGGGCAAAGATGTATCAATCAAAGAAGGTTTTATTGTTAGGTTCAGGTGAATTAGGTAAAGAGGTAGTGATTGAAGCCCAGCGTCTTGGGGTACAGACGGTGGCAGTTGACAGTTACGAGCATGCTCCGGCGATGCAGGTCGCGCATAACAGTTATGTCGTTGATATGCTGGACCCAGAGCAGATCAGAACTATTATTGAGAAAGAAAAGCCGGATTTGATTGTGCCTGAGGTTGAGGCGATCGCGACGGATGAATTGCTGAATCTTGAAGAGGAAGGATTTCACGTCATCCCGAATGCCCGTGCGGCCAAGCTGACGATGGATCGGGAAGGCATCAGACGGCTTGCGGCGGAAACGCTTGGACTTGCGACGGCTGGCTATGAATTTGCGAATACATATGATGAATTTATACAAGCGGCAGCACAGATCGGTTTTCCTTGTGTCGTTAAACCATTGATGAGTTCTTCTGGAAAAGGCCAAAGCATCTGCCGCTCTGAAGCGGATTTAGAGAGCTGCTGGGAGACGGCGATGGAAGGCGGACGGGTGAAAAACGGCCGCGTGATCGTTGAGGAGTTTATCCCATTCGAATCAGAAATCACACTCTTAACCGTACGTGCGGTTAACGGTACGGCATTTTGCGAGCCGATCGGTCATGTGCAAAAGGACGGGGATTATATCGAATCATGGCAGCCGCATGATATGACAGAGCAGCAAATAGAAGAAGCGAAGCATATTGCGAAAACGATCACGGATGAGCTTGGCGGATACGGCCTGTTTGGTGTTGAGCTGTTCCTTGCGAAAGATAGGGTATATTTCAGTGAGGTATCTCCCCGTCCGCATGATACGGGTCTTGTCACGCTGGTGACGCAAAATTTGTCAGAATTTGCGCTGCATGTCCGGGCGATTCTCGGCTTTCCGATTACAGAAATCACACAGCTTTCTCCTGGCGCCAGCAGGCCCCTCAAAGCGCCGGAAGAATTAGCGGATTACACTGTTGAAGGATTGGAAAACGCACTGGCAGTCCCAAAGACTCAAATGCGCGTCTTTGGAAAGCCGATAACGAAAGCCGGACGTCGTATGGCAGTTGCGCTTTCTGCTGCTGATACAGTTGAAACGGCAAGAGAGAATGCAAAGAAAGCGTTGGACCAGCTAACGATAAAATAGAGTTTGAGCAGGCCTTGTCATGGTACAAGGCTTGTTTTTTTCTTCCTCCATAAAAGTTTTATCATAAGAATCAGAAACCTGATTATAATGTAAAAGTCTTCCATCAATGCGGGTGGTTGACACTAAAGGAGGGAGATGACAAAATGAAATTAGTTCCAAGATTCAGAAAACAATGGTTCGCTTACTTAACGGTTTTGTGTTTGGCTTTGGCAGCAGCGGTTTCTTTTGGCGTACCGGCAAAAGCGGCAGAGAACCCGCAAACTTCTGTATCGAATACCGGTCAAGAAGCTGATGCTACGAAAAACCAAACGTCAAAAGCAGAACAGGTTTCCGCCCCTTATGAGGGAACCGGAAAAACAAGTAAATCGTTATACGGCGGCCAAACGGAACTGGAGAAAAATATTCAAACCTTACAGCCTTCGAGCATTATCGGAACTGATGAACGCACCAGAATCTCCAGCACGACATCTTTTCCATATAGAGCAACCGTTCAATTGTCAATCAAGTATCCCAACACTTCAAGCACTTATGGATGTACTGGATTTTTAGTCAATCCAAATACAGTCGTCACGGCTGGACATTGTGTGTACAGCCAGGATCATGGATGGGCTTCGACGATAACCGCCGCGCCGGGCCGCAATGGTTCGTCATATCCGTACGGTACTTATTCAGGCACGATGTTTTACTCCGTCAAAGGATGGACGGAAAGCAAAGACACCAATTATGATTACGGAGCTATTAAATTAAACGGTTCTCCTGGAAACACGGTTGGCTGGTACGGCTACCGGACTACAAACAGCAGCAGTCCCGTGGGCCTTTCCTCGTCAGTGACAGGATTCCCGTGTGACAAAACCTTTGGCACGATGTGGTCTGATACAAAGCCGATTCGCTCCGCTGAAACGTATAAGCTGACCTATACAACCGATACGTACGGCTGCCAAAGCGGCTCGCCTGTTTATCGAAACTACAGTGATACAGGGCAGACAGCTATTGCCATTCACACGAACGGAGGATCGTCATATAACTTGGGAACAAGGGTGACGAACGATGTATTCAACAATATTCAATATTGGGCAAATCAATAAATACAGCAAACTAGCCATATTCATGTCTATTTTGTTTTTATGCGGGTGCAGTTCGCAGACGCATTCTTCTCCAAAAGAAACGACTATTCCTGTCACTCTTCATGTGGAGGATGCTAAGGGGCTGCCGGTCGAAGGGGTTCAAGTGACGATTGTCAAAGCGCCCTCTTCAGATGAGGAGCCGAGTACAGAGATTGGCGAGATACTCGGTAAAACAGACAAAAACGGAGATATCAAATGGGATACCGGCAGAAAAGGCGATTACTCAGTCGCGTTGACGAAGGGTGAAACATCAGTAACCCATCACATCTCGTTAACAGAGGATAAAAAAGATCATGCCATTCCATTAGTCTTCAAAGAATAGCAGTTTCCTTGATTTTAAGGGAACTGCCTTTTTTATTTACTGCAGGAAACCAAACTATATACTGGAAATTTATTATGTGAGATAATAAGAAATAGGTATTTTTTCTTACGAGACAAAAGGGGCGTTATCCTTTATTTTATATTAATCAAACCCGGAGGAAAAAGAAGAAGATGATACAAGATTCAATGCAGTTTGCCGCGGTTGAAAGTGGTCTGCGCTTTTACCAGGCATATGATCAAAGCCTTTCTTTGTGGCCGATTGAGTCGGAAGCATTCTATGTTTCTACTCGTTTTGGAAAAACACATATCATTGCAAGTGGGCCAAAGGACGCACCTTCGCTCATTTTGCTTCACGGGGGCCTTTTCAGCTCTGCAATGTGGTATCCGAATATCGCGGCGTTGAGCCGTCAATTTCGTACATATGCGGTCGATATAATAGGAGACAAAAATAAAAGTATACCATCAGCAGCAATGGAAACGAGAGCTGATTTTGCAGAATGGATGAAAGATGTCTTTGATTCTCTTGGACTAGAGACGGCACACCTGGCCGGCCTTTCGCTTGGCGGGTCCCATATCGTGAATTTCTTACTCCGCGCGCCTGAAAGAGTAGAGCGGGCGGTTGTTATGAGTCCCGCTGAAGCGTTTATTTCATTTCATCCGGATGTCTATAAATACGCTGCAGAGCTTACAGGGGCAAGAGGAGCTGAATCATATATCAAGTGGATCACAGGCGACAGTTATGATCTGCATCCTTTACTGCAAAGACAAATTGTGGCGGGCGTGGAATGGAAGGATGAACAAAGGAGCCTGAAGCCGACAGAAAACGGCTTTCCGTACGTGTTCACAGACCAGGAATTGAAATCGATACAAGTCCCGGTACTGCTGATGTTCGGTGAGCACGAGGTCATGTACCATCAGCAAATGGCCTTTGAGCGGGCTTCGGTATTGGTGCCGGGAATTCAGGCTGAAATCGTAAAGAACGCCGGACATCTGTTATCTCTGGAGCAGCCAGAGTACGTCAATCAACGCGTCTTGTCCTTTTTATGCGGGGGGATAAACTAGTAAGGAACATGAAAAGATTGGCATTCATTTTTCAAAAGGTAACAAATGTTGTATAATAATAGAATTTGAATGCTGCTTTTTTTGGGAGCATTCTATGTTATCATGCTTATTGGAGAAAAATTTTTCCTGTAACGCTATTCGATCACTATCGTCAAATAATATAGATGGTTTTACAATTGGAGGTTTGGTTACACTGTGAATTACATCCCCTGTATGATTACGATAGGAAACTTCATTTGCGGATTGCTGGCGATTCATTCCTTGCTATATCACAACATTCATTCAGCAGTGCTTTTTATTTTTACAGGCATGTTCCTTGATTTCTTTGACGGGATGGCTGCTCGTAAGCTGAATGCCGTTTCTGATATGGGGAGAGAACTGGATTCGTTTGCCGATCTGGTTACGTTTGGGGTGGCTCCTGCTATGCTTGCTTACAGTGTCGCGTTGTATACCCTGCCATTTATCGGGATCTTATGCGCATTGACGTACAGCATTTGCGGAATGCTTCGCCTCTCTAAATTTAACATTGAACAAAGCAAGCTCCCGACGTTTATCGGTATGCCGATTCCGTTTGCGGGCATGTGTCTCGTTATTTTAAGCTTTACCTATAACCCGATCCTTCTGGCAATCGGCACTTGCGGACTTTCATATTTGATGGTGAGTAAAATAAAATTCCCTCATTTTAAAAAACATGCGGCAGAAAACCTGGAGTCTGGGAGATGGAATTAGTTCAGCAGCTCATAGCGGATTACGGTTATCTCGCTATTTTTTTGATGCTGGTATTAGGAATTGTAGGATTGCCGATTCCAGATGAAGTGATGATGACCGTTGTTGGCTATTTCACGCATACCGATGTATTGAATTATGAGCTTTCGATATTGATTAGTTTTGTCGGGGCTTTGTTAGGTATGCTGATCAGCTACATGATTGGCAGAAAAGCCGGACGCCCGTTTATCGACAAGTACGGCAAGTGGGTCGGCTTAAAAGAAAAAAGAATGATGAAAGTGGAAAAATGGATGAAGAAATACGGTCCATATTCTCTTATTTTAGGTTATTTTATTCCCGGCGTCAGACATGTGACGTGCTACTTTTCGGGGATCGGCAAAATGGATCTGAAAACGTATGTTGCGTTTGCGGCAATCGGCGCCTTTTTATGGTGCTTTGTTTTTATTACAATCGGAAGGGTTATAGGGATTATTCATGTTTAATACGGCTGTAAAGATTCTGTATCGATCATTGATAGAGCTGACGAATCATCGTCTGTCATCCTATCTGATTAAAGGATTTTGCGAGTCAAAAATCAGCAAACCGGTCATTCCGCTTTTCTCAAAACATTTTCGGCTGAATTGGGATGATGTGGACGGTACGGCTGCTGATTACGGATCGCTGTCTGAATTGTTTATTCGACAAATAAATCTGGAGCGGCGCCCTGTGTCAAAAGAGGCGCATGCGGTGGTCAGCCCTGTTGACGGTGTGGTTCAGACGGTAGGAATCATCAACCCGAATCAAACCTTTACGGTGAAGGGAAAAGATTACTCATTCGCTGAACTCACCGGCTGTAAAAGCGCAGACCATCAATACAACGGCGGATACTTCGTCGTGCTGTATCTAAGCCCGAGGCATTATCACCGTTTCCATTCTCCGATCAGCTGCAGGTATCAAAAGCTGGCCGAGCTCGGAAATCGCTCATACCCGGTAAATCAACTAGGCTTAAAATACGGGAAAGATGTGCTGTCGAAAAATTATCGGTTTGTGTACGAGCTGAATAGCGGCAGCCTAAATGTCCTGATGATTCCTGTCGGCGCGATGAATATTAATTCTATCGTGCAGACGAGCACCCGTGCTGAATTGGAGATCGGCGAAGAGCTGGGATACTTTTCATTCGGGTCAACCGTCATTTTGATTTTTGAAAAAGACGCGTTCCAGCCGTCCGCCCATTTAGCAGAAGGCCAAGAAGTTCAAGTCGGAGAACTGATAGGTTATGAAGAGTAAAAAGAGGAGCTTGCATAAACGCAGCGCCTCTTTTTTTGAAGAAAGGTGAGACTTATGGAGAAACAAATCATCAGCTGGATTACAGATTATCAGAACACCGGAGATGAAGCCGTCCTGCGGCAAGTGCGAGAAGTGTGCTGGCCGATCGTTGAAGCGGTTTTGCAAGAGAAGGCAATAGATGATGAACAAGCGAACAATTTGCGCGAAAAAGGAATCGAGCGGTTTCCATTCATCATCAGCAAATACCAAGCGGATGTGCAGCTTCCGGTTGAGACATTTTTACGAAATACGTATCGGTTTTACTTTCATCAGGTGATGAGAGAATCCAGCTAAAGCTTCTTTCAACAGGGAAGCTTTTTTTGTTGGCAGGAAAAGGAAACTTTTTCTATATCTATCTCGTAATGACTAGAGAACCTAGCAGAAAAGGAGAGATAGAATTGAAACGAATGATAGTGAGAATGACCCTGCCGCTGCTGATCGTTTGTCTGGCGTTTTCTTCTTTTTCAGCCTCTGCCCGTGCTGCTTCTGAAGAAAAATATTGGGGTTCATGGATTGAACGACATGCACAGCCGCTGGGTGCTTCCAATGCTTCAAACAAAGACCTTCGCTTTCTGAAGAAGGTGCTGAAGGGAAAACGAATCGTTCAGTTAGGAGAAACCACACACGGCGCTGGTGAAATCAACGCCACAAAGGTCAGAATGATCAAATATCTCCACGAAGAGCTGGGATACGATGTATTGGCCTTTGAGTCCGGTTTTCCTGATACAAATGCATCCTACCTTAATATGGACCAATTAACCCCTAAAAGCACGATGAAAAACTCCATTTACGCTGTATGGCACACAGAAGATGTCGTTGAATTGTTTGATTACATGAAAGAGCAAAAAGAGAAAGGCGATCCGCTGATCCTTACCGGTTTTGATATTCAAAGCATGAAGAATTCATTCAATGATGCTGCGACTCAATGGGTAAAAGCGGTGAACCCTGAGAAAGCAGAGTTGCTCTCCCAATCAGAAAATAATTTTTCAACATTAGTGACAGACAGCAATACGTTTGATGAATTTTCGCAAAAGAAGGAAAAGCTTGTGAAAAACTATCAGAAGCTGATCAAGTTCGCTGAAACACATGCTTCAGAGCTAAAAGAAAACCTTCCAAAAGAGCCGAAAGCTTATGAGATGTTTATGCGGTCTCTTCAGCTAAGAATTGACGTAATGGAAACGTATATGCTGGAAGAAATGAAAGAAAAACTAGAGGAGTATCCGGAGAATATTGAGGATTTTTCATTCTTTATGAGAGACCGCATGATGGCTGAACAATTTCAGTGGGTAGCTGACACCCTTTATCCGAAAAAGAAAATCATTGTCTGGGGCCACAATTACCATCTACGCAAACAGAATACGAAGATGATAAAGGACTGGGTACAGCTAAACGGCCCTAACATGGGTGATTATTTGCCGGAGCGGCTGAAAAAACAAACATATACGATTGGCATTTATGCTTACTCAGGTGCAAGTCTGGATAGTTCTGATAATAAGACGGTTATGCCGGTTACAAGCCCGCCGCCGTCTGGAAGTCTTGAAGCTTTGCTGAAAGCTGCGGATCATCCAGTTGTTTTTGTTGATTTTCTCCATACAAAAAACAAGAAAGGCACTTCGTGGATGTATACCCCGCGGACTGCGCTCTATTGGGGGTACATGGAAGAGCAGATGATCCTTAAGGAACAATATGACGGTGTCATTTGGCTGGAGCATATCACGCCCTCTGTCATTATCAAGTGAGCGGTGTCCCCTGTGCTATAACAGATGGAGTGTACCTTTTGTTTGATAGTTTTCAGATAACTACATTGATTAGTAAATGAATGGAAAATACTTGTCTACTGTGAGAAACCCTTGTGCCGCTTAGGTTTGTAAGAGCTTGGATATTTTTATCAGTCTGGGCGGATCTGTTCATCTTTGTGGCATTTTCCTGTATGATATAGTAAGAGTGTGCATAGCAACTAACTATAATTGAACAGGGTGTTTAAAGCATGGAAAAACAATACAGAGTATTACTTTACTATAAATATGTTCCGATTGAAGATCCAGAGGCGTTTAGAGAGCAGCATCTGGCTTTTTGTAAGGAGCTTGGTTTGTTAGGCCGTATCCTTGTTTCTTCTGAAGGAATTAACGGTACGGTATCAGGTACGGTTGAACAGACTGAAAAATATATGGAAACGATGAAAGCTGATCCTCGTTTTGCGGACATGGTATTTAAAATTGATGAAGCAGAAGGCCATGCCTTCAAAAAAATCTTCGTCCGCCATAAAAAAGAGCTTGTAACGCTTCGTCTTGAAGATGATGTCGATCCGAACGAAACAACAGGCCAGCATTTGAAGCCTGCAGAATTTTATGAGAAGATGCAGGATCCAAACACAATTGTCATCGACGCGCGTAACGATTACGAGTATGACCTTGGCCATTTCAGAGGTGCGGTCCGTCCTGACATCGAAGCCTTCCGCGAATTACCTGAATGGATTGAAGAACACAAAGATATGCTTGAAGGCAAAAAGATTTTAACGTACTGTACAGGCGGCGTGCGCTGTGAAAAGTTCTCAGGATGGCTGGTGAAGCAAGGCTTTGAAGATGTAGCACAGCTTGACGGCGGAATCGTGACATACGGAAAAGATCCAGAGGTGCAAGGCAAGCTTTGGGACGGCCAGTGCTACGTATTTGATGAAAGAATCAGCGTGCCTGTCAACCGTGTCGAGCATGTGATTGTCGGCAAGGACTACTTTACAGGAGAACCGTGTGAGCGTTATGTGAACTGCGCAAATCCATCTTGCAATAAAAAAATGATATGCACACCGGAAAATGAGTATAAATATATGCGCAGCTGCAGCCACGAATGCCGCACGAACCCAAGAAACCTGTATGTGAAAGAGCATAATATGACAGAAGAAGAAGTAAACGCAAGACTGGCAGCGATTGAAACAGAAGATCACGCTGCTGCTGAATAAAAAAAGAACACCTCGGATTGAGGTGTTCTTTTTTCTATATGCTTTCGGTTTGGCTGTTTGCGGAAACCCATTCTTTTTGGCGGAAGGCCTTTTCCCATTTTGATACCACGATACAGGCGATCGCATGTCCCGGTACGTTCACGCCTGTTCTCGCCATGTCCATGACGCGGTCAACACCCGCGATAATGGCAACGCCTTCAGCCGGCAGTCCTACAGCATTGGCAGTCGCCAGAAGAACTACAAGCGATCCTGAGGGTACAGCTGCAATGCCTTTACTGGTCATCACAAGCACAAGCATCATGAGCAGCTGCTGGGACAATGTCATGTCTACTTGAAAGGCCTGTGCGAGAAAGATACAAGAAACCGATAAATATAAGCTGGAGCCGTCACAGTTCAATGACAAGCCGGAGGGAACGACAAATGATACCACTCGTTTGGGACAGCCGTATTTCTCCATTCTATCCATCAGCTGAGGGAGAATGGTTTCAGTGCTGGTGGTGGAAAATGCAATTAAAAACAGATCCCATATCATTTTCAATACTTCGAAATACTTAATCTGAAAGATGAGACCGACAAGCGGAAAGAGGACAAAGAGGATCAGGAACAGGCCAAGGAATACGGTGCCAACCAGCTTAAACATAGGGAGGAGGAGTTCAATGCCATATTGGCCTACAGAAGCAGCCATCAGGGCTAACACGCCGATAGGAGCAGTGACCATGACGATTTGCGTGAGCTTGAACATAATCTGAGCTGTAGATTCAAAAAACTTCATTACTGGTTCAGAAGCTTTGCCGATACCAGCTGCGGCGACACCAAATAAAATGGCGAAGAAAATAACGGCAAGCAAATCATTTCTGGCCATGACATCAATAATGTTTGTAGGGATAATATCCAGGACCATTTGCTTGAAATCAACAACTTTGTCTGTGTAGCCGGAAAGTTCATGAATATCTTTTTTTGCCAAATGGGAGAGGTCAAGCCCGACACCTGGTTTTAAGACATTCGCTAATAAAAGTCCAAGCCCTAATACCAACGTTGTAATCACTTCGAACCAAATGATCGTCTTGATGCCGAGACTGCCCATTTTTTTCATGCTTCCGCTTCCTGCGGCTCCAATGACAATGGTAGAAAACACAATCGGCACAACAATCATTTTAATCAGGCGGATAAATCCATCTCCGACAGGCCTCAGTGCCATCCCGAAATCAGGAAAAAAGTGGCCGATCACCGCGCCGACAGCCAAAGCGATTAAAATTTGAAACGCGATTAATTTTTTCAAATGAATCCCCCTTTAGAACGATAGAATGTAGGCATATTCATATCATTCGTGATTCAAATGCAAACACCTTTTTTCAAGTTATTTTATTTTGACAGCGCTTTCATTATGTTGGCGAAAAAGTCCCCCGCAGCAGGGGGGACTTTTTTACTTCATTTGAATGTGCTTTAGATCTTCTTCAGAGGTATTTGTGAAAATAACCGGTGTTATGGCTGAAGCGGCATGCTGCTTGATGTAATTGAGATCAAAGGTGAGAAGCAGTTCGCCTTGTTTGACGGCTTGTCCGCTTGTGACATGTGCTTCAAAGCCTTCCCCATTTAGTTTGACGGTATCAACGCCGACATGAATCAGGATTTCAGTGCCGCCGGCGCTCATAAAGCCGATGGCGTGTTTTGTCGGAAAAATCGAGACGATCTCGCCGTCCGCAGGTGCAACGACTTTTCCTTCTGATGGTATAATCGCAAATCCCTCGCCCATCATTTTTTCTGAAAAGACTTGATCAGGCACATCCCCTAAAGAGACTGTTTCTCCTTTAATCGGATAAATAAAGGTCTCACCGGAATCGGGCTTCAGCGGTTTGTCAGTTACCGTGTCCAGCGCGGCGGCGGTGGCAGGGACGTCTCCGGCCATGATTGTTTTGATGTCGTCTTTTAAGGCATCGGACTTGGTTCCGAATATTGCCTGGAAGTTGTTGTTGACCTCCAGCACACCTACTGCACCAAGCCGTTTTAATTCATCCTTGCTGACTTGGCTTGGCTGATGAACGGTCACACGAAGCCTTGTGATACATGCATCCAGGTTAGCGATATTTTGCTGTCCGCCCAAGGCCTGCAGCACGTGAAAGGCAAGCTGGTCTTTTGCAACTGGAGCTTTCTCCTCATTCTGACCGTCTTCATCTGTCTCACGGCCGGGCGTTTTCAAATTCCATTTCAGAATCGCAAATCGGAACAAATAATAATAAATGAAAGCAAACACGATCCCGACAGGAATGACAACCCAGCCATTTGTAGACAGTCCGTAGTTCAAGACGTAGTCAATTCCCCCGCCTGAGAACGTATAGCCGTGGCGGACATGGAATAAATCACAAACGACAAAGATGACGCCGGCAAGAATAGAGTTAATCAAATAGAGCACGGGCGCAACGAACAAGAAAGAAAACTCAACCGGTTCTGTAATTCCGGTCAGCATAGATGTGAGCGCCGCAGAAATCATCACGCCGGAGATCATTTTTTTCTTTTCCGGACGCGCGGTATGGATAATGGCAAGAGCAACGGCCGGCAGACAGAAAATCATGTAAGGGAAATCCCCCATCATAAAGCGCCCGGCTGTCGGGTCTCCCGCGAAAAACCTTGTCAGGTCGCCGGTTACGGTGTTGCCTGTTGATGGGTCTGTGTATTCTCCCATCATAAAATAGAAAGGCGTATAAAAAATATGATGCAGGCCAAAAGGAATCAGCAAACGATAGATCGTTGCATAAAAGAACAGGCCGACTGTTGAATCGGCAATTAAACTGCTGGCTGCGTTAATTCCGTTTTGGATCAGCGGCCAAACGAATGAGAAAATGACACCGATCACCAATGAACTGACGGAAGTAATAATCGGGACAAAGCGTTTTCCAGAGAAAAATCCAAGGACCGGATGCAGCTCGATTGATGAAAATCGCTTATATAAATAGGCGGCGAGAAGCCCGATAATGATTCCTCCGAAAACCCCCATATCAATCAGGTGCTCGGCTCCTTCATACGGAGGCTGAAGGCCGAGTAATTTTCCCATATTGTCGAGGGTGACGGTTAAAATTAAGTATCCGATGACAGCGGCAAGTCCGGCTACACCTTCTCCGCCGGCTAATCCGATCGCGACCCCCACGGCGAAAATCAGCGGGAGATTATCGAATACAACGCCGCCCGCATCCTTTATAATAGGGATGTTCAGTAAGTCCTTGTCTCCGAAACGGAGCAAAAGACCGGCTGCCGGCAGGACGGCAACCGGAGTCATCAACGCGCGGCCAAGCTGCTGCAGAATTTGAAATGCCTTTTTAAACATGACAGTCTCCTTTTATTGTTTTATGAGCATGGTGCAATCTTTAATTTTTGAGCTGCTTTATAATCGGCGATAACGGTTACATGATTGTGTATTTGAAGAATAGAGGCTGGTACATCTGTCGTGACAGGACCTTCAGCCATCTTTTGAATAGCGTCTGCTTTTTCCTCGCCGCTTGCTAAAAGCACAATATGTTTGCTGAATTCCATGATGGTTTTAATGCCCATTGAAATCGCGAGTCTCGGCACCAGCACTGGATCGCCGCCGAAGAATCTGGCATTTGCCTGTATCGTGCTTTCCGAGAGCTTCACAACACGTGTCCGGTCTTCAAAATCAGATCCCGGTTCATTAAAACCGATATGGCCATTGGCGCCGATGCCGAGAATTTGGACATCAATGCCTCCCGCTTGGCGGATGAGATCCTCGTATACTTTGCATTCCGCCTCAAGCTGCGGGTTGTCTCCTTGCGGGATATGAATATGATCAGGTTGCATATTGATATGCTGAAATAGATGCTCATGCATAAAGTGGTTATAACTTTGCGGATGAGATGGAGAGAGACCAGCGTATTCATCCAAATTAAATGTAGTAACCTTTGAAAAATCAATTTCGCCTGCCTGATAGCCTGAAATCAACTGCTTATACAAGCCGACCGGTGTGCTTCCTGTTGCCAGGCCGAGAACGGCATCTCTCTTAGCTTGTATTTGTTCTTTAATAATGGCAGCGCTTAACTTACAGAGTTCTTCGTAGTGCTCGGCGATCAGAATCTTCATGTGACACCCCCTCAAAGAGATAGACAAGCACCATATTTGTTATGACCAATTTATAATACTTGTCATTACGAATTTAGCACCAACATTATTAAACTGTCAATATTAATTTCTGAAAATTTGTTATAAAAGAAGGATACAAATCTTTCATATTGGGATGGCAAATGGTATTATGGTCTCAATGAAAAAGAACGGATTGCATACAGAATGGGGAGAATGAAATGACAGCTTTATATTCTGTTATCAAGTTTAAAATCATTGAGTTAATTAAATCGGGCAAATATCAGGCGAATGATCAGCTGCCGACAGAGAGTGAGTTTTGCGAACAATATGATGTCAGCAGAACAACTGTGAGACTGGCTCTGCAGCAGCTAGAGCTTGAGGGATATATTAAAAGAATTCAAGGAAAAGGGACATTTGTATCGGCGGCAAAAATACAAACGCCGATTCCGCATAAGATTACGAGCTTTGCAGAACAAATGAGAGGCCTTCGTTCTGAATCAAAAGTGCTTGAGCTTGTTGTGATTCCTGCCGATCACTCCATTGCCGAGCTTTTGAAAATGAAAGAGAATGAACCTGTCAACAAGCTTGTCAGAGTCAGATACGCCGAGGGGGAACCTTTGCAGTATCATACCTCATATATTCCCTGGAAGGCGGCACCGGGGCTGGTGCAGGAGGAATGCACCGGCTCGCTGTTTGAATTGTTAAGGACAAAATACAATATTGAAATCAGCAGGGGCACGGAATCGATCGAACCGATTTTAACGGATGAAACGATCAGCGGCCACTTATTAACCAATGTCGGAGCGCCTGCGTTTTTATCAGAATCCCTTACCTATGATAAAAATGAAGAAGTGGTGGAATATGCGCAAATTATTACCCGGGGAGACCGAACGAAATTCACCATAGAACAGTCATATCATTCATAAAGCAATGTGTTTTAAGAAGGGAATGGTGGTTCTATGTTTTTATTGACGAATGGAAAAGTGCTGTGGGGAGCAGTGATTGCTGCATTCATCCTTTCAATAGTATTTATTTTACCCTTCTCTGCCGACGCAGATGCCGATTCATTATGATGTTGCGAACAGTCCGAATCTGACGGTTAACAAGCTGGCGGGGACTGTGATGCTGCCTGTTTTGATGGTGGTGTTTGCATGGGCGCGGAAGATCAATTGGCAATTAGTGTTCGCAGTGTATATTTTGCTGATTTGCCACATTGTCGTCCTTTGTTTAGCGGTCTAAATCAAACAGCCAGAATAAAACTGGCTGTTTTTCTTTAATTTCAGCTTCATCTGACAATGAATGTGGTGTATAATAGCTGATGATCCTAAAGAATATTCTGAAATTTATAGGTGTGAAGCGGCGTATTATTAAAGGAAAGGCTGTATACTTTTTGCAGCTTTAAAAAGACTGAATATTTAAACAATTATGCGAAAGGTGTGCTGATTAGATTGAATAAGCTTATTGAACGAGAAAAAACTGTATATTATAAGGAAAAGCCCGACCCGTCTTCCTTGGGGTTTGGACAATATTTTACAGATTATATGTTTGTGATGGACTACGAAGAGGGGATTGGATGGCATCATCCGAGAATTGCGCCGTACGCACCGCTTACGCTTGATCCGTCTTCATCTGTTTTTCATTACGGCCAGGCTGTTTTTGAAGGATTAAAAGCATACAGAACAGACGACGGCAGGGTGCTGCTGTTCCGTCCGGATCAAAATATCAAACGGCTGAACAGATCGTGTGAGCGCATGAGCATGCCCCCTTTAGACGAAGAGCTGGTGCTTGAGGCATTGACGCAATTAGTTGAGCTGGAGAAAGATTGGGTTCCAAAGGAAAAAGGAACGTCACTGTATATTCGTCCTTTTGTCATTGCCACAGAACCGAGTCTCGGTGTGAAGGCATCCAGGAGCTATACATTTATGATCGTGCTTTCGCCTGTCGGCTCCTATTATGGCGACGATCAGCTGAAGCCGGTTAGAATCTATGTCGAAGATGAGTATGTGAGGGCGGTCAACGGAGGAGTCGGGTTTGCAAAAACGGCTGGAAACTATGCCGCCAGTCTTCAGGCACAGCGGAAAGCGAATGAACTGGGCTATGACCAGGTACTGTGGCTGGACGCCATCGAAAAGAAATATGTGGAAGAAGTAGGGAGCATGAACATCTTTTTCGTCATAAACGGGGAAGCTGTCACACCTGCTTTAAGCGGAAGCATTTTAAGCGGGGTTACACGTGCGTCTGCGATTGAACTGATTCGAAGCTGGGGCATTCCGGTTCGTGAAGAGAGAATATCGATTGATGAGGTGTATGCGGCCTCTGCACGCGGAGAATTGACAGAGGTCTTCGGCACAGGCACGGCAGCCGTCGTTACGCCTGTCGGTGAACTCAATATTCATGGAAAAACGGTAATTGTAGGCGACGGGCAAATCGGGGACCTCTCGAAAAAGCTGTATGAAACGATAACAGATATTCAGCTTGGCAAGGTGAAGGGCCCGTTTAACTGGACAGTGGAAGTGTGAAAACTGAAAAAGAACCTGCCCGGAGGCAGGTTCTTTTTATTTTGAATGAGTCATATCAGCAGCCGGCTGGCTTTTGCGGTTTTTTACATAATATATTGCATAGCAAATGGCCATAAATGGAACGCCGCAATAGAGTGCGATTCTTTGATTCGGATCAAAGGCAATGCCAACAACGGAAGCCAGGCATAACAGGAACGCGGCAATCGGCACGAACGGATACAAAGGGGTTCTGTATTTCAAATCAGTAACCTTGTTTCCCGCTTCAATATAACGTTTTCTGAACATGAATTGAGAAGCAGCGATTCCCATCCACACGACAACGACGGCAAAACCGGAAATCGACACGAGCACAACGTATACAGTGTCTGGCGCAAATACGCTGGACAGCAACGACAGAATGCCGCCGATCATGCTGAACACCAGCGCGTTAAAAGGGGTTCCTTTTGACGTCAGCTTTGCAAATGTCGGATGAAGCGTTTTTTCTTTTGATAAAGACCACAGCATCCGGGAAGAAGCGTAGAGTCCGGAATTAGCCGCTGACAGGATCGCTGTCAGGATAACAAAGTTCATGATATCGGCTGCGTATGGTACACCGACTCTGTCAAAGACAGCGACAAACGGGCTTTTGATGACACCTGCATCTTGAATCGGAATCAGCCCTGACAGCACAAAAATTGTTCCGACAAAGAAGAGTGAGAGACGCCAGACCGTTGTTTTAATCGCTTTTGGTATTGTCTTGTCAGGATCAACGCTTTCACCGGCTGCGATTCCGATTAGTTCCGTTCCCGAAAAGGCAAAATTAACGGACAGCATCGTCATCAAAATCGGGACAAATCCATTTGGAAAAAGCCCGCCTTCCGCCATGAAGTTGGACAGCATCGGAGCGGCTTCTCCGCCTTTGATCGGAATGATGCCAAACATGGCAGAGCCGCCTAAAAGAATAAATAATACAATGGCTAATACTTTGATGCTGGAAAACCAAAATTCTGATTCAGCGAAAAACTTGACCGAAAATGCGTTAAGCAAGAAGATGAACAGCGCAAAGACGGCACTCCACATCCAAACCGATGTATGGGGGAACCAGCGCTGCATTAACAGGCCGGCTGCTGTGAATTCTGATCCCAATGCCACGGTCCATGTCAGCCAGTACAGCCAAGCGACCGTAAATCCGGTGCCCGGCCCTATGTATTTGGCTGCATAGGTGTGAAAGGCGCCGGTCACAGGCATGGCGACTGACAGCTCACCGAGGCATAGCATGACCAGATAGACGATGCCGGCCCCGACTAAGTAGGCGAGTATCGTTCCGGCCGGGCCTGCTTGCTGAATGGTATAACCTGAGCTTAAAAACAGCCCGGTTCCGATGACACCTCCCAAGGAAAGCATAAAGAGGTGCCGGCTTTTCATACTTCTCTGAAAGGTTGTCTCATTCTTGTTGTGGGCAGAGTTCATCTTTTTCCAACTTTCTATCAGCGATTTATTTCCTCCTAATAAAAAATCTCATGTCAGAAAGTGACACGAGACTCCGGCGAACCGGCTTTAAGTTAGAATATACAAACTATTCCGATAAGTCAAGTTGTTTTTAAAGAGCGGGCCCAAGCCGCAATTTCTTGAATATTTTCGGGTTTTGTCCGGCAGCAGCCGCCAATCAGCCTCGCTCCTTTTTCATGCCAGGTGCGGGCGCTCGCCCCGTAAGATTCTGCGCATGCTGCGCCGTTCCATGTTTTTGTTTCCGGATCATATTGCTCACCTGAATTCGGGTAGACAATGATCGGTTTTGACGTGTTCTTTTTTAACTCCTCTATCAAGGAAGGGATATGCTGAAGCGGCGTGCAGTTGATGCCGAGTGCTGCAATTTGGCGGTGTTCATCAAGCCATGATGCGCAGTCAGCTGCAGGTGTTCCGTCACTGATATGCAGGCCGTCTTTAGCACTGAAGCTGATCCATGCATACGTTTCAGGAAATTCCTTCAACAGCCGAACAATCGCTTTGGCTTCAGTCAGACATGGAATCGTTTCGCATGCCAAAACATCAGCTCCGGCTTCAATCAGCGCCTTCATCCGGGGGCGATGAAATTCAATCAGTTCATCTTCTGATATTGCGTAGTTGCCGCGATACTCAGACCCGTCTGCAAGATAAGCGCCATAAGGGCCTATAGAAGCCGCAATGATCGGTTTTGGCCGATTCAAACGGTTCTCTTCAAGCGACCAAAATTCATCACGTGCTTCAGCTGCGATGCTGACGGACAACTCGATGAGCCGGCGTGCTTCCGCTTCGCTCAGCCCGCGTGCGGCAAAGCCTTCAAATGTAGACTGATAGCTGGCAGTGATTGCACAATCGGCGCCTGCCGCGAAATAATCAGTATGTACTTGTTTAATCAGATTTGGCTCTTCCATCAGGATTTTTGCCGACCACAGACTGTCATTCAAATTACAGCCCTTGCGTTCAAGCTCGGTCGCCATGGCGCCGTCTAGCACAATAAGCGGGTATGTATCTAGTATGTGTTGGATAGGATTCATAGAATGTACCGATGCCTTCTTTCAGATTTTTTTGAAAAAGATATGAAAATCGTAATGGAGGCTTACGTGTTTGTCAATAAACGCAAAAAGAGAAAGGTGTTCAGCCCATATGTCTGAACACCTTTTCTTATGATATTTGTTTGTTGTGCGTGTCAGTCTTTGTGTCTGAAACCGGCCAGCACTCAATGCCATTGTGGTTTTTGAGCACATTTTTATAAAAGACCGGATCTTTGCCTGCTTTTTTCTGGCGTGTATAGTCTTTCAGCGCCGTAAAAACAACTTTTGATAGTAAGAAAATCGCGATTAAATTCACGACGACCATCAAACCCATGAACAAATCAGCAAGATCCCAGACGAGCTGGACTTTGGCAACACAGCCAAACACGATCATTGCCAGCACGCCGATACGGTAGACAAAAATCAGTTTTTTGCTTTTGTTCAAAAAGCCGATATTGGTTTCGCCATAATAATAGTTTCCGATTAAAGCACAGAATCCGAATAACAAAATCAGAATGGCGAGAAAGCCTGATGCCCATGATCCGACATGGGAGCTGAGAGAGGCTTGTGTCAAGGCGATTCCGCTCAGACCCGGAGTATGATAGGCATCCGAAAACAGGATGATAAAGGCGGTGCTTGTACAAATGACCAGTGTATCTGTCAGTACACCAAAAGCTTGGATCAGCCCCTGTTTGACGGGATGGCTTGTTGTGGCGGTGGCAGCGGCATTCGGTGCGCTTCCCATTCCCGCTTCGTTTGAAAAGATTCCCCGTCTGACGCCTTGCATGAGTGCCGCGCCCAAAGCCCCGCCGGCGGCCTGGTCAAAACCAAACGCATTTTTCACGATTAGCGCAAGCACACCTGGCAGCTGCGTAATGTTGGAGAAAATGACGAAAAACGCAACTCCGATATACAGGACAGCCAATACGACGACAATGGATTCAGCCAGCTTTGCAATGCGCTTGACTCCGCCAAAAATAATCGTGCCGAATACAGCAATTAAAATGAGTCCCAATGTCAGGCGGTTTGTGCCAAACGCGTTTTCAAAGGCAAGGCTGACTGTATTGGATTGAACCGAGTTGAAGACGATACCGAACGATAAGGTGATTAACACAGCGAACAGCGCGCCCATCCACCTTTTGTTCAGCCCTTTTTCCATGTAATACGCCGGCCCGCCGCGGAAGCCGTTTACATCTTTTACTTTATAAATCTGAGCCAGTGTGCTTTCCACAAAGCTGGATGCTGATCCGATAATAGCGATAATCCACATCCAGAAGATTGCACCGGGCCCGCCGAGTGCAATGGCGATGGCAATACCCGTAATATTTCCCGTTCCGACACGGGCCGCCATGCTGATGCAAAAGGCTTGAAACGGAGAAATGCTGTTTTTTGACCGGGAAGCAGCACCTTCTCTTAATACCCTGACCATTTCTTTCAGCATGCGAACCTGTAAAAACTTAAGCCTGAACGTAAAATAGATTCCCAGAGAAAGGAGCAAAACAATTAATAGCTTTGACCACAAAAGATCATTTGCAATACCGACGATATGTTCCAGGATTTGCTGCATACAATCACCTCTTTTTTCATGTTTAAAAAATGCTGAGCTCCCACTCCTGCGCCATATGCTTCAGCAGCATACCGCCAGTGAGGCTGTTGCCGTATTCATCAATGGCAGGCCCGTAAATGCCGATGCCGCATCCGGATTGAAAAGGCTGTTCTCTTCTGGCACTTGGAGGCACCAGCGCCATGATGCCGCCGGAGACGCCGCTTTTGGCCGGCACGCCGACAAACGCCGCATATTTGCCTGAAGCGTTGTACATGCCGCACGTCAGCATTAATGCCTTGGCCAATTTTGCCACATCTTTTGGAATCACCTGCTCGCGTCGAATCGGATGATACCCGTCATGAGCAAGGATCAGGCCGATCAACGCAATGTCTTCTGTGGTGCTCTCCATAGCGCATTGCTTCAAGTACACCTCAAGTGTTTCTTCTACGTCAGCTTCTAAAAAGTTTGTTTCTTTTAAATAGTAGGCCAGCGCTCTGTTGCGGTGGGCGGTTTCCCATTCAGAACGGAATACTTCCTCATGAATTCTCGGCCGTTTTCCTATCAAAGTTTCCATCACCGAGTAAAGAAACTCGAGCTTTTCGTATGCCGATTCTCCGGGAAGGATCGAAGCGATGGTGAGGGCACCCGCGTTGATCATGGGATTGAAGGGCTTTCCCGGCTTGTTGATTTCGAGCCGAATAATTGAATTAAAGGCGTCACCTGTCGGCTCGACATCTACGCGGTCAAGCACATAGGGAATGCCGCGGCTCATGCAGGCGGCAATAAAGCTAATCACTTTTGAAATGCTTTGCAGGGTAAAAGAGACGTTCCAGTCGCCGGCGTGTATCATCGTTCCATCAGGCTCCAATACACAGATGCCGAGCTGTGAATCATTGACTTTTCCTAAAGCGGGGATATAGTTTGCGCTTTGTCCATTGGCGGCAAAAGGGCGATAGTATTCAACCCAATCATGAAGCTGTAACGCCGGGTTTATGTCTTTCTGGTGCTCTTTTATCAATTCTTTCATCGAATTCCTCCTCACTGATTTTTTCTTAAAGGACTGAGGTGTATCAAAACGAAGGCTAAGGGGGCGTTAAACGCTTTCATAATAGCGGAAGGTATAATTACTGTATAATGGAGACTACAGAATCATACAAAATACGACAAAAACATTTTGAAAATAAGCAGTAAGATTTATAAAAACCTCATGTTCTGGGTCAAAAGCAATTTGCAGGTTTTCTCCCGATTCCCCAAAATTAAAAGCGAGGATGTGATCAACATAAAACTGGAACGGTTTATTGAAAAAGACGGATATATATTGGCCCTCATGCTGATTACGGTGCCGCTGGCCGGTGAACTGAAATTTTATCCCCTCAATGAAGAATTCCGGGTCAGCTTTGGGGCACCGGTTTTTTTCTTCTTTTTATCATTGTTGCGGCATGTGCCCGCTGTGCTGCCGGGTTTTCTGACTGGAGCGGCTGTTTTCATCTTTCGCGTCTTTCTGGAATTATGGGGCGGAGGACACAATGGACTGACTCCGATTCTGTATGATCAAGCGTCTGGCTTTTTCTTTTATATGACTTATGCCTGTCTGTTTTCCATATTAAAGGCCAATCGTTTCCGTGAACGGCCGATTATGCTCGGTTTCATTGGGTTTATGATTGAAGTTGTGTCAGATTGTGTCGAGCTGGCTGTGCAATTTCTCATTTTTCATACGGTTGTCACGCCTGAGAAAATCACTGACATTGCGGTGATTGCGATTTCTCACACATTTATTGTGATGAGCTTTTATAGTGTGCTGAAGCTATATGAAACACAATCGAGAGAAAAACAGACAAGGCAGCAGCACGAGCACATGCTGATGATCGTTTCCAATTTATATGAAGAAACGGTGCACCTAAAAAAGACATTGAAAACGACAGAGAAAGTGACAAACGATTCGTATCAGCTCTATCGGGAAATGAAGGGCAAGGATGTTCAGCTGAGCGGCAGAATCCTGAGACTGGCCGGAGAAATTCATGAAGTGAAAAAGGACAACCAGCGGATATTCGCAGGGCTTTCAAAACTGATTTCGAATGAGAGTTTGAGAGATTATATGAGGGCTTCTGATTTGCTGCAGCTCGTGATTCGAATGAATGAAAAGTACGCTGAAGCACTAGGGAAGCAGATTGATTTTTACTGCTCGATCGAGGGAGAGCATGACGAATATCACGTATTTATCGTGCTTTCGATCATTAATAATCTAACAGCAAATGCGGTAGAGGCTATGGATGAAGAGGGAATGGTCAGCCTGAGGCTCCGTAAGCCAAATGAGAGTATGGTAGAATTCCAGGTGGAAGACAATGGCCCAGGGATTTCCGAGAAAATCGGAGACATTGTGTTTGACCCGGGCTTTACTTCAAAATATGACGAATTTGGCACGCCTTCTACAGGTATCGGACTTTCCTACGTAAAGGAAATCGTGACAGAGCTAGAAGGGGATATCACGTTTGATAATCAGCAGCGGGGAGTGGTGTTTGCCATCAGGCTGCCTGTCCGGCATTTGATTCAGAAAGGGTGAACCGAAAGCTATGCGTTTTTTTATTGCAGATGATGACCGTGCGGTGCGGTCAATTTTAAGGCAGATCATTGAGGACGAAGATCTCGGGGAAGCTGCTGGTGAAGCTGACGACGGAAGCCAAGTGGAAGGGCATATGCTGCAATTTAAGCAGATTGATATTTTATTAATCGATCTGTTAATGCCCGGAAGAGACGGCATTGAGACGATTCGTCAGATCCAGAATACGTACTCCGGCAAAATCGTAATGATCTCTCAAGTGGAGGCGAAGGAAATGGTCGGGGAAGCGTACTCGCTCGGCATCGAATATTTTATCCATAAGCCGATTAACCGCATTGAAATTGTCACGGTTCTCCAAAAGGTGAAGGAGCGGATCGAGCTTGAACACTCGATTGGAGCCATCCAGCATTCTCTAAGCCGGCTTGTCAATCGGACTGAACGGAAAGCGCGTCCCCAGCAGAAGAGTGACAGCGGTTTAAAAGAGGCAGGAACATTCCTGTTGTCCGAGCTGGGCATGATGGGAGAAGGCGGCGCACATGATCTCATGGCGGTCCTGCAGTATTTAGCAGAACACGAGCAATCCGAGCCGCACGAAAAACAAAGCCCTTCGTTAAAACAAATATTCACCCAAGTAGCGGTACGGAAGCTGGGGACAGGGGCCTCACAAACGGACGTCAATCGCGAAATGAAAGCCTCGGAGCAGCGTATCCGCAGAGCGATTATTCATTCGCTGCACCATTTTGCTTCACTGGGCACAACTGATTTTTCGAATCCAAAATTTGAAACCTATGCATCGAAATTCTTTGATTTTCCGGTTGTCAGCCAGAAAATGAAAGAACTCCAATCCAAGGATGCAAAACCCCTTGCACCTGCTAGAATAAATATGAAAAAATTCATCCACGTGTTTTTTTTGGAAGCAAAGCTTTTGCATGAGACGATGAAACAAAGAAGGATATAAACCAAACAGCCGGCTGACCAGGCTGTTTTTTTGCTGCGCAGAATCCCGGCCGGACAGTGATTTGCCGCTTTTTTATAAAATATCAGAAAATAAAGATATTGACTTATTGTTTATTTGTCTTACAATTAAACAAAAGGATATATGGGGAAGGAGCGGATGTGAAAGAAAAATTAATAAAAGCGCTTACAGATAGAGGCTGTATACACAAATAACAGGAGGTTATGTTGATGAGCCGTATCAGAAAAGCACCCGCTGGAATTTTAGGTTTTCCGGTTGCTCCTTTTAACACACAAGGAAAACTGGAGGAAGAAGCTCTTTTTCAAAACATTGAGTTTTTGCTGAATGAGGGCTTGGAAGCGATATTTATCGCTTGCGGGTCTGGTGAATTCCAATCTCTCAGCCAGAAGGAATATGAGCAAATGGTGGAAGTCGCAGTCTCGGCAGCCGGAGGAAAGGTGCCGGTCTACACGGGGGTGGGCGGCAACCTCAGCACAGCGCTTGATTGGGCGCAGCTGTCGGAGAAAAAAGGCGCCGACGGCTACTTGATTCTGCCTCCGTATTTGGTGCATGGCGAACAGGAGGGGCTGTACCAGTATGCGAAAACGATTATTGAAAGCACTGACTTGAACGCGATTCTTTATCAGCGCGATAACGCAGTTCTCTCTGTTGAACAGATCAAACGTCTGACCGAATGTGAACAGCTTGTCGGTGTCAAAGACGGGGTAGGAAATATGGATTTGAATATCAACCTCGTCTATACGATCGGCGACCGCTTGGGATGGCTCAACGGAATGCCGATGGCTGAAGTGACGATGCCGGCATATCTGCCGATCGGGTTCCACTCTTACTCTTCAGCGATTTCAAATTATATCCCGCATATTTCGCGAATGTTCTATGATGCATTGAAAAACGGAAATGACGAGCTTGTGAAGGAACTCTATCGGCATGTGATTCTGCCGATCAACGACATTCGCAAACAACGAAAAGGCTACGCCGTATCCTTGATTAAAGCCGGTATGGAAATCATGGGTTTGAATGTAAGGAATACAGCCAGACCGCCTGTCGGCCCGGTTGAAAAAGATCATTATCAGCAATTGGAAGCAATTTTGAAGCAGGCGGCTGACCGTTTTCCGAAAAAAGCCGCGACGGTTTGACCAGAAAAAACACGAAAGGGGCAATGGGCATGTCTGTGATCACGGAACAAAACACGTACCTCAACTTTATTAAAGGAGAGTGGGTTAAGTCTCAATCAGGCGATATGGTCAAGGTCGAAAACCCTGCCGATGTGAATGATATTGTCGGATATGTACAGAATTCAACGGCTGAAGATGTGGAACGTGCCGTCGCCGCCGCCAATGAAGCCAAAACGGCTTGGAGAAAGCTGACGGGTGCCGAGCGCGGCCAATACTTATACAAAACAGCGGATATCATGGAGCAGCGCTTGGAGGAAATCGCCGCCTGTGCAACGCGTGAAATGGGTAAAACATTGCCGGAAGCGAAGGGAGAAACAGCCCGGGGGATTGCCATTCTGCGCTATTACGCCGGAGAGGGCATGCGAAAAACGGGTGACGTCATTCCGTCTACTGACAAAGACGCGCTCATGTTTACCACCCGTGTTCCGCTCGGTGTGGTCGGCGTGATTTCTCCGTGGAACTTCCCAGTGGCGATTCCGATTTGGAAAATGGCGCCGGCATTGGTATACGGCAATACCGTTGTCATCAAACCGGCGACAGAAACAGCTGTGACATGCGCGAAGATCATTGCCTGCTTTGAGGAAGCGGGGCTCCCGGCAGGGGTCATCAATTTGGTGACAGGCCCGGGTTCTGTTGTCGGGCAGGGGCTTGCTGAGCATGACGGTGTAAACGCCGTTACGTTTACCGGTTCAAATCAAGTCGGAAAAATCATCGGGCAAGCCGCTTTAGCGAGGGGAGCTAAGTACCAGCTTGAGATGGGCGGCAAAAACCCTGTCATCGTAGCTGATGACGCTGACCTTGAAGCTGCGGCAGAAGCAGTCATAACAGGGGCCTTCCGTTCAACCGGCCAGAAATGCACTGCGACAAGCCGTGTCATTGTACAAAGCGGAATTTATGAGCGCTTTAAAGAAAAACTGCTCCAGCGCACAAAAGATATTACAATCGGAGACAGCTTAAAAGAGGATGTATGGATGGGACCGATAGCCAGCAAGAATCAGCTTGATAACTGCCTGTCATACATTGAGAAAGGCAAACAGGAGGGCGCTTCCCTTTTAATAGGAGGAGAAAAGCTGGAGAACGGAAAGTATCAAAACGGCTATTATGTTCAGCCTGCCATCTTTGACAATGTGACAACTGAGATGACAATTGCCCAGGAGGAAATTTTCGGTCCGGTGATCGCCTTGATCAAGGTGGACTCGATGGAGGAGGCGCTGAACATTGCCAATGATGTGAAGTTCGGTTTAAGTGCATCCATCTTCACGGAAAACATCGGCCGAATGCTTTCTTTCATTGATGAAATCGATGCCGGACTGGTTCGGATCAATGCAGAAAGCGCAGGTGTTGAGCTGCAGGCTCCCTTTGGCGGCATGAAGCAGTCGAGCTCCCACTCCCGAGAACAGGGTGAGGCAGCGAAGGACTTTTTCACAGCGATCAAAACCGTTTTTGTGAAGCCGTAATGGTGCTGGAAAGAGGCATGCGTCTCTTTCCCAGCTTTATCACAGCCAGCATATGATTCTCTACTTTGAAAAGGAGAAGATACTATGAAAAAAGACTTTGCGAATGTTACACCGGCGGGCAAAAAAACGTCCGTGCGCTGGTTTATCGTGTTTATGCTGTTTCTTGTGACCTCTATTAACTACGCGGATCGAGCGACGCTTTCCATCACCGGAGATTCCGTCCAGCACGATTTGGGATTGGACTCGGTCGCCATGGGATATGTCTTTTCTGCCTTTGGCTGGGCCTATGTCATCGGACAGCTTCCGGGCGGCTGGCTGCTGGACCGTTTTGGTTCAAAGACTATCATTGCGTTAAGCATCTTTTTCTGGTCGTTTTTTACGCTGCTGCAAGGGGCGATTGGCTTTTTCTCCGCCGGCACAGCGATTATCCTGCTGTTTGCACTGCGTTTTCTGGTTGGTTTATCAGAAGCGCCTTCATTTCCCGGAAACGGCAGAGTTGTTGCCTCATGGTTTCCAAGCTCCGAGCGCGGGACAGCTTCAGCCTTTTTTAATTCAGCACAATACTTCGCAATCGTCATTTTTTCTCCTTTAATGGGCTGGCTTACCCACTCTTTCGGCTGGCATTCCGTCTTCGTTGTCATGGGTATTGCGGGCATTCTTCTGGCTGTCATCTGGCTAAAAACGGTGTATGAACCGAAAAAACACCCAAAGGTTAATGAAGCTGAGCTTGCTTACATCGAACAGGGCGGCGGGCTGATTTCCATGGATGACAGTAAAAGCAAACAAGAAACAGAATCGAAATGGCCGTATATCAAACAGCTGTTAACGAACCGCATGCTGATTGGCGTGTACATCGCGCAATACTGTATTACGACTCTCACCTATTTCTTTCTCACATGGTTTCCGGTATATTTGGTTCAGGCCCGCGGCATGTCTATTCTTGAAGCTGGGTTTGTCGCTTCCCTGCCGGCGCTGTGCGGATTTGCCGGCGGCGTCCTTGGGGGCATTGTGTCAGACATCTTGCTCAAAAAAGGCCGTTCACTGACCTTTGCAAGAAAAGTGCCAATCATTGCCGGCATGCTGCTGTCTTGCAGTATGATTGTCTGCAACTACACAGATTCAGCATGGCTCGTCGTTGTCATTATGTCACTCGCGTTTTTCGGAAAAGGCTTCGGCGCATTGGGCTGGGCTGTCGTGTCGGACACGTCTCCGAAAGAATGTGCAGGATTAAGCGGCGGTTTGTTCAACACTTTCGGGAATATTGCCTCAATTACAACACCGATTATTATCGGATACATTGTCAATGCCACTGGATCTTTCAATGGCGCGCTTGTGTTTGTCGGCGCTAACGCGATTGCGGCGATCCTCAGCTATTTGCTGCTGGTCGGGCCGATCAAACGGGTCATGTTAAAGAAACAAGAACAAGACCCCGATCAATCGTTGCCTGTCTAATATTTATGAAAGCGCTTTATAAAGGGAGGAAAATGCATGAGTTCACCGATACAAGAGCAGGTTCAAAAAGAGAAAAGATCGAATATTCCCTCAATTTCTGAAATGAAGGTGATTCCTGTTGCGGGACATGACAGCATGCTGCTGAATCTAAGCGGAGCACACAGCCCGTTTTTTACCCGGAATATCGTAATCTTAACGGACAGCAGCGGAAATCAGGGAGTCGGCGAGGTGCCTGGCGGAGAGCATATTAGCCGCACACTGGAGCTGTCAGAGCCGCTTGTTGTCGGAAAATCTATCGGTGCGTACCAGGCGATATTGCAAAGAGTCAGAAAGCAGTTTGGCGATCAGGACAGGGGAGGACGCGGAATCCAGACCTTTGATTTGCGCACCACTGTGCACGCCGTCACTGCACTGGAAGCGGCTTTGTTAGATTTGCTTGGAAAGTTTCTTCAGGAACCGGTCGCGGCTTTGCTGGGCGAAGGGAAGCAGCGTGATGAAGTAAAAATGCTCGGTTACCTCTTTTACATCGGCGACCGAAAGCGGACGACCTTGCCGTATCAAAGCGATGAGCAGTCAGATTGTGCGTGGTTCCGTCTGCGCCATGAGGAAGCGCTGACGCCGGAGGCCATTGTGCGTCTTGCCGAATCCGCACAGGAGCGCTATGGCTTTCAGGATTTCAAGTTGAAAGGCGGGGTGCTGCAGGGAGAAGAGGAAATCGAAGCTGTTACCGCATTATCGAAACGTTTTCCAGAGGCAAGGATCACTCTAGATCCGAACGGGGCATGGTCATTAGAGGAAGCTATTGCATTATGCAAAGGAAAGCAAGATGTGCTCGCGTATGCGGAAGATCCGTGCGGGAATGAGAATGGCTACTCCGCTCGTGAAGTAATGGCTGAATTCCGCCGCGCGACAGGGCTTCCGACTGCGACAAATATGATTGCGACTGACTGGCGGGAAATGGGTCACGCGATTCAGCTCCATTCGGTCGATATACCGCTGGCTGATCCGCATTTTTGGACGATGCAAGGATCGGTGCGGGTTGCGCAAATGTGCCATGATTGGGGTTTGACATGGGGCTCACACTCCAACAACCACTTTGATATTTCCCTTGCGATGTTTACCCATGTGGCAGCAGCGGCTCCGGGGCGGATCACGGCGATTGATACCCATTGGATCTGGCAGGACGGGCAGCGATTAACGAAACAGCCTTTTGAGATTTCTTCTGGCTGTGTCAAGGTGCCGGATAAGCCTGGACTAGGCGTCGATATTGATATGGAACAAGTGGAAAAAGCGCATGAGATCTACCGGAAAATGAATTTAGGCGCACGGAATGACGCGATCCCAATGCAGTTCCTGATCAGCAACTGGGAATTTGACCGGAAGCGTCCATGTCTTGTGCGATAAGTTTGATTGTAAATATTGTCATATCCGCTATTTTGTCTTACAATTGAACAACTGAAGGGAGAGTTGTTCGTGTACGAAGGTTTAGAGGATTTGAAAGTCGATACAGTCAATCGGAAAACATTAGCCAAGCAGGTCATCGAACGGATTGTCCATTTATTATCGAGCGGACAGTTGAGGGCCGGAGACAAATTGCCGACAGAAATGGAACTGATGGACATTTTGCATGTCAGCAGGCCGGTGCTTCGGGAGGCACTCAGTTCACTTGAAACGCTGGGCGTCATTACGAGAAAAACACGAGGGGGCACATATTTCAACGATAAAATCGGCATGCAGCCGTTTTCCGTCATGCTTGCCTTGGCCACTGATAATCTTCCGGCTATCATTGAAGCGCGGATGGCGCTAGAACTCGGACTCGTGACAATTGCCGCGGAAAAAATCAATGAGGAAGAGCTTCAGCGTTTGCAGAAGACGATCGACGATATTGCCAACAGCACTGACAATCTTTATGGTGAAGCGGATAAAGAGTTCCATCGAATTATTGCGTTAAGCGCCAATAACCCCGTCGTTGAAGGGATGATTCAGTCCCTGCTGATCACCCATGCGAAAATTGACAGCCAAATTCCGTACAGGGAGAGAGATGTAACGGTCGAATATCACAAAAAAATCTACGATGCCCTTGCCAAAAGAGATCCGTACAAAGCACATTACCACATGTATGAGCATCTGAAATTTGTCCGTGACAAAATTCTAAAAGGAATGGATGAAAAATAATGGTGAGCAACCGCAGTTGAAACGTAAGAGCTGCGGTTTTTTTAAAACTAATTTAGAAAACGCTTACCAAGATATGAGGAGTGATTTTCATATGGCGATGAACCTCAGGAAGAACCAAGCGCCCCTTTACATCAAAGTGCATGAAATAGATAACACCGCGATTATTGTAAATGATGGAGGACTGCCAAAGGGCACTGTTTTCTCATGCGGGCTCGTACTTGAAGAGGATGTTCCTCAAGGCCATAAGGTGGCCCTCACCGATCTTAATCAAGGGGACGAGATCGTGCGTTACGGAGAGGTGATTGGATTTGCTGATGAGACGATCAAACGCGGGAGCTGGATACGGGAAGCCCTCGTGAGAATGCCCGCTCCTCCGGCGTTAGACGATCTTCCTCTCGCAAACAGGGTGCCGCAGCCGCGGCCGCCTCTTGAAGGCTACACGTTTGAAGGATACCGTAATGCGGATGGCAGTGCGGGGACAAAAAATATCCTCGGCATCACGACAAGTGTTCAATGTGTTGTTGGCGTTTTGGATTATGCAGTCAAACGAATAAAAGAAGAGCTGCTGCCGAAATACCCAAATGTCGATGACGTTGTGCCGCTGCATCATCAATACGGATGCGGCGTGGCGATCAATGCGCCCGACGCTGTCATTCCGATCCGCACGATTCAAAATCTCGCAAAGCATCCGAACTTCGGCGGAGAAGTAATGGTAATCGGATTGGGATGTGAAAAGCTCCTCCCGGAAAGAATTGCCTCCGAAAATGATGATGACATTCTATCGCTCCAGGATCACCGAGGTTTTGCGGCGATGATCCAATCCATTTTGGAAATGGCGGAGGATCGGTTAATCAGGCTGAACAGCAGAACCCGGGTGTCATGCCCTGTTTCGGATCTGGTTATCGGTCTGCAATGCGGCGGCAGTGATGCGTTTTCCGGCGTGACGGCGAACCCTGCCGTGGGGTATGCGGCTGATTTATTGGTTCGCGCAGGTGCAACGGTTTTGTTTTCTGAAGTGACAGAGGTGCGGGATGCCATTCATTTATTAACGCCGCGGGCTGTCAGTGAAGAGGTCGGACAATCACTGATCAAAGAGATGAAGTGGTATGACAGCTATCTCCGGCGGGGAGACGCAGACCGAAGCGCAAACCCGTCACCAGGCAATAAAAAAGGCGGATTATCCAATGTGGTGGAAAAAGCGTTAGGCTCGGTAGCGAAATCAGGCACAAGCCCCATCTCCGGCGTGCTCGGCCCTGGTGAAAGAGCAGAGCAAAAAGGCCTGCTGTTCGCGGCGACACCGGCAAGCGATTTTGTGTGCGGCACCCTGCAGCTGGCTGCGGGCATGAATCTGCAGGTGTTTACGACAGGGAGGGGAACACCATATGGCCTGGCTGCTGCACCGGTGCTGAAAGTATCGACGCGGCATTCCTTATCAGAGCATTGGGCTGATTTAATCGATATCAATGCCGGCCGAATCGCGACAGGAGAGGCCAGTATCGAAGACGTAGGCTGGGAAATCTTCAGGACGATTTTGGATGTGGCAAGCGGCCGCAAACAAACGTGGGCAGACCGTTGGGGCCTTCATAATGATTTGTGCTTGTTTAATCCTGCTCCAGTGACTTGATTCATGTTTTTATAGCGGAAAGATGGAATATGCTGTAAAATGAAAATCAGCGTATAGGAAACGGAGGGGTTACAGCATGGCATTCATTAGATTCCGAGTGACACGAATTCAATAGTGAACAACTCTCGCCTGAATGCGAGAGAATCGGGATGAATCCGCCTATGTATGAGCCCTTACATGATTATCAAAAAAGAGGGTGGCGTGCCTGCCCTTTTTTGTGCCTTCAAGCATCCCTTCTCTCTACTGCAGGCCGGAGCATGAGAAAGGGGAAATGGGATGACAAACCTTAACGAAAAACAGCTTATCACTGAGATTGTCGGGCTTGCACGCAGCCAAGGTTTGACGGTTCATTCTGAGAACGCGCAATTGAATGAAACTGGAATGGACTTTCAAGTTGTATTTGCCAAGGACGACACAGGTATGCCATGGGTGCTGCGAAAACCGCGGCGAAGTGATGTTGTGGAAAGAGCATCTGCAGAAGGCATAACGCTTGCCTTTCTCCGCGCGAATCTGACTGCTGATGTGCCGGATTGGAGAATTCATACACCGGAATTGATCGCTTACCCAATGTTAAAAGGAACGCCGGCTGCTGGAATTGACTTGGAACAAAAGCAATATGTATGGAATATGGATCATCAGCCGCCGTCAGACGACTTTGTCCGCACACTTGCCGACATACTGGCTGAATTACATGGCACGGATCAAATATCTGCTGGGCAATCCGGAATAGAAGTGATAAGGCCAGAAGATTTCAGGCAAATGACAGCAGACTCTATGGTTGATGTGAAGAATAAGCTCGGCGTATCTACGACGCTTTGGGAAAGATGGCAAAAGTGGATAGATGATGATGCATACTGGCCGGGTTTCTCTTCTTTGATACACGGCGATCTCCACCCGCCGCATATCCTTATCGATCAAAATGGACGTGTCACAGGACTTCTGGATTGGACAGAAGCGAAGGTTGCTGACCCAGCTAAGGATTTTGTTCTTTATCAAACCATTTTCGGAGAAAAAGAAACTGCCCGTTTGCTTGAATACTATGATCAAGCAGGCGGCCGGAAATGGGCAAAAATGCAGGAACACATCTCAGAGATGCAAGCGGCATATCCGTTGGAAATAGCTAAATTCGCTCTGCAAACACAGCAGGAGGAGCACGTCAATATGGCGCTGGAAGCACTCGGTGTAACATCGGATTAAGAATTGACTTCGTTTCATGAACCGAGTATTATAAACTCTACAAATAATAGAACGGATCAACAATCGTGAGGAAGAGCAAGTACGCATCAGAATGGAGGTTCAGAGAGTCGGTGGCAGGTGTGAACCGATCCTCTCCTGATGCCGAATGGGCTTCTGAATTGCTTTGCTGAACGGATAGTAGGCGATGCCGGGTTTCTCTCCCCGTTACCAAGAGAGGAGTATCGAAACATAGGTTTTCTGTACTTAGAGTGAACGGCTGTATAGCTGTTAATAAAGGTGGTACCGCGAGACCCTCGTCCTTTGCATAGGACGGGGGTTTTTGTGTTTCTTAAAGGAGGTGACGGCCAATGGACGATGGCTGGTGGTGGCATAGCAGATGAGTTAGAAAGGAGGATATCAAATGGTCATTGCAACTGATGATCTTGAGGTCGCATGTCCTAAATGTGAAAGAGCGGGAGAAATCGAAGGAACACCTTGCCCGGCCTGCAACGGAAAAGGTGTTATTCTGACTGCTCAAGGATATACGCTTCTGGATTTTATCCAAAAGCATTTGAATAAGTAAAGGAGAAAAGCTGAGCTGAGATGAGAGCAGAAGAGCAGAGTAAGATTCGTGAGGCCGCAGCAGGTACGATTTTTTTGCTGATCGGAACAGTTTGTTTTGCGTCTAAATCGATTTGGATAAAATGGGCATACCAAATGGGTGCTGAGCCAGATGCCGTGCTGCTATACAGGCAGCTGCTGGCTGTTCCGCTGTTTTGGCTGATTTTTTTAATATACCGTCCTCCAATGCCAGACGGTAAGAAAAAAGGAGACCTATGGAAGGCTTGTGGCGCGGGAGTGTTTTGTTTTTTTCTGTCTCCCTTGCTTGATTTTATCGGGCTGAACCATGTATCCGCAATGGTTGAACGTATATTGCTGATGAGCTATCCGTTGTTTGTGTTTGGATTCACCGCGTGTCGTGACCGGAAAATGTCCTCAATTCAGGACCTTTTCGCAGTTCTGGCGGTCATGTTTGGGCTTTTCTTGGCGCTGGGCGGCTGGAATGCTGAGCTTTTCCAGGCGAATATGATTGGAGCTGTATTCATTTTGTTATCTTCGGCCGTCTATGCTGGTTATCTTGTCCTTTCCGGGCATCTCGTCCATCAAATCGGGGGGATCCGTCTCAATGCATACGGGATGACAGCTGCTGGAGCTGCCATGATGCTTTACACAGGGATAAAATCGGCGGCTGGCATGAATACGCCAATCGCAGCATATCCGCTTTCTATGTATGGTTTGTTCGCGGTAATTGCAGTCGTGACCACTGTGATTCCATTTGTGCTAATGCTTGAGGGCATAAAACGAATCGGGGCACAGCGAGCCGCCGCCATTTCAATGGCAGGGCCTATCCTGACGATTTTCTATGGAGCTTTATTTCTCGGTGAACGGCTTCGGCTTATTCAAGTCATTGGATGCACTGCTGTATTCTTTGTCATTACGGGCATGGAATACAGGAAGCTGAAAACAGGAAAAAATGAATAATTTTTATAAAACGCATACGTTTTTCAATTACAATAAGTGTAATTACGTGTGTGTTTTTTGATTTTGTAAAGGTTAGGTGAGAAGATGCAGCGCATATTGCTTGTAGAAGACGACCACTCAATCAGTGAAATGGTCGATCATTATTTAACAAAAGAAGGCTTTGGAATTGTGCATGCTTTCGACGGAGAAGAGGGCATCCGGCTGTTTCAGCAGGGTTCATACGATTTGGTCCTCCTTGATATCATGCTCCCGAAGCTGAACGGCATGGATTTTCTGAAAATCATCCGGGAAAAAAGCAATATACCGGTCTTAATGATTTCGGCAAAAGACGGAGATGTGGACAAGGCATTGGGACTGGGCTTTGGGGCGGATGATTATATCGCCAAACCGTTTTCGATGATTGAGCTGACAGCCAGAGTAAAAGCCGCGATACGGCGGGCGACGCAATATTCGGCAGAGGAGCCGGCTGTGAATAAGGTGATCTGGATTCACCAGCTTGCGATAGACGTAGACAATGTGTCCGTTTTGAAAAACGGAGAACCGCTCCAGCTGACGTCAACAGAATGGCAGCTGCTGTGCTTATTTGCATCAAATCCTAAAAAAGTGTTTACGAAAGAACAAATCTACCGTTCCGTCTGGAATGAAGAGTACTTTGATGATCAGAACATCATTAACGTACATATGCGGCGGCTCAGAGAAAAGATTGAGGATGACCCCTCCTCCCCTCAATATATTAAAACGCTATGGGGCATCGGTTATAAATTAGGAGAGTTTTAGAATGACAGTGCTATGGGTGGCCGCTGTCATCGCTCTGGCGTGTCTGAATGTGATTCAATTCATAATGAAAAAGAAGCGGGACGGGAATCTGGCTTACACGGCTGACCAGCTTAGCTACATGCTCAGCCGGGATTCGGCAGGGCAAATTTTGCTTCCTACAGACGATCATACGCTCAAAGGCTTGCTTGTTAACATCAATCTTATCGTTGAGAATCGTCAGCAGATCAGCGCCCAATTTGCCAAAACAGAGCAATCCATGAAGCGGATGCTGACCAATATGTCGCACGACCTGAAAACGCCGTTAACAGTCATTCTTGGTTATATCGAAGCGATTCAAAGTGATCCGAACATGCCGGACGAAGAGCGGGAAAGATTGCTGGAGAAGCTCCGCCAGAAAACAAATGAACTCATTCAGATGATCAACTCCTTTTTTGATTTAGCGAAATTAGAATCTGAAGATAAAGAGATCCCGATCACCAAAGTACATATGAATGACATATGCAAAAGAAATATCCTGCACTATTATGACGCTGTTCAGTCAAAAGGCTTTCAAGCAGCCATCGATATCCCGGATACGCCGGTGTATGCGCAGGCGAATGAAGAGGCTCTGGACAGAATCCTGCAAAACCTATTGTCCAATGCGATTCAATATGGCGCGGCCGGCAAGTTAATCGGGCTGACGCTGTCTTATGATGAGAGGAACATCGCCATCACCGTATGGGATCGCGGAAAAGGGATTAGTGAAACCGATCAGCAGCGGGTGTTTGAGAGGCTGTACACACTTGAAGAATCCAGAAATAAAGCATTTCAAGGAAGCGGCCTGGGTTTAACCATCACAAAACGGCTTACAGAAAAAATGGGAGGCACGATATCCGTCCAAAGCAAGCCGTACGAACGGACTGCATTTACGATCACATTGAAACGCATGACATATTAATCGTAAGAATTTCTTAAGGTTTGAGAAATAAAAATGACAGGGCTCGCCGCTACAATAGAAAACAGGAAAAGAGAGGGAAGGAGAAACAAAGTTGACTTATATCGTACAAACAAACGGGCTGACCAAAACGTATCAGGGCATAGAGGTCGTATCCAATGTCAGCATGCATATTAAAAAAGGTGAAATCTACGGCTTTCTCGGCCCGAACGGCGCGGGGAAAACAACCATTATGAAAATGCTGACGAGCCTTGTCAAACCGACAAGCGGTGAAATCATCATTCTTGGGAACAAGTTCACCCACACGTCATATGAGGTGCTGGGGAACATCGGCAGCATGATTGAATATCCGATTTTTTATGAAAACCTGACAGCTGAAGAAAATTTAGATCTGCATTGTGAATATATGGGATACCACAATAAAAAAGCCATACAAGAAGTGCTGGATATGGTGAATTTAAAACAAATCGACAAAAAACCCGTCAAAACCTTTTCCCTCGGAATGAAGCAGCGCCTTGGAATTGCGCGTGCCATCCTCACGAAGCCGGACCTGCTCATTTTGGATGAGCCGGTGAATGGTCTTGACCCTATCGGCATTAAAAAGATCAGGCAATTGTTTCAAGTGCTGAGCAAAGAGTACGGGATGACACTGCTGATCTCAAGCCACTTACTGAGTGAAATCGAACAAATTGCGGACACGATCGGCGTCATTCGGGACGGCAGACTGCTTGAAGAGGTATCAATGGAGGATGTCAGGGGCCAGAACACTGAATACATCGAGCTTGTTACATCGAATCAGACAAAGGCCTGCTTTGTTCTTGAGAAAGAGCTGCAATTAACCAACTTTAAAATTTTAAATGAGAAAACAATCCGAATTTACGAGGCTGAAGCCTCTCAGGCTGCCATATCCAAAGCATTGATTTTAAATGATGTAGACATTGAATCAATGAACAAAAAGTATACGTCGCTGGAGGATTATTTTATCAAATTGATCAACGGCAATAGCATCAGTGCGTAAAGGAGGAGAGACACGTTGATGAATTTGATCAGAATCGAATTAAGAAAAATGAAAATGGGCTGGTATATCAGAGGTGCCCTTATTGCCAACGTGATCATTATGGGTTTTATGTGGCTGATCAGTTATTCCGAAAAAGCCGATGGCGGGGTTTCGTTCCAAAGTACGGATGAAGCATTCCTCATCATCGGTACCTTCGTCAGAGCGGTATTTATCGTATTTGGCGCTGTGCTGATCGTAAAATTGGTGATTTCGGAATATAAAAACAAAACCATTCTTGTGATGTTCACGTACCCGATCAGCCGTAAAAAGCTGCTCACCGCTAAGCTCATGATCGCGGGCGGACTGACGTTTATCACGATTTTACTTTCAAATATACTCATAGCCGCCGGTTTCTTTTGGCTGAACTCGATCTACCATTTCATACCGGGAGAGCTTACTTCCGAGATCATTTCTCAACAGGCGGTCAAAATGGCGGTTTTCGCTTTTGGCGCCGCTGGAACCAGTTTAGTTCCCATCTTTTTTGGGATGCGTAGACACTCGGTTCCGGCGACCATCATTTCATCTGTAGTAATTGTGATGCTCATCAGCTCAACAAGTCCGGGCTTCTCGATTTCATCTGTTGTGTATATCCCGTTATCGTTAGCGGCATTCGGATTGTTCTTTTCCTACATGGCGATCAGGAATGCGGACAAGCAGGATGCGTAAACAAAGGCGCCCAATATGTATAAAAGGCCGATGCTGTCAGCACCGGCCTTTCCATTATGAGTCTGTTCTTGTTTCAAGATAATGCTTCTTGCCAATCTCTTTGCTCATCATATAGAAATGGAAGCAATATTCACCGATTGCCATGACGATCGCGCCGAATAAAGCCGCCAATGCAACTTCACCGCCAGTCATCCCCATAGAAAGCGGCATGCCCATCAGCCAGATCACGAGAAAGGCCAAACCAAAATCAGCCAAAGTTGCAATCATATTATTCCATTTCGGCAATACATAAAGGTCGCCCAGTAAATAAGAAATAACCCCTAACACAATCGTCATTAGCAGCGTATCACCAAACGTGAACCCAAAGCCCAGACCAAGCACCACATACAACACAATAATCGTCATAATACCTTTAATAGCGAGCGCTTTCACATGTGTCATTACAATTCCTCCTTTTGTCATTTGATTTGTTATGTATAATTCCTCAAATGTAAAAAGTTAAACCTTATTTTTTTTCGGAGGCGGGTGCAAATCTGCTGGGGAGGGGTCAATGATGTGAATCCAGGAATTGAGGCTGCGGCGCTTCGACAGCGGAAATGTGAAGCTTGTACTGCACCGGACGCTGCTTTGATGCCCAACAGCCCATTATGTTTGCTGTTTTTAGATGAATAAATTTAAAAACTTCTCCTGTCCCTCCGTCATCACTTCAGAAGTAATGAAATATGATGAAAAGAGATCAAGGGGAGGTGACGTGATGGCGGTCGTGAGAGCAACGAGTGCGGATGTCGATTTGATGGCAAGGCTGCTCAGAGCGGAAGCGGAAGGTGAAGGCAAGCAGGGGATGCTGCTTGTCGGCAACGTTGGAATTAATCGGCTGCGGGCGAATTGCTCAGATTTTAAAGGCCTCCGCACCATCAGGCAGATGATTTATCAGCCACACGCGTTTGAGGCTGTGACTCATGGATATTTTTATCAAAGAGCGCGGGATAGCGAGCGTGCCCTTGCACGCCGGTCGATTAATGGTGAAAGGCGCTGGCCTGCAAAATTTAGTTTATGGTATTTCAGGCCGGAGGGGGACTGTCCAGCCCAGTGGTATAACCAGCCGTTTGTGGCCAGATTTAAGTCACACTGCTTTTATCAGCCGACGGCGGAGACGTGTGAAAATGTATATAACACATTTTAGAGACAGGACACCGTTCAAGTTGAACGGTGTTTTTCTTTGAAAAGATGCAATGGAAAATATTCCTGTGAGATAATCGAAGAAAAAAGAGCTGACGGAGATGACAGAATGGCAACAATTGACCTGCAAAAGAAAAGTGTAAAGATCGTACTGGAGAAAAAGCAGTTAACGAAGGTGACGGCTCGTGTCGGACTGGTTCTTGATATTACGGGATCGATGAGACCGCTCTACAAAAACGGGACGGTTCAAAATGTGGTGGAGCGGATTTTGGCAGTGGCTGATCAGTTTGATGATAACGGTTTGCTGGATGTATGGGTGTATGATAATGAATTTTCCCGATTAAAGCCAGTTTCAGAAAAGGATTTTTCGGGCTATGTCGATCGTGAAATTTTAAATAATGACCGCTTGCATAAATTCGGCAGAAATGATGAGCCGCCAGTCATGAAGGACGTGCTGCGCAAATATGTTGCGGAGGAACCGAGCTCGTATCCTGCTTTCATTGTTTTTATCAATGACGGGGGCTGTAAAAAGTCAATCAAACCGATAATTGAAGCTTCTTCTGATAAACCGGTGTTCTGGCAGTTTGTCGGCATCGGAAACGGAAACTTTGATTTTCTCAATAAACTGGATACGTTAGAAGGGCGTGTCACTGATAACACGAATTTCCTGCATATCGAAGAGATTGACCGCATTTCTGATGATGAGCTTTATGATGCTCTGCTTGCTGAATTTCCATTTTGGCTGAAAGAAGCGAAGGAAAAAGGGATTGTAAGAGAACAAGAGCCTCCTGCTGAAAAGCCGAAAAAGAAGGGCTTTTTCAGCAGATTGTTTTCGAAATAACTGATAAGGCACTGAGCCATTCTGCGAAATGGCTCGGTGTTTTTGTTTTTTTAAGATCATGTGAAGAAAAATAGTCCGAATGGGCGGCTTGCAAACGACAGGATATGCAGAAAACGCGTCATTCAGCCAGCTTTCGGCATGTTTCAGCGGCAGGCTTGTGAGGGAAGACCTGTTTTTGATGTTCAGCGCTTACAATCGGTTCACACTTCTTCACAGTCGTTTAACAACGATTTCCTATAATGGAGACGATCAATGAGGAGAGAGGGGATCTTGAATGGCATACGACAGTCGTTTTGATGAATGGGTACAGAAACTGAAAGAGGAAAGCTTTCAAAACAATACGTTTGACCGCCGCAAATTTATTCAAGGAGCGGGGAAGATTGCAGGACTTTCTCTTGGATTAACGATTGCCCAGTCGGTTGGGGCTTTTGAAGTAAATGCTGCGCCTAAATTCTCAAGCTATCCGTTTACATTAGGGGTAGCGTCAGGTGATCCGCTTTCTGACAGTGTCGTGCTCTGGACGCGCCTGGCACCAGATCCGCTGAACGGCGGAGGAATGCCGAAGCAAGCCGTGCCTGTCAAATGGGAGGTCGCAAAGGATGAGCATTTCCGCAAAATCGTAAGAAAAGGCACTGAAATGGCTAAACCGAGTCTTGCCCATTCCGTTCATGTGGAAGCAGACGGGCTTGAGCCGAACAAAGTGTACTATTACCGTTTCAAAACCGGACATGAACTAAGCCCTGTCGGAAAAACAAAAACACTGCCTGCCCCTGGCGCCAATGTACCGCAAATGACCTTTGCATTTGCTTCCTGCCAGCAATATGAGCACGGATATTATACGGCCTACAAGCATATGGCAAAGGAAAAGCTTGATCTTGTCTTCCATCTCGGTGATTACATATATGAATACGGCCCAAATGAATATGTATCAAAAACAGGCAATGTCCGCACGCACAACAGCGCGGAAATCATTACGCTGCAAGACTATCGGAACCGTCACGCTCAATACCGTTCTGACGCCAATCTTAAAGCTGCACATGCGGCATTCCCTTGGGTTGTAACTTGGGATGACCATGAAGTTGAAAACAACTATGCCAATAAAATACCTGAAAAAGGACAGTCGGTTGAAGCATTCGTGCTCCGCCGCGCGGCAGCATACCAGGCATACTATGAACATATGCCGCTCCGCATTTCCTCTTTGCCGAATGGCCCAGATATGCAGCTGTACCGGCACTTTACGTACGGAAACCTGGCGTCCTTCAATGTGCTTGATACCCGCCAGTACAGGGACGACCAAGCCAATAACGACGGCAATAAGCCGCCTTCTGATGAATCGCGCAATCCGAATCGGACCCTGCTTGGAAAAGAACAGGAGCAGTGGCTCTTCAACAATTTGGGCAGTTCGACAGCCCACTGGAATGTGCTGGCGCAGCAGATTTTCTTTGCCAAGTGGAATTTCGGGACAAGCGCAAGCCCGATCTACAGCATGGATTCGTGGGACGGCTACCCGGCTCAGCGCGAACGGGTGATCAATTTCATTAAAAGCAAAAATCTGAATAATGTTGTCGTACTGACAGGTGATGTACACGCAAGCTGGGCATCGAACTTGCATGTCGATTTCGAGAAGACAAGTTCAAAAATATTCGGAGCCGAATTTGTCGGAACCTCGATCACTTCCGGAGGGAACGGCGCCGATAAGCGAGCGGATACGGACCAAATTTTAAAAGAAAATCCGCACATCAAGTTCTTTAACGACTATCGCGGATATGTCCGCTGTACAGTGACGCCTCACCAGTGGAAAGCCGATTATCGGGTGATGCCGTTTGTGACCGAGCCGGGCGCAGCCATTTCCACGAGGGCTTCATTCGTTTACCAGAAAGACCAAACTGGGTTGAGAAAGGTATCATCCACAACAATCCAAGGCGGGGTGAAGCAATCCGATGAGGTCGAAGAGGATCGTTTCTTTGCGCACAACAAAGCCCACGAAAAACAAATGATTAAGAAGCGGGCAAAAATCACGAATTAAGGAGTGGAAATTATGTTTTCAAACATTGGAATACCGGGCTTGATTCTGATCTTTGTCATCGCCCTCATTATTTTTGGCCCTTCCAAGCTGCCGGAAATCGGGCGTGCTGCCGGACGGACACTGCTGGAATTTAAAAGCGCCACAAAATCACTTGTGTCTGGTGATGAAAAAGAAGAGAAATCAGCTGAGCTGACAGCGGTAAAGCAGGACAAAAACGCGGGCTGAATGTTGATGAGGCAGACACCGGGTCTGCCTCTTTTTTTATGAAAGGGAGGGCTTTTTTGAATGGATAAAAAAGAAACCCATCTGATCGGGCATTTAGAAGAGCTTCGCCGCCGGATTATCGTCACCCTTGCGGCATTTTTTCTATTTCTCATCACGGCTTTTTTGTTCGTACAGGACATTTATGACTGGCTGATCAGGGATTTGGATGGAAAGCTGGCTGTGCTTGGGCCGAGTGAAATCCTCTGGGTGTATATGATGCTTTCCGGCATTTGTGCCATTGCGGCTTCTATCCCTGTTGCCGCGTACCAGCTGTGGCGTTTCGTTGCACCGGCGCTGACGAAAATGGAGCGCAAGGTGACGCTCATGTACATACCAGGTTTATTTGCGTTGTTTTTGGCGGGCATCTCCTTCGGATACTTTGTCTTGTTTCCGATCGTGCTCAGCTTTTTGACTCATTTATCCTCCGGCCACTTTGAAACGATGTTTACGGCTGACCGCTACTTTAGGTTTATGGTGAATTTGAGCCTGCCGTTCGGCTTCTTGTTTGAGATGCCCTTGGTAGTGATGTTTTTAACAAGGCTGGGTATCTTAAATCCTTACAGACTGGCCAAAGCGAGAAAGCTGTCCTATTTTCTGCTGATTGTCGTATCTATATTAATTACACCGCCTGATTTTATTTCTGATTTTCTCGTGATGATCCCGCTTCTTGTCCTGTTTGAAGTGAGTGTCACCCTATCGGCGTTTGTCTATAAAAAGAGGCTGAGGGAAGAAACAGCGGCGGCCGCTTAGTGCAGCGTACCGCCCGGTGACTTCACATCCTCATCATATTGTGCGGCCGTAACAGCGGCGATTCTCAATGCCCGGACAATCGTGTCCAGGCTGAGGCTCGGCGCTGTTTTGTCGATTGTTTGCTCCGGAATGTAAGGAATATGAATAAAACCGCCGCGAATGTGCGGGGATGTCCGGCTAATGTGATCCATTAACCCGTAGAACAAATAGTTGCATACAAAGGTCCCTGCTGTGTAGGAAACCGCAGCTGGAATGCCATGTTCCTTCATCTTAGCAGTCATTCGTTTCACGGGAAGCCCTGTCCAGTAAGCGGCGGGCCCATCTGGAGAAATCTCTTCATCAATCGGCTGATGTCCTTCGTTATCGGGGATTCGCGCATCTGCAAGGTTGATCGCCACCCGTTCCGGTGTAATCTGCATCCGTCCTCCTGCTTGGCCGACACAAATTACGATATCCGGCTGATGTGTTTGAATGGCTTGGCGCAGAGTGCCCAGAGCGGATCTAAAGACGGTTGGAATTTGTTCCGCTGTAATTATGGCTTCTTCCGTCTCGAAGCCATTAAGCCGTTTCGCCGCTTCCCATGATGGATTGACGGTTTCTTTGTCAAAAGGGTCAAAGCCAGTGATCAGCACTTTTTTTCTCATTCTCCCATCTCCTTTTTCTTTTATTCTATTGTTTATTTATGGGTTTTTCATCAAAATAATGTAAAGGAGTGAATCATAATGGAGCATTTGCCGCAGCAGTATCGTCATTTATTCCCAACCTTGCAGACGCATACGATGCTTGCCAGCTGTTCTCAGAGCGCATTGGCAGAGCCTGTATCAAGGGCGATTCAGGATTATCATGATAGCCTGTTGTATATGGGGACGAACTGGAAAGAAGCGATCGAAAAAACAGAGTTTGCGAGAAACGAGTTTGCAAAGCTGATCGGGGCTGAACCGGATGAAGTGGCGATTGTGCCGTCAGTTTCTGATGCACTGGTTTCTGTAGCATCGTCCTTAACTGCATTTGGAAAGAAGCACGTTGTATATACAGATATGGATTTTCCGGCGGTGCCTCATGTTTGGCAGGCACACTCCGATTATACCGTATCCGTCATTCCATCAATAGACGGCGTGCTGCCGCTTGAACAATATGAAACGCATATTTCGGATGAAACAGTACTGACGTGTGTTCCTCACGTTCATTATCGTGACGGCTATGTTCAGGATATAAAAGCGATTGCCGAGATTTCTCAGAGAAAAGGCTCTTTATTGTTTGTAGATGCTTATCAATCAGCCGGGCATATTCCCATTGATGTGAAGGAATGGGGCGTAGATATGCTGGCAGCAGGCACCCGGAAGTATTTGCTCGGCATACCGGGTGTGGCGTTTCTTTATGTGAGAAAGGAACTGGCTGACGCACTGAAGCCGAAAGCATCAGCTTGGTTCGGCAGAGAGAGCGGATTTGATGGGGCTTATGCAAAAGACGCGCGCCGTTTTCAAACGGGCACCCCAGCTTTTATCAGCGTATACGCAGCTGCAGCGGCTTTATCGCTGCTGAATCATATTGGGGTTTCTCATATCAGGGATCATGTGAAAACGATCTGTGCCGATGCAGTTCAATATGCCGCTGAAAAAGGCCTGCAGCTGGCGGCGGCACAAGGTGGGGATCAGCCAGGCATGGTTGCGATCCGGGATGAGCGGGCATCGGAAACGGCGGCGTTGCTGAAAAAGAAAAAAGTGATTTGCGCGCCGCGGGAAAATGTTATCCGTCTCGCTCCCCATTTTTATAATACGAAGGAGGAAATGCGTCACGCGATTGATGAAATCGCGGCGAAAACGATCCACAAGTAAACATAAAAAAGCCCCTGAACATTAGTCAGGGGCTTTTCATATTAATGATCTACCTTCACGCGCTTCATAAAGAAAGCGCCAATTAAACCGATAATGGCAACAATCATTGCAAACACAAATGCGTGCTGTACACCCGCTGTCAAAGCTTGCGGGATGACTGCCGGATCGGCAGGGTTTTTAACTGTACTCATATAATCATGCTGGCCTGCAGCCATAATGCTGACCGCAACCGCTGTTCCGATAGCGCCGGCCATTTGCTGCAGCGTGTTCATAATGGCGGTGCCGTCTGGATAAAATTCACGCGGCAGTTGGTTTAAACCGTTTGTCTGTGCAGGCATCATGATCATAGAAATCCCGATCATCAAGCAGGTGTGCAGGATGATAATCAGCACAGCTGTTGAAGTGGTCGTTACATTTGAGAAGAACCATAGTACAACTGTGACAATCACAAATCCCGGAATGACAAGCCATTTCGGCCCGTATTTATCGAACAAGCGGCCTGTAACAGGGGACATAAATCCATTTAAAATACCGCCCGGCAAGAGAACAAGACCAGATGCAAATGCAGTCAGGACTAAGCCGCCTTGCAGATACATCGGCAGAAGCAGCATAGATGACAGAATGACCATCATACAAATGAACACCATGATCACACCCAAAATAAACATCGGGTATTTGAACGCACGGAGGTTCATCATCGGCTGCTTCATTGTCAGCTGGCGGATTGAAAATAGGATAAGGCCGACAACGCCGACAATCAGCGACACGATAACAGTCGGGCTGGACCATCCCCCGGAGCCTTCACCCGCGTTGCTGAATCCGAACACAATGCCGCCGAAGCCAATCGTCGACAGGATGATAGACAATACATCGATTTTCGGCTTTGTCGTTTCAGATACATTCTGCATATATGCGATACCGAACACAAGCGCCAGCACAAGGAATGGAAGAGAGATCCAGAAAATCCAGTGCCAGTTGAGGTGCTCCAGAACCAATCCTGAGAAAGTTGGGCCGATGGCGGGCGCGAACATAATGACAAGACCGATCGTTCCCATTGCGGCGCCCCGTTTATGAGGCGGGAAAATCACCAAGATTGTGTTAAACATTAGGGGCAGTAAAAGACCGGTTCCAAGTGCCTGAACGATCCTTGCTGCTAATAAAAACGAGAAGCTCGGCGCAAGCGCCGCGATCAAGGTTCCTATAATTGAAAAGATTAGTGACACGGTAAAAAGCTGTCTTGTTGTGAACCACTGTAACAGCAGTCCTGAAACAGGAACAAGGATACCGAGTACAAGCAGGTAGCCCGTCGTTAACCATTGGACGGTTGCCGCTGTAATGTTCAATTCCTTCATAAGGTCGGTTAACGCAATATTCAGTGCTGTTTCACTGAACATGCCGATAAAACCGGCCAACAGCAAGGAAATCATAATCGGCATCACTTTGTATTGCTGAGATGCTTTAGCTGTTGTTTCCAAAATCATTTCCCCTCTCTATCAACTGCATGTAGGATGTCGTTTTTTTATCTCTTCAGCAGGTCAGGAATGCAGCTGGAGATATGAAGGAGCGGCGTACTGTTTTTTGCCGTCAAAGATAAAAGAATACCGCCTTCAATCATCGCGTTAACCACAGTGCTGGCTTCTTTTGCACGGCTCTCGCTGCAGCCAGTCTGCCGCAGTTTTTCCTCATATACAGAGGCCCATTCTTTGTAGGCTTCATGACAGGCTTCGCGCAACGGTTCGCTTTTCAATGACGTCTCAGCCGCTAGCAAGCCCACAGGCAAGCCTTCAATGTCTTCCGTACATGAAAACTGGCAGGAGAGCTCCTTCAAAAAGGCTTGAATGCCTTCCGCTGGGTCGGTGTAGGCTTCCATGCAGTCCGCGATTTTCTGACGGATATACTCCTTCATCTCATTTACGGCTTCGATCGCAAGCTGTTCTTTACCCCCGGGAAAGTGGTAGTAAAGAGAGCCTTTAGGCGCACCGCTTTCCTTTATAATCTGGTTCAGCCCCGTGCCGTAATACCCTTGCAGCTGAAAAAGCCGGGTAGCTGCCGAAAGGATTTTCTCACGGGAATCTCCATAACTCATAACATTCCCACCTTACTGAATTGCAATCAAAAATATAGTGACTGGTCTATTATCTTGATTCAATCATCAATTGTCAAGAAAAATTCATTGTATGAAAAGACAAAAAAAGAAGGATATGACAACAAAAAATACTGAGAGAAAAGCTGACTGATCTTTTGACTGAATAGATAAAATGTTCAATGATTAATCATCATATGGATGTAAGGAGAGAAATAGATGAAAAAACAACGAATGCTCGTACTTTTTACCGCACTATTGTTTGTTTTTACCGGATGTTCACATTCTCCTGAAACAAAAGAATCCCCGAAAGAAAAAACGCAGACACAAAAAGTCTCTTCGGCTTCTGCCTCTGAAAAAAAAGGTCTGCCAAACATTAGAATTTTAGCGACAGGAGGCACGATAGCTGGTGCCGATCAATCGAAAACCTCAACGACTGAATATAAAGCAGGTGTTGTCGGCGTTGAATCACTGATTGAGGCAGTTCCAGAAATGAAAGACATTGCAAACGTCAGCGGCGAGCAGATTGTTAACGTCGGCAGCACAAATATTGATAATAAAATATTGCTGAAGCTGGCGAAACGCATCAACCACTTGCTCGCTTCAGATGATGTAGACGGAATCGTCGTGACTCATGGAACAGATACATTGGAGGAAACCGCTTATTTTTTGAATCTTACCGTGAAAAGTGATAAACCGGTTGTTATTGTCGGTTCGATGAGACCTTCCACAGCCATCAGCGCTGATGGGCCTTCTAACCTGTACAATGCAGTGAAAGTGGCAGGTGCCCCTGAGGCAAAAGGGAAAGGGACGCTTGTTGTTCTTAACGACCGGATTGCCTCAGCCCGATATGTCACCAAAACAAACACAACTACAACAGATACATTTAAATCAGAAGAAATGGGCTTCGTCGGAACAATTGCAGATGATATCTATTTTAATAATGAGATTACCCGTAAGCATACGAAGGACACGGATTTCTCGGTTTCTAATCTTGATGAGCTGCCGCAGGTTGACATTATCTATGGATACCAAAATGACGGAAGCTACCTGTTTGACGCTGCTGTAAAAGCCGGAGCAAAGGGGATTGTATTTGCCGGTTCTGGGAACGGGTCTTTATCTGATGCAGCCGAAAAAGGGGCGGACAGCGCAGTCAAAAAAGGCGTTACAGTGGTGCGCTCTACCCGCACGGGAAATGGTGTCGTCACACCAAACCAAGACTATGCGGAAAAGGACTTGCTGGCATCGAACTCTTTAAACCCCCAAAAAGCACGGATGTTGCTGATGCTTGCGCTTACCAAAACAAATGATCCTCAAAAAATCCAAGCTTATTTCAATGAGTATTGAAGAAAAGAAGGCAATAAGCCTTCTTTTTTTTGGCTTTTTAGGACCAATAATGACCTCTGAATCTTAAAATTTCTTTAAAAATAAGCCAAAATTACCCTTTACTTAATTAATTTGGTAACGTAATATAATTGGAGAATTTGTTACAAAAAAAGGAGGATATTATGAAATTTGTAAAAAGAAGGATCATTGCACTTGTAACAATTTTGATGCTGTCTGTTACATCGCTGTTTGCGTTGCAGCCGTCAGCAAAAGCCGCTGAACACAATCCAGTCGTTATGGTTCACGGCATTGGAGGGGCATCATTCAATTTTGCGGGAATTAAGAGCTATCTCGTATCTCAGGGCTGGTCGCGGGACAAGCTGTATGCAGTTGATTTTTGGGACAAGACAGGCACAAATTATAACAATGGCCCGGTATTGTCACGATTTGTGCAAAAGGTTTTAGATGAAACGGGTGCGAAAAAAGTGGATATTGTCGCTCACAGCATGGGGGGCGCGAACACACTTTACTACATAAAAAATCTGGACGGCGGAAATAAAGTTGAAAACGTCGTGACGCTTGGCGGCGCCAACCGTTTGACGACAGGCAAGGCGCTTCCGGGAACAGATCCAAATCAAAAGATTTTATACACATCCATTTACAGCAGTGCCGATATGATTGTCATGAATTATTTATCAAGATTAGACGGTGCTAGAAACGTTCAAATCCATGGCGTTGGACACATCGGCCTTCTGTACAGCAGCCAAGTCAACAGCCTGATTAAAGAAGGGCTGAACGGCGGGGGCCAGAATACAAACTAATGAGATAAATAACCTTGAAGAGTCCTATTCTTCAAGGTTATTCTGCTTTTAGCACAATGGTTTTCGCCGCCATATCATGAACGGTTTGTTTTTTCTTCGTAAATGCGGCTGTCAAATAGATCAGGCGGGAGAATACATGCACCCACGCTATCAGGTAACGGACAATGGCTTGCGGGAAGGATATTTTTTTATATGTTTCGTCCCTCACGATTTGCAGCCCGATGATTTTTTTGCCCAGTGTGCCCTTCCAATTTGTCAGCGGCATCAGCAAAGGATACACAATCAGCATCAATATGGCGACAATAATGACACCGGCGGACCCATCGCCAAACGTAAATCCGGCTGCCAAAATCACTGCTGCGGCAATGATTACATCAAGTACAAGCGCGCAGGCGCGCAGCATGAAACCAGCTAGTTCCAATAGAAACACTCCTTAAAATGTTAAATAAATACCTAATGATTGTAAAAAAGAAGGGCCTAAAGTGGGAATAGGTGATAAGCCTTAAATCACAAAAGTTGGTGAAAATGTCATAGGTAAATTGGCATAATCAGCCAGCTTATCACATTACCAAATTCTTTTTTAGCCCGAAACCAAGCCCTCAGAAGTTATTTTTGTTAAAATAGAAAAGTTACAACAGAATTCGGAGGGTTTATTGTGGGAAAAGTGAAACGAAATGCCCCTTGCCCATGCGGCAGCGGCAAGAAATATAAAAAATGCTGCGGAAGTAAAGTTGTCGACTTCCCGGCGGAACTAGCGGCAAAAGAAGCGAAGCAAATTCAGGAAGACTTAGTGGAGTATGCCTTCACAGTACATAGAGAAAGCATTTCAGGCTTTATCAACCAGCATGATTTTCTTTCTGCTATGGACAGACAGACGAAAGACATCAGCGTATTTAACTTAGGAATCTGGGGAATCTTCTTCCACCCGCTTGCTGGTGAGAAGACAATCTTCGAAGAGTACCTTCAGAAAAAAGGCGATTCGATCACTCGTCCGAAAACGCGTGAGATCGTAGAATCATGGCAGAGCATGACGCCTGCTTTATTGCTGCTGAAGGACCTGAAGGAAGGCATCATTCACTTTGAAGATGTCATTACGGCAAAACAATTCGAAGTGGAAATGGACGCCAGCAATCAAGACCTTCCTCCAGTGGGAAGCCTGATTCTTGGATATCCAATCCACGAAGCGGAAAAAGCAGAATTCTTCATGCAGTTCACGATCTTCCCGGTGAAGAGAACAGGAGCGCTGATCAGCAAGGTGAAGAAATATGCGGATGCCGCTGTGAAGGAAGGCAAAACGCCGGAGGACTTCATGAAGCAGGAATTCAACAACGTTCTGTTCGCGTTGTTAGCTGAGAAAGATGAAGAGCCACAAGCAGAGAAAGCGGAAGTAAGCACTGTTGAGTGGGCAAACGATTTGGAGAAAGAAACCGCTGCGGCTATTGAAGAAGGCATGAGCGGGGAAGAGTATCCGACTGAATTGATCCCAGCTGTTATTGACATTTGGAAAACATTCTGCGAGAAAAAATCACCTGTCATCAGAAAGCCGGAAGCTTTTGCTGCGGCAGTTGAATATTATGTAAACGCAATTTCTCTTAACGGCGCGTCCGTTTCTCAAGCTAAACTGGCGAAAAAATACGGCGTCAGCGCATCAACGATTTCCAGCCGTTACAAAGAAATTGAAAGCACGCTGCAGGATGAAGCGGATCGTTTTGCACAAGCGTTATCCTCATAATGGAAAAAACCTTGAAAAGCCAGGCTTTTCAAGGTTTTTTTATTTCTGAAACGGAATTTTGATTTCTAACCGGAAGACGGAGTGGCGGTAGGTAAAATCCAGCCTGCCAAAAGCGCCCTTCACCAGTTTTTGAATGATATATGTGCCCATGCCTTCATGAGCGCCGTTTTTCGTTGAGCGGCCAAACGATTGATAGATTGTATCGAGCACTTTTGGGTCCATCCCGGGAGTGCTGTTTTCACAAGTCAGTACATAAAGTCCGCTGCGCAGTGAAGTCTCGAGTTTAATCTCTGCTTTTTCTCGGGCCTCCTCCGCGCTGTCGAGCGCATTTTCTAATATGTTGCCGACCAAGCTGACCTGATCAGCAGGCGAAAATGGAAGGGAAGAAAGCGGTGTATGCATATGCAGCGAAACACTCACATTCGAGGCGCGGGCTTTTTCTAAAAAATCATAAAGCACCCCTGCAACGTACGCGTTCTCTCCCTTCAAAAATCGGTCATATTGACTGTATTGATCCGCCCAGTTTTGAATATATGCTTGTGTATCTGCCTTGGGCTGAGCTGATTTGATTGCAGTGATATGTTTCATTGTGTCATGATTCCGGCTTCTGACATCAATCAGCATTTGATTGGCGTGCTGTTCAGCTTGAGTCAGCTTATCAATTTGATCAGAAAGCCTTGCCTGCAAAGCAGACTGTCCGATACGGAGCCCTTCACACCCTGCAAATATCGCGATTACACATAATGCCGGCATGATGTCTGTGCCGATCAGCACTACTCCCGCCGACATCACTTGAATCACCGCAATCCACGCACAAAGCTGGAAGGAACAGCAGTCCCACACCCGCTTCGTATTCCAAATGTACAATCCTGCAGCAGCTGCGCCTAAAACAGCGGTGAGCCAAGAGGCGGCTGTGCTGTGTGAAAGAGCAGCAGCTCCCTGATAACATATGAAACTAAATAAAACCAGATAAAGACATTGAAAAAGGGTAATCACGTTCTGAACTCCTCAAAAGTAGTAGTTTTGAAAATAATCAAGCTGCTGCTTGGTGATCATCGCTTTTTTAGACGTTCCCTCAAAGGAAACTGTGAATGAATGCTTGGTATAAGCGGAAAAATGCTTTATGTAATGAATGTTGATAATAAAGGAACGATGCGAACGAAGAAAATCCTTTTCGGGCAGGTCGCCTTTAATATCATTTAATGTTTGATACGTTTGCACCTCTTCGGCGGTTGTCACAATCGTCGTCGAACGTCCCGTCCGTTCTGCGAAAATAATATCCTTCTTTTGCAGGACGTGCATTTCAGACTTTTGCTTTATCAATATACGCCCATTCAAACTCGTTTCCGTTTTCTTTTTCAAGTACCGGTCGAAGGAAGCGGCCAGACGGTCGGCATAGTACGGCTTCATAATATAATCATGGACGTTCAGGTCAAAGGCGTGAACCGCATAACCGCCGTGGCCGGTAACAAAAATCACATCCACATCAAGTGAATGGGATTTGATCAAATCAGCAAGCTCGTAGCCAGACATATGGGGCATCTCGATATCGGCAAGCAGCAGATCAATGTCTCCGTTCTTTACCCGCCTGTAGGCTTCCTTCGCTGAATCGGTGGAAAAGACAATTTCGACGTCCTGCATTCTGGACACGATCGCTTCCAGCTTCTCTAAATCTACTCGATAATCATCTACAAGTCCGACTTTTACCATTATCATTCCCCTAGTTACATAGAATCATCTTTATTCTATCCCATTTCACGACATAAAAAGAACTCTTCGCGACAACTTTATCCAACTAATCCAGCTTTTCGTATATAGTCATTACTAGAAATAAAGATAAGGGAGATTGTGACATGATTACACTGACCGATTGCAGCCGCAGGTTTCAGGATAAGAAAAAAGTAGTCAAAGCGGTGCGAGATGTAAGCTTAACAATTGAAAAAGGAGAAGTCGTCGGCATTCTCGGAGAAAACGGTGCCGGCAAAACCACGATGCTGAGAATGATTGCTTCCTTGCTTGAACCATCACAGGGTGTAATCACAGTAGACGGCTTTGACACGGTCAAGCAGCCGGCTGAGGTCAAAAAAAGAATCGGTGTCTTATTCGGAGGAGAAACCGGGCTTTACGACAGGATGACCGCTAAAGAAAATCTCCAATACTTCGGCAGGCTGTATGGGCTGAACCGCCACGAGATCAAAGCAAGAATAGAAGATTTATCGAAACGGTTCGGCATGCGCGATTATATGAACCGGAGAGTGGGCGGGTTTTCGAAAGGCATGAGGCAGAAAGTCGCCATTGCCAGAGCGCTGATTCACGATCCGGACATCATTTTATTTGATGAGCCGACAACTGGGCTTGATATTACGTCAAGCAACATCTTCCGCGAATTTATACAGCAGCTGAAAAGAGAACAAAAAACGATTCTTTTCTCCAGCCACATTATGGAGGAAGTGCAGGCGCTCTGTGACAGTGTCATCATGATTCACAGCGGAGAGGTGATTTACCGAGGGGCGCTTGAATCACTATACGAGAGCGAGCGCAGTGAGGATTTGAATTACATCTTTATGTCTAAGCTTGTCAGGGGGATTTCTTAAATGCTGAGCCATATTTATAAAAAAGAAATGATCGACGCTTTGCGCGACAGAAAAACGATTTTACTCACAATCTTAGTGCCGATGATTATGATGCTTGGACTTGTCTTCTTTTATGAAAGCATGCTGTCCGACAAAGGGGAGCAGTACACGCTGGCTGTCGGCCATTCGCTTCCGCCCGCACTGGAAAGCAAGCTTAATGAGATTGACGAAATCAGCGTAAAAACATTTGCAAAGCCTGAAGAGGCAGTTGATGAAGGAAAAGCAGATGCCTATCTGAACGTCCCGAAAGAGTTCGACTCATATGTCAACAGCATGACACCTTTTAAGATTGATGTTTACGGTAATTCAATCGATCAAGGGTCGTCAAATGCCATGCAGCTTGTGCAGTCTGCCTTAGATCAGTACAAAAATGAAATTGTGCAGCAACGTTTAACAAATAAGCATATTGATCAATCGGTGATCCAGCCGTTTACGATTCAGCAAAAGGAAGCGGATGAGGAGAAAGGGACTTCCGCTATTATGCTTTCCGCCATTCTGCCCATGCTGATTCTGACTTCCATTGTTTCCGGCGCAATGCCGATCGCTCTTGATATCATGGCCGGTGAAAAGGACCGGAAGTCAATCGAGGCGCTGCTATTAACGCCAGTCAGCAGAAACAAAGTGCTGGTCGGCAAGTGGCTTGCGGTTTCCACTTTTGCCGTGGCTTCAGGTGTATTGGCTTTGGTGTTTTTGATTTTGTCCACCGTGTTATTTACCGAAAATTTAAAAACGGCCTTCCAGCTGGGAGATCATATGTGGAGTGTAATCGGCGCTTCAGCCTTAATCATTGTGCTCTCTGCATTGCTGATATCTGCGATGGAACTTTTCATCAGCATCATGTCCAGCTCGGTAAAAGAAGCGCAAAGCTATATGTCTCTCGTCGTCTTTCTGCCTGTGTTCCCGATGTTTTTCATCTTCAGCAAGGCACCGAACCAATTTGACTTATCATACTTTCTCATCCCGTTTCTGAACCTGCATGCGTTATTTAAACAGCTTTTATTCGGGATGGTTGACCCGGCTGCCATTTTGTCTACGTCAGGAACCATCGCCGTGCTCATCGCCATCTTCTTTTTACTAGCCAGAGCCTGCTTCCTGAAAGACAAATGGGTTCTTCCAAAATAAACTTGCAAAAGGAGAAATACACTTTCTCCTTTTTGTATATCCTGAAAAAAGAAGGAAAATAGAAAAAGGATATCTAATACAAAAAGTGACCCTGCACTATTTTTCATCAAAATTGGTTTCAAAGGAGAAGGAACAATGGATCAAACACGTACACTCGGCAAAACGAAGCTGGAGGTGAAGCGGATCGGATTCGGCGCGAATGCGGTCGGCGGGCATAATCTATTTCCAAATCTAAATGATGAAACAGGGAAGGATTTAGTGCGCACGGCATTGGATGGCGGCGTCAACTTTATCGATACCGCCTTTATATATGGATTGGGGCGGTCTGAAGAATTAATCGGCGAAGTCGTACAGGAACGCGGCGTGCGGAATGAGCTCATCATCGCCACCAAAGGAGCTCATAAAGAAGTGGACGGCAGCATTGAACTAGACAATAGCCGGGAGTTTCTTCGCAGCGAGGTCGAGAAGAGCCTGAAGCGGCTGAAAACAGATTACATTGATTTGTATTATGTTCACTTTCCGGATGGAAAAACACCTCTCGCTGAAGTGGCGGGCACTTTGAAAGAGCTGAAGGATGAGGGGAAAATCAAAGCGATCGGCGCTTCGAACCTCGATTATCAGCAATTGCAGGATTTTAATGCTGACGGCTATTTGGAGGTCTTCCAGGCCGAATATTCTCTCATACAGCGTGATGCCGAGAAAGAGCTTCTTCCATACTGTGAAAAACAAGGCATCTCCTTTATTCCTTACTTTCCGCTTGCGTCCGGACTGCTGACAGGAAAATTCACGCAAGACACAGTCTTTGATGATTTCAGAAAGGATAAACCTCAATTTCAGGGTGAAACGTTTATCCAAAATCTCAAAAAAGTAGATAAGCTGAAAGCAGTAGCAGAGGAAAAACAAGCGGATACGGCACATGTCGCCTTGGCGTGGCTGTTAACGAGACCGGCGATTGATGCCATTATTCCAGGAGCTAAACGACCTGAGCAATTACAGGATAACCTGAAAACCTTGAACATTGAACTGACCGAAGATGAAGTGAATTTCATCAGCGACATTTTCAAATAAAAAAGGAAATAGCCTCCGAGGCTATTTCCTTTTGGTGTTTTATTCTTTGATGAATGCTTCGACTAATTCTGCTGCTCTGTAATCATCCATATCAAGCTGCCATTGGTCGATGTCATTTTTCTTCATTTTTACTTCAACTGTTTTTTCAGATGAAGCAGGTCCAAGCTTTTTAAATTCCTCAGGGTAGACTTGAAGCGCGTATTTCACTGCCTCTTCATAGCTGGCACTAGAGTTTTTACTGTAGTAGTCTTTCACTTTGTCTTCGATACGGTCTGAAAGAGAAGATGCATCTACAGGTTTAACTGTGGCTTCAACAATTGCTTCGTCTTTAGAGATTGAAGTCGTTTTTGCTTGAATGGAAGAGTTTTTGCTTAATCCCTCTTTAATGCCGTTCACGATATTATCAAGCGCTTTGCTGTCCGCATATGTGCTGGAAAGGCCGGAAGCTGAGAGATAACCGTCTTTGGCTGATTCATTGAAATCATTTACAATTTCATTTTTGTTAGCGCCGGTGATTTTTTCGAAATCGGCGTTATCTTTGCCGAAAAGAAGGACATCAACATAAGCTGATAACGCTTTTGCAGAATCTTGGAGCTTATCTGCCGTCGCCAGGATTTTTTTGTCTTTTCCGTCAATTTTAAAAGTAACTGATTTTGGCTTTTTATCACCGTAAGATTCCGGCGTATAGTTGAGCTCGTATTGCTTGCCTTTATCTACAACGAAGAAAAGATTTCCTTCAACGGATTTGTCAGCGTTAATCGTGCTGCCTTGAAGCTTTTCGCTATAGTCTTCAGGGTCTGTGTCAGACATTTTGGTATCACCTTGATACAATGTGAAATCCATACTGTCTACATTCAACGGGTCTTTTCCTGTGTTTTTCACCGCGACATTGACTTTTAACACAAGCTGGTCATCTGAAGTGGACTTATCATATTTAGACGGAAGCGTATAAGAGACATCCTTGATTTTGACTTGAGCTATATCTGAGCTTTTTTCTGTTTCTGATTCTTTCTTCTCCGCGCTTGTTTTGCTGCCGGAACAAGCAGCTGTAAACATCATCAGCAGAAGAATTAGGAAAACAGCGTACGTTTTTTTCTGAAACATTCATTTTTCCTCCTCAAATGGTTTAGGAAAGGGAGTCTTTTGTCTTTGAGAAATGGATCTTTTTGAATGGATTAGCATCATATAACCAAAAAAATCAGTTCTTTTCTCACGGTTTTCACCGGATTTTCTGGAAACTCCGCCCTCCTTTGTCATGAATGGACCTATAAAAAGTTACAACGGAATTAATTTTAAGATTATTAGCTTTTATATTGAATAGGTTCATCATCCTATTTTTGGTGAAAAATGTTCTGGTAAAACTGGTAAACTCAGAAAACTGTGTATTTTAGACTATTACTTTTTGATTAGTTGGAGGGAACTTAAGAAGGATGAAAGGGGCTGCCTTTGTGAAGAAAGAGGGACTGAAACAAAAAGCACTGGAAATCGGCCGGGTGCCGACACACTTAAAACTGGAAATTGAAGATTATGGCGGTGATGACAAAAGAGTCTGTTTTTGTTGGACAGATCCTCAGGATGAGAATATCGGCATTATCGTGGAACTTGGACCGGACGGGGAGCTGGAATCCCTTTCCCGTGATATTGAGCCTGAAAGCGGAGAAAGGCTGTCTGAGGAGAAACTAGAGGATATCATACGCCAATTTGTCGAGACTCATCATCCGGGGGCACTCTCTGCCTTTGTTCGTGAAGAAAATGACCGTGCATACGGCGATAAAGTGAGATTTTCATATGTTCAAATGGAGGCTGGGCTTCCTCTCCCCATGAGCGGATTTATGGCTGATGTTTCCTTATCAGGTGAGATCGTTTACTTCCGCTATTACGGCGAAGCGGGCAGCATCATCAAGCCAAAGAGGGTCGCGGATGTTGAAGAGGCACTTGCCTTTATCAAGAAGGACGTGGAGTTCGACCTTTTGTTTGAGGTTCTCCATCGTTCTGTTTACAAAAACGGAGATGATCAGCCGCATTTGGTGTATGAGCCTGAATGTAGGGCGATTACCGTACCTGCGGATTTGGTTCAAGAAGAACAAGGAGGGGTTGATGATGACGATGATTACAGGGAGCCGGAGAGCTTTCCTCTCCCTTTATTCGAGGGCATCCGCGAAAAGGCCGATCCTGACAGCATGATTGGTATTGAAAATGGGTTTGTCAAAGAGCGGGAAGCGGATTTGGGAGATGGGAGAATCGGAATCGTTTGGCGGAATCCGGATGACCCTGTGTATCAGCCGGCGGATAAAAGCATGGACAGCTGGTTTAAGGGACGGACTCATCAAGTGCTGAAAACCATCTATAACAAAGAAACCGGAAAACTCGAAGGCGTCATGTCATTTATGGAGGAAAAAGGGCCGCTGACAGTAACTTTGGCAGAGTGCGAAAAAATCGCGCTTCGCTTTCTGTTTGCTTTATTTCCGAATGCCGATCAATATTTTAGGATCAGATACGATGAAAAGGATGAAGAAGAAAACGCAGTCGCTGGTTTTACATTTGAAGCGCATTGTCACGGGGTTCCGATCCGATTTGGGCAGATCAGAATTTGTGTCAGCCGCCAGACAGGGTATATCACCGTTTATATGGGACCGGATATTGACCCAAATAAGCTGGCAACCATTGATCCTGTGCCGGCTATTTCAGTTGAACAAGCCAAGTCTATCTTTTGGCAGCATTTTAAAGTTGAGCTTGGCTGGGAAAGAGAGTACGGGGATGATGAAGAACACAGCTACCGGCTCGTCTATAAGCCGGTGTATCCGCGTTTTATCGATGCACATACAGGAGAGCCTGTCTTCAGCATATGGTGAAACAGCCAAAAGTCACGCAATTGCCTCAGATATAGAAGAGAGTATGTGATGAAAGTAACAGAAAGAATCTCGAAAAACAATGACAATAATAGAAAAGGACCTTTCTTCACTTTAAAAGAAGAAAGGTCTTTTTATATAATAAACAGGATTCTCTTTGTCGTAGACTCTTTGAAAGGGATGACTTCATTGGTTAATAAACAGCTGAAAAAGAAGGCGCAGGAGATCGGAAATGTACCGACGCATTATGAGCTTGAGATAGAAGATTACGACCAAAAGCAAAAGAAGAACGGGCAGGCATATTTTATCTGGAAGGACCCTAAAGATCCGGAAAAGCACATTACAGTTGAACTTAGAAATGACGGCGCTTTGCTCACCTTTTCAACAACTGTCCGCTCCGAGACAGACAAACAACTTCCAGATGCCGAGCTGAAGCTGACGGCTCTTCAGTTTGCCGCTGCCCATCATTCCGGCACATTTATGAATTTTCATTTTCAAGGCAAGGAAGAACGGGGGGAGCACATCCGGTTTGTCTATACCAAAATGGAGCTGGGGCTTCCGATTCCCAATTCAGGTTTTTTAATTGATATGACACGCAGCGGTCAGATTGTCCACTTTCTATATTACGGAAAAGGGCATAAAGCTGAAGTTCCGACGGAATTTGTAGCAAAAGAGAAGGTTGTGTCCCATTACTTAAACACAATGTCTTTTGAGCTGATGTACGATGTCATTGATGGCGAACAGGAACCAAGGCTTGTTTATGAACCGATTCTCCCGGGATACAGCTATCCCGCAGATGTAGACGAAATTGTGCCCGACCAGCATATCGCAGATGAAAGAATAGAAAACACGGCGCCACTGCCGCCGCTTCAGAACAAGGAAGAAGTTGATATATTTGCCTTGCTGGGTTTTACCTCTGATATGCAGAAAGTCAGTGAAAGAGACTTTGGGGAACAAATTGGAAGCACGTGGCGCAGGGGCGCTGCGCCGGAGCGTAAGGATTTAAGCATAGGAAGCTATTTTGAAACGAGAAATAAAAACACAATCAAAATGAAGACGGATAAAAGAACCGGAAAATTAAAAGCAGCGCTTTCTTTTATGGAGCGGCAGAACAACCGCCAATGCTCCACGGAAGAATGCCAAGAGATAGCGCTTCAATTTTTGTATGCCCTCTATCCGAGAGCGGCTGAGTTTTTCAGGGTGAATCCCGTCCGAATTGATGAAAGAGGGAGAGTCCGCAACCATTTTTCTGTCTGGTATAAAGGAGTGCCGCTGCGGTTCGGCGCTGCCCGCATCATTGTCAATCCGGAAACTGGGTTGATTGACGCTTTTATGGCGCCTGATATTGAACCTGAACAATTGGAAGCGATAAATCACAGGCCGGATGTTTCCGCTGAAGAAGCGAGAGAAGCATTTTTAGCCGCTTTTGATGTGAAGCTGGAATGGCAGCCTGACTTTACTGCAGGCAGTGACCAGCACTACAAACTTGTCTATAAGCCGGTTTACCCTTCCTATATTGATGCGCACATAAGGAAAAAGAAAAGGTTGTGAGGGGTGTCTAGTTAGGAATCATCTCCAAGTGGGGGTAGTCCTTGAATCGTTTCCAATCCCCGCCCCATTCGAAACCGAGTGTCTTAGCGATCTCGACAACCTCCAGCCAATCTGATTTTTCGTTTTGATTGCCGTCATATTCCATATCCCATATGATGCTTCCATCCCTTTTTTGAAGGGCGAAATCAATCGCTAAACCATAGTTATGATACGATTCCCCTCCTCTTGCATAGGTGACAATATTCCCTTTTTTTGTACGTCCCTGTTTATATAATTCATCTTGTTCCTTAAAGGACCTGAATCTTTCAGTAATGACGACGGTAATGCCTTTATTCGCTGCAGCGGCTTTGAGTGCATCGGCATTCTGCTTCACAATCGGATGAAGATCCGAGGGGACAGGCATGTCCTGCAAGGCGTTTTGAGAATGCCATTCATGCCGAATATAACTAAAACAAAGATCTAGAAGAAATAGAATACATAAGATAACAAAGATTTTTGCGGGTAACTTCATATCGGTCTCACTTTCTCAAGATGTGCTGAATGTTAACGCTTTTAAGTGATTGACTCTCTCTAAAAGCGAACAGCTATGATAAAATATAACATAAATAGTAGCAGGAGGAAGGAGGCAGACCGATGAGAGCAAAGATTCCATCAGAAGAAGTAGCAGTAAAGCTGAATGAATGGTACAAGCTCATTCGCGCATTTGAAGCAGATCAAGCAGAAGCGTTAAAGCAGGAGATTGAATACGATTTAGAAGATATGGAAGAGAACCAGGACTTGCTTTTATATTTTTCTTTGATGGAATTCCGGCATCGAATCATGCTTGATAAGCTGATGCCGGTGAAAGACAGCGACACCAAGCCTCCATTCTCTGATATGCTGAACGAAATTGAAAGCAATCAGCAAAAACTCACGGGCTTATTGGAATATTACTTTTATTATTTCAGAGGAATGTACGAATTCAAGCAGAAAAATTTCATATTAGCGATTGACCATTATAAACATGCCGAGGAAAAGCTCGAGTATGTCGAGGATGAGATCGAAAAAGCTGAGTTTCTTTTTAAAGTCGCAGAAGTGTATTATCACATCAAACAAACGTATTTTTCCATGAATTATGCGAGCCAGGCGCTTGATATCTATACGAAATATGAACTGTACGGTCGCCGCCGGGTTCAGTGTGAATTTATCATCGCCGGAAATTTGACCGATGTGTATCATCATGAAAAAGCACTGACCCACTTGTGCAGCGCTTTAGATCATGCCAGGCAGCTTGAAGAAGCGTACATGATCGCCGCTGCCTATTATAATGTCGGACACTGTAAGTACAGTCTGGGTGATTACAAAGAAGCGGAGGGCTATTTCAAAACAGCCGCCGCCATTTTTGAGGAGCACAACTTTCAGCAAGCTGTTCAAGCTGTATTTTCACTGACCCATATCTACTGTAAAGAGGGAAAATACGACAAAGCAGTAGAGGCGTATGACCGCGGGATAAAGAGCGCGTCTGAATGGGAGGATGACATGTACTTGACGAAATTCCGCCTCATTCATGAGCTGTATCTTGGAAACGGTGACCTGAACGTGCTTACAGAATGCTTTGACCTGCTGGAATCCAGGCAGCTTCTTGCAGACGCCGAAGATCTGCTGCATGATACAGCGGAACGTTTCAATCAGCTGGAACATTACGAGTCCGCCGCTTTCTTTTACCGCAGGCTGATGAATATTAAAAAGAAGCTTGCCGAGCAGCGTTTTCAATAGGAAATGGCAGAGAACTACAGGTTCTCTGCTTTTTTTGTGCTGTTTTCAACTCGGAAAAACAGGGTATTTTCCACTGCATAGTGAGAAATCAGAGGAGGATATCAAGTATGTACAAAGATTTAACCGGAAAAACAGCGATTGTGACAGGGTCTTCAAAAGGAATCGGGAAAGCCATTGCGGAACGGTTCGGACAGGAGAAAATGAATGTTGTTGTAAACTACCACAGCGACCCGTCTGGAGCCGATGAAACCCTGGAAATCATTAAGCAGAACGGAGGGAAAGCCGTCGCAGTTGAGGCGGACGTGTCAAAAGAAGAGGGGATTCAGGCGCTCTTGGACACAGCTTTAGAGCATTTCGGCACGCTCGATGTGATGGTAAACAACTCTGGTTTTAACGGCGTTGAGGCGATGCCGCATGAGATGAGTCTTGAAGATTGGCAGAGAGTGATTGATGTCAATGTTACCGGAACCTTTCTGGGAGCGAAAGCAGCACTTAACCACATGATGAAAAACAATATCAAGGGCAATGTGCTGAATATCTCAAGTGTTCATCAGCAGATTCCGCGCCCTGTCAACGTTCAGTATTCCACATCCAAAGGCGGCATCAAGATGATGACGGAAACGCTGGCGCTCAATTATGCGGATAAGGGAATCCGCGTCAATGCGATAGCGCCCGGCACCATTGCCACAGAATCAAATGTTGATACGAAAAAGGAAGAGAGCAGGCAAAAACAATTGAAAAAAATCCCGATGAAAGCCTTCGGAAAGCCTGAAGAAGTGGCGGCAGCAGCAGCTTGGCTCGTATCTGAGGAAGCAAGCTATGTGACCGGCGCAACACTTTTCGTCGACGGCGGAATGACACTTTATCCGTCTCAGCTTGAATAGAACACAAAACAGGGGGATTGCGGGATGAAAACGGACTGGTGGAAGGATGCAGTGGTGTACCAAATTTACCCGAGAAGCTTTCAGGACAGCAATGGAGACGGAATTGGGGATTTGCGGGGGATTATTTCCCGTCTTGACTACATAAAGGAGCTCGGGGCAGATGTGATTTGGATTTGCCCGATCTATCCTTCTCCGAATGTTGATTACGGGTATGATGTGACAAACCATAAGGCGATTATGGATTCTTACGGAACAATGGACGATTTTCACCAGCTGCTGGACCAGGTGCATCAGCGGGGATTAAAGCTGGTGATGGACTTTGTGTTAAATCACACCTCGGTCGAGCATCCGTGGTTTAAAGAAGCGGAGCTGGACAAAAACAGCAAATACCGCAGCTATTATTATTGGCGTCCCGGCACAAAGAACGGCCCGCCGACAGACTGGCTCTCAGACTATGGCTGCCCGGTCTGGCAATACGAGGAGCACACCGGAGAATACTATCTCCATATGAATGCCGTCAAACAAGCTGATTTAAACTGGGAAAATCCCGAAGTTCGCCAGGCGGTGTATGACATGATGAAATTTTGGCTCGATAAAGGGGTCGACGGTTTGCGAATTGATCAGCTCCATCTCATTTCTAAGAAAGAATATCTTCCTTCGTATGAGGACTATATCAATCAGCAGGCAGAGCCGAAGCCCTTTCAGCCAAATGGCGAACGAATCCATGACTATTTAAAAGAAATGACAGATGAAGTGTTTTCTCAATATGATGTCATGTCTGTCGGAGAGGTCGGCAGTGTCACACCGGAAGAAGGCCTGAAATATACGGGAACAGATAAGCATGAGCTGAATATGATTTTTCACTTTCAGCATATGGAGCTTGATCAGCAGCCCGGAAAAGAACATTGGGATTTGAAGCCCCTTGAGCTTTCTGATTTAAAATCGGTTTTGACAAAATGGCAAAAGAAGCTTGAACATCAAGGCTGGAATACATTGTTTTGGTGCAACCACGACCAGCCCCGGATTGTGTCCAGATTCGGAGACGATGGGGAATACCGCAAAGCATCAGCGAAAATGCTGGCAGCCGTACTTTATTTTATGAAGGGCACGCCGTATATTTATCAGGGAGAAGAAATCGGGATGACAAACGCGCCGTTCACCCGGATTGAAGACTACAAAGATATCCAAACGATCAATATGTATCATAAACGGGTGTTTGAAAAAGGCTATGATCCAAATGATGTGATGAGATCGATCTTAGCCAAAAGCCGGGATCACGCCCGGACCCCGATGCAGTGGAACAGCGGCAAAAATGCCGGATTTACTGACGGCACGCCTTGGCTGAAGGTCAATCCGAACTTCACCGCAATCAATGTGGAGGAAGCGCAGGGAGATCCTGATTCTGTCTTAAACTTTTACAAAAAGCTGATCAGCCTGAGAAAGCAGTACGCTGACCTCATGAAAGGGAGCTTTGATCTTTTGCTTCCGGACGATCCGCAGTTGTTTGTATACATGAGAGAAAACAGTAAACAGCAGCTTTTGTCGGTCAATAATTTTTCAAAAGAGCAGGCTGTTTTTCAGTGGCCTAAGAACTGCGGCAAAGCTCAGGCCTCACTGCTTCTCAGCAATTATAACAACGATGATCTTGCTGACGAAATGGTGTTCCGGCCTTATGAGAGCAGGGTCTATCTTCTGGACAAAACAAACTAATGATTGAAGTAGCCCGGCATTCTTAGCCGGGTTTTTTTAGTACATATATTCGCTCTGCAGGCGGGAAGAATAAATGAAAATGAAATTTATTCTTGCAAAACGTAATGACTTCGGTTTATTATGATATAGGATTACAAAATCGTTATCATTTTGATTTAAAGTTACTGAAAAAGAGGGGATATACGATATGTTTAAAAAATGGAGCGGTTTGTTTGTGATTGCAGCGTGCTTTTTATTGGTTGCAGCATGCGGCAACTCATCAACAAAAGGGTCGGCGGATTCAAAGGGTGATAAACTGCACGTTGTCACAACGTTCTATCCGATGTATGAATTCACAAAACAAATTGTAAAAGACAAAGGCGATGTGGATCTGTTAATCCCATCTTCCGTTGAACCGCATGATTGGGAACCGACGCCGAAAGACATTGCTAACATTCAGGATGCTGATTTGTTCGTTTATAATAGTGAATACATGGAGACATGGGTTCCGTCAGCTGAAAAAAGCATGGGCCAAGGCCATGCCGTTTTCGTTAATGCAAGCAAAGGTATTGATTTAATGGAAGGCTCTGAAGAAGAACACGAAGAGCATGATCATGGGGAGCATGAGCACAGTCATGCAATGGATCCTCACGTATGGCTCAGCCCTGTTCTGGCACAGAAGGAAGTTAAAAATATTACGGCGCAAATCGTGAAGCAGGACCCGGATAACAAAGAATACTATGAGAAAAATAGTAAAGAATATATTGCAAAACTGCAGGATCTTGATAAACTATATCGTACAACCGCAAAAAAAGCGGAGAAAAAAGAATTTATCACGCAGCATACAGCTTTTGGCTATCTGGCAAAAGAATACGGCTTGAAGCAGGTTCCGATTGCAGGGCTGTCACCTGACCAAGAACCGAGTGCAGCCAGCTTGGCAAAGCTGAAAACATATGCCAAAGAACATAATGTAAAAGTCATTTACTTTGAAGAAATTGCATCCTCAAAGGTCGCAGATACGCTCGCCAGTGAAATCGGCGCGAAGACAGAAGTGCTGAATACACTGGAAGGCTTGAGCAAAGAAGAACAGGATAAAGGTTTAGGGTATATCGACATTATGAAACAAAACCTCGATGCCCTGAAAGATTCACTATTGGTTAAATCATAAGATAGTGTGCGCCGGAGGGTGCACACTATTTCTTTGTGAGAAAGGAAGATTAACATGAATCTCGTCTCATTGAAAGATATCGTTTTCGGCTATTCCCATACGCCTGTTTTAGATAAAGTATCACTTGATATTGAAAGCGGTGAGTTCGTCGGCATCACTGGACCAAACGGCGCCTCTAAATCGACGCTCATAAAGGTAATGCTCGGCATGCTGAAACCGTGGGAAGGCACAGTGACGATCAGTAAAAGGAATACAGAAGGGAAACGCCTGACCATAGGGTACGTCCCGCAGCAAATTTCTTCATTTAATGCCGGCTTTCCGAGCACGGTGCTGGAGCTTGTTCAGTCAGGCCGCTACACAAAAGGGAAATGGTTTAAACGTTTAAATGAAGAAGATCATCTTGAAGTAGAAAAAGCACTGAAAATGGTGGAAATGTGGGAGCTCCGCCATCGTAAAATCGGTGATTTATCAGGCGGACAGAAACAGAAAATCTGTATCGCCAGAATGCTCGCCAGCAACCCGGATCTGCTGATGCTGGACGAACCGACGACAGCTGTTGATTACGACAGCAGAAAAGGATTTTACGAATTTATGCATCACCTTGTGAAAAATCACAACCGCACAGTTGTGATGGTTACTCACGAACAAAACGAAGTACAGCAATTTTTAGATAAAGTGATTCGATTAGAGAGAGGAGAAAAAGGCGGATGGAAATGTTTGACTTGGAATTCATGCGACGAGCTTTTCTAGCAGGCGGCATGATCGCCGTCATGGCTCCGATACTAGGAGTGTATCTCGTTCTCAGAAGACAGGCCTTAATGGCTGACACACTTTCACATATCTCATTGTCAGGTGTTGCCATCGGCTTTTTTCTCAGCACCAATATAACCGCAGCAAGCATAGTCGTCGTGACCATCGGCGCGATCGGAATTGAATACATGCGGCGGGCGTATCGGACTTATTCAGAAGTGTCCATTGCCATCTTAATGGCAGCTGGTTTGTCCTTCGCGATGTTTTTAATCAGCCTTTCCAAAGGCACAGCCAATATGAGCATCGATCAATACCTATTTGGATCGCTTGTGACAGTAAACCAGCAGCAGGTCTATATTATCAGTATTATCACACTGCTGATCCTGCTTTATTTTATCGTACTGAGAAGGCCGCTCTACCTGCTGACGTTTGATGAAGCAACAGCCAAAACATCGGGAATCAATACAAACGTTCTCTCGTTGTCATTCAGTATTGTCACAGGCCTTGCGATTTCAGTCATTATTCCGATCATCGGGGTTCTTCTTGTATCGGCCCTGCTCGTATTGCCGGCAGCATTCGCCATCAGAATTGCAAAAGGCTTTAACATGGTTTTCATTACAGCCATACTCATTTCATTATTCAGCGTATTTACGGGACTGACATCATCCTATCAGCTCGGGACGCCGCCAGGTCCGTCTATTACCCTGCTATTGATCGTTTTGCTATTAATCGGATTTGCAGTTCAGGGAGTTTGGACGTTTATCAAAAAAGAAGCTCAGCGCAAAAAAAGAAGCCGATAACATGAAAAGCAGTTTTCCCTAGGGAAAACTGCTTTTTTTATAGAAACAATCCGGCAAGGCGCTCATAAGATTCTTTTTTCGCCTCAAAATCAAACACATTGCACAGAACCATGATTTCATTTGTTTCGTAGCGGCCTGTGAGGTCTAACAGCTGTTGTTTGACAGTGGTTGGAGAACCGATCACCATCCGCTTTCTGTTTTCTTCTATGAGTTTTTTATCGGACGCTGTATAGGGATGAGCTTTCGCTTCCTCGATGCTTGGCACGCGGCTGTCCAAGCCTTTTCCGACGCGAAGAAGCCACAAATCCTGGCTTAATGCGAGTTCTTCTGCCTCTTCATCTGTTTTTGCGCAAATGACAAAAATCGTAAACAGTGCGGATGGATTCGAAAAATGGGCTGAGGGCCGAAAGCTTTCCCGGTAGATGCGGAATGCATTTTCTCCTCGCTCGGGATTAATGAAATGCCCAAATACATATCCAATCCCCTGGTGCGCCGCGCGTCTTGCGCTGTTTTCACCAAGACCGAGCACCCATAGCTCGGGTGCCGTACCAATAAGGGGTGCCGCTTTGATTCCGGCATACGGATGGTCGGGAGGAAGGGAATCTGTTAGAAAATAAGAGACATCCTGCAGCTGTCTGTTAAATTCGGTTAAGCTTTTTTTCACCCCGTCCGTTAATGCAAGCCTGGTTTTTGTCGTGCCGCCGGGGGAACGACCGACGCCGAGGTCAATCCGGTTTGGATACAGGGCCTCAAGCTGGCGAAAGGTTTCAGCCACTTTAAATGGGCTGTATTGGGGCAGAAGCACGCCGCCTGATCCGACACGAATGGTGTTTGTCTGTGCTGCGATGCGGGCGATCATGATTTCAGGCGCTGTGCTTGCCAGTCCTTTCGTGCTGTGATGCTCGGCAAACCAATAACGCTTATAGCCCCACTCTTCGCTAAATCGAGCAAGCTCAACCGAATGCTGAAGAGTTGTCACAGGGCTCTCTCCTTTAGAAACAGGTGCCTGATCAAGTATGCTTAAATGAATCAAAAGGCCGCTTCCTTTCTGTCTGTTTTTAGATGGTGACACCAGAATAGGCAAAATGACTTGCCCGCGTCAAATGGTTTGTTTAAGAAGCGCACTTTATAGCATTTGCAAATCATATATCAAATATGGAAGTTTTTTTTCGAGGTTTTTCGTCAATTATTCTTAACTTTTACGAAACTTTGATATAATAACAAACGTATATATTAGTAATTTACGGCTTATTTTCCTTGTGAGCGTAAAAATAAATGTGACTATCTTCACATTTCGATGAGTAGGAGTGAATCGTGTGGCAATTTCTTTAGAAAAAGGTCAACGAATTGATTTAACAAAAGGAAAAGCCGGTCTGTCAAAATTGATGGTCGGTCTCGGCTGGGACCCAGTGTCCTCAGGCGGAGGATTCTTCAGCAAACTGCTTGGCGGAGGCGGTCCGAATATCGACTGTGACGCTTCAGTGCTGATGCTGGAAAACGGAAAATTTACCGATAAGAAAAACCTGATTTATTTCGGCAACCTGAAAAGCCGCTGCAGCGGTGTACAGCATACAGGCGACAACCTGACGGGTGACGGTGCGGGCGATGACGAGCAAATTATGATAGATTTAGATAAAGTGCCTGGAAACATCGATAAGCTTGTATTTGTAGTGAACATTTACGATTGTGTCAGAAGAAAACAAGATTTCGGCATGATTCAAAATGCGTTTATCCGCGTAGTTGATCAATCTAATCACGAGGAAATGCTCAAGTACAATTTGAGAGACAATTACGCCGGCAGAACAAGCCTGATTACAGCAGAAATCTACCGCAGCGGCAGTGAGTGGAAGTTTGCGGCGATCGGTGAAGGCACAAACGATACGAGATTAGAAGATATTATCAGCCGATACGTATAAAAGAAAAGGAGTGGATGAAACATGACAATTTCATTGGCAAAAGGACAAAAAGTAGATTTAACAAAAACAAATCCGGGTCTTTCAAAGGTTGTTGTCGGTTTAGGCTGGGATACGAACAAGTATGACGGCGGACACGACTTTGATCTTGACTCAAGTGTGTTTCTGTTAGACGCCGCAGGCAAATGCGCGTCACCAAACGACTTTATTTTCTACAACCAGCTTGAAGGCGGCAATGGTTCAGTCGTTCATTCAGGCGACAACCTGACTGGTGCTGGCGAAGGCGACGATGAGAATGTAAAAGTAAATCTCAGCGCTGTACCGGCAAACATTGATAAAATCTCATTTGTTATTACCATTCACGATGCAGAAGCGCGCAGCCAAAACTTTGGACAAGTATCAAACGCGTTTGTCCGCATCGTAAATGAAGAAACAAATGAAGAGCTCATCCGTTACGATCTTGCAGAAGATTTCTCTATTGAAACGGCAATCATTGCAGGGGAGCTTTACAGACATAACGGCGAGTGGAAATTCTCAGCAATCGGCTCAGGCTACCAAGGCGGCCTTGCCCGCATTGCAACAGACTACGGTTTGCAAGTCGGTTAAGACAAATACGAAGAGCAGAAAGGAGAGAGGCAGTATGGCCATTCAATTATCAAAAGGACAGCGCATTGATTTAACGAAAACAAATCCGGGACTGACAAAAGCGGTGATCGGCTTAGGCTGGGATACAAACAAGTATTCCGGCGGACACGATTTTGACCTGGATGCTTCGGCCTTTTTAGTTGATGCGCATGATAACTGCGTAAATGATCTCGATTTCGTCTTCTATAATAACCTTGAACATCCGAGCGGCGGTGTCATCCATACGGGTGACAACCGCACGGGTGAGGGCGACGGAGATGATGAGCAGATTATCGTTGATTTCTCAAAAATCCCTGCTCACATTGAGAAAATCGGCATCACAGTGACCATTCACGACGCTGAAGCACGCAGCCAAAACTTTGGACAAGTTTCCAATGCATTTGTCCGCGTTGTGGATGAAGAAACGCAGAATGAGCTTCTTCGCTTCGATTTGGGAGAAGACTTCTCCATTGAAACAGCTGTTGTCGTTTGTGAGCTTTACAGACACGGCGGCGAGTGGAAATTCAATGCGATCGGCAGCGGATTTTCCGGCGGGCTGGCTGCATTGTGCCGGAATTACGGTTTGCAAGTGTAAGCGAGTGACAAATAGAGAAGTCACCGTTTCAAATTATAGGAGGAAAAAACTTGGACTTTTTACATCATATTTTGTCTACGTATGCTTCATTTTTCGATTGGAAAATGTGGGGGGAAGTTCTGACTGATCCTGTTTCCTGGGGTTTGATCGGTTCCCTTGTTGTTCTGGAAGGCCTTTTATCGGCCGATAACGCGCTTGTTCTTGCGGTCATGGTTAAACACCTGCCGGAAAAACAGCGGAAAAAAGCGTTAACGTATGGTTTGTTTGGAGCTTATATTTTCAGGTTTATTTTCATCGGGCTCGGTATGCTTCTCATTAAATTCTGGTGGATCAAGGTGCTTGGCGCGCTTTACCTGGCTTGGCTCGTCATTAAGCACTTCTGGATAGGCGAAAAAGAAGAGGAAGCGGACGGCATGAAGAAAAACTCTTGGATGGTCCGCACGTTCGGGATCTTCTGGGCGACTGTCATTTCAGTAGAATTAATGGATCTTGCCTTCTCTGTGGACAGCATCCTAGCCGCGTTTGCAGTATCTGAAAAAGTATGGGTGCTTCTGATCGGCGGTATGCTTGGTATTTTAATGATGCGTACAGTGGCAAAAGTGTTCCTTGTGCTGATTGATAAAATTCCTGAGCTGGAAAACACAGCATTCGTGTTAATCGGCATTATCGCGCTGAAAATGGCGGGGAGCGCTTTCCATTACGAAATGCCGCACTCTGTATTCTTCATTATCATTATCGCTGCATTTGCGGTAACATTGATCATTCACTACATCAATAAACAAAAGCAGGTGCGCGAACAAACAGCCGCTTCAAAAGAAGAATAAAACAAAACAAGGAGGGAGGTTCAATGTCCTTCCTTTTTTGTTACCGAAATATCGTTCAATGACAAACCGGAAAGGAGGATATGATGAGACAAGAAGAACTAACCATTCATAAAGCACTTCCGGCTGATGGCGATTGGAAAAGCCTGCTGTTTCAGCCATTGCCGGAGCGGGATCACTATGAAACTGCACAAGGCCTTTCTTTTCCTCGTCTTGCCGGTCAGATATTGGGCACGCCTATTGATGAGACGGACTACTATAACGAGCTATATGAGCTGTCTGTAAACGACCGCATAACGATTTTGAGTGAAACGCTCGATAAAACAATCGAACCGGAAACATTTCAAAAGCTTCAGCATATTCATTCCATCAATCAGAAAGAAAAAGGGCTGTCAGTCAGCCGCTTTGTAGCCTTTCTGGACGGGGAAAAGCTGATTGCGAAGCACTCAAATCCTTTAATGCACCGCCATTTAAGAAAAGCGCTGATGACGCTTTTACATACCTTTGCGGACAGTCATGAAAAGGGGCTGAATCATCCTGATTTTCGCAGAGTGCTGCTTGATGTCTCGAAGTTTTCCTTAAACCATCTGAATCCTTGGCTGGAAAAAACCGATATAGAGCGGGAGATGCCGAAGATTGTTTGGTATGGAGATGCGACGAAAAGCCAGCTCTATTTCTTATATTATCTGATGCTAGTCGGCTGTGATGTACTACTGTTCCATCCGGCGGGAACGGATCAGCTGGCGCTTGTCGACCCGAAGCAGGAGCTCGGTTTTACGGAAAAGCTCCCGGATGTTTCGGAGCTTCAGCCGTTTCCGAAAGAAAAACCAGACCGGAAATCAACAGTGGCTTACCGCTCAACAAAGGAAATTGAACATGTGCTGAATCACGAGGAATCCATGCTGTATAAGCCGTGGCAGTTCAGAGATCACACACCGGTGTCCGTTACGCTGAAAACGACCTATGATGAATTGTTTTTAATCACGAAAGAACGCGCCTTTATTCGGCCGAATTTCAAAGCTGATAAACATTCCATTGAGATTCCGAATGTATTCGCCAAAATTATGGGCGTGTCGAAAGACAATAAGGAATATTGGAACAGGCTTCATACTCTAGCGGATTATCAGGAAACAGAAATGGTCAGAAGCTTTCCATTTACAGAAGAAATAAAGTCGAACTATCAATTTCACTACAGCCACGCACTTGATCAAGAAGGGGACATTGATCCGGACAAGCTGATGGCAAGCAATGTGTGGCAGTACAAACAGCTGCCGGCGGGCGTTCAGACTGCCATTGCCAAAACGATTTCGAGAATGTGCAGGCACCCGCGGCTTAAAGCTTTGCATCAGGAACAAGTCAAGGATGTTCAAATCTATTTGTTTAAACAAACAACAAACCTGCCTGCTAATCTGCTGAAATTGATTCAAATGTTCGACTATGCGCAAACCGTTCCGAAACTCGTTTTATATCATACAGAAATGAGCGGCGGACTCACGCGTTCGGATGCTGCTGCCCTGCTGTTCCTGAATGAAATCGGAATCGATATCATCATTTATAATCCGCCCGGACACCAGGATATTGAGCAGTTTATTGAAGAGGATCAGTATGATATCCACTGGCTGGATGACATGGTGTTTCAGCAGGACTACAAAGAGCCTTCGCTTGTGAAAAGGCTCTTCAGAACCATTACCCAAAAATAAGGAGAGAAGAAAAGCATGACAACAGAAAATCAAAATCCGCTTGTTCTCGATAAAAATGAAGAGATTTCCCAGCAAAAAGCTGACGATATCCGTCTTCAGCTCCGTCAGGAACCAGAAGTGAAGCGGCTTGCTCAACAAATTGACGTCAAAAACCAAATGGAGCTGCTTGAGTACGGCAAGGAGCCGGCCGTTGAAATATCCAAGTTCTCTGACCGCATCTTGGGGATGATGAAAACAACAAGCGTGACAGACTCCGGCACAATGCTGACTCAGCTTGGGAAAATCATGGACCGCTTCGACAAAAATGATTTTGATGAGCCAAAGGGATTAATGGCGAAAATTTTCAAACGCGGCGGCAGCATGATTGAAAAAATCTTTAAAAAGTATCAGACGCTTGGCGGAGAGATTGAAAAAATCCACGTTGAGATTTCAAAATACAAAGATGAGATGACGAAGACGAACTACACGCTCGATGAAATGTATGAAAACAATATCAAATACTATATGGAGCTTGAAAAATATGTCGTTGCCGGGCAGATGAAACTGGAAGAGATGCAGTCGATCCTTCCTTCATATGAGGAAAAAGCGGCAAGCGGGAACCAGCTGGCGCAAATGCAGCTCGATACGTTGCGCAACGGCATTCAGGCGCTTGAGGAACGGGTGTATGATCTGGACATGGCACGGATGGTGGCGCTTCAAACCGCACCTCAAATCCGTCTCCTGCAGCGAGGAAATGCAAAGCTGATCGGGAAAATCAACTCCGCGTTTATCATTACCATTCCGATTTTCAAAAACGGCATTATTCAGGCTGTTACGGTAAAGCGGCAAAAGCTTGTGGCTGATTCCATGAGCGAGCTTGACCGCCGGACAAACGAGATGCTGAAACGAAATGCTGAAAACATCTCGAGCCAAAGTGTTGAAATTGCCAGAATGGCCGGCAGACCGAGCATAGATATTGAAACGATCGAATCGTCTTGGAACACGATTGTCAGCGGCATGCAGGAAACAAAACAAATCGAGGAAGAAAACAAACGCCTCCGCGAAGACGGCGCGAGACGAATTGCACAGCTTCAGGATAATATTAAAAAAGCAGCATTGCAGCAATAATAAAAACCCCGCTTGTGGAACATAAGCGGGGTTTTTCAATTACATCATTTAGTTAATGACAATGTGTAAAGACAGGTGTAAACTTAAACGGTAATCATTTTGCATATCAGAGGTGTTGGCAATGGGAAAACAACAGCCTATATCCCAGCGTAAACTGCTGGGCGTCGCCGGTTTGGGGTGGCTGTTTGATGCAATGGATGTCGGAATATTATCGTTTATTATCGCCGCGCTCCATGTAGAGTGGAATCTGTCGCCCGAAGAAATGAAATGGATCGGAAGCGTCAATTCCATCGGCATGGCTGCGGGTGCGTTTTTGTTTGGTTTGCTTGCTGATCGAATCGGCCGCAAAAAAGTGTTCATCATCACCCTTTTATGCTTTTCCATCGGAAGCGGCATTTCCGCTTTTGTGACGAGCTTATCGGCATTTCTAATCCTTCGTTTCGTGATTGGTATGGGACTTGGCGGCGAGCTTCCAGTCGCTTCAACACTCGTTTCGGAAGCGGTTGTGCCTGAAAAGCGGGGCAGAGTGATTGTGCTTTTGGAAAGCTTTTGGGCCGTTGGCTGGCTCGCAGCGGCCTTGATTTCTTACTTTGTGATACCAAGCTTTGGCTGGCAGGCTGCCCTTCTGTTAACTGCGCTGACTGCTTTTTATGCGCTGTACCTGCGGACGAGTCTGCCTGATTCGCCGAAATATGAATCGCTTTCTGCCAAAAAGAGGTCGGTGTGGGAGAATGTAAAAAGCGTCTGGGCAAGACAGTATATACGGCCGACGGTGATGCTGTCGATCGTTTGGTTCTGTGTGGTGTTTTCTTATTACGGCATGTTCCTATGGCTCCCGAGTGTCATGCTGCTGAAAGGCTTCAGCATGATTCAAAGCTTTGAATATGTCCTGCTGATGACGCTTGCTCAGCTACCGGGCTATTTCTCTGCCGCATGGCTGATTGAAAAAGCGGGCCGGAAGTGGATACTCGTCATTTACTTGATTGGTACAGCAGGAAGCGCCTATTTCTTCGGAACGGCGGATTCCTTAAGTCTTCTGCTTACGGCTGGAATGCTGTTATCGTTTTTCAATCTCGGTGCATGGGGAGTGCTGTATGCTTATACCCCGGAGCAATACCCGACTGCGATTCGAGCAACAGGTTCAGGAACGACAGCAGCGTTTGGAAGAATCGGCGGCATCTTCGGGCCTTTGCTCGTCGGAACGCTGGCAGCCCGTCATATTTCGTTTTCGGTCATCTTTTCAATCTTTTGCATTGCAATCTTACTCGCGGTTGCTTGTATTTTGATTATGGGAAAAGAAACGAAACAAACTGAGCTAGAATAGGAAAAGCACCTCTTAAAAGAGGTGCTTTCAGCGTGTCGACAAACCCTCGCATTCGTTGTCAGGACTGCGCTTCGGTGCTCAATGCGAAGTGGATCAACGGCTAAATTCTCAGGCGTCCTGCCTAAACGCCGTCGTCATCACATCCTGTGAATGTCCGCTCCTATGCTCGTCCTTCCTAGACTTCAAGGGTTTTCAATCTGAGGCACCTCTTGAATGAGGTGCTTTTTTTTACATTTGCGCCCGGGCTGCGGATTGGCGTTTCCCGGTTTTACTAATTGTCTGGTAGAGCGTCATAGAAAGTATGAACAGAATGGCAGTAAATCCTGTGACAGCTCCGAAATGCTGTGTGCTTTGATATAAAAAACCTGCAATACTTGTACCGACAGTGGTTCCGGCATACATAGCGGCATTGGAAAGGGAAGCGATGGTTCCTCGCGCATTTACTGCAATGGATTGAAAGACACCCATCATTAACGGAAAGATGATGCCAGCTGTAAAAAACGTGAGAAAAAAGCTGGCTTCTACTAAAAACAAGTTTGGAAAGAACGGAAGAGCGAAATAGAGAGCGCCCATTAGCAGCATCCCGCTGATCAGTGTTTTAAACATGCCCAGCTTTTCTGAAACCCGGCTGCCGATAAGGCTCCCGAGCATATTTCCCAGTCCGAGTACAAGCATAGCTGCGCCAATTTGTGACACGGTTAAATGATAATCCGCGGAAAGCCAAGCACCCAGAAAGCTGAACGAAGCGAAGTTTCCGGTTTGAAACAGAAAATAGGCAAGCAGAATGACCGATGTTTTCGGCAATGAAAAAAGCTCCCGATAGGGGTTGATAATTGATGGTCGCGCCAATGGTTCAGAAGGCCGGATATCAGGCATGACCGCCGCCAGGATCAATAGTAGAATAAGCGAGCAAGCTGACAAAACGAAAAATGGCGTATGCCATGTAAAGGAAGCGAGAAACCCTCCAATAGGAAGTCCGAGCATTTGTGAAGCGGCCAAACCTGCTGTCGCAATCCCCATGCCTTTTATGATCAGAGAAGGCCGGACAATGACTGGGATGGACGCCCAAATTTGAGGCGTCACAAACGCAGCGCTAACGCCTGCGGCAAAACGGAACAGGCACATGGCGGCAAAAGAGGGAGCGATGCCGCATAAAAACGTGGATACGATAAAGCCTGCAAGTCCCCACAGCATGACTGTTTTCCTGTTCAGCCGGTCTGAGATTGGGCCTGCAATGAAAGCGAAGAGCGCATAACCGAGTGCATAAGCACTGACCATCCAGCCTGACAAATCAGTAGAGACATGAAACTGATTCTGTAAAAGGGGGAGAAGCGGCGAAAGCAAAAAGGTATCCGTGCCAATGACAAACATGACACTGAAGAAAAGCCAAATGCGATTCAAATTTTATCACTCCTATTGTTTTATAACTTTGAAACTATGAAACAGATATGTATAGAGAAAACCCTTTGTTAGAGGGTTTCCAAAAAGCCAGGCAGGTATGTTTGAAATGTGTCTTCACGCAGACTGACGTATTTTGTCCGCGAATCTTTCCGGGTTGCCGTCAATCCCGCTTCACGCAGCGTTTTAAAATGATAAGATGCCGTGGTTTTGACAATATTGCACTTTTCACCTACTTCACCGCAGCTGAGTTCTTTTCCGCTGACATAAAGCGTACGAATAATGGCAAGCCTTGATTCATCAGACAGTGCTTTAAAAATTTGCGCTCTGATTTGATCATCTGATTGTTTCATAGTCATGAAACTATAATACATAATGGGTGTTGGAAAAGCAACTTATTTTTCCAGTAAAGGAGCAGGAAGTCATAAGAGGAAGGAGGAATTCAATTCCAATAAAAGCGTTTTCAACTAAAGATAGGAGAAAAATCACCCGTAAAATACAATCATATAGGAGGATTACAGAGCATTTAGAAGCATAAATAAGATCATGTGGTCACATGGATGTTTATAAAGAAATGGTACAGAATAAAAGAGAATATGCTGTTTGTGTGGGAAGTTACATAAATGTTACGGTAATAAAGATTGCTTAATATGGAGGGAAAATATGAGTGTAGATGAGAAACCAATTAAGATAAAAGTCGAGAAAGTCTCTAAGATTTTTGGGAAACAAACAAAGAAGGCAGTTCAAATGCTTGCCAACGGAAAGACAAAAAAAGAGATCCTGAAAGCAACCGGATCAACCGTTGGTGTTAATCAGGCAGATTTTGAAGTATATGATGGTGAGATATTTGTCATCATGGGTCTATCAGGGAGCGGTAAATCAACTTTAGTACGGATGTTAAACCGGCTTATTGAACCGACTGCCGGAAATATTTACATTGATGGTGACATGATAACAAATATGTCTAAAGACCAGCTCCGGGAAGTCCGCCGGAAGAAAATCAGCATGGTCTTCCAAAAGTTCGCTCTGTTCCCGCACAGAACGATACTTGAAAACACAGAATACGGACTGGAGCTTCAAGGTGTAGACAAACAAGAGCGGCAGCAAAAAGCGCTTGAGTCTCTTAAGCTCGTTGGACTGGAAGGATTTGAACACCAATATCCAGACCAGCTTTCCGGCGGGATGCAGCAGCGTGTCGGCCTTGCCCGCGCGTTGACAAATGATCCGGACATCCTTCTGATGGACGAAGCGTTCAGTGCGCTCGATCCACTGATTCGTAAAGATATGCAGGATGAGCTTCTTGATCTTCACGATAATGTCGGAAAAACAATTATCTTTATTACGCATGACTTGGACGAAGCGTTGCGGATCGGCGACAGAATTGTCCTAATGAAGGACGGTAACATCGTTCAAATCGGCACGCCTGAAGAAATCCTGATGAATCCATCTAACGAATATGTTGAGAAATTCGTCGAAGATGTTGATTTGTCTAAAGTCCTCACAGCAGGCCACATTATGAAACGCGCTGAAACAGTGCGGATTGATAAAGGGCCTCGCGTAGCATTGACACTGATGAAAAACCTTGGAATTTCTTCAATTTATGCAGTGGATAAACAAAAGAAATTATTAGGTGTTATCTATGCGTCTGATGCGAAAAAAGCGGCTGAGTCTGATTTGTCACTTCAAGACATCTTGAATACAGAATTTACGACTGTACCAGAGAATACGTATCTGACTGAGATTTTTGACGTTGTGTCCGATGCGAATATTCCAATTGCGGTTGTGGATGAGAAGCAAAGAATGAAAGGAATTGTCGTAAGAGGCGCGCTGATTGGCGCACTTGCCGGCAATAACGAGTATATCAATGCTGAAGGCACTAACGAACAAACACAAGATCCTTCTGCACAGGAGGTGAAATAAGATGGATAGACTGCCTAGAATACCTTTAGCAGATATTATTGACCGTTTTGTTGACTGGATTACGATGACGTTTGGCGGATTCTTCGACGGAATCGCTAACGGATTGGCCGCTTTTGTAAATGGAATTGTCACCGGTCTTGGATTTATTCCATCTATTTTGTTAACGATTATTTTCGCCGCACTTGCGTGGTGGATCAGTACAAGGGGAATTGCGTTATTTACGTTGATTGGATTCCTCCTGATCGATTATTTAGGATATTGGGACCCAATGCTGCAAACATTGGCGCTTGTGTTGACATCTGTGATTATTTCGATTGTGGTCGGGGTTCCGATCGGAATTTGGGCGTCTCAGAAAGAAACGGTTCGCCGTATTGTAACGCCAATTCTTGATTTAATGCAGACAATGCCTGCTTTCGTATATCTATTGCCGGCGATTTTCTTCTTTAACATCGGTGTTGTGCCGGGTGTTGTTGCATCTGTTATCTTCGCGATGCCGCCGACAATCCGCATGACTGTTCTCGGTATTAAACAAGTGCCGGCGGATTTGATTGAAGCGACTGAGGCATTCGGTTCTACAACAGCTCAGCGTTTGTTTAAAGTTCAGCTTCCGCTTGCGACAAAAACGATTTTGGCCGGAATTAACCAGAGCATCATGCTTGCGTTATCAATGGTTGTTATCGCCGCAATGGTCGGTGCACCGGGACTTGGTTCTGAAGTATACAGTGCCGTTACACAGCTGAAAACCGGGGTCGGAGTAGAGGCCGGTATCGCCATCGTTATCGTTGCCATTACCCTGGACCGTATTACTCAAAATATTAAAGTGAAGAAGAAAAGCAGGGGGAATGCCTGATGCTTAAAAAAATCATCGGCATCGGCGTTTCCGCCATGCTGGCGCTCTCACTTGCGGCTTGCGGTTCAGAAAACGATGAAAATGCATCCGCAGCAGAACAAGTGAATAAGACCATCATCGGGATTGACCCCGGTTCAGGGATTATGTCCCTGACTGACAAAGCGATGAAGGATTATGACCTGAATGACTGGACATTGATTTCAGCGTCAAGTGCTGCGATGACCGCTACGCTTAAAAAGTCATACGACCGTAAGAAACCGATTATCATTACAGGATGGACACCGCACTGGATGTTCTCCAGATATAAGCTGAAATATCTCGATGATCCGAAACAATCTTATGGCAGCGCAGAGGAAATCCATACGATCACACGCAAAGGCTTCAGCAAAGAGCAGCCGAATGCCGCAAAGCTTCTGAGCCAGTTTAAATGGACGCAGGACGAAATGGGCGAAATCATGATCAAGGTGGAAGAAGGCGAGAAACCTGCCAAAGTTGCTGCTGAGTACGTCAATAAACACAAGGATCAGATTGCCGAATGGACAAAAGGCGTTCAAAAGGTGAAGGGAGACAAAATCAACCTTGCCTATGTGGCGTGGGACAGTGAGATTGCAAGTACAAACGTCATAGGCAAAGTCTTAGAAGACTTGGGCTATGAGGTAACACTTACTCAGGTAGAGGCTGGGCCGATGTGGACTGCAATTGCGACGGGAAGTGCGGATGCATCCCTTTCCGCATGGCTGCCGAATACCCATAAAGCATACGCCGCTAAATATAAAGGCAAATATGATGATATTGGCACCAGTATGACTGGTGTGAAGATGGGGCTTGTTGTTCCTCAATATATGAAAAATGTCAACTCAATTGAAGATTTGAAGAAGTAATGAAAAAAGCAGCCTGGCTACAGGCTGCTTTTTTTGCGTTAAGAAGCGTTAGCGGCAGCAAGTGATTCCGCCTTCTGAAATGTTTTGAGCACGGCGTTCGCTAAAATATGAATGCCGGTAAACATCGCGTTTCTGTCAAAGGTCATGTGCGGATGATGGAGCCCCGGCTGGAGCCCGCAGCCTAGTCCGAGCATCGTTGTTTTCAGATTCGGCACCTTCACGGCGTAAAAATGGAAATCCTCTCCGCCGGTGGTGACAAGCGGGTCATCAAGCCGCTCAGCCCCGATGATATCTGTAATGGCTTCTGCCATGATCGCTTCAGCTTCTTTGTTTTGTGTTGCCGCAGGAAGGCTGTGTTCTTTTTGCAGCTCGATTTTGGCGCTGAATGCGGCGGCGGCCGCTTCACAGGCTCTTTCTGTTTCGGCGATTAACGCCTCCATGGCTTCATTGGTCTGTGCGCGCAAATCAAGGCTGAACGATGCTTTTCCTGGAATGATGTTAGAGCTTTCACCGCCGGCTTGAAGTTTTGTCATTTTGACGGTATGCGGGATTTGCGGGTCAATATGAATGAGTCCGAGCTTATGTACAAGAAATGCCGCAATTTCAATGCTGTTTTTCCCGAGGTGCGGACGGGCGCCATGAGCCTCTTCCCCGATGATCGTTCCCTCAATGTGCTGGCTTGATCCGTGCAGAATAGACGGAGCGCAGCGGCCGTTCTGTGTTTCCTGAATCGGACGGACGTGAACGCCATACAAATAGTCGATATCATCAAGCACGCCTTCTTCTATCATTTTCAAGGCGCCGCCGCCTTTTTCTTCTGCCGGCTGAAAGATAAAACGGATTGTGCCCTTCGGAAGCTCAGGTTGTTTTTTGAGCAGCATTAACGTGCCCAATGCCATTGTCATATGTGAATCGTGTCCGCAGGAATGGTTGGCGCGAAATGTGCCGTTAACCTCCTGCCACAGCGCGTCAATATCAGCGCGTACCGCTACAACAGGTGAGCCTGAGCCGATTTCACCGACAACCCCGGTGCAGTCTGAAAACGTGCGCGTCCGGCACCCTAAATCCTCAAGCTTTTGTTTCAAAAATGAAGTTGTCTCATATTCCTTCCAGCTGACTTCAGGGTTCGCGTGCAGATGTTCGAAGATGTCCATAATGGTTTGTTTCATGTCTTTTGAAAGCTTTTGCATGGTTAGAAATTCCTCCTTCTATCAGAATGAATTTTTACCTTCTTTACTTTATTTATATTGAAACAGGAAGATAGGCTGTATATAATATAGCACATATTGCAACTTTTCAGAATAATGAATATATTCAAACAGAGGGGATGGATCGAACATGAGTATGCCAGCAGCCGAAACACAGCCTAAGAAAAAACGAACGACATTTAAAATGCCTGACGCCTATGTCCTCTTATTTATCATTGCTTTCATTTGCGCCGTTGCTTCATATGTTGTGCCGGCGGGAGAATTTGACCGCGTAACAAAGGGAGATATTACGACTGCGGTGCCGGGAAGCTATCATTCAATTGAACAGTCTCCGGTCAGCTTGATCAGCTTTTTTACTTCTCTACAGGATGGAATGGTTGGATCAGCGCCAATCATCTTTCTGATTTTATTCACAGGCGGCACCATTGCCATTTTAGAAAAAACGGGAGCCATCAACGGACTGATTTACAATGTCATCAGCAAGTTCCGCACAAAGCAATTATTATTTATTTGTATTGTCGGCGCATTGTTCTCCATTCTCGGAACAACCGGGATTGTCGTGAATTCAGTTATCGGTTTTATCCCCATCGGCCTCATTGTGGCACGATCCTTAAAATGGGACGCAGTCGCGGGAGCCGCTGTTATATACATCGGCTGCTACGCTGGATTTAACTCCACCATATTATCACCGTCACCGCTCGGTTTATCACAATCAATCGCGGAGCTCCCTCTTTTCTCAGGAATCGGCCTGCGAGTTGTGATATACATATGCTTTTTGCTGTCTTCTATTATTTATATCTATTTGTATACGAGAAAATTAAAAAAATCAAAAGATGCCAGTGTGTTAGGAACAGATTGGTTCCCTGCGGCAGGAATGGGTGAAGCCGGTAAAGAAGAAGATCAGTCAGTGCCGTTTACCGTTCGCCATAAGCTGATTTTGGCTGTGGCGGGACTCTCACTTGTCGGATTTTTATACGGCGCTTTGAAGCTTGGCTGGTCAGATTCCCAAATGGCTGCGACATTTATTTTTATTTCTGTCCTTGCCGGTTTAATAGGCGGACTTGCGGCGAACGATATTGCCAAAACCTTCATTACGGGCTGCCAAAGTCTTGTATACGGGGCGCTGATTGTCGGGATGGCACGAAGCATTTCCGTTATCCTTGAAAATGGAAAGCTTCTCGATACTGTCGTCAATGCTTTGGCTTCAATTTTGGACGGATTCAGCCCGATTGCCGGGGCAATCGGCATGTATATCGCCAGTGCGCTGCTTCATTTTCTCATCTCTTCAGGTTCTGGCGAAGCCGTTGTATTTATTCCAATCCTGGCGCCGCTCGCTGATTTGATGGGAATCACGAGACAGGTTGCGGTTGAGGCGGTTATGCTTGGAGAAGGGGTCGTCAACTGTGTGAACCCGACATCCGGCGTTCTCATGGCGGTGCTTGCCGCCAGCGGTATTCCGTATGTCAAGTGGCTGCGGTTTATGGTGCCGCTTGCTCTGATTTGGTTCTTGATCGGGCTTGTCTTTATCGTGATCGGCGTCATGATCAATTGGGGGCCGTTTTAACGATTGCTGCCCGCCGGCTTGTACGGCGGGCTTTTGAGTTATTCATTGCAGAAGCGCAGGCTGTTATTGTAACATGTAAGCCATAAGCCATTCGTAAAAGTGCGGGAGGAAGGTCATGAATAATCTGCGTAATAGACTTTCAGGCGTGAATGGGAAAAATAAGAGAGTAAAAGAAAAAGAACAAAAAATCTGGTCGGAGATTGGGATGATAGCGGGAGCATTTGCGCTGCTTGATGTGATCATCCGTGGCATTATGTTTGAATTTCCGTTTAAAGAATGGGCTGCAAGCCTTGTGTTTTTGTTCATCATTATCTTATATTACTGCATCAGGGCTGCGGCATCCGGAATGCTCATGCCGAGAATAGACACCAAAGAAGAACTGCAAAAACGGGTGAAGCAGCAGCGAATAGAATCAATTGCGGTCGCCTTTGCGGTAGTGGTGCTTACGATGTACGACAGGGGGATTCCCCATACATTCTTCGCTTGGCTGAAAATGATTCTTCTTTTTATCGTCTGCGGCGGCGTTCTGTTTCTGCTTCGGTATGTGATTGTGAAGCTGGCTTACAGAAGAGCTGTAAAAGAAGAAGTAAAAAAGAAATCATCTTGAAAAATAGATGGTTTCTTTTTTTGTTTGGAAAGCGAGGGAAGCGTTCACAGTTTCGGGCAGCTTTTTTATAGGAACATTGATTTGTATTCACTCTGCCAAGTTGTTTTGATAGAGTGATTGTGATAATTTAAAATGTAAGCGTTAACAAAATTATCCAGTCTTCACATCAGTTTGAAAGGAGGAAGCGGAAGAATGAAGTAAGAGGGATTTTTGACTCCGAAGTAAGTCTTCAAAAAATCAAATAAGGAGTGTCAAGAATGTTTGCAAAACGATTCAAAACCTCTTTACTGCCGTTATTCGCTGGATTTTTATTGCTGTTTCATTTAGTTCTGGCAGGACCGGCGGCTGCGAGTGCTGAAACGGCGAACAAATCGAATGAGCTGACAGCACCGTCGATCAAAAGCGGAACCATTCTTCATGCTTGGAATTGGTCGTTCAATACGTTAAAACACAATATGAAGGATATTCATGATGCAGGATATACAGCGATTCAGACGTCTCCGATTAACCAAGTCAAGGAAGGGAACCAAGGAAATAAAAGCATGTCGAACTGGTACTGGCTCTATCAGCCGACATCGTACCAAATTGGCAACCGTTACTTAGGAACTGAACAAGAATTTAAAGAAATGTGTGCAGCCGCTGAAGAATATGGCATAAAGGTCATTGTTGACGCTGTCATCAATCATACCACCAGTGACTATGCCGCGATTTCCAATGAGATTAAGAGTATTCCAAACTGGACACATGGAAACACACAAATTAAAAACTGGTCGGATCGATGGGATGTCACGCAGAATTCATTGCTCGGGCTGTATGACTGGAATACACAAAATACACAAGTACAGTCCTATTTGAAACGGTTCTTAGAAAGAGCATTGAATGACGGGGCAGATGGATTTCGATTTGATGCCGCCAAACATATAGAGCTTCCGGATGATGGCAGTTACGGCAGTCAATTTTGGCCGAATATCACAAATACATCTGCAGAGTTCCAATACGGAGAAATCCTGCAGGATAGTGCCTCCAGAGATGCTTCATATGCGAATTATATGAATGTGACAGCGTCTAACTATGGGCATTCCATAAGGTCCGCTTTAAAGAATCGTAATCTGGGCGTGTCGAATATCTCCCACTATGCATCTGATGTGCCTGCGGACAAGCTGGTGACATGGGTAGAGTCGCATGATACGTATGCCAATGATGATGAAGAGTCGACATGGATGAGCGATGATGATATCCGTTTAGGCTGGGCGGTGATAGCTTCTCGTTCAGGCAGTACGCCTCTTTTCTTTTCCAGACCTGAGGGAGGCGGAAATGGTGTGAGATTCCCGGGGAAAAGCCAAATAGGCGATCGCGGGAGTGCTTTATTTGAAGATCAGGCTATCACTGCGGTTAATAGATTTCACAATGTGATGGCTGGACAGCCTGAGGAGCTCTCGAACCCGAATGGAAACAACCAGATATTTATGAATCAGCGCGGCTCACATGGCGTTGTGCTGGCAAATGCAGGTTCATCCTCTGTTTCTATCAATACGCCAACAAAATTGCCTGATGGCAGGTATGACAATAAAGCTGGGGCAGGTTCATTTCAAGTGAATGATGGTAAACTGACAGGCACGATCAATGCCAGGTCTGTGGCTGTGCTTTATCCTGATGATATTGCAAAAGCGCCTCATGTTTTCCTTGAGAATTACAAAACAGGTGTAACACATTCTTTCAATGATCAACTGACGATTACACTGCGTGCAGATGCGAATACAACAAAAGCCGTTTATCAAATCAATAATGGACCAGAGACGGCGTTTAAGGATGGAGATCAATTCACAATCGGAAAAGGAGATCCATTTGGCAAAACATACACCATCATGTTAAAAGGAACGAACAGTGATGGTGTAACGAGGACCGAGGAATACAGTTTTATTAAAAGAGATCCAGCTTCGGCCAAAACCATCGGCTATCAAAATCCGAATCATTGGAGCCAGGTAAATGCTTATATCTATAAACATGATGGGGGCCAGGCAATTGAATTGACCGGATCTTGGCCTGGAAAACCAATGACTAAAAATGCAGACGGAATTTACACGCTGACGCTGCCTGCGGACACGGATACAACCAACGCCAAAGTGATTTTTAATAATGGCAGCGCCCAAGTGCCCGGCCAGAATCAGCCTGGCTTTGATTACGTGCAAAATGGTTTATATAATGACTCGGGCTTAAGCGGTTCTCTTCCCCATTGAGGGCAAGGCTAGACTGGACTTACCGAAAGAAACCATCTATGATGGTTTCTTTTTTGTTCATAAATCAGACAAAACTTTTCCCTTGCAAAAGTTTGTGAAGTGTTGCACAATATAAATGTGAAATACTTCACAAACAAAAAGACATCAAAGAGAAACATACCCTGGAAGGATGATTAATGATGAACAAACATGTAAATAAAGTAGCTTTAATCGGAGCGGGTTTTGTTGGAAGCAGTTATGCATTTGCGTTAATTAACCAAGGGATCACAGATGAGCTTGTGGTCATTGATGTAAATAAAGAAAAAGCAATGGGCGATGTGATGGATTTAAACCACGGAAAGGCGTTTGCGCCACAACCGGTCAAAACATCTTACGGAACATATGAAGACTGCAAGGATGCTGATATTGTCTGCATTTGCGCAGGAGCAAACCAAAAACCTGGTGAGACACGCCTTGAATTAGTAGAAAAGAACTTGAAGATTTTCAAAGGCATCGTTAGTGAAGTCATGGCGAGCGGATTTGACGGCATTTTCTTAGTCGCGACAAATCCGGTTGATATCCTGACTTACGCAACATGGAAGTTCAGCGGCCTGCCAAAAGAGCGGGTGATTGGAAGCGGCACAACACTTGATTCTGCGAGATTCCGTTTCATGCTGAGCGAATACTTTGGCGCAGCGCCTCAAAACGTGCACGCGCATATTATCGGAGAGCACGGCGACACAGAGCTTCCTGTTTGGAGCCACGCGAATGTCGGCGGTGTGCCGGTCAGTGAACTCGTTGAGAAAAACGATGCGTACAAACAAGAGGAGCTGGACCAAATTGTAGATGATGTGAAAAACGCAGCTTACCATATCATTGAGAAAAAAGGCGCGACTTATTATGGGGTTGCGATGAGTCTTGCTCGCATTACAAAAGCCATTCTTCATAATGAAAACAGCATATTAACTGTCAGCACATATTTGGACGGGCAATACGGTGCAGATGACGTGTACATCGGTGTGCCGGCTGTCGTGAACCGCGGAGGGATCGCAGGTATCACTGAGCTGAACTTAAATGAGAAAGAAAAAGAACAGTTCCTTCACAGCGCCGGCGTCCTTAAAAACATTTTAAAACCTCATTTTGCAGAACAAAAAGTCAACTAACCGCAACTTTAGAGTAAAGGGCTGATTGTCAATGTGGGAGCAGTTGTATGATCCGTTTGGAAACGAGTATGTGAGCGCACTTGTGGCGCTCACTCCGATTCTCTTTTTTCTTTTGGCTTTAACTGTTTTGAAAATGAAAGGCATTCTTGCGGCATTTCTTACCCTAGCCGTCAGTTTCTTCGTCTCCGTTTTGGCATTTCATATGCCGGTTGAAAAAGCGATTTCTTCTGTTTTGTTAGGAATCGGGAGCGGGCTGTGGCCTATTGGCTACATCGTCCTGATGGCGGTGTGGCTGTATAAAATCGCAGTGAAAACCGGGAAATTTACCATTATTCGGTCCAGCATTGCCGGCATTTCGCCTGACCAACGATTACAGCTATTATTAATTGGTTTTTGTTTTAACGCGTTTTTAGAAGGCGCGGCCGGTTTTGGTGTTCCGATTGCGATTAGTGCGGCGCTGCTCGTCGAACTTGGTTTTAAACCGTTAAAAGCGGCGGCGCTCTGCTTGATTGCAAACGCCGCCTCCGGAGCCTTTGGGGCGATCGGGATTCCTGTCATCACAGGGGCGCAGATTGGTGATTTGTCTGCTCTTGAGCTGTCACGGACATTAATGTGGACACTGCCGATGATCTCATTTTTAATACCATTCCTGCTTGTATTCTTATTAGACCGAATGAAAGGAATCAAACAGACATGGCCCGCTCTTCTGGTTGTGAGCGGTGGGTATACAGCGGTTCAGACACTGACAATGGCGGTGCTCGGGCCGGAATTAGCAAACATTTTGGCGGCCTTATTCAGCATGGGCGGGCTTGCCCTCTTCCTCCGCAAATGGCAGCCGAAAGAGATTTACCGCGAGGAAGGGGCCGGCGATGCTGGTGAGAAAAAGGCATACCGTGCCGCTGACATTGCGAAAGCGTGGTCTCCTTTCTACATTTTAACTGCGGCGATCACCATCTGGAGCCTTCCTGCCTTCAAAGCACTTTTCCAAGAAGGCGGGCTGTTATATCAATCAACGCTCCTGTTCAAAATGCCTTTTCTGCATCAGCAAATTATGAAAATGCCGCCGATTGCGCCATCTGCCATGCCGTTAGATGCAGTCTTTAAAGTTGATCTGCTGTCAGCGACTGGTACAGCGATTTTAGCGGCGGTCATCGTGACAGGGCTGTTCAGCAAAAAGTTCTCCTCCCGGGATGCCTTTGCTTCCCTGAAGGAGACAGGAAAAGAGCTGTGGGTGCCGATTATGACGATCTGCTTCGTGATGGGGTTTGCCAATCTGGCCAACTTCGCAGGGCTCAGCTCTTCAATTGGGTTAGCATTGGCGAAAACAGGAGACCTGTTCCCGTTTGTCAGTCCTGTTCTCGGCTGGATTGGCGTGTTCATCACCGGTTCGGTTGTCAGCAATAACGCTTTGTTCGGCCATTTGCAGGTTGTCACCGGAGCGCAGATCGGTGCGGGTTCAGACTTGCTGTTAGCCGCAAATACGGCGGGCGGTGTCATGGCGAAACTTGTTTCTCCTCAATCTATCGCCATCGCTGCCGCAGCGGTAGGCCAAACAGGCAAGGAATCTAAACTGTTTAAAAGGACAGTGGCGTACAGCCTGATTCTGTTATTGATCATTTGTATATGGACGTTTATTCTTGCAAGATTTGGATTGTAATAGAAAAAAGCAGTACATGCCCAGCATGTACTGCTTTTTTATGTTAATTTGCTTTCTTTGTCATTTCGGCTGTTGTTTTCACTCTGGCTTTCCCCATAAATAAAATGGTAACCGCCGCGAGGACAATTGGAATCAAAGCGAGCAAAAAGACATACGTAATACTTGATGACATCGCGTCAATAATGCGATTCAGGATCGCATCAGGAATCTGGGAACGTGTTCCCGCTTGGAATATCTCCTGCGGGTCGCCAATATTTTGCGCAGCACCTGATCCCGCTGAGCCTTTCATACCGCTGAAGGCGTCACTCAGCTTGTTCGTGAATACGTTTGTTTGCACCGTTCCGAAAATGGTGACGCCTAAGGTCATGCCAAATGATCGCAAAAATGAATTTGTAGAGTTTGCCGTTCCCCGAAAGCGGGGTTCAAGATCATTCATCGATGCCGCCGGCAGCAGGGAGAAGTTAAAGCCTACACCAAAGCCTGAAATCATCATAAAGACTGTCAGCCATACCCGTGCTGTGTCAGGCGTCATATTGGAAAGAAGCAGCATGCCGATAAAGAAAGCTATAACAGATATCAGCATCAAATTGCGGAAGCTTGCCTTCGTTTGGAAGATTCCGCCGATCATGCTTCCGATGACTGATCCAATCATCATCGGCGTCAGAATGAAGCCCGCGCTTGTCGCCGAGCTGCCGTAGACCGCCTGAACGAAAATCGGAATAAATACCGCTAAAATAATAAATGTTCCGCCATACAGAAAAGCGAGAATCTGCGCTGTGGCAAACAAGCGGTTCTTAAACATCCAGAAAGAAATAATCGGCTCTTCTGCTTTTCTCTCCACAATAAAAAAGGCAATGAAGAAAACGGCGAATACAATAAACAGCCCAATGATCTGAATGGAGTTCCAATCGTATGTTTTGCCGCCAAGCTCAAGGGCGAACATCAGGCATACAATGGATACGACTAAGGTAATCGCGCCGCCCCAGTCTATTTTCTGCTTTCTGTGCTCCAGAGATTCTTTGTAGTAGCGAATAATGAAAAACAATGACAATGCGCCGATCGGCACATTGATGTAAAACACCCAGTGCCAGCTGATCGAATCTGTAATGATCGCGCCTAAGAGCGGACCAAGAACACTTGATAATCCAAATACAGCACCGAACATGCCGGACATTTTTCCGCGTTTTTCCGGCGGAAACAAATCAAAGATAATGGTAAAGGCAATCGGCAGGAGCGCGCCGCCTCCGATCCCTTGAATGGCCCGGAAGATGATCAGCTGATTCATCGTCTGGGCAATCCCGCATAAAGCCGAACCGATTAAGAAAAAAATAAGTCCAAACAGGAAAAAACGTTTTCGGCCGTACATATCGGAAAGCTTGCCGTAAATCGGCATGCCAGCCATAACCGCCACCATATAGGATGCCGTCACCCAGGCAAATTTATCGAAGCTTCCAAGATCGGCTACGATATTGCCCATCGCGGTGGCAACAATCGTATTGTCCATTGCAGACATCAAGATGCCCAGCAGGAGACCGAGGACCACAAATTTGGTGGAAGCCTGTTTTGCTGTTGTTGTGTCCATTTGTTCTACCTCCTCTTACTTTTCTATGTAAGTTCTGATATCATGATAATAGTTTGATCGTTGAATATCTCGATTATCAAGATAAACTCGATTTTATAGGGAGGACTGTCAGTTGTCAACAAGAAATTCCAGAAGTGAGTTGGAAAAGACTGCTGTTCAGCTTTTTCGAAAACTGGGCACAAGAACGGTTCTGTTCCATCAGGCAGCCGCTCAAGCTCTCGGTCTGTTTCCTACCGATTTGAAATCAGCTGACATTTTAAATGAAGCAGGGCCGATGACGGCCGGAGAGCTGGGAAAAAAAACCGGCCTCAGCACGGGTTCCGTCACGGCGCTTGTTGACCGGCTGGAAAAAGCGGGGTATGTGGCTCGTGAAAAGGACCCGAACGATCGCAGGAGAGTCGTAATCGTCCCTTTGACTGCTTCGAAAAAACATATAAAGGATTTGTTCCGTCCTCTGTCTGAGTCAACGATGGATTTGTGCCGCGAATATACGGAAGAGGAGCTGGAACTCATTTTCAGTTTTGTAGGCAAAGCCGCCGATATTATGGAGGAAGAGCTTGAACGTCTGAAACAGTAAGTGAATTTGTGCATAGCTTGGCCCTTTCCCGAATAAATTGTACAAGATACATAAGAAGGGAGTACGGGCCGGTGAACATTTTTTTGAGCTATATTGTGCTGGGACTGTCCTTGTCTGCGCCTGTGGGGCCAGTGAATGCGGCGCAAATAGACAAAGGAATTAAAAACGGTTTTTGGCATGCATGGATTTTCGGTTTAGGCGCCATGACAGCGGATGGGCTGTACATGCTTTTTATCTATTTCGGGCTGTCACAGTTCTTGACCGCTCCATTTGTAAAAACGTTTTTGTGGCTGTTCGGCTTTTTTGTCCTGACCTATACCGGAATTGAAACGCTGAAAAACGTCAGAGAACCGATGGATGTGCGAAGCTCGCGGGGGAAACCGTCATACAGGAAAACATTCGCATCGGGTTTCCTCATTTCATTGTCAAACCCATTGAGCATCCTTTTTTGGCTTGGAATTTACGGAAGCATTCTTGCGAAAACAGCAGAGGCCTACAATATGAATCAGCTTCTAATCTATAGCTCCGGCATCATGATCGGCATTTTAATCTGGGATTTCTGCATGGCTATCACAGCCAGTACGTTCAGAAACCTGCTTCATGAAAAGCTATTGAGAGGATTGACTGGAATCGCCGGTGTATCCCTCCTTGTGTTTGGCTTTTACTTTGGTTATCAGGGCATCAAACAGTTATTGGGCTGATTCATGAAGGACAGTCACCTGCCGCTTCCAGTTTTAATATAGTATCCAGATGATACTGGAGGTGGATCAATGGTGAATGGGATTTACACCAAAAGTTTTCTGGAACGTATTCAGGAAGAGCTTCCTGAATGGCAAAGAATCGCTTTTGAGCTGCTGGCAGAAACTCTGGGGGACGACGCGGATACATTTCCGTGCATTCCCGGACGCCAGGCGTTTCTGACTGATCAGCTTCGGATTGCTTTTGCCGGAGATCCGCGGGAAAACCGCACAGCGGAGGAACTGGCTCCGTTGCTTGCGGAGTACGGCAAGATATCGCGGGACACGGGAAAATACGCATCCCTCGTTGTGTTGTTTGATACACCGGAAGATTTGGCGGAGCATTATTCGATTGAAGCGTATGAAGAGCTGTTTTGGCGCTTTTTAAATAGACTGAGTCATCAAGACGAAAAAGAATGGCCGGAAGACATTCCGGCCGATCCTGAGCATTATAAATGGGAGTTTTGTTTTGACGGCGAGCCGTATTTCATTCTGTGCGCTACACCGGGGCACGAGGCAAGAAGAAGCCGGAGCTTTCCTTTTTTTATGATCACGTTTCAGCCAAGGTGGGTGTTTGATGACCTAAATGGATCTACTGCATTTGGCCGTAACATGAGCAGGCTGATCCGATCTCGTTTAGAGGCCTATGATCAGGCTCCGATTCACCCGCAATTAGGCTGGTACGGAGGAAAAGATAATCGTGAATGGAAGCAGTATTTCCTCCGTGATGACGAAAAACAGGTATCGAAGTGCCCGTTTTCTTATTTAAAGAACATGTTCAACAAAATGAAATAAATCAAGGACTGGCAGGGCGATCTTTATGACCCTGCTTTTTTTGATAGATCATGGTAACGATGGCGATAATCACGAGAAAACCTATGCTGACGAAAAAACCGGGCCGGCTTGATTTTTCAAACAATGTACCGGACACAGCTGCAGCAATCAGAACCATCGCTAAATAAATTTGCGTTTTTCCCATGCCCTCGGGATCAGTCAGCTTTTTGCTGGAGAACAGGATAAACAGCCAAGTGTATAAAAGCATAAGCCCCGCAGCTGTTGTCATATGCTCATAAATGTTTTTAGGCAGCACTAACGACAGAATAATGGAGAGGACAAGCCCCGCAAACGTCAGCCCAAGTGCCGGCCAGCATATTTTTTTGCCTTCCTTTAGAGTAAAGCATTTCGGCGCGTCGCCGTCATCAGCCATTGTACAAAGCAATGTCGTAACCGCAAATAGCGAAGCGACAAGGGTCGAGAACCCTGCGATGATGAAAATCCCGTTAAATATATCAAGGATGATCTCAAGGTTATATCCTTTTAATGACGTAATGAACGGACTGTCCTGTTCAGTAAACGTGTGTAACGGAACCAAAAGCAGAGCAAGCCCGATTGAAATGATATAAATAATCGCCAGCGTCGCCAGCATCAGTTTCCCTGATTTAGACGCTTCCTCAGGTTTTTTTAAGTGAACCGCCATCAGCCCCATGACCTCAATTCCGCCAAAAGCGTAAAACGCGTAGATTAAACCTGTCCACAGCCCCATGGCGCCGTATGGGAAAAACTCACTCGTCTTATTTGGAACATGTATGCCATGATTTCCGCCGGACAGGATACCGCATAAAGCCAGGATGGCAATGACAATAAACATAAAAATAGCAGCTGTTTTAATGACTGCCAGCACGTTTTCTGTTTTTTCAAAGACGGACAGGCCGGTGAAAATAATAAGGAGCCCCAGTACTGCGTAGATTGAGGCAAACACCCATAGCGGCACTTGAGGAAACCAATGCTTCGTAAAGAGCGAAATGGCTGTCAGCTGGCTTCCGGTAATCAGCATTTCTGATGTCCAGTACACCCAGCCGTTGCTGAAGCCTGCCCATTTGCCGAATGCTTTTCGGGCATACGCACAAAACGAGCCCTTTTCCGGCTGCTTCGCCGACAGCTTGGCGAGCTGTTCAAAGACAAAATACGTACCGATCCCTGCGATCAGAAATGAAAGGAGAACGGAAAAACCGCTTTTTACAATTGCGATGCTGGAACCGAGAAAGAAGCCTGTTCCAATCGTGCAGCCGACTCCGATCAGTGACAGCTGCCACCAAGCCAGATTCCCTTTTGGCTGGTCTTTTTTTGTTTGGCTCATTATTTATTCAACCCCTTTTATCTAAGGTTAGATTGTGATCTGTCCGAAGCTTATATACATCGGATTTTTGCCTCTTTTTACATGGAGAAGGAAGCGGACGCTCATACTAATGAAAAAAGGAGCAAACCAATGACACAGCAATATATTGTGGAGCCGAAAAAAGGGCTAGGGCTGAAGCTGAAAAAGGGGCAGATTTTAAAGGTGGTTGATGTAGAAGGGCAGCAGGTGGCTGATTTTGTCGCATACCATGCCAAGGATTTTTATGAACACCTTGATCAGGGAGCGACGATAGACGCCAATCACTCCATTCATGTGAAGGTCAACGACCATCTCTACTCCAACCTGTATAAGCCGATGTTAACCCTGATTGAAGATACGGTCGGCAAGCATGATCTGCTGCTGCCCGCCTGCCGTCCTGATATGAACAGGCTCTTATATGGGAAGCAAAAGGATGAGTTTCAGGATACGTGCTATGACAATATGAACCGTGCGCTTGAGCAGTTTGGCGTACCGAAGCCTCACATGCATTACCCATTTGCGATTTTTATGAATACTGTCCTTGATGAGAAAGGGAATCTGTCTGTGGAAACGCCGCTTTCGAATGCCGGAGATTATGTAAGGCTCAGGGCGGAGATGGATTTAATTGTCGCGTTTTCTTCCTGCCCGATTGAAAAAGGGAAATGCAATGGCGACAGTGTGACATCCATACGGGTTGAAGTCAGCTGATCTCTCATGTTCACTGTGAATGAAGACCTGTGCTATATTTAATAGGGATACATAACAGTCATGATTCATTTTCATTGATTTGGGGAAATGATCAGTAACAAGGGAAAATGTACAGGAGGAATGATTGGGATGAGCATGCAGGAAAAGATTATGCGTGAGTTACATGTGAAGCCCTCAATTGATCCAAAGCAAGAAATTGAGGACCGAGTCAATTTTTTAAAACAATATGTAAAGAAAACTGGTGCTAAAGGCTTTGTATTGGGAATCAGCGGCGGCCAGGATTCAACACTTGCGGGAAGACTCGCTCAGATTGCGGTGGAGAGCATTCGCGAGGAGGGCGGAGACGCTCAATTTATCGCGGTCCGTCTTCCGCATGGCACACAGCAGGATGAAGACGATGCCCAGCTTGCTTTGAAGTTTATTAAGCCGGATAAATCATGGAAGTTTGATATTAAATCAACAGTCAGCGCTTTTTCTGATCAGTATCAGCAGGAAACAGGCGATCAGCTGACTGACTTTAATAAAGGAAACGTAAAAGCAAGAACAAGAATGATCGCGCAATACGCGATCGGCGGCCAGGAAGGCCTTCTTGTGTTAGGAACAGACCATGCTGCTGAAGCAGTGACTGGTTTCTTTACGAAGTACGGTGACGGCGGAGCAGACCTCCTGCCGCTGACAGGCTTGACGAAGCGCCAGGGAAGAACCCTGCTGAAAGAGCTGGGTGCACCGGAACGCTTATACTTAAAAGAGCCGACTGCCGATCTGCTCGACGAAAAACCGCAGCAGTCGGATGAAACAGAGCTTGGCATTTCCTACGACGAGATTGACGATTATCTCGAAGGAAAAGAAGTATCAGCGAAAGTATCAGAAGCGCTGGAAAAACGCTACAGCATGACTGAACATAAACGCCAGGTTCCGGCGTCTATGTTTGATGACTGGTGGAAATAAGTTGAAGAAAGCCCGCTCTCGGAGCGGGCTTTTGTCGTGTACAGGAGCTTTATTTGATGCGGATATGATTCAGCTTTACCATTAATCTGTCGGTGAACCTTCGGAGGCTGCCTCTCGTATCAGGATCTAATGGGAGTTCGGCTCTCGCGGCAATGTTCTCTGCCACATCCTGAATCGACAGGTTGTCTGTTTGAATGTGGTCCTCAAAAATGGGTGATGATAAACCTTCAACGCAGCGGTCAATTTGTTTGGCGGCCCATGAGTTTTTTCCTTCTGCTCTGGTGCGCAGCCTTTTTAACAAGGTTTCCTTTGAAGCCATTAGTGTAAAGTGGTGAACGATCCTGCCTTCCTGTCTGAGCCTGCCGATGATCTCATTGAAGTATTCAGGATGTACAATCGTCATAGGCACAATAATGATGCCGCGGTATGTATCTGTCAGAGAAGCTAGCAAACTGTAATTGAACGCCCGCCATAAAGGATAGCTTTGAAAATCGTCCTTTGCGATCTCCTGCGGCACCATGGAGCGCAGCGCAAAACCCAATTTCTCGGGATCATACACGTAAGATGGGTTCAGCCTTCTGTGCAGTTCGAAGGCTGTTTGTGTTTTTCCGGAACCGAATGCCCCGTTTATCCAAATGATCATCGCCATTTCTCCCTTCCTATTTATCATACAGAAAAAGACCCTTCCATCGAAGAGTCAGCTGGAAAAACAATAAAGGCGGAAGGTTTTAATGCTTTTTTGCGTCGAAGTATTAAAATACCTGGGGAAATGTTGTACAATGAATGTCATTCAGGCAAAAATGGCTAAACAACAAAGCGCTATAAGCTTGACCGGTAAAGCCGGTATCTATATAAATATTCGCTAAATAAGCATATAATGAATATAAAATTTCATTCCTTAGGAGGATTTCGCCGAAGATGAACGCTAAACGAGCCATCCCAGTAAGAGAAAGAAATATCGTCCTGATCGGATTCATGGGTGTAGGAAAAACAACAATCGGCCAATTGGTCGCTAAAAAATTATATAGAGATTTTATTGATATTGACCAGCAGATCGAAAAGGATTTCAATATGTCAATTCCTGAGATATTTGAGAAAAAGGGAGAAGACTTTTTCCGGAAAACGGAGAAGGAATATATTTTAGACATCTGCCATCATAAACGATTCAAAATCGTATCTCTGGGCGGGGGATCTTTTAAACAAGAAGAAATCAGGAATTGCTGTCTGGAAAACTGTCTCGTGCTTCATCTGGACCTGTCATGGGAGAACTGGAAGCAGCGCGCGGATTTATTGATCGAAAGCCGCCCTGTACTGCATAACCGTTCAATGGATGAAATGGAACAGCTGTTTAACGAAAGAAAAGTCATTTATGACAAGCACAATTCAAAAGTGGCAACAGACAACCTTTCCCCGGAAGAGGTTGCCGATTACATTGTTGAGACATTAAAAATTGGCTGGGATCTTTATCAGCCGATGTAAAAAGCCGTGCGCAGCGCACGGCTTTTTTTATCGTTTTATCCCTTGTATCAAAATCGCTTTTAAACAAAAGGAGATGGGCTGTCCGTTTTGGTTCAATGTAATACAGAACGTGTCGCGTGCTTCGTCTGATGCGTGATTCAAGTGGGTAATGATTTGTTTTTCTCGGTCAGCGGGGGTTCCGCCTCGTTTGATCCAGCTATCGTATTGAATCGGCAAATTCCACTTTTGGATGTCTTGATAGGCCAGTTGATTGGCGCTGAACATCGCCTGCCATTCTGATAATGAGCTTTCACGAACATGGGAAGGGTCTCGAAGCCGGTTCAAATGATTGACAAACTCATCAAGAACGGGATCTTCAGGCGCGTAATGATCAACTAAGAGAAAACGTCCGTCCTGTTTTAGTACGCGTGCAACCTCTCTGACAGCTTTGCGGACATCTGAAAAATGGTGGGCTGCGTATCGGCAGGTGATGATGTCAAATGAATCGTCGGGGAAGGGGAGTGACTCTGCCGTTCCTTGCTGAAAGCGTACGTTTTCAGCTCCTTTTTCTTGCGCGAAGGAGGACGCAACCTCAACCATCTCTTTCGTCGCATCAACACCGATGCACTCCTGTACATAAGGAGAAAATGCCAGGGCCGTATGGCCGGCGCCCGCTCCGATATCCAGCACCCGATGCTCTGCCCGGCATTCCGCTGTTTTGATCATCAACCCCAAATCTTCCCCCTCGGCAAATACCTTTTCATCCCGATACATCTCGGCGTTTTTAGAAAACGGTGTTTCATTTGTCATTTGAACCAGCTCCTTCTTTTCGTAAATGATGATATGGATTATGTTAGCAATTTCTGTTATGATTCGTCCAAGATATAAAAATGATGAAAACGATAGGTTCAACCTATGGAGGCTGAAATGGATATTAAAGTGATGGAATATGCAGCGGAAATTGCCCGGCGCCAAAGCTTTACAAAGGCGGCGGAACATCTTCATATCGCACAGCCGTCTCTCAGCCAGCAAATCAAAAAGCTTGAGGCTGAGCTGGGGCTTACCCTTTTTCACAGATCTCATGGCTCTGTTACACTGACACCCCACGGCAGGCGTTTCATTGAAAAAGCCGAGGACATCATTCGTTCCAGAGATGATTTGCTTCGGGAAATGCAGGAGCGATCACAGGGAATCGGTCATAAATTATCCATCGGGATTCCTGCTGTAACAGGGAGATATCTCTTTCCTCCGCTGCTGAAGCAGTTTTTGGCGCGCTATCCTCATGTGGAGGTTCAGCTTGTTGAAAAAGATCCGGTTTCATTAGAGGAGATGACGGCAAAGGGAGAAGTTGACCTTTCTGTTTTATCCTTGCCGATCGAGGATGAACGGCTCTCCATTACACCCTTGCTCACGGAACCGATTGTTCTCGCAGTGCCGAAGGAAAAACAAAGGTGGATGCCGCCGGAAATGGTCGCGCTGATTGAGAAAGCGCTGGAAGAAGATGAGGGACACCAGCCGTGTGTGCCGCTTGACATGGTAAGGAACGTGCCATTTATTCTGTTAAAAGAAGGCTTCGGCTTTCGCAGGACAGTTCTCGATCTCTGTGCGGAAAGCGGCTTTAAGCCGAATGCCGCCTTTAAGACAAGCCATATTGAAACCGCCCAATCTCTTGTGGCTAACGGATTAGGTGTGACAATGGCGCCGAATATGGTCAGAAGGGATAAAGATCCGGGTGTGATCTATTTATCGATTCAATCCGCGCCATCACGAACCCTCGTCTTCGTCTTTTTAAAGAACCGCTATGTCAGTCTGACCGCCCGGGCCTTTATGGAACTAAGCCGGGAAAGTCTTAAACAAACGTTTGATGAAGGCTGTCTGGGAAACAATGATGAAAATATTTAGAAAACAAAGCCGAAACGTGGTAGTATAGGAATACAAACTATATCTTATAAAACAAAGGGGAATAATCGGAAATGCAACTATTCGATCTGCCGCTCGACCAATTGCAAACATATAAGCCTGAAAAAACAGCACCGAAAGATTTTTCTGAGTTTTGGAAATTGTCTTTGGAGGAACTTGCAAAAGTCCAAGCAGAACCTGATTTACAGCCGGTTGACTATCCTGCTGACGGAGTAAAAGTGTACCGTCTCACATATAAAAGCTTCGGAAACGCCCGCATTACCGGATGGTACGCGGTGCCTGACAAGGAAGGCCCGCATCCGGCGATCGTGAAATATCATGGCTACAATGCAAGCTATGATGGTGAGATTCATGAAATGGTAAACTGGGCACTCCATGGCTACGCCGCATTCGGCATGCTTGTCCGCGGCCAGCAGAGCAGCGAGGATACGAGTATTTCACCGCACGGCCACGCTTTGGGCTGGATGACGAAAGGAATTCTTGATAAAGATACATACTATTACCGCGGTGTTTATTTGGACGCCGTCCGCGCGCTTGAGGTCATCAGCAGCTTCGACGAGGTTGATGAAACAAGGATCGGTGTGACAGGAGGAAGCCAAGGCGGAGGTTTAACCATTGCCGCAGCAGCGCTGTCAGACATTCCAAAAGCCGCGGTTGCCGATTATCCTTATTTAAGCAACTTCGAACGGGCCATTGATGTGGCGCTTGAACAGCCGTACCTTGAAATCAATTCCTTCTTCAGAAGAAATGGCAGCCCGGAAACAGAAGTGCAGGCGATGAAGACACTTTCATATTTCGATATTATGAATCTCGCTGACCGAGTGAAGGTGCCTGTCCTGATGTCAATCGGCCTGATTGACAAGGTCACGCCGCCGTCCACCGTGTTTGCCGCCTACAATCATTTGGAAACAGAGAAAGAGCTGAAGGTGTACCGCTACTTCGGACATGAGTATATCCCTGCTTTTCAAACGGAAAAACTTGCTTTTTTTAAGCAGCATCTTAAAGGCTGATAAAATGTGAAAAGCCGCCGCGCATATCATCAGGCGGTTTTTTTCTGCAAACTGCCGGAATGAGAACAGACTGGAGACGAATAGATATGAAACAAAGAATCATTGATGAATTAAAACGGATCGAGCAGTCATACGGAGTTAAAATCGTGTATGCCGTCGAGTCAGGAAGCCGCGCATGGGGATTTCCCTCGCAGGATAGTGATTACGACGTCCGCTTTATTTATGTGCCGAAAAAGGAGTGGTATTTTTCAATTGAGCAGGAGCGTGATGTCATTGAGGAACCGATTCACGATTTGCTGGATATCAGCGGCTGGGAGCTGAGAAAAACGCTTCGGCTTTTCAAAAAGTCAAACCCTCCGCTCCTTGAATGGCTGTCCTCAGACATTGTGTATTATGAAGCATTTACGACCGCAGAGCAGTTAAGAAAACTGCGCACGGAGGCATTTAAGCCTGAAGCAAGCGTGTATCACTATATCAATATGGCGAGAAGGAACGTCAAGGATTATCTACAAGGACAAGAGGTCAAAATTAAAAAGTACTTCTACGTTCTTCGGCCTATTTTGGCTTGTCAATGGATTGAAAAGCACGGAACCATTCCGCCAATGGACTTTACTGTTTTGATGAATGAACTTGTTGCTGAACCCGAGCTGAAGGCTGAAATGGAAACCTTGCTTGAACGGAAAAGAAGAGGGGAAGAGCTTGACCTCGAAGCAAGAATCGATGTTATTCACCAATTCATTGAAACGGAAATCGAAAGAATCATGGAAGCGGCAAAAGAACTGAAGGCAGAGAAAAAAGATATAACACCTGAGTTGAACCGTTTGCTTTTGAATACGGTTGAAGAAGTGTGGAAGGATGGAGGAAGCTGATGTTTTTTGTCGCTTCCTTTTCTCCTTTATTCGACAGAATCCCCCCGACTTTCTAACTATCTGATTGTGGCAAACCCACAAAAATAATCAGAATCTTTGTATTTTGAGAATATTGTGAACGTCGGTTTTGTCCATTTACAATAAACTCATACAAATACTTCTTAGATTGCGGGGTGTTGAGGTTGGAAGTGATCACAAGAGATTTTTTCTTATTTTTATCCAAAAGCGGCTTTCTCAATAAAATGGCGAGGAACTGGGGAAGCCGGGTAGCAGCGGGTAAAATTATCGGCGGGAATGACTTTAACAGTTCAATCCCGACCATTCGACAGCTTAACAGCCAAGGCCTGTCAGTTACTGTCGATCATTTAGGCGAGTTTGTGAACAGCGCCGAGGTCGCACGGGAGCGTACGGAAGAGTGCATTCAAACCATTGCGACCATCGCGGATCAGGAGCTGAACTCACACGTTTCTTTAAAAATGACGTCTTTAGGTTTGGATATAGATATGGATTTGGTGTATGAAAATATGACAAAAATCCTTCAGACGGCCGAGAAACATAAAATCATGGTCACCATTGACATGGAGGACGAAGTCAGATGCCAGAAAACGCTTGATATTTTCAAAGATTTCAGAAAGAAATACGAGCATGTGAGCACAGTGCTGCAAGCCTATCTGTACCGGACGGAAAAAGACATTGACGATTTGGATTCTTTAAACCCGTTCCTTCGCCTTGTAAAAGGAGCTTATAAAGAATCAGAAAAAGTAGCTTTCCCGGAGAAAAGCGATGTCGATGAAAATTACAAAAAAATCATCCGAAAGCAGCTCTTAAACGGTCACTATACAGCGATTGCCACACATGACGACAAAATGATCGACTTTACAAAGCAGCTTGCCAAGGAACATGGCATTGCCAATGACAAGTTTGAATTTCAGATGCTGTACGGCATGCGGTCGCAAACCCAGCTCAGCCTCGTAAAAGAAGGTTATAACATGAGAGTCTACCTGCCATACGGCGAGGATTGGTACGGCTACTTTATGAGACGCCTTGCAGAACGTCCGTCAAACATTGCATTTGCTTTCAAAGGAATGACAAAGAAGTAAAAAAGGAGAGATTATCATGACAACACCTTACAAACACGAGCCATTCACAAATTTCCAAGATCAAAACAACGTGGAAGCGTTTAAAAAAGCGCTTGCGACAGTAAGCGAATATTTAGGAAAAGACTATCCGCTTGTCATTAACGGCGAGAGAGTGGAAACGGAAGCGAAAATCGTTTCAATCAACCCGGCTGATAAAGAAGAAGTCGTCGGCCGAGTGTCAAAAGCTTCTCAAGAGCACGCTGAGCAAGCGATTCAAGCGGCTGCAAAAGCATTTGAAGAGTGGAGATACACGTCTCCAGAAGAGAGAGCGGCTGTCCTGTTCCGCGCTGCTGCCAAAGTCCGCAGAAGAAAACATGAATTCTCAGCTTTGCTTGTGAAAGAAGCAGGAAAGCCTTGGAACGAGGCGGATGCCGATACGGCTGAAGCGATTGACTTCATGGAGTATTATGCACGACAAATGATCGAACTGGCAAAAGGAAAACCGGTCAACAGCCGTGAAGGCGAGAAAAACCAATATGTATATACGCCGACTGGAGTGACAGTCGTTATCCCGCCTTGGAACTTCTTGTTTGCGATCATGGCAGGCACAACAGTGGCGCCGATCGTTACTGGAAACACAGTGGTTCTGAAACCTGCGAGTGCTACACCTGTTATTGCAGCAAAATTTGTTGAGGTGCTTGAAGAGTCCGGATTGCCAAAAGGCGTAGTCAACTTTGTTCCGGGAAGCGGAGCGGAAGTAGGCGACTATCTTGTTGACCATCCGAAAACAAGCCTTATCACATTTACGGGATCAAGAGAAGTTGGTACGAGAATTTTCGAACGCGCGGCGAAGGTTCAGCCAGGCCAGCAGCACTTAAAGCGTGTCATCGCTGAAATGGGCGGTAAAGATACGGTTGTTGTCGATGAGGATGCGGACATTGAATTAGCGGCTCAATCGATCTTTACTTCAGCATTCGGCTTTGCGGGACAAAAATGCTCTGCAGGTTCACGTGCAGTAGTTCATGAAAAAGTGTATGATCAAGTATTAGAGCGTGTCATTGAAATTACGGAATCAAAAGTAACAGCTAAACCTGACAGTGCAGATGTTTATATGGGACCTGTCATTGACCAAGGTTCTTATGATAAAATTATGAGCTATATTGAGATCGGAAAACAGGAAGGGCGTTTAGTAAGCGGCGGTACTGGTGATGATTCGAAAGGATACTTCATCAAACCGACGATCTTCGCTGACCTTGATCCGAAAGCAAGACTCATGCAGGAAGAAATTTTCGGACCTGTCGTTGCATTTTGTAAAGTGTCAGACTTTGATGAAGCTTTAGAAGTGGCAAACAATACTGAATATGGTTTGACAGGCGCGGTTATCACAAACAACCGCAAGCACATCGAGCGTGCGAAACAGGAATTCCATGTCGGAAACCTATACTTCAACCGCAACTGTACAGGTGCTATCGTCGGCTACCATCCGTTTGGCGGCTTCAAAATGTCGGGAACGGATTCAAAAGCAGGCGGGCCGGATTACTTGGCTCTGCATATGCAAGCAAAAACAATCAGTGAAATGTTCTAAGCGGGACTAAATGGGCATCCTCCCTGCGGGGGTGTCCATTTCATCCATATACTATAAAAAAGAGGAGGAAGTGCCATAGAAAACACACAGCTGATTATTTCGATTTGTATTTATATGGCGGGAATGCTGCTAATCGGCTACTTTGCTTACAAGCGTACGTCGAATCTGACGGATTATATGCTGGGAGGACGCTCTTTGGGTCCGGCAGTAACCGCTCTCAGTGCCGGCGCTGCCGATATGAGCGGCTGGCTGCTAATGGGGCTTCCGGGCGCCATGTTTTCTACTGGTCTGAGCGGCGCTTGGATCGTCATCGGACTTTGCCTTGGAGCGTGGGCGAACTGGCTTTACGTCGCACCGCGGCTGAGAACCTATACTGAAAAAGCGGGGAATTCCATTACAATTCCCGGATTCCTGGAAAATCGCTTCGGAGATCAAACAAAGCTTCTCAGACTGTTTTCAGGAATTGTCATTTTAGTCTTTTTCACGTTTTATGTATCGTCCGGAATGGTGTCCGGCGGCGTCTTATTCAACAGCATCTTGGGGATGGATTATCACACCGGCCTGTGGATTGTGACGGGTGTTGTTGTGGCATATACCCTGTTTGGCGGCTTTTTGGCAGTCAGCTGGACAGATTTTGTTCAGGGGATCATTATGTTTGCCGCACTCATTCTTGTGCCGATCGTTACGTTTTTCCACACGGGAGGAGCAGGTGATACAGTTGCTGAAATCCGCTCTGTAGATCCTGATATGTTTAATATTTTCAAAGGAACGAGCGTCCTTGGCATTATTTCTTTGTTTGCCTGGGGGCTGGGATACTTTGGCCAGCCGCATATTATTGTGCGTTTTATGGCGATCACGTCTGTCAAAGAGATCAAAAGAGCGCGCAGAATCGGGATGGGCTGGATGATTTTGTCTGCAGTAGGCGCAGTGCTGACCGGTTTGGGCGGAATCGCTTATTACCATCAGCGCGGCATGACACTGAAGGACCCAGAGACGATTTTTATTCAATTAGGGAATATCTTGTTTCATCCGATTATCACGGGTTTTCTGATTTCAGCGATTTTGGCTGCGATTATGAGTACCATTTCTTCTCAGCTGCTTGTGACATCAAGCTCTCTGGTAGAAGATTTGTATAAGTCGATGTTCAGACGCTCAGCTTCAGATAAAGAGCTGGTGTTTTTAGGCCGTCTGGCTGTTCTGGCTGTTTCAATTGTCGCGTTGGTTCTGGCTTGGGAGAAAAATAACACTATCCTTGGATTGGTCAGCTACGCGTGGGCGGGCTTCGGTGCATCATTCGGGCCGGTTGTACTGCTCAGTCTGTTTTGGAAACGAATGACCAAATGGGGGGCACTCGCCGGCATGATTGTGGGAGCAGCGACTGTAATCATTTGGGCGAATGCCGGTCTTTCGGACTTTCTGTATGAAATGATACCTGGTTTTGCTGCGAGTCTATTATCTGTGTTTTTTGTCAGCATATTGACGCAGGCTCCGTCACAAGCTGTCACAGACCAGTTCAACGACTACCAAGATACAATGTCACAATAAAGATCGAAAGGAGGAGGAAGGGGCTGTCCCTTTTTCCTCTTTTCTCCTTTTAAGCGGCCATTTTTTTCTTTTGGAAACAAACGTATTTTTTTCTATACAAAAAGACCCCGTATGGATATGATTAAAGTAAAAAAAGTATAGGAGAAAAAGGTATGGAAGAGCTTTTAGAGAGAGTTTTTTCATTTTCAGATGTTGATAAACTGATTGATTTTATTAGCTATGAGCTGCAAAAGCCAGTGATACTGGAAAGCGCGGATTTCTTTTTGTTAGCCTATAATTCTTACTATATTAACCATTTTGATTCTGCCAACCAGCAGACTATTTTTTCGAAAAAGTGTCCGGTCCAGATTTTTGAGAGGTTTCTGAAGGACGGAATTATTGAAAAATTGAAAACAGAGCCTGAGCCTTTTCGCGTCAATAAAATTGAAAGCATTGGGTTAAACCAGAGGGTGGTCGTGAGTGCAAAGCACAAAGGGGAAGTCATGGGCTACATCTGGATTCAGGAGCTGGACCAAAATCTGACGGATGAAGAGCTCGACTTTTTGTACGAGACCTCCTTCCATGTCGGGAAAATCATTTATAAAACGAATAAATTGAAACAGGAAAAGGAAGAAAAAGCAGAGGATCTCATCAAACGGGCGATCTATCAGCAATTTACCTCTGAGAAGGAACTCAGACGGGAAGCTGAAAGGATCAACACCGTGCTGCCTTCCATGTTTTCAGTTGTTATCCTGCACGCCGCAAATGGGGATGGGGAAGCGGTAGAGGATTTAAAGGAAAATATCAGGTCGTACCTGAATTTACGGGATAAGGTCAGTCATGTCTTAACGATCGAATCAAATATTGTCATCGTCGTAGCGAGTTTTTCCCAAAAAAGCTCCGTCTCCTCAGCAGCTTCTGAGTTTATTAACAAGCTGTTAACACATTTTCACTTTCAAAAAATACCTACCCCTATTTATATCGGTATCGGAAACGAATATAATCACCTATTAAAACTTGGCAAGAGCTACACAGAAGCACTTGAAGTCATCAAAGCCGCAGAAATCACCGGCAATCAGGAAAACATTCCATATGAATATGCCAAACTCGGCATTTACCGCTATTTAGAAAGCATCGAACAGAAAAATGAATTTTTAGAATACGAGAATAAAGATTTAGCTTTATTAAAAGCGAAAGACGAAGAAAGCAGCACTGAGCTGCTCAAAACCTTGGAAATCTATCTCCTCAACAACTGCAAAACAAAACCAGCGGCAGAACAGCTCTTTATTCACCAAAATACATTGAATTACCGCATCAAACAGATTACTGAGATGACGTCGATCGATTTAAGCGATTTCAGAACGCGGTGCCAGCTCTATCTCGATTTGATGCTGATGAAAAAGAAATAAAAAAGAAACCAGTACTTGTACTGGTTTCGTCTTCACTTAAAATCCTCTGTAAACATACGGATCATCAGGTTTTTTAATGGGATTCCAGTCAGTTACTTTGACGACAGGGAGAGTTGACTTGAATGGCTGGTAATACTCTGAGGCCAGAGTGCCCTTAATGTGAATCCATTCATCATCCTTAATGTCCATGTCCTTCGGAAATTCCACAAGCATCCCGTACACGCCGGAATCAGCGATACAGTGAATGATGCCAAACCTTAATACGAACAACTGATTTTTGTTAATTGCGTTTCCTTTGTAAGCAAATCCATGGAATTCTATCGTCCGTCCGAGAAATTCACCCGGATAGTTATAGATGGTTTCCATTCCTTTTAGGAAATCGTCATCGGTCAGAGAAATCTCTTTTTTGCTGGAATACTTATTAAACAGCTGTTTCATTTGTTTGTCATAGCTGTCTTGCGCGTAATAAAGGCTGGCATCAGGCCGCAAATACTGTGTTTGGGAGTAGTGATCTCCGCTCTCCATCGCCTTAAACGAGAACCCTTTTGTTTTGACTATGGATGAGTCAAGCGTTGCAATTGGGAAGAAGATGCCTGACACCAAAGGAAAAAGAAAAACAACATATATCAAATAACGCTGGTAAAATGGCTTGTTTTGTTCATGGTCATGCTCGTGATCATGGCCGCACCCGCAATCATGATCATGATGATGCCTTCTTTTTTCAGGCGACTTGATAAATAGGTACGCTTGAACGGCTGTCAAAATGGCCAGCAGGAAGATCGCAATAAAGGATAGATAGGCATATTTCATATTGATATATTTTGTTAGATTTCCTGAGGCATGCAGATGATAAAAGAAAAACGTAAATCCCATCAGCACCAATAAACGAAACATCCAATCACCCCTTTACCAGTAGTGATCCCGCTAAAACAATCACGACAATGTATGTAATCAGCAGGAAAACAAATCGTTTTTTGAAGGCCGCAAGCATCATCAATAGATTCTTAATATCCACCATTGCGCCAAAGACGAGAAAGGCGATTAACGATCCTAATGAAAATGTGCTGCTGAAGGAAGACGCGATGAACGCATCAACTTCTGAACAAAGCGACAGGACAAACGCCAGACCCATCATCACGAGGGAAGAGGATACATCATTCTGCCCGATCGCAAGCAGAGTGGATGTTTTGACATACGTCTGCATAGCGGCTGCGATAAAGGCGCCGAGGATTAAATATTTCCCCACGGAGAAAAATTCATCAATGGCATGCCGCAAGGTCCCGCCCAGTTTTTGGAGCAAGGTGCCGTGATGATGATGGTGGTGCCCGGGTTCATCAGGCTTTAAAAGCTGGTTATCTTTAAATTGATAGGATAAAATGACCCCGATGATCAGCGAAACGGCGAGAGCCAGTCCGCCTCTGTAAAAGACCACGCTCCATCTATTCCCGAACGCAATATAAGTAGAAAATAAAACGATAGGATTAATGATAGGCGCGGTCAGCATGAAAGCAACGCCCGCATGCAGAGGAACTCCCTTTAACAGAAGCCGCCTCGTAATCGGGATGATGCCGCATTCGCAGGCGGGAAATAAAACGCCGGCCAGCGCACCGAATAAAACGGCGAGAAAACGGTTTTTCGGCATGATTCTTGCAATCATTTCTTCAGAAACAAACATTTGAATGATTCCGGAAAGTATGACGCCAATCAGAATAAACGGAATGGCTTCTATTAAAATGCTGATAAAAATAGAATTCAGCTGAAGAAAAGATGATTGTGCTGTCACAATAAAACCTCCGCTCATGTTAAGCTGCCTTTCTTATGATACCAGAAAAAAAGGCACTGCTTGTTTGACGGAGGAGGGGAAAGGATCGTTTCACTTTGGTTAGGATTCCAAAAAACCGAGTAGGATACTGTCTGTTTCTGCAGCTTCTTTTCCGAGCCAAATCAGGTGTCCCCATGAGTGAAGCAAACAGAGAACAGCGCCACGAATGTGCTCTTTTGCATGATGTGCATGTGACAAGTCAACCAATCCATCATAAACACTTTGCATAATCAGCACGGGACATATGATGGCTTGCAGGTCTTTTAAAGAGACAGCGGCGGTTTGTGACAAGTCAATCAGAAATCCTTCACCCGAGCGCTGCCGGCTGTTCATTTTCCGAAATGCTTCTATGTCTTTTTCATTCATCAAGAACTTGATTCGCTGAAACGGAAGCGTGCTGAATTGGGGGCTCATAGCTCGAAACATCAAACGCGGGAAAGCGTTATTCAAGGAAGAAATCAGCTTCCATATCCACTTTTCCACCGGCGGGCGGAAGAGAATTCTCCCCAATTTATATTCAGTGTCTTTTGGGGTGAGCCACTCTTTGGTGACCGCGGATTGCAGGGTCAATGTATTTACTCTTTCCGGATAATGTGAGGCAAAGCATATGCCGCTCGGCCCTCCTGCTGAGATGGCGATCACATGGACACTGTCGATTTGTAAATGATCTAATAATTTCACATAGAAACGGCAGGCGTTGGCAAGACTTTTTCCAATTTCTTTTGACGTTCGTCCATAGCCGGGCCTTGAAGGCGTAATGATGGAATACCCTTGCTCAATCAACGCTGTGTATCCGAATTCCTCGTAACAATTTGAATGCCCGCCATGCATGACAAGGATGGGGGCACCCTTTCCAGCCACTGAATATTCTAGTGTATGTCCTTCGAAGGTGATCGTTTCGACTCGTCTTTTCATCTGTTACTCCCATTTGTTTTTTGCCTATTATAGGGTTTTCAGCAATTGATCACAAGGTGAAGAAATGAATAAACACAGGCTCGTGAAATATGATATACTTTGTATTGATATTCATTCTCAATTAAAACTTTGATATAGATGTGAACGGGAGGCAGGACGGATGGCTGAGAATCAAGAGGTATATGACGTTACGATTATAGGCGGGGGGCCGATTGGGCTGTTTACTGCTTTTTACTGCGGGATGCGGGAGCTGAAAACAAAGGTAATCGAATTTTTGCCGAAGCTCGGAGGGAAGGTGTCTTTATTCTTTCCTGAGAAAATCATTCGCGATATCGGCGGCATACCGGGGATTGCGGGAAAGCAGCTGATCGAGCAGCTGAAGGAGCAGGCGGCAACGTTTGATCCTGATATCGTATTGAATCAGCGTGTGACCGGGTTTGAACGCCTGGATGACGGCACCATTGTTCTGACGGGTTCTGAAGGCGAAAAGCACTATACAAGAACTGTGATTTTGGCTTGCGGCATGGGTACACTTGAGGTCAATGAGTTTGACAGCGAGGATGCGGCCCGATATGCGGGCAAAAATCTTCATTACGGAGTGGAGAAGCTCGATGCGTTTAAAGATAAGCGCGTGGTGATATCAGGCGGCGGAGATACTGCGGTCGATTGGGCTAATGAGCTTGAACCGATTGCGGCGTCTGTGACTGTCGTTCATCGGCGTGAGGAATTCGGCGGAATGGAAAGCAGCGTGACGAAAATGAAGCAATCATCGGTGCGGGTGCTTACGCCTTATCGTCTGGAGCAGCTGAGCGGCAATGAGGAGCGCATCCAAAAAGTGACGATTTGCCATACGGAGACTGGCCAGAGGGAAGACATAGAAATTGATGAGCTGATCATTAATCATGGGTTCAAAATTGATCTCGGGCCGATGAAGGAGTGGGGACTGGAGATTGAAGAAGGCAGGGTGAAAGCTGACAGACATATGCGAACGAATCTTCCGGGCGTGTTTGTGGCGGGCGACGCGGCTTTTTATGAAAGCAAGCTGAGATTAATTGCCGGCGGTTTTACCGAAGGCCCGACAGCAGTCAACAGCGCTAAGGCTTATTTGGATCCTAAGGCCGAGAATATGGCGATGTATTCAACCCATCACAAAAAATTGGTACATAAATAAAACAGCCCTTGGGGGAAAGGGCTGCCAGCCATCAGCTGTGAAGGAGCTTTTTTTGCGTCTGTTGATTCTGAATGAAAGCTAGCAATTCATCCTGTTCTTGTACGGCTGTGAATCCATAAGCCCCGGCAGCTGAGTCATCGCCTATACAGACGATAGGAGGCCTGCTTGCTGACAATTCCGGCGAAATGCCAATTTGTTCGCCACCATTGATCAATTGCTGAACGGACAGCTTGTTCGGGCAAATGACCATGTGCAGAGGGGATTCACTGATGGTACGCTGAATCATGTGGGTGAACCGGTCATCTATGACGTTTTCATGAGTGATATAAAACGAACAGGATTCATGCTTTTGCATGAATTCCACTGCATGGCGGCTCCCGACAACAAGACATTTCTCTGAATCAGGCTGAATGGCGGTGACAAGAAACCCCCGTTTTTCAAGCTCCGTCTTTGCTTGTTCAGATGCTGTACTCAGTTTGGCTGTCAGCTGGCGGATGTCGATTTTCTGAGAAGCCAGTGCTCTGAAAAATTCACAAACTGCCCGGCGCGATGTGAAAAAAACGTCTTCAAAGGTGCCAATCTTTCGAAGAATGTCTTCATTGACAGGCATGTTTTCGGTCCGCCATTTCGGCCACTCGATGAGATCGGCGCCGGAATCGCGCAGCTTGTCTGCAAGCGGGTCTTCATCTTCGCCATGAGTCACAACCATCAAATGCCGTCCGATGAGCGGTTTGCTTTCAAACCAGCTGTGTGTTTGAAAGTTGACGATGTCTCCGATGACGATAATCGCAGGGTTTGTAATCTGGTGTTCCTGCACTTTTTGCTGAATGTTCTCAAGTGTTCCTTTCACACTCCGCTGGCGGCCCCACGTTCCCCATTGGATGACAATGACAGGGACAGAAGGCGATTTCCCGTATGAAATAAGCTGCTGGCAAATATAAGACAAGTTCTTGACACCCATGTAAAAAACAAGGGTTTGAACGCTTCGGGCCAGCCCTTCCCAGTCAAGGTTCGGCGTGCCTTTTAATGATTTATCATGCGCTGTAATCATGGCAAAAGACGATGCGAAATCCCGATGCGTGACGGGGATGCCCGCATATAGCGGCGCTGCAATTCCAGAGGTGATTCCCGGCACCATTTCATAGCGAATGCCGTGCTCATGAAGAGCATCTGCTTCCTCGCCGACTCTGCCGAATACGCTCGGATCTCCGCCCTTCAAGCGAACGACGGTTAACCCATTTAATGCTTTTTCAACCAGCAGGGCGTTAATTTCTTTTTGTTTCATAAAATGGCGGTTTGGCAGTTTTCCGCAATAAATAAACTGGCAGTCCGGTGATGCAAATTCGAGCAGCTTCGGGTTGGCGAGCCGGTCATATAAAATCACATCTGCTTCCTCGAGCGCCTGTTTTCCTTTGATGGTGAGCAGGCCTGGGTCGCCGGGTCCGGCTCCCACGAAATATACGATTCCGTTCTTCATGATCATGTCATCCTTCCGTCACTGTAAAAAATGAAGGACCACTAGAAAAGTGATCCGGTCTTTTGATCAATATACGAGATAAACATGTTCTCCTTCGATCAGCGTTTCATATGTTTTGACGCATCCGTGGTCAGGTTCTTGGACGATTCCGTCTTCTAAGGAAATTTTCCAGTCGTGCATCGGGCAGAAAACATATTGACCGCTGACGATGCCTTCTGCCAGGACGCCGCCCTTATGCGGACAGCGGTTTTCGATGGCGCGGATGCTTCCGTCTGAAAGCTTGAAAACCGCGAGCTCCTTATCTTCAATATACACTGTTTTGCCTAATTGTTCAGGCAATTCTTCAATTTTTCCGATACATACTTTTGTTACGTCTTTGTTTACCATGCCCATTCCTCCTCAATGATTGTTTTTGTCATTATGATGTGGTCACGACATTTTCAAATAATTCTTTCGAGGTTTGTTTATCCTCTAAAAAGTCTTTCCACGGATCCTTGTGGACAGAGAGTGTTTCATTCATTCGGTCGTTCAGCTCCTGCCGCTTTTCCGGATCGTTTAACACGGATTGGACATGGGATAAACCGACGCGCTCAAGCCATGCGGACGTACGCTCCAGATAGTTTGCGGTTTCCCTGTAATATTGCAGGTAAGCGCCTGCGTATTCTAAGACTTCTTCATTTGTTTTCACCTTCATCAGCAAATCGCCGGCACGCAAGTGGGTTCCGCCGTTTCCACCGACATAAAGCTCCCAGCCTCCGTCGATGCCGACAACGCCAAGGTCCTTAATGCCGGATTCCGCACAGTTTCGCGGGCAGGCAGACACGGCCATTTTGACTTTGTGCGGCGTGTTCAGCCCTTCGAATTTTTTCTCAAGCGCAATGCCCAGTGCCATGGAGTCTTGTGTGCCGAAGCGGCAGAATTGCTCGCCTACACAAGTTTTCACTGTGCGGAGTGTTTTTCCGTACGCGTAGCCCGACGGCATATCAAGATCTTCCCATACCTTCGGAAGGTCTTCTTTTTTCACGCCGATAAGATCAATTCGCTGGCCGCCTGTCATTTTCACGAGCGGGATCTCATATTTGTCAACGACATCGGCGATCTTGCGCAAATCTGTGGAGTTGGTCACGCCGCCGTACATCCGAGGAACGACTGAGTATGTTCCGTCTTTTTGAATATTGGCGTGCATTCGTTCATTAACAAAGCGGGATGTCCGGTCATCCTCGTATTTGGTTGGATTGATCATGCCTAAGTAGTAGTTCAGAGCGGGCCGGCATTTGGAACAGCCTTCTGGCGTTTTCCAGCCGAGCACATTCATGACTTCTCTTGTATGTGACAGCCCTTTGGCTTTGATTTCTTCTACGACTTCATCTCTCGACAATGTGGTGCAGCCGCAAATGGATTCTTTTTGCGCTGACGCATCAAAGTCTGATCCGAGCGTATGCTGGAGGATTTCTTCTACGAGTGGCTTACAGCCTCCGCATGAGCGGGATGCGCCGGTGCATGCTTTGATCTCGTCCGTTGACGAGCAGCCCTTTTCCTGTATGGCTTGAATAATCGCACCTTTTGACACGCCGTTACAGCCGCAGATGATTTCATCGTCGCTCATCGCTGCGGTTATGCTTGTGCCTGCTTGTTGGTCGAGAGGCTGTAAGATTGATATTTTTGAGGTTTCAGAGATATCGGCTTCTTTTTGAATCATAGAAAACAGGCGGTTGCCTTCGCTGCTGTCGCCGAATAAAACAGCACCGACTATTTGATTGCCTCTCAGGACGATTTTTTTATAGATGCCGTCCTGCTCATCGAAGACTTTAATCGCTTTTTTCTCTTCTGATTCGTTAAAGTCACCGGCAGAGAAAACCTCGACGCCTGATACCTTTAACTGTGTGGAGAGAACGGAGCCCTCATACGGTTTTGTTTCGATGCCGCAAATATGCTTCGCCAGCACTTTAGCCTGTTCATAGAGCGGTGCCACAAGCCCGTAGGCGATACCTCGGTGCTCGGCACATTCGCCGACCGCGTAAATGTGCGGGATTTCAGTCTGCATATAATCGTTGACGATGATGCCGCGGTTAACCGGAATGCCGCTCTCGGCGCCGAGTGTTGTATTCGGACGGATGCCGACAGCCATGACGACTAAATCGGCTTCAATGCTTGTGCCATCTTTGAAGCGAAGGCCTTCGACACGGTCATCACCGACAATTTCTTCTGTTTGCTTTTCAAGTAAAAAGGTCATACCTTGTTTTTCTAACTCGTTTTGCAGCAGGCGTCCTGCCGTTGCATCAAGCTGGCGCTCCATCAGGAATGGGGCAAGGTGGATGACGGACACATCCATGCCAAGATTCAGCAGTCCGCGAGCTGCTTCCAAACCAAGAAGTCCTCCGCCGATGACGGCAGCTTTTTTATATTGTTTTGACGCGGCGAGCATTGTGTCTGTATCTTTTATGTCCCGGAAAGCTGTGACGCCTTTTTTGTCTGCGCCCGGAATCGGAAGGATAAAAGGGACCGAGCCTGTCGCCAGGATCAATTCATCGTAAGGCTGGATTCTGTCTGCATCTGTGATGACTGTTTTGTTTTCCGTGTCCACTTTGATGACTGTTTCATTTGTATACAATTGAATGTTGTTTTCTTCGTACCAGTCCCAATCGTTTAACGTAATATCTTTAATATCTGTATCGCCTTGAAGCACTTTTGACAAAAGGATTCGGTTGTAATTGGGATGCGGTTCGGCACCGAAAATTGTGATCTGAAACTCGTCTTTAGCAACACTCAGTATCTCTTCAATGGCCCTTACCCCGGCCATTCCATTACCAACAAGAACTAGCTGTTTTTTTCCCATCAGATGATCCGCTCCTTATCAATGTTTTTTCCAGCGTAGCACAGCAAAAAGGAATATTTAAGATACATGTTATAAAATGTAACAAAATATACGAAAAGTTCTAAAAATTTTATGAAAAATTTAAATAGGTCTGATTCGGACGGCGCATACCTTAAAACCGGGCATTTTACAGGCTGGATCTAAGGCTTCCCCGATTAAATCATTCACATTTTGAGCGTCTGCCCAATGGATGGGAACAAAAACAGTATCTTTTCTGATTTGTTCTGATAATTTGCTGCGGACGGTGATGCTTCCCCGCGGCGATTCTATTTTTACCAGTACACGGTCCTCGATATTGTAGGTCGCTGCTGTTTGCGGATGGATTTCCATAAACGATTCAAAATGTCTCGCGGCAAGGGCGGCGCTTTTTCTTGTTTGGACGCCTGTTAAGTAGTGAGACATGACTCTGCCTGTCGTTAAATAAAGCGGATAATCGGCTGTCGGCTTCTCTTTTGGAACAGGTGGTTCGTTTGGAATCACACTTAATGCCGCTTTTTGATCCGGATGAGCAAATGATTCTGTAAACAAGCGCCCAGTTCCGGGATGATCAGATTCCGGACACGGCCAATGAATGCCGCCTTCACGTCTGAGCCTGCCGTATGAGATGCCTGAATAATCGGCAATCCCGCCTCGGCTCGCTTCTCTCAATTCATTAAAAATATCCTCCGCTGACGTATAAGAAAAGTAGCGGCCCTTGCCGAGAGCGGATGCGAGATCACAAATGATCTGCCAATCATGCTTTGCTTCGCCGGGGCATGGCCGGCTTGCTTCTCTTAATGTCACGCGTCCTTCTACATTTGTCATGGTGCCTTCATCTTCTAAGTAAGAGGAGGCAGGTAAAATCACATCTGCGTATTTCGCAGTCTCAGAAATAAACAAATCGATTGCAACAAAGAATGTCAGTTTCCTTAAAGCCTTTTTCACGAGATTCGCATTTGGGCTGGAGACAGCAGGATTGGAGCACATGAGGAACAATCCTTTGATGTCGCCGTCGTTGATTTTTTCCATCATTTCATAGGCTGAGACACCTTTTCGCGGCAGATCATCCTGATGGATTCCCCACACTTTCGCAACATGTGCCCGGTGTTGTTCGTTTTCAATAGATCGATAGCCCGGAAGCTGATCGGCTTTTTGGCCATGCTCTCTTGCACCTTGCCCGTTGCCTTGTCCGGTGATCGCCCCGTAACCTGAGTAAGGCTTGCCGATTTTTCCTGTGATCAGCACCATGTTTAAGAAGCCTTTCACAGCCGCTGTTCCATCGGTTTGCTGTTCAATCCCGCGGGCTGTAAACAGCATGCCGGACGTTTCCTTGGCAAACTTTACAGCCGCTTTTCTTATATCCACCAGGGGGACACTCGTCTGTTCGGCGATGTCATTCAGGTCCAACGAGTCAGTATACTGCTTCAGCTCTTCGAATCCATTTGTTCGTGATTGAATGAAATCCTCGTTTATAAGCTGTTCGTCGATGATGATTTTGACGAGACCGTTGGCAAGAGCGGCGTCTGTGCCGGGTTTGATTTTCAAATGAAGATCGGCGATTTTTGTTGTCGCTGTTTCACGCGGATCAATGGCAATGATGTAAGCTCCGTTTTCTTTCGCTTTTTCAAAATATGGCATAATCGTAGGCTGGCACTCCGCGATATTGGTGCCGGCCAGAATGATCACACGGGTGTGGGGAATGTCTGATAAGGGATTCGTTAAGCCTCTGTCCGCGCCGAATGTTTGGTTGGCTGCGGTTGCTGCGGCGGACATACAAAGCCTCCCGTTGTAGTCGATGTATTTTGTCTGTAAGCCCACCCGTGCGAATTTCCCTAACAAATACGCCTCTTCATTTGTAATCGAGGCGCTTCCGTATACCGCCATAGCGTCATGGCCGTGTTCTACTTGGATCATTGTCACTTGGTCTTTAATGTAATTCAGTGCTTCTTCCCAGGAAACAGGCATAAACTCGCCGTTTTTCTTCAGCAGCGGCCGGGTGATGCGGGAGGAGTTCAGGGCATGCTGGTGGGCGTTCATGCCCTTCATGCATAGCCGACCCTGTGTTGTAGGATTATCAATCCCGATCGCAGTGTACTTTTTGCGCGTGACGATGGTTTGTTCCACGAGCTGCATTTTGCACTGCATGCTGCAAAACGGGCATTGAGTGTCATATGTTTTTTCTGATTGGACGTCTTGCTGTTTATCACGGAAATATCTAAGCAGTCGTTCAGTCAAAATGCCTCATCCTTTCTTATATGCACCCGTCTCTACAGTCGGGTTTTGAATCAGTGACAGATCTGTTTGGAGGCTTTCCAGCAGCTGGGCCCTTAGGTCTTCTTCGAATAGCACTTCTCTGATATGAACGATCCCGAGACGGTCTATCCACTGATGAACACCTTCTAAGTAATGAGCCGTTTCCCGATAATACTGGATCAGTCCTTTGATCATGCCGGCAGTGCTGTCTTCGTTCTCAGTCACGCAAAACAAAGCTCCTGAACGGGCATGAGTTCCCCGGACGCCGCCGATGTGAATGTCCCAGCCAGCTTGTGTCCGAATTGCGCCGACATCTTGCAGGGCGGCATCGGTGCAGTCTGTTTCACATGATAAGCTGATAGAAATGGGAGCGGGTAAGGGAAGCATCTCAAGTTGTCTTTCGATTTGGGCTGCCAGCTGCTGAATTGATCGATTTTGCCCGCATGTACATGCTTTGATGCTTTGCAGCGCGTGTCGGTGTTCATTAGTGTAAACGGGCATCTTCAGGTCTTTTTTTATGTTCGGGAGATCCGCAGGCTTGATCCCGGAAAGCTTCAGCCTTTGGCCGTGAGTGATGGATACGTCGGGAATGCTGTATGCCTCAATGATGTTGGCGATGGTTCTTAGCTGCTCCGCGTTTGTCCGCCCGCCGTACATTTGCGGAATCAGGATGCATGTCTCTTCAGTGGCTGGCTCAGGCTGGACAAACCCGGGGTACAGCATTTCCAGATAGTATTGAATCGCAGGAACACAAGTACTGCATCCTTTTTTTGTTCTCCAGTCAAGCTGGTCCATCACTTCTGCCGGATTAGTGAATGGCCTGCGCTGAAGCTCAGCGATGATGTCGTCTTCTGTAAAATCAGTACAGCTGCAAAACGAAGGTGTGCCGGCGGGCTTCGTATATTCGCTGTTGGTCATGTATCTCAAAAGGTCTTCAACGAGCGGTTTGCATCCTCCGCAGGACCCAGTGGCTTTGGTGCAGTGCTTGACTTCCTCAACAGTTGTTAAGCTATTCGTGTGCACCGCGTCTTCAATCGCGCCTTTCGTCACTGTGTTGCATTGGCAAATCGTTTCACTGGAAGGCATGGATTCTAATAAAGGGCCGCTTGTCTCCGGTTCGATGATCTGCTTTTTGACAATGGAGATGTCTCGTTGTTTAAGCAGGCTGTCGAGAAGCCGCTGCTTGTCACGAGTGTCTCCGAATAAAATAACACCGGCCAGTTTGTCATCTACAAAAAGCGCTTTTTTATAAACGCCTGCTTGTTCGTCGTAGATTTTGATGCTCGTCGTGCGTTCATCCTCTTGGATCTTTCCTGCTGACCACACATCGATTCCAGCTATTTTTAAAGCCGCAGATGGTGCTGAGCCTTGATATTCCTCACATGGAACGCCGCAAATATGACTGGCGAGAGCTTTTCCCTGCTCATAAAGCGGTGCCACCAATCCGTACACCGTCCCGTTATGTTCGGCGCATTCACCAACGGCGTAGATATTCGGTTCGCTTGTCTGCATGAAGTCATTCACGATGATCCCGCGGTTCACTTTGATTCCAGCGGATACAGCTAATTCAATATTCGGTCTGACGCCGGCCGCCATCACAATCAAGTCTGCTTTTAATGAAGAGCCATCTTTAAAATGGATTCGGTCTGCCTTGGTGGCGCCGGAAATGGAGACGGTGTCTTTCTCCAGAAGAAAGGTTAGGCCTTTTTGTTCCAGCTCTGTTTGCAGCAGCCGCGCCGCTGTTTGATCGAGCTGTTTTTGCATGATGCCGGCGGAGTGGTGAATGACGCTGACATCCATACCGAGATGCTGTAAACCGACTGCAGCTTCCAGTCCTAATAAGCCGGCTCCGATTACCGCAGCCTTTTGAAAGTGCTGAGCCATCTTCATCAGCGCTTGGCAGTCTTCTATTGTCCGAAATCCATAGACACCTTTTTTGTCTGCCCCGGGGATAGGGAGAATATGAGGGGAGGAGCCTGTTGCCACAATGAATTTGTCATAAGACAGGATGCGCTTGCGATCCGTTATGACCTGCTGCTGATCTGTATCAATCTGAATAACCGTTTCGCCTGTGTAAAGCGTGATCCCGTGCTTGTCGTACCAATCCTTGCTGTTCAGTGTAATATCATCGAGTGACGCTTCACCCTGCAATACAGAGGATAAGAGAATGCGATTGTAATTGGGATGCGGCTCGGTTCCGAAAATGACAATCTCAAACATGTGATGATTCAGCTTTAATACTTCTTCAATACAGCGGATTCCGGCCATGCCGTTTCCCGCTAACACCAATCTTTGTTTCTTCATGTATCAGACCTCCTTTGGCGAAGCTCGTAAGTTTTCTCCTATTAAAAATTATGTCACAATGCACTGTTAACGCATTAAACGTGTCACAAAAACTTACACATGTCTTTTCCAGAAAATAATGGTCCTATATCCTTGATTCAGAAAATGTAAAATAATGAGGGTCTAGAAAGGGGAATCTTATGAAGCTGTCGGAACTGAAAACTAGCGGTCATCCACTCACTTTGCTCTGTTCCTTTTTATACTTTGATGTCAGTTTTATGATATGGGTTATGCTAGGGGCGCTGGGTGTTTATATTTCTCAGGATTTTGGCCTGTCTCCTTTTGAGAAAGGGCTTGTCGTAGCTGTGCCGATTTTATCTGGATCAGTGTTTCGTATCATTCTTGGTATTTTAACGGACAGAATCGGACCGAAAAAAACGGCAGTGATCGGGATGCTGGTGACGATGATTCCGCTGCTTTGGGGGACATTCGGCGGCCGTTCCCTGACTGAGCTGTATGCCATCGGGATTCTGCTTGGCGTGGCGGGGGCAAGCTTTGCTGTAGCGCTGCCTATGGCCAGCCGCTGGTATCCGCCTCATTTGCAGGGACTTGCGATGGGGATTGCCGGAGCGGGGAACAGCGGCACGTTGTTTGCAACCCTGTTTGGCCCTCGTCTGGCAGAGCAGTTCGGCTGGCACATTGTCATGGGAATTGCGCTAATTCCATTATTGATCGTCTTTATTCTTTTTGTATCCATGGCAAAGGATTCTCCTGCACAGCCGGCTCCGCAGCCGCTCAAAAGCTATCTGCATGTGTTCGGGCAAAAGGAAACATGGTTTTTCTGCCTGCTGTACAGCGTCACATTTGGCGGATTTGTCGGGCTCTCAAGCTTTTTATCTATTTTCTTTGTTGATCAATACCAGCTGTCAAAAATTCACGCGGGCGACTTCGTTACATTATGTGTAGCGGCGGGGAGCTTTTTCCGGCCTGTCGGGGGCTTGATTTCGGATCGTGTCGGCGGCACGAAAGTTCTTTCTGTACTGTTTGTCATCGTGGCACTGTGTATGGCCGGAGTCAGCAGCCTGCCATCTCTCTCAATGGTTATTGTTCTATTGTTTGTCGGAATGATGGGGCTCGGAATGGGTAACGGCGCAGTATTCCAGCTCGTGCCGCAGCGTTTTCGCAAAGAAATTGGCATGGTGACGGGAATCGTCGGTGCGGCCGGAGGAATCGGAGGGTTTTTCCTGCCGAACATCTTAGGATCTCTCAAACAGATGACAGGCACATATGCTATCGGTTTTATCACGTTTTCCTGTATCGCGCTGCTGGCGTTTGCACTTGTGCTTGCCGCAGGCTATTACTGGCGGAAAAGCTGGAGCGCGGAAAGCAGTCCGGCGGATGTTTAGGATTTTGACGGACACGCGTTTGTGCGTGTCTTTTTTATTTTCTCTTGATTTTCAACAGTGAACCGATCAAAATAAATAGTAATTATTACGATTTGTTAGCGAGAGGAGTTTTCTGAATGAATCAACATACGCTGCTCCCGAAAAAAACGGAGCGTCTTCAATACTTTGGATCGGTCAGTCCGATCAAAGGCGAGAAACCAGTGGAAAAAGAGAAAATGAAGGACCTGCAAAATATCAGGAAGGATTATTTTTTTGACATTCAGCATGTAGGTGTCGCTAATGTGTCCCATCCAGTGACAATCACTTCTGCCATGATGCCTGCCGAGCAAACAACGGCTGCGAACTTTACAATGACTTGTAATTTGCCGAGAAATCAGAAGGGGATTAATATGAGCCGGTTAACAGAGCTGCTGCAAGTCTATCATCAAAACGGCTGGGTTCTCTCATTTTCCTCTCTTCAGCAATTTACGAAAGAGCTTGCAGAAAACATGGACATATCATCTGCCACAGTTGAAGTGAGGTTTCCGTGGTTTTTCGAACGGAAAAGCCCGAAGCTTGAGAAAGCGGGTTTGATGCATGCTGATATATTCATGTCTGTCACCTATCGCAAAGATCAGCCGTTTAAACAGCGTGCCGGCATCTCAGCAAAAGTAACGACTCTGTGCCCTTGCTCCAAGGAAATCAGCGAATATAGTGCCCATAATCAGAGGGGAACGGTCAGCGTTTGGGCGGATATTCATCCGGCCGCATCGCTGCCAAGTGATGTTAAAGCTGATTTGCTTCACGCCGCAGAATCAAATGCTTCTGCGAGACTGCATCCGGTATTGAAGCGGCCTGATGAAAAAGCCGTGACAGAAACGGCCTATGAAAATCCGAGGTTTGTTGAGGATCTCGCTCGGCTGATTGCTGCAGATTTGTTTGAGCTTGAATGGGTGTCAGCCTTTGAGATTGAATGCCGCAATGAAGAATCGATCCATCCCCACGATGCCTATGCGAAGCTGTGTTTTTCGAAGGAAGTGGATAAAATATGAAACTCTCATTATTCATTGTTGCAGTTCTTATGCCAGTCAGCCTGCTGTCAGCCTGCTCCGATCATGCAGAAGAACACGCAAGTATCAATTTAAAGAAAACGGTCGAAAACATAACGGACGTTCGAAAAACAGCAAAAACAAGCATTGATTGGACGAAGCCTTCGGGCGGAGAATATCCGGATATTAAACAGAAGCATGTCTGGATTGATGTGAATGTGAAGGAGCAGAAGGCTTACATCAAGGAAGGAAGCAACACCATCTATACAATGATGATCTCTTCTGGTCTTGATCAAACAAAAGATGATGCTACTCCAAAGGGCACCTTTTATGTAGAGCCTGAACGGGGAGAATGGTTTTTTTCCGAAGGATACCGGGAAGGCGCAGAATACTGGGTATCATGGAAAAATCACGGTGAATTTCTATTTCATAGTGTGCCAATGACAAAGGATCAAAAAGTCATCAAAACGGAAGCAGAAAAACTAGGAACAAAAGCATCTCACGGTTGTATCAGGCTGACCATTCCAGATGCGAAATGGATATATGAAAATATCCCTGAACATACAAAAGTGGTGATCAGCTGAATTGAAAACCGTTGACAAAAAGGAAAAAAGACCATACAATTTAAATCGTAACAATTACGTTTTGAGATAAATGGCTTATCATTGTCTGTATCTGTGAAAAGCGGAAAGGCTAAGGATCTTGCTGTCATTGATCCCCATGAAGCGTCTCTTGAAAACTGGAGACGATACACAAGCCGCATTCTGATGAGATATTTGCGCTCTCCATCGGTTCAGCATTTCAAGTAGAGCAATTGCTTTATGCAAGCTGCTGTTTTCCGATTGTCGGCAAGGATTTGCGGTGGGGAAAAAGGATTAAACGCGGTTGGAGCCTTTACTGATTTAGAAATCGGGTGGCAGCGAGAAATGAGCGCGAAAAGCTGCTCTACACTATTGTACATACGGCGAAGTATTCAATTTAAATCGTAATCATTCTATTTTAATGGAGGCACTATTATGAAAAAAATTCCGGTTACCGTACTGAGCGGTTATCTAGGTGCGGGAAAAACAACATTGCTGAACAGCATTCTGCAAAATCGCGAAGGCTTGAAAATAGCGGTTATCGTAAACGATATGAGCGAGGTGAACATTGACGCGGGCTTGGTCAAGCAGGAAGGGGGCCTTTCCAGAACAGATGAAAAGCTTGTGGAAATGTCAAACGGCTGCATTTGCTGCACGCTTCGCGAAGACTTATTAATTGAAGTTGAGAAGCTGGCAAAAGACGGACGGTTTGATTATATCGTCATCGAATCAACAGGAATCAGCGAACCGATCCCGGTGGCCCAGACTTTCTCTTATATCGATGAAGAGATGGGAATCGATCTTACAAAATTTTGTCAGCTGGATACGATGGTGACAGTGGTTGATGCCAACCGTTTTTGGCATGATTATCAGTCAGGTGAAAGCCTTCTGGACCGCAAAGAAGCATTGGGGGAAGAGGATGAAAGAGAAATCGCCGACCTCTTGATCGATCAAATTGAGTTTTGCGATGTACTGATCTTAAATAAATGTGATTTGGTCAGCGAGCAAGAGCTCGAACAGCTTGAAAACGTTCTTCGTAAACTGCAGCCAAGAGCCAGGTTCATTCGTTCCGTCAAAGGAAATGTAAAACCGCAAGAGATTTTGCATACAGGGTTATTTAACTTCGAGGAAGCGAGCGGATCGGCCGGCTGGATTCAAGAGCTGACGGCAGGCCATGCGGAACACACCCCGGAAACAGAAGAATACGGTATCTCTTCATTTGTATATAAGAGACGTTTGCCGTTTCATTCTACACGATTTTACCGTTGGCTGGATCAAATGCCAAAGAACGTGGTACGTGCCAAAGGAATCGTCTGGTGCGCATCTCATAACAACCTTGCTTTGCTGATGTCGCAAGCAGGTCCGTCGGTTACGATTGAGCCTGTATCTTATTGGGTGGCGGCGTTGCCGAAGCTTGAGCAGGAGCAAGTCAAGCAGCAGGAGCCGGAAATCCTGGAGGAGTGGGACCCGGAGTTCGGCGACCGCCTAACACAGCTAGTTTTTATCGGAACTGACCTGGATGAAGAAACGATTACGAAAGAGCTTGATCAATGCCTGCTGACTGAATATGAATTTGATTCCGACTGGTCGCTGTTTGAGGACCCGTTTAAATGGAAGCTGAATCAATAGAAAAAAAGCCGTCCCCTGGGGAGCGGCTTTTTTTAATGAAACGTTTGTTTAAACATAATGAGCGTATTTTTTCTCAAGGATATTCTGAAAGACCGCGGCAATGGAGCAGATGGCCCAATAAATGAGAGCGGTCAGAATATACATGGTCATATAATCAAACTCTCTGCCCCCGATGATTTTCGCATGCTGGAGCAATTCCGGCACTGTAATCATCGCAGCGAGAGAGGACGCCTTGATTAAGTCGAGCAATACATTGGCAAGCGGAGGCAGCGCAATACGTATCGATTGCGGCAAAATGATGCCCCTCATCGTCTGCCAATAGGAAAGACCCAGCGAGGATGCGGCTTCCCACTGTCCTTTTTCGACGGATGAAATGGCTGAACGGTTAATTTCCGCAATGTAGGCGGCGCTGTTTAGGCTAAAGCCGATTAAAGCAGCCGTGACAGCGGAAAATTCAATGCCGATATAAGGAAACCCGAAATAAAGGATAAACAAAATCACCAAAATCGGAACGCCCCGCATAAATGAGATATAGAGCTTCGCCGGCCATCTTAACAAAGCAAGCTTTGACATTCTGGCGAGTGATATGAACAGGCCGATCACAGTTCCCGCAAACATGCTTACAAAAGAGATGAGCAGTGTATACCCAATGCCTTTTATGACATAAGGGAACGATTCAATAGCCAGCTTCGTGTTGAAAATATATTCCCATTGAATGCTATTGATCATGGCGTCCGATTACAAATCAACGTCCTGAACGTCGGCATCAATTTTTTTTGATACATCTGCTTTATTGAAGAATTGTTTCGACAGTTTAGTCAAAGAGCCATCCTTGCTCATCTCTTTCAATGTTTCGTTCATCTTTTTCTGAAGTGCCGCATTGCTTTTTTTCATGACAAGGGCCTGTTTGTTCGGCATGTACTTGATGTCAGGATGAATTGTAATGTTGAGATCCGGGAATGCCGCGAGCGCAAGTGTCTGCAGGTAATAGTCGTTTAAAATGACGTCAGTGCGTCCGTTGGCAACATCTTTTAAATATTGCTCATTCGTCGCATTATCATAAATCACTTCTTTGGCGCCGTATTTTCTCGCGACCTCCATGTAGACGGTTGTAGCCGCGCCAGCCGCTTTCTTCCCTTTTAAATCCTTAAGCGTTTTAATCCCTGATAAATCGTCTTTTCGGACAATTGCCGTACCGTATGAATATTTATATGGAGTAGAAAATGCGAACTTCTTCTCGCGGTCCTTCGTCACATCGATGTCATTCGCGGCTGCGTCAACCTGTCCGCTGTTCACCGCTGTCAGCATCCCGTCAATGCCCATCTCCTTGAACTCAACCTTCAGTCCCAGGCGTTTTGCCGCTTCACGAACGACTTCAACCTCGTAGCCCGTCAGCTTATCGGAGCCAGAGTCGGTATCATGATAAGAAGTGGGATAAAGCGTACCTGATGTAGCGACTACGATTTTCCCTTTGTCCTTGATTTGCTCCCAGCCTGTATCCTTGGAATCGGCTTCATTTTTGCCGGAACAGGCTGCCAATATAAGAAAGAAAGCCATTGTGAAACTGAATATAACGGCTTTGGAATGCATGAATGATTTCAACTATAGTTCCCCCAATCTGTTAATCAACTAAAAAGATAGCATTGAACATAAGGGGTTGCAATATGTTGATGACGTTTTCAAAAAGTTCGAATTGTGTATACAAAAAGCATAGGTGGGTGTTTAAAAGCGTCTATGAAGGGAAGAGGTGATGAAAAAAGGAGTTGTCCAAGGATGAATGCCAGACGTACCAAGGAAACACATGTGGACGTGATGGATGCAGAAGATCAGTTATTCCTCTATGCCAATACCGTAAGAAAAGGTCAAGAAGCATGAAATCGATCTTCAGAATAAATTTAAGTCTTGCTGATGCCCCTAAGGCATATGATATATTCGATGAGAAAGAAAATGGAAACATTTAAACCATAATGGGGGAGTCAAATGAACATTTACAAACCAGCCGGATTTTGGATCAGACTTGGAGCTGCATTGTTAGACTACATTATAGTCTCCGTGCCTCTTTTGCTGATCTATTGGCTGATTACAGGAAAAGACCCGAATGACAGCATGTTCATCAGTTTGGTTGTTCTGCTGTACTCTATTTTGCTGCCGGTGTTTTGGCGCGGCTACCTTATCGGAAAAAGAATCTGCGGAATCAGAATCGTAAAAAAAGACGGATCACAAGTCAGCTTGTTAACAATGTTTTTACGGGTTATGGTAGCCGGCCTGGTTTACGTTATAACCTTCGGACTCGGCTTGATCGCCAGCCTGATTCTGATTGCCGTACGAGAAGACAAACGGACCCTGCATGATTTAATCGCGGGAACGTATGTCACTTATGCGACGCCAGGTGAAGAAGAACTTAATGCTGACGAAGAGATTAGAAAGAGCGAATAATGGTTCGCTCTTTTTAGTTTTATGCATAAAAAATACAAGGCAGCAAAACATATGAAAAATAGATTGGAGGAATAAACTGGATGAAACGAATAACCATCAACATCATCACAATGTTCATTGCAGCGGCTGTCATTTCTCTGACCGGTACAGCTGAGGCCGTTGAAAAACAGCAGCAGCCTCCCGCAAATGTTACACTGACAGATCAGCAAAAGAAAGAGATTGAACAACTGGAAGCAGAGATTCTTAAAAAGCGCAAAGACGTGATCTCAAAGTATGTACAATATGGTGTCCTGCCTAAAGAAAGAGGAGAACACATCAAAAATCACTTGGACAAACACTTTGAAATGATGAAACAAAACGGCTTTGTTCCAAAGCACCATCCTCATCCGCATAAATTTGAAAAAAGACATTAAAATGGTAAGCATCCAATGGGAATTGGGTGCTTTTTTATTGTTAAAAGTTACTGAATGAATTTTCCAAAAAAATATATCGCTTTAGTTGATTATATCTTATAATAAGATGTAAATGGGGTGTATAATGATGGAAATGGATTTAATCTCTAAACTTAATCAGCAGTGGACAGATATTTATTATTTATTACATTATCAACATAAAGATAATATTTCTCACCAGGCAATACGGATTATGCAGCATATTGAAAAGCAAGGTGAGGCGACAATAGGAGCTTTGGCTGAATACTTGTCTGTCTCTCACAATACAGCGTCAGAGCATACTAAACGTTTGATTCAAAAGGGATTTATAGCTAAACGGCGAAGTCAACAGGATGAACGAAAAGTTTTAGTTTTCTTAACACAAGAAGGAAGATCTGTTCTTGAACAGCATACACAGCTAGATAAAGAGAAATTAAAAGAAATAATTGAACGAATGAGCACATCAGAAAAGAAATTACTTGAACAGGCATTTGAACTTTTAAGTAGGGAAGCTAAACAATGGCAGTTTTAAGTAAAGTAATCATCTCTGCGTTGATTATCGGTTTTGTTACTGAAATATCAAAAAGACATCCGACCTATGGCGGCATCATTGCTGCTTTGCCCTTGGTCAGTTTATTAAGCCTTTTTTGGATGCAAATACAAGGTGAAAAAACAGCTCAATTAAGTCAATTTGCATCTGGTGTGCTTACAGGAATCCCAGCTACAGTTTGTTTACTAGCTATTTTGGCTTTTTTGCTGAAAATTCATGTGCCGTTTTGGTTTGCATTATGTGTTGGAATACTAGGATGGGCTATGTTTTTATGGATGCAGAAGATCTTTCTCAATATATTATTTAACTGAGTATAGAAAGGAGATGCTATGTTTTTAAAAAAGGTTACTCTTCTTCGAGATAAGATTTTGGACTTTGACAGATTTCCTTTTACTATCCCGGCTATAAGTCAATTAAATGACATCTTATTTACTAGCCAAGTGACTTTTTTTGTGGGGGAAAATGGATCTGGAAAATCTACTTTGCTTGAAGCGATAGCAGATAAGTGTGAATTCAATACAGCGGGCGGAAGCCGAAATAATGTCTATGAATTACGGGAGTCAGATTCCCATTTAGGAGATTATATACGTTTATCTTGGCTTCCAAAGGTAACAAATGGCTTCTTCTTAAGGGCTGAATCGTTTTATCATCTTTCTCTTCATCTGGATGAGATGGAACTAGATGCTCCTCAGCCATACCGTTCCTATGGAGGGAGGCCGCTACACAATCAATCACATGGAGAGTCCTTTATGTCTCTATTCCGTCATCGTTTTAAAGAGAAAGCGATTTACCTTTTAGATGAGCCAGAAGCAGCACTTTCTCCAGCTAGACAATTAGCTTTTTTGAGAGTTATACATGATTTGGTGAAGGGCGGAAATGTACAGATGATCATTGCGACTCACTCCCCAATCCTACTGGGCTATCCCAATGCTAATATTTTAAGCTTTGATGGTGGAAGAATACATCATATTGAATATGAGAATACAGAGCATGTTCAATTAACACGATATTTTCTTGGACAAAGAGAAAAAATATTAGCTGAGCTGTTCCGCGACTAACATCGAGTTGATCTGAAACGCGTTTCATAGCCTATGATAGGTTTATCAAATAATTCAGGAGTGATAAACACTATGATCCACCAGCATCCAGAATCTTTTCCGAAACATTTTTTGTGGGGCTCTGCTTCTGCAGCGTACCAGATTGAAGGCGCTTGGAATGAAGATGGCAAAGGCCCTTCTGTTTGGGATGTGTTTACGAAAATACCGGGCAAAACGTTTAAAGGAACCAATGGCGACATTGCGGTTGACCATTATCACCGATTTAAAGAAGATGTCGCTCTGATGGCTGAGATGGGGTTAAAAGCGTATCGATTTTCCGTCAGCTGGCCACGGATTTTTCCAAAAGGAAAAGGAGAGATCAATGAAGCAGGTCTAGCGTTTTACGATAGACTGATTGATGAATTGCTTTCTCATCACATCGAGCCGGTTCTGACTTTATATCACTGGGATTTGCCTCAAGCGCTTATGGACGAATACGGCGGGTTTGAATCCAGAAACATCATAGAGGATTTTAATCACTACTGTATTACTCTTTATAAACGTTTTGGAGACAGGGTGAAATATTGGGTTACGTTAAACGAACAGAACTACAATTTTAATCACGGATTTATTACAGCCATGCATCCGCCTGGAGTGAAAGACAGAAAACGATTTTACGAAGCAAACCATATTGCGTTTCTGGCTAATGCAAAAGCCATCGAATCATTTAGAGAATATGTGCCTGAAGGCAAAATAGGTCCTAGCTTTGCTTATTCTCCGGCTTACCCTTTATCAAGCCATCCAGAGGATATACTGGCATTTGAAAACGCCGAAGAATTTACGAACAATTGGTGGCTTGACATGTATTGCTGGGGAACCTACCCGCAAATTCCATTCCGCTACTTGGAAAAACAGGGATGGGCGCCGACAATTGAAGCAGGAGATATGGACCTGCTCGCCAAAGGGAAGCCTGATTTTGTAGGTGTCAATTATTATCAGACGATCACCTATGAACGAAATCCGCTTGATGGTGTGTCAGAAGGGAAAATGAATACGACAGGCCAAAAAGGAACCAATCAGGAGACGGGGATACCCGGAGTGTTCAAAACGAAAAAAAATCCGCATCTGACAACGAGCAACTGGGATTGGACAATTGACCCAATTGGGCTGCGTATCGGTCTTCGCCGAATTACAAGCCGCTATCAGCTTCCAGTGTTTATAACAGAGAACGGTTTGGGTGAATTTGATAAAGTTGAAGACGGCACTGTACAGGATGATTATCGAATTGATTATTTGCGTTCGCATCTTGAGCAATGCAGACAAGCCATCAGTGACGGTGTCGATTTAATCGGCTATTGCAGCTGGTCGTTTACTGATCTGTTAAGCTGGCTGAACGGCTACCAAAAAAGATACGGATTTGTATATGTCAATCGTGATGAAGAAAGCACATCCGATTTAAAACGCTTGAAGAAAAAAAGCTTTTATTGGTATCAAGATGTCATCAAGACAAACGGAGAAAGTTTATAAAGAGTCCCTGAGAGTTATTCTCTCAGGGGTTTTTCATTACACAGAAACAGCATCAATAATATAAGTGTCGGCGTGCAAATCTGACATTTCAGCCGGCACAGTCCAGCATGTCAATTGATAGTCTCCTTTAGGCAGATCAAAGGACAGTCTTTTAGACATGATGCTTTCAATATGAATTCCGTTTTCTGTGACATGAAAAGGAACAGTCACTTTTTTTTCGTAGGAGTTTACTGTTTCTGAACTGTTCAGGCGCAAAAGAATAAAGGCCTTTGTATTTCGCTGTGCCTCAAAGGAAATGGCTCCGTCTGCCGCAGCATATCCTTTTTCAATCGCTTCGTCAGTCCAATCCATTACAGGAGGTGTAGAATCCTTTTGAAATACAGTAAATTGATGATATGAAATCGAAAGTTCTTGCGGCTTCCATGATTTGATCAATGTGCTGTTCCTCCTCTATGTACTGTTTACTGAATTGTGAATAAAACCTTTGTGCCATCTGGGTAATCGGTAAGCTGATGCCCGACCCAAGAGCCTGCTCCGCGGTTGTCAGCGGGAGAAATGTATTCTACAGAAGCTCCCTCACCGCCTTCTTTGCACATGGCCATTGGCCATTCATCTCTGTCATACCCCTTTTTGGAAGGTACGTCCTTTAATGATTGCTCGCGGCGTTCCTCAGCTCCGTCTCTGTCGATAGTGCACACCTCTGAGTGCCCCTCATTTATCGCATCCTTAATATGCTTGGCCGTTTCGGGATAACGGTCAGAAGGGAAGGCGATTGTTTCATCATATTCTTTCGTTTGAGACGTTTTTTGATCAGCTGAGAAAAAGTCTCCTTTTATCAGGCCGACAGCTGCAGCTGCTATGATGACGATGACGAGAAGTATTGTTTTTATGATGTCCGTCGTGATGTTCACCTCCCGCTTTTAAAACTGACACAAGAGTAATCCAGAAAGCATTTGGTGTAAAGGTTTAAATTTTATGTTTTACGCTCAGTTTATTGCAGAAATCGTAATTTTAGCAGATCGAAATATTTGTTTTCAGCAAAATACGATTGCCAATTTACAATAATGATAGTAAGTCATCAGCCGTTTTCGGCTTGATTAATCATTTTAAATTGGCTTATGATACCGGTAAGCTCCTCAGCTAATTGAGAAAGTGTTTCAGAAGCTGCGGTAATCTCCTCCATTGCAGCAAATTGCTCCTCTGTTAATGCAGCCGCTTGCCGGGTATTTTTAGTAGATTCTTTAATGTCGGCCGTATTGGCTGCAAAGGAATCATTTATTTGATGTGCACTGGCTGAAATGTTTGTTACAGATGCTGATAAATCACTAATCTCGGCGCTGATTTCACCTGTTGCAGCTGCAATTTCCTTAAATGCATCTCTGGTGCGCTGGATCATGGTGACTCCTTCTGCAGCTTCTGTTTTCACATGCTCAACAGATCTTGCAGACCGGTTCATATCCTTTTGTATTTCTATGATCAGTTTTGAAATCTGCCCTGCAGATTGTTGAGACTCTTCTGCTAATTTCCGTACTTCATCAGCAACAACAGCAAAGCCTTTTCCTTGTTCACCGGCTCTGGCAGCTTCAATCGCTGCATTCAGCGCAAGCAGGTTTGTCTGATCGGCAATTTGGGTGATGACCGATAAAATTTGCTCAATTTGTTTAGAGCGGCCGTCTAACTGGTGTATGATTTCTCCGCTTTTCTGAATTGACTGGTGAATCGCATCCATTTGCGCCTGTACATTTGCAATTTCCTTTTGTCCAATGTCTGCTTTTGATTGCGCGAGCTGCCCTTTGTCAGCGATAGCGGCAGTATTTGCAGAAATATCCCGGATGTCTGCTGAAGCTTGTTTTAATGAGCTTTCACTGTTTTCAATTCGGGTGATCTGATCTTGGGCTCCATTTGCAATCTGCTGTACAGCTTCTGTGATTTTTTCTGAAGCTTGATTTGTTTCCTCTGCTCCGGCTGAGAGCTGCTGAGAGGCTGACGCAAGCTGAAGGGCTGATTGTTGTACGGTTTGTATGGTATCGTTCAGCTTCATTCTCATCTTATTATAATAGACGCTTAGTTCTGAAAGCTCGTCACCGGTTTTGTCTGACACCTCTATTGTCATATCTCCGTTTCCGGCACTTTCAAAGGCGCTTTTTAAAGCGTTCAGCCGCTTGTTGATTTTTCTGGTGAAAACCAAAACAAGGATGACTGATACTATAATGACGATAACAAGAACGATAGCGAATTGAGTGAAAAGTGATTGTGTAAGTGATGCTAAAATACTTTGATTAGCTCCGGTATACAGCATGCCGATGATGTTCCCATTTTGATCTTTTAACGGCATGTATGCAGTCTGATAAGAAGAACCTGCTACATCTGCTTGTCCGTAAAAACGCTTTCCTTTCTTTAAAACAGCGGCAATAACTTCAGAAGAAGCCTGGGTGCCGACAGCTCTTTCGCCATTCTTCATGACATTGGTTGCAACACGAGTATCGCCTTGGAAAATGGTAATGGTATCACCTGTTTTTTCACCAAGCAGATCAACAATATCTTCATTTCCATTGATTTGTGTTTGCCCTTTATAGAGCTTATTGTTTTTCACCTGCCAGTCGCCTGACATGACATCATCAATATATGTGCTGCTTAAAGCGAGATCACCTTTCGCTTTTTCAGTTGCCATTTGTTTCATGCTTTCTGTAATTTCTTTAAGCATCACAGTGCCAACTGATGCCGAAAACAAAAGAATCACCACGAAAACGAGGCAAAGAATTTTAGTTCCTAGCTTCATCTTAAATCGTTTTATCAACATAATTCCTCCTTTTATGATTTATAGGTCATATTACTTATCGGGTTTTTGGGTTTAAAGTTTTATTTTTAAAAAATAAAACCGGCCTGATTTTCAGGCCGGTTGTGTGATGCTATTCAAGGTTTGCGTGGTGAGTGAACATAGTTTCAGAATCGAGTGCTTTTTTCTCCATGAGTTTTAAAATCACTGCATCATAGAAGAGCAGCAAAGTTTGTTCAAATAATGATCCCATTGGCTGAATGGTTTTATAGCTTCCGTTTGACTGGTCTTTAGGAGAACCAGGCATTCTGATGATGAGGTCCGCTTGTTTTCCGATGCTTGATTCCGGATTGATGGTTAAAGCTGCAACAATTCCGTGTAAGCTTTTTGCTTTTGCTGCGGTATGAATCAAGCTCTTTGTCTCGCCTGATCCTGAGCCGATAATAACTAGATCTCCTTCGGCGAGCGGCGGAGTGAGAATCTCACCTACTATATGGGCGTTGAAGCCCATGTGCATCAATCTCATCGCGAAGGATTTTGCCATCAGGCCAGACCGCCCCGCACCCGCAGTGAAAATTTGGTGGGATGAAAGAATGTGATCGGCAAGCTGGTCAGCCTCTTCATTAGAAATATAAGCTGCTGAACGGTGTAACTCATTGAGAATTTCCGCTACGTATTCAGTCGTTTTCATCGGAGTTATCCTTGGGCAATCAGCTGCTTCATTTTTGAAGCTGTTTCCGCCTTATCAGCTGCGCTTGTAATTCCGCCCCCGACAATGACAAGGTCAGGCTTTTGCTGGATCACTTCTGGTAGTGTATCAAGTTTGATGCCGCCCGCGATTGCGGTTTTTGCGTTTTTTACGGTGTTTTTGATTGTCGTTAATTCTTCGAAAGAGTTCTTGCCCTCTGCTTGAAGATCATAGCCAGTGTGGACGCAGATGTAGTCAACACCGAGTGCGTCAATTTCTTGCGCACGGGACTCGATATCTTTCACGTTAATCATGTCCACTAAGATTTTCTTCTTTTGTTTTTTGGCTTCTTCTACTGCGCCTTTAATCGTTGCGTCGTCTGTAGCCCCTAAAACGGTGATGATGTCAGCGCCTGCTTCCGACGCTTTCATAATTTCGTAGCCTCCGGCATCCATGATTTTCAGGTCTGCAAGAACCTTCAATTGAGGAAATGCTTCTTTTATTTCTTTAACGGCTCTTAGGCCTTCATTAATGACGACCGGTGTTCCGATTTCAACTACGTCGATGTATTGTTCTACCTCTTTGACAAGCTCAATGGCTTCTGGAATGTTGACGAGGTCTAATGCAAGCTGTAATTCCATTGTTGATCCACTCCCTTTTTCGAATTATTGTTCATTCTATAGGTTCCCTCTTTTGTTGAGAAGTAGGCACTTTGAAGTCAACAAGTTACTTGGAGGATACTGTGAGGAGAGGCAATCAGATTTCTTTCGCTTGATTTTATGAGTGAGTATAATGAAAAAAGAGTCTGCAAAAAAGTAAGTAAGTGATGATACGTATCTAACATACAAAAAGGTTACTAAGGGGGGATTCTATTGAGCCGGATGGACGACAAAAGGTTTAATTGTGAGAAGGAATTAACGCTTGCAGTGATTGGCGGTAAATGGAAAATGCTCATTTTGTGGCATTTAGGAAAAGAAGGCACAAAACGGTTCAATGAATTAAAAACATTGATTCCTGATATTACGCAGAAGATCCTCGTGAATCAGCTGAGAGAGCTTGAGCAGGATATGATTGTTCACAGGGAAGTGTATCCGGTTGTCCCGCCGAAGGTTGAATATTCTCTGACCCCGCACGGAGAAAGCCTCATGCCTATTCTTGAAGCCATGTATGAGTGGGGTAAAGGCTATATGGAATTGATTGATATCGACAAAAATGTCATGAAAGAATCGTTGTAAGACGCTCTTCGCAAGGGTGTCTTTTTTTTGCCTTTTTTCGGTTTTTGCGCGGTACACATAGTCATGTAAAGATTGTAAATTGCAGTCAGCAATAAAAAAAGATTGAACGCAACAGTTCGGTTTAAAAATTTTTATTTTTCTGTAAATAATGTTTAGTGGAAATGATTGCGGCATCCCGCAAAAATATCCCTGTAAATAAACTGGAATCTTTCGGCATCCCGCATGAAACTTTTCACCCATTTTTCGGTGATAAAAACATTTTTTTCATTTAAAGTGAACGGTAGTAAGATAAAAAATATTGAAAACAATGAATAAATAGCCAAAATTGTTTCCTATTAGGATAGGGGATCTTGCGGTCTTTATCCGCTTATGTTAAACGCCGCAATGCTGACTGACGGCTGCCCGTTTTTATAGCGGCAATCTGTTTTTTGTTTGGAAGCTCAGCTTTTTAAGTGTAGTACTTTGGGCTATTTCGGCTGTTAGTTCATAAGAATTAAAAGCTGATATGGATAAGAAAGAGAAAATGCGTTGCACATGTTCACTGCTTATAAAGATTAGGGGAGGTATGACAATATGGAAATAACTTTTTACCCTTTAACGGATGCACAAAAACGAATTTGGTACACAGAAAAATTTTATCCTCACACGAGCATTTCAAATCTTGCGGGGATTGGTAAGCTGGTTTCAGCTGATGCGATTGATTATGTGCTTGTTGAGCAGGCAATTCAAGAGTTTATTCGCAGAAATGACGCCATGCGCCTTCGGTTGCGGCTAGATGAAAACGGGGAGCCTGTTCAATATATTAGCGAGTATCGGCCTGTTGATATAAAACATACTGACACTACTGAAGATCCGAATGCGATAGAGTTTATTTCACAATGGAGCCGGGAGGAAACGAAGAAACCTTTGCCGCTATACGATTGTGATTTGTTCCGTTTTTCCTTGTTCACCATAAAGGAAAATGAAGTGTGGTTTTACGCAAATGTTCATCACGTGATTTCTGATGGTATCTCCATGAATATTCTCGGGAATGCGATCATGCACATTTATTTAGAATTAGCCAGCGGCTCAGAGACAAAAGAAGGAATCTCGCATTCATTTATCGATCATGTTTTATCTGAACAGGAATATGCTCAATCGAAGCGGTTTGAAAAGGACAAGGCGTTTTGGAACAAGCAATTTGAATCGGTGCCTGAACTTGTTTCCCTGAAACGGAATGCATCCGCAGGGGGAAGTTTAGATGCTGAGAGGTTCTCTAAAGATGTGCCTGAAGCGCTTCATCAGCAGATTCTGTCGTTTTGTGAGGCGAATAAAGTCAGTGTTCTTTCGGTATTTCAATCGCTGCTCGCCGCCTATTTGTACAGGGTCAGCGGCCAGAATGATGTTGTGACGGGAACCTTTATGGGCAACCGGACAAATGCGAAAGAGAAGCAGATGCTTGGCATGTTTGTTTCTACGGTTCCGCTTCGGACAAACATTGACGGCGGGCAGGCTTTTTCAGAATTTGTCAAAGACCGGATGAAGGATCTCATGAAGACACTCCGCCACCAAAAGTACCCGTATAATCTCCTGATCAACGATTTGCGTGAAACAAAGAGCTCTCTGACCAAGCTGTTTACTGTTTCTCTTGAATATCAGGTGATGCAGTGGCAAAAAGAAGAGGACCTTGCCTTTTTGACTGAGCCGATTTTCAGCGGCAGCGGATTAAATGATGTCTCGATCCATGTGAAGGATCGATGGGATATTGGGAAACTCACCATCGATTTTGATTACCGCACTGATTTATTTTCACGTGAAGAAATCAACATGATTTGTGAGCGCATGATTACGATGCTGGAGAACGCGTTAACGCATCCAGAACATACAATTGATGAATTAACGATGATTTCTGATGCGGAGAAAGAGAAGCTGCTTGCGAGGGCCGGCGGTGAATCTGTGAGCTACCGTAAGGACATGACGATCCCGGAACTGTTCCAAGAAAAGGCTGAGCAGCTTTCAGATCATCCAGCGGTTGTATTTGAAGGTCGTACATTGTCCTATCGAACGTTACATGAGCAATCTGCACGCATCGCCAATGTGCTGAAACAAAAAGGGGTTGGCCCGGACAGTCCTGTCGCGGTTTTGATTGAACGTTCTGAACGGATGATTACAGCTATCATGGGGATTTTAAAAGCCGGCGGAGCCTATGTGCCGATTGATCCGGGTTTTCCTGCTGAGCGCATTCAATATATTTTGGAGGACTGCGGGGCGGACTTCATCCTGACTGAATCGGAGGTTGCGGCGCCTGAAGCCGATGCTGAGCTGATTGACTTAGATCAGGCGATTGAGGAAGGTGCAGAAGAAAGCCTGAATGCAGATGTGAACGCTCGGAACCTTGCCTACATTATTTACACATCGGGAACAACCGGACGCCCGAAAGGCGTTATGATCGAGCATCGCCAGGTTCATCATTTGGTTGAATCTCTGCAGCAGACGATTTATCAAAGCGGCAGCCAAACCCTGCGGATGGCATTGCTTGCGCCGTTCCACTTCGATGCGTCAGTGAAGCAGATCTTCGCGTCGCTTCTTTTGGGACAAACCCTTTATATCGTACCGAAGAAAACAGTGACGAACGGGGCCGCCCTTGCTGCATATTATCGGAGAAACAGCATTGAGGCGACGGATGGAACACCGGCTCATTTGCAAATGCTGGTAGCAGCGGGCGATTTTGAAGGCCTAAAACTGAAGCACATGCTGATCGGAGGAGAAGGCCTGTCATCTGTTGTTGCGGACAAGTTGCTGAAGCTGTTTAAAGAAGCCGGCACATCGCCGCGTTTGACCAATGTGTACGGGCCGACGGAAACGTGCGTTGACGCGTCTGTTCATCCGGTTATCCCGGAGAGTGCAGTTCAATCAGCGTATGTGCCGATCGGGAAAGCGCTGGGGAATAACCGCTTATATATTTTGGATCAAAAAGGCCGGCTGCAGCCTGAAGGCGTGGCGGGCGAGCTTTATATCGCGGGAGACGGTGTGGGCCGAGGCTATTTACATTTGCCTGAATTAACGGAAGAGAAGTTTTTACAAGAGCCATTCGTGCCGGGCGATCGCATGTACCGGACCGGAGACGTGGTGCGCTGGCTTCCAGATGGAACAATCGAATATTTAGGCAGAGAGGATGACCAGGTCAAAGTCCGCGGATACCGGATTGAGCTTGGGGAAATTGAGGCCGTGATTCAGCAGGCGCCAGACGTTGCAAAAGCCGTTGTATTGGCACGCCCTGACGAACAGGGAAATCTTGAGGTTTGCGCATATGTTGTGCAGAAGCCTGGAAGCGAATTTACGCCAGCCGGCTTGAGGGAGCATGCGGCAAGACAGCTTCCTGACTATATGGTGCCGGCTTACTTTACAGAAGTGACAGAAATTCCGCTTACGCCAAGCGGCAAAGTCGACCGCCGCAAGCTGTTTGCACTAGAGGTGAAGGCTGTCAGCGGCACTGCCTATACAGCGCCGCGAAATGAGACTGAAAAAGCAATCGCAGCCATTTGGCAGGACGTGCTGAACGTTGAGAAGGCGGGGATCTTTGACAATTTCTTTGAAACTGGCGGGCATTCATTGAAGGCCATGACCCTTTTAACAAAGATTCATAAGGAAACAGGCATCGAGATTCCGCTTCAATATTTGTTTGAGCATCCGACGATTGCGGCTCTTGCAGAGGAGGCTGATCACAGAGAAAGCCGGGCATTTTCGGTGATTGAACCTGCTGAAAAACAGGAGCATTACCCGCTTTCCCTGGCACAGCAGCGAACATATATCGTCAGCCAGTTCGAGGATGCGGGAGTCGGCTACAACATGCCGGCAGCAGCAATTCTGGAAGGGCCTTTAGATATTCAAAAGCTGGAGCGCGCATTTCAGGGGTTAATCCGACGCCACGAGTCTTTGAGAACGTCATTTGTTCTTGAAAACAGCACGCCGAGACAGAACATTCACGATAGCGTTGATTTCAACATCGAAATGATTGAAAGAGGCGGCCGCTCAGATGAGGCAATTATGACTTCATTCGTTCGGACATTTGATTTGGCGAAAGCTCCGCTGTTCAGAATCGGTTTGCTGGGGCTTGAAGAGAACCGTCATATGCTGCTGTTTGACATGCACCACTTGATTTCTGACGGTGTATCGATTGGCATTATGCTGGAGGAGTTAGCACGCATTTATAAAGGCGAACAGCTTCCTGAGCTTCGCCTCCAGTATAAGGACTACGCTGTATGGCAAAGCAGACAGGCTGCTGAAGGGTACAAGAAGGACCAGGCTTATTGGAAGGAAGTCTTTGCAGGCGAGCTCCCGGTGCTTCAGCTTCTGTCCGATTACCCAAGACCACCTGTTCAAAGCTTTGAAGGGGATCGGGTGTCAATCAAGCTGGATGCGGGGGTAAAGGATCGCCTCAATCGTTTGGCTGAACAAAACGGCGCCACTTTATATATGGTGATGCTGTCCGCTTACTATACGCTTTTGTCAAAGTATACGGGACAGGATGACATCATTGTCGGGACACCGTCAGCGGGCAGAAATCACTCCGATACAGAGGGCATTATCGGGATGTTCGTCAATACGCTTGCGATTCGCAGTGAGGTGAAGCAGGATGAGACGTTTACCCAATTGATCTCGCGTGTCCGCAAACGGGTGCTGAATGCCTTTTCTCATCAGGACTATCCGTTTGAGTGGCTTGTTGAAGATTTGAACATCCCGCGTGATGTTAGCAGGCATCCGCTGTTTGACACGATGTTCAGCCTTCAAAACGCGACAGAGGGCATTCCGGCTGTCGGCGATCTGTCCTTGTCTGTTCATGAGACCAATTTCAAGATTGCCAAATTTGATTTGACGGTGCAGGCGAGAGAAATCGATGAAGGCATTGAGCTTGATTTGGATTATAGCACGAAGCTGTTTAAACAAAGCACGGCAAACAGGCTGCTTACGCATTTTGCGCGTTTGCTTGAAGATGCTGCGGCTGATCCAGAGAAGCCGATTTCTGAGTATAAGCTTCTTTCTGAAGAGGAGGCCGCTTCGCAAATTCAGCAGTTTAACCCGGGCAGAACACCTTATCCTAAAGATAAAACAATTGTTCAGCTGTTCGAGGAGCAAGCGGCGAATACGCCAGACCACACTGCGCTTCAATATGAAGGCGAATCACTCACTTATCGTGAACTGAATGAACGGGCCAATCGTTTAGCCCGCGGCATTCTTTCTCTTGGAGCTGGCGAAGGCAGAACTGCGGCTGTCTTATGCGAGCGGTCAATGGATATGATTGTGTCGATCTTGGCAGTATTAAAATCAGGTTCGGCTTATGTTCCGATCGATCCGGAACATCCGATTCAGCGGATGCAGCATTTCTTCCGTGACAGCGGAGCAAAGGTGCTTCTCACTCAGAGGAAATTAAAGGCTTTGGCGGAAGAAGCGGAATTTAAGGGCGTTATCGTGCTAGCCGATGAGGAAGAAAGCTATCATGCCGATGCGCGAAATCTCGCACTGCCTCTTGATTCTGCAGCAATGGCCAACCTGACGTATACTTCCGGAACGACTGGAACACCTAAGGGGAATATCGTGACACATGCCAATATCCTCCGCACGGTAAAGGAAACGAATTATCTCAGCATTACAGAACAGGATACGATTCTCGGTCTTTCCAATTACGTGTTTGACGCGTTTATGTTCGATATGTTCGGCTCTTTGTTAAACGGAGCCAAGCTGGTGCTGATACCGAAGGAAACCGTTTTGGACATGGCTCGCCTGTCCCGCGTCATTGAACGGGAGAACATCAGCATTCTCATGATTACAACCGCTTTGTTCCACTTGCTTGTGGACTTGAATCCGGCATGCTTGTCAACGCTTCGCAAGATTATGTTTGGCGGGGAACGGGCTTCGGTTGAGCATGTCAGAAAAGCTTTGCAAACGGTTGGAAAGGGCAAGCTCCTTCACATGTATGGACCGTCTGAAAGCACGGTTTTCGCGACGTATCATCCGGTTGATGAATTGGAGGAGCACACGCTGTCTGTTCCGATTGGAAAACCGGTCAGCAATACGGAAGTATACATTCTTGACCGTACGGGACACGTGCAGCCTGCCGGGATTGCCGGAGAGCTTTGCGTCAGCGGCGAAGGACTCGTGAAAGGCTATTACAACCGTCCAGAACTGACTGAGGAGAAATTTGTTCCCCATCCGTTTACATCCGGCGAACGCATGTATAAAACGGGAGACCTTGCGAGATGGCTGCCGAATGGCGACATCGAATTTATCGGGCGAATCGACCATCAGGTGAAGATTCGCGGACAGCGCATCGAGCTTGGAGAAATCGAACATCAGCTGCAAACCCATGATCGTGTTCAGGAAAGTGTTGTGCTTGCCGTTGATCAAGGAGCGGGAGATAAACTGTTGTGTGCTTACTATGTCGGAGAGGGAGACATCTCATCACAAGAGATGAGAGAGCATGCTGCGAAGGACTTGCCGGCATATATGGTTCCTGCGGTGTTTATCCAAATGGACGAGCTGCCGCTGACAGGGAACGGAAAAATTGACCGGAGAGCGCTGCCGATTCCTGATGCCAACGTTTCAAGAGGTGTTTCATATGTTGCGCCACGCAATGGAACGGAACAAAAAGTCGCAGACATTTGGGCACAGGTACTTCAGGCAGAACAAGTCGGCGTTTATGACCACTTCTTTGACATTGGCGGACATTCATTAGCAGGCATGAAGATGCTTGCCTTGGTTCATCAGGAACTGGGCGTTGAGCTGTCACTCAAGGATCTCTTCCAATCACCGACGGTTGAGGGCTTGGCACAGGTGATTGCCTCTGCTGAAAAAGGGACAGCCGCAAGTATCAGCCCGGCAGAGAAACAAGATACGTATCCTGTTTCTTCACCGCAAAAACGGATGTACGTGCTTCAGCAGCTTGAGGATGCGCAAACGAGCTATAACATGCCGGCGGTTCTGCGCCTGACAGGTGAGCTTGATGTTGAAAGGCTTAACAGCGTCATGCAGCAGTTAATGCAGCGTCATGAAGCCTTGAGAACCACGTTTGAAATAAAAGATGGAGAAACGGTGCAGCGGATCTGGGAAGAGGCTGAGTGCGAGATAGCCTATTTCGAAGCCCCGGAAGAAGAGACAGAGCGGATCGTTTCTGAGTTTATTAAGCCTTTCAAAATCGACCAACTTCCACTGTTCAGAATAGGGCTTATCAAGCATTCAGACACTGAGCATGTGCTGCTGTTCGATATGCATCATATTATTTCTGATGGTGCATCTGTCGGTGTGCTGATTGAGGAGCTTTCAAAGCTGTACGACGGAGAAACCCTTGAGCCGCTCCGTATTCAATATAAGGATTATGCCGTGTGGCAGCAGCAGTTCATTCAGTCTGAGCTTTACAAGAAGCAAGAAGAGCATTGGCTGAAGGAGCTGGACGGAGAGCTGCCGGTGCTGACGCTTCCGACTGATTACAGTCGGCCTGCCGTTCAAACATTTGAGGGAGACCGCATTGCATTTTCATTAGAAGCAGGCAAAGCTGATGCTCTGCGCAGGCTTGCAAAAGAAACGGATTCCACGCTTTACATGGTGCTTCTGGCTTCATACAGTGCATTTTTATCAAAACTTAGCGGGCAAGACGATATCATCGTCGGTTCACCTGTGGCCGGACGATCTCAAGCGGACGTCAGCCGCGTCATCGGAATGTTCGTCAATACATTGGCGCTTCGCACGTATCCGAAGGGTGAAAAGACCTTTGCTGACTATCTTAACGAAGTGAAAGAAACGGCACTCAGCGCATTTGATGCGCAGGATTACCCGCTTGAGGATTTGATCGGAAATGTTCAAGTTCAGCGTGACACAAGCAGAAACCCGTTATTCGATGCAGTTTTTTCAATGCAAAATGCGAATATAAAGGATTTAACAATGAAAGGGATTCAGCTTGAGCCGCATCCGTTTGAACGGAAAACAGCCAAGTTTGACCTCACGCTGACGGTTGACGAAACCGACGGAGGGCTTACATTCGTACTCGAATACAATACAGCTCTGTTTAAGCAGGAAACGATTGAACGATGGAAGCAATATTGGATGGAGCTTTTAGATGCAGTTACTGGGAACCCGAACCAGCCGCTTTCCAGCCTGTCACTGGTCACCGAGACAGAAAAGCAAGCGCTTCTTGAGGCATGGAAGGGCAAGGCGCTGCCTGTGCCGACAGACAAAACGGTTCATCAGCTATTCGAAGAGACTGTCCAGCGCCACAAAGACCGCCCGGCTGTCACATACAACGGCCAGTCTTGGACGTACGGCGAGCTGAATGCGAAGGCAAACCGTCTCGCGCGGATTCTGATGGACTGCGGCATCAGCCCGGATGACCGCGTCGGCGTTCTCACGAAGCCGTCGCTTGAAATGTCCGCCGCGGTGCTCGGCGTCTTGAAAGCCGGAGCGGCGTTTGTGCCGATCGATCCTGACTACCCGGATCAGCGGATTGAGTATATTTTACAGGACAGCGGCGCGAAGCTTCTCTTGAAACAGGAAGGGATTTCAGTGCCGGACAGCTTTACGGGAGATGTCATTCTTCTCGATGGAAGCCGCACGATTCTAAGCCTGCCGCTTGATGAAAACGACGAGGGAAATCCAGAAACCGCTGTAACCGCGGAGAACTTGGCGTACATGATTTACACGTCTGGAACGACCGGACAGCCGAAGGGTGTCATGGTCGAGCACCATGCGCTTGTGAACCTGTGCTTCTGGCACCACGACGCGTTCAGCATGACAGCGGAGGACCGCAGTGCGAAGTACGCGGGCTTTGGATTCGACGCTTCCATTTGGGAGATGTTCCCGACTTGGACGATCGGCGCTGAGCTTCACGTCATTGATGAAGCGATCCGCCTCGATATCGTCCGCCTGAACAATTACTTCGAAACGAACGGCGTAACGATCACGTTCCTGCCGACACAGCTTGCGGAACAGTTCATGGAGCTTGAGAACACATCACTTCGCGTATTGCTCACTGGAGGAGACAAGCTGAAGCGCGCAGTGAAAAAGCCGTACACACTCGTCAATAACTACGGGCCGACAGAGAATACGGTCGTTGCCACGAGTACAGAAATCCATCCGGAGGAAGGCTCACTTTCCATCGGAAAGGCCATTGCCAATACGAGAGTATACATTCTCGGCGAGGGCAATCAGGTGCAGCCGGAAGGCGTAGCCGGAGAGCTTTGCGTGGCGGGGCGCGGACTGGCACGAGGCTATCTGAATCGAGAAGACGAAACCGCGAAGCGGTTTGTCGCTGATCCGTTTGTGCCGGGTGAGCGCATGTACCGCACCGGCGATTTGGTGAAATGGACGGGCGGCGGCATCGAATACATCGGCCGGATCGACCAGCAGGTCAAGGTCCGCGGCTACCGGATCGAGCTCTCAGAAATTGAAGTCCAGCTCGCCCAGCTTTCTGAGGTGCAGGATGCGGCGGTAACAGCTGTCAAAGATAAAGGCGGCAATACAGCGATCGCGGCGTATGTCACACCGGAAACAGCTGATATAGAAGCGCTGAAATCAGCACTGAAGGAAACCCTGCCGGATTACATGATCCCGGCGTTCTGGGTGACGCTGAACGAGCTTCCGGTTACGGCAAACGGCAAGGTGGACCGCAAAGCCTTGCCTGAGCCGGACATCGAAGCGGGAAGCGGAGAATACAAAGCGCCGACGACCGACATGGAAGAGCTGCTTGCCGGCATCTGGCAGGACGTGCTTGGAATGTCTGAAGTCGGTGTCACCGACAATTTCTTCTCGCTTGGCGGAGATTCCATCAAAGGAATTCAAATGGCGAGCCGCTTGAACCAGCACGGCTGGAAGCTGGAAATGAAAGATCTCTTCCAGCACCCGACGATCGAGGCGCTTACCCAATATGTAGAGCGTGCCGAAGGCAAACAGGCAGACCAAGGCCCGGTGGAGGGCGAAGTCATCCTGACGCCGATCCAGCGCTGGTTCTTTGAAAAGAACTTCACGAACAAGCACCACTGGAACCAATCGGTGATGCTTTACGCCAAAAAGGGCTTTGATCCTGAACGGGTGGAGAAAACATTGCAGGCGCTGATCGAGCATCATGACGCGCTCCGTATGGTCTACCGTGAGGGACAGGAAGACGTCATTCAATACAACAGAGGTCTTGAAGCTGCTTCAGCTCAATTGGAGATCATCCAGATTGAGGGCCAAGCTGCAGATTACGAAGACCGTATAGAGAGAGAAGCGGAGCGTTTGCAAAGCAGCATCGACTTGCAGGAAGGCGGCTTGTTAAAAGCAGGCTTGTTCCAAGCGGAAGACGGAGACCACTTGCTTCTTGCCATTCACCACTTAGTGGTTGACGGCGTGTCGTGGCGGATTTTACTGGAGGATTTCGCCGCAGTATATACACAGCTTGAGCAAGGCAATGAACCGGTTCTCCCGCAGAAAACACATTCATTTGCAGAGTATGCAGAGAGATTGCAAGACTTCGCGAACTCCAAAGCCTTTTTGAAAGAAAAAGAGTATTGGAGACAGCTTGAAGAACAAGCTGTCGCGGCAAAGCTTCCGAAAGACCGCGAATCTGGTGATCAGCGAATGAAACATACAAAGACAATTGAATTCTCGCTGACTGCTGAAGAGACAGAACAGCTCACTACAAAGGTGCATGAGGCATATCACACAGAAATGAATGATATTTTGCTGACGGCATTCGGATTGGCAATGAAGGAGTGGACGGGTCAGGATCGAGTAAGTGTTCATTTAGAGGGGCATGGACGTGAAGAAATCATAGAAGATCTGACCATTTCCCGCACAGTCGGCTGGTTTACAAGTATGTACCCAATGGTGCTCGATATGAAGCATGCGGATGATCTGGGCTACCAGCTGAAGCAAATGAAAGAAGATATCAGACATGTGCCGAATAAGGGAGTCGGATACGGCATTCTGCGCTATCTGACGGCACCGGAACATAAAGAAGATGTGGCGTTCTCGATTCAGCCGGATGTCAGCTTCAACTATTTAGGTCAGTTTGACGAAATGTCGGATGCAGGTTTGTTTACGAGATCAGAGCTGCCATCAGGACAGTCGTTAAGCCCTGAAACAGAAAAACCGAATGCGCTGGATGTTGTCGGATATATCGAAAACGGAAAACTGACGATGTCACTGGCCTATCATTCTCTTGAATTTCATGAAAAAACAGTACAAACATTCAGTGACAGCTTTAAAGCGCATCTTCTCAGAATCATTGAACATTGCCTATCTCAAGACGGTACGGAACTGACCCCGAGTGATCTTGGTGACGACGATTTGACGCTGGATGAGCTGGATAAATTAATGGAAATTTTCTAATAGAGGTGGCATATGAGCAAAAAATCGATTCAAAAGGTGTACGCACTGACACCAATGCAGGAGGGAATGCTGTATCATGCGATGCTTGATCCGCATTCTTCCTCGTACTTCACACAATTAGAGCTTGGGATTCACGGCGCTTTTGATCTTGAAATCTTTGAGAAAAGCGTCAATGAACTGATTCGGTCATACGATATTCTCCGTACGGTATTTGTGCATCAGCAGCTGCAAAAACCGCGTCAGGTCGTGTTAGCGGAACGCAAAACAAAGGTGCATTATGAGGATATCAGTCATGCAGACGAGAACCGCCAGAAAGAGCACATTGAGCGTTACAAACAAGACGTTCAGCGCCAAGGCTTTAACCTGGCAAAAGACATATTGTTCAAGGTAGCGGTTTTCCGCCTTGATGCAGATCAGCTGTATCTTGTCTGGAGCAATCATCATATTATGATGGACGGCTGGAGCATGGGCGTCCTCATGAAAAGCCTGTTCCAAAACTATGAAGCGCTCAGAGCAGGAAGGACACCTGCAAACGGTCAAGGCAAGCCTTACTCCGACTACATCAAATGGCTTGGAAAACAGGACAATGAAGAAGCGGAGAGCTACTGGAGCGAGCGCTTGGCGGGTTTTGAACAGCCAAGCGTGCTCCCGGGCCGCCTGCCTGTAAAAAAAGACGAATACGTCAATAAAGAATATTCCTTTACATGGGACGAAACATTGGTTGCCCGTATTCAGCAAACCGCAAATCTCCATCAAGTGACAGGGCCTAACCTATTTCAGGCCGTTTGGGGCATTGTTCTCAGCAAATACAACTTTACGGATGATGTTGTCTTCGGAACGGTCGTCTCAGGAAGGCCGTCTGAAATCAACGGAATTGAAACGATGGCGGGGCTGTTTATCAACACCATTCCGGTGCGGGTGAAAGTTGAACGAGATGCTGCATTCGCTGATATTTTCACAGCTGTTCAGCAGCATGCAGTAGAGGCAGAGCGTTACGATTACGTGCCGCTCTATGAGATTCAAAAACGCTCAGCCCTTGATGGCAATCTCTTAAACCATCTGGTCGCGTTTGAAAATTATCCGCTTGATCAAGAGCTTGAAAACGGCAGCATGGAAGACCGCCTCGGGTTTTCGATTAAGGTAGAAAGCGCATTTGAACAAACGAGCTTCGATTTCAACCTGATTGTGTATCCGGGCAAAACGTGGACCGTCAAAATTAAATATAACGGAGCCGCCTTTGATTCCGCTTTTATCGAACGGACAGCGGAGCACCTTACCCGCATGATGGAAGCAGCTGTCGATCAGCCGGCCGCTTTTGTGCGTGAGTACGGGCTTGTGGGAGACGAAGAGCAGCGTCAAATTGTCGAGGTGTTTAACAGCACGAAAGCCGAACTCCCTGAAGGAATGGCTGTTCATCAGGTGTTTGAAGAGCAAGCGAAACGGACGCCGGCGAGCACTGCCGTCGTATATGAAGGAACCGAGCTGACGTACCGCGAGCTAAATGCAGCGGCTAACCGCCTGGCGAAAAAGCTTGTCGAACAAGGGCTTCAAAAAGGGGAAACAGCAGCGATTATGAACGACCGCTCAGTAGAAACCGTTGTCGGCATGCTGGCTGTGTTAAAAGCAGGCGCCGCATATGTGCCGCTTGATCCAGCGCTTCCTGGGGATCGTCTTCGTTTCATGGCAGAGGACAGCTCCGTTCGAATGGTTTTGACCGGAAATTCTTATACAGGGCAGGCACATCAGCTGCAAGTGCCGGTTCTTACACTGGACATAGGCTTTGAAGAGAGCGAAGCGGCTGACAATCTCAGCCTGCCATCCGCCCCGTCTGATTTGGCGTACATCATGTACACATCCGGTTCAACGGGCAAACCGAAAGGCGTCATGATCGAACATAAAAGCATTCTGCGCCTCGTCAAAAATGCCGGGTACGTTCCTGTTACTGAAGAGGACCGCATGGCGCAAACGGGAGCTGTCAGCTTTGATGCCGGAACGTTTGAGGTATTCGGTGCACTGCTGAATGGCGCAGCGCTTTATCCGGTCAAAAAAGAGACGCTGCTTGATGCGAAACAATTTGCTGCATTTCTGCGTGAGCAAAGAATCTCGACGATGTGGCTGACATCACCTTTATTCAACCAGCTTGCTGCAAAGGATGCGGGTATGTTCGGCACACTGCGCCATTTAATCATCGGCGGAGATGCCCTTGTCCCGCATATTGTCAGCAAAGTAAAACAGGCATCGCCGTCGCTTTCATTGTGGAACGGATACGGCCCGACAGAAAACACGACGTTTTCAACCAGTTTTCTGATCGACCGCGAGTATGGCGGCTCTATCCCAATCGGGAAGCCGATCGGAAATTCCACTGCCTATATTATGGATGAGCAGCAATGCCTGCAGCCAATCGGCGCGCCTGGTGAGCTTTGCGTAGGCGGAATCGGTGTAGCGCGTGGGTATGTCAATCTCCCTGAGCTGACAGAGAAGCAATTTCTCGAAGACCCGTTCAGACCGGGTGAGAGAATTTACCGCACTGGTGACTTGGCAAGATGGCTGCCGGACGGCAATATCGAATTTTTAGGCAGAATCGACAACCAAGTGAAGGTGCGCGGCTTCCGAATTGAGCTTGGTGAAATTGAAACAAAACTGAACATGGCTGAGCATGTGACAGAGGCTGCGGTGATCATCCGCAAAAACAAAGCGGATGAAAATGAAATTTGCGCGTACTTTACGGCGGACCATGAAGTGACTGTGAGCGAGCTGAGAAAAACACTATCTCAGTCTTTGCCTGACTATATGGTCCCTGCCCACCTGATTCAAATGGACAGTCTGCCGCTTACGCCAAACGGGAAAATCAACAAAAAGGAACTGCCTGCACCGCAATCAGAAGCCGTGCAGCCGGAATACGCAGCACCAAAAACAGAGAGTGAAAAGAAATTAGCGGAGATCTGGGAAGGAATACTCGGCGTCAAAGCAGGCGTTACCGATAACTTCTTTATGATCGGCGGCCATTCTTTGAAAGCGATGATGATGACGGCGAAAATTCAAGAGCATTTTCATAAGGAAGTTCCGATAAAAGTGCTTTTTGAAAAGCCGACTATTCAAGAACTGGCACTGTATTTGGAAGAGAACGAAAGCAAGGAGGAGCAGACGTTTGAATCGATCAGGCAAGCATCTTATCAGCAGCATTATCCTGTATCCCCGGCCCAGCGGAGAATGTATATTCTCAATCAGCTTGGACAAGCAAACACAAGCTACAACGTCCCCGCTGTACTTCTGCTGGAGGGAGAAGTAGATAAAGACCGGCTTGAAAACGCGATTCAGCAATTAATCAACCGGCACGAAATCCTCCGTACATCGTTTGACATGATCGACGGAGAGGTTGTGCAAACCGTTCATAAAAACATATCGTTCCAGCTGGAGGCTGCCAAGGGACGGGAAGAAGACGCGGAAGAGATGATCAAAGCATTTGTTCAGCCGTTTGAATTAAACCGCGCGCCGCTCGTCCGTTCGAAGCTTGTCCAGCTGGAAGAAAAACGCCACCTGCTGCTCATTGATATGCATCATATTATTACTGACGGAAGTTCAACAGGAATTCTAATCGGTGATCTTGCCAAAATATATCAAGGCGCAGATCTGGAACTGCCACAAATTCACTATAAAGATTACGCAGTTTGGCACAAAGAACAAACTGATTATCAAAAAGATGAGGAATACTGGCTCGATGTCTTTAAAGGCGAACTGCCAATACTGGATCTTCCCGCGGATTTCGAGCGGCCTGCTGAACGGAGCTTTGCGGGAGAGCGCGTGATGTTTGGGCTTGATAAGCAAATCACGGCTCAAATCAAATCACTCATGGCAGAAACAGATACGACAATGTACATGTTTTTGCTGGCGGCGTTCAATGTACTCCTTTCCAAGTACGCGTCACAGGATGATATCATTGTCGGCTCGCCGACAGCTGGCAGAACACATCCTGATCTGCAAGGTGTGCCGGGTATGTTTGTCAACACGGTGGCACTCAGAACGGCACCAGCGGGAGATAAAACCTTCGCGCAATTCCTTGAAGAGGTCAAAACAGCCAGCCTTCAAGCATTCGAGCACCAGAGCTATCCGCTTGAGGAGCTGATTGAAAAGCTTCCGCTTACAAGGGATACAAGCAGAAGTCCACTGTTCAGCGTGATGTTCAACATGCAGAATATGGAGATTCCTTCATTAAGATTAGGAGATTTGAAGATTTCCTCGTATTCCATGCTTCATCATGTTGCGAAATTTGATCTTTCCTTGGAAGCGGTCGAGCGTGAAGAGGATATCGGCCTAAGCTTTGACTATGCGACTGCCTTGTTTAAGGACGAGACGATCCGCCGCTGGAGCCGCCACTTTGTCAATATCATCAAAGCGGCTGCGGCTAATCCAAACGTTCGGCTGTCTGATGTAGATCTGCTTTCATCTGCAGAAACGGCTGCTTTGCTAGAAGAAAGACATATGACTCAAATTACCGAAGCAACCTTTGCCGCTCTTTTTGAAAAACAGGCCCAGCAAACACCTGACCATTCTGCGGTGAAGGCTGGCGGAAATCTGCTGACCTATCGCGAGCTTGATGAACAGGCGAACCAGCTGGCGCATCATCTTCGTGCCCAAGGGGCAGGAAATGAAGACATCGTCGCGATTGTTATGGACCGGTCAGCTGAAGTCATGGTATCCATTCTCGGTGTCATGAAGGCGGGGGCAGCTTTCCTTCCGATTGATCCTGATACACCTGAAGAACGAATCCGTTATTCATTAGAGGACAGCGGAGCAAAATTTGCGGTCGTGAATGAAAGAAACATGACGGCTATTGGGCAATATGAAGGGACAATCGTCAGCCTTGATGACGGTAAATGGAGAAATGAAAGCAAGGAGCGCCCATCATCCATTTCAGGGTCTCGCAATCTTGCATACGTCATTTATACGTCCGGTACGACCGGAAAGCCGAAGGGCGTGCAGATTGAGCATCGCAATCTGACAAACTATGTCTCTTGGTTTAGTGAAGAGGCGAGCCTGACGGAAAATGATAAGACTGTATTGCTTTCATCTTACGCATTTGACCTTGGCTATACGAGCATGTTCCCCGTACTTCTGGGCGGGGGCGAGCTCCATATCGTCCAGAAGGAAACCTATACGGCGCCGGATGAGATAGCGCACTATATCAAGGAGCATGGGATCACTTATATCAAACTGACACCGTCTCTCTTCCATACAATAGTGAACACCGCCAGTTTTGCAAAAGATGCGAACTTTGAATCCTTGCGCTTGATCGTCTTGGGAGGAGAAAAAATCATCCCGACTGATGTTCTCGCCTTCCGTAAGATGTATGGACATACCGAATTTATCAATCACTACGGCCCGACAGAAGCAACAATCGGCGCCATCGCCGGGCGGGTTGATCTGTCTGAACCGGATGCATTTGCGAAACGCCCGACAATCGGACGCCCGATTGCGAATGCCGGCGCGCTTGTCTTAAATGAAGCATTGAAGCTTGTGCCGCCGGGAGCGAGCGGACAGCTCTATATCACGGGACAGGGGCTTGCGAGAGGGTATCTCAACAGGCCTCAGCTGACAGCCGAGAGATTTGTAGAAAATCCATATTCGCCGGGAAGCCTCATGTACAAAACCGGAGATGTCGTACGAAGACTTTCTGACGGTACGCTTGCATTTATCGGCCGGGCTGATGATCAGGTGAAAATCCGAGGCTACCGCATTGAGCCGAAAGAAATTGAAACGGTCATGCTCAGCCTCAGCGGAATTCAAGAAGCGGTTGTACTAGCGGTTTCCGAGGGCGGTCTTCAAGAGCTTTGCGCGTATTATACGTCGGATCAAGCTATTGAAAAAGCAGAGCTCCGGAAGCAGCTTTCCCTAACACTGCCGTCTCATATGATTCCTGCTTTCTTTGTGCAGGTTGACGCGATTCCGCTGACGGCAAACGGAAAAACCGACAGAAACGCTTTGCCAAAGCCGAACACGGCACAATCCGGAGGCAAAGCCTTGGCCGCACCGGAGACAGCGCTTGAAGAAAGCTTATGCCGCATTTGGCAGAAAACGCTTGGCATAGAAGCCATCGGCATTGACGACAATTTTTTCGATTTAGGCGGCCATTCATTAAAAGGGATGATGCTGATTGCCAACATTCAGGCGGAATTGGAGAAAAGCGTACCGCTTAAAGCACTGTTCGAGCAGCCGACTGTTCGCCAACTGGCGGCTTATATGGAGGCGTCTGTCGTTTCAGGCGGCCATCAAGTCCTCAAACCGGCTGACAAGCAGGCTATATATCCATTGTCATCCGCACAGAAACGGATGTACGTGCTCAATCAGCTTGACCGCCAGACGATAAGCTACAACATGCCATCTGTTCTTCTAATGGAAGGAGAGCTTGATATTTCGTGCCTGCGCGATTCACTCAATCAGCTTGTGAACCGTCACGAATCATTGCGGACGTCATTTATGGAAGCTAATGGTGAGCCTGTTCAGCGCATCATTGAGAAGGCGGAGGTTGATCTTCATGTGTTTGAAGCCAAAGAAGACGAAGCGGACCAAAAGATTAAGGAATTTATCCGGCCATTCGACTTAAACGACGCACCGCTCATTCGCGCAGCTTTGCTTCGAATAGAAGCGAAAAAACATTTGCTGCTTTTAGATATGCATCATATCATCGCAGACGGCGTCTCAAGAGGCATTTTTGTAAAAGAATTGGCGCTGCTTTACAAAGGAGAGCAGCTTCCGCAGCCGGCGCTTCATTATAAAGATTTCGCCGTTTGGCAACATGAAGCTGAGCAAAAAGAACGGATGAAGGAGCATGAGGCGTACTGGCTGTCAGTTCTTTCAGGCGAGCTGCCAGAGCTTGATCTCCCGCTCGATTACGCCCGTCCGCCTGTGCAAAGCTTTAAAGGAAATACGATCCGTTTCCGTACGGGAAGTGAGACGGCAAAGGCGGTAGAAAAACTGCTTGCGGAAACCGGAACGACCTTGCACATGGTGCTCCATGCTGTTTTCCACGTCTTTTTAAGCAAAATTTCCGGACAGCGGGATATCGTCATCGGCTCCGTTACTGCCGGCAGGACGAATGCTGATGTTCAGGACATGCCGGGAATGTTCGTCAATACACTTGCCCTGAGAATGAAAGCGAAAGAACAGCAAACATTTGCGGAGCTTTTGGAGCAAGCAAAGCAGACGAACCTGTCAGCGCTTGAGCATCAGGAGTATCCGTTTGAAGATCTGGTTAATCAGCTTGATCTCCCTCGGGATATGAGCCGAAACCCATTGTTTAATGTGATGGTGACGACAGAAAACCCTGATAAAGAACAGCTTACATTGCAAAATCTGAGCATTTCACCTTATGAGGCTCATCAGGGAACTTCTAAGTTTGATCTGACACTGGGCGGATTTACTGATGAAAATGGCATTGGCTTGCAGCTCGAATATGCGACAGATCTGTTCGCGAAAGAAACAGCTGAAAAATGGAGCGAATACGTTCTGCGGCTACTAAAGGCTGTTGCGGATAACCCGAACCAGCCGCTTTCCAGCCTGTCACTCGTCACCGAGACAGAAAAGCAAGCGCTTCTTGAGGCATGGAAGGGCAAAGCGCTGCCTGTGCCGACAGACAAAACGGTTCATCAGCTATTCGAAGAGACTGTCCAGCGCCACAAAGACCGCCCGGCTGTCACATACAACGGCCAGTCTTGGACGTACGGCGAGCTGAATGCGAAGGCAAACCGTCTCGCGCGGATTCTGATGGACTGCGGCATCAGCCCGGATGACCGCGTCGGCGTTCTCACGAAGCCGTCGCTTGAAATGTCCGCCGCGGTGCTCGGCGTCTTGAAAGCCGGAGCGGCGTTTGTGCCGATCGATCCTGACTACCCGGATCAGCGGATTGAGTATATTTTACAGGACAGCGGCGCGAAGCTTCTCTTGAAACAGGAAGGGATTTCAGTGCCGGACAGCTTTACGGGAGATGTCATTCTTCTCGATGGAAGCCGCACGATTCTAAGCCTGCCGCTTGATGAAAACGACGAGGGAAATCCAGAAACCGCTGTAACCGCGGAGAACTTGGCGTACATGATTTACACGTCTGGAACGACCGGACAGCCGAAGGGTGTCATGGTCGAGCACCATGCGCTTGTGAACCTGTGCTTCTGGCACCACGACGCGTTCAGCATGACAGCGGAGGACCGCAGTGCGAAGTACGCGGGCTTTGGATTCGACGCTTCCATTTGGGAGATGTTCCCGACTTGGACGATCGGCGCTGAGCTTCACGTCATTGATGAAGCGATCCGCCTCGATATCGTCCGCCTGAACAATTACTTCGAAACGAACGGCGTAACGATCACGTTCCTGCCGACACAGCTTGCGGAACAGTTCATGGAGCTTGAGAACACATCACTTCGCGTATTGCTCACTGGAGGAGACAAGCTGAAGCGCGCAGTGAAAAAGCCGTACACACTCGTCAATAACTACGGGCCGACAGAGAATACGGTCGTTGCCACGAGTACAGAAATCCATCCGGAGGAAGGCTCACTTTCCATCGGAAAGGCCATTGCCAATACGAGAGTATACATTCTCGGCGAGGGCAATCAGGTGCAGCCGGAAGGCGTAGCCGGAGAGCTTTGCGTGGCGGGGCGCGGACTGGCACGAGGCTATCTGAATCGAGAAGACGAAACCGCGAAGCGGTTTGTCGCTGATCCGTTTGTGCCGGGTGAGCGCATGTACCGCACCGGCGATTTGGTGAAATGGACGGGCGGCGGCATCGAATACATCGGCCGGATCGACCAGCAGGTCAAGGTCCGCGGCTACCGGATCGAGCTCTCAGAAATTGAAGTCCAGCTCGCCCAGCTTTCTGAGGTGCAGGATGCGGCGGTAACAGCTGTCAAAGATAAAGGCGGCAATACAGCGATCGCGGCGTATGTCACACCGGAAACAGCTGATATAGAAGCGCTGAAATCAGCACTGAAGGAAACCCTGCCGGATTACATGATCCCGGCGTTCTGGGTGACGCTGAACGAGCTTCCGGTTACGGCAAACGGCAAGGTGGACCGCAAAGCCTTGCCTGAGCCGGACATCGAAGCGGGAAGCGGAGAATACAAAGCGCCGACGACCGACATGGAAGAGCTGCTTGCCGGCATCTGGCAGGACGTGCTTGGAATGTCTGAAGTCGGTGTCACCGACAATTTCTTCTCGCTTGGCGGAGATTCCATCAAAGGAATTCAAATGGCGAGCCGCTTGAACCAGCACGGCTGGAAGCTGGAAATGAAAGATCTCTTCCAGCACCCGACGATCGAGGCGCTTACCCAATATGTAGAGCGTGCCGAAGGCAAACAGGCAGACCAAGGCCCGGTGGAGGGCGAAGTCATCCTGACGCCGATCCAGCGCTGGTTCTTTGAAAAGAACTTCACGAACAAGCACCACTGGAACCAATCGGTGATGCTTCACGCCGCGAAGGGCTTTGATCCTGAACGGGTGGAGAAAACATTGCAGGCGCTGATCGAGCATCATGACGCGCTCCGCATGGTCTATCGTGAGGAAAACGGGGACATCGTTCAGGCGTATCAACCGATCGGTGAGAGCAAGGTCAGCTTCGAAATCGTGGATCTGTACGGCTCTGATGAAGAGATGCTGAGAAGCCAGATCAAGATTCTAGCGGACAGGCTGCAAAGCAGTCTCGATCTGCGAACCGGGCCGCTTCTAAAGGCGGAGCAATATCGCACAGAAGCTGGGGATCACCTGCTCATTGCTGTACACCATCTCGTGGTCGACGGTGTGTCATGGCGGATTTTGCTTGAAGACTTTGCTTCAGGCTACATGCAGGCTGAGAAAGAAGAGAGCCTTGTCTTCCCGCAAAAAACAAACTCCTTCAAGGACTGGGCGGAAGAACTGGCGGCATTCAGCCAATCAGCGCATCTTCTACAGCAGGCTGAATACTGGTCGCAAATTGCCGCTGAACAGGTTTCTCCTTTACCGAAGGATTGTAAAACAGAGCAGCGGATCGTCAAGGATACATCATCTGTCCTATGTGAATTAACGGAAGAAGACACGAAACATCTTTTAACAGATGTTCATCAGCCATATGGAACTGAAATCAACGATATTCTTCTCAGCGCGCTCGGTTTGACAATGAAAGAATGGACAAAGGGGGCCAAAATTGGCATTAACCTTGAGGGACACGGCCGGGAGGACATTATCCCGAATGTGAATATCTCCAGAACGGTCGGCTGGTTTACGGCACAATACCCTGTTGTGCTCGACATATCTGACGCAGATGCCTCGGCTGTGATCAAAACAGTCAAAGAAAACCTGCGCCGCATTCCGGACAAAGGTGTTGGCTACGGCATTCTTCGTTATTTCACAGAAACAGCGGAAACAAAGGGCTTCACACCGGAGATCAGCTTCAACTATTTGGGCCAATTCGACAGTGAAGTCAAAACCGATTTCTTTGAACCGTCCGCTTTCGATATGGGGCGCCAAGTAAGCGGAGAATCAGAGGCGCTGTACGCTTTAAGCTTCAGCGGCATGATCAGAAATGGCCGGTTTGTGCTTTCCTGCTCCTACAATGAAAAGGAGTTTGAAAGAGTCACGATTGAAGAGCGAATGGAACGGTTTAAAGAAAACCTCCTGATGTTAATCCGCCATTGCACGGAAAAAGAAGACAAGGAATTCACACCAAGCGACTTTAGCGCCGAAGACCTTGAAATGGACGAGATGGGAGATATCTTTGACATGCTTGAGGAGAATTTAAAATAAAACGCAAGGGAATTACAGAAGGCGGGAGCGAAACATATGAGTCAATTTAGCAAGGATCAGGTTCAAGATATGTATTACCTATCGCCGATGCAGGAAGGGATGCTTTTTCATGCCATCCTGAATCCCGGCCAAAGCTTTTACCTTGAACAAATCACGATGAAAGTAAAAGGCAGCTTGAATATCAAATGTCTTGAAGAAAGCATGAATGTGATCATGGACCGGTACGATGTATTTCGTACCGTGTTCATTCACGAAAAAGTAAAAAGACCTGTCCAAGTCGTATTGAAAAAACGGCAGTTCCATATAGAAGAAATCGATCTGACACACTTAACGGGCAGCGAGCAAACAGCCAAAATCAATGAGTACAAAGAACAGGATAAGATCAGGGGTTTTGATTTGACGCGGGATATTCCGATGCGGGCAGCCATTTTCAAGAAAGCTGAAGAAAGCTTTGAATGGGTGTGGAGCTACCACCACATTATTTTGGACGGATGGTGCTTCGGCATCGTCGTACAGGATCTATTTAAGGTATACAATGCTCTGCGCGAACAAAAGCCGTACAGCCTGCCGCCCGTCAAACCGTATAAAGACTACATCAAGTGGCTTGAAAAGCAGGATAAACAAGCATCACTGCGTTACTGGCGCGAGTATTTAGAGGACTTTGAAGGACAAACGACGTTTGCGGAGCAAAGAAAGAAACAAAAGGACGGCTATGAGCCGAAAGAGCTGCTCTTTTCACTGCCGGAGGCGGAAACAAAAGCCTTTACCGAGCTTGCAAAATCGCAGCATACCACTTTAAGTACGGCGCTGCAGGCAGTCTGGAGCGTATTGATCAGCCGCTATCAGCAGTCTGGCGATTTGGCCTTCGGTACAGTTGTTTCAGGGCGTCCCGCGGAAATCAAAGGCGTTGAACATATGGTCGGGCTGTTTATCAACGTTGTCCCGAGACGTGTGAAGCTGTCTGAGGGTATCACATTTAACGGCTTGCTCAAGCAGCTGCAGGAGCAATCGCTGCAGTCTGAGCCGCATCAATATGTGCCGCTTTATGACATCCAAAGCCAGGCCGATCAGCCGAAACTGATTGACCACATCATTGTTTTTGAGAACTATCCGCTTCAGGATGCGAAAAATGAAGAAAGCAGTGAAAACGGCTTTGATATGGTGGATGTTCATGTTTTTGAGAAGTCGAATTATGATCTCAACCTGATGGCTTCCCCTGGAGATGAGATGCTGATTAAGCTTGCTTATAACGAGAATGTGTTTGATGAGGCGTTTATCTTGCGCTTGAAATCTCAGCTTCTCACAGCAATTCAGCAGCTCATCCAGAATCCGGATCAGCCTGTCAGCACGATCAACCTCGTTGACGACAGGGAGAGAGAATTTTTGCTAACCGGCTTAAACCCGCCGGCTCAAGCTCATGAAACAAAGCCTCTGACGGATTGGTTCAAGGAAGCAGTGAACGTCAATCCGGATGCACCTGCGCTTACGTATTCCGGCCAGACCCTGTCTTATCGCGAATTAGATGAGGAAGCGAACCGCCTTGCACGCCGGCTGCAAAAACACGGTGCGGGCAAAGGCTCTGTTGTAGCGCTGTACACGAAGCGCTCACTTGAATTGGTGATCGGCATTCTCGGTGTATTAAAGGCGGGAGCAGCCTATCTGCCGGTTGATCCGAAGCTGCCAGAGGACCGAATCTCGTATATGCTGGCTGACAGTGCGGCAGCCTGTCTTCTGACGCATCAGGAGATGAAAGAACAAGCGGCTGAGCTGCCGTATACAGGCACAACGCTCTTCATTGATGATCAAACACGGTTTGAAGAACAGGCAAGCGATCCTGCAACCGCGATTGATCCTAATGATCCGGCATATATCATGTACACTTCCGGCACAACCGGAAAGCCAAAGGGCAATATCACCACTCATGCCAATATTCAAGGATTGGTCAAGCATGTAGACTACATGGCATTTTCTGATCAGGATACGTTCTTGTCTGTTTCGAATTACGCCTTTGACGCATTTACCTTTGATTTCTATGCTTCTATGCTGAATGCGGCACGGCTCATTATCGCAGATGAACATACGCTGCTTGATACAGAACGGCTCACAGATCTGATCCTGCAAGAGAATGTCAATGTCATGTTTGCGACAACCGCACTATTTAATCTTCTCACAGATGCGGGAGAGGATTGGATGAAGGGACTACGCTGTATATTATTCGGCGGAGAGCGCGCCTCAGTGCCTCATGTCAGAAAAGCGCTGCGGGTCATGGGGCCGGGCAAGCTGATTAACTGCTACGGGCCGACTGAGGGAACAGTGTTTGCGACTGCTCACGTCGTGCATGATATACCGGATTCCATCTCCTCATTGCCGATTGGAAAGCCGATCAGCAATGCCAGTGTTTATATTCTGAATGAGCAAAGCCAGCTCCAGCCATTCGGGGCGATCGGTGAACTGTGCATCAGCGGAATGGGCGTGTCAAAAGGGTATGTAAATCGTGCTGACCTCACGAAGGAAAAGTTTATCAAGAACCCGTTCAAGCCGGGAGAGACGCTTTACCGCACAGGGGATTTAGCGCGCTGGCTGCCGGATGGAACGATTGAATACGCCGGCCGTATTGACGACCAGGTCAAAATACGCGGACACCGGATTGAGCTTGAAGAAATCGAAAAGCAGCTGCAGGAATACCCAGGTGTGAAAGATGCGGTCGTTGTGGCGGACCGCCATGAGTCTGGCGATGCATCAATCAATGCCTACCTCGTGAACCGGACACAGCTTTCAGCTGAGGACGTGAAGGCGCACCTGAAAAAACAGCTTCCTGCTTACATGGTGCCGCAAACCTTTACCTTCTTGGATGAGCTTCCTTTAACGACGAACGGGAAAGTCAATAAACGGCTGCTCCCAAAACCTGATCAGGATCAGCTGGCGGAAGAATGGATTGGACCGCGGAACGAGATGGAAGAAACAATCGCACAAATATGGTCTGAGGTTCTCGGCAGAAAGCAAATTGGCATTCATGACGATTTCTTTGCGCTCGGAGGGCATTCCTTGAAGGCCATGACCGCCGCGTCCCGCATCAAGAAAGAGCTCGGGATTGATCTTCCAGTAAAGCTTTTGTTTGAAGCGCCGACGATCGCCGGCATTTCAGCGTATTTGAAAAACGGGGGTCCTGATGGCTTGCAGGATGTAACGATAATGAATCAGGATCAGGAGCAGATCATTTTCGCATTCCCGCCGGTCTTGGGCTATGGCCTTATGTACCAAAATCTGTCCAGCCGCTTGCCGTCATACAAGCTGTGCGCCTTTGATTTTATTGAGGAGGAAGACCGGCTTGACCGCTATGCGGATTTGATCCAGAAGCTGCAGCCGGAAGGGCCTTTAACATTGTTTGGATATTCAGCGGGATGCAGCCTGGCGTTTGAAGCTGCGAAAAAGCTTGAGGAACAAGGCCGTATTGTTCAGCGGATCATCATGGTCGATTCCTATAAAAAACAAGGTGTCAGTGATCTGGACGGACGCACGGTTGAAAGTGATGTCGAAGCGTTGATGAATGTCAATCGGGACAATGAAGCGCTCAACAGCGAAGCCGTCAAACAAGGCCTCAAGCAAAAAACACATGCCTTTTACTCATACTACGTCAACCTGATCAGCACAGGCCAGGTGAAAGCAGATATTGATCTGTTGACTTCCGGCGCTGATTTTGACATGCCGGAATGGCTTGCATCATGGGAAGAAGCTACAACAGGTGCTTACCGTATGAAAAGAGGCTTCGGAACACACGCAGAAATGCTGCAGGGCGAAACGCTAGATAGGAATGCGGAGATTTTGCTCGAATTTCTTAATACACAAACCGTAACGGTTTCATAAATGAAGTGATGAAAGGAGGAGACAGCCAATGAGCCAACTCTTCAAATCATTTGATGCGTCGGAAAAAACGCAGCTCATCTGTTTTCCGTTTGCCGGCGGCTACTCGGCGTCGTTTCGCCCTCTCCATGCTTTTTTGCAGGGGGAGTGCGAGATGCTCGCTGCCGAGCCGCCGGGACACGGCACGAATCAAACGTCAGCTATTGAGGATCTCGAAGAGCTGACGGATTTGTACAAGCAAGAACTGAACCTTCGCCCTGATCGGCCGTTTGTGCTGTTCGGACACAGTATGGGCGGAATGATCACCTTCAGGCTGGCGCAAAAGCTTGAGCGTGAAGGCATCTTTCCGCAGGCGGTTATCATTTCTGCAATCCAGCCGCCTCATATTCAGCGGAAGAAAGTGTCCCACCTGCCTGATGATCAGTTTCTCGATCATATTATCCAATTAGGCGGAATGCCCGCAGAGCTTGTTGAAAATAAGGAGGTCATGTCCTTTTTCCTGCCTTCTTTCCGATCAGATTACCGGGCTCTTGAACAATTTGAGCTTTACGATCTGGCCCAGATCCAGTCGCCTGTTCATGTCTTTAACGGGCTTGATGATAAAAAGTGCATACGAGATGCGGAAGGGTGGAAGAAGTGGGCAAAAGACATCACATTCCATCAATTTGACGGCGGGCACATGTTCCTGCTGTCACAAACGGAAGAAGTCGCAGAACGGATTTTTGCGATCTTGAATCAGCATCCGATCATTCAACCGTGATCAAAAGCGGACAGCTTCGGCTGTTCCGCTTTTTTTTGTGTTGAATGCCAATTTTTGCATGGTATAATAGTCGAAATACTCAAACAAAGGCAGGTCGAAACATGCGCACGTCTCCCAGGATGAAATGGTTTGTATTGCTGTTTACGTTTGTTTTCGCCATCGGAATGAACTCATTCAGAAATTCCTTTCAATTTTTTATGCTGCCAATGGCAGATGCCTTCCATGCCGACAGGTCGCTGATTTCGGTTTCTGTCAGCATTTTTATGATCACAACCGGCATCGTCCAGTTTTTTGTCGGTTTTTTTATCGACCGTTTCAGTGTCAGAAAAATTATGGCGCTTGGAGCTGTCTGCATCAGCGCAAGCTTTTTGGTGCTTCCTTATTCACCGAATGTTCATGTGTTTTCCGCCATTTACGGTGTGCTTGGCGGAATCGGGTATTCCTGCGCGGTCGGCGTGACGACCCAGTATTTCATCAGCCGTTGGTTTGACACACACAAAGGTCTGGCGCTTGCTATTTTGACCAATGCCAACTCTGCGGGCCTGCTGCTTCTCTCACCCATTTGGGCTGCGGCTCCGTATCATGCCGGCTGGCAGAGCACCTATACCATTTTGGGAATCGTCATGGCGGCTGTTCTGCTGCCGCTCCTCGTCTTTGGGATGAAGCACCCGCCGCATGCGCAAGCGGAGTCTGTGAAAAAATCTTATGATTGGCGGGGGTTTTGGAACGTGATGAAGCAATCCCGCCTCATTCATATCCTGTACTTCGGCGTGTTTACTTGCGGATTTACAATGGGAATTATTGATGCTCACCTCGTCCCGATACTGAAGGATGCGCATGTCTCTCATGTCAACGGAATGATGGCCGCGTTCGGGGCATTTATCATCATTGGCGGATTATTGGCGGGCTGGCTGTCAGATCTCCTCGGCAGCAGAAGCGTCATGCTATCCATCTTATTTTTCATTCGGCTGCTCAGCCTCATTTGCCTGCTCATTCCCATTCTCGGAATTCATCACAGTGACCTTTGGTACTTCGGGTTTATCCTGTTATTCGGGCTCAGTTACACAGGCGTGATCCCGCTGACCGCGGCGTCAATTTCGGAAAGCTATCAAACAGGATTGATCGGATCGCTGTTAGGCATCAATTTCTTTATCCATCAGGTTGCCGGAGCTCTCAGCGTGTATGCGGGCGGTTTGTTTTTTGACATGACTCATGGTTATTTGCTGATTGTCGCTGTGTGCATCGTGTTTGTGGGTTTATCGGCTGTAATAGAGCTGGTGCCGTTTTTAGATAAACAGAAGGCAAAAGAAACCCACCATTCAATATAAAAGGATCAGCACTGTCAATGCTGATCCTTTTTAAATTTGAGTTTTTTTGTTCCGGTATTTTTAAGGATAATCTCCTTGAATCTGTTCATTTCCTCTTTGGAATGAAAAAAACGTTTTGGGATCGCAATATATTGGCCACTTGATGTATTGACCCTGAAGATATTTTTATATTCGAAAACAGCTGTGATTTCATCCCAATTGAAAATGAGGTCATATTTTTTAGAACATATACGAATTCCTTCTTGGTTCAGAGTATATGTTCTTTTAGATTTCATCCGTTCGTTCTTCTTGTATGCTCTGGAAAACTTCACATATAGAAGAAGGAGGAGCAGCAGTGTAAACAGAACTGACATCACGATAATCAACATACTGTTCATAAACAAGTTAAGCGCGTCACTGCCATAAACGATACGGGGCCATCCATTAATGAAGTTAACTGCAGCAAATATGGCGCAAAACAACAGAAAGTAAAAGCATGATATTTTTGCGATTTGATAAAAAAAGATTTCTCTTACATCCTTAAAAGCGATTTCTCCTGGAAGATTGATACTTTCACTAGCATATTGAATCATACGGTAAACCTACACCTCTAACCATGTTTTTCCTTTCAGTCTAACATAATTTCCCATTTTTTTGCAGGCATACCAGGGCGCTTTGTTTTTTTCTCCAGATTGATATTGCTCCCCACCACGCCAATCATAATACAAACAGCCCCGGCAAGATGATACCAGGCCAGGCTTTCGTTGAGAATCACAACTCCTGCAATCATCGTCACAATGGTAGATACATGATTAAAAGCGCTCATTTTAAACGCCTCAATTCGCGACAGCGTATAGTTAGACAGAAACGAAGTGACAAGTGAAGACAGCACGCCCAAATACACAATGGCGAGAACGAAGCCGGGCTCCCGGAACGGCAGAAAATAAGTGCCGACTGTTCCCGCCGCTCCGTGACGCACAAGGGCGATGGCGTTGAAGACGACAAAGCCGATGGCTGACATGATGTAGGTGAGCTCTGTCAGCTTGAACCGCTGCGTCATTTTTCTGGCAGCAGTATTGTACATCGCTGAAGACAAAGCGGACAAAAGGATCAGCAAAGACCCTTTTAAGCTGGCTGATTCCACGTCAACGCCTTTCATCACAAAAATAAACATGACGCCGGCAACGGATAAAACCGTGAACCCCTTTTGCGTCCACGTTGGGCGTTCCTTTAAAACATAAGCGGCAAAGACCATCGTGAAAATCGGAATGGCTGCCTGAATAATTCCCGCTTCAGAGGAGGACGAGTACACAAGGCCGAATGCCTGAAAGCTGAAAAATAACGCGGGATACAGCAGGGCGAGCGGCAAAATGGCAATGACGTCCTTTACGCGGATTGATAGCTTTACCCAGCCGAATAAGATCGGTACAGTGGCCGCAGCAAACGCAATGGTGAACCGATGCGCCAAAATATCAAACGGCTCTGCTGTTTGCAGTGCGATTTTTACGAATAGAAAGGATAAACCGATAATGAACGAATATAAAATAGCCGCTATATAAGCGGGGGCTTGCTGATGTTTAACCATAATGGGAAGGGCTCCTTTACCTGAATTGCAGCGCCGGTCGCTCCCTTTATTGTATGGCCGCGGTCAGAACGGTACAATGAGAAAAACAATGAACTGTACCGGTACAAAACAGGGGGAGAAGGCATGGAGAAATATATGAGTCTAGTAACGAGGATAGAGGAGATGATGCAAAGCACCGCCTATCAAGAAGGAGACAGGCTTCCATCTATCCGTCAGCTGTCCGCCCGCTACCAAGTCAGCAAAAGCACAGTGATCCGCGCGCTGCAGGAGCTGGAAAAGCGCCACCTTATCTATTCTGTTCCGAAAAGCGGCTATTATATTGTGAAAAAGACAGGGAAATCAAAAAGCGGGCAACCTGGCCCCATCGACTTTGCCACATCTGCGCCGGATCCAGATGTGTTTCCGTATCTTGATTTTCAGCACTGTATCAACAAAGCGATTGATACATACAAAAACGATTTGTTTATTTATGGGACGCCAAAGGGGCTTCCATCACTCATCCGCGTACTCCGAAAGCTCTTGGCCACTCAACAGGTATTTGCGGATGAACGGCATATTTTTATTACATCAGGTGTCCAGCAGGCGTTATCCTTGCTTTGTGCCATGCCGTTCCCAAATGGGAAAGAGAAGATCGCCATTGAACAGCCGGGCTACCATTTGATGGTCGAACAGCTTGAGACGGTCGGGATTCCCGCCATCGGAGTGAAACGAACGGAAGAAGGGCTTGATATAGCCGAGGTTGAGCGGTTATTTCAAACAGAATCGATTAAATTTTTTTATACGATGCCGCGCTTCCATAACCCGCTTGGCTGCTCATTGTCAGAGCGTGATAAACAGGAGCTTGTGAGACTGGCAGAAGCGTATGATGTCTATCTCGTTGAGGATGATTACCTCGGTGATCTGGAGGAAAATAAAAAGGCAGATCCGCTGTACGCATATGATCTGTCCTCACATGTCATCTATTTGAAAAGCTTCTCGAAAATGATGTTCCCCGGCCTCCGCGTGGGGGCGGCTGTTTTGCCCGAAGCGCTGACTGACACGTTCTATGCGTACAAAAAACTGAACGACATCGACTGTTCAATGATTTCTCAAGCAGCATTGGAGATTTACCTGAAAAGCGGTATGTACGGCAGGCATAAGGAGAAAATCAGAGATTCTTATAAAGAGCGGTCGCTGAGGCTACATCAAGCCATTCGAACTCACAGGCAGCTGGGAAGCGGACGCTTTACGTTCTCCAGCGGGCAGGCACCCTGTATGCACACCCATCTGGTGCTTCCTCAGGATCTGCCCGCCTCAAGAGTGATTCATAGACTGAAAAAACAAGGGGTTCTCCTTGAGGCGATAGACCGTCATTATTTATCAGATTATCCGAAAGAAAATCTATTAAAAATCAATATTTCCAATGTGAAAACGGAAGATATTGAGCGCGGTGTCAAGCTGTTGATGAGCCATTTATAAAAGCTCTTCGTACGAGACCATTGTGATATCCTCAGGGAAATCAGGGTGTGCGGCGCATACAGCCATTTTGTAGCCGGGATCGACCTCATACGTTTTGATATAGCATGGGGAATGGCTGTCCGGAAGCTCAATGGATACTTGTCCGTCCTGGTGCAGGCGCACTGAAAAGGAATCAAGCGGAAGCGATAAGCCTTTGCCTTCCTGTTTGATAAAGCTTTCTTTCATTGACCATAGATGATAAAAATAGTCTGTCTGCTCGTCCTTGTCTTTTGCTAAAAGGTCGCTGTACTCTGTTTTTGAAAAGAAGCGCTTGGCGATCTCAAGGCTGATCGGTTTCGTTTTTTCGATATCTATGCCGATCGGCTGTGAATCAAACGCACCAATGACCCAGCGGCCGGAGTGAGAAATGTTGAAATGAGCGTCGGGAAGATCAGGGATGCACGGCTTCCCGTATTCCTGTGTGCTAAAGCGGATATCGGATTTGTCCAACTGATACTGCCTGCTTATGACTGAGCGAACGAGCACATCTCCCAGCAGGGTGCGGTGAGCATCTTCTTTATGATAAAATCTCCGGCATTTCTCCCGTTTTTCAGGTGATATGAAAGACATGAACCGTTCATTTTCTTCCTGTGAAAGCGGGCGGTCCATATAAATTCCGTAAATCTTCATTCTAGATCCTCCGTCTGCAAAAGATTGTCAAAACCATCCTATCATACTTCCACAAGACTCATATAGAGGAGAAAATAAAAAAACAAAGCCAAGGCGGCTTTGTTTTAGTGTACAGGCGGAGATGCTTTCACAGCGGCGGTCCGCCTTGCCACAGCATAATTCAGCAACTGGATTGACTGGGGCAATGAAAAGCGCAAAATAAGTCCGGTGAGGATGGCGGTCAAAATGGTGCCAAAACCGATCGGCCCGCCCATGCCCCATGCCGCAAACAAAATGGTTATTTCCATGCCGTTCCGCACCCATTGCACATTCCAGCCGGTTTTTTCTGTAATCAGCATCATCAGTGAATCACGCGGCCCCGCGCCAAGGCCTGCTGATACATAAACACCGACGCCGTAACCGATCAGCACCACGCCTAGAGAGAAGACGATGATCGAGCCTGTGTAGGTCGAGGGGGCAGGCAGAATGAAATTGAAAAAATCTATAAATACACCAATGAGCACCATATTCAGGAGGGCACCAATTTTCGGCCAAGCTCTCGTAAACAATGACGTGAATCCGACGATGAGCGCTCCAATAATGATGGACCACTGGCCGACGGTAAGCCCGAAGTGCTGAAACAGGCTGTAATGAAATGCATCCCACGGACTAATGCCGAGTGCTTTTCCTTCTATCGTCAGGGATACACCAAAAGCCAAAATGATCAAACCGGCAAAATAAAATGTCCAGCGCAGAACAAGTTCTTGCTTCACGTGAGGTCCCTTCTTTCGTAAAAATCAGTCGATTGTCATTGTAGCACATCTGACAGAAGGGCGGAATAGGCGAAAGGGGCTCAACAAAAAAACAGGGCCGCCGCAGGCGCCCTGTTTCAGCGTGTTGGCAAACCCTTGCATTCGTTGTCAGGCCTGTGCTTCGGTGCTCACGAATTTAACATTCGCTGTGCTCCAATGCTCGCCCTTCCTAGACTTCAAAGGTTTTCAATCACGCTGAAAATCACAAAATCCTAAAACGAAAATCGTTTTAGGATTTTGTCAATAATCTGAAACAGGGCGCTGGCGCCCTGTTTTTCTTATTACAGCGGGTTCAAAATCCGGTTCAAGAACCGCTGTGTCCGTTCTTCTTTTGGTGCAGAGAAAATTTGCTCCGGCGGTCCTTGCTCCACGATAACGCCGCCGTCGATGAAGATGACTTCATCCGCAACTTCCTGCGCGAACTTGATTTCGTGGGTCACGACGACCATGGTCCAGCCTTCATTGGCCAAGTCCTTGATAACCTTCAGCACCTCTCCGACAAGCTCGGGATCAAGCGCTGAGGTCGGTTCGTCAAACAGCATGAGCTCAGGCTGAATCGCCAGTGCGCGGGCGATGCCGACGCGCTGCTGCTGGCCGCCGGAAAGCTGGAACGGATATAAATCCATTTTGTCCTTCAATCCGACTTTATCAAGAAGCTGAATCGCTTCTTTTCTGACTTCCTCTTTGTTCCGTTTTTGCACCTGAATAGGGCCCTCCATCACGTTTTCGAGGGCTGTGCGGTGCGGGAACAGGTGATACGCCTGAAACACCATTCCGGATTTTCGGCGAAGCTTTAGGATATCCGCCTGTTTCACCTTTTTAGAGAAATCGATGGAGAAATCATCAAATGCAAGCTCTCCGCGATTCGGGATCTCCAGAGCGTTCAGGCAGCGAAGCAGCGTCGTTTTCCCTGAACCTGAAGGCCCAAGTATGGCGATGACTTTTCCTTTTTCAATCTTCATATCTATCTTTTTTAAAATTTCATTTTCACCGAATGATTTGTTTAATCCTTTAACGGTAAGCATACTCGGAACCTCCTTATTTGGCCACGTAGCGGTCAAGACGCCGTTCGATGACATGCTGGACGAGTGAAAGCAGGAAGCAGATAATCCAATAAATAAAGGCTGCTTCAATATAGATCACTAAAATTTGATCAAGATTCCGCGCGCCGATTTCCTGGGCTTTTCTGAACAGCTCAGCGACCAGAATTTGAGAGGCGAGGGATGTATCTTTAATCAGGCTGATAAAGGTATTGGATAATGGCGGGATCGACACACGAAACGCCTGCGGCAAAATGACGCGGAACAGCGTTTTTTGATGTGTCATGCCAATTGTGTAGCCGGCTTCCCATTGCCCTTTCGGCACGGATAAAATAGATGCCCGAATGATTTCAGATGCATAGGCGCCGACGTTTAAAGAAAAGGCGATAACTGCGCTTGGAAATGGATCTAATGTGACGTTAAAGGCCGGGAACAGATAGAAAATGATGAACAATTGAACGAGAAGAGGAGTGCCGCGTATTGCGGATACGTATACGCTGAACACCCATCTCAAAGGTCTCACTTTCGACATTCTGGCAAGCGCCGTAATCAGCGCCAGGATCATTCCGAATATAAAGGAAAGAATCGTAAGGGGAATCGTATAGTAGATTCCCCCTGAAAGTATCGGCCAGAATGACTGCTGCACCAGATCCCACGGGATCGCCGTGCCAAGCGTCAATGCCGGCAGATTATTTAGAAACATCTTCGCCGAACCATTTTTTAGAAATTTTAGAAAGAGTCCCGTCCTCTTTCATTTCTTTTAATGCTTTGTTGACTTGATCAACAACCTCGCCGCTTCCTTTACGGAACGTGAAATATGTTGACTGAGGATCACCTGTTTCAAACGCGATTTTCACGTTTTTATTGCCAGATGTTTTTAAGTAGTTCAATACGGCAAGCTTATCGTTGTATGTCATATCGACGCGGCCTTGCTGGATCATTTGAAGGGCCTGCGCCATACCTTCAACGCCTTCTACTTTAGCGCCGGCATTTGTAGCTAATTTGTTGTAGTTGCTTGTCAGTGATTGAGCTGACGTTTTTCCTTTTACATCTGCTTCAGACTTAATATCGTTGTTGTCTTTTTTCGTTACGACAACGGCTCTTGATGTTGTGTATTTATCTGAGAAATCATATTTGTCTTCACGATCTGTTTTTCCGACTTGGTTGGCAACAACGTCAAACCGTTTGGAATTCAGGCCGGCAAACATACTGTCCCACTGTGTTTCCTTAAAGTCGACTTTAAGCCCGAGGCGTTTTGCGACTTCTGTGATAACTTCGACATCATAGCCAGTCAGTTTATCAGTGTCTTTGTCGTGGTAAGTGAACGGCTCATATGTTCCTTCCGTTCCGACTGTGAGCACACCTTTTTTCTTAATTGAAGCCCAAAGATCGCCATCTTTGGCATTATCTTTTGACTGATTGTCATTTCCTGCTCCGCAAGCTGCAAGAGCTGCAATACTTACGACCATGAATAAAGCCAATAATGCTTTTTTCATCTTATTCCCCACTTTTCTGGTTGATTTTATTGAAATAAAAAAATAGCTTACAAATCTAAAGGATAACTTTTTTTTAGTATGAGTCAAGTAATTGGTTTTCATAAGGCAAAATCTTTTAAAATAAATCCAAAAATTGCTGTGCCGGTTTAGGCAAATAACTGTCCGTTCTCCACATGACAGCCGGTGTCATAATGAAGGGATTATTTTCGATATGGACGGTGTGAACGTGATTTCTCATATGAACGGGAATCATTGTGACGGGCAAAATAGACGCGCCGAATCCGGATGACACGAGGCTGAGCAAAGTTGCAGAGTCGTGGCATTCACAAACAATGCGCGGCTCCAGGTTCAAACGATGAAATTCATTCATGACCTGATTATAGACGCCTTTTCCGTTGACAGGCCGCAGCAGGATCAGCGGAAATGAAGGAATGTCCTCCATCTTAATGGTGTCTCCGCACGGATATCCGGCTTCATCTGAAAGCACGAGCACACATGGAATGTCATCAAGCTGCTTGAATTGTACTGTGTCACTTTTGATCAGTGTTGTCGTGACCGCCGCATCGATTTGCCGGCTTTCCAGCAGTTCCAACAGTGTCGCGGGTTCATTTTCCCAAATATTAAAGGTGAGATGGGGGTATCTCTCTTTGATCTGTGTTACTTTTTCAAGCATCAGAGCCGCGCAATAAATCGTTGATCCCACGGCAAGTGTGCCGGCTACTTCCTCCTTCAGCTCCTGTACCTCAATGACTGCATCTTCAAACCTATGCAGAATCTCTTTTGCTCTTTTTAGAAAAACAGCTCCTTCATATGTAAGAGTCATTTGTTTTTTCTTGTTACGGTCAAACAGGACAACACCAAGTTCGTCCTCCAGCTGTTTGAGCTGCCTGCTTAAAGGCGGCTGCGCCATGTGAAGCTTTTTGGCTGCGGACGTGATTTTCTGTTCTTGGGCAATGGTAATGAAGTATCGAAGCTGGCGAATATCCAAAAGAAAGCGCCTCCTTATCATACCTTTTAGGTATTAAATATAGATTTAATAGATATTTTTCATATGGATATATCAGGAGTATGATTGAAATGAAAGCAGAATTCAAGCGTAAAGGAGGGGGCAAAGTGAAACTCGTTGTCGGAATGACAGGGGCAACAGGGGCCATTTTCGGGGTCAGGCTGCTGCAGTGGCTGAAGGCCGCCGGAGTGGAAACCCATCTCGTTGTGTCTCCTTGGGCAAACGTCACGATCAAACACGAAACAGGCTATACCTTACAAGAAGTAGAACAACTGGCCACATACACTTACTCACATAAGGATCAGGCGGCAGCCATTTCAAGCGGGTCGTTTGATACCGATGGAATGATTGTTGCGCCGTGCAGCATGAAATCTCTCGCAAGCATTCGCACCGGAATGGCGGATAATCTGCTGACACGTGCGGCGGATGTCATGCTCAAGGAGAGAAAAAAACTCGTCCTCTTAACGAGAGAGACGCCTTTGAACCAAATACATCTCGAAAATATGCTAGCGCTTACGAAAATGGGCACCATCATTCTTCCTCCGATGCCGGCATTTTATAATCAGCCGAGCAGCTTAGAGGAAATGGTTGACCATATTGTATTCAGAACGTTGGACCAATTCGGCATTCGGCTTCCTGAAGCGAAGCGCTGGAATGGGATTGAAAAACAAAAAGGAGGAGCTTGATCATGGCTTATCAAGATTTCAGAGAATTTCTCGCTGCCCTTGAAAAAGAAGGACAGCTGCTTACAGTGAATGAAGAGGTAAAGCCGGAACCGGATTTAGGGGCCGCCGCACGGGCAGCCAGCAATCTTGGCGATAAAAGTCCCGCGCTCTTATTTAACAACATTTACGGCTATCATAACGCGCGAATTGCGATGAATGTTATCGGCTCTTGGCCAAACCATGCAATGATGCTGGGCATGCCGAAAGACACACCGGTAAAAGAACAGTTTTTTGAATTCGCAAAGCGTTATGACCAATTTCCGATGCCTGTCAAACGTGAGGAAACAGCGCCATTTCATGAAAATGAAATCACAGAAGATATCAATTTGTTCGATATACTGCCTCTTTTCAGAATAAACCAAGGAGACGGAGGCTACTATCTAGACAAAGCGTGTGTTATTTCCCGTGATCTTGAGGACCCTGACAACTTCGGCAAACAAAATGTTGGCATTTACAGAATGCAAGTCAAAGGAAAAGACCGCCTTGGCATTCAGCCTGTCCCGCAGCACGATATTGCAATCCATCTGCGCCAAGCTGAAGAACGCGGCATCAATCTTCCGGTCACCATTGCGCTCGGCTGTGAGCCGGTCATTACAACGGCGGCATCGACTCCGCTTCTCTATGATCAATCAGAATACGAAATGGCAGGCGCTATTCAAGGCGAACCATATCGCATCGTCAAATCAAAGCTGTCTGATCTTGATGTTCCGTGGGGTGCTGAAGTGGTGCTTGAAGGTGAGATTATTGCCGGAGAGCGCGAATATGAAGGGCCGTTTGGTGAATTCACAGGCCATTATTCCGGCGGACGCAGCATGCCGATTATCAAAATTAAACGCGTCTATCACAGAAACAATCCGATCTTTGAACATTTATACTTAGGCATGCCTTGGACAGAATGCGATTACATGATCGGCATTAACACATGCGTGCCGCTTTATCAGCAGTTAAAAGAAGCGTATCCGAACGAAATTGTGGCAGTGAACGCCATGTACACACACGGTTTAATCGCGATTGTTTCCACAAAAACCCGCTATGGCGGATTTGCGAAAGCGGTCGGCATGCGCGCACTCACAACGCCGCACGGACTCGGCTACTGCAAAATGGTCATTGTCGTTGATGAGGATGTCGATCCATTCAACCTTCCGCAGGTCATGTGGGCGCTTTCGACCAAAATGCATCCGAAACACGATGCGGTCATCATTCCGGACTTATCTGTCCTGCCGCTTGATCCGGGATCCAATCCATCAGGAATCACTCACAAAATGATTCTCGACGCCACTACACCGGTTGCGCCGGAAACAAGAGGCCATTATTCACAGCCGCTTGATTCTCCGCTAACAACGAAAGAATGGGAACAAAAACTAATGGACTTAATGAATAAATAAGGAAAGGATGTTCGAAATGCATACATGTCCTCGATGCGACTCAAAAAAGGGAGAAGTCATGAGCAAATCGCCTGTAGAAGGCGCATGGGAAGTTTATCAGTGCCAAACATGCTTTTTTACATGGAGATCCTGTGAACCGGAAAGCATTACAAATCCCGAAAAATACAATCCAGCGTTTAAAATTGATCCAAAGGAAACAGAAACAGCAATTGAAGTTCCGGCGGTGCCGGAACGAAAGGCTTGATCCGCGTGAACTGTATGTCAGACCGTCTCTTTGAGCTGCTTGACGGGAGCTGCCTGAATGAGAAGCAGCATGAGGCCTTCGTTCTGCAAACAGTATCAGAGGATGGCTGGCCGCATGCCGCTATGATCAGTGCAGGTGAAATCATCGCGCTGAGCCGAACTGATATCCGAATCGCTCTGTGGAAAAACACAATGACTTCGGCCAACATCCTTCGCACAGGAAAAGCACAGTTCACGGCGTGGTGGAAGGGAGCGGCCTATTATGTAAAGCTTGAATGCGCGCCTTTACCGCCTTTGAAAGATGCCGAATATGAAAGAGACCGTTTTTCCTGCCGCATCGTTTCAGTGAAGGAGGACGTTGCGAAATACGCTGATTTGACTTCAGGTGTCCGTATACAGCTTCACAGCGCTGAAGAGGTGCTGAGCAGATGGGAAAAGACCCTGGAAGATTTAAAGCGGTAATATCGATAGCCTGACGCCATGCGTCAGGCTTTTTTTATATAATGAAAACAAAGGGGGCGTGAGAAATGGAACGTGCGGGGATCTGTCACTCGGACGGCTTTGATTTAGCTTATCGAATTGAGGGCGAGGGCGCACCCATCCTTGTGATCGGGAGTGCGGTTTACTATCCGCGCCTTTTTTCCCCAGATATCAAACAGAAATATCAATGGGTCTTTATCGACCATAGGGGATTTGCTAAGCCTAAGCGAGGGCTTCGTGCGGAGGATTCGAGGCTTGATGCCGTCTTGGCTGATATCGAAAGGATGAGAACATTTCTTCAGCTTGAGGATGTTACTATCCTGGGACATTCCGGGCACGCTTTTATGGCTTTAGAGTATGCCAGGACATATCCCAAACAAGTTCGGAAGGTGGCGCTCTTCAATACTGCGCCTGATAACAGTGAAGAAAGACAGCGAAAAAGCGAATCATTTTTCATGGAAACAGCCAGCCTTGAGAGAAAGAAACGCTTTGAAAAAGACATCGCGAATTTGCAGCAGGACATCGACAAAGATCCTGAAAGGCGCTTTGTGCACATGTGTATTCGCGCTGAAGCGAAAAGCTTTTATCAAGAGCGGCCGCATGCAGCTGCCTTATGGGATGGCGTATTCACGAATATGCCGATCATTGATGAATTATGGGGCAATACATTTGCCCGGATTGATCTTATTCAGCGGTTAGCTGATGTTCGTATGCCGGTGTATATTGGATTAGGGAGATATGATTATTTGGTTGCGCCCGTTGCGCTATGGGATGCAGTTGACTGTTTATATCCCCATGTTGATAAGGTTATTTTTGAAAAGAGCGGCCATCAGCCGATGCTGGAAGAACCGGAAGCCTTTGATCAAAGCTTCAGGAAATGGCTTGATCAATAAAAAACAGCCCGCAGATCAACATCTGCGGGCTGTTTCTGATTATAAGACCCCTTTCATCGCGCGTTTGATCATCGGCGAGAGCAGCAGGAGAATGCCGCCAAGAACGATAGAAATCAAACCGATGGTGCCGAAGTACATTGTTTCAGGAATTTTATCAAACAATCCGGCTACTTGGGCATTGATCGCTTGGGCTGCTGCGTTCGTCAGAAACCACATACTCATTGTCTGTGCAGAGAAGGCAGCTGGTGCCAGTTTCGTTGTCACGGATAAACCGACTGGAGACAGGCACAGCTCTCCAAGCACGACAAGCAGGAAGCTGAGAACGAGCCAAAGCGGGCTTACGAGTGCTTCTTTTCCTTGCATAGCAGGGAATACCATAATGATAAATGACAATCCGGCCAAAATAATTCCGATTGAGAATTTAACTGGTGTAGACGGCTGGCGTTTGCCAAGCTTCATCCAGAGCCATGCGAATATTGGTGCAAAAATGACGACAAACAATGGATTTAATGATTGGAACCATGATGACTGAAGTTCGAATCCGCCCAATGAAAGTCTTATTCGTTCATCAGCGTATACCGCAAGAATGGTCGCTCCCTGTTCCTGAATGGCCCAGAACATGACAGCACCGATAAACAAAGGAATGTAAGCGGCAAGACGGGATTTTTCTGTGCTGTCCGCTTTTTTGCTTGTAAACATGATGATGAAATAAATGACAGGAATCAAAATACCGAGAATACTTACAAGGTCGATAAAACGATTGATCGTCAGCACGCCTGTTTGTACAGAGATCATCACTGCGATCGCCACGATGATAACACCGATTCCGGTGCCAATCGCAGATTTTTTAGACAGCGGATTCGGCACATTGGAACCTGCAAGCCCGAGGTTTTTCTTTCTTGTCAAAGCAAAAACGATAAGTCCGAGAAGCATTCCGACCGCGGCAGCTCCGAAGCCGAGATGATAGTTGTACTTCTGTCCGAGTGTTCCGACAATTAACGGCGCAAGTAAACCACCGAGGTTAATCCCCATGTAGAAAATACTGAAACCTGAGTCGCGGCGCGGGTCTTCTTTCGTGTAAAGATCCCCAACCACGCTTGAAACGTTTGGTTTTAATAAGCCTGTTCCGACAATAATAAGCACCATGCTGATATAGAATGCGATCGCGCTGCCCGGATAGGCGAGTGCAATGTGGCCGAACATAATGAATATGCCGCCGTAAAACACGGTGTTTGCGGTACCGAATACCCGGTCAGCGAGCCATCCGCCAATAATGGTGGACATGTATACGAGTGATCCGTAAATCGACATAATGGCAACCGCAGTGCCCTTGTCAAAGCCGAGCCCTCCGTTTACCGTCTCTGTATACAAATAGTAAAGTAAGATTGCTCTCATTCCATAGTAAGAGAAACGCTCCCAAAATTCGGTGAAAAATAGTGTAAATAGTCCTCGCGGGTGACCAAAGAACCCTTTTTGCGGGACGCTTTTAATGATACTTTCGTTATCAATCGAAGCCATGTCAGCCAAACCCTTTCTAAAAAAAGTGTATTATAAAAATCATATTCTTATATAATACTTGTGTCAATATAATTTATACTCATTTCAAATAGTTCCATAATGGAAAAATTATAAATACCTAAAAATAGTGATTTTCTCCTAATTTTTATACTCTTTATCGTGAGATTTTCTTACACAACTATTCCTTTATATTTTTTTAATAAAATTTTAGAGAAATGTACAAGCAGATCGGGCCTTTGTGAGTAACATGATAGTAATCATAGAGAAGGAGGCTCGCAATTGGCTGAATTCATATTAAATGCAGCGGATTTCGGTGTTCCTGGAGATGGTAAAACGGATTCGACAGAACGGATTAATCAGTGCCTCAGTACAGCTGTTTCGAAAGGCTATCATACTGTCTGGTTTCCAAAGGGAACATATTTAATAGACGCAACGCTTGGCGGAGATCTTAATCAGAAGTTTCGAAACGCGGGGATCATTGTTCCCGGCAACCTTGAGATTATGATGGACCCCGAATGTATCATGAAAGTGATACCGAATAGTTCGTGGGGTTATTCCGCATTTTATGTAGGCAAGCAAGAGAATATAACCATTTCCGGGGGACAAATTATCGGCGAACGGGATGAGCATACGTATGCCTCGGCAGGGATAAGGTCAACCCATGAATGGGGCTTTGGCATATGTATTGAAGGATGCTCGAATGTTGTCATTGATGATGTGAAAATTTCCGATTTTACCGGCGATGGGATCATAGTCAGCCCAAGGGGATTAAAGACCAATCAAGATTATCGAACGTCAGAGCAAATTATCATCCGCCGCTGTGAGGTTCGGCGGTCGAGGAGAAATAACATTTCCATTACCGGATGTGACATGGTCACGGTGGAGGAATGCTTGATTGAAGATGCCGGAACGGGGAATGGAACAGCGCCGAAATTCGGAATTGACATTGAAGGATATGGCGAAGGTGATGTTGATTATGAGGAACCGATTAATGTATCAATTCGCAATAACCACTTTGTTGGAAACGTTTCAAGTTCTGTGACCAATTTTAACGGGTATGGCATTTTAATAGAAGGAAATCACTCAGACAATACAATCAGCTACGGATATGGGACGCAAACAGTGATCAAGGGAAATATACTGAGGCGCCCTGAAGACGCGGCGGCTGCGCCAAGAGTCGGGATAACCGGACTCGGTGTATCACAAGGAAAAGAGACCAGTGATGCAGTGATCGCTGGCAACCTCATTACCGGATTTTCAACAGGAATTGATGTCAGGGGAAAGAGCGTTCTTGTGACGAACAACAAAATCAGCAACTTTGAAAATACAGGGATATTGGTTTATCAGTCCTCCGACGTAAAGGTAGACGGAAACCAAATTCAAAACGGACTGTCTGAAACAAGGCGCAGCATCGGTCTTCGTGCAGTGCTTTCAGATGACACCGCTTTTCTGAATAACTGTCTCATTCAAGTCGTTGACGGTGTGAGCGTTTCGGGCGGAAACATGATCATTAAAGATAATCTCCTGAGAAAATTCAGCCGAGGCATTTGGATTGCTCAAGGGAACGCGGTGATTGAAGGGAATACACTGAATCCTGGCGCGTTTGAAGCAGTGCCGGAATCATATTCTGTTTCCGTTACAAACAATGCCGGCGCTATCATCAAAAACAATACATTTAAAGAGTTTAAAAATTACCCCATTTACTGCTCCACAAGTGCAAAAACCTCAATTATCGGCAACCACTTAGAGAGATCTCCGCTTTTGGTCACCATCTATATCAGCGCCGGTGTGCATGAGATTTTTGATAATACCATTTCAGTCAACAGAACAGCTGGGAATCCGATTGTGATTTATCTCAATGGCTCTGCAGGCTCTATCATCTCAGGAAACACCATCAATAACCTCTCCGCGGGCACTGCGACAGCTATTCAAACAAACACGTCAACCAATTCCAAAATCATCGGCAACCGCATTTTTAAAGGGACTATCAACAAACACAGCAGTGATGCAATAGACGGCAATATTATCGTCTGAAAAAAGCGCCCCCTCTAGGGGTTCTTTTTTTTCGATTTATAGATCACGTACATTTCTCTCACAAGTACTAACACAAAAAATAAAAGCACGACCCATTCCGCAAATGTTGTCATCTTAAAGCTGGACATATTGTTATAAATGGCTTTTGTTAAACTGAACCCTTGAAGCATGTCCATCAATACAGAAATAGCTAATAAACAAATTAATATAACTCCTGTCACGCCCAATATCTTCATGCTTCATCATCCTCCGCTTTTAGTGTCTATCGTTGGCGGAGAAGTTATACCGCATCTAAACCTAATGCATAATCTCAATTTTAAAAGGAAGAATATGAGAAAACGACAAGGAAAGGTATTTGTGTATGCCTTTATTTTCTAAGCGAAAGAACAATACAAGTTCGAAAGACAAGCGCAATACAGAAGAAAAGAATCAGGAACAGAAGCAAGAAAAAGAAAGGCCGGTTCTCATTTCTCCAAGTTTGGCAAAGAATATAGCGGAAACGAAAAAGGAAGTCGGAAGCAGCTCTGACGTCATCATTCGCGAGATTAAAATCGGGGAGCAGGATCATGTCCACCTAGCTGTTATCTATATTGCTGGGCTGGTCGATAATAACACGATCCATGAGTCGTTAATTGACCCATTGGTACAGGATGAGTCTATCCAGAATACTCATGCGATCCAGCAAATTCTTGAAAAAACGCTCCCGCTGGGCGGGGTGAAAGCGGAAAAGAGCTGGGACAAGCTTTTTTCCGAGTTAATGCTTGGCAATGCGCTCATTTTTGCTGATGGCTATGATGAAGCTTTGATTTGCAGCACTCAAGGGGGAGAGCAGCGCTCCATCCAAGAGCCGAGCACCCAGGTGTCATTCCGCGGCCCGCGCCAAGGGTTTACAGAGTCTCTGCAAACCAATATTTCCATGATCCGGCGATACATTAAAAATCAGAATTTATGGGTTGAAAAAATGAAAAAAGGTTCTGTTACGAATACGGATATCGCCCTCATGTACATTCAAGGAATATGTGATGAAAAGGTGCTGAAGGAAGTGAAGCAGCGCCTGGAAAAAATAGATATTGACAGTATTTTGGAATCTGGATATATTGAGCAGCTGATTGAAGATGAAACCTTTACGACGTTTCCGACTATGTATCATACAGAACGCCCTGATGTTGTAGCGGGAAATCTGTTAGAAGGAAGATTCGCGATTATTGTGGACGGAACACCGTTTGTGCTTATTGCCCCGGCCTTATTTGTCCAATTTTTTCAGTCTGTTGAGGATTATTATTCGCGTTTTGACATTGCGACAAGCATACGGATTCTTCGTGTTCTAGTCTTTTTCATTTCGCTTGTGGCACCAGCTGTATACGTGGCAGCCACGACGTTTCATCAAGAAATGATACCGACTCAGCTGTTAGTGGTCATTGCGGCCCAGCGGGAGATTGTCCCGTTTCCAGCTGTTGTGGAGGCGCTGACGATGGAGGTTGCTTTTGAGATTCTGAGGGAAGCGGGAGTCAGGCTGCCCCGGGTTGTCGGCTCGGCAGTGTCAATCGTAGGCGCGCTCGTAATCGGCCAGGCTGCCGTACAGGCTGGTATCGTCTCTCCGGCAATGGTCATTATCGTGGCACTCACCGCGATTGCGAGTTTCGCAACACCGGCGTTTGCAATGGCGATTTCAGCCCGGCTTATTCGGTTTATTTTTATTATTGCCTCAGCTGTTATGGGTTTTTACGGGCTGATTTTAGGGATCATTATGATGTTTGTCCACTTATGCAGTCTTCGTTCATTCGGCGTTCCATATATGTCGCCGCTTGCACCCTTTTCTTCACAAGGTGTAAAGGACGCGCTTTTCCGGATTCCGTGGTGGGCTGATGAAAAAAGGCCGGAATCGATCAGTAAGGAAGATAAGGTGCGGCAGGGGAAGGATCAACGCCCAGAGCCGGCCGCTTCACGAGGAATGGTGAACAAAGACTTGGAAGAAGGGGATCAGAATGGTACGTAAATGTCTATTAGCCGTTCTTATGCTTTTGAGCGTCATTGTGCTGCCCGGCTGCTGGGATAAGCGTGAACTGACAGATCTTGCGATTATCTCGGCGATTGGCATCGATCGGACAAACGAAGGCAACTACGTGCTGCATCTTCAAATTATCAATCCTGGAAATGTCGCCGGCGGGCTTCAGGGAGGCGGTGCTGGGGACAGGCCGCCTGTATCTGTCTATTCAATTGAAGGCGACAATTTGACGGAAGCACTCAGAAAAGCCTCCATGAAGGTATCGCGGCGGCTTTATTTTGCCCATACCAACCTAGTCGTAATCAGCGAAAAGCTGGCGAAAGAGGAAGGGCTGGATTTTGTATTAGACAATCTTGACCGGGACACGGAATTCAGGACAACGGCGACCTTCGTCGTTGCCCATAAAACAAAAGCAGAAAACATCGTGAAAATCCTAACGCCTATTGATAAAATTCCGTCAAATAAAGTCAATAAAACCCTCGATTTCACGGAGGCGCAATACGGTCGGGTGGTCAAAACCAATATTCAGGACGTTTTGAAAACACTTGCCAGCGACACAAGGGCACCGATTATTCCGGGTTATTTGATGATTGGCGATGATAAAAAAGGAGTCAGCATGGAAAACACGCAGGCAACTGACCCGAAAGCCATTCTTCAGGCAGACGGCTTGGCGGTTTTTGATAAGGCTGGGTATTTAAAGTATTGGATTGAAGATGATGAAAGCGTGGGGGCAGTCTGGCTTATGAATAAGGTCCAGCATACGTTTATTAATGCTGATTGGGGCAAGACGAAAGATGCGGTCAGCTTGCAGGTAACCCATCAAGATACAAAGCTGGTACCTGATATGCGGAACGGACGTCCGCACATCCATGTGAAAGTGACGGTTGAAGGAATTATAGATGCTGTCAAATACCCTTTCCAATTGTCTAATCCGAAGGTGCTGGCCGCTATTGAAAAAGCGCTCAACAAAGAGCTTGAAAAGGAAATCAGCCATACTGTGAAAATGATCAAGAAGAATAAGATAGATTTTGTCGGTTTTGGTGACACGATATATAGAAAGTATCCGGAGCAGTGGGAGAAAATGAAGAACACATGGGACAAAGAATATTTGCCCGAACTGCCCATCGATGTGAAGGCCGAGACGTATATCAGAAGGACGGGATTGCGGAACAATCCGATCAAACACCAGTTTAAAGATGATTAGGTCTGAAGAAAGGGGAAGTGACAGATGGAAAAAGCCAGAATAAGCATAAGGCAGCTGTTTGTCATGATTATCATTTTTGAGCTGGGCAGCTCCTTATTGATTACACCCGGATCAATTGCGGGCAGGGATGCTTGGATCGCAGTTCTGTTGGGGTGTGCGGCCGGTTTGTTTCTTTTCTATTTGTATCAAGGAATTTATCAATGTTACCCCAATTCTTCTCCGAAAGAATATATGGATGATATGCTGGGAACCAAGCTGAGCTGGCTGTTTTCATTTCTCTATATTTTGTACTTTGCCTATATTGCCGCAAGGGTCCTGCGTGACTTTGGAGAAATGCTGCTGACATTTGCTTATCATGATACACCTATCATTATTGTAAATGGTTTATTAGTGATAGTTAGCATATACGCTGTAAGAAAAGGAATCGAAGTGCTCGCCCGCGCGGCTGAGCTACTTTTCGGAGCCATGTATTTACTGGGCGCGATCGGCCTCGTGCTGATTGTTGTCTCAGGTTCTATAGACCCGAATAACTTAAAACCGGTTTTGGCAGACGGCTTTTCTCCTGTCCTTTACTCAGTTTTCACTCAGACCATGTACGTTCCGTTTGGCGAAGTCGTTTTATTTGTGATGATTTTCCCTAACCTGAATGACAGAAAAGATGTGAAAAAAATGGGGATGATTGCCATAGCTATTAGCGGATTGGTTGTGGCGCTCACCGTGGCGATTAATATCAGCGTGCTTGATGTTGATCTTACACTCAGATCCCAGTTCCCGCTTTTAAGCACGATCCAGACAATCAAGGTCGAAGAATTTTTAGACCGGCTCGATGTCTTTTTTATGCTGGCGCTGATCATCGGCGGCTTCTTTAAGGTTAGCCTCTACTTATATGCCACTGTGGTTGGGACATCTACGCTCTTTAAGGAAAAGAACCCCTCTCAATTGGCTTATCCGATGGGATTGGGCATCTTAATCCTTTCTATAACGATCGCGACTAACTTTTCAGAGCACTTGAACGAAGGCTTGAAAGTGGTGCCGCTGTATATTCATTTGCCTTTTCAATTATTGTTTCCGCTCTTTCTGTTTATTGTGGCTGTTTGGAAAAAGAAACGAAGAGAGAAGTCAAAAGGGGCGGAAGCAAAAAAATGATAAAAAGAGCGGGGGGATGCAGCCGCCGCTCTTTTTATGTTCACTTCTATATAAAAGGGGGATATAGGGTGCGCCCCTGTCTGCACTGGCAGAGGCGCGTTTTGTTATACGACTGCGATGTTTTCCTTCACAGTAAAGCTTCCTCTTGAAAGTCTGATATTGATGTCTGACACTTTTGCAATTTGTTCATCGTGCGTCACCATGATGACACATTTATTTTCCTTGTGTGCCAGATCTTGAAAGAGCCGTACGATCTCTTTTGATGTGTCCTCATCAAGGTTTCCGGTCGGTTCATCGGCTACGATAAGATTCGTGTCACAGCAGAAAGCCCTTGTAATTGATACCCGCTGCTGCTGTCCGCCGCTCAGTGTGAGCACTTTTTGCCGGGCTTGTTTTTCGTTGATGCCAACCTTCTGCAGCATGTCAAGCGCATATGATTCTTTGTTTTTTTCTTTAGAACCTGTGATTTCCATAGCGGTTGTGACGTTCTGCAAAGCCGTCATATACGGGAGCAGGTTGTACGCTTGAAAGACGATTGATACATATTGATTTCTGAAATTGGTTAAGCCGATTTTAGAAACCGCTTTTCCGTCGTAAAGGATGTTTCCTTCTTTTGGTGCGTCAAGTCCGCCTGCCAGAGACAGGAAAGTGGTTTTCCCCGTCCCTGATGTTCCGACGATTGTGTAGAATTTTCCTTTTTGAAAGCTGATGTTAATATCCTGAAACAATGGCTGGCTTTTGTCTTTATACCAGTAGCCGACTTGTTGAAATTGTAATAAGCTCATAGGTTCCGCCTCTTTCTATTCCTGTTTTGTCAATATCGTTTTCGGATGAAGCCGCAGTACTGAAATTGACGGCAGCAATGTTGCAATGATTGCGATTAGGATGCCGATCCCGCCCAGAATAAGCATGTCGTTCATAGAAACCGCGACGTTCAGTGAATCGATAACGTCTACGTTTGATGAACTGTGGCCGAACATTTTGCCGCCCATGCCGCCACCGCCGCCGGGCATTTGTCCGCTTGCGGTTTGCGTTGAATCGGTTGATGAACTGATTTGCTGGGATAAAAGCTGATTTCCAAGCTGATTCGCGACGAGATTTCCCGTCACAGATGCAAGGCCGATAGCGATAACGGCCACAATCAGAATCTCAGTCAAGAACTGTCCAATCAATTTCCATCGTTTTTCACCGATGGCCATTAACACGCCCATTTCGTATTTGCGCTCCCTGATTGACATCATGACAATCAGGCCAAGAATGACGGCGCCTGCCACTGATACAAGATACACCACGTTTTTAGAGAAAGAAGCCACATTTTCAATCGGTCCGACCATTTGCTGGTAAAGCTGATCGTTTGTATTCAGTGTGTACGTATCGAAGTCAATTGATGTTTTCTTCGCTGCTTTTACGAAAGCATCCATATTTTTCGCGTCGTCCATATAGTAAACAGCTGAGTCAATCGTATTTTTATAGTCGTCGCCTTTCAATGCCGCTGTTGCTGTGTAAGGCGTATAAAGCTTGTTATAAGGATTTAAGAAAGAGAAATTTTGGGCTTGGTCATCACCTGAAGATGTTGTTTTATAAATACCGATGATCTTCAGTTTTACTGTTGTATCCTCATCCGTTGCTGATTCAATTGTGATCGAATCGCCAACGCTTAAATCATTTTCTTCCGCTAATGTTTCGTTGATCACTGTTACTTTTTTGCCGACATCTGATTTTGTAATCGCGCGTCCGTCTGTGATTTTTGAATCCCCGTCAGAGAAATCATCAACTAATGCTGTGCTGATGACACCTTCAATAGAAAGATCGGCTTGAACCATTTGCGGTCCGCCTTGTCCGCCACCTTGGCTGTTTTTAGCGTTTGAGCTTGAACTGCTGGAGCTGGAATCACTTGAACTAGAGCTTTCAATCGCATCAAAGTTTCCTGCGTTGGCTGAAGCTGATGCGGTGTAATTGTAGCTCTTCACATGATCAAGCGCTGCAAGCTTATTCGCATCAGACACTTTGATCGGTGTTGATTCGAAGCTGCGTTTTTCACCGCTGTCCTGCTGTTTTTCCATTTGTTTTTGGCGGTCAACCTGAAGTGTCACGCTTCCGCCGAGTTCCTGTCTGGCCAGTTCGCTTGACTTTTGTGCTGCCGACTGGATGGTGAGGCCTGATAGAACAAAGACACATATGACTGTAAACACAAATAATTGCAATAACGTTTTTCCCTTTTTAGCCTTCATATTCCAAAAGGCCCGTTTGATAAAGTTCATTTATGTTCCTCCGCATTGGTATTTTTATTGATAAGACCGCCTCTGGGGCGCGTCCCCTTGCTGATAAATTAATAGTAGTCCAAAGGTATGAAAAAAATATGAACAATCTATTTCTAGTTGATGAAATAAAAACTAACAATTGTGAAACGCAAAACCTTCTGTTTAAAATGGTGCTATTATATAAAAAAGCATCAAAACAACCGGAGGATATAATGAAAATATTAATGATAGAAGATAATGTTAGTGTATGTACGATGACGGAGATGTTCTTTTTTAAAGAAGGTTTTGAAGCGGAATTCGTTCATGACGGGTTAGAAGGGTACCAGCGTTTTACGGAAGAAAATTGGGATCTGATCATTTTGGATATCATGCTTCCATCTATGGACGGCGTGACCATCTGCAGAAAAATAAGAGAGACAAGCACGGTGCCGATTATCATGCTGACTGCCAAAGACACTGAATCAGATCAGGTCATCGGGTTTGAGATGGGGGCGGACGATTATGTCACAAAGCCGTTCAGCCCGCTGACATTGGTTGCCCGCATCAAAGCCGTCATCAGAAGATACAAGGCGACAGGCAAAGCGGTTATTGATGAAGATATGATCGAATCAGAATGCTTTACCATTAATAAGAAGACGAGAGAAGTATTATTAAACGGAGAGCCTGTAGAAAATCTCACGCCGAAGGAATTCGATCTGCTTTATTACCTTGTCCAAAATCCGCGGCAGGTGTTCTCCAGAGAACAGCTGCTCGAGCAGGTATGGGGCTATCAGTTTTATGGAGATGAACGAACGGTTGACGTTCATATCAAACGGCTGCGTAAAAAGCTTGCCAGCGAGGACAAGCCTTTCCTGTATACTGTGTGGGGGGTAGGGTATAAATTTGATGAAGATTAAATATTTATATCAGCTGCTGCTAAGCCATATCAGCATTTTGATTTTAGCGTTTGTCATTATCATTTCTCTGTTTTCCCACTTTGTGAAGGAATTTGCCTATCAGAACAAAGTAGAGGAATTGACGTCATATGCGGTGCAGATTGCAAATGAATTCCAAGCCGGCCAGGTGGACATGCGCAGGCTCTATCCTTATCAGGACATGTTAAGCACAAGAAAGACGCAGTTTATCATCTTTAATGAAGAGCAGCAGCCCTATTTTCTTCCTGAAGGCTTTCATCACCCACCAAGGGAACAGCTGAAGAAATCAGAATGGAATAAACTAAAAAAAGGGCAGACTGTCATGATCAGGGCAGATGGCCGTTTTGATGATGAAGTGTCACTTGTGGCGCAGCCTATATTTGTTCAGAACGAATTTAAAGGCGCCGTTCTGCTGATTTCTCCGATCAGCGGTGTTGAACAGATGGTCAATCAGGTCAACCTCTATATGTTTTACGCTGTGATCAGCACGCTTGTGATTACGATTCTCGTGAGTTGGCTTCTGTCCAAATTCCATGTCAAGCGGATTCAAAAGCTGAGAGAAGCGACAGATAAAGTGGCTTCCGGCGATTATGACATCCATTTGGAAAACAGCTACGGGGACGAAATCGGCGTTCTGGCCTCTGACTTTAATATCATGGCGAAAAAACTAAAGCAGTCAAGGGATGAAATCGAGCGCCTTGAGAAGCGGAGAAGGCAGTTTATCGCTGACGTGTCACATGAATTAAAAACACCGCTGACGACGATCAACGGTTTGGTTGAAGGGTTGAACAGCCATACGATTCCTGAGGATAAAAAGGATAAATGCTTCTCGCTGATCAGTGAGGAAACGAAGCGCATGCTGCGGCTCGTAAAAGAAAATCTGGATTATGAAAAAATCAGATCCCAGCAAATTACCTTGAACAAGCTAGACGTTCCTCTGATCGAGGTGTTTGAAATCGTGAAAGAGCACTTGCAGCAGCAGGCGGAAGAAAAACAAAACAAGCTGATGATCCAAGTAGAGGATCACGTCATCGTACATGCCGATTATGACCGGTTCATTCAAATTCTCGTCAACATTACGAAAAACAGCATCCAATTTACGCAAAACGGTGACATTTGGCTGCGCGGAATGGAAGGTTATAAAGAGACGATTATTGAAATTGAAGACACGGGTATCGGCATTCCAAAAGAGGATATTGAGCATATTTGGGAGCGATTCTATAAAGCAGATATTTCAAGAACGAACACAGCATACGGTGAATACGGACTCGGTCTCTCGATCGTAAGGCAGCTCGTTGAAATGCACCAGGGCACAGTAGAAATCAAGAGTGAAGAAGGGAAAGGCACAAAGTTCATCATCCGCCTTCCTTTAACGGCAAAACAGCAATAGCATACAGGGCGGCGCATCAACTGATGCATCCGCCTTTTTTGCACACCGCTTCGGTTTATTGCGTGCTCCCGAAAACAAAGATTGCGTGTTTTTCGGGTTGGGACGGTCTATAAACATGATAAAATATGACATAAACAGTTTTTGATGGGAGAGGGTGAAGGAATGAAGAGCGGGGTAATTCCTTCTTCAGCGGTCGGTCAAAAAATTAACGAGTGGTACAGATATATCCGGACATTCAGCGTGCCGGATGCCGAAGTGTTAAAAGCTGAAATCCAGCAGGAACTGAAACACATGCAGCATGATTCCAACTTGCTGCTTTATTATTCACTAATGGAATTCCGGCACCAGCTTATGCTGGATTATCTTGAGCCGTTAGAGAAATTAAATATCGAAGACCAGCCTAGCCTGTCTGAATTATCAAGAAACATTGACAGCAACCAGGCAGATCTCAAAGGGCTGCTCGACTATTACGTGAATTTTTTTCGCGGGATGTATGAATTTGATAAGCGGGAATTTATTTCTGCCATTACATACTATAAACAGGCGGAGAAAAAGCTCTCCTTTGTCGCAGACCATATTGAACGGGCTGAATTTTATTTTAAAATCGCGGAAGCTTATTATTATATGAAGCAAACGTATTTTTCATTGATTAATATAAAAAACGCCTATGAAATTTACGTGGAGCAGGAAACCTATAATGTGAGAATCATTCAATGCCATTTCGTCTTCGGGGTCAACCTGATGGATGAAAGAAATTTCGAACAAGCCGCACGCCATTTCAAATTGGCGCTCAATATGGCCCAAGCGGAACAAAAAGCCCAGCTGGTCGGAAGAGCATACTACAATCTCGGATTATGCTATTACAATCAAGACCTTCTAGACCCTGCCATTGATTACTTTGAAAAAGCGGTCTCCACATTTGAAAGCAGCAGGATCGTCAATTCTCTCCCGCAAGCCTATTTTTTAATCACCCTGATTTATTATAAACAGGGAAAACATGATAAAGCTTCGGAATATCACAAGCGGGGCTATGAATATGCTAAAGAAACAGACGATGCAGACTATGCCGTAAAATTCGAGTTTTTGCAATCCCTATATCAGGATCAGCCCAATGAAGAAGGAATCGAACGATGTTTCCAGTACTTAAAAAATAAAAATATGTACGCTGATATAGAGGATTTAGCCCTAGAAGTAGCAAAATATTACTATGAACAGAAATGGTTTAAACTGTCTGCTTCCTACTTTCTACAAGTTGAAGAGGCAAGAAAACAAATACAAAGGAGTGAAGGTTTGTATGAAATTGAAATCTAAGTTGTTTGTTATTTGTTTGGCCGCAGCCGCGATTTTTACAGCGGCTGGCGTTTCTGCTAATGCGGAAGCACTCGACTTTCATGTGACAGAAAGAGGAATGACGTAAGAACAAGCCCCTTCTCATTAGCGAGAAGGGGTTTTTCTTTTCAAAAAAACACCGCAGGACATAGTCTTGCGGTGCCGCCTTCATGGAGATTACGTTTATTTAGTAGCCTCCTACAAATGCAGTTCCCACAATGATCAAGAGGATAAATAACACAACAATCAAAGCGAAAGAAGTTCCGTAACCTGACATTTTGTGCACCTCCTTGCGAGATTGCTTCAGCATATACTGCAAAACTGTGGCGGACAGGGTCCCGCAGAGACGGTCAGCAGCTTAGTAGCCGCCAACAAACGCAGCCCCTACGATAATTAAAAGAATAAACAATACAACGATTAAAGCGAAAGAACTGATGCCGCCGTAACCGCCGCCGTTAGAGTATCCTGACATAAGGTTTCACCTCCCTATGAAGGATACTATAAGATATGCTGAACCGATCCATTTGGCAGGGATAATAGTGGACAAGAGAAAAAATGAAGAATTCGGCTATATAAAGGTGATATAAAAAATAGCGGGCGCTGCCGCCCGCTATTTATGTACGATTAAGAGATCAGCACGCCCGCGAAAAATTCCCGGTATAACGCTTGGACGGCTTTTCTTTCTTCGGCTTCTTTTACGCCAAACATCATGCTCACTTCAGAAGATCCCTGATTGATCATTTCGATATTCACCTGTGCCTCTGATAATGCTTTGGCGGCTCTTGCCGTTGTACCGACATTGTGGCGCATCGCTTCCCCTACAACCATAATCAGGGCGAGATGATGCTCGACGATGACTTCATCGGCATGCAAATCCTCTTCGATCCGTTTGATGACGCTGCGTTCAGTGGCGGCATCCATTTGCCCCTGCCGTAAAATGATTGTCATGTCATCGATTCCCGATGGAACATGCTCATACGTCAAACCATGCTCCTCCAGGATGTGAAGGGCTCTGCGGCCAAAACCGATTTCTCTGTTCATGAGATACTTGCTGATATAAATGCTGCAAAAACCGGTGTCGCTGGCAATGCCGACGACAGGCCCGTTTGTGTTATCCCGCTTGCTGACGACGCGGGTGCCTTCGGCTGAGGGGTTGTTCGTATTTTTGATCTGAACAGGAATCCCCGCTCTGAATGCCGGAATGAGCGCTTCATCATGAAACACTGAAAAACCCGCGTAGGACAGCTCCCGCATCTCTCTATATGTCAGCTCGCTGATTTCCTTTGGATTCTCAACGAAGGACGGATTGACAGAATACACAGCGTCTACGTCTGTAAAGTTTTCGTACAAATCGGCTTGTAGTCCGTTGGCAAGAATCGAACCGGTAATATCAGAACCGCTCCGTGAGAATGTGATCACATCGCCATCCTTGCTGAATCCGAAAAAACCTGGAAAAATGATGAGTCCGTCACGTTCCCGAAGACGATAGAGGTTTTGATAGGATTCAGGAAGAACTTGCGCGTTGCCGGGTTCATTTGTCACAAAGAGGCCGGCATCCTTCGGGTTTACATATTCCGCTTTGACGCCTTTATAACGGAAGTAAGCGGCGATCAGCTTGGCATTGTTATCCTCTCCGCTGGCCTTGACTGCGTCAAGGTATTGCTTGGGATTGCTTTTATCTCCTTCTAAAAGCGTAAACAGATCATTTCTGATTTTTTCGATAATGCTTTGCCCCAGCTGAAGCTCATTGGCGATGAGAGCGTACCGTTCCACAACTGCTTCCGCCAGTTCAGGTGCGCTGCCTGTTGCCAAATATTGTTCTGCACATGCGATTAAGAGATCAGTCACTTTCGTATCCTCGGCATAGCGTTTTCCCGGAGCTGAAACGACTACAGCTTTCCGTGCCGGATCTGAGGTAACGATGTGAAACACCTTGTCAAGCTGGGCGCCTGAAGCAAGTGAGCTGCCTCCGAATTTAACGACCTTCATGTTTACATCTCCTAATGTTTAAAATTTTCACACAAATTTAGTATTTATTATCTCTCTTTCAGTACTGTAAATCAAGGGGGAATTTCTATATGGGGAGAACATTTGTATTTTCCACGAGGAATAATGTCAGGTTTGCTGACCGTATACCTGCGTTATAAAGATAAATATGGTAAACAGCCTAACGTTTTGGGATGGAAAATGGTTAGAATGATTAGTAAAATGGATAAATGACTAGGTTAATATTTTTAAAGAATATTGACTAACCCTAGAAAAATGGTAATATGTAAATGATAATGATAATCAATTACTATATGGCCATATTTTGTTTTGAGTCCTTGCGGAGTAGGAGATACGTTCTTTTTGCTGTAAGGATGTAAGGAGGCAGCATGAAGCTACGTTACTTATTTATTCTACTTATCATATTAGCAGTCACATCTGTATTTATCGGTGTAGAAGATCTGTCGCCGCTTGATCTCTTCGATTTAAGCAAACAAGAGGCGTCAACGCTGTTTGCAAGCCGTTTGCCGCGATTGATCAGCATTGTCATCGCGGGATTAAGCATGAGCATCTGCGGTTTGATTATGCAGCAGATCAGCAGAAATAAATTCGTGTCACCGACGACGGCGGGCACGATGGATTGGGCTCGGCTCGGCATTTTAATTTCCTTGCTGCTGTTTACATCCGCCAGTCCTTTAATCAAAATGCTGGTCGCGTTTGTCTTTGCCCTAGCAGGAAATTTTCTGTTTATGAAAATCCTTGAAAGAATCAAGTTTAACGACACCATCTTTATTCCGCTTGTCGGTTTAATGCTCGGGAATATCGTCAGTTCAATCGCGACATTTATCGCATATAAATATGACTTGATCCAGAATGTGTCATCATGGCTGCAGGGAGACTTCTCTTTAGTCGTGAAAGGAAGATACGAGCTTCTTTATCTGAGTATTCCGCTCGTCATCATTGCCTATGTGTATGCGGATAAATTCACATTGGCCGGTATGGGTGAAAGCTTTTCTGTCAACCTCGGCCTCAAGTATAAACGGGTTGTGAACATCGGGCTCATTATCGTGTCCCTGATCACGTCTCTTGTCATTTTGACTGTCGGTATGCTGCCGTTTCTCGGTTTAATCATCCCGAATATTGTATCGATTTACAGAGGAGACAATCTGAAGAGCAGCCTGCCGCATACTGCGCTGTTGGGAGCGGTGTTTGTGCTGTTTTGCGATATACTGGGCAGAATCATTATCTTCCCTTATGAAATCTCGATTGGCCTGATGGTCGGAATCATCGGCAGCGGCATTTTCCTGTTTATGCTGTTAAGGAGAAAAGCCTATGCGTAACCAGATGAAAATAGCTTTGCTCGTTGTTTTAGCCATTGTATGTATAGGCTTGTTTTTGTTTTATGACTTAGGCAATTGGGATTACACCCTGCCGAGACGAATCAAAAAAGTCGCTGCCATTGTGCTGACGGGGGGAGCGATTGCGTTTTCGACCATGATCTTTCAAACGATTACGAACAACCGCATCCTGACGCCGAGCATTTTGGGCCTTGATTCTCTCTACATGCTGATTCAGACTGGCATTATCTTTTTGTTCGGTTCTGCGAATATGGTCATCATGAATAAAAACATCAACTTTATCATCTCTGTTCTGCTGATGATACTGTTTTCTCTTGTTTTGTATCAGATCATGTTCAAGGGTGAGGGGAGAAATATCTTTTTCCTTCTGCTTATCGGAATCGTGTTTGGCACGCTGTTCAGCAGCCTGTCTTCCTTTATGCAGATGCTGATTGATCCGAACGAGTTCCAAGTTGTGCAGGACAAGATGTTTGCCAGCTTTAACAATATCAATACGGATTTGTTATGGCTCGCGTTCATCATCTTCCTGCTGACAGGCGTTTATGTCTGGCGTTTTACAAAATTTTTCGATGTGCTGTCGCTCGGACGCGAGCACGCCGTGAATTTGGGCATTGACTACGACAAAGTGGTGAAGCAGATGCTGATCGTGGTTGCGATTTTGGTTTCTGTTTCAACAGCGCTAGTCGGGCCGATTATGTTTTTAGGCCTTCTGGTTGTCAACCTGGCGAGAGAATTCCTGAAAACATATAAGCATTCATACTTAATCGCAGGCTCCGTTTTCATCAGCATCATTGCGCTGGTCGGAGGGCAGTTTGTGGTTGAGAAAGTGTTTACCTTCTCAACGACGCTGAGTGTCATTATTAATTTTGCCGGCGGGATTTATTTTATCTACTTGCTGTTAAAGGAGAATAAATCATGGTAGAGGTCAGAAATGTAAGCAAACAATATGGCGGGAAAGTTGTTCTTGAAGAGACGTCAGTCACGATTCAAAAGGGCAAAATCACCTCGTTTATCGGTCCTAACGGCGCCGGCAAAAGTACGCTGCTGTCTATCATGAGCCGCCTGATCAAAAAGGATTCCGGCGAGATTTACATAGACGGACAAGAGATTGGAGCATGTGACAGCAAAGAGCTTGCCAAGAAAATGAGCATTTTGAAGCAGGCGAACCAAATTAATATCAGGCTCACGATCAAAGACCTCGTCAGTTTTGGCAGGTTTCCGTACTCACAGGGCCGGCTGACAGAGGAAGACTGGGTTCATATCAACCAGGCGCTCAGCTATATGAAGCTGGAAGACATTCAAGACAAATACTTGGATCAGCTGAGCGGCGGACAGTGCCAAAGGGCATTTATCGCCATGGTCATTGCCCAGGACACAGATTATATTTTTCTGGATGAGCCGCTGAACAATCTGGATATGAAACACTCAGTTGAAATTATGAAACTGTTGAAACGGCTGGTAGAGGAGCTTGGAAAAACGATCGTCATCGTTATTCACGATATCAATTTTGCTTCAGTCTATTCTGACCATATCGTCGCTTTGAAAAACGGCCGAATCGTAAAAGAAGGACCACCTGAAGAAATGATAGAAACATCAGTGCTTGAGGAAATCTACGATATGACCATCCCGATTCAGACGATTGATAATCAAAGAATAGGTGTCTATTTTTCTTAATATATAGAAGAGGTGAAGAGCATGAAAAAGTTCGCATTACTATTCATCGCTTTGGTGACAGCAGTTGTGATTTCTGCATGCGGAAACCAAAGCACAAGCAGCAAAGGTTCTGATTCTAAGGAAGAACAAATCACGGTGAAACACCAGCTGGACAAAAACGGAACAAAAGTACCGAAGAGCCCTAAAAAAGTTGTCGTATTTGACTTTGGAAGCTTAGATACACTAGATAAACTTGGTCTTGATGATAAAGTAGCGGGACTGCCGAAACAAGCCCTTCCTAAATATCTGTCCAAATTCAAGGATGACAAATATGCTGACGTCGGAAGCTTAAAAGAGCCAGACTTCGAGAAAGTGGCAGATTTAGACCCTGACTTGATCATTATCTCAGGAAGACAATCTGAGTCTTACAAAGAATTCTCTGAAATTGCGCCGACAATTTACCTTGGCGTAGACACAGCGAAGTATATGGAATCATTTAAGTCTGACGCAGAAACAATCGGTAAGATCTTCGATAAAGAAGATGAAGTGAAGGATGAACTCGCAAAAATCGATCATTCAATCGCAGATGTAAAGAAAACGGCTGAAAAGCTTAACAAAAATGGTCTCGTCATCATGGCGAACGACGGGAAGATCAGCGCATTCGGTCCTAAATCAAGATACGGCCTGATCCATGACGTGTTCGGCGTGACACCGGCTGATAAAAACATCAAAGCGTCTACTCACGGACAAAGCGTTTCTTACGAGTACATTTCAAAAACAAACCCGGATTACCTGTTTGTCATTGACCGCGGTACAGCGATCGGTGAAACATCATCTACTAAACAAGTCGTTGAAAATGATTATGTGAAAAATGTAAACGCAGTGAAAAATGATCATGTCGTCTACCTTGATTCTGCTACTTGGTACTTATCAGGAGGCGGTCTTGAGTCTATGGCACAAATGATCAAAGAAGTGAAAGACGGTTTAGAAAAGTAAAACCAAAAAGAGCCTCCGCTAAGTAGCGGGGCTCTTTTTTTGTTAATCAGCGTGCCGGCTGCTGTTCGGCAGGGCGCTGAGGTTTCTTTAATGTGAATGAGAGAAGGAAGCCGACAAGTGCAATGACGGCAGCCACAATAAAAGCGGCGTTCATGCCGTGCAGGGCGGCGTGCTTTACATTTGTCGTGCCTGCATGTGCCGCCTGGTTGCTCATCACGGAAACCAATAGTGCGGTTCCGATCGAGCCGCCGACTTGGCGAATCGTGTTGTTCATCGCAGTTCCGTGCGGAATCAAGTGGCGCGGCAGCGCGTTGATTCCGGCTGTTGTCACCGGCATCATGATCATGGCGGTGCCTAAGAGACGAACGGTGTATAAAACGACAATCCAAGCGAGTGACGTATGGTCAGTCAGCTGCATAAACGGCAGAGATGTCAGGAAGATGATGCAGAAACCGGCAATCGCCAGCCCTCTTCCGCCGACACGGTCAAAAATTCTGCCGATAATCGGCGACATAAAGCCCATCACAACGGCTCCTGGAAGGAGCATAAGCCCTGTATCAAAAGCTGTGACGTCTCTGACATTTTGTGTATAAAGCGGCAGGATGGTTTCCGTACCGATCAATAATGCAAAGACGAGGGTTCCCAGCAGTGTTGTTAAGCTGAAAACGCCAAACGTGAAGACGCGGAATTCCAGCATCGGTTTTTCAAGCTTCATTTGTCTTGTGATAAACAAGAGCAGCGCGATGACACCCACCAGCAGTGAAATCAAGACGGTTGAACTGGACCAGCCATAAGAGCCGACGCTTGAGAAGCCGTACAGAAGCCCGCCGAACCCAAATGTTGAAAGGATGACTGATAAAATATCAATCTGTGTTTTTCTTAAAGTCGTCACGTTTTTCATCAGGATGCTGGCAAGAATCAAATCAATCACAGCAAACGGAAGAATAATATAAAACAATGATCTCCAAGAGAAAGCTTCGACAGCCCATCCGGAAAGAGTCGGTCCGATCGCAGGCGCGAATGAGATGACCAATCCGACCATACCCATAGCCTGGCCGCGCTTTTCAATCGGAAAGATTGTCAGGAATACAGTCTGCATGAGCGGCATCATAATGCCGGCTCCGGCCGCTTGAATGATACGCGCTGTCAGCAGAACCGGGAAGTTCGGCGCGAACGCTCCGACGACTGTTCCGGCAGTGAAAATGCTCATTGCTGTGATGAGCAGCGCCCGGCTTGTGAATTTCTCAATTAAAAACGCGGTAATCGGAATTAAAATCCCGTTGGTTAACATAAATGATGTGGTCAGCCATTGTGCTTGGTTCGCATCGACATTGAAATCCTTCATGATATGGGGAAGTGCGGTAATCAACAATGTCTGGTTCAAAATCGCCACAAACGCTCCGGCTAACAAAATGCCGACAATGACAGAACGGTTAAAAGGTTTTTGTTCAATACTTGTGTTCAATACATATCCCTTCTTTTCTCTAAGTAATTAACAGTGTTTTTAACATGGAAACGGGCTGTGTTAAAACACCGGTTTGTTCCAGATAGCCAATCAGTGATTTGAGTAAAAAAGCGCGGGGTTCTTCCTTCTTCGCTTCTTCCTCCAGCATAGCGGCTGCGGATGTCAGTTCATCTATGTCATAGTCCGCGGCGGACAGGGAAGAGATGCCTTTATGTAATTCCTTCAGGCTTTCCGATAATAGGACTGATTTATCCTTTGGCTTGTAAGAGGATGCTGAATGAATATAAAGCTCGATGGCTTCGGGCGGAAGAAGAGACTGGCGGGTTTCCCTGTTTTTGATAATCTGATTGAGGGTGCTGATGATAAACTCTGCGATCGGGTCAAGCTCAAGCGGTTTTTCCTCGATTTTGATCAGCATTAAAAACTCACGCATCATGCCGTGAAGAATGATGACCAAATCCCACACAAACGGGAGAATGGTTTCTCCATACGCCTGGATCAGCGAATCGCGGTGCCAGCAGATAATCGTCGATCTGGTCTGATGGATATGCTGTTTGACCCGGTCATTGTGCAGCTTGGGGTTTCCGTAGGTCAGCATATTGAAAAACTGCTGATTCCGCCTGAAGCCCTCCAGTTCCATTTTGACCTTTTGCGTCAACCGCTCCTCCGGTGTAAGTGCGGTATTTTCCTGAAGTCTCGAGGCTGCGGCCACCATTTGCTTCTGGTTAAATGACAGCAGCTCCAAAAGCAGATCTTCTTTAGATTGGAACAGCTTATATATCGAAGCTTTTGACATCTTACATTCTTCTGCGATCGCCTGCATGGAAACCGACGTAAAATCCTTTTCCGAAAAAAGCTTTCGCGCGGCTAACAAGATATCTGTTTTTTTATCAAGCATCTCATGGCTTCCTTCTTTCTTGAACATTAGAAAACCCATTGGTTCACAGAAAACCAATGAGTAACAATGAAAAAATTTTACCAGATAAACAAAATAGAAGTCAATGGATTTTAACCGGGTAAATGAAAGGCCTGCCGGAAAATCCGACAGGCCGAATAAGAGCTTATTTTTCAACTTTAAATCCTTGTTTTTCAAGCATTTCACGGATGTGCGGATAGTACAGGCGCTCATAGTAGGAAGCGATGCTCTGTGACCAGTTTCTTGTTTCTTTTCCGTTTGTCCGTTTATTCATGTATTCAGACATCTGTTCGTCGTATGCCTGAATGTGAGACGTCAGCTCATCCTGATTCAAATAAGTTTCCTGATGATTGACAGCTTCCTGCGGCAAGCGCGGTTTTTTCGCTGAACGGTCGGCAGGATGCCCAATGACAAGGCCGGATAAAGGGAATACGTATTTTGGAAGCTCAAGCAGTTCGATCAGCTCTTGAGGGTTTCCGCGAACTGCACCGATCGGAACTGTGCCAAGTCCGAGTGACTCAGCCGCTGCTGTTGCTGTGCCGAGGGCAATACCAGCGTCTACTGCGCCGACAAGAACAGATTCCAATCCATTTGTGATTTCCATTTTGAAATCATGCAGATCTTCAAGCGCAATTTTGGCCCGGTTGAAATCTGCACAGAACAGCAGGAAAACAGGAGCTTGATCGATCCATGGCTGGCCGCCTGCCAGCTCGGAGATTTTCTTTTTGCGCTCTTTATCCTGGACTGTGATCACAGTCACTTGCTGTCCGTTGATAGAAGAAGGGGCTGATTGCACCGCTTCAATGATTTGGTCCAATTGCTCCTGAGCTACAGGCTCATCTGTGTAGCTGCGAATCGAGCGGTGGTCTGTTAAAGATTTAATCACTTCATTCATATGAGACACCCTTTCTTTACTTGCTAAGCTCTGTGCGGACAACATCAAGAGGAGCGCTCAGCAGTTCTTTTCCTTTTGCGACAAACCCTTGGAAATGCGCAGTTTCGTTATGGAATTTCATTGCCGCTTCATCTTTCCATTGTTCAAGCATGACAAATGTATTTTCTTCGCCTACTTTTTCGAATAGGTCGTACTGCGCGTTGCCTTCCTCAGCTCTTGAATGCTGAACAAGCGATTGAGCCTCGCTCAAAAATTCCTCGCGTTTTTCTGGTTTTACTTTCATGTAAGCTTGTAATACGATCATGTAAATCTCCTCCGTCGTTATCTTAAATTTATTGTTCGAATTTCATCGAACTAAATGTAACATGTATTCTAAATGAGGTAAAGGAAAAACCCTTATATAGTAAAATTGTCATTCTAATTGTTGTATGATACATTTGTGTCATGAACATTCCAAACCATCCAGAAACAGAAACATTGCAGCTGACAAAGGTTCTTCATGCACTTAGTGATCCGCTTCGTTTAGAGCTCGTCAAGCAATTAGCTGAAGCAAAAGAAAAAACGTGCAGCACCTGTGCAGATGTGCAGGTTGCCAAATCGACTTTGTCGCATCATTTTAAAGTTTTGAGAGAATCAGGCATCGCTCAAGTTCGGATAGAAGGAAAGCGCCGGTATTATTCGCTTCGCGCTGAAGACCTTGAAAAGGCATTTCCGGGACTGCTTGAAGCCGTGCTGAATGTAGACCAGGACCGCTGGTGAATCAATCCCCTGTAACGGGGATTTTTTTATGTCCGTAAACCGCTTTGAAAAGCCGCTGCACACCCTCCTGAATATCTTCTTCCTTCAGCCGTGCAAAGCCGATAATGAGAGCGGGCCTGCCCGTTTGCCGCTTGTTTTCCTTCAAGTTAAATCGGCTCATTCCGAATATTTCAAGCTGCAGCCCGGCAGCATGTGACAGGATGTCTTGTTCGGTGCTCCTGGTATCAAATTCGGTAACAAAATGCAGCCCCGCATTTGCTCCTTTTACGGTAACCTCTCCGCTGAACTCTGCTTCTAAAGCGGTGATCAGGCGTTCTCTCTTTTCTTTATAATGCTGCTTCATTTTTTTTATATGCTTCTGATATTCACCAGACTCAATAAATTCCTGCAGGGTGAGCTGTGTAAGTGATGAGCAAGTCTGCAGATCGTAGCCCCGCTGTTTGTATATCCTCAACAGCTCAGGCGGCAACACCATATAGCTGATCCGCAAGCCGGGGAGAAGGGACTTTGAAAAGGTTCCCATATAGATAACATTTTGAAAACGGTCGAGGCTTTGCAGCGCCGGAATACTGTCTACATCATATGTGAATTCACTATCATAATCGTCCTCAATGATATATCGGCGCGGCTCCTCGGCTGCCCAGTTCAGCAGCTGAATTCTTCTGGATACAGGCATAATCGTTCCGGACGGAAACTGATGCGACGGGGTGGTCACCAGCACATCTGGCTGCTGTCTGGTGATTTCAGCAATCGACATGCCCTTTTCATCCAGCATGATCGTCTTGACTTGTTTTCCGGCATTCTTCAAAAGCTGATACATGCGCCTGTAGCCAGGCTCCTCCATCGCATACACGGCTTCCTTGGGTAAAAGCTCAGTCAACAGCTGCATGAGCACCTGTGTGCCTGCCCCTATGATCATTTGTTCTGGCCTGCATTTTACACCCCTCGTCAGGGAAATGAGCCTGGTAATGGCCGCTCTCACTTCATATATCCCTTGCGGATGTGACATATCGCCGAGCGTGCGGTATGAGCGGGAGGCCGCTTTTTGCTCGCAGCGGAACCAGCTTTTGATCGGAAAATGGTCTGTATCGGAACTCATGTGTGAAAACGATATCCAATCGCTCTGGTCGATGTGAATCTCTTTTAGATCATCCGGCAGTGCAAATGGAGGGTGCTCCTCGGCGGAAAACATGTCTAGTTCCTCCACGAAGAAACCCTTTCGTTCAATGGCGTACAAATACCCTTCAGCCAGCAGCTGCTGATAGGCTGAATTCACTGAATTTACGCTGACCTTGAGATTTTCAGCCAGCTCCCGCTTGGAGGGAACCTTCGAGTGAGGCAGCAGATTGCGGCTGAGGATTTCTTTTTTCAGCTTTTGATAAATTTGCTGATAGATATAATCGGCTTGCTCTGAACGATCGAGTGTAATTGTGATATCCATTTTGTAGTTTCTCCTTCTGATACCATCAAAAAGTTATAATTGGTACTTTTCATCATACCAAAGAGAAGTCAGAATGATAAGAAAATACCGACAGGGGGATATTCACATGAGTCAAACAACAGTAAGCATCACAACTGCACAATGGCAGCAAAAACGGGATCAATTTGTGTCAAAAGGTGTGAGCAACGGCAACCGCAGTCTGGCGGTCAAAGGAGAAGGGGCCGAGCTGTACGATCTGGATGGACGGAGATTTATTGATTTTGCAGGCGCCATCGGCACGTTAAATGTCGGACACTCGCATCCGAAAGTGGTTGAGGCTGTGAAGCGGCAGGCGGAGGAGCTGATTCATCCTGGTTTTAATGTCATGATGTACCCGACTTATATCGAATTAGCAGAAAAACTGTGCGGCATCGCGCCGGGCAGCCATGAGAAAAAAGCGATTTTTCTTAACTCAGGGGCGGAAGCGGTCGAAAACGCTGTGAAAATCGCCAGAAAGTATACAAAGCGTCAAGGCGTTGTCTCATTTACGCGCGGGTTTCATGGACGCACGAATATGACGATGAGCATGACAAGCAAGGTAAAACCTTATAAATTCGGTTTCGGGCCTTTTGCGCCAGAGGTTTATCAAGCGCCGTTCCCTTATTATTATCAGAAGCCGGCCGGCATGAATGATGAAAGCTATGACGACATGATGATCCAAGCGTTCAATGATTTCTTTATCGCTTCAGTGGCGCCTGAAACGGTGGCGTGTGTCGTGATGGAGCCAGTGCAGGGAGAAGGCGGGTTTATTATTCCTTCGAAACGGTTCGTACAGCACGTCGCTTCATTCTGCAAAGAACACGGCATTGTTTTTGTTGCTGATGAAATCCAAACCGGCTTTGCCAGAACTGGCACTTATTTCGCAATTGAGCACTTTGATGTAGTGCCCGATCTGATCACGGTTTCTAAATCGCTTGCGGCAGGCCTGCCATTAAGCGGTGTGATTGGGCGTGCGGAAATGCTTGATGCGGCAGCGCCAGGGGAGCTGGGCGGCACGTATGCAGGCAGCCCGCTCGGCTGCGCGGCGGCTTTGGCAGTCTTGGATATTATCGAAGAAGAAGGACTGAATGAGCGATCTGAAGAAATTGGCAAAATCATTGAAGACAAGGCGTATGAGTGGAAACAAGAATTCCCGTTCATCGGTGACATCCGCAGACTCGGGGCGATGGCCGCAATCGAAATCGTCAAGGATCCTGACACGCGTGAGCCTGATAAGGCAAAAGCAGCAGCGATCGCGGCCTATGCGAATCAAAACGGATTACTTTTGCTGACAGCGGGAATTAACGGTAATATCATCCGCTTTTTGACACCGCTCGTCATCTCAGACAGCCTATTAAATGAAGGGCTCAGCATCTTGGAGGCGGGCCTGCGAGCTTAATCATTGGAAAGAAAACGGCTGGGTCTGCTATCATTTTAAGTAATCATGAAAAGAAAGGAATGTTCAATATGCCAGATCAATTAACGGTCTACAACCCGGCTACGGGCGAGGAGATCAAAACGATTCCTCAGCAATCAGCCAAAGAAGTAGAAGAAGCCATTGAACGTTCACATCAAGCGTTTAAAACGTGGTCTAAAACATCAGCGAACGAAAGAGCGTCTCTTTTGAAAAAATGGTATGAGCTGATTGTTGAACATAAAGAAGAACTTGCAGATTTAATTACAAAGGAAAACGGAAAACCATACAAGGAAGCAGTTGGCGAAGTGCTTTACGGCGCAGGCTATATCGAATGGTTCGCAGAGGAAGCGAAGCGTGTGTACGGAAGAACGGTCCCGGCCCCGACAACGGGTAAACGAATTGTTGTCACACGCCAGCCGGTCGGCCCCGTTGCTGCTATCACGCCCTGGAATTTCCCGAATGCGATGATTACACGCAAAGCAGCGCCTGCTCTTGCCGCTGGCTGTACATTTATCATCAAGCCGGCGCCGGACACACCGCTGTCTGCTTATGAACTAGCGCGCCTCGCATATGAAGCGGGCATTCCGAAGGATGTTCTTCAGGTTGTAATCGGCGATGGAGAAGAAATCGGAAATGTGTTCACAAGCAGTCCGAAAATCCGCAAAATCACGTTCACAGGCTCAACACCTGTAGGGAAAATCCTTATGAAAAACAGCGCGGACACCGTGAAGCACGTCTCAATGGAGCTCGGCGGACACGCCCCGCTGATCGTAGATGAAGATGCGGACATTGACCTTGCTGTTGAACAGGCGATGGCGTCCAAATACCGAAACGCCGGCCAAACCTGCGTATGTGCCAACCGCCTGATCGTTCATGAATCCATTAAAGATGAATTTGCTGCGAAACTGAGCGAGCAAGTGTCTAAGCTGAAAGTCGGAAATGGACTTGAGGAAGGCGTCAATGTCGGCCCGATTATCAACAAACGAGGCTTCGAAAAAATCGTCAGCCAAATTGATGATGCGGTTGAAAAAGGCGCGAAGGTTATTGCTGGGGGCACATATGACCGAAACGATGACAAAGGGTGCTACTTTGTGAATCCGACAGTGCTCACCGATGTCGATACGTCCATGAACATCATGCATGAGGAAACATTCGGTCCGGTCGCCCCGATCGTCACGTTTTCTGATATTGATGAAGCGATTCAGCTTGCCAACGATACACCGTATGGCTTGGCTGCTTACTTCTTCACAGAAAACTACCGCCGCGGCATCTATATTTCCGAGAATCTAGAGTATGGCATTATCGGCTGGAATGACGGCGGACCGTCAGCGGTTCAAGCGCCATTCGGCGGAATGAAAGAAAGCGGCATTGGCCGTGAAGGCGGTTCAGAAGGTATCGAGCCGTACCTTGAAACAAAATATTTGTCCATCGGTTTATAAAAAAATGCACGCTCCTGAGAGCTGCCGGATTTTCCGGCAGCTCTTTTTGTGTTCCGGCGAATAATCACAACAATTCCAGCCAAAATAACAGCAAATACATTTTGAAAGAAGGTTCCCCAACAATGGATTTATTATTGGCTCTTCTCCCGGCTTTGTTTTGGGGGAGCATTGTTCTCTTCAATGTGAAATTAGGCGGCGGGCCGTACAGCCAGACACTGGGAACGACGATCGGGGCACTCATTGTTTCTATCGTTATTTACTTATTTGTTCAGCCCGTTCTGTCACTTCGCATTTTTATTGTTGGAATCGTATCCGGCTTATTTTGGTCACTTGGACAGGCCAACCAGCTGAAAAGCATTCAATTGATGGGCGTGTCGAAAACAATGCCGATTTCCACAGGAATGCAGCTCGTTTCCACCTCATTGTTCGGTGTGATCGTGTTCCGCGAATGGTCAACACCGATTGCGATTACGCTTGGCGTTCTCGCTTTGATCTTTATCATTGTGGGAATCATTCTCACGTCCTTGGAAGATAAGAATGATAAAAAAGAGGGCGAGCCAAGCAATTTGAAAAAGGGCATTTTGATTCTCCTTGTTTCGACTCTTGGTTATTTGGTTTATGTAGTCGTGGCTAGATTATTCAATGTGTCCGGCTGGTCCGCGCTGCTGCCACAGGCAATTGGCATGGTGGTCGGGGGGTTAGTTTTAACCTATAGACACAAACCCTTTAACAAGTATGCGATCAGAAATATTCTCCCAGGCTTAATCTGGGCAGGCGGAAATATGTTTTTGTTTATTTCTCAGCCGCGAGTCGGCGTTGCAACGAGCTTTTCCCTTTCACAAATGGGAATTGTCATTTCTACGCTCGGCGGTATTTTCATCCTGCGTGAAAAGAAAACGAAACGCCAGCTTATAGCAATTGCGATCGGAATTATCCTGATTATTGCCGCCGCTGTATTCTTGGGAATCGCCAAAACAAATTCATAACAAATGGAGGAAGATGTATATGTATCCGGATTTAAAAGGAAAAGTCGTCGCTATTACAGGAGCTGCTTCAGGGCTCGGAAAGGCAATGGCCATTCGCTTCGGCAAGGAGCAGGCAAAAGTGGTTATCAACTATTATAGTAATAAACAAGATCCGAACGAGGTAAAAGAAGAGGTCATCAAGGCGGGCGGTGAAGCTGTTGTCGTCCAAGGAGATGTCACGAAAGAGGAAGATGTAAAAAATATCGTGCAAACGGCAATTAAAGAGTTCGGCACACTTGATATTATGATTAATAATGCTGGTCTTGAAAATCCTGTGCCATCTCACGAAATGCCGCTTAAGGATTGGGATAAAGTCATCGGCACAAACTTAACGGGTGCCTTTTTAGGAAGCCGTGAAGCGATTAAATATTTCGTAGAAAACGATATCAAGGGAAATGTCATTAACATGTCCAGTGTGCACGAAGTGATTCCTTGGCCGTTATTTGTCCACTATGCGGCAAGTAAAGGCGGGATAAAGCTGATGACAGAAACATTAGCGTTGGAATACGCGCCGAAGGGCATTCGCGTCAATAATATTGGGCCAGGTGCGATCAACACGCCAATCAATGCTGAAAAATTCGCTGACCCTAAACAGAAAGCTGATGTAGAAAGCATGATTCCAATGGGCTATATCGGCGAACCGGAGGAGATCGCTGCAGTAGCAGCCTGGCTTGCTTCGAAGGAAGCCAGCTACGTCACAGGCATCACGTTATTTGCGGACGGCGGTATGACACAATATCCTTCATTCCAGGCAGGACGCGGTTAAACAAAAAAAGCGACCCAGACATCACATCTGGATCGCTTTTTTATTACGCACGCTTTTTCTTAACAAGTGCTGCTACAGATAAAATAATGGCAGCCGCAGACAGCACAATCGCTGTAATGTCTAGAGCTGAAGAACCTGAGTTTTCGGAATCGTCTTCTGTTTTCGTGGCGCCGTGCTCATCTGTCACTTGCTTTGCAGACGTGATGTTTGTAATGGAATGAGGTGTATCGGCATCCTCGTCACCTGTCCACTCAACAATACTGCCGTCTTTGTAATATTGGTATGCGTCCCAAGCAGCTTCCTCCGCTTTGTCAGGGTTTTTGGCAACAAAGGTAAACTGCTGGAACTGTCCTTCCTGAATGCCTCCGTCAGTCGCCTCCCATGTCACGGACACTGATTTGTCATCATGTTTTTGAGTGGAAACCTTCCAGCCCGGAATTGGCTCATATTGCTGGAATTCAACATCCTTCGGCATTTTGAGGACAACCTTCGTTGTCGGCAGATTTTTCTCAGAAGGAACCTTCATTGTATACGTTTCCCAAGAGCCTGCAGCAGACTCAGCCGGTTTTACAGAAACATGCGCGCTGGCAGGGGCCGTAAAGAATAAGAGGGAGCCGACAATAGCCGGACATAGTGTCAATGCGATTTTTTTCAACAACGTAAACACTCCTTAATTGGTCTTTGTAAACATGATATTGATTTCGTTAAAGTCGCCGGTCAGGCCGTGGACTTTGATCTTCCAGTTTCCTTTTTCATTAATCGACAGGTTTTGATCTTGGTAGACGCCTTTTGTTTTTTCTTTTAATGTAAAGGTGCTTTTGTTTTCGCTGCCTGACAGGCCTGTTTTATAAACGGTTAACGTGATTTGCTGGATGTTTTTCACGGGATCTCCGTTATGGTCGGTGACACGCAGCTCAAAAACATTTTTTCCGGGCTGGTTTGGGCTGATGCTGAGAGAAACGCTTTGTCCGTTCTCAATCGCTTTGGTTTGGTAGAACGGTTCCGGCGCTGGCTCAGGCGGGCTTGGCAGGCTTGTAAACACGGCAGCTGTGATCAATACAGCGATGCCGATTGCCCACTCCGCTTTCAATGTTCGGCTGATTCCTGTGCGGCGCTGCTTTCTGGTAAGCAGAAAATGAATCGCACCTAAGACCAGCATGAAAACAAACAGCCCGCTTTTCACTAAAAGAGCTTGGCCGTACGCTGTATGGAACAGTGAATCCATTGAACGAATGATGAAAAATCCATTGAGCAAGCCTGAAAACAAAATGACGCCGACTGCAGTGAGCGCCCATGGGGAGAACCGTCTGACCGTCTCCCACGCGAGCGTTTTGTCAGGCTGCCTCCATTCTTTTGAGAGCAGCAAAACGAGTGCCGCTATTCCGCCAACCCAGATGGAAGCGGAAGTTAAATGAAGAAAATCCATCAAAATGCCGACCGTTTTTTCTTCAACGACAGCAGCATGCCCTGTAAACGCCTTGGCAAGCAGGAGACCGAAAAAGAAAATGAGCGGCGCTGTCCAATAGCCAAAGGATGAAAAGCGGTTTTTCCGTATCGCAGGGATGACAGACTGTGCGAGCAGTACGAACAGCGCGGCCTGTATGATCCAAATGGAGCCGCCTGCTGTCTCAAACAGTGTTTCTCTGATGTAGCCCGGCTGGAATGCGCTCCCCCAGCCGCCGCCTGCGTTCGCTTTTGTCTGAATCGGAAGCTGAAGCAAAAGCGCCAGCCCCAGTGCTGCGATCGAGCCGGTCAGGATACGTCTCGTCCGTTTGACGAGCTGTTCTGATTTCCCTTTATACCAGAAAAGATGGAAGAAAACCGTTCCGATAAACAGAGATAGGGCTGTATACAGAATCGCGCGATCTGCTGCTGTTCCCGGATTCAGCGCTGAATCGGCTGCTTTTTGGCTGCTGAATCCGCCATCCGCTTTCCCGATACTGAACGGGATGACGCCGGAAACCGGATGCCCGTCCGCGGATACGGCATTCCATTCCGCTCTGTACACATCTTTAGGCAGATTCTTCTTCAGCTTCACTGTCATGATGTGATGATTATCTTTTTTGATTTCAGTCTTGTCCGTATCCACACGGTCGCCGTTTGAATTATAGACTTTAATGTAATGAAACCCTTCTTCAACCGGTTCATTAAATTCGATTTCCACCTGTGCAGGGGCGCTTTTTAATTCGCTGTTTTCCCCAGGTGAAGATTTAACAATATAGGCGTGAGCAAAGCTTGTTTTCGGCAGGAAAAAAAGAAAAAGCAGAAGGATGATCCACCATCTGTTTCGCTTCATCACTCAGACACCACCTTCCGCTGTATGTGTTGTGTTATTTCTTGGTGCAGGTGCAGCGTTTCTTTCGGTCTTGAAGCATGTCTTCCAGTGCTTGGTCGAAAGTGCGGACGGCTCCGCCGAATCCTTTTTGAAATCGTTCGGCATGGTCAAGTGTCGCAAACGGAATGGCCTGCGGCTGGCAGCAGTGCAGGTTTAATTCAGCATTTACGACGAAATAAGCCGAACCGGCACTGACGGTTGTCTGTAACAGAAAATCTCTGCAAATCAAGTGTGAAACCTCTTCCGTTTTATCCGCGTAACGCAAAAACGCGCAATGTGCGCAGCATAGCTGTTCAATGTCTTGGTTTACCGTAATCAGCTGAACCGAATGAGCTTGATTGACGGGCTTCAAGCAATAGCTGCACATATGATCTGTTTGAGGTGTTCGGACGGGGAGCGTGATACCGCCGGCGGTTTTTATGACCTGATTTGACTGAACCAGCTGATTGACATCTCTGTATACCGTCATTTCCGAAACGCCGAACCTTGCGCTGATGTCAGAAATTCTAAGCGAGCCTTCTTCTTTCAGCCACTTCAGTATGTGTTGCTGTCTATTAATCGGAAGCATTCATACACCCTCTTCATTAAGATCTATTTAAGCGTAGAGGATTTTAGAGACGGAGACAAGTAAGTGGATGATAAAAAATGTGAAAATGTGTTGAACAGCAACAAAACGAAACAGAAGGGACTCTGGTATAATAGACATATGGAATAGAAAGTGAGGAATACCCTATGAAAGAAACACCATGCCCGAACTGCGGCAAACCTTTGACAGGCGATATGGTCAGATCATCAAATGTGCCTTGTCAATTTCGCTGCGGCCACTGCCGGGAACGGCTTTATGAATATAAAGTATCAGCTCCGATTATGCTGGTATCATTAGCGGCCATCGTGCTGCTCATTTATCTTTTGCTGCTCCTCCGCAATGCGGCAGGTTCAATGCTGCCGGCTGTACAGCACGTGCCAATGGCTGTTTTTGCGCTTGTGTGCGCCTATCCCGTTTTTATTGTGAGTGAGCGAATGATCGCAAAGTACGTGATTCAAAACGGCAACATTATTTATAGAGGAAAGAGAAAAGGCTCCTGAAATCAGGAGCCTTTTTATTTTTAAAAAATTGTCACAGTCATGTGCCAAAGTCCTCTTTACTTTCAATTGTATAGGGACTGTAAGCGTTTTAACATAGAGTCAAAGGGAAGCATCATTCTCTGAACATATTTTTTTATCTTACAGCGACAAACAAAACAGGGAGGGTTTATATATGCAGCAGCAAGAACAGCAGCAAGGCGGCATGAAAGTGAAAGTGCAACGCTTTGGGAGTTATTTGAGCGGAATGATCATGCCGAATATCGGCGCGTTTATCGCGTGGGGTATCATTACCGCGCTGTTTATTCCGGCAGGATGGTTTCCGAATGAACAGCTGAACACGCTGGTCAGCCCGATGATTACGTATTTATTGCCGCTTTTGATAGCGTATACAGGCGGAAAAATGATCTACGACCACCGCGGCGGAGTTGTTGGAGCGACAGCGGCAATTGGGGTGATTGTCGGATCGGATATTCCAATGTTTTTAGGCGCAATGATTATGGGGCCGCTTGGCGGATACCTCATTAAACAGACTGATAAATTATTCAAGGATAAAGTCAAACAAGGCTTTGAAATGCTGATCAACAACTTTACGGCAGGGATTGTCGGCGCGGCTTTAACGATTCTCGCGTTTTACGCCATCGGCCCGGTTGTCCTGACGCTAAATAAACTGCTGGCGGCTGGTGTGGAAGTCATTGTACACGCTAATTTACTGCCCGTAGCCAGTGTTTTTGTAGAACCGGCGAAAGTGTTGTTCCTCAACAACGCCATTAACCATGGAATCTTAAGCCCGATCGGAATCGAGCAAGCATCCCAAACAGGAAAATCAATTCTGTTTTTAGTAGAAGCAAACCCTGGACCGGGGCTCGGCATTTTGCTGGCGTACATGTTCTTTGGCAAAGGATCTTCAAAATCAACGGCTCCCGGTGCGGCGATCATCCATTTCTTCGGAGGGATTCACGAGATTTACTTCCCGTACATTTTGATGAAACCGGCCCTGATTCTTGCAGCCATTGCCGGCGGAGCAAGCGGACTCTTAACGTTTACGATCTTTAATGCCGGACTTGTCGCGGCAGCGTCACCGGGAAGCATTATCGCATTGATGGCAATGACGCCAAGAGGAGGCTATTTCGGCGTATTGGCGGGTGTATTGGTCGCTGCAGCTGTATCGTTCATCGTTTCAGCAGTGATCCTGAAATCCTCAAAAGCTAGTGAAGAAGACCTGGCTGCCGCAACAGAAAAAATGCAGTCCATGAAGGGGAAGAAAAGCCAAGCAGCAGCTGCTTTAGAGGCGGAACAAGCCAAAGCAGAAGAAGCGTCTGAGCTGTCTCCTGAAAGCGTGAACAAAATTATCTTTGCGTGTGATGCGGGAATGGGATCAAGTGCCATGGGGGCATCCATCTTAAGAAACAAAGTGAAAAAAGCGGAGCTTGACATCAGTGTGACCAACACGGCCATTAACAATCTGCCAAGCGATGCGGATATTGTCATCACCCACAAAGATTTAACAGACCGCGCGAAAGCAAAGCTGCCGAACGCGACGCACATATCAGTGGATAACTTCTTAAACAGCCCGAAATACGATGAGCTGATTGAAAAGCTGAAAAAGTAATCTTATAGAAAGAGAGTGATACTCATGCAAGTACTCGCAAAGGAAAATATTAAACTCAATCAAACGGTATCATCAAAAGAAGAGGCCATCAAATTGGCAGGCCAGACGCTGATTGACAACGGCTACGTGACAGAGGATTACATTAGCAAAATGTTTGAACGTGAAGAAACGTCTTCTACGTTTATGGGGAATTTCATTGCCATTCCACACGGCACAGAAGAAGCGAAAAGCGAGGTGCTTCACTCTGGAATTTCAATCATACAAATTCCAGAGGGCGTTGAGTACGGAGAAGGCAACACGGCAAAAGTGGTATTCGGCATTGCGGGTAAAAATAATGAGCATTTAGACATTTTGTCTAATATCGCCATTATCTGCTCAGAAGAAGAAAACATTGAACGCCTGATCTCCGCTAAAAGCGAAGAAGATTTGATCGCCATTTTCAACGAGGTGAACTGACATGATCGCCTTACATTTCGGTGCGGGAAATATCGGGAGAGGGTTTATCGGCGCGCTGCTTCACCACTCCGGCTATGATGTGGTGTTTGCGGATGTGAACGACACGATGGTCAGTCTCCTCAATGAAAAAAAAGAATACACAGTGGAACTGGCGGAAGAGGGACGTTCATCAGAGGTCATTGGCCCGGTCAGCGCGATTAACAGCGGCAGTCAGCCCGAGGAGCTGTACCGGCTGATGAATGAGGCGGCGCTCATCACAACAGCTGTCGGCCCGAACGTGCTGAAGCTGATTGCTCCGTCTATCGCAGAAGGATTAAGACGGAGAAACGCTGGAAACACACTGAATATCATTGCCTGCGAAAATATGATTGGCGGAAGCAGCTTCTTAAAGAAAGAGATATACAGCCATTTAACGGAAGCAGAGCAGAAATCCATCAGTGAAACGGTAGGTTTTCCGAATTCTGCCGTTGACCGGATCGTCCCGATTCAGCATCATGAAGACCCGCTGAAAGTATCGGTTGAACCATTTTTCGAATGGGTCATTGATGAATCAGGCTTTAAAGGGAAAACACCAGTCATAAACGGCGCACTGTTTGTTGATGATTTAACGCCGTACATCGAACGGAAGCTGTTTACGGTCAATACCGGACACGCGGTGACAGCGTATGTCGGCTATCAGCGCGGACTCAAGACGGTCAAAGAAGCAATCGATCATCCGGAAATCCGCCGTGTCGTTCATTCGGCGCTGCTTGAAACTGGTGACTATCTCGTCAAATCGTATGGCTTTAAGCAAACTGAACACGAACAATATATCAAAAAAATCATCGGTCGCTTTGAAAATCCTTTCATTTCGGACGATGTGACCCGCGTAGCGAGGTCACCTCTCAGAAAACTGGGAGAAAATGATAGACTTGTAGGCCCGGCAAAGAAAATAAAAGAACCGAACGCGCTGGCGGAAGGAATTGCCGCAGCTCTTCGTTTCGATTTCACCGGTGATCCTGAAGCGGTTGAACTGCAAGCGCTGATCGAAGAAAAAGGATACAGCGGCGTACTTCAAGAGGTTTGCGGCATTCAGTCCCATGAACCGTTGCACGCCATCGTTTTAAAGAAACTCAATCAATAACCGACCACCCGTGACACAATGTCACGGGCTTTTTTTACTATCTCGCAATCTAGTATAATAGAAAGCGCTTACGATAACAGGGAAGGAGAATGACGATGAAACAATTCGAGATTGCGGCAATACCGGGAGACGGAGTAGGAAAAGAGGTTGTAGCGGCTGCTGAGAAAGTGCTTCATACAGCCGCTGAGGTACACGGAGGTTTGTCATTCTCATTCACGGCTTTTCCATGGAGCTGTGATTATTACTTGGAGCACGGCAAAATGATGCCCGAAGATGGAATACATACGCTTACTCAATTTGAAGCGGTTTTTTTGGGAGCCGTCGGAAATCCGAAGCTGGTTCCCGATCATATATCGTTATGGGGCCTGCTGCTGAAAATCCGGAGGGAGCTTGAGCTTTCCATTAATATGAGACCCGCCAAACAAATGGCAGGCATTACGTCGCCGCTTCTGCATCCAAATGATTTTGACTTCGTGGTGATTCGCGAGAACAGTGAAGGTGAATACAGTGAAGTCGGCGGGCGCATTCACAGAGGCGATGATGAAATCGCCATCCAGAATGCCGTGTTTACGAGAAAAGCGACAGAACGTGTCATGCGCTTTGCCTTCGAATTGGCGAAAAAACGGCGCAGTCATGTGACAAGCGCCACAAAGTCTAACGGCATTTATCACGCGATGCCGTTTTGGGATGAAGTCTTTCAGCAGACAGCCGCTGATTATAGCGGAATCGAAACATCATCTCAGCATATTGATGCGCTGGCCGCTTTTTTTGTGACGCGTCCGGAAACGTTTGATGTCATTGTGGCGAGCAACTTGTTCGGTGATATTTTAACCGACATCAGCTCAAGCCTGATGGGAAGCATCGGCATTGCGCCTTCTGCGAACATCAATCCATCCGGCAAATATCCGTCCATGTTTGAACCGGTTCACGGCTCAGCTCCTGACATTGCCGGACAGGGCCTTGCCAATCCGATCGGCCAGATTTGGACAGCGAAGCTGATGCTCGACCACTTCGGAGAGGAAGAGCTGGGGGCGAAAATTCTGGATGTAATGGAGCAAGTGACTGCCGACGGCATCAAAACACGCGACATTGGGGGACAAAGCACAACGGCTGAGGTCACTGATGAAATCTGTTCGCGCTTAAGAAAGCTCTGATGAATCAGGCCGGGGCAGATGGCTGCCCGGGCCTGTCCATTTCCTTACGAAAATTTCCACGAAAGTCTAACCAAGCAGATCCAAATGCTGTATAATAATTTGGAATTCTTAGGAAAGCATCGGGTGAAGGAAGTTGAATGCAAAAACAATCACGTTAAAGAAAAAAAGAAAAATCACAACGATCGTTATACTCAGTATCATTATGATCGCAGCTCTCATTTTTACGATCAGATTGGTGTTTTACAAGCCTTTTCTTATTGAAGGATCATCAATGGCCCCAACGCTTAAAGACTCAGAAAGAATACTGGTTGATAAAGCAGTCAAATGGACTGGCGGGTTTCACAGAGGCGACATCATAGTCATTCATGACAAAAAGAGCGGCCGCTCATTTGTCAAACGTTTAATCGGTTTGCCTGGTGACAGCATTAAAATGAAAAATGATCAGCTATACATAAATGATAAAAAGGTGGAAGAACCATACTTAAAGGAATATAAACAGGAGGTCAAAGAGTCGGGTGTAACCTTAACGGGTGACTTCGAGGTTGAGGTTCCTACCGGTAAATATTTTGTGATGGGAGATAACCGTCTCAATTCACTGGATAGCAGAAACGGAATGGGCATGCCTTCTGAGGACGATATCATCGGTACTGAATCTCTCGTCTTTTATCCATTCGGTGAGATGAGACAGGCAAAATAAAACTCAGTGCAACAAAGAACATGGAACGTACGGAACCAAAACACACGATAATAAAGCGCTGTAAGCGATTAAAAAATTTCTGATGAAACAGGGCGGAGCCGTTTTTCCGCCCCGTTTTTTATGATAGAGAGCGTTTTGAAGAAAAGGGCCCTGTTGAAATAAACAGAATCAGGATTGGCGAAGCCGTGAAGCGCATCGAATTGATAAATCTCAAGATGGGTATGCTGTTTTTCCCGCAGTTTTTTGATAAGAAGCGCTACGTCAAACGACGGCTCATAATTAGGGAAAAACAATAGGACCGGGCAGGCTGGCACGTGATGAAGAGAGTCGCGTATCCGGGAACCGTAATAACAAACCGATCCGCTCACCTCAGGCATACTGCTGCATTTCCATGCGATAGTAGCCCCCACGCTGAATCCAATCACAAAGATGTGCCGTCCGGCGTTTTGTCTGATCAAATTCTGGATGATGGTTTCTCCCGTTTTCAGCCGTTCGTGTTTTGTAAATTGTTCGTATGCCGTTTTTTCTTCTTGCAGTGTGTAGACTTCATCCTCGCCGAGCAGGTTGGGCGTCAACACATCATATCCAGCCATTTTGATCAGCCGGCCCATCTTTTTCATATGGCTGTTTACACCGTATATTTCGTGTACGAGAATGACAAGCGGTTTTGGGGACATAACGGCCTCCTTTTGTGTTTTTTCCATTATATCCTATCGTTTCACTTTAGGCTGAGATATAATGGTCAAAAAAAGGAGATATAAAATGAACTCATTATCTTTGCCTCATCGCTATCCATTTTTGTTTATTGATGGCGTGACGGATAGCGAGCCCGGCAAACATGCGGCAGCTTATAAGCTGATTAGTGAGAACGATTGGTTTATTACTGATACGCAAACAGAAATGCCGTTTTCACTTGTGATTGAAGCGCTTGCGCAAACCGCGGCTTTTACAGGAATTACAGATGAGAACAGCTTGGGATTATTGTCTTCGGTGAAGAAAGCGGAAAAGCTGGGAGAAGCTGTGCCTGGTGACCGGCTTGATCTTACGTTTGAAGTCACGCGCAATCGGCGCGGGTTTGTGTTCGGACATGCCAAGGCATCAGTTGGAGAGCAGCCTGTTGCTGAAGCTGAAATCGGCATCTATATTGAAAAATGAAAAAAACCCTTCACAACATTTTGTGAGGGGTTCTATTTTGTGTCGTAATCCCGTTCGCTTTGAGAGTTTTCTCTTTGCTGGCGTTTGTGTTTTTCATCATTCATATTTTCCTTCAGCTCTTCATTAGGAATCGGATCGGTTAAGTCGTTGTGCTCGGGGTTTTCATTTGGTTTGTTTTGCTGTTTTTTTTCTGTCATGTTTGATCACCTCACCGTTTGTTTTCCTCTTATCCGTTCTCCTCAAACATAGGAAATCGCTTTTTTGTCCCGCTGGGTATAATGTATTAGAATAGAGAGAAGCACAACAAAAAGATAAAGAGAGGTACATATATGTCTGTTCAAAGAGAAGATGTAGATATCAAGCTGATCGCAATTGATATGGATGGTACACTGCTGAACGACGAGCAGCTGATCTCGGATGAAAACCGCAAAGCCATTCGTGAAGCGGAGGATAAAGGTGTGTATGTGGTGATCAGCACGGGCCGGACGCTGATGACGTGCCGGGAGCTGGCGGAATCGCTAAAGCTGTCATCCTTTCTAATCACGGCAAACGGCAGTGAAATTTGGGATTCGAATTTTAATTTGGTGGAACGGAAGCTGCTTCATACGGACCATATTCAAATGATGTGGGATTTGCGGAATAAGCACAACACTAATTTCTGGGCTTCTACGGTGAATAAAGTATGGAGAGGTGAGTTTCCGGAAAACATTACGGATCATGAATGGCTCAAATTCGGCTTTGACATTGAGGATGACGATATCCGAAATGAAGTGCTTGAGGAGCTGAGAAAAAACAAAGAGCTCGAAATCACAAATTCAAGTCCGACAAACATTGAAGTCAACGCGCTTGGCATCAACAAAGCTGCAGCCCTTGCCAAGGTTACGGAAAAACTCGGCTTTACAATGGAGAATGTGATGGCGATGGGCGACAGCCTTAATGACATTGCGATGATCAAAGAAGCGGGTCTTGGCGTCGCAATGGGCAATGCGCAAGACATCGTAAAAGAAACGGCTGATTATATCACGGATACAAATATTGAGGATGGTGTCGCTAAAGCGATTCGCCATTGGGTACTATAAAAAAAGAGAGTCCTAAGATGGACTCTCTTTTTTAGTTTGGCAGGTTTTCTTCTGGGACCATGGTAGGTTTTCTGACAAAAGTATTTCACAAACTGATATGATTCACTTATAATGAAATAAAGTTCAAAAATTCGGAATAGTCGTTCCGGATTTCGGGACAATAAATGACATAAAGCATATCGCTTGCTTTGGCAGGAGGGATTCTGTGTTTCAGATTGATTTAAACTGTGATTTAGGAGAAAGCTTCGGAGCCTACAAGATAGGTCTTGACCAAGATATTTTAGAGTATGTGACATCAGCGAATATCGCATGCGGATTTCATGCAGGAGATCCTAGTGTTATGCGAAAAACCGTCGCGCTTGCAGCGGAAAAAGGCGTAAAAATCGGTGCGCATCCGGGTTTGCCGGATTTACTCGGTTTTGGGCGCCGCAATATGGCGATTTCTCCTGAGGAAGCGTATGATCTTGTCGTTTATCAAATTGGCGCGCTCTCTGGCTTTTTAAAAGCAGAGGGACTTCACATGCAGCACGTCAAGCCGCATGGCGCTTTATACAATATGGCGGCAGTCGATCAAAAACTGTCGGATGCTATCGCGAAAGCTGTCTATAAGATTGATCCAGGTCTGATTCTTTTCGGTCTTGCTGAGAGCGAGCTTGTAAAAGCGGGAGAACGGATCGGACTTCAGACCGCAAATGAAGTGTTCGCCGACAGAACATACCAATCGGACGGCACGCTGACACCGCGCTCCCAGCCGGACGCACTCATTGAAAGTGATGATGCCGCCGTCACCCAGGTCATCAAAATGGTGAAAGAAGGGGCGGTCAAATCTCAGCAAGGACATGATGTGTCATTAAAAGCAGATACAGTCTGCATTCATGGAGATGGAGCCCATGCGCTAACATTTGCGCAAAAAATCAGAAAACAGCTCAAAGCGGCTGGAATTGAAGTGACAGCTATTTCAGAACAGAAGTCAACATAAAGGAGGAACAATAGATGGAGCAGCAGAAAAAGACAGCAGGAAAAAAAGCGGGCAGCTGGTCATTGCTGATGGGCGCCGCCTTTTTAATGGCGACATCAGCAATCGGACCGGGTTTCCTCACCCAAACCGCAACATTCACAAACACACTCGCAGCAAGCTTCGGTTTTGTCATCTTAATCTCTATTATTTTAGATATTTTCGCCCAAACCAATGTGTGGCGCATCATCGCAGTTTCTGGAAAACGAGGTCAGGAAATTGCGAATATGGTGCTTCCCGGACTGGGGTATTTCATCGCCATTCTCGTCGTGCTTGGCGGACTAGCTTTTAATATTGGGAATATCGGAGGGGCCGGGTTGGGACTTCAGGTGCTGTTCGGTATTACACCTGAAACAGGCGCTTTAATCAGTGCCGTTATCGCCATTTTGATTTTTGTCATCAAGGAAGCAGGAAAAGCGATGGACCGTTTTACGCAAATCGCGGGGTTCGTGATGATTATTTTAACGGTCTACGTTGCGGCGACGACAGCTCCTCCGGTCGGACAGGCAGTCGCAAATACATTCGTCCCGGAACACATCAGCATATTTGCTATTGTCACCCTAGTGGGCGGAACCGTCGGTGGTTATATCACATTTGCCGGAGGACACCGTTTGCTTGATGCCGGAATTAAAGGAAAGGAATCCATTCCGCAGGTGACAAAGAGCTCGGTTGTCGGCATTTTAATTACATCTGTCATGCGTATCGCTCTTTTTCTTGCGGTTCTAGGCGTTGTATCGAAAGGCCTGCACATCGATGAAAGCAACCCGGCGGCTTCTGTCTTCAAGCTGGCTGCTGGAAATGTCGGTTATAAAATTTTCGGATTGATCATGTGGTCTGCGGCGATTACGTCTGTTATTGGAGCAGCCTATACATCTGTTTCATTTTTCAAGACCTTTTCTCCAAAAATTGAAAAGAATTCACGCGGTATTATTATCGGATTTATTGTGGTTTCTACGTTAGCTTTTGTCACAATCGGCCAGCCTGCGAAGATCCTCGTCCTTGTCGGTTCACTGAACGGCTTAATTCTGCCGATTGCGCTCGGAACGCTGCTTGTTGCCGCCTACAAGAAAAACATTGTCGGTGATTATAAGCATCCGCTTTGGCTGACAAGCACAGGCGCGCTTGTAGTGATTGTAATGGCAGTTATGGGAATCTACACGTTATGTACACAACTTCCTCAATTGTGGAGCTGATATAAGTGGAGCAATTAAACAAAATGGCGCCAAAGGATGTACGCGCCCTGATACGAGAGGGGACAATAAACGGGCCGACCGCAGGCATGTCCGGCGGCTACGCCCAAGCGAATCTTGTGGTTTTGAAAAAGGACTCTGCTTTTGATTTTCTGCTGTTTTGCCAGCGAAATCAAAAGCCCTGCCCCGTGCTGGATGTGACTGAAGCAGGTTCGCCTGTGCCGTCTCTGGCTGCGCCTGATGCTGATATCAGAACGGACTTTCCGAAATACCGTATTTACAGGCACGGTATCCTAACGGAAGAAGTATCTGATATTACGCCATACTGGGAGGACGATTTTGTCGGCTTTCTGATCGGATGCAGTTTCTCCTTTGAACAGGCACTGATCAATAATGGGATAGCTGTCCGGCATATTGATGAGGGGACAAACGTCTCGATGTATAAAACGAATATCGATTGTGTTCCGGCGGGGGCGTTTCACGGACAGATGGTTGTCAGCATGAGGCCGGTTCCTGAACGGCTGGCTGTACGTGCTGCACAAGTGACCTCGCGTTTTCCGGCTGTGCACGGAGGGCCGATCCATATCGGCAATCCGGGAGCAATCGGGATTCGCGATCTCGGGAAACCGGATTTCGGAGATGCCGTTCCCATTCGTGACGGCGAGGTTCCTGTTTTTTGGGCATGCGGGGTGACCCCGCAAGCCGTGGCTATGAATGTAAAGCCTGAAATGGTCATCACACATGCGCCGGGGCATATGCTCATCACAGATATTCGAGACGAGTCGCTTGCGGTGCTGTAACCTCTCGTCATCCTGATGAACGAGAAATAAAAGAGGTGAGAAAGATGACTGTACGATATCAAATCGAACAGCTCGGTGATTCTGCAATGATGATCCGATTCGGAGAAGAAATCAATGAACAGGTCAACGGCATTGTCCATGCCGCGGCCGCTTATATAGAAGAACAGCCATTTCCGGGATTCATTGAATGTATCCCGGCTTTTACAAGTCTAACCGTATTTTATGATATGTATGAAGTGTACAAGCATTTGCCTCAAGGCATAAGCTCACCTTTTGAGAAGGTCAAGCGCGATGTCGAAGAGCGGCTGGTAGAAATAGCCGAAGACTATGAGGTCAACCGCCGTATTGTAGAAATTCCCGTTTGCTATGGCGGTGAATTCGGTCCGGATTTAGAAGAGGTGGCGAAGATCAATCAACTGTCACCGGAGGAAGTAATCGACATTCATACAAACGGTGAATATGTGGTGTATATGCTTGGCTTCGCGCCCGGTTTTCCTTTTCTAGGCGGGATGTCAAAACGCATTGCAGCTCCGAGAAAATCATCGCCAAGACCGTCGATTCCCGCAGGTTCGGTCGGTATTGCGGGATTGCAGACAGGCGTTTATCCGATTTCAACGCCGGGCGGCTGGCAGCTGATCGGCAAAACGCCGCTGGCTCTTTTCCGGCCGCAGGAAAACCCGCCGACATTGCTGCGGGCGGGAGATACTGTGAAATTCGTTCGCATCTCAGAAAAAGACTATCACGCCTATAAGGAGGAGTCCATTTGAGCATGAAAGTATTAAAGCCCGGACTGCTCACAACGGTTCAGGATATAGGCAGAACGGGTTACCAAAAATACGGCGTTCTGGCCAGCGGCGCTATGGACACGGTTTCACTGCGCATTGCCAATCTGTTGATAGGAAACGGCGAAAATGAAGCAGGTCTCGAAATAACGATGATGGGGCCCGGTCCGTCGTTTCATTTTTCAAAACAGACACTGATTGCTGTGACAGGGGCGGACTTCACGCTGCGTATTAATGACGAGGAAGCGCCTTTATGGAAGCCTGTGCTCATCAAGGAAAACAGCACGGTCAGCTTTGGCCCCTGCAAACTCGGCAGCCGTGCTTATTTGGCGGCAGCTGGCGGCATTGAGGTGCCTGCCGTCATGGAAAGTAAAAGCACATACGTCAGAGGAAGCATTGGCGGACTTCATGGCAGAGCGCTTCAAAAAGAAGATGAACTGAACATTGGAGAGATGTCAGCTCTTTCGCAAACCATCCTTACCCGCTTAAGTTCGCAGCTTGGAAAACAGGGATTTGCAGCACCGAAGTGGTCAGTCAGCCGCGGCAGATTTCTGCCATTGAAGAAGAATCCCGTCATTCGGGTGCTGGAAGGAAAGCAATTTGCCTTTTTCACAGAAGAATCAAAAACGCGTTTTTATGAAGAAGCATTTCGTGTCACGCCGCAGTCCGACCGTATGGGCTACAGGCTCAAAGGAGAACCGCTCGAACTGAAGGCCCCGCTTGAGATGGTGTCGGAAGCGGTTTCATTCGGAACAGTTCAGGTGCCGCCTGACGGCAACCCGATTATCCTGCTTGCAGACCGGCAGACGACTGGCGGCTATCCGAGGATCGCGCACATCATATCCGCTGATCTTCCGATTGTTTCCCAAATCATGCCGGGCGAGCACGTTCAGTTTGAGCCTGTGTCCCTTCAGGAGGCAGAAGCGCTTGCGGTAGAACGGGAACAGCATATAAAAGAACTGAAAACGAGAATGAAGATGGAATGGCTGACATAGCAAAGGGGATGAATGATGCAGAATAAAAATAAAACCGTAGTCAAATCTATGGCGCTGCTTAATTTGTTTTTGCATAAACCAAGCCTAACCTTAAGTGAACTGGTGTCGCTGACGGGAATGCCGAAGACCTCTGTTCACCGGATGGTCAGCTCCTTGGAGGAAATGGGGTTCCTCAGTCGGGATGCGTCCGGCGCTTATTCGCTGGGATTGGTGTTTTTGGAATTCGGACAGCTTGTCGCTGACAGGCTGGATATCAGAAAAATAGCGAAACCGGTGATGGAAGAGCTGTGCCGGGAAGTGGATGAGGCCGTGCAGTTGATCATGAGGGACGGCAATGAAGCGATATACGTTGAGAAAATAGAAGGGACACAGACTGTGCGGCTGTATACAGCGATCGGCAGGCGTTCTCCCCTATACGCGGGAGCGTGCGCCAGAAGCATTCTGTCCTTTCTTCCCCGTGAAGAAATCGAAGCATACATCAAACAAACCGAGCTCATTTCGATTGGCTCCGGAACGATTACCGATCCCGAAAAACTGCTTCAGGAGATTGATGCCTCTGTGCAAAATGGCTATACTGTCAGCTATTCAGAGCTCGAAAACTATACGGCGGCGATCGGCGCCCCGATCTTTAACCATAAGCGCCAAGTGGCAGCCGGCATTAGCATTGCAGGCTTTGAAGCGAGATTTACAGAAGACAGGCTGCCCTATTTAACAGAAAAGGTGAAGGACGCCGCTTTACAGATTTCAAGAAAAATAGGATATACATAAGTAGCCAATCTTTTCTCTGCTGCGTACATTAACGTATCGACGTTCAAGAGTGGAGGAAAGAACATGGTGCTTCGATATACAGCTCTGGGCGATTCCTTGACGACAGGGAGAGGCTCCGGGCTGTTTTCACCCGGCTTCGTCCAGCGTTTTGGGGACATGATGGAAGCTGACTTGAAAACAAGAACGGCAATAAACATATTTGCCAGATCAGGCCTGAATACAGAAGAGATTTTGGGACTCCTGTCATATCCCTATGTGCAAAAATGCATTCAAGATGCTGATATGATAACGATCACAGGGTGCGGAAACGATCTCATCGATTCGGTCTTAGCCTACCAAACCTCTAAGGATGAAACGATTTTCAGCCGTGTATCCGCCCATTGCCATGAGAATTTTGAAAAGATGATTGCCAAAATCGCCGAGATTAAAGGAGAAAAACCTTCCCCGTACGCAATCCGAGTGTTCAACTTATACAATCCGTTTCCCGGCATTGAAATCGCCGGCAAATGGATCACATCCTTTAATTCACATTTAGAAACACTTGCATCAGCACCCCATGTCAAAATCGCAGATGCCTATAGCATCTTCAAAGGCAAGGAGCGGGAATATCTGTCCTTTGACGGTGTCCATCCGAACTGCAAAGGCTATCAAGCGATGGCTGAAGCCGTTCACAAGCTAGGCTATAAAGAACTATCAGTTTCATAAAAAACGCGCCTCATGACAGGCGCGTTTTTTATGTGTGATCGAAATATTAAAAGAAACTTAAAATTCTCTGTCTTCTGTTCTACAGACAAACAAAGTGCGCTAGAATAATGGAGGACGTAGGCAAATATAGCCATAACGTTCAATATTTCGTATATAAGGAAGGATGGTCCTTTTGTTTCGGATTTTTAAAATGTCTTTTGCGGTTATCATTATTATACTGGCGCTTATTGCTTTTAACTATACGGAACACACCTCTGTTATCCAATCGGTCATGCTCGTCTTTCTTGGCGCGGTCATGTTTATGCAGGGGCTTGAAGAACGCAAAAAAGAAAATGACGGCTCAGGCGCTTTTAATATTTATACCGCCGTTTTTGTATGGTCTGTCTCCCTTATCGGTTTTACACTTCATATTATATAAATCTATTACACATCCTGAAAATGCTCGACCGTCGGGAACGGGGTATAGAATCGATGAAGCAAGGCTTTCCACTCTTGATACTCTGAAGAACCGCGAAAGCCTTCCGTATGGTTCTCAAGTGTTTCCCACTCCACAAGAAGCAGATATTTATGCGTTTCCTCCATGCATTTTGATAACGAGTGAGTGATATAGCCCTTCATGCCGGAAATAATCGGCGCCGCTTGCCGGAATGCATCCTCAAACTCTTGTTCAAGGCCTTCTTTAATGTGAAGCATTGCTGCCTCTCTGACCATGCTATCCCTTCTTTCTGTCTTTTCAAATAGTCTACAGCAAACGATAGGAGATTTCTGCAAAATCGGTGAACTTTTCCTTCATTTTCAAAAAAATCTTGCACGCACCAATTCAATTAAGAGAAAATAACAAGTGGAAGGCAGGGGAAAGTCATGTTAAAAAAGTGTATTCTACTAGTATTTCTATGCGTCGGATTGATTGGGTTAATCGGATGCTCCAAAACAGATTCACCAGAGGATCGCATGGAAGCATTCGTGAAACAGTGGAACGATCAGCAATTCGATGACATGTATCAAAGTCTGACTAAAGATGTCAAAAAAGAAATCTCCAAAAAAGATTTCGTCAACAGGTATAAAGCCATCTATGAGCAGGCCGGCGTAAAAAATTTGAAAGTCACTGCGGGAGAAGTAGATAAGGACGATCAAGACAACAAGACAATGAAACATATCCCGTATAAAGTCAGCATGAACACAAATGCCGGCAAAGTCAGCTTCAAGAATACTGCTGTGCTGAAATTAGAAAAAACAGATGACGAGGAGTCATGGAATATAGATTGGGACCCATCGTTTATTTTCAAGCAGCTGGCTGACGACAAAACCGTGCAAATTATGAGCATTGAACCGAAACGAGGCCAAATTTACGATAAAAATGGAAAAGGTTTAGCTGTCAATACAGATGTTCCGGAAATTGGAATTGTTCCCGGAGAGCTTGGCGATAAAAAAGAGAAAGTTATAAAAGAACTCGCCAAAAAACTTGATTTGACTGAAGACGACATCAAGAAAAAGCTGGATCAAGGCTGGGTAAAAGACGATTCGTTTGTGCCGCTCAAAAAGGTCAAGCCTGACCAGGAGAAATTAGTTTCTGAAGCGACGTCATTACAAGGCGTAACAAGAACGAATGTCAGCTCCCGCTACTATCCGTATGGCGAAAAGACAGCCCATTTAACAGGCTATGTCCGCGCCATTACAGCGGAAGAACTGAAGAAAAAGAAAGAAGGAACGTACAGCGATACGTCTAACATCGGTATCGCCGGACTTGAAAATGTGTATGAAGACAAGCTAAGAGGCACTACTGGCTGGAAAATCTACGTGCCGCAAACCGGGGAAGTCATCGCTGAAAAGAAAGCAAAGGACGGCGAGGATCTTCACCTCACAATTGATATCAAAACGCAAACGAAGCTGTATGATGAACTGAAGGATGACAGCGGGGCGGCAGTCGCGCTGCAGCCGAAGACAGGCGAAACACTCGCCCTTGTCAGCGCGCCTTCCTACGATCCAAACGGATTTATTTTCGGCTGGAGCGATAAGGAATGGAAAAAGCTAAACAAAGATAAAAACAATCCGTTTTCAGCGAAATTCAATAAGACATACGCGCCAGGTTCTACCATTAAACCGATTGCGGCTGCTATTGGAATCAAAAACGGCACCCTTAAAGCCGATGAGAAGAAAACAATCAAAGGCAAGGAGTGGCAAAAAGATTCGAGCTGGGGCGGCTATTCAGTGACACGTGTGTCTGAGAGACTTCAACAAGTCGATTTGGAAAACGCCCTTATTACGTCAGACAATATTTATTTTGCCCAGAATGCGCTTGATATGGGAGCGGACACCTTCACAAAAGGCTTAAAAACATTCGGTTTTTCAGAGGACGTTCCGTACGAATTCCCGATCCAGAAATCGTCTATTGCAAATGACAAGCTTGATTCAGACATTTTGCTTGCGGATACAGGCTACGGACAAGGGCAAATGCAAATGTCTCCGCTTCACTTGGCAACTGCTTACACGCCATTTGTTGACAATGGAGACCTTGTCAAACCGACGCTGATCAAAAAAGATTCACAAACAGCTGATGTTTGGCACAAGCAAGTGGTCACCAAGGAAGGAGCAGCAGACATTACAAAAGGTCTGAAAGGCGTTGTGGAAGATGAGCGCGGATCAGCGTATCAGCCTGTCGTGAAAGGAATCACAGTGGCCGGGAAAACAGGAACAGCCGAGCTGAAAACATCAAAAGATGATAAAGACGGCACGGAAAATGGCTGGTTTGTCGGCTACGATTACAAAAACAAAGACCTGCTTGTCGCCATGATGATCCAAAATGTGCAGGACCGCGGCGGCAGCCACTATGTCGTTGAGAAAGCGAAAAAGCAATTTCAATCGAATTAAAATGTCTTTTTAAAAGGAGCGAAAGGAAAAAGGGGATCTGAGGCCGAATGAACTAGTAAGGGGCAAAACCCGGTTTATACAAAGAAAAGAGGGATTTTGCATGCAGCGTATTCAATTGGCGGAGGATCTTCAATTTTCAAGAGTCATACACGGGCTTTGGCGGCTGAATGAATGGAACTATTCAGATGCTGAACTTCTGAGCCTCATTGAATGGTGTATCGATCACGGCATCACGACCTTTGATCATGCGGATATTTATGGAGGCTATACGTGCGAAAAGCTGTTTGGAAACGCCCTTGCCCTTTCGCCTGGATTAAGAGAAAACATAGAGCTGGTCACAAAATGCGGTATCGTTCTTGAATCGCCTGAACGGCCCGCTCACAGATCGCATCATTATAACACAAGCAAATCGCATATTTTGGCATCCGTTGAGCAATCGCTTATGAACCTTAGGACGGATTATATCGATGTGCTGTTGATTCACAGACCGGACCCGCTCATGGATCCGGAGGGGGTAGCAGAGGCGTTTCAGGCCTTGAAATGCTCTGGCAAGGTCAGGTACTTTGGCGTTTCAAATTTTAAAGATCACCAGTATCGGATGCTTGATTCGTATTTGCCCGAGAAGCTCGTGACCAACCAGATTGAGCTTTCCGCTTATGAATTAGAAAATGTGCTCGACGGCACTTTGAACCTCTGTCAGGAAAAACGGATTCCGCCGATGGCTTGGTCGCCTCTGGCAGGCGGCAAAGTATTCACTGGAAACACGGATAAAGACCAGCGTGTCCGCACAGCGCTTGAATCCGTCCAAGGGGAAATCGGCGCTGCTTCATTGGACGAGGTCATGTACGCATGGCTGTTCACGCATCCGGCCTGCATCATGCCGATTGTCGGAAGCGGAAAGCGTGAGCGGATTTCCGCCGCGATAAATGCGTTGTCATACAAGCTTGACCAGGATCAATGGTTCCGCATTTTTACAGCCGTACAGGGTTGCGATATTCCATAAAAAGCATCAGCTTACCAGCTGATGCTTTTTCAATATTGTCACACCGCTTAGTGCCAAATTACCATTTATAAGTGATTGATTCTTTCTTGAAAGCGTTTTATATTAAAGGGAAACCTCTCTATATCCTCTACTGCATCTCCTTGCGACTTCATCCGCACATCAAGATAGTCTAGGAGGTCTTTTTTATGTATATGACTGCCAGAGAACAAAAGCTGTTAAAGCACTTATTATTACAAAACAGATATATAACCGTAACTGAGCTTGCTGAGCTGATGCAAGTCAGCACGAGAACCATTCACAGGGAACTCAAATCAATTAAACCGCTGATGGAAACCGTGGGGCTTACGTTAGATAAACAGCCCGGTAAAGGGTTGAAAGCAGTGGGAAGTCCCGAAGATAAACAAAAGCTGCTTACTGATTTATCATATGAACAGCATGAATACAGCGCCGACGAACGGAAACTGCTCATTCTTTGTTCGTTATTAGAGTCTCAGGAGCCCGTCAAACTGTACACGCTTGCTCATGATCTCCAGGTGACGAATGCCACGGTCAGCTATGACTTAGATGAGCTCGAGAAGTGGATTTCTCCCTTCGGACTGACACTGATCCGCAAAAGAGGTTTTGGCATCCAGCTTATAGGGCCGGAGAATGCGAAACGGAAAATTGTCGGCAACTTGATTGTGAACCGTCTCGACATCCAAATGTTTTTGGAAGCGGTTGAATTAAACATCAAAGGAAAAACCGATTCTTCAGAGAAAATGTTCGGGGTTGTCAGCAAAGGTGAGCTGTTAAAAATGGAGCGCATCTTATTTCAGCTCAAAGAAAAAATCGCTTTTTCATTGTCCGACAGCTCCTATATAGCGCTCGTCGTCCATCTAACGTATGCGATCGAACGAATTAAGCTTGGGGAAACTATCACCATGGAGCAAAATGAGCTTGAGGAACTGAAGAATGCGAAGGAATACAGCTCCGCTCTTGAAATCGCGGGCGAGCTTGAACGTGCCTTCGGCGTGACGATTCCAGAGGCGGAGGTCGGCTATATTACAATCCATCTTCGAAGCGCCAATCGAAAATACAAAACAGAATACAAAGCGCAGGAAATTGAGCTGGAAACAGCCCTGCAAACAAAGCGGCTCATTGCTTTTATTTCAGACAAAATCAGAATGGATCTGACGAAAAACTACTCTTTATATGAAGGCTTGATTGCCCATTTGGAGCCGGCCGTCAGCCGCATAAAAGAAAATATTGAGATATACAATCCGATGAAGGAACAGATCAAGCGCGATTATTTTCTGCTTTATATGGCGATCGAAGAAGGCGTCGAAAAGTATTTTCCGGGCATGTCCTTTTCTGATGATGAAATCGCTTTTATCGTTCTTCACTTTGGCTCGGCTCTTGAAATCAAAAAAGAAGAAGCAAAAGTGAAAGCGCTTGTCGTCTGCTCAAGCGGGATCGGCTCCTCGAAAATGCTTGCCTCCAGACTGAAAAAAGAGCTGCCGGAAATTGAATCGTTTGATATGTCATCCCTGATCGAGCTAAAGGGGAAGGATGTTCAAGCCTATGATATGATTGTGTCCACTGTACCGATTCCTTATGAAAACATTGATTACATCATGGTCAGCCCACTATTAAATGAGGAAGACGCAAACCAGGTCAAGCAGTATATCAAGCGGAAGATTCCCCTTATTCTTAACAAAAAAAGAAGCCCGAAGGAAGAGGCGCAGCAAGCTGATGTACCTGACATGCTAGAGGCGGCAGAAAGCATAGGGCGGTATATGGAGGTTATCCAAGATGTTCTGCGCCATTTTACGCTAGCTCAACTCAAAACAAACCCGGACCATAGCATGCTTTTGCTAGAGCTTTTTCAACAGCTGAAGAAGGATGGCCTGATCCGTAATCCGGAAAAAGCCGCGGTTTGCCTGGCTGAGCGGGAGAAACAAGGGGGATTGGGAATCCCCGGAACAAACATGGCGCTTTATCATCTCAAAAATGATGAAATCGTCCTGCCTTTTTTCAAAATGTTTGATCTCAGCACCTCCTATGAAGTGGATGGCATGGACGGAAATACCCTCAGGATGACACGCATTCTCGTCATGATGGCGCCTAACTCATTATCTGCTGAAGGCTCGGAGATTTTAAGCGCGATCAGCTCGGCAATTATCGAGAGCGGAGAAAGCATGGCGGGGTTTCAGGAAGAAGGAGAACAAGAATTGTATCAGCGGTTAAACCGCATATTTTTCACATGGATGAAAGAAAAAAACATACTGTAATCCTGCATGGCACACGTCAAAAATTTGGCGTGTGTTTTTCTTTGGACGGGGAACAAAATAAGAAAATGTGGGACTATTTTATCATTCAGTATTGGAATAATTCCAAAATGAAATAGTTTTACAAGTTATCTTTTTTGGGTTAAAATGGGTGAGGTAAGGAAGAAAATCTAACAAATTATTGAAGATTCAAGAGAATATAGGAGATGACGATATGGAAACATTACAGCATCTGATTCTGCATGACATGCCGAATAGCGAAGATATAGAGGCTGTAAAAAGCGGAGACCATACACTGACATATAAAGGTTACCGTAAACGGATTAATCAGCTGGCGAATGCCATGCTTCAAAAAGGAATTCAAAAGGGCGACCGTGTTGCATTGCTTTGCAAAAACGGCCATCCCGCCTCAACTGTTATGTTCGCCGCACTTGAAATAGGTGCTGTTGTCGTACCTGTCAGCTGGCAGCTGAAACCATATGAAATGACAGGCATTTTAAAAGCAAGTGAACCGAAAGCAATGTTTTACGGAGCGGAGTTTAAAGAGACACTAGATGAAGTTCTTCCTGAATTGTCCTCACTGTGTGTAACAATGGAAACAGGAACAGCTTACGAAACATCTGCTGAATTTGAAGCGCTGTTTGCAGGTCCTGATCATTTGCCAGAGACGGAAATGGTTTCCCCTGATGATACAGCACTTCTGATGTTTACATCTGGAACAACGGGTAACCCGAAAAGATGCATGATTACACATGGCGGCATATACCGATACGTTAAAAAATCCAACAGCTCAATAGCACGCATGAAGGGCCTTCGTTTTCTCGCGTGCCATCCGATTTATCATACGAGTGCGCTCATTTGCATCATGCTTGGAACGTTTGCAGAAACAACCTTTGTGTTTACAAAGGATCAAGATCCTGTTCACATGCTGAAGGTCATTGAAGAAGAGAAAATTCAGACCGTGATGGCTCTTCCTGTGTTCTACACGTATTTGCTTGAGGCGTGGGAAACGCACCAAACTGACTTATCTTCGCTTGTTATTTTAATGACAGGCGGAACAAAAGTGCCGAGCAGCCTAATCCGCCGCTATCTTGATATTGGCATTCCGCTTGCGCATGGCTATGGAAGTACTGAGGCTTGGGGCATCAGCACATGGACGCCTGATATGGGAATGGATAAAGCGGCATCTGCAGGAAAACCTGTGGCAGGTGTTAAAGTCAAAGTGGAAGATCCTCTGACTGGAGAAGAACTTCCTCAAGGACAAATCGGCGAAATCGTTGTTCATACTCCATTCTTATTTAAAGGCTATGAAGACAATCCTGAAGCAACAGCGAAAGTGCTGCAAAATGGATGGTTTAGAACCGGAGATTCAGGATATGTAGATGAAGATGGCTTTATTTTCATCACGGGACGCTACAAGGATGTCATTATTTACGGAGGCGATAACGTCTATCCTGATCAGGTTGAAGAAGTTATCCAGCAGATCCCGGGAATCCTTGAAACGGCTGTGGTCGGTATTCCAGACCCGCTTTACGGTGAAAAACCGAAAGCTTTTATCGTGAAAAATGGCGGCCAGCGCATCACGGAAGAGGATGTCATCGCATTTTGTAAAGAACGCCTGTCCGCTTACAAAATACCTGAAGTTGAATTTGTTAACGAACTGCCGAAAAACAACCTTGGCAAGGTGAAAAAAGACGTCCTGCGCAATCAGGCTGTACATTCATAAAAGAAGAAGCCCGTCCACTTTATGTGGCGGGCTTCTTTGCAGTTGCACAGACGGAAAGCTCAGGCTTAATGTTCTTAAATTCTATATCAATGTCTTCGAAGCCGGCTGCTTTAAAGTCAGCAATCATCTCTCTTCCAAATGATTTGGTTTTCTCAGGACTGGCATCCGCTTCCCGCGGCTGCATCGTAATGGCTGCTTTGCCGCCTGGCTTTAATGCCCGATAAATCTGTTTCATGCCTTTTGTTTGGTCATTCCAAATGGTGTAGTTGTTAACGGAAATCACTTTATCATAAAACGAGGCGGGGAGAGGAAATGTCTCGATGCTTCCTTGTATCAGGCGTACGCCCTTTGGTTTCACTCTGCGGGCGGCCAGCTTCAGCATGGCCTCTGACACATCAATCCCATGAAGATGAACATCCTTCTCCCGTTTCAGCACCTGCTGCATGCAGTATCCCGGGCCAAACCCGACTTCTAAAATGCTGTCCCCGCGCGTGATACCCAGCTGATTGATTGTCCACTGATTCAGTGTTTGATTTTCAGCAGCCATGATGTACCCGGCAATCATGCCGATGACGCCCTTTGGCCTGCTGAATCTTCTAGAAAGCATGTTAATCATTCAGCAACCAACCCCCTTTTTGAGTTAATTTCCTCCCAGCGTTCCATGTGAAACATTTTTCTAATAAAGCAATGCGAAGGTGCTACGCCATGTTTATCCAAAGAGTGTGTGAGGTACACAACAAATAGACATGAAAACAAAGGAGGAGAATCATCATGGCAAATTATCCAAAAGAACTGCCGGCACAAACTCAAAGTCGCCAGCCGGGAATTGAAAGCGAAATGAATCCGAGTCCGGTGTATGAGTACGAGGATTATAAAGGAGCAGACAAATTAAAAGGAAAAGTAGCTCTTATTACAGGCGGCGACAGCGGGATCGGACGTGCGGTTTCCGTCGCTTACGCAAAGGAAGGCGCAGATATCGCCATTGTGTATAAGGATGAGCATGAAGACGCTGAGGAGACGAAGAAACGTGTTGAACAAGAAGGCGTAAAATGCCTGCTGATTGCTGGTGACGTAGGTGAAGAGGAATTCTGCAATGAAGCGGTTGAAAAAACGGTCAAGGAACTAGGCGGCCTTGACATCCTTGTCAACAATGCAGGTGAACAGCATCCGAAAGAAAGCATCAAAGATATTACGAGCGAACAGCTTCACCGCACATTCAAAACAAACTTTTATTCTCAATTTTATTTGACTAAAAAAGCAATTGATTACCTGAAACCAGGCAGCGCCATCATCAATACGACATCTATCAACCCGTACGTAGGGAACCCGACACTGATTGATTATACAGCGACAAAAGGGGCGATCAACGCCTTTACAAGAACAATGGCGCAGGCGCTTGTTAAAGACGGCATCCGTGTAAATGCAGTCGCGCCGGGTCCAATCTGGACGCCACTAATCCCAGCTACGTTCCCTGAAGAAACAGTTGCTCAATTTGGGCAAGATACGCCGATGGGCCGTCCTGGACAGCCTGTTGAGCACGTCGGCTGTTATGTGCTCCTGGCATCAGATGAGTCCTCTTACATGACAGGACAGACCCTGCATGTCAACGGCGGAAACTTTGTGACGACATAAGAGGGAGTGAGACATATGGGCATCACGAAAGAAGAAGTGAACAGCTACTATCAAAAAGCAGGGATTGTATTAACGGACGAGGAAGTAGACCAAATCCAGCTGATGGATTACGGCTTAGGAAAAGAAAGAAAAGTCGGGCTCCAGCTCTTCGTCTACGTCAATACAGACCGTTATTGTTCAAAGGAATTGGTGTTGTTTCCGGGACAGACTTGCCCGGAACACCGCCATCCGCCGGTCGACGGCCAGGAAGGCAAGCAGGAGACCTTCCGCTGCCGCTACGGAAAAGTGTATCTTTACGTAGAAGGAGAAAAAACGCCGCTTCCAAAAGTTCTCCCTCCTCAGGAAGACAGAGAACACTATACGGTCTGGCACGAAATTGAGCTAGAACCGGGCGGGCAATACACGATTCCACCAAACACAAAGCATTGGTTCCAGGCCGGGGAAGAAGGTGCCGTCGTGACGGAAATGTCATCGACGAGCACGGATAAACATGATATCTTTACCGATCCAAGAATATAAGGATGGGCTTAACAGCCCATCCTTTTTGTATTGAAAAAAACAGAATCATCGCTATAATGGTTAAAAAAGGAAAGAGGGCGAGGCAATGTTCACTTGCAAGGTAAATGAGCACATCACCATCCGATTATTGGAGCCGAAGGATGCGGAGCGGCTGGCCGAACTCATTATCCAAAATCAGCAGCGGCTTGGCAAGTGGCTGTTTTTTGCGGAAAATCCAAGCAGCGCTGAAACGTACCGAGAAACAATCATTCCAGATTGGCGGCGCCAGTATGCCGACCTGAACGGCATTGAGGCGGGGCTCCTTTATGACGGCAGCCTATGCGGCATGATCAGCCTGCATAACCTTGATCAAGTGAATCGTAAGGCGGAAATCGGATATTGGATTGCCAAAGAATTTGAAGGGAAAGGCATTATTACAGCTGCCTGCCGAAAACTCATTACGTATGCTTTTGAAGAGCTTGAGCTGAATCGTGTGGCGATCTGTGCGGCTGTCGGAAACGAAAAAAGCAGAGCGGTTCCGGAGCGGCTCGGGTTTCTAGAGGAAGGCAGGGCACGGGACGGCTTATACGTAAATGGCATGCATCACGACCTCGTCTACTACAGTCTGTTAAAGCGTGAATGGGAAGGCGAAAAATAAAGAGCACACTTTCTTGTTTAAATCTTCCCCGGATGTGGAAAAGTAACAGCGGAGACGTTAAAAAGGAGTGATTCGAGATGAATCAGCAAGACATTAAACAAAAAGTGCTTGATGTTCTAGATCACCATAAAGTAGGTTCGCTCGCAACAGTTCAAAAGGGCAAACCGCATTCCCGCTACATGACTTTTTTCCATGACGGGCTGACGATTTACACACCGACAAGCAAGGAAACTCATAAAGCGGAAGAAATTGAGAACAACCCCAATGTCCACATTTTATTAGGCTATGATTGTGAAGGCTTTGGCGACGCATATGTCGAAGTTGCCGGAAAAGCCAAAATCAACAATTCGGCAGAACTCAAGGACAAAATATGGAGTTCCAAATTAGAGCGCTGGTTTGACGGCAAGGATGATCCGAATCTGGTGATTCTTGAAATTGAACCGGAGGATATCAGATTAATGAATGCCGGGGAGAAAACACCGGTCTCACTCGAACTATAAAAAATTTGTGTTTTCAGGGGCGATATGTTATTATGAATAGCTAGTAAGAAAAATAAGCAAATAAAAAAGAAAGTAAACTTCTTTTTTCTGTTTTGAGAGAGAAGCTTACCGCTTCCCAAGCAGCATAACCAGCTGCCCTTATTCTTTTCCTTCATAACAAATCGCCCCTAACGATGAGATGGAAAAAAGACTTTTTTGTTTTACAATTCACACCGGCGCGGCTTCGGAGCCGCAGTGACGATTGAGAGGTAGGGCTTTCGTTGTCTTGTGTTCAAGAAATTTCCATGGTGTTTACTTTCCAGAATGATTCTTCGGAACAATGCTTTATGAATCTAACCCGCCTGACTTGGCGGATGATATAATCTTTATTTGCGTATAGAAAAGAATAAGACAAACCGCCCGGCGTACGCCGGACGGTTTTTTTATTGCAAAAAACACATCGTACTGAAACCTCCTTGTCTTCTTTCCAGTCTTATCTCTAGGATGAAATTGGAGGAAGAATAACGTGCATGTCATTACAACACAAGTACTTTTTATTTTTTGTTTTTTATTGCTGATTCACTCGATAGAAACCTTAGCCTATGCTACAAGGCTTTCCGGGGCCCGCGTTGGATTTATTGCGTCCGCGCTTTCCCTGTTTAATGTCATGGTCATCGTGTCCAGAATGTCGAACATGGTGCAGCAGCCCTTTACCGGGCATTTAATTGATGATGCTGGAAAAAACGCACTGGCGATTGTAGGGGAGCAGTTCCGCTTTTTAATTTTCGGATCGACAGTCGGCACCATTTTGGGCATTATCCTGCTCCCGTCTTTTGTTGCTCTTTTTTCACGGGCGATTATTCACTTGGCGGGCGGCGGCGGCTCCGTTTTTCAAGTTTTCCGAAAGGGATTCTCGAAACAAGGATTCAAAAATGCCCTTTCCTATTTGCGTCTGCCGTCTATTTCATATGTAAAAGGATTTCATATGCGCTTGATTCCGAAGCGTTTGTTTGTCATCAACATGCTGATTACATCGATTTATACGATTGGCGTGCTTTCGGCTTTATACGCAGGCCTTCTGGCGCCGGAGCGCAGTACGACAGCCGTCATGGCTTCGGGTTTGATCAACGGAATTGCGACGATGCTGCTGGCCATTTTTGTTGATCCTAAAGTATCTGTTCTAGCTGATGATGTGGCAAAAGGAAAACGAAGCTATCTCTATTTAAAATGGACCTCTGTCACAATGGTCACATCAAGGGTGGCGGGCACACTCCTCGCCCAGCTCATGTTTATTCCGGGGGCCTACTATATCGCCTGGCTGACAAAGTGGTTTTAATAAAAAAGGCTGGATCAAAAATCCAGCCTTTTTTGCGTTCCCTTATTTATATTTCCTTAATCCGCGGTCGTACAAAAAATTTCCGAATGGGACGAAAGCGGCGACGAAGCCGGCAGCTGACCATTTCAGCGGCCATTTGACAGAGAAGGTTGCATAAGCCAAGACAAGCAAATACAAAATGAACAACCCGCCGTGAACCGAACCGACAATTGTCACCGCAAGCGGAAGGCCTGCCCAATATTTAAGCGGCATAGCGATGAACAGCAGGATTAAGAGTGACATTCCTTCAATAAAACCCATCGTGCGAAGTCTTCCGATCGGCGTGTGCAGCATAAATCGCCCTCCTTGTGGACACGTTTTCATTTTATACTATAAACAATCCGGAGGGGCATATGACAGCTTTCAAAAAATGTTCGGAAAACATTCATTTTTACATGCCTTTTCTAGGGAACTGTACTTGTCATTTACAAAAATACCCGAGATAATGTGTACAAAATCAAAAAAGAAGGATGTTGAAATGAAACTTGACCAGATTGATCTGAATATCATTGAGGAGCTGAAGAAGGACAGCCGTTTGTCGATGAGGGAATTAGGCAGAAAAATTAAGCTGTCGCCTCCATCTGTAACAGAACGGGTAAGACAGCTTGAATCGTTTGGCATCATCAAGCAATACACGCTGGAGGTCGACCAGAAAAAACTGGGGCTTCCCGTTTCCTGCATTGTGGAAGCAACCGTTAAAAACGCGGATTACGAGCGGTTCAAAAGCTATATTCAAACATTGCCGAATATTGAATTTTGCTACCGGATTGCAGGTGCAGCCTGCTATATGCTGAAAATCAATGCCGAAAGCCTCGAAGCGGTAGAAGATTTCATTAACAAAACATCGCCCTACGCGCAAACCGTCACTCACGTCATTTTCTCAGAAATTGACACGAAAAACGGGCGCGGTTAGAGAGTGCCGCGTGAAGTCTGTTATAATAACAGGATGAGCGCGAAAGAAAGAGAAGTGATCAAGCATGTCAAAAACAGTTGTATTAGCTGAAAAACCTTCAGTCGGCCGGGATTTAGCCCGGGTGCTGAAGTGCCATAAAAAAGGAAACGGTTATCTCGAAGGCGATCAATATATTGTGACCTGGGCTTTAGGCCATTTGGTGACGCTTGCTGATCCGGAAGGCTACGGAAAAGAATTTCAATCATGGCGCCTAGAGGATCTGCCGATTATCCCAGAACCCTTGAAGCTTGTGGTGATAAAAAAAACCGGAAAGCAGTTCAATGCAGTCAAATCCCAGCTTACCCGTAAAGACGTCAATCAGATTGTCATCGCGACTGACGCAGGCCGGGAAGGTGAGCTTGTTGCGCGCTGGATCATTGAGAAAGCGAATGTCCGAAAACCAATCAAGCGGCTGTGGATTTCATCTGTGACGGATAAAGCGATCAAGGAAGGTTTTCAAAAGCTGCGCAGCGGCAAAGAATATGAAAACCTGTACCATTCTGCCGTCGCCAGAGCGGAAGCGGATTGGATTGTGGGAATCAATGCCACCCGTGCACTTACCACAAAATTCAATGCCCAGCTCTCATGCGGGCGTGTGCAGACTCCGACGCTTGCCATGATTGCAAAGCGCGAGGCAGACATTCAAGCGTTTACGCCCGTTCCGTATTACGGCATCCGTGCTGCAGTCGACGGCATGACGCTGACGTGGCAGGATAAGAAATCAAAGCAGACGAGAACGTTCAATCAAGATGTAACAAGCCGTTTGCTAAAAAATCTCCAAGGAAAGCAAGCGGTCGTAGCTGAGCTGAAAAAAACAGCGAAAAAAAGCTTTGCGCCTGCGCTTTATGATTTAACGGAGCTGCAGCGTGACGCCCACAAGCGCTTCGGTTTTTCTGCTAAAGAAACGCTTTCTGTACTGCAGAAGCTATATGAGCAGCATAAGCTCGTCACATATCCGCGGACGGACTCTAGATTTTTATCCAGTGACATCGTCCCGACGTTAAAAGACCGTCTGGAAGGCATGGAAGTAAAACCGTATGCCCAATATGTCAGCCAAATTAAAAAACGCGGCATTAAATCTTATAAAGGATATGTCAATGACGCGAAGGTGTCAGACCACCACGCGATTATCCCGACCGAAGAGCCGCTCGTTCTCAGCAGTCTGAGTGATAAAGAACGAAAGCTGTATGACCTGATTGCGAAACGTTTCCTTGCTGTATTAATGCCTGCATTCGAATATGAGGAAACAAAGGTCATCGCAGAAATCGGCGGAGAAACCTTTACGGCGAAAGGCAAAACCGTGCAATCGCAAGGGTGGAAAGCCGTTTATGATATGGCGGATGAGGATGATGAGCAGGAGGATGACAGAGACCAGACACTTCCTGCGCTTCAAAAAGGCGACACACTTGCCGTCCGCACGTTAACGGAAACAAGCGGCCAAACGAAGCCGCCTGCCCGCTTTAATGAAGGGACCTTGCTGTCTGCGATGGAAAACCCAAGCGCATTTATGCAGGGAGAAGAAAAAGGCCTCGTCAAAACGCTTGGAGAAACAGGCGGCCTCGGCACGGTGGCAACGCGTGCCGACATTATTGAAAAACTGTTCAACAGCTTTTTAATCGAGAAAAAAGGCCAAGATATTTTTATCACTTCTAAAGGAAAACAGCTCCTGCAGCTTGTTCCGGAGGATCTGAAATCACCGGCCTTAACAGCAGAATGGGAGCAAAAGCTGTCTGCGATTGCGGCCGGCAAATTGAAATCGGCTGTTTTTATTAAAGATATGAAGGCTTACGCTCACCAAACGGTAAAAGAAATCAAAAACAGCAGCCAAACCTTCCGACATGACAACATCACGGGAACGGCATGTCCGGAATGCGGCAAAATGATGCTGAAAGTAAACGGCAAACGCGGGACGATGCTCGTGTGCCAAGATCGTGAATGCGGAAGCAGAAAAACGATTGCCCGAAAAACAAACGCACGCTGCCCGAACTGCAATAAAAGAATGGAGCTTCGCGGCCAAGGCGAGGGCCAAACCTTTGCGTGTGTGTGCGGTCACCGTGAAAAGCTCTCTGTATTTGAAAAACGAAAAAACAAAGACAAAGCGCGTGCTACCAAACGGGACGTATCCTCTTATATGAAAAAACAAAATAAAGATGAGCCGATTAACAACGCGCTGGCAGAACAGCTGAAAAAACTCGGTTTGGATAAATAATAAAAAAACCTGTGCCTATCGCACAGGTTTTTTTATTGGACTTAGGTCCTGTTTTCTTAATGTTCAAAAAGGGGAAAAAAAGCTAGCAATCTGCATTTTTTTCTTTTATAGTAAATGTACTTTGTAACATGGCAGTCATATTTTCGTCTATAACTAATTGTGAGCGTCTGATTTGCTTCAGGCGACAAAGGGGGATTTGCCTGTGAGGCATGTACTAATTGCTGTCATCTTATTCTTCTTATCTATCGGACTTTCCGCAGGGTGTGCTGAAGCTGGAAACAAGACCCAAAATCAGTCGGCGACAGAAGTGAATGCCAGCCCGCTCCAGCCGGCAGAATATTTCATCTATCACAATTTAATGAATGGCCAAGGGCTGATCAAAACCGATTTTTCAGACCAGCCTTCTTACTTGTCGGAATCTCTCGGACTGTGGATGGAGTTTCTGCTCAGCAAAAATGACGCACCGCATTTCCAGGATCAATATCAGCATCTGACTGATTCATTTCTGATGAGCAATCACTTGGTGACGTGGAAGATTCAAAATGGCCAAGCGAGCGGGACGAATGCGCTGATAGATGATATGAGAATTATGCTGTCTCTTGACCAAGCCGCCGCAAAATGGGGCCGCAGCGACTACGCGCAAACGGCTAGGGATATCGGCATGTCTTTGAAGACATACAATATGAACAACGGGTTTTTTACAGACTTTTACGACTCACAGGCCGCTTCAAAGGATGTGACAATTTCATACGTCATGCCTGATGCTTTAGCTGTCTTAAAGAAGAATGGAATCATAGACGAAGAAACAGAACAGCGGAATGCCAATGTTCTCTATTCAGCTCCTTTAAAAAATGGCTTTCTGCCGAAGACATACAGCTCGGAGACGAAGGAATACACATATGACAGTGAAATCAACCTGATTGATCAGCTTTACGCTGCTTGGCATTTGCCGGAAGGGGATGAAAAAGCATCTGTTTTAGCAGACTGGATCAAGCAGGAATTTCAGAAAAACGGAAAGCTGTACGGGCGGTATTCGGCAGATACGAAGGAGCCTGCCGTCCAATATGAGTCTCCATCCGTATATGCCTTAGCCGTATTGTTTTTGACAAAACAGCATGAAAACAGTTCTGTCATCAAAGCCATATATGACAGAATGAATGACTTTGAAATTCATGATCCGGTGAAATCGTATTATGGAGGCTATATGAGCGGCACTCAGACGCATTCATTTGACAATCTGCTGCCGCTGTTAGCCGAAAGGAAGCTTTTTAATGAAAATATCATTCAGTGAATCACAAAAATTATTTGCTTATTTTTCAGGGCTCATCGCGGCCCTGTCTTTGTTTATTTATTATGTGTCAGCCCAGCAATCAGAAGGTGCTCTGATCCTTTGCATCACATTTGGCGTCATCGCCGCAGGCATCTGGTTCGGCCCGATTTACGCGCTGGCAGTGACCTTAATCGTACTCTTTGTTCTCGGCACCTTAATGATGTTTTTCCAGACTGGACAGGCTGCGTTATTTCCGGCTGAGGAAGGACTGCGAATGCTTGTCGTGTGGGGAATCGCGCTTTTGCTGTTTTCTTTTATTTCTGGACGAATCCACGATATTACGGCAGAGCTTCGGCGCTCAATGACACGGCTTCAATCCGAAATCAAAAGCTTTGTTGCTGTTGACAGAGTGACCGGTTTTGATAACAAGCAAAGGATGAAGCTGGAACTTTCAGAAGAAATCAAGCGGGCGGAGCGCTATGGCAATTCTTTTGTGTTTTTGCTGCTCCATATGCATTATTTCAAAGAGTTTAAGTCTTTGTACGGTGAAAAAGAAACGGACCGCCTCTTCCAATATGTCGGTCAGCAAATCAGGACAAGCGTTCGGGAAACGGATAAGAAATTCCGTCCCTCTGACGAGCGTATCGGGATCGTGCTGACGCACACGCCTGCTGAACATATGCCGGCCGTTCTGACCAAGCTGAAGAAACAATTGGATACATATCAGCTGGAAAATGGAAAGTATGTGTCGCTTACGTTCCACGTTTGCTATTTGCCCTACCGCAACGATATCAAAACAGCTGATCAATTTTTAGAAGAACTGGAAAACGAGATGATGATGAATGAACTATAAAGGAATCACATTGCTATGCGTCATGATGCTTCTATTTTCAGCTATTGCGTCTTTTCCCGTTTCTGCGCAAGCGAAAGATCAGGATGCCGGCATTCTCATCATCTACTCAACCTTGGACGGCAAAGAGTCGTCACAAGTCAAAATGCTCGATTTGCTTGCGGGCCACTTTACATCCCATGTGACAGTCAAAAAAGATTCAGACGTTGAAGCGTCGGATTTCAAAGGGAAAGACCATGTGATTTATTACGGCCAAACGAAAAGAAAGCTCAGCAAAAAATTGCTGTCTCTTATCAGCGGCGTAAAAAAACCGGTTGTCGCCATTGGCTATAATGCAGGCCAAATCAGCCAATTTTCCGGGCTTTCATTAGCCCGCAAAGAAAATGTGTTTCAGGTTCACAGCAGGTCGGAAAAGGCCGATGTGTCTCTGGAAAGCGGGCTTAACGTGCTGAGTGTATCAGGCCTGAAAGGAACGGCGCTTTACACCTTCAAAGCTGATGACGGCACAACGCATTCTTTTATATGGAAAACAAAAAAAGGGAATGTGTACATTGGATTAACAAATTTGTTAAATGACAATTTGATCGTGGCGAAACAGCTCAGAGAAGCTTTCGGAGAGAAGGCGGGGACGACGTTATTGTATTTGCGTCTCGAGGATATCAGCCCGATGTCTGATGAAAAACTGCTGCTTCAAGCCGGTACATACCTGCATAAGCGGCATATTCCTTTTATCCTGGCGGTCATTCCGGTTTACTTGAATCCGGAAACAGGCGACAAAGTGTATTTGTCTGATCAACCGAAGATGGTCAAGGTGCTGAAGAAGCTGCAAAGCATGGGCGGCAGTATCATAGTTCACGGCTATACTCACGCTTATCGCTACAGTGAAACAGGAGAGGGATTTGAATTTTGGGATGCAAAGGCGGATCAGCCGATTACATCCGGAAATGCCGAAGACCCCCCGTCCATTTTGGAGAAAGAACAGGACTTCCCGAACGAACAAGCCTATCACAGCTATCTTGAACCATTTCGGGAAAAGGAAGAAACGTATACAAAACAAAAACTGACGCGTGCCATTGAGGATTTGACATCATCGGGTCTTTACCCGCTGGCGTTTGAAGCGCCGCATTACACGATGTCCGAATATGGCTATCAAATCGCCTCGCAGTATTTTACAAGCATTTTCGGCCAGGTCCAGCTCAGCAGCACAACATGGAAAACATCCGGTGCACCTCCGTTTGTGACTGCTCCTTCGATGTTGCACGGAATGATGCTTTATCCGGAAACGATCGGCTTTGTCGACACATCAAAGCAAAACCCGCTCGGTGAGATGGAGGAGCGCATCTCCCAGATGATTGATTTTGAAGGCGGAGTAGCCGGAGGATTTTATCACCCGTACCTTGGGATGAAATATCTGCCTGAGCTGGTTGATCAGATGGAACGCATTCCAGACAGTGAATGGCTTGATTTAAAGAAAACGAAACAAACCGTCAAAACAGACAAAGTGGAAATTCATACAAGCGGTGACGGAACGATTCAGGTGAAAAACGGCGTAAGCCCCATTGACGAGTTTTTCGATCATCACCGGCAAACCCCTCTGGAAAAGGCGTTATGGATTCTCTCCGCTGTTGTGCTCTTATTTGTCATCATGTTTGTCAGTTATACGTTTTACTTGAGAGCCACATTGAAAAAACGAATTTTTAAGGAGAGAAGAAGCCTTGGGTAATACGCTGTTCTTTATCTCGCTAAGTTTAATATGGGTTATGCTTCTCTACCACATGTTCCTCATGCAGGGCGGGTTTCGCCACTATATGACCTTCGAACGGAATATCCCAAAGTGGAGAGAAAACATGAAGGAACTGCCGAAGGTCAGCGTCCTTATCCCGGCGCATAACGAAGAGGTTGTGATTCGGCAGACGCTGAAGGCCATGGTCAACCTTTATTATCCGAAGGACCGGCTGGAGATTATCGTCGTTAACGATAATTCATCAGACCGGACGGGTGATATCGTCAATGAATTTTCCGAGAAATACGATTTTATCAAAATGGTGATTACGAAGCCGCCAAATGCAGGAAAAGGAAAATCCTCTGCACTTAACTCAGGTTTTGCCGAATCAAACGGCGATGTGATCTGTGTGTATGACGCCGACAACACGCCTGAGAAAATGGCCGTGTATTACCTCGTGCTCGGCCTGATGAATGACGAAAAGGCAGGCGCCGTGGTAGGGAAATTCCGCGTCATCAATGCAGCGAAGACGCTGCTGACGAGGTTTATTAATATCGAAACGATCTGTTTTCAGTGGATGGCCCAGGGAGGCAGATGGAAGTGGTTCAAAATCGCCACGATCCCAGGCACCAACTTCGCGATCCGCAGAAGCATTATCGAAAAGCTCGGAGGCTGGGATGACAAAGCGCTCGCTGAGGACACTGAACTGACCATCCGGGTGTATAATCTCGGCTATCACATCCGCTTTTTCCCTGCCGCCATCACGTGGGAGCAGGAACCTGAAACATGGAAGGTATGGTGGCGCCAGCGCACCCGATGGGCGCGCGGCAATCAATATGTCGTGCTCAAATTTTTGGCGCAGTTTTTTAAGCTGAAACGAAAACGGATTATCTTTGATTTGTTTTATTTTTTCTTTACGTACTTCCTGTTTTTCTTTGGCGTGATCATGTCGAATACGATTTTTGTTGTGAATTTGTTTTATGATTTGCATTTATCGGTTGGATTTTTGGCAATGATTCTCTGGATTTTGGCATTTTTCTTATTTATGACAGAGGTCATGATTACGTTGAGCATTGAAAAAACAGAAATGAACAAGCAAAACTTTTTTATCGTATTTCTCATGTACTTCACATACTCGCAGGCATGGATTGTGCTTGTTATCTACTCTTTATTTGTAGAAATCAAGCACCGTTTATTCAAGCAAGAGGTCAAATGGTACAAGACAGAACGATACAATCAACATAAAAGCGGGTGACCTTTTTGAAACAAATAATGATTTTTCTCACAAGCTTCATGCTGCTGGCGATGACTGGACAAACGGCTCTTGCCAAAGACGTACAGGTCAGTGGTTCGCTCCTCGGGAAAAGCAGCCAAGAACAAGCCAAACAGCAGGTGCTTACAAGCGAGCTGATTACACTGTATGGATCAAAAGACAGCGCAGAGCTGACGTATCAGATCCCGGCAGGCGCTTCTTCGGGCAATCAGCAATTGGTAATCGAATACGAGGCATCAAATCTTTTAATTTCTCCATCATCGTTAACGGCTGTCATTGATGATGAACCGGTCAAGACGTTAAAGCTTGATGGTGATTCCAAACGGAAAACAGTGAAGCTGAATCTGAATAAAAGCCAGTCTGCGCAAGGCTATCACAACGTATCGTTGAAATTCTACGGCGTAATGAAAGAGGGCGTGTGCGTCAGACAGGATACATCAGGCAACTGGATCAAAATTTATCCGGACAGCCGGCTGACACTTGCTGACAGCAGTGAAGCGAAGGGAACGTCGCTGGACCATTATCCGTATCCTTTCGCCCAATCTGGAAATACAGCGGAAGAAACAGCCATCGTCATTCCGGATCACCCAAGTTCAGCAGAAATAGAAGCTGCTGTTAAAACAGAAGGCTATTTGAAAACGGTGGACAGCAGTGTCAGTATTGCGTATGTCACGGAATCTGAACTGAAAAAAATCGATAAGCCGACGATTGTTATCGGCGTGGACAAGCATTGGAACGGCAAAGTGAAAAAACTGTTGAAACAAGCTGGGCTACAGGCAAAAGGAGAAAACCTTCTGCTTGCGGAGCGGGTGCTGAAAGCAGAGGGCAAACAGCAGCCGGTTCTGTTTGCGCAAGCGGCGTCCGAGGACGCGCTCACTAAAAAAATCAGCGTGATGACAGATCAGACATATACAGGCCAGCTCAGCGGCGATACACTTTCAATCAGCAAGCTTCGGCAGACTGAAAAAAAGGAAAGCGATAAGCTGACCCTTGAGAATTTTGGAGCGGGCGATATCACAATTGGAGCTGACAAAACATCTTCAGCACATTATTTTTATCCGGCTTCGGCTGTTTTAGATGAAAACCAATTGGCGAAGCTGTCGCTTAAACTGAAAAAGTCTGAAACGATTCAAGCCTCAACGGCTGAAAACGAGTCAGCCTCTCAGGCCGCAGAACTGAAAGTGATGATCAACGACCAGCCGCACTCGGTCCGGCTTGATGAATTAGGAAAAGAAGATAAAAACGGATTCTATCATGTCACAGTGAAAGTGGACCCTAAGCTGCTGCAAAAAAACCGCTACATTGATATTCAGTTCGTCACGACCGGTTTAAAGGAAAACAACCCTTGCAACACCACTGATGAAGAAAAGTGGGTTTTTATCGATAAAAACAGTACATTATCATACGCCATCAAAGGCATGTCTCCGTCAGCGGATTTTCAAGAGTGGCCGCTGCCTTACGCCGGAAACCAGGATCAAACAACGTTAATCGTGCTTCCTGACACCGTAAGCCAATCGAAGCTAGAGGAGCTTTCTCTCGTGACGGAATCCTTTGGCAGCGAAGCACAGCATTCATATACGGTAAAGAAATCATCTGACGTTACAGCAAATGATGCGAAAGGACGAAACCTCATTTTCATAGGAGGGATCAATCAATTTTCTCTTCTGAAGGAGAAATCATCAGATCTGCTTGTGCCGCAGGAAAAGAACGGATCGTTTGATGTATCTGGTTTCGAGATGCTGAATGAGACGACAAAACAAGTGGTATTTACCCAAGCATCGGTTTGGGATTCACGCTATACAATGGCTGTCTTTGCACCGTTAAAAGGAGATGGCGCGGCTGTCACAAAAGAGATCATCAGTTATCTGAACAGCAACGATGAGTCGGCAACCGTCCTTAATGAAACAAACAGCCAGCAGGTGTTTACAAACCACCAGCAGCTCAAATCGGAAACAAACAGTTCCGATGCAGAACAACTAACACAGGATCATAGCCAGAAATGGATGTATATTGGTGTGCTGGCACTCATTATGGTGATTGCGGCAGTGTTCATTTGGATTGCCGTAAGACGCAGAAAAAGAAAGACAGATACAGAATAAAACAGAGGCGATTTTAGCCTCTGTTTTTTTATTTTTGGTAAGTAAATTCCATTTGTGGAACCTGTCATTTTATTTTTTTCTCTCAGCCAATAAGCCTCTTTACAACGTGCGGGAACGGGAGTATGATCTCTTTTAGAAAACAAATCGCTTAATCTGAAATCAGAGCGGGGGACCCAATAGAACGGCTTTTTGCCGTTGGGGTGAATCCTTTTTAGGTAGGGCTAACTCTCATATGCCCGAATCCGTCAGCTAACCTCGTAAGCGTTCGTGAGAGGAGATGAATGAAACCTGTGTTCGATGTTATGGCACAGGGGCATCCGTTTGCCTCTGTGTTTTTTGTTGTTCATTTTTGAATGCAAATCGCATACAGAGACATCATAGCAGAAAGGACTATCAACAACATGTGAGAGCAAGACACTGATGTTTTATTGTTTTAATTGAAAAATGAGAAATTAAAAGGGGAAGACATCGATGTATCATTCAATCAAACGTTTTTTGATTGGGAAACCACTAAAATCCCAAGCAGCTGGAGAGCAAAAACTGACGAAATTAAAAGCCTTGGCTATGCTTTCCTCAGATGCGCTGTCATCTGTCGCATATGGGACAGAACAAATTCTAATCATTTTGGCAACAATCAGTGCTGCCGCATTTTGGTACTCCATTCCGATTGCGGTTGGCGTTCTCATATTACTGCTCGCACTGATTCTTTCATACAGGCAAATTATTTACGCTTATCCGCAGGGCGGCGGGGCGTATGTCGTTTCTAAAGAAAATCTCGGTGAAAAACCGGGATTGATTGCGGGCGGTTCATTGCTTGTTGATTATATTTTAACAGTAGCGGTAAGTATTTCCGCAGGCACGGACGCCATCACGTCAGCCTTTCCTGCATTGCATGATTATCATGTGCCGATCGCTATTTTTCTCGTGTTAGTGATTATGATTTTGAACCTGCGCGGTCTTTCGGAATCGGCATCCATTCTTGCCTACCCGGTTTATCTGTTTGTGGTGGCGCTTTTGGTTCTCATTGCAGTCGGGTTGTTTAAACTCATGACAGGACAAATAGACCAGCCAGCCCATCATACACCGCTGGGCACACCTGTAGCCGGCATTACGCTGTTTTTGCTGCTTAAGGCTTTTTCCTCCGGATGCTCAGCGTTGACCGGGGTTGAGGCCATTTCTAATGCGATTCCTGCATTCAAAAACCCGCCTGCGCGAAACGCGGCAAGAACGCTTGCGATGATGGGGATTTTGCTGGCAATCTTGTTTTCCGGCATCACGGTGCTCGCGTACGGGTATGGTACGGCGCCGAAGCCTGATGAAACAGTGGTTTCACAAATTGCATCCGAAACCTTCGGGCGGAATGTGTTCTACTATGTCATCCAAGGTGTCACATCGCTTATTTTGGTTCTTGCGGCAAATACGGGATTTTCAGCCTTCCCGCAGCTTGCCTTCAACCTGGCGAGAGACCAGTATATGCCGCGAATGTTTACAGTCAGGGGCGACCGCTTAGGCTTCTCAAATGGGATTATCTTTTTAGGCTTTGCCTCCATTGTTCTCATTATCTTATTCGGAGGACAGACGGAGCACTTAATCCCGTTATATGCTGTGGGCGTATTTATTCCATTTACGCTTTCACAAACCGGCATGTGCATGAAATGGATCAGGCAAAAACCAAAAGGCTGGATCGGAAAAATGCTGATCAACTCCTGCGGCGCACTGATATCGTTTATGGTTCTATCCATCCTGTTTGTGACGAAGTTTAATGTTGTATGGCCTGTGTTAATCTTTATGCCTATAGTGGTTTTGCTGTTTTTTGCGATTAAAAATCACTATACAGCGGTTGGTGAACAGCTTCGCATCGTAGACAAAGAGCCGGAAGAAATCAAAGGCACCGTTGTGATTGTGCCTGTGGCCGGTGTCACCACCGTCGTGCAAAAATCGATTCACTATGCGAAATCACTGTCCGATCAAGTGATCGCCGTTCACGTGTCATTTGACAGAGAACAGGAAAAGAAATTCGAAAAACGCTGGGAAGAGCTTAATAACGGCGTGCGTCTCGTTACGCTTCACTCCTCGTACAGAAGCCTTGTCCATCCGTTTGATAAGTTTTTGGAAACAGTTGAGGCAAAAGCGAAGAAGGAGCAGTTTTCCGTTATGGTGCTGTTTCCGCAATTTATAACGAAAAAACGCTGGCACACCATCCTTCACAACCAATCGGCCTTCCTCCTCAGAGTCCGGCTGTTCTGGAAAAAGGACATAATGGTTGCCACACTGCCGTATCATTTTAAAAAGTAAAGCTCTAGGACCAAGGGAATCACCTTGGTCCTTTTTTGCGAGAAAAGGAGGTATGGCGGTGTATACACAAGGTGCTTTTGTGATCGTATTGAACGAAAGTCAGCAAATTCTGCTGGTGAAACGAAAAGATGTCCCTCTATGGGATTTGCCGGGCGGCAGGGTTGATCCCGGGGAATCGGCTGAGGAAGCGGCAGTGCGGGAGGTATTGGAAGAAACGGGATACAATGCAGCGCTTTCTGCGAAAATAGGTGTTTACCAAAGGCCAAAGTTTCAAGATGAACAGCATCTGTTTTTCGGAAGCATAACAGGCGGACAAGCAGTGGCTGACGGCACAGAGACAGCGGGATTAAAGTGGGTTTCCCCGGGGCGTTTGCCGCTTTTTATGGTGCCGAATCGAAAAAGGCAGATCAATGATTTCAAGAACGGCGCTCAAGATGTAAATGTCACCGTCAAGGATAGAGGGTTGCTCGCGGCGATCGACCTGTTGAAAAGAAGACTGGGCAAGTGATTCAGGTCTCCGGGTTTTAAAGCCTTTCTCCTGTGGTATTGAAAAAAGGAAAAAGGAGGATACGTTATGGCACATAAAACTGCAGGACAAGTAATGACAGAGCTGCTTGAGCAATGGGGAGTTGATCATGTATACGGCATCCCCGGAGACAGTATAAATGAGTTTATTGAAGAATTAAGACACGAAAGAAATCAACTGAAGTTCATTCAAACCCGCCACGAAGAGGTAGCGGCACTGGCAGCCGCAGCTGAAGCAAAACTCACCGGCAAGATCGGAGTCTGTCTGTCAATCGCAGGGCCGGGAGCGGTGCACTTATTAAATGGTTTATATGATGCAAAAGCGGACGGCGCCCCTGTGCTGGCGATTGCAGGACAGGTTTCTTCTGGCGAAGTCGGACGGGACTATTTCCAGGAGATTAAGCTGGAGCAAATGTTTGAGGACGTGGCTGTGTTCAACAGAGAGGTACATAGCGCAGAATCACTTCCGGATCTCTTAAATCAGGCGATCAGGACCGCCTACAGCAAAAAAGGCGTTGCGGTATTGAGCGTGTCAGATGATTTGTTTGCGGAGAAAATCAAACGGGAGCCCGTGTATACTTCACCGGTGTATATTGAAGGGAACCTTGAACCGAAAAAAGAACAGCTCGTCACCTGCGCCCAATATATTAATAACGCTAAGAAACCGATTATCCTGGCAGGGCAGGGAATGAAAAAGGCGAAACGGGAGCTCTTAGAATTTGCGGACAAAGCCGCCGCTCCGATCGTTGTTACACTCCCGGCAAAAGGTGTCGTTCCCGATAAGCACCCGCATTTTCTCGGCAACCTCGGGCAGATCGGAACAAAGCCGGCTTACGAGGCAATGGAGGAATGTGATTTATTAATCATGCTCGGAACATCATTCCCGTACCGTGATTATTTGCCTGATGACACGCCGGCAATCCAGCTCGATTCAGACCCGGCAAAAATCGGAAAACGGTATCCGGTGACAGCGGGCCTTGTCTGCGATTCGGCTCTCGGTCTGCGCGAATTGACAGAGTATATTGAACGCAAGGAAGACAGAAGATTCCTGAATGCCTGCACAGAACATATGCAGCATTGGTGGAACGAAATTGAAAAAGATGAGACAGAGGCAACAACACCGCTTAAACCTCAGCAGGTCGTGGCCCGTCTTCAGGAAGCGGCAGCTGATGATGCGGTGCTCTCTGTCGATGTCGGCACTGTGACAGTCTGGATGGCGCGTCATTTCAAAATGAACGCGAACCAGGATTTCATCGTCTCCAGCTGGCTTGCGACAATGGGCTGCGGCCTGCCGGGAGCGATCGCCGCAAGCTTGTCCGAACCGGAACGCCAGGCGATCGCTGTCTGTGGTGACGGGGGATTTTCCATGGTCATGCAGGATCTTCCGACCGCTGTCAAATATAAGCTCCCGATCACAGTCGTCATTTTAAACAACGAAAATCTTGGTATGATTGAGTACGAGCAGCAGGTCAAAGGCAATATCGACTATGTCACAAAACTTCAAAATGTCGACTATGCCGCATTTGCAGAAAGCTGCGGAGCAAAGGGCATCAAAGTGACTAAAGCGGAAGAGCTTGCGCCGGCATTCCATGAGGCGCTGCACTCTGACCAACCTGTTGTTGTGGATGTCATGATTGGAAACGAACCGCCGCTTCCTGGCAAAATCACCTACGGGCAGGCGAAAGGCTTTAGCAAGTACATGCTGAAAAACTTCTTCGAAAACCAAAAATTTGAAATGCCGTCACTGAAGAAAAGTTTGAAACGGTTATTCTAAAAAAACAGAGGCCCCAAAAGGCCTCTGTTTTTTGTTGGAAACAAACGTATTTTCAGCTATAACATGTTTGAATTCATAAAATGATCGGTGTATGTATTAGGAACTGATTTCGCCATACTCGAAACAGACAAAAGGACAAATGCATCTTGTTTCAAAGGAAGATGCATTTGTCCTTGCATGCTTATTCTTATCAAATCTTACAGAACTCTTCTCATTATAAGCTTATTTCTCTTTTTTCTTCAGCCCGAAGAAGAAAGGGAAAGCAGAACCGACCAAGAAGGTGCCGAACAAAAACATGCCGCCGATAAACACGTGGAAATTCGTGTGTCCGGCTGTAAACGCCGTGATTAAGGAAATGATACTGAGCACGATCATGGCAATGCCGGGCGCGACTCTCATTTTTCCCTTGGATTTATGGGCAGCAACAGAACATAAAATGCCGATAACAATAGGAACAATCCACAAATAAAACAGAATAAATACTGACATCATCAAAACTCCGATTTTTCTTCTATCATAACAAATTTCTGTCAAAAAGGGTATCAATGAGCTTTTGCGAAAAAATAAAAACCGGCTTTAGAAGCCGGTTTTTTTATCGAAACGTATCTACAATTAAAAACACATTCAAAGCAACGATCAATACAGCAATCAGCCAAGACACCACTGTGACCCATTTGGCGTTGATCAGAGATCCCATGATCCGTTTATTGCTTGTAAACATAATAAGCGGAATGAGGGCAAAGGCGATCCCGAAGGACAGCACGACCTGGCTCAGTACGAGAGCGGTCGTCGGATTAACACCTGACGCGATGATCAAGATCGGCGGAATAATCGTGATAAATCGCCGTACATACAGCGGAATGCGGTAGTTGATAAATCCTTGCATAATCACGTCGCCTGAAAGTGTGCCGACAGACGAACTGGATAGACCGGCAACGAGCAGCCCGATCCCGAATAAAGCCGCAGACATAGGGCTGACAAGATGTCCGAATTGCTGAAATGCGACGTCAAGATCCTCAACAAACAGGCCGTTTTTGAAGAATAATGCAGCAGCCACAATCAGCATACTTGCATTAATAGCCCCTGCAATCAGCATCGCTATTAAAATATCAATAAATTCAAACCTAAAGATTTTTTTTCGTTCTGCATCAGTTTTGCCAACCACCCGCCGCTGTGTAAGGGCAGAGTGTAAATAAATGGCGTGCGGCATAACAGTTGCGCCAAGAATACCCGCTGCAAGAAGCACACTGTCGGTGCCATGAAACGCCGGGACAAAAAGGCCCTTCATCACTGACACGGCATCAGGTTTTGCGAAAAAGGTCTGCAGCGCAAAGGCGATCACGACCACAAACAGCATACCGGCAATACCGGCTTCAAGTGAGCGATAACCGCGGCGCTGAAGCTCCAATATCGCGAAAGAACCGATCGCAGCTATAATAGACGCTTCAAGCATCGGAATGCCGAACAGCAAATACAGTCCCAGAGCCGCTCCGATAAATTCCGCCAGATCAGTTGCGATAATGACCAGCTCGCCTTGAATCCATAATCCGATCGAGACAGGCTTCGGGAATTCTTCACGGGCAACCTCAGGCAAATTTTTGCCTGTCGCAATACCGAGTTTGGCGGATAGGGATTGAATTAAAAGAGCCATGATATTAGAAAATAAGATCACCCATAAGAGCATATATCCGTATTTAGAACCCGCCGAAATATTCGTTGCGAAGTTGCCGGGATCAATATAGGCAATGGCTGCTATAAATGCAGGGCCGAGAAAAGGGAGCAGCCCTCTGAATCCTCTGATTTTCCCGTCAAGCGCATCTTGGACGGCTTTGGAACGGGGAGATTGTGCTGTGATGTCCTTGTTCATCATGTCTCACCTGAATTCTGTTTGTTTTTGCCGTACAACAAAGAGTTTCCTTAAGGCAAATTATTTTATCTACATCATATGACCATCCCGGTTTCTTGTCAACCGAAAATGTTCAAAATACACTTCTGAATTTTTCCCTGTTATGTAACATGATATGTAGGGATTCGGGATAAGGTCCCATATAAAAAGACATCGTTTCAGTTCGAAACGATGCCTTCTGTATCTAATGAGTCTAGGCTTCCTTCCGCAGCCCGCGGAATATAAGGCCCAGCAAGAATACGAAGATGGCTGCCCCGATGATGGCGGGGAAAATAGCAAAGCCGGCGAGGCTCGGTCCCCATGTGCCAAGAAGTCCGTGCCCGATCCAAGCGCCGATCAGCCCGGCAATCATAGAGCCGAAAATTCCTCCCGGCAGCCGGTTTCCTACAATGGCGCTCCCAATTAATCCGATAACAATAGCAACAACTAATGAAACCAAAAAGCTAAGCATCATGATCACCTCTCATAAATGATTTACCAATCAATAACCGCTTCTGATCATTTCGAAACACCTAAAAGCATATTCCTTTATGACCCTGTTTTAATCTTTCTCTGCACACTGCCGTCAGCTAAATGAACAATGACCTCAGTGCCTTTATGCGCCGCGATTTCCTTTGCCCGTTCAATCGCTTCTTTCTTTGTATCCTTGATTTCAGACACGCGTTTGGCGCCCTCGGCTTTGACTGCCCAGCCTTTTTTATGCTTAATAACATGTTCTGCTTTGTTCATGAGCTCGGGCCCGCTGCCACTGCTTGGATCAGCATCGCGTTCTGTCTCATCATCATGCGTCAGGAAATCATCAATTTCATCTGTAGAGGCGTTTTCCGCCCATTCCTTCGCTTTGCTTGTCGCAATTGGAATCGCGCGCCCTTCCTCATAGCCTTCATCAATCATCGCATTCGCAATGTCTATCGCCTTTTTTCTCACCGGCTTCTCAAGATTTTTTAATGAAGCAGGATAATCCTTCATCGACCAAGGCATGTCCATCACTCCTTTTCCTTTTATAAAAATGGTACCCGCAGGTGAAAAATAAAAACGCATCCGAAAAAATGAAGGTATACTATATAGTAGAAAAAACGGAAGGGAAGTGCGGGTTGGGTGCCAACAGAACGAAAAGAAGACTTACATCAGCAATTAAAAGAGATAGAGAAATGGGAAAAAGATCAGCAAAAAGTCTGGTTTTGGGAAAAGCTCAGCCGTCTCCCGTTTCAACTGCTGGACAAGCTGACACCAGAATTCATCCAGAAAAAGATCGGCAAGCTCTTGGATGAGGTCGGCAGCTTTGTTCAAACAGGCGGACAGTACCTGACATCTGAAAAACAGATTATCAGGATGTTTCAAAAGAAACTGCCGGGGGAGATCTTTGAATCGCTGGAGGACATCCGGAAAGCTCCTCTTCCTGTCATGGATGAAATTGCGGAAGGAATGGGCAAAAACAGAACCAACGCAGCAACCGTTCAAGGCGCGACAACCGGTGTGGGCGGCGTGTTTACGCTGGCGGCAGACATTCCGGCAGTGCTTGGCTTATCACTAAAAACATTACAGGATATCGCAGTCGCATACGGCTATGACCCAAAGGAGAAAAAAGAACGCGTCTTCATTGTGAAATGCCTGCAGCTGACGTCGGCTGATGTTGTCGGCAAAAGATCGATTTTGCAGGAATTAAAACACTACGATCAAGACCGTACATATAAGAATGTCGCTTCTCAAATCCAAGGCTGGCGAGAAGTCGTTTTGGGCTATCGAGACACGTTTGGCTGGAAAAAACTTTTCCAGATGGTGCCGGTTGCCGGAATGGTTTTTGGCGCCGCTGCCAATCGCTCAACATTAAACGACATTACCGAGACAGGCATGATGCTGTACAAAAAGAGGCGCATTCTTGAACGACTGAAAGAAACAGAACGAGAGATGGAATAGCAGAAAGCAGACGGACACCGCGATCCGCCTGCTTTTTTTAGTGGAAACATACCCAATGTGTTTTGTTTGTTTAAAAGAATTGTGAGCGGGAATACAACAACCAACACCAATTAAAGGAGGAATTCAAAATGGCAGACGATAACAAAATGAGCAGAGAAGAAGCAGGTAGAAAAGGCGGAGAAACAACAAGCAAGAACCATGACAAAGAATTCTATCAAGAGATTGGTCAAAAAGGCGGAGAAGCCACTAGCAAAAACCATGACAAAGAATTCTATCAAGAAATCGGCGAAAAAGGCGGAGAAGCCACTAGCAAGAACCATGACAAAGAGTTCTATCAAGAAATCGGTGAAAAAGGCGGAGAAGCCACTAGCGAAAATCATGATAAAGAATTCTATCAAGAAATCGGCCGAAAAGGCGGAGAGGCAACAAGCAAAAATCATGATAAAGAATTCTACCAAGAAATCGGCTCAAAAGGCGGAAACGCCCGCAACAACGACTAATCAAAAGCATAAAGGCAGACAACCTGTAAATAAAAAAGCGATCCGGCACATCAGCTGGATCGCTTTTTTTTGGAATCTTCTCAATTTATGCCGCTATTGAGATACAATAAGTGAAAAAGGGGTTTTCGCTAATGTCCAAGATACAAAACTTGCTCGCCATCGCAAATGAAGTCAAAGAAAAGCACGCCAATTTTTCAATCTCAGAGGTCAACGACCACTGCGTGCGCATTGCGGTGTTTACGGGAGAATATGACTGGCACCATCACCCTGACTCAGACGAATTGTTTATTGTTCTTGAAGGGGAGCTGCTGATCGATTTTAAGGACAAAGAAACCGCGGTGCTCAAAGCAAATGACAGCCTGCTGATCCTGAAAGGCACGGTTCACCGCACACGCTCTTACGTCAGAACGGTAAATCTCTGTGTGGAGCATAAACAAGCCGAAACCGTCATCATAGAGGAGCAGCCATGCTAATCAAAAAGATGATATGTGAAGTAGACGCTGCAAACGCTGAAGCATTTGCAAAAGCGCAGTCACAGTGGGGAGCATTATCGCATATAAGCGGCTTTATCAAACAGGCCGGCGGCTGGCGAAAAACGATAGACGAGCCGCTCACCGCAGAAATCATCAGTGTATGGGAAAACAGAGAAGCCTATGATCATTTTATGGAGAACGAACATGACAGCATATACGAGGAAAACGATCAGAAGGCTGTAATTCTTTCGATAGAGGTGACGGTGTACGAAGAGGATAAACCGTTCGTTCACGATCTGTTACATAACCCTGATATCCGGTACGAACCAGACTGGACGGTTCTGAAGGCATAATCAAAGCCCAAAACATCATGTTTTGGGCTTGTCTCTTTACTCGCGTCCCGGAAGTGTATTATGAACAAAAGGCGGTGCTGGTTTTAACTCCGGTTTTTCTCCAAACGTTTTTGCTTCTTTCACATATTCAAAGGCTTCTCCGTCCGGCGCTTTTTCATTCAGCCAGTTTTGCTCGGCGCTTTCTTCGCCTTCAGAGAAATTGATAAGCTGATGTGAGAACTCTTGTTTTTCGAGCGCTTTCGGGAATGTACCCGGCACAACCGGACCTTCCTGTGCTTCTAATTCTTTAATGGCGGCGAGCCATTGATTTTGGTGCATTGTGTCACGCGCCAGCAGGAAGCTAAGCATATCTTTGACGCCTTTGTCATCCGTCATTTCAAACAGGCGTGCGACCTGCAGACGGCCCTGAGATTCCGCATTCAGGTTGGCGCGGAAGTCTGCCAGCAGGTTTCCGCTTGCTACGATATAACCGCCGCTCCAAGGTACGCCTGTACTGCTTTCCGGCATGGCGCCAAGTCCTGATACAATCGCATGGTGAGGGTTCATGCCGCCTAGGATGGAGCCGATGACCGGATCTTCAGCAGCTTTTTCCTGCTGATCAAGAGGGGCATCCTCAAGAAGTCTGGCAATCATCGTTGCGATCATTTCAACATGCCCGAGCTCCTCAGTTGCCGTATCCATCAGCAAGTCCTTGTATTTTTCATTTCCTCTTGTGTTCCAGCCTTGAAATAAGTACTGCATGGCAACTGAAATTTCTCCGAATTGCCCGCCTAAAATTTCTTGCATTTTTTTAGCGAATAATGGATCTGGACGATCTGGTTTAGCAGGATGCTGCAGCATTTTTGTGTGCTTAAACATGTACCCATCTCCTTTTTCGTTTATCTCTTTTTATATTTCCGATCGATAGAAAGATAAACGAAAAACAGCGTATCGAGATGGGAACTATGAATCTTTTCGCAGCTCCAACAGTTCCCGGATCAGCTCCCGGCCAAAGATGGGCTCATACTGCCGGTAAACAGGGTCAAGACGCTTCATCCATTCTTGTTTCTCTTTATCTGACAGCTCATAAATATGTATAGCAGAATTCTTTTTGATTTCTTCCAGCTGCTCTTTGTTCATTTGTTCGGCATACGTTTCATTCCACTCCGTCGTCTCCTTCATCGCTTCAGTCAAAATGCGTTTTGTTTCTGGTGTTTGCGCCTTCCAGAAGTGTTCATCAGTCATGACAGCGTAGCCGAGGTAACCGTGGCTGCTTATTGTCAAATAGTCCTGAACATTATAAAATTTTTTAGAATAGATGTTTGAAATTGTATTTTCTTCGCCATCGACTACATTGTTTTCTAACAGCTGAAAGGTAGAATTGAAGGATTCCTGATGAGGTGTTGCGCCAAGCAGCTTGAACTGATCCTCAATCACATCGCTTTGCATAATGCGCAGATCCTGCCCTTTTAAATCATCCGGTGTTTTGACCGGCCCTTGATTTGTTGTGATTTGCTTAAAGCCGTTCGTCCAATAGGCCAGTCCTTTTAATTGGTTTTTCTTTAGAGAATCAAAGAGCTGTGTGCCGATGCTTCCGTTCAGCCCTTTTTTGACGGCGTTGTAATCTGTAAATGCATACGGCAGATCAAGCACTCCCCATTCAGGCGAGAGCATGCCGAGCTTCGATGTGGAGGGGGCGATAAATTGAACATCGCCGTTTTGCAATGCTTCAATTTCTTCAATGTCCGAGTACAGGCTTCCATTCGGAAATACTTCTATTTTTATTTTCCCGCCTGATTTTTCGTTCACCAGATCAGCGAATTTATTGGCGGCCAGCCCTTTTGGCGTATTTTCAGCAACCACGTGGCTGAATTTAAACATGATTTGATCCTGCAGGCCTTCCTGGTCGTCATCATAAACAATCTTTTTATTGCCGGTATGATCATGGAATCCGATAAATAAAGCGGTTGCAATTCCAGCGATCATCAGTGCGAGACATGCAAGCAAACTCTTCATGAAAAGCCCTCCCCTATGTTAAGGATAATGGGGGCAATGACATTCGTAAAGACCTGAAAGGAGAAGCTGATGAACAAAAAGAAGCTCTCAATCCGTTGGAAAATCACGATCTTATCCTATATACTCGTCATTTTCTCCTTTTTGATCGGCGGCATTGTGCTCATCGGCAACATTCAGCATACAGAGGAGCGGGAGCTGAAAAAGCGGCTGATGAATACGGCCCGGACGGTGTCAGAGATGACAGAAGTGAAAGAAGCCTTGGCGCGAAAAAAACAAACAGAAGCTGTTCGCCATGCGGTTGAAGAAATCAGGATGATTAATGAAGCAGACTATATTGTCGTCATGGATATGAATCACATCCGATATACGCATCCTGTCAGCACAAGCATTGGCAAGAAATCAGAAGGTGCAGACGAGGAGGCAGCTTTTGCGGAGCACATTTATTTCTCTGAAGCAAAGGGCGAGATCGGCACGGCGGTTCGCGCTTTTTATCCGGTTAAGGATCAAGACCTGAACCAAATAGGCGTGGTGCTTGTCGGAAAAACGCTGCCGGGTATCGCTGACATCCTGCTTCATTTAAAGCGTGATATTGCCTTTATCGTTGTGCTGACACTCGGCTTTGGCCTTGCTGGTTCCTTTTTGCTGGCCCGCCATATCAAAAAACAAATGTTTCAGCTTGAACCCCATGAGATTGTCCGAATGTATGAAGAACGGACAGCGACGTTTCACTCGATGAATGAAGGGGTGATCGCTATTGACAATCGGCTCGTCATTACGATTTTCAATGAAAAAGCGAAACAGATCTTTGAAGTGCAGGGGGATCTGATCGGCAAGGTGATTTGGGAGGTTCTCAAGGATTCGCGCCTGCCCGAAATCGTGGAGCGGAACAAAGCGGTTTATAATGAAGAAATTCGTGTCAGCGGAAAAGTCATCATGAGCAGCAGAATTCCGATCGTCATGAAGAAAAAAGTGATCGGCGCCGTTGCGATTTTTCAGGACAGAACGGAAGCGGCCAAGATGGCAGAGGAATTGACTGGTGTCAGAAACTTTGTGGAGGCGCTCCGTGTCCAAAACCATGAGCATATGAATAAGCTGCACACGATCGCCGGTCTCATCCAGCTGGGGAAATCTGAAAAAGCCTTGCAGCTTGCATTCCAGGCGTCAACTGAGCAGGAAAATGTGACTGAATTTCTGCACCGCTCGATTCAAAATGACGCTGCGGCAGGCCTTCTATTAAGTAAAATCAGAAGGGGAAGAGAGCTCGGCATTGCTGTTCATATAGATGAAAACAGCAGTCTTCAGCAATTTCCCGAGCATGTTGATCAGCATGATATTGTCGTGCTTTTGGGGAATCTGATTGAAAATGCCTTCGGCTCATTTGAAACCGTTCAATCTGAAGACAAACGAATTGACATTAGTATCGAACAAACAGATGATATCCTTGCTATTTTAATAGAAGATAACGGCTGCGGAATTGAACCGACACATATGCCTCGCCTTTATGACAAAGGTTTTACGGTCAATAAAACTGGCGGCACAGGCTATGGCCTGTATTTAGTGAAACAAATCATAGACAAAGGATCGGGCACGATAGAAGTTGATTCACATGCGGGGCAGGGGACATCTTTTTCTATCGTTTTTCCAATGAAGGGGGAGGAAGCACAGCATGGCTCGTAAAGAATGGAAGGTTCTGCTCATTGAAGACGATCCGATGGTTCAAGAGGTCAATAAGGATTTCATTACAACTGTTAAAGGCGTTACTGTCTGTGCAACGGCAGGAAACGGAGAGGAAGGCATGAAGCTGATTAAAGAAGAACAGCCGGATCTCGTCATTCTCGATGTGTACATGCCGAAAAAAGACGGCATCAAGACCTTGCAGGAGATCAGAAAGCAAAAGCTTGAAGTGGATGTCATTGTCGTCTCGGCTGCAAAAGACAAGGAAACGATCTCACTCATGCTGCAAAACGGGGCGGTTGACTATATCTTAAAGCCGTTTAAGCTTGAGCGAATGAGACAGGCACTCGAAAAGTACAAGCAATATAAACAAAAAATCGAAGCGAATGATACGCTGTCCCAGGAACAGCTCGATGCGATCCTGAATATTCCGCAGCAGGCCGTACAGGATCTGCCGAAAGGATTAAATCACTTCACGATGAATGAAGTCACTGCTTTTTTGAAACAGCAAACCGCATCCCTTTCTGCTGAAGAGGTTGCCAAGGCGCTCGGTATCGCCAGAGTGACAGCCAGACGATATCTTGATTACTTAGAAAAAACCGGGATCATCAAATTGGACGTTCAATATGGCGGAGTCGGCCGGCCGGTCAACCGCTACGTGTTAAAAGGATAAACCTGAGACCAAAAAGACCAAAATGTCCGTTATGATCATAAACTTCCCCAGACTGTATGAAAACGCTATCATTCTAGTAAGAAAGACACAAAAGGCGAATAGGACAGGGGGATGAAGGATATGAAACTGTTTAAAAATTTAACAGTTCAGGTCATAACCGCGGTCATCATCGGGGTCATTGTCGGGCTGGTCTGGCCGGATGTCGGCAAAGAAATGAAACCGCTTGGCGATACATTTATCAACGCTGTTAAAATGGTGATCGCACCAATCATTTTCTTCACAATCGTTCTCGGGATTGCAAAAATGGGCGATATGAAGAAGGTTGGAAAAGTAGGGGGAAAAGCGTTTATCTATTTCGAGATTGTCACCACCCTCGCACTCATTATCGGTTTATTTGTCGTCAATATTATGAAGCCGGGTGCAGGTCTTGATTACAGCAAGCTTGAAAAGGGAGATGTATCACAATACACGCAAAATGGCGGTCAGGGAATCGACTGGATTGAATTTATTACACACATTGTTCCGTCCAACATGGTTGATGCCTTCGCAAAAGGGGACATTTTGCAGGTCTTATTCTTTTCTATTCTTTTCGGAGTGGGTCTTGCGGCATTAGGTGAAAAAGGGAAAAGCGTCATTGATTTCTTCGACAAGGTTTCTCACGTTTTTTTCAAAATTATCGGCTACATTATGCGTGCCGCGCCAATCGGGGCATTCGGGGCGATGGCGTATACAATCGGACACTTCGGGCTCGATTCCATCAAACCGCTGGCAAGCTTAATGATGTCTGTTTATATTACGATGTTCCTGTTCGTATTTGTTGCTTTAAATATCATCTGCAAGCTTTACGGATTCAGCCTGTGGAATTACCTTCGCTTCATTAAGGATGAGCTTTTGATCGTGCTTGGCACAAGCTCTTCCGAATCGGTGCTTCCGCGTATGATGGATAAAATGGAGCGCTACGGCTGTTCCAAATCCGTTGTCGGGCTAGTTATTCCGACGGGCTATTCGTTTAACCTCGACGGCACATCCATTTATTTATCAATGGCGACTGTCTTTTTGGCACAGGTGTTTGGAGTAGACCTCAGCATCGGCCAGCAAATTACGATTATCCTCGTTCTGATGCTGACATCGAAGGGAGCGGCAGGTGTGACGGGAAGCGGATTTATCGTCCTTGCCTCAACGCTGTCAGCGCTGCAGGTCATTCCGCTGGAGGGGCTTGCACTCCTGCTCGGGGTCGACCGTTTCATGAGTGAAGGAAGAGCCATTGTGAACCTGATCGGAAACGGAATCGCCACGATCATTGTTGCCAAAAGCGAAAATGAATTTGATGAAGCAAAAAGCGTAGAGGCTGTTGAAGGCATGAAAAAAATGAAAACAGCAGTCTGAAAAAAAACGGCCCATCCATGGGGCCGTTTTTTTAATTGTTTAAGAATTATTAAGGTAAGGACAGAGACCTCAGCATTTTTTTGTTATATAATTTACAAATGGATACTATATTGAATGAAGGACGTTTGTCCTAACAGGAGTGTATAAATGGCCGCTTTAGTTAAATTTTTTCAGCACCCGGGAGTAAGGCGTTTCTCCATCTTTGTCGTGTTAACTGGTGTGTTATATCTATTTAAGAGCATGATCAACTTAATATTGCTTACCTTCATTTTCACATTTCTAATGGATCGTTTGGAGCTTGTCGTGCGGCAGTTTGTAAGCCAGTTCTTCCGCGTGAGCCAGCGGGTTGTCATTACGTTTCTTTACATGTTGCTGGCTGTGCTGCTTACAGTCGGGGGCTTTGTGTTTTATCCGGTCGTCGCGGCGCAGATCCAGCAGCTGGTAAAGCAGATTAAACATATTGCGTATCATCCTGACAGCATCCCTTTCTTTGATGAGATCACCAGTGTCTTCGGAGATATTAACATCAGTTCATATGTCAAAGAGGGCTTCAATGTAGTGTATACGTATCTGGCCGATATCAGCACATTCGGCTTGCAGGTCGTGATGGCGCTCATTCTTAGCATGTTTTTCTTATTTGAGAAAAAACGGCTTTCTGAATTCATGGCGAAATTTAAAACGAGCAAACTTAGGGTCTTTTATGAGGAGATTGCTTTTTTCGGAAGCAAATTTGCAAGAACGTTCGGCAAGGTGCTCGAGGCTCAATTTATCATTGCGCTCGTCAACTGTATTCTGACGTTTATCGCGCTTTGGATTATGCATTTTCCGCAGCTGTTTGGGCTTTCGATTATGGTGTTCTTCCTTGGATTGATCCCTGTAGCAGGCGTCGTCATTTCCCTGATTCCGCTCAGCATTATCGCCTACAGCACTGGCGGTGGAATGTATGTGCTCTACATTGTCCTTGTCATATTCGCCATTCATGCGATCGAAACATATTTCTTAAATCCGAAGCTGATGTCGGCGAAAACAGAGCTGCCAATCTTTTTCACCTTCACAGTACTTATTTTCTCTGAACACTTTTTCGGCATTTGGGGGTTGATTATCGGGATTCCGATCTTTGTGTTTCTCCTTGATATTCTGGATGTCACCAACAAGGAAGATAGGTCTAAAGGACCCCGAGAGAATAGCGATAAAGTTTAAAATCGAATAATGAGTGTGCCTCGATCTGCCGGCCTGCCTGTTCAGGGCATGGAATTAAGACTCGGAATCGGAGCTTGGCATTGCTTCGCACAGTGGTGAACACAACAGGTGACAATGCCTGTCATCATTACAGAAACTGAAAAGAACAAACAGTCGGAGTAAACGCTCATCATCGGTTTAACCAAACATTTGGAAGCAACAAATGCTATAATACAAACAGTGCCTAATGTTGGGCACTGTTTATTTTTTGTCGAAAAAGGAGGAAGGCTTTATGGCTGAGCCGATTTTACATATTGAAGGTCTCGATAAAAAGATTGGGTCTAAACAGATTTTAAAACAGATCAGCATGGACGTCATGGAGGGTGAAATCATCGGCCTTCTCGGTCCAAATGGTTCCGGAAAAACAACACTCATCCGTATTATCGTCGGGCTGCTGAAACAAAACAGCGGAAGCGTGACAATCAGCGGATTCCAGCATGATACAGAGTTTGAAAAAGCGATGGGAGCGGTTGGAGCGATTGTTGAGAACCCTGAGTTCTATCCGTACCTGACAGGCTGGGAAAACCTCAAGCACTTTGCGAATATGCACAAAAAAATAGCGGATGAACGGCTTGATGAAGTGGTGGAACGTGTCGGGCTGACGTCAGCGATTCATGATAAGGTGAAAACCTATTCCCTTGGGATGCGCCAGCGTCTTGGAATCGCCCAGGCAATTCTTCACCGGCCGAAGCTTCTTATTCTAGATGAACCGACAAACGGCCTCGATCCTGCGGGGATGAAGGATTTTCGCGATCATATTAAGGAGCTCGCAGAAATGGAAGGAACAGCTGTCCTGTTCGCCACTCATTTATTGCGCGAGGTTGAAGACTTGTGCGACCGTGTCATCATCATTCAAAAAGGTGAGATCAAAGCGGAAGTCAGCTTACAAGGAACTGATCAAACCACAGAAAAAGCGATTATAGAAGTGCAGCCGCAAGAAAAAGCGCTCAATTGGCTGACAGGCAATCAATATCAAGCTGAGAGCCAAGACGGGACGATTGTAGTTGAGGTGGCAAAAGAAAACATACCGGAGCTGAACCGATCACTTGTCGGACAAGGGCTGAATGTATTTTCCATTACGCCTTACACGCAATCACTGGAAGACGAATTTATAAAAGCGACGACCGCTCATCAAGAGGAGGGAGAAGAGCTTGTCTAAATTAATTTGGAATGAACATATGAAACTTTTTAATCGGAAGGTCACTTTGGTTTCCCTTATCCTGATGGCTGTCTTTCAATTCTTCATGGCTTTGATCATTAAACGGATTGTCATCAGTGCCGGAACAGATGAAAACTTCATCGGCTATTTATCGTATACACCGAGCCTGAACATTTTGCTGCAGGCTTTAACGATCGTAATTGCAGCAACAATTGTTTCGATGGAATTTGATAAAAAGACGATCAAATTTTTGCTCATTCGTCCGGTTAAACGCCAAAAGGTCTTTTGGTCAAAATTAATCACAGTCGTGATGGTCAGCTTCTATTTGTATCTGGCATACTACATTCTGGCATTATTATTCGGTCTTGTGTTTTTTGGCACATCGGTGACTGCGGAATCAAAGACATTGCTGGTCAACACCTTGGCGCTGATCGGGTCAAACTGGCTTGAAGCTGTAATGATGGGATTATTCGGGCTGCTTTGTTCTTCGCTGTTCCGCAACAGCGCGGTAGCAGTTGTTGTTTCTTTTGTCGTTTTATACGGAGCGAGTACACTTGTTCAGCTCATGAAGTTGTTTGAAAACAAGTGGGGCAGCTTTTTGCTTTTTGCGAACACTGACTTTACGCAATACAGAAGCGGAGAGACAGCGTTGTTTTCAGGCATGACGCCATTGTTTTCAATTGGAATTCTCATCATACATGCCATATTCTTCATCGTTGTTGGCTGGTGGTGCTTCTGTAAACGGGATGTTCGGGTCTAAAGGCAAGGAATGACATTTTTGTGAAAAAGCTCACGTAAATCAATATCATTTGATATTTTGGTTTATACTAAAGGTACTGACGGAGGTGTCTCGATTGAGGAACTTTATTACCGCTTTACCGATCGTATTGCTGCTTGGATTCTCATTTGTGTCATTCATGTTTCAGTTTGAACATCTTGTTTATTTCAGGCTCGCGCTTGGGTTGTTTTCTCTCGTGGGACTGTACATGATATATAAAATGAAGACGGGCATCCGCTATTTTATCATCTATCTGTATGCCAGCTGGATTGTGTTGGCCGCAGTGACCGCTTTTGAAGAGCCGATTTTCTCAAGCTTTTTCTTTGGCGGCCTGGTGATGACGATGGGTTACCTGACATATATGCTGATTTATCTCGGCATGAAACAAGACCGGGATGCAAATCCTGTGTAATCGCGCTGTTCCCTTGGGGAACGGCGTGTTTTTCTATACTGGGCAAAAGGTTAACAGTTGCGGAAAAATGGCAGGAAATCTATAATACATATTAAATTTATCGGAATTAAAACTGGGGGGCTGCCGGATGTCATTATTTATACAAAACGATCAACAGCGGCAATGGATGGAGAAAATCGGACGGATTGCGGATGAATTTCAGCAAACAGCTGCTGAAGATGACGAACAGGGACGTTTTCCTGCAGAGAAAATACAAAAACTGCGTGATGCTGGGTATACAGCATTAACATTGCCGGCATCTCATGGCGGAGGGGGCATTTCTGTTTACGATATGCTCTTGTTTCAAGAACGGCTTGCACGGGGAGATGCTCCGACGGCTCTTAGCATCGGCTGGCATTTGAGCGTGATCGGGGAGCTTGGAGAAGGCAACAGCTGGGATGAAGACGTATTTGCATTTGTTGCCAAGGAAGTCCAAAACGGAGCCGTCATTAACAGGGCGGCGACTGAAGCGAAAACCGGAAGCCCGACAAGAGGAGGGCGTCCCGGTACACACGCCGTCAAAAAGGATGGCAAATGGGCAGTGAACGGGAGAAAAACCTTTACGACGATGTCACAAGCTCTGGATTATTTTTTAGTAACCGCATGGATTGAGGACAAACAAACAACAGGCGTGTTTCTCATTCATAAAGATGATCCCGGCTTGTCGATTGAAGAGACGTGGGATATGATGGCGATGCGGGCGACTGGGAGCCATGACCTTGTACTGAACGAAGTAATGCTTGATGAGAATAAGCTGGTGGAACTGCTTCAAGGGCCTCGTGGAGCTAAGCCCAATGGCTGGCTGCTTCACATTCCTGCGATTTATCTTGGTGTGGCTCAAGCTGCTCGTGACTATGCAGTGCAATTTGCATCTGAGTATTCTCCAAACAGCTTGAATGGACCGATCAAGAATGTCCCGGCCGTACAGCAAAGAACAGGCGAAATGGAGCTTGAACTGCTCAATGCCAGACACTTTCTTTTCCATATCGCTCAATTGTATGACGATCCGGAGCGGCGTCCACACTTGACCAGCGAGCTCGGTGCGGCGAAACATATCGTCACAAACGCTGCGCTGTCTGTTGTTGATAAAGCGATGAGAATTGTCGGGGCCAAAAGCCTGGAACGAACCAACCCGCTTCAGCGCTATTACCGTGATGTGCGCGCCGGTCTTCACAACCCGCCGATGGATGACGCCGTGATACACAAGCTGGCAGCTGAAGCATTTGAGTCATAAAAAAAGAGCCTTACCGGCTCTTTTTATGTATTGTTTTGCTCTTGCAGATTTTTTTGATGCTTGCGGTCAATTCTGTCATAAATAACGTTCATCAGCTTTGGATTGCCCATAATCGCCTCTTTGTTTTCCTGGATCAGCTGTTGGTAAGTTTTCACTTTACGCTTCGGCATGCTCCGGCGCCCTCCTGACATGTTTGTATTCACTTTCTAACTCCGTCAGCGACAATTCATACAGATGACGCTTTGACTTTTTGTATATACCATTCTGTATTAACAGATGAATGAGCTGTTTTTTTCTGATTTCTGCAGACTGAGGTGTCATTGTGTCACCAACCTCCAATCAAACGATATTGATAATCATTATCAATTAACTTCAGTATACAATGTCCGCAATAGCCTGTAAAGATGAAAAGAGTCCTATTCTTGGCCAATTTACAAACATTCAACAAATCGACAAAAAGTTTCCCGGGCAATAATTTGCTGTCGAAATATTCCGCTTCATTGAACGCACCCTGCTATTTTTCATGTTTTGAACCATACTATGTAATAGAATGGAGGCTGGTATTCAATGGAGCGGACAGAAAATCTGAAAAAGGGAGAAAAAGGGGCGCTCCTCAATATTTTTGCATATGTCATCCTTGCTGTTGTAAAGCTAGTTATCGGGATTCTATATCATTCTGAAGCGCTGAGAGCAGACGGGTTAAATAATGGAACAGATATTGTTGCGTCAGTAGCGGTGCTGATAGGATTGCGGATTTCTCAAAGACCGGCAGACAGCGATCATCCATACGGCCATTATCGGGCTGAAACAATTTCGTCTCTTGTTGCGTCTTTTATTATGATGGCAGTCGGCATTGAAGTGTTAATCGGCGGAGGAAAAGCGATTGCGGGCGGCACAACGGAAACGCCAAATCTTATCGCGGCATGGACGGCGTTAGGCAGTGCTGTGTTTATGTATGGCATCTATTTATATAACAAAAGGCTGGCAGTGTCCATTAAAAGCTCTGCCCTGATGGCAGCGGCAAAGGACAGCAGGTCAGACGCTTTTGTAAGTGCCGGCGCGTTTATCGGTGTTTTTTCGTCCCAGCTGAAGCTGCCGTGGATTGATCCGGTAACGGCTTTTATCATCGGCATCATCATTTGCAAAACTGCGTGGGATATCTTTAAAGACGCTTCACATTCCTTAACAGACGGCTTCCATTTAAAAGATCTTGAGCCTTACAAACAGACCGTCGGCAGGATCGAAAATGTGCATCGCCTAAAGGATGTGAAAGCGAGGTATTTAGGCAGTACAGTTCATATCGAGATGGTCATTACGGTTGATCCGAAGCTTACAGTAGAAGAAGGCCATGGAGTGGCGGATGAAGTAGAAGACAAAATAAAACATGAACACGATGTCACTCATGTTCATGTTCATGTAGAGCCTGACGACATAAAATAAGGCTGTTTAACGAATTAGCTTATATGTTCAGATAAAAATTCAGTCACTTCTTCAGGCGTTTTGGCATTGGCGCTGTGAAGGTGAGCTGTTTTTTCACCGTTCTTGAAAATAAGCAGGCTGGGAATGCCCATTACTTGGTATTTTTCAGCCAGGTCAGGAAGCTCGTCCTTATTCAGCTCATACCAATCGTTTTGGTTGTACTCTTCCAAAATATCGCCGATGAACATATTCATGCGTGTGCAGTCTGGGCACCAATCAGCATAAAACTTTACAATGATTTCTTTATCGGATTGAATCAGTTCATTAAATTGTTCGTTTGTTGTGATTTTTTTCATATGTCACATCTCCTTTTCAATGCCATTTTAATATAAAATAAAAAGGAATTACATACAAATGCATTCAACATCAGCATGCCCAAAAATAATTAGATCATTTTCCGGTGAAAATGATAAGATAGTAAAGATGAATTGTAGTGGGGGGAGTATCCATTGAAAACAAGTCTAGGATTAGTGTACGGAGGAAAGTCGGCAGAACATAATGTTTCCCTGCAGACAGCTCTGGCTGTAATCAAAGCGCTAAATACTGAGAAGTTTGATATACATCCGATTTATATAACAGAAAAAGGCGAATGGGTTAGAGGCGCCCGTTTAACTGAACCTGTTTCAAACGTGAAAATGCTTCAATTTGAGCAAGGAGGCAGTGCTTTTTCTCCAGCTGCCCTGAACCAGGAGATGTTTCCGCAGGAAGCGTCACAGCAAAATGAAGCCATCGACGTCGTATTCCCGCTCCTCCACGGACCGAACGGAGAAGACGGTACGATCCAGGGAATGCTCGAGCTGTTGAACATTCCTTATGTCGGCAACGGAGTGCTTGCTTCCTCAGCTGGCATGGATAAAGTTGTCATGAAACATTTATTTGCGCAGGCCGGCCTTGCTCAGGCTAAATACGCAGCTTTCCTTAAGAAAGACTGGACTCGTTCTCCGAAAGAAAGCTGTGAGCAGGTTGAACAGGAATTAGGCTACCCTTGCTTCGTAAAACCGGCGAACCTCGGCTCAAGTGTCGGAATCAGCAAATGCCGAAACCGTGAAGAACTGCAAAAAGCGTTTGAGCTTGCTTTCCAATATGATCGTAAAGTCGTCGTTGAAGAAGGAATTAACGGCCGCGAGATTGAGATCGGCGTTCTTGGAAATGATGATCCTAAATGCTCTGTTGTGGGAGAAATCGCACCGAAGACAGATTTCTACGATTACAAAGCGAAATATGAGGATGGAGATACTGATCTGATGATTCCGGCGATTGTGACTGATGAGGAATACGCAACAATCAGTGATATGGCGATCAAAGCGTTTAAAGCGATCGACGGTTCAGGACTCGTCAGAGCGGACTTTTTCCTGACAGCTGACGGCGAAGTTCTAATCAATGAAGTCAACACAATGCCTGGCTTTACACCTTTCAGCATGTTCCCGCTGCTCTGGAAAGAAGCCGGAGTGGAATATGCTGACCTGATTGAACAGCTTGTGGAGCTTGCAAAAGAACGCCACGCTGAAAAACAGTTGATTAAGCATACATTCTAATGAAGAAGGACACTGCCGGTAAAAGGGCAGTGTTTTTTCCCGTATATACAAAAGAAAGAGAGGGACCTAACTTGATTAAGCGAACAGTAAAAAACATTGCCGAAATGGTTGAAGGCACACTAGCAAATCCGCAATATGAACAAACAGTCATTCATGGAGTGGCAACCGATACAAGAAAACTGGAACAACATCAGCTCTTTATTCCGCTGAAAGGGGAACGTTTTGACGGCCACTCTTTTGTGGAGCAGGCTTTTGAAGCTGGTGTAGCGGCTGTTCTTTGGGATCGGTCAGTACCAAATCCGCCCGAGAATCACGCCGTCATTTTAGTGGACGATACCCTTACTGCACTTCAGCAACTTGCAAAAGCCTATTTGCAGGAGCTTGGCACGCGTGTCATCGGAGTAACCGGAAGCAATGGCAAAACGACAACAAAAGATATGATTCACGCCGTACTGGGGACCCAGTACCGTGTCCACAAAACTGGAGGAAACTTCAATAATCATATCGGTTTGCCGCTGACAGTTTTAGCGATGCCTGAAAATACGGAGATCGCCGTATTGGAGATGGGAATGAGCGCCAAAGGAGAAATTGACCTCTTGAGCCGCCTGGCAAACCCGGATGCGGCAGTGATTACGAATATCGGCGAATCGCATATGCAAGACCTCGGCTCTAGAGAGGGCATCGCGGAGGCGAAGCTTGAAATCATAAACGGGCTTAAAGAAGACGGAGTGCTGATTTATATCGGGGACGAACCGCTTCTTCAAAATGCATACAGCTGCCAGACGAAAACGTACGGTACGGGAACGCATAATGATTATCAGCTTCAGGATGTCAGCCAGAGTGAGGAAGGAACCCATTTTACAATCAAAGGGATAGAAAAAACGTTTTTTATTCCGATACTCGGCAAGCACAATGTGATGAACGCCATGGCTGCAATTGCTGCAGGGGCTTATTTTGGCATCGCGCCTGAGGATGCGGCAAAAGGACTGAGCGGCCTAAAGGTAACCGGGATGAGGCTTGAACTCATCAAAACAGACAGCGGCCTTTCGATAATCAATGACGCTTATAATGCGAGCCCGACTTCTATGAAAGCTGCCATTCAATTGACAGAAAGCCTTGAAGGCTACGGCAAAAAAATGCTCGTGCTCGGTGATATGCTTGAACTCGGCGATCTTGAAGAAACGTTCCATAAAGAGTGCGGCGCTGTGATCAGCCCTGAGAAAATTGACCGCGTCTTTACGTACGGAAAACTGGGAGCTTTTATCGCGGAAGGCGCCCTGAAACACTTTGAGAAAGACCGCGTCAGCCATTACACTGAGAAAAAAGATCTCCTCCAAGCTGTGAAGGAAAACGCATCAAAAGGCGATTTGATTTTATTCAAAGCGTCCAGAGGTATGAAGCTTGAAGAAATCGTTAAAGATTTAATAGAGAGCCCGCTTTCATAAGAAAATATTTTGCGAAAAAACGCATATTGCATCATAAAATAACATGATATGCAAACACTAATGTATGCCGGCCGAAAATTATGTATATCTGGCCGGCTGCGGCTATGATACAATATATATAGGTTATTTCGCGATACGAACATATTCGTCCGGACTTTTCATCGTGACCCGAAGTTCTCCGCTGGATTCTTGGGAGCGGATGGAGCAGCAGCCGGCATATTCGAGATGCCGATCTGCTTCTCATCTTATTGAAAAACAAATAGTGTAATGGTAAGATAAAACTTAAAGTAATTCGGGCTTTGTATACGGATGGATCCTGTCCTTCTTGTCTAAAGGGCAGTTTTATAAGTGGTAAATCACGACATTACTGAAACAGCAATTAGAAGGAGTTTGAATAATTTGACTATAACGTTTCAAGATTTTAATTTAAGTTCTGATCTCATGAAAGCAATTAATCGTATGGGATTTGAAGAAGCAACACCGATTCAGGCACAAACGATACCGCTCGGACTTTCAAATAAAGACGTCATTGGACAAGCGCAAACAGGTACAGGTAAAACAGCTGCGTTTGGTATACCCCTTGTTGAAAAAATTAACCCCGAGTCTCCTAATATTCAAGCAATCGTAATCGCGCCAACCCGTGAATTAGCCATTCAAGTATCTGAAGAATTGTATAAAATCGGACAAGATAAACGTGCGAAGGTTCTTCCTATTTACGGCGGACAGGATATTGGACGGCAAATCCGGGCGTTAAAGAAGAATCCGAATATTATTGTCGGAACACCTGGACGTCTTCTTGACCACATCAACCGCCGCACCATTCGTTTAAACAATGTAAATACCGTTGTAATGGATGAAGCGGATGAAATGCTGAACATGGGATTCATTGACGATATTGAATCTATCCTTTCAAACGTGCCAAGCGAGCATCAGACACTTCTGTTCTCTGCCACAATGCCTGCGCCGATCAAACGCATTGCAGAGCGCTTTATGACTGAGCCGGAACACGTAAAAGTAAAAGCGAAAGAAATGACGGTTTCTAACATTCAGCAGTTCTATTTGGAAGTGCAAGAACGCAAAAAATTCGATACACTGACTCGCCTTCTTGACATTCAGTCTCCTGAGCTTGCGATCGTATTCGGACGTACAAAACGCCGTGTCGATGAGCTGGCAGAAGCCCTGAACCTTCGCGGATATGCAGCTGAAGGAATTCACGGTGACTTAACGCAGGCGAAACGTATGGTTGCGCTTCGTAAATTTAAAGAAGGCGCAATCGAAGTTCTAGTCGCAACTGATGTTGCCGCTCGCGGACTTGATATCTCAGGTGTTACACACGTATACAACTTCGACGTGCCTCAAGATCCTGAAAGCTACGTTCACCGTATCGGAAGAACGGGCCGTGCAGGAAAAACAGGTATGGCGATGACGTTCATTACACCGCGTGAGAAAAGCATGCTTCGCGCAATTGAACAAACAACAAAACGCAAAATGGACCGCATGAAGGAGCCTACACTTGATGAAGCGTTAGAAGGCCAGCAACAGGTTACTGTTGAACGTCTTCGCACAACAATCAGTGAAAACAACCTGAACTTCTACATGACAGCGGCAGCTGAGCTGCTTGAAGATCATGATGCAGTAACAGTGGTTGCGGCGGCTATCAAAATGGCTACTAAAGAGCCAGACGACACACCGGTTCGCTTAACAGACGAAGCGCCGATGGTCAGCAAACGCTACAAGAACCAGCGCTCTTCTAAACGCAGAGACGGTCAAGGCGGCGGCTACCGCGGCGGAAAAGGGAAAAGCAACAACCGTTCTTCCTATGACAAAAAGCGTTCAAACGATCGCCGTTCTTCAGGTGACAGACGCCAGAAAAAATCTTACTAATTTGATCGATCGAGAGCCCAAAACATGATGTTTTGGGCTTTTTTATGTTCGCGATTTGTTATTCAGCAAACTTTCAGCTGACGGAAGCCATTTTTCTCTGTATGCTTAAGAATGAAACCTTTCTGTAAAAGAGACGTATAAATAACGACGAAAAAAAGGGAGGTAGGTATTTTTGAGAGAGCAGCCAAAAAACCAAATCAGTCCAGACGGATTAAAGGTTTGGCGACTTCAAGAGATCATCATATCCGCTGTTTGCTTGCTTATTGTCATTGCAGTTGCAGTGTTAAGCTATTATTTTCATTGGCCGTACTGGATCAGCGGCGTGCTCGGCGCAGTTTGGCTGCTGGGATCGATTGTGACGGTCTTTATCATTCCGAAGGTCCGTCATAAGGTGTGGCGATATGAAGTCCATGAACATGAAATAGATATTCAGTCAGGTATTTTTGTGGTGACACGTGTGATTGTTCCGATGGTCAGAGTTCAGCACGTCGATACGTCACAAGGGCCATTATTAAAAAAATACAACCTGGCAACGGTGAAAATTTCCACGGCCGCGACCGTTCATTCGATCCCCGCTTTAGAGATGGAGGAAGCGGATCGGCTGAGAGACTCCATTTCCCGTCTGGCGAGGGTGACTGACGATGATGTCTGAACCGAAACGCCTGCACCCGGCGGCAGTCATTTTGAATTTATGCCATACCATTATTCAAACGATAAAAAATATCATTCTGCCATTCTTTTTTGTGTATATTGTCAATTCAAACCATACTGTCCGTTTTTACGGAGCCATTGCGCTCGGTGTGCTGTTCATCTGGCTTGTAGCGGCAAGCATTATCAAATGGAGAAGGTTTACCTATCGAATTGAAGATGATGAATTTAGAATTGAAGAAGGCTTATTTGTTACGAAAAAGCGATACATATCGATTGATCGGATTCAAACAATGAATACGAGCGCGGGCCTTGTCCAGCAAATCTTTAAGCTTGTGAAGCTGCAAATTGAAACAGCAGGCGGAGGCAAGGAGGCAGAAGCCGTTCTTTCTGCTATTTCTGTTGAAGAAGCCGAACGCATCAAAGAAGCTGTCTTTAAGAAAAAAGCGCAAAGACGAGAAAATGAACTTGATGAAGAATGGCTTGAAGCTGAAGAGGAGTTGGTTCCGGTCGTTGAGGTGCAAGAGCACTATCGCATGAACGCGAAAGAATTGCTCATGGCCGCTTCTACCTCCGGCGGAATCGGAGTCATTATCTCAGCTGTATTTGCACTTATTTCCCAGCTTGATGAAGTGCTGCCAATGGATTGGTTATTCGATAAGTTTTCCTTCCTTCAGCACGCCAGTATTGGTATTTACGCGGTACTCATTTTTATCGGTTTATTTATCGCCTGGATTTTCAGCATCGCGGGCATGATGTTTAGATACGCAAACTTTCAAATCATAAAAAAAGAACAGGAACTGGTGATTTCAAGGGGAATTATTGAAAAACATCAAGTCACGATTCCGCTGCGAAAAATACAAGCCATTAAAATCAAAGAAAATATCATTCGCCAGCTTTTCGGATTTGTAACGGTTTCCATCGTCAGCGCAGGAGGCGGCGACCGGGAAAAAGAAGAAGGCGCTTTGACCATTCTCTTTCCAATGATTCATAAAAAAAAGCTTCCGCACATGCTCCGAACATTTACGCCGGAATACACGCTGGAAGAAAACTGCCGCCGCCTGCCGCGGCGCGCGTTGAAACGCTATTTGTTCCGTTCTGTCATTTTTTCACTCTTTTTGATCATCCCGTTATGTATCTTCTTTCAGCCATGGGGCTATCTGTCAGTCATCCTGCTGCCGATAGAATTGCTCTTCGGCTATCTCGCGTATAAAGAGGCTGCATGGACGATCAACGGGGACCGTCTTCAGCTGACGTCTAGATTTATAGGCAGAACAACCGCCATTGTACTGAAAAAACGAATGCAGGTCTGCAAGTTCAGCCAATCCTATTTCCAAAAGAAAGGCCGCTTGTATACCATTTCTACTTCGGTGAAATCATCGAGCCATATGGAAGAGTTAACGGTGAGGGACGTAGGTGAAGAGGATGCAGCCTTCATTTTAAAGTGGTACTCATATGAAAAAGCGGACGGTTAATACCGCCGCTCCAGCGTGTCGGCAAACCCTCGCATTCGTTGTCAGGACTGCGCTTCGGTGCTCACGAATTAGAACATTCGCTCCGCTCCTATGCTCGTCCTTCCTAGACTTCAAGGGTTTTCAATCACGCTGAAAAGATGACAAAATCCTAAAATGAAAACCATTTTAGGATTTTGTCAACAATCTGAAGCGGCGGTTAATACCGCCGCTCTTTTTTTTGCACGCATAAAAACGAAAGAAGAAACCCGCCGCATAGTCCAAACAAATGGGCCATCATGTTAATATTGGAGTTGATAAACGACATGAGAATGGCAAATGCGAGCAGTGTGATGATCATTTTGGAATGCTCCTGCCCAATTAACTCATTGCGAAAAAGAACCATAAACAGGTATACGCCAAATAGCCCGAAAATGGCGCCTGAAGCCCCGACATGCACGTAATCAAGCGGCTCTGTAACATAAGTGCCGATATTGCCGATGATGCCGGAGCCGGCGTATACAAGAAGGAAACGCGCTTTTCCCAGCATGCGCTCCAAAGCCGGGGCAAATAAAAAGATGGACATGGAATTAAACAGCAGATGTGTGAAACCGGCGTGCAGCAAAATCGGTGTGATAAGCCGCCACCATTCACCGTTTGCGACACCTAGATTATAGCCTGTGACGGTATCCCTCCATAACACGACTGAATGGGCAGGAAGTGAAAAAAACAGCCAGAGAACAGCTTGCAAAGCCAATATAAAGGTGACAACGGGGTAAAGCCTGATAAATGTTTGAAAATTTTCAGTCCGTATAAACATTCCGAGCCCCTTTTCTTCATTTTGGTATATCTATAGTAACACGTTTATGAGACAAACCATTTAAATAGTACGTACGCAAAGGAGGTTATCATACATGATTTACGGCATTGGGCTGGACATTACCGAGCTTAAACGGATCGCCTCTATGGCTGGGCGCCAGAAAAGGTTTGCCGAGCGGATTTTGACGCGAAGCGAGCTTGACCAATACTATGAGCTTTCAGAGAAAAGAAAAATCGAATTTCTCGCGGGCAGATTCGCGGCAAAAGAAGCTTTCTCGAAAGCATTTGGCACCGGCATTGGGAGACAGCTCAGCTTTCAGGACATTGAAATTAGGAAAGACCAAAATGGCAAGCCCTATATCATTTGCACGAAACTGAGCCAGGCTGCCGTTCACGTATCAATCACTCATACAAAAGAATACGCTGCCGCGCAGGTTGTGATTGAAAGGTTGTCAAGCTAGTTTGCATATTAGGGAAACCCCACTCATATATTTGATAGTGCATTAAGGGAGACAAGTTGTTTGAGGCTTTTATGGTACGCATCTGTTCTGCCTAAACGTGTACCGAGCGTACCGTTAAAGTCAAACAAGCGATTTCTTCCTTTTACATCAATTGAGAAAAAGGGGTTGAAAAAGGTGAGAAAAAGCTTTGTTTTGCTTTTAACGGGACTGCTTGCTGTTCTTATTCTTTCTGCCTGCGGGCAAAAAACACAGCAAGATATTGTGGCCGGGTTAGATGAAAAGGCGAAAGAATACACCTCGTACAAAGCAAAAGCGAAAATGACCATCGAGACAGGGAGTGAGCCTCAAGTATACAATGTGGAAATCTGGCACAAAAAGCCGTCTCTGTACAGGGTTTATTTAGAAAATCCGAAAAAGGACCAAAACCAAGTCATTTTACGAAATGAAAACGGAGTATTCGTTCTCACGCCGTCTTTAAATAAGAGCTTCAGATTTCAAAGCGATTGGCCGAACAACAGCAGCCAGGTTTATCTGTTTGAATCGCTCGTAAAGGATGTTCAAAACGATTCGGATGCAGTTTTCACAGCGAAAGAAAAGAAATACGTATTTGAAACAAAAACAAACTATCAGCATAACAAAATGCTGCCCACGCAAGAAATCACATTTAACAAAAAAGATATGAGCCCGTCATCTGTCAAAGTGATGGATACTGACCGGAAAGTGATGGTCAAAGTAGAATTCAGCAGCTTTGAATTTAATAAACAATTTGATAAAGAATCATTTGACGAAAAGAAAAATATGACTCTTTCTCAAATGGATGTCGCCACAAGCGCGAAGCCTTCCGATACATTTGCGGTCAAAACGCCGCTGGAACTGCCGCTTGGCGTCAAGCTGCTTGAAGAAAAAGATATATCTACTGAAGACGGGAAGCGCATCATCATGACCTACGGAGGAGAAAAATCATTTACGTTAATTCAGGAAAAAGCCCAGATTGCCAAGGCTTCCTCCTCCGTTACGCTGAACGGCGAACCGGTAAATCTCGGCTACACTATCGGCGCCCTGTCGGATGCATCATTATCATGGACATATGACGGCGTAGATTACCTTCTCTCTTCTAAAGATCTTTCTAAAGAGGAAATGGTGACAGTAGCGAAAAGCATGCAGGGACAATCATCGAAATAACCGCCAAAGGCCAAACATGATTTGGCCTTTTTTTCGTTAGACATCGTTTCCCTTTAGCCTTTAATTTTAGTATGATATGTAAATGATATTGAATAAAAGCTAGGAAGTGTCGTAATGAGCACAAAACCTTTTTACAGAGATACGTGGGCGGAAATTGACTTGTCCGCGATAAAGGAAAATGTCAGCAATATGAAAAAACATATCGGTGAACATGTCCACTTGATGGCAGTTGTGAAAGCAAACGCCTACGGTCATGGTGATGCAGAAACAGCAAAGGCTGCTCTTGACGCAGGTGCTTCATGCTTGGCCGTGGCCATTTTGGATGAAGCGATTTCACTGCGCAAAAAGGGATTGAAGGCGCCTATATTGGTGCTTGGCGCGGTTCCCCCGGAGTATGTGGCAATCGCTGCTGAGTATGACGTGACCTTAACAGGTTATTCTGTTGAATGGCTTCAGGAGGCAGCCCGCCACACGAAAAAAGGTTCTCTTCATTTTCATCTGAAGGTCGATACGGGGATGAACAGACTTGGTGTAAAAACAGAGGAAGAAGTTCAGAACGTGATGGCCATTCTTGACCGCAACCCTCGTTTAAAGTGCAAAGGGGTATTTACCCATTTTGCGACAGCGGATGAAAAAGAAAGAGGCTATTTCTTAATGCAGTTTGAGCGTTTTAAAGAGCTGATTGCTCCGCTGCCGTTAAAGAATCTGATGGTCCACTGCGCGAACAGCGCCGCCGGACTCCGGCTGAAAAAAGGCTTTTTTAATGCAGTCAGATTCGGCATCGGCATGTATGGCCTTCGCCCGTCTGCTGACATTTCGGACGAGATACCGTTTCAGCTGCGTCCGGCATTTACCCTGCATTCGACGCTGTCGCATGTCAAACTGATCAGAAAAGGCGAGAGCGTCAGCTACGGAGCCGAGTACACAGCGGAAAAAGACACATGGATCGGGACGGTGCCTGTAGGCTATGCGGACGGCTGGCTCCGAAAATTGAAAGGGACTGACATCCTTGTGAAGGGAAAACGCTTGAAAATTGCCGGCCGAATTTGCATGGACCAATTTATGGTGGAGCTGGATCAGGAATATCCGCCGGGCACAAAAGTCACATTAATAGGCCGGCAGGGGGATGAATATATTTCCATGGATGAGATTGCAGGAAGGCTCGAAACCATTAACTATGAGGTGGCCTGTACAATAAGTTCCCGTGTTCCCCGTATGTTTTTGGAAAATGGGAGTATAATGGAAGTAAGAAATCCTTTATTGCAGGTAAATACAAGCAATTAACTTACCTAAATGGAGAATTCATAAAACAGCTTTGCTTGAAGAGTGAATAATGGTATCATTATCACTGGATGGATAAAAGAGTCGTATCCGTAAGTTTGGTGGAGGTGTATGTTTTTTGTCTGAATCCAGCGCAAGAACCGAAATGAAAATCAGCTTGCCCGAAAACCTAGTAGCTGAATTGGATGGTGTAGCGATGCGGGAGAAACGAAGCAGAAACGAACTGATATCACAAGCAGTGAGAGCGTATGTCAGCGAACGAACAACTCGTCACAACCGTGATTTGATGAGACGCGGCTATATGGAAATGGCGAAAATCAACCTGAATATTTCTTCTGAGGCTCACTTTGCGGAGTGCGAGGCTGAAACGACAGTTGAGCGCTTAGTCAGCGGAGGATAATCATTTGATTGTGAAACGCGGCGATGTTTATTTTGCTGATTTATCTCCTGTTGTTGGCTCAGAGCAAGGCGGGGTGCGCCCGGTTTTAGTGATCCAAAATGACATCGGAAATCGCTTCAGCCCAACTGCTATTGTTGCAGCCATAACAGCACAAATACAGAAAGCGAAATTACCAACCCACGTCGAAATCGATGCAAAACGCTACGGTTTTGAAAGAGATTCCGTTATTTTGCTGGAGCAAATTCGGACGATTGACAAGCAAAGGTTAACGGATAAGATTACTCATCTGGATGATGAAATGATGGATAAGGTTGATGAAGCCTTACAAATCAGTTTGGCACTCATTGATTTTTAGACATATTTGCAGGTTGCTCAAATAGAGCAACTTTTTTTGTTTTCAAAAAACATAAACGATATAATAGTGAAATAACGAAAAAAATATGTTGTTTTTTATTGGGAGGTAAGCGAATTTGATGTCGAATCAGACTGTATACCAGTTCATTGCCGAAAATCAAAATGAACTGCTCCAATTGTGGACTGACACACTAAAAGAATTAAGCGAGCAAGAATCCTATCAGCTGACTGACCAAGTGTATGAAAATATATCTAAAGAATATATCGACATTCTGCTGCTGTCTGTTAAGGACGAAAACGCTGCTGAAAGCCAAATCAGCGAACTGGCGCTTCGAGCAGTCCAAATCGGACTGTCTATGAAGTTTTTGGCTACTGCGCTTGCTGAATTCTGGAAGCGTCTCTACACGAAAATGAATGATAAGAGATTGCCAGATCAAGAGAGCACGGAATTAATCTGGCAGATTGACCGCTTTTTCAGCCCGATTAACACAGAAATTTTTAATCAATACTCAATCTCATGGGAAAAAACAGTATCTCTGCAAAAAATCGCACTGCAAGAGCTGTCTGCCCCGCTTATCCCGGTGTTTGAAAATATCACTGTGATGCCTCTTGTCGGAACAATTGATACCGAACGCGCGAAACGAATTATGGAAAACCTTCTTAATGGCGTCGTCAAACACCGTTCCCAAGTCGTGCTGATTGACATTACAGGTGTCCCTGTCGTCGATACGATGGTTGCCCATCATATTATTCAGGCATCAGAAGCTGTAAGGCTTGTCGGAGCAAAATGCCTGCTGGCCGGAATCCGTCCGGAAATTGCTCAAACAATCGTCAACCTGGGGATTGATTTATCCCAAGTTATAACTAAGAATACCCTGCAAAAAGGAATTCAAACAGCATTGGAAATGACGGATCGAAAAATCGTTTCATTGGGGGAATAACATTTTGAGACATCCGAAAATCCCGATCTTGAAACTGTATAATTGCTTATTAGTATCCATTCAATGGGAACTTGATGACCAGACAGCATTAACTTTTCAAGAAGACTTATTAAATAAAATATACGAAACAGGTGCTAACGGAGTCGTCATTGACCTGACATCTGTGGATATGATTGATTCATTTATCGCGAAAGTGCTGGGCGACGTCATTACAATGTCTAAGTTAATGGGGGCTAAAGTCGTCTTGACCGGCATTCAGCCCGCTGTGGCAGTGACGCTGATTGAACTTGGAATCGCGCTTGAGGAAATCGAAACTGCGCTCGACTTAGAGCAGGGGCTTGAGACATTGAAGCGGGAATTGGGGGAATAGCGAATGAACGACCAATCCTGTGTAAAAATCATGACAGAATGGGATATTGTGGCCGCCAGACAGCTGGGACGAAACGTTGCGAAAGAACTGGGTTTCGGCACGGTAGACCAGGCTAGAATTACAACGGCTATTTCAGAATTAGCCAGGAATATTTATTTATATGCCGGCAAAGGGCAGATTGGAATTGAACAGGTCGCAGACAGAGGAAAAAAAGGCCTGAAAATCATAGCGGAAGACCAAGGGCCGGGAATTCCTGATATCCGAAAAGTCATGGAAGACGGGTTTTCAACGTCTGGAGGACTTGGTGCGGGACTTCCCGGGGTCAAAAGGCTGATGGATGAATTCAGCTTAAATTCCGTAGCGGGGGAAGGAACAGAGATACAAGCCATCAAATGGCTTCGGTAGGAGGTAAGAACGTGGATTTTAGGGAGGTTATTGAGCAGCGGTATCATCAGCTGCTTAGCCGATATATAGCCGAATTAACAGAAACATCTTTATATCAAGCCCAAAAATTCAGCCGAAAAACAATCGAGCACCAAATTCCTCCGGAAGAAATCATCAGCATTCACAGAAAAGTGCTGAAGGAGCTGTATCCAAGTCTCCCGGAAGATGTGTTTCATTCGCTGGATTTTTTAATAGAAGTCATGATTGGTTATGGAATGGCTTATCAGGAGCATCAAACCCTTAGAGGGATACAGCAGGAAATCAAATCAGAAATTGAAATCGCGGCAAATGTCCAGCAGACGCTGCTCGGAACTAAAGTTCCCCAGGAGGAAGCGCTGGATATCGGCGCCATCAGTGTTCCCGCTAAACAGATGAGCGGTGATTACTACCACTTTGTCAAAGACAAGGAATCCATCAATATCGCAATCGCGGACGTGATCGGAAAAGGCATTCCAGCGGCTTTATGCATGTCCATGATTAAATACGCGATGGACTCTTTGCCGGAAACGGGCATACACCCTTCTCAAGTGCTGAAAAATTTGAATCGTGTTGTTGAACAAAACGTTGATGCCAGTATGTTTATTACGATGTTTTATGCGAATTACAATATGGACAATCATCAATTTACATATGCTTCAGCGGGACATGAACCGGGATTCTATTATTCTCAAAAGGACAACACGTTTTACGATTTAGAGGCCAAAGGACTCGTTCTCGGCATCTCGCAGGACTATGACTACAAACAATTCGATCAGCATCTGGAAAAGGGCGATATGATTGTTTTATTTTCTGATGGCGTCACAGAATGCAGAACGGAAAACGGTTTCTTGGAGCGTCCTGATCTGCAGAAGCTCATTGAGGAACATATGTGTTCCTCCGCGCAGGAAATGGTCAAAAACATTTATGACAGCCTCCTCAAATTGCAGGATTTTCAGCTTCACGATGATTTTACGTTAATTGTTTTGCGGAGAAAGGTTTAACGTCTGCCAGACGAGGGTATAAAGCAACTAGTGATTAGTGATTTGAAGGAAAATTTGAGGTGATACGAATGAATATAAATGTTGATGTGAAGCAAAACGAGAATGATATACAAGTAAACATTGCAGGAGAAATTGATGTATACTCAGCCCCGGTGCTCAGAGAGAAGCTCGTTCCTCTGGCAGAACAAGGAGCTGACTTAAGAATTTGCCTGAAAGATGTCAGCTACATGGACAGTACCGGATTGGGCGTTTTTGTAGGGACCTTTAAAATGGTGAAAAAACAAGGCGGTTCGCTGAAACTTGAAAATCTTTCTGACCGGCTGATCCGACTGTTTGACATTACAGGCTTGAAGGACATCATTGATATTTCTGCAAAGTCAGAAGGTGGAGTGCAATGAAGAATAATGTTGATTACATCGAAATGAAAGTGCCGGCCCAACCTGAATATGTTGGAATTATAAGACTGACGCTATCAGGGGTCGCAAGCAGAATGGGCTATACGTACGATGAAATTGAAGATTTGAAAATCGCAGTCAGCGAGGCGTGCACAAATGCGGTTCAGCACGCTTACAAAGAAGATAAAACTGGGGAAGTGTCAATACGATTCGGTGTGTTTGAAGACCGTTTAGAGATTATTGTGGCGGATGAAGGAGACAGCTTTGACTTTGATCAAAAGCAGCAGGATCTAGGGCCGTACACACCTTCGCACACAGTTGATCAATTATCAGAAGGAGGGCTCGGTCTATATTTAATGGAAACGCTCATGGATGAAGTCAGAGTGCAAAACCACTCCGGCGTCACCGTAGCGATGACAAAGTATTTAAATGGGGAGCGAGTTGATCATGACACAACCATCAAAAACTACGAAACTAACTAAAGATGAAGTCGATCGGCTCATAAGCGATTACCAAACAAAGCAAGATGAACAGGCGCAGGAAACGCTTGTGCGGGTGTATACAAATCTGGTTGACATGCTTGCGAAAAAATATTCAAAAGGCAAAAGCTTCCACGAGGATCTCCGCCAGGTCGGCATGATCGGGCTGCTAGGCGCGATTAAGCGATACGATCCTGTTGTCGGCAAATCGTTTGAAGCTTTTGCAATTCCGACAATCATCGGTGAAATTAAACGTTTCCTCAGAGATAAAACATGGAGCGTTCATGTGCCGAGACGAATTAAAGAACTGGGTCCAAGAATCAAAATGGCGGTTGATCAGCTGACCACTGAAACACAAAGATCGCCGAAAGTAGAAGAGATTGCCGAATTCCTCGATGTTTCTGAAGAAGAGGTTCTTGAAACGATGGAAATGGGCAAAAGCTACCAAGCCTTATCCGTTGACCACAGCATTGAAGCGGATTCGGACGGAAGCACCGTCACGATTCTTGATATCGTCGGATCACAGGAGGACGGATATGAGCGGGTCAACCAGCAATTGATGCTGCAAAGCGTGCTTCATGTCCTTTCAGATCGTGAAAAACAAATCATAGACCTTACGTATATTCAAAACAAAAGCCAAAAAGAAACTGGGGACATTCTCGGTATATCTCAAATGCACGTCTCGCGCTTGCAGCGCAAAGCTGTGAAGAAGCTCAGAGAGGCCTTGATTGAAGATCCCTCGATGGAGTTAATGTAATGATCCAGGTTGAAGAAAATGAGCATATTCAAACTCTAGTATATCAACTGAATAAAGAAGGGAAATCGATTTGCGGTGACAGCTTTTTTATGAAAGCTGATGATAAGGAGTTAATTTGCGCGGTTGCTGACGGACTGGGAAGCGGATCACTTGCTAACGAATCCTCTGCAGCCATCAAAGACTTAGTGGAAAACTATGCGAGTGAAGACGTAGAAACAATTATCGAACGCTGTAATCAGGCGATGAAAAACAAAAGAGGCGCTACAGCATCTATCCTGAAAATCAATTTTGAGCAAAGGCAGTTTACGTACTGCTCTGTCGGAAATGTACGGTTTATTCTGCATTCCCCGTCTGGTGAAAGCTTTTATCCTCTGCCGATTTCGGGCTATTTATCAGGCAAGCCGCAAAAATACAAAACGCACACCGCCACCTATGAAAAGGGTTCAAAGTTCATTATACATACAGATGGACTCAACGTACCTGATATCCGCTCCCATTTAAAAAAAGGCCAATCGGTAGAAGAAATATCGAATTCGCTGAAAATGTATACGACATCGAGAAAAGATGACCTGACCTATATTCTCGGACAGCTGTCCTAAAAAACCAGAAAAAGAAGCTGGACATCCGGCTTCTTTTTTTTTGCGGTTGACTATTAATAAGTGCGCTTATTATAATTAATAAGTGAACTTATCATTCTGGGAGCTTATGGATGTGGAATTATGAATACACAGCGATAGCTGATGCGGATGTGGGAAAACCTGGAACTGTTATCAGGAAACAGAAACAATGGATCAATGGGAGACGGGTATTGCATCAGATTCTTTGAAAGGACAATTTCAAAATGGAACGGAAGGAACATTGCTTCTGCAAGGAAAAACAATTCTCTTATGGCTTGAGCATGTGGAGAAACATCGGGCGTTTTCTGTCATGGTCAACATGCCCGCATAGCAATGTAAAAATGGAGTTTTTTCACGTGCTTCAAAAGCAAAAAGAAGATTTGCGTATCACATATGGAATTGTATTAGAAGGCGCTGAAGCAAAAAGTGGGGAGAAATCATTGGGACTGAACTGTCTAAAGACATGCCGACGGCTGTCAGCAGGCTTGTCCATCTTTACGGAGGAGTGATAAAATGAACACAAATTACTGGATCGGCGTTGTGTCAGAGCAGCATGTATTAAAAGGCGCTGCCGGCGGTTTTGCACAGCTGTGCCATGGAAAAAAAGCCCCGCTCGCCAAAATGAAAGAGGGAGATTGGCTGATTTATTATTCTCCGAGAGACGCATATCCAGACGGCAAACTGCTGCGAAGCTTTACTGCGATCGGCAAAGTAAAAAGCGGAAACATCTATCCGTATCAAATGGCTCCGAATTTTATTCCATACCGATTAGATATAGACTATTATCCATGCCATAAAATCGGTTTTTACGACATTAAATCAAAGCTTGAATTTGTTCAGGAAACCAAGCATCTTGGCTTTTTATTTCGCAGTGGACACTTTGAAATAAGCAAAAAAGATTTTTTGACAATAGCACAAGCGATGGGAGTTAACATAAGTGGAATGGCACTCTAAATTTAGCGGTCCGAACACAAGCCCGGGCTTTTTATTATGGCAGGCCACGCAAAGCTGGCAGCGGAAAGTGGGAAAAGCATTGGCTGAGTTTGACCTGACCCACGTTCAATTTGTTCTGCTGACCTCGTGCAAGTATATGATTGCTCACGGAGAAACCGTCACGCAAAAAAAACTTGCAAGCTTCAGCCAGACCAATATCATGATGGTTTCGGAGGTTGTGCGGACGCTTGAGAAAAAAGGATTTATCGAAAGAAGCAAAAATCCCCAAGATAAAAGAGAGGTTCTCCTGTCTCTTACAGAAACAGGAGGAGAAAAAGTAACAGCGGCTTTGCCAATTGTTGAGAAGATTGATCAAGCCTTCTTTGCAGCTGCGATGAAAAAAGAGAATTTTCTGAGCGGATTACAGGAACTATTGAAACATGAGTAAAGAGACGGGCAGCGTCAGCTGTCTTTTTTTATGTGTTTTTTTCGGTTTTTGATACACTAGAGACAGAACGACAAAATTGGAGGCTTTGGTTACATGGAAACGTCAGCCCTTTTAAAACAGCAAATTGCGAAAGAAATAGGTTTATCACAAAAACACGTTGAAAGTGTCATCCGCCTGCTTGAGGACGGCAATACAGTCCCGTTTATTGCCCGGTATCGAAAAGAGCAGACGGGTTCAATGGATGAGGTTCAGATTCAGACGATTTCTGAACGCTGGCAATACATACAAAACCTGAATCAGCGAAAAGAAGAAGTCATCAGGCTGATTGCAGAGCAGGATAAACTGACAGATGATCTAAAACGTAAAATCGAGCAATCGGTGAAGCTTCAGGAAGTGGAAGACCTTTATCGTCCTTATAAACAAAAACGTAAAACAAAGGCGACAGTCGCCAAAAGCAAAGGCCTTGAGCCGCTAGCCGACTATATCCTGACACTTCCCCAAGATGATCGTCTGGCAGCAACAGCAGACCAATACATCAGCGAAGAAAAAGAAGTGTTCACACGAGAAGAAGCGATTGAAGGCGCCAAGCACATTATTGCGGAACAAATTTCAGACGAGCCGACCTTCAGAAAGTGGATTCGCCAGGAAACCTTCAAAAGAGGAACCATTAAGTCCGCAGCCGGAAAGTCGGCAGACACCGATGAGAAAAATGTGTATGAAATGTATTACGAGTATGAAGAGCCAATTGCAAAAGTCGTTCCGCATAGGGTACTGGCAATGAACCGCGGCGAAAAAGAAGATATTTTAAAGGTGTCAATCGAACCGCCTGCGGATCACATTAAGGCGTATTTAGAAAAACAAATCATTAAAAATCGCTCAACATCCGTAAAAGAGATTTTGCAGGAGACAATTGAAGACAGCTATAAAAGGCTGATCCAGCCGGCAATCGAGCGTGAAATCAGGAAAGAGCTCTCAGAAAAAGCTGATGAACAGGCGATTCATATTTTCTCAGAGAACTTGAGAAAACTTCTTTTGCAGCCGCCGATGAAAGGCAAAACCGTTCTCGGTGTTGACCCAGCCTTTCGAACCGGCTGTAAGCTTGCTGTGTCAGATGAGACTGGAAAAGTCCTGAAAATTGATGTGATCTATCCGCATGCGCCAGTCAACAAAACAAAAGAAGCCCATGAAAAAGTGAAAAAGATTCTTGAGCAGTATCAAGTCGAGATGGTGGCGATCGGAAACGGCACAGCATCCAGAGAAACAGAACAATTCATCGTCAATGTACTGAAAGACATGCCGCGCAAAATTTATTATGTGATCGTCAATGAAGCGGGTGCAAGCGTCTATTCGGCTTCAGAGCTGGCCCGAGAAGAATTCCCTGACCTTAAGGTTGAAGAGCGCAGTGCCGTGTCTATTGCGCGAAGACTTCAAGACCCGCTCGCGGAGCTCGTTAAGATCGATCCGAAGTCTGTTGGTGTCGGACAGTATCAGCATGACGTCAGCCAAAAACGCTTAAATGAATCTCTGCGGTTTGTCGTCGAAACTGTCGTAAACCAGGTGGGAGTAAACGTCAACACAGCCTCCGCCGCGCTGCTTCAATATGTAGCTGGATTATCGAAGTCTGTAGCAGGCAACGTTGTCAAAAAACGTGAGGAAATCGGAAAGTTTTCAAATCGAAAGGAACTGAAGGACATCCCAAGGCTCGGTGCGAAAACCTATGAGCAATGTATCGGTTTCTTAAGAGTGCAGGAAGGGACAGAGCCTTTGGATAGAACAGGCATCCACCCGGAAAGCTATAAAGAAACAAAAGCGCTTTTGAAAAAACTCGGACTTTCAACAGAACATATCGGCACGGCGGAATTGAAGGACAAAATCAATCAGCTGGCGCTTTCTGAAACGGCAAAAGAGCTGGGAATCGGCGAAATCACTCTGAAAGACATTTGTGAACAGCTGACAAGGCCGGAACGCGATCCGCGCGATGAGGTGCCTAAGCCTTTGCTGAAAACAGACGTCCTTCAGCTGGAAGATTTGAAAGAGGGAATGGAACTGCAGGGCACCGTGCGCAATGTAGTGGACTTCGGAGCGTTTGTTGATATCGGAGTCAAACAAGACGGGCTTGTGCATATCTCAAAACTGAGCAATCAATTCGTCAAGCATCCTCTTGATGTCGTATCTGTGGGCGATATCGTGACAGTTTGGGTTGACGGCGTAGATGTACAAAAAGGCAGAGTATCGCTGTCTATGGTAAAATAAAAGCACTGCTTACGAGCAGTGTTTTTTCCTATAGAAATACCAGCATTGATTCAGCAGTTTAATTTGGTAATTATCTTTTTCAAGGAACGCTTTTTGCATCTGCTTTTTAAGCCAATTTGGCATAGGCTCATTCCTCCTCAGCTTTTATCATAAGAGGGACGGTGATTACCATATTGTATGCGAACGGTGAATTGTCCCGTTCAATGTTTTTTAAGTGAGGTGCACCATGGATAATATAGAGCTTCAAAAGCTGACAGAGGATATTTCTAAAACATATTTTAAAAAGCCGTTCCGCCATCAGGCGCTTTTTAATGACAGGCTTAAAACCACGGGCGGAAGGTACCTGTTAACCTCTCATAACATTGAATTGAACAGAAAATATCTGATTGAACACGGCAGGGAGGAGCTGATCGGCATCATCAAGCACGAGCTCTGCCATTATCATCTCCACCTTGAAGGAAAAGGGTACAAGCACAGAGACAGAGATTTTAGAATGCTACTGCAGCAGGTCAACGCGCCGAGGTTCTGTACACCCCTTAAGAAAAAAGCGGAAAACAAAAAAACTTATATGTATATCTGTACGGCCTGCGGCCAACAGTATATAAAGAAGCGCGCCATGAACCCTGACAGTTACAGATGCGGAAAATGCCGCGGAAAAATAAAAAGAATTTTTTCGTGAAAAAGGTTGACGAATATGGCAAGCCTATGTTACATTATAAAAGTCGTCACGAGAGATAAATAAAAACATTTACCTCTTGACACTGCAAATCAAGGCTGATATAATAAGTCTTGTCTCATTATTCCACAGTAGCTCAGTGGTAGAGCTATCGGCTGTTAACCGATCGGTCGCAGGTTCGAATCCTGCCTGTGGAGCCATATTGGAGAAGTACTCAAGTGGCTGAAGAGGCGCCCCTGCTAAGGGTGTAGGTCGCGTAAGCGGCGCGAGGGTTCAAATCCCTCCTTCTCCGCCATAAGATTTCGATATAAGTTCTCAACCATCGGCCCGTTGGTCAAGCGGTTAAGACACCGCCCTTTCACGGCGGTAACACGGGTTCGAATCCCGTACGGGTCATTCCATTTCGTTGGGCTATAGCCAAGCGGTAAGGCAACGGACTTTGACTCCGTCATGCGTTGGTTCGAATCCAGCTAGCCCAGCCATTTTTATTTTTGAAATCTAATAGTAAGAGCCATTAGCTCAGTTGGTAGAGCATCTGACTTTTAATCAGAGGGTCGAAGGTTCGAGTCCTTCATGGCTCACCATTTGTCTTTTTGCGGGTGTGGCGGAATTGGCAGACGCGCTAGACTTAGGATCTAGTGTCTTACGACGTGGGGGTTCGAGTCCCTTCACCCGCACTTTATTTACAAAGTGCACGCAAATCGGTTTTACTAGGTTAAGAGCCTACTAAACCAGCACAAACACAATTTAATGATCACGCGGTCGTGGCGGAATGGCAGACGCGCTAGGTTGAGGGCCTAGTGGGTGAATAACCCGTGGAGGTTCAAGTCCTCTCGGCCGCATCCCAATAATACCAAGGGTTTAACCACCTTTGGTATTATTTTTTTGTGCGGAAATACGGCTATGAGAGAAGAGTTGCTCACCAAAACTCACCAGTTACCTATAGTAAGTCTCCAAATCGAAATTTTTTTTGTTTCTGTGTCCATAGCGGTTAAATTTCTGAGCCTTGAGCAATGGAAGAACGGTGTCTAACCAAAAATGGAATTTGTTCCAATAAATTCTTTTGTTAAAAATCTCTAGGTGATATAATTAATTCAAAGGAGATGTTGACAATGGCAATTCCCAAGGCTTTTTATGCATATCCATCACATAGGGATGACTTATTACAAAATATTCGTGAATCAGTTGAGGAAATCAATAGAGGACGATCTATTAAAATTACAACATGGGAAGATTACGAGATTTCTGGAAAATTTATAATAGATAACATTTTAAATGCAATTGAACAATGTGACCTTTTTATGTGTGATCTTACATACTTAAATCCTAATGTACTGTATGAACTAGGTTATGCTATTGCAAAAGAAAAAAAAATATGGATTACCCTAAATACTGCACATCGTGATTCTGTTAAAAATTACAAAATGTTAAGTGCTATTACTACTATTGGTTACAATGGTTACGAAAATTCTGATCAGCTTGTTGAAAAATTTTATCACGATAACCCGTACAGAACATTAACTAAAATTGACCTTAGACCTGAACATGCAGAAATAAACAGTAATTTAATATATATGAAATGCGAGGTCAATACAAATGAGTCGAGCAGAATAGACTCTATAATAAATAAATCAAGATTACCAAAAAAGATGGATGATCCTTATGAGGGACGTGAACAATTAAGGTGGTATCTAAATTTATTGCCGAATGCTTTAGGAACAGTAATACATTTTCACAATAAGGATACTAAAGAAGATAAGCCATTGATTACTGCGAGAAAATCTCTTATAGCGGGTTTGTCAGTTGGGTTAGGTAAAAAAACTTTATTGCTAGCTCATGATCCGTTTAAATCTCCATTGGATTTTGAGGATATTTTAAAGACGCATAGGAATACAGAGGAATGTGAATCATTATTTAAAGAATGGTTTGAACCAATTGTTAACAAATTCAATGAGAAAAGTTCAGAGCATTCAGAGTTTAAACAAGAAAAAAAAGCTCTAGGAAAGTTATCGAACCTTTTAATAGGTGATCATGTAGCAGAAAATGAAAATCATGATTTAATCGAGTATTTTCTAGAAACTGCTGAGTATAAAGAAGCGTTAAATGCACAACAAGTGTTATTTGTAGGACGAAAAGGTACTGGGAAAACTGCGAATTTAATTAAAATTCGCAGTGAAATGAGAGATGACAAGAGAAATTTTGTGGTATCTATTCAGCCACAAGGTCATGAATTTGAAGGTGTATTAAAAATTATTAGCAGCTTAAAGAAAGGATCAGAACAAGGGCACTTAATAGAGAGTGTATGGAAATTTCTAATATACACTGAGATAGGTAGACAGTTTTTTGAGTTTCTTGATAATTTACCTCTTCATTATCAAAAAACTGAAGGGGAAGATAATTTTATAAGTTTTGTTAAGACACACGAAAGAATAATAAACGCTGATTTTACATTAAGGCTTGAAAATGTAGTTAAAAACTTAAGTTCTATATCAGCCGAAGAGAGTATGGAAGAAAGTAGATTAAGAGTAAGTGAATATTTACATGAAACTATGATAAGAGAGTTAAGAAATCATCTGGGGATGGTTTTGGAGGATAAGGAGAAAGTTACTATTTTAATAGATAACCTAGACAAGGGATGGAATGATAGTGCTGATCTAGAAAGTATGAGTCAATTATTATCAGGACTATTGAATGTTGTTCATAAAATTACAGATGAATTTCATAAAAGTTCATATAAACACGTAAAAGTCAATCTTTCTTTAATAGTTTTTTTAAGAAGTGATATCTTTTCTAGACTTATGAGTTTTGTTGACGAGAGAGACAAGGTCCCTTATAAAAATTTGTCCTGGAATGAACCTTTAATGCTTTTCAGAATTATTGAAAATAGAATTGACTATAGCAGTAACGGTGTTACTAGCCCTGAAGCACTTTGGAAAGAGTATTTTTGTGAGAATGTAAATGGGGTTCCACTGAAAGAATTTATTTCTAATTTAATAATCCCTCGTCCTAGGGATATAATTTTCTTTTTTAAATCTGCTTTACAAGAAGCAGTGAATAAGGGACATGCTAAAGTTGAAGAAGAAGATTTTCTAGCTGCTGAATACGCTTATTCAGAATATGCCTTGTCTTCCTTATTTCCTGAAAATGGCAACAGAGTTGGGGATCTTGAATCTATTTTTTATGAATTTGTAGGAGAACAGCCAATACTTTCTGAAGAAAGGCTTATAGAATGTTTAAAAAATTGTACCTCTCAAAATATAGATGAGGTAATAAAAATTCTCTGTGAATTAACGTTTGTTGGACAAGAAACACAAAAGGGGAAATTTGAATTTTATGGTGGTAAAAGACCTGCCAAAATAATTGATAAACTCTCAGACAAACTTGCTCAAAGAAATAAAAATTCTAAAAGGTATCAGATAAACCCAGCCTTTTATGCTTACCTTGGTATTGAGCCAGTAAAGACATTTGATCAAATAATTTAAATTAAAATAAAAAACATACCAAACTAATTTGGTGTGTTTTTTTATTTTAATTTCCCTTTACCTGTATGAGGTGTTACTGAATTAATATGTATAAAAGAAGAAACCAGCCCTATTTGGTTGAGCTGGTGCTTTAATACTAACTAAATAGTAAAATTGTTATTTTTAACAATAATTTAATATTTGATTATTATTTGTGTTTTTGTGCTCTTTTTTAAAAGGGTGTAAAATCTTCATCTTCGTCAAAATCCTCTTTACCATTTTTAAGTTGCTGAAGAAGGAATTCAAGAAAACTATTTGCAGCAGTATAACCATATCCTTCATGGTTGTCCCAAAGGATAACAGGACATTCTCCATCTACCATTTTATTTGTATCAAGACAATAAGAGAATTCATCTATATACTCAATAACAACAAGACCTGGTATAAGATTGTAGAACGTTCTGTATTCTTTGGTTTGCTCTACAACTTCAGCTCCATGAGAGTCATAACCGAGTATCATAGTCCCAAACGCGCCTCCTGAACCATACTCAGTTAAAAACCACTTATAACTGTCTGGTAGGGTTACTTTGAGATCTTTTTCTATCTCTTTAATATGTTTGTCAGTGACGCCTCCAGTAAGAATTGAATATTCTTTATTCTCATCAAAGAATTTTTTCACTCTAGAGTAATTCACATTTAACCTCACATACATTTGATTTTGGTTTGCAATTCATCGATCTTATTAAGTTCATACTCATAATCACAGTTTTCTTCTAAAACAAAATTCATAGTTTCAAAGAAACTTTTCGCATTCTTTAAGAGTGATTCAAAAAAATCAAGTTTCGGTAGTAATACTTTTTGTTTATGATCAATTTCAAATAACAACATATCATTCGATATTGATTTCATTTTCAATAGAAGGGGTTGATCTGGAAAATAAGTTTCGCTTTTTCCTGTTTCAATAGCTTCTTCAATTAGATTTAAAAAATAAGCCCACAATTGGTCAACCAAGTCCCACATAGTGACATCAAGCAAATCTTGTTCACCATATTTTAAAATAATCGCCCCAGATAAATAGTAAGAGTCTAACTGTGGTTTTATGTTCTTTAGTCCCTCTATATTGCTAAGTGGAACAAAGTAATCGTCAATATTATTTTTTAAGATTGAAAGATCGTTTATCTTCTTATTTGGCCTAAGAATTAGTGATTGAATATAAAACATTTTACCTCTCCTATTTTTCCGGATAGAATTGTCCTACTCTTCCTTTTTGAAAGCCAACAACATATTTTTGACCCTCATATGTTCCTCTAATTTGATAACTAAATTTAGTTCCTTTTTTCGTTAACTCTTCATGGTTTTGTTTCATAATTGATTCTATCGCATCTGCAACATCGTTAACAGTCATCTCTTTATTGAGAAAAGATTGTTGAGATTTAATTGAACCATCCCATAAATTGGGATGGTGGCGCTCTAAAATATGCTTCATTCCTCGCTTATCAATGAGGAATGATTGTCCTCCAAAAGTGTATTTTCTGCTTTGAAAAGTTTTTAATTCGTTTACAACCTCATGCGGCTTAGCTTTCTTTAATCCTTGTACATTAGACGAGGTCTTGAATATTTCAAGTGCAGAGCTTTTATAATTCTCTCCATCAATCACGTTGAAAGGAAAAGTCCTTGAACCACCAGCCATTGCATACTGTTGTTCAAAAACATTTGGTATTTTAACGTATTCAATACCTTTTTTTATTCCTGCTTTTGAAGCTTCAAGTGTCTTAATTGCAGCAACTTTTGAACCGGCTTTTGCAACTTTGGATACTTTATCAATACCTTTTGGACCAACTATTGCAAGAACAACAGTGCTGCCGACGTAGGACACCCATTTTGCTCTACTGTAGCTATCTCCATTAATCATATCACGTTGAAATGTGTCTTCTATGTCTTTTGCTATGATCTTATAAGTATCGATTGGATGTAAGGCTGCGTTCACAGTTCCAGAAAGCGATTCAAACGGGTGTCTTGCAAGTTGATAGAGACCCATCACTGTATCTTTACCTGCTTCATACATTCCCACTGCAATACCTTTTCCAATTTCAGCTTTTTGTTGGAGTTCTTCGAGTTGGCGAAAATAAACTTGCTGGTCAGGTTCCAAATTCTCGTATCCTATTTTCTTCGCAATTTTTAAATACTCGTCTGGATCTGTTACCTTTACAAGCTGTTTTTTCAAATCTTTTATTTCACGTTTTTTAGCTTCTTCTTTTTTGATCTTCAAATAAGCTTCAGACTGCTTCTCGATATCGCTTTTTTGCTTATGTATATCGCTCTCACGATATGCCTTGGCATTATAGTGAAGGGGTGTAGCATTCTTGCCCTTACCTGTTGATTCCTGTAACTTTTGAAAGTCTGCTTTAATGAATTGTTCGTTAGGTTCAGTTATTGCATATTCAGTTTTTAAGTTTTCGTCCACATCGCCTATTTTATCAACAGTCTTTTTCCGTTTGTTTTCGGCAGAAGAGAGCTCATCCTTAAAAGTCTCTGTTGAAAATAAATCAAGTGGAAGAATGTCATCGATGTCATTCAGAATATCTTTCATTGCTTTCTTCTGCTCAGACATAATTGATTTTGATTTTTTATATGCGTTTGCTAATTCATGTTCTAAGAAGGATTCCTCGATATATGCATCAGATAAGCTGGCATCTTCTAAAACACCGGAGATACTAGTAAGGAAAGCGATCTTCATTTCAATTAAATCAATCCATTGATCAGTGACACCCACATGATCGTGATAAAATGCTTTGATATTGTTTGCTCCCTTGCCAGAGAACTCACTGTCATCCAAATCAGCAACAGCCTTAAATGCTTTTCTTAGTTTAATCATTTGATTTTTCAATTCTTTATAATCTTTTGCTCGGTTTTCAGCTTCAGATAACAAAGACTTAGCTTCAAATACCTTCATTGTCCAATCCTTTTAGTAAGTTTATATCTAAATATTACCATGGATAAGTTATGAAGTTCGAAAAAATTATTTAAGGATAGGTAATGAATTGAACGAAATGAGAATTCATTGGTGTAAAATAAGCTTACATCCCATTTATTACATATAGAGATTGGAGTTAACAATGAAAAAAAGTAACTTTATTTTAGCGAGTATTGTTTCTGTTGGGCTGCTAGTTTTTTTAGCATGGTTTATTTATGCTGGCACCCACCAACCTCCTATTTTGAAGGGTAATTCAAAAGATGGAAAATGGAGTGTTATCTATTCTCCTGAAAAAGACATAGAGCTTGCAAGGCAAGACTTATGGGCGGTTCATATTACATGGAAAAGGGATTCTGAGTTTTCAATAAAAGAGGCTGTGTTTAAAGAAAATGGTGTTGTTGAGGCATCAGGTGACGCAACAGATGAACCTAAAAATGCTAAAAAAATAGCAGTAGCGATTATGGGAGATCCACCAAATATGAATAATGATTATACAGTAGAAGTTACTTGGGAAGAGAATGGGAAAACACAAAAAGACATTATACAAGTAAATAAAGAAATCAAGCGGTCTTTTGTTATTCCTAATGTAATAAAAAGAATTTTAAGTTTAGGATAAAGCTAAAATACTCTCATGGCATAAAAATTTTTAAAAAGCAGGTAAATAGCGCCTGCTTTTTTGTGTTTAATCTTAATTTTTCACCTTAACTGATTACTTCGAGCAGGGCTGTTACTAAGTAAACATCAATAATAAGGTAATTTTTTTAAAAAGACAGCTACTCCAATTTTACTCCTCAATATGAATAAATCATTATAAAACTTTATAATCAATACAAATAAACACTGATATATAAAGGTTTTATAACAGAAAACAAAGATTCACTTTATTGAGGGCCCAGTGGGGGAATAACCCGTAAAGGTTCAAGTTCTCTCGACCGCATCCCAATAATACCAAGGGCTTAACCATCTTTGGTGTTATTTTTTGCGGAAAATACGGCAACAAATGTACCGCATTGTGGAGTTCACTAAAAAAGTGCTGACCTCTGCACAACATCGTTGCGCGAGTCTGCACTTTTATTCTGCGATTATGGGGAGTTTATTTTAATCCGTTGTTAGCCGCGCCGATACTTGGCTTTTAGAAGCTTTTTTTAAGTGGCTAAAACCAACAAATTTTTTGCCTTCTTCATCCCATAGGCGGAACTTTAACGACTTAAGGCTTGTTGCCAGTGTAATGGTCGGAACGTTTTGCAATGGTTCAGTGTTGTTATGCACTTTTTCAAGCTTATAGTTTGGGACTCTCGGGCTTAAATGATGAACATGATGAAAACCGATATTGCCTGTTAGCCACTGCATGACTTTTGGAAGCTTATAAAAAGAGCTTCCTTCAACTGGTGCTTTTACATATTCCCAATGCTCATCTTCTTCAAAATAAGAATCCTCAAACGTATGCTGAATATAAAACATCCAAATTCCGAGAGAGCCTGATATCATAAAAATCGGCACCTGAACCAGCAGGAAGTTTTGCCAGCCAATAGCCCAACATAAAAGTGCTGCCAAAGCGACGATCCCCAGGTTCGTTACATAAGTATTCATCCGTTCTTTGCGTTTTGCCCCTTTTCGATTAAAACGATTGGCAATCCCGAAAACGTAAATCGGCCCAATAATAAACATAACAAACGGATTTCTGTACAATCGGTACATTATTTTTGTCTTAGTTGAGGCTTTCTTATATTCCTCAACCGTCAGTACCCAAATATCGCCTGTACCGCGTTTGTCCAGATTGCTGCTTGTCGCATGATGGACAGAATGGTCGTGTGCCCAATGATCAAAAGGATGCAGAGTCAGAATTCCTGTTAATGTTCCAAGGATTCGATTCGCCTTTCTGTTCTTAAAAAAGGAATAGTGGCAGCAATCATGAAAGATGATGAAGGTTCTCACTAAAAAACCTGCCGCAACAACAGAAATTGCTAATGTAAGGAAATAAGAAATCGACAAGCTCTTATATGCCAAACACCATAATAGGAAAAATGGCACCAATGTGTTAATGATTTGACAAATGCTTTTGTGTAAATCGGACTTTTCATAAGGTGTAACCAGTTTTCTCAAAGTCCTTAGGTTTTGTTCTTTCATATTCAAAAGTTTCCCCTTCCCTGGTGATCTTCTAAGTGTAGAAAACGGTTTATAGCCTTTGGAGGTCCAACGTTATACACCCCATATATGATAAGTATTCTTCCTATTCACCTGTAAAATTATTGGAAATAATAAACTGATTTCCAGTTTATTATTAGCAGAGTCAGCCGGGATACAAAAGGCGTATGAAGATTATACCCAGCACTTTATTGGGTCAAACTCTCTCAATGCTCCCCCATGGGGATCGATTTATTTGACCGTGAACATTGATTGTTTGAGGAAAAAAGGAATGAAGTAATGGGTATATCCATGAGTGACTGTTTGGAAACATCTGCAGAAACAAAGTTTTACAAGTGAACAGCCCTGCTTTTAAAAGATTATCTTGCTCTTGAACAAGAAACAGCTGAGCTAAGTACTATTAAGCAAAGAAAAAGGTTTGAAGACAACTCGTGATTCATTTTTCACGGTGTTTTCAAACCATAGTTTTTAATAGGCCTCTTATTCTGCGCTGGTATACACATGTTTAACAAATAATGCCATGAATAAATCGTAAATATAATTTGCAGTTATTTCCGATTCCTGATATAATAAAGAAGAATTATTTTTGTTCGGTGTAAAGGATAGTATGAAGATTGACTTTTCGTCTTGATGATACTTTGGGCAAGGATAGTATATACTGTGTGGTTACACACTAGGAGGCAACAAAAATGGAACAAGGTACAGTTAAATGGTTTAATGCAGAAAAAGGTTTTGGCTTTATCGAACGCGAAAATGGAGACGATGTATTCGTACACTTTTCTGCAATCCAAAGTGACGGATTCAAATCTTTAGACGAAGGTCAAAAAGTATCGTTTGACGTTGAGCAAGGTGCTCGTGGAGCTCAAGCTGCTAACGTTCAAAAAGCTTAATCTTCAATCGTTTATACAAACAGGCTCTTTATATAGGGCCTGTTTTTTTTATGTCTATATCATACTCAATAAAAAACCCTACTCAACGTTCGAGTAGGGAGATGCTACAAGGTATAGAAAAAGATTTAAAACTTCAAAGGTTTGTTTACAGTATAACATACTGGATTGACAATATGCGGAATGTATATAAATTATTTAATGTTTTGTTCAAATATAGCTCTTTTTTTCACTAACCTGTTCGTTCATTTAAGTAAGATTAATGAATTATAAAAATGGTTTCATCTGGATGTTATCAACTCGCATATCTCTTTTATGAAAAGAAGATAAACAATTATTATTCAATGTGGCAGTGGATATAAGAAATTCTTAAAAATAATGAGGAGATCGATTGTTTTTTTCTCCTGGAAATAAAATCACTTAGAGATACCTAAAACAATGAAAGCCCTACCTCTCTTCCATCCTTACGGCTCCTTGTCCGTGCCTGTGTGAATCAGGATACTAAAAAAAGTGACTATTTTATTGAGTTTTTTGGTAAAACTTCAATCTTCGCAGAAGAAATGTAAATAATAAAAATGGATTAGAATGTAGGAATAACAAAAGAGGTCGTTAATGTTCTAAACATAAGTTGGAGAAGATTTGCTTTTCATCATAATATTCCGAAATATTTTTTGGGATGCAATACACTATCTAACCAAAACTTTTTATTTGTTTTTCAGTGATTCCTTTAATTACTTCCAGTTCACTAATCAAAAATTCATATGCATTATCCAGCATTTTTTTTTCGCTTGCATTAAGTGCTTTTTCTTTCTTCATACGCATTAAATCACGTACAACTTCAGCGCCTTCTTGTATTTCACCCGTTTTTATTTTGTCCGTGTTTATTTTATACCTTTGCTTCCATGGCAGTAACCTATCTGATTCTCCATGCTGAAAAATGTGCATAATGTGTTTTAATGCAAGTATATCAGTAACTGGTCGTATATTCGAACTCAATATTTTACGCGTTGGAATCATAACTGTCATATTACTGATTGACATTCTTATGACATAATACTGTTGTTTTTCCTCTAAGAATTCTTTTTCTTCTATGGCTTCAATTATACCTGCTCCGTGCATTGGATAAACAATGTTATCGCCAATTTGAAACATATCATCCACCTCCATATATGGTATCCTTCTTAAGATTACCATATATGGAGGTGTAATATCAAAATTTTAATAATAACATGATCGAATTTTTGATGTCAATAACTTTTTTGAAAAAACAGATCAAGCAAAAACAACATCAAAACAATAGGGAACGTGTCGGATTCCCGATAAGGAAAGGTCAATTGTGATGTGTATATCCTGAAACCTCGACTAATTAACATAGATCAGTTTTTCATTGAAAATGAGTTATTCAATTTCCTTTGGAATTCATGTATGGATAACAGCCCACTTACTTAATGATGCATTTTCACTTATTTCGCGGACAGAAAAAGGTGTGCTGACATTGAACATTTTGCTACCGAGATTGGCATTATGTTTATTATCAGGGAAATAACCTTCAAATGGGTATTGAGCCGAGAAGAAAAATAAAGAAAGGAGAGATTATAAATGAAGACCAGAACAAAAAGAAAAGTAAAGGGGAAAGAACAAAGTTAATTGAAAAGCAAACTATATAAAATAGTTTGCTTTTCTTTTTGTTATGAATTCACTTCTTTTTCTTTCTCTTTAATGACTATGTCTCATATAAATTTTTTTGTATGATAATGGTGTTAAATTCATCGCTTGTTGAAATTTACTTATGAAATAACTGGTACTGTTAAATCCAACTTGATAAGACACTTCTGTCACATTGGATTCAGGGTGTTGCAGTAATAATAAGCTTTTTTGAATTCTATAATCCATTACATAACGTAATGGCGTCTTATTCAGCATTCGTTTAAAATAACGGCAGCACTCAGAACGGCTCAGTTGGCCAGCTTTTGCAATGTCCTCTAATGTGATTTTTTCAGCATAATGGAGATGGATCCAGTTTAACATTTGTTTCATTCGATGACTTTTTATCATTTCAGATTGATCGTACTCTAATTGAAAACCATTAACGACCAGGTTTTTCCACATTAACGTTAATTGCATCGTAATGTCAATCTCATAGAGCGATGTCTTTTGTTGAATCAATTGATTTATTTTTTTAACAGCATCTAGAATATTTTTTGCCCACTGTTGATTTCCATCCAAAAATAAATAGGACAAATTGGTTGAAAACATATAGGGCTGAACATAGCTTGAATACAGTTCCTGAGATAAAACGAAATGGGGTGACACATTCAAGCAAATATACGTACAATCCGAGCCTTCCTTTTCTTCGGCCATGTGCAGGCAGCCACTATTGATAAATAATCCATCCCCTTCGTGAACCTCTATTTTTTCTTCATTTATTTGAAAGAGAGCTATCCCTTTTAGTATCAAAACAAATTGGATTTCATCATGCCAATGAAGCGGAATATAGCCATTTATATTTTGATTGATCGTTGTCTTGTAACAGGCAACTGGTAATTCTACCGTTCGGTGCTCTGTTAATTCTTTTAAATTTTGATCGATCACAAAATTCTTCATTCTGACTTCTCACCTCAATATATTTATATTTTTTCATTCAATTTGAGTATTTTTTATCATGTTTTGCATTTATTATAACACTATTATTATATTTATTAGTGAGGAGTCATGTATGAATACTTCCAATAGAAGAATGGGATTGTTCTATGTTATAACAGGGGCGACATGTTGGGGGATTGGAGGCACAGTAGCCAAAAAGCTTTTTCAAGAATATCAAATTGATGTCAATTGGCTTGTAACGACACGCTTGCTTACGGCTGGAATGTTACTTTTAATGTTGCAACTGTTCAGAAAGGAACGGTCTCAGGTTATTGAGGTTTGGAAAAACAAAGCGTCGGCTGGCCAGCTTCTTATTTTTGGCCTATTGGGAATGCTAGCTGTGCAGTACACATATATGGCATCCATTCAACATGGGAATGCTGCCGTTGCTACGTTATTGCAATATTTATCCCCAGTAATCGTCATTATCTACACGCTGTTGCGAAAACAAACGGTTCTTACCAAACAAGATATCATAACTGTTGTACTTGCTTTAGTGGGTTGCTTTTTTTTGTTAACAAATGGTTCAATGTCTCAACTTTCAGTGCCGGCAGCTGCAGTAGTATGGGGAGTTTTATCAGGATTCGCGGCAGCTTTTTATACTTTGTATGCCGTTGGTTTATTAAATAAATTTGATTCTCTTGTCGTTGTAGGTTGGGCTATGATTATTGGCGGTTTTGCATTGGGTTTTATCCATCCGCCATGGCAACTGGATTTTCAACGATTAACTGCTGAGGCGTATGCATATATCTTATTCGTGATATTATTTGGAACAATGATTGCGTTTTGGTTCTTCATAAAAAGCTTGGAAAGCCTCTCTCCCAAAGAAACAAGCCTACTAGGCAGTCTAGAGCCTCTATCAGCTGTTGTAACAACTGTCGTTTGGTTAAAAGCGCCATTTGGTTCTTTTCAATGGATTGGTGCTATTTGTATTATAGGGATAACTTTAATATTGGCTTTAAATAAAGAGCCTTCTATGGAGAGTGAAAAATCGATATTAAAGATTAGGAATCATGCAAATCGGGATATATAGGGGCTTTTTTTGCTTACATGACCGGTCCGGCAATGAAAAACACTGGTGGAGTTTGAGCCCTCTCGGCAGTATCAAAAATACCAAGGGTTTTGACGCCCTTGGTATTTTTTCTTCAAGAACCTTCAATTTTTCTTCTTTGATCGAAAAACGTATTACTTTTTTGTGATTGGTATCCAAATTTCACTTTTAAAAGATGGTGATGTTACATCCTTATGCTCGTTCCACAATATTTCTGGACCTTCTATTTGTTCGTAATTTGACGATGGAAACCATTCGGAATAAATGCGTCCCCATACTTCTTGCAGTGTATCCGGAAATGGCCCGATTGATACGAATACAGCCCATGTTGAGGCAGGAACTTCAAGCCGTGAGAAGTTATCTGGACACCGTTTCGTTGTGGCTGCGCCAATATAGTGATCGAGCTCTCCGTTTTCCTCTGTCCGACCTTCAGAAAAATTCGTGGATGCACTAATGAGGCCTGATGGTGCTACATTAGATAGCTCTTTTAGTTTATTTATTGCTTTTTCATCTAAACTTTCCCACATAGATGCAATTTCCGGATTAATTCCTTTGAAAATAATAGGAACTCTTTTTTTAATGCCAACGATGCGAAATGCCTCTTTTTCTTCAATACGGTAGTTCATTTCATTTCCTCCTTTAATTGTTAGCTGGAAGGTCATTCGTGGATAAGCTTTAAGGGGATGGCCATTAAATCTGGCTTTTGATGGGTTTATGCCATGTAAATTTTGGAATGCCCGTGCAAAAGAATCTGGTGAGTTATAACCGTACTTTATTGCAATATCAATCACTTTTACATTGCTGTCTTTCAGTTCAAAAGCTGCAAGAGTAAGACGTCTGCGACGAATATATTCCGATAATGAAATACCTGAAAGGAAGGAAAACATCCTTTTAAAATGATATTCAGAGCAGAAAGCAAGCTTTGCTGCCTCTTGAAAATCAATATCGTTAGTGAGGTTTTCTTCAATATACTTTAACGCCCTATTCATACTTTTAAGCAAATCCATTTATTTGGCCTCCTTTAACCAAAGAATAACAGGAGTGAAATGTATTTATCCGACATTCTGTGCACAGTTTTGCAGGATGACTTATATGAAATAAAGTAAGTGATTCACTTGTATTTGTACAGGTTTTATTGAAGCATGCTGTTCATAAAAAAGCATCAATAAAAGAAAGTTATAATTGTCTTATAAACGGCACATTCATATAATTGAGTGAAAAAGGATGCGTATCATGCCTATCAATTCTTTTGAAAACTATCCGATGAGCTGGAAGCCATCAATTGATAAAGCTGAAAAGCCTATTTATAAAGCACTTGCAGGGCAATTGGAACAGGATATTTTAAACGGAGTTTTATTACCTGGAACAAAACTTCCTCCGCAGCGAGAATTGGCCGATTATCTAGATTTAAATGTGAGTACGATTTCAAAAGCATTTAAAGTGTGTGAGTTAAAGGGGTTGTTAAGTGCGACTGTAGGGAGCGGCACATTTGTATCGTATGATGCGTTGTCGAATGCGTATTTACTTGAGGATACAAAGCCGAAACATTTAATTGAAATGGGAGCAATACTTCCAGATCACGCTTCATATGAGCCCTTGTTACACCAACTAAAAAACATGGTTCATGAGGAGGATTATGAAAAATGGTTTAGCTATGGCCGGGCAGGTGAAAGCCTTTGGCAAAAAGATGCAGCTGTAAAGCTCATCCAAAGAGGCGGGTTTGAAACAACTGTTGAACACATTTTATTTGCAAATGGGGGACAAAATGCGATTGCTGCGACTTTGGCGAGTCTTTGTAAGCCTGGAGACCGCATCGGTGTTGACCATCATACGTACCCTGGATTAAAAACTGTTGCATCATTGCTTAGTGTGCAAATCGTACCGATAAAATCAGAAAACGATGAAATGAGTCCGGAGTCACTTGAATATGCGTGTAAAAACGAAAATATTAAAGGTTTGTATTTAATCCCGGATTATCATAATCCGACGACTTCCTTTATGTCTGTTGAGAATCGAAGAATGGTTGCAGACATTGCAAAGAAATATAATCTGTTTGTTATTGAGGATGCATCGTACCATCTTCTTAGCAAAAAGCCGCTTCCGGCACTCGCCTCATTCGCACCGCAACAGGTTATTCATATTGCAAGTTTATCAAAATCGTTAGCGCCAGGCCTGCGTTTGGCTTATGTAGCAGTGCCGAGACAATATAAGGAGCCAATATCAAAGGCGCTTTATAATTTAAATATAACCGTTTCCCCGCTATTAGCTGAACTTACTGCTCGCACGATTGTATCAAATCAGTTTGAAGTCTTAATTGAGAGTCATCGTGAACAAACCATTCGCAGAAATCAAATCGTAAACCGTTATGTTGCGGGATATACATGTTTAGGTGTTGAAACAGGCATTTTTCGTTGGTTGATGTTACCGGGTAAAATAACTGGCGCTCAATTTGAAGAGTTGGCTGCTCGACATGGCGTGCAAGTGTATGCGGCTGAACGCTTTGTAGTGGGAAATAGTTGTCCTGAAAGGGCTGTAAGGGTTTCTGTCTGTGCACCAAAAACACTTGAAGAGCTTGAACAAGGATTAATGATCATGAGACGTTTGCTAGACGATCTTACCTAATATTGTTTGCCATACAATTATGACATTGTATGGCTTTTTTGTGCGTGTTATGATGATCCACATCTAGAGGGAGGTTTATACAAAATTGGCTTTTAGAAAGGAAGGTCAGATGATGTTAGACAAGGACAGCGTAAAAGCAATAGATGTTCAAACTGCTTCATTACAAAGCTACATCAGTTCACCAGAAAAACAAAAATCGTTATACAAGCGTACACTATTCGTTGTGAGTATCTCACAAATTTTTGGCGGTGCGGGGCTGGCGGCAGGAGTGACTGTCGGTGCGCTTATTGCACAGCAAATGCTTGGCACTGATGCGTTTGCTGGTCTTCCTTCTGCTTTGTTTACTTTAGGGTCAGCAGGATCTGCATTAATTGTTGGAAGACTTTCTCAACGTTATGGCCGTCGAACAGGTCTTTCAGCTGGCTTTATGATTGGCGGACTTGGAGCAATAGGCGTTATTATGGCAGCAATCATAAATAGTATTTTCTTGTTATTTATTTCGTTGCTTATTTACGGTGCAGGTACAGCCACTAATTTACAGGCCCGTTATGCAGGTACAGACTTAGCAAATCATAAGCAGCGAGCGACTGCTGTTAGTATAACCATGGTTTTTACTACATTTGGCGCAGTGGCAGGTCCAAGCTTAGTGAATGTGATGGGGGATTTCGCTCTTTCTATTGGTGTTCCATCACTTGCTGGCCCTTTCATTTTAGCCGCAGCAGCATATATGTTAGCAGGTGTGGTCCTTTTCATTATGCTTCGTCCAGATCCATTAGTTATAGCAAGAACAATAGAAGCGGCAAATGAAGAGCCTGGTGATAAAGGACATTTGGCGGCAGCTGAGCATACAGAAAACAAAAAAGGGATAATCGTTGGGGCAACGGTTATGGTTCTTACCCAAATAGTAATGGTAGCTATTATGACAATGACACCGGTTCATATGAGACATCATGGCCATGACTTGGGTGCAGTCGGTCTTGTTATTGGTTTTCATATAGGTGCTATGTATCTCCCTTCACTGGTTACAGGTGTTCTTGTAGATAGGTTGGGACGTACCGCAATGGCTATTTCCTCTGGAACAACGTTGCTTTTGGCAGGTGTAATAGCAGCATTTGCTCCGGGAGATTCTATGGTTCTTCTCGTCATTGCTCTTTCTTTACTGGGATTAGGGTGGAATTTTGGTTTGATAAGCGGGACTGCCCTTATTGTAGATTCAACTGATAGTGCCACACGAGCTAAAACGCAGGGGACAGTGGATGTTCTGATTGCGTTGTCAGGAGCTGCTGGCGGAGCATTATCTGGAATGATTGTGGCAGGTTCAAGTTACCTCGCATTATCACTTATTGGAGGGATTTTGTCCTTATTACTCATTCCGGTGGTGGTATGGTCTAGGGGCCGCTAAAGGATAGGATTGTTTAATTTACATTAATTTGTTATATTGTTAGATAAAGTCTATTGCGTCGTCTAATATTCTAACTAACTATAGTTGCTCCATTAAATCTATTATAAAGATTTGACCAGGATTCCTTATAGCTGTGTCACTCACTGCATATTCTTTAATTGAATCACATAAAATGGTTATCGGATTTGAAAAAGGCAGGATTACTCGCTTTAGGTAAAGGAGTCATAACGTTGTTAAAAAGGTTTTCTCTTGTTTTTGTTACACTAATGATGTCTATCGTTGTTGTTTTAGCGGCTGCTAAAGAGTCGCCTGGAGATCATGTCATCTCATTTGATGAACCTATTATCTTGATGATCTCAATTGGAATCGTTGTATTATTATTTATCCCTCCATTAGTCATGTCCTTTTTTGGCAATTTGGTTGTAAGAATAATATCTGGTGTATACCAATGTTTTATCGTTTTCACTTTTCTGGGGCTCATTCCAATTGGTTTTCTTATTCCCAATGGCTTTTTGACAATTTTAGTTTCTATTGCAGGAACTTTAGTCAGTATAGCTAGTGTTGCCGTAACCTTATGCATTGGCAAGAATAAAAAAGATATATAATCATCGAATTGTTATTTTTTCAGATTGTCAGTGAAATAATTATACAAAAAGAGAAGGCTTGTGGGCCTTCTTTTTTTGTTGTTGCATCATCCCCACTTTGAGCTTAATCTATTGAATAATAAGAGAAGGAACCTATAGAAGAATAAAATAAATACCGAGATGTCAAAAATAAAACTGGACTTCATTATTGTGAATTCACGTAAATGTAAAAAGATTGGAAAGAGGGGAATTCCTTCATGACAAATAGCAGAACAAATCCGAAGGTTGATGAATTTTTAAGTAAAGCGAAAAAGTGGAAGGAAGAATTTGAGAAGTTGAGAACCATCATTCTTGACTGTGAGCTGACTGAAGATTTTAAGTGGATGCATCCTTGTTACACATATCATAATAAAAATATTGTTTTAATACATGGGTTTAAAGAATATTGCGCGCTTCTGTTCCACAAAGGCGTCTTATTACAGGATACAGATGGAATTCTCATTCAACAAACGGAGAATGTACAGGCGGCGCGCCAGATTCGGTTTACAAATGTTCAGGAAATAAATGAGCTAGAAAACATTTTGAAAGCCTATATTCACGAAGCCATTGAAGTTGAAAAAGCCGGTTTGAAAGTGGATGTTAACAAAAATATTGAATTGAACATTCCTGAAGAACTTCAAAATAAATTCGATGAAATCCCTGCATTGAAAATTGCTTTTGAAGCTTTGACCCCGGGACGGCAAAGAGCGTACACTCTTTATTTTTCTCAAGCCAAACAATCCAAAACCCGAGAATCGAGAGTCGAAAAATATGTGCAAAAAATTCTCGATGGAAAGGGATTAAAGGATTAGGCACGCCAAGGTTCAGGCTAAAGGAATAGCATCATAGCGTAATAAGATCATTTCTATAGAAGAAAAACAAGCATAGTAAGATGCTTGTTTTTTCTTAGGACAACATTCACTTACTGCTGAAATGCTTCTAACATTGTATGCCACTAGACAGCGTTATAAAATATTAATGCAACACCTAGAAATCTATCCAATGAAATAGCTCAATGGTATGGCTCATTACATTTAGAATGCCTAGGAGAACTAATAGAACCGGAAGATTTTTAGCAAGTTACTACACTCCAAACTTTGTTTTTGTATTAATATACCTTATTAACCATTGTTTTTAGTCAGGTGCAGACAAACGAATACTGATTAATGAATCATCATGATATCAATGAGCCGCTTGATTTTTTCATCGTCGCCTGTATCAACGTACACTGTTTTTCTGTTTTTTATGATACTCTCAGTCACTTCCCGCATGACGCCTTTTTCTATATCATCAGCGGAATCCCAGCGTAAAGGCACATTATATACATGAATTGTGCCATCCCCATTGCCATGATAAGTGACTGATCCATCCACTAAACGAGAACCTGCCAACTGGGTCACATTTTCTGGATAGCTGGCACTTGTATCATCATTAGGATTAATTGGCTCGCCAGCCGCAATATGTCGAACATTTAATTCATCTATCTCTTGATTAGGTCCAAGTTGAAGCCAAACTCTGGCATATTCAATTTTTTCCGAAGAGTATGCTGCCAATACATTGTCTTCTTTGCTTTTCTCTTCTGCTGAAGAGGTATCATTTGCAGCTTTTGTTGCGGATTCTTCTGATTCTGTTATTGGCTCCGCTTCATCCTTGCGTATTTTGGTGCTCTCTTCAGGCTCAGTGTGTTTTTCGTCAGTTTGCACAGCAGAAGCTTGATTTGAAGGTTGTTGTGCTTCTCCATCCTTACTGTCCGTACATCCAGCAAGCAAAATCATAAGCAGCAGGGCAGTATTGCAATAACATATCTTTCTGCGTTTCTTCATTTTTTCATTCCTCTCTATTAATTCAGGTCAGCTTCATATATAAGTTTATGTATCTAAATATTACCATGGAATAGATAGGATGATATTGAAAACTGTTTAAGAAGAGGAAACGATCTTGAATAGCATCGCGAAAACCTAAGAATCTTAAGAAGTTTTGCCCCTTTTTCTTCAGGTATTGAATGTAAAGTGGGATATAAATGCAAACAAAAACGAAATGCCTTATCCACCTCGTGTCATGGCAGAAAAAGTGGGGGATTTATTAGAGCGGATTTGATAATGGCGGCAGGTAAATGGGTGTTGACTTATATGTCTAAGCGGGAGACTCAAGTCTGCTCGATCGCGTGCAAAATACCAAGGGCCAGCAACCCTTGGTATTTTTATACCTTCATGCATTTTTGAAGTTTACGATAAAGGTCTGCCTTACTTTGCAAATCGCCGTGCAGCAGCAACACACATGATAACGGCGATATTTACTGCTACGAGTGCCCAGCCCACTTTCTCGTGCAGAATCACTGAGGCAAGCAGCAGTCCAAAAAAAGGCTGGAGAAGCTGGAGCTGCCCAACCGCCGCAATTCCGCCTTGGGCAAGACCTCGATACCAGAACACAAAGCCGATCAGCATGCTGAATAAGGATACATATGCAAGACTGAGCAGTGCGGGAACGCCGATCGCCGACCATGAGTCCGGCGTAAAAAAGAACGACAAAGGCAGCATAAGAGGAAGCGACAGAACGAGTGCCCATGAGATCACCTGCCAATTCCCCAGACGCCGTGAAAGCCTTGCCCCTTCTGCATAACCGAGACCGCATACGACAATAGAAGCCAGCATGTACGCGTCGCCAAGCGGGGATGTACCTCCCCCCTGAATGAGGGCGAAACCTGCTACTAACAAGCTGCCAACGGCTGAGAAAATCCAGAAAACGGGGCGGGGGCGTTCACCCCCGCGCAGTACGCCGAAGACCGCCGTTGCAAGCGGAAGAAGTCCAATGAAGACAATGGCGTGTGCGGAAGTGACATGCTGAAGCGCTAAAGCTGTCAGCAACGGGAAACCAATCACTACGCCAAACGCTACCACTAATAATGAAATGAGGTCTCTTTTGGAAGGATGCTGCTGCCGGAAGATGAGAAGGAGACCTCCCGCCAGTACACCAGCTATCGCAGCGCGGCATACGGTGAGGAACAGCGGATCGAAGTCCGACACAGCCAAACGGGTCGCAGGCAGCGAGCCGCTGAAAATGAGTACGCCTATAAAACCATTTATCCAGCCATTTGTTCGTTTGTTCATTACAATCACTCCACATATCTTTCTTGTTCATTGTCTGTATTTTCTTAACAAAACCAGCAGCTAAGGATTACAATGACTATAAACTGGAATTGGCCTTTTTTAAACGGCCAGTTTTCATAAAAAAATGCATACCAGTTAGGAGAACAACGCGCAAATGGATATCACGCCTTTTTTGAATAGAAATCTGGATAGTCCGCTTTATCAGCAGCTTTATCGGTATTTTAAAGAAAATATGCATCGGGGACGTATTCAAAAAGGAATGAAGCTTCCTTCAAAAAGACTCTTGGCGAATCAGCTTTCCATCAGCCAAACGACTATAGAACGTGCCTATGAACAGCTCGCTGCTGAGGGCTATATTGTGAGCAAGCCAAGAAGCGGGTGGTTTGCTGATTATCATGATTCTGATTTTGCTTATGATAGAATGCCAAGCACAACACCCATTCAACAAGAACCAGAAGAAAATAAACAATCGATTGATTTTCATTATGGGAATGTAGATTCTTCTTACTTCCCTTTTTCCGCATGGCGAAAAAGCATGGTCAATAGCTTAGACCAATATGGACACGAGCTTTATCGGCCGGGACATGTTTTAGGAGAGTTTGAGCTGAGAACACTCATTGCAGAGTACTTGTATCAATCTCGGGGTGTTCATTGCGGCCCTGAACAAGTGATTATAGGTGCCGGGAACCCTATTCTGCTGCAAATCTTGTGCCAAGTTTTTGAGCCGAATATTTCTATAGGGTATGAGGATCCTGGTTATCCAAGAGCACGCAAAATTTTTGAAGCCAATCGCATGCATATTGTTCCGATACCAGTCGATGATGAAGGAATCTGTATACAGAAGATCAAAGAACAGCAGCCAAACCTTGTATATGTCACACCTTCCCATCAATTTACGCTGGGAACAATCATGACGATCAACAGAAGAATTCAGCTGCTCAAATGGGCGGCTGAACATCAATCCTTTATCATAGAGGATGATTATGACGGGGAATTTAGGTACACAGGACAGCCGGTTCCTTCTCTGCAAGGGCTTGATCAGCATAACCGTGTCATTTATATGGGCACTTTTTCTAAGTCTCTTTTGCCCTCGCTGCGTATCAGCTATATGATTCTTCCTTCGCCTCTTTTAAAAAAGGGGCATGAAATCACGTCCTTATATAAGCAGACAGTGTCCTGCCACAGTCAGCTAACCCTAGCTGAATTTATAAAAAATGGAGAGTGGCAAAAACACATCAACAGAATGAGAAAACTTTACCGCAAAAAAAGAGCCATTGTATTAGAGGCAGTGCAAAGGGAATTAGGAGAGCATGTCAGAATTCGCGGAGAAAACTCTGGGCTTCGTATCTTACTTGACGTTTATTTGCCATTTGGTGAAAAAGAGTTAATTGAGAAGGCGAAAAAACATGGAGTAAAAATTTATCCTGTTTCTCTTTCTTATCAACATCATCCTCCTACAAATACGGTTTCGCTCGGGTTTGCTGGGGTTTCTGAATCCGACATAAGAGAAGGCATAAAAAAACTGAAGGCTGCCTGGAAGATATGAGGGAGCTTTCAGTTTAGCAAAACGGCCAAGTGACGACTAAGTGTTGAGAGCTGTTCAATATTATTTAAGTATATGATGAGTGCCTGCAGTCCAGGCCACGATACGTCTGTTTAGCGAAAAACAGAATTTTTTATTTGCTCATCACAGTGCTAAAATAAACAAAATAGACAATTGAAAAAATAGAGGTGTAAGAATGAAGTTAGATGAGTTTACAATTGGCCAGGTCTTCAAAACGAAATCATTAAAAGTATCAAAAGATGATATTATGCGGTTTGCGGGTGAATTTGACCCTCAGTATATGCATGTAGATGAAGAAAAAGCGAATAAAGGCAGATTTAATGGAATTATCGCTTCCGGCATACAAACACTGGCCATATCTTTTAAACTTTGGATTGAAGAAGGTTTCTATGGAGACGATATTATAGCCGGAACAGAGATGAATCATATGACATTCATAAAACCTGTATATCCGGATGATGAATTGTTTACAATTGTTAAGGTTCTTGATAAGCAGCCAAAGAGAAATGAATTGGGAATACTCACAGTATTGCTATCTACTTATAATCAAAAAGAAGTAAAAGTGTTTGAAGGTGAGTTATCTGTATTGATCAAACGATAACTCAGAAAGCCCGCTTTTCGCGGGCTTGATTGAAGCAGATGGGTGAAAGATGTTAGTGAGTTTCCTTTGAAAAATAAGAGGTTAAAACATCATAAACAATAGGCAAAGAAGTAAATCCCTCATCTTCTAGAAAATGACCTCCGTGCTGAACTTCATATAACGCAGCATCAATTTGTTGTGCCAGATCCTTGCTGAATGAAAAAGGCACAATTTGGTCGTCCTTAGAAGCAATGACAGCACGGTGCTTCGCGGACTCAATGATTGTTTGATGATCAAACGATCCCTGTGTAAATTCATCTAACATCTTTAAAGTGGGCAATGATTTGGCAAAGCCGGAAACAAGTATGATTCCCCCAAGCTGTTTTCGTAATTGAAGATGTTCCAAAAATCTCAAAATGGCGGGGCAACCTAAGCTGTGCGCAACCAAATACGTATTTTCATGTAAAGTGTGCTGATATAAAGAGAGTGTATCCAGCCAATCCTCAAGTCTTGGCTGGAGCGGATTAGGCATGTTTAAAATGTCTGCTTTGACCCCATCTGCGAGCAGGCGTTTTTTCAGCCAAGGGAACCAATGATTTGTTGAGGAGGCTCCGTAGCCATGAATGATATAGACCTGTTTTGTCATTTTTTCCTCCACAAGAAGCATTTTCATTCAGTATAAAATTCCTCTCAATGGGAAACAAGTACGCACTTTTTTGTAAGTAGTTTTACATATGAGGCATTCCTTGTGCCATTCCCCACTTACACATTTCATCTATGAGGGGATACAAAGATCGCCCTCTGTCAGATAACGAATACTCTACTTTCAGTGGGGTTTGAGAAACCTCATACCGATGAATAAGGCCGTCAGTTTGCAATTCCTTAAGCTGTGCGCTTAACATTTTATGGGTGATGAAGGGCACAGCCCTTTTCAGCTCGCCGTATCTCATCGTTTTTTCACACCCTAACTCATAGAGAATTCTCATTTTCCATTTGCCCCCTATAAGAGATAAGGTGTATTCAAATGGGGATTGTTTACTGCGGCACAGGTTATTCATTGTAATCAAACCTCCTTTTTTAAGTATCATATCAGAATAAATTAGGATTTTCGGTGTTTGAAGTTTGAGGGCGATTCACGATCTGAAGTGAAAGGGGCCGCTTGCTCAACAGGCGGCACGGTACATGAATGTTCTAAGTCAAAGAGGGTTACCTTACTGTTAATTACTTTATTTAAAAAAACGCATGTTTTTAGCTGAAAATATCTATTATGTTATATTTAAATATAACGAAATATTTGAGAAATGAGGAATGGTATGAATACAACCAAAAAACATAAGAAATTTAAAGCGAAAATGATTTTCCAAATCATCATGGTTATCATTGGAGGAATCATAGCGGCATATGGACTAGAAACAGTGCTCATTCCAAACAGTGTATCTGATGGAGGGGTGACGGGTCTTAGCATCGTTGGTTCACAGCTATTCAACTTGCCACTGGGGATTTTGATTGCAGTGATCAACATTCCATTTGTCTGGTTAGGATATAAGCAAATAGGGAAAAGCTTTGCATTATTATCAATTATCGGAATCGTATCGCTTGCCGCGGGGACAAGCTTTTTCCACCACACACCCGCAATCATAGAAGGAGATACCCTGTTAATTACCGTTGTCGGCGGGATTATCCTTGGATTTGGAATGGGGCTGGCGCTGCGTAATGGCGGCGCATTAGATGGTATTGACATGCTTGCTGTGCTGCTATCCCGAAAACTGCCCTTCGGAACGAGCGATCTCATTCTATTCTTAAACCTATTTGTGTTTATTTTTGTTTCCACAGTATTTGGCTTACAAGGGGCATTGCTTTCAGTCATTGCTTACTACATTGCATCCAAAGTGATTCATGTTGTGGAGGAAGGCTTAAGCGGCTCTAAAACCTTTCAAATTATTACAACCCAACCTGAATTAATGGTAGAGACAATACGTGATCAATTAGGCCGAAGCGCCACATATAAAGAAGCTTACGGGGGTTTTTCCCACGAGAAATTTAAAGAAATCACATGTGTCATCAACCGTTTAGAAGAAACCAAACTAAAGGAAATTATTAATGATATTGATAAATCCGCCTTTGTCACCGTATATGACGTAGCTGAAGTGAAGGGCAGCAATTTTAGAAATCTTAATCATCACTAAAAAATAGAATGACCTTTTTAACCGTAACTGACATGCCGCGGGTAATTTAATCAAAAACACTTTTTTGAGGCTTGTGGGTGAATAACCGGTGAAGGTCTCAATCATAAATACCAAGGGTATCAAAACCCTTGGTATTTTTTGTATTTTGCTGATTGCTTATTGTATTATGCTTTCCCGTCCGATATCCATTTCAGTTACTGATTTGGGAATGAAATGCTTTGTCCGCCATAAGTGTTGTCCTGGCCATCCTTCCTGCCAAAAAACAAAATCAAATACAAGCTATATTGCCGTACTCGGTTCAATGTACAATGGGTAAAGGAAAATAAAGAGAGTTCTTATAAAGAGATTGATATTAATTGAATCAAACATATCTGATGTTCCAAATATAAGGGATTGTTTATATAAATAAAAGTTTATATAATGACGGGGGCGCTAAGGAAACGCGGGGAGCTACTCAGGTTTTCGTTTCAAAGTTTTGATCCTTAAGATATACGGAGCGCTACATATGGAAGCGTAAAGGGGAATGTATAATCATTTGGCGTGTATATAACGATTTGCTTATATATTGATTTGGGAAGGAGGAACTCATATGACGATTGATGTTGCGGCGATGACTCGTTGTTTGAAAACACTTAGTGATCAAACTAGGCTTATCATGATGAGATTATTTCTTGAAAAAGAATATTGTGTCTGTCAATTGGTTGATATGTTCGAAATGAGCCAGCCCGCCATAAGCCAGCATTTGCGGAAATTAAAAAACGCAGGTTTTGTGAATGAGGACAGAAGAGGCCAATGGCGTTATTATTCAATAAATGGTTCCTGTCCTGAGTTTGATACATTGCAATTGATCTTACATCAAATCGATCAGGAGGATGAATTGTTAAACCATATCAAACAAAAGAAAACTCAAGCGTGTTGCCAGTAAGGAGGCATTAGATTGACATCAATGATTTTGGCAGTATTCATCTTTTTATTAACTCTAGTATTGGTCATATGGCAGCCGAAAAATTTATCTATAGGGTGGTCAGCCTGTGGAGGCGCAGTTTTAGCTCTAATAGCAGGTGTTGTCAATTTTCATGATGTGTTAACTGTGACAGGGATTGTTTGGAATGCGACCTTGGCTTTTGTGGCCATCATACTGATATCGTTAATTCTTGATAATATCGGTTTCTTTGAATGGGCAGCGCTTCATATGGCTAAGGCTGCAAAAGGAAACGGTGTGCGGATGTTCGTTTATGTATCTCTATTAGGAGCTATCGTCGCTGCGTTATTTGCAAATGACGGTGCAGCTCTTATATTGACACCAATCGTATTAGCGATGGTCAGAGCATTACATTTTAATGAAAAATTAGTTTTTCCTTTTATCATTGCCAGCGGATTTATTGCGGATACCACTTCGCTTCCTTTAGTAGTGAGCAATTTGGTCAACATTGTTTCAGCGGACTATTTTCATATTACGTTTATTGATTATGCATCCAGAATGGTTGTCCCTTACTTGTTTTCGCTGCTGGCGAGCATCATTGTACTTTACCTTTTCTTTAGAAAAAGTATACCAAAACGCTATGATCTGACTGAGGTTAAAAAACCTGTTGAAGCAATTAAAGATCAAAACATGTTCAGACTGTCATGGTATATCTTAGGGCTGCTGTTAATTGGATATTTTGCAAGTGAATTTTTTTCTATCCCTGTATCAGTGGTAGCGGGTAGCATTGCGATCATTTTCTTAATCGCTGCGCAAAAGAGTCCGGCCGTCCATACAAAGAAAGTGGTGAAAGAGGCGCCGTGGGCTATCGTATTCTTTTCAATTGGCATGTACGTTGTTGTGTATGGTGTCCGAAATGCCGGATTAACGGATGTCCTTTCAGATGTGATTCAAGCCGCAGCTGATCAAGGATTGTTTGCTGGGACAATTGGAATGGGCTTTATTGCGGCGATTCTTTCTTCCATTATGAATAACTTGCCGACTGTTATGATTGACGCATTGGCTATTGCCGGTACAGATACACATGGGATGATGAGAGAAGCGCTTATTTATGCAAATGTGATCGGTTCAGATTTAGGGCCTAAAATAACGCCGATTGGTTCCTTGGCGACATTATTATGGCTTCATGTTCTTTCTCACAAAGGTATGAAGATTTCCTGGGGCACGTATTTTAAAACAGGAATTATCCTCACGATACCCACTTTATTGATCACACTTGTCGGCCTGTATATTTGGCTGCTTGTGATCCATTCATGTTTCTAAAAGGAGAAGGTCAATATGTCAAAGAAAACAATTTATTTTTTATGTACTGGTAACTCTTGCCGCAGTCAAATGGCTGAAGGGTGGGGGAGAAAATATCTTGGGGACAAGTGGAATGTGTATAGCGCTGGAATCGAGGCTCATGGATTAAACCCTAATGCTGTCAAAGCAATGAAAGAAGCGGGGATTGATATTTCCAATCAAACTTCAGATATCATTGATCCGGACATTTTAAACAATGCTGATTTCGTTGTTACTCTCTGTGGTGATGCAGCTGACAAATGCCCAATGACGCCGCCGCATGTAAAACGTGAGCATTGGGGATTTGATGATCCGGCAAAAGCACAAGGAACTGACGAAGAAAAATGGGCATTTTTCCAAAGGGTCCGTGATGAAATTGGTGACCGTTTAAAACAGTTTGCTGTAACTGGGGAATAAAGAATCGATATACTCAGCATTGGGTTTATATAAAGCAATGTGCTGTTCAACAGGTGTCTGCGGGCTGAATGCAGACACCTGTTTTTATTAGTCTGAGATTCGTAACAGGGAAGTTATTTAGCTGATGACAGAGGAAATTTGATTTGTGAACAGAATCATGAAGGAGACGGTGTTTTAAAGGAGTTGTCTGTTTTGCAGGAATTAACAAAAGAAAAATACAGTAGCTTAAAAACAATGTTTGATGACAAATATTGTCCCACATTTGTCTATTCAATATTAGACCAAACCATTCCGGGAGCTGTTTATGCAAATGATCAAACCTTTCCTAAATCGTTTTTTATAGGAACTGAATCAGGCATTTATTTTATTGCGGGAGACCAAGGGAATCGGTATTTTCATGATTTCATTGCAGGATATTATGAAGAACAAGTGAAATCATCAAAACGATTTACCTTGTTTTCTTCCAGTGTTACATGGGATAGCGTACTGAAACCCATACTGAAAGATGACTTGAACCAAATGAGAAGAGCTGCATTTTCTTATCAACCAAAATCTTTCAAAAAGACTTTGCAACTGCCAAAGGGGCTTGTATTGAAAAGAATAGACGAAGACATCATTTCACACAGCACAGCGTTTAACAGCGCTTATTATGAGGAGTATTGGGATTCTGTCTCACAGTTTGCTTCAAAAGGTTTTGGATTTGCCGTATTACATGGCAATCATGTAGTAAGTGAGTGTACTTCAATATTTTTAGGGCATAATCGAGCGGAAATGGATATCTATACACTTGAAGAATATAGAGGACTGGGGTTAGCTTATTGCGTAGCAAATAGGTTTATAGCGTTTTGTATGGAAAATGGGATTGTTCCTAGCTGGGATTGTGATATCTGCAACAATTCGTCCATTGCATTAGCAGCTAAACTAGGGTTTAAGAAAATAATCGAATACTCTCTTTTTTATTCCGGGAAATCATAAAAAAGAGAAGAGGTAAGATCTCTTCTCTTTACATGAGTAAACGGCTGGTGAATACCGGTTTTTATTTTATTAAGAATCTAGATTTAATTGCTGGCGAAGTTTCTTCGATAAGTCCTTTCTCGTTTCATCAGTTACAACATGATACCATAAGTGATCTATCTTTTTATCCTCACCTTTTATTTCGATCTGTTTGACATGTTGAACGGCTTCTTTATAAGAGCGTTGAATATCAATCATTTTATCAAGTGTTAAGTTTGTTTGTATATTTTTTTCTAAGGCAGCCAAAATTCCTTGATAGTTTTTTAATGATTTTAATTGTGCTCCTTCGTGAATAATTTGGTTAATGATTTCTCGCTGCCGCTGCTGCCGCCCAAAATCACCGCGAGGATCTTCTTTTCTCATCCGTGCGTATTTAAGGGCAACCTTTCCATCCAGGTGCTGTTCCCCTTTTGGTATATGCACCCCTTCAAGGGTAAAAGGGAAATCATTATTCACTGTGATTCCGCCAATCTCATCTACAATATCTTTAAACCCTTCCATATTCACTTTGATATAATAATTGATTGGGATATTTAAAAATTGTTCAACGGTTTGAACGGCACCTTCAATACCCTCGTAAGTATATGCTGCGTTCATTTTAATATTGGTATTCTTTGATCGCATAAATACTCTGGTATCACGCGGTATACTTACCATCGTCGATGTTTTCGTCTCTGGATTTAAAGTCAGTACGATCATCGAATCAGGTCGTCCTTTATCACCGGGGCGCTCATCTACTCCCAGCAAAAGAATCGATATAGGATCATGTCCAAGACTAGCATCTTGTTGCTTAGAATCTCTTTGCAAAGGTTCATACATATGGTTGACCGATTTTGCTACGTTTCGGTAAATGCTATAGCAGGTCAGGCCTCCAATGGTTAACAAGAGGGCTAGAACAAACAATAAAATACTCTGCATTTTCAGTTTCCTTCTCCCGATTTTCACTATCAAATTCCTTCCTGATCAAGTTTGAATATTTATATGTTGTACTGGTTCTTAACGGTTCTCTAATAAATAATTCTTTTATCTCCGTGATATTTTGTAGTTCATATAAGATACTTTAAATTTATACTTCAATTGAATCTGAATTGTACCGGTTTGATTGAATCATGAATTGCTTTCATTTCGTATCCGCTTTCCCGGAAATATTTTAATAATTGTTCCAAATACGCCGCGGTAGTCGGCTTTTCATGCATTAATACAATAAGCGGCTCTTTTCCTTCAAGGGTTTTGACTTGCTGAATGACACTCTTAACAAACTCTCCATGAGTGTACTTCCAGTCCTCTGAGTCAACCGTCCAATCCCACAGGTTAAAATGATCACGCTCCACAACATCTCTAAAAGGGCCAGTAATGTAAGGCTTTGACCCGTAAGGTGCTCTTATTAAATGCGTGTTGACTTTGGTTGTTTCTTTAATGTAGTCCAATGTATCGTTCATTTCTGCAGCAAAGCTTTCAGGGGATTTATAGATTTCGGAAACCTGATGCGTCACGCCGTGAGACCCAACAGAATGACCGTTTTCCGCCATTTTTCTCACAATATTAGGATTTCGCTCGATATTTGGTTTTAACATAAAAAACGTTCCCTTTGCATTGTATTTATGAAGCAAATCCATAATTTTCTCTGAAGCAGCAGGGTTTGGTCCGTCATCAAATGTCAAATAAACGACCTTCCCGATTTCAGCAGGTTTTTTTTGTTCTTTTTTCTGTGCTGAATTTTTGTGTGTTTCTATATGCGCCTGCTCAGTAGCGTTTGTACTTTCTTTTATTGGTTCCTGCTTTGGGCCGGCAAGTGCCTTCCAGGAAATGCATAGTAACGTTACACCTAGAATAATCAATATCCCAAAACCTATTTTTCCTATTTGATTCAACTTACGATCCCTTCTTGGTGAATTTGACACTTTTTCCAACTCCTCAATTGTAGATATCAAAACTAGTTTTCTCGCGAACGAGTCACATAAATTAGAAGGCCAATGAAACTTTGGAGACAAAGCCCGGTAAAAATGATGCTCTTTTAATATAGATGGTAGTTATCGCAGAAGTTTGATCAACTTGTAAACAAAATGTCAACAAATGAAGGAATCATTGTTATGTAATATCTTGCAGGTATAAGAAAAAACCTTATTTCTATTCAATAGAAATAAGGTTTACTTGAAGGATATGATATAAGAGCGATCGTCAAAAAATCGGGCTGATGAGTTTTCCATAGAAGTATACTGGTTTTGTTCATAAACGAGCAGGTTGCTGCCATCTGGACTCCAATATATTTCTGATGGGCTGGCGCCGTGGTATATAGGTTCTGCATAGAGGACATTTTTCCCTTGCAGCTTTCCTGCATAAGTATTGTCCTTGTCATATAAAGAGTAAGCGATCTTCTTTCGATCATTAGATATGGTAAAAACAGCTACATTTTCGAGCAGAACAGAGAGCTCACTGTTTCTGAGGTCGTATTCGTATAAGGTTTCTCCGATACCTAAAAATACAAATTGGTCATTGTTTAACCAAACAGGTTTACCATAGGGGCTAATCTGCCGCTTATTTTGAATAGTGATGCTGTCACCGCTGATGGTCCCCGTCATAATGCGATATTGTTGCCCTTGTAACATGGTTAGCAGCAAACTACGTCCATCATTTGAAATGGAAACTGCCGTAAGCGAATCCTTTTCATCAACATTCTTCAATGGATACGTTTTGAGGGTTCCGGAATCTATGTTGAATACATTGACCGCAGTCTGGTCATTTTTTGTCGTGTCAATGACAAGATAACAAATGTATTTGCTATTATTTGACCATGAAATATCCTGTACAAAGGCATCCTTGCTAGAAGAAAAGCTGGCTACTTCCTTTTTGTTTCTGTTCGTCAGTGATATTAGATTTAGTGTTATCTTATTTGATGACATCGTTAATCCGGCGATACTTTTCCCGTCGGGAGACAACTTAAGGTTGGAAGTATTGCGGTCAATGCTCTGCAGAGTTTCAGGTTTTTCAAAAGGATAGGAGACATTCTGAAGATGCTGCGCTTTACCTTCCGTTGTGTCATTTCCTTTGAAAAAACCAACTACAGAGTTCGATGAAGACCAGCCAAGCAACTGGTCAGCTTGAGGGAGGCGATATATCTTCTTCACCTGAAAGGAGCCTGACTTCTGATCGTCATCAATCTGGCTCTCTTCCTTGTTCGGAATGATAATGGTTTCAGATCGCTTGCCCATATTATAGCTGGATACAAAAATCAAGGAAATCAATAATATCCCTGACAATATAATAAACCGTTTGTTCTTCATGATCATTTCTCAACCTTTATGTAAGCTAGTTCAATAGTGATGATTGTATGGTTTTCTTCGTAGAACATCTTGATTGTTCCTCCATGTTTTTCGACAATTGTTTTAACTATGCTTAACCCCAACCCTAAACTTCCTTCTTCCGTCACCTTTTGGTTTATTGAATAAAATGGCTGAAACACTTTTGTGTATTGGTTGTCGTCATATGGATCACTTGGATTTTTGAACATAAAAAGAACCTGATCTCCCGTAACTTTAGCCTGAATCATGATTTCAGAATGAGATAAACTGTATTTGATCGCATTGTCCAAAAGATTAATAAAGAGTTGGCGCACTCTATTCTTTTGACCATACACATAGAGACTGTCTTCTATCTCATAGGTGATCTTCTTTTTATATCGTTCTGCACGGAATTTCATAGATTCGCATACATCTTTCAAAATCGTTCCTGCATCAATCCTATCGAATTGTTCTTTAGAGGTTTCTCTAGATACCTCAAGAAGTTTTATAACCAAATTGTGCAGACGCCGGCTTTCTTCAACAATATGATTCATTCCTTTATCAAAAAACGCCTGATCTGATTCCCCTTTTTGTTTTATGATTTCAGCATAGCCTTGAATAGAAGTCAGAGGTGTTTTCAGTTCATGGGTCATATTGTCAAAAAAACGTTTTTCCTGTTCATTAAGTTCCTTTAACCTGTCCCGATCTTTTTCGATAGTTGAAATTTGATCCCTAATTCTGGTGATCATATCATTGAAATTAACCGTAAGCTGGCCAATTTCATCTTTTCTAGAAAAATGGATATCCACATCCAGATTTCCCTTTTTGACTTCTGAGGTGGCCTCTGTCAGCTTGACGATTGGAATCGTGATGTGTCTGGAGAGTATATAAGAGAAAAGAAACGCCGCCACAAATATCGCAAGAGCGATATAAAAAATAATATTTAAAATCTCTCCGCTTTGTTTATAAAGCAAATTAAAATCTTTAGAAAAACGCAATATGCCAACTTTTGCACCATCAATGACAACTGGATAAGAAAAAAACACCTGTGCTTGATTTCGATCATAGGTGATATGATAAGCATTTTTTCCGTTAATTGCTTTTGCTAGGTCCTCGTCAATGCCTTGCGAAAACACTGTTTTATTAGAAGAAGACAACAAAGTGCCATCTACGGTATAAACGCCTACATTGCTTCCTGTTGAATGAGTTAAACTATCCACTATTTCATCGGCCATATCGCCGAAGTATAGTTCATTGTTTTTATAATGATTGATTAAAAATGCTTGATTGATATACATGATGCTGTTTTTTTTTAAGTCTATTAAATCTGAGGTCACAATTTTTTCATTGCTTGACCAAATGACGCTTTTGACCGTTTGATTGAGCACTAGGAAAGAGAGAGAAAAAATCAGAAAAAAACCAATAATAAATTTACCCTTGATCGTCCGTAACACTCTCTACTCCTCCTGTTTCTCGAATTTATATCCAATGCCAAACACTGTTTTAATGAGGTCGCTTGCATCCAGTTTTTTACGGAGTCTTTGGATATGAGTATCTACCGTACGTGTATCCCCGGCAAAATCGTAGCCCCAAACAAATTCCAACAGCTCTGAACGTGTAAAGATTTTTCCGCGATGGTCAATCAATGTCTTAAGCAGATCAAATTCTTTAGGAGTCAAATCAACAATGATTCCATCTTTTTTTACTATTCTTTCGTCTGGGATCATCACAATATTTTTTAATTGAATATGATCCTCATTAGACGATCCTCGATCATTCACGTGGTTAGCTTGTTCAAGACGCCTGAGTATTGTACGAATTCTGGCGATAACTTCACGCAAGTCAAATGGCTTTGTAATATAATCGTCAGCCCCAAATTCCAACCCAAGGACTTTATCAGTGATATCTGACTTTGCGGTGATCATAAGTATAGGGATATTATAGCGTTGGGTCACTTTTTTACAGATATCCAATCCGCTGCAATCTGGCAGCATCCAATCAAGCAGCAGAAGATCGGGTTTGAATTGGTCTAACTGTTTCATCCCTAAAGTTCCGTTAGATTCAGTACATGTTTGAAAACCTTCCTGCGTAAGCCCGTATGAAAGCAGATCTGCTATTGCTCCATCATCTTCAATAATAAGTATTTTCGTTTTATCCATTATTTCATTCATTCCCTGTTTCATGATTAAATTGAATATATCTATCTTAGAGTCTGCAATATCACTCATTATAGCATCCTTTTTAATAGCGGTTATTCAGAACTTCAGATCAAACTATAATTGGATATATTTTCACCATCGTCAACAAAATCGGGGGAATTGAGCTATCGTTGGATTAGAGAACTATGGTAAACAATTTTAATTGATAAATGAGCTTATTAAAAAGATACCAAATGATGCGGGTATCTTCTTTATTTATGTATAAGAGCGTTTCCATATCGTTTGATTTTATTGGGTGTTAAATAGGTTAAACATACCCCGCCAACTGTAACCACTCCGCCTAGCAGAGAGATCAATGTGGGTATCTCGCCGATCCAGAGCCAAGATATGATCAAGGCTAAAGCCGGTGTAACATAAAGTGAAAGGGTTGCTTCTAAAGCACCGACGAGTGAAGTGACATATGCTAGTGCGAAGTAAGGAATAACCGTCGGCAATAATCCTAAGTAAACGATAGACAAAGTTGCGCTTATTGAAGCGTTCATCATCTCTTCGCCTAAGCCTGGCAGAAACACAAGCATAGGTATTGTTCCGCCCCAAATGGTGAATGTAACGAATGGAATAAAACCATATTTTTTTATATAGCGGGCTTGAAAAACGAAATAAATACTCTCCGAAAATGCTGCCAGCAGGATGACCAAGATACCGCTCATTGAATATGTAAAGTCTCCAGCCCCAAATGTAATCAATAATACACCCAATAAACTGATCATAGAGCCAAGCCATTTCGTAAATCCAAAATGCTCTTTATAAAACAGGCGGGATAGCATGGCTGAGAAGATCGGTGCCGTAGTAACGAGTAAGCTTGCAACTCCGGCACTAACTGTTTTTTCACCGATGTTCAGCAAAATGTGATACAGGGCAAAACCTAAACACCCTAAAAGAAAAATGGCAGGAATGTCTTTCAAGTCGGGTAGGCGCATCTGAGTCAAAACAGCAAAAAGCAATAATGCCATAGAGCCGATTAACAAACGAAATAAAGCAAGGTGTTCTGGCGTGTACCCTTCTAGTCCTGCACGAATTCCCGGAAAAGCAGATGCCCATAAACCAATCATCAGACTGTTTGAGGTTATCAATAGAACTGTTTTCTTTTGCATATTTCCCACTCCTCTTTACAAAAACCAACCAGTTATTTAATGTGTTTTTATATTAATAAAGATTTGGTGATATGGCTTCAACCAGTTAAACGGATTTTGACCCAACCAATTTATTTTAAGGAGACCGATTCTATGAGCTTTCCAGAAGAAAAAAAGATGAAAAAGCTCCCTAAGTACAGACAAATCGTTCATTTTATTAAAGAGAAAATAGGAAATGGAGAGTGGCCGATTGGAAGCAAGATTCCAAGCCAGCGCACGCTTGCAAAAGATTTTCAGGTAAATCGGAGCACAGTGATTACAGCCTTAGAGGAATTGATGGCCGATGGGTTAATAGAAGGCACAATGGGGAAAGGCACAGTTGTTATCAACAACACATGGACACTGATGGCTAAGAATTCTGCTCCCAATTGGGATCAATATGTCACCTCTGGCATTCAGATGCCAAGCCGAAAAATCGTTCAAGAGATAAATCAATCAGAATCAAATACAGACCTTATACAGCTCAGTAAAGGTGAACTTTCAGCTGAGATTTTTCCTTTGTCTGTTATGAAAGAGATGATGGGGAAGGTATCTCAACACATGGAGGCATTCGGATATGAAGAACCAAAAGGTTACTTACCTTTGAGGGAGGCATTAAGCAACTATTTAAAAACCATTGGAATCAACGTCTCATCTTCTTCCATTCTGATTGTCTCAGGAGCGTTGCAAGCCTTGCAGCTGATATCAATGGGGCTGTTACAAAGAGGATCAACCGTTTATCTTGATCGGCCCTCCTACCTTTATTCATTACACGTATTTCAATCAGCTGGTATGAAGCTGACTGGACTTCCTATGGATAATGAAGGACTTTTGCCTGAAAATGTTCATTTAACAAGAGGAGAGCGGGGAAGGGCTATCTTATATACAAATCCATGTTTTCACAATCCGACTGGTATTCTTATGTCTAAAAAGCGGCGTGAAGAGATCCTGGCAGTAAGTGAGAATACACAGCTTCCTATTATTGAAGATGACATTTATCGTGAGTTATGGATCGATGAAATTCCGCCATATCCTATTAAAACAATTGATAAAAATGGACACGTACTGTACATAGGAAGTTTATCGAAAACATTAAGCCCAGGTTTGAGGATTGGATGGATCGTCGGACCGGAACCGGTGATTGAACGTTTATCTGACATTAAAATGCAAACAGATTACGGATCCAGTTCGCTATCCCAGAGAGTAGCGGCAGAGTGGTTTACTTCCGGCCACTACCAGCAGCATGTAGAAAAGGTTAGGCAGCAATTAAAGGTGAGAAGAGAATTGGCCTTGAGTGTTTTAGAAACTCATTTGAAAGATGTGGCGACATGGAATATCCCAAAAGGAGGATTTTTTGTCTGGATAAAAATATTGCCTTCCATATCAATGAAATTACTTTATACTAAAGCCTTATCAAAAGGGATTCTGCTCAATCTCGGCAATATCTATGCTCAGGAAAAAGGGAATTATATTCGCTTATCATATGCTTATGCATCTCTTGAAGACCTTCAAAAGGGGATTTATGAGTTGGGTTTAATGATAAAAGAATTGGCAAGTAAGTAACCTTTATATCCTTAAATGGATGCTTCACTAAAAAAAAGATCAAGCCTAATGATCGCTTGATCTGATAATAACAAGGGTTACTAAGATAGACCAAATCATGGTTCGGTCTTAAAATGATCATGTCTCTGAACGAAAAGTCTTTCCGACTTCTCTTCCTAAACCAAAATAATGTCTGAAATTATAGATAAGCGGGCTCCATTTGGAAGGGTTGATATGGTTTTCGTCCAGAATGATACTTTCCTCGGCATGAAAATGTAGTGCCTGCGTCTCTACAATTGCGAATGACGATTCATATTCTGGAAGCCGAATGTGTTTCACTTCGGCTTCGATTTGGATAGGGCATTCTTTAATTCGTGTTGGTGATACTGTTTTTGATTGTAAAGGCGTTAACCCTGCTGCCTCGTATTTTTCTTTTTTATATGAAAATCCGAGCTGTTTCTTCAAAGGCGGTATACTCTTTTTTCCGCTATAAGATGAAATTCTTTCAACGTTTTCCCATAATTCCGGGCCAGGCAAGTTTATGACACATTCTTTGTGTCTTTCCAGATTGTCGATGGCTTTTCCTCCCAGTCCTACTCCAAGGATTATATAATGTCCAAGAGCCCAAGAAGAAGACATAGGACTAATATTAGTGGTTCCATCCTCATTCAATGTGGTTAGAAGAAATGTCGAGGTACCATAATACATGATCTTGGGTTTGATTTCCTTAAATCGACGAGTGTCTTGTTTTTTGATGTCCAACGTTTTTTCCTCCTTGTCACGCTTACATTTATATTGTAAAGGACTAACATTTCAACTATCATCGAAATATGAATGTAAGGAGGAAAATCATGAATCCTAATATTGCAAAAATCTCTTCGTTGCTATCAGATCCCTCGCGTTCTTCCATTCTTCTCAGTCTGATGGATGGCAGGATACACCCTGCGGGAGAGCTTGCATATCTCGCTAACATTAAACCTCAAACCGCCAGTTTTCACCTGAATAAATTGCTTGAAGCAAAGCTGATTAGCGTAGAGAAGCATGGGAGACATCGGTATTACAGATTGTCTGACTCAGATGCTGCAAATGTGATCGAACAATTGCTTCATATTGCGCCTAAAGCAAAAGTCAAATCTTTAAAAGAGTCAAAAGAGAAAAAGGACTTGCATTTCGCCCGTACCTGTTATGATCATTTGGCAGGTTATGTGGGCGTGCAAATGGCACATTCATTAGTTGAGCAGGGGATGTTAAAAAAAGTTGATTTAAACTTTGAGGTGACTTCAGAGGGTGCTTTATTCTTTTCAAAGTTAGGCATCAATGAAGAGCAACAACGGAATAAGAGGAGAGTCTTTGCCCGCTGCTGTTTGGATTGGAGTGAACGGCAGCATCATATTGCAGGAGCATTAGGAAATGCCCTATTGGTGCGCATGTTAGAAGAAGAGTGGATCGTTCGTATGCCGAAAACGAGAGCGATTAGGATTACACAAAGCGGGAAAATCGCGTTTGAAAAGCACCTAAACGTGAAGATTTAGGATGTTGAAACGGAAACATCAGATGATGCGGTACGAAATCTAGGGAGGAGTAAGATTTGTTCTAATCTTACTCCTTCTTCTTATTTTGAAGCAGCTCGATTCCCCATTGCAATTGAGATGCGGTTCCAACTGTTTATTTGATTAATGATCAGAACAAGGTCAACATATTGTTTTTCATCATAATGTTCCCGCACCCGATGATATAGCTCATCAGGAACCCTTTTAGATGGAATGAGCGTGATGTGTTCAGATAGTTCGAGAGCCGCTTTCTCTTCAGGTGAGTAAAAATCACATTCATTCCAAGCATGTAAACAGTAAATTCGCCGTTCAGTTTCTCCCATTTTGCGGGCATCGGACGTATGCATATCTATGCAGAAGGCACAGCCGTTCATTTGAGAGACTCTGATTTTGATTAGTTCTCTCGTCGTTCGGTTAATTGAGGATTGTTTCGTGTATTTCTCCATATCCATCATGATTTTCATACCTTCAGGTGCAATCTCATAGTAGGACACTCTTTGACTCATAAGGCAAGACTCCTTTCCATAGAATACCTAGATTGTATCCCGGTATTGATCATTTTACCAATGTGCGGTTTGAATGACAGCTGTATCACCGTCTTTTGGAAAGAAGTTTCTTTAAATAAAAATAAGGGTAGCCAGCAATGATGAGTGGAGCTGCTAATGCAAGCAGTATCCATGAGCCTGATTGGCTGTCTCTAGTGACTCTAATGAATATATAAGTACCGATCAGAAAATATAATAAAGCACCTAGAAACCAATACATGTTCAATCCTCTTTTTCCTTGCTTTTTGGTTGCGCATTTTTGGTCATATGGCTTAATCGATCAGGGTTCTGATTTTTTAATACCTTCTCAGTCCGGATTCCTTTTCTCTTTAATGATAAAATTGTGAGATCAATCGATTTCAATGATGATCATTCCTTCAATGAATAGTAAGTTCCTTATGATTTTAAAGGTAAATTTGAAAAGATAAAACGTACATAGAGGCAGAACGTTCATGTACGTTTGGGCAATGATCACTTATTGGAAACTCTAATGTTTCCCTGCACCTGATATTGTTGTGTTCCTTCTCTTCCTATAAAATGATTGGATACATGTATGTTTGCACGTTGAAATATGGGTTCGATTGTCATGAATCTCTATTCGGTGAAACAGGTAAAGGAAGTGGATAAGGTTTGCTTATAAGGAATCCTTTCAAAGATAAATATTACTCACATGATAGGCGGGCATTAAACATGCTTGCACTCAGAGTGCCGGGCCTGGCTTTTATTCTCATGATCTATATAGCCTCTATCGTGCTGCAATTTGTTTCTGGGGGCTGGTCCATTTTATTGCTTTATGCGTTTACCATATTAATCGCCATTTTTGCTTTGCTTCATTGGCACTCATATCGCTGGGTTAAGAAAAGGGTGGTTCTGTATTTTGTGATACAAGGTTTGATCACCTTTACACTTGCTAATCTCATGACTGGCTACCTTATGCTGGTCATCATTGGCCTTTATGCATTTTTGATTGGACAGATTATAGGAATGGCAGACAGAAGAAGGACGATTCCCATTCTTTATCTATTGCTGCTGCTGGTCATAAATTCGGCGTTTCACCTTCATAAAGGTGAAGTTTTGCATTTTATTGTTATTGCTGCGCCGATCATGATTGTCATCATCACTTATGCTGCAACATTTTTTGCCCAAGTCGATGAAAAAATAAAAGCTCAATTGACTCTTGAAAGGCTGGAGCTGGCTCATCAGCAGGTAGAACAGCTGACGCTGCAGAACGAAAGACAGCGGATGGCCCGAGACTTACACGATACGCTTGCTCAAGGTCTTGTCAGTTTAAATATGCAGCTGGATGCGATTCATGTTCATCTCGCCAAAGGCAACACAGAGAGAGCGAAGGAAATCATACAACAATCGATGAAAAGAGTAAAAAGCACATTAGCTGATGCACGTTCAGCTATTGACGATCTCCGCAGCAAATCAGAAGAAATCGGTGTTTTAAAAGAAAGAATTACCTCGCTAATGGATCATTTTATAGAGTCGACAGGCATGGCTTGTTTATTAGATTACAGATTGCACCAGGTGCTGGATGTGCGTACAGCTGAAAACTGTTATTACATCATTGGAGAATGCATGACGAATGCGGCAAAGCATGCTGAGGCGAAAACAATCTGGATATCCATTTGGGATGATGAAAAGGGAAGGCTCCATTTAACAGTTAAGGATAACGGCAAGGGATTTGATGTTGAAAAAGGAAAGAAAAAGAGAGGACATTATGGGCTTCTTGGCATACAAGAACGTGTCAGGGCAATAAATGGCCAATTCAATATCAAGAGTACAAAATTGAAAGGAACACAAATTGAGATCACTGTACCAATTCAGGGAGAGATGCAAGATGAATAAGGTTTTAATCGTTGATGACCATCTTGTCGTGAGGGAAGGTCTGAAGCTTTTAATTGAAACGAATGATCAATACACCATTATAGGAGAGGCGGAAAATGGAAAAGTCGCAGTCCGTCTTGCAGATGAATTAGAACCGGATATCATTCTGATGGATTTGTATATGCCGGAGATGAGCGGGTTAGAGGCCATTAAACAAATAAAAGAAAAACACGATACCCCCATCATTATTTTGACTACATATAATGAAGATCACTTAATGATCGAAGGAATTGAATTAGGAGCGAAAGGATATCTGTTAAAGGATACGAGTTCAGAAACCCTTTTTCACACAATGGATGCAGCGATCAGAGGAAATGTGCTGTTGCAGCCTGATATCCTCAAACGTTTGCAAGAAATCCAATTTGAGCGGATGAAAAAGCAGCGCAATGAGACGCAGCTGACAGAAAAGGAAGTCATTGTTCTAAAAGCAATTGCTAAAGGTCTTAAAAGCAAAGCGATTGCCTTTGATTTGGGCGTCTCTGAGCGAACAGTAAAGTCCAGATTAACGTCCATTTACAATAAATTAGGCGCGAATTCAAGAACTGAGGCAGTAACGATTGCCATGCAAAAAGGTATTCTGACAATAGACAACTAAACTGCATATTTGAAAATTGCCCAAACGTACATGCCCGAATGTACGTTTTTTTCATTTCATTGTCAACTACAATGAGAAAGAATGTGATCAAGCAATGTGTTGAAAGGAGATTATCATGTCAAAAATGTTATATACATTAGGAGGATGGGTTGCTCGCAATCGCATAAAAGCAATATGTGCGTGGATCGTTGTGTTAGTTGCTGCGATAGGCCTTGCAGTCACCTTGAAACCAAATTTTTCTGAGGATATGTCCATACCTGACACACCTTCGGAAAAAGCGATGGATGTGATTCAGAAAGAATTTCCTCACGGTCCTGATAAAGGGAGCATACGGGTTATTTTCGGTGCTGGTGATGGGGAGAAACTTACTGGGAAGCCAGCAAAAAAAGCAATAGAAGATACGCTCAAAGAAATCAGTAAAGATGATTCTGTTGACTCGATTGCAAGTCCTTTTGTGACAGGGACAATCGCGAAAGATGGCACAGTTGCCTATGCTGATATCAAGTATAAATCATCAGCAGATGATATAAAGGATTACTCTATCAAACACTTAAAAGACAGTTTGAAAATGGCTGATGATGAAGGATTGCAAACTGAGCTAAGCGGAGATGTACCGGGAGCCGAGATGGAGATAGGCGGTGTCTCTGAAATTGTCGGCATTATCTTGGCTTTTGTCGTTTTAGCCATTACATTCGGTTCTTTATTAATAGCAGGTTTGCCGATTTTAACTGCACTGATTGGTTTAGGTGTAAGTATTGGACTGGTTTTGATTGGGACACAAGTATTTGATATTGCTTCCGTCAGTCTTTCATTAGCCGGAATGATTGGCCTTGCTGTTGGTATTGATTATGCTTTATTTATTTTTATGAAACACCGCCAGTTTTTAGGCGAAGGCATACAAAAGAATGAATCAATTGCGAGAGCCGTGGGAACAGCGGGAAGCGCAGTCGTTTTTGCCGGACTTACTGTTATCGTTGCACTTTGCGGATTGACTGTTGTTAACATTCCTTTTATGTCTGCGATGGGGCTGACAGCAGGGCTTAGTGTACTGATGGCTGTTTTGGCTTCAATCACACTTGTGCCTGCGGTCTTATCGATTGCAGGGAAGCGGATGATTCCGAAATCAAACAAGAAAATAGAAAAACAAAGCACTGAAACAAATGTCTGGGGACGCTTTGTCACCAAAAATCCTATCATGCTAAGTGTATGCAGCATTCTGATTTTGATCGTCATTAGTATCCCATCTATGCATTTGGAACTGGGCTTGCCTGATGCTGGGATGAAAGCTAAGGATAATCCGGATCGCCGGGCATATGACTTGCTTGCCGAAGGCTTTGGAGAAGGATTTAATGGCCAATTAACAATCGTAGCGGATGCCACAAATGCTACAGAAAATAAGGCGGAGGCTTTCGCAGATGCAGCGAAAGAAATAAAGGGCTTAGACCATGTAGCAAGTGTCACCCCTGCAATGTCTAATAAAGAAGGGAACTTTGCCATCATTACTGTCGTTCCGGAAACAGGTCCAAATGATGTCACAACGAAAGATTTGGTACACGATGTACGCAGTTTGTCAGATAAAAACGGAGTAGATTTGCTTGTTACTGGATCGACTGCAGTGAATATTGACATTTCAGATCGATTGAATGATGCGATACCGGTGTTTGCTGTACTTATTGTTGGCTTTGCGTTTGTATTGCTGACCATCGTTTTCCGTTCGCTGCTTGTGCCGCTTGTTGCTGTTGCAGGTTTCGTGTTGACGATGACAGCCACTCTTGGGATCTGTGTATTTGTCTTGCAAGACGGGAATCTCATCGACTTTTTCAAAATACCTGAAAGAGGGCCGATACTCGCCTTCCTGCCGATTTTATCGATTGGGATTCTGTTCGGGTTAGCCATGGATTATCAAGTATTCCTTGTCAGCAGAATGCGTGAAGAATATGTAAAAACAAACAATCCAGTACAAGCCATTCAGGCTGGATTAAAACATAGCGGTCCTGTTGTTACAGCAGCCGGCTTGATCATGATTTTCGTTTTTGCAGGATTTATCTTTGCCGGCGAAGCTTCTATTAAAGCCAACGGATTAGCTCTTTCCTTTGGTGTGCTCTTTGATGCCTTTATTGTAAGAATGACACTGATTCCAAGTGTCATGAAGCTGATGGGGAATGCAGCCTGGTATTTGCCGAAATGGCTGGACAAGATGATTCCGAACGTGGATATAGAAGGGCATCAACTGACAAAGGAAATACAGCCAGAAATAGATCATGAACAAAAGAAGCAAATCATGTAATAGAAAAAGCAGATCTTTTATGATCTGCTTTTTTGTTAAATAGTTAAAGTAATAGCATTAAAACCGCAATCCAAATGCATGAATCACAAAAATCACAACAGGAGGGATCAAGAGGGAAGGCAGCAAATTCAATGTTTTGAACTTCTTGATTCCAAGAATGCTTAGACCTGAACTGAGGATGAGTATGCCTCCCACAATTGTGATTTCATTAATAAGGTCTGTATTGATTGCGCTCTCCATTACTTTAGCAAATAAATAGATGGAGCCCTGCCAGGCAAATAATACAATGGCGGCAGCCGCTATTCCAAAACCAAAAGTTGAAGCGAGCACAATGGAGGTGATCCCATCTAACATCCCGTTTGTCAGGAGGTATGTATAATCTCCATGCAAAGCGGCTTCAACAGGGCCCAATATTGACAGCGAACCTATACAAAATAATAAGACCGCAGTAGATAAGCCCTCTGCTAAATTGCTTTTAGAAAATTTGTTCACCAGCTTGTTGAATCGTAATTCTAAATTGATGATCTGGCCTAGCAAACCTCCAATGGCTAAACTCACAATGAATAGAATGGGGTATTTACTATCAGGCAAATGCTGTGTAATGGCGTTGATCCCCAGCGCGACTGCAGCGAATCCCATTGCCTGCATCAAAATATCCTGGTATTCATCTTTAATGCCTTTTTTGAATATCCCCCCGATTATGCTTCCTGCAATGATCATCACTGTGTTAAAAATCGTTCCAAACATAAGCTTTCTCCTCCAAAAATCATTCCTGCATAAAAAATAAACCCTCTAGTTAGTAGAGAGTCAAGGGAGATCAAAACATATTCATGAGATTATTTGATGGGCAGCAGGATTTCAGTCACATAATTATCTAGGTTATTCGTAATGCCATAATCAATGAGTGTGATTTCGATTGAGTCCCCTGCTACCTCATAATGATGTTTTTTCATATATGCCAGTAATTTTTTGTAGTATGGTTCGGCTTCTGGATGTGACCCTTTAAACCGAATTTGCAGATATTCTCTTGAAGGAAAGATGATTTCTGAAGAAGTTTTTTCATTTTCATCTTCAAGAATCATAAATATACTGGAATATTTGTCAAACTGTTTTGCTTTCACATTTGCTGCAGAAATGGATAAACCAATCTTGCCTATGAATATATCTTCGTTTACATTCAGGTGGGTTCTCAATTCAGCTAACGAATGTTCGATATCATGGCCGAGAACATATTCATGCTGCAAGTAAGCCACACGCATTGCGGGAAGTTTGATTTTTGAAATTTGATGTAACGGCATGTTAACGGCATCTTCTATATGTGTGATGCGCCGGGAGATCTTTCGTTCAATGCGTTCCAATTCTTTCTTCTTGCGATCAATTTCAGCCTGCTGGCTTTTTAGTAAATGAAGAAGAGTGTTTGTATTTTGAGAGTTATAAAAATCAAGAAGCTTATTGATTGGCAGGCCTAGGGCCCTCAAATACTTGATGGTATCAAGCCGCTCAAACTGTTGGGTAGAATAATATCTATAGTTCGTTTGCTCATCTTTATATTCCGGTTTCAAAAGGCCGATGTCATCATAATACCGAAGAGCAGAGATTTTCACATTGAATAACTTTGACACTTCTCCAATCGAAAAAAATTCCTTCATTCTAACAACCTTTCTGTCCCTATGATTGATATACACACATTATATAGTACGGCGAGTTCTAAAGGTAAAGTTTGCAGCATAAAGAAAAAACTCCTTCTAAAAAGGAGCTTTTCATTCTTCGAAATAAGGATTCACATGGATGAGCACTTCTTCTACATCTGAAAACTGTCTTTTGATTTCATTTCGAATTTCGCGGGCAATATCGTGTCCCTGCTTAATTGTCAAATCATGATCCAAAGATAAACGGACATCAAGCAATTTATAGTGGCCATGTTCTCGCGCGCGGATTCTATCAATTCGTTTTACTTGATCACATTGAAAAATAACAGCTTTATATTCCTCTATCAGCTCGGGATCAACACTCTTTTCCATGAGCACATCAACAGACGGCCTGATTAATTCCATTGAAATCTTAAAAATGAGGTAAGCAACGATTGCACTGGCAATGGCATCGGCGTACAACAGATAGGGCCAGCCGCGGGTGTTTCCGATGATAGCCAACAGGACGCCGATAAAAGCGGCAAGAGAGGCAACGATATCGCCTTTATGATCGTACGCAATCGCTATAATCGCTTTGCTGTTCCATTTTTCCCCTTGCTTTATAGAATAACGATATAAGATTTCCTTAGCCATGTACGAAATCAGAGCCGCAAACAATGCGCTGTATTGGGGAACGCTTGGCCCTTTAACAAAGGACAGAATCGCTTCTATGAGGATATAAATGGATACGATCACTAAGATAATTCCTACAATCGCCTCACTAATGACTTCGGCTTTTCCGTGACCAAAAGGATGGTCTTGATCGGGCGGTTTATTGGAAATGCCGATCACTGCCAAGACTGCAATCGAAGCAACGACATCTGCCGCGGAATGTATTCCGTCTGCAAACACGGCTTCACTATCGCCTGCCAGCCCAAAAAAGACCTTTCCTGCCATTAAGATCAGATTGGCGATCAATGCTATCAAAGCAACTTTTCTGCTTATTTGTTCTCTTTCACTTGCCATTTTTTCCTCCTATAAAACTGCACAAAAAAATAGGAGTGCTCTATATACGCTCTCCGTATCTTTTCCTGTGTAATCACTTTGCTTATCATACCAATTCAATTTCGAGTGGGTCTATAGCAACGTTGTTTCCTGTTTACTAATAAATAAGGTGACAGAAAAAAAGTTGGAGCTATGCTAAAAGGTCATACAGCAAACAAATGAGTTCTTATGTAACAACAGTGATGATCGTTATTAAAATGCTGCCGTCAGTGAAAAATTTCCACCTAATTTTCAAAAACCTATTGACATGAGAAGATCTGTATTTTACTATTATCTCATATTCAAGATATTTTAATTCGAGATATTTGGTCGAAAAGATCAGCGATCAAGCGCAATTCTAAGTGTTCAATCGTTGTCGTTCTTTTACACAATATTCAATATGATTTTTTATAACATAATATCTCGAATTCGAGATAAAAGGGAGTGTAGCGTAATGGCTGAATTTACACATTTAGTCAATGAAAGACGATCTGCAAGCAATTTTCTTTCAGGTCATCCAATCACAAAAGAAGATCTCAATGAGATGTTTGAATTGGTTGCATTGGCACCATCGGCTTTTAATTTGCAGCATACAAAATATGTGACGGTTCTTGACCAGGACGTAAAAGAAAAACTGAAGCAGGCCGCAAACGGACAATTTAAAGTGGTTAGCTCTTCTGCAGTTCTCTTGGTATTAGGGGATAAGCTGGCATATCAACAAGCGGCCGATATCTATGAAGGTTTAAAGGTATTGGGGATATTAAATAAGCAAGAGTATGACCACATGGTACACGACACCGTTTCGTTTTATGAAAACAGGGGAGAACAATTTAAGAGAGATGAGGCGATAAGGAATGCTTCACTTTCTGCGATGATGTTTATGCTGAGTGCTAAGGAAAAAGGCTGGGATACCTGCCCGATGATCGGCTTTGATGCGGAAGCCGTAAAACGGATTTTGAACATAGACGACCAATTTGAGGTTGTCATGATGATTACGATTGGAAAAGAAAAAACAGAGAGCAGAAGACCGCGCGGCTACCGGAAGCCTGTGAATGAGTTTGTTGAGTATATGTAAAAGGAGCGGATAAAAATGGCGAAAAAAACGATGGGAATTCATCATATTACAGCGATTGTCGGTCACCCTCAAGAGAACACAGATTTTTACGCAGGAGTGCTTGGGCTTCGTTTGGTCAAGCAAACTGTCAATTTTGATGACCCAGGTACGTATCATCTTTATTTTGGGAATGAAGGCGGGAAGCCGGGAACAATCATTACCTTCTTTCCGTGGGCCGGAGCCCGCCAAGGCGTCATTGGAGACGGTCAAGTTGGTGTGACTTCGTATGTCGTGCCGAAAGGGGCTATGGCATTTTGGGAAAAGAGACTAGAAAAGTTCAACGTTCCATACACCAAAATCGAGCGCTTTGGGGAACAATATGTAGAATTTGATGATCCTCATGGACTGCACTTAGAAATCGTGGAAAGAGAAGAAGGAGAGGCTAATACGTGGACTTTCGGAGAAGTAACGCCCGATGTTGCCATTAAAGGTTTTGGGGGTGCAACCCTATTATCAGCGCAGCCTGACAAAACCGCTGACCTTTTAGAAAACATCATGGGGCTGGAGCGAGTCGGCAAAGAAGGGGACTTCGTTCGTTATCGTTCCGCCGGTGATATCGGAAATGTGATTGACCTTAAGTTAACGCCTATTGGCCGCGGGCAAATGGGGGCCGGAACGGTGCATCACATCGCTTGGCGGGCTAACGATGATGAAGATCAGTTAGATTGGCAAAGATATATTGCTTCCCACGGATATGGTGTAACTCCTGTTCGGGATAGAAACTATTTTAATGCCATTTACTTCAGGGAACATGGGGAAATCCTGTTTGAAATCGCAACTGATCCCCCGGGCTTTGCACATGATGAAACACAGGATACAATGGGCGAAAAACTGATGCTGCCTGTGCAATATGAACCGCATCGCACACAAATTGAACAAGGGCTGCTGCCGTTTGAAGTAAGAGAGTTAGATTGATTTGACACATAAAAAATAAAGAAACATATATTCAATTGATGATTGCTGGATACCGTCAGCAAAGAATTAGATAAAATCAAAGATGAGGAGAGATACAAATGGAAGATGCAGGACTGTTGCTTATTCGTATAATGATTGGTGTGGTGTTTTTGTTTTATGGCACACAAAAATTATTCGGCTGGTTTGGCGGATACGGGATTAAAGGAACCGGACAATGGTTCGAGTCAATTGGGGTGAAACCAGGAAACGTTGCGGCCGCTCTATCAGGTCTTGGGGAGTTAGTAAGCGGAATTCTATTTATTTTAGGCGTATTCCTCCCGCTTGGAGCTGCTATCATAACGATCATTATGTTAGGTGCCATCGTAAAAGTCCATGGAGCGAAAGGTTTTGCGAATGGCGCGGGAGGTTTTGAATATAACCTGGTGCTCATTGCAGTTTCCGTAGGGGTTGCACTCATCGGTTCAGGAGCTTACGCTTTGCATTTTTAATAAGAAAGTATGTAAGAACAGTTGCTGCTTGTCAGTAACTGTTCTTTTGTTTTTACATTTTCCGGCAAGCTTACAGGTACTCTGCAAGGCAAAAAAGCGGATATCATAAATAAAAATCTGTATAGTGAATGATACGTATTGATGAGCTTGGTCATGAAAACAGACCTATTTGAAGGAGTAAATGGATGAAAGAGATGACAGAATTACATTCATTAGATTCTATAGAAAATTTTATCAAACAGCACAAATTCAGTTTTATTTATATATCAAGGCCTGGCTGTACAGTATGTCACGCAGTTCTGCCCCAGCTCAGAATAGTATTGGATCAGTTTCCAAACATCAAATTGGCGCATATCAATGCTGACGATGTAGCAGAGGTCGCCGGCAGATTTTCAGTTTTCACCGTTCCTGTGCTTCTTTTGTTCATTGATGGGACTGAGTTTCTAAGAGAAGCCCGTTTTGTTCATTTTGAACAGCTTGAACAAAAGCTGAAAAGGGTTTATCGATTATATGAAGGCGAATAAAGAAATAAGGCAAAAAAAAGAACTCAAATGAGTTCTTTTTTTTTTGCATCAATTTATTCTTCACTAGGCGAAGAAGGGTTATCAACCTGCCCTTGATCACTTGTATCATTATCACAACTTGCTGAAATAATAATTGAATGAGAAGGAGAGTAATCTCCTAATGTGAAATTGACACCGTAATTTTTGCTGTTCGCAGTATGGCTGTTTTGCAAGTTTTGTCCGATATCTGTATTGGCGTTTTGTGTCATTCCATTTATCGTGAGATTTGAGATATTGATTTGAGATCGCATGCTTCAAAAACTCCTTTCACTCAGAAGTAGCCGTCATAGAGGACGCTGGCAGTCTATTTACTTCTATGATATTGCGTTTTTATATCATTGCATCAACATAATGGTAAAAATAATAGCGAGTGAATGAGTCTCTTTTGAAGATGATCAACCTATCAGCAGAAATAAAGCCGCCTGATAAAGAGGCGGCAGATCGTTATATGTCATCTATGAATTTGATGTATCGTTTTTCGTTTGCCTAAAGGATAAGATGGTCGTTTTTAATGATGAGTAGGAGCCTATAGCAGCGTAGCCATAAAACCAGCCCATAAATACGCCAGAAAAGAGGCTGTGTCGATGGCTTATGAAAACAGAAATGCCAAGGCCTGTTATTAAGGCAACTGATGGTACAAAAGTTTTGGGGATTTTCAATAATATTTTGAGGATTTGGGTTATCAGTATGATGATTGGAATAGCTATCACAGCATCCCAAAAGTTTGTGTGAATAATTGGAAAATCCATACGGCACCTCATGAAGTGTTCATTTCTTATGTTTACGCTAAAAGCTTGGAAAGCAGTTCTTGGACCGCATTTGTAACATGTAGGGCTTGATTGGCGGAGCTTGTTTGGCTTAAAGCATTGGATTCAAAAACCAAACCTGTATTATTCCCTCCGGAACCATCTGTCTCTTTAGAAACAGAGAAAGGGCTGATGGAGAATGCAAAACCGTTATTAAAAACGCTGTTTCCGGATATCGAATGAATATAAACTGGGAATTTCATCATTCATCTCTCCTCTCCGTTATGACTGTTTATACAATATGGTGTGAGAGCAGCAATTGCTTAAACAAAACGGCAAAAACATTCAGTGAGAGACAAAAACCTGCAAAATTCTCCAAGTGCCTTTTGTTAATGCAGTTTTTTAGGGATGTTTTTTTTATTCTTTTTGCCAATTTCATCAAAAATATTCTGATTGCTAGACAAATGGGCTTGTCCGTCCTTATTAATGAAATTCGGGTGAATGAGTTTTTTTAGATCCCTGACAGTTAAAGGTTTGGCGTCATCAGTTAATTCTATTCCTAATTGCCCGTTTGCCTCTAATGTCGCAATTTTGACATCTTGTATAGCCGTAACGCCGTGAAGCCTTAGATGCATTTCAAGCTGATCAACTGTAAGTCTCATCTTCTTTAAGTTTTCGATATGAAGCTGTCCGTTTTCAATAACAACTTTTGCTTTTCCGGTCAACATCTTTTCAATGAAGTTCGATCTCATTTGGATCCATTCTATTACGATGAGTGTTATTGTGAAAATTGCCGCCGCAATTAATGTTTTGAAAAGGCTGTACTTGATGATTGGCTGCACGATAATAGTTCCGATTGAAATCATGACAACCGTTTGAGTTGAAGTCATTTGTGCGATTGATTTCATTCCTGAAACTCTCAGCAAAATGACTCCGGCTACAATGAGAACAAGAGATTCCCAAGTGAAATTCATGCTACCACCTGACCAATGATGAATTAGATTTGTCATGGGATTGGCTTTTCTTCGGCCAATCGCAATTTAATATATCCGAAAGGCAGTTTTTCATTCTGTCCTAAACCGAACAATATTTTTGGTATAGATGGATATATTAAGCCAAACAATGATAGCAGCAGGAGTTTTTTGGCCGAAACAATCTGGGAAGCGGGGAGCGCCATAAGATGATTGAACTTGAAGTTGTCATTAGAACGGTTGCCAGCTTTGGCTTGCTGTTAATCGCAGAACGAATTTTAGGCAAACAGACAATTTCTCAAATGACGATTTTTGATTTTATTGCGGCGATCACACTAGGGGCGATTGCTGGTGGATTAGCTTACAATACTTCAATAAAACCGCACAATATGGCCATTTCGTTTAGTATTTTTGTGTTAACCATTTTTCTAATTTCGTTTCTGTCGATAAAGAACAGGAAGCTGAGGAAATTTTTTGCCGGAGATCCAACAGTGCTGATTCAAAACGGGAAGATACTTGAATCAAATATGAGGAAAATGCGTTACACACTTGATTATTTAAATCAGCAATTACGGGAAAAAGAAATATTTAATATCGAAGAAGTTCTTTTTGCCATTCTTGAAACGAATGGTCAGCTGACTGTGTTAAGAAAACCGCAATTCCGGCATGTGACCAAACAGGATTTAATGATTGCGGTAAACCAAGAACACAGGCTTCCGATAGAGCTTATTATGGACGGAGAAATCATTGAGAATAATTTAAAGCAGAATCGTTTGACGGAATCCTGGCTTTTGGAGGAATTGCGAAAAAGAGACATAAAGGTGAAAGAGACCGTGTACGCAGTGCTGCTGGGTAATGGGGATATTTATGTGGATCAATATAAAGACCATATATCAGTCCCTATGGATAAGGAATGAAGGAACAATCAATCTTAAAGTCCCTTATTGAACGCAATGGTTTCAACTTGTCTTGGGTACGAAATGTGCAGAAGCCCGTTTAACAGCTGAATCTGTAACAAATGAGATTCAGTGGCTTCGGGAAGCTGAATGATTCGCTCAATTTCTCCGTAATACCGTTCACGCAGCACTTCCATTTCGGCTGGAAAAACAGGCGTGATCGTTCCTTTGATCAGCAGCTGGGTTTTAGATAGTAAGCGGATCGTTAATTCTTCCTCATACACACCGGGCATTTCCACAATGATAAAATTATCTTCTTCATCTTGATAAAAGTCGTAAACGAGCGTATAGGTGTTGGTATTAAAAAATTGTTCCGGGGCTTTATACTTGAGCACATTTGTCCAAAAGTCATTTTGCTTATATTCATTTGTAATCTCAAGCCACTTTCTCATTTTTTCGAGATCCATCTAGGATCCTCCTTAAATTTGGTTTGAAATCGGTGCAGAAGGGTTTCCAATTTGGTCTTGATCACTGATATCAGTATCGAGGTTCCCAGTATTTAAAAGAGAAGAAGAAGGCGAAAAATCCCCTAGAGAAAAGTTTGCCCCAAAGTATTTGCTGTTCGCTGTATGGCTGTTGTGTACGGTTGGACCGACATCAATATTTCCGTTTTGTGTGACGCCGTTCACCTTAATATTTGCGATGTTAATTTGGTATGGCATAGCGAAACTCCTTTTAATCTAAAATTGGCGGTACTGGAAGCTGAGGAGCATTCATAGTGGTATTATCAGAGTTTCCGAGTTCTGTCTGATCGTTGACATCAGGATCATTTAAGAAGTTTTCCATGATTGATTCTGCAGGTGATGTATCACCGAAAGAGGAGTTGATCCCTTGAGATTTATTATTTGCGGTATGGCTGTTATGCGCGGCTTCACCTATTGTAATTGAACCATTGCCCGAAATACTGTTGATCTTTAAATAATATAGGTTGATTATTGTAGACGGCATCCCATCACACCCTTCCATCATTCTGTACAGTACATTATGCGCCGCTGCACCCAATTGTTCCTTGCATTTGCGGGCAAAACTCTATCTGGCCCTGGAGTGATGCTCGTTAGAAAAAAGAATAAAGTTTGTCACAGCCTGAATGTCAATCTATTTGGCAAATACTTATCAGTTGAATGAAAAGCCATTGAATATAGTAATCAATGAATTGATTCAGTTATTCGAAATACATGAGACCCTTTAATAAAGGAAGCTGGCAAAGAGGATCAGTTTGAAATCATTGACAATGAAGCTAATGCCATGAAATAATACTCGTGAGTAACATTACTTGCGAGTATTATTTTTGGGGGTGGTCCTCGTTGAAAAGCAAAAAAGGACGTAAAGGAGAAGAAAGCCGGAAACGGTTACTCAAAGCTGCCGCTAATGAATTTTCGATTCGGGGATTCCATGACGCGAAGGTAAGTGAAATTGTGAAAAAAGCTGGGTTCACACAGCCTTCATTTTACCTGTACTTTCAAAGCAAAGAAGCCATCTTTGCCGAGTTAATCACCGATTTTCACTCTCGAGTCAGAAAGCTGACAGAGTCACTTCTTCTGGAAAACGGATTAAACACGGAGGATGTGTCAAAACGGGTACTGCTAGCTGTAGAGACTGTTTTTCAATTTTTGGCTGAGGACAAGGATTTAACCAAGATCGGCTTTTTTCTCAACCCGGAAGCAAAACAAATGAAAAAAGACTTGGCGATGGTTTTGAAAGAAAACTTAGAAGCAGAACAGCGGCTTGGCTATTTTCACTCTGAACTGGATATGGAAACTGTCGCTGAGTGTTTGGTCGGCATGATTGAACATTTAACCGATTCATTTTTGTTAACCGGAATCAAAGATCCGGCAAGCCTCGCAGCAGAGGTTGTGAATCTTTTAATATACGGGATGCTTCCGAAAGGGAATGACGTAAGATGATATCTATTATGATGAAAGTCAGTTTGGCGGTTTTTATGTTTGCGGGAGGCATCATAAAGGTAAGCCGTGTTCCCTTTCAAGTTGAGCATTGGCGGCATTATCAATATCCATTATGGTTTCTGACTGTTACCGGCATTCTTGAAATAGCCGGGGCACTTGCTATGACAGCGGGAATTTGGAATCGGTATGCAGCGATTGGAGCAGGTGTTCTGTTTGTCGTTCTCATGGCGGGAGCCATTCATGCGCATATGTTCCGAGCAAGACAATCGGTCATCATGGCGATACCAGCGATGATTTGTTTGATTGTTTCTATCATGATCATCATGGGGAGTTACACGTAAGCTTTTCACTAATGTTTAAGAACAAGCCCATTTGCAGGAAATCTCCTGTTCTTATCGAATAATAGAAAGTCCAGGAATTAACTGAAGCAGTAAAATAGAGCTCCATTTCTGCGTTATTCGTCCGGCATCAGCTGGGCTTTTTTATAAAGGAGGAATACAGGATGGCATTCACTTTGGAAGACATGACTGAGGAAGAGTTCGAAGCCTTTCGAGTGATGTCCGTGCAAAATTATGCGAAACAAAACATAGCGTCAGGAACTTGGACGGAAAAAGAGGCGTTTGAGAAATCGGAGCAGGCATATGAGAACATGATTCCGAATGGGCGAGACAGCAGCAATCATTATTTTTGGAACATCACAAATGACCAAGGAGAAAGAATGGGCTGGCTCTGGCTGTATGCTGATCCGTTTCATCCGCAAAAGGAAGCGTTTATCTATTCCTTTGGATTGTATGAAGCCTTTCGCGGAAAAGGGCTGGCTCAATTGGCGCTTCAAAAGCTTGATGAAAAAGCAAGAGAGCTTGGTGCGGAAAGGCTGGCCCTTCATGTGTTTGCACACAACGAGACAGCCGTCTATCTTTATCAGAAGATGGGCTATGCCATGACCAATATTCGTATGCGGAAACAGCTGTGCTGAAAAGTTGCTTACGTTACCCAAACACAACATGCCTATCTGGAAGCAGTGGCAGGGTACTATAAGTCATCATTAGAAACATTAATGTCATTGGAAGGCTTGAACATATAAAGAAAAAGGACAACAGCTGTTGTCCTTTTCAATGCCGCTTGAACTTTCTCCCTCAGTCTTTTTTGTCTTGATGATCCAGCTCTTTTATTCGTTTCGTAAGCTCATTGAAAGCCTGATCAAGCTCCTTATACCCTTTATCATTTGGCGTCATAAAACTGAGTTTTCCCAGCACTTCTTGTCTTTCTGTCTCAAGCTTTAAGCGAAGCTCTTCCCGCTCATTTCTTTCTGAAGGAGCGGCGTCATTTAACTGCTTTTCGATGCCGTTGTTTGAGATGACGAGTTTACTGTTTGTTGTTTTTTCGAGAAAGTATCGGTCATGTGAAACCGCCAGCAATGTGCCGCTGTATTGTGACAGTGTTTCTTCCAGCTGTTCGCGTGACGGCAGGTCGAGATGGTTTGTCGGCTCATCTAAAATCAGCACGTCTTTTTCCTCCAGAATATAGGCCATCAGCTTGATCTTTACACGCTCACCCATACTCATATGCTTGATCGGTTCAGTCCATTGGGCGGCTGTAAAACCTAAGTGCCTCATCAGATTTTGAACGTGCCCCCTTGCTTTGAATGTTTCATTCTCAAATAACTCTTCCGGTGTTTGTTCTAAAGGCAAATCAAACACCTCCTGCGTTAAATAGCCGATGTTTGCGGACGGCGACACCCATACGCTTCCTTCTGCTGTTTCCTGTCCAAGAATGATATTCAGCAATGTCGTTTTTCCGCTGCCATTGGGGCCTATGATCGCAACCTTTTCGCCGTGCTGAATCGTAAAGTTTGCGTTTTTAAAGAGGGTCCTTTCTCCAAACGCTTTTGTTACATTCTGAACTTCTAAAAAACGTTTTCCTGTTTTGTGGGTTGTATCGATTGAAAAGCGGACTGTATATTCTGGGGTAACGGGTTCCGCCTTTGCTTTTTCCAGCTCTTTTTCAAGCCGCTTCTGCTTGGATTTTATCTGGGCATCCGTACGCTTCGCTTTTACCCGATGATATTCTTTAAACCCTTCCTTTTTCGTCGATTGAGCATGGGCTTTTTCCGACCAAGAAGCGAGCTCATTCATTTGTGCTTCAATCCGTTCGACCATTTTTTGCTGCTTTTCATATTCACGCTGCTGGGTGAGTCTTTTCTTCTCCCGGAACTTCATATACCCGGAGTAATTCCCTTTGAATTCAATCAGCGTCTGATCCTCAAGCGACCATATTTTTGTTGCGGCTTCGTCTAAAAAATATCGATCGTGAGAAACGAGAATCACAGTGCCGTTATAATGTTTCAGCTGTTGGATGAGAAATTGCAAGCTTTTTTCATCAAGGTGGTTTGTCGGTTCATCTAACAGCAGCAGATCTGCATCCTCTGATAGTCCTTTCGCCAGCCGCGCTTTCAGTTTTTCACCGCCGCTTAACTGATGAAAATCACGAAGAGGCACATGCCATTTCTCCAGTAACTTCTTTTCGGCAGGTGTCTGGTCCGCAAAGGAATACGCCGCGGTTTCCTGTTCAACCAAAGCCAGTTTTATATCCTTCCGAAGGATTTGACCCTGTGCAGGGGCTAAGTCATTGTGAATGAGGTGCAGCAGCGTAGATTTCCCAGCGCCGTTTTTTCCGATAATCCCAATGATATCTCCTTGCTGAACACTGGCGTTTACATGTTTAAAAACAGTTTGATCCTTTACTTCATAGCTAACGTTTGTTAATGTTACGATCTCTTTCATCCATATCCCTCGCTTTAAAGGGAGAATAAAAAAATCCTCCCAAATGTGTTGGAAGGATTAGCCGTGCCTGTGCATGATCAAATAAGCTATTTTTTATAAATAGCAGTGTCGTATATATAGAAAATGGGCAGACTAATCCTATTTTTTGATTTGAAATATTGATTTCAAACGGTAAAAATAAGATTAGTTAATCATTGTCCACCCATCATCCCTTCTTGTTTTGATTACAAACACTATAGCATATCTTCAAATTCAAAAGCAAAGGTCATTTTCATCAAAAAAACCCCTGCTCTCATTTTTGAGGCAGGAGTTTCGAGTGTTATTGATGCTTCGCTTTTCTCACTTTATAAATCACAATCAGCAAAATAAACCAAACCGGTGTGACAAATAAGGAAACACGAGTGTCCTGTGCCAGTGCCAGCACAACCAGAACAAACGCCAGGAACGCAAGAATCAGGTAATTTGTAAACGGATAAAGCGGAAGCTTAAACTTGTTTGTTTTCGCTAATTCAGGTCTTGTTTTGCGGTATTTCATATGGCAGATGACCGTAATCCCCCAAATGTAGATAAAGCATACGGTTGAAATGCTTGTGATCAGGGTGAATACGCCTTCTGGCATGATGTAGTTTAACGTAACACCTATTAAAATCACGATAGCCGAAAAGAATAAAGCATTTCTAGGCACTTTACGCTGAGTCAGTTTCGCCATTGACTCAGGTGCATTGTGATCTTTCGCCAGGGAATAGACCATACGGCTTGTACTGAATACAGCGCTGTTGCATGCTGAAGCAGCGGATGTCAACACAACAAAGTTGATAATACTTGCAGCCCCGACGATGCCAACAGCGACAAATACTTGTACGAATGGGCTTTCGCTGGGATTGATGACATCCCAAGGATAGATGCTCATAATCACGAGAAGAGCCCCGATATAAAAAAGCAGCACACGGACAGGAATATTGTTGATCGCCTTAGGGATTACTTTTTCAGGGTTTTCTGTTTCACCGGCCGTAAGCCCGACAAGCTCAATGCCGACAAAAGCAAACACAACCATCTGGAACGAGAGGATAAACCCGTGCATGCCATTCGGGAACAGGCCTCCGTGGCTCCAGAGGTTTGTGAAGCTGGACACTCCTGAGCTAGTGGAAAAGCCTTTGAAAATCATCACAAGGCCAATGACGATTAACGCCAAAATGGCAATGACTTTAATCAAAGCAAACCAAAATTCTAATTCTCCAAAAAGCTTGACTGTCGCTAGGTTCATAATCAGTAAAATAATAAGAGCGATCAAGCCGGGCACCCATTGCGGCACACCCGGGAGCCAATATTGAGTGTAGAGCCCGACTGCTGTCAGATCAGCCATCGCAATGGAAATCCAGCAGAACCAATATGTCCAGCCGGTGATAAATGCTGCCATATCGCCTAGGTAGTCTTGTACAAAATCCACAAAAGAGTGATAGTTCAAGTTTGATAACAGCAGTTCACCCAGCGATCTCATAATTAAAAAGCAAATGATCCCTGTGATCATATAAGCAAATAAAATCGAAGGTCCGGCAAAATGAATCGATTTGCCCGAGCCGAGAAATAAGCCTGTCCCAATGGCTCCGCCGATGGCGATGAGCTGGATATGCCTGTTTTTCAAGCCTCTCTGCAACGTTTGCTGATTTATATTGTCTTTCGTCATGTCGTCTGTCACTTTATGTGTTCCTCCATTGAAAATTGTTTATTGAGTCAGCAATCTATTTTTAATGATTATTATAACACTAAAATTTCTATCTTTTTTACTAAAAAAGGATTGATGAAAAGAATTTTAATGTGATTTGGACTATTTCCCGAAAAAAGCGGCTCCATTTAGGGAGCCGCTTTTTTATGCTTTTTCAGTTTTTTTCATAAACAGGTAGAGCCCGTAATCTGTCGGTGCGGATGCGTAGCCTGCCTGCCGCAGCATTGCTGTGATATTGCCGCGGTGGTATGTCCCGTGGTTGACAACGTGGGGAAGCAGTTCGGAAACAGTTGTTTCCATGATTCCGCTTGAGGGATTTTGAATCTGGAGTGGCTTATTGAGCTGTTCTTTTTGCTGTAAAAATAGTATATAGCGCTCGGATAACCTCAGAAAAAGGTCTTCCATTTCCTCTATTTCTTTAGCCTCTGTCTGTTCTTTAAGCTGTTCAGCTAAAGCCAAAGCATCGCTCAAGTTTTTGCCGGAAAACACTTCAATCCAGCCGAGATCAGAAAGATAAACATGAGACAATACATGGGATATTGACGGAAACACGCTTTGAATTTCTTGATGGTATACCTCTTTTGGAAGCTCTTTTAATCGGTTGAATATTTGTTGATTGGCCCAGACGTTATATTCATACAATTTGAATGCAAAATCTGACATGTTAAAATTCCCCCTTTCGTGTGTATAGCTTCTATTATACACGAACGTGCGTTCTTATGTAGAGTGCTCGTGAATAAAATTTGTTGACATATATAGTTTAGGGGAATAAACTAATTGACATTGAACATAAAGTTTAGCGGGGTAAACTATAATGAGGAGGGGAAGATATTGAATGAACAAAAGCTATGTCAGGCGATAAACCTGTTTGTGGAAGTCCTGCTTGAAGGGACAGAATTTGTGCATCGTGAAATCAATCAGGATGTCTTCAAGCATATCTCAAGGGAACAGGCAGACCTGTTGAAAATTTTAAAAGTCAAGGGCCCAACATCTCCCGGCAGCCTGGCCATGTACCAAAATGTACATAAGAGCGCGATCTCTAACAGACTGAAAAAGCTGCTCGAAAAGGGATTGGTTCAATGGGGCGACTGTCCGGAAAAAAGTGATAGGCGCTCTAAGCTTATTAACATTACACCCAGTGGTGAACACATACTAGAAGAATTAGATTCTGCCATCTTTAACGCGCTCAAACCGCTGATCGATGATATAGATGAGGAACACTTACATTCCATCATCGAGATATTCACCATTTTAAAAAGCAAATTTAAAGGAGGAGATTCTGCCGAATGAGAGCAATCATCAAATTCAAGTGGGCAATTGCAGCCATAGTATTAGCACTTACCGTCGTTTTGAGTTTGTTTTCTCCGAACTTAACGGAGCTGGCCAATCAAAAGGGGCAGGCCCAGCTTCCCGCTGATGCTGTTTCAGAAAGGGCAAACGCCATTTTAAAACAAGCGGGAGAAGACAATAATTCGATCAGTGTTGTCTTTACATTAGACAACGCTTTAAAGAAAGAAACAGAGAATCAGCTCCGGATAATGATCGATAAAATCAAAAAGATCGACGGTGTAGAAGAGGTAACATCTCCTCTGTCAGCGGAAAAAGAAGTCAAAGACCAGTTGATGTCGAAAGACAAGAAAACCGTTCTCATGCCTGTCACGATTACAGGTTCTGATAAAAAGGCGGAAAAAATTGCGGACGAGATTTATCAAATCGTTCCTGATGATTTGACGGCATATATTACGGGAGCTTCCCTTATCAACCAGGATTTCGCTCACAGCTCAGAGGAAGGGCTTAAGAAAACGGAAGTGATCACAGTCTGCCTGATCATCGGTTTACTGTTGATCGTGTTCCGATCTGTTGTGACGCCTTTTATCCCGATTGTGGTTGTCGGTTTTTCTTATCTGATCAGTCAATCCATACTGGGCATCCTTGTATACAATGTTGATTTTCCAATCTCGACGTTTACGCAAACCTTCTTAGTCGCGATCCTGTTCGGCATTGGAACAGATTACTGCATACTGCTTCTTACACGATTCCGTGAAGAATTGGCAAACGGGCATGATAAAAAAGAAGCGGCGCTTATCGCTTACCGCACAGGGGGAAAAACCTTATTTATCAGCGGATTCGCGGTATTAATCGGATTTTCCGCCTTAGGATTTGCGAAGTTTGCGATTTTCCAATCCGCAGTAGGGGTAGCAGTCGGTGTGGGAATTTTAATGATCATCCTCTACACACTGCTGCCATTATTTATGGTGACGCTGGGTGAAAAATTATTCTGGCCTTCTAAGAAAGTGCTGTCACACAGTGATAACAAACTATGGGCGTTTCTCGGCAGACACTCCGTTGCGCGTCCGTTTCTGTTCATTGTCATCACGGTGGTGATTACGCTTCCGTTCATCTTGACCTATGATGACCAGATTTCATTCGACTCAACTGCGGAAATCAGCAGCGATTATAAATCTATAAAAGCTCTCGAGGCCATTAAGGATGGATTCGGGGAAGGAAAAGCGTTCCCGATCAATGTTGTCGTAAAAGGAGACAAAGATCTTACAACAGCTGATACAATTCCCTATCTAGGAAATATCAGCAAAGCGATCGAGAAAGTTGATCATGTTGACTCTGTGATGACCATTACGCAGCCGACTGGTGAAAAAATCAAAGATTTATATATTGATAACCAGCTAGGATCGGTTTCAGACGGGCTGGATAAGACGGTAAAAGGGATTGCCGATGTCCAAAGCGGATTAACGGATATAGAAAACGGACTGAATCAAATGGCAGGGCAAACCGGCTCGGCCTCAAATGGAGGGTCTGGCGGTTCACTGGGCGATGCGGCAGATGGCTTGGGCAAAATCAATCAGCAGCTGCAGCTCGTGAGCAAACAGATTTCCCAAACCGGCAATACCGCACAGACCGTGCAGCAGCTTACGGCAATCAGCGGACAGCTTGGCCAGATTCAAACCGGTCTTGAACAAGCGAACCAGCAGCTCTCAGGCCAGCAGGCACAAGCCGGAACGCTGACAGAAAGCCTAAAGAAGCTGTCCGAAGGCGTGAGGAGCGCAAATCAGGGCCTGACGAAAGTCTCTGACGGTATTACAGCTTCCAGTGATATGTTAGAGGACATGAGCAAAAGTCCAACTGTAAGAGATACAGGCATATTCATTCCTGATCAAGTAATGAAGGACAAAGACTTTAAGAAGTCAATTGACCAGTATTCCTTTGCAGATGGCAAAGGTGTTCAATTAAGTGTCGTTCTGGATTCAAATCCGTACTCAGAACAAGCTATTGCGACAATAAACCAAATCAAAAAAGCTGTCGCAAACGAAGTTGACGGCACTCCTTTGGAGGATGCACAGATCGTATACGGCGGGGTCACGAGTATGAATGCGGACTTAAAGGAGCTGTCCACAACGGACTTCTCCAGAACAATGGTGATTATGATTATAGGCCTGTTTATCGTGTTAACCATTTTGTTCCGCTCAATGATCATGCCGATTTATATGATCGCGTCATTGCTGCTGACGTACTATACGTCGATATCCATAACAGAATTAATTTTTGTAAACGGCTTAGGAAACGCGGGTGTCAGCTGGGCAGTGCCATTCTTCAGCTTTGTCATCTTGATCGCGTTAGGGGTAGATTATTCGATCTTCTTGCTGGATCGATTTAAGGAAGAGGTGCACCTTGGCATTGAGCAAGGTGTCGTCAGGTCAATGAGCAAAATGGGATCTGTCATTATTACAGCTGCCATTATATTGGCCGGTACGTTCGCGGCGATGATGCCTTCAGGTGTCAATACACTGATGCAGGTGGCAAGTGTTATCATCATCGGGCTCTTGCTTTACGGCCTTGTCATACTTCCGCTCTTCATCCCGGCAATCATTGCAACCTTTGGAGAAGGAAACTGGTGGCCGTTCGGCAGGAAGAAAGGAAAAGAATATTCGAGAGAAGAGTGATGAATGGTCATCACTCTTTTCATGATCTAAACGACTAACTTCAGACGTGTTACCCAAAAAAGGTCAGACGCAAACGGCGGCTGTACTTAAAAAAAAAGAGCCCGGAAAACACTCACGGGCTCTTTTTTTTATTTCCATTCTGCAATTGTATCAATCGGCAGACGGTAGGAAGCATAGCCTTCGTCTGCTGCTTTTCCGATAGAAAGTAGCATAACCGGTACATAACGTTCTTTATCTAATCCGAAGGTTTCCGCGATGTTTTCTTTATCGTATCCGCCGATCGGGTTTGTATCGTAGCCATGCGCGCGTGCAGTCAGCATCAGCTGCATGGAAACGAGACCTCCGTCAATCAGGATCGTTTCACGGTTGACCTGTGCCGGAAGCTTTTCAAAATGTGCGGTCAGCGCAGCGATTTGTCTGTCTTTGACCTCCTGCGGCATGTAACCAAGTTCCACGGCTTTTGAATAGATTTCTTCTAAGTAGTCTGCATTGTTCATGTCTGCAAATACAGCGATGACAGCAGATGATGTTGTGACCTGTGTTTGGTTAAAGCTGGCAAGCGGTGCGAGCTTTTCTTTTCCTTCCGGGCTGTCAATGACAAGAAAACGCCATGGCTGCGCGTTAACAGAAGATGGGGCAGTTGTTGCTTCCTCTAAGATCTCTGTCATTTCTTCTTTGCTGATTTTTACTGCCGGATCATAGTTGCGAATAGAACGGCGGCCTTTCATAATTTCCATAAAATCGTTTGTTTTGATCATGTTGATACACTCCTCTTAAGCTTCGATATTATCTATATTGTTTCGCATGCGCGCCAGCACATCAATGAGCAGGCGGCGTTCTTCTACGCTTACATTTGCGAGCATTTCCTTCATGAAACGCTCCTTTTCCTTCTTAGAAGACTCAATTCGCTCTCTTCCTTGGTCTGTTAACCGAACAAGGGTGATGCGGTTGTCCTCAGGCTTGCGCCGCCTTGATACCATGCCTTTGGCTTCCAGCTGTTTCAGGTGTCTGGTAACGGCTGCGCTATCGATATTTACTTTCTTTTGAAGGTCGCTTTGACTGATCTCATCTGCATGATAAAGCAATGTCAGCAATTCCAAACGAGATTGGCTGATGCCCGTGCATGCCTCGAACTTCACGCCAATCACCTTGTTCACGCCTTGCAGCTGATATAAAATCTCGGCTTCCTCTGAACAAAATGACGCCAAAACCCATCCCTTCTTTCCTGTCAAAACTATTAATTGATATATCAATGATTGACACGTCAATTAATATACAACGATTGATTTCATCTTGCAAGCCATTTGCACTCTAGAAAAACCTCCCAGCGCATAAAATTCGCTAGGCTAGAACTTAGATAAAAAGCTGGCCGCTTCTTCAGATGATGCTGGTCACGATGATTCCCTGCATCATTCCCATTTATAGGTGTTCGGAATATCACTTTGCCGAGCCCATGCTCAAGCGGCTTTCACAGGCTGAAAGTTATGATACAATATACAAATGTTTAACAGCTTCAATCCATAGTTGGAGCTGACATCCATTATATAAGGGACTAGGTTGAAGGGAAGGTTTGATAACATGCTGCACAATCCAACTGGAAAAGAACGCTTGGCACTAGCGTTTCTGCTCGGCATGCTTGCTATATTGGGCCCGCTTAATATAGATATGTATTTGCCAAGTTTTCCTGAAATCGCGGAAGATTTATCAGCAAGTGCTTCACTTGTTCAGTTAAGTTTAACAGCCTGTCTGGTCGGACTTACGATCGGCCAGCTGATTGTCGGGCCGGTCAGCGATGCGCAGGGAAGACGAAAACCGCTATTAATCTGTATTTTTTTATTTGCGTTATCTTCTCTGTTTTGTGCACTGTCGCCCAATATAACAACTTTAGTGGCTGCGCGTTTTTTACAGGGCTTCACTGCTTCTGCAGGGCTTGTGCTGTCTCGCGCAATCGTCCGCGATGTGTTTACCGGAAGAGAGCTTTCTAAATTTTTCTCGCTGCTAATGGTTATTACCGCGGTGGCGCCAATGGTTGCGCCTATGACAGGCGGTGCCATTTTGCTTTTGCCGTTCGCAACGTGGCATACAATTTTTCACGTTCTCATGATCATCGGATTTTTACTAGTTCTTCTGATTGCATTGAGGTTAAAAGAAACGCTTCCGCCGGAAAAACGGATTCCAAGCTCAATCGGAACATCCGTCAAAACGATGGGCAGCCTGCTGAAGGATCGATCCTTTATGGGGTACGCGTTAACTGTCGGATTTATTCACGGGGGAAGCTTTGCATATGTGTCTGGTACGCCTTTTGTATACCAGGATATCTACGGGGTGTCTCCGCAGGTATTTAGTATTCTTTTTGGCATTAACGGGCTGGCGATTATATCGGGCAGCTTTATCATCGGGCGCTTTGGCGGAATCATTCATGAAAAAAGCCTGCTTCGTATAGCGGTCATTACGGCTGTGATTGCGACGGCTGTGCTATTAACCATGACCATGATTCACGGTCCTCTTGCTACATTAGTCATATCCATTTTCATTTACATGATTACGATCGGCATGGTTCTGACCAGCACGTTTACCTTGGCCATGGAAAAGCAGGGGCACCGCGCCGGAAGTGCAAGTGCGCTGCTTGGGATGCTCCCGCTGCTCCTCGGTTCAATCGTGTCACCGCTTGTAGGCATTAATGAGACAACAGCCGTTCCGATGGGAGCCATCATGTTTGTAACAGCTGTCATCGGCTCACTGGCTTTTTTTGGATTAACGAAAGAACGAGTAGGGCAGAATTCATAAAAAAAACCTGACATGACGTCAGGTTTTTTGTTTTATTTAGAATAACAACAGCAGGCCTGCAATCGCCGGAGTCAAAAAGATGGCTGATTTCAACACCACCTTTGGCATGAGGTTGGTGAATTTCGCGCCTACATAGGCACCGCACATTGTCCCGACTAGAACTTTGACAAGCAAAACGTAATCAACAAAACCTTCTGTAATATATCCGATGCCTCCACCTACAGCCAGAGGGATGATCACAAGCATCGTCGTTCCGACAGAATGGCGAATGGACAGATTCAGCATAATCATTAAACCGATTTGAATAAAAGGTGCCGACCCGATGCCGAATGTGCCGGAAAGAACGCCGGATACAATTCCTAAGATGACCGCTCTCGTATACGTTGAAAGAGTGCTTTGATTCACTTGAGCCTTCTCTTTTAAAATAAATAATCTGATTAAAATGAGAATTGCTGATAAAAATAACATTCCAGCCGTCAAATAATGAAGCAAATCAGCCGGAATAAAAGATGTCAGCTTGGCGCCGAAAAATGAGCCAACCGCAGCAAAGCCTCCAACTATTAAGCCGATTTTCATTTGAATGTTGCCCTCGCGATAGTGGCTGTATGCCCCTGATAAGCTTGTAAAAGCCATGCCGGCAAGTGAAGTGCCTAAAGCCGTATGAATCGGGATATGGAAAAGAAGCGTTAAAAGGGCAATGACAAAGCCGGCTCCACCGGCGCCAATAAAGCCTAAAATAATTCCTAGAAGAAACATAACAAGAATAATGAGCATATTTTTTCCTCCATTGAAAAGATGTAAAAATGTAATCGTGCGCTATTCTGGCGGAGGTATGGTGTCCTATTGACGAAGAAAAACACGCCGTTTTTTCAGTTACCAGTAGTCCGTCGACCGTCGTTCAGCAAACATATCGTACCTCAAATTCAGGGATCTGACAAGGCAGTTTGTTGCTTCCCATTACCATCTGTTATATGATTTTGATGAAGAAAAGCCCTTGAATATATTCAAAAGAGGTATTATATATGGACGATTTTAAATTAGATAAGCCGACTCCCTACTACCTGCAATTTTATAACCAGCTAAAAAAAATGATCTTTAACGGGACTTTTAAGCCTGGGGAACGGATAAACGAAACACAGCTGGCGAAAAGCTTTGGCGTCAGCCGCTCTCCGATAAGGGAAGCCATGCGATTGCTTGAGAAAGATGGTTTGTTAAAAGCAGATGACCGAAATGGGTTTTCGATCACGTCATTAACGGCAAAAGATGTAGATGAGATTTATAAAATCAGAATTCCGCTGGAGCAGCTGGCAGTCGAATTAGTCATAGACGAAGCGGACGAAGAAGAGCTGACCATACTCCAAAAACAGCTTGAAGAAACAGAGAAAGCGATTCACAACGGCACGGAAGATACGGAAATCATTCGTTTAAACCAAAAATTTCATGAGCTGCTGGTTGATTTCAGCCATAACAGACATTTGAAAAATTTGCTTGAGCATGTAAATGATCTGATTCATTTTTGCAGAATCCTTAATTATACCGGCGACCACCGTGCAGAAACGATACTGAGTGAGCACCGCAGGATATTTGAAGAAGTGAAAAAGAAAAACAAAGAAGCAGCCAAACAACATGTGCTGGCTCATTTCAATCATGACTGTGAGCATTTGAAGCATGTGCTTGAAGAAGGTAAAGAGAATTGATTTCTATGATCCGGTACCAAGGGGGAGCAGAACCCTTGGTATTTTTTTATGTATTCACCACATATCTAAGAGGCCCCGTTAATAAGATTTTATGATGGTTTGACTAACGAATAATGGGGGTTAAACATGTTTATCCATATCGTCGGGCCTGGTGATTCTTTGTTTTCGATAGGCAGAAGATACGGTGCTTCTGTTGATCAAATACGGGGTGTGAATGGTTTAGATGAAACGAATATCGTGCCGGGGCAGGCTCTGCTTATCCCTCTTTATGTATATACAGTCCAGCCTGGAGATACGCTTACCGCCATTGCAGCCAAAGCGTTTGTGCCATTAGAGCGACTGCGAGCCGCCAATCCGGGTATCAGCCCAAATGCTTTACAAGCGGGAGCAAAAATAACGATTCCTTCGATCTCAAATTACATTGCGGGAACGTTAAGTTTTTATGTGCTCCGAAACCCAGACCTCGATCGAGAATTAATCAATGATTATGCGCCATACTCGTCTTCGATTTCAATTTTCGAATACCATATTGCACCGAACGGCGACATTGCAAACCAATTGAATGATGCGACCGCTATTGAGACAACTTGGCAAAGGCGAGTCACGCCGCTGGCAACAATAACGAACCTTACATCAGGAGGCTTCAGTACGGAGATTGTTCACCATGTGCTAAACAATCCGACAGCGAGAACCAATCTGGTCAACAACATTTATGACTTAGTTTCCACAAGGGGATATGGCGGTGTCACAATCGATTTTGAGCAGGTGAGCGCCGCGGATCGCGATCTTTTCACTGGATTTTTACGCCAGCTGAGAGATCGACTTCAGGCGGGAGGGTATGTGCTGACGATAGCTGTTCCTGCAAAAACAAGTGATAATATTCCATGGCTGAGGGGCTATGATTACGGGGGGATAGGAGCGGTTGTCAATTATATGTTTATCATGGCTTATGATTGGCATCATGCCGGAAGTGAGCCGGGTCCTGTAGCGCCGATTACTGAAATAAGGAGAACCATTGAGTTTACGATTGCGCAGGTGCCGAGCAGAAAAATCATTATCGGAGTCCCGCTCTACGGGTACGACTGGATCACCCCGTACCAGCCGGGCACAGTTGCTTCAGCGATTTCAAATCAAAACGCAATCGAAAGAGCGATGAGGTACCAAGCTCCGATACAATATTCAGCCGAATATCAATCACCGTTTTTCCGGTACAGTGATCAGCAGGGACGGACGCATGAGGTATGGTTTGAGGATGTCAGAAGCATGAGCCGGAAGATGCAGATCGTCCGTGAATACAGATTGCAGGCTATTGGCGCTTGGCAGTTAACGCTGGGCTTTACGCCGGGCCCATGGCTTCTGCGGAAATTTTTTACGATCAGAAAAGTGTAAAAAAAGACACCACAGCTGGGGTGTCTTTTTTTTTGATTAAGTCCAGAGCAGCAGAATAGTTCATTCATTTGTACCTTGCATGGGTTGTGTTCCCATTTTACGATTAGTAGTAGTCTGATTAAACAAAGAGTCAGAATACGATTTGAGAGGGAGTTGTCTACATGAAGACAGTATTGATTTTGAATTTTCCTGCGGAAGGCCATGTGAATCCTACCTTAGGCATTACAAAAGCGTTTTCCGATAAGGGATATGATGTCCATTATATATCCACTGAAAAATATAAAAAACGATTAGAAGCAGCGGGAGCAACGGTCCATCTTCACCGGGATCTGCTGCGAACGACACCTATTCATGTCGGTTCGCCCAATGGCATTCTTGATTTCGTGAAAATCCATATCAAAACGTCATTGGACATTTTACAGATTGTCAAAGACTTATCTAAGAGCATTCAATTTGATTTTGTTTATTATGATAAATTCGGCGCGGGGGAATTGGTAAGGGATTACTTAGATATTCCAGGAGTCTCTTCATCGGCGTCTTTCTTGTTTGGCGAGGAGCACCTGAAAATCCTGCCGCTGCATCCGGAGTCTGGAGCGCCGCTTGAATTGGATCAAGAGTGCGAAGACCTTTTGGCAAAAATGAAAGAAACGTACGGTGTTGCCCCGAAAAACCTGGTTCAATTCATGAACAATAAAGGGGAATTGAACGTAGTGTATACAAGCCGTTATTTTCAGCCAGAAAGTGATCGTTTTGGGGATGAATGTCTATTTATCGGGCCGAGCTTTCCAAAGAGAGCGGAAAAAACAGATTTCCCGATTGAACAGCTAAAAGATGAGAAGGTCATTTATATTTCAATGGGGACTGTACTGGATCATACAGAGGATTTCTTCAACCTTTGTATTGATGCATTTTCAGGCTTTAACGGAAAAGTCGTCATCGCTGCCGGAGAAAAAGCGGACCTGACCAAATTAAAGCAGGCGCCGGAAAACTTTATCATTGCTCCGTATGTCCCTCAGCTGGAAGTGCTGGAGCAATCGGATGTTTTCATTACACACGGCGGAATGAACAGCGTAAACGAAGGCATTCATTTCAGCGTGCCACTGGTTGTCATGCCTCATGACAAGGATCAGCCGATGGTGGCGCAGCGTCTCTCTGAACTCCATGCAGGCTATGTCATCTCTAAAGATGAAGTCAATGCCCAAATATTAAAACAAGCCGTAGATGAGGTTTTGCGCAACGATCAGTATACGGCAGGCATTAAAAAAATCAATCAAAGCTTCAAAGAATGTATGGACATGGAAGAAGTGATGGAGCGGATTGATGAGTTGATTCGCCAAAAAAACAAATAAGAAAAAGAACTCCCGTACCTTGTACGGGAGTTCTTCATTTAAAACTTGATTTTGATTTTTTGAGCATCGCTGATTTTCTTATGGTTATGGTCAAAGACGTCACTTGTCGTGATTTCGATCCACTTGATCTTTTTTGTTTTCTTCTCGGCATCCGCGGCCTTATCATGAGCATGGCCGCTTGATGCGTTCACAATAAAGCCGAGATTTCCGGACTTTTCGGCGCCGCCTTCCAATTCGCCGTTTAACTCTTCAAGATAAATATCTTTGTTCCAATCAAAGGTTTCACCCGTATTTGTTTTCATCAATGCAATCGGCGCAACATTTACTTTTTTTGTAGAGGTGTTCTTGATATCAACGAAAACCTTAACGAAATCAAACTCTTCATCATGTGTTAACTCATGAAAGTAATCAATCATGCTGTAGTCCGGGCGCAAGTGGATCAGCTTCATTTCTTTTACTGTTAACTCCACGTCGCCAATCTTATAGGTTTTGTTCACTTGTTTGATATCTTTTAAGACAGCTTTTCCTTTATCATCTGAAAACGTTTGGCCGACCTTAAGCAATGACCGGTCATCAGTTACCTGGGAATTAGGCTGATAATCATCTGTGCTGTCCTTCTGGGATGAAGTGCTTTGCGGCTCAGCTTTTACTGTTTTCTCCCCGCCTGCATGCTGTTTTTCAGTACTGGCGTTTGATGAGCAGCCCGCAAGCATGATAGCAAAAACGAAAATTGAAAGAATTCTTCTCATGATGATTCCTCCATTAAAAAGAGATCCCGTTACTTCATACAAGCAACGGGACACCTTGTATTCTTTTACTTATCGTTAATCTTAATGTTGTATTGTAAAGCCTTGAAGACATTTTTGGCGATTTCTGTATTGTCGATTTGGCCGGCAAATGTCTCACTAGACGGACCGTATGCATAGACGGGCACATCTTCACCGGTATGTCCGCCTGTGGTCCATCCAGTGTGAGAGCGTTTGTTAAAGATGTTCTCGATTGCGTTATCGATATCCAGTACTTCCTTCGATTTTGCCGCTTCTTCAACAGATTGAATTTCGGCTTTTGTTAAAGCCAATTTTTTTTGATCGATATATGTTTTCAACGTTTTTTCAACATCCGCGCCGTCAGCGATTTTTTCTGCCATAAAGTCTGGTGTGCGCTTTGCGGCTTTAATGGGTTCACTGAACCAATTGTAGATGCCGTCCGCACCGATGGAATATCCGCCGGTTGAGTGGTCAGCCGTTGCGACAACCAATGTGTGCTTGTCTTTTTTAGCGAAATCAATAGCCGCCTTATAAGCTTGTTCGAAGTCTTCCATCTCGCTCATGGCGCCGACGATATCATTGTCATGGCCCGCCCAGTCAATTTGGCTGCCTTCCACCATGAGGAAGAATCCGTCTTTATCCTTGTTTAATTTTTTTATGGCTGTGTTTGTCATGTCTTTAAGTGATGGAACATCCTTCGTCCGGTCAATCTTTTTAGGCAGGCCGCCGTCAGCGAATAGGCCGAGAACTTGGCTGTCTTTGTTTTTCAGCATGTCCTTGCGGTTATCCACATAACTGTACCCCGCTTTTTTGAATTCCTTAATCAAATTACGGTCCTTACGGTCAAAATTGCTCTTTCCCCCGCCTAAAAGGACATCAATTTTGTGCTTGCCGTTGACCTTCTCATCAAAATAATCATCCGCAATTGAGTTCATATTTTTTCGGCTGTGGTCGTGGGAACCGAAAGAGGCCGGAGTGGCGTGTGTAATTTCTGAAGTGGCCACAAGTCCTGTTGCTTTTCCTTTTTCTTTCGCAGCTTCAAGCACCGTTTTGGCTTCTGACCCGTCGTTATCCACGGCTATGGCATTATTGTATGTTTTAATTCCCGCAGACATAGCCGTTGCCGCCGCTGCAGAATCCGTTACATTTTGTTCAGGATCATCGGGGTAAGTTGTTTGCTGGCCGACAAGATACTGATCAAAAGCCGTAGGTTCCACAACTTTTGTCTTTTTATTATCCTTTAAGTATCGATAAGCGGACGTATAAGACACACCCATACCATCACCAATCAGAACAATAACATTCTTAATTTCGTCGTGGTTCCCCTTTTTCTTTTCCTGGGCGCTGGCTTCAGGCACACTGCCGCTGGCTAAGCTGCTGAACGCAATTGATGATAAAACCGCAATAGGCAGTAATTTCTTCGGGAATTTTTTCAACTGGATAACCTCCTAAAAATAGATAAATCTCAATGACAACCCAATTATATTTTTAAACTGTTAAGCTAGTATTAATCGATTTTAAAGATTGGATTTACAAGAATAATGAACTGCTATCAAGAGAAAGGAAAGAGTGATAGTACTATAGAAATAAATTGGAGGAATAGATACTGGCCGTGGATAGGCGGACTGAAATCTGCTATAGTCGCATAGAAGCAACCCGCTTACATCTTGAACAATTTTAAGTATTATGTTGGAAGAGGTATTGTGTAAGTACATGTCTGAGCAGTTCATATGGAGTGGCATCATTTTATTTTAGGAGGGAACAACATGGACGTTTTTTCTGAGTATTTAGCGGGGATTGATGACCCGTTCCACCGAGAAAGAACGGAAGAGGTGTTAACTTGGATAAAAAATAAATATCCAAATTTACATACAGAAATAAAATGGAACCAACCGATGTTTACGGATCACGGTACATTTATTATTGGCTTTAGTGTTTCTAAAAAGCATTTAGCTGTCGCTCCTGAAAAAGTAACGATAGCGCACGTAGAGGATGATATTGTGAAGGCAGGATATGACTACACCGAGCAGCTGATACGTATCCCTTGGAACGATCCAGTTGATTACACGCTACTTGAGAAAATGATTGAGTTTAATATTCGGGATAAGGCAGACTGCTCCACTTTTTGGCGAAAATGAAGGAAAAAGGCATAACATATGACCTGTATAAAATATGTTACACCTTTTCATTTGTCTATTTTTCGTTTTGATCATCTATTGCTGCTTTTCTTCAAACAAGGTCTTTTCATTGAGCGTAAGCTGGCTCGCAGAATAATGATTACCTTGTTTCCATTTCACTTCAATCGTAATATCATGGCCTTCAAGCTCATGTTCATCTAACCGCTCTAAAAAAGAAACGGACTTTTCTTTTGCGCTTCCATCAGAAAAAGTGCCTCCAGCATAATCATGCATCGGGATTTCCGTGTCAGAACTCAGCAGAATTTCATCATCCTTTTTTACAATCAGGGATTCCAAATAAGTGTTGTCTATTTCAATTGTATCACCGATCCAATAAAGTTTGCCGCTGTATTCATTCGGTGCATCTTCATTTTTTTTGAAAACAGCTTCCCAATTCTGGTCTTTGCTTTCTCCCTGCCAATTCGGATACTCCAAACGAACATGATGAATCAGGTGATAGGAAAAAAAGATCAAGCAGAAAGCGATTAATAGGAATGCCGTGAAAATGAGAGGGTATTTATAATGACTGGACATAAAAAGACTCCTATTCGTTTAATCAATTACCTTCGAAAATAGAATTTCATCCCGAATCAAAATGCCGTTTTCAGCCACCTCGGGAATCTCCGGCTTGAGTCGGCGCGCTTTATCAACTGCGTTCGGAAACACTTCGGCGAATTGATAGCCTCTCTTTTGATAAAACGCCATCGCATGTACATTATCATTCGTTGTGATAAGCTTTATTCGTTGACAATGTGCATATTTAGCCGTCTCTTCAACCTGCTGAAGTAAAGCTGTGCCGATTCCTTTATTTTCAATCATACTATCTAATGAAATAATTTCACAATCTTTCCCATCTATCAAGTATGTAATACAGCCAATGATTTCGCCGCTTTCATTTACTGCGGCAAATCCATCTAATTCATCACACCGAAAAATGCCGCTGGAAATCGCCATCTCGGGTGTACCCCATTGCTTGGCAAAAAAATCGGTCAACATATGTTTCGCTATCTCATTGTTTGGGATGATGATCATCATAACACTCCTCTATTGAAAGATTGCATATGTACTATCAATATAAACAATATATAACAAAAAAAATAGATATTGAGGTGACGGCATGGAAATCAGCGATGTTATTTACGGGTACCACCATATAGATGGAGTACTGGAAGAGCTTATCAAAAGCGCTCCTGTGCAAAGATTAAAAGGGATCTATCAAGGCGGAGCAAGCTTTTTAGTCAATCGAAGGTGGAATGTGACCAGGTATGAGCACTCCATCGGCGTAATGCTCCTCATCAAAAAGCTCGGAGGAACGATAGAAGAACAGATTGCGGGTCTGCTCCACGACGTATCACACACAGCTTTTTCTCATGTGGTCGACGTTGTCTTTGAAAATCAAGCAGAAGACTATCATGAAAACATCTTTCAACAAGTCATTGTTCACTCTGAAATCCCGGACATTTTACAAAAACACGGCTATCATACTGAAGAACTTTTATCTGACGATTCAAGGTGGACATTGCTCGAACAGCCCGCACCGGAGCTGTGTGCTGATCGGACAGACTATACGCTGCGTGATATGTACCGATATGGACACATTAACCTGCACGAAGCGCAAACCTTTTTGGATCATCTTATTGTGAGAAACGGAAGGATGTTTCCTGATAGTATTGAAGCCGCCGAATGGTTTGTCAGTGTGTACTACAAGGAAGTGATTGATTTCTTTTTGAATCCCGTGAATGTATATGGATATGAATATTTAGCGCGAGCATTGAAGGCAGCGCTGCGGCATGATGTCATATCCGCAGAGGATCTGCTGAAAACGGACCAAGAGGTACTGAACATCCTGCGTGCATCAAAAAATGAAGAAGTCCTGAGCTTGCTTACATCCATTCATCCCGGCATACAAGTAATAGAAGATGACATCCAGTACGATTTCCATCAAAAGAAGAAAATGCGCCTAATCGATCCATCCATTTTTCTTGATGACAAATGGATCAAATCCTCAGATGTTTCTGAAAAGGTAAGGAAAATGGGTGAGGCCGCTTATCAAAAAGCAAAAAAAGGTGTGTATATTAAAATCTTAAATCAGTAATTGCCGCCTGACAGCGGCTTTTTTTATGTTTGGCTTTGCAAACAAAGGGGAATAGGACAAACTGCGGGAACGCTTTATGAGAATATCAGCGTATTTACATACCGTTCGGGGGTATAGTATTATCGAGAGGGCATGTTTTCATTGTCTGCGGGCAAAAGTTACAGGAAAAAAATGAAGCAAAGGAGAATGAACATGAAAATCTCTAAAAATGCACTGGGAATTCTGATGTTATCTCTTGTTTTTGTTTTATCAGCATGCGGCAATAACAACAGTACGAAAGAAAGCACACATGACAATCATTCAGACTCCTCATCACATGAAGAGATGGACCATTCCGGATCAGCTGACGTTCCAGAGGGATTACAGGAATCTAAAAATCCGAAATACAAAGTAGGCAGCCAAGTAATCATCAATACTTCTCATATGAAAGGCATGAAAGGTGCCGAAGCTACGGTAACAGGCGCCTATGATACAACGGCGTATGTGGTTTCTTATACTCCGACTAATGGGGGACAGCGTGTGGATCATCATAAATGGGTGATCCAAGAAGAAATCAGAGATGCCGGAGATAAAACGTTACAACCCGGAGATCAGGTGATTTTAGAGGCTTCTCATATGAAAGGCATGAAAGGAGCAACAGCCGAGATCGATTCCGCGGAAAAAACAACTGTATACATGGTTGACTATACATCGACAACAAGCGGCGAAAAAGTGAAAAACCACAAATGGGTCACCGAAGATGAGCTATCAGCTAAATAATAAAAAATCCTCCTTTTACAAGGAGGATTTTTTTGCTGTTTGAACAGGTCTTGTTAAAGAAATGAAAGCAAACAGGACAGCGATGATCACAATCGATCCGCCGCACCATGCCGTTGACACCACAGTACCCGTCTGATCCAAAACAACACCGCCAATGGCTGAGCCAAGGGCAATTCCGACTTGGAGGGCCGATGTGTTAAAGCTTTGCTGAATGTCAGACGAATCAGGTGCAATTTCAATTAAATAGCTTTGCTGAGCCGGGGCGAGGCTCCAGCTCAGAAGACCCCAAATCACCATGACAGGCAAAAAGAAAATCATAGACGATGTAGACAGCGGCAGTAAGAACATAATGATGGCAAAGGAACCGGTCACCAGCAAAATGCTCTTAAAGGAACCAAGCCGGTCAGATAGCGCTCCTCCGAAAGGGCCTCCGCATACAGCAGATATCCCGAAAAGGAAATAACAAATGCTGACCCAGAAAGAGCTCAGGTGAAGAGTCTCTTCTAAAAACGGCGCAAAGTAAGCGTAAAGCGTGTAGTGGCCAGCTAATGTAAACATCGTGACGAGGTGTGAACTCGCGATTTTCAGATTACCGATCGTCTTGAGTTGTTCCCGGAAAGGAATCATTTTCTCCGCCGGTATTCTTTCAAAGAAGATTGAAATAATCAGCATGGAGATCAGCGCCAACAGGCCGATGCCAAGGAACAAAATCCGCCACCCGAAGGAATCACTGATTAAGATTCCGACCGGCACGCCTAATGCGATAGCAGAGCTGAATCCCATAAAAATAATTCCGATTGCGCGGGCTCTGTATTCAGGCGCTACAATTTTCGGGGCAATTGTTAAAGAAAGCACAACAATCAGCCCTGTACTCATTGCTGCCAATACCCTAGATACCATCAGTGTTGCGAAATTAGGGCTGAAATAGGCGACAAGATTGCTAAGGAAGAAAACAAATAAAGCAATTAGATATAAGCGCTTCCGCTCAATCTTCGCAGTCAATGCCAAAAGCAGCGGCCCAGATACTGCATATCCCAGCGCAAACACACTGATCAGCTGTCCGGCTGAAACAATGGAAATGTCTAAATCATTTGCGATCTGAGGAAGAATTCCCCCCACAATTAACTCAACCAATCCGACTGCAATCGTAGAAGCTGCAAGCAGGAAAACTTTGAAATTCATAACAAACTCCTTTACTTAAATGTTTTGATAAATAAAAAAAATCCTGATTACAAAAAATGTCATAAACAAATTTTGTAATCAGGATTTTTACGGTTCCTGGTAGACACCCTCAAACCATATTATTGAGGTTATACAAGTGATAATAGCTATTTAATTGATTCGTTTCCGTTGATGAGTGTACCACATTATGAATGAATCTTCCATAGAAAAATTTACAAAATGATGAACCGGACAAGTATATGATTATATTTATTTTATAAAAGTATAGACATTTAAAAATAAATGACTATAATAATCGGTGTAAGCGTTTTAATCACAAGGGGGGATAGCAGTTGAAAAAAATATTACTCGCGTGCAGTTCAGGAATGTCTACCAGTTTATTGATGACAAAAATGAAGGAATACGCACAGTCTATCGGTGAGGAAGCAGAGATTTGGGCTGTTGGCCAGGATAAAGCAAAAGAAGACATGAGAAAAGCGGATGCCGTTTTGATCGGTCCGCAAATGAGCTTTCTGAAAAGCGAACTCCAAAAAGAAGCGGATCAATACAACATTCGGGTTGAAGTCATTGACATGATGGCCTACGGAATGGCTGATGGGAAAAAAGCGTATGAGCAGGCATTGTCCTTAATGGAGAATCTATAATGGAACAGGTGAAAATCACGAATTTAACAGACGAACAAATCAGTTTTCAGCTTATCCTGCACAGCGGCAATGCCCGCAGCTGCATCATACAATCACTGCGCGCCTACAAAGAAGGAAACAAGGATGAGGCGGATGCCCTCATTGCCAAGGCTGAGCAGGATTTATCCGCGGCCCATGACATTCACTTTCAAATGATACAGAAGGAATCCGGCGGAGAAGCACAAGCTTTCTCATTGCTGCTCATGCATGCGGAGGATCACCTGATGTCAACATTATCCATGAAAGAATTAGTGAAAGAGATGCTTGATCTCTTTAAAACCAAGAATCTATAAATAATCGGGGTGGATAGGGTGTTCGAGAAAATCAGCCAATTCCTTGTTCCAATTGCAGGGAGGTTAAACAATAACCGTTATTTGCAAGTGCTGCGTGATGCATTTATGCTGGCTTTCCCGCTTACGATATTCGGGTCCATTTTTGTCGTGTTAACGAATTTGCCGTTTCTAAACAAAATCATGAATGCCTCAATGCTTACATCGTTTCAGTCTCATTTCGGCATTGCCTCCACGGCGACTATGGGCATTATGTCTGTCTTTGTTGTGTTCGGGATAGGCTATTACCTGTCAAAAAGCTATCAGGTCGAAGCTGTATTTGGCGGAGCGATCGCTTTGGTTTCCTTTTTGCTCTTAACGCCATTTATCGTTCAGCCGGAAACAGGAGATGCCATTACAGGGGTTATTCCGGTCGACCGTCTCGGTGCAAAAGGGATGTTTCTTGGGATGATTACGGCATTTCTTTCTGGTGAAATTTACAGAAGAATCGTTCAAAAAAACCTGACAATCAAAATGCCAGCCGGCGTTCCGCCTGCTGTAGCAAAATCATTTGCCGCACTTATTCCGGCTTTTATCACATTGACCGTATTTTTGCTGATTAACGTAATGGTGACTCTGTTTTTTAAAACAAATATGCACGACGTCATTTATCACGCGATTCAGGCTCCGCTTGTCGGACTTGGAAGCGGTATCATTCCAACGCTGATTGCCGTGTTTTTCATTCAAATTCTTTGGTTTTTCGGACTGCATGGACAGATCATTATCAACTCCGTGATGGACCCGATTTGGAATACACTGCAGGTAGAAAACCTTTCTGCTTACACGGCGGGAAAAGAAATCCCTCATATTATTTCAAAACCGTTTATGGAGATTTATACAGTAGGGATGGGCGGAACCGGGATGACGCTTGCGATTGTGTTTACCATTCTCATATTCATGAAAAGTAGGCAGATGAAGCAAGTATCAAAACTTGGCCTCGCTCCCGGTATTTTTAACGTAAACGAACCGATTATCTTCGGGCTTCCGATTGTCATGAATCCGATCATTATTGTGCCTTGGGTGCTGGCGCCGATGGTTGTTACGCTCGTCACCTATCTGGCTATGTCAGCAGGGCTCGTTCCGCCTCCGACTGGTGTGACGGTGCCGTGGACGGTTCCATTATTCATTAATGGCATCATGGCGACGAACTCGATCATGGGGGGCGTGATGCAGCTTATCAATCTGCTGATTGTCTTCGTGATTTGGTTTCCGTTTCTAAAAGCAATGGATAAATTAAATCTGGCAAAAGAAAAAGAACAGGCTGTACAGGAAACAGCTGCTCAGCAAAATGATAACAGCATAAAAATGTGACATAAGGGGAGAGAGACTTGGCACAAACAGAACAATATCGTTTTCCAAAGGATTTTTGGTGGGGATCATCCGCTTCAGCAACACAAACGGAGGGTGCCGCCGACAGAGACGGAAAAGGCCAGAATATATGGGATTATTGGTTTGAAAAAGAACCGCATCGTTTTTTTGACCATGTCGGACCCGCAGAAACATCCCAATTTTACGACAACTATAAAGAAGATATCAGGCTGATGAAGGAGCTTGGCCACAACTCGTTCCGGATGTCGATTTCCTGGTCACGTTTAATACCAAACGGAACGGGCGAGATCAACGATAAAGCCGCAAATTTCTATAACAATGTCATTGATGAGCTGATCGCTAACGGAATTGAACCATTTGTCAATTTGTTTCATTTCGATATGCCGATGGCGCTTCAAAAAATCGGCGGCTGGGTCAACAGAGAGACGGTTGACGCGTATGAAAACTATGCAAGAACGTGCTTCCGTTTGTATGGCGGACGGGTGAAAAAATGGTTCACGCATAATGAACCAATTGTTCCCGTAGAAGGCGGATACCTATATGATTTTCATTATCCAAACAAGGTCGACTTTAAAGAGGCTGTCCAGGTTGGATTTCATACGATGCTGTCAAGTGCCCGTGCGATTCAGGTTTACAGGGAGATGGAGCAGGACGGAAAAATCGGAATCATTTTAAATTTGACTCCATCATACCCGAGAAGCAGCCATCCGGCGGATGTGAAAGCCGGGGAAATCGCAGACGCGTTTTTTAACAGATCTTTTTTAGACCCATCTGTCAAAGGCGAATTTCCCAAAGAGCTGGTTGACATTTTGAAGCATGAAGGCTTTATGCCAGATTACAACGCTGAAGATCTTGACATCATCAAAAAGAACACGGTTGACCTGTTGGGAGTGAATTATTACCAGCCGAGACGTGTGAAAGCGAAAGAACATCTTCCGAATCCCGACGCTCCTTTTTTGCCGGACAGGTATTTTGATCCCTACGTCATGCCGGGCCGCAAAATGAATCCGCATCGCGGCTGGGAGATCTATGAAAAAGGCGTTTATGATATTTTGATTAATTTAAAAGAAAACTACGGCAACATCGAGTGTTTTATCTCTGAAAACGGTATGGGGGTTGAAGGTGAAGAGCGATTCAGGGATGAACAAGGCATCATTCAAGATGATTACCGGATTGAATTTATAAAAGAGCACCTCAAATGGATTCACCGCGCCATACAGGAAGGATCAAACGTAAAAGGCTATCACTTATGGACGTTCATGGACAACTGGTCTTGGACAAATGCCTATAAAAACCGATACGGATTTGTATCAGTCAATCTTGAGAAAGACGGAGAAAGAACCGTCAAAAAGAGCGGAAAATGGTTCAAAAAGGTTGCTGAGCATAGCGGTTTCTAGGTTTTCCTAAAGGTCAAGATCTTCCGGCAATCATCATAACGAATAGAGATGACGAAAATCCGCAACATTGATGAAATAGGGAAAAGAACTTATGATATCCGTAAAAGCTTATGTGATATCAGACTCTAACAGCTGCCGGAGGATGTCAATGAATAAATACGAAATTATTGCAAATGAAATGAGAAATAGAATTAAAAATAACGTATATCCGATCGATCAGCCCATTCCTGATGAAGTATCTCTTGCAAAAGAATTTAACTCAAGCCGCATGACGATGAAGAGAGCCTTGGATAATTTAGTTGCCGAGGGTCTGCTGTTCAGAAAACGAGGCCATGGCACGTTTATTATTCAATCTGCAATACAGGATGACCATGTACATGTAGTCAGCAATGAGATTCTCGGATTGACCAACTTGCTGAAAGATAAAAAAATCCAAAGCAAGGTCATTCAGTTTGAAGTGCAATTTCCCACTGAGGAAGTGGCCGCCCATTTGTCTATTGATCAGAAAACACCGGTTTATTATGTCGTTCGGCTGCGAATTGTAGAAGGTGAACCCTATGTATTAGAAAAAACATATATGCCGACTCATTTAATACCGGGCATTAATGACGATGTCCTTCATGATTCGATCTACAATCATATTACAAATGTGCTGCAGCTCAAAATCGCCGGCTCACATCGGAAAATCAGAGCCTGCAAATCTGATCATATTGACCAGCAGCATCTGGGCTGTAAAAAGGATGATCCAATTCTTGAAGTTGAACATGTGGGCTTCTTAGATAACGGCATTCCATTTGAATATTCCTTTTCACGTCATCGGCATGACAAGTTTGTTGTGACTTCTGTAAACATACGGCGCTGATTGCGGAGACAACAAGGAGGCCATCTGCATGCTTGGCGGTATTGAAGCAGGCGGCACAAAGATTGTTTGTGCTGTCGGTAAGGAAGATGGAACAATCATTGACCGAATAGAATTCCCCACAAAGATGCCGGATGAAACGATAGAGAAAGTAATTCAATATTTTCGCCAATTTTCATTACAGGCAATCGGCATCGGTTCCTTTGGCCCTGTTGATAACGATAAAACCAGTCAAACATACGGTACCATTATGGCCACGCCGAAAGCGGGCTGGAGACACTACCCCTTTTTGCAAACCGTTAAGAACGAAATGAAGATCCCAGTCGGATTTAGTACAGATGTCAACGCTGCGGCGCTGGGTGAATTCCTTTTCGGTGAAGCGAAGGGTCTTGACAGCTGCCTGTATATAACGATTGGCACTGGCATCGGAGCGGGGGCTATTGTAGAGGGGAGGCTCCTTCAGGGGCTGTCACACCCAGAGATGGGCCATATTTATATCCGGAGGCACCCGGATGACGTATACCAAGGGAAGTGCCCTTATCATGGAGATTGCTTTGAAGGCTTAGCTTCAGGCCCCGCTATCGAAGCCCGCTGGGGAAAAAAAGCCGCGGATTTATCAGATATAGCCCAAGTCTGGGAACTGGAAGGGTACTATATTGCCCAAGCGCTGGCTCAGTATATTTTGATCCTTGCACCTAAAAAAATCATTCTTGGCGGCGGCGTCATGCAACAGAAACAAGTGTTTTCTTATATCTATCAATATGTACCAAAAATCATGAACAGCTACTTAGATTTTTCTGAATTATCAGATGATATAAATGATTATATTGTACCTCCACGTTTAGGCAGTAACGCCGGAATCATCGGCACGCTAGTTTTAGCGCATCAGGCCTTACAAGCAGAGGCAGCATCCGGGGAGGTGCGATCATGACGCATCCTTTATTTTTAGAGCCTGTCTTTAAAGAAAGACTATGGGGAGGGACGAAGCTTCGTGACGCTTTTGGCTACGCAATACCCTCACAAAAAACAGGTGAGTGCTGGGCCGTTTCTGCCCATGCCCATGGCCCGTCGGCTGTAAAGAACGGCCCGCTGGCAGAAAAGACACTAGATCAAGTATGGCAAGATCATCCAGAGATTTTCGGTTTTCCAGATAGGAAGGTGTTTCCGCTGCTGGTAAAGCTGCTGGACGCCAATATGGATCTCTCCGTGCAAGTCCATCCTGATGATGATTATGCAAATCTGCACGAAAATGGCGACCTTGGTAAAACGGAGTGCTGGTATATCATTGATTGCAAAGATGACGCCGAACTAATTTTGGGACATCACGCAAGCACAAAGGAAGAGTTCAAACAACGAATAGAAAGCGGTGATTGGAACGGGCTGCTGAGGCGAATCAAAATCAAGCCCGGAGATTTCTTTTATGTGCCAAGCGGTACACTCCATGCTTTATGTGAGGGAACCCTTGTCCTTGAAATCCAGCAAAACTCTGATACAACGTATCGCGTATACGATTATGACCGCTGTAATGACCAGGGCCAAAAAAGAACTCTTCATATAGAAAAAGCCATGGAAGTCATAACGATACCGCATATCGATAAAGTGCATACACCGGTAGTAAAAGAAGTTGGTAACGCTGAGATCATTGTTTATGTGCAATCAGATTATTTCTCAGTGTACAAATGGAAGATTAGCGGCCGAGCTGCTTTTCCTTCACATCAAACCTATTTGCTGGGGAGTGTTCTGAGCGGATCAGGACGAATCATAAATAATGGTATTCAGTATGAATGCAATGCAGGCTCACACTTTGTCTTGCCTGCGCATTTTGGCGAGTTTTCAATAGAAGGAACATGTGAATTCATGATATCTCATCCTTAATGAATGGGGGAGTTGCATTTGTTTAAGAAACATACGATCTCTTTGCTCATTATATTTTTACTTGCGTCTGCTGTTTTAGCAAAACCAATTGAAGCGCATACTGTGTCGCCTGTGAATCCTAATGCCCAGCAGACAACAAAAGCAGTGATGAACTGGCTTGCGCACCTGCCGAACCGAACGGAAAACAGAGTCCTTTCCGGAGCGTTCGGAGGTTACAGTCATGACACATTTTCTATGGCTGAGGCTGATAGAATCCGAAGCGCCACCGGGCAATCGCCTGCTATTTACGGCTGCGATTATGCCAGAGGGTGGCTTGAAACAGCTAAAATTGAAGATTCAATAGATGTAAGCTGCAACGGTGATTTAATTTCGTATTGGAAAAATGGCGGAATTCCGCAAATTAGTTTGCACCTGGCGAACCCTGCTTTTCAGTCAGGGCATTTTAAAACACCGATTACAAACGATCAGTATAAAAAAATACTAGATTCTTCAACAGCAGAAGGAAAGCGGCTAAATGCCATGCTCAGCAAAATTGCTGACGGACTTCAAGAGCTGGAGAACCAAGGTGTGCCTGTTCTGTTCAGGCCGCTGCATGAAATGAACGGCGAATGGTTTTGGTGGGGACTTACATCATATAACCAAAAGGATAATGAAAGAATCTCTCTATATAAACAGCTCTACAAGAAAATCTATCATTATATGACCGACACAAGAGGACTTGATCATTTGATTTGGGTTTACTCTCCCGACGCCAACCGAGATTTTAAAACTGATTTTTACCCGGGCGCGTCTTACGTGGATATTGTCGGATTAGATGCGTATTTTCAAGATGTCTACTCGATCAATGGATACGATCAGCTAACAACGCTTAATAAGCCATTTGCTTTTACAGAAGTCGGCCCGCAAACAGCAAACGGCAGCTTCGATTACAGCCTGTTCATCAATGCAATAAAACAAAAATATCCTAAAACCATTTACTTTCTGGCATGGAATGATGAATGGAGCCCAGCTGTAAACAAGGGTGCTTCGGCTTTATATCATGACAGCTGGACACTCAATAAGGGAGAAATATGGAACGGCGATTCTTTAACGCCAATCGTTGAATGAATCAGTAATGTACAATAAGAAGGTGCTCAAGAAGTTTCTTGAGCACCTTCCCACTGGATTAAGCATTCATATCGCCTAACCCAGGACTGTGTTCATTTGGTATTTCAGGAAGCACTGGTACGGGAAACCCTGCCGGAGGATCTATTACTTGCAACTCTCCGCCATTTCGGCTTGGAGATTTCCCTTGATAGATTTCACCGATTCTCGTTTCATCCAACCTAAAGTTAAACTGTGCATTATGGTAGCCTAATTCGACATACTTTCTGCACTCAGGATATTTATTAATGTCATAATTCGGTACAGGGAGGAGCTTCGCCCACTCAACGCCCAATGTCTCGAGCGCTTTCGCGAATGCATTCTGGTGAGCATTGTCGCGTACAATCAGAAAAGCAAGTGTTTCGCGGAACGTCTGATTAGAGCTCATTTCATAAATTCTTGTTTTTTGCAGCACACCTGTCGACTCAAGAAGCAGGTTATCCAGCAGGTCAGTAATTAAGTTTCCGTGGTTATACACCCACGACCCGTTCCACGGATTGCCCCCTGCATCAACGGGAAGGGAACTTTGCGCACCAATAATATAATGATGAGGATTAGCATGTTTAACGGCTTCATTAAGTGGTGCTTGATCTGCACCTTGACTGCCGACACCTTCACCGCCTGATTCATCTAATAAAGCATTGATTGTGTTTTGAACCAGTTCAACGTGGGCAATCTCCTCTAAAAAAATGCCGCGAAGCAGATCGCGGTACTGTTTCTGCTTTCCTCTGAAATTAGAGCTTTGGAAAAAAAACTGCATCATTGTACGCATTTCTCCGTAATGACCGCCTAATATCTCCTGCAGGACCTTAGCAGCTGCCGGGTCTGGTTTGTCCGGTTTAATGATATTAATCAGTTCCTCTTTGTAGTAATACATAACACGCCTCATTTCTTCTTAAGAGATTTTCTTATATTATTTGTAAGATGAGATAAAATATATACATGAGAAGGGGGGAAAGAAGAGAATAAAAAAATACAGAAAAAGTGTTGACCAAATAAAACAGGCATGGTATATTATTAAACGTCGCTGATGAACAGCGTGAAACAAAACGAAAAACAAAAAAAGTTTTTCTGAGGTGTTTACAAGATTTTAAAAATGTGTATAATAAGAAAAGTCGAATTGAAAAAGATTCGAAAAAACATTTTAAAAAACTTCTTGACTTCACCATCAAATGATAGTATGATAGTTAAGTCGCTTGATAAGCGCCCGTAGCTCAATTGGATAGAGCGTTTGACTACGGATCAAAAGGTTAGGGGTTCGACTCCTCTCGGGCGCGCCATTTAAGATACCACGCGGGTGTAGTTTAGTGGTAAAACCTCAGCCTTCCAAGCTGATGTCGTGAGTTCGATTCTCATCACCCGCTCCATTATTGAATGATCTTTGAAAACTAAACAAGACAAAACGTACCTGTTAATTCATTTTTATAAATCGCGCAGCAATGTGCGTAGTCAGTCAAACTAGGGCCTGCACGACGCAGGTCACACAGGTGTCGCCGCAGGATGCGGTGAACTTAACCTGTGATCCATTTATCGGAGAGTTTGATCCTGGCTCAGGACGAACGCTGGCGGCGTGCCTAATACATGCAAGTCGAGCGGACAGATGGGAGCTTGCTCCCTGATGTTAGCGGCGGACGGGTGAGTAACACGTGGGTAACCTGCCTGTAAGACTGGGATAACTCCGGGAAACCGGGGCTAATACCGGATGGTTGTTTGAACCGCATGGTTCAAACATAAAAGGTGGCTTCGGCTACCACTTACAGATGGACCCGCGGCGCATTAGCTAGTTGGTGAGGTAATGGCTCACCAAGGCAACGATGCGTAGCCGACCTGAGAGGGTGATCGGCCACACTGGGACTGAGACACGGCCCAGACTCCTACGGGAGGCGGCAGTAGGGAATCTTCCGCAATGGACGAAAGTCTGACGGAGCAACGCCGCGTGAGTGATGAAGGTTTTCGGATCGTAAAGCTCTGTTGTTAGGGAAGAACAAGTACCGTTCGAATAGGGCGGTACCTTGACGGTACCTAACCAGAAAGCCACGGCTAACTACGTGCCAGCAGCCGCGGTAATACGTAGGTGGCAAGCGTTGTCCGGAATTATTGGGCGTAAAGGGCTCGCAGGCGGTTTCTTAAGTCTGATGTGAAAGCCCCCGGCTCAACCGGGGAGGGTCATTGGAAACTGGGGAACTTGAGTGCAGAAGAGGAGAGTGGAATTCCACGTGTAGCGGTGAAATGCGTAGAGATGTGGAGGAACACCAGTGGCGAAGGCGACTCTCTGGTCTGTAACTGACGCTGAGGAGCGAAAGCGTGGGGAGCGAACAGGATTAGATACCCTGGTAGTCCACGCCGTAAACGATGAGTGCTAAGTGTTAGGGGGTTTCCGCCCCTTAGTGCTGCAGCTAACGCATTAAGCACTCCGCCTGGGGAGTACGGTCGCAAGACTGAAACTCAAAGGAATTGACGGGGGCCCGCACAAGCGGTGGAGCATGTGGTTTAATTCGAAGCAACGCGAAGAACCTTACCAGGTCTTGACATCCTCTGACAATCCTAGAGATAGGACGTCCCCTTCGGGGGCAGAGTGACAGGTGGTGCATGGTTGTCGTCAGCTCGTGTCGTGAGATGTTGGGTTAAGTCCCGCAACGAGCGCAACCCTTGATCTTAGTTGCCAGCATTCAGTTGGGCACTCTAAGGTGACTGCCGGTGACAAACCGGAGGAAGGTGGGGATGACGTCAAATCATCATGCCCCTTATGACCTGGGCTACACACGTGCTACAATGGACAGAACAAAGGGCAGCGAAACCGCGAGGTTAAGCCAATCCCACAAATCTGTTCTCAGTTCGGATCGCAGTCTGCAACTCGACTGCGTGAAGCTGGAATCGCTAGTAATCGCGGATCAGCATGCCGCGGTGAATACGTTCCCGGGCCTTGTACACACCGCCCGTCACACCACGAGAGTTTGTAACACCCGAAGTCGGTGAGGTAACCTTTTAGGAGCCAGCCGCCGAAGGTGGGACAGATGATTGGGGTGAAGTCGTAACAAGGTAGCCGTATCGGAAGGTGCGGCTGGATCACCTCCTTTCTAAGGATATTATACGGAATATAAGACCTTGGGTCTTATAAACAGAACGTTCCCTGTCTTGTTTAGTTTTGAAGGATCATTCCTTCGAAACGTGTTCTTTGAAAACTAGATAACAGTAGACATCACATTCAATTAGTAACACAAGATATCACATAGTGATTCTTTTTAACGGTTAAGTTAGAAAGGGCGCACGGTGGATGCCTTGGCACTAGGAGCCGATGAAGGACGGGACGAACACCGATATGCTTCGGGGAGCTGTAAGCAAGCTTTGATCCGGAGATTTCCGAATGGGGAAACCCACCACTCGTAATGGAGTGGTATCCATATCTGAATTCATAGGATATGAGAAGGCAGACCCGGGGAACTGAAACATCTAAGTACCCGGAGGAAGAGAAAGCAAATGCGATTCCCTGAGTAGCGGCGAGCGAAACGGGATTAGCCCAAACCAAGAGGCTTGCCTCTTGGGGTTGTAGGACACTCTGTACGGAGTTACAAAAGAACGAGGTAGATGAAGAGGTCTGGAAAGGCCCGCCATAGGAGGTAACAGCCCTGTAGTCAAAACTTCGTTCTCTCCTGAGTGGATCCTGAGTACGGCGGAACACGTGAAATTCCGTCGGAATCCGGGAGGACCATCTCCCAAGGCTAAATACTCCCTAGTGACCGATAGTGAACCAGTACCGTGAGGGAAAGGTGAAAAGCACCCCGGAAGGGGAGTGAAAGAGATCCTGAAACCGTGTGCCTACAAGTAGTCAGAGCCCGTTAACGGGTGATGGCGTGCCTTTTGTAGAATGAACCGGCGAGTTACGATCCCGTGCAAGGTTAAGCAGAAGATGCGGAGCCGCGGCGAAAGCGAGTCTGAATAGGGCGCATGAGTACGTGGTCGTAGACCCGAAACCAGGTGATCTACCCATGTCCAGGGTGAAGTTCAGGTAACACTGAATGGAGGCCCGAACCCACGCACGTTGAAAAGTGCGGGGATGAGGTGTGGGTAGGGGTGAAATGCCAATCGAACCTGGAGATAGCTGGTTCTCTCCGAAATAGCTTTAGGGCTAGCCTCAAGGTAAGAGTCTTGGAGGTAGAGCACTGATTGGACTAGGGGCCCCTACCGGGTTACCGAATTCAGTCAAACTCCGAATGCCAATGACTTATCCTTGGGAGTCAGACTGCGAGTGATAAGATCCGTAGTCGAAAGGGAAACAGCCCAGACCGCCAGCTAAGGTCCCAAAGTATACGTTAAGTGGAAAAGGATGTGGAGTTGCTTAGACAACCAGGATGTTGGCTTAGAAGCGACCACCATTTAAAGAGTGCGTAATAGCTCACTGGTCGAGTGACTCTGCGCCGAAAATGTACCGGGGCTAAACGTATCACCGAAGCTGCGGACTGTTCTTCGAACAGTGGTAGGAGAGCGTTCTAAGGGCTGTGAAGCCAGACCGGAAGGACTGGTGGAGCGCTTAGAAGTGAGAATGCCGGTATGAGTAGCGAAAGAGGGGTGAGAATCCCCTCCACCGAATGCCTAAGGTTTCCTGAGGAAGGCTCGTCCGCTCAGGGTTAGTCGGGACCTAAGCCGAGGCCGAAAGGCGTAGGCGATGGACAACAGGTTGATATTCCTGTACCACCTCCTCACCATTTGAGCAATGGGGGGACGCAGGAGGATAGGGTAAGCGCGGTATTGGATATCCGCGTCCAAGCAGTTAGGCTGGGAAATAGGCAAATCCGTTTCCCATAAGGCTGAGCTGTGATGGCGAGCGAAATATAGTAGCGAAGTTCCTGATTCCACACTGCCAAGAAAAGCCTCTAGCGAGGTGAGAGGTGCCCGTACCGCAAACCGACACAGGTAGGCGAGGAGAGAATCCTAAGGTGATCGAGAGAACTCTCGTTAAGGAACTCGGCAAAATGACCCCGTAACTTCGGGAGAAGGGGTGCTCTGTTAGGGTGCAAGCCCGAGAGAGCCGCAGTGAATAGGCCCAGGCGACTGTTTAGCAAAAACACAGGTCTCTGCGAAGCCGTAAGGCGAAGTATAGGGGCTGACGCCTGCCCGGTGCTGGAAGGTTAAGAGGAGCGCTTAGCGTAAGCGAAGGTGCGAATTGAAGCCCCAGTAAACGGCGGCCGTAACTATAACGGTCCTAAGGTAGCGAAATTCCTTGTCGGGTAAGTTCCGACCCGCACGAAAGGCGCAACGATCTGGGCACTGTCTCAACGAGAGACTCGGTGAAATTATAGTACCTGTGAAGATGCAGGTTACCCGCGACAGGACGGAAAGACCCCGTGGAGCTTTACTGCAGCCTGATATTGAATGTTGGTACAGCTTGTACAGGATAGGTAGGAGCCTTGGAAACCGGAGCGCCAGCTTCGGTGGAGGCATCGGTGGGATACTACCCTGGCTGTATTGACCTTCTAACCCGCCGCCCTTATCGGGCGGGGAGACAGTGTCAGGTGGGCAGTTTGACTGGGGCGGTCGCCTCCTAAAAGGTAACGGAGGCGCCCAAAGGTTCCCTCAGAATGGTTGGAAATCATTCGCAGAGTGTAAAGGCACAAGGGAGCTTGACTGCGAGACTTACAAGTCGAGCAGGGACGAAAGTCGGGCTTAGTGATCCGGTGGTTCCGCATGGAAGGGCCATCGCTCAACGGATAAAAGCTACCCCGGGGATAACAGGCTTATCTCCCCCAAGAGTCCACATCGACGGGGAGGTTTGGCACCTCGATGTCGGCTCATCGCATCCTGGGGCTGTAGTCGGTCCCAAGGGTTGGGCTGTTCGCCCATTAAAGCGGTACGCGAGCTGGGTTCAGAACGTCGTGAGACAGTTCGGTCCCTATCCGTCGCGGGCGCAGGAAATTTGAGAGGAGCTGTCCTTAGTACGAGAGGACCGGGATGGACGCACCGCTGGTGTACCAGTTGTTCTGCCAAGGGCATCGCTGGGTAGCTATGTGCGGACGGGATAAGTGCTGAAAGCATCTAAGCATGAAGCCCCCCTCAAGATGAGATTTCCCATTCCGCAAGGAAGTAAGATCCCTGAAAGATGATCAGGTTGATAGGTCTGAGGTGGAAGTGTGGCGACACATGGAGCTGACAGATACTAATCGATCGAGGACTTAACCATATTTTTGAATGATGTCACACCTGTTATCTAGTTTTGAGAGAACACTCTCAATTTGTTTGTTAAATGTCACTGGTCGATAGCGAAGAGGTCACACCCGTTCCCATCCGAACACGGAAGTTAAGCTCTTCAGCGCCGATGGTAGTCGGGGGTTTCCCCCTGTGAGAGTAGGACGCCGCCAAGCATTACTTTTATCATCGCGGGGTGGAGCAGTTCGGTAGCTCGTCGGGCTCATAACCCGAAGGTCGCAGGTTCAAATCCTGCCCCCGCAACCAAATATATGGTTAAATAAGGAGTGCCCTAAGGGTGCAACCAAAATAATCCTATACAAATATGGTCCGGTAGTTCAGTTGGTTAGAATGCCTGCCTGTCACGCAGGAGGTCGCGGGTTCGAGTCCCGTCCGGACCGCCATTAATGTAAACGAAACGATCATGTTTTCGTTTTTTTTGTGTTTTCTTTTACTGTATCTTCTGCTTGGTGTCATAGCCAAGCTTTCTTTATATCGGGAACATCTTGGATATTTCAGCAAAATTCGATAAACTAGGAAGAGCACATATAGGCATAATCAGGGTTGAAAGGAGATTTTGGTTCATGGATGAATTTGATTTGATACATAGCATTACTCCGCGGACCATTCACCATTCTTCCGTTGATGTAGGAATAGGTGATGATGCAGCGCTCTACACTGCGAAACACGGCGTTCAGGAAATTGTTTGTGTTGATACTATGGTAGAAGACGTGCACTTCAAATTACACTATTCCTCACCTGAAGATATCGGGTACAAGGCGTTAGCCGTTAATGTAAGTGATATTGCCGCGATGGGAGGCATTCCTAAGTTTTATCTGGTATCACTTGCGGTACCTTCAAAATGGACTGAATCTGAAATCAAGGCGATGTATGAAGGAATGAATGAACTGGCGAAACTATATCAGATGGATCTGATTGGCGGCGATACAGTTTCTACCGCTGACAAATTAGTCGTTACAGTCACTGTGATCGGTGAAATTGAAAAGGGGCAGGCCTGTTTGCGGAGCTTGGCAAAACCGGATGATATTGTGTTTGTAACCGGTGAAATCGGTTCTTCTGCAGCAGGGCTTTCTTTATTGCTGGAAGAGACTAATCCTCAAAACTCATCTGTGGAAACGGATTACTTTATCCATAGGCATAAACGGCCTGAGCCAAGAGTAAGCGTCGGCAGATTATGCTCGAGTTTTAAACGGGCAGCTTTAAATGATGTTAGTGACGGATTGGCTAATGAACTGAACGAGATTGCAGAAGCCAGCTGTGTTTCAATTGAAATTGATGAAAGCATGCTTCCAATTCATTCTGATTTACCTAAGCTTCATCCTAACTGGAAAGAATGGGCTTTGTTTGGCGGTGAGGATTTTGAGCTGACAGGGACGGTTTCAAAAGAGGAGTGGGAAGTGTTGAAGCAGCAGTGCGCAGCACGTCAACTTCCCATTACAAAGATTGGCCATGTCAGGGAAAAAACAAAATCTAAAGTGATCCTAAAAACAGATCAAACATCAATGATCTTAGAGAAAAAGGGATATAATCATTTTAAATAAGACGGGTGACTCGTGTGAAGCAATTAAAATGGAGAACTGTAAATCCAGAAGAAACAAAAGCAATTGCCAAGCTTGCGGCAGCGTTTGCTAAACCGGGAGACGTCCTGACATTAGAGGGCGATTTAGGTGCAGGAAAAACGACTTTTACGAAAGGTTTTGCAGAAGGGCTGGGAATTACACGTGTTGTAAACAGTCCGACTTTTACAATTATAAAAGAATATAACGATGGCGTACTTCCTCTTTATCACATGGATGTGTATAGAATGGAAGATGAAAGTGAAGATTTGGGACTTGATGAATATTTTCACGGACAAGGTGTCTGTCTCGTTGAATGGGCTCATTTAATTGAAGAACAGCTGCCGCAGGAGCGACTGCAAATTGTCATCAAAAGAGCTGGTGATGATGAGCGGGAAATTACCTTTACTGCTGTCGGGAATCGGTATGAAAAGCTTTGTGAGGAGTTAAGTAGACATGACAATATTAGCAATTGATACATCAAATTATACATTGGGCATTGCGCTGCTTCGAGAAGACACTGTTATAGCAGAATACATTACATATTTGAAAAAGAACCACTCTGTAAGAGCGATGCCTGCTGTTCATTCATTGCTGAATGATTGTGATATGGCACCGCAGGACCTTTCTAAAATTGTCGTTGCAAAAGGCCCTGGTTCATACACAGGAGTAAGAATAGGTGTGACGTTGGCCAAAACACTTGCCTGGTCTTTAGACATTCCAATAAGTGCTGTATCAAGTCTTGAGACGCTTGCGGCAAATGGCCGGCATTTTGACGGTCTGATCAGCCCAATCTTTGATGCTAGACGGGGACAGGTGTACACAGGTCTGTATCAATATAAAAATGGACTTTTAGAGCAAGTTGTTCCAGATCAAAATGTGATGCTGGCAGATTGGCTGGAGATGTTAAAAGAAAAGGATCGTCCTGTTTTGTTTTTAGGTCACGACACTTCTATTCACAAGCAGATGATAGAGGATGTTCTTAGAACAAAAGGATTCATTGGAACTGCCGTCCAGCATAACCCGCGTCCTTCAGAATTGGCTTTTCTCGGGAAGGAAAAGGAAGCAGCTGATGTTCATGGGCTTGTCCCGGATTACTTGCGGCTGGCAGAAGCTGAAGCGAAATGGATTGAAAGTCAAAAGTAGGGTGATAGGATGAAAACAAAAGCAGCGGTCAGAAATATGCGGCTTGAAGATATAGATCACGTATACGAAATCGAAGCATCCTCCTTTACGTCTCCTTGGACGAAGGATTCGTTTTATCATGAGCTGCTGGAAAATCCGTATGCTCATTATCTCGTGATTGAAAAGGACGGCCATGTTGTTGGGTATTGCGGGATTTGGATTGTGATGGATGATGCCCAGATTACAAATATAGCAATAAAACCAGAGTATCGCGGCCAGTCTTTAGGAGAAACGCTTTTTCGCTCAGCTGTTGAACTGTGCAAAGAAAAAGACGCAAGGCGGCTTTCGCTTGAAGTGAGGGTTTCGAATCATCCTGCTCAAGGCTTATATAAGAAATTCGGGATGCAGCCCGGCGGAATAAGAAAGAACTATTATACTGATAACGGGGAAGATGCGTTAATTATGTGGGTGACGATAAATGAGTGAGCAAAAAGACATGTACGTATTAGGAATTGAAACAAGCTGTGATGAGACTGCTGCAGCTATTGTGAAAAACGGAAAAGAGATCATTTCAAACGTAGTAGCCTCTCAAATTGAAAGCCATAAGCGCTTCGGAGGAGTTGTTCCGGAAATTGCTTCAAGACATCATGTTGAACAAATCACTTTGGTTATAGAAGAGGCGTTTCGCAAAGCTGGCATGACGTATAGTGATATTGATGCGATTGCAGTAACAGAAGGTCCGGGACTGGTGGGAGCGCTTCTTATCGGAGTGAATGCCGCTAAAGCATTGAGCTTTGCACATAACATTCCGTTAGTAGGCGTTCAGCATATAGCCGGTCATATATACGCGAACCGTCTTGTAGAAGACATCGTGTTCCCGGCACTGGCATTGGTCGTTTCAGGAGGCCATACAGAACTGGTTTATATGAAGGAACATGGATCATTTGAAGTCATTGGGGAAACCCTTGATGATGCGGCAGGAGAAGCCTACGACAAAGTGGCGCGGACGATGGGATTGCCATATCCGGGTGGACCGCAAATTGACAAGCTAGCTGAAAAAGGGAATGACAATATTCCGCTTCCTCGCGCATGGCTTGAAGAAGGCTCTTACAACTTCAGCTTTAGCGGATTGAAGTCTGCGGTGATCAATACGCTTCATAATGCATCCCAAAAAGGGCAAGAGATTGCTCCGGAAGATTTGTCTGCCAGTTTCCAAAATAGTGTGATCGATGTCTTGGTAACCAAAACGGCGCGCGCGGCAAAGGAATATGATGTCAAACAGGTCCTTTTAGCCGGAGGAGTAGCTGCAAACAGAGGCCTCAGAGCTGCATTAGAAAAGGAATTTGCCCAGCATGAAGGGATTACGCTTGTCATTCCTCCATTAGCTTTATGCACGGATAATGCTGCGATGATTGCTGCTGCTGGTACAATTGCTTTTGAAAAAGGAATTCGCGGTGCATATGATATGAATGGCCAGCCCGGCCTTGAATTGACTTCTTATCAAAGTCTCACGAGATAATAGCGTGAGACTTTTTATATGTTTGTTATTAACAGATAATTCACAATTTATCCACATGTCTGTGAGTAATTATAGAGATATAGATGGATAAAGGGCTGAAGTCGCTGTTAATAAAGTGGATAAATTCAGAATGTTTTGTGAATATTGTGTATAAAGCGCTTACTTTGTTTTGCTTATTAGGGTATGTTCTGTGGATAAAAAGCACCTCTAAAAAGAGGTGCTTGACTTTTTTAATCTTCTTCTGTGGATAGTTCTTCCCATTCGGACAAAAGAGATTCCAGCTCCTGATTGAGCTTCTCATTGTCTGCATGGATAGCTTGTACTTTTTCATGATCCTGATAGACTTCAGGGTCACATAGCAATTCATCATTGCGGCTGATGTTTTCTTCAATGGTTTGAACAGTGGTTTCAATTTCTTCAATCCGACGGAGTCGTTGGCGCTCTTTCTTTTTCCATTCTTTTTCTTCCTCGTAGGAACGTTTGGAGTCAGACTTCACTGTAGCTGGCGTTTTTTCAGTTTCCTCTTGTTGATTTATTTTCTCCAATTCAAGCTGCTCTGTTTTTTTCTCTGTATAATAATCGTAATCTCCCAGATACTCCTCTATATGGCTTGAAGAAAGCTCCAATACTCTTGTAGCGATTCTGTTAATAAAATATCTGTCATGTGAGACAAATAACAGTGTGCCTGGATAATCAATCAGCGCGTTTTCGAGAACTTCTTTGCTGTCTAAATCCAGATGGTTAGTCGGTTCATCAAGGATGAGAAAGTTGGCTTTTTGAAGCATCAGCTTAGCTAGAGCCAATCTTGCTTTTTCGCCTCCGCTCAGTGAATGAACTGGTTTCAGCACATCATCTCCGGAGAATAAGAAATTTCCGAGACACGTTCTGATTTCTTTTTCTGGGAGCCCGGGGTACTCGTCCCACAGCTCATCAAGGACACGTTTAGAGGAAGTCAGCTCAGCCTGTTCCTGATCATAATAGCCGACACTGACATTTGAGCCGTATGAGATCGTTCCTTGATCTGGTTTTAGGATGTCTATCAATGTTTTCAGCAATGTTGATTTACCAATTCCGTTAGGGCCGACAAGCGCGGCGCTTTCTCCTCTTGTCAGCATGAATGACACTTCTGTTAAAAGCGGCGGCTGGTTTTCATAGCTGATTGTGAGATCCTGAACACGGAGGACTTCATTTCCGCTCTGTTTTGTAATATCAAAATGAAAGTTTGCGGATTTTTCATCGCCAAGCGGTTTTGACATGACTTCCATTCGCTCCAGTTGCTTTCTGCGGCTTTGCGCCCTTTTGGTGGTAGAGGCTCTCGCCAGATTTCGGTCTACGAAGTCCTGCAGCTTTGCAATTTCGTCCTGCTGCTTTTCATACATTTTCAGATCTTTTTCATACTGCGCAGCTTTTTGGTCGAGATAAGCGCTGTAGTTGCCGTGATACTTTTTGCTTTCTGCTCTTGATACCTCGTATACCTGGTTTACTACTTTGTCCAAAAAGTAGCGGTCATGCGAAACGATGAGAATGGCGCCTGAATAGCCTTGCAAATAATGCTCAAGCCAGGTAAGCGTATCAATATCCAGATGGTTTGTCGGCTCATCGAGAATGAGCAAATCAGGCTGTGTTAACAGAAGCTTACCTAAAGCCAGTCTTGTTTTCTGGCCTCCGCTGAGGCTTTGAACCTGTGTAGAATCGTCAAAATGGCTGAAGCCGAGACCATGCAGCACAGATCTTACATCCGCTTCATATTGATAGCCGCCTTTATCTTTGAATTCCTGCTGAAGGCGGTCGTAGGTTTTCATGATGCTTTCTAATTCACCCGGGTCAGCTGCCGCCATTTTTTCTTCCATAGCCCGCATTTCCTTTTCCATTGCTTTTAAGTGGTCAAAAACAGTCAGCAGCTCTTCTTTTATGGTAAGCTTAGAATCCAAGCCAGTATGCTGGGCGAGATATCCCATTGTAATATCTTTCGGTTTAATAATTTCGCCCTTTTCATACGAAAGCTGGCCTGCGATAATTTTAAGGAGCGTGGATTTTCCGGCGCCATTTCTTCCTACAATGGCGATGCGATCACGATTTCTGACTTCCAGCTTTATATTGTTTAAAATAGTATCAGCACCAAACGATTTGGACAGCTGATTAACTTGTAAGATCATCATATTATTTCACCTCTGCTATAATAAGTTAAGTGTAGCTTATGAACCAGAAGTCAGCAAACAATACATTGGCCATATAAGACATAGAGAAGAAAATAGTGTATGATCTGTTTAAGGAGCGTTTTAATATGAATGGATTTTCTCATTTTAATGAACAGGGCAGAGCCCAGATGGTGGATATCAGCGAAAAATCTTCGACTGTCCGTACTGCGGCGGCTGTTTCAAGCGTACACATGAAGAATGAGGTGTACGAGAAAATACAAAGTCACGATATCGGCAAAGGAGATGTACTGGCTGTCGCGCAGGTGGCAGGCATTATGGCCGCAAAGCAAACGTCGAATATCATTCCGATGTGCCATCCGCTTTCATTGAGCGGGGTAGATATATCGTTTGACTGGAAAATAAAAGAAGCAGAAGTTATACTTCATATAAAAGCACAGGTCAAAACGAAAGGGAGTACAGGTGTGGAAATGGAAGCGCTCACTTCTGCATCGGTGTGCGCTCTTACCGTTTACGATATGTGCAAGGCCCTTGATAAGGGGATGGTCATCGGCCCTACTTTCTTGCTGGAGAAGACAGGCGGGAAAAACGGTGACTTTAAAAGAGAACTATCCGAGTATAATTTGGAGGACCAAAAATGAATAAGGATCAATCAAAAATTCCGCAGGCGACGGCGAAACGGCTGCCGCTTTACTATCGCTTTTTAAAGAATCTGCATGCGTCAGGAAAACAGCGTGTATCATCCGCTGAACTCAGTGATGCCGTAAAGGTTGATTCTGCCACGATTCGGAGGGATTTTTCCTATTTTGGAGCTCTTGGCAAAAAAGGATACGGATATAATGTGGATTATTTGCTGTCTTTTTTCCGAAAAACGCTTGATCAGGATGAAATGACAGACGTCATCTTGATTGGTGTCGGGAACTTGGGAACGGCATTTCTTCACTATAATTTCACAAAAAATAATAACACAAAAATTTCTATGGCTTTTGATATAAATGAGAGTAAAATAGGAACTGAGGTAGGCGGCGTGCCCGTCTATAACCTCGATGACCTTGAACAACACGTAAAAGATGAATCAGTTGCCATTCTTACAGTGCCAGCAGTTGCCGCTCAATCCATTACAGACAGATTGGTCGCATTAGGAATCAAGGGAATCCTTAATTTTACGCCGGCCCGTTTGAATGTGCCGGAACACATTCGAATTCATCATATAGATTTAGCAGTTGAGCTTCAGTCACTGGTTTATTTTTTGAAACATTACTCAGTTTTAGAGGAAATCGAATAGAGGGAAAGGAGGAGCCCAAATATGCCGATCGGTCCTGGAAGCCTTGCTGTTATCGCAATCGTTGCTCTGATTATCTTCGGTCCCAAAAAGCTGCCTGAATTGGGGAAAGCAGCGGGAGACACACTTCGTGAATTCAAAAACGCTACTAAAGGATTAACGAGTGATGAAGAGGAAAAAAAGAAAGAAGATCAGTAAGTTAGGATGACAAGAATGAAAGTGAATCAAATGTCGCTGCTGGAGCATATTGCTGAGCTTCGAAAACGGTTGCTGATTGTAGCTCTGGCGTTTGTCGTTTTCTTTATTGCTGGATTTTTTTTAGCAAAGCCGATTATAGTGTATCTGCAAGAAACAGATGAAGCGAAGCAGCTTACGCTTAACGCGTTTAACCTGACAGACCCGCTTTATGTGTTTATGCAGTTTGCGTTTATCATCGGCATAGTCCTGACCTCGCCGGTTATTCTTTATCAGCTTTGGGCTTTTGTGAGCCCGGGTCTCTATGAGAAAGAGCGCAAAGTAACGCTCAGCTACATTCCGATCTCTATTTTGCTGTTTTTAGCGGGCTTATCTTTTTCATATTATATTTTATTTCCTTTTGTTGTTGATTTTATGAAGCGAATTTCTCAGGACTTGAATGTCAATCAGGTGATCGGAATTAATGAATATTTTCATTTTCTTCTGCAGCTGACGATTCCGTTTGGACTGCTGTTCCAAATGCCGGTCATCCTCATGTTTTTGACCAGGCTCGGAATTGTGACACCGATGTTCTTGGCGAAAATCAGAAAGTATGCGTATTTTACGCTGCTGGTGATCGCAGCCCTGATTACACCGCCTGAGCTTCTGTCCCATATGATGGTCACAGTCCCGCTTTTGATTTTATATGAAATCAGTATTCTGATATCGAAGGCCGCTTATCGGAAAGCGCAGAAAAGCAGTGCTGCCGATCAGGACGTGTCTTCGGGGCAATAATAAAAAATCCATTTCTCATGAGAGAAATGGATTCAGCGTGTTGACAAACCCCCGCATTCGTTGTCAAGCCTGTGCGTTGGTGCTCACGAATGAAATCATTCGCTCCGCTCCAATGCTCGCCTTTCCTAGACTTCAAGGGTTTTCAATCACGCTGAAAATGACAAAATCCTAAAACGAAAGCCGTTTTAGGATTTAATTTGAATCCATTTCTCATTCAGAAATGGATTTTCTTTATTTCTGGTTCTTTTTGATTTTAAATGAAAAGGCGAACATCTTAAAAGAAATGCTGATGTTGTAAGCGGCGAACACCATCAGCAGGATGGAGTAAAATGACCACATGCTGCCTGGCGAGCTTGCGGCAAGATAAGTAAAGATGCACCCTACGGCAAAGTAGATCATTCCCCAAACTACCGGGTTTCTCATAAAAATAATCCTCCAATAATCAATTGCATTTGTGTGCTCTGCTGTTCAAGGTAATTCCGAACAGGCTCAAGCTGCATGATGACGACGAATGTATTCATCATTAAATGGGCGAAAATCGGCACCCATATCCGTTTTGTTCTCGCATATAAAAAGGCAAAGGTGAAGCCCATTGCTGTATATAAAAGAAGATGCTTCAAATCAGCGTGAACAATACCGAAGATAACCGAGCTGATCAGTCCTGCGAAAAAGAAATTCGTTTTTTCGTACAGCGCGCCGAAAATGATTTTTCTGAAGATGATTTCTTCTAATATAGGCCCGATGACGGAAGAAACGATAATCATGAGCGGGACTGCCTGAATGACATCCAGAATCGCTTGTGTATTTTCTGATTCTCTTCCGATCCCAAATACATAATATTCAATAGAGCCTGCTATTCCTTGAGAGAAAAGGGCAATGAAAAAACCGGCTATCGCCCAAAGGATAGAAAGTCCGATTGAGTCCTTCTGTCCGTTTCGCAGCGTTTCTTTCGGAACGGTTCTCAGAATGAGCAGAACAACAACGAGACAGGCGATAAAGCTGATAACGGACCATAATCCTTGTGCATGCAGCATATTTTCATCTGTAGGCTGTCCTCCGGCATAACCGAATTTAAATAACAAGGGAATCGCGATTAATGCGGAAAACTGCATGATGATATATGTCAAAATAATAAACCAATACTGTTTTCTCAAATGGTATGTACTCCTTTGTTAAGTGGGTTTCGTTCATCTACAGCTATTGTAACATAATCGGTACGGGGGTGAAAAAGCTAACGGAAAAGGGAGCGGAAAAGAATGATGTAAGCGTGAAAAATTTTTTATCTTATCACTTGAAATTGGAAGGGAGATTCTTTATTATAAGAATTGTGTTAGCACTCTTTAGTGCTGAGTGCTAAAATTACATATTCATACTATTGAGGAGGTTATTACATTGTTAAAGCCATTAGGTGATCGCGTTGTCATTGAACTCGTAGAATCTGAAGAAAAAACTGCCAGCGGAATTGTGTTGCCGGATTCTGCAAAAGAAAAACCGCAAGAAGGCAAAATCGTGGCAGCTGGTTCAGGTCGCGTGTTAGAAAGCGGAGAGCGCGTTGCTTTAGAAGTAAAAGAGGGCGACCGCATTATCTTCTCAAAATACGCAGGTACTGAAGTGAAATACGAAGGTACTGAATACTTAATCTTACGTGAAAGCGACATTTTAGCTGTTATCGGCTAATTCTTAAATAAACAATATTTAAAACATTTGAGGAGGTCTTGTAAACATGGCAAAAGAAATTAAGTTTAGTGAAGAAGCTCGCCGCGCAATGCTTCGCGGTGTCGATGCACTTGCTGATGCTGTTAAAGTAACTTTAGGACCAAAAGGACGCAACGTGGTTCTAGAGAAAAAATTCGGTTCTCCGTTAATCACAAATGACGGTGTAACAATCGCTAAAGAAATCGAGCTAGAAGACGCGTTTGAAAACATGGGTGCTAAGCTTGTTGCTGAAGTAGCCAGCAAAACAAACGACGTTGCCGGTGACGGTACAACAACTGCAACAGTTCTTGCGCAAGCAATGATCCGTGAAGGCCTTAAAAACGTAACAGCAGGCGCTAACCCTGTAGGCGTGCGTAAAGGGATGGAACAAGCTGTAGCGGTTGCGATCGAAAACTTAAAAGAAATTTCTAAGCCAATCGAAGGCAAAGAGTCTATCGCTCAGGTTGCTGCGATCTCTGCTGCTGATGAGGAAGTCGGAAGCCTTATCGCTGAAGCAATGGAGCGCGTAGGAAACGACGGCGTTATCACAATCGAAGAGTCTAAAGGCTTCACAACTGAGCTTGAAGTTGTTGAAGGTATGCAATTCGACCGCGGATATGCGTCTCCTTACATGGTAACTGACTCTGATAAGATGGAAGCGGTTCTTGACAATCCTTACATCTTAATCACAGACAAAAAAATCACAAACATTCAAGAAATCCTTCCTGTGCTTGAGCAGGTTGTTCAGCAAGGCAAACCATTGCTTCTGATCGCTGAGGATGTTGAAGGCGAAGCACTTGCAACACTTGTTGTGAACAAACTTCGCGGCACATTCAACGCAGTTGCTGTTAAAGCTCCTGGTTTCGGTGACCGCCGTAAAGCAATGCTTGAAGACATCGCTGTCCTTACTGGCGGAGAAGTCATCACAGAAGATCTTGGCCTTGACCTGAAATCTACTCAAATCGCTCAATTGGGACGCGCTTCTAAAGTTGTCGTTACTAAAGAAAACACAACAATCGTTGAAGGCGCTGGCGAAACAGACAAAATTTCTGCCCGCGTGACTCAAATCCGCGCTCAAGTAGAAGAAACAACTTCTGAATTCGACAGAGAAAAATTACAAGAGCGTCTTGCGAAACTTGCTGGCGGCGTAGCTGTCATCAAAGTCGGAGCTGCGACTGAAACTGAGCTGAAAGAGCGTAAACTTCGCATCGAAGACGCCTTGAACTCAACTCGCGCAGCTGTTGAAGAAGGCATCGTATCCGGTGGTGGTACAGCGCTTGTAAACGTATATAACAAAGTCGCTGCAGTTGAAGCTGAAGGCGATGCTCAAACAGGTATCAACATCGTGCTTCGCGCGCTTGAAGAGCCAATCCGTCAAATCGCACATAACGCTGGTCTTGAAGGATCTGTCATCGTTGAGCGCCTCAAAAACGAAGAAATCGGCGTAGGCTTCAACGCTGCAACTGGCGAATGGGTAAACATGATCGAAAAAGGTATCGTTGACCCAACGAAAGTTACACGCTCAGCTCTTCAAAACGCTGCGTCTGTAGCTGCAATGTTCTTAACAACTGAAGCCGTTGTCGCTGACAAGCCAGAAGAAAACACTGGCGGCGGAATGCCTGATATGGGCGGCATGGGCGGTATGGGTGGTATGATGTAATACCGACAAAAAACCCTTGATTTACAAGGGGTTGTCGGCAACGGACGTCATTTTTGATGCCCTATTGATCCATTTATAAATTTTCGAGGCTTCTCATGAGTTCACTGAACTTGTGAGAAGCTTCTTTTTTTCTGTCTTTCGTAGTTTGATTTTTTCAGCACTGTTCTATATCGATTTTCAATAGTTTTGATAATCCCGATATGAATTATTCAATTGACCAAAATAAAAAATTCCACCGGCTCAGATTCCTGTTTACGTCTTCTTTGACAAACGGCTTACTGTAACTTCAGTAAACTGCATTTCTGTTATGATTATAAAAAGGATTTAAAAATTATTCGTCCAAACCTCTGTTACTTCTCTCCCTATTGCAGACAGGAGATGGTATCCTCTCATAAGACAAAAAAGCCCCAGTTATCTAAATAAATAGTGTCACCAACACTCTTAGACGTTTCCCTAAGGAAAACATTTCTAAAGAGAAATCCTATTAAAATGTCTATTTGTGCTGCTTTTTAGCTACTAAGACGATGTATGTTAAAGATATAGAACGGCAGAATAATCTGATTCTCAAAAATTCACTGTCGGTGTAGTTAGGTTCTTCCACCAACATCTTGATAATATTCATCCCGACTCTATGGAGACCGACATTCCAATTATTAAATCTAATATTAGTTTTTTATGATTACCAAGGAGGACTTAATAGTGCATTTTTCAGAAATGATAGATCGCTTGGCTTTATATGATTTACACAGAAAAAGAAGCAAAGATAAACATTTTTCTGCTGCTATTGTAGCCGATATCGATGATAGAGAGGAATTTTACAGTGCAAATATAGCTGATGTTTCAATTGACTTGAATGAATCTAAAAAAAATTATAGGGTTGGAACATTTCGTTATGAATCCTTAATTCAAACTGGGAATCCTGTTAATGATACTTTAAAAGGGGAGGTCTTTTTAAATGAAAATGATATAGATCAACCCAATGTCATCTTTGTACACGGCTGGCGTATGGATTCGTACGATAGGATTAAAAAAATCTTTCATAACCGTATAATGAAGGATTTAGGGTGGAATATGTATTATTATTCTCTTCCGTACCATTTTGAAAGAGAACCGGAAAATTCACAGTATAGTGGTGAATTGATGATTAGTGCAAATATTGATCGTACAATTGAGTCGACAAGACAGGCAATTGTAGATTTACGAGCATTAATTCATTGGATAAAAACAAATAAAAAAGGCCCTGTTATCATAGTGGGAGTAAGCTTAGGGGGATGGGTTACTAATCTAATTGCTACACTAGAATCTCAAATTGATGTAGTGGTTTCCATCTTTTATGCCAACCGCCTTTCTTATTCGATATGGAACACGATTCCAGGTAGATTCATAAGAGAAGAATTAGAACAAAATGGTGTGACCTATGAAGATTTAACAAAATATTGGAATATCACAGATCCTAGTCAAGCCTTGCCGAAAGTTAATAAAGATAACATTCTGCTGATTTCTGCTAAACATGATCAGTATATTGACTTAAAAGATGCAGATTATTTATGGGAAAGCTGGGGGAAACCCACAAGATATGTCTACAATTGTGGTCATTCCGGTATTGTTCTTTGTCGCAAAAAGCTGGCAAATGATACGCTTTCCTTTATAAGAGAAAGGATAAATACGGGAAAACCTGGTTCAGTACATTTGTAGACCTTAATAAGAAACGAAAGGCCAACTGCAACTTCAGTTGGCCTTTCCTATTTATTGAGTGAGAGTGCTGACAGAACTACGTACTACTCGTTTTCTTTAGTCACCCTTGCCAAAAGTTCCACCTCTCCCCGAATCCCAATCGCAGGCTCCCACGAATCAATCAAACGAAGCGCCTTCTGATTAGCTTCCATCGCTTTCGTTTTCTCTCCTTTACGGTACAACAGCTGCGCCATTCCGTAGTGATAGTAGATCAGTTCAACCTGATTGGCGTTATGTTTGTCATAGAGCATTTGCTCAAAAGCTTCTTCCGCTTTCTCAAATTGACCACATTTCACGTAAGCGACACCCAGATTGAAATAGGCTTCTATCGTTTTTTCGCCGCCGTACGTGGAGCTGATTTCATTTGCCGCTTCGTATAATTGAATGGCTTCTACATGATAACCTTTCGCAAAGCTTAAGTCACCGCGAACCAATAGAACTCTGTGTTGAATGGTAGGGGAAATCGGTTGATTTTCGATTTCGTTTAAAATGGTCTCTGCATTTTCCTGTTGCCCGTCTTTTAAAAAAAGCCTTGCTTTGAGTGCGTGTCCCCAAATCTTTAGATCATAGGCATCGTGAGCGTCTGATTGTTCCAGAATCCTCAGCCCGGCTTCAATTTGCTGTAAGGCCCTGTCTAAATCATTGACTTCCATCAGAGCCCAGCCTGCTGTGTCGATTCGGAAGTACGCTTCTCGTGTGTGTTTGCCTAATTGATGGGCGGCGTCGGCGGCTTTGCATCCGTATTCGATACGCAGGGGAAGGTTGATTCTGCTTAGAAAATGGCTAATTCGGGTGATGAGTTCGATTAGGATTTCTTTTTGATCGGTGTCGCTTGCCCATTGGATGACCTTTAAGATGTTTGGCCAATCTTGTTTCATTTGATCTAAATTCCGTCCCAGCAGGTAGCTCCAATAGATAGAGTTTGGCTGTTCCCGCTTTAAATGGGTTTCAGCATAATCAATATAATAGTAAGCCCAGCGATTGCGGGCTTCTTTTTCATATTCGTGTTGTTCGGACAAGTGCCGTTCTCCGTAAGCGACAACGGTTTGGTGCGCTAAGTATTGTGTCCTTCCTTCGCTTCGTTCCGGCTGAATCAGCGCATATGACCGCATTTGTTCCATAGCGTAATGAAAACGGCGGGCGTCTAATCCGGCTGCTGCCGCCAGGCTTTTTTCATCAGGCGGCTTGCTGAAAAAGCAAAGCGTCTGCCATAGCTTTCGCGTATCTTCATTGCATCTATCCCAGGTGCGGCCAAAGAGGAATTCAAACAATTCCAGCAGTGAGTAGCCTGCTTTTCCAAGCTCATGAATCAGCTGCTGAGCGGGGATGTCATCGTCTGACATATAGGCAATGCTGAGTGCCATGGCTTTCGGGTTTCCGGCAGTCGCTGAAATGAATTCGTTTTTCAGGTCAGATGATAGATGTAACAGCTGCTCCAGCTTTTCCCGTTTATTTTGAATGTTGCATGTTTGTAAGCATCGGTGCACTTCTTGCTGAAAAAAATCCAAGGCATCTGTTTGGTCAAGGCCGCTCAGCTGAATAGCTGTCATTTCTCCGAAGCTTTCCCGATAGGTTTGCTTTACGTTTTCCCGCGCTGTGAGGAGAACTTTCACGCCTTGCGGAAGGCTGGTGATAAATTCATGAATGTCACGTTCTGCAGTATCAATGCTGTCAACGATCAGCAGGATCGGTTTTTCTCTAGTGTAATTAGCTAACGCATTGCGGACGACGAACCGTTTTTCATTGATTGATTTATCGATTTGTTCTGTGCGCCCGAGCTGATAGGCGATCGTATTTAAAAAATCGCTAAAGCTCAATCCTTTCCAGTCAGCGCTGACCCAGATGATGCTGTTGAATGCGGGCCAATCTGAAGTATCGTCGACACAGGAATAGGCGGCTTCAAGAGCGATTGTGGTTTTACCCATACCAGCCCAGCCGGTGATTAAACAGACTGGTGACGGAGAAAGCATCCATTGCCGTATCGCTTCCATATCAAAGCTGCGTCCGATAAAGCGTCCGGACCAGCGTGAGGGTAAATTATGAGTGATAGGCTGTTCTGTAAGCGCATTCGTTTCATGGCCGGGTCTGTCATGAAACAGCCGTTTTACTACATTTTCAATTTCGCCTTCACTCGGAGCCCCGAATAATCCGTCTTTTCGCAGTATTTTCGCTTTTTTCAAACAGGATGCTGCCCATACAGGCAATGCGGGTTTGATGACTGGGATAGTGGTGGCTTCCAGCAAGTCGGTCAACCACTCGATATCCAAGTCGGTCTTTTCGAGAATGATCCAGATCATTCCGAACAGTTTTCCGTCGTCGATTCTTCCGGGAATGTAGTTTGCCCCCATCTGTCCGATCCAGCTTTTGATCGTGTTTGGGGAGACTCCCAGCTGGAGTGCGATTTTATCTATGTAAGACTGTCCTGTTTTTTCGTTCTTTTTCCTTCTGACTTTATAATCAGGATGAAGTTTTAGCGTTTTGACGCCAGGTGCCAGCAGTTGTGCAAATTTTTTTCGGTTTTCAAGTTCAGCCATAAGCCTGCACCTCCTATTAGTACTATTTTATCAATCCAGCGTTTTTTGTATATGAAAAAATAAAAGTACAGTGCCGCTGTCCTTTTATACAGCAGGAAAGGCTGTTGAACGTGTTGAAAAGCAGATAAAATGGGGGCAGTAACAGAGAAAACAAAAATGTATGCACTTACATTTTATTTTCTAAAGAAAGGAACTTGCCAAATGACTCACACAGTACCTCAAAACATGAAAGCGGCTGTTATGCACAACACAAGAGAGATCAAAATTGAAACATTGCCTGTGCCTGATATCAATCATGATGAAGTGTTGATTAAGGTGATGGCTGTCGGAATTTGCGGATCTGATCTGCATTACTATACGAATGGCCGAATCGGCAACTACGTTGTGGAAAAACCATTTATTCTTGGCCATGAATGCGCGGGTGAAATTGCCGCTGTCGGATCAGCTGTCGATCAATTCAAAGTCGGTGACCGCGTCGCTGTTGAACCTGGTGTTACGTGCGGACGCTGTGAAGCGTGCAAAGAAGGGCGCTATAATCTTTGCCCGGATGTACAGTTTTTGGCTACACCGCCGGTAGACGGCGCGTTTGTCCAATATATTAAAATGCGTCAGGACTTTGTTTTTTTAATCCCAGACTCACTTTCTTATGAAGATGCTGCTTTGATCGAGCCGTTTTCTGTCGGCATCCATGCGGCGGCCAGAACGAAGCTACAGCCCGGATCAACGATTGCGATTATGGGGATGGGCCCTGTTGGGTTAATGGCTGTTGCCGCAGCTAAAGCATTTGGGGCAGGCACAATCATTGTCACCGACTTAGAGCCGCTGCGGTTAGAAGCTGCGAAAAAAATGGGAGCGACTCACATTATTAATATACGTGAACAGGATGCACTTGAAGAGATTAAAACGATCACGAATGATAGAGGCGTTGATGTTGCTTGGGAAACAGCAGGGAATCCAGCGGCATTGCAATCCGCACTGGCTTCTGTGCGCCGGGGCGGAAAATTGGCGATTGTCGGTTTGCCTTCACAGAACGAGATTCCGCTCAACGTACCGTTTATTGCGGATAATGAGATTGATATTTACGGGATCTTCCGTTATGCCAATACGTATCCAAAGGGAATCGAATTTCTTGCTTCAGGCATTGTGGACACGAAGCATCTAGTAACGGACCAATATTCGCTGGAGCAGACGCAAGATGCGATGGAGCGGGCGCTTCAATTTAAGAATGAATGTTTAAAAGTGATGGTGTATCCAAATCGCTGAGTGAACAGGGAGGATCTTCGTATTCTCCCTCTTGTTTACTGGAAATGAAAACGGATTCTTGGGGTGGGAAATGATGATTGAAACAGAAAAAGTAACGGCAATGAAAGTGAAGCATCAGTCAAAATCCAGTACCGGACTGTCCTGGTTTGAACGAATCGGCTATGGATTCGGCGATATGTCGTATAATATTATCTTTCAGTTTGTAAACGCATACTTATTATTCTATTATACAGACGTCGGCGGCATTCAGCCTGCGGTGATCGCAACTTTGTTTCTTGTTGTGCGTGTGCTGGATGCTATTTTTGACCCGATCATGGGATTGATTTTAGATAAAACGAATACAAGGTGGGGAAAAGCAAGGCCCTATTTGCTGTGGGTGGCATTTCCTTTTGCGCTATTCACATTCTTATGTTTCACGACGCCTCATTTCGGTGAGACCGGAAATATGGTATATGCGTATGTCACTTATATTCTGCTTGGGATGTCCTTTAGTATGCAAACGATCCCGGTGAACAGCTTAACGGGGCGGATGACGAATTCGGTGGAGGAACGAACGGTTCTGACCACAACCCGGATGATTTTGGTGTATATCGGCATTCTTTTATCCATTTCCTGTGCGACACCGCTTGCAACTGCTATCGGAGGAGAGGATCAGGCGTTTGGATTTCAGATGACGGCGCTCATCTATGCGGCTGTCAGCATCGTTTTGAATCTATTTAGTTTCTTTACTGTACGGGAGCGAATTCAGCCTAAAAAGAGAAAAAAACAAGGGATCAAAAAGACGTTATCCGTTTTATTCCGAAATAAACCCTTGCTTATGTTAATTTCATCATTTTTGGCTTTTGCGATCGGGTTTAATATTAAGCTCAGCACGATGGTGTATTATTTTACGTATAACGTCAACCATAAAGAGTTCGTGTTTATGGGCACCGTTTTATTTTTCGGGGCAGCGCTGATCAGTAATTTGTTTATTCCTTTCTTTTCTGAGAAGTGGGGCAGAAAACAAGTCATGATCATCACGGCAGCTCTATCGCTTATTTCTTATGCCGGCCTGCATTTTACGCCGTATTCTTCAATTCCACTCATTTTCATTTGGCTTTTCGCTTCGGGATTTTTCACAACGCCTTTAAATACGCTTGCTTGGGGAATGGTTGCGGATTGTGTCGATTATGCGGAATGGAAAACCGGAATTCGCGCGGATGGTGTGGTGATTTCGAGCATGAGCTTTATCAATAAGCTGGGTGTGGCGTTGGCCGGGTCATTTTCGGCCATCTATTTAGGAATCGCCGGGTATGTGGCGAATACAGACCAGACAGTTGCGTCATTGAATGCGATTAAAAATATGAATGCTTTGATTCCGGGATTTTTCATTTTGCTTTCTATTATTCTTATCGCCTTCTATCCTTTAACGGAAAAAAGATATAAACACATCATCTCTGAGCTGGAGCAAAGGTCTGCGAGATAAATATATGTAAAATTTTTAATATTCAATGTTGTATTTATGGCAGAAAGTAATATACTGAGACTGTAATCTAGACTTTATAAATGAGTGTGATAATATGCGTAGTCATTCTGTAGTTTGTATTGGGGAATTGTTGATTGATTTCTTTTGTACCGATGTTGACGTTGATTTAATGGAAGGGCGCCAATTCCTGAAAAGTGCCGGGGGTGCACCGGCGAATGTGTCAGCAGCGATTGCCAAGCTGGGCGGAGACGCCGCTTTCAGCGGAAAAGTAGGAAAGGATCCGTTTGGGTATTTTCTGAAGCAAACATTGGACGCTGTACATGTCGATACCTCTATGCTGGTGATGGATGAGAAAGCGCCTACAACGCTTGCTTTTGTTTCATTAAAACAAAATGGAGAGCGTGACTTTGTTTTTAATAGAGGCGCGGACGCTTTGTTTACGCTGGAGGATATTGACCAGGAAAAACTAAACGGAGCGAAAATCCTTCATTTCGGCTCTGCGACGGCACTGTTATCGGATCCGTTTTGCTCAGCCTATTTACGGCTGATGTCGATTGCGAAAGACAATGGACAGTTTATTTCGTTTGACCCTAACTACCGTGAAGATTTATGGAGGGGAAGAGTCTCAGAGTTTGTAAGTGTTGCGAAAAAAGCGATCGCTGTAAGTGATTTTGTGAAAGTCAGTGACGAGGAGCTTGAGATTATAAGCGGTGTGAAGGATCATGAAAAGGGAGTTGCGATCCTTCATGAGATCGGAGCCAACATTGTCGCTGTGACACTTGGGAAAAGCGGAACGCTTCTTTCCAATGGAAAAGACCGTGAAATCATTCCAAGCATTCCTGTGACATCAATTGACTCAACAGGGGCGGGAGATGCTTTTGTCGGTGCGGCTTTATATCAATTGGCAAACACGGATCAGATTCAATCTGTAGAAACAGATTTTGTGAAACTGCGTGAGATTGTGGCGTTTGCCAATAAGGTCGGAGCTCTTGTGTGCACTAAAATTGGAGCGATTGATGCACTGCCGAGCTTGGATGAGATCGAAGTTTCTTTGTAAATCATTGAAGATGTTTCTTGAAAGTCTTTGGACTTTTGGGGGCATCTTTTTTTATTGCTTACATTTTTGTTCAGGTAAAAAGTTGTGTATTTTTTGTTTGGAATGTCATTTTTTATTAAAAAAGTGAAACTTTTAACGATAATAAATAGTATATGTAACAAGGGTTACCGAATTAGCTTTAGGAGGAACGATATAATGAGTATAATTGGAAGATTTAAAGATATTATGTCTGCGAATATCAATGCTTTATTGGACAAGGCTGAAAATCCGGAGAAAATGGTAGATCAATATTTAAGAAATATGAATAGCGATTTGGCTAAGGTTAAGGCAGAAACAGCAGCTGTTATGGCCGAGGAGCAGAGAGCAAAAAGAGAATATCACGAATGCCAGGCGGATATGGAAAAGATGGAAAGCTATGCAATGAAGGCGCTGCAAGCCGGGAATGAGAGCGATGCGAGAAAATTTCTTGAAAGAAAAACATCTTTGGAGTCAAAGCTTTCTGAGCTGCAGGCGGCGAATCAAATTGCTGCAACCAATGCCGCACAGATGAGAAAGATGCATGACAAATTGGTATCTGACATTGGAGAGCTGGAAGCACGTAAAAATATGATCAAGGCGAAGTGGGCAGTAGCGAAAACGCAAGAAAGAATGAACAAACTGGGCGCTTCTGTTTCAAGTACAAGCCAATCAATGTCTGCATTCGGCCGAATGGAGGACAAAGTAAATAAGGCACTTGATCAGGCCAATGCAATGGCTGAACTGAACAGCGCTCCGCAGGATGATATGGCTGATCTGACTGCAAAGTATGACACTGGCGGTTCAAGCCAGATTGATGATGAACTTGCGGCGTTAAAAGCGAAAATGATGCTCGATAAGTAATACATAGGAGGCCGCAGCTCTCGGCTGCGGCGTCATTTTATCATAAGATGTGAGAGGGAACGGTAATGATAATATCTTATAAGTGTCCGAACTGCGGCAGTGATATGGCATTTGACAGTGAAACCGGCTCGTTATCCTGCAGCAGCTGCGGAAGACAGGACAATATTGAAAGCCTTCCGAAAGAAAACATTGCGGCACGGTTTTCTGATGATGAAGCAAAAGAATATCAATGTGAAAACTGCGGTGCCGTTTTGATCACGGAAGCTGAAACGACAGCAACGACGTGCAGCTTCTGCGGAGGTGCTGCAATACTTGCCGATCGTTTATCAGGACATTTGGCGCCGGCGAAGGTCATTCCATTTACAATCAGCAAGCAAGAAGCGGAGCAGGCATTTCGAAAGTGGTGCAAAAAAGGCCTTCTGACACCAAGAGGTTTCATGTCTGCCGATCGCATTAAAAGCATCACCGGCATGTATATTCCGTTTTGGATGTTTGATTTAAATAGTGAAGTACAGGTGAGAGCAAACTGTACCAGGGTCCACCGGTATGAAGAAGGGGATTATATTTGCACGGAAACAGAGCACTTTGAAGCGTTTCGTGATATCAATCTCGATTATTTGAAAATCCCTGTCGATGCCTCTGAAAAAATGAAAGACGAATTAATGGACAAATTGGAGCCTTATTCATACGAAGAGCTGAAGGACTTTCAAACGGCATATTTGGCCGGTTATATTGCGGAAAAGTACAATTATACCGATGAGGAGCTTTTTCCGAGGGCAAAAGAGAAAATCAGCAGTTATATAGATTCATACATCCATTCTACTTTTTCCGGATATACGTCAGTCAATGTGAGGGACAAACATATTCACACGAAAAACGTGAACAGCTTTTACGTTTTGCTTCCTGTTTGGATGGTCAGTTACGATTATGAAAGAGCGGAGCATATCTTTGCGATGAACGGGCAAACAGGAAAGGTTGTTGGAAAGCCGCCGATTAGTCGAGGAAAAGTGGCGGCATGGTTTAGCGGAATAGCAGGCGGGACATTTCTTGCGTTGAAGCTCGTCTCATTGATGATGGGAGGCGGATTTTGATGCGTGGATTTTTTGGGAAAGCGATCTTTGTTGTGCTGGCTGTTTTCATCATGATGCCTTTACTGGGTATCGAAGCGGCAAGAGCCTCTGAATCGCAGCAGCATGTGTACGATCGCGCTCATCTATTGTCAAAAGCGGAGATCGGAAAACTTGAATCTCTCTCGGCAGAGCTGGGTGCAAAGAGAGACACTGATTTCATCATTATTACGATCAAAAGCACAAACGGTGAAGATATTGCAGACTATACCGGCGATTTTTATGATCGTTACGGAAAAGGCAGTACAGCCATTCTGACCATTGATATGACAAACAGAGAAGTGTTTATCGCAGGCTTCAAAAAAGCCGAACAGTATTTGGACAACAGCAGGCTCAATAGCATCAGAAATACGATTTCATCTGATTTATCCAATGAAAATTATTTTGAAGCTTTTGAGACATATATTCAGCTTTCCTATAAAGATATGGGCATAAAACCGGGAGTAAACCCCGACAACATATTCTTTACATGGTGGTTTCAGCTGATTGCTGCCATCGCAGTCGGGGGAATTGCGGTTTCAATCATGCTTTATCATGCAGGCGGCAAAGTAACGGTTAATGGAAATACATATATGGATCAGCGTACGTCTGATGTGATTGATCAATACGACACTTATATTAGAACGACTGTAACAAGAGAAAGAAAACCATCAGATAAAGACAGCGGCAGCGATGGCGGTGTTACGAAAGGCGGCACGTCATACAGTGGGAGCCGGGGCAGTTTTTAAATGTAAGAAATAGAGAAAGGGAGAGGCGTAATGTCGTTTTTCAGAAATCAATTAGCGAATGTAGTAGAGTGGGAAGAATTTAGAGATGATATGATTTTTTATAAATGGAAAAATCGTGAAATCAAAAAAGGGAGCCGTTTAATCATTCGTCCCGGACAGGATGCTGTCTTTTTGAACAATGGGCGGGTTGAAGGAGTCTTTCAAGATGATGGCGATTATGATATTGAATCAGAAATTATTCCATTCCTTTCAACGTTAAAGGGCTTTAAGTTTGGCTTTAACAACGGCATGCGAGCTGAGGTGCTGTTTGTCAATACGAAGGAATTTACCGTAAGATGGGGAACAAAACAGGCGATAAATATTCCGGCAGCGGGAATGCCAGGCGGGATGCCCATTCGCGCAAACGGCACATTTAATTTCAAGGTGCAGGACTATATCAGCCTGATTGATAAAATCGCTGGCGTGAAAGATCAATATTTTGTAGAGGATATTAAAACCCGTATCATTTCTATTCTGGATCAGCTTCTCATGAAGTGGATCACAAGAGAAGGGAAAGATATGTTTAATCTTCAAGCAAACGCTTTTGATATTGCCAAGGGAATTCAAGAGGACTTAGATATGCAATTAATAAGCGACGGGATGACGGTCACTGGTTTTCAAATCATGAGCTTTAATTACCCTCAAGAGGTTCAAGATATGATTACAAAGAACGCTTCCTACGGTATGGTTGGGGATGTGAACAGATACCAGCAAATATCAATGACGGATGGAATGGCATCCGGAAAGATGAGCGGAGGCGGAGCGGCTTCGGATATGGCTGGAATGATGATGGGAATGAATATGGCCAATCAGATGATGAACCAAATGAATCAAAATCAGCAGGCACAGTCATCAGGCCCACAGTCAACTGGCAGCGGAAGCAAACCGAATTTCTGTCCAAACTGCGGAACAAAAACGGGCGAAGCCAATTTTTGTCCGAATTGCGGCCAGAAGCTTGTGTAAGACTCATACAGTGAAAAGTCCGGAGTGATCAGCGCTCGGGACTTTTTTATTTAGAAGAATAAGCGTTACCTATTGCTTGCTCCTGAACAGGCCATTTTCGAGCACCCGCTTGGATAATTCCCAGCAGCAATTGACGACGTTCCTTTATTGAATTGACGGCAATTTGAAATGTTTGCTTTGATAAAGCCGGTATGCCTGATTGTTGAAGCTTTGAGATGTCTGGTTCCGGCGGCGCTTGTTCTGCAGGATGGATATAGGCAGTATGAACGGTATCCAGATAGTTTTTGATACTTGAGCGCGCTTCTTTGATATGAAGCTGATTCGGCTGATATTGTTCAGGAATTCCGTATTTGAAAATGGTTAGAGCTTCATCCAATACAGCAACAGCTATAATGGATGATTCCTGATGCTGCGTGCTGTGGTAAAAATGAAGGATGGGGAAGGCGTTATGCTGAGCGGTCAGCTTTCCCAGTTCTGATGAGGCAGCGACAAGAAGAAAATCAATGTCGTGAAAATCTTTGCCATTCCATGCATTATGGACGATTTCTGTTCCGTCATGCCCTAGACTTAATACACTTTGGGCAAAGGAGCGTTTTTGATTAACCGCACTCAAGACGGAAATCAAATACGTGACAGAAAACGTGATGGTAAGCAGTCCTTGAGCTGTTTCAATAATCGTGACAAGCTTCCATAGGCCTCCGTTCGGAGCGAGGTCGCCATTTCCTAATGTAAACATGACATAGCCGGAAAAATAAATTCGGTCTGACCAGGAAGAAGGTTCTTTTGATTGAGTTTCCATAAGTGAGTGAGGGTCACTCGAGTAAATCAAAACCCACCCGCCCCAAAATAGACTGATCCATATCACTAACGTCAGGCATAACAGCAGAGGACCAGCCATACTTAGAACCTTTGCGTGGTCACCGCTGATTCTGCGGCAGCCCTTCCACAGCCAGGCAGACAGGCATCTTGTGATCGGGCCTGCACCGCTCTCTAACCATAACGTGGTCCATAAAAAATCAATCATCCCCGCTGTCAATAATAAAAGGCCTGCAATGATATAACCCTCATTCATTTTGGTTGCCTCCCTTAAGTCAGCCTTCTTTTATTTTCTTCTCTATTTCCTTTTATCCTGAGTCTGAAACAATTGAGCGAATGTTTGATTTTACAGAGAAAAATAGGAGAAGTTAACCAACACTTACTCATTTATCGATATGAACAAAAAATCACAGGATTTTTGACTTGATTCACACATTTTCATGAAGAAAAACGTTCATTTTCCCCTTGAATTGGTGATTTTCCTTTTATAGAGTAAAAAATTTTCAGAAATTTATATTGACTGAAAGCGTTTTTATAATTATGATAATATCAGATGTAACAAAAATATAACTATCATATCACTACAATTGAACTATCAAGTGACTATTAAATGCCAAATTTACAAGGTTATGCACAAAGAAATGACCATTTCTCTTTTAGTGAGAAATGAAATCGCTTCCATTGGGACTGACATGCTAAGAAGAAGGGAAGGTTATGAGGTTATTGGATAAAAACATGAACAACTATTTTCTGAAGCCTGCTTACAAAATGTGAGGAAGGCAGCAGCCCTGGAATAAGTTTTTGACATACGCATTTTGAAAAAGACTGGGGGAAACAGTATGAATAAACAAGGCAATCAAATGTCATTTTTACGTACAATTATTTTAGTCTCCACTTTCGGCGGGCTTCTTTTTGGCTATGATACCGGTGTGCTCAATGGAGCTTTACCGTATATGGGAGAGCCGGATCAGCTTAATCTCAATGCCTTCACAGAGGGCCTTGTCACCAGTTCACTTCTTTTTGGAGCCGCGCTGGGTGCTGTGTTTGGCGGCAGGATGTCTGATTTTAACGGCCGCCGCAAAAATATTTTGTTCCTCGCTGTTATATTTTTCATTTCAACGATCGGGTGTACGTTTGCTCCAAATGTTACGGTCATGATTATTTCCCGTTTTGTGCTTGGTATTGCGGTTGGGGGTGCATCCGTAACGGTGCCTGCCTATTTAGCAGAGATGTCTCCTGTGGAAAGCAGGGGACGGATGGTGACGCAGAACGAATTGATGATTGTATCAGGACAGCTTTTGGCCTTTGTTTTTAATGCAATCCTTGGAACAACAATGGGAGACAACTCCCATGTGTGGAGGTTCATGCTGGTCATTGCGTCGCTTCCAGCCGTGTTCCTGTTTTTCGGCATGATCAGAATGCCCGAGAGTCCCCGCTGGCTTGTTTCGAAAGGGAGAAAAGAAGATGCTTTGCGTGTTTTGAAAAAAATCAGGGATGAAAAGCGGGCAGCAGCTGAGCTGCAAGAAATTGAATTCGCTTTCAAAAAAGAAGATCAGCTTGATAAAGCAACGTTTAAAGATCTTTCAGTCCCATGGGTGCGCCGTATTGTGTTTATTGGATTAGGGATTGCGATTGTACAGCAAATTACAGGTGTTAATTCGATTATGTATTATGGGACTGAAATTCTAAGAAATTCTGGTTTCCAAACGGAAGCCGCTTTAATCGGAAATATTGCGAATGGCGTGATTTCGGTATTGGCAACATTCGTCGGAATCTGGTTGCTGGGAAGAGTGGGGCGCCGGCCGATGCTGATGACAGGCTTGATCGGTACGACAACAGCGTTATTGCTAATCGGGATATTCTCACTTGTACTTGAAGGATCACCGGCACTTCCATATGTAGTCCTGTCATTAACGGTCACATTTCTTGCTTTTCAGCAGGGCGCCATTTCACCAGTGACTTGGCTGATGCTATCTGAAATTTTCCCGCTTCGCCTTCGCGGACTGGGAATGGGTGTTACGGTATTCTGTCTGTGGATGGTGAATTTTGCAGTCAGTTTCACGTTTCCAATATTGCTGGCAGCCATCGGGCTGTCCACAACGTTCTTTATCTTCGTTGGATTAGGAATTTGCTCTGTCTTGTTTGTGAAGAGGTTTTTGCCGGAAACGAAAGGGCTTTCGCTTGAGCAGCTGGAGGAAAACTTCCGGGCTTATGATCACGGCGGGGCAAAGAAGGATTCTGGGGCTGAAGTGATTGGATAATTAAAAAAAGAATCCGCACCCGAGTGCGGATTCTTTTTGGTTTCAAATTAGTTAGGTCTGACAAGGATTTTGACTTGGCTTTTCTCTTTAATAAGAGCCCCGAAGCCTTCCTCGATCAAATCATCTAGTACGATTTTTTTCGTTACGAGTTTGTCGGCTGAGAAATAGCCTTCTTTCATTAATGACAATACAGCCGGGAAGATGTCGCGGTATCCGATAATTCCTTTTACTGTACGTTCTTTGATTACGATATCGTTCGGATGGATTTCAGCACCTTTTTCCCAAATGCTGACGATGACGGTTTCACCGGCAATTGTAGTGGACTGGATGGCTTGTCGTAACACCACTGGGACACCCGTGACTTCGAATGCTACGTCAACACCGCCTCCTGTACGTTCTGCAATCTCAGCGACTACATCGTCTGTTTTAGACGGATCAACGATGATCGCGCCAAGCTCCTCAGCTTTTTGCTGGCGTTCAGGAGAAAGCTCAACAGCGTAAATATCAGTTGCACCGGCAGCCTTCAGCGCTTCAATGACAAGAAGTCCGATCGGGCCGCAGCCGAATACAGCCGCTTTGTCGCCTGCTTTGAGTTTGCTTGAGCGGACAGCGTATAGAGCAACTGCAGAAGGTTCAACGAGCGCGCCTTGTTCATATGATAATTCATCAGGAAGTTTGAACAAAAGCTCTTCATCTACAGAGACGTATTCAGAGAAACCGCCGCCTCCGCCGGCTAAGCCGAGGAATCCCATTTGTTCATCAAGGTTGTAGGCGCCTTGGTGGCCGTGTGTAGCAAAAATCGGCTCGACTACGACGCGGTCTCCAACTTTATAATTTTCAACGCCTTCTCCGACTTCGACAACTTCACCGGAGAATTCATGCCCCATTGTGACAGGTGCCGTTTCATTTGTTAATGGATGCGGTTTGTCAACCGGAATAAAGATCGGGCCGCCCAGATATTCGTGTAAATCACTTCCGCAGATGCCGCACCATTTGACTTTGATCTTTACTTTTCCCGGCTCCGTTTTTGGCTCTTCGATATGTTCAATACGGATATCCTTTTGGTTATGCCATCTTGCTGCCTTCATGGATTACCACTCCTATAGCTTTTGATGTGAGTAATTCCGCACCGGTCAATATGAACTGTTCACAAAATCGCCATTTTTAAAACCAAAAAAGAAATGAAATTTTTATATAATATAATCTACGTTTTTTTGAAAAAAGAAACTTTGAAGAAAAAAGGGTCTCGCACACTCTTTTTTCTTTATATGAGAGTATCAATCGTTTACATAGCTATGAATTTGGTTTGAACAATACGGTAATGGTTCGTTCATATTGAATGCGACAACTACTCTATCAATAATTATAACGCTAATACTGCTATTATAATAGGATAATCTTCCATGGTTTAATTTAACAGAGGTAACTTTTTTGACTTTGTAACATTACTGTAAGGATATTGAAATAAAAAATAGCTGGTTGATCGTGTATAATCTTCCTAGATGTTAACAAACAGGGGGACGAAATGTTGAAGAAAGTCATTTTAGCCGCTTTTATCTTAGTAGGAAGTACTTTGGGAGCTTTTAGTTTTTCATCAGATGCCAGTGCGAAACATGTGAACGGAAATATTACTTGGTATAATGGAGTCGGGAAAAAAGGCTCTTCAGGTAAGAAACTTGGACATTGGGATTGTGCGACCAAAATCGGATTTGATGTTCCTAGAAACGGGACAAAAATCAGAGCTTATGCAAAAGCGAAGCCTAAAAAGGTGATTACGGTTTATAAAAATGATGTTGGCAGAATGCCTAATGCAGTGCTGGATGTTAGCCCTAAAGCGTTTAAAGCGCTTGGATACCCATTAAGCAAAGGTAAAGTAGCGGGGCATTACAGCTATTAATGTACATATATAATCTGGAAAGCAAGAAGTCACATTCTTGCTTTTTCTATTGGTGGAGATAAAAGATGAAAAAAAGAATCATATTATTATTAGCAGTGATAATAGCGGCAGCTGCCGCTGGAGTTGCGTTTTATGTTGCAAAGGATAAAGGCCATGAGAAGGCTGCTGATGTTTCAGTCAATACCGAAAGCGGTGATGAGCTGCTGGTTTCAATTACAGATACGGATCTGCTGACAAAGTATTATGAAAATGACAAGGTGATCCATGAGGAGAAGCTGACCAGCTATCCGGCATTTGCCTTGGATCAAAAACAGCAGGTGCTCTATTATACGGGCAATAATGAACAGAATGAAATGAGGCTTTTTAAACTGGATCTAAAGTCTAATAAAAAGACGGTGCTTTATAAAGGCGCGGAGAGTGCAGACAGTTTGTTTTTATCAAAGGACCGTTCAACCATCTATTTCCGCTTAGGAAAATCGGACGAAAGCAATTTTCGGATCGCCGCTTTTGATCTGAAAACGAAAAAGTACAAAAATCTTTATCCTGCCGCTAATGATCAGGATAACACCGTCAGCAGCTTCTTTTATAACCAAAAAAACGATTCATTTGCATTGCTTCATTATTCTGTAGAAGAAGACTACAAGAAAACAGATGAAGCAAACGAAAAGGGCATCGATCCTGAACCGACAACGATTCATTTTGCGGAAGGCCGTCAACATAAATTTAATGAGCTGAAAAGCCTGAACCAATTTATCAGCGATATTGCTGTTTCTGATGATGATAAACGTATTTTATTCACATCATATACGCAGAAAGGAACGGAGCAAACCGCTTCTATTCAAATGCTCAATGCGGATACGAAAAAATATGAAAGCATCATCTCAAATCAAAAATCATTTAAGCTGTTAATTGACGCACAGCCTCAGTTTTCTAAGGATGGGAAGAACATTTATTTTCTTGCCGAAGCCAAGGGGGCTAAAAAGCTGAAGGACGAAACAGGGCGTGAAGCTAAGGTGCGGACGATTTATTCCTATAGCCTTGAAAATAAGACCTTCAAAAAAGTATGGGAAAATCCAAACGGCATCATCAACAGCTTTTCTGTGATTAACTAATAAAAACCACTCGGCATGAGCTGAGTGGCTTTTTTAATGGATGAGGTGCAGAGCTAATGATCCGAGCCATTTAAAGATATGAATCAGAGGTACCGACAAAAACAGAAGTTCAACATATGAGTTCATTGCAACATTCAGCTTTTTGAACGCAGCTCTTTTTTTCAAGTCTTTTTGCTGCTGGTTTGAGATCACGTTATCACTCCTCTTATATCCATATTATACCATTAAAACAGACAAAAAAGCCCTAAACGTTTACAGTTTTGGGCTTCTTTCTTCGTATTTGGCCTCTTGCAATGAGAGGTTTTTATTCTGAAATATAGAATTTTGTCTCCGTTCGGAGTTTGTTTGCTTGCAGGAGACTGCATTTGTTATAGGGAAGAACTAGCTTGTTTTCGTTTGGCTGTTGTTTTGGAGATTCACTAATGAACGGATGCCGTCGACCATTTTACTTCCGCACAAAGGGCACAATGGCGTATCACTGCTGGCGAAGTTTTTTCGGGTCCAGCCATTACAGTCTTCTTTTGTGCATTCCCAAGTACTCACATCTTCTTTTGGCAGCGGTTCTTGATTTCGTTTGTTATAGTAAGACATAAAGTCACTTCTTCCCTCATGTATTTTACTGCACATTTCTTATTGTCTCATACTTTTCCCTAATCTCCTAATTCCTTTTTCTTTATGACTTTCCAATAACCCCATCTAAAAAGGAGAGGAGTGTGCTGTTAAAAGCATCTGGCTCTTCTAAAAACGGGCAATGGCTGCTTTTAGGAAAGGTAACGAGTGTCGCGTTTGGAATATTGCTCCGCAAGTGTTCCCCAGCTGCTGTAGAGAAAAATTTCTTGTCTTCCCCGAAGCACAGCAATGTCGGCACATTGATGTTTTGGAGGGTGCCCCGGTAATCAGCGGCCGTTTGGTTAAATAAAATCGTGCTAGAAATGGCAGCCGGCTGTTTGAGGATTTCTGCCAGCATCCATTCTGTTTCGGTCTCGGCAGGCGGTTCTGCGAACATATTTTGGATGAAGCTTTCGTAGAAAGGCAGCGGGTCAGTTTGAATGGCGTGCATCGCTGTTTTTAAGCCGTCAAAATCAAATGGACCGTGTTCCCAGCCCTCCCATTGATAGTCGGAAGCGGATTGATCGATGATCACAGCGGCTTGAATATTATCATTCTCAAATTGATTGAGATAATCCCATACGACAAAAGCGCCCATTGACCAGCCGGCAAGAACGACATGGTCAAGCTCCATTGCATTTAGAAATTCCCTTATGTCACGTGCATATTGGGAAATGGTGTGGCCGTGAAGCACTTTGTCAGATTCGCCGTGTCCTCTAAGATCAAGACGAATACATTGATAATTGGCAGAAAGTGCCGAAAATTGTTTGTGGAAAAATTGTCCGCTCATCAGCACCCCATGTATAAACAGGATCGGCGTCCCTCTCCCGTGTGTTTCATAGTAAAGGCGTGTCTGATCTTCTAATGTGATGTATGGCATGTTTCTCCTCCTTTAGTTTCCATCATGAGTATGGCTGGCTGCTGTTGAGCTGATGATGACAGCTGTCGCGGCTGCCTGCTGCGCTTGAATGGCTGTTTCGATAGCGGTGTATAGTCCTGATTCCATCAGCAGATTTTTCTCCATATGCTCACTGAGATAGAGGCTGACAGCAATTTTAAAATTCATTTCCTTTTGCCATTTAAAAGCTTTTTCCTGGTTTAATTCGTCAGTGATGCACAAAACCGTTTTGATATCTGGCTCTTCCAGAAATGTGAGGAGAGCAAGGTCTGGATAATGATAATCCTTTGGTTTTTTGACAGATTCAGTGATCGATTGATATATCTGTTTGCAAGCGGAAACAAGCATTTCGGGCTCTTTTTCACTTTGCAAGGCCAGAATATGGCTGACCTGATGTAAGTACTGTCCTTTTTTAAAGCCGTTGGCTGCCAGCAGCTGATAGCATGTTTCCGCCTTCTGTAGCGCCTGCAAACCTTTTTCGTTTTCTCCAAGCAGTATGGCAAGCGGAACATTCTGAGTTGAAGTGAGGAAATAATGATTTTTCTTCATCTGCTGATAAACTGCTAGCCCCATGTTCATCTGTTCTTTTTGGTTTGTCGTTTCAGATTTGCCGGTGAGCAAGATCAGAGCGGAAAGGTATGTGAACATATCCCGCTTATATCCTAGCTTCACCATTTCATTGTATACATCGATGAAAGTATGAAATGTTTGTTTTGCCTTATGCTGAAAATGAATGTCCAGAATAGATGCAACAGTAAAGCGGTGGTGTGAATTGAGTGTTGAGAAGCTGCCGATGTTTGATTTGATATAGCTGCTCAAATCATAAAAGCGCTGAAAATCAAACTCTCTTTTATTCACAATATATGCAGAAGAAATGAGCATTAATATCTGATCGTGTGAAACTTTCCATTTTAATTTTGATTTTAATTCAGCATAAATGGAAATGTATTGCTTTATTTTTTCATGTAGGTCGTGTGTCAGCATAAAAAGCAGCTCCTTTTGCTGTTTTTACGTAATACGATAAATAGGGCCAAAGGTTCCATAAAGAAAAAACTTGCCTGCTAGAGGCAAGTTTGTCTGGTTATTTATGGGGATCTGTTATATCCATCGGTCTCATCATGTCATAGTCTTCATGCTCTAGAATATGGCAATGCCATACGTATCGTCCGCTGTACGGACCGAATGTCGCCGCGATTCTCAGGACTTCACCTGCATGCGCTTGAATGGTGTCTTTCCAGCCCTTTTCACTTGGCGGCGGCGGGACAGCCGGACCGGTATAGGACAATTCCCCGCTTTCTTGATAACGGGCGATATCAAACGGCCGCCGGTCTAATACACGGAAGGAGACTAGATGCAGGTGGATCGGATGTGTTCCGCGTGTCGGGTTGATAATGGACCATATTTCAGTTGTGCCGACTTTTGGTGCTTCTGTGACGGGATCGTGCCAGCGTTTGTTATTAAGCAGAAGGACGGGTCTGCCGTATTCGTCCTGGGTGCCTGCCAGTTTTAGCGTTCTGATGTTTTGTATTCTTTCATGCTGTACCGAAGGGTATGAGGCGAGGTACTTCGGCTTTCTGCTTTCGTCTTTTTGTGCCAATGGTTTTGTGACTCTGAATTGCATGATATTAGCATCTGTTTCAGGATTGACGTCACCGCCACAGCCCGCGCTGTTTGCCAAAATGATCGATTCTCCTTCATATGCTGTGAAGTCAATGATGATATCGTAACGTTCAGCAGGCGCAAGGCTGAAAGAATTCAGTTTAACAGATCGCGGCAGGAGCCCTCCATCTGAACCAATCTGAATAAACTCTCCGCCATTATCGAGTGACAGGTTATAGGTTCTTGTATTGGAGGCGTTGATGACACGGAATCGGTATTTCCTTGGCTCGACCTCCAAGTATGGCCATACCTTCCCGTTGACGAGTATGGTTTCTCCGCAAAAAGCCGGAACGATTGAAGGATTAGGCAGTGACGGAGAAGGGTTTTCCGGTGCGCTCGGATAAAACAAAGAACCATCCTCATTGATCGTGCGGTCTGTGATAAGAAGCGGCACATCGTATTCGTCTGAAGGCAGTTTTAAGCGTTTTTCCTTTGGGTCATGAATGATATAAGCACCGACAAGTCCGGCATAGACATTTAGCCTGGTGAGCGCCATGGCGTGATCGTGATACCACAATATAGCCCCGCGCTGCTGGTTTGGATAATGATAAACCTCTCTTTTGAAATAAGGTCCTGTTTGTTCAAAGTCTTTGGAAAACCAAGCCTCCGGATACCCGTCACTATCATCTGGCGTGACGCCGCCGTGTAAATGAACAACTGTCTTTACCTCAGGCTCTTCATGCTGGCTGTCACTGTGATGAATGGTGTGATCAATCGGAAGGAAATGCGTGGAAGGTAGGTTATTCATCCATTTTACATATACGTTTTCATTTCTTTTAACCTCAATGGTCGGCCCCGGAAATAAGCCGTTGTAGCCCCACAGGCGGGTTGGAGGGAGATCGCGATGGAGCTGATGGGTGCATTCCTCCATGGTGACTTCGTAGTATGTTTTTTCTTTTGATTGCTGTACTGGCTTTAGTGTATCTGGGATTGGGAGAGCATCCACAAATTTTTCAAGTGTCATTTTCATCTGTCCTTATCTAAATTTTCCAAATTGGTATTATAGTTAATGACAATAAGGACGTGATGGTTACAAAAAATCTTCGTGCTGCAGACTGCCCGAGAAAGAAAATAACAAAATCCTAAACGGCTGGCCGTTTAGGATTTGATCAGCATTAAGGCAGGATATCGGGCTGCTGCTGTGTGACTGGGTTGGCAGCCGCTTTCTCGCTCACCTTGCGTTTTCTGAACACAAGGTAAGAAATCAGAACGATTCCCGTGATGACGCCTGTAAGCAGCAGCTCGTCTCTCATGGAATCAATAAACGCCATGGACACTAAAATTCCGCAAATGGCGATGATGGTCAAGTAGGTTAGGAAAGGGAAGAGCCACATTTTGATCTTCAATGCTTCTGGGTTTGTTTTTTCGAGTTTTTTCCGCATTTTCAGCTGGGAAACAGCGATGACAAGATAGACGAGTAAAGCGATTGCGCCTGATGAGTTGACTAAGAATAAAAAGACGGTATCCGGTGAAAAATAGTTCATTACGACCGCGATATAAGAGAAAAATGTCCCGGCCACAATGGCTTGTACGGGAACGCCTTTTTTGCTCAATTTCATAAAACGGCGCGGCGCTTCGTTTCTTTCTGCAAGAGAATACAGCATTCTGGATGTGGTGTACAAACCTGAATTCAGGCAAGAGAGTACGGCTGTGAGGACGATAAAGTTCATAATCTGTGCGGCTGCGGGCACTCCTATATGCTCAAGTACAGCGACGAAAGGGCTTTCTAAAATATTTGCTGAATTCCATGGCAACAGCGCTACGACAATGGCGATTGAGCCCACGTAAAAGACGATGATGCGCCATACAACGGATCTGGTGGCTTTTGTCACAGATTCGATCGGGTTGGATGTTTCCCCTGCTGCAATGGCAACGATTTCAGTTCCCATAAAAGAGAAGATGACAACGACAATGCCGAGCAATACGGAGCTGATGCCCTCCGGGAAAAATCCGCCTTTGCCTGTAAGATTCGAAAAACCGACTGGCTCACTGCCCGGTGCAAAGCCAAAAATAAAGGCAAAACCAACGATTAGAAAAGCAATGATAGTCACAACTTTAATGAGGGAGAACCAATATTCAAACTCACCGAAAGACTTAACGGAGTAGACGTTTGTCAGGGTGAGCACAATGGTCAAGATCAAACTTGTCAGCCACAGCGGAATATCATGGAACCAGTATTGAATAATGCCAGCACCGGCAATGGCTTCGATCGCGATGACGATCACCCAGAAAAACCAGTACAGCCAGCCGATTGTAAATCCTGCCCACGGTCCGATGGCGTCGTGAGCGTATTGAGAAAACGATCCGCTCGTCGGGTTTACGGCAGACATCTCACCGAGCATTCTCATAATAAAAATCACCAATAATCCGGCTAACGCGTAAGAAACAACGGCACCCGGACCGGTCGAGTGAATCACTGAACCGCTGCCTACAAATAGGCCGGCTCCGATTACACCGGCAATCGAAATCATTGTCATATGGCGGGTCTTTAATTCCTTTTTTAATCCTGATTGAGATTGGTTCATAAGTTACCTCCTTTTAAAATGCAATCATTACTGAATATTATGATAATTGAAACTCTATCATAAATATACAGTTTGTCGAAAATTCGTGTAAGAAAATATACCAGCTTATTTCAAATTTGTAGTGTTTTGTTTGCGCTTTCAGCGAATGTGTGGAAAAAATGTTTCGTTTTTTATTTGCTGTGTGATTTTGTATACTATTTACAATTCGATAGAATGCGAGAAGCGCTGGTGTCATTGGATCTGATGGGCTTTTTGGCGGAGCAAATAAATTGGATGAGAGAAAAAGTGTTCCATCGTCACTATTTTTCTGTGGCGGGTGAATCATGTTTCTGTAGACCCACTGCGGATCAGCTTTGTAAGATAATAATAGGAAAATGTGAGCGGGGAGGAGGTTTTGTATGGAGAGATATGATGAACTGAAAAAGGGAGAATCCGGAGCGCTGGTCAGCATTGCCGCGTATCTAGTTCTTTCCGCAATTAAACTGATCATCGGTTATCTTTTTCACTCGGAAGCACTTACGGCAGACGGGTTAAATAACACAACTGACATTATTGCTTCTGTTGCTGTGCTGATTGGCCTGCGCATCTCTCAAAAGCCTCCTGACGAAGATCATCCATACGGCCACTTTCGAGCGGAAACGATTGCATCGCTTATCGCATCGTTTATTATGATGGTTGTCGGCCTGCAAGTGCTGTTCAGCGCCGGAGAATCTATTTTTTCTGCTAAACAAGAGACACCGGATATGATTGCGGCTTGGACGGCAGCGGGCGGGGCAGTCCTGATGCTGATCGTTTACCGGTACAATAAAAGGCTGGCCAAAAAGGTGAAGAGCCAGGCGCTCCTTGCTGCGGCTGCTGATAATAAATCAGACGCATTCGTCAGTATCGGCACATTTATCGGCATTGTAGCTGCTCAATTCCATCTTGCTTGGATTGATACGGTCACTGCGTTTGTGATCGGTCTGCTTATTTGCAAGACCGCATGGGATATCTTTAAAGAGTCATCTCACTCTTTGACAGATGGATTCGACATAAAGGACATTTCCGCTTATAAACAGACAATCGAAAAAATCTCCGGTGTGAGCCGTTTAAAAGACATAAAAGCAAGATACTTGGGCAGTACGGTTCATGTTGATGTGGTGGTTGAGGTATCGGCAGATTTAAATATTACGGAAAGCCACGATATAGCCAATGAAATTGAGCGGAGAATGAAGGAGGAGCATGCGATTGATTATTCGCATGTTCATATGGAGCCTTTAGAACACAAATAATTGAGCTTCCTGCCACAGGAAGCTTTTTTGTGTGTTTTGGCCAGCTTTATTGGAAACAATTTGCTAGAATCGTTTTTTTATACAGATTGCTTTTTGTGGTAAAGTTAGGTTACATTATGATGAATTTTGTAGATGATTAGGAGGAAAAGAATGGCATATCAAGAAGACCTGCATCCTTTGCTGGGGAAAGCAGTTGAACATATTAATAGAGTAATGGTTGGAAAACGAGACATCGCCATACTCAGCTTAGCAGCCCTTCTTGCCAAAGGGCATGTACTGCTTGAGGATGTACCCGGAGTCGGAAAAACGATGATGGTCCGCGCGCTGGCAAAGTCAATCGGCGCTGATTTCAAAAGAATCCAATTCACTCCGGATTTGCTGCCATCTGATGTAACAGGGGTATCTATCTATAATGCGAAAACGATGGAATTTGAATATCGTCCCGGCCCAATTATGGGAAATATCGTGCTGGCCGATGAAATCAACCGTACCTCTCCGAAGACACAGTCGGCTTTGCTCGAAGCGATGGAAGAGGGAAGCGTCACGGTAGATGGCCATACGATGCAGCTTGCCGCTCCTTTTTTTGTGATGGCAACGCAAAACCCGGTCGAATATGAAGGGACCTATCCTTTGCCGGAAGCTCAGCTTGACCGTTTTTTATTCAAACTTCGGATGGGTTATCCGTCCTTTAATGAAGAGCTTGACGTCTTATCTCTTCAGGAAAAAAGCCATCCGATTGAGACGCTTGAGCCGGTTATTGCAAAAGAAGACTTCATCCGTTTACAGCGGGAAGTGCAAAATGTCCGTGCTGATGACAGCATTAAGGAATATATCGTTGAAATTGTGCAGAAAACGAGACAGCATCCTTCTGTTCAATTAGGCGTCAGTCCGCGCGGCTCAATCGCCCTCATGAAAGCGGCACAGGCATACGCGCTGCTGCATCATCGCGACTATGTCATACCGGATGATATTCAATATTTAGCTCCTTTCACGCTGCCGCACCGGATGATGCTTCATCCTGAGGCAAAATTTGAAGGGATTCAGGCAGAAGCGATCGTAAGGGAGATCATGTCAGCTGTGAAGGTGCCGGTTCAAAGGTCGTCGGTCCGCTGATGAATAAGAAATGGCAATGGCTCGTATATGGTTGGAAGCTGATTATATTAACTTTATTGACGGCTGCTGTTTTTTCTTATGCGATGTTTCAGGGCGGCTTTGTCAGCTGGTTTTTGTTTTACGCGTTTCTCCCTTTTGTCTTGTATGCCGGGCTGTTGGCCTTGTATCCGCTCCGTTCTTTTCAGGCTTCAAGGCAAATGGATAAAACACAATTGCATGCGGGGGACAGGCTGGGCGTAACGGTTACGCTGAGAAGAAAGCTGCCATTTCCCCTGATGTATATGGTGATTGAAGATTGCCTGCCAGAAGGTATCGAGTCATTAAATCGAGACGGAGCCGCGGCCAAACGGCTCGTTTTTCCTTGGTTTAAACGGAGCATAACGATGTCGTATGAATTAGCTCGGGTACCGCGCGGAGAGCATCACTTTCATTCTGTCAGGGTGCGAACCGGGGATGTTCTTGGCTTGATTGAAAAAACTGCATTTTTTGAGCTGGATGATACCCTGTTTGTTTATCCATTCTATCAGCGTTTTTCCTATCAGGTGAATGAGAGGCATCAGGAAGACGGTGTAAGCGGTTCTTCTCCAATTCATGAGCACCATTCCTCAGTCGCAGCAAGTGTGCGGAATTATCAGCCGGGAGACCGGTTTGCTGCGTTAGATTGGAAGACTTCTGCACGGCGGAGCCAGCTGATGACGAAGGAATTTGAGCCTTCTCGCAGCAAAAATCTGTTTCTGCTGATGGACCGTTTTTCCTCTGACGCATTCGAAGAGGTCGTTTCAGTGACAGCTTCGATTCTTTATTCTGTTTTAAAAAACGGCGCGGGCGCTGGCCTGGCTTCCATCGGGAAGGAAAAAAACATTTTCCCTATTCAGGAAGGGGATCAGCATTTTAAGCACATGCTTCGGCATTTAGCCATCGCTCATTGTGATGCGGCAGACCCGATAAGCCGATATGCACGGGAAGAGCTGGGAAAGCCATCTGTTCGCCAAGCTGATCAAGTTGTTGTCACGGGACAGTTAACGGAAGATATGCTGCACCTCGCAGAAATAGGAGGCGGCCGGGTTACGGTGATACTGGCAAAAGAGAAAGATGCTGAGCTCTCTCAAGCTGAAAATGCCATGATTGAACGCATGATGAAACGCCAAATCAGAGTTCGGGTCATGAGGGGCGGGCGAGTTTCGCGTGTTGTTTAGAAAGAGAGGTGACTGGTTCACATGCCGCACGATGATCACAAGGGAAGCCGTTTGAGCTTGCTGTTATTTTATTTTCTGGCTTTTTTATTGCTGTGGGAGTGGCTCAGGCCGCTTGACAGTTTTACTGAAACGAAACATACAGGCTTTTTTAGTGTCTTTATCGGTTTGACGTTTCTGCTGACTTTTTTCAGGATGAGGTGGTTTGTCACCGTTCCTTTTTGTGTCATATTTACATTGATCTCGATACACATCCTGTTTTATCAAGGATCTATATTCGACTTGAGCTGGGTCAGCTCTTTTTTGCAGGATGTCTATCTGAATATCACGTTGATTCAATCTGGGCAATGGAATGACATGATCCCTTCATTTCGGACCCTGCTGTTTTTTGTGCTGCTGTGGCTGCTGGTCTATCTCCTGCATTATTGGGTGATTTACCAGAGAAGAATTTTGTTTTTCTTTTTGATGACAGTAGCGTATATTACGATTCTTGATACCTTTACGCCATATGATGCCACTTTTGCCGTCATCCGTATCGTGCTGATCGGCTTCTTTATGCTGGGCCTTTTATACTTGGAACGCATTAAGCTGATGGAAAGAATCACACTGCCAAAAACATCTGTCCTGAAATGGTTTCTTCCTTTATCTGTATTGGTTTTGGCTGCAACGGGATTCGGACTCGCCGCTCCAAAATCAGAGCCGGCCTGGCCTGATCCGGTGCCTTTTCTTAAAAAAATCACTCATCAAGACCGCGTGTCTGCAGGGGAAAGCAAAATCGGATACGGGAATCATGATGAATCACTCGGCGGCCCGTTCCAGCAGGATGCTACACCTGTTTTTACATGGCAGGGAAAAGAGCGTACGTATTTCCGTGTGGAAACGAAGGACACGTATACCGGAAAAGGCTGGATTGAAACAGACACAGGCATGTCGTATCAGCTTAGCAATGGAAAAGTTGAAAATCTGTGGTTTGACCATAAGGTTGCGACAGAGCGCCGCACCGTCCGTGTAAAAGTCGATAAGCACTACGGGTATAATCATCTGATGTATCCGATTGGTGCGGAAACCATTCAGCCAAAGCAGGCTGTCTCACTTGAAATGAACGGCAACACGGAGCAAATTTCTCCGATCAGTGAACAAGCCGGTGAAATCAGAAATATGGGAAATTATACTGTAACGTACAATTCCCCGGTCTATAAGCTGGATGAACTGAGAAAGGTAAAAGTGAGAAAAAACAGTGAGGAATACACATTCAGCGATCGCTACATGCAGCTTCCAGATTCACTGCCAGAGCGGGTGAGAACCCTTGCGATCAAACTGACTCAGGATCACGACAATATGTTTGATAAGGTGAAAGCGGTTGAGGACTATTTAGGGTCAAATGCGTTCACATATGAAACAGAAAACGTGACCATTCCGAAGAATGATGAAGATTATGTCGATCAATTTCTCTTTGAAACGAAAATGGGTTATTGTGATAACTTTTCTTCCGCCATGGTGGTGCTCTTGCGCTCGGCCGGCATTCCGGCCCGCTGGGTAAAGGGTTATACGTCCGGCGAATACAAAGAAGCAGGGAACAAAAATGGCAGCATTTACGAAGTGACAAATAACAATGCCCATTCCTGGGTAGAGGTGTATTTCCCGGAACAGGGCTGGGTTACATTTGAGCCGACTAAAGGGTTTACAAATCCGGCTCAATTTACTTCTTCTGACACAAAGGACTCCGGCAGCGATAACAGCAGCTCGCCGAAGAAAGCAAAAGAGAAACAGAAAGAAGAGAAAAAACAGCCGCAAAAAGAAGAAAAACAAAAGGAAAAACGGGAGCCAGCTGTTTCTAAAAAGCCGTCCGCTTCACATACTAATGCAGGTGCGGGCTTGTATGCAGCGCTTGCGGTTCTTGCAGTCCTCCTGGTGGCAGCTGTATTGCTGTATGTTTTCCGCTCGTTATGGATTCCTGTTTTCGCCGTGAGGAAATTGAAGCGGCGCAGCGATCAGCACGCGTTTTTTGAGGCATATGACGCGCTTCTGAAACAACTGAAGAGAAAAGGGCTGCCGAAACGAGGCAGTGAAACGCTGCGTGATTATGCAAAACGAATTGATGAAAAATACGACATAGAAGACATGTCAAAGCTGACATTAAGCTATGAAAGGGCGCTTTACAGAAATGAAGATTCTTCAGTGCTTTGGAATGATTCCAGAGAGTTATGGGAAAATTTAATTAAAAGAAGATGGTCTTGACCGCTTATCAACGTGTTGTTAGAATTAGTGAATATTATCGGAGTCTGGGAGCGAGTTGGCCTGACTCCGGCAAACGGCCTTGCCAAGAGGGCGGAGCGAGCTTCATATCTGTCCTCGTTTTTTTCTGTGTCAAAAAACTTAGAGGAGATTAGGTGACAACCATGACAAAGTTAGTGAATGAAATGATTCTTGTCCTTGATTTCGGCAGTCAGTATAACCAGCTGATTACACGCCGTATCCGTGAATTCGGTGTTTACAGCGAGCTGCATCCACATACATTGACGGCTGAAGAAATTAAAAAAATGAATCCAAAAGGAATTATTTTATCCGGCGGTCCAAACAGTGTGTATGATGAAAACTCTTTCCGCTGTGACGAGAAAATCTTCGAGCTTGATATTCCTGTTTTGGGAATTTGCTACGGCATGCAGCTGATGACTCATTACCTTGGCGGTAAAGTTGAAGCAGCAAGCCAGCGTGAATACGGGAAAGCAAACATCCGCATCGAAGGCACACCTGATTTGTTCAAAGATCTTCCAAATGAACAAGTGGTTTGGATGAGCCACGGTGATTTGGTTGTAGAAGTTCCTGAAGGCTTCACTGTTGACGCGACAAGCCATCACTGCCCGAACTCAGCAATGAGCAAAGCGGACAAAAAATGGTACGGCGTTCAGTTCCACCCGGAAGTGCGCCACTCTGAATACGGCAATGATCTTCTGAAAAACTTTGTATTCGGTGTTTGCGAATGCGAAGGCGAATGGTCAATGGAGAACTTTATCGAAATCGAAATGCAAAAAATCCGTGAAACGGTCGGAGACAAACAGGTTCTTTGCGCGCTAAGCGGCGGCGTTGATTCCTCTGTTGTTGCTGTTTTGATTCATAAAGCGATCGGCGACCAGCTGACTTGTATCTTTGTAGACCATGGTCTTCTCCGTAAAGGCGAAGCTGAGGGTGTTATGAAAACATTCAGCGAAGGCTTTAACATGAATGTGATTAAAGTAGACGCAAAAGATCGATTCTTAAACAAACTAAAAGGCGTTTCTGATCCTGAACAAAAACGCAAAATCATCGGTAATGAATTCATTTACGTGTTTGATGATGAAGCGGACAAGCTCAAAGGCATCGACTACCTTGCACAAGGTACGCTTTACACAGATATCATCGAGAGCGGTACAGCAACGGCGCAAACGATCAAATCTCACCACAATGTCGGCGGACTTCCTGAAGACATGCAGTTTGAGCTGATCGAGCCGTTAAACACGCTCTTCAAAGACGAAGTGCGCGCGCTTGGCACAGAGCTCGGCATTCCGGATGAAATCGTATGGCGTCAGCCGTTCCCAGGACCGGGCCTCGGAATCCGTGTTCTTGGCGAAGTAACAGAAGAAAAACTGGAAATCGTTCGTGAATCAGATGCAATCTTGCGTGAAGAAGTTGCAAATCACGGGTTAGAGCGTGATATCTGGCAATACTTCACTGTTCTTCCTGACATCCGCAGCGTTGGTGTTATGGGTGACGCAAGAACATATGATTACACAATCGGAATCCGCGCCGTTACATCAATCGACGGCATGACATCTGACTGGGCGCGTATCCCGTGGGATGTGCTTGAAGTCATTTCGACACGTATCGTAAACGAAGTGAAGCACATTAACCGCGTGGTGTACGATATTACAAGTAAGCCGCCTGCGACGATTGAGTGGGAATAAGTAAATAACAAAGGAAAAACGTCCCTTTCAAAAGGGGCGTTTTTTTTGTTAACTTTTTGAAACCGTTTCGACAGTTTTCGTATCTAACAACATAGGAGGTGGATAAGGTGAAGGAAGAAAGATTGATTACAAAGGCGAGAAAAGGAAATGCTCGGGCCTTTGAAAAGCTTATGCTGGCACATCAGGAGACTTTATATAAAACAGCTTATCTCTATTTAAGAAATAAAGAAGATGCACTTGATGCTGTACAGGAAACAGCTTATAAAGCTTTTATCAGTATAGAAAAACTAAAAGAGCCAAAGTATTTTTTAACGTGGCTTACTCGAATATTGATTCATACCATTTTTGCCATGAATAAAAAGAAAGGAGATTTGGTTCCGTTTGAGAAACATCATGATGCTGGAACTAATCAAGCAAATATTGAGGAATACATAGACTTGCGAAATGCGATTGATTTACTTGATGAACATGTTCAGCTCACGATTCAGCTCTATTATTTTCAAGATTATTCAATATCAATGATAGCTGAACAAACAGGAATGGCAGAAGGCACAATTAAAACCCATTTACATAGAGCGAGAAAAGCATTGAAACAGGAGCTGGAAAAGGAGGATCAAAACAAATGGACAAACACCAAATGAAGCAGATGTATGATGACATAGCAGTGCCAAAGAAAGCACTCAAAAAGGCAATACATCAAGCTGTCGTTCGTGCTGAAAATGAAAGTAACACAAGGCGCCGTTTTAAATGGGCACGAACTATTACAAATGGAATGGCTATTGCTGCTGTGGTATGTATATTGTATTTATCATCTGGTCTTTTTCTTCCCTCTGTAAACAAAGCGATGGGGAGCATACCCATTGTCGGACAAATTTATAAGGATTTTCAAGATAAAGTTGGTCTATCATTGTTTAAAAGCAATTTGGTCACAGCTTTAAATGAAAAAGCAGACTCCAGGGGAATCACTGTTTCTGTAAACAGCTCCTATTACGATGCCGGACAGCTTGTTTATAACTTCACTGTTGATAACTTCCACTCTGATGAAAAAGAGATCATGTATGATGTCGACGAAACGAGTTATAGCGACAACTTTTCAATCAACTACGATTCCTTAATGCTTAAAAAATTAAATAACAAGCAATACGCAGGACAATTAAGGATTTATACAAATGGTACTGAAATAAAAAATGGGGAAACCGTGCCCTTTGTAATTACTCATATCAATGAAATACAGGGAAATTGGAGATTCAAACTGCCTATTACCAAAAAGAATGCGGGTTATTTAGAAAGCTCAAAAGTTATATCGGCTTATCATAATCGTTATCAATTTTCCAATATTCAAGTGGAAAACGGGAAACTTGGATCTGTCCTTCAATTTACAATCGATTATCAAGGCATAGCAAAGCATGATACGGTTGAAATTAACGAAGTTAAAGATGATTTAGGAAACACATATGAGATGTCAGCATCAAACATCGAACTTGGAGATCGCATAAAGGTAAACGAGAGAACGGTAAGAGCAAAAGGACAAACACAGTTAGAATCACCAATCAATCCAAAAGCGAAAAAGCTAACATTAATTGCAGATATTAGATCTGAGGCTGAGGGCAGTGAAATCGTCCCTCTAAATGCAGAGATGCCGTATCGTCTTTCGGAAACAAAGCATCAAAACATAGGGATAGAAATCAATAACATTAAACAAGAGGGGAGGGAAGTATTGGTTCATTACCGTTTCACTGGAGTTGATACTTCAAATATGTCAAAAGATGACTTAGTGAATATAGGTGAAATGATTGGCCTTGGTGATATGAAAAAAATGCAATCATGGTCTGATCCAATGGCTTATTATGAAGAAGGTTATTATTTGAAATGGAATAAAGCTGAAGTGAAGAATATGGACACAGCCGAAATGGTATCAACTTTTGAACTGGATGACGCTTATCTTGATAAGCTGTCTTTAAAGCATTTTGAGTTTAATGAATACGGTCTGTATATTGATAAAGGCGTTTTAAATGACCTGATTCAACTAAAGCCATTCTCGTTTACTGTACCAGTGCATCAGGTGAGTCAGCCTTCAAGATAAAATAATCATAAGTTGAAAAGCCGTATGAAGTCATGCATACGGTTTTTATCATTGTTGCCAATTTAGTCAATAGACGAATAAACCAATTTTTTTAATAAGTAATGTTCGTTGTTTATATTGTCAATTCAAAATGAAGTTGGTACAATAGACACAGAAATCAAATAAGATGAATTCGTATAATCGCGGGAATATGGCTCGCAAGTCTCTACCAAGCTACCGTAAATGGCTTGACTACGTAAACATTTCTTTCGTTTGATATAAATAAAACACGTTTATTTATTCAAACTGAAATCCGTCTGTAGTCAAGCGTCCCAAAATGTATTGGGGCGTTTTTTATTTGGCGTTTTCAGGACAGAATAAATAGCAAAGAGTGAAGGGAGTCAAATAGCTTGAAAACGTTTTTTCAGTTTGATGAGCTGGGCACCAGCTATCGCAATGAAATCATTGGCGGATTAACGACTTTTTTATCTATGGCATATATTTTGTTCGTCAATCCGATTACGCTTGCTTTGGAGAGCGTGAAAGATTTTCCGGAGGCGCTGAGAATTGACCAGGGTGCAGTCTTTACAGCGACAGCGCTGGCGTCTGCAGCAGGCTGTATCTTAATGGGATTAATAGCGAGATATCCGATTGCCATCGCGCCGGGTATGGGGCTGAACGCGTTTTTTGCGTTTTCTGTTGTCCTTGGTATGGGTATTTCATGGCAGGCAGCTTTGTCTGGTGTTTTTATTTCAGGTCTTATTTTCGTTGCTCTTTCTTTAACAGGTTTTCGTGAAAAAATCATCAACGCCATTCCGCCTGAGCTGAAATTGGCAGTCGGTGCGGGGATCGGCCTGTTTATTACATTTGTTGGATTACAAGGTTCAGGAATCATTACAGCGAATCCTTCTACGCTCGTCACGATCGGAAACATTCACAGCGGTCCTGTGCTGTTAACGATTTTCGGTGTGATTGTCACGGTTATTTTAATGGTGCTTCGCGTGAACGCAGGCGTGTTTATCGGGATGCTGTTAACAGCGGTTGCCGGCATGATTTTCGGTTTGGTTCCGGTTCCGACTCAAATTGTCGGCAGTGTGCCAAGCCTTGCGCCGACTTTCGGACAAGCGTGGATTCACCTCCCGGATATTTTCTCCGTACAAATGCTGATCGTTATTTTAACATTCTTGTTTGTCGGATTTTTTGATACAGCTGGTACACTTGTTGCTGTGGCAACACAAGCTGGTTTAATGAAGGAAAACAAATTGCCGCGTGCGGGCCGTGCGCTTTTAGCTGATTCATCTTCTATTGTGATCGGTGCCGTGCTTGGTACGTCTACAACAACTTCTTACGTGGAATCAAGCTCAGGTGTCGCTGCGGGTGCCCGTTCAGGATTTGCCGCAATTGTAACAGGGATTCTCTTTTTACTGGCTACGTTTTTCTCTCCGCTCCTATCAGTCGTTACGTCAAATGTAACAGCGCCGGCGCTTATTATTGTTGGTGCATTGATGGTGGCGCCGCTTGGCAAAATCGCTTGGGATAAGTTCGAAGTGGCCGTTCCTGCTTTCCTTACCATGATCATGATGCCGTTAACGTACAGCATCGCGACTGGTATTGCCATCGGATTTATTTTCTATCCGATTACAATGGTGTGCAAAGGAAAAGCCAAAGAGGTTCATCCAATCATGTACGGGCTGTTTATCGTATTTATCCTGTACTTTATCTTCTTAAAATAAGGAATGAAAAACCAGCTGCACAGGCAGCTGGTTTTTTTGTTGCAAAAGATAAAACCATTTCATACGATATACCGTCATGTAGATGTGCCGCCATGCTTTACTTAAATGGAAATGACTTGACTGTTCAGGAAGGCTTCGGTACCTTATATAAGTGTTTTATTTTCTTGCTGAATGGTATTCCGCCGTATTTTTTTGATAGGAGTTGCTGACATGACGGAAGAAAGAAAAGAAACGTTTGAAGAAGAAATTAACCAGAGTGAAAGAATAGATGCAGATGAAGAACCGCTATCGAGAATGTCCAGAAAGGCGAGCCGGCAAAGCAAGCAGAAGCAAAAACAAAAGCAGAAACCGCGCCAGGAACGCGGTGAATCAACTGTTAAAGACAAGCTTGCGTCTGTTTGGGCAGCCATCAACAGATATTGCGGATTTGCGTTCTCGATTTTAAAATCTCCGGCGAAAACTGTCGTAACGGATGGTTTTTCTCATTATAAGTACGGTCTGATTTCAATGCTTATATTCAGTATCATTTTTTCAATTGGGAATTGGTTTCAGTTAAAGGCAAGCTGGAATCGGCCGCTCGGTTTCGGAGAACGCCATCATGCTTTCTATGACGGGTTTTTAGTTGTTCTTGTGTATTTGCTGATCTTTTTCGCGGTAATGGTCTTTGCTATATGGGCTGTCTCCCGCTATATGATGAAGCAGAAGGTGACGTTCAGAGAAGCAGCTGCCGTATTGGGTTCATTGCTTGTACCGATAATTGCTGTTTCAATCCTTTGGCTGATCTTTGCGATCGTAAATATCCCAATGCTGACAGTACTGTTTACGGTGCTGATCTTGTTTTCCATCTTTTTTATCATCGCGCTGTATGTACAGCGTGTGTACCAGGCGGCACAAGATGCACCAATTGATTATATCTATTGTGTATTTGCAGTGGTTGCGATAGCGCTGCTGTTTACGGCAGTGACTTGGCCTTTTATTTCGGAATATTTTACGGCGTCGCTGATTCCGCTTTAATGAAAAAACCGGCTAATCCTAGCCGGTTTTTTTATGTCACACTTTTTACAAATATATCTAAAAAACATAGTTGATTTGTAGGATTAACCCGTGTATGATGGGGAAAATGCTGAAAACGTCCAGCGAAAAACCTTTATGTTTAAGGAGGATGATGGACATGGCTGATGTGCTTCGCCGAGCAATTAATCAAAAGAAACAATTTTTAAAAACCAAATTACTGCTCTCGGAATTTTATCAAGGAAGAGGGGAACAGCTTGCTGACTACACGCTGAGTGAGCTTGAGAAAGAATACAAGTCCCTTCAGAAAATGAAAAAAGAGATCTGACAATAGATATAAAGAGGTGAGTCTGCTGAAAAGCGGGCTTTTTTGTTTTGATTTTGAAAAGGCGAGAAAGAGGGTAAACTACTACTGTTCAACTCATAAAAGCATGTCGAAATATTTTGCTTAAACTTACGGGCGAAGCTGATTGTAAACGGCTCATTTCTCTAGTAGAATATGAATGCTTTGTGCAAGCTGAAGAGTAGGGGGATGAATAAAATGATGCAAACCATCTTATCAAATGGGATAGCCATGGTTCTCATAATTCTCATTATTAATATTGTCTATGTGTCATTTTTTACGATAAGAATGATTTTAACGCTGAAAGGACAGCGTTATTTAGCGGCCGGCATCAGTACGATTGAAATACTGGTTTATGTGACAGGGCTGAGTCTGGTGCTCGATAACTTAGACCAGATTCAAAATGTGATCGCGTATGCGCTCGGTTACGGTCTAGGCGTAATTGTCGGCATGAAAATAGAAGAAAAATTGGCGCTTGGCTATATTATGGTCAATGTGATTACGAAGGAGCTCGATCTTGATCTTCCGAAGCAGCTCCGTGAAAAAGGCTACGGCGTGACAAATTGGGTGGCAGGCGGGCTTGAAGGCGACCGCACAGCCCTTCAGATCCTGACGCCGAGAAAATATGAACTCCAGCTATATGATACGATTAAAACACTTGATTCAAAAGCCTTTATTATTGCGTACGAACCAAAAACAATCCACGGCGGCTTCTGGGTCAAAGCGGTAAAGAAGAGGAGAATTAAAGAATAATGGCAAAGCCGAAGAAGAAAAAGTTTGAAGTGACAGAGCAGCAAACGATTGATGCGGTGCTTCAGCAAATGAAAGAAGAAGGATATCTGCCTGTAAGGCGAATGGAAGAGCCTATTTTTATGGAAAAAAAGGAAAATGGGTCAATTCAGATCGTTCCGTGCGGGAAAAAAATCGTATTTGAAGGGAAATTGATCTAAAACACGAACATTAGTAGAATGAATTTTTGTATCGTTCGATAATATCGTTGACATTATCCATGTCCGTTGTTAAGATAAACATGAAATCAAAACACGACCTCATATAATCTTGGGAATATGGCCCATAAGTTTCTACCCGGCAACCGTAAATTGCCGGACTATGCAGGAAAGTGATCGATAAAACTGACATGGATATATCGCAGAAGCGAACGACTGACGATACATGTACCATGCCCGGTTTGTATTGCTTCCTCATAAGTGCAATGCAGAGCGGGTATTTTTTATTTTCTGAAAACAAAAGCATTAGAAGGTGGGGAACAGAATGCAGCCGCTAGTAGGAATCATCATGGGAAGCACTTCCGATTGGGAGACAATGAAACACGCATGCGACATACTTGACGAACTCAATGTTCCGTACGAAAAAAAGGTCGTTTCCGCTCACCGGACGCCTGATTTCATGTTTGAATATGCTGAAACTGCTAGAGAAAGAGGCATCAAGGTGATTATTGCCGGTGCCGGAGGAGCGGCGCATCTGCCAGGGATGACGGCTGCGAAAACAACACTGCCAGTCATTGGAGTTCCGGTTCAGTCCAAGGCGCTGAACGGAATGGATTCACTTCTTTCCATCGTCCAAATGCCTGGAGGCGTGCCTGTTGCGACAACATCCATCGGCAAAGCGGGTGCTGTGAACGCAGGCCTGTTAGCGGCGCAAATTTTGTCAGCATTTGACGAAGACCTTGCCCGTAAGCTGGATGAGAGAAGAGAAAATACAAAACAGACAGTGTTAGAAAGCAGTGATCAGCTTGTCTAAACAAATCATCTATCCGGGAGCTGTAATCGGCATTATCGGCGGCGGCCAGCTTGGGAAAATGATGGCTGTGTCCGCCAAACAAATGGGGTATAAAGTCGCGGTCGTTGATCCGGTGAAAGATTCGCCGTGCGGGCAGGTTGCGGATGTCGAAATTACCGCTCATTATAATGACCGTAAAGCGATTCGAAAATTGGCAGAAATCAGCGATATCATCACATATGAGTTTGAAAACATCGACTATGATGCGCTGCATTGGCTGAAAGATCATGCGTATCTCCCGCAAGGAAGTGAGCTGCTGCTCATTACCCAAAACCGTGAAACAGAGAAAAAAGCAATTCAATCCGCGGGCTGTGAAGTCGCACCGTACAGCATCGTCAAAACAAAGAATGAATTGAAACAGGCGGTACAGGAGCTCGGGTTGCCCGCAGTTCTGAAGACATGTCGCGGCGGGTACGACGGCAAAGGCCAATTTGTGATAAAAGAAGAGGCGCAAATGGAGCAGGCAGCCGCTCTGTTAGAACACGGAACTTGCATTCTTGAAAGCTGGGTTTCTTTTAAAATGGAACTGTCGGTGATCGTCGTTAGATCGGTAAACGGTGAAATTTCAACATTTCCGACAGCTGAAAACATTCACCACAACAATATTCTTTTCCAAAGCATCGTGCCCGCACGGGTAGAGAAAGGGATTCAGCAGAAGGCTGCTGATCTCGCAGTTAAGCTTGCAGATGAGCTTAACCTTGTCGGACCGCTTGCTGTTGAGATGTTCCTGACAGAGGACGGAGAGCTTTTGGTCAATGAACTGGCGCCAAGACCGCACAATTCTGGGCATTATACGCTGGACCTTTGCGAGTCGAGCCAGTTTGAGCAGCATATCAGAGCGGTATGCGGGCTTCCGCTTGGGAAGACAGATTTGCTGAAGCCGGGCATGATGGTGAATCTTCTCGGCGATGAAGTAAAGCTTGTTGAGGAAGACCCGGAGCTTTTAAAAGAGGCAAAGCTATATATATACGGAAAACATGAAATCAAAAAAGGCCGCAAAATGGGGCATATTACATTTATGAAGCAGCCTGAAGACGAATGGATTCAGGAGATCACAAATAAATGGATGAATAGAGATGGAGGACAAGCAGAATGATCGAACGTTATTCAAGACCTGAAATGTCCGCGATTTGGACGGATGAAAACAGATTTCAAGCATGGCTGGAGGTAGAGATTCTTGCCTGTGAAGCGTGGGCGGAGCTTGGCGTCATTCCGAAAGAAGATGTAAAGGTTATGCGTGAGAACGCGTCATTTGACATCAACCGCATTTTAGAAATCGAACAGGACACGCGCCATGACGTTGTCGCTTTTACACGCGCCGTTTCCGAATCACTGGGCGAAGAAAGAAAATGGGTGCACTACGGATTAACGTCAACTGACGTTGTTGATACGGCACTTTCCTACTTATTAAAACAGGCAAACGATATTCTGCTCAAGGATCTTGAGAGATTTGTTGACATTATAAAAGAAAAAGCGAAAGAACATAAATACACAGTCATGATGGGGCGCACGCACGGCGTACACGCTGAGCCTACAACTTTCGGCTTAAAACTTGCGCTTTGGCATGAAGAAATGAAACGTAATCTTGAGCGTTTTAAACAAGCGAAAGCAGGCATTGAGGTTGGAAAGATTTCCGGCGCTGTCGGCACATATGCGAACATTGATCCATTTGTTGAACAATATGTCTGTGAGAAGCTCGGATTGAAAGCAGCACCGATTTCAACTCAAACCCTTCAGCGTGACCGCCATGCTGACTATATGGCAACACTTGCTTTGATCGCGACAAGCATCGAGAAATTTGCTGTGGAAATCCGCGGACTGCAAAAGAGTGAAACACGTGAAGTTGAAGAATTTTTCGCGAAAGGGCAAAAGGGTTCATCTGCAATGCCGCATAAACGAAATCCGATTGGCTCTGAAAACATGACAGGCATGGCGCGCGTGATCCGCGGCTACATGATGACAGCTTACGAAAATGTTCCATTATGGCATGAGCGCGATATTTCTCACTCTTCAGCAGAACGGATTATTCTTCCGGATGCGACAATTGCGCTGAACTACATGCTGAACCGCTTCTCCAACATCGTGAAGAACTTAACGGTCTTCCCGGAAAACATGAAACGCAACATGGACCGCACTCTCGGCCTTATCTATTCTCAGCGCGTGCTGCTTGCTTTGATTGACACAGGCCTGACTCGTGAAGAAGCCTATGATACAGTGCAGCCGAAGGCAATGGAAGCGTGGGAAAAACAAGTGCCGTTCCGCGAGCTTGTGGAAGCGGAAGAGAAAATCACGTCACGTCTTTGTCCGGAAAAAATTGCTGACTGCTTTGATTACAATTACCATCTGAAAAATGTTGATCTGATCTTTGAACGTTTAGGTTTAGCATAGAAGAAGCTTTTAGCGGCTTCTTCTAAGCCGCCGCAGTTTGAAAATTCCCAACATTCGGGTTAGGAGGCCTTCCGTGAATATTGTGAAGAATGAACTTTTATACGAAGGAAAAGCAAAAAAGATCTACAAAACCGATGACGAAAACACGCTGTATGTCGTGTATAAAGACTCCGCCACTGCCTTTAACGGCGAGAAAAAAGCAGAAATCAGCGGGAAAGGGCGCTTAAATAACGAGATTTCAAGCTTGATTTTCAAACATCTTCATACAAAGGGCATTAACAATCACTTTATCGAGCGCATTTCTGAAACAGAACAGCTCATTAAAAAGGTAACGATCGTGCCGCTTGAAGTCGTGGTCAGAAATGTTGTGGCAGGAAGCATGTCCAAACGTCTCGGCATTCCAGAAGGCACGGAGCTTGAGCAGCCGATTATCGAGTTTTACTACAAGGATGACGCGCTGGGTGATCCGCTCATCACAGAAGATCATATTTGGCTTTTGAAGGCGGCGACTCCTGAGCATGTAGAAACCATTAAGTCCATTACAAAAACAGTAAATGAAGAGCTTCAAAGCATCTTCGACGATTGTCATGTCAGATTAATAGATTTCAAGCTTGAATTCGGTTTAGATGCAGAAGGGCAAGTGCTTTTGGCGGATGAAATTTCTCCTGACACATGCCGCTTGTGGGATAAAGACACGAACGAAAAGCTGGATAAAGATTTATTCAGACGCAATCTGGGAAGCTTAACCGACGCATACGAAGAGATTTTCAAAAGACTGGGAGGCATTCATCATGTATAAAGTAAAAGTTTATGTCAGCTTAAAAGAAAGTGTACTAGATCCACAAGGGAGCGCTGTCCAGCATGCCTTGCACAGTATAACTTATAACGAAGTTCAAGATGTGCGCATCGGGAAATACATGGAGCTTACCATTGAAAAATCTGACCGTGATCTTGACGTGCTAGTGAAAGAAATGTGCGAAAAACTTCTTGCGAACACAGTGATAGAAGATTACAGATACGAGGTTGAGGAGGTAGTCGCACAGTGAAATTTGCGGTGATTGTGTTACCCGGCTCCAACTGTGATATCGATATGTATCATGCTGTAAAGGATGAGCTCGGCCATGAAGTGGAATACGTCTGGCATGAGGAAACAAGTCTTGACGGCTTCGACGGCGTGTTAATTCCGGGAGGATTTTCTTACGGCGATTACTTAAGATGCGGTGCCATCGCCCGATTTGCGAATATTATGCCAGCTGTCAAACAAGCAGCGGCTGAAGGAAAACCTGTTCTTGGCGTCTGTAACGGATTCCAGATTTTACAGGAGCTTGGGCTGCTGCCAGGCGCAATGAGACGCAACAAAGATCTGAAGTTCATTTGCCGTCCGGTTGAATTGATTGTTCAGAACGACGAAACATTATTCACAGCTTCCTACGAAAAGGGAGAATCGATTACAATCCCGGTTGCCCATGGTGAAGGGAATTTCTACTGTGATGACGAGACGCTTGCTACATTAAAGGAAAACAATCAAATTGCTTTCACATACGGCTCTAATATTAATGGAAGTGTCAGCGACATTGCCGGTGTCGTGAATGAGAAAGGCAATGTATTAGGCATGATGCCTCACCCTGAGCGCGCGGTCGATGAACTGCTTGGAAGCGCCGACGGTCTTAAATTGTTCCAGTCTATCGTGAAAAATTGGAGGGAAACTCATGTCACTACTGCTTGAACCAAGTAAAGAACAAATAAAAGAAGAGAAACTGTATCAGCAAATGGGTGTCAGTGATGATGAGTTTGCATTGATAGAATCCATTCTTGGAAGATTGCCGAACTACACAGAAATCGGAATTTTTTCTGTCATGTGGTCTGAGCATTGCAGCTATAAAAACTCAAAGCCGATTCTGCGTAAATTCCCGACAAGCGGCGAGCGTGTGCTGCAGGGGCCGGGGGAAGGCGCCGGAATCGTTGATATCGGTGATAACCAAGCGGTTGTGTTCAAAATTGAATCCCATAACCACCCATCAGCTCTCGAGCCTTACCAAGGCGCTGCGACTGGCGTAGGCGGAATTATCCGTGATGTATTCTCAATGGGTGCACGCCCAATCGCTGTATTGAACTCTCTTCGATTTGGTGAACTGACTTCACCACGCGTGAAGTACTTGTTTGAAGAAGTAGTAGCGGGTATCGCCGGATACGGCAACTGTATCGGCATCCCGACAGTGGGCGGAGAAGTGCAGTTTGACAGCAGCTATGAAGGAAATCCGCTCGTCAACGCCATGTGCGTCGGTTTAATCAACCATGAAGACATCAAAAAAGGCCAGGCAAAGGGTGTCGGCAACACAGTAATGTACGTAGGAGCGAAAACAGGGCGTGACGGCATCCACGGCGCTACGTTTGCTTCTGAAGAAATGTCAGACTCGTCTGAAGAAAAGCGTTCTGCTGTCCAAGTCGGCGATCCGTTTATGGAGAAGCTTTTGCTTGAAGCATGTCTGGAAGTCATCCAATGCGACGCCTTAGTCGGCATTCAGGATATGGGAGCTGCCGGTTTAACAAGCTCAAGTGCAGAAATGGCAAGTAAAGCCGGTTCTGGCATTGAAATGAACCTTGACCTGATTCCTCAGCGAGAAACAGGCATGACCGCGTATGAAATGATGCTTTCTGAATCACAAGAACGGATGCTTTTGGTTATTGAGCGCGGACGTGAGCAGGAAATCATCGATATTTTTGACAAGTATGATCTTGAAGCGGTTTCTGTCGGACATGTGACAGATGATAAAATGCTTCGCCTGACACACAAAGGAGAGGTTGTGTGCGAGCTGCCTGTTGATGCCTTGGCAGAAGAAGCACCGGTTTACCATAAGCCTTCTCAAGAGCCTGCTTATTATCGCGAGTTTTTGGAAACGGACGTTCCGGCTCCGCAAATTGAAGATGCGAATGAAACGCTGAAGGCCCTTCTTCAGCAGCCGACGATTGCGAGTAAAGAGTGGGTTTATGATCAGTATGACTACATGGTGCGCACGAATACAGTTGTCGCTCCTGGGTCTGATGCTGGTGTTCTCAGAATCCGCGGAACGAAAAAGGCGCTGGCGATGACGACAGACTGTAACGCGCGTTATCTCTATCTTGATCCTGAAGTCGGAGGGAAAATTGCTGTCGCTGAAGCAGCGCGCAACATCATTTGCTCAGGCGCAGAACCGCTTGCGGTCACAGATAACCTTAACTTCGGAAACCCGGAGAAGCCGGAAATCTTCTGGCAGATCGAAAAAGCGGCAGACGGCATAAGCGAAGCGTGCAATGTTCTCAGCACACCGGTTATCGGCGGTAACGTATCGCTTTATAACGAATCAAACGGCACGGCGATCTATCCGACACCAGTTATCGGCATGGTTGGCTTAATTGAAGATACAGCACACATTACAACACAGCATTTCAAACAAGCGGGAGATCTCGTATATGTGATCGGTGAAACAAAACCAGAGTTTGCCGGAAGCGAGCTGCAAAAAATGACAGAAGGCCGTATTTACGGCAAAGCGCCGCAAATCGATCTTGATGTAGAGCTGTCTCGTCAAAAAGCACTGCTTGACGCGATTAAAAAAGGCTTCGTTCAATCTGCGCATGATGTGTCTGAAGGCGGCTTAGGCGTAGCGATTGCGGAAAGTGTCATGACGACGGAAAACCTTGGCGCTAATGTGACTGTAGAAGGGGAAGCGGCATTATTATTCTCTGAATCTCAATCCCGCTTCGTCGTTTCAGTGAAAAAAGAACATCAAGCTGCGTTTGAAGCAACTGTCAAAGATGCGGTTCATATTGGTGAGGTAACAGCTGACGGAATTCTGGCGATTCAAAACCAAGACGGACAACAAATGATTCATGCGCAAACGAAAGAGCTTGAACGCGTATGGAAAGGAGCTATCCCATGCTTGCTGAAATCAAAGGCTTAAATGAAGAATGCGGCGTTTTTGGGATTTGGGGACATGAAGAAGCCCCGCAGATCACGTATTACGGTCTCCACAGCCTTCAGCACCGAGGACAGGAGGGTGCGGGCATCGTAGCGACTGACGGTGAAAAGCTGACGGCGCACAAAGGCCAAGGGCTGATCACTGAAGTATTTCAAAACGGCGAACTCAGCAAAGTAAAGGGAAAAGGCGCTATCGGGCACGTTCGGTACGCAACGGCTGGAGGCGGCGGATACGAAAATGTTCAGCCGCTCCTCTTCCGTTCCCAAAACAACGGCAGCCTGGCGCTTGCTCATAACGGAAACCTTGTCAACGCCACTCAGCTGAAGCAGCAGCTCGAAAATCAAGGGAGTATTTTTCAAACCTCTTCGGATACAGAGGTTTTGGCTCACCTGATCAAAAGAAGCGGACATTTCACGCTGAAGGACCAAATTAAAAACTCGCTTTCTATGCTGAAAGGCGCCTACGCGTTCCTGATCATGACCGAAACAGAAATGATTGTCGCACTTGATCCAAACGGGCTGAGACCGCTATCCATCGGCATGATGGGCGACGCTTATGTGGTCGCATCAGAAACATGCGCATTTGACGTCGTCGGCGCAACGTACCTTCGCGAGGTAGAGCCGGGAGAAATGCTGATCATTAATGATGAAGGAATGAAATCAGAGCGTTTTTCCATGAATATCAACCGTTCCATTTGCAGCATGGAGTACATTTATTTCTCCAGACCAGACAGCAATATTGACGGTATTAACGTACACAGTGCCCGTAAAAACCTTGGAAAAATGCTGGCTCAGGAATCCGCAGTTGAAGCTGACGTCGTAACCGGGGTTCCGGATTCCAGTATTTCTGCGGCGATCGGCTATGCAGAGGCAACAGGCATTCCGTATGAGCTCGGTTTAATCAAAAACCGCTATGTTGGCAGAACGTTTATTCAGCCGTCCCAGGCTCTGCGTGAGCAAGGCGTCAGAATGAAGCTGTCTGCGGTGCGCGGGGTTGTAGAAGGCAAACGCGTCGTGATGGTGGATGACTCTATCGTACGCGGAACAACTAGCCGCCGGATTGTCACGATGCTTAGAGAAGCGGGTGCGACAGAGGTGCATGTGAAAATCAGTTCACCGCCGATCGCTCATCCGTGCTTTTACGGCATTGATACGTCCACACATGAAGAATTAATCGCGTCTTCGCATTCTGTTGAAGAAATCCGTCAGGAAATCGGAGCCGATACCCTCTCATTTTTGAGTGTGGAAGGGCTGCTGAAAGGCATCGGCAGAAAATACGATGACTCGAATTGCGGACAGTGTCTCGCTTGCTTTACAGGAAAATATCCGACTGAAATTTACCACGATACAGTGCTTCCTCACGTAAAAGAAGCAGTATTAACCAAATAAAACTTGAAAAATGACATAAAGGCAGCGCAGTTCGGCTGCCTTTCTCTTTCTGCCCTCGTTCGGGGAAATATTTTGAAAAGCGCCTTAAAGGAGTGAATAGGATGTCTGAAGCATATAAAAACGCAGGAGTTGACATCGAAGCCGGATATGAAGCTGTAAAACGAATGAAAAAACACGTGGAGCGCACGAAACGGCTTGGCGTTATGGGCAGCCTTGGCGGTTTTGGCGGCATGTTTGACCTGTCTGAGCTTTCTTATCAAAAACCAGTTCTCATTTCGGGAACGGACGGTGTCGGCACAAAATTAAAGCTCGCTTTTTCCATGGATAAGCATGACACGATTGGCGTGGATGCTGTTGCAATGTGTGTCAATGACGTGCTGGCACAAGGTGCAGAGCCGCTGTTTTTCCTCGATTATTTAGCGGTCGGCAAAGCGGACCCAGTGAAAATTGAACAGATTGTACAAGGTGTTGCGGAAGGCTGTGAGCAATCAGGTTCAGCCTTAGTCGGCGGTGAAACGGCTGAAATGCCGGGACTCTATACAGCTGATGAATACGATATTGCCGGTTTCTCAGTCGGAGTGGCAGAAAAGGACGAAATCGTGACTGGAGAAAATATCGAAGAGGGCCATCTGTTGATCGGCCTCAGCTCCAGCGGCCTTCACAGTAACGGCTTTTCCCTTGTCAGAAAAGTGCTTCTGGATGATGCGGAGCTGGACCTCGATACAACATATGAGCCGTTTGAACGCCCGCTTGGCGAGGAATTGCTTGAACCGACAAGGATTTACGTGAAGCCTGTGCTTGCCGCGGTCAAAAGCGGAAAAATCGACGGCATGGCGCACGTGACAGGCGGAGGATTTATTGAAAATATTCCGCGTATGCTTCCGGAAGGCTTAAGTGCGGAAATTGATCATGGCTCATGGCCGATCCCGCCAATTTTTTCTTTCTTGCAAGAGTACGGCAAGCTAAAGGAAGAAGACATGTTCAACGTCTTTAATATGGGTATTGGTTTTGTTTTGGCTGTCAAAGAAGAGCATCTGACAGATGTGATCGGAACGCTTGAAAGCCATGGCGAAAAAGCCTATTTAATCGGGCGTGTGAAAAAAGGTGAAGGCGTCACATTCGGCGGTGCGGCACTTTCATGAAAAAGTTTGCGGTATTTGCATCAGGAAACGGTTCAAACTTCGAAGCCATCGTCACGCGTTTGAAGGAGGAGAACTGGGATGCGTCAGCAGCGCTCCTCGTTTGCGACAAACCGCAGGCGAAAGTCATCGAACGGGCGGAAGCATTCCATATTCCTTCCTTTGCATTTGAGCCCAAGTCTTATGAAAACAAGGCTGCATTTGAACAAGCCATCATTGAACAGCTTCGTCTTCACGAGGTTGAATTGATTGTTCTTGCCGGCTATATGAGGCTGATCGGTGATACGCTCCTTCAAGCATATGGAGGAAAAATCATTAACATTCACCCGTCGCTTCTTCCGGCGTTTCCTGGAATCGACGCAGTCGGACAGGCATACCGGGCGGGTGTGAAGGTGGCTGGAATCACCGTGCATTATGTCGATGAAGGAATGGATACAGGTCCGATCATCGCTCAAAAGGCAATCGAAATTGATGAACATGATACATTGGAAACAATCGAACAGCGGATTCACAAGCTTGAGCATAAATGGTATCCGAGTGTGATTAAACAGCTATTAGGATTAAATAACAGAGGTGAAAAGGCATGACCATTAAACGTGCGTTAATCAGTGTTTCAGATAAAACAAATCTTGTTCCTTTCGTAAAAGAACTGACAGATCTTGGCGTTGAAGTCATCTCCACAGGCGGAACGAAAAAGCTTCTTCAAGAAAACGGTGTGGATGTGATCGGAATTTCTGAAGTGACAGGCTTCCCTGAAATTATGGACGGCCGGTTAAAAACCCTACACCCGAATATTCACGGCGGCCTTCTGGCGGTTCGCGGCAATGAAGAGCATATGGCGCAGATCAATGAACACGGAATTCAGCCGATTGACCTCGTTGTCGTCAACCTCTATCCATTTAAAGAAACGATTTCTAAAGAAGACGTCACGTATGAAGAAGCGATTGAAAATATCGACATCGGCGGACCTGGCATGCTGCGTGCGGCATCAAAGAACCATCAGGATGTCACGGTTATCGTCGATCCGGCCGATTACAGCCCAGTGCTGAATCAAATCAAAGAAGAAGGCAGCGTATCTCTTCAGAAAAAACGCGAGCTCGCGGCAAAGGTATTCCGTCATACTGCGGCATATGATGCACTGATCGCTGACTATCTGACAAATGTTGTCGGTGAAAAAGAACCAGAGCAATTCACTGTGACATTTGAGAAAAAACAATCGCTTCGCTATGGAGAAAACCCGCATCAGGAAGCAACTTTCTATCAAACAGCTCTTCCTGTCAAAGGCTCCATTGCGCAAGCAGAACAGCTTCACGGAAAAGAGCTTTCTTACAACAACATTAAAGACGCGGATGCGGCAGTTCAAATCGTTCGTGAATTCACTGAACCGGCTGCGGTTGCCGTGAAGCATATGAACCCGTGCGGCGTGGGAACAGGAAAAACGATCGCCGAAGCGTTTGACAGAGCGTTTGAAGCGGATAAAACATCTATCTTTGGCGGCATTATCGCGTTGAACCGTGAAGTGGACAAGACAACTGCCGAAGCGCTTCATAACATTTTCTTAGAAATCATCATTGCGCCTTCATTCAGCCAAGAAGCGCTCGACGTCCTGACTGCGAAGAAAAATCTCCGCCTGCTGACGCTTGACGTATCTGCTGCTGTTCAAAAGGAAAAACAGCTGACATCCGTTCAAGGCGGGCTATTGATTCAAGATTTAGATATGCACGGCTTTGATGATGCTGAGATTAGCATTCCGACAAAAAGAGAGCCGAACGAGCAAGAGTGGGAAGACTTGAAGCTTGCTTGGAAAGTCGTGAAGCATGTGAAATCAAATGCGATTGTTCTCGCGAAGGACAACATGACAGTCGGCGTGGGAGCAGGCCAAATGAACCGCGTCGGATCGGCAAAAATCGCAATCGAGCAAGCAGGGGAAAAAGCGAAAGGCAGCGCGCTCGGATCTGATGCATTTTTCCCAATGCCGGATACTGTTGAAGAAGCAGCAAAAGCGGGCGTTACGGCTATCATTCAGCCGGGGGGATCTGTGCGTGACGAGGATTCCATCAAAAAAGCGGATGAATACGGCATTGCCATGGTATTCACCGGCATCAGACACTTCAAACATTAAGGGGATGAAAACGACGTGAATGTATTAATTATCGGTAAAGGCGGAAGAGAACATACACTGGCGTGGAAGGCAGCGCAAAGCAGCCTCGTCGAGAATGTATTTGCAGCTCCTGGAAATGACGGCATGAAAGCTTCCGCACAGCTTGTAAACATTGAGGAAAGCGACCACGCAGGGCTTGTCTCGTTTGCAAAAGAAAACCAGGTCGGCCTAACCATTGTCGGCCCTGAGGTTCCTTTAATTGAAGGCCTGGTGGATGAATTCGAAAAAGCGGGTCTGCGCGTGTTCGGCCCGTCAAAAGCCGCGGCGATCATCGAAGGAAGCAAACAGTTCGCTAAGGATTTAATGAAGAAATACGACATTCCGACCGCAGAATACGACACGTTTACATCCTTTGAAGAGGCGAAGGCATATGTGCAGGAAAAAGGTGCTCCGATTGTGATAAAAGCAGATGGACTTGCAGCTGGAAAAGGCGTTACTGTGGCTATGACAGAGGAAGAAGCAATTGCGTGTCTGCATGACTTTCTTGAAGATGAAAAGTTCGGTGATGCGAGCGCGTCCGTTGTCATTGAAGAATATCTTTCTGGTGAAGAATTTTCTCTGATGGCCTTTGTCAAAGGGGAAAAGGTGTATCCAATGGTGATTGCCCAAGATCACAAGCGTGCGTTTGACGGAGACAAAGGCCCGAATACGGGCGGAATGGGCGCTTACTCTCCAGTTCCGCAAATTTCGGAAGAAACGGTCCGCCATGCTGTAGAAACGATCGTTAAGCCGGCCGCAAAAGCAATGGTACAAGAAGGCCGTTCCTTCACTGGCGTTTTGTACGCTGGATTGATGCTTACTGAAAACGGCTCGAAGGTCATTGAATTTAATGCCCGTTTCGGCGATCCGGAAACACAGGTCGTGCTTCCGCGCATGGAATCTGATCTGGTACAGGTGCTTCTTGATCTTTTAGATGATAAGGAAGTTGACTTAAGATGGAAGGATACCGCTGCTGTTAGTGTGGTGCTTGCTTCTGAAGGATATCCGGAAAGCTACGCAAAAGGCACGCCGATCGGCAGCCTTGCTGCGGAAACTGAGCAGGTCGTGGTCTTCCATGCCGGAACGAAAGCAGAAGGCGGAGAGTTCGTTACAAACGGGGGGCGCGTCGCCAATGTGACAGCTTTTGATGAATCGTTTGAAGCGGCTAGAGACCGAGTGTACAAAGCGGTTGATGAAATTTTCAAACCGGGACTCTTTTTCAGAAAAGACATTGGGGCACGCGCTTTAAAGGCTGCTCAAAAATAACTGAGGAAAACCCGCAGATTAGCTGCGGGTTTTTTTGTTATCAAAAAGCGGGATGGCAGCTGGAAGAAGAAAGCACAACGAGTGTGGTTGGTTTTCCATGGGCCATCGAGGCGTCAATAAAATCCTCAAGCGTATGTACCGATTCAGTCACGACCTTTGTCACATAGCTGTACATCCCTGTGATGCGGTGATTTTCTGCTACATCAGGATGCGATGTTGCAAAGGCGGCGTAGTGCTTACAGCTTTTTGGCTCCATGAGAATAAAAGCGGTGACATGCTTGTTTAGTTTTTCGTAACAGATATTCGCGCTGTAGCCGGTAATCACTCCTTTGTCTTCAAGCTTCCTGACACGCTCCGCCGCGCTTGGCGAACTGAGTCCGACAAGCTTTCCCAGCTCAACCATCGTTAATCTGCCGTTTCGCTGCAAATGCGAGAGAATCTGAAGGTCTGTATCGTCCATTTGTCCGGCTCCTTTACATATTTAGGCGAATGAATGAAAATTCCTTTGATAATAAGGCAATGCTGTTGACTTACCTTCATTGTAGCATATGGATGCCGTCTTATTTTTTCTATAATAAAGCCATCAATCAGAGAGGAGGCATCATGTTGCCAGAATTACAGCGCTCTATTACTTGGATACAAGGGACGGCGTTAACGATTGGGGCGGTTTTAGGATGCGGGATATTAATTTTGCCGTCTGTTACCGCGGATACGGCCGGTCCGGCTTCTTTATTTGTCTGAGTATTCATGTCTTTTTTATCTTTTCTTCTCGTCGGCACGCTGGCACGGCTTGTGAAAATTGCGCCTAGTGCGGGAGGAATCACTGCTTATGTGCAGCTGGCCTTTCAGAAAAAAGCCGGGGCTATTTTGGGCTGGATCATGTTAGGGTCCGTTCCGATCGGCGTTCCCATCATCGCTTTGACTGGCGCGCATTACGTCAGTTACGTCACAGAGGCGGCCGATTGGCAGGTTACATCGATTGCTGGTTGTATGCTGGCTATATCTATTTTGCTTCATATGAAAGGGATTCAACTATCAGCAAACATCAGTACACTCGTTATATGTGTCATTGTATTTCTGCTTGTCACTTCTATTGCTGTGTCATTGCCACACGTCACGATAGCAGAATTCAAACCGTTTCTTCCGCATGGCTGGTCTGCCGCGGGATCTGTTTCTGTTATGATTTTTTTCTCTTTTGTAGGCTGGGAAATGATTACCCCATTGGCTGAGGAATTTCATCGCCCTGAAAAAGATGTCCCGCTCAGCTTGTTTTTGGCAGCGTCTTGTGTGGCAGGGCTGTATATCATGCTGTCATTTGTGACGGTGGGGACTCATTCATATGGAGAGAATGGAGAAATTGCATCGCTTGCCATGCTCATCTCAAAAGGAGCAGGGGAAAGCGGTGTATATGTTACGGTATGTTTAGCGCTGTTTATTACATTCGCCACCATCCATGCCAATATTGCTGGTTTTTCAAGAATGGTGTACGCATTGGCGAAAGAGGGGTACATTCCTGTATATTTTGGAAAACTCAGTGCGACAAAACGTACGCCTATTCGCGTTTTGACAGCGATGGCCGCAGTGTTTGGCTTAGTGCTTGCGGCGCATGGTCTGTTTCAAATCGATTTGACGACTCTGTTGAAAGGGCCGAGCGCGGCATTTATCGCATCTTACATATGTACAATGGCGGCAGCACTGAAACTGCTGGGCAGGAGAGATATAGGCTGGTGGATGGCGCTCGGGGCATTTGTCGCGTGCGCGGTGATTTATTCATTCAGCGGCTGGGCACTGCTTTATTCGGCAGTGCTGGCAGCTGCAGGATATTTCTATATGAAAACAAAGGGTGGGCATAAAAAAAAGCTTGATCACGTTTTGTGATCAAGCTTTTCCATTTATCCGTTTTGATGCTCGTTATTTCCAGAATCACTGTGTTGAAACATGTAGGTCACAGGACAGAAGCGCAAGATTCCCGAACCCGCTTTCATGGCCCCCATAAAGATGTAAAAGAGATGCATTCTGCACCAAGGTTTTTTCGTAAACTTTGCACTGGCGGCTGACATAATCGTCAATCCGCAGGCGATTCTGAACACGGCATTGATGAGACTGATGTTTGGCTTCAAGGAAATCCGCTCCTTTTACTTAAAAAAGTTTTTTAACCGAACCTTCAAAAATTTGTAACGTTTTTATCGTGCGTGATGAGGAAGGATGTGATACCATGAGTCTAATACATGTAAAGGAGAGTATGTGAATGTCCGAACGCACCTTTAACTGGAAAAACAAAGACATCAGGGCACAGGTTGATGTTGTAGACTCAAAGCTGCTTCCAACGCTCCTTTTACGGAATGCTCTCGTCTTAAATCCATATGTAAAACAATGGCTGAAAAAAAACATTTGGATTTATCAGGACCGCATTGTTTATGTGGGTCATGAACTTCCGAATAGAGCCGAAGAAATTCATACGATTGATTGTGAAGGAAAATACATTGTGCCAGGTTATATTGAACCGCACGCACATCCTTTTCAAATATATAATCCCCAAACACTGGCGGAATATGTGTCTCAATACGGAACAACGACATTCGTGAATGATAACTTATTTTTGCTTTTGCAAAGCGGAAAAAAGAAAGCGCTTACGATTTTGAATGAACTCAAAAAGCAGCCTGTCCAGTATTTTTGGTGGTCACGCTATGACCTCCAGACCGAGGTTCTGAACGAGGACCACGTCCTTCCATTTGACGTCAGAAAACAGTGGATTGAACATCCGGATGTGATTCAAGGCGGAGAAATGACCGGATGGCCTCGCTTGGTAGATGGTGATGATTTAATGCTCCACTGCATGCAAGCTACAAAGAAACAGCGAAAACGCATTGAAGGGCATTTTCCCGGCGCATCTGATAAAACGCTTACAAAAATGAAGCTGTTCGGTGCGGATTGTGATCATGAAGCGATGACAGGTGATGAAGTGATGAGAAGGCTGGAACTGGGCTATTATGTTTCCCTTCGGAACTCTTCCATTCGCCCCGATGTAAGAAAAATCTTGCAAGAGCTGCATGAGAAGGGCTTCCGTTATTATGACCACTTCTTTTACACGACAGATGGCGCAACCCCGAATTTCTATAAAGGCGGCATGACAAACGAGCTGATTCGCATCGCTTTAGAAGAAGGCGTACCTGCAATCGATGCCTACAATATGGCATCATTTAATATCGCAAAGTATTACCAAATGGATGATTATTTAGGAGTTGTCGGACCGGGTAGACTGGCATCGCTGAACATATTGGAAGATCCGTTAAATCCGAATCCCGTGACTGTTCTGTCAAAAGGGACCATTCTGCGTGAAGACGGCTGTGATTTGAAGGCGTTTACAAAGACGGACTGGCACAAAGGCGGTCTTGTCCCGCTTGAGCTTTCATATGATATGACGATGGATGACTTGCAGTTTTCTATGCCGATGGGCGTGAAAATGCGGAATGCGGTTATTATGGAGCCATATATGATTGAGATCGACAATTCGATGGAACAGCTCTCCTTTGACCATGATGAAAGTTATTTGACGATGCTCGACAGACACGGGAAATGGCGCGTCAATACGATGATAAAAGGGTTTGCCTCAAGCGTGCAGGGATTTGTAAGTTCCTTTACGACGACGGGCGACATTGTCGCGATTGGAAAAAATAAAGCGGATATGCTGCTCGCTTTCGCCCGCATGAAAGAAATTGGAGGAGGAATTGTTCTGGCGGAAAATGGCAGCATTCTGTATGAAATTCCGCTTGCGCTGTGCGGCTGCGCCTCTTCGGAAGCATATGAAGTCGTGCTTGAGAAGGAACAAAAGCTGAGAGATCTTTTGACTGAAAGAGGCTATGAGTTTTGCGATCCTATCTATACGCTGCTCTTTTTGCAAAGTACGCACCTTCCGTATATACGCATTACGCCAAGAGGAATCTTCGACGTCATGAAAAAAACTGTACTCTTTCCATCGATAATGCGTTAAAATATAAAAGAGCAGGGAGCCGACATATGATAAAATGGATGACAGTTTGCGCGCTGTGTTTCGTGTTTTTTCTGCTGGTATCCTGCCAGCAGAAGGATGCTGTCCCGGATACTGCAAAGAAGCTGAAAGCTCCTTTAACGGGGCTAAAGACTGAACAGAAGGTGACTGAACGCCGGCCTGTTGCTGTTGTGGTGAACAATCACCCGAAGGCGAGGCCGCAGTCGGGTCTGTCTAAAGCCGACATTGTCATAGAAGCGCTAGCCGAAGGGCAAATCACAAGATTTCTGGCCATTTTCCAAAGCCAGATGCCTGAAACTGTCGGACCTGTGCGGAGCGCGCGGGAATGTTTCGTCACTCTCAGCAATGGCTTTGACAGCATATTTGTCCATCACGGCTGGAGTCCCGGCGCCAAAGAGCAGCTAGAATCCGGAGCTGCCGATTATATAAACGGATTGGATTTTGACGGAAGCTTATTTTGGAGAGCTGATTTCAGCAAACCGCCCCACAATTCCTATACGTCTTATGATTACATAAAAAAGGCGGCAGAACAAAAGGGTTATAAGCTGAAGCAGGAAACAAATCCGCTGCTGTTTCAAACATCAGATGCAAAACCTGCAAATGAATCTTACAATGTTCGGGTAGATTATGGAACAAAAAACGTTACAAATCTTGTCGAATACAACTATGATAAAAAAGCTGAATCTTATACAAGAAGCTCTGATGGTGTCATAACGACAGACCGGGAAACCGGAAAGCCGGTTGCAATGCAAAATATTTTCATTGTTGAAGCCAGCCATCATATTATTGATCAAGATGGAAGGCGGGACATCGACTTGGAATCAGGAGGAAAAGGTCTGTTGTTTCAGCACGGAAACGTCATTGAAACAGACTGGAAACAAGTGAATGGCAGAATTGTGCCGGTAAAAGACGGCAAGTGGCTTCCGTTTGTGCCAGGAAAGACTTGGATCAATATCGTACCTGATCTTGATGCGGCTTCCATTAGTAAAGGAGAAGGTGTGTAACGATGCAAATCGATAAATTACGCGGCAAAGAGCTGGACCAGTTATTTAACTCGATCTTATCGCTGAAAGACCTGGAGGAATGTTACCGATTCTTCGATGATCTATGCACAATTAACGAAATTCAATCGCTGGCTCAGCGCCTTGAAGTGGCGCGCATGCTTCGCGAAGGAAACACGTATCATAAGATTGAAACAGAAACAGGCGCTTCCACGGCTACGATTTCCCGTGTGAAACGCTGCTTAAATTACGGAAATGACGCTTATGAAATGGCGCTTGACCGTGTGAAGGAGACGGAAACTGAGTCTTCTTCAAAATAACATAGAACCGCCCTGCCGTTCGGCAAGGGCGGTTTCTTTATGAAACAAATTGATGGATCAGGTTGTCGATATCGATGAGACTGCCATCCTCTTTCCGATAGACAACATGCTCCTTGGAAAAATGAATCGGCGAATTGATCCCCGCTGCGGCTGCAAGGTTAAACAGTCCCTCGCGCAGGGAAATAACGTAGTTGCAGACACGATGCTGTTTTTCCTCAACGCTCAGTGCTTTTTGCAATTTCGGATCTGTCGTCGCCACACCTGCCGGACAGGTGTTGGTGTGGCAGACGAGAGCGCGGATGCAGCCAACGGAAAACATCATGCCGCGTGCGATGTTGACAAAGTCAGCGCCGAGGGCTAAGGCGACCGCGATTTTATCAGGAGTCAGGAGCTTTCCGGAAGCAAAGATTTTCAGCTGGCTGCGCAAGCCGTACTGTTTAAGAAGCGTGTCAACAATAGGCAACGCTGTCATAATCGGAAGGCCGACTGTATCCGCGAGCTCGTAAAAGGAAGCTCCGGTACCGCCTTCACTTCCGTCGATCGTGATAAAATCCGGATGCTTTCCGCTTTTCTGCATATGAGAGAAAAGCTCATGCAATTCTTCAGGATGCCCTGCGACCAGTTTGATGCCGACTGGCTTTTGTCCGACATCTCTAAGTTTTTCAATAAAGTCGAGCATTTCAGGAGGGTTTGAGAATTCATAAAAGCGGTTCGGGCTGTCAATCGACTTTCCAGGTTCGACATTCCGAATATCTGCCACTTCCTCTGATACTTTGGCGCCGTCCACATGGCCGCCGCGGGTTTTCGCTCCTTGTGCCAGCTTTAGCTCAAACGCTTTAATTTGGCCAATCCTGCTTTTTCTTTTAAATTCCTCCCACGAAAATTCCCCGTTTCTTTTGCGCACGCCGAATAGGCCCGGTCCGATTTGGCAAATGATATCGGCGCCGCCCTTTAAGTGATACTCAGACAATCCTCCTTCACCTGTATTCATCCAGGTGCCGCCTGCCTGATGGAGCCCTTTTGAGAGCGCCGTAACAGCCCGTTCTCCAAGAGAACCGTAGCTCATGGCGGACTGGCCGACTAAGCCCTTCACATAAAATGGCTTCTCGCATGTATGCTCGCCAATCACCTGTACATCATCAGGATGGAGAAAATACGGGTCTGCCTTGATATGTTCGGCATGCTCCTTGCGTTTGAATAGATTGTCAGCATCCATTTTATAGATTTGGGTTTCAATTTTTGGCGTTTGATTTACGTGCATTTCTTCCCTTTGTTTTGGAAACATAGCGTTACGGATATAATAGCCAGGTTTATCAAAATCTCTTACAGATCCAAAGCCCATCATTCTGCTTTTGTATTTGCCGGAGATGACGGTTTGCTCATATTCCTTTCGTGAAAATGGCTGCTCTTCATTGTCATTGCTGTATAAATACTGTCTGAGCTCCGGCCCGATTTTTTCAAGGATATACCGAAACCTTCCGATGACGGGATAGTTGCGAAGAATTGAGTGCTCCTGCTGTTTTTCATCCTTTATGTAGATCCAGGCAAACAAGACGATCGGGATAGCGATGATCCCAATGATAAATGCGATGAGTGCTATTATGATGGTTTCCATCTCTCAGCCTCCCTTTTTATGTAACCATTTCCACAGTAGAACACTTTCCAAACAATAGCAGAAGGAATCTGGTGAAAAATGTGTGCTCCTGCCGATACAGGACTCACCATGCAGGTACTGCCATATGCTCTCTTTTTTTATGAAAATAGAATCAAAACACCTTTTTCAGTGAATAACGAGATTAACGGCTTTTTCCGTTTTTCCGCGCTATGTGAATTTGTTATAATGTTTAAATGGTAACAAACGAATGGAGGAACGTATGACGTGTACGATGTAACAGAGTGGAAGCATGTCTTTAAACTCGATCCAAATAAAGATTTGCCTGACGAACAGCTGGAGATTCTTTGCGAATCAGGAACGGATGCGGTCATTATCGGAGGCAGTGATGGTGTGACAGAGGATAATGTCCTGCGGATGATGTCTAAGGTAAGACGGTTTTTGGTACCGTGTGTCCTTGAGGTATCAGCGATTGAAGCGATCGTTCCCGGCTTTGACTTATATTTTATTCCGAGTGTATTAAACAGCAAAAACGCGGATTGGATTGTCGGAATGCACCAGAAAGCCATGAAGGAATACGGAGAACTGATGTCTATGGAAGAAATCGTGGCGGAGGGCTACTGCATCGCAAATCCAGATTGCAAAGCCGCGGCACTGACTGAAGCGGACGCCGATCTGAATATGGATGATATTGTCGCCTATGCGCGTGTGTCGGAGCTGCTGCAACTGCCGATTTTTTATTTAGAATACAGCGGCGTGCTTGGAGACATAGAAGCTGTCAAGAAAACGAAGGCTGTATTGGAAACGTCCACCTTGTTTTACGGCGGCGGCATCAAGGATGCGGAAACGGCCAAGCAGTACGCAGAGCATGCGGACGTGATCGTTGTAGGCAATGCTGTGTATGAAGATTTTGACAGGGCTTTGAAAACAGTAGCGGCTGTGAAAGGCGAGTAGTAAATTGTACGGATTTGGTTTATGATAGAACATATGTTTTGTATAGGCGGGTGAACAAATTTTGAATTATATTAGCAATCAATTACTAAGCGGTTTAAACCCCGTTCAGCAGGAAGCAGTCAAAACAACGGCCGGGCCCCTTTTGCTGATGGCGGGAGCGGGAAGCGGAAAGACGCGTGTCCTGACACACAGAATTGCTTATTTAATGGCAGAAAAGCATGTGGCGCCGTGGAACATTCTGGCGATCACATTTACAAATAAAGCGGCACGCGAAATGAAAGAACGTGTAGAAAGCATCCTTGGACCCGGCGCGGACGATATCTGGATTTCCACATTCCACAGTATGTGCGTGCGGATCTTGCGCAGAGATATCGACCGGATTGGGATCAACCGAAATTTCTCCATTCTTGATACGGCGGACCAGCTTTCAGTGATCAAGGGGATTTTGAAGGAGCGCAATCTTGATCCGAAGAAGTTTGACCCGAGAAGCATCCTCGGCACGATCAGCAGTGCAAAAAACGAATTGACCGAACCGGAGGAATTCTCTAAAGTTGCTGGCGGCTACTACGATCAGGTGGTCAGCGATGTATATGCTGATTATCAGAAGAAGCTATTGAAAAACCAGTCGCTCGATTTCGACGATTTAATTATGACGACGATTAAACTGTTTGACAGAGTGCCTGAAGTGCTTGAATTTTATCAGCGCAAATTCCAGTACATCCACGTTGATGAGTATCAGGATACGAACAGGGCGCAATACATGCTCGTTAAGCAGCTTGCCGAGCGTTTCCAGAACCTTTGCGTTGTGGGGGATTCTGATCAGTCAATCTACAGATGGCGCGGCGCGGATATCACCAACATTCTTTCATTTGAAAAAGATTATCCGAATGCAAGCGTGATTTTGCTAGAACAAAACTATCGTTCAACGAAACGGATTTTGCGCGCGGCTAACGAGGTCATTAAAAACAACTCTAACCGCAAACCGAAAAATTTGTGGACGGAAAACGATGAAGGCATCAAGATTTCCTATTATCGCGGTGATAATGAGTTCGGTGAAGGACAGTTTGTGGCCGGCAAAATTCATCAGCTTCACAGCACAGGCAAGCGGAAGCTGTCGGATATCGCCATTTTATACCGGACAAACGCGCAGTCCCGTGTGATTGAGGAAACGCTTCTCAAAGCGGGTTTGAACTATAACATTGTCGGCGGCACAAAGTTCTATGACAGAAAAGAAATTAAAGACATTCTTGCGTACCTGCGCCTCGTATCCAATCCGGATGACGATATCAGTTTCACGCGCATTGTCAATGTGCCGAAGCGCGGAGTCGGCGCGACATCACTTGAAAAAATCGCTTCGTATGCGGCCATAAACGGCTTGTCCTTTTTCCAAGCGATTCAGCAGGTTGATTTTATCGGCGTCAGTGCCAAAGCGGCAAACGCGCTTGACAGCTTTAGACAGATGATTGAAAACCTGACAAATATGCAGGATTACTTATCCATTACAGAGCTGACAGAAGAAATTCTTGATAAGACGGAATACAGAGAAATGCTGAAGGCTGAGAAATCGATCGAAGCCCAAAGCCGTTTAGAAAATATCGACGAGTTCCTGTCTGTTACGAAAAACTTTGAACAGAAAAGTGAAGACAAGACACTCGTTGCGTTCCTGACAGACTTGGCGTTAATCGCAGATATTGATCAGCTCGATCAGAAGGAGGAAGAGTCAGGCGGCAAGGATGCGATCACCCTGATGACACTGCACGCCGCGAAAGGACTGGAGTTCCCGGTTGTTTTCTTGATGGGGCTTGAAGAAGGCGTCTTCCCGCATAGCCGTTCACTCATGGAGGAAGCGGAAATGGAAGAAGAACGCCGCCTTGCGTACGTTGGGATTACAAGGGCTGAACAGGAGCTTTATCTGACCAATGCTAAAATGCGCACCTTGTTTGGCCGGACAAATATGAACCCGGAATCTCGCTTCATTGCTGAAATACCGGATGATTTATTGGAAAACCTAAATGAGAAAAAAGAAACGAGAGCGACGTCTGCGAGAAAAATGCAGCCGAGACGCGGCCCTGTTTCACGCCCCGTATCCTACGCCAGCAAAACAGGCGGCGACACCTTAAACTGGGCAGTCGGAGATAAGGCGGGCCATAAAAAATGGGGAACAGGAACTGTCGTCAGCGTGAAAGGCGAAGGAGAAGGGACGGAGCTCGATATTGCCTTCCCGAGCCCTGTTGGCGTGAAACGCCTGTTAGCAGCATTTGCTCCTATTGAAAAGCAGTAATCGAAGAGGAAAGGAAGAAGCAGATGGACAAAGAAACAGCGAAGCAGCGGGCAGAAGAACTGCGCCGCACCATCAACAAGTATAGCTATGAATATTACACCCTAGATGAACCGAGCGTCCCTGATGCGGAATATGACAGATTGATGCAGGAGCTGATCGCGATCGAGGAGGAGCATCCAGACCTCAGAACGCCTGACTCTCCTACGCAGCGCGTCGGCGGAGCCGTGCTTGAAGCGTTTCAAAAAGTCACCCACGGCACACCGATGCTCAGTCTGGGCAACGCCTTTAATGCTGATGATCTTCGTGATTTCGACCGCCGTGTGCGCCAAGCCGTCGGCGATGATGTGGCGTATAATGTGGAGCTGAAAATAGACGGTCTTGCTGTTTCTCTCCGTTATGAAGACGGTTATTTTGTCAGAGGGGCCACAAGAGGTGACGGGACGACGGGAGAGGATATCACGGAGAATCTGAAGACGATCCGCAATATCCCCCTTAAAATGAACCGTGAGCTGTCAATCGAAGTGCGCGGCGAGGCGTATATGCCGAAGCGTTCGTTTGAAGCACTCAATGAGGAACGGATTAAAAATGAGGAAGAGCCGTTCGCCAATCCGCGAAATGCCGCGGCGGGATCTCTCAGGCAGCTCGATCCGAAAATTGCAGCGAAACGAAACCTCGATATCTTCGTCTACAGTATAGCGGAGCTTGACGAGATGGGTGTGGAGACGCAAAGCCAAGGGCTTGATTTTCTCGACGAACTCGGATTTAAAACGAATCAGGAACGAAAAAAATGCGGCGACATAGAAGAAGTCATTACGCTAATCGATGAGCTTCAGGCGAAGCGCGCGGACCTGCCGTACGAAATAGACGGCATTGTCATTAAAGTCGATTCCCTCGATCAGCAGGAGGAGCTCGGTTTTACGGCGAAAAGCCCGCGCTGGGCCATCGCGTATAAGTTTCCTGCTGAAGAGGTCGTGACGAAACTTCTCGATATCGAATTAAATGTCGGCAGAACGGGTGTGATCACGCCGACCGCGATTCTTGAGCCGGTAAAAGTTGCCGGCACAACGGTCTCAAGAGCATCCCTTCATAACGAAGATTTAATTAAAGAGAAGGACATTCGGATTTTGGATAAGGTTGTCGTCAAAAAAGCGGGCGATATCATCCCGGAAGTTGTGAATGTCCTCGTTGAACAGCGCACAGGAGAAGAAAAGGAATTCAGTATGCCGACGGAATGTCCTGAATGCGGCAGTGAGCTCGTCCGGATCGAAGGAGAAGTGGCGCTTCGCTGCATTAACCCTGAATGTCCGGCGCAAATCCGGGAAGGGCTGATCCATTTCGTTTCCCGCAATGCCATGAACATTGATGGGCTCGGCGAACGAGTGATCACACAGCTGTTTGAGGAAAACCTTGTCCGCAATGTGGCAGATTTATATAAGCTGACGAAGGAACGAGTCATCCAGCTCGAGCGCATGGGCGAAAAGTCCACTGAAAACCTGATCAGCTCCATCCAAAAATCAAAAGAAAATTCGTTAGAGCGCCTGCTGTTTGGGCTTGGCATCCGTTTTATCGGATCAAAGGCCGCAAAGACGCTTGCCATGCATTTTGAAAGCTTGGAGAACCTGAAAAAAGCCTCTAAAGAGGAACTTCTCGCGGTAGATGAAATCGGTGAAAAAATGGCTGATGCTGTGATCACCTATTTTCATAAAGAAGAAATGCTTGAACTCTTGAATGAACTTCAGGAGCTGGGCGTAAACACGCTCTACAAAGGCCCGAAAAAAGTAAAAGCAGAGGACAGCGACTCTTACTTTGCCGGTAAAACAATTGTTCTGACAGGAAAGCTGGAAGAGCTGTCAAGAAACGAAGCCAAAGCGCAAATCGAAGCGCTGGGCGGAAAGCTGACTGGAAGCGTCAGCAAAAACACAGACTTAGTCATCGCCGGAGAAGCGGCGGGAAGCAAGCTGACAAAAGCACAAGAGCTGAACATTGAAGTGTGGAATGAAGAACAGTTAATGGGAGAGCTAAAGAAATAAGAGGAGTGTTTTCTATTGAAAAAGACGTTGGCATTGGCGGCAACGGCGGCAGTATTAATGCTGTCTGCCTGCTCGTCAGGTTTCGGGGGGGAGAAGGAGGAAGAGATTACGCAAAAGACGGCGAAATCGTCAGAAAAAGCGATTGTCCCGAAATATAATATCTCTGACTCCTATTACAAAATGGTGCTGCCATTTAAGGCAGGCAAAGCGCGCGGCTTAACAACGGAACAGCTGAATACTAGGCTGGACATTGACGAGTTTGAAACAGGGCTGATGCGTCTTGCCCAAGATTCTTTCTCGACTGAAGATTATCTGTTCCAAGAAGGACAATACTTAGATGAGGATACAGTATTAAGCTGGCTGGCACGGAAAAAAACGGGCTCTGATTTGAAAAAAGCCGAAAAAGATGATAAAAACTTCAAAAATGAAGGCTTGAATCCAGCGCTCCCGAGTTCTGGTTCAACAGAAGAAAAGAACGAAAGCAGCCCGATTTATTTAGCATCCATGCTTGAGCACGATTATTTAGTCAGAAAAGACAAGAATTCTATCCAGCTTGGCGGCGTCATGATCGGACTGGCATTAAACTCCGTGTATTACTATCGTGAAAAAACAGGCGATCCGCAAAAAGAAGTGGAGATTAAGGACAGCACGCTTCGCCAGCAGGGAGAAAAAATTGCACAGGAGGTTATTAACCGCCTCCGCAAAAAAGATAACTTGAAGAATGTGCCGATTACCGTCGCGCTCTACAAGCAGGCGTCAAAAACATCGATTGTGCCGGGGAACTTCATCGCCAAAACAGAGGTCAAAGCAGGCTCTACTGATATCTCAAATTGGGATGACATCAATGAAAAATATGTATTCTATCCGGCAGATACAACCACAGCAGAAAAATACCCGGATGACACCGAGGTCTTTAAGCGGTTCAAAAACTCAATTGAAGAATATTTCCCGAACTATACAGGCGTTGTCGGTACAGCGCTGTATGAAAATGATGAAATGAAGAAAATGAAGATTGACATACCAATGCAATTCTACGGAAAAAGTGAAGTTGTCGCGTTTACCCAGTTCTTAACGGGTGAAGTGATGGACTACTACTCTAAGAGCTCAGTTGATGTCGAAGTCAATATCACGTCCTCAGACGGACAGGAAGCGGTCATTATCCGCAATGCCGGAGATAAAGAGCCGACTGTTCACATTTATGACTGATAGAAAACCCTTGTGCCATATTGGCACAAGGGTTTTTATGTTACAATTAACAGGAAAAGGGAAATTATTTTCGCTTCTGCCGAAACACAAATCAAGGGGAGGTATGTTGATGCTGGAAATCGTGTGAAAACAATCATTATCAAATCTATAGCAATGAAAGGATGTTAGACGTGCATAAAGATATCAAAAAAATATTTCATGAAGAGCAGGTTTTGGCAGAAGCTGCAGCGAGATACGGTTTCTCAAAAGATCAGGTGCGTTTTCTGGCTGATGCGGAAAACTATGTATATGAATGTATGAAAGACAATCAACCTTATATTTTAAAGATTACCCATACGATTCGGAGATCTTCTGATTATATAATGGGAGAGATGGAATGGCTCCGTCACCTTGCAATAGGGGGAATTTCAATAGCCAAACCGCTCCCGTCGCTGAACGGAAAAGACGTAGAAGCAGTGCCGGACGGAAACGGCGGGTCATTTTTATTGAGAGTGTATGAGAAAGCTCCGGGGCAAAAAGTGGATGAATCGGACTGGAATGAAACGCTATTTTATGAGCTTGGCAGATACACAGGCAGCATGCACAGCCTGACAAAAAGCTACAAATTGAGCAATCCCGCTTTCAAAAGACAGGAATGGGATGAAGAGGAGCAATTAAAGCTGAGAAAATATGTGCCTGAAGATCAGATAAAGGTGTTTCAGCAAGCCGATTCTTTGATGAATGAACTGCGGAGGCTCCCGAAAAGCCAGGACAACTACGGCTTGGTGCATGCGGATCTGCACCATGGCAATTTTAACTGGGATCATGGCAAAATCACGGCATTTGATTTTGATGATATCGGCTACAACTGGTTTGTTAACGATATTAGCATTCTTCTCTACAATGTCCTGTGGTATCCTGTTGTGCCATATGATGATAAAGCTGCGTTTACAGAAGAATTTATGACGCATTTTATGAAAGGGTACTGGGAGGAAAATGAGCTTGACCCTGCATGGCTGATGATAATACCTGATTTCCTCCGCCTTCGCCATATGCTGATTTACGGATTGCTGCATCAGATGTTTGACCTTAACACAATAGGAGAAGAAGAAAAAGAAATGCTGGCCGGTTTCAGAAGAGATATAGAGAATGGCACGCCGATTACAGCATTTGATTTTTCAGCACTGGTGTAGATAGAAAAAGCCAATGGGATTCCAGTCCCATTGGCTTTTATAATGTATCACACTTCACGCCGACTACGCCTTCAATGGCTTTAATGTCATAGTAGACATCGGTCGTGTATCTGTTTTTATGGACGCGGACCTTCACTTCCATAATTGGAAAATCCTTTTCGCCCAGGTCGTCGATCCGAACGGAGTGTGCTTTGATATCTCTTCTTTTCATTTCTTTTAAAATCTCTGTCATTTTGTCTTTATCAGAAAGCGACATTCTGATGCGGATGTCTTTTTCCTGCAGGCGGTCGGGGCCGATTTTTCTGACCACCCATGGGAGAAACTCCACGCTGATCAGGATGAACAGAAGACTGGCAAACGCTTCTTTATAAAAACCGGCTCCCGTAGCAAGCCCGAGCCCCGCTGCCCCCCAGATCATGGCCGATGTCGTCAGGCCGGAAATGACATCATTGCTTTTTCGCAGGATGACACCGGCGCCGATAAACCCGACGCCGGAGATGATTTGTGCCGGCAGACGAAGCGGATCCATCATGATGCGGTAGTATTTAGGGAAATGATATGCCGCATTAATACTGACGATCGTCAGCATGCATGAGCTGACTGCGATGACAATACAGGTTTTTAATCCGAGCGGCTTATTTTTTAATTCGCGTTCAAGCCCGATGACCATGCCAATCAATGTGGCAATGCCCAATTTCAATAAAATATCAGGATCAATATACCAGCTCAACAGCAAACTTCCCCCTTCTCTATGGTGTTTTTAAATAAATATGATTTTCTCACAGTATTTATAGCAAAACAAGGGCACAAAAGCCACCAAGCTGCGCTTGATGGCTTATTGCTTACTTTTTGCGTTTTAACAGCTTTTCCATGACACCGAATAATCGGTAAGAGGCTTTTGCAGGACGTTTTGTGATCATGCTGACAATGATGCCGGCAATCATACTGAGAATAAACCCAGGGATGATTTCGTACACACCGGTTGATTTTGCCAGGCCGGTTGTAATCCAGATCAACACGGTCGCAGCCCCGACAATCATGGCAGCAAGCGCGCCCCATTCGTTCATTCGCTTCCAATACAGACTGAGCAGAATCGCAGGTCCGAAAGCTGAACCGAAGCCGGCCCAAGCGTATCCGACCAAATCAAGAATGGTGCTGTTCGGGTTCAATGACAAGAGTACCGCGATAACGGCAATGACTAAGACGGACAATCGCCCGATCATGACCAATTCTTTATCAGAAGCTTTTCGTCTGAAAAATGACCGGTATAAATCCTCTGTTACAGCACTTGCTGTGACCAAGAGCTGTGAGGAAATCGAACTCATGATGGCAGCCAAAATAGCTGACAATAAGAACCCTGTAATTAATGGGTGGAACAAGATTTTAGAGAAGATAATGAAAATCATCTCCGGATCTTTTACAGCAACTCCGAATTTATGGGCGTATGCAACACCGATTAAACCCGTCAGCACGGAACCTAGAACTGTAATGATCATCCAGCTCATGCCGATTCGGCGTGCAGGCTTCAAATCTTTAATGTTTTTAATCGCCATAAATCGGACGATGATATGAGGCTGGCCGTAGTAGCCCAAGCCCCAGGCTAAATAGGAAATAATGCTAATGACGCTCGCGCCTTTAAAAATATCCAATAAGTGTGGGTTAACAGCGCCGATTTCATGGAGAGTCGGAGCAACGCCGCCCACGTGGGTAAAAGCAACGATCGGCACAAGCACTAGTGCTGCAAACATGATCGCACCCTGCACGAAGTCAGTCAGACTGACAGCAAGGAAACCGCCAAACAGTGTGTATAATACTACAACTGCGGTGGTCAGAAACAAGCCTAATTTGTAATCCGCACCAAAAGCAGATTCAAACAGCCGTCCGCCAGATACCATACCGGAAGAGGTATACAATGTGAAAAAGATCATGATGATCAATGCAGATACGATTTTCAGCAGTGATGAAGAATGCTGGAATCGTTTATCAAAGAAATCAGGAATCGTAATCGCATCATCCGCCGCTTCTGTATAAGCACGCAGCCTTGGAGCCAGCAGCAAGTAATTTGAGTACGCCCCGATTGTAAGACCTAAAGCAAGCCATAAGGTGGACAGCCCTGTCGCAAACATCGCGCCGGGAACACCCATCAGCATCCATCCGCTCATATCGGCCGCGCCGGCAGACAAAGCAGTAACGAATGGTCCGAGGCCTCTTCCTCCAAGCATGTAATCATTGATGTCAGTGGTTTTCTTGAATGCATACCAGCCGATTAACAGCATGGCAATAAAGTAAATTCCTAAAGATATAATAATTTCAATACTCACGTTTTACCCTCTTTTCATTTCTAATAATGTTGCATCACCTCTCAAATTGATGGTGCCAGTTAAGCAGCCTGGCGTAAGTGCAAATCAAAAGAAATTCTTTTGCGGGTGCACTTGGTAACTTAACCTAACAAAGTATTCCCGGCCATTCAAGCGATGAAACATTGATCATAAGCTGGAAATACCGTTGCAAACCTAGAAGGGAATAAAGAATAAAACGCTTTCAAAAAATAATTAAAGTAAAAATATTCAGAAAAATATTTCGTTTCTCCTTCGCCTCATTTTAGTATAAAATATATAGGGTATTGTTTCGAAAACACAGGCCTGTCTTAAGGCGTTTTGTTGCTTTAAAGGGCTTGTTTTTGATATGATCAGTATTATATGACTTAACGGAGAAATATGTGGAGGTGGATCATATGTCACGAATTTCAATAGAAGAAGTAAAGCACGTTGCGCACCTTGCAAGACTTGCGATTACTGAAGAAGAAGCAAAAATGTTCACTGAACAGCTCGACAGTATCATTTCATTTGCTGAGGAGCTTAATGAGGTTAACACAGACAATGTGGAGCCTACAACTCACGTGCTGAAAATGAAAAATGTCATGAGAGAAGATGAAGCGGGTAAAGGTCTTCCGGTTGAGGATGTCATGAAAAATGCGCCTGACCATAAAGACGGCTATATTCGTGTGCCATCAATTCTGGACTAAAGGAGGGACACAAGAATGTCATTATTTGATCATAAAATCACAGAATTAAAACAGCTCATACATAAAAAAGAGATTAAGATTTCTGATCTGGTTGATGAATCTTATAAACGCATCCAAGCGGTTGATGATAAGGTACAAGCCTTTTTGGCATTAGATGAAGAAAGAGCACGGGCATACGCGAAGGAGCTTGATGAGGCGGTTGACGGGCGTTCTGAGCACGGTCTTCTTTTCGGTATGCCGATCGGCGTAAAAGATAATATCGTAACAAAAGGGCTGCGCACAACATGCTCCAGCAAAATTCTCGAAAACTTTGATCCGATCTATGACGCTACTGTCGTTCAGCGCCTTCAAGACGCTGAAGCGGTCACAATCGGAAAACTGAACATGGACGAATTCGCCATGGGGTCATCTACCGAAAACTCTGCTTACAAGCTGACGAAAAACCCTTGGAACCTGGATACAGTTCCCGGCGGTTCAAGCGGCGGATCTGCGGCTGCGGTTGCTGCGGGAGAAGTTCCGTTTTCTCTTGGATCTGACACAGGCGGCTCCATCCGTCAGCCGGCTTCTTTCTGTGGCGTTGTCGGATTAAAACCTACATACGGACGTGTATCTCGTTACGGACTGGTCGCATTTGCGTCTTCATTAGACCAAATCGGACCGATTACACGTACGGTTGAGGATAACGCGTTTTTACTTCAAGCGATTTCCGGCGTAGATAAAATGGACTCCACGAGTGCAAATGTGGACGTGCCTGATTTTCTTTCTTCATTAACTGGCGACATCAAAGGACTGAAAATCGCCGTTCCGAAAGAATACCTTGGTGAAGGTGTCGGCAAAGAAGCGAGAGAATCTGTCTTGGCAGCGCTGAAAGTCCTTGAAGGTCTCGGCGCTACATGGGAAGAAGTGTCTCTTCCGCACAGTAAATACGCGCTTGCGACATATTACCTGCTGTCATCTTCTGAAGCGTCAGCGAACCTTGCACGCTTTGACGGCATCCGCTACGGCTACCGCACAGACAACGCGGATAACCTGATCGACCTTTACAAGCAAACGCGCGCTGAAGGTTTTGGAAATGAAGTCAAACGCCGCATCATGCTTGGAACGTTTGCTTTAAGCTCAGGCTACTACGATGCGTACTACAAAAAAGCGCAAAAAGTGCGTACGTTGATTAAGAAGGATTTCGAAGACGTATTTGAAAAATATGATGTTATTGTTGGACCGACTACACCGACACCTGCGTTTAAAATCGGTGAAAACACGAAGGATCCGCTCACAATGTACGCAAACGATATCTTAACGATTCCGGTCAACCTTGCCGGCGTACCGGGAATCAGCGTGCCATGCGGATTAGCAGACGGTCTTCCGCTCGGCCTGCAAATCATCGGAAAACACTTTGATGAAAGCACTGTATACCGCGTTGCTCATGCATTTGAACAAGCGACAGACCATCATAAAGCAAAACCTGAACTGTAAGGGGTGAAAAGAATTGAACTTTGAAACGGTAATCGGACTTGAAGTCCACGTTGAGTTAAAAACAAAATCAAAAATTTTCTCAAGCTCTCCAACGCCATTCGGCGCGGAGGCGAATACGCAGACAAGCGTCATTGACCTCGGATACCCGGGCGTCCTGCCTGTCCTGAACAAAGAAGCCGTTGAATTCGCAATGAAAGCCGCTATGGCGCTCAACTGTGAGATCGCAACGGATACGAAGTTTGACCGCAAAAACTATTTCTATCCTGACAACCCGAAAGCGTATCAGATTTCTCAATTTGATAAGCCAATCGGCGAAAACGGCTGGATCGAAATTGAAGTCGGCGGCAAAACAAAACGAATCGGCATCACGCGCCTTCACCTTGAAGAGGATGCCGGAAAGCTGACGCATACAGGCGACGGCTATTCTCTTGTTGACTTCAACCGTCAAGGAACGCCGCTTGTTGAGATCGTATCAGAGCCGGACATCCGCACGCCGGAAGAAGCGTACGCGTATCTTGAAAAGCTGAAATCCATCATCCAATATACAGGCGTTTCTGACTGTAAAATGGAAGAAGGCTCACTTCGCTGTGACGCCAATATCTCTCTTCGTCCGATCGGCCAAGAGGAATTCGGCACAAAAACAGAATTGAAAAACTTGAACTCCTTTGCGTTTGTTCAAAAAGGCCTTGAGCATGAAGAAAAACGCCAGGAGCAGGTTCTTCTTTCGGGCGGCGTCATCCAGCAAGAAACTCGCCGTTATGATGAAGCAACGAAGAAAACCATTCTTATGCGTGTCAAAGAGGGATCTGACGACTACCGTTACTTCCCAGAGCCAGATCTAGTCGAGCTCTACATTGATGATGAATGGAAGGAACGCGTAAAAGCAAGCATTCCTGAGCTTCCGGATGAGCGCCGCAAGCGTTATATCGAAGAGCTTGGCTTGCCTGCATATGACGCGATGGTTCTGACGCTGACAAAAGAAATGGCTGATTTCTTCGAAGAAACCGTTCAAAAAGGCGCTGAAGCTAAACAAGCGTCTAACTGGCTGATGGGTGAAGTGTCAGCTTACCTAAACGCAGAACAAAAAGAGCTTGCCGACGTTGCCCTGACACCTGAAGGCCTTGCCGGCATGATCAAATTGATTGAAAAAGGAACCATTTCTTCTAAGATCGCGAAGAAAGTGTTTAAAGAATTGATTGAAAAAGGCGGCGACGCTGAGAAGATTGTGAAAGAGAAAGGCCTTGTTCAGATTTCTGACGAAGGCGTGCTTCTGAAGCTTGTCACTGAGGCGCTTGACAACAATCCTCAATCAATCGAAGACTTTAAAAACGGAAAAGACCGCGCGATCGGCTTCCTAGTCGGACAGATTATGAAAGCGTCCAAAGGACAAGCCAACCCGCCGATGGTCAACAAAATTCTGCTTGAAGAAATTAAAAAACGCTAATAAAAAAGCAGCCCTTAGAGGCTGCTTTTTTATGGTCAAATTGAGATAAAGACAGAGATGAGGGCCCGAAGCCTTTCAACTTCTTTGTCGTTGGTTCCGGTCAAATTGGACAGCATGCCTTTAATAATCGGCTTGCGCGGTTTATCCTGAGCCAATTCTTCCTCGATAACATCAAGTGACACGGTGATATCCTCGGGCAGCGTGCTGTTTTCTTTCACTTTCTGAATGTCCTCAAGCAGCTGGTCTTTCCCCGCAGGCATCGGGTTGAAAATGTCTTTTGGCACAATCGGATTGAGTGCTGAGCGGCTCAGCCCCTGTACAAGATCATCCAGTCTCTCGATGATAAAGGCTGAGATTTCTTCTGCACCGATATTAAGCTCACTGTTAAATACCATCACATTCATATAGGAATGCACGATGCCTCTTGCCATGATGGACAGATCTGCGACGTACGGCTCGATTCCTTTTCCATAGGACGACAGCAAGGCGTTCCGGTACAGCTTATCCGTCTCCATGGTTACTTTGTAAAAGTATTGCTTGATTTCTTGATTTTCCGGAATGATATTTTCGGTAAGCAAAAGTACGATAAAATCTTTATGATCACGAAAATCCTCAAATTGAGCGCCAATTTGTTTTTTCAAAACATCTTTAGGCGGCTTTCCAGCAAGATCTTCTTCTATATTTTTCATTTTGTTCATAGACATACCGATATAATATTCACAGGCAGATAACAGCAGCGCTTCTTTCGATTTGAAGTGCAAATAAAAAGCGCCCTTCGAAATGCCGCATTCACTGGCGATTTCTTGGATCGTCGTAGCTGCGAATCCTTTTTTCGCAAATAAACGAATGCTGGTTTTTATGATTCTCTCTTTTTTTTCATTCATGACGTGCTTCCCCTTAATCCTTGAAAAATTTAGTAAAATTTTCTGGTATATGAGTTGACGTTGTTGCGTTATAACGTTTAGTATTATATAGAATGACCAGTCAGTCAATAAAAAATGTAATGGAGGATATGATGAACCACGTTATTAATTTCGTTCTGAAAAACAAATTCGCCGTATGGCTGATGACGATTATTGTAACGGCAGCCGGCTTGTATGCGGGTATGAATATGAAGCAAGAGTCTATTCCTGACGTGAATATGCCTTACTTGACGATCAGCACGACATATCCGGGTGCGACACCAAGCCAAGTGGCTGATGAAGTGACCAAACCGGTTGAACAAGCCGTGCAGAACTTGGACGGTGTCAGCGTTGTGACGTCGACGTCCTATGAAAACGCATCGTCGGTCATGATTGAATATGATTATGAGAAAGATATGGACAAAGCGAAAACAGAAGCAGCTGAAGCGTTAGAAAATGTCAGCCTGCCTGACGACGCGAAGGATCCGGAGATTTCACGCTACAGCTTGAACTCATTCCCGATTCTGACGTTAAGTGTGTCCAGTGATAAAGATAACCTGCAAGAGCTGACGAAAAAAGTGGAGGACAGCCTCGTTTCTAAGCTTGAAGGCATAGAAGGCGTTGCGTCCGTCCAAGTATCGGGCCAGCAGGTGGAAGAGGTTGAATTCTCTTTCAAAGAAGACAAACTGAAGGAATACGGCCTTGATGAAGATACTGTGAAGAAAGTGATTCAAGGTTCAGATGTGACAACTCCGCTTGGATTGTACACATTCGGAAATGAAGAAAAATCTGTCGTCGTCAGCGGCGATATTGAAACAATTAAAGATTTGAAGAATATGAGAATCCCGACGGCATCAGCTTCAAGTGCAGGCAGCAGTGCAGCATCTCAAGCGGCGGCGCAGAGTGCACAGGCAGCCCAAAGCGCACAAGCGGCAGCACAGGCGCAGCAAAGCGCAAGCACAGCAGTGCCGACGGTCAAGCTTTCTGACATTGCTACAATTAAAGATGTGAAAAAAGCTGAATCCGTTTCACGCACAAATGGCAAAGACAGCATCGGCATCAACATCGTCAAAGCAAACGATGCGAATACGGTAGAGGTTGCCGACAATGTCAAAGCTGAGCTGAAGAAGTTCAAAGAAGACCATAAAGGCTTCAATTACAGCGCAACTCTCGACATGGCGGAGCCGATCACACAGTCAGTTGACACGATGTTAAGCAAAGCCATCTTCGGTGCTATTTTTGCGATTGTGATTATTCTCTTATTCTTAAGAGATATCAAATCAACATTAATTTCGGTTGTTTCAATTCCATTATCATTGCTGATCGCACTCCTTGTGCTGCAGCAGCTTGATATCACATTGAATATTATGACGCTCGGCGCAATGACCGTTGCCATCGGACGTGTAGTCGATGACTCCATCGTTGTCATCGAGAACATTTATCGCCGAATGAGACTCAAAGACGAGCCGCTCCGCGGAAAAGCATTGGTTCGTGAAGCGACGAAGGAAATGTTTAAACCGATCATGTCATCAACGATTGTGACAATTGCGGTATTCCTGCCGCTCGCACTTGTAGGCGGACAAATCGGTGAGTTGTTTATTCCGTTTGCCTTAACGATTGTTTTTGCGCTTGCCGCATCCCTGGTGATTTCAATCACGCTTGTGCCGATGCTCGCACACAGCCTGTTCAAAAAATCATTAACCGGTGCGCCTATTAAAGCGAAAGAACACAAACCTGGCAGACTTGCAAACATCTATAAAAAAGTATTGAACTGGGCGCTGAGCCACAAATGGATCACGTCTATCATCGCTGTTCTGATGCTCCTTGGAAGCTTGTTCCTTGTACCGTTAATCGGTGCCAGCTACCTGCCGTCCGAGGAAGAAAAAACGATGCAGCTCACATACAGCCCAGAACCGGGTGAAACGAAAAAAGAAGCCGAAAATGAAGCTGAAAAAGCGGAAAAAATCCTGCTTGACCGCAAGCATGTCGATACGGTTCAGTATTCATTAGGCTCTGGCAGCCCGCTTGCCGGAGGAGATTCTAACGGTGCGTTATTCTATATCAAATATGAAAGCGACACACCTGACTTTGATAAAGAAAAAGATAACGTTCTGAAGGAAATCCAAAAGCAATCTGACCGCGGAGAATGGAAGACACAGGACTTCAGCTCTTCAGGCAAAAACAACGAATTAACATACTATGTGTATGGCGATTCTGAAAACGATATTAAAGACACGGTCAAAGATATTGAAAAAATCATGAAGGATGAAAAGGATCTGAAAAACGTAAACTCAGGCCTTTCCAGCACATATGATGAGTACACATTTGTCGCTGACCAAGAAAAACTAAGCAAACTCGGTTTAACCGCGTCTCAAATTTCTCAGGCCTTAATGTCACAAACATCACAAGAACCGCTCACAACTGTGAAAAAAGACGGCAAAGAGCTTGATGTGAACATTAAGACAGAAAAAGACGAGTATAAGAGTGTGAAAGATTTAGAGAATAAAAAGATCACTTCCGCGACTGGCCAGGAAGTCAAAATCGGCGATGTGGCAAAAGTGAAAGAAGGATCAACATCAGATACTGTGTCAAAACGTGACGGAAAAGTCTATGCGGATGTCACAGGTGAGGTTACATCTGACAACGTCACAGCCGTATCAGCTGCTATCCAGAAGAAAATCGATAAGCTAGACCATCCTGATAACGTATCGATTGACACAGGCGGCGTATCAGCGGATATCGCTGATTCCTTCACGAAGCTCGGTTTAGCGATGCTGGCAGCAATAGCGATCGTTTACCTTGTGCTCGTGATTACCTTCGGCGGAGCACTAGCGCCATTTGCTATTCTGTTCTCATTGCCGTTCACAGTCATCGGTGCCCTGGTCGGACTTTACGTATCAGGTGAAACGATCAGTCTGAACGCAATGATCGGTATGCTCATGCTGATCGGTATCGTTGTCACGAATGCGATTGTCTTAATTGACCGCGTGATTCATAAGGAAGCGGAAGGCCTGTCTACGAGAGAAGCGCTCTTGGAAGCCGGCTCTACACGTCTCCGTCCGATCCTGATGACAGCCATTGCGACAATCGGCGCCTTGATTCCATTAGCACTCGGCTTTGAAGGCGGAAGCCAGGTCATTTCAAAAGGACTCGGCGTCACGGTTATCGGCGGTTTGATCAGTTCAACGCTTCTGACGCTCCTGATCGTGCCAATCGTATATGAAGTATTGGCGAAGTTCCGCAAGAAAAAACCGGGAACGGAAGAAGAGTAAAAAAACTAAAAGCCTCAGCTCTGCTGAGGCTTTTGTGCGTTTTCACCTGTAAGATTATGTACATTTTGTTGCGATTTTTTTAACTCATAGTATAATTAAAGGTTGTTAGTGTAAAAATGGATCGGATACTCTTAAGTAGGATGATGAGATAATGAAACGTGCACGCATAATATACAATCCGACTTCAGGACGGGAGATCTTTAAAAAGCATCTTGCCCAGGTCCTGCAAAAATTTGAACAAGCCGGCTATGAAACCTCCACCCATGCGACGACATGCGCAGGAGACGCTACACACGCTGCCAAGGAAGCGGCATTGCGTGAGTTTGACCTGATCATTGCGGCAGGCGGAGACGGAACGATCAACGAGGTCGTCAACGGGCTTGCGCCTTTAGACAACCGGCCGACACTCGGTGTGATTCCTGTCGGCACCACGAACGACTTTGCCAGAGCGCTCGGCATTCCGCGAGAGGATATTTTAAAAGCGGCAGATACGGTCATTAACGGCGTTGCCCGCCCGATTGATATCGGACAGGTCAACGGCCAGTATTTTATCAATATCGCCGGAGGAGGCCGTCTGACGGAGCTGACGTACGACGTGCCAAGCAAACTCAAAACAATGCTAGGCCAGCTTGCTTATTATTTAAAAGGAATGGAAATGCTGCCTTCACTTCGTCCGACAGAAGTCGAGATTGAATATGACGGCAAGCTGTTTCAAGGTGAAATCATGCTGTTTTTGGTCACGCTGACAAATTCCGTCGGCGGGTTCGAAAAACTCGCGCCGGATTCCAGCCTGAATGACGGCATGTTTGATTTGATGATATTAAAGAAAGCAAACCTTGCTGAATTTATCAGGGTCGCTACGATGGCGCTTCGCGGCGAACATATCAACGACCAGCACATTATTTATACAAAAGCGAACCGCGTGAAAGTCAATGTATCAGAAAAGATGCAGCTGAACCTGGACGGCGAGTACGGCGGTATGCTGCCGGGCGAATTTGTGAATCTGTATCGACACATTCACGTCGTCATGCCGAAGGAGAAAGCGGAACAGCTGGATGACTAAAACTTGGCTTTGTAAGCCAAGCTCAGAATGTTGACAAAATCCTAAAACAGTTTTCGTTTTAGGATTTTGTCATCTTTTCAGCGTGATTGAAAACCTTTGAAGTCTAGGAAGGACGAGCATTGGAGCGTACTTCCGCAGGATGCGGTGACAGCGGCGTTTGAGCAGGACGCTCTAGTTTTTAGCCGCTGGTCTTTTTACGTGAGCACCGAAGCACAGGACTGACAACGAATGCGAAGGTTTGCCTACACGCTGAAACTTGGCTTGAATAGGCCAAGTTTTTCTTTCGCTTAAAACTAGAGGTGATTATAGATGAAAATGAAACCCCCAGTAGAAAAAAACGAATACTATGACGTGACATTTGAGGATTTGACCCACGAAGGAGCGGGTGTCGCAAAGGTCCAAGGCTTTCCGATCTTCGTGCCGAACGCCCTGCCGGAGGAAAAAGCCCAAATCAAAGTGACACGCGTCAAAAAAGGGTTCGCCTTCGGCCGTCTGATTGAGCTGAAGGAAGAAAGCCCGCATAGAACGGACGCCCCATGCCCGATTTACAAGCAATGCGGAGGCTGTCAGCTTCAGCACATGACCTACGAAGGACAGCTCCTGTTTAAACAGAAACAAGTCAAAGACGTCTTAGAACGCATCGGCAAGCTGGACCTTTCAAAAGTCACCGTGCACCCGACACTCGGCATGGAAGACCCGTGGAACTACAGAAACAAAGCACAGGTGCCGGTAGGAGAACGGGAAGGCGGACTCGTCGCGGGATTCTATCAGCAAAGAAGCCATGACATCATCGACATGAGCGCCTGCCTGATCCAGCAATCCAAAAACGACGAAGCCGTTCAAGCTGTCAAAGACATTTGCGCAAACTACGGTGTCAAAGCCTACAACGAAGAACGCCACAAAGGCTGGCTCCGCCACATCATGGTCAGATACGGCGTTGTTACGGGCGAAATGATGATCGTTTTCATCACAAGAACAAACGATTTCCCGCATAAAGCGAAGATCATCGAAGACATCACAGCGCAATTCCCGCACGTCAAATCCATCGTGCAAAACATCAACCGAAACAAAACAAACGTCATTTTTGGCAACGAAACAAACGTCATCTGGGGCGAAGAATACATCTACGACCTCATCGGAGACGTCAAATTCGCCATTTCCGCCAGATCGTTCTATCAGGTCAACCCGGGGCAGACAAAGGTGCTCTACGACAAAGCGCTTGAGTACGCTGAGCTTCAAGGGGAAGAAACCGTCATTGACGCTTACTGCGGCATCGGAACGATTTCTCTCTTCCTGGCAAAGCAGGCGAAAAAAGTGTACGGCGTAGAAATTGTACCAGAGGCAATTGAGGATGCCAAACGCAACGCTGAGCTAAACGGCATCACAAACGCTGAGTTCGCGGTCGGTGAAGCGGAAACCGTGATTCCAAAGTGGTATGAAGAAGGCATCACGGCCGATACGCTAGTCGTAGACCCGCCAAGAAAAGGCTGCGACGAAGCCCTCCTGCGGACGATTGTGGAGATGAAACCGAAGCGGGTGGTGTATGTGTCCTGTAATCCTGGCACGCTTGCGAGAGACCTGCGGGTGCTTGAGGATGGCGGGTATCAGACGCTCGAAGTGCAGCCTGTGGATATGTTTCCGCATACGAATCATGTGGAGTGTTGTGTGTTGCTCGTGAAAAAATAGAAGATATATAAGGGTCCGAGAATCGGTAATGGGTTCTCGGACTCCCATCTTCTATTATTTCAATTCTTTCTATGACTGACAAATTAGATCTTGGATTTTGAATTGAGGGTAATATTCCTCATAGAATTTCTTGAATTCATTATACAGCTCTGTGTTCATTTTGAATCTGGGCTTCATACTTAGCTTCCTTATTGTAAATCCTCTCATCAAGCATCAACATTCTATTGAATTGGTACATTTAGAGAAAACCTTTTAAAGCATCAAAGTGTTCGGGTAATACTGGCTTGTCCGACTGGTGATAAAAATAATCATCCACTTTCATTTCTTTCGTGAAATTTGCTGTATAGAATACCTACCATACCTGCTACTTTCTTCAAATCACTTTTATATAGAAGGTTCACTTCTACACTTTTTGATGGTTTCGTTGTAAAGAATGTGTCTTTATCCACAAGCACAACCCTCTTTCTATTTGTGAGGATATAGTAGAAGTTAGAGCCTATGATTCCATGAGGGATTCGGTTTTGATTCAATATATTGGAAATGTATATTTTGAATAGGTAGAATATAGATGGTAAGTAATATTCGGCAAGTAATTGTCCCTTTTAAAACACACCTATTTGTAACTGCGTCATATGTAGTTTAACGTTAGTAAAGTGAATTTCATTCGAAGTCTAATTAAGGAGAAGGTAATAAATGATGAACCCACTAGACTCATCACTTTTTCTAAATAGTTATAGTGTTCCATACAATGGATTTGAAAATAACAATTTGGTTTTATCGATGTTATATTCCAAAGATACTGTCATTTTGCATTATTTGGTTCTTAAACAAAAAAACAAAGAAAAATTTATGATATGCGGTTTTGATTTCATTAGCGGGTCAATTATTCCTGTAGAGATTACGAATATAGGTAGCGTTCTTAGAAATCTTAGGGATTTCTTAAATAGTGAATATAACACTATGAATATAGTTATTGAGTCTATTGACGAAATTGTAGAACATTTTGAGAATGGGAAAATAAAAAAAGAAATTGATACATATAAGTCTTTATCAATTCTGACATCAACACAGAGAAATATAATAAGTGGGAGCTGTGAGGTATACAGTAACGGTAAATTAATTAGACCTCATAAAACTTTACTTATATCGAGTAGAAGAGGTTTAGTTTACGGGAAATTTGAATTTGAAAGTAATCAAAATGTTATTCAGGGTTTGAAAAATATACACCTTTCTGAGGATTGGGTTATCAGGTATTGGATAAATGATAATTCTATAGAATCTGCAGGGACAATATATGAAGTGAAAAAAGGTATAGATGGAATCACAATTTTTCTAAGCTCATTTATTCATGAATTAAGTAAGAAGAAGATGGATTTCTTTTCTTTTCAAGGTTCAGACCCAAATTCACCATTACAGGCGATATTGAGGAGTTCCGGAATGTTAAAGGAACAAATTAATATAGAGGGTTTTGGAGTAAAATTTGTTCCTTACCTTGTGTTGCTTCCAATAGAAAATCTAATGCTAAATAATTTTGAATTTGGGTTGGGGGGTGTAACCTTTTTAACTAAAGACCAAGCCTTTGATATGTATAAGGGATTTGAGGAGAAATATAATCATAATTTACTTGGTCAGTTTGATACTTTTGCTCAAACAATTGTCGAATCAGATAACGTATATGATGCCTATTTATTAGGTAGACAAAAAGTTCAAGATGCAATCGATATGATAATTTTACTATCCAAAAATGAAAGAGTGTTTAATTTATACAACTTAGGTAATGAGCTAAATGAATGGAATAGATTAAGATTATATCAAAATCCTAAATGCTCTTCACTCTATTATGTGGAAAATCTAGTAGGCGTAGAAAACATTTTGGGTGATTCTAAAAACACCTGGGAAAATAATTCTTTAGGTGTCGATTCTCAATTTGAAAAAGTTTTTAGAGAATTGGATTGGTATGAAGAAAAACTGTACAAAAAACAGACCGGGCAGCAATCAACTTTAGACAAGCAGTTATTTAATGCTTTAAAGTGGTTGAATAGAAGTTGGAAAGCAGAAGATATAGAAGACAAGGTTATTTATACAAACATAGCTATGGAATTTTTGGTTGATAAAATAGAAACCGACCCTTTTTTGCCTGATGAAATTATTAGGGAATTCAAAAAATTGTTGAAGCAACTATTAAAAGAACAAAGTGATACTTTTACAGAAGAATATTCTAGGAAAATAAAAGAAAAGAGTTTAGGAAAACTTAAAGATCCTCCTTTGAAAATCAAAGTTCAAACCTTGATTCGGCATCTATCTATTCCAATAACTGATGAAGACTTTAGTAAGTTATGGAAGGTTAGAGACTATCGTAATGACCTGGTGCATGGAAGGGATGAATTAAAAATAAACCCAGAAAACGTTTTGAGTGCAAATATACTTTTAGGAGAGTTAATTGTTTATAGATTAAGAAGTATGGAAGAAGGTGATTGATATAAACACTTTATTAGCCGCCTATCATTTTGGAAATAAAATATCAAAATCCCCTTTTGGAAGGACACTTTTCCTAAGATTTAATGACATAAAGATCAAATTATCACCGGAAGCATGGTCACTCTATCACGATGCGATTAAGACATGTTTATTTCAACACTATTATAGTTTTGGACTTGCCTATAAAAAAATTGAGGCTATATGTTCAAAAAAAGAGGGATATCTTCAAAAAAGTTTTACTGAATTACAAGATTGTAGCGAGGTGCATTTATTAATTGAGGAGGGAGATCAACTCGGCAGAGATTTGGAAAATTCACTTTTTCAAATGTTTGCAAGGCTACCTTCAAAGAATATTTCTGGAACCTTTAATTCTTTTGATTTATATAGAGCTTGGATGAATGTTTTTTACCAATTGCAAAGCACCAAATTATTAACTTACCTACATCAACATAAATCAAATATAGAAAATAAACAAGGTAATGTTCAAAAATTTATGGAGTCAAAAGAGGTTTATCCTTTCTCAAGACAGAACAGAATACTTATTCGAAAATTAGATATAAAGGGTACACATAAGGAGATCATGTATTCTTTGGAATTTTTTGATGGGCTTAGAAATTCCATTCTCCAAGTTATTTTTGAAACCCATTTTAATCGCTCTTTTACACTAAATAAAAATGAGATAGTTGAATACAAAGAAAAGAAACGAAATAAAGTTCGTGTTTTTTCGACAAAGGTATTTGGCACGGATGTTTTTAAATATAAAGGAAATTTTGTATTGCTATATGAAAACAATAAACTACAAGAAGTCGGTTTGATAAAGAGAAGAGTAGGAAGAAACCTGGAAATGGGTGATAAATCTATTTCAACAATTGAGGGCCTATTATATCCAAAAAACGATTACAATCTTTTTGTACCAGAGCTCACAAATTAATTTAAGAACCTTTCTGGAACAGTAAGAAAGTATGGGGTGTTAATACTACATCATCCCTTAACTTTTTCTTGATTGATAAAATCCTCTTCACGCTTTAATCGTTTTTACTATATAAATTGTTATGGAAATATAGATGAATTCCCACTGCTCAATATTGTTTTGAATCTACTATTCAGCACTCTGCGCATCAGGAGTGTGTGGCGGTTCTGGGAATTAGAAAAGGCAACTAACCTCTTTGTTAGTGTTGCCTTTTTTAAATTGGAAAAGGCTTATGTTTCCATGTTTTGAATAACTAATTTCGGGTATATTCCTTTCAAGTGAGTTCATCCTTCTGTGGATTTCGATCAGAAGTCTATCAACATCTTGAACACGGTTAGGATCAATATATTTACTCTTCTTTAGAAGCTTGTCCATGTCGGTTAATAACAGAGACAAATCATTTAGATTGTCTTGTTGTTCTTCGAATTCAACAGAAAGTACATTTGTTTGACCGTAGCTATTTATTTTTTCTTAGAGGTTTACAATTTCTCTTAATTGGTTTTACATTACTTCCACCTATCTTGTTTTTTTATGCTTTTGTTTGGTCTGCATATGAAAGTTTGAACATAAACATTCTATCACCTTGTCACCTATCTCTTCAGAAAAAGAGACACAGCCTAAGCTGCGTCTTGTCCTTAATCAAGCGTTCCGTTTTCTGCAATCGTCATTTCCTTGTCAAAGATGGCTTTGTCTGCTAGGGAGTTCGTTGAATCGTTTGCAGCTTTGCTTGTCATGTTTCTGGATGCTACGTTTACTTCATTTCCCAAGGAAGAACTGATAAAGCTTACACCGATCAAAGCAATTACAGCGCACAAAGTCAGTTTAAATTTCATACAAACAATCCCCTCTCTGAATTTGTTTGCGGGCATGAACCATCTTTTTGAAACAGATAACAGAATCATCCATCTGCCCAATTTCAGTATAAAACTTTGCGGCTAATAATGCCAACTCTTCCATATAAGGATATCCTTGGGATGTCTCTAATTTGTTGAAAACATTTAATAAAATGGACGCTTCTCCTTTTTTGATAAACAGCGCCTGCAATCCTTCAAACATAATTTTAAATAGATTATCGTCGAATTTACATGCGAAGCGTACGCCTTTTCTGAAACAATCCATTGCCTGGTCTTGTTTATGTTGAAGAAAATAAATTAAGGCTAAATCGTGGTAAGCTTGTGTCAAGTTGTTGAAATTTGATTTTTTGAATTGGAGAATCGATTTCTCCATGTATTTTGCTGCTTTCGTCAATTCGCCCATTTTAAGATAACAATTTCCGATATTGAATAAAGCTTGGCCGTAAATCCGCTTGTTTTTGCTTTCAAGAAGCCGTGCGCCTTTTAGTGCCTGTTCAAGGTGAGGGAGCACCTTTTCATGACTTTCTAAATCGTCGTAGTTTCCTGCGATCACAAAATGGCATTGTATGCGGCGGACTGAGTAAAGGTCGTGTGTTTTATAGATGTTATACGCCTGAGAAGAATAGTGCATGGATACGTGGGTTTGTTTCATATGATAAAACACTTCAGCCATTTTAAAATAAAATTCCGCCCGCTCAATTTCATCTGAAATATAGGGAATGGTGTTTTCCGCTTTTTGATAGAATGTAATGGCACTTAAGAAATTGCCCTCTTTGAATTCATACATCCCTTGAAAAAAGTAATAGTAGTATTCAACGAGTTTCTCCATCTTCCTGTTGCTGCCTTCAATTCTCTTTAAATATTCTGATAACTCCATTTGGTTTCCTTCAGATGGAATCACATAGTCAATCATAAGCTGATGGCGAAATGCAATGAGCTGATAGTAAATCAAGAGGTCTTGGTCTTCTTCCATGATGTCAATGTCTCGTTCGATCTCAGCTTTAAGCATTTCAGCATCTGTCACATTAAACTTTTGAATATGCCGGTTCCATTCATTAATTTTTATCCCAACGTGCGGAGACGAAATCGTGCCCAAACTTCTCACCCTTCCTCTTCTCACTAATTATGTAAATTTTATCAATACAGAAATTTAATAGGAAGGGGTTGAGAGACCGCAAAAAAAGTTTTCGGTGCTGTCCGCAAAAGGGAGTTTGGGTGTTTTGGTGTTATATTTGGTTTTGTGTGGGTTAGTGCAATCTCAATTTTTGAATTTTAGATTGCGGTGATTATGACTTACCAGTTTCATCATACTTTTTAAGAGCTTTTCAGTTTTATGTATTTCTCTGAGCATGGGATTCATGTAGTCGCTAGCTGATTCTAGGTATGCTCTTGTCAAAGTGTCTAGTTTATTTCTAACTTTAGAGAGGTCTTCTTCGAATTGTTCCTCTGTTGAATGTTTGATAAATTCTTTTGCCTCTTCATATCTTTTTAATATGTTTTTCACCATTGGAGTTGGATTCTTTTGATTTATTGTTTTTATTACAGTGATTGTTAAATTATTTGTTTTATTAATTCTTTTCTTACTGTCAAGGTGATGCTCCTTTTATAAAGCGAGATGAGATAAAAATAAAGCCCTCAAGTAAGAGGGCTTTATTTTTATTTAGAATTTTTTACTTAAACATAGGGTACTGCACCAATAAATTTAAATGAATAGTTTTTATCGTTTATTTCTTTCTCCCTGCCGTCATATTCAAAATTATATAAAAGAACAGCAGCATTGATGTGTTCAGGAATTGCGGTACCTACTATGTTCTCAAATCGAGGTAAGATGACACTATCGTACGAACAGCCGCCAATTAGTTCAGATAAATTATTACAATTTTTTTCATGTGCAACTTTTTCTATAAAATCTTCATCTAATTCATCGATATCTATATCAAAATCAATTAAAAATTGGGAAGGGAGAAAATCACCTTCATCCTCATTGTAATCTAATTCAACATATTTACTTAATGATTCATCATCATTTATACTTCCAATCCACAATGATACGAAATTTTGACGTTCCATATTAACCTCCTATTATTTAGTCCTTAATCCTTCTGGCAGTGCTGCCGCTCCACCTTTTAGCCTATAGTTCGCCCAATTATTTAATCTTCGGACAAACATATTATAGTTTAAGGATGAATCAATAATTCCTAGCAATTCATTATGAGCAGCGGTTGAACCCAATCCTCCGTGTTTACCAACTGGATTCACAAACTCGACTTTGTTTATGGCAGTTCTTAAATCTCTAATTTGTTCAGCTGTAACTCCCCAATGTTTGAAAGTAGGGGCCCTAGAAACTAAATGCCATTCGTGCATGCCGCCGGGTGCTCTCAATTGTCTTTCAATTGCTCTTCTAACTTTCTTATCTGTCCAAAGCTCATCAAGTTGCTTCGTTGTTAATGAGTTGAACCAATTATTAAATTCACCACTTTTTACTGTAGGAATTATTGTTTTTCTAGGTTTCTTTATGTTCTGTGTTTTTCTTTCAGTTTTTTGCAATGCATTTGATTTCTGTTCTTCAATTTCTTTTTTCAGAAGCGATGTATTCTTTACATTATGCGTATTCTCAATATCCTGAGCAATCCCTGCAAAAGCGACTTGATTTTTACCTTTTAAAGCACTGCTGAAATCTTTTGTTTTCTGGATTCCTGTCTTTACATGTTTAGTAGTAGCTTTTTCTCCAGCTTCAAGCACTTTATCGACTTTGGCAGCACCTGCTTTACCAAGTTTACTTGTTACTTTCACAACAGAGCCAGCACCTTTTAGTCCGACGAGGCTCCCGACCACATAGGTAATATAATGAGATCGTGAGTATGCATCACCGTTAACCATTTTATCATTCCATGAATCTGCTATGTTTGTCCATATGATTTTTGCATAGGAAGGTGTCTTCAATACAGTTGAAATTGTTTTGGCTAATTTTTGTTCTTCGGAGAGCTGGGAAAACTCCCACGCTCCGACAGCTAAATCTTTAACACCAGTCACAGTATCCTTAGCGACATCGTAGAGACCGACTCCAACTCCTTTCAGAACTTCCCATGTGGTTTCACCAACTTCTTCGAGCTGTTTTGCTTGCTCAAGCTGCACCACATACTGTAACTGTGCAGGCTCAAGGTTCTCATACCCAATCTTCTTCGCAATTTCTAAATATTCATCAGGGTCAGATACCCCATCCGCAAGCTTTTTCTTCAATTTTTCAATCTCGCGTTCCTTCGCTTCCTCTTTCTTAATCTTCAAGTAAGCCTCAGTCCGCGTTTCAATGTCGCCTTTTTTCTTATGTATGTCGCTCTCACGGTAAGCCTTGGCGTTGTAGTGGATGGGTGTGGCGTTTTTGCCTTTGCCCGTTGCTTCTTGGAGCTTTTGGAAATCGGACTTGATGAATTGTTCATTTGGCTCTGACAGGGCGTATTCTGTCTCCAGGTCTTCGTCCAAGGCGTCCAATTTTTCCAGTGTTTTTTTGCGTTTGTCGTTGGCATCTGCCAGCTCGTCTTTGAAGGTTTCTGTTGAAAACAGGTCGAGCGGGAGGATGTCGTCGATATCGTTTAAGATATCTTTCATCGCTTTTTTCTGTTCAGACATGATGGATTTCGATTTTTTGTGGGCATTTGCCAGTTCGTGCTCCAGGTAGGATTCTTCGATGTATGCGTCTGAGAGGCCTTTGTCCTCAGCGGCTCCGGCGATGCTGTTGAAAAATGCGATTTTCATATCGATGTAGTCGATCCATTGGTCGGTGACGCCGACGTGGTCGTGATAGAATGCCTTGATGTTGCTGGCGCCTTTTCCTGAGAATTCACTGTCACTGAGATCAGCGACTCCTTTTAACGCTTTTCTCAAGTTGACCATTTGCGTTCTTAGTTCTTTGTACTCTTTTGCACGGTCTGTCGCTTCCGAAAGCAGTGTTTTCGCTTCAAATACTTTCATGACCATTTCCCTTCTTTTGTTCACTCAATATCAAAATTTTACCACGGGGCGGGATAAGGGTGGGGGTGAGAACGTGTTTTGGTGGAAAAATGAGTCATTTGGCATGTGTCTAAGTGCACGGTTTTGATAAGATAATGATAGATCAATAAAAAGGGGAAGAGCTCATTTGGATAAAGATTTCTTAATCATAAAGATCAAGGATATTCAAAAAGGCGACACGCTAACGAACCGCGCTTGCGGGAACTGGGATATGAAATTGTCCAGAGCAAAGGAATGTAAACGGGCAATTGTTGTTCGGAGCGGTGTGATTTTAAATGTTTACAAGATCGTTGACGCTTGGGAATCTGAAGAACCCGCCAAGATCACTAAAACGAATAATAGAGTCCGGTTTCAATTGGCAGAGTGCCGTGACTATTCTTATTTAATTGGCAGTACACTGAAAACAAAAACGCAAAATCCGGTTTCGAGTCTATCCTTAGAAACCTTAATGGAACTAGTAAAATAAAAGGAGTCCAGCATGTATCTCTATAAAGTAAACAATCAAAATCAAATCGAAGATATTCGCGAGAAACCGTTTAAAAAAGAAAAAGAGATTCAGGATTTATGTGAAGCCAATCTTCAGCAAATGTTGGGGCTAGGGTTTGTGAAATCTGAATTCAGAATCAGTAATTTCCGCATTGATACGTTAGCGTTTGATGCTGAGACGAAATCTTTTGTGATTATCGAGTATAAAAATACGAAAAACTTCAGTGTTGTTGATCAGGGCTACGCCTACTTAGCGGCAATGCTCAATCATAAAGCAGATTTCATTCTTGAGTACAATGAAAATCATGATCTTCCGTTAAAGCGGGATGATGTAGACTGGTCGCAGTCGAAGGTCATTTTTATCTCACCTGTATTTACAGTGTATCAAAAGCAATCGATCCATTTTAAAGATCTGCCAATTGAATTGTGGGAGATTAAAAGGTACGAAAATGATCTGATCCAGTTGAATCAAATGAAGGCTGATGGCGTCTCCGAGTCGATTAAGACCATTTCGCAGCAAAGTGAGACCATTCAAGAGGTCAGCAAAGAAATTAAAGTGTTTTCTGAAGAGGATCATCTTGCAGATAAACCGTTTGACATCATAGAGCTTTATCAGCAGCTAAAGGAATTCATTTTTAATTTGGACGATCATATTTCAATCAAACCGACAAAGCTTTATATTGCGTTTACATCAAATAAGCGAAATTTCACTGACATTCTTCTTTTAAAAAGCGGACTTAAGCTGTGGGTGAATATGAAAAAGGGAGAATTGCATGATCCCGAGGACAGAATGCGCGATGTCTCTGAGACCGGCCACTGGGGAAATGGCGACTATGAGATTTTCATAAAAGATGATGAACACATTGAATATATCATGGGATTGATCAAACAATCCTATGAGAAAAATAAGTGAGAACTTCCATTGAGAAGTTCTTTTTTTTATTGGGTTACAAGGGATATGTACAGGGCATGTTGAAAACGATATAGAGTTTCGGACCATATATTGGGAGTTGTTTATATGAAGAAGCGTTTTATATTATTGGGTTTGTTCGCAAGTGTTTTTATGTTGGCTGTCTATATTTCCTTTCAAAATAAGAATACGCATCCTGTCCAATCTCCCGTCATCCACCCCGAAGAAGACCGGATCTTTTTTATCTACTCCAATCTTTTCATAAAAGAAAGCGTGCTGCTTTCAACCTCAACAGGCGAACGGTTTAACAGGCGTACGTTTAAGGTGGCGGATGTTCCTTATATTCAAATGAAGTCATACAAATCCACAGACCTTGTATTATTGGCGGAACACGAGCCTTTTTACTACACGCTGGAGAAGGATGCGATCAAAGAGCATCCGCTTTCAGATCCATTTGCGTTTTGGCATGAGGGGAAGGATGTGTCTGTTAAGGCCTATAATGTTGATACGACGGGGAATGAGATCCGCATAAATGATAAAAAAATGAAGAAGGAATATACCCTTACCTTGCCTTCGCTTGTCACGATGGGGGCCAGTGATGAGAACTATATTTATATCATTCAAAGCATGGCTATTTACGTGATTGACAGAAAAACAGAGGAAATGATTGAGACCCTGAGCTTAGCCTCATACGCTGATCAATTCGCAGACTCGAAGGAATTTATTGTTGCGAGCTCGGAGCATGAATTGACTGTGATTGAAAAAGGGACATGGAAGGCGACATATATTGCGTATCCTGAAGATCTTGAATATGCAGATACTGTGTATTATGACAAAGAAAGCGGCAGTTTTTACGTTACGTACGAGGACAAAAAGGGTGAGGCGAACTTGCTGGAGTATGGGAAGGAATTTTCTTTTCATACATATAGTTTGAATTTCCCTTATATGGAAGCAAAGTTTAAGGGGAATCTATTGTATATAGTTGCCCAGGAAGAGCATAAAAAGGGCATCGGCGGGTATGTGGGTGTGTTTGATATCCATTCTAAGAAGATGCTTTATCAGTTTGATTTGCCTGAGGAACAGGTGAAGGTGCAGGATTTTGTTGTGGTTGACAATAAGTGAATACGTATATGAAATAGAATGACAAAGACCCTTGCATAAAGGGTTCTTTTTTACGAAGAAAAACAAATTGACAGGATGAAAAAGCAATTTCTTCCTTCTGTATTGTTTTCAAAATTTGGGATTGATAGAATATGACATATCTCATAGAGAAGGAGGGAAGCCGTTGAGTCAAGCCATACCGTCTTCGCGTGTCGGTGTTAAGATTAATGAATGGTACAAGATGATTCGCCAGTTCAGTGTTCCGGATGCTGAGGTTCTGAAAGCGGAGGTGGAGCAGGACATTCAGAGGATGGAAGAGGATCAGGATTTGCTGATCTATTATTCTCTGATGTGTTTCCGGCACCAGCTGATGCTGGATTATTTGGAGCCGGGACAACCTTACGGGAATCGCCCTACAGTGACAGAGCTTCTTGAATCGATTGAGACCCCTCAGAAAAAACTCACAGGCCTTTTGAAATACTACTCTTTGTTTTTCCGCGGCATGTATGAATTTGATCAAAAAGAATATGTGGAAGCGATCGGGTATTATCGCGAGGCGGAGAAAGAACTGCCGTTTGTGTCAGATGAAATTGAGAAAGCGGAATTCCATTTTAAAGTGGCCGAAGCGTATTATCACATGAAGCAAACCCATGTGTCGATGCATCATATTCTTCAAGCCTTAGACATTTATCAAAAAAATCCCCTATACAGCATTAGAACGATACAAAGCTTGTTTGTGATCGCCGGCAACTATGATGATTTCAAACATTATGATAAAGCGCTCCCGCATTTAGGGGCGGCGCTCAAATTGGCAACGGACATTCAAAACGATCGGTTTATCGCCATTTCTCTATTGAACATCGCGAACAGCTATGACAGATCAGGAGACGATCAAATGGCTGTAGAACATTTCCAAAAAGCGGCGAAAGTAAGCAGAGAGAAAGTGCCTGATCTGCTTCCGAAAGTCTTGTTTGGATTAAGCTGGACATTATGTAAAGCGGGCCAAACACAGAAGGCGTTTCAGTTCATAGAGGAAGGATTAGACCATATCACAGCACGTTCTCACAAATTTTATAAAGAATTGTTTCTGTTCTTGCAGGCCGTGTACAAGGAGACTGTTGATGAACGCAAAATTCATGATCTTTTAAGCTATTTCGAAAAAAAGAACCTGCACGCTTACATTGAAGCATGTGCCCGGAGTGCTGCCACTGTTTTTGAAAGCAGCTGTCACTTTGAACAAGCTGCTAAGTTTTACCGGAAAGTGCTGAAAGCCCAAGAAGATATTCTAAAAGGAGAGTGTTTATATGCCTATTAAGAAAAAAGTGATGATGTGTCTGGCTGTTACTCTAGTTTTGGGAAGCCTGTCGTTTCCAACCCTGACAAACTCCGGCGGATTTAAGGAATCAACAGATCGAAATACGACGTTTATCGATCATTCCCCTTACAAACTTAGTGATCAGAAGAAAGCCCTTAGCTAGGGCTTTTTCTTGCTTTACGGAAGACGTTCCATTTTCCACATCGCGGCATTCCTTCTATTTCTAACGCAAGACACTCGAAACAACCAAACCATTTGAGGTATAATGGATAAAGTGAATAACAGTATTTAGATTGATATATATGAAAGAGAGTGGAACATCATGGGCCGTAAGTGGAACAATATTAAAGAGAAGAAGGCGTCTAAGGACGCAAATACGAGTCGGATTTATGCGAAGTTTGGCCGTGAGATTTATGTGGCGGCGAAACAGGGCGAGCCTGATCCGGAATCCAACCAGGCGCTGAAGGTTGTGCTTGAGCGTGCGAAGACTTACAGCGTGCCGAAAAACATCATTGAACGTGCGATCGAGAAGGCGAAGGGCGGAGCGGAAGAGAATTACGATGAGCTTCGTTATGAGGGCTTCGGGCCGAACGGATCAATGATTATCGTTGATGCGCTGACGAATAATGTAAACCGTACGGCGCCGGAAGTGCGTGCGGCGTTCGGGAAAAACGGCGGAAACATGGGTGTGAGCGGATCTGTTGCTTACATGTTTGATGCGACGGCTGTAATCGGTGTGGAAGGCAAAACTGCTGACGAAGCGCTTGAAATCCTGATGGAAGCGGATGTTGATGTACGTGACATTTTAGAAGAGGATGACAGCGTGATCGTATATGCTGAGCCTGATCAATTCCATGCGGTGCAAGAGGCGTTTAAAAACGCGGGTGTCGAGGAATTTACAGTAGCGGAGCTGACAATGCTTGCGCAAAGTGAAGTAACGCTTCCGGATGATGCAAAGGAACAGTTTGAAAAATTGATTGATGCATTAGAAGATTTGGAAGATGTTCAACAGGTATATCATAACGTTGATTTAGGTGAGTAAGGAGTGAGCAGGCTGTTATGGCCTGCTTTTTTTGTCCTAAAATTGTTTTAGCTGTCTGTAGGCGGCCGCCTATACGATCTATAAGATATTCTCATACTCTGGACTGTAACCTATGTGAAGGAGAGAGTGAATATGACTGATACAAGACATATGTATGGCGGACCTGGTTTTGGTCATTATCAGGGCTTTGGTATTGGCCACCCGGGTTATGGCATGTATGGAGGCCACCCGGGCTTTAGCATGTATGAAGGCTACCCAGATCACGGCATACATGGAGGTGTCGGCGGCTATCCGGGATATGGAACGTACGGAGGATACGGAGGATCCGGCGGTTACCCAAGCGGCGGCTATGGAGGCTCTCCGGGAACTGTAAGTTATCCGAACATGCACCATGAAAATGATGGCCATCACCACTATTATCACCATCATCATGATGGAAAAGATAATCTTCATCACCATCATCACCATGTTGGAAAGGATAATTATCACCACCATCATGATGGTCATTATGGCCACCATCACCACCATATGGGCCACTGGGGAAAAGACGGTTATAAATAAAGAAGATGATGGTATAAAGAGGACACTCTTGCAGATCAAGAGTGTTTTTTATCTTTTTTCTTGACTGTTCAGTCTGGAAACTGGTAACATTTGTTTCAGGAGGTGATCGTCTTTTGGGGAGGAATAAAGAATTTGATACGGCACTTGTTCTTCACAGGGCGATAGAGGTTTTTGGAGAGTATGGCTACGAAGGAACGTCTCTTCAGGATCTGCTCTCTCATTTAGGCATTGCGCGCCAGAGCTTGTATGATACGTATGGCACGAAGCGCGATTTGTTTTTGTCCGCGGTGAAATCGTATCTTGAAGGGAAAAACGCTGCAGTTATGGAAAGGCTTGAAGCGCCAGGATCTGTAAAGGAAGCCATTCGTGATATTTTTCAGGAGGGTGTCAATGCCCTGAGGGATCCGGAGCGGGCGAAGGCGTGCTACATTATGAACAGTGCGATTGAACAGATCCCGCATGACCCTGAGCTTGCCCGGTATTTTGACAGACAATCCAAGCAGCTTGAGGACGCTTTTTATCAGGCGCTTTTAAGGGCGAAGGATCAAGGAGAATTGAATGGCGAAGATCATGATATATCTGCGCTCGCCCGGTACCTGAATCAGAGCAGGCTGTCACTGACATTTATTGCAAAAGTGACGGCAGATATGGATCGTCTTCAGGACCATGTTGACGTGAGTTTATCAGTGCTTGATTAACATGTGGTAAAGAATTCTTTGCCCATGTGTGTATTTTTTGGACTGAATGGTCTGAAAATAAAAAAAGAGGTGACGATGAATGTTGATGAATGAATTTGAAAAAGCATGTGAAACATTGAGAAAGTTTATGGCTTATATGCTTGAGAAGGACATGAAGAGCTGGATGGAGCTTTGGGATGAGAATGCTGTATTTGAGTTTCCTTATGCGCCGGAGGGATCACCAAAAAGAATAGAAGGAAAAGCGGCCATTTACAACTATATTAAGGATTATCCTAAGCAGATCCATCTTTCTTCATTTACCACTCCGACAGTGTACCGTTCAGCAGACTCGAATACGGTGATTGCGGAGTTTCAATGTGACGGCCATGTGATTGAGACTGGACTGCCTTATCGCCAAAGCTATATCAGTGTCATCGAAATGAGAGACGGCCGCATTGTGCGTTATAGGGATTATTGGAATCCGCTTGTTGTAAAAGAGGCCTTTGGAGGATCATTTTTGCAAACAGAGGAGAGTGGGAAATGATGAAACAGAATCCGATTTTAATCACGGGCGGGACTGGCACAGTCGGCAGCCGAATCGCCAGCCGTTTAATAAAGCTGGGATACAGAGTGCGTATTGCAAGCCGAAAAAAGGGCGCGCTTGCAAGTGCGGAGCATGTGTATTTTGATTGGAAGGATGCCTCCAGTTTTACGCCTGCTCTAGAACAGGTAAAAGACATCTATCTTGTTGCTCCGGTTGGTGTACTTGATCCGGCTCCCTATGTGCTTCCCTTTTTAAAGGAAGCAAAGCGTCTCGGCGCAAAGCGGGTAGTGATGCAAAGTGCGTCTGTTGTCTCCGAGAACGGTCCCGTGTTTGGCGCGCTTCACCAGGCAGTGCGCGAGTTTCCAGAATGGACGGTGCTGCGGCCCTCATACTTTATGCAAAATTTCATCAATGTCCAGCATCGCATGTCTATTCAAACGGAGGGGCGCATCACAACGGCTTCGGGTGAAGGAAAACTTGGGTTTATTGACGCTGATGACATCGCAGAAACAGCCGTCAGGGCTTTGATTGATGATGTTCCTCATCAAACACATCATATTCTGACAGGTCCCGAGGCGCTGAGCTATGCCGAAGCGGCGGAGATCATTGGAGCTGCGGCGGGACGCCGGGTGGAGCATGTCAGCATTTCTCGTTCCGAGCTGCAGCATAAAATGGAGGCAGGAGGTTTGCCCGCGGATTATGCCCATTTTATGGCGAAGCTTGATGAGGCAATCAGCCATGGTGCGGAACATCGGGTAACGGATACAGTGAAGCGTGTGACGGGAAAAGAACCTCGTTCGCTGTCAGAGTTTGCGGCTGCTCATGCTGCATATTGGAAACACTGACCTCATTTTGGACTGAATAGTCTAGAAAGACCTTCGGCGCTTCCGAAGGTCTTCTTATTGAAAAAGCTAAGTCGTGTTTCAGTCATAATCATGCCTCCTGCCTCATACCTATTAAGGTCATTGTTTTTGAGAAAGGAGGAGTCGGAATGAAGGATATGCAGCCGTTTACGCCTGTCAAATCATATACGCCCTTTCACAGCCGTTTTGATCCCTGTCCGCCCATAGGGAAGAAATATTACAGAACGCCCCCTAACCTTTATATGACCTTTCAGCCTGAGCATATGGAGCAGTTTTCGCCGATGGAGGCTTTGAGGAAAGGCACCCTTTGGAAGGATCTCTATGATTTTTATGAAAACCCTTATCGAGGGGGAGACGCACATGGCAAAAAAGGTTGACGCCGAATATTATCGTCAGCTTGAGCAAATACAGGCTGCTGATTTTGTGCTTGTTGAGCTGAGTCTTTATTTAAATACACATCCTCATGATGAAGATGCGCTGAAGCAATTCAATCAATATTCCGGCTATTCAAGGCACTTAAAAAGACAGTTCGAATCCTCTTACGGACCGCTTCTGCAGTTCGGCAACAGCCCCGCGGGCAAGGATTGGGATTGGGGAAAAGGGCCATGGCCGTGGCAAGTATAAGGAGGAATGCCTGAATGTGGGTGTATGAAAAGAAGCTGCAATACCCTGTCAAGGTCAGTACGTGCAACCCGACGCTGGCGAAGTATTTGATTGAGCAGTATGGCGGAGCGGACGGCGAGCTGGCCGCGGCTCTCCGGTATTTGAACCAGCGTTATACGATTCCTGATAAGGTCATCGGCCTTTTAACAGATATCGGCACGGAGGAGTTTGCCCATTTGGAAATGATTGCGACCATGGTCTATAAGTTAACAAAAGACGCCACACCGGAGCAGCTGCGTGAAGCTGGGCTTGGCGATCATTACGTCAATCACGACAGCGCGCTTTTTTATCATAATGCGGCGGGCGTGCCGTTTACCGCGAGCTATATCCAAGCGAAGGGCGATCCAATTGCCGATTTATACGAAGATATTGCCGCAGAAGAAAAGGCGCGGGCGACGTATCAATGGCTGATTGATATTTCGGATGATCCTGATTTAAACGATTCCCTGCGTTTTTTGCGTGAGCGTGAAATCGTACACTCTATGCGCTTCAGAGAAGCGGTTGAAATTTTAAAAGAAGAACGGGATAAAAAGAAGATTTTCTAATAGGCAGATTGGCCTCTCTTTCATACACCCTTTTACATACAGAGAAAATGGTCTGTTTTTGCAGTTTGGTCTGCATTATAATCAAGGTGTGTGTGCAAGCTTACTTTTTGATTGGGAGGCCTTTATGTCAGCTTTTAAGATTGAGAACGAAACGATTGCAGATGGATTTTACGCGTGTCCGGCCGTCTATGAGGATGCAGAATCGATTACCGGGTTGCTCGTCCGAACAGCTGAATGGCTCCGGGATCGGGGTTCTAACCAATGGAGCGGACTTCTCAAAGGGCAAGATATACATGATATCACGGGGTCAATTGAAAAGGGACATGTGTTTGTGTTTAAAAAAGATGAAGAGCTTGCGGCTGTCGTGATGCTGCTGCCTGCACCGAGCGAGTGGGACCGGACGCTTTGGGGAGACGATGGGCATGAGGAGTCCATTTATTTGCATCGCCTCGCAGTAAGCCGTCGGTTTGCGGGACAGGGGCTTGGAGCCCGCGTCCTTCAGTGGGCGGAGACGGGCATACACTTTCCGGGAAAAACACGGATCCGGCTTGACTGTGTCGCTGATAGCGATGCCCTGCATTCCTTTTATCGGCGTATGGGATATGAATTCATGGGTGCTGATGCGTCCGGATATCATTTGTTTGAGAAAGAGATTACGGCAGAATAAGCGTCCTTTGCAGGGGGCTTTTTTGTCTTTTCTAAAAGGGAGGGCAGGCGATGTGTGGTCAATTTTATTTGTGACAGGGATTGTGACGGCTTGTCTGTTTGCTGGCGTATCCGTTTTGATGCGGATGAGATTTCCTGACAAAAGTCGGCCGGAATGGATGTTGGCCGGGCTGATCGTCCTTGGTGTGTTTGCGATCTGGTACAGCCTCGTGTATGTACGCGGCTGGGAAGGGGCTGCGCTCGGAATGCTTGGATTCAATGTCATTTTCGGAGCCATTGCCGGATATTTGATCGATAAGGCCATCCGGCGTTACAGGAAAAGATAAGGCTGCTGCCGTCTCTCATCATGTCGAAATTTTCACAGAACGGCAGGAATTTTCTTTCGAAAGGAGAAATACATATTACTTTAAAATGAAAGCGTTTTCCGAAGCAGGAAGGTGATGTTGATGATACACAGTGTGACAAATGGGCTGAATCGTTTTTGTACGTGGGTGATGAGACTGGCCTATTTGAATGTGCTTTGGATTTTGTTTTCTCTTGCAGGCCTGGTTGTATTTGGGCTGATGCCCGCTACTGCCGCGATGTTTACAGTGGCGAGAGAATGGGCGAAGGGGAATACAGATGCCCCGGTGTTTTCTGTCTTTTTTCGGACGTTTAAAAAGGAATGGCGGGCATCACAGATCCTCGGGCTTATCGTTGTGACGGCTGCCCTGTTTCTGTTTGCGGATATGCGGATAGCGGCTCAGATGGACCAGCCTGTGCTCGTCAATGTATTCCTGAGCATTAGTTTGATTTTCGCGTTTGTTGTGCTGTATGTGTTCCCGGTATTTTCTCATTTTGACGTAAAAATCAGAGAGGTGCTGAGCATCAGCTTTTTCATTGCCTTCAGCCGTCCGGCGGTGACGCTTTTGATGGCGGCGGGCGCTGTCGGTGTGCTTTGTCTCGTTCTGTTTCATGTCACGTTTCTATTGTTTTTCAGCGGGAGTTTACTCAGCCTGATCTTAACGAAGCTGTCCTTTAAAGCGTTTCGGTCAATGGATCAGCGGCAGGAGAAAGAAAAGGCGGCATGAAGAAAAGAGTTGCTGGCTGGTACAGGCGGATGAAGATTAAGGATAAGCTGTTTGTGTTTCTATCGTTGATTATGGCCGTATCCTTTCTGTTTGTATACAGCGGGGTCCAGTATGCCTTTCATGTGTATGATGAGCAGATTTACCGCAAGTCCTCGGAGGTGCTTCGGATGTCTTCTGAAAGGATCGAAGACGAGCTGAAGAAGATAGAGGATGTGTCATATGAAATCATTACAGACGAACAGATTCAGCGCATCCTGAGCATGCAAAATCGGGATGATACGTATGATCAATATCAAATGAAGCAGGAGCTTTGGGATCAGCTTGCGGGATATGCCAGCGATGAAAAGTACATCGATTCCATTCATTTGATTGATGCCCGCGGCTCAGAGTATTCAGCCGGAAGCAGTTCTTCAGATCTTTTGCAGCAGGAGCAGGAAGAGGTATTTAAGCGAGCGAAAGCGAAAAATGGAAGAAATCTTTGGATGACGCTCGGCGGGTCAGATCCTGTCCTGATTTCAGCACGGCAGATCAGGTCCTATCACCAGCTGAGTCTGAACGGCTTGGGCATGGTGCTGATCCAAGTCAATGTAAAACAGATGATTCGTGATGTGCCGAAGGATTGGGGCGATTCAGTCGGAGACATTATGATTGCTGACCAAGGCGGGAATTTGGTGTATACGGCACATGCATCAGCGCATGTTCCTGAGGCAGCAAAAGAGACGCTGAAGCACCCCGGTTATGACTTGATAAAAAAGAATGGCAAACGTTACTTTATTTCTTATCTTCAATCATCCTACCAAAATTGGAGCTACTATAACGTTATCCCCTTTGATCAGATGTTCGCGAAAATTTCCTTTATGAAAACAGTGATCGGCACATGCTTTCTCCTCTTTTTCTGTGTGGTTTTGCTTTTCGGAAGGAAAATCGCCAACAGCATCACGGAGCCGATTGAACAGCTTGTGACCGCGATGAAATCGGTACAGCACGGCGGTATTGAAGCAGGTGTGTCGCTTTCTCTGCCGGAACATACACAGGATGAGGCCGGCATGCTGAACCGCCATTTTACTGTCATGATGAAACGGATTAATGAGCTGATGGAAGAAAATGTGGAAAAACAGCTCATTATTAAAGAAACCGAATTGAAAGCACTGCAAGCCCAGATCAATCCGCATTTTTTATATAACACGCTCGAGTCCATCAATTGGCTGGCCAAGGCGAATCAGCAAAAGCAAATCTCAAAAATGGTGGAATCGCTCGGTTTTCTTCTGAGAAACAGCATACATATGAAAAAGGATATCGTGACCATTCAGGAGGAGGCGGACATTTTACGTCACTATATGACCATTCAGCGATTTCGATTTGAAGAGCGCCTGAATTTCACGTTGGATATTGACGATGAGGTGAAGCATTGCCTCATTCCGAAACTGACGCTCCAGCCGCTTGCGGAAAATGCGATTCAATACGCGCTTGAACCCTTTACAAGGCCATGCGCCATCCGGATTCAGGCCAAAAAGGCAAAGGAATGTGTCTGTATTACGGTCGAAGATAACGGTCCTGGCATGGATGGACGGATTCTTGAATCAACGGGCGGAAGAGGAATCGGACTTTGGAATATTCGCGAGCGTATCAGCCTGACATTCGGAGAGCCATACGGCTTGCGGATTCATAGTGAGCATGAAAAGGGGACGAGGATTGTGATCACAATACCGTGCCGAAATGAGGTGGTGTGATGTATAAAATACTGCTGGCTGATGATGAGAGGATTATCCTTGATGGAATGGCAGGAATCATTGAGTGGGAGTCGCTTGGCGCCTCATTGATCGGTAAAGCGCAGAACGGACATGAAGCATATGAAAAGATTGTACATAAGCAGCCGCATATCGTCATCACAGACGTCAAAATGCCCGGTATGGACGGGCTTGAGCTGATCAAAAAGGTGTCAGCCATCAGTCCGTCGGTGCAATTTATCGTCCTGTCCGGGTTTGGAGAGTTTGAGTACGCAAAGGAAGCCATGAAATATGGGGTGAAGCATTATTTGCTGAAACCCTGCAATGAACAGCAGATTATCAGCTCGCTGGAGGAAATCATTGCTGAGCTGAAGCGGCAAGATGTGCACAAAAAGAAAACAGCCCATCTGAAACACGAGCTGGACCATATCCGTTCCTTTGCAGCCGATCAATACTTGGAAGGCTTGATCGCAGGTGTAGCCCAGTTGTCTCCGCCGCCTTCACTTGCCGGAAAAAAGATCCGCCTCTTGATCTTAAAAGGGGAACAATCTATTGATGCCACAGCCAGAGAGGCACTCGGGTCGGTACTGACAGCGGTTTGCAGCAGCGGAGAATGGACTGTGCTCGCCGTAGAGGAGAACGCCGCTGAAAAGGCGGCGGAGGTTTTTGCGGACCGCAAGATGGCCATCAGTCAGGCGGGAGAACTCCGGCACGCGGGGCAGCTGTTTCGTGACACAGCTGAAGCGTCTGGTGACCTGCATGGGAGCGCAGTGATTTCAAAAATGATCAGGCTCATTGCCGACGAACTCGGAAACCCGAATCTATCCTTGAAGTGGGCAGCGAAGGATATGCTGTTTATGAATCCTGATTATCTCGGGAAATTATTTAAGCAGGAAACAGGCGAGAAATTTTCCCAATATGTTACACGAGTGCGTCTTGAACATGCGATGAAACAGATGAAAATGAGGCGGGATGCGAGTGTATCAGAAATTGCTGAAGAAATCGGGTTTGGCGATAATCCGAAGTATTTCAGTCTTGTTTTTAAAAAATATACCGGTCTGACACCGTCAGAATTCAGAAGAAAACAGGGAGGCGCTTCCGCAGGATAGCCATCTCTGTTTTTTTGACTTTCGCCACTGTTTTTTGAGTGTTTCGCCCTATCCGAACGCTTTAAAATAAAATGTAAGCACTTACATTAAAGGGGGGATTGGTTTGAAGAAGATTTGTTACGTTCTGTTATCTCTTGTCTGTGTCTTTATTTTCAGCGGATGTTCTGTGGGCGAAGAGGCATCGGGGAAAAAAGAAGACATTACGCTCAGAATCGCGTGGTGGGGCGGGCAGCCAAGGCATGATTATACAACAAAGGTAATTGAACTTTACGAGAAAAAGAATCCTCACGTCCATATTGAAGCGGAATTTGCGAACTGGGATGACTACTGGAAAAAGCTTGCGCCCATGTCTGCCGCCGGCCAGCTTCCTGATGTCATTCAAATGGATACCGCTTACTTAGCCCAATACGGAAAGAAGAACCAGCTGGAAGATTTAACGCCGTATACAAAGGATGGAACGATTGACGTCAGTACAATCGACGAGAATATGCTGTCGGGCGGAAAAATCGACAATAAGCTTTATGGATTTACGCTAGGTGTCAACGTGCTGTCTGTGATTGCGAATGATGATTTGCTGAAAAAAGCCGGTGTGTCTATCAATCAGGAAAACTGGACGTGGGAGGATTACGAGAAGCTGGCGTATGATCTTCAGGAAAAAGCTGGTGTCTACGGTTCCAACGGAATGCATCCGCCTGATATTTTCTTCCCGTATTATTTGCGCACAAAGGGTGAGCGCTTTTATAAAGAAGACGGCACTGGCCTCGCGTATCAAGATGATCAGCTGTTTGTCGATTACTTTGAACGGCAGCTGAGGCTGGTGAAAGCGAAAACGTCCCCAACACCTGATGAAAGCGCACAGATTAAAGGGATGGAAGACGATTTTATCGTTAAAGGCAAATCAGCGATTACATGGAACTACTCCAATCAATATTTGGGCTTTGCCCGGCTGACAGACTCGCCGCTGTCTCTCTATCTGCCGCCGGAGCAAATGAAGGAAAAGGCGCTGACATTGAAGCCGAGTATGCTGTTTTCCATTCCGAAAAGCTCTGAGCATAAAAAAGAGGCAGCGAAATTTATTAATTTCTTCGTGAATAATGAGGAAGCGAACCAGCTGATTAAAGGCGAGCGAGGCGTTCCAGTCTCCGACAAGGTGGCGGATGCGATTAAACCGAAGCTGAATGAGGAAGAAGCCAACATCGTGGAGTATGTAGAAACCGCGTCAAAAAACATCAGCAAAGCCGATCCGCCAGAGCCTGTGGGAAGCGCGGAGGTCATCAAGCTGCTGAAGGATACGTCAGATCAGATTCTGTATCAGAAGGTATCGCCGGAAAAAGCCGCCAAAACGTTCCGAAAAAAGGCCAATGAGATATTAGAGAGGAATAATTGACGGGAAATGGGGCCGACGCAATGAAAAAAAGCCGGAGTATAAGAAAAGACAATCTGGCGGGATATGCTTTTATTTCTCCGTTTATCATCGGGTTCCTATGCTTTACGGTGATCCCGATGGGGGCGTCCCTGTTTCTGTCCTTCACGAGCTATGACTTGTTTACGGCGCCGAAATGGATCGGGCTCGACAACTTTAAGGAAATGTTTACGGGTGACGAAAAGTATTGGCAGTCTCTGAAGGTGACATTTACGTATGTGCTTGCCGGGGTTCCGCTCCGCCTCGGCTTCGCGCTTTTTATCGCTGTCATTTTAAACAATGCAGCAAAAGGAACGGCCATTTACAGAACGCTCTTTTATCTGCCTTCGATCATCGGCGGGAGCGTCGCCGTGGCAATTATGTGGCGCAATATTTTTGGCAATGACGGGGTCATCAATGCGCTGCTGTTTTTTGTCGGGATTGATCAAAAAATTCTTTGGTACCAGAATCCGACAAGTGCGCTGTGGACATTGATTCTGCTGTCCGTCTGGCAGTTCGGGTCGTCAATGCTGATTTTTCTGGCCGGGCTGAAAAACATTCCGTCTTCGTATTTGGAAGCGGCAAGTGTGGATGGGGCAAATCGGGTGCAGCGTTTCTTCAAGATCACGCTTCCGATCCTTACACCGATTATTTTCTTTAACCTAGTGATGCAGACGATTTCTGCTTTTATGACATTTACACCTGCCTATATCATTTCGAAGGGCGAGGGCGGGCCGCTTGACGGGACACTTCTCTATTCGCTCTATTTGTTCCAGCGTGCGTTTAACTATTTTCAAATGGGCTACGCATCGGCGATGGCGTGGGTCATGCTTGTCATTGTCGGGCTGATTACGCTCATATTGTTTAAAACATCGTCATATTGGGTTCATTACGAGTCAAAGGAGGAATGACGGATGGAGCCGGTCAACGAGCCTGTCAGAAAAGCCCCGGTTTTAGAAAGAAAAAAAGCCGGTCGCGTCAGTCCCAAACGCATACTGTTCCATGTTTGTACGGCAACGCTGGCGGTGTTACTGCTGTACCCGGTCATTTGGCTGTTTGTCAGCTCGTTTAAAGAAAGCGCCAGTATTTTTACAACCTCACATTCTCTCATTCCCGACCCTTTTATTCTCAGTAACTATGCTGAAGGGTGGAAGGGCATTGCGGGACAGCCGTTTCTGACGTTTATTAAAAACTCGGCGATTATTGTCGGGCTGTCAACAATCGGTGCCGTCATGTCATCGGCTGTCATTGCGTACGGATTTGCGCGTATACCGTTTAAGGGAAAAAAATTTTGGTTTGCGTGCATGATGGGGACGTTAATGCTGCCTCATGAAGTGTTGATGATTCCGCAGTATATTATGTTTGCGAAATTAGACTGGCTGAATTCCTTTAAACCAATTGTCGTTCCGCAATTTTTCGGGCATGCGTTTTTTATCTTTCTGATGATCCAGTTTATCCGGACGATTCCCGAGGAGCTGGATGAAGCCGCGCGAATCGACGGATGCGGACGCTTTGCCTGCTTTTGGCGGATCATTCTCCCGCTGATTGCCCCCGCGCTTGCGACGTCTGCGATTTTCTCCTTCTATTGGAAGTGGGAGGAGCTGATTCAGCCGCTCTTGTATTTGAATAAGCCGGAGCTTTACCCTGTTTCACTTGCGCTGAAGCTTTTTCTCGATACAGAGTCGGCTTCGAACTGGGGCGCGATGTTTGCCATGTCAGCCGTCTCGTTATTGCCTGTGATTCTTGTTTTCTTTTTGTTTCAGAAATATATCGTTCAGGGCATCAGTACGACCGGATTAAAATAAAAAGGAGTGTTGCAGATGGCACAGCTTATCTTTGATGAAGAAAAGGTGACGTCGGTTATTGACCGGATCGTGAAACGGACATTTCAGATGGATTTTGCGTGGGATTGGCCGGGCGGCGTCGCGTTTTACGGCGTGGCGGAGGCCTATGAAGCGACAGAAAACGAGGAATATATCAATCTGTTAAAAACGTGGGTGGATGAACAGCTGGAGGATGGGCTGCCGCCGCTTTCAATCAACGGAGTTTCCATCGGGCATACGCTTTTGTTCCTCCACAAGGTGACGGGTGATGACGTGTATTTGGAAACAGCGGCCGAGATGGCGGAATATGTGCTGCATAAGGCGCCGCGCTTTGGCGAAGGTATCCTTCAGCATACGGTGAATGCGGCAGAATATGTGTTTCCTGAGCAGGCATGGGCGGATACGCTGATGATGGCTGGGCTGTTTATGCTGAGAATTGGGCGGATCATGGAGCGTGAGGATTATTTTGAAGACGGCCTGCGCCAGTTTCACGGACATGAGGATGTGCTTCAGGACCCTGTCACGAATTTGTACTACCACGCCTGGGACAACAAAGCGCAAAATCATCTGTCGGGGATTTATTGGGGCAGGGCGAACGGCTGGGCGGCACTCACGATGGCAAAGGCGCTCCCGCTCATTGAGGTGACACATCCTTCCTTTATGATCATCGACGGATCGCTCAGAGACCAGCTGAGCGCGCTTGTCCGGCTTCAGGATGAATCAGGGCTGTGGCATACGATTTTGGATGATCCCGATTCTTATCTGGAGGTTTCGGCATCAGCGGGTATTGCTTCTGCTCTGATGTCGAGCGGAAAGCTGTATACAAAATATGTGCAGAAATCGCTTGCCGCCATTTTGGATGCGGTGGAAGAGGACGGACGGGTCAGCAAGGTATCGGCAGGGACAGCCGTCATGAAAAATGCCGAAGGATACAAACAGGTGCCTTACAAACGAATACAAGGATGGGGGCAGGGACTTGCGCTGACGTTTCTTGCTGATGTTTTGAAAACGAAAAAACGCGTGTATCAGTAAAGACAGCGGCGGGGGGAAAGGGATGAAAAAACAGCCTCAACAGAAGGAACGGGTTTCTCGCTGGAAGGGAACGTATTTCAAAAGAAACTTTGTCTTCATTTTGCTGATTGCCTGTATTCCCGGATTGCTGACTGGCGGCGCAATCTACTTTCTTTCGATCGACAAGGTGGAGAAAGAGCTGCAGAGATCGCATGAAACACAGGTGGCGCGTGAGGTCAGCCGAATGGATGAGAAGCTGGGAGTGCTTGAACTGGCACTCACCCAGATGGCCTACGATTCTTCACTGATGAATGGATTGGCCGAGAGGGATTTGGAGAAAGACTTTACGTTCTCCTATCAATTAACGAAAAAGCTGTTTCTTTTGCGGGACCAGCAGCCGCTGATCGAGCAGGCTTCCATCTTTCTGAACAGCCCCCGGCCACTTGTGCTGAGCCCTGAATACAGCGCTTTGACAGAACAGGAGGCGCTTCGCAAGTATCGCTCGCTGCTTGCCTCAGACCGCAGCATTTATTGGAAACGGTCGGGAAACCAAGCGATGCTGATCCAGCTCATTCCGGGCGCGGCGGAGAAACCGTTCGGCGCGATCATGCTGGCGGTTGATCCGAAAGAAATGGAATCAATCCTGCAAAGCTTGTCCCCCTATCCTGATGGCAGTGCGCTGCTTTTAGATCAAAATCAAGAGGTGCTGTTTCATGAAGGGGAAATAGATTTTGAAAAGGCTTTACTTCAAGAGATAAAAAAACAGCCTGCTGAGAAAGGTCATTTTCAGATGGAATGGGAAGGCAAGGTGTATTCTGTCTCCTTTGGAGAAATGAACCGGATGCATCAGCAATGGACCTTTGTGTCAGCGGCGCCTCTTTCAGCTATTACAGCGCCGATGGTGTTTTTATCAAAAGTGATCATCGTGATGCTGGTCATTTGCATCGGTTTGGCGGTATGCATGACATGGTATGCATCAAAAAAAATCTATCGTCCCATTCAGCATTTGCTTGGCTTGTTTACCGGAGGAGAGAAGAAAGTATGGCAGGCGTCCGGGCAGGATGAATTCAAGTGGATTGAAAAGAGATGGCAGGATCTATCCCTTGAAAGCCGGAAGCTCCAAGAGCAGCTCCTGCGGCAGACGCCCCATATGAAAAAGAGTTTTTTGCAGCACCTCTTGCAGGGGGATTTTTACTATGACAACGAGGACAGTCTCAGATCTCGGATGGAGGAGGCCGGCTGGAACATCGGCGAAAACGTGTTTCATGTGCTGGATCTTCAATTGACAGGACTCCGCTGTGAAAAAAGCATCTTCTGTTGCGATGATGAACAGCTCGCTGTGTTTACACTGACTAATATCGCTGAGGAATTGGCGGATAAACGCGTTTTTCAGCTCTCCATACTTGATATCGGCCGGCTTTCTATCACCGTTCTTGTGATGAAAACAAACAGCTCTGATCTGAAGGCGTATATAACGGAGCTGGCACGCCAATTTGGGAATGTAACCGGACTATGCCTGACCTCGACATTGAGCAGCGAGACGGAGCGTGTCACGGAAATTCCTTCTTTATTTCAGAATGTGAAAAGCGGCAAATCCTGCAGGCAGTTTGCCAACCGGAATCAGGTCATTGATTTGCAGGCCGACTTCCCTCAGGATGAGCAGTTCGCTCCTTATTACCCTTTTGAACTGGAAAAACAAATTGTTCAGGCTATCCGGCTGGAAAGAAAACAGGAGGCCGAGGAACTGATTCGTGTATGCATGGAGGAACTGGCGGAAAAGGCAGCTATAGACAGGCATGTGCACTCCGCCCTGATTCAGCTGTTTTCCCGCATTCAGGAGGATATTTTGCATTCCGGGCTCAATCCCAGCGAACTGTTTCAGCATCGGAATCCGTTTCTTGATATTTCAGAATTGCGCGAACCTAATGTAGCGGCGGCCTGGCTGATGGATGCAGTGGTGACGCCTTACCTTTCCAAGCTTGAGGGCAGAAAAAACAGACAGCAAAAGCAGCTGGCAGAACGTGTGATTGCGATGATTCACGAACAGTATATGGCGGATATTTCATTGGAAAGCTGTGCCGATGCGCTTGGCATGAATTCATATACGTTAAGCAAGGCATTTAAGCAAGTGACCGGCATTAATTTTATCGATTATGTGACCCAGATCAGAATCGAAAAGGCGAAAGAACTGCTGGTCAATACGAATAAAAAAATTCATGACGTATCAGAAGAAGTCGGCTACCGCCACAATTACTTTAACCGGATTTTTAAAAAACAGGTCGGCATGCCGCCGGGTGTCTTCAGGCAAATGTATCAGGAAACGCCGTGAAAGGAGAGAACATGTGATGAAGAAACCAATTCAAGTATTTTTAGCGGGAGATTCCACTGTGAGTGACTGCCCGCCTCATGAAGCGCCGATGGCGGGGTGGGGGCAGGTATTCGGGCAATTGTTTTCTGAAGAGGTAGTGGTACACAATCATGCCAAAGGAGGAGCGAGCACCAATTCTTTTGTGGAGGAAGGAAGGCTTCAAGCAATTGCTGAACGCATCACACAAGGCGATTATTTGTTGATTCAATTCGGCCACAATGACCAAAAACCGCGGGGGACGAAGCCGTACTCCACATTTCAGCAGTTTCTTACCTTGTTTGCAGATACGGCACGCGAAAAGGGCGCGCATCCTGTGTTCGTCACATCGGTGCAGCGCCGCCGCTTTGATGAAAACGGACGAATAGAGCATTCCCTCGGTGAGTATCCCGATGCGATGAAAGCACTGGCGAAGGAGCTCGATGTACCTGTGATTGATCTGCTTGCGAAAACAAAGGTGCTGTATGAAGCATACGGGCCGGAGGAGTCGAAGCGATTGTTCGTTTGGTTTCAGCCGAATGAACATCCGAATTACCCGGACGGCATTGAGGACAATACGCATTTTTCGGAAGAAGGTGCAGTGGAGGTTGCGAAGCTTGTGGCAGAAGGCATTGAAGAGCTCGGACTTCCGCTTAAGAACCACCTTGTGAGCCGGGAGGGGAAAGAACATGTATAAGGAAGGCGCGTGTCTGTACCGCAATCCGCTCCGGTCTAAAAGCGATGTGAAGGACTGGCGGATGGAGGGAGGCGGACAGATCTCATTTGACGATCACAGCTTGCACCTGTCACATGTCCAGGACGATGTGCACTTTGTCTTTTGGTGTCCGGAAACCTTTCCAGACGGCATCATTGTGACATGGGACTTCTCTCCGATCGAGCAGCCGGGATTGTGTATGCTGTTTTTTTCTGCTGCGGGAATGGGAGGCGAGGATTTGTTTGATCCAAGTCTCCAGAAAAGAACGGGAAAATACCCCGAGTATCATTCGGGGGACATCAATGCGCTCCACCTGTCGTATTTCCGCAGAAAATACGCGGAGGAAAGAGCGTTCCGCACCTGCAATTTAAGAAAAAGCCGCGGTTTCCACCTCGCCGCAATGGGGGCCGATCCGCTGCCTTCTCCAGACGACGCTGATTCTCCGTATCGTATGAAGCTGATCAAAGACAAAGGCTATGTGCACTTTTCAATCAATGGTCTGCCCATTCTTGAGTGGATGGACGACGGCAGCACATATGGGCCTGTGTTAACAAAAGGAAAAATCGGGTTCCGGCAGATGGCCCCCATGAAAGCAGCTTATAGGGATTTTGCCGTACATCAAGCGGTGAGAAGATGAAGACGACTGTAACGGACACGCTTTATGCAGGCTGCGAAGCGGTGGTGAAAATAGCATGGCTCAACGGGCTGTGGCTGTTGTTTACACTTTTGGGCGGCGTTCTTTTCGGATGGGCGCCGAGCACAGCTGCGATGTGTGCCATTATAAGGAAATGGCTGATGGGGCAAAAGGATGTCCCGATATTTTCGTTATTTCTCGATACCTATAAAAAAGAGTTTCTCAAGGTTAATGCGATCGGATTGGCGTTTTCGGCTCTTTTGCTCATATTGTCTGCCAACTATCATTATTTTTCTGCCAGTACGAATTGGCTGTCCTTTGCAGTAACAAGCTGCACGCTGCTTGCAGGGCTTTTGTATATCATCGCGCTGATGTATGTGTTTCCCCTTTATGTGCATTACCAGCTCCCGCTTCGCAAATATATTCCGCAGGCACTGCTGTTTGGCGCCATGAGACCGCTGACAACCGGCTGTATGCTGATCGGGTGCGGATTTGTCCTTTATTTGCTTTATACGCTTCCTGGCCTGATCCCATTTTACGGCCCGTGTTTATTTGGGCTTGTGTTGATGTTTTTTGCTCTTAGGGGATTTCAAAAGACGGAGGCCCAGCACCATCAAGCCGGGTAACAAAAAAGTGACAAATACGCAAAAAAGTGCAGTGTCCGAAATAGGCAGATGCAAAAAAGTGAAATTGAAGACAGCTCACACAGCGCATAAAATTCAATTTAAGTAAGCGCTTATAGATAAATGAGAAGGAGCTGTCTGATGATTACACGAAGGAAACGCATGTTTACCGCTGTTACGTTGCTGGTCTTGTTGGTGATGGGAACCTCTGTATGTCCTGTGAAAGCTGAAGGGGCAGCGCGGCAGATGGAAGCGCTGAACCGGGGGCTTGTAGCGGTCAAGACGGACGGGGGCATTTTTGTCAGCTGGCGGTTTCTTGGAACCGAAAACGCATCTGTTTTGTTCAATGTGTACAGAGACGGGCAAAAACTGAATGCTGCGCCTGTCAAAACCACGAACTATGTGGATAAAAACGGATCGGCGGGCTCAACGTATACGGTTCGTGCTGTTGTAAACGGTACCGAACAGCCGGCTTCTGAAAAAGCCTCCGTATGGGCGCAGCCGTATCATTCCGTCCCGCTGGATAAACCGGCTGGCGGCACGACGCCAAAGGGTGAAGCTTACACGTACAGCGCTAATGACGCAAGTGTTGGCGATGTGGATGGTGACGGGCAATACGAGCTGATCCTGAAATGGGACCCGTCCAACTCAAAAGACAATTCACAGGATGGCTATACGGGTGACGTGCTGATTGACGCGTATAAACTGGACGGCACAAAGTTATGGCGGATCAATCTCGGCAAAAACATCAGAGCGGGCGCGCACTACACCCAGTTTATGGTGTATGACCTTGATGGTGACGGAAAAGCAGAAGTGGCAATGAAAACGGCAGACGGGACAAAAGACGGCACGGGCAAAGTAATTGGAAATGCCAATGCAGATTACAGAAATGAACAGGGGCGTGTGCTTTCAGGCCCTGAATATCTCACTGTGTTTCAAGGTTCAACCGGGAAAGAGCTTGTCACCGCAAATTTTGAACCGGCGCGCGGCAATGTGTCGGATTGGGGAGACAGCTACGGCAACCGTGTTGACCGTTTTCTCGCCGGCATTGCCTACCTTGATGGACAGCGGCCGAGCCTGATCATGACCAGAGGGTATTACGCTAAAACCATGCTAGTTGCCTATAACTTCAGGGACGGAAAGCTGTCAAAGCTTTGGACGCTGGACTCCTCAAAGTCAGGAAATGAAGCGTTTGCCGGACAGGGGAATCACAACCTGAGCATCGCGGACGTTGACGGGGATGGAAAAGATGAGATTATTTTCGGCTCAATGGCTGTTGATCATGACGGGAAAGGCATGTACTCGACCGGCTTAGGCCATGGGGATGCCCTCCATACAGGAGATCTTGATCCGGGCCGGCCGGGGCTTGAGGTGTTTCAAGTTCATGAGGACAAAAATGCAAAATACGGCTTATCTTTCCGGGATGCTGCAACCGGAAAAATCCTTTGGGGCGTTTATGCCGGCAAGGATGTAGGCCGGGGAATGGCTGCTGATATTGACCCGCGTTATCCGGGACAGGAAGTGTGGGCAAACGGTTCTCTCTACTCAGCGAAAGGGGTCAAAATTGGAAGCGGGGTTCCGTCCTCGACCAACTTCGGCATCTGGTGGGACGGCGACCTGCTGCGGGAACAGCTGGACAGCAACCGAATTGATAAGTGGGATTATCAAAACGGCGTATCGAAAAATGTGCTGACTGCATCAGGCGCAGCGGCTAACAACGGCACAAAAGCAACACCGGCGCTTCAGGCTGATCTGCTCGGTGACTGGCGCGAGGAAGTCGTGTGGAGAACGGAGGACAGCAGTGCTCTGCGCATTTACACGACGACCATTCCGACTGAGCACAGGCTGTATACGCTGATGCACGATCCGGTGTACCGGCTTGGCATCGCCTGGCAAAATGTCGCCTATAACCAGCCGCCGCACACAAGCTTCTTTTTAGGAGACGGCATGGCGGAACAGCCAAAACCAAATATGTATACGCCTTAACTGAAAGGGGGAAGGAACGGGCTGCGTGCAGCCCGTTCCCATCAAATGAAACCAAAAAAGAGGCAAATGGAATACCTGACCAGAGGTTTGATTGCGGTAAAGACAGAACAGGGCGTGTTTGTCAGCTGGCGTTTTCTCGGCACGGATCATGAGACGACGGCTTTTCACCTTTATCGGGATGGAAAGCGGATCACCCGCGATCCAATCGCTGAAAGCACTAATTTTCTCGATCAAAACGGAACGGCTGACTCTGTTTATCAAGTGGCGGCTGTCAATAAAGGACGGGAAGAAAAGCTTTCCAAGGAAGCTCGTGTTTGGCAGGAAAATGTCCTGGAGGTTCCGCTTGCCAAACCGGAAGGCGGTGTGACGCCGGACGGAAAGCCGTACACTTACAGCGCCAATGATGCCAGTGTCGGGGATGTAGACGGGGATGGAGAATATGAAATGATCCTGAAGTGGGACCCATCCAATTCAAAAGACAACGCTCATGACGGTTATACCGGGGAGGTGCTCATAGATGCCTATAAACTGGACGGCACCTTTTTGTGGCGCATCAACCTCGGCAGAAACATCAGGGCGGGTGCTCATTACACGCAATTTATGGTGTATGACCTGGATGGTAACGGAAAAGCAGAAATCGCCATGAAAACAGCTGACGGCACAACAGACGGGAAAGGACATATCATCGGTGATGAGCATGCCGATTTTAGAAACGAACAGGGCAGAATTTTGTCCGGTCCGGAATATTTGACGGTGTTTAAAGGAGAAACCGGTGAGGCGCTCACGACCGTGGAATATGAACCGCCCCGCGGCAAGCTGGAGGATTGGGGAGACGGCTATGGAAACCGGATGGACCGTTTTCTCGCCGGGATCGCTTATTTGGATGGGGAGCGGCCGAGCCTTGTAATGGCGCGCGGCTACTATACGAGAGCCGTGCTCGTGGCATACGATTTCAGAAACGGAAGGCTCAAAAAACGCTGGGTATTTGACTCCAACCAGCCGGGACATGAAGCGTACGCAGGACAGGGGAACCACAGCTTAAGCGTGGCGGATATCGACGGAGACGGAAAAGATGAAATCATATACGGCGCAATGGCTGTCGATCATGACGGAACCGGCCTGTACTCAACGGGGCTCGGGCACGGAGACGCGATGCATGTAGGGGATCTGGACCCGTCACGAAAAGGGCTTGAAGTGTTCCAGGTGCATGAGGACGCCACGAAGCCGTACGGACTGTCACTGCGAGATGCCGGAACCGGTGAGATATTATGGGGCGTCCATGCTGGAACTGACGTTGGCCGGGGCATGGCGGCTCATATTGACCCAAGCTACAAAGGGTCGCTCGTCTGGGGAATTGATCCGCCGGGCAATGATGGCATGTCGTACGGGCTTTTCACGAGCAAAGGCGAAAAAATCAGCGACAAAGCGCCCCCTTCAGCCAATTTCGCCATCTGGTGGGACGGTGATTTGGTCAGAGAACTGCTTGATCATGACTGGGACGGAACGATCGGCAGGCCAAAGATTGAAAAATGGGATGCTGAAAACGGCTGTCTGAAGACGATATTTCAGCCGGCCGGCGTGCTGTCCAACAACGGCACGAAAGGAAACCCGGTTCTTCAGGCCAACCTGTTCGGAGACTGGCGGGAAGAAGTGATATGGAGAACGGAAGACAGCAGCGCGCTCCGTATCTATACAACGACACATCTCACCCGCCACCGCTTTTACACGCTGATGCATGATCCGGTTTACAGGCTCGGCATCGCCTGGCAGAATACCGCCTACAACCAGCCGCCGCACACGAGCTTTTACCTCGGAACGGGAATGAAAAAACCGCCAAGCCCGCCCTGTACATAGCGGGAAGCAAAGCGGAGGCGCCGCTGTAGGAGGACTAAGGGATAAGACGTAAAGGCTGAACGCTACGACAAGATGATTAGAGAACGGGCAGGACGAACCAATGCTCAAGCGCTGTACGCACCGGTCTTTTTCAAGGGAAGAGCTATCCGTGATGGAAGCTGTATAAAAAACGAGGGGGAATGAAAAATGGCAAATCATATTTATCTTGCCGGCGATTCGACTGTTCAAACGTATGGAGACAGCACAAATCAAGGGGGCTGGGGGCAGTTTCTCGGCTCGCATCTGCCGGAGCATATTCAAGTGATCAACAGAGCGATCGGGGGAAGAAGCTCGAAAACATTTGTGGAAGAGGGCAGGCTTCAGGCAATCCTCGATGTGATCGAGCCGGATGATTGGCTGTTCGTGCAGATGGGCCATAATGACGCGTCGAAAAATAAGCCGGAGCGCTACACCGAGCCCTACACTACTTATAAACAATATTTAAAGCAGTATATCGCAGGCGCGCGGGAAAAAGGCGCCCATCCGCTTCTCATTACCCCCGTAGCCCGCTTTCACTACGAAAACGGCGTATTTTTGAACGATTTTCCTGATTACTGCATTGCCATGAAGCAGACGGCTGAAGAGGAGAATGTCCAGCTCATTGATCTGATGGAGAAAAGTCTCGCTTTTTTTACTGAGAAGGGCGAGGAAAAAGTGTACACCTATTTTATGATTTCAGAAGGGATTAACGATTACACGCATTTTACAAAAAAAGGCGCAAATGAAATGGCGAAACTTGTGGCAAAAGGCATAAAGGAGCTCGGCCTGCCATTGACAGAATCGATCATCAAAGAAAGGTGAAAATGTGATGAGAAAACTGTATCATGGCGCTTGCTATTATCCGGAATTATGGGATGAAGAGACGATTCAGCAGGACATTGACATCATGCGTGAAGTTGGCGTAAATGTTGTGCGGATCGGCGAATTTGCCTGGTCTGTCATGGAACCTGAAGAAGGAAAAATTGACGTCGGTTTTTTCAAAGAAATCATCGCCCGGCTGTATGATAGCGGGATCGAAACGATTATGTGCACGCCGACGCCTACCCCGCCGATTTGGTTCTCACATGGCCGGCCCGAACGCATGCATGCCAATGAAAAAAGAGAGATCATGGGGCATGGCTCCCGTCAGCATGCCTGTACGAACAACCCGTATTTCCGAAAAAAAGCCGCCATCATCACCACAGCCATCGCCAAGGAGCTTGGCCGGCTCCCGGGGCTGATCGGATGGCAGCTAGACAATGAGTTTAAATGCCATGTTGCAGAATGCATGTGTGAGACATGCTTGCGCCTATGGCATGACTGGCTCAAAAATCGCTACGGGGTAATTGAGCGCTTGAATGAAGCTTGGGGAACCGATGTGTGGAGCGAGACCTATCAGACGTTTGAGCAAGTCCCGCAGCCGGGACCGGCCCCGTTTCTGCATCATGCCTCTCTACGCACTATGTATCAGCTGTTTTCGATGGAGATGATCGCTTCGTTTGCGGATGAACAGGCCAAAATCATCCGCTGCTATTCAGATGCGCCGATCACGCATAACGGATCAGTCATGTTCAGCGTGGACAATGAGCGAATGTTTCAGAATCTCGATTTTGCCTCCTATGACACGTACGCTTCGCAGGAAAACGCCTCTGCCTTTTTATTGAACTGTGATTTATGGAGAAATCTGAAACAGGGGCGCCCGTTTTGGATTTTGGAAACGAGTCCGTCGTATGCCGCCTCGCTTGAAAGCTCCGCTTACCCGCACGCAGACGGGTATTTGCAGGCCGAAGCCGTATCGTCCTACGCCTTAGGGAGCCAGGGGTTTTGCTACTGGCTATGGCGACAGCAGCGTTCAGGCAGCGAGATTTCCCACGGTTCGGTTCTCAGTGCCTGGGGCGAACCCACCATCGGCTATCAAAATGTGCTGGCGGTTGAGCGGGCAAGAAAGGAAATCGAGCCTATTATTCTATCGACTGAACCCGTTCAAGCCGAGGCGGCGATGACTTACTCTGACAGAGCAAAAGCATTTATTAAAACTGAGCCTCACCGGGGACTCCGGCATCGTTCGCTTGTGACGCATTTTTATGAACGTATTCTCAACACGGGGATTCATCGTGACCTTATTCCGGAAGGCGCTCCACTGGACGGCTATCGCTTGCTGTTTACGCCATTTGTGCCGTATTTGTCTTCTGAATTTATCAAAAAAGCTTCGGCATTCGCTGAAGCGGGCGGCATCTGGATCACTGGGCCGCTGACAGGAGGGCGCACATGTGAGCATACCATTCATACCGATTGTGGACTTGGCGAACTTGAGAAAACGTCAGGGATCAAAACACTTTTTACCTTTCCGATGAATGAGAACGTGAATACAGGAAAAGCGTTTGGCATCACGGCGCCGCTCGGACTGTGGAGCGCGGTGTTTGACACAGAGAGCGGAAACACCCTTGGCACGATTGAAGCAGGACCGGGGGCGGGCCATGCTTTTCTGACGGCACGGAATTACGGCGAGGGGAAAATTGTCATGCTGGGCTCGCTTCCATCCGGGAAAGAAGGGGATGCGATGCTGGAGGCGCTTGTCAGGCATTATGCCGCTGAGGCAGCCATTTCTGTCCGCTCGGATGTAACACCCGGCACGATCGTTGCCCCGCGCAAAGGCGATAACGGCCTTGTGTGGATCGTTGTGAATATGGATGGAAAAGGAGGAAGTGTGACACTGCCGGAAGCGGGAACAGATCTGTTGACGAACCGTTTGGAAAAGGCGGGGAGGCTGGCGGTCGGACCGCATGAATACCGTGTGATTCAATTTGACAATCACAGCTGATTCTTTGCATCGAATCAGCTTTTTTCTATGGAGGGAGAGACCGATGAAAAAGATCAAATGGTTATCAGAACAGCCAAAGTTGACAAGCGGCGTGACGTGGGGCGTGCCATGGAAAAAAGGAGAATTAAAAAAAGGAGACCGTCTGGCGCTTATGAATGAAAACGCGGAAACGCGATATGTGCAAAGCGAACCGTCGGCCTATTGGCCGGACGGGAGCATCAAGTGGACGAAGCACGCGGCGGTGTTTGGCGGTCAGGAAAACCAAAGCTTTACAGTTCGCAAAAGAGAAGTGCCGCAGCCAACTAAATCGCTCAGCATTCTTGAGACAGAGCATGACATCCAAGTGAATACAGGAGCACTCGTTTGTACCATTCATAAAACAGGATCTGATTTCATTCAATCATTGCAGATCAACGGAAAGCCGATCGCCGCAGGCGGGAGGCTCGTTGCAATAAGAGAAACGAGAAAAGAGTCGGCGGCGGAAACGGTTCTTTTGCATGAAAGGTCTGTCAGCTTTATCAAACGGGCGGCGATTGAGCAGAGTGGTCCTGTCAAAGTAGTAGTCAAAATCGAGGGAGTGCATGTGCTCCATAAAACGAATGAAGAATGGCTGCCGTTTGTCATCCGATTGACGTTTTATGCCGGGCTGTCTGAGATCGGCCTTGTGCACACGCAGCTGATTGACAGGAGCGGTAAACTAGAATTCGTTAAGGGGCTCGGCATCGAATTCGACCTTTTTTTGGAGGGAGAGCCGTACAACCGCCATTTCCGCTTTGCGGGAGAGAAAGGGATGTACAAAGAACCCGCCCAACTGTTTGGCACACGTAAATTCAATGAACGATATCCGCTTTATGAAAAACAAATCAATGGCGAAATGCTGTCTCCAGATGAAGAGCATAAGGAATGGTTTGCACATGGCACACAGAATACGGTTTGGGACGATGTCAAGCTCGTGCAAGATTCCAGCGATCATTACAGCCTGTCAAAACGGACCGGAAAAGATTATGCGTGGGTTGGAATGCTGCATGGCAGCCGGGCGAAGGGGCTTTGCTATGCGGGCGGCGAAAATGGCGGTGTGGCTCTCGGCCTGCGGTATTTCTTTGAGAAATATCCTTCAGCACTGGAAATCACAGGTCTTGCCGGCAGCCGCCCCAAAATGACTATCTGGCTTTGGCCTCCGGACGGCGAAGCGATGGATTTGCGGCATTATACAGGAAACACCCACGTGGCCAGCGCGTATGAAGGCTTTGATGAAATGCGCTCTGATCCGACAGGCATTGCGAACACAAATGAAATCAGCCTGGCGTGCTTTTCGCACATGCCGTCTGACGAAGTCCTCAATGCGCTGGCTGACAAATGGCAGGCGCCGCCGCTCATTGTATGCGAGCCGGACGTCTATTACGAATCAAAAGCACTCGGGGTATGGAGCATCATTGACACATCCCATCCACTCAAAAAAGAGCTGGAAGAACAGCTTGATGCGGCCTTTCTGTTTTATAAAAAGGAAGTAGAGCAACGCAGATGGTACGGTTTTTGGCATTATGGCGATGTCATGCATACGTATGACCCGATCCGGCATATGTGGCGGTACGATCTCGGCGGATACGCATGGCAAAACAATGAGCTCGTTCCGACCCTATGGCTGTGGCAGGCGTTTTTCCGCTCAGGCAGAGAGGATATCTTTCGCATGGCAGAAGCCATGACCCGCCATACGAGCGAAACGGACAGCTTTCACCTCGGTGAATATGCCGGGCTTGGCTCACGGCATAATGTTGTGCACTGGGGATGCGGCTGCAAGGAAGCGAGAATCAGCATGGCCGGGCTTCATAAATTCTATTATTATCTGACGGGTGATGACCGAACGGGAGATCTTTTGACAGAAGTGAAGGATGCCGATTATGCCCTCGTCAAAACCGATCCGATGCGCGCTTTTTACGAGAAAGGTAAGCACCCGACTCACGCCAGAACGGGACCGGACTGGGCGGCGTTTTGCTCGAACTGGCTGGCGGAATGGGAGCGGACCGAAAATCCGGAATATCGCAAAAAAATCGAAACGGGAATCAACTGTCTGAAGCGGCTGCCGCTCCGCTTATTATCTGGCCCGACATTTGAATATGATCCGGCGACCTCGATGCTTCATCATATGGGAGACGGCATTGCGGGCGGATATCATATGATCATTGCCTTCGGCGCGCCGCAAGTGTGGATGGAGCTGGCTGAGCTTCTTGATGACTGGGAATGGGAGGATATGCTGAGTGAATTCGGCGAATTTTACACACTAAGTGATGAGGAAAAACGAAAAAAAAGCGGAGGCGCTCTTCATGACGGGCATTTTCACTGGCCGATGTTCGCCGCCGGTATGACAGCCTACGCCGCGAGAAAAAAACAAGATCCTCATCTCGCCGCCAAAGCGTGGAATCTTTTGCTAGAAGATAAGCTCAGCCATACGCCGCTTCCGATCAAACCGGAGCGCATCGAGACATGGATGCAGCTAGAGGAGCTTCCATGGGTGACAACGAACACTGTCTCTCAATGGTGTTTAAATGTCATAGCGGCACTGGAACTGATCGGAGATTCCCTTCCGGCAAAAAAAGAAACATCGGGCAAAAAAGGATAACAGCCGGAATTTCATAGGAGAAATGGTGCAAAAAATGAAGATTGCAAGAATTTATGTAAGCGCTTTATATTGAGAGGGGCAAAGGGGAAATGCAAATTGAAAAAAGGGGGACTTACGCAACATGAAAATAAGAATGCGAAAAAAATGGATGGCCTTGCCGCTTGCTGCCATGATGATCACCGGATGCAGCCATTCGGAAACATCCAATTCAGCAAGCGGTTCGAAAGATACGATCAAAATTATGGCGCCGCTTTTATCGCCGGAAAGCCCAAGTGATAAGAGCCCTTCATTAAAAGCGCTCGAAAAATACACAGGCAAAGAGATTAAGGTCACATGGGTGCCTGATTCATCCTACAACGACAAATTCAACATCGTCATGGCTTCAGGAGAGATGCCTCACGCGATTGTCATTAAAGATAAGTCAGCCGGCTTTATCAAGTCTGTCAAAGCAGGGGCGTTTTGGGAACTGTCTCCTTATTTAAAAGACTACAAGAATTTAAGCCAGGCAGATGAAAAGATTTTGAAGAACAGCTCGGTGAACGGCGAGGTGTACGGAATCTACAGAACGAGGGATCTGATCAGGGCGTGTATGATCATCAGAACCGACTGGCTGAAAAATGTCGGTCTGGATATGCCGGAAACGCTTGATGATTTCTATGAAGTGCTGAAAGCCTTTAAGGAAAAAGATCCTGACGGAAACGGCAAGGATGATACGTACGGCATGGTCGTGCCGAAATGGATGGGACTCGGCAACGGAAGCCCATGGGATGTTCTGCAAATCTGGTTCGGCGCTCCGAACCGCTACGGTGTTGAAAACGGAAAGCTGATTCCAGATTTTACAACGAAGGAATACATGAATGCGCTCACGTTTTTTAAAAAGCTCTATGATGAGGGATTGATTAATAAGGATTTTGCTGTCATGGATTCTGCGAAGTGGAATGATCCGGTTGTAAAAGGAAAAGCGGGTGTCATCGTTGATACAGGCTCAAGAGCGTCTCAAATCCAAAGCGCGATGGAGGAGGCGGATGAGTCGAACAAGGATATCATTGATATCGTCGGCTCGCTTGAGGGACCGAATGGCAAGCGCACTTTCCCGACATCTGGTTATTCAGGCATGATCACGATACCAAAATCAAGCGTCAAAACTGAAAAAGAGCTGAAAGAGGTGCTGTCCTTCCTCGATAAGATGAATGATAAGGAAGCGCAGATTCTCACGAACAACGGAGTGAAGGGCCGCAATTACGAGCTCAAGGACGGCGTATTCACTTCACTTGAAAAAAATAACAAATCTCTCCTGTATGAGCATGAAGGCTTGGCACAGTTCAGCATGTCGATTCCGAAAAGCGAGTATTACATCGAAGACCAGAAAACCAAGCTCTTCCAGCATCGCAAGGACATCATAACCGAAGGAGAAAAAATAGCCGTCTTTAACCCGGCTGAGTCGCTTGTATCTGATGTCTATACCCAAAAAGGTGCCCAGCTTGACAACATCATCCTCGACGCGAGAACACAATTTATCATTGGAGAAATTGATGAAAAAGGGTTCGCTGATGCAGTGGAGCTTTGGAAAAAAAGCGGCGGCAATGACCTGATGAAGGACTTGAACAAATTGTACCAATCGTCAAAATAAACCGATGCGCCTGCCTTTCGGCGGGCGCCCCGGTAACACGAAAGGAGAACAGATATGGAAACAGTGCCGAAGAAGGGAGATTCACCTGTTCTCACCGCTGGAAAAGGCATCAGCTGGATGGCTGCGCTCAAACGGGACAAATGGCTTTATCTTCTTCTTATTCCCGGTCTGCTTTATTTTTTGATTTTTAAATACTTGCCGATGTGGGGCGTGCTGATCGCTTTTAAAGACTACTCGCCATATCTTGGCTTCTGGAAAAGCGAATGGGTCGGCTTTGATTATTTCAAAGACTTTTTTATGAATCCGGATTTTTTCCGGCTGCTGCGCAACACCCTCATGCTGGCGAGCCTGGATCTTTTGTTTGCCTTTCCCGCGCCTCTCATTTTAGCCCTGCTTTTGAATGAGGTAAGAAAGGCCGTGTATAAAAGATGTATCCAAACCTTCATTTACGTACCCCATTTTGTATCATGGACAATTGTGGTCAGCATCACCTTCGTTTTCTTTACTGTCGATACAGGTGTGATCAACAAAATGATCATGAGCCTGACAGGTGAGCAGATTTCTTTCTTGTCGGATGCAGACTGGTTCCGGCCGATGATTGTGATGCAAAGCATTTGGAAGGAAACAGGCTGGGGAACGATTCTATTTTTGGCAGCGCTCGCTACGGTTGATCAAGAGCAGTATGAAGCGGCCATCATGGACGGAGCGGGGCGGTTCAGGAGAATGTGGCATATTACGCTGCCGGCGATCAGAAGCACCATTATCGTTTTGTTGATTTTAAGAATCGGCAGCTTTTTGAATCTTGGCTTTGAACAGGTGTATTTGATGACGAACTCACTCAACCGCAGTGTGGCTGACATCTTCGACACGTATGTGTACATGATGGGGATTACCCAAGGGGCATATAGCTACAGCACGGCGGTCGGTTTGTTTAAATCAGTTGTCGGGATTATCTTGATTTTTGGCGCCAATTACATTGCGAAAAAGTTTGATCAGGAAGGATTGTTTTAGAGGAGGGAGAGGTATGGCTGAAATTCACACGATGCACAACACCAAAGCCGGACGGGTGTTTGACGTCTGCAACATTCTGTTTCTCGGCGGTGTCGGCGCGATTACCATTTTGCCGTTTTTATATATTATCGCCGGTTCCTTTGCGACAGAAGCGGAACTCGCCCAGCGGAGCTTCTTTATTTTCCCGAAAACCTTTACACTTGATGCTTACAAGTATGTGTTTTCGACACCGACGTTCCTTCGAAGCATGGGCGTGTCCATCTTCATCACGGTGGTTGGGACGGCTGTACAGCTGTTTTTCACCTTCACGATGGCATATCCGCTGGCGAAGCGGCATGTGAAGGGACGGAATCTGCTGTTGAATCTGGTGATTTTCTCCATGCTGTTTTCAGGCGGCATGATTCCGACGTACCTTGTCGTAAAATCACTTGGCCTTTTGGATACGTATTGGGCATTGATTCTGCCGATGGCGATTAATCCGTTCAACCTTATTATTATCAAAAACTTCTTTCAGCAGCTGCCGCGCGAGCTGGAGGAATCAGCAAAAATTGACGGCTGTTCCGAAATCGGCGTCTTCTGGCGGATCGCCCTGCCACTGTCAAAGCCAGTTATTGCGACCTTTGCGCTGTTTTATGCGGTCGGGATTTGGAATGATTTCTTCCACGCTCTCTTATATATCAATGACAGTGCAAAATGGCCGCTGCAAATGGTGCTTCGCCAAGTCACAATTTTATCGGATTTAACGGCGACCAATGGTGATACGATGCAAAATGCAGTTCCGCCGGAGCAGGGAATTAAACTCGCTGTCATTGTCATTGCGACGCTGCCGATTTTGGCGGTCTATCCATTTTTACAAAAACACTTTGCAAAAGGAATGCTGATCGGTTCGGTGAAAGGCTGAGAAAGGGAGTGTTTCATATCAGTACATTAGATCAGATTAAGATTGCCTATATCGGCGGGGGGTCCCAAGGCTGGGCCAGAAGCCTGATGAGTGATTTGTCGATTGATGAACGGATGTCAGGCACGGTGGCGCTCTATGATCTTGATTTTGAAGCCGCTCAGAAAAATGAAGTGATCGGCAATCACAGCGGGAACGGCAGATGGAGATATGAGGCTGTTTCTACTTTGAAAAAGGCGTTATCAGCCGCTGATATCGTCATTATTTCCATTTTGCCGGGATCACTGGATGATATGGAAGTCGATGTCCACTTGCCTGAGCGCTGCGGTATTTATCAGTCTGTAGGTGATACTGTCGGGCCTGGAGGGATCATCAGGGGCTTGCGTGCTGTGCCGATATTTGCGGAAATTGCCCGGGCAATAAGAGACTACGCACCTGAATCATGGGTCATTAATTATACAAACCCGATGTCTGTCTGTACAAGAGTGCTGTATAAAGTGTTTCCCGGCATCAAAGCGATTGGCTGCTGCCACGAGGTATTCGGGACGCAAAAGCTATTGGCGGAAATGGTCACGGAAAGGCTGGGGATAGAGATGCCGCGGCGTGAGGATATCCGCGTTAATGTGCTCGGCATTAACCATTTTACATGGATTACGGAAGCCTCTTATCGCCATATTGACCTGCTGCCTATATTCCGTGAATTCAGCGCGCACTATGGGGAATCAGGATATGAGCTGGAGGGGGAAAGCTGGAGGGACAGCGTCTTTTGTTCGGCACACCGTGTTGCGTTTGATTTATTTGAAACGTATGGCGCCATCCCTGCTGCGGGAGACAGGCATCTGGCAGAGTTTCTTCCCGGTCCATACCTCAAACAGCCTGAAGTATGGAAATTTCATCTCACACCTATATCATTCAGAAAACAAGACAGAGCAGAGAAACGACAAGAAACAGAACGGTTGATCGTGCAACAACGGGGCGTTGCTGAGAAAGCTTCGGGAGAAGAAGGCGTGAACATCATAGCGGCTCTTCTCGGATTGGGTGAACTCGTCACAAATGTAAATATGCCGAATCAAGGCCAGGTCTCAAACCTTCCTATACAAGCCATTGTCGAAACAAACGCATTCATCACAAGGAACCGTGTCCAGCCGATTTTTTCCGGAGCGCTTCCGAGAGGTGTGGAAATGCTGGCGGCTAGGCATATATCCAATCAAGAGGCAGTGTCGGAAGCAGGTCTAACAAAGGATACTGGCCTCGCGTTTCAAGCTTTCCTCAATGACCCGCTTGTCAGGATTGACCGCAGTGATGCAGAGCAGCTTTTCAATGACATGCTCCAATGCACCATGCAACGTTGAGCGGAGCTTTTCCGGTTTAGAAAAGAAACCATTGACCATACTGATAGTATAATCAAGAAGTAGGTGCTATCAATATGGGAGATTATTTAAGTGTTGCGGTAGAATTGGTCTGCGGTTTAGGCATTTTATTTATTATCTTAAAGCTTCTCGGGAAAACCCAATTTTCTCAAATTACGCCGTTTGACTTTATTTCTGCTTTAATTTTAGGAGAATTGGTCGGAAATGCCGTCTACGATCATGATATCAAAATCAAAGAAATCATTTTTGCTTCGCTGCTGTGGGGCGTGCTGATTTATGTTATTGAATTTATCACGCAAAAAATGAAATCATCGCGAAAGTTCTTGGAGGGTGAGCCGAATATCGTCATCCGCAAAGGAGAGCTTCAATATAAAGTAATGAAGAAAAATAAGATAGACATTAACCAGCTGCAAAGCCTATTGAGGCAAGCGGGGAGTTTTTCGATCCAAGAAGTAGAATATGCGATTCTTGAAACAAACGGGATGGTCAGCGTGCTTCCAAAATCAGACTTTGACAAACCGACAAATAAGGATTTGCAGATTCCTTCGAAGTCCGTTTCTCTGCCGATCACGTTAATCATAGATGGAGAGATTGTGCGGGATAATTTGAAGGAAGCAGGTGTGGATGAACAGTGGCTGAAACAAGAATTGAAAAAGAAGAACATTGATAAGACAGAGGACGTGTTATTTGCAGAATGGCATAAAAATAAGCCGCTGTATACTGTAACGTACGAACAAAGCAGATCAACATGACTCTTAGAAAAAAGCTTGCAGCAAGGCGCAAGCTTTTTATTGATTGTATGTCCCTTGTTTGACAGCACGTACATGGTACATGCTCACTTCAGTGCTGATCAGATAGTCAGGCTTTGGTTTGCCTTTGTTTGCTTTATGGCCGGCGATATGCGCATCGCTTTTTTCCCATTGCTTCCAGTGATCCTCTGATTCCCAGCGAATCATGACAACAACTTCTTCATCACCGCGGCGCACATTTTTCTCAAGCACTGTCACATCAATTAAACCTTCTTGTTTTTCAATGATTCCTTCAGCGCTGAAACGTTCTATGACTTTATCTGCAAAGCCTTCTTTAACCGTCATTTTTCTCAACTGTACAAACATTTGTCTCACTCCAATCATTCTCACATATGAATAATTGTAAATGAAATTCATTCTCAATGTCAAAGAAAGCGCAGGGCGGAATCGAACCGCCGTGCGCAACAGTTTATTCTTTTAATAAAAACACATTTCCGTCTTCGTCCTTAAATTGAACGAAGGTGCCCCACTCCATTTGATTGGGCTCACCGAGAAATTCTACACCGTTTGTCTTCATTTTCTCGTATGTACCAAAGATGTCTTCGCATTCAAACACAATAGAAGCCTTCATTTGCTCTGAGCCTTTCATCATGGCTTTCGGGTAAATGACTAAACGAGTCTCGGCCCCTTTTGGCGCAACCTCCAGCCAGCTTGCTTCAGGTCCCATTGGGTGGTCCGCTGCAATATCAAAGCCTACCTTCTCTGTCCAAAATTGCTTCGCTTTCTGCTGGTCCTCGACATATACAGCAACAGTGCCAATTTGTTTGATCATAGGGAAACCTCCAAGTTGAAAAGATAATAATACTATAACCTGTTTACGGCCGAAGTAACATAAAAAAATCAGCCGGGAAACCGGCTGATTTTTAAAATGAGCAGCTTACAACATCGATGTGATTTGTGTCTAAGGCGAAATAAACCCAGCGGCGCCGTGAGGAATCCCAATAAAAGCCGCCGACAGACCTTCTGCCAAGGATGATCGGGTAAAACCAAAAGGAGCGGCCATTGGTTAACCAAACATAGGTAAATCGGAAAAGGCAAGGACGAATGGTGATTGGTTCAACTAACAAAACGGCTCCTTGAGAACCCTGCGGTTTTGGGGGTTTCGCTGGTATTTGGGAAGGAGGAGGTCCCTGCGGCGCACCGCCGAAGCCTGGGCTAGCACCGCTGCCAATACCAGGGCCGGAGCCGCCGCCAAAGCCTGGAACAGCGCCACCGCCAATACCAGGGCCGGAGCCGCCGCCAAAGCCTGGAACAGCGCCACCGCCAATGCCAGGGCCGGAGCCGCCGCCAGAGCCCGGAACAGCGCCGCTGCCAATGCCAGGCCATGGATATCGGTATTCATATTCAAAAGCAGGCCAAGGCTCATAAAAATGCCCCGCAAACATATAAGGATCAACATAATACATGTGATAACGTCCTTTCTCATTGTAAACTGTACATTGCAGTTTATGCGGGCGGACTCTTATTGGTGCATTCGCCTAAGGATATGAAGCAGGAATGCTCTCAGAGAGCAGAATCAATTGATTTTTCTCTAGTCTTATTCACAATTCCGATTTATCATTTTATAATGAAAGTGCTTCTATTACGAAAAAGGAGACAGACCGTGAATATCGATCAATTATTATATCAATATATCATAGACAACACTGCGGATATTATTGAGAAATGGTTCAGTTTGCGTTGCCAGCTAAAAGGCGAGCTATATTCCGCCAGCCATTTAAGTGAAGAAACGAAAACACTTTTAACCGAGCAGCATACATTTACCAATATAACAATCGCAAGCGCATTTCTGGAGGATCAAACCGATTTTCAAGAAAACATGACAAAATGGGCGCA
>NZ_JBBOXH010000003.1:0-85817 GCF_038007545.1 Bacillus sp. FSL K6-6540
CTTTTTTGGGAATGCATGTAAAGATAGGGTATGTTACGGAGTTACCTTGTGGGGTGATTGTTTCGGGGCTTTCAGTTATATCTTGAGATATATACTGACCATATCCTCTTGGGTCGGAACAGGAGAAAGTGAGAGTTAATGTTCCATCAAAAGATGTTTGGCTTAATCTTGATACCTGAGATATTTGACTAAAGTGGCCATAATAGGTGTATTCAGCATCATCACTAAAGACCATAGGATACTCTCCATCACCAGTTATGGTAATTAGATTTGATAGACGTTGAATCTTATCAACTCTGTCAGCTTCAGAAGTAGCTTTAATGGTAACATCAATTTCAAATACCCTTTGACCGTAACTATTGCCTTGAAAAATTTTACCCATCATACCAGGAACGTCTTGGACGTTCTCTGATATTTCTGGGCCGACATTTCTTTTGATGTCATTTACAATCAGATCAAGATCAGTGTTGGAGTTAAAACCACAAAAATTAAATGTTACTTCGTTCAAGTAGTTACCACTCCTTTAGCTAAGTTTCTTAATTTTGTTTTTTGATCTGCATACTTTTTATTGGTGTTGTAAATCTCTTTACCATCTAAGTAAAATGAGTTATCTTTGGCCAATAATTGAGTTAGCAGAGTGATTTGTTGCTGCATAAGGGTAATCTGAGCATCTTGTCGAGCAATAACCTCAGAGTAATCATTGTTCACTGTTACTTGTGAACCGTTAGGAACACCTAAAATCTGTTGAGTTTTAGATAACAGCTGCAATGCCCTTGTCCGTTTTAAAGGATCAAGTGGAATAATTGATTCAGGTTTATTTCCCTCAGCAATATTCGCAACTTGTGCCCTTGTAACAATGCCTCCGTTAGCGTAACCATGGCCTTGACCTAATGCTGATAGAGTTGGACCGTATCTATGTTTTGCATAGTTTAAGGCCGCCAACAGGTTATCGAAGCCATTAAAGATATTGTCATGGCCTTTAAATTTGTAGGCATTGAATGTACTTGAGATAGTTTGCATCAAGCCTTTAGCCAAATCGCCCCGAATCGTGTTTATATCTGTATAACCATGCTGAACGGCTTTTGGATCTCCACCAGATTCAGTTTGAATTTGTCTCAAAACTTTATTAACCATTTCAGTACTTGTTGATAGACCATTCATCTCGAGTGCTCTCTTAACTAAAGGTTTCCAACGCTGAACACCTTTTCCTGGTGGGTTATCAGCTGTAAGTAAACCTTTGATCCAATTTACGGCACCGTCTTTGACAGATGTAACTGCACCTTTAACCATACCGAGAGTTGGATCTTTAAGGGCATCCAATTTAGTGAACTTAGAGATTGCCATTTCTAATAACTTCGTTGGGTGAGTTGCATAAGACCAAATATCTTTTGCTGCATTCGTCACTTTAGAAGCTGCAGAAGAAGCAAACTCTTTCGTCTTATCCCATGCACTATCAAGCCAACCAATACCGGTTGAATACTTAGGCGCCATTTTAAGAAGAGCAGCTGTTTTATTTCCATCAAGAACTGATGTTCCTTTAGGAAGATTCAACATTGTTTCTTTCTTAGGAGATAAGAACATTTTGCCATTTGGAAGAGCTATTAACTCTTGTTTGTTCGGGCCTTTACCATCAGAAACAATAGCTGGTCCACCTGGGTGATTGTCAGTACCACGGGCATATTTTGGAACATCCCATTTAGGAATTCTTAATTTCTTAGGAGCATGAACTTTGTCGAGGATCCAGTTCACACCACCAGTTACACCATTGACCCCTTTAGCCAATCCTTCAATCAAGATCTTAGCAACGGCTTTGGCGCCCTTACCGATTGCTTTAGCACCATTCTTTAATCCATCACCCATCCGACGAGGTAAAGATTTGATGCCGTCAACCATCTTGGTCCAGATGTTTTGAGCACCTTTCTTTAATCCGTCAAAGATTTTTAAGGCGTTCTGTTTAATATTGGTGAAATACTTAACGACTGTTTTAAAGACATTTACAACTGGTTTGATGATTACGTTAGAAATTCCACTCCAAGCTTTTTTAGCGAAATTCCAGATCCAGCTGAAAACTTTTCCGATGAAGTCTTTGATGTTTCCAAATCGGGTTCTCACAGTGTTATACAAAAATTTCGCAGTAGTAACAAAGATTTTCTTGATCACTGACCAAGTTGTAGAGATTACTTTGCTTATTACTTTGAAAATTGTAGTCACAATAACTTTCATACCGTTAAATTCAAGTTTTAAGAATTTAACGATGTACTTAATTACTGTGGTAAACACGAGTTTGATTCCGCCCCAGACTTTGGAGATAACCGTTTTGATTCCACCAAAAACTGTACTCGCTGTTCTTTTCATGATATTAAAGTTGTCTTTCAAGAAGTTAACGATCCATTTGATTGGAGTCTTGAAGATAGACTTTAATACATTCCATAAGCCAACAAACAATGATTTGAAGGATCCAATGAATAACGCAGCGCCTTTAATCATTTTTCCGAACCACATTAATTGGATCGCATTCCAAATTAACTGGAAGGCTCCAAAGAACAATTGTTTGATACCTTCCCACATCTTCTTCCAGTTTCCAGTGAATAGACCACCAAAAACTTTCGCGATACCCATGATTACATTAAGTGTTCCATCAATAACACCTTTGATGTTATTCAGTACTGACTTAATAAGAGCCAAGGCTACCGTAAAAACCAATTTGAATACAACTGAAATTGGAGGAAGTAAGACTTTGAAAAGAGCTACGAGGGATTTGAGGATTGGACCTACAATCTGGAAGATGGTAGTCATAACAGTTGTAACCGTTTTAACTATACCTGAGAAGATATTGACAAAAGCTTTTGTTATCATCGGACCGTTCTGTTGCCAGAAAGCACGGATTTCAGTAGTTTTCGCTTTAATATAAGTTATAACAGACATGATTACTTGTCTTACTTGAGCAACCATACTTCTGATATTTGAAATATCTTTGGCACTCAAGACACCTGATAAAATCGATGTGCCTTTTTTGGTGTTACCAGAGAATAAAGCGAAAATACCAGTTATAACAGTTTTAACTTTGCCGTAAGCGCTCGTAAGTGGGGCAGTCATGTTATAAAATGCCGATTTTATCTTATTTACAGAATCGACAATGACTTTAACCATTTCTGGAGGCATTAGAGAAGATAAGAGACTTTTGCCTTTAGATTGATCACCTTTAAATAAAGCAAAGATCCCGGAGACAGCTTGTTTCACTTTTGAAAAGGCTGTTCCAATAGAAGCTCCAATTCCATTTATGAAATTACGGAAAGTCTCTGATTTCTGATATGCAACTGCAAAGGCAATTCCGAGGGTTGAAATGGCTGCAATTGCGAGTCCGATTGGCCCTAAAGCAAAGTTCATGACTGAACCTAGAGTTGCCATAATTGCTTCAGATTCAGCAATTTTCCGTGTGGCGCTAGCGACAATGGCCCCGAATTCTCCGAAACCTTTAATCGCTCCACCAATACCGATCATAGTAAATCCGATTGCAGTTGCAATTAGTCCAAGGACAGCGACTAATGCTGCCCCAATAACTAAAAAGTGTTGAACAGGAGAAGGAAGGGCATTGAATACATCTACAACTTTTTGAATAACTGTAGCAACGACTTTTAATGCTGGAGTAAGATTTTGTCCAATCGTAATTCCCGCAGTTTCAACTGATCCCTTTAACTGTTCAATTGTTCCTTTTAAGTTATCGAGTTTAGTTTTTGCAACATCATCTGCTGAAATCTTTCCTATTGCAGCTGCCATATCATCCATGCCTTTAGCGCCTTCTTTATAAAGGATATTGGCAGCACGGATTGCATCGGTACCGAACATAGTATTTAGAGCTTGTTGTCTCTGTTCATTACTCAAGTCTTTTAATCTATCCTTGAGTAAGGCAGCGATTTCGGAAATGCTTTTAAGGTTACCATTTTCATCGTAGAAAGCACTTGAAGCCAAACCAGAATATGTTGCTAATTTGTCATACTCTTTAGCTACTTTTGCAGCTGAAGCTCCATGACCAGCTTGGATTTTCGCTAATTTTTGAACGGCTGCTGATACATCTTTAAATTCTGTTGAAGCCGGTTTAATTCCACGGTCGACTAACCATTGATATGCCACTTTCGTGTTAGCTGTAGCTAATCCAAGAGAATCCATCATATCTGATGCAGCTTTTGTGTGAGGGGAAAGGTTAAGGAGCATTGTTTTGAGGGAGGTACCGGCATCTGAACCCTTCAATCCATTTTGAGCGAATGCAGCTAATGCTGTTGAGGTATCTCTGAAACTTAAACCAACACCTGAAGCAACTGCAGAAACCATTGATAAACCGTATTTTAATTCACCAACGTCAGTTGCAGAAGCGTTTGCTGCACCAGCTAAAATATTGGCAGCGTCAGCTACAGATATATTATCATCCCTGAATGCATTCAATGCTGTTGAAGCAATTTCTGCAGCATCTTTTAGTTCTAAACCACCAGCTGTAGCTAATGATAGGGCACCACTTAAACCCCCGTTGATAATATCTTTTACACTAACACCGGCCTTAACCAGTTCTTCTTCAGCTTGGGCAGCTTCTAATGCACTATACTTTGTTTTTGCACCTTGGATAACAGCAAGTTCTTCAAGAGCTTTCCCATACTTGTTTACTTCATCTGGGGCCATAACGGATTTTACAGCTGACATTTGGGATTCAAAATCCATGGCACTCTTAGTCGCAAACCCCAGTCCAAGAGTGAGGGCACCTGTCATTGGAACTACAGACTCTTTAATATTTGAACCAATATCGTGAATCTTTTCTCCAGTTTTTCTGGCTCGATCTGAAACTTCTCTCATTCTTGAAGAAACCTGTCCGAGGTTATCAGAAAGTTCTCCAACAGAAGGGGAGATACGGTCAAATCTGTTTCTTAATTGGTCTAAACGTTCTTGGGCCCGTTGTTGTTGTTCAGTATACCTTTGGAGTTCTTGCCTTGCTGCTTCAACCCTCGAATCATTCTCACCAAAAGTATTTGATAGATTATTGATTCTTTGTCTTTGGGCTTCAATTAGGTTATTGTAATGGTTAACTGTTTGGGATAAACCGTCAATTCTAGCACGTTGAGCCGAATAGACCCTACCACTTGCATTTAAAGAAGCAACATTCTCTTGAGTAGCCCGAGTAATGTTACTAATCTCTTGTCTTAAATCTGCTGTACCAGATTTGAGATCTTCGAGTCTACCTTCGGTAGTTCTTAGCTGTCTTTCCCAGGCAGCTTGTCGGGTAATTGCGGAGTTGATTTGTGAAGCTAATAGCTGAACTTGTTTTGAACCTTCACCATAAGTTTGAATGGCATTCTGGTGTTGTCTACGTAACTCATCAATTTTACGTTTGTTCGCATCCATTATTTGAGTAAGATCTTTAATCTTATTCTCTAATAGAGCGTATTCATCACCAGCATTTGAAAGAATCTCAAGGTTCGCTTTCATTGCTGTTTGAGCAACTCTAATTTCTCTCTTAATACCTTGAAGAGTATTAGAAAACTGGGTGCCATCCATTGATAATTGAATGACCATATTTCCTAGTGGGGTTCCAGTCGTCGCCATCGCTCCACCTCCATGACTTCATTAAATCGATTTGAAGAACTCTTCAATATCGTCAGTTTTTGTTTTCTTCTTTTTGTCTCCCATTAAGCGTAAGAAGCCATTTATGTCCATTTCTTCAATATCCTTATAAGACCAACCGGCCTCGATCAAATCTTTGTAAATCTGATCGAGGTTATCCAGGTAATCTTGGTATGACTTTATTCCGTCACTTTCGCTAGTTCCATCTGTGCCTTCTTTTTTTTAGCTTCTCCACCCAGTACGTCTTGGAGGATTCCAGATAAAACTTCGGCAATTTTGTCGGAGGCAATACCATCATAGATAGTGTCGAAATTGACTTTTTCACTTCTAAATAGGCTTGCGACAAGAGCAACCAATTCGTCTAATTGTTCAAGTTCATTCATAACTTCTGTTTCTTGCTTGACTCCGAATTCGATTACCCGACGTAATGCTCGGGCTGAGACAAATCCTTCAGTGAATGTTTCAACTTTGTCTAGTTCAGGGTTATATAATTCAATTTTTAGCATCGTAAAAATTTCTCTCCTTCGTTTATTTGGTATGTAAATAAAAAACTAGATGCCAAAGGCATCTAGCTTACTTGTGATTAGGCAGTAGTAGTATCAGAGGTTTCAGTAGGGGTTGTTGTTGAAGTGTTAGTTGAAGTTTTATCTTCAGCTGTTGTTCCATTCCAGCCAGGGAAGAGCAATTGAGTAAATGCAGACACAGTGAAGCCTTGAGTGCTTGTACGGCCTTTAGCATAAACAATACCGTCAGAATGGCGAGCAACAAATTCACCAGTCAAAGCACCATCGGTTGTATCAGCTTCCTGTCCTTTGTCCTCACCTGTTTTAAGATCGAATCCATCAGGGTGACCGAATTTACCTTTTGCAAGGGCAATATAAATGTCATCATTGGCCAGGCCTTTTGTTTTCATAATTACGGCACAATAAGGGGCAACTGTATCAGCACCAAGAGTTGTAATTCCATTTTCATTTGTCTTAGCTCCAGAGATGTCTGCGATCATTTCTTCTGTTAAATCAGCTGTATTAAGTTCTAATTTAGGGTTAGAAACACCGACAGCAGAAACATAGAATGGAACGTTGGAAGCATAGACTGTATTAGTCGTTGGAGCCAAACCTGAAATTTTAGCTTCAACAGCACCACCGACTTGGGCGTTAATTTTATGAACTTTTACTACCTGTTCTTGATCATTAAGAATAGCAATTTGGACTTCTTCAAAACCTAATGTTGCCACTAATGATTTCCTCCCTTAAAAAAAATAAGCCTACTCATGTTTGAGAAGGCTCAAATCGTTTAATATTTCAGTTGTTCGATAACGTCTTGCTAACATAAACAAATCAATGGTTGGATCTCTGTCTAACATTCCTGTGTATTGCGACCAATTATTTTCACCCATTAAAGTGTCTAAACGAGTTTTAAATTGATCGATTTTTGCTAGATCTGCAGCCCAAACTGTAATTTGAACACTAATTTCAGAAGAAAATGCTTTATTACTAACAAATCTACTTTGGAAATCGCTTATTTGAGTGATGCAAATAATCGGAGCATTTTCGACTTTTTGGAAGTCTTCAGGAACGTTGATTGAAAATATCATATCTTTGTTCATGAGATTTCCAATTTCTTGATCATTCATCAGCAAGTCATAAACTGTTTTTACTGATAAACTCACAATCCCAATCCTTTCTTGATCTCATTAGCCATAACTGACATGGCTTCTGAACGAGACTCTTCTTCAGTTCGTTGAATAAAACCTTGTGGAGCAATCCTTGATCCACCCATTGTTCCAAATTCAACAAACTTCGCTCTCCATTCAGTTTCTTTGCTATATCCAACTTTGATTTGGCCAAATGTATCAACACCGGAAATGACTACATCGTCTTTCAAGTGTTTGTGCTTATCTACCGGCCAAACTGGAGTATTGTCTTCTAATTTTTCAGCAACAACATGTGCAGCTGCTTTTAATGCTCGGTTTCGAACTTTTGTTTCACGTCCAGCCATTTGTTTCAAAGCTAATTCAATTCCTGAAGTATCTATATCTAGTCCCATTAAGACACCGCCTTTGCAACGATTAAGTCATACATAGAACTTTTTAGATCTGGCTGGATCTCAACGATTTTGTATTTCTGACCTTGAAAAGAGATCATCATGTCGTCTGTAATAGGGACCCTTTGTTTTGACCGAATTAAGAAGGTGATAATATTTTGAAGTTCTGTCCCGTAAGTAGTTATGAATTCTTTCAGTTGTTGTGATTCGACGCTGGCCCAACATGAGGTAACTTCCTTGTAGACCATAGTTGGGGCGCCATAAGAATCTTTTCCTTGAGTTTGTTTTAAAAACGTTATTCTTTTATTTAATTCACTAATATCAGGGCGTTTGGAAGGCATTAAGCATCAACCTCGTATGATTCATCATTCCAATTTCTATAAACATCAAGGAGTCCAGAAAACACATATGAGAGTTCACTTTTAGATGAAATTGATGCAGTCTGAATTTCTCTATGTTCATACCATTGGGAGATAAGGCTAAGTGCTGCGATAGTGAATTCAGCTGGAAGAGGATCGAATTCATCAAACTTTTTATTGAGGTAAGTTTGAATATAATTCTGCGCAGAAATAATCATCATCGAAATTAAAGCATCATCTGCGTCATGATCGACTTTGAGATAATTCTTTACAAAGTCGAGGTCTAACTCAGTGATTTTTACATTACTCAACATTGTTATCTACCTGTGATTCGTCAGGTTTTTCTACAACTTTGGGTTCTTTTTTGCCTTTTTTCGTTTCTTTAACTTCCTCTGCATGGCCATTCTTTACAAGGCTCTTGGCCAAATCTTTATTCTCAATCTCAACAACCTCGTTATGGTTAAAGACTGTTTTATGAGAAGGGAGATAAGCAGATTGTAGGAATTTCACTTTTGGCATATGGGTTACCTCCTTTGGTTATGTATAAAATGAGTATTTTATAAATGAAAAGAAGCTCCGAAGAGCTCCTAATCATTCATATTGTGAAAAGTTTCACATGATTAAGCAGAAGTAGTCGCAGTATCAACTTTTAACACAGAGATAGCTTGTGGGTTGTAGACTGCACCATCCATGTATCCATCAAGAACAAGTAATTGAGAACCACGGATAGCTTGTGTTGTATCACCTGTGACGTGTTGAAGAGCGAATCCTTTCTTAACCATTACTGCATAAGCATCTTGAACAGAACCAAAGATCGCAGGAGTTCCATCAGGAAGTTGATCAGTTACAATGACTTCAGCACCGAAAAGGGTATAAGTTAATTTACCGTTAACGACACCGTTTTGCATGTAGTAATGGCCCATAGAATCTTTCATCTTAGCGATTTGGTTGAAGAAACCACGTTGCATAATGAAAGAAGATGAAGCTAGGAATTCAGGATGAATAGAGTTATAGAGGTCCATTAAGTTATCAATAGTAACTGCACCAGAGACAGGGATTTTTTTAACTTCAGCATCGTTAACGATACCAGAGAATTCTTCTCCGCCTGTACCTACAAGGATTGATTTCTCAACTGCTTTACCTACTCGACGACCCAATAGGTTAAGAGAGTAATCAACGATGTTAACGGCTGTATCGTTAATTAACTGATTAGAAAGACTGATTGCTGCACCAACACGTTTTTGTGCAAGCTTAACTTCATCAAAAGAGATTTGAAGTTCAGATACATCTTCACCTTCACCAACAAATCCTGCAACAGAGTTAAGAGATTCCTTAGCAATCTTCAATGTTCCCGCAACAGATGGAAATTTAGTTGCTCGTGCAAATACCGGTGAAGTTTCTTCCATTTTAAGTACGATTGTTCCTTCAACATTCTCAGGAATTATGGCTCCACCTTGAGAAGTTGTTTGAAGAGCACGAACTTCTTCACCATCTTGACGACGGAGATACTGTTCAATACCGCGGAGTTCTTTTTCTTTATTATCCACTTTACGTTCCTCCATTGTTTTTTCATTTTTCTCGCCATCTTTCTGGCGACTTTCCAATTCGGAAATTTGGTTGTTTAAATCGGTAACATCAGCAGTCAATTCATCAAATTTTGATTTTTCTTCTGCTGATAATGAGCGAACTTCTTTTTCAGCATTTTTTAGTAGTTCATCTGCTTCATCTAACAGGGCATTTCGTTTTTCTTTAAGCGCTTTCAAATTCATATTTAAAGGAAACCTCCTGATTAATTTGATAGTCCAGTTAATTTATTTCGCAATTCTGATAATTCTTCAGAGACTATTGAACGTTTTTTCTCTCCGTCAGGATCTTCATCAGATTTATCTTTTTTAGGATCTTTTTCATCTGGTTTCGTTTCATCAACATTTTCAGGCTTATCTTTTGTTTCAGGTTCATCCTGTTCAGAGTCATTATCTTTAACTTCTGTTTGTTCTCCTGAATTTTCGGTATCCTTTTCCGGATCTTGTTCGTTCACTTTTTCTCTTAATTCAGCAGTAGCTTGTTCGATGAACTCTTTTTGTTCAGAACGAATTTCATCGATAGACTCTTTAAGAGAAGTTAATAAACGTTCTTCTAATCCTTCAAAGAGCTCTTTGATTTCATCCATATTTCTTTGCTCTCCTTCTTCTAATTCCGTTGGAATTTCAATGTCCTCAATAACATCAATTCCTCTGGCTGAGATTGTAGACTGTGAGTAGGCCGGATCTCGCACAACGGAAACTTCAAGTAATTCAAGATCATTAATGGTTCGTTCGTAAATGCCATCATCACGAACATCCCATGAATCATCTAAAGTTCTAAATCCAAATGACATATTCCGAAGAATTTTATCGTCTATCAATTGGTAATAATCATGTCCCCATGTAGTAGGAGAAATTGTAGCTTCCATATATAAACCGGTGCTGTCTTCAAATAATCGAAGGGAACCATTTCGTGTAGAAGCTAGAATATGTTTGGTGTTGTGTTCAGCAAGGAAGTCAATATTATCGGGGTTTCGTGACAGAGCTCGAGTAAATGCACCAGGTGCAATTTTCTCAACAAATTTCTTTCCAGAACCTAGTACTTCACTTAACTCTCCTGTTTTATTGACGTAACCGGAAACAGTCATTGAATCATTATCGTTATTGGCTCGAAGCTCGACCTTGCGGGATAAAAGCTCGAATTTCATAAATTGGTTACACCTCCTTGGAAAAAATAAAGGCCAATAAATCTATTGATTTACTGGCTCATCTTTTATCTTTGAATCTTTATCTTCAGAAGTTTGTTCATTTTCAATTGGAGGTTTATTTGAATCTAAATTAGATGGAGTAGGAGGTTGATTCTGATTTTGTGTGGAAGGTTGAGGATTGTTAGGATCAATCGTTTCTCCCATGTTTGGAATAGTCATTTTTCCGGTTTTAGGATTATAGAAAATTTGACCCAAACCCCACATAAAGAAGTCATCTTTAATTTCAGGCATGTCAATTCTTGAACGGCCTTCATTAAGCGAGATTAATCCTCCTTTTACAGCAGAAACAGTGGCATCGATTTTTTCTTTTTCTGTTGTTCTGAGCAATTCAGAAACATCAAATCTAAAATAATAACCTTGCTCTTTTTCCGTTTCTAATAGGAGAGATTTATTTAGAGCAGATTCAATCGCAGAAATGATCGGACCAACACAGTATTGAAGAAAATAGAGGTTATTTTGTTCGTTTGAAGCATACTTATTAGCCGAGGAATTTAGCATAGACTCTGGAATATTGAAGACTCTAGCAATCTCTGAGACTGTATTTTTCTTGGAGTTAGTTAAATCCATTTCACTTGGTTTCATTGAAATTGGATTGTAATCTAATCCTTCTTCCAAAATAATTGTCTTACCAGCTTTCTTTGGACCACTATAAAGGTTTTCCCAGGAAGATCTCAGGTTATCAATTGCTTTTTGGCTTAATCTTGATGTAGCTTTTAAGACACCTATAGGAAGGGCTCCGTTCTTTAATATTCCATTTGAGTATTCGATTTCATCAAGGGCAAGTCTGAGAAGCTTACTATTATTCTGGAGTATTCCTGATGAAGTAACTCCATCTTCACTGTCTCTTGTAAGAATAATCAATTCATCTGGAGTAAATTCATAAGTTCCAGTTTTGTTATTATAAAAATAATTGATCGTCGCCCATTTTTTATATCCCTGACTATAAGTTGTCACTGAAATATATTTAATGGGCAAGGGATAGAAGTTAGTAACCTCATTCCGAATTTTTTCGATCTTGATGTAGCTAGCTCCATACAGTAAATAGTCCTTAACCATTCTCTTTTTCATGTTATAACCGTTTATCAAATCATTTGGTTCATCATTTAAAAGAGAAACACGGTTATCAGGAATTTTAATTACTGCACCTTTTCGATCTTCTTTATATAAGTAGATTGGCAGCGATGCTATTGATGATGTAATAAGCTCAAGAGCCGAAACAACAGTGGGGATTCTCATAGCTTCTTCTTCTGTTATTGGACCACCATCACCAAAGTAAGAAGTAATAGAATATCCACCACCGTAGGAATATTGCATGGAACGGTCTTCTTTCTGCTTATTTTTTCTCGAAAAAATCCCCATTTAGGTTGGTTATCCTCCTTTCTTAGAGAATAATTAGTTCCCTTTCTTCAAAGTTGGAGGTTAAATTTTCTTCAACTTCTTTATTCCATAGGGCCATAGCGTTTAATATTGAGATAACCATATCAACTTTTCCTGTGGATTTTTTCTTATTAACGTAAGTATTGAGGTTGGAATCCTTAACCTCACGAGCATTTGAAAAGTTGATTTCCAGCAGTCTGTTTTGTAGATACTTAAAGCTGCCTTTCAAAACACGTTCTTTTACAAGTTTAGTAGCAGGGTGCAAGACAGAAGAATGCTGCTTAATTTCGATCGTGTCATAGCCTTCTTCGTACCATCGGTTAGCCGAAGCAACGCAGTTCCACCGGTCATAACCGATGCCTTTAATGATTACTCCATATTTCTTTTCGAGATCCAAGACAAAGTTTTCAACGAACCTATGGCTGATAACTTTATCACCACAGAAATAGCAATAACCATTATCTCTCATGGTAAAGTAATCAACCTTTTCAACTTTGGACTTATTTTCCGCACTATCTTCCGGAATAAAAGCCCAGGACTGAGCAACGTATTCATCTTTATCATGATCATAAGTAACCATTGAAACAGCTGTATTATCAGTAGTTTGAGATAAGTCAACACCAACAAACACTTCTCGACCTGTCCAATCATATGTAGTAATCATATTCTTCTTTAGTTCATCTGAAGGGATATAAACCTCTGAGTCGTCACCATCAACGAAAATATTCATATGCTTTGTTAAGAAGTTCTTTTTTGAACTTGGCATATCTAAAGCAGTTCTACGTTGCTTTTTTAAATATTCCAAGTTATCTTCGAGAACTTCAGCAAGTGGATTTGCTTCAATGAGGGATTTGTCAGATAGCCAATCTTTAGGATCATCAGGTTTATAAAGGAGGGCGAAAAGAGTGGGATCATCAATTAAATCATCCAGAACTTTTTGAGCGTATTCAACTTCTTCAGTCATAGGATTGTTTAATGATTCATAGGCTGTACTAATAAGAATTCCGGTACGGTTTACCATGTTCATTTGAGAAGATTGCATGGCATCAATAGGGTAACGGTTTCTTAATGCTCCAACTTCGTCTGCTACAAAAACGTTGGCCTTACGCAATATTGTTATCGTTAGGCTTTTTATCCTAACTTCTTACTGTCACCAGTAAGTTCGGCGTACATTTTTACCTTCGACTTTACTCGGTCAGGTATCGGACACTCTTGGGAATATTATATTCTATGCTTTTTTGGCAATAAAAAAGCATAGGTTCAATTCCTACGCTCTACGGTGGCTAAAGCTTTTAAACTTTAACTTACCTCGGTATTGTCTTATTTACGTTTTCTACATTTATCACTACAATAAAAACTTCTGCTTGATCTTCCGATAAAATCGGAGCCACATGTTTTACATTTACAATGGTATTCTCTATTTGGCATTTTAAATTTTGATTTAGGTTTAATTAATCTGCATTCTGGGCATTTTGTTACATTATGAATTTTTCCTTCAAATTCTTTCTCACAAATTCCACATATTAGTTTGTATCTTCTTTTCTTAGCAGCCTCGCTAATATTTTTGCGAGCTTCAACGGATAAGCTCTTTTTAGATTCTGACATTTTTCTTCTTGTTTCTTCAGATACAACTTTTCCTTTATTTCCTTCGGATATTTTTCTCTTTGTTTCTTCTGAATGGTGCTTTCCGTAATTTGGATTGTTTTCACCAGAAAGAGCTTCACTGATTTTGTTTATTGTCTCTTCTGAATGGCGTTTTCCATATAGTGGATGAAGATCTCTTCTTCTTCCATACATTGGATTATTTACACCACTTAGTAATACTTTTAATTTTTTTCTTACATCTTTTCTTTTAGAAGGATTTTTATCTCCAGAAATTTTTTCTCCGTTACCGTAATTCGGGTTTTTCTCACCAGTGTTATTTATTCTTTTTAGTTCAATATACTTGTTGTATCTCTCTTCACTCCAGCCGGCGATTAAATTACCACCATCACCACCAGAAGCAATATTATATCCTCTGGAAGTTTTATAGAATGAATCATATTTTTTTATATAGAATTTTTCTTTTTCATTTAATTCTTCGAGAGAATCTGCAGTATCGATCATTTCTAATTTAAAATTTTCTAACCCATACTTATCAATAGCTCGATTTATTAGAAGGCCACTTCCATAATAATCATTTAAAAATACTGCTGAGTGTTTTTTGCCAATATAGATTTTATCATTTACCATATTTGTAACTTTATAGATATAACCAAACATATTGCTCTACTCCTTAATTATATCTCTATAATATAATTATATATCGAGAACATATGTTCGTAAATAAGAATTCTACCGATTTTGCCCGATTTTCTAACATGATATTTCTATCATGCGACGGCAATAAGGCTATGTTTACCGTCCATACGGTTCTCAGAGTTAGCTAAAGGAATGAATTTAGATTTTGTGAGTAAACACCGTACTTCACTTCTTGTTATTTGGAACTGTTTTTGGATAGAAGGGTGAGAAGCTGTAATTGTTTGTTCAACTTCTTTTTTGACTATCGAAGAAAGCTCTTTATCTGGGGCAACAGAATAAAACTCGGAGTATTCTGGTTCAATTAAGAGCAAGAGGATAAAAATTAAAGCAACGAGGAATGATTTACCGGATTTACGACCAATTAGGAGTACTGACTTTTCATATCTTCTTTTAATTGGATTTTGTTTATACTTCCAACATAAAGCATTGACTAAGAAAAACCATTGGAATGGAGCCAAAGCATCATGAGTTGGCGTTCCAGCTTTCAATCCTGTGGCCATATTTATAAGCTTTGTTAAGCCATCAATTTTCTTAAGTTCATCTTCATCGATAAAAAATTCACAATCAGGATTGTGAACGTCAGAAATGAATTTGCAGCAAGCCTTTTTAACGTACTTGCCGGCAGTTAATTTACCTTCAACAACATCTCTAGCATACTGATAGGCAGGATGGGCTTTTAAATACGAAGAAACCATATTATCACTCACCCTCAGTATTATATTTATTGGCAAGGGTTGAAGGAATCGAACCGACATTTTCAGTTTTGGAGACTGACGTTTTACCATTAAACTAAACCCTCATGGCGTACTCGGTAGGATTCGAACCTACGACACTCGGTTTAACAGACCGATGCTCTAACCACCTGAGCTACGAGCACATAGAAAAAATCCCCACTGAAAATCGGAGTGAAAACAGCAGGGATTATAATTAGCTTTTTAATAATTTGAGTAACGGATCTTCTTCTTCGTTTTTTTGTTCAATTTTCAAACCCGCAAGTTGAGCCCTTGATGCTGGAGATAATCCAAGTTGGGTAGATAAAGCTCTAAACTGATTAAGATACTTCTGTTTTGTAGCAACTGCGGGATGTTCTTTTATTAAGGCATTCCCATACCTATCAATTGTGTTTAAAATAAGTCCTTCTTTATTAATAATTTCATCTGCTTGCCTCATTTTACTTAGACAATCAGCAGTTTGTTCGAGTAGAGGAATATCTAAATTGCAGAGGATATTACTTATCTCTAGTTCAGTAGTTAAGAATTTGTAATACTCTTGAGCTAATTCATCAAGATGTTCAGGAATTTCATTCACTAAATCATCATTTCCAAGTAGTTCTTGTTCTGCTTCGGCTCTTTCCTCCAATTGAGCTTTTGATTCTGAATGTCCTTGTTTGAGGGAAGCTGGCTTTCTAGGACGAGCCATCACATCACCTCTTAAAGTTTGAAGTCATAATTGTGATTTTCAAGATTAATGTTTGGTTTAAAATCAAGTTCACCGGAAGTACCTAATTGGAGGTTGCACGTTTTACAAAGGGTAATAAGATTGCTTTCTTCAAACATTAATTCGGGGTAATCAATTCGAGGTTTTATGTGGTGAACTTGCAATTCTGAAGAATTAACGATGCTATATTTGATTAGGCATCGTTGGCAGCAACCTTTGTCTCTGTGGATGATGAGACTTCTTAATTTTTTCCAACGTGCAGTGGAAAGGGGTTTTAAGTATTCTTTATTCTTTTGATAATATTTACGTTGGTATTGGTTCCGATTTCTGTTTTGCTTGCAAGAGCAAGTTTCATTTGAACCAATAATCTTCCCGCAATTATTACATATTTTCTTCTTCATAATCATCTTCCCAATCGTTTGGAGAAAGATCGTCAAAGTTTAAATCATCAGGTTGAATACCACAATAAGAGCATTCATAAATGACTTTTTTCTTTTTCCGATATGTAATAATAGGAGAATTACATTTAGAACAGATTAATTTAGTTCGATTATCTTTCATTTATTCATATTGATCTCCTTTTTTGAAGCTCAATATCTCGAACAATACTGTTTATGTCTCTAATATAAATGTACACAAGTCGAAAATTCTAAACAGTTTTTATTGATTTTTTTAAATAATTTCTTAAATAGAGTGTACGAACCTATGTTTGCGTTTTATAATTTTAAATGTAAGTTACTCAACTACTAAATCGGAGGGGATAAGTTATGAAAACTGAAGCTTATTCTAAACTTGAAACGATTCTGGGGTCCTTAAATTACATTGAAAATGTTGAAGGAGTGGTTCATCCGGAGACTATTTATGAACAAATATTGGACCCGAAAGTTAAAATTGTTCAGGTGATTGATGGAAATCTCTTTAATTTAAGGTACTCTAAGTCTTATAAAGAATTGAAGTTTGTATTTGCAGATGTTCAAGAGCGAGAGATTGATTCTCATATAATTAACTGTTTGGATGTCATTTATAAGTCATTAAACGACATTGGGAGCCTTTTAGACCAACTTACCATAAATTCTAAAGCCAGCTAAAAGACCATATCGTCTGATATGGTCCTTATTTATGCTTATTCTGACCTTTTTATTCATCTGAATTGAGGGATTTTTCAAAAAATGATCCTATTCGTATGAGCCTTTGGTGGTATAATATTAAATATATGTAAAGAAAAGGAGGTATTTGATTGTCTGTTTCGGATTTAATCCCATATCATTATGTAACCACAGACATTAATCATTGGTATGTTGTCATAAAGCAGGGTCGAGTTGAGAAAGCAAAAGAAATGAAAAGAAAAGTTGAAAAAGAATTCGATATGATGGAGAAAAATGAAAAAGTAGCAGTCTATCTTCAGCTATTAAAGCTGCGGCACGAAATAATGCTTTCGTATCTCGAACCTGACTCTGTTAAAAATATAGATGGTGTTTATGCTGATCTCAAAAAAACAAGGGAAAATATGGCCCCTGAATCCCTTACGAATACAATAGAGTTCTATTATAATTTTTTTACCGGTATGTATCACTTCAGAACAAGAGATTTAGTTATTGCCCTAACATATTACCGTGAAGCTGAAAAATATCTTGATTTATTAGATGAAAATGCAAATACAGATAAGGCCGAGTTCTATTTTAAAGTATCAGAGGTCTATTACTATATGAAAGAGACTCATTTCTCCATGAATTATGCTCAGCGAGCATACTCTATATTTAAAGAGCAAAAAGATGCTCAGGGTAATCTTACATATGGCAAAGAAATGGTCCAGTGTCAGTTTGTTATCTTCGGGAACTGGCTAGATAAAATGTGTTATGAAGATGCTTTAGAAACAGCTGAAAAAGCTTTAAAAGATGCCCTAGAAATAGGGGAGCAACATTTAATTGGTTCAGCTCATTTTAACGTGGGTTTATGTTATAATAACCTTGAAGAACTTGACAATGCTGAGAAACATTTTCAAATTTCTTATGAAATTCATAAGGATCGAAAGCACATTTATGAGTCAAAAGCGATTTTTAATCTGGCATATGTCAAAGCAAAGAAGAATGATTTAAAGGCTGCATTAGAATTATATCAGGAAGGCCAGAAGGTTGCTGCTCGGCACAACAACCAGGAAGTAACCGAGAAATTAAAACTGGTTAAAGGCCTTTATTTATCATTCGACTTACAAACACTTAGAGAAGTGTTCAAGTTCTTCGAAGAGAAAAACCTTTATGGTGATATGGAAGAATACGCTGTTGCTGTTGCTGATTTTTTGACCAACAAAGAAGACAGACATGATGCGGTCGATTTTTATCAAATGGCAATTGAAGCACGCAAACAAATTCAAAGGGGGAAACATTTAAATGAAAAAATGTAAAATTGCAATTTGTTTAGCGCTCTTGCTTGGCATTGTTGGAGTATCTAGCGCTTCATACGCTCTTTCTGAGCAGTCCACTTATAAGGTCGCAGATAGAGCAGCAACTTAATATGATAACGAAAAACCCCATTTGGATAGTCCAATGGGGTTTTTATTTTATCAACTCAATATTTATACCTGGGTTTTCATTTAAATCATGCACTGCATTGATAAATTCGTCAGTGTTCATAGGTTGAAAATTAAATTTTCCTTTTCCATATTCTTCAGCCGAGTCTGAAACTGCAAGAATGGTGCTACCACCTAATTCTCCTTGTAATGAATCAAACCATTTTATTGATTCAATAATACCCTCAACATAGAACTTCATTACAAACAAGTATACCGTATTCATGATTACATTCATTCTGAGAGCTAATCCTTTAACCGGTATACTTTCTTCCATATTTTTAATTTCATCTTTAACAGTACCCCATTTTTTATAACTTAATAAATAGCTTTGACTCATGGTTATATGGTTGCCGTGTTCATTGCTGATTAAATTAGAAATTGGGATCCCGAAATGTTGAGCCAGGTTCCTTAATTTATATAAAAATCTATATTCAAAATAATTATCATATATAACTGATAAAAAGTTATCAAATTCATCTTTGACTTTAGAATCAAAGGTTTTAGACAACGAAGAAGGAATATGATCAATGTACGTCCTAATCATCGATAAGTAATTCATAAATAGCCTATTGGCTTCAAATACAACATAATCTGGACTGCCTATTTCTGACGGGTCTTTATCTTTAATCGTATCTAAAAAATGTTCAAATTCTTCTCCATTTCTTACAATTAGGTTATATAAATTCTTATTATTTATATGTAGCCCAAGATACTTTCTGTACTGAAAATATTTTTCTTGTTCTTCTTGAGTGAAGTCTCTTTTAATATCAACTTCGTGCTCTCCTTCTTTTCTTGTCTTAATAGTCCCAATCCTATAATACAAAAATTTTCCCCCTCAACTAGGTTATTTTCTCTATATGTTTATTATATCCATCTAACTATTATTCTATAACAAAGAATGACAAAATTCTTGTTCCTTCTCCTAAATTTCAACACAATTTGGGCGTTTTGGGATGGTTGGTGTGAACGGACCTCCTCCAGTTATTCCTGTCGAGACCGATTTTTTTCCCGAAAGGGTAGGCGGCTACTTTTTCAAACCTCGATCCAACTCTCAGAGCAGGCGGCAATCATTTTCAACTCCACCCGAATTTTTCGTGTGTGAATTTTCCCTCACCTGTGTTTGATTTCTCCCTTTCAATTTACGTTTCATCATTCTCAGATATAAATATATTACAACTCTATAAACCCGGAGACATTTGAAGCTGAGAGTTCACTCCTTTATCAAATAACTCCAAGGTTATCTCGCCGTTGCAAATACCATTAAGCAATTAATGGTGGTGAAGATTCTTCATCTTCGCTGGGATCGATGGATAGACTAATCAATCGTCATTGACCATCCTTATCATTGACTTGCAGTTGATTAGTAATGTTATCCGTTGTCATGTGCTTTAAGTGTTTGAGCCAATAAGAATTAACTTATAAATCAACACTGGAGAAGAACGTATAGTTGTTTAGATGTGGTCGTAAGAATTCTAAACTTAATCTTCATGGATGCTTACGAATAGCTATGGTCTTTATATATCAATTAATTATTAATGAATATATTAAATAATAAATTAAATAAACATATGAGAAATTACGTAAGTAATTTCGAATAGACAATGCTTTAGCATTGGCATATTAAATTAATTCGCTAATGTGGTTTACGTTTTAATAGAGCCAGATATAATCATACCAATTATCAGACATTTCTAAAGTGGTGTTGTTAGATAACCAATTCAGCAGCACCACTTTCACTCAACTACTACATACATTAATCGGAGGGAGATATGATGTTTGAAGACTTTATTATTACTAATCACGTAATACAGCGATATGAACAAAGAGTAGGCGAATGCCGTAAAAATATTGAAAGTAGGATTAAGCGTGATGTAAGAAACTTAAATATAAAGCAGATAGTGAATAACGGTAATGTGAGGCATATCTTTACTAGAAATAGTAAGGAATTCATCTTTGTAAAAGAAAGAAATCGATGGATACTTACAACCGTTATTAAACGATCTCGTAATAATAACCATGAAGCTATTGAGAAAAGAAAAAGGATGGCAAAAAGAATGGCTGCATGTGTATAGAGCTAGATTCAAATATCTAGCTATTATTTTTGCAATATTCTGTAATCAGTGTGTACGACTCAAAAAAGAAGTGATAATATTATTTCGTTACTCGAAATAACCAAAGGAAAATCGGAGGACTCAACTACTATGATGAAGAAATATGTTGAAATTTTTAAGGAGATTAAAAACGAATCAAGCCGAAAAGGAAAAGAAGAATTACTAAGAAAATACGAAAATGTTGAGGGTTTAAAGGAGATTTTCAAGTTTGTTTACGACCCACTTGTTAAAACGGGTTTAGCAAAAAAGAAGATCGAAAAAGAAGTTTGTTTGCCGACTTATACTCAACTTGAAACCATCTTTGATGCTATGGCTTACGTAATTCTTTACAATACCGGATCTGATCAAATAATCCAATCAATTCAGATCTTTTTAAAGCAACTTAAAACAGAAGAAGAACGGGAACTGGCCAAATCTATATTAACAAAAGATTTGCCGATTGGAATCTCTTCAACTACTTTGAATAAAGTATACGGTAAAGGGTTTATCAGTAAACACAAGGTTATGAAAGGTCAAAAATACAATCCTGAAAAACACCTTACAAAAGGAGAAGAGTTCATTGTCTCACTTAAAGTCGATGGCTTCAGATCAACAACGAAGAACTTGGAAGAAGGCAGCGAATTCATTACAACCACCGGTGCCAAATACGAAGGATTAATTGAACTCGAAGAGTTAATGAAAAAACTTCCGACAGGATTTGTTTATGAAGGAGAACTCGTAAACGTGAATAGAGATAATCTTTCCTCATCGGACTTATTCCGGGCAACTCAAAGTCGTTTGAAGAAACACGGAATTAAAAAAGACGTTAGATTTTTGTTATTCGACATGATTCCAATTGATGATTATGAAAAAGGTGTTTTTGATGTTCCTTACAAAACTAGACGCTCTTTTTTAGAAGAAACGATCAAGAAGTCTCTGCCGGCAGATTCGTTAATTTCGGTTGTTCCTAAATTCTATGTTGGAAATGACAAGGATGTTATTGATGACTTGTTTCTTGAAGCAATTGGCCGTGGGGAAGAAGGATTAATGATTCATTTATCGGATGGAATATTTGAATTGAAAAAGTCTCCTAGCATTTTAAAAGTAAAACCAGAAGAAGAAGCAGATTTACGTTGTTTAGATGTTGTGGAAGACATACGTGGTGGTAAATGTGGATCAATTATTGTTGATTACAAAGGACATCGAGTGGCCGTAGCTGGATTAAAAGAGAAATGGAAAGTTGATTTTTGGAAAGATCCATCCTTGGTGGTTGGGAAGATTGTTGAGATTAAATACTTTCAAGAAAGTAAAAATGAACATGGAGGTTTATCTTTACGACAGCCTTCATTAAATAGAATTAGAGATGATAAAGATGAAGTGTCTTATTCATAACGTTATGGGCTTGGTTTTGTGCCAGGCCTTTTCTTTGTAATCCAAATGTAATACTGTTTTGATTTACGAATTCATATTCATAGATATAAGTATAAAAGGTTCTGAAAGAAAAAGAATGAACCAAATAAAAACAGGAGGGCAAGAACCTATGAAAAAACTAATTGCCGTATCGACATTAGTAGTATCGATGCTAATTGCTTCTCCCACGTTTGCTCAAGAAGTGAAACCTGGGGACACAATGTCAAAAATTGCGAGGGAAAATAATATGTCTCTGCAAGAATTGGCAGAAGCTAACCCACAAATCAAAAATCTTTCTTTGATTTTTCCGGGACAAGAAATAAACACGAAAGTTGGAGTTGAAAAACATAAATCAGGGGTTTATGAGGGATATAAACATTTTACTTCAACAGCATATTCAATGGGAACTGTTACGGCGACAGGAACGAAAGTTCAAGAAGGTCGTACGATTGCAGTTGATCCAAGTGTAATTCCGTTAGGATCTAAAGTTGAAATTAAATTTCCTGAAGGATATGAACACCTTAATGGTGTATATACGGCCGAAGATACTGGATCAGCTATTAAAGGAAACAAAATAGATGTCTATTTAAATGCTAATGACAAGTGCATTGAATTTGGTGTTAGAGATATTCAAGTTAAAATCTTAAAGTGAAGGGAATAATAATAAAGGCTGCCATTTCACTTTCTACCTCGCTATAGCCATTGTTGGGAGAGAATATAACGGCAGCCGAAAGTATTGATGGTCCGGTTAATCCGGATTATTTTTTTATTGTATAATCTTTGATTTAAAACACCCAAAAAATAATGACCAACCAAGAGACCACTAAAGTTGCAATAAACCACTTCTCTTGTAGAGAAATTAGAGCATAACAGATATATGATATGGTCAACATCACAATAGAAGTAATCTTAACATACCATCCAATTGATTCAGAAGAAAACGCGTAAACAAATAAAGAGATAAGAACAAGAACCATAAATACATTTCCCACGGTCTTTAATATGCTCTTTTTGTCATCAAAATTCATATTTTCAACCTCCAAAACAGGGTTACCTGGTCTTAAATACTCCTGGGCTGGTTTATTCGTCCAAGCTGTGTTTGGAACATTCTATCACAAAAAACCAACACGATATTATTCAACAACACAATACTTAGCCTACGATAAAAAAATATAGATATACAATCGTAGACATGTACGTATATAAAGATAGCAAGTATAGCAAACAAATAGGCTATGATTATAAAGTTTTCAGAACTCCTAGATAAACATTTGGAGTGATTAAAAGCAGACAGTTTATGTCTGCTTTTTTGATTTTTTATTCCTCAGCTAAATTAGATACTTGAACCCTTCCATCTTCAAAAATAATAATCGTCTGAAAGCTTTCACCAAACCCTTTTGTATCAGGATTATCACCTGGATAAGTTGGATATTTTTGTTTATTCATCCATTCACTCAACCTTTTATGAACTTCCTTATCAATGATTAACATATGTGGGTAGTACCTTCCGAGCTCTATTTCTTCCAATGGACCGCATGCTTGTTCTATAAAATGGTCCCCATACTTTTCTTTGAAAAACTTTATTGCTTCTTCAACACCTTTAAATTTAGGAAAGCTTTCGAATTTTTTTCTTGTTATTCTCTTAATCTCCATAATTCACCTCATAATTCCGAGTTTCTTCTATTATATATTATAAATTCATACTCATATATACATCATCAAGATCTTCTTGTGTAATACCTAAGTATTTCTTTGTAATTGCAATACTTGAATGATTCAAAGCTTCCATTATTAAAGCCAAAGAGTATCCTTTTTTATACGCCCAATATCCCCATGTCTTTCTCATGCTATGAGTTGATACCGGTTCTTTAATTCCAATGTAATCTGCAGCTGAAGATAATATATGGGCAGCTTGTTGACGGGAGATGGGTTTATTTCCTTTTCTGCTGAAAAACAAATAGGATTCCTGGTCAAGCTGATATTCTTTCATATATTCTCTAATTGCTTTTTGGAGGTTCTCAGTGATCGGAAATCTTTTATATTTTCCTGTCTTTTCTTCATGAAGATAAATGAATTCTTTCGGCTTTCTTCCATCCCAAATATCTCCAACCTTTAATTTAAGAATATCACTAATTCTGAGGGCAGAACTTATTCCAACCATGAACATTAAGTAATCTCTTTTGCTCTTTTCTCTCAAATACATTTTTAGTAATTCCAGTTGTTTTTTGTCTCTAATGGGACTCACCATATTCAAAATGATCACCTTCTAACCAATATGACATATTATAAGATAATTATATATTATGTAATATTCAAAAACAATGAAAAGTCGGCATCTCTTATAAACATTGATATGAAGGGATTTAACACTTTACATAATGTCATTGTGTAAGATTCGCAGACTTATAAATTCCGCCTTCCATTAATTTACATATGGAAAATTACGGATATAATCGTTATATAACTTCGAACATTAAATTAATTCAAAATAATATAGAACAAATTTATGGAGGAACAAATAAATGAGTTTTACATCACAGAGAAACTTTAAAGGGAGATTAGATGGAACGACAGTTCATGAAATTAACAAAAAAATTGATTTTGAAAAAACAACATTAGAGGAACGAAAAAAAGTTGTGGAAGAGATCCTAAATGAGACTAATTTCTATTCCGAGTATTTTGATGGTTATTTTAAAACAGGGATTACAACCAAAGACTTTTTATCCCATCAAAACAATGTTTGCAAATCACTAGATCGTATGGCCACATATTTATTAACCAGTGATGAAATTAAGAAAGAAGAAGAACAAGAGAAAACGGAGTACATTTTTTATTCAGATGAACGGTACTTTCAAAAGAAAGTTGAGAAAGAACAATCTATAGAATCATTGACGAACTCAGATAGCAATGATTTTTCCGAGAATGTTATTCACTTCTTGAAAAAAGAAGAAAGAAACAAAATTCTGCTTAGACCTCAATCGATTACAGCTTCAGATCTCGAAAGAGATGATTGGTTGGGGGAAATTTTAAGAAGTTATAAGCCATTCTATGATTTCGTAACACAAAAACTGAAGAATAAAGAAGGGAACCGGTTCATTTTATCTCGCATTAAAGGTCAGCTGCAGCACGATATGATTTATTCTAAAGATACATTGTTAGGCGTGTTCGGTTATAACCTTAAATACTTCTCCCAGAGTACAGAATACGATATTGATGTATTTGACTTCACAAATCCTCTTCACTTAAAAGGTGATGTAGTCGAAACAGAATCAGGAAAAACCATCTCAGCTAAAGGGTTATTATTCTTAAAACCAGATTTTGATCCAAATGATGATTTCAGCTTCATCTTATTAGATTTAAAATCGACAATCGAAAAAGCTGAGCTCACTGACTTCGAAAAAGAAGTCTTAAGACAAACCCAAAATGGATTAACTCAAGAAGAAATCGCTGCGAATTTTAACACATATCAAATGAAAATATCTCGAACCATCGATCGTATTGTTAAGAAGGTCGCTGCAGTTGGAGATAAATACGATGCTGAAGAAACAGAGGTCTAAGGATCTCTGTATTTTTCGTTTGAATCAGAAAATATTGAGAACAGGAGACTGAATGTATGTTTAAGTATGGACTTGAAGCAGAATGTCATGATGCTGTTATAAAAGGCAAAGATGGCAAAGGACACATTGATTTTTATTTGGCCAAGTACGTTACATTTAAACTCATTGAAAGAGACCCATTTATTAAACCAATTGAAATCCTAAATTTCATTTGGAAACATTACTATCCAGGAGAGATTACCCGATTTCTCAATAACGCAACAAAGCACTATGGAGATAGGGGAGAAGTAGAAAGGAATTACATCAAGTATTTCTTTCAAAGAATAGGACGGCCGATTTTTCAAGAGATTGTCGTTAGAAACCTCGTCAACAGCTGCCTAATGTTTTGGTTTGAAATTCCCTCATCAAAAGAAGATCGTAATTCGAAAATTGATGGAACGGTTCTTCATTTAAAAGACTCCAACATTTCTATTCCACTTCAAATTAAAAATCACAGACATATGGATTCTAAAGATCAGAAAGAAAAGCAAGAACAAATTAAATGTTACGGTAGACCAGCTGAATACCTAGAGGTCCATTTCTTTAATGATGATATGGTTAATGGAGAATTATATTGGATCGAAGGAGACATAAAAGTTCTATTTACAAACAGAGGTCTTGATAAAACGTCGATACAGTCCTTTGAAACAAAAATATTAAAAGAAATGGCCAAAAAAGCTGAAAATCAATTTACGTTTTCAAAGGCACAGATATAATAACAAAAATTACCGTGAGGTGATAATAAGTGAGCACACCAGGTTACGAAGCTTTAACCAGGAAGGTTAAGAGTTTTCGTGAGAATCTATCGACTCGAACTAAAAATGATAAGACCTGGCTCTTATATGAATCAGTAAATGAATTAAGTGAAGAAGACCTTAAAGACCTTGGTTTAACGATTGTTGATCTGGCTGAAATAGTCAGCAATGAAATAGATCAAAACCCCTTTACATTAAAGAAAGAACATTTAGTACATTGAGGAGAATGATCATGGAAAAAGCAAAAGGTTTAGACTACGCCAAATCTCAAGTTGAAGAGTTTCACCGAGCATTCCATCACCCAATCTCAGAAAAACCAACACCTATTCCTGAAGATGTTGCTTTGGCCAGAACCATCTGGACGGCTGAAGAGTTAGTTGAATTCTTATATGCAACAGCAGGTGGAAACAAAACAAAATTTTATGGGTTGGTAACAGAATTAATCCGGGGAATTACTGCTGCAGAATCTAAAGTGATTAAGAAAGGTCCGGTTGAGGATATTCTTGTTGATCAAATGGATGCATTAACTGATGTTAATTATTTTGTTCAAGGATCATTTGTCGTTGCTGGAGTTAAACCACAACCACTCTTTGATATTGTTCAAGACGCAAACATGGCCAAGTTATTTCCGGATGGTAAACCGAGATATGACTTAGGCAATAGTGGAAAGATACTTAAACCGGAAGGTTGGCAACCACCTGAACCAAAGATCAAAGCAGAAATTGAAAATCAAATCAAAAAATCGGAGGAACACTAATATTATGCAGAAGGTAAATTTCAAAAACTTGACTACTACTGAATTAAACGAATTTATTTCCAAAGCAGCAGAAGAACTCACTAAGAGAGCTAATAAGTCACCTAGAGTTATTACTGCTAGAAAGAAAGTTATTGAAGATGCAAAGTCAGACCTTGAAAACTTAAAAGATTCCACTATGTGCGATGGATATGAAGTTGGATCTTATGCTACTGTTCCTGAATACCATATCAATAGAAAAAAACGTGTCGTAACAGTTCTATTAAAAGGTTATAGGTCTGGAAGAATTTACGCAAAAGGTATTGCTAAATGTGATCCGAGAGATACCTTTAATGAGCATATTGGTAAAGCGATCGCTTTATACCGAGCTTTATCTAAAAAAGTTCCTACAAAGTACTTAACAGTTGAAAATCCTGTGGAACCAGAGATTGGAGATATTATTCTCACATCTTATCCGGAATTTGAAAATGAAAGAATTAGAGTTGTGAAAAGCATGAGTGAAGCGATGGCTGATGATGCAGCGATGTTAAGATCACCGGTTGTTAAGAATTTTACGTTTATCGTTGACGATTCAAAATCAGCATAATAGGTCGCTTAGGCGGCCTCATTACTTGGAGGAATACAAATGAAACTTAAATATGTTAAATCCTTATTGGCAGTAGTCGTTACTTTCGGTTTACTGTTGCCACCTACAATATCAGAAGCAGCTGGCTTTAGTGGTGGAAGTGCCAGGGTTTCTTCATCATTTTCTTCATCTAAATCCAGCTTCAGTAGTGGTAGTCGGAGTTCTGGATCATCATATAGTGGAAGTTACAAATCCGGTTATTCTAAACCAAGTTCAAGTTCTAGCTCGAGCTCAGGGTCAAGCTCAAGTTCGAGGAAATCTAGCTTTAGTTCTAGCTTTAAATCATTCTTTGGTGGATCATCTAAAAAATCTACAAAGTCGGATAAATCAAAATCCAAATCAATTTCTTTAACAAAAAAATCTTCAAATAAAACAAAATCAACACTATCTAAGAAGAGTTCTGCTAAAAAATCATCAGGGTCGTTCTCAGGCGCTACATCAAAGGTAAAAGGAAAAACCTATAGTGGAAGAACCACAAAAGCTTATGTTGGTGGCAGAACCGTTTCTGTTAATCATTACTACAATGCAGGATTTTCTCCTTCAGGTTGGTTTGGATATTATAACGGTTTTACGATGGGAATGTTCATGACAAGTATGATGCACCCCTGGGGTTACACCTATCATCCAGTCGGAGGACCAGGTTATGTTTCCTATGGAGCTTCACCTATTGCCTGGATCGTTGATGTCATCGCTTTGATCATTATTTTAATCATTGTCATTGCTATCATCCGTGCTTACAAATCATCTAAGACTTACAAAAGGAGATTTTGATTATGAGATTAATATTAAATGGGCAAGAAATTGTAGATGGAATTTGTGTTTTTATTTCAAATGACGCAGCCATTTCTCCAGAAGATGTTGAAATAAAAGAACTAACATATAACAATCACAAAGGGTTTATTGCTGAGGTTCGTTATGGACCTTTAAGAAGACAATTTCTTGGAACAACTCAGATCTCGGAAGGCATTATTCAGTTCTTAGAGGAATACCACAACTTCAATCCAGATTTGACGGTTGTAGAGTTGAAATACGATGAAAAATTAGGATTTCATGCTGAAGTCTTGGTAAACGAAGGAGAAGATCAATGCTTTCATTTATTATAACGTTTATTTGCTTCTTTTTATCCTATGGTATTGGATATTTAGACGGAAAATCAGAGGATTAAAGCTAAATTCAGATATAAAATTCAGATTTTATGCTAATTAAAGGGCTCAATAGGAGCTCTTTTTTAGTTGCTCAACTACTATAGATAACGAATCGGAGGAATTAATATGTCTTATTGGGATAGCTATACTGACGTTGAAGTACTTATCGGAAAAACTCTTACTAAAATTGAACAAAAGGGTGTAGGAGAATTAATCTTTCATACCTCGGATGGAGAATCTTATATAATGTATCATGAGCAAGACTGCTGCGAATCAGTCTATTTAGAAGAGATTATTGGTGATTTAGATGATTTAATTGGATCTCCAATAACAATGGCTGAAGAAATTTCTCAAGTTGGTGAATCTGATTGGGGATCAGCAACATGGACCTTCTATAAATTTGCTACAATCAATGGTTATGTAACTCTAAGATGGTTAGGTGAATCTAACGGATATTATTCTGAATCAGTTGATTTCAGAAAGCTGTAGGGGAACTCGAAAGAGTTCTCTTTTTTTGTTTACGTTTTCGGTCGATTAGATATAAATACAAAAAATAAATCTCGGGTTAGATATTATTTAAAAAAATAAATAATTTATTATTTATTTTTTGATTTACGTTTCTAAAACCCAAGATATAAAAGATATGTAATAAAAATCACTCACAAATCGGAGGAAATTCTTATGTTAAATGAAATCGAAAAACTCTACGCTTATCTTCAATTTCGCCAAGCTGGTATGGATCAAGATGAAGCTATGCAAGCTATCGGTGATTTAGAATTTCTTATTCTTATGGACCAACTTAAATCAATTCTTGATGAAGTTCAGAAAGAAGTTACAGAGGAATCTGAAGCATCAGAAATTGAAGATCTATTGAAAGAAATTTTCTCGTAACTCATGGGAGTCTTATAAGAATAAATAACTCAACTACTATCAAATCGGAGGAAAATCACATGGAAAATAAAGAATTAAGACAACTTCAAAATAATGTTCAAGTAATCGGAACTCTTAAATCGAAAGATTTAGAGGTCAAAACAAGTAAAAAAGGCAATAAGTATATGTCTGGTAACCTGGTTGTTCTTTCAAAATTTGATAACCATGTTCAGGAAATCAAAATTTCAGTGTTTATGATGGAATCATCAAAACTTTTTAAAGGCATTGAAACTGTAAAAAATGAATACAAAACTATTGAAGATGATGGGGCAGATGCAGCCGATCGAATTGAAGTTAATGGAGAACTTACATTAAATGAATACTACAATGTTCAGGGAAACCTTGTTCAGTTTAATCAAGTTAAAGGAATCTTCTTTAACCGTTTAGATGAAACAAATGATCGACCAGATAAAGCAATTGCGACGATTGATACAGTTGTTCAAGGATTTGAACCAGTTATTAAGAATGACCTTCCAACTGGAGAATACAAAGTTAAAGGTTTCACTGTTGGTTGGGGAAATGAAGTTATTGAACTTAAAAATACGATTGTTGGTCCTGAACTTGCTGAAGCATTTATGGATTTATACCCTACAGGTTCTACTGGTCAATTAAACTTCAAGATTAATAACTATGCTGTTGTGGACGAAGTTAAAGAATCAGAAAGCCAAGTTTCACATGGCTTTGGATCCACTGAAAAAGCAGAAGTTCGTCAGGTAACGAACTATGTAAACAATATTGAAGTAATCGGTGGAGAAATTCCTTACTTTGGTGATAAAGCTTATACAGAAGAAGAAATAGAAACGGCCCTTCAAATCCGAAAACTCAAGCTTCAAGAGCTTTCTCAACCAGCTGAAGATACCCCACCAAGTGGTTTTGGTACAAATGGAAATGATCTTCCTCCTGGATCTCTACCAACTGGAATGGAACCACCACAAGATGATAACCCATTTAGTGATGCTCCAAATACAGACGATATGCCAGATTTTTAATGTTTTAATCCGGCCAATGAGAAGAAATTCTCGTTGGCTTTTCTATGAACAAATATGAGATGAGGTTGATAAAAATGAAATTATACTTAGCTAACGGTTTATTTGGAATCGCAGATCGAAACTTTAACGACACATTAGCCGCAAAAATCAGAGAAGAAATCCCTGAACTTGAAGTATATCTTCCTCAAGAAAATGTTGTTGTTAATGATAAAAAAGCAAGTGCAACAAGTACCCAGATTGCTAACGCTGATACTGAGCACCTCCTATCAAGTGATATTTTGATCGCTGTTCTAGATGGAGTAGAAATTGATTCTGGTGTTGCTGCAGAGATCGGTGTTTTCTCAACAACTGGACGTCCTATCCTTGGTTTGTATACTGATGTTCGGCAGTTAGGAAATGACAATGCTAAAAAGGTTCTAACATTAGTTGATGATATTACCGAAAACCAATTCCAATATCGTAATCTTTATGTTATTGGCTTGATCAAGAAAACAAATGGTGGAATATTCTCTACCGTAGATGATTTAGTAGTTGCTTTAAAAAAGAAAAATGATGAATTAAAACAATCAGTTGAAAAAGAGGTGGCTCCCCAGTGATAAACTTTCTTTTGAATTGGCTGCCAGTACTAGGAACGGTGTTCCTGACAATTTGTTACCTACCTCAAATAAGAAAAACGTATGTAACAAAAGACGTAAATGGTATGAGCGTATTATTCTGGCTTTCTCTAAATGTCGCTTTGATCTTTATGCTCGTTAATGCCATTATGATCTTTATTAAGTTCGGCACATGGGGGACTATGATTACTGAAGCCTTAAATGAAGCTCTTGCTTTAATTATGTTGATCATGGTTCTAAAATATAGAAAAAACTCTTCATATGTTGTTCCCCAGGCATTAATTACAGCTGAATGGTTAAAGCAAAAGTTTAATGAAGAAAACGACAAGAGACAAGGATAATTCCTTGTTTCTTTTTTGTGCTTTAATTTACGTTTTTCACTATCCAGATAGAATACAAAAGGACTTGAAAGAAGACGGAGGTTAATAGATGAAAAATTCTTATAAAGTTGGTGATAAAGCAATTATAATCAGGCAATTTTGTGGCCATGAATTTGAGATAGGTGAGATTGTTACCATCTTACATGATGCTGGTCACTCTGATTTTTTCCAAGCAAGTGATGGGAAAAATACCTGGTACGTTTCAATCAACGAGCTTTATCCATATGAATTGATAAAGAAAAAATACAGGAAGAATTTAAAAAACACCGGCAAAATTTATTAATTAATTTACGTTTTCCAATCACCAGATATAAATAAAAAGTAATCACATTAAACAAATCGGAGGAACTCAACTATGGCAATTAACTTATTAAATTTAGAGCCGATTAAGGCAAGTACGGATTTAGCATCCTACACTTCATTTATTTATGGTGTTCCTAAAATCGGTAAAACATCTTTTGTTCATAAGCTCTATGGAGATCGAGTTTTATTTATCGCCACAGAAAAACGGCATAAAGTGCTTGTTGGTGCCAATGTTCAGTACGTTTCAAATTGGATTGAATACCTTCAAGTTTTAGCTCAGCTGCAGAACAAAAAAATTAAAGAACGATACGATGTTGTTTGCATTGATACCGTAGAAAACCTTTACGCAATGCTTGAAACATATATCCTTTCAAAGTATGACAAAACAGAGTTCGGCCAGGTTGAATGGGGAAAAGACTGGGTTGATCTTAAAAATGATTGGAAGAAAAATCTTCAGCAAATTGAACGACTAGGCTACACTCCTGTGTTTATTGCTCACGCAACTCAAGTCACAACTAAGATTCCTGTTTCAGGTGTCCTTCAAGAACAGGTAAACGACACTATGACTCTTGTAACTGATAAAAAGACCAAAGAACAATACTATCAATTTGAAAAGTATGTTCCAGATCTAAAAGATAAAGTCATGGCTCCAATCAACAAAATGGTTGATAACATCTTGTTCATGACAGTTACAACTGATGAACACATGAATGAACATCGTGTAATCCATCTTCGAGAAACACTTCAATGGCAAGCCGGTTCAACATTTGAAGGTATTGCTCCAGTAATTCCTTTGGATGCTGAAGCATATAAAAAAGCCGTTACTGATGCAATTAATCTAATTGATCCTTCTCAATTGAAAGAAGAAAAAGAATCAGTTGGATTACAAGAAGAACAGCTGGATTATGATGCTCTGATGCAAGAAGCTCGTGAGCTTGGTGTTCAGTTCCATAAAGCAAATCGTATGGATGAAGTTAATAGAATTGTAGATGAAGTATTTGGAGCCGGCAATAAGTTAACCGATGCTTCCAAAGAACAAGTTCAGCCGTTATTCGTTGCAATTCAAAAAATGAAAGAAATTCTTTAATAATTGCGAGGGGATGATTATGTCGTCCTCTCTTGCTTTAACTCAACTACTGCAAGAAAGGAAATAGGTTATGACAGTTGTAATTAAAGACAAGAATAAAAAACGTGAACGACGAATGGAATTTGATAGAGAAAGATTGATTTCATTTATTAAACGTGGATTCGAAAATATTGAGGTTAATCCAACCACAAAAGAGAGTTACATTTCTAAAGTGGTCCGGACAATCGAGAGAAGAGAAGAAATCGAATCAAAAGATATTACGAAAATTCTCATTCAAAATGCTTTGGTTCTTACAAATGACATTAAGAATGATTCTGGATACGTGTCGCCTGATTACCTTGTAAACACTAACTGGAATAGATTTGCCCGTTATGTAAAGCTCCAAGAGTTATATAAAAGAGCTTCTAAAAATAGATCTTATGATTCAAAAGAGAAGTATGGTGATTTCTATGGTCTTATCGTGACTCTCACCGAAAAAGGCTTGTATACTCCCGATATTCTTGCTAATTACACGCGAGAAGAATTAGTTAAGGCCGGAAATTCAATTGTTCCCGAACGTGATGAATTATTTGATTTTGCAGGGCTTCATTCACTATCTGGTCGCTATTGTGTTAAAGACTTTGACAAATCAGTTTATGAATTGCCACAAGAAAGATTTATGATTGCTGCCCTTCACCTGATGATGCCAGAGGAAAAAGACCGAGTGGAGAAAGCAATTGAACTATACTGGGCGCTTTCTAACCTTTACCTTACACTTGCTACTCCAACTTTAATGAATGCTGGCCGTGTTACCGGTGGTTTATCAAGTTGTTTTGTTCTAACAACTGAAGACTCACTTCGTGGAATTTTTGATGATAACACTGATGTTTCTACGTTCTCTAAAAATGGTGCCGGTATTGGTATTTATTTTGGAAAATTACGAGCAACTGGATCAGATATTCGAGGACATAAAGGCGCTGCCAGTGGAATACTAGGATGGATTAAACAACTTGATAACACGGCCGTTTCCGTTGATCAGTTAGGACAAAGACCTGGAGCCGTTGCTGTGTATCTAGATATATGGCACAAAGATATTGAAGACTTCATAGATCTTCGTCTCAATACTGGTGATAAATCAAAACGAGCTTACAACGTTTTCACTGGTCTTTGTATTCCGGATGAATTTATGAGACAAGTTGAAAAACGTGGTGACTTCTATCTTTTTGATCCTCATGAGATCAAACAAAAGATGGGATTCAGTCTTGAAGACTTCTACGATAAGAAAAAACTTGGTGAAAAAGAAACACCAAATCCAATTGATCATGCTTGGACTTACCACTATTACTTATGCGTTGATAATAACAATTTAGATAAGAGACGTGTACCAGCAATTGAATTGAAAAAGAGATACATGAAGGCTCAATTAGAAACTGGAATTCCATATATGTTTTATCGTGACACGGTTAACCGTAATAATCCAAACTCTCATTCAGGAATGATCTATTCTTCTAACTTGTGTTCTGAAATCGCTCAAAATATGTCACCTTCGTTTGTAACTCAAGAGACGATTAATTGGGAAACAGGAGAAGTAATCATTCATAAACAAATTGGTGATCTAGTAACATGCAACCTCAGTTCCTTGGTTGTTAATAGAACAGAAAAAGATGGAGTAACAGAGAGAGTTATCAAAATTCAAATGAGAGCCCTTGATAACGTTATTTCTCTCTTAAAGGTCCCTGTTCCTCAAGCTCAATACACAAATATGAAGTATCGTGCTGTTGGGGCAGGAGAACAAGGTATTGCTGCTTTATTAGCTCAAGAAGGAATCATGTGGGATTCAGAACAGGCTATTGAATATATCTCCAAACTTGAAGAAAAAATCATGTTGAATTGCATTAAAGCTTCAGCTTTATTAGGAAAAGAAAAAGGTAGCTATCCTGTTTTTGAAGGTTCGAAATGGCAAACTGGAGAATGGTTTGAAGAACGTGATTTAAACTCTCCCGAGTGGTTGGAAGTTAAAGAATTGGCTTCTAAGTACATGAGAAATGGATACCTAAGAGCTATTGCCCCGACTGGTGGAACATCAGTTATTGCTGGATCAACTCCAGGAATCGACCCAATCTTTGATGTTATCTACTTTGAACGAAAAAAAGACTTCCACCTTCCTATTTTGGTTCCGGAATTAAATCAAAAAACATGGTTCTTCTACAAACCAACTATGAAAATGGAATACGAAAATGAAAAACAATTAGCTCACCTTTGGGCTATTAAACACAACGCTGCTCGTCAAAAGTTTGTAGACCAAGCTATTTCTCATAACTTCTATATTCCTCAGGACATTAAGGCTAAGAATTTCTATAAGCTTCATATGGAAAACTGGAAAGCCGGTGTGAAAACTTCTTACTACACTCGATCTTGGGATCAAAAACATGAAAGTTCATGCCTGGCATGTTCAGCTTAATATATTAAAGAAGTGGGGGCGAAAGCTCCCTTTTTTGATTTACGTTTTTAATACTCCAGATATAAATATTAAGAGATTTTTATGAATACGGAGGAACGCTTATATGGAACAATTGACGAAACAAGTGAGAGTTTTTAACGAGAATTTACCTAACAAAGGCGAGAGAATGTTCGATGATGTAAGTGGTATTCTCTTCTGGGATGACATTATTAATCAAGTCTACTACGAACTTATTAAAGAAATGAGAGAAGTATTCTGGATTCCGGATGAAGTATCCATGAGTAAGGATAAAGTACAGTGGGCTACTGAAATGAATGAAATGGAACAAGAGTTGTTTTTAAATGCTATCGGAATTTTGGCTGTACTCGATTCTATTGCTACATATTTTGATAATGTTGCTGCATATTATATTAGAGATTCTGCAATTAAAGCCCTTATGGCTTTTGTAGCTGCAATGGAAACAATTCATAACGAATCTTACACATATATTCTAAGTTCGGTTAGCTCTAAAGCCGTCTCTTTAGATGTATTTGAACGACCAAAAAAGAACGAATTCATGATTAGAAGAAACAAGCTAATGATGGATCTGTTTGATGAGTTCATCCAAAATCCTACTCCGGAGACTTTTGCAAAAGGATTGGTTGCAATGAGTGGCCTAGAAGGTTTATGTTTCGTAAATGGATTTACACCGTTCTATCATTTTAATAGAAACGGAAAAATGTTTGGGACCGGAACTGTTATTCAGTATATTCAACGTGATGAAATGAAGCACTCTTACTTCCAAACAATCCTGGTACGTGACATTCTAACTCAATATCCTGAACTTAATACTGAAGAGTTTTCTGAGTTTGTATATGATTTCTTCACTGAGCTTGTACAACTTGAAAGAGAGTTCTGTGAGGATCTTTATAAAAACACTCCTGATATTGATATTGAAGAAGTAAAAGAGTACATCGGGTACCGGGCGAATTTAATTTTAGACAACCTGGGACTCGACCAAATATTCTCAGCAAAGAAAAATCCTATGCCTTGGATAACAGCTTTTGATCCTGATAATTTGAATAATACAAAACGAGATTTCTTTGAGGATAAAGAAGTAAACTATGGCAAAGCGAATGAACAAAAGAATGATTGGGATGACCTATGAGATGGGTTCGCTCCCAATTATTCTTGCTTCAAATACGGGTAACACTAGAACCTTTATTCCGTTTATCCAAGAGTATGCTAAAAGGGATCTGCAGGTTATTGAAGACTTTAACAATCCTTTCCCTAGTTGTAATAGTTTGGCTATTGGGGCATATACTTGGGGTAACGGAAAAATACCTAAGAGACTCAAAGAATATCTTATTGAAAACCATTTACAGCTGCATGGAAGAGAAATTTTTATATTTGGGAGTGGTAATTCAGTTTATCCTAAATTCTGTGGGGCAGTTGAGGGAATAAAGAAAATTTGTTTGGATTGTGGCGCTGATGTCATAGCTGCTTTTAAATTTGAACAGAGATTCAATCCTGAGAAACTAACTAAGTTAGAATTGAATAAATTAATAGGCAGCATTAAATATTGGAGTCGTTAACGGCTCCTTTTTTATTTAATTTTTTATTGAATTATGATTTACGTTTTTGTTTACCCAGATAAAATAACAAAGATTTCAGAAGGGAGAGATATTTATGTTTATTATTTATCTTTTATTTTTTTATTTAGCCATTCCTAGCATATTGATTAAGTTTAGCATATCACGAATTTTCCATTACAACATTGATTTCTGGGGTCTTTACTTTATCTTTATTGCACTATACTTCTTAAGAATTGTGTTTAAAAAATGACTAGAGGAAGTATTATTTTTGTAAGAAGAAAAGGTATCATTTCTAAACTGATTAGGTTATTTGATCATCGAGGAAAGTTTAGTCATGTGGCCATTGCTATATCTGATACAGAAATTCTAGAAGCCGATATAAACATTGTTTCAAGAGTTAAAAAGTTCAATCTCAAAGAATACTCATATTATGAGATTCTTGATTTAGGATTGAGTTCAGAACAACAGGAAAAAGTTGTTGAGATTAGCAAAGCGTATATAGGCAAGAAATATGACTATGCACAAATTTTTGGTTATATCATTAAAAACCTATTCCACCTCAAAGGAAAGATTTTATTCAACAATCCCAACAATTTAATTTGCTCGGAGTTAGTGTTTAATGTTCTAGATCACCTTGGAATTACTAATGATCTTGGGATCACCGGTGAGGTACGAGGAATTGATCTAACTCCAAATGAACTATATGATCTCCTCAAATATTTATCTAAAAGCATTGAAACGAGCCAAACCTAAAAAGTTTGGCTTTTTAAATACGAACATATGTACGTTATATTCCAGATATTGTATAATTTAAATGTAAGAGATAAATAACTTTAAGGAGAGAGACACAAATGCTCAACTACGCAACTTTAAAGCCAGGAGAATTGATTAATTTTAAGGAGGGCGTTGGCAGCACTTATGATCTTCTAAAGAAAGAAATCCAAGGAACTCTTGCTTTGACAAGCATTGAGGAGTTAGACGTGTGGTACGACGATGGATTTCTTTTAAAGGAAGAGACCCCAATGCCATCCCTTATTATAAAAAACACCCCAAATCCATCTATCACCGATTGGGATGTAGTGATCTGTGGGAATATTATGTTCGCTTCAAGTAATGAAGACGGAGATACAATTAGTCTTACCGAGGAAGCCACAAAGATATTAAGCAAATTTAAACTGGCTTTGTTAGGAACCAACCCTGTTTGGGTTTATCACAATTATGAAGTGAAACAGTCATAATTCAACTTTAATCGACCGATTTAACCTAAGAAAATAGCAATCTCTTGCTATGATTCTACCAACCCCATCTTATGAGAATCATAGCAGTGTATGTATGCTATATGGTTATGACAAAAATCTCGACATTATTCCGATGTCGGGGTTTTTAATTATAAAATACTTATTTTATAATTAAATGAACCAGAACCGAGAAAAAATGGTTTTATATGTTAAGGATAGTGAAAATTAAAGAGGGGAAAACACTTATGGAATCACCAAAAAAATGGTTTGTTTTTAAATATGAACATATAGATTACTTAGATAATATCGAGCTTTTAGAACCCGACAGCAATAAAGCACTTTTAGATGAATTAAAGCAATTATTTAAAAAAGAAGGTTGGGAGGGTGACGGGGAAATCGGGCAGATATGGCTACCTCCTTTTGTGTTACATAAAGCTAACAGTTATGGACATTGGGTTTATCATGTGAAACAACAGAATAATGGCACGTCATTTCTCGCTTCAAGATTATTCCTTCCATTTGGGGAATTACTAAAGCAGAATGCCTCTAAACAAAATTTATCTATACCTGATGACGAAAATGAGCCTGTGAATAACGAAGGACGCAACATAATTCAACACGAGGTGGATTCTTTCAAGAAAGATCTCTTCTCTTACAAAGATAATATTGAAAAAGAATTAAAAGCAATTGATGAAATCTCAAACCAAAAAATAAAAGAAGAAATTGAAGAAAAAATACTCGGATACAATCAATGTATGTTAATTCAACTTTTGAATGACTTTATGGACAACTGCTACTTACAACTGTTAATTGAAGTATTAGAGAACGGTAATAAAAGCAAACTGAAGCTATCAAAGAAAAATGTTAAATTAGATCTGAATAAAATGGATGGAGATGATTGGCTAACAATCGCTAACATTATTAGTGATGTCTATGATGATTATAGACGAACTGGTTTTACAGATAAATTATCCAGACTAACAAAACCTTTAGATTATGAAATGAGTAAACAAGATAAAGAGTTAAGGCACGAAATAATAAAGCATGTAATCATTAGGAATTGTATTCAACATCATAATTGGAATTTAGACAGGGATTCATTAAATTATAGCTTGCCAAACGCAGATTCAATTGAAGTAATGAGTGATGAGAATTCAACAATAGAAATAAATAAGTATAAACGTATTAAACTTTCCAAAACGGAATTATATGAAATTATAGACAACCTCAATTCATTTGCTGAAACATTATCATCACGTGTCGGTGAAAAGATTAAAACCAGGTATAAACAAATTTAGGCGGCCATATATTGGTCGTCTTTTTTAATTTCAAAAATTTACGTTTCAGGTGATCCAGATATAATAACAAAAAATAAAGGAGCATTTGAAAATGAGCAGCAGATTAGTTAAATGCTACGGAACATGTGAACAAAAACATCCCCAATCTATTATGCAAAAATTCAAAAGCAAAAACTACTGCCCTACATGTTATAAGAAAAAAGTTAAAGAGGTCGAAGATCGAGAAAACCTTTATAACAAATGTAAAGAAGTCTTTGGTATCTCTTTTCCTACAGGTTTAATGCTTAGGCAGATCAAACAGTTTAAAGAGGAACGAGGATACACTTACAAGAATATAGGTTTCGCTCTTGATTACATAGTAAGAATCAAAAAAATACAATTGGAATTAAAGTATGGTTTGGCTCTTATCCCCCACTATTATGATGAAATGATTGACTACTATAAGGATCTCAAAAGAAGAAGAGAGAATATGGTAGTTAAAAAAATAGAAACCCAAAAGGTTCAAATAAAGCCACCCTCCCTGTCTCAAAACAGATATAGAGACAAGAAATTAATAAACATGGAGGATTTATTGAAATGACAGAAGTTAACTCAGCTACTACTGATAATGTAATGAAAGCTTTAAACCCTACTCGTGCAGTCTATTCTGTTATAGGCTCACTTTGTAAAAACCCCCATCTTTTAAGAGATTCGGAGATTATCATTACAGAAAAAGACTTTGCTCATGAATTTCATCAAATTGTGTTTTCTTCAATATATAATATCGCTTACTCAAATTATGAAGTCACTAAGATTGATGAAATTGACCTCGATAATTACCTAGCTTCTTTTCCTCAGCACTATAAGATCTGGGAAAAAAATGATGGTTTATCTTATATAAGAAAATCAATAGCTCATGCAAATGAAAATACCTTTAAAAGCAGCTATGATCGACTGAAAAAGATTTCTTTATTAAGACACTACGTATTAAATGGAATTGATGTGTCAGATCTTTATGATTGGAAGTCTACTGACTTAAAGGTTCGGAATGATGGAATGAAAAAAATAGACAGCATGACTGTTAATGAAATAATCGACCATTACACAATTAAGTTGACTAAGATTAAAGACGAATTTAATATCGGCCAAGAGACAAAAAGCTTTATGGCTGGTGATGACTTGGATACTCTTCTGGATGAGTTAGACGAAGATCCTGAGTACGGAAACCCATTCACGAACAAGTTCTATAACACAATATTCCGTGGAAAACGGAAAACAAAGCTTATGCTGCGTTCAGCTGGTACGGGGACGGGGAAAACTCGTCAAGCATTAGCTGATATGTGTAATGCTTCGTGTGACGAAATTTTTGATATTGACCAAAACAAATATGTAAGCAATGGTCCATCAATCCCTACCCTATTCATATCAACGGAGCTTGTAAAAAGAGAAGTTCAAACAATTATGCTTGCTTTCATTTCTGGAGTCGATGAAGACGTAATCAAAGATGGCAAGTATTCTGAAGTAGTTTTAAGAAGGCTCAAAAAAGCAATCGAAATTTTAAAGAGGGCTCCTATCTTCTGCGAATATGTAAATGACTTCTCAATTTCAGATATTGAAACAATTATTGAACGACATATTATTGAAAACAATATTCAAGAGTGTGCCTTCGACTATATTCAAATGACCCCGAAACTCTCCAGAACAATGGCAAGTGCGTTTGGGAATCATCTTCGGGAAGACCAGATTCTTCATCAGTTTTCATCATCATTAAAGATTCTTGCTGAGAAGTACGATATTTTTATTGCTTCTTCGACTCAGTTAAATAGAGGTTCTAAGGATATTGAAAATAGAGACCCTTCAGCCCTTCGTGGTGGACAAGCCACAGCAGATAAAGTTGACTTTGGCATACTTACATTTAGGGCGGGAGCTTCAGATCATCATAATCTAAAGCACATTTTGCAAACCGGTTTTACTAACAAAAAACCAAACTACTCTCATTGGGTTTATAAAAATCGTGGGGGAAAGTACAGTAACGTAATTATCTGGACTTACATGAATTTAGGAACTATGAGAGAAGAGCCATTATTCGTTACAGACTACGATTTTAATTTGCTAGATGTTCACCCAATGGATATTGAATATGCCATCGAAGCAACTGAAAATTCGGCTGAAGAAGTGCCCGTTTTTTAAGAGAAGATGATTCTTCTCTTTTTTTACGTTTTTATTTATTCAGATAAAATAACTTAAACAGGGTTAAGAGGTGAATTGATTTGGATGCCAACGAAGTAAAACAATCCTTGAGTGAAAATGACATATTCACCTTACTTCAAGAGTTAGGAGCCCAGCCTAAATTAAAAGGTTCAAATATTATATGCAAAACGATCTGTCATAACGGTCATAGCCATAAGCTTACCTACTATTCTAACTCTCATTCATTTTATTGCTTTACAGAATGCGGACACATAGACCTGTACGGATTAATAGGGAAAATAAAAGGGTTAACTTTTTTTGAGTCATTTAAATTTGTTTGTCAGAGATTTGGATTATCATACAGAAATACAAAATATGGCTCAGATAAAGTGGATATGTCTTTCTTTGAAAAGTTTGAACCAAAAGATATGGCAGCAGAAATTAAGCTGTTAGATAAGAAAATCCTTAATTCTTATTATGACTACTATCATAAGTCTTGGATAGAAGACAACATTTCTCCAAAGACAATGAAGAAGTTTAATATTAAGTACTCAGTTTTAGATAACCAAATAATCATACCTCACTATGATCTTAAAGGAAATCTTATTGGGGTCCGGGCCAGGAACTTAAATCAGGAATTAGTGGACTCCGGAAAAAAATATATGCCTGTGTTTTACAAAAATCGTTTTTTAAAGCACCCCACCGGCGCCTGCCTTTATGGATTGAATTTTAACTTGGAACAAATAACAGATTACGGAGCAATTATCTTGTGTGAATCTGAAAAGTCAGTCATGCAGATAGATACTATGTTTCCTGATATGTCTATTGCGGTAGGTTTAAGTGGATCAACTCTCACTGACACCCAGCTAGAAATAATAAACGACTTAGGTATTGAGCGTGTCATAATTGCATTAGATAAAGAATTCACAGAAGTCGGAAGTATCGAAGAAAGATACTACATCGAGAAAATCAATAGTGTTTTTATTAATAAACTTGGTTCCAGGTTCGAAACAAGCGTGATGTGGGATGTTGAAGGCCTTCTTGATTTAAAAGACAGTCCTTCCGATAAAGGTCCGGAAACTTTCATGAAATTATTCCACAACCGAATCCTAGTAGCTTGATTTACGTTTTAAAAACCCCAGATATAATAACGAAGATTCAACTACTAGGAGGAAAAATTTATGAGAAGTGTTATAAAAATCGAGATCGACCGTCCTTTAAACAAAGATGAAATTGAATATGTAAATAAATTATCAGATGAAGAAAAAGAAGAAAAAATCAAAAGAATGAACTATGCAATCAAAGATATGTTGGAGCTAGAAGGAATCCTCCCCCAATTCCTGAAAATCACTAATGAAATTGTTGGTGAATCCAATGAAGATTAAACAAATCGGTCCTTACAATGGGGACATCATCGACACCATACTGAAGAATAGAAATATTAAGGATATTGATACATTCCTTAATCCTAACAGCAGCGAGGATCTTAATCCTTTTGATCTTCATAATATTGAACTAGGCGCGAATGTACTTCTTGCTCATTTGCTTATAAACGACCACATCGGTATTTTAGTTGATGCTGACGCTGATGGATTCTCGTCTGCATCAATAATCTATCAATATATAAAAAAAATCGAACCAGATTCGCATGTTTCATATTTTCTTCATGATCGAAAAGCTCATGGATTAACCGATGAAATTTCTCAAAAGATTGCTGACTCATCAATAGATTTAATTATTATTCCTGATGCAGCGTCTAATGATGTTGATGAACTTCAAAGGCTTTATTACATGGGAATTGACATTATCGTCCTAGATCACCATGAAGTAGATAAGATGCCGACGCACGGAATTTTAATTAATAACCAATTAGACGAGAATAAAAGCACTAATAAGAATTTAGTTGGTGCAGGTATGGCCTATAAGTTTTGCCAGGCCTTAGATAGGATTTTAGATACTCATTATGCAGATGATCTACTCGACTTAGTTGCTATCGGTCAAATTGGAGATACTTCAGATATAAGTGAAAATGAGGTCAGAAATCTAGTCTTCCGTGGTCTTGAGGCGATCAATAATCCCTTGGTTAGAGTCGCTGTAATGGATGTTTTCGGAAGCCTAGAAGGCATTGCCCCAAAAGATCTCTCTTTCTCTATCATTCCAATGATTAATGCTGTGGTTCGTGTTGGAACTGAAGATGAAAAAGATCTGCTGTTTAGGGCATTAAATAAGATCGGTGATGGACGAGTTTGGAATGTAGAGAAACGAAAGAAAAATAAAACGACCGGAAAATTTGAAAAGATATTGGTTGAGCAAGATCTATATGAATATGCCTATGATATGATGAAAAAAGTTAAGGGCCGTCAGAACTCAATGATTAAAAAGTCTTTAGAGAAACTTAGCAGCAGTACATACAACGAAGGCGGAATTTCAATTGCTTTACTTGATTCTTCTAATGAAGCTGCGATTACTGGTTTAGTTGCTAATAAAGTTGCTAAAAAGTATCAGAAGCCGGCTTTAGTGCTCTATTACAAAGATAAGAAATATGTTGGATCGGGGCGTGGAGATGAAAAAGTATTGTCTTCCCTTAAAGACTGGTGCAATGAAACTGGCCTAGTTGAGTTTGCTCAAGGACATGCCAATGCTTTTGGAATCTCTATCCCTGAAAATAACTTCGAGGAATTCAAAAAACGAACGCATGAAGTTGAACAGAATGAGTTTGTTTATGAGGTTGACCTCATAGTAAAGGAAAATGTTAATCGGTCTCTTATCGAAGACGTTACTGATAATAAACACTTATTTGGTGGGAAAGTTCAAGAACCCCTACTGGCTTTTGTCGGAATCAAAATTAATAAGAACTTTATACGTCAAAAAGGTTCCATGTTGACCTTTTATGAAAATGGTGTTGAGTTTGTTATGTACGGAGCACCCGAAGGATTATATGAGAGTCTAAAAAATAATTTCGACAGGCAAATTACGATGGATTTCGTTGGTACCCCATCTGTTAACGTTTATGGTAATAAACGAACTCTTCAATTAGTATTGGTAGACTGTGAAAGAAATGAATCTGGCCAATATGATTTTATTGAGGTACCTGACGAAATTACCGCAGAAACTATTATTTTTTAGGCACAACAGTTATGACAGTCACAACAACAGCCATAACGGTTACAGCAGTAGTTGTAATTGTTATGGCTATCTTTATTTACCGAACTGCCACCACTTTTTCTTTTTGTTGTTTTCTAAGATCAATTGTTTTAATTCCTGGGTTTCTCTAATTGACTGTAGTAACAACTTGTCTCTATCTGTAGAACCACTTTCTAAAAGCTTTTGTGTTTGATTTTGGCTTTCTAACAACTGATCTATTTGTTTCTGTTGATTTTTTATAATTTCATGCATTTGTTCCATTGTTTCTTTCATAACTGTTATATCCACCGGTGGTTCTTCAAATTCAGTGGCTGCTGCTGACTCTTTCCACACAGTTACATCAGTTATAGAAGATATAACTGTCTTAACAGCATCTACAACTTTGATTCCTTTTTCGTTTTTAATCTGAATCAGTCGCTTAAAAATCTCCAAATCTCTCTCTGAGAAGATTACTTTTCCTGTGCGACTTCTCGTAAATCTGTATCCGTTCTCTTCTATCAAGAGATAGTACTTCTTAATAGTTGATGGAGATAACCCAAGTTCTCGGGCTACATCATCGACACCAGCGAAAACATTCATAACAGTTATAACCTCCGATTATAGTAGTCATAACAATCATATCATAGACAAAATAGCTTTTTAGAAAAAACGTAATAAAAGTTTCGACATTAATTTACGTTTTCGAATCACCAGATATAAATAAAGAGAAAACAACATATTTAAATCGGAGGAATAATTATGACTCAAACTACTAAATCATTATCTCCAGGCAAGAAACAACATGTTTATATTGCTGCACCATTTTTCAAGCCAGATCAAATCACTCGTGTTGCTTTGGTCGAGACATTACTTGAAAAACATGGATTAACTTACTTTTCACCAAGAAAACAATCAGCAATCGGCCCAATATCATCGCCTGAAGTTCGCAAAAAGTCTTTTGATATGAATGTAAGAGGAATTGAAGAATCAGAGCTTGTTATTGCCATCACTGATGATAAAGATATGGGAACCATTTTTGAAGCCGGACATGCTTATGCATCGGGTGTTCCAGTAATTTATGTGGCCTTCACACTCGGTAAAGATGGAATGTTCAACTTAATGCTAGCTGAGTCCGGAAAAGCTGCGTGTAAAACGGTTGAGGAATTGGAAGCTGCCATACTTGGTCAAGAAATCTATTATGAAGGTTTAATTGAATAATTTATTTAATAAATTCAATAATTAATATCAAAAGATAACTGATTAAATAATTTTTTATTGGTTTTATTCAATAATCATCTATCAGTACATATGGAGGAACCAACATGAAAGTAATTAAATTTAAACAAAATGCTTGCCGTCCTTGTCAGATGCTTGAGAACTTCCATACTTTTGAGCTGGGAGTCGAGCCGGATATAACTTATAACCTTTCAAATGGTGATGATGAATCAATAAATGCTGCTATGAAGTTTGGTATTATGGCAGCCCCAGTCTTGGTACTTGTTGATGATGATGAAAATGAGATTGAAAGAATCGTTGGATTTGACGGTAAACAAGATCTGATTCGAGATATGTTCTTAAAAGCAGGAAGAATCGAGGGATAATTTCCCTCGTAACTTTTATAACAGATATAACTTAACTCAATTACTCACAAAAAGGAGACACAACAGTTATGACTTACTATAACCGTGGAAAAGTACGGGCTTTAGGAGATACACAAATCTTAGGACTTGGAGAGATTATCCGATACAATAATCGCCCGAAAATCAAACATGAAAATGTTGCTGAACATACGTTTTACGTAATTACAACGGTCCTAAAGATCTGCCAGATGTATAACATTGATGATTATATTAAGCTCAAGGCTTTAGAGTTCGCTGCCGTTCATGATATTCCAGAGATTTTCTTAGGAGATGTACCATACGATACGAAAGTAGAAAATCCCGACTTAACAGAGATCCTCGAGCAAGCTGAAGTGGTTAGTTTAAAAAAGAATATGCCTGAGTATGCTGAAGCTTATGAACAATTCCTCAAAGAAGAAAAAGAGGAGACGATTGCTTATCTAATCGTTAAGCTTGCCGATACGGTTTCTGTCCTTCAATATTCCAATAGTGAAATCGAGCTTGGAAATAAAACAAAACAAATGAAAAGTATTAATGATGGGGCGCAGGAGCGTGTTTTAAACTTAATTGAGAAGTTGGAAAAAGCAATTGAGAGTAATTTGAAGATTGATAAGATTGATACTGTAGTATTTTGATAGAGAAGTCGATTTTTCGGCTTCTTTTTTATTTTGTAAGAAAGAGAAATCCTCCTTTCGTAGAATGCGTAAGCGCTTTTACACAAAGTACAAAACGCAAATCTCCTAATTTGCGTTCCAAGCTCAGTCTATATATTGTAATTTGAAAGATTTTCATTTAAAGTATAAGTAACGTAATAGATACGGCTTTTGGAAAAGGGCAGACGGCACACCTCCATGTCTAGAAAGAAGGAGGTGAGAATATGCCAGTAGAAAGCGCACTTGGATTGATGTTTCAATTTGGTCTCCTTATTGTCGGAATCTTGTCGCTTGCCAATTCCAACAAAAAAAAGTAGGAACGAATGATGTGACGGTCAGAGCGTTCCTACATTTAATTTAGCTTTTTAGACAAAGCCGTCTCCCTCAGGAGCTATTCTATTACAGATCGAAGATGTTGCACCATCTTCGGTCTTTTTTATTTTATTCGTTTACGAATATTTTATTCATTCGAAAACGATAAACAACAATGCAACATTACCATGTAACATTATGATGTAATATTACTACGTAATATATACTTAATATATAGTGATTGTATCAACAAAGTTATAGTGTGTCCAGTATGGATCCCCATTGAGGCAATGAAAAATTTGTACAGCCACGTAAATATTTTTGTGTTTATTTATGTCGTTAATTTTGTGTCGCAGAAACATAACAAAAAATGAAACATCCTCGTCCTTAAATTTCTTACCACCACTGTATGCTATTAGCATATGAAGAATAAAACGAAAAAGTGACTCTATAATAAAAACACTATTTTATGTTAAAATTATTCTGCTATGGATACGGAAAAATTATCAAATTCAATGATCAGGTTGTTTAATGAAAACGGCAATATTCCTATGAACCAATATGAAGCTTTAACAGCCACAAATATACTTGGAAGGAGTGCAAGGTCTGGAGATTATAAGTACATTGCTTTTATCTGTCCTGGCTTGAAAGGCTTCTTTAATTGGCACTCTCATGTTAGGAATGGAATAAAAGCAACGGTCGTTAAAGCTGGCCAAGCTAAAATAGTCTACAAAGAAGGCTTGGAAGTAATAGATGAACTTGTTCTGAAATATTATGATTCAGAGGTTGATGTATCAGCAATTGAAGCATCTAATTCAGCCTATTATGCTGAACAGTGCATAAATTACGTTTGTAAGGCCCTGATAGAGCTCCAGAGATCCGATTTGATTAAATATATATATTCATCAGAAGTTATCTCTGATGAGCCCGAAAACGATGATTCTAATGGTCCTCAATGGATATACATTTTTAGGCATCCTAAAGTAAAAAACGAACTTAAAATTGGAATGACCGTTCGTCCTTGGCAAGAGCGTTATGCCGAAGCAAATATGAATACATATACCTCAAGAGACTTGGAAGTAGTAGCCACATTCCCTTGCAAGGATTGTAAAGCAGTTGAGAGATTGATCCACTCTCAATTTGAAGAGTACAGACTTCCACCAAAGACTGGCCAAACTAAGCAACCGGAGTGGTTTGAATTCCCTGAAGACAAAGTTGATGAAGTAATCACTCGGATTGAAAAGTTTATGAAATCAATAGATTTGTTAGCTTTATAAAGGGCTGGAGAATTGTCTCTAGCCTTTTTACGTTTTTATTTAACCAGATATAAAAGTTATGTCAGATATAAAAGTTATGCCAATAATTAATTTGGAGGACCAGCAATGATTGAGGTACAAGGAAAATTCAATACAGCAAAAATCTATACGGATAATGTTGAAAAAACGGCCATGTCTCAAATAATTGAGCTATGCAACCAAGAGTTTGCTAAAGACAGTCAAATTCGTATAATGCCGGATACTCACGCAGGGGCCGGTTGCACAATTGGAACGACGATGACAATTCAAGATAAAGTAGTTCCCAACCTAGTTGGTGTTGATATTGGCTGCGGAATGATGGTCACTAAAATTAATGTAAGTAAAGACGAGATTAACTTCGATCAACTCGATGATGTTATTCATAAATATGTTCCAAGTGGTTTTGGTATTCATAGTAAACACCACTGGTATTCTGATGCTGTAGATATAGAGAAAGTACTGGCTCCAGTGAATGTTGATCGAGCTAAGAAGAGTATCGGAACACTTGGAGGAGGAAACCACTTTATCGAGATAAATGAAGGGTCAAATGGTTGCATTTATCTTGTAATTCATAGTGGGAGCCGGAATCTAGGAAAACAAGTTGCTGAGCACTACCAAAAATTCGCTTACGAAGAACTTTCAAATGCTACATCTGAAAAAGAAAAAATTATTGCTCAATTAAAAGCAGAAGGAAGAGAACAGGATATACATGAAGCTCTTCGAGGAGTTAAATCTCCTAAAATTAAAAAAGACTTGGCTTACCTGCAAGGAGACGGATTCAAGGATTATATGCATGATATGAAAATCGCTCAAAATTATGCTGCTTATAACCGTTTAGCAATGTCAAACACGATTATGAAGCATATGGGTTGGGATTTAATAGACCGATTTGATAGCATTCATAATTTCATCGACATTGACAACATGATCCTTCGTAAAGGCGCCACCTCTGCACAAGAAGGAGAAAGATTAATTATTCCTATTAACATGAGAGATGGGTCAATTATTGCTACAGGAAAAGGGAATCCTGATTGGAACTTTAGTGGACCTCATGGAGCTGGCCGGATAATGTCTAGATCAAAAGCAAAAGAAAATCTGAAACTAGAAGACTTTCAAGAGACAATGAAACAAGCTGGTATATGGACGAGCTCAGTAAGTGAAAACACATTAGACGAAGCCCCAATGGTTTATAAGCCAATGGAAGAAATCATTTCGAATATTAATGATACCGTGGAAATTAATGAGATCATTAAACCACTTTATAACTTTAAAGCTAATTAACTTTAAGACTGCTTCGGCAGTCTTTTTTTATATTCCGATTTACGTTTTAGAAATACCAGATATAAATACAAAGTAAAACAAAGAGATTAAAGAAATCGGAGGATATAACGGTTATGACTAACTCAACTACTGCTATTGTTGCGCCGACACCTGAATTTGTTAAGCCAAAAATTATCATCCTTGAAGGTGTTGATCGTTCAGGAAAGTCAACTTTACAACAAGCTATAAATAAAGCCACTAACTACAAGCATATTGTAGTCGACAGAGGCCCAATTGGTTTCAAAACATACTGTGACCTTTTTAGTCGGGATCCTCAATTATGGGATAGCTATGATGATTTAGAAAAACACCTAGCTAAAATGGAAGACGTACTCGTAATTTACCTCGATTGTAATACAAAGGTTCTTATAGATCGTTGTCTTCAGACGGGTCATGAAATTCTTGATTATGATCTTCATAAGCATTTTTATAAATTTTATTTTGATAAGTCCCCAATGAAGAAGATCATTGTAAACACAACATATAAGACTCCTGAGGAAATTGCTAACGATCTTGTCAAGGAGGGAGTCCTTTAATGAAAAAGGTTGTAATTTACTGCGATGGCGCAGCAAGAAATAACGGAAAAGACAACAATATCGGGGGTTTTGGGGCAGTTCTTCGATATGGTAACCACGTTAAAACCATTAAGGCAGGCTTCAGAAACGTGACTAATAACATGATGGAAATTCGTGCAGCTATTGAAGCCCTTAAACAATTAAAAACAACTAATATCCCTGTAGAAATCAATACTGATTCTGCATATCTGTGTAACTGTATGAATCAAGGTTGGTATAAGAAATGGATGAATAACGGATGGGTTACAGCTGGTAAAAAGCCGGTGGAGAATCGCCAGTTATGGATTGAATTAATTGAACTGGTCGAACAATTCCCGTTTATCACTTTTAACAAAGTTAAAGGCCATTCAGGAATCCCGGATAATGAACTTGCTGATAGATTAGCAAATGAGGCAATGGATGAACTTACAAGAGGTGCTGCCGTATGAATGAATCAGTCTTCATTATTGTTTATGAGCACGAGGATGAATTCGGATTTAAAGAATCAAGGATGGATACTTTCCGAAGTAAAGAGTTCGCTTTATCTTTTGTCGCGGGGTTCGCAACATCACATGATGATAAAAAACTGGAAAGTGCTTTCTCGGTTAATAAAGAAGGATTACTTACAAAGTACGAAGTTGTTTTTGAGGGGAAATTAAAATTTATTGAAAAAAACCAATAAAAAATTATTAAATCGATTTACGTTTTCATACTTTTAGATATAAATATATTGTAATTCTTATTGAAAAAAATATTGAAAAATCGGAGGAATTAAACTATGCCTAAAAACAATAACCTTGAGCCTGTTAAATTGCCTATGCCAATTCGCTTTGGTGAAAAGCCTGATTTTGAATTCAAAAATGATTTAGAGAATATTAAAGTTACTCTTGTTGATTATACTCCTTGGGAAAGCATCATTCATTACCTCCCTGGATATGTGAATGCTACCTGGGCTGATGAACCTGAAGAAACATATAGCATGGCACAGGTGGTTGATGATATTGAAAAAGCCTTTACCTTTAAAACGCTACCTTCAATACTTGAAACGATTCGTTTAACATTCCGAATTGAAGGAATTTCAGTCCAAGACGTAACCCATTTAATTCGTCATAGAACATTTTCGTTCTCGGCTCAATGTACAGGGGATCGTTGGTTATCTCATACAACTGCAGTTATTCCTGAGTCTATTGAAAATTCCCCTGAGTTTTTAGAAAGATACAAAGATCTTACTCGTCAATGTCGTGAGCTTTATGCTGAAATGATTGATTCTAGGAAGATTTCAATTATGGATGCTCGACTTATTCTGAATAAAAACCATGATAACTTTTATTATGCTTCAATGAATGTTAAAGATTTATTGGCATTCTGCAAGCAGCGTATTGATCGCCAGATTCAACCGAAGTCAGATAACATTATTGCATATCAAATGTATCTTGAGCTGTGTCGGGCATATCCTATTGCTCATTTAGACCTGATCGACTTTGAAATGCCAAGTTTCCATTACATCAAGAATGCTCGAAATGGACATGCCACAAACCTGTACTTCCCAGAAGAAAACTCAGATAAATTCGAATGGAATGAAAAAGACTTTATTTATCAAGACTACCGTGAAAATATTAATGGAACCAACCCTCCAGAAGGGCCAACTAAGTTTCAAAAAATGTTCCAAGAATATAAAAATCAACTTGAAGAATGGAAAATTGCTTCAAAACAGTATATGGATCACCTTGCAGGCCGAGGAGAAGATGAGTAATGTTACAATTTCCTCGAATCCCATCTGTAGGCGAACTTGAATATTTAAAAGAAAATGATGAAATGATCTTGTATGAATCCTTCACGATGATTAATCCTCAGACCAGGAATACCTTTCCTGACTCTGATGAACCTTATTATACTTCACTCGAAATGCAACTAAGACACTTACTTTACAAGTATGATAAAGGGTGGATCTCAAGTGAAAGACAAGTTATGTTATCAAGTGACGAATGTATCTCAGCAGTTCATTTTATATTCGACAATGAGAAACGAGTAATTGGAATTAACGTTTTTCAAAGATCTTCTAACTTGTTTAATTTAGAAGATGACGTTCAATTCTTTAATTACTTCATTGATAAGTACTTAAAAGGGCATAAGAAGATTAAGCTGACATACTTTGTGTCGCAGCCACACATCTTTAAAAACAAAAATAAAAAAATAGAAGATTAACAAATAGCCACTCATCTGAGTGGTTATTTTTTTTACATTTTTCAGTCATCCAATTTACGTTTTTGCTGGTCCAGATATAAATACTTTGTAATACAAAAGAAATGAGGTATTAACAATGGCTCGACTACTACGAAGTATCAATAGAAGTATAGAAAAGTATAAGAAAAAACCTTTCTTAACTCATTCACACACTGATGCATCAAATTTTCGACTAAGAGATGCGATTAATAAACCAGAAGAATTGATTGATTACTGCCATGAGATTGGATTGAGTGGAGTAGTTATAACAGATCACGAAACTTTATCATCCCATGTAAAAGCTCATAAGTATGTTGAAGAGAATAAAGAGCGTCTTGGAGATTTTAAACTAGGGTTCGGCAATGAAATTTACCTGGTTGATAAAGAAGATACCATGGAGAAAAAATCATTAAACCAAAAGATTAGTTTTCACCACTTTATATTAATCGCCAAGTCACAAAAAGGATATGAAGGTCTGAAAAAACTTAGCTCTAAAGCTTGGTACAACTCTTTCTTCTACCGTGGAATGGAACGTGTTCCTACGTACAAAGATGAATTAATGTCTTTAATGCAGGAGTACCAAGGGGAAATTATTGCTTGTACAGCTTGTGTTGGTGGAGAACTTCCTCAGTCTCTAATTTCATATCATGATAATCCTACTCCTGAAAATAAAAAACGAGTACATGATTTCATTGTTTGGTTAAAAGGTGTTTTTGGAGAAGATCTTTATTTTGAACTGCAGCCATCAAAAAACCGTGACCAATTAGTAGCTAATGAAATGATGCTAAAAGTGTCGGAAGCTTACAACGTTAAATGTATTGTCTCTACTGATGCCCATTATCTAAATAAAAAATATGCTCCGGCACATAAAATATACCTTACAGCATCAGAAGGGGAGAGAGAAGTTGATGAATTTTACGCCACAACTTACGTTATGGGATATGAAGAATTGCTTGAGTACTTTGACGAGGAACTATTAGATGTTCTTGTTGATAATACGAATGAGATAAGATCCAAACTTGGAACAATTACATTTGCCCAAGAAACTAAAGTTCCGAAAGCTCATATTCCGAAATATGAAATGAGCCAACTATTTGTTCCTCACTATATGGAATACGAATACATTAGAAAATATGCTGAAAGCAGATACGACATCGATCGTTATTATCTTCATTTAATTGCCGAAGGTATGGTTGCGAAGAAACAAGATCTGAATAAAGAGAACCTTTCAAGAATAAATACTGAGCTTGATGAGCTTTACCATATTACTGAAAATCTTGGTCAGCCACTTTCATCTTATTTTGTCCTTTCAAAAGATGTGGTTGATTTGATGTGGCAAGTCTCGCTAGTTGGTGTGAGCCGTGGATCGGCATGTTGCTTTTATCTGAATTACCTTTTAGACATTGTTCAGCTGAATCCAATGAAATTTAACCTACCTCATTGGAGATTCTTATCAAAAGAACGGCCAGAACTCCCCGATATTGACCTAGATTCTGAAGGATCAAAGCGCCATGAAATTATCCAAATCACAAAAGAGCACTATGGAGAAGAGAACGTCTTGAACATGGGGACTTTTACAACAGAGGGTACTCGTTCAACTGTGTTAACTTCTTGCCGTGGATTAGGAATTGATAAAGATATTGCTCATAATATTGCTAACCTAATTCCTACTCGTAAGGGTGGCATCTGGAGCTTGCACGAATGCTTTTACGGAAACCCAAAAGAAGGAACTAAACCGGCTAAAGAATTCTGCCGTGAAGTTGAAAAGTATGAAGGTTTAAAAGAAGCAATGCTCTCTATTGAAGGATTAATTTCCGGCCGTGGCCAACATGCTTCAGGAGTTATTATTTTCCCTGATGGATATATAAAACAAAATGCCATGATGAAAACAACTTCTGGGCTGCCTATCACTCAGTTTGATGCAGAAGACAGTATCTATATGGGTGGGCTCAAATTAGATTACCTGTCCATTAATGCTCTCGATAGAATTAGAACAGCTTTAGATCTTCTTTTGGAACATGGAAAAATTGAATGGCAAGGCTCATTGAGAGAAACTTACAATAAATATTTTCATCCAGATGTTCTTGAAATGGAATCACCAAGAATGTTCGATTTACTATTTGAAGGACATGTTTTGAATGCTTTTCAATTTGAGACAGCTGTTGGGCAACAGGCACTTACTAAAATTAATCCTCGATCCTTTGATGAGTTATGCGCTGGCAACTCTTTAATGAGATTGAGTACTGATGGAGAGCAGCCACTTGATAAATATGTTCGTTTCAAAAACAACATTCAAGATTGGTACGAAGAAATGAAAACAGCCGGTTTGAATGAGGAAGAAATTAAGATTCTTGAGGAACATTTACTTGATAGGTATGGCATTTGTGATACTCAAGAAGGGCTAATGTTGCTTGCTATGGATGAAAGAATTGCTGGGTTCAGCCTAACTCAAGCTAATAAATTCCGGAAAGCTGTTGCAAAGGCAAACCAAAAATTAATTGAAGATCAAAGAATTAAATTTTATGAAGGTGGAGAAAAAACTGGGGCTCGTAAAGTATTCCTGGACTATGTTTGGAATAAAGAACTTAAACCTCAGTTTGGATACTCTTTCTCATTACCTCATATTGCTGGGTACACAATGATCTTAATGATTGAAATGAATATCTGCCATAGATATGGAGCGATTTATTGGAAGACAGCTTGCTTATCAGTTAACGCGGGGATGATAGGTGAAACTGAGAAAGGCACAAAATACGGTGCAATTGCTAAAGCTGTTGGAGATATGAAAGGTGATATTTTAAACCCGGACATTAACCTTTCAAATAAAGAATTCACACCTTTAGAGGAAGAGAATAAGATCTTATTCGGTCTCAAGCCGATTGCCGGTTTAGGAACAGATGCAATAGAAAAAATCATTGAACATCGGCCTTATAAGAGCTTTGGGGACTTCTTTAAGAAGATAGTCGATCCTGGTCTAATTTCTGAAGCTAAAGTTGTTTCGTTAATAAAAGCTGGTTGCTTTGATTCTTTTTATCCAAACAGGCGACTCTTAATGATCGACTTTGTTAAGGCAATTACCCCTAAAAAAGAAAAGCTTACAATGGTCCAACTACCAACTATAATTCACTTAGCTGATAAGCAAAGATTTGGAACTGAGCTTGAAGTCTATAAGTTTAGAAATAAACTTTTTGGAAGAAATAAAGTCCCTATGACAAGAGAAATCGAACAAGAATTTATGGATTTCTTACAGGCGTACCCTTATCAAGTTGATTATGAATTTAAAGACGGAAAACTTTGTGTTGATCAGAAAACCTTCGATAAAGCTTACAAAGAGATTATCGAGCCATTAAGAATGTGGGTTACTTCTCCTGAAGCTGCCGAACAATTTAACAAGATTAAAATGAAAGAGTTCTGGGCCAAACACTGCCAAGGAACAATTGAAGCTTGGGAAATGGAAACATTACTATTCTACTCTAAAAAGCATGAGTTAGATTACATGCCATTACACAACTACTTTAATATTGCTAATTTTAACGATCTGCCGTCTAACCCAGTTATAACTGGATACAAAAAAAATAGAAGAGGAAATGATGTCCCTCAATACAAGATCGATGTTATTGCTGGAACTGTAGTTGAAAAAAACAAGCAGAAGTCTCTCGTCCATGTCCTAACTCAAGATGCTGGCGTTGTAACTGTAAGATATTCTAAAGGTCAGTTTGCTCACTATGATAAAAAGGTCGTTCGAGTGCATGGTAAAGAAAAAGAAGTCCTTGATCCATCTTGGTTCGAACGAGGAAGTAAACTTGTTCTGGTTGGCTTTAGGCGTGGAGAAGAATTCGTCCTTCGGACAACAGGAACTCAATTTAAGCACAGCACAATGAAAATCAAAGGTTATGACTCCGAGAAGTTATACCTTCAAATGGCTAAAGTCGCAGAGTAATCTGCGGCTTTTGTTGCTTCTACAGGGCTCTACAAGGAAATTAGTTTGCTTTGATAATATAACCAACCATCTAAATGCACAATATCGCAGTCATGATTTACATTTCTGTTATAACCGATATAATACCCTCAGTCATGACGGTCATAAGTAATTTATTTAAAAAATAATGTAATAAATGATTTACGTTTTTCAATAACCAGATATAAATATAAAGAATTAAATAACAACTTAAATAATAATATAAATAAAAAATTATTTAAGTTGGAGAAAGGACTCAACTACTACTATGAATCAATTTATTCTTGATAGTCAGAAAGAGTTTCAAAAACGTATGGGTCATGACCTTGATAACATGACTCTTCAGGAAAAAGCCACATACATCAAGACTATGATGCTTTGGACGATTGATGAACTCAGTGAAGCTCTTCATGAACTTCCTTATGCTAAAGAATGGTCCAGCAAGTATGAAAAAGAAGATTATGATCTTGAAAAACAGCAGCAGCTATTTAAGGAAGAGGTCATTGATGCTTTGCATTTCTTTACGAATATTCTCATTGCTGCACAAATGACAGAGGAAGAAATTTTAAAATTGTATAAAGAAAAGAACCGGTTGAATTATCGCCGGCAAGAGGATCCAAAACTCGGTTATGTCCGGGGGTAAACTTAGTGATCAAAAAAATCTTAGAGACACTTTTAATTCATTCAATTGGTTATCTGATTTGTTTAGGATGGATCAGTCTTGGTTTTATTCTTGGCTATTTTGGAGATATGATCCTTCATCATATCTTTTCATTTTAATACTTTAAATCATTAAATAAATCGGAGGAAATTAATATGACAACTACTATGCAAACCACTACTAAATACTTTGCGGATACTAAAGTAGCTGCAGAAGCCATTGTAGACCAACAGAAGGCGGAACATGGTGAATACCTTAAATCCCACACGATCACGAAGAAGACTAAAAAAGAAGTGGAATATTATATTGTCTTAGTTACCGTCGAGTACTACAAAGATAAAGACCTCGTGGTGACTGAACAATAAGATGAAGTATGTATTGGCTATTGCTTTATTTTGTACATTAATCACAGCTTATAACCTATTTATCATTTTTCTTATTGGTTACTTCATTTACAAGTTAATGAAACGCTCATAAAGGGATCGGAGGATCCCTTACTCAACTACTAATTGGAGGAATACACTATGGTTAAGGTTATTTGGATATATAAAGTGAACGATCCACTCAATGATTTCTTGGAAAGACAAATAAACGCAGCAGATTTACAAGGCAGCGAATTTGAGAAATTGTCAATTGACGAACATCCTGAGCTAATTGAAGAATATGAAATTGAAAAGACTCATACATTGGTTTTCTTTGATAGGGAAGGCGATAGAATTGCAAACTACGACGGCCCATTTAACAGCAAAGAACTTGAAGAATCAATTAAAGTGATGAATTTTTTCGATTACGTTGCTAATTACAATGGTGAGGAATCATGATATATGTTCTACTTGGAGCAACGTGTTCTGGCAAAACAACAGCATTAGAGACATTAATCCGTCAAGGTCATCAAACGGTTATATCCTATACAACTCGTCCAAAACGCCCAAATGAGATTGATGGGGTTGATTATCATTTCGTTACTCAAGATTATTTTGAGTGGCTTGATGAATCAGGTTTATTAGTTGCAAAGAATAGCTTTAGAAGTGCGTTCGGAGACATCTGGAGCTATGCAATAAATAGCCAAGATATAAAACTCTTTGAAGACCAAATCGTGATTACAGAGCCTTCTGGTTATAGCGATCTAACTGAAAAATACGGTTCGAACAATGTTGTGGGAATCTATTTAATGACTCCTTACGATGTTCGATTAGCCAGGGGATTGAATAGAAAAGATAACTCAGACGAGCTTTTAAGAAGATTAGCTGCGGATGAAAGAGATTTTGAAGGATTCGAACTTGAAGTTGATTACACTATTGTTTCAGTGGATAAGGACCAGGTTATCGAGGACATTCTTAATATTATGAATGGTGACATTAAATGAAGAGCCTACGGTTAGTTTCACCATTACCACCATCAGTTAACAACTATCTAAATTACAAAGTCTCTTCAAATGGCCGGCGTAAATTTGTTCAGGCATATCCATCAGAAGAGACTAAGATATACAAATCCTTCTTTACTGATTATGTAAAAGACCAAATGAATGAACAAGAGTGGGAACAACCTGAAAAAGGAAAGTTAGTGTTTGTAAAAATCAAGTTTTTCTTAGATCGCAAGAGAAAAGACCCAAACAATTTCTTGAAGGTCCCATTCGATGTTTTTACGGAAGCCGGCGTTTATCTTGATGACGATGTGGCTCTACCAGTTGCAGAAAGGGTTTATATTGATAGTCAAAACCCGAGACTGGAATTTGAGATTTATGAGGCTTCCAATATTGGTGTTTTCGATGGCCCAAAAGATCTTGAAGATTTCAAAGACAAAAACTGTGCTCTATGTAAGAAGAAACCTGACCATTGTACAATATTTAAGAGAATCATTGACAATAGGTTAGTTCAAGAGTTCAATCTTTCTAATAAGGAATGTTTAGCAAGGAGGTAAATACCTCCTTTTCTTTTGCTAAATGATGGGGTATCATTTATTAAGTTAAAGATATACATAAAATGAATATTTTATGTTAAATAAGGTCATTTGAGCCTTACATGTCTATATGTTCATATATCCGTTCTTATTCGCTAAAAAATAGGAACAAATGTTCCCTCAATCACCGTATTATGATATTATATTAACGTGTCGGTCAACATAATAAAGGTCATATCAACAAAACAAACTAAACTTTCATAATCCTTCGACTATGGGGAATAATCAAAAAAAGAGGTGTACGATCTAGTACTTATGTAATATAATAATTATTGTAAGTACTACCAAAAAAGACCTATTCTGAAGACTTCTAATCTGTGAAAAGGCTCAAACAAAAAGTTAAAAAAATAATATTTTTTTCGTTTACGTTTCTATTTCTCTAGATATAATCATTAAGTCTGATGGATATGGAAATTTTGGTTTTACTTGTATCCACCAACATGAAATAGCAATATAGAGAGAGGACGAGACTTAGTGAAGAAGAAAGAAATCTTATTTTCAAATGGATTATCAATTCAAATGACATTTGAAGAGGTGAGGGAAAGATTTTTGCCGATGGTCTATAAGACTATGAAACAAGCTAATTCAAAGTTTATGTTTAATCAAGTTGAAGAGGAAGATTTTCAGCAAGAGTTGGAGCTTGAATTATGGAGGGCCTACGAAGCGTATGATTCAGACACAGGATACTGTTTCACAACATATCTGTACCCGAAGTTAAGAAAAGGGGTAAGAAATGCTACATATTCCCGTTATGCTCAAAAGAATCAAAGCAATGGAGTCTTTTCAATATCTTCACCAATAGGTGATGACGATCTCAAGATAGAAGATATGCTCGCTGCCAACGACACATCTTTTGATAACATTGCCACTAACGAACTTCTTTCAATCATTTTGAAAAACGTCAAAGAAGACGAAATGGACTTACTTAAAATTATTATTGACGTAAAAAATAATCCTGTTAATGCTTATGCTAAAAAGCATGGTTTGACTCGTCAGGCTGCCAACCAGAGAGTCATAAAGCTTAAGAAAAAATTACGTTCTGTTATCGCCAAAGAATACCTTGAGATCGCTTAACATAAAAAGATCTTATTCAAAGTCTTACCTTGCTGCCAACAAGGTAGGGCTTTTTATTTTGCTTTAATTATTATAACATAACACGAAGTGGTAATAAATAGCATTTCTTCGATAATTTATAATTTTTGTAAGAACTTACCACAGAACCAAAGTGATTCTGCTTAAAGCTCACTAATTATCTTTATTTATTATTATATATAACACAAACGAATAGGACACAAACATCCGAAAATCGTTAAATTAATGTTATTTCCTCGTAAAATTTTTAAAACGAAGTTTAGAAACATTACCAACTTTTCGAATTTTTACAATATCCTACAAATGGACCAAATCCTATTCAAAGTCCATTATAAGTTAAGGGAAATAAAAATAAAAGGGTTTTCTTTAAATTAGTCAAGAATTAAGAAAAAATATTTTTTCTGTTCATTTTTTCATTTTGCGATTAGATAATAATTTATTTAAGAGTTTATTTAAAAAATTATTTACGTATGAATAACTTTCCATTATAATTGAAATGAGTTCCAACTAAAGAAAACTAAGGAGATGCTTTAACTTGACACTAACTACTGTAATTGATATTGGGAATTTTAGTACGAAGTACGCTTATAAGGACAAAAAACAAATTAAGGTCGGCAGTTTCCCTTCTATTCTCCATAGCTACAAGCCTTTAGAAGATTACGAGGGAATGGAAAGAGTAGAGTACAACGGCCTTGATTATTATGTTGGAGAAACCGTTAAGAACTTCTATTTCGGCCGTGAAGAACAAATGTATTTCGGCAATACAAGAAAAGGCCATATGGAAGGTCAAATTCGATTAGTATATGCTCTCTATACAATCTTTAAAGAGACTGGAAAGAAAGAATTTAACTTAATTCTAACTTGCCCATATGAAAGTATGGTTACAGATAAAAAATATTTCGTTCAACATTTTGAAGGAGAAAGAGAAGTTATCGTTGAAGGAAAGTCATTCAAATTCACTGTACATAATATCGTGATGGCTGCAGAGGGATTAGGAGCTCTAAACTTCTCAGATTCATTAAACTGCGTCATTGTAGATGCTGGTTCTAAGACATTAAACGTCCTTTATTTAATCAATGGGTCTATAAGTAAAATGGATAGCCATACTATTAATGGTGGGACGATCGACAATTCAATAATGGATTTGGCGAAGACTTTTGCTAAGACTTGCAGCAATATCGATTATGACTATCCTATTGTTTGTACAGGTGGTAAAGCAGAAGAAATGAAAGAATGCTTAGAGAATGTTGGATATTCCACTGTAAGTTCTGCCGAACTGGGTGAGGATAAACCATCTTACTACGTTAATTCAGTTGGATTGCTTCTAAAATACGGTAGGAAGTTTGAGGAGATGTTTGCGTGAGTCGCGAAGATAACTTCATGTATCAGATCAATTGGAATAAGAAGAAGTACCCTGAAATTTGTAAAGCTCTTGAGGACGCTAAGAACCGAACCGGAGGGATTGCTTGGTACTTAAGAGAATTGATTCAGAAAGACCTTGAAGAAAAACGGGGAGGGGTTGTTCGTTCAACTCCGGTATATGAAACAGTTGATCAAGAAGTCCAAAACGATCCTCCAAAGCCTTCTAAAGCAAAAATTGAAACAATTGAGTTACCAGATGATTCAGGAGGGTTCTTATGAAAATTGAAATTAAAGAAAAAGACTTACTCGAGATTCAAGATCTCATTATGAGGTCTTATAGTTTTATAAAGGATGGTCCTGTTCCGGAACTTGAAAAAGAGTTGTATGAGACAGTTCACAAGATAGATAGGATAATTAGGAACGAAGAATAAAGACAGCCAAAAGGCTGTCTTTATTAAATTTTTACCTAAATTCTGTATTTTTTATGTACAGAACTTCCAATTTATGGTATAATTAATAATGTAAGAGAGATAAATAACAAATCAACTACTAAGAAAGAGGGAATTAACCATGAAAAAACTTACTATCGAATTGCTTAAAGAAGAAACTCTAAAAGCTATTGAGATGGCTAAAGAAGATTTTGGAGTTGAAATTGATCCTTCTTCTATTGATTATGAAAGCATGTTAGAAAATATTAAGTATGATTTTTCTGAAGAAGAAATCAAGAATAAACCTGTAGCATGTGCTAGCAAAGAAGCATTCCGTAAAGTTTCAATCTTAATCTAATAAGTTTTTAATTAAGGGTTCAGCTATTAAGCTGGACCTTTTTTGGTCTTTTCATTTACGTTCTCAATTGTACGGATATAATTACAAAGTTAAATCTTACAATGGAGGACTTTATCTATGGATATAACTTTTAATACTGGTTTAATGGGTTCTGGAAAGTCTAAAAAGTTAATAGATGATTACTTAATTGATCCTAAAGAAAAAGTTGCCCTTTCAGTTAGTTTAACCGAAGATACTTTTTCAAGAGGAAAAATCGAAAGTAGAGATGGACGCAGCCTAAGATCAATCAACTTAAACAGGGATCAATTCAAACAAAATATTTCTTTATTAGAAATCATTATATTCATGACAAATACCCAAACAATTTATATTGATGAATCTCAATTTCTTCCTAAAGAAACCGTTGAAAAATTTGTTTCATTATCAGAAAGCTACCACGTACCTATTCATTTTTATGGTCTTGATCTAACCTTCACAGGAGAGTTATTTGACTCATCTAGTCACCTTTTAACCATCCTACCCTCCGAAAACATAAACCGAATCTCAAGAGGTTGCGAAGCTTCTAAGTGCTCTAAGATAGCTCAGTATAATGCTCGAATTGTTGATGGAAAAGTCTCTCGATCTGGAGAAACATTTGTAGAAGAAAAGAGTTATTATCTTGCGTTATGTTCTGATCACTATTACAATGATGAAAAAATTATTTAATTTTTTATTGAAAAAGTGGGCTTTTTCGCTCACTTTTTATTTATTTTCTTACATAAAATGTTATAATAAATATAGAGAGATTAATAAGCTTTACTCTGTGGGGGATAAAATGAAAATCAAAATAAGAAGAAATGCTGCTGACATTTATAGAAATGAAAACACTGATCTGTCAGGAGTATACATTGGAGATCCTGTTTGGGAAGATAGACTTCAGAAAATTTCAGGGAAAACTCTAGAAGTTGATACAGAAACCTTATTCAAGTATGAATTCAATACTAAACCGATTAAAGGGGTCTCTAAAGAAGGAATTAGAATTCCGGAAGAATATGTAGAAGAAGTTATTGACGATGTTAGAAAAGGAAAAGCCTACTGTGAGCTTTGCAATCAAACCTCTAATAGTGATAAAGTTTGTACCAATTGTGGTAAGACTGATTATTTAGAAGCATTTTTCGATGATGATGATTATGAATCCTAAAATTGAACATAAAAAATCCCACTCTAATCGGAGAAAAAGAGTAGGACTATGAGATAAATAACTTTAACTCAACTACTGATTCACATTTTACCTAATACATACCCAATATGTCAACCATTTCTTCCTTCTTTCGACGATAAAGGAGGATTTTTTTATACTCATTTACGAAAGTTCAACAAAGTATTATAATAATAAAAAATAGCCTAGTTGGCGCTAGACTATTTTTCGCTTGGCAGCACCTGAGCAAACCGACCAAAGTTTAACAGGGCTACATATATGCCTTTTCATTGCTTTTGGCTATTTTTAATTCAATTATATCAGGTGTTGCTTCGGACTTCAACAAAAAGGAGCAACAAAAATGAGTAAATATTTCACAGCTAATAACCTCGACTCTCTGGTATTTTACCAGGTTCCAAAAGTTCTTCTGATCGGAGACAAGTACAAAACTATGAATCCGAATGCCATGAAACTCTACATAATTTTAATCGACCGAATCAAGCTCAGTATGATGAACAATTGGAAAGACGAACTCGGAAGGTATTACGTTCGTTTAAGCATCGAAAAAGGTTCAGAGCTTCTAGGATTCTCAGATTCAACTTTCAAAAGAGCAAAGAAAGAATTAGCAAAATACGAACTGTTAGAAGAAAAAAGGGAAGGGATGAACAAGTCGAACATCCTCTATCCTCTGATGCTGGAGTATACCGAAGAAGATATTTATCGGTTAAACAATGAAGTTGATGACCTTTTAATTAAAGCAGAGGAAACAGCCAAAAACATAGATAAAAACTGGATGGGTCAAAATGAACTTTCCAGTAATGAACGGATAGGTCAAAATGAACTTTCCGGGAAAGTTCAAATTGAACCATCAAGAGAGGTCAAATTGAACCATCCGGATAGTTCAAAAAGAACCACTAATAATAATAACTCTATTAAAAATAACTTTAATAATAATGAGAATAATCTTGTTAACAAATTGTTAACAAGAGAAGAAACTATACATAATTTAATCTCTGAATATATGAAAAAAGGTTTGCCTAAAGAAGTTTGCATTATGGTTTTAGACGAAGTAGAGAAGACCCCAGATGTGAAAAATTTTGGAGCCTATTTAAGAACTTGTCTTGATAATGCTCTTCATAAAAGAAATCTAAAGTATGGAAATATTGATTTCAAAGGGAAGAAAATAAATGGGCAAGTGCCGTTTTATAATTGGTTAGATAATTAAAAATTAACCTGAAAATACTCCTAAAATCGTTTTACGAACTCATAAACGAAGGATATAATGTTTATAGAACCTAGTCCCAATATATGGGAAAAGATTTTAGGAGGAAGCTTAACTTGACTACTACTAATCAAGACAAGATTAAAAGATTGGACGATAGAGAGAAGTCCAGAGAAAAAATTGCAATTTGGTATGGATCAGCAGATAACTATTATCATGGTTTGAAAGAAATCCTTGCTAATGGAACTGATGAAGTTATAAATAATTTTGATGAAGGAATAGTTACCCTTGAATTGTTTGATGACCTTCAAACTGTTCGGGTTACAGATACCGGTCGAGGGATACCCATTGATGGGGAAACCGATGGCGTTAAAAACTATGAATTATTGTTTAGAACCCTGTTTGCCTCTACAAAATATGAAACGAGCGAACAGACTACTACTGGTACTAATGGTGTAGGGGCGACAGTTCTCAACTTTACTTCGTTGTTTTTTCATATCGAATCTTATTACGATGGATATAAACACACCTTAAAATTTGAAAATGGTGGGGAACTCGTCCAGGCCTTAACAAAAGAAAAAATAAGTGAAGACCGCCACGGTACAGTTATAACTTTTAAATTGGATCCTGAAGTTTATCCCGTGGTTACTTATGACAAAGATGTCGTCCGAGAAATTGTAAGAAGGTTTGCTATTGGCTCACATAAGATTAAATTAATCTTCATTCATAACGGTGAAGAAGAGACTTTCCATTATGAAAGCGTTGAAGAGTATTTTGAGGAACTGATTGGCAGCACAACAACTTCTCCAGTGATTACAGCACCAGAATCTTTATACGAAGAAGATGGAGAACGAACTCAAATAAAGCTTACTTTTTCAACAACAACCGATCCAATCCAGGAGTCTTATTTGAACTTAACCTACCTTTCTGATGGGGGTTCCTTTAATGACGGCGTTATAACTGGGATAAAAACCTTTTGTAATAAATATGCTAGAGAAAATAAGTTATTCCCTAAAGGAATTAATTCTTTTACAACAGAAGATATTGAATCGAGCGTTAGTTTTGTCTTGGTGGCTTTATCAAATAAAGTTGAATTTAAAAACCAAACAAAACTTTCAACTGATAAGAAGCTTTATCGAAAATTAGCCCAAAGGCATACTACCCAACTTCTCGAAGTTTTCCAAATAGAAAATGAAAAAGGCTTCAAAAAGTTCGTTAATCACTTACTTGAAGTTCAAAAACATAATACTCAGTCTCAAAAGGCTAAACAGCAGCTCAAAAAGAAACTGAGTGAAAAGGTCGATGGTATTGGAAATAAAGTGGCGAACTTGGTCGACTGTAAGAAGCATGGCAAAGACTCTGAAATCTTTATTGCTGAAGGCCAGTCTGCGTTAGGCTCAATTGTTTTAGCACGAGATGCAGTTTATCAGGCAGCTTATCCACTTCGCGGAAAAATTCTGAACTGCCTTAAAGCAGATTATACGACTATCTTTAAAAACCAAATTATCACTGATCTAATTAAGGTTCTCGGTTGTGGTATTCAAACTGACAAAAAAAACAAGGACCTTGATACGTTTAATATTAATAACCTTCGTTATGGAAAGATTATTATTGCTACTGACCAAGATTCTGATGGAGCTCAAATAGCATGTTTAATCATTACAATGATCTATCGACTAATGCCGAAGCTAATTGAAGAAGGTTATGTTTATATAGCTCAAACACCACTTTATGAAATCAAATTGGAAGATGATTCAATGATCTACTTCTATTCAGAAAGTGAAAAGGACCAAAAGATCAACACTTTAAAGGGTAAATACACAATTGCTCGTTGTAAGGGTCTTGGGGAACTTGATGCAGTTACTATGGCTGAAACAGCGATGAATGAAGAGACACGGAACCTTATAAAAGTGACAGTTGAAGACGCTGAAAATATGATTGAGTCCTTAGAAACTTGGATGGGTAGCAGCGTTGATAACAGAAGAGAATATATTTCAGAAAATCTTTATAAGTATGTTGAAGAAGCAATTTAATAGCTTTTCTAAGGTTGGCAATTAAATTGCCAATCTTTTTTATTCTCATTTACGTTTTAGAAAGACTAGATATAAAGATTACGTAATGAGAATTTTCAATAACCAGGAGGTAACTTTAACTTGACTACTACAAACAAAAACATAGAACAAATCATTGAAAACAATATGATGGAGTATTCTGCCTATATCTTACTCGATCGAGCTCTACCAGATCTTCGAGATGGACTTAAACCTGTTCATCGAAGAATACTTTATTCTATGTACTTACAAAAAGCCTTTAAATTCACGAAATCAGCAAATGTTGCTGGACAGGTTATGAAGTTACACCCTCATGGTAGTTCTTATGGAAGTATGGTTGGTATGGTCCAAAAAGATCGCCATATCATTCCCATGCTCGAAGGAAAAGGAAACTTTGGACAATACACTTCAAGAGATTTAATGCCGGCAGCTGATCGATACTCTGAAGTAAAACTCTCTGAAATTTCAATTGATATGATGCAGAACTTCGATAAGAATGTTGTTGATTTTATAGATAACTATGATGGAACAATGAAGATGCCTGAAGTACTTCCTGTTAAGTTCCCTTCAATACTTGCATACTCAAATTCAGGGATTGGTGTTGGTTTTAGTTCGTCTATTCCATCATTCAATTTAAAAGAATTAACCGAAGCTATTGTTAAGTATATTGAGACGGGAGAAAAAACGGTTCTAGTTCCAGACTTTGCAACTGGGGGATTAATTGTTAAAGAAGATAATGTATTTCGCCAATTGAACGAGGAAGGTCGGGGAACAGTTAAGATCCGAGGGAAAGCTGAAATTGTAAAAAATGAGATACACATTACTGAAATTCCATACTCGACAACTCGAGAAGCAATCATTGAAAAAATCGTTGAATTAAATAAAGCTGGCAAGCTAAAAGAAGTAACTGATGTTAAAGATCTGACAGGCTTGAAGGGAATGCTAATCACTATAACTGCCCGTCGAAATACAGATATGAATGTGCTGCTTGAAAAGCTTTATAAATTCACTCCGTTGCAATCAACATTTTCAGCGAACATGAATATGCTTGTTGATGATCTTCCCAAAGTCTTAGGAGTTTGGCAAACAATTGATAAATGGCTTGAATGGAGAACAACTTGTATTAAGCGTGGATTGTCTCACGATATTGAAACAATGACTCGTAAATTACACTTACTCCAAGGTCTTGAGAAGGTATTGTTGGATATTGATGAAGCCATTGAAATCATTAGAAGATCAAGCCAAGATCAGATTGAACGAAATCTTCAAAAGCATTTTGGAATAGACTTCGAACAAGCTAAAGAAGTGGCCAACATGAAGTTGAGAAACATTAATAGAGAGTACATCATTAAGAAAATTGAGGATATTGATAAATTCGAGAAAACAATCGAGAATTATAAGATGATCGTCAAAAGCCAGGATAAAATAAATCAAATCATTATTAAGGGTTTGAAGGAAACTAAGGAGAAATACGGAAAAGAGAGACGAACAAAAATAGCTGAACTTACAGAAGTTAAACCAGTTCGTCTTGTAGAAGAGGTACCGAACTATGCAGTAACAATCTATCTCACTAAGGAAGGTTATTGCTACAAGTTTAAAGGGAATCAGGAACCTAATCTAAAACCTGGGGATGAAGTTTTAAAAGTTTTTGAAACAGAAAATAAAGCCGAGATCCTTATCTTTGGATCCGACCGAGTTTGTCATAAAGTCGAACTTAAGGATATTGACGAGACACGGGCCAATGCTCTTGGGACGTATCTGCCGAATATGATTCGGGATAAAAATATAACTATTGTTTCGTATTCTATTTTAGATAGCACTCATAAGTTTATTATTGCAGCATATTCGAATAACCGGATCGCAAAAATCAATCTAGAAGCATTCCAGGGTAACCGGACGATCCTTAAAAACTCATACTGCTTAAAGCAAGACCTGTTAGACATGATTACTTTAGAGGATGATGTTAGCCTAAATCTCCTGACAGATAAATCAAAGTTAACCGTTGATACAAAAAACTTCAACTTAACGAATGGCCGAAACGCTACTGGTGTTTATGCTTCTCCATCAAGGAAACTTAAGAAAATTGAGGTAGCTTAGGCTGCCCTTTTTTCTTGCCAAAATTCGACAAACCTCTACAAAAAATATGTACGATTTCCATATGTTGGATTATAATTAATTATGTAAGAGATAAATAATTCAACTACTTTATTGGAGGTCATATTGTGTCGAAGGTTTATGAGTATGTTCAAGATCGTATCATCCGGGCTTTAGAGGAAGCCATTGAGAATGGAGGTCCAGCACCTTGGAGAAAACCCTGGAAAGGAGGGATGCCTAAAAACTATATCACGAAAATTCCTTATCAGGGAATAAACCTTTTACTCTTGGAAGGAGGCAGCTATTTAACCTTTAAACAGATCCAAGAACTTCAAAGGAAAAATCCTGAAGTCAAACTGAAAAAAGGCAGCAAGTCTTATAAAATATATTTTTGGAAGCCTGTTGAAAGAGGAGAGGACGAAGAAAGTGAAAAAGATCGTCCGAACTTTATCTTCAGGTATTATAACGTCTTCCATACTTCAGATGTCGATGGGATAGCAGATGACACTGCTGATTTTATAAACGATCCGATTGAATCTGCTGAAAGAGTTGTAAGCGCTTACAAAAAAGAGTGCCAAATTAATATAAAAGTAGGCTCAGATAGAGCTTATTATAACCCAACTCTTGATTCAATAACTGTACCATCTATTAACCAGTATGAGAATGTTACTGAATATTACTCAACAGTATTTCATGAAATGATTCACAGCACTGGACATATTACTCGACTCAAGAGATTTGAGGACGTCCCAGGCCAAACTATTTTCGGAAGTGAAAGTTATTCCAAAGAAGAATTAGTCGCTGAGATCGGAGCAAATATGATTCTCTCAATGTTAGGAATTGAAGATCAAAATCAACAAAAAAATTCCGTTTCTTATTTACATAACTGGTTATGCCGGATAAAAGAAGATAGGGGATTGATAATATCGGCTTCACAACACGCCCAAAAAGCCTCAGATTTCATTTTAAACTTTATTGAAGGGAAACATATTGAAAATGATTTGAAGCTCACAGAAGCCATTTAAATGCTTTTAGAGACATAAAATGTTGATTTTATAACAAAGGGGATTGAATAATGGGATCGGAATTTAATCATCTTAGACTTATCAAGTCAGAGGACTCTGAAGAAAGTTTTGGTACAGCAGAAACAATTAAAGATGGTTACGGTCACGAATTTGGTTATGTGATCGATTTCATCAAAGAAGATTTATATTTTCTGGTGGGTAAAGAAGGCGGAAAACTAAATGATATGAGGTCCTTCATCTTTACCAAAGAGAATTTAACATACCTTAAACAAGCTATTTCTGATTTTGAAAGCACTCTAAAACAAAAAGGAGAAATGGAAGAATGAAAAAGTTAATTGTTGGAGTACTTGCTGTTGGACTTGCTTTTACAACTGTTGCTGGAGTTCATCCTGAAAAAGTTGATGCTGCTAAGAAAAGAAAGATCTACCATGTAAAAGGAAGGTTTAATGGATATGCCGATCCTACCTTCTTTGAGGTTAAAGTTGGCAAGAAGTATAAAGTCCTAATGTCAAACAATGGCTGGTACAGAAAACACCTGAAGGAAGGAAGAACCTACACTTATTTCTATTACAAAGATAAGTATGGGCAATTAAAAGTCGTCAAAATAAATAAATAAGCAAATAAAAATCGCCAGGTGCTCCTACACCTGACTCTCTATGAAACAAGGATTTGTCGATAAGGAGAATATATCATAATGGACCATATTTTACAAGTTTCTAAGAAGAAGAGTGTAACAATTTGGAAGAAAATTGGAACCTTAGCTTTTCCGTTTCTATTTCTTATTCAATCAGCTCTTGAATCCGTTTGTGATTACTTCGATCTCTCTACAAAATCAGATGTTATGTGGATGCTCGTTTTTGTTATGTTCTGTGTATTCACTTGGATGTTCTGTATCGTTATAAACATGTTTAATTGAATAAATATAGAAAGGATGCTGATAAGCATCTTTTTTTGGCAAAAGAATATGATTTTTTATTCATAATTTTTTATTATTATCCAATAAAAGAATAAAAAATATGGCGAACATATGTACGAATCTTCCATAAAATGGTATAATAATTTATGCAAGAGAGATAAATCTAATTAATTTTCATATAATCTCGGAGGTAACTTGAAATGACAGCTACTGAATTATCCACGAAATCTGTTAAGGAATTACGCAATATTGCAAAAGAAATGAATATTACTGGTCGTTGGGATATGAACAGGACTCAATTGATTTATGCTATTGAAAGAGCCCAATTGATTTCTAAAGCTAAAGATCTTGGAATTGAAACCGCAGCAATGCTTAACAACGATCAAATCAAGAAGGTGATTGAAGCAGAAAGAAATACACCAGCAGAAGAAGAAAAACCTTCTCACAAAAAACGTGGGGCCAAGAAGAGAAAAATTGAAGTTTATAAAGATGGAGAATTAATTAAAACCATTGACGGGCTTATGGAAACCTTTAATTGGGTAACTGAAAATAAAATCACAAACGTTGGATGGGTAAAACGATCTCTTAAAACTGGAGAAGAAACTGCAGCCGGTTATAAGTATCGTGAAGGAGGTTACTTGTTCAAGTATGCTAACTAATCAAGAAATAAATAAGAAAGAAAGTAACCTGGTCTTTGGGAATTTAAAATTAATTAATCAAAGTTCAACCATTTGTTATAATAAAGATAATCAGTCTAATTTGAAGGTGATTATCATGAAACAATATACAGCAAATGAAATGCTGAAGCTTATTGAAGAGTTACCCGAAGAAGAAAAGAAAAAAGTCTTGGATAAAGTTTATGATGAATATTTTCTTGGTGGAGGAGCTAAGAGATATGAATCCGTAAATGGTGAAGCCAAATAAGCTTTGCCATTTTTTATTGACTTATACCGACAAAATTCGACAAGAACTTACAAAAAGAGTGTACGACACTTCCAATAAATGGTATAATTAATAATGTAAGAGATAGATGAAAGGAGAAAAACAATGGAAGAGACAGCATATGAATTCCTTGAAAAAATTAAAAATATGGAACCAGCTGAAAGATGGAAATTACTCGATTTAATGTATGATCTATATTTTAATAAAGGTATTCAGATCCTGGATGAAGGAGATGAATATTAATGAGTAATCACTCTAAAGGTGATATTTGGATGTATCATGATCCTGACAGTGGTAAACGAAGACCTGGAATAATCGTTGGTTATTCTGGTCCAAATGAATTTGATGTTACGATTGCAAAATTATCAAGCCAACCACCACGAACCAAATTTGATTTGGTCCTAGAAAATTGGAAAGAGATCGAGCTAATCAAACCTTCAATTGTAAGAACCAATAAACTTTATACGATCAATGCCAATCGATTGATCTTCAGAGTGGGAAAAATTGAAGGAGAACAATTGCAATGGATAACTGATAGCGTGGTGAATTACATAATCGGAGAGTCACATTAAGTGGCTCTTAAATTTTCGTAATATTCAATATTTATTCTCGATAAAATATTTATGAGATACCTTACAAATTATTGTATAATGCTTTATAGGAGTGATCGACATGACTGATGAACTTTTAAAACTTATGCAATCTCTATCTGAGAAGTTTGACAAGGGGTTTGAACAGATTGATAAGAGATTTGATTCTGTTGAAAAGCGTCTTGATAATATCGAGCAGCGTTTAGAAATGATGACAGAGAAAGAAAGCAACACTAATGAAGACGTGATTGTTCTTCTTAAGAAAATTAATAAACAAACGACTGATATAACGAAAGACATCGAATATCTTTCTGGTCAGGTTGGAAAACACGATATGATCTTAAACAGATTCAAAAATTAATAGGGACCCATAGGGGTCCTTTTGCTTTACATACATATAACTAGTCTGGAGGAACATTGGATGCTGAGATTGCTAATTGAGCATTTGAAGTTATGTCTTACTGGCATCCGTTATTAAAAATTACATAATCAAAAAATACAAGCAGAGTAATACCTGCTTGTATTTCTGTTGTTTAAACAATTAGAAACAATTATTAACAACGTCACCTAAGCTAAAGAATTCTAGTACGGCTTTTTGAGTTTCAGCTGGTAGTGCTTTAGTAGAGACTTTTACGGCTTTTTTTATAGCATTTGTTCTAGAAAGTCCTAGGTTTCTTTGATGTTTATAAGCTCTGATAATTGTTTTTGTCATGGAATTTAGTCCGCCCATTAATTTTGCGGCTTTTTTAACCTTTAAGATCTTTGCCCATGGGATAGCATTTACTGCTATAGCTTTAGCAGCACTAGAAATGCAACTCCATGTATTCAATACTATAAAGGGTCCGATATTATCCTGTACGGTTTTAACAGCAGTCAGTTTTTCTCCATCAGCAACAAATTCATAACCATCAAATTCGTTACCTTTATGTATGTTTAACCATTCAACACCGGAGTTTATTCCTTGTTCAGCAACATCCTCTGGCATTTGATCAATTAATTCTAATAGGGGTTCGAGAGTTCTTTTCATGTTCTGAGCTTCTACATTAACTTGCTCAGAAGAAACTTCATTAGAATTTTCTTTAGCGTTAGCTATTGGTATTGTTATAGTGGTGAAAATTAGAGAGAAACAGATTACAATGACCAATTGTTTAATGCTTTTCTTCACGATAAAACTCCTTTACAATATTTTTGTAGAATTATTTTCCGATGAAAATAATAACATATTTTTTAAAAAATAGGAGTGTGTTTATGAAAAAAATTTTGTATTTTTTGATACTATTGATCGTTGCAGGCTCATTTATTATTAATATTTTCGTAGATAATGAATCTATTTCAACAATAGTTAATATTATTGGACTAATTGCAATTATTATTATGGGCATTGTTTTAAGAATTCCTTTTGGTAACTCTTCTGAAAAGTAACCCTTTTTCAGATCAAATGAAAAAGCAGACCTTTAAAGGCCTGCTTTTTTTCGTGTAATATGGCGAGAACAGATGGTGCTTTCCCTGTTCATATACTATCAATAAGAACTTCTGATTTCGTTTTTAAGCCTTTTTCAAGGGCACTCTTTAAAAGATTTATAAAATCTTCTCCATCACTCGTAACAAAATAATTTGATAAATCGGTTATTTCATCACTTATATTATCTCCCCAAGGTGGACGTTTATTAATGTCTTCAATGTCCCAAATAACTTGTGAAGGGCTGTATTCTTTCAATCTTTCTTTAATATCTTTTAACTCTTCAAGGGCAGCTTCAATGTTTTTGGTTTCAAGCTTTCCTTGATAAAGTTCATTTAATAAATGAGGATATTTTGATCCCCAACCGTGTTCTTCTAAATGGTAGCTCACAGTTGAAAAAAATGAATGGAGGAAGTCTCCATGTCCAACCTGATACCAATAATATTTAACCTTAAACCCAACAGCCATCGTGTTCACCTCTAATTGGTTTTGAATTTAATATCTGCTTTCCCATTAGTCTTTTTCATAATTTTATCATATAAATCGTCCATTATTTCTTCAGAAACTGATTGTCCCCTAATATCTATGATTATTGTTTGTTTAGTATTACCCGGAAGGTCAGTCAGACGTTTTTCGACTTGTTTAGAAACATTGTTTACTAATCTACTTCTTCCACTGGACGTAGTAATCTTATAGTTTTTAACCTCTATACTATGCCCATCTTTATAAAAGTCTGGGCGGGAACTTCCTTTCTTTCCATAAGGGACCTCTTTGCCATTTATAAATGACTTTTGTTCACTATAATCAGGATAATCTTTTCCAACATCTTTTTCAGATTGTCGCCAGGATGGTCTTTTAGGAACACTAGGATTTGTTGCATTTAACTTTTTGTTCACCCCACGCAGCCCAAATCCACCAAGAACACCTAGAGCCTGATTAAGACTATTCTGTCGTTGTTCATCAGATATTTTATTCCCAAACATGTCTCGGCCGGTTATAGCTTCACTGAAGCCATTCGCTGAAGCAAGTCCGTAAAGCCCTTTACTTGAGTTTTGAAGAGCATAGAATGTTTTAGGTGTTTTATATACTTCGAGGGCTTTTTCGGCTTTAGAGATAGCTTTTCCTGTTGAATAAACAGCTTTTACACCTTTCCCTAATTTACCGGCCCATCCCACAATAGGAACATAACCCGCAGCAGCCATTGCGCCAGCTGCCACCCGTTGCCCCTCAGTGAGCTTTTCACCAGTTACAGGGTCAACTCCATCGGCAGCCCTTTTATAATCATAATATCCAGAGACTTCTCCTGTAAAATTACAAACAACATCCCACGTCTTTTCGTACCATGGGCGATTTGCAAGCTCTTCCTGTTCTTTTGCAATCCTTCTTTGCTCAGCCTGCTGATCTTTAAAGGAGATATAATCAGTTGATTGTTTTTTTACATCCTCAGCCATCTTGTGGACTTCACTGTCTCTATAAGCTTTAGCATCATAATAGATGGGGGAAGCACTTTTACCTTTTGATGTTGCACCAATTAAGGCTTGGTAATCTGCCTGAATCATTTGTTCATTGGCTTCAGATAGAGCATATTCAGATGTTAAATTTTCATCGACTTCACTTATTTTCTTGACTGTGTTTTTTCGTTCTTTATCAGCAGAAGATAATTCATCTTTAAAGTCTTCTGTTGAAAAAACATCTAGGGGAAGGATGTCGTGTATATCATTTAAGATGTCTTTGATCGCCTTTTTCTGTTCAGACATGATTGCACTTGATTTGGATATAGCATTAGCCAACTCATGTTCTAAGTAGGATTCTTCTATGTATGCATCAGATAAGTTAGCGTCTTCTAAAATACTGGGAATGCTTGTTAAGAAAGCAATTTTCATTTCAATCAGATCAATCCATTGATCAGCAATGCCGGCTTGATCTTCATAAAATGATTTGATATTATCTGCACCTTTACCTGAAAACTCGCTATCATCTAAATCGGCGACAGCTTTGAAGGCTTTCTTTAATTTGACCATTTTACCTTTTAATTCTTTGTATTCTTTTGCTCGATTTTCTGATTCTGAAAGAAGTGTTTTCGCTTCAAATACCTTCATGACCATATCCTTTCTTAATAGTTTAATATCAAAATATTACCATGGGAAAATTAAGAAGGGGTGGTCATGAAGAATTAATCCTTAAAATGATAATTTGGACCTGCGACTTATTTCTTAAATTCCGAAAGCTTCTTCAAGAATTTCTTGATCACGGTCAGGAAGGTAACCCTCTGTTGTCTCAACGCTCGTATGGTTTGCTAGAGTTTTAAGGACCTTTAAATCAAATTTGTCTTTTCCTAATTCTTTAAGGACATAGTGGTTACCATCATGGTAGTTAGTGAGGGCTGAGTGCCTAAAGCTGTGGGGGTTAAAAGCAATATACTCTCCAGTTAATTCTTCAAGAATTGATCTGAAGCTTACGGTCCAATTATAGAGGGTTTCATATGTGGCAGGTCGTTTACTTTCTCCTTTCCCAACAATCCAAAGGGAGTCAATATCATCTTCTCCACGCTGGTCAAAGTAAAGTCGTGCAATCTCTTTAGACTTTGAGAAATATAAGAGTTTAAATTTTTTACCTCGTTTTCCAACAACCTCATTTGTTTTAGAGTTCTCAAGGAATCCGTGCTTTTTAACTTGGTATACTTCATTTCTCCGTCCAGCTGATTCATAGGATAGAGTCAAATAAAGGGCCTTCTGATATTTACCTTTCTCCAATAGATAATCAACGATTAGCCTTATTTGTTCATCTGTAAGGAAGAAGATTTCTCGAACTTCCTCTTTTTGAAGGCCTTTAATGCTTCTCATGGCGTTAATCTCATAATCATATTCGTCTTCATCTTCCGTTGCGAATTCAAGCATATTTCTAAGAGAACATTGAACACGGTTTATTCGTGCAGCTGATGTACCTGAATCTTGAAGCTCGAGAAAGAACCTACGAAAATCACGTTTCTTCATTTTTAAGATCGATTTATTACCTAGATTCTTTACGGCCCAGCAATAAAACATCTTAATATCAGCCGTATACTGATAAATGGTCTTTTCACTTTTTCTCCGTGATTTCATTTCCAATATGTAATCATCAAGGAGGTCCTTATTTTCTCGATTAACTTGAGCATATAATTCATCGCTATAAATCGCATTTCTTTTAGCCATTTGACCGACTCCTTATTATAAAATTGAAATTTTATGTCTGTTTGATGATCCAGGGGAGGGGACTATAATAAAAAAAGGACTCCTACAAAAAGTAGGAGCCAGATTGATTACCCAACCCGAAGTTTTTGGCCAACATAGATCTTGTTCGGGTTTTTAAGTTTGTTTAGACTTTTGATTTTAGAAACAGTGGTTTTGTATTTAACAGCAATCTTAGAAACACTATCTCCTTTTTTCACTGTGTAGTAAGTTTTAGATACAGCTTTCTTAGCCACGGAAGCTTTAGTCGGCACTTTTAGTTTCTGGCCAATATAAAGCTTATTAGGGTTCTTGATTTTGTTGAGAGACACGAGTTTAGATACAGAAGTTTTATACTTCACAGCGATTTCTGAAAGAGTATCTCCAGACTTAACTTTATAAGTTGTTGTCTTAGAAGATGAAGAAGAAGATTTAGGAGTTGATGTTGTTAGTTTACTGTTAGAAGTGTTTGATTTTGCTACTGGGGTTCCAGTTTTAATCTTCTCTAAAAGAGCAAGATTTTGAGCTTGAGTTCCTGAGTAATTTGCAATTCCATAAGCTGCAGCTAGTTTCGAACGGTTAGAAAAAGAAGAATTCATTCCTTTAGATTTCATGTAATCTACTAAAGAAACAATCTTAATGGTTCCAACCCCTTTTGTAACTACTTGGGTAGATGACGTTTTCTTTGTGTACTTACCTGCGTAATCTTCTGAAACGTCAAAATTACCGTATCTAGACATACCGATGAATTTATAATCAGAAGCCCATTGCCAAGCACCTTTTCCATTTGTGAATTTGGCAGTAGGTTTGTTCTTTACTGGATTTGCTGGGTAAGAAGCCAACCAAGGTTTATTTACTACGAGTTTGCTAGGAATCAGCTGCCCATTGTAGTAGTAAGACCCGGTATACAAATCTACACGGCTATAACCAAGAGCTTTCATTTGTTTGATGAAAGTATTGGTGTACTCAGTTACTTGTGAAGCTGTACCAAGACCGGATGCTTCAACATCAATGGTTACATAGCCATCTTTTTTCTTATCAAACCCAACCAACTGAAGCTTTTTATCAAACCAAATCGCTTCTTTCTTCGCTTCGAAATTGCTTGTATAACGAGCAAAGTGATAAGCGTTGACAATCATACCTGCTTGACGAGCATTGGCAATATTAACGGATGCAGCAGGATCAACGTAATAGCTTCCTTCAGAAACTTTAACAACTACACCTTGCACTCCGGATCCCTTGATTGTTTGATAAAATGATAGAGGCAACCCATTTTCAGCATTGTGATGTGATACATCAATGAAGTCAACAGATGGAAGGGAAGACGCATAACTAGGAGCAACAAAAGAAAAAGCTAGCCCTAAAGAAAGAGCTAGCGCACTAACGGTTTTAATTAGTTTATTCAATTTAATCGCCTCTTTAGTTAGATTTTTTCGCTGTTTTTTCAACTAATTCTGTATCGTATTTATAAGCAACCTGCTTTGCTTTCTCTTTACTACGTTTAGTCAGGTAAGTGTTTACAACGGTCGAGAATGAACCAACAAATAGGGTTCCAATAGCCACGATGATTGCTGTAAACGCATCAATAGATCCTGGGCTAAACCAATCAAAGTGGAGATTTAAGATGCTTAAAAATCCGAGAATTGCTGTTAAAACACCTCCAACATTAGTTGCAAGGTGTTTCCACCAATCAAGATCATTTAGGAAATTCATCTTTTTACTTACCTCCAATTAAGTTTATTAACGCAAAAACAGTCGAGAGGATAACTGATAAACAACTGACTATTAATGCGCTATTAGCTCGTTTATTTTGTTTGATTTCATCAATTTCTTTTTCGAGATTTTTGAAATGAATGTCTGCTTCAAGCCTTGTAATAAAGTTCGTTGAGTAAGCATCTAACTTCGTTTCAATTCTCTCAAGTCCCTTAGAAAGCGTTTCTAATTGGGTTTCTAATGTAGCAATTCTTTCATAATCTTTTTGCTCCATCTGTTTTCCTCCATAAAAAAGAGACACTCAATAATGAGTGCCTTACTTTTTGTTTGATTTGCCTAATTCTTCTTCAAGGTTCTTTACTTTCAGTTCGAGTTGAGCAACCGTCCCTTGTAATTCCTCAATTCTTTTTAGGGCCAGTTTATTAATAGCTACTTGAGTTGATCTTTGTTCTGATAGAATAGAATTTTGTTGTTTCAAATCCTCAATGATCAGCTGGTGTAATTCAATGGGGTTTACATTCATTATATTCTCTCCTTGTATTCTGAAGATTCAGTTTTATTCAAATGGCTATCTTTAGGATTTCGTCATGTGTCGTTGCATTATTTACTCGGTCTTTTAATGTAGCGTATTTAAGAAGGGTGGACTTTTTAAAATCAAAAGCTTCTTTGTACACCTGAAGCCATTCATCTTTTGTATGATCTATCCAACCGGCATCTTCTGTTTTCCATTTAATTGGTTCATCAGTATTGGTGTCATCTAAAATGTCCTTCTGGCCAATCATATTAACTTGATCGTCCCGATTAGTCCTATAAGCATGGCCATTTGATGCCGTGAAACCCTTAATAATTTCTTCTTCACAAGCCTCTGAAAGAAGATCATTTTTTAAATTTTTATGATGTTGAAGTATTACATCCTCCGTAATTTCATATGGGAGCTTCCCGAGTTTATCAGCAATTCTTACAATCAAGGTGTTCATATCATATTGAGTAAAAGAAGAGATACCTTCATCAAGCATTTGTTGTTCAATTCGTGTTATCATATATGCTTTTATCTCCTTTTAAGTTTTTCTTCAAGTGTTTCAACTCGGTTAAAAAGTTCTCTAACCAACGGAATTAGCAAAACCCATAGTCTGTCATACATTAAACCTTCAACTTCACGGTGGCCATTTTCATCTGGATTACTATAGTGAACAAATAAGGATAATCCAGCATCCTCAACATCTTCAGCAATTAATCCGCCTATTCTTTCAAGGTAAGGAATATCTGAATCAGTGAGATCTTCACTTCTCTCAATTGCTGAAGCAAATTGCTCTACAGCCGATTTATCAAACCAAGTTTTTGGGTTAAGTTTTAAGATATTGTAAGGAAGTTCTTCGGAAATCGGTTCTTCTAATAATTTATATTTTCGAGCCGATGTACTTCTCCCTAGGGTCCCAGCACCTGTGATATATAAGTTTGGAGACGAACTATAGGTTCTATTGTAAATATCCATTGACCAAACACGTGAACCTGTACCATCTGATCCGACTAGGAATTCGGCACCGCCATCACTTACCAGTCTTGCTGTACCTTGACTAGCGAAATGAGTAGTCCCACCAGACTCTCCTTTGAAGGTAGTTCCGGAAAGATACACATTACCAGCTGTGGAAATAGACATTCTTCTTTGACCACCACTTGCAATCTGTAAAGCTCCGGCTGAAACATTAGATAGGTTGTTATCAGACTCAACGATTTTCCATCCGTTACCGCCAAGCCATTCAATGCCTTCGCCACCACCTGCGTCATTGATTGTAATATGGTTGACGTTATTGAGATTGTGATTGTTAGCGTTCAAGTCACCACCGAGAAAGACATTTCCATATAAAGAAATGGTTTGGCCCGATCCAACTTCAATATCAATATTAGAATCAGAAACTACGGTCATTGACCCTGCCGCGCTAGAACCAATCGACCATGCACCTATATTTTCTTCTCCAACTCCTTCGTAAAAGAGCCCAGAAGCGCCTAGCCCATAAGCAGAAGTACTTGTCGCATAAGCAAACCCATCAACAAATATTTTCGATAGTTGTTCAATATCTGAAGTGTTCGGGTTCTTTAAATCTGGGTTACTAACACCAGACTTAAATTTCATAAATCTAAATTCATCACCATCAAAATAAGTGCCATTCACCTGACCGTTTGAATCAACAAATGAAGCTGAAATATCAATTGCTTTTAGAGTACCTGTAGTAATTGAACCAGCATCTAAATTATCAACTGCAGCATTTCCAAACTGTGATAAAACCCACTTCGAACCATCGTAAATGCTAACTCTATTTCCGTTAGCTGTGTCAAACCATAAGTCGCCTGCAGTTAATGTTCCAGTTGGTTGGGTAGATTGCCGGAAAGCTTTGTTTTTCCCATTAGCTGTAGTTTGAGCTGTTGTCGCAGCTGTTTTGGCTGCATCAGCCGTTGATTTGGCAGAATCAGCTGTAGATTTTGCCTCATTAGCTGTCTTAGTTGTATTTGTCAAAGTTGTATTGGCAGCTGGATCTAATCCTGATAATGCTAAGGATTGAATTACCCAAGATGAACCATTCCAACTTTTTAAAACGTTTGGAGAGACAGAGGAATCGATCCAGAGGGTACCGACAGTGGGGGAGGTGGGGGCTGTACCTGAAATAATTGCATCATTCATATCCATAATAGTTGTTTGACCACTTGCTACGATAGCCATAAAACTTTCGCTCCTTACTACACTTCATCTTCTATATCTAGATCACACTGAAATGTTGCTCGACTATATACATCTTCAGATGTGATCGTTATGGTATTCCCAACTCCGACATGAGCTTGATTCCACTCGTCATCAGGTGTACCATCAGCATTTGTTTTCGTCCAAATAAATGCCGAAGAAGGCAAACTGCTTGTAATGTTGTCCTTGCCTTTGAATGCAACAGCGACGAGGGTGGTATCTATTAATCCATTCTTGAAAGAGGTACCGTTCGTAGATAAAATATCTATTTTATAAACGATATTGTTTTTAACTTCATTGAGGTTTTCTTGAGTGGTTGTTGCAATGGTTTGAGCATTCTGAGCAACCTGAGAAGAATTTGTAAAAGCAATATCAACACTTCCCATTATCAAGACTCTTCACCTCGTTTATGCTCGTTTAATCTATACAATTGATTAGTTCGTTGAGTCTCATAAGTATCTTCATTTCCCCATGAAAAACCTTGAATAACCCATTTCTTACCGTCTGTATCGTAGTAGTAACTGATACACTCCGGTTCATCGTACTCACCTATTTGATTAATTGTTCCTTTATCGAAAGTATAGTTAATGCTATAGACTAACGATTTTGAACGAATATCGCAGCAGTACATAATTCTTGGATCTTCACCGTTTACATCACCAGCACAGAAGTAAGCATAAGGAAAATCAAGGGCAGATGATTGGAAGGTTTGAGTTTTACCATCAAATCCAACATCGTCACCAGACATTGTATAGATTGGCTTCCACTTGTCTCTTTCAATATCTGATCTCTTACAAACATAGAAGTCTACTTCACCAGTGCTTGCGAAAATATATTGATTTTTTTCATCATAGTTAATACGGTGGTACTTTGTAGAGGAACCAATCATGTAGAATTGCAAATTAGAGTCACCAAATTGAATAACCTTATTTGGAATGTATTTAAATCTGGCAATACCCCAGTAGTGAGTGCCATTTAATGTTGATCTTTTTGTATCGATAATTGCTGACCAAATGTAAATGTCACTGCCAACATGTTCAATTCCAAATTGAGATCCATGACCTCCACCAATAACCCACATCTGATCTTTGTATGTTCCATCAATTGATGTCCTTGTTATGTTGTAAGATTGCCATCCACCATACTGTGATTTTTTCGGCCCAGAGTATTCCTGAGACCAATAAATATTTCCGTTGATAGCATCCACTTGTGCATATTGAGCTACTCGTTTATTAACATCACTACTATTGTTCGTTAGGGGAAGAGTAGCAAAATAAGCTGCATCTTCTTCAGAAGCAAAGAGAATAGGGCTTGAGATCCCACCATTCACTAGGCATCTAATAGTACTTCCAGCAACTTCACTTCCTACAGTGATTACGTTTCCAACTCCAACCATTGAACTTTCCCATTCTAAGTCATGGGATCCATCAGGGTTGATTTTTTGCCATACGTAACTACTATCATCAATTGAAGTAGTAACTTCCTTCATTCCTGAATAGACTCTAATAATGATTCTTTTTGTGCTAGTTCCATCAGCAAAATCAGTACCATCTGGAGTGAAGTACTCTACTTTATATGATTTTGCTTCTTCAGCAGCTTGTTGAGCCTGGGAAGCTTGCGCGCGCAGCGCCCAAATTTCTGCTGGAGTTACAACTGCAATTTCAACATATTCGCCAATAACGACTTGAGTATTTTCAGGATTTGCTTTCGATTCGTCATATTGGATCACCCTTGCTGATAAGGTTAATTCTGGTTGCATAGAGTAATCGACAACACGGATATGATCTCCGAGGGAGACTTCATAATCAAGGTGGGCTACAGAAACATTGTAGGTATATTTGGGGTGATTATAGTTTGCTAATTGTTTTTTACCCCAATCAAGCAAACCACTTGGGTTGAGGATTTGATCGTTTGTAATATATCCTTCCAGGTAAGGACCTCCATTGTTATATAAATCGTTTGCTTCATCATCAACAACATAATCCTTACCACCGTTAACAGAAGAGATTGTAGTGGGATTTCCGTTCTTATCATTTCCACCATACACATGGAGGAGGGTATACAATTGAGTATCATCACCGGTACGAGTAATCCCTGTTAAGTCATGAGAGTACTCTAATCTACGGCCGTTTGATTCTCCTAATTCAGGAACAATATCAATGAGTTTATTTACAACCTGGCCGTTATAAACTTGAACATAAGCTCGAACTTCTACTTCATATTGGCTAATTAATTGATCTAACCAATACTGAGCATTGTTTCCTGAACCGATTTCTAAAGATTTGTCTCCACCAAAAAAGTTATCTGTTCCTATTTGCCATCCTGTTCCTTGAAGGATATAAGAAAATGCATCAGTACTATTAGCATTACTGAATGTCTTCGCCGGAACGATTTTATGGTTAAAATCCCATATAGCAAGGTTGTATGCCTGAACTGTTTTGACATGAACAGGACCTACGGCTTCATCTTGCCAATTATAAATTCGATAGCAGTAATGATAACCGTCATTACCCTCAACAAGAAGGTGATAGCCTGATGTCATCATATCTGTTTGAGGAAACCCATAGGGTACAGAAAGTTGTAAAGTATCTAACCATACTTTACCTTGATCATCGGCAATCTTTGTTGATCTCAAGTCGTTGTAGAATTTACAACCAAGGTTTCCTTCTAAATCAAGGATTCCACAAACTTTAAGATCCGGATCCAGGATTGTATACATTAGCTATCACCTCTTTATAAAGTTGTTGGGGTATATTCCATATACCATTCTGCGTCATCTAAATTAGGTTCGAAGGCGAAAGATTTAGGAACTCCACCGTCCATATCGAAGAATTTACTACCGATATAAAAGTTTTCCATAAACAAGTCACCGTTTTTATAGACTGTTCTGTCTTCGCTATTAATCTTTATTTCATCTCCTGCACGAGCAATTACTGCAGGTTTTGAGGATGATGAATTTCCTCCATCAATAATGTTCCATACTTCAATATCACAAAGAGCAAGGTAGTCATTTTTATATGAAACAGCTGGATCTACTTTGTCTTCCTTAATATCGTATTTGGCTGTATAGAATGCGACTCCAGCTAGAGCATCACCAAAAGTATTTTTTGTATCTGTCCAAGTCTTTTTAATTGGCTTAGACCAAGCCGGATTACAATTCTCATCTAATTTCATAATCTCAGCTGTATATTTGTTTCCGATCTTAGTCATCTGAAGGTAACCATAGAAATCAGTGAAAGTACTTGTGCTATTATCAACATCCAATTTGATGGTTTTCCATTGTTGTTGTGTAACGGTTTTTCCTTTAACCTTCACTTTTTTCGTACCATTTTTTACTTTGATGGTTTTAGTGGTTTTCTTCTTTTTCTTAACGGATCCATTTGAAGCATAAATTTCGTGATGAACCCCGTTTGAATCGTAACCAACTTGAACTTGAGCCATAGTTATTTCACCAGTAGACCCTAAATCTTTAAGCATAAGTTTTCCGATACGTTTTCCGTTAGAGTCTAGTAAGTAAACTTCAATTTTTCCCATAGCTCGAGGATAGTAGGATACAATTTTCATTCTGGCTCGAACCCGGAAGTCTTTATAGCTTGCAGGAAGCCATTGTTGTCTAACTGGACCATGCCATTTGCCCTCAACTTTGTTACCGAAACTTGAAGGTTTTAATACGTTCGGGGAACTTGTCATTGTACCACCTGGCACTCCATTTTCAATATAGAAGGTTAGATTAGAAGAAGTGATTTCAGTCCAAGTAGCAAGAGTATTACAAGGATCTTTTAAAACCCTTGGTTCTTTGTCGATTGGAGAATCACCCGTATCTGGATCAACATCTTGACCAATATAAACGTAATTGTCATCTTCATCAGAAATAGCGATTTTTGTTACGT
>NZ_JBBOXH010000004.1:0-82163 GCF_038007545.1 Bacillus sp. FSL K6-6540
TATGTACCGATCTGCCGCATAATTTTCTCGATTCTTTGTGTCTACTCTATTGACAGAGGTACAACTTCAAACATCTTATCCGGATGTATTTTTCCCGTTGGTGTATGTAGCCAAAGCCTACTTAATGGCATGGTTTGATGAGTGCTTATGTAAGAGTCATGATCTAAAAATGGGTGCCTCTGTTTATCAAGCTCTACGTAAGATGGGGCTATCCGTTGTCCTTTGGCCAATGCGTTTTCTAACGATGTGATCGGCATTGCCAGCACGGATCGTGGTGGAACGGAAAATTCATCGCTCCCGTGAAGCATTACGAAATGATGCTTACCTTGGAGTACATACGATGGTCTAGGTGATCCTTTTGGAAACTTGTCCATCTTAGGCACGTCCACTAAAAAAACGTCGCCGCGTTGAAACTTTGTCATTGACTCATCCCCTCAAAAAACAAACCATACCCTTTCAGGTGCAGTTCGCGCACATTGATCTATTTGTAAATGAGCTGGGTATGTAATTTCAATGTCTCACGCTGCATGGATTTTGCAACTGCTTTTTCTGTTTCTTCTGGATCTCCTATAAACCCAAGATAGTCAAAAAGAGAAACGCCCAATCTATTCTCCAGATTTTGTTGGGCTACTTCAAAAGCAGAGTTTTGTTTCGGAAAAGGAATGACCTTAGACATTTGATTCATCTCCTTTTTTCTACTCTATTATTATAATGCAGAAATGCAAAAACATCAATAAAATCAAGGGATTCAGCCCAATCAATTTATTTACATGTATATTATACAAGTGTTATAATATTACTGTAACTAAGGTTTACTCGTTACTTTTTCCCAGCCCAGCAGAAAGTGAGGTTTTTTATGAGTACAGTGAAATTGATCCGTAATATAATGACCGGCTCCCATCGGGGGAACACTAGGATTTGGATCGAGCCAACCGTGCTAGAAGCCGCGGGCTTTACAGTAGGGGACGGGGTGCAGGAAATCTATCAGGAAAAGATGATCATTATAAAGCGGAGTAACAATAAAGCAAAAATTATTAGTAAACGCAAGCGTCCGAGTTGGAAATCGGAACGTCCGTTGTTTGAAGCATGTAACCGGAATGTGACACTTATATTCCGTGAGCGCTGTCGTCTTGATTTGCTTGTGAGTGACGGGATGATTGTCATTCGTCCAATCTACTCATTTGATTTATTTCTCGTCAATCAGCCGCTCTTGCAAGGATCAGAATTAAGGAAATTGCGGTTGTATTCAGCTCCGGCTGGTGGAGGTATGGCGACTGCTGCTCTCGTAAGCACCGGGTTGTACGAGGCGGTTGGAGGCGTTGATATCTGGCCTACGGCGATTGATGCCTATCGGCATAATTTCGATGATGGGTGTGTTTACTTAGGGGATATCAAACATAAACATCCTGATTATGTGCCGGCAGCTGATGTTTGTTGGTTAAGTCCACAATGCGTTAATTTCTCCGCTTTAGGTAATCAAAACGGGGGAATAACAGAAGGGCATGGGCCGCACTATGCGCGTCTCGTTTTAGCAAGTGGAGCCAGAGCTGTTATGATCGAGCAAGTTCCCCAATATTTCAAAAGTGACTCATACTCTCATTTAAAACGTCTGTTAAAAACCTTTTTCCCGTATGGCTTCGAGAAAGTGATTGATGCTTATGATGTTGGATCTGTGGCATCGAGAGTAAGGGGTTATGCGGTTTTCTTCCGAGATCGTACAAACTTTCATTGGCCAACCTTACCTAAAATCCCGCTACATCGGCGGAAAAAGTTAAGTATGCTCTTAGGGAAAGACTGGATCAATGGAGATTGGAAGCCCATTAAAGGGACGACCATGGAAGGTTTGCTGAACAAATCGGGAAGTAATAACTTTAAGGCCGAGAAAAATCATACCCTAGTTACTCTCGATAGCATTAAGGTTTCAGCGTTTCCCTTCTCTTACGGAAAAGTTCAAGTGACATCGAGTTATTTGAAGCACCCGGAAGGCGATCTTTGGAGAATGTTTCGTTCCGATGAGATCATGAAACTTCTCAATATTCCGGACTTCTACAGTTTCCCTGAATATATGGGCGAGAGTGATCGTGTGAAGTTGCTCGGGCAAAGCATCGATGGTGATGTTGTGAGTTCCTTTGGTGCTGAAGTGGCTATTTCATTGATGGAAAATGAATATATCCGTCTGAGTAAACGTGATCATTCGTCGCCTTGCGAATCATCGAATGAGCTTTATCCTATCGAGGAGGAAGAAGGGCAAGGGGCATTCATTTTTTAATAAACGGAGCGGCTAGACCATTGTCTGGTCGTTTTAATATTGCATGTAGCATATACATGTGTTATAATAAGGTAGATTAAAGGAAGGGAGAAAGCAGATGAGCCAATTTACTGAAATGGAGCAGGCAGAACGCTGGGTGAACCGGCTTGAATCTAAAGCCTGTGATCTCATTGATGAAGGCGACTACGCCCAGGCTGATGAGTTGAGAGATCAGGCAAGAATACTGAATCAGGTGATCTCCAAAGTGCAATACGGTTGCGCAGATCCCAGCGATATGAAGATTTACAAAGCTGCGGTTGCAGCTAGGACGCTTCGGGATATGATGATTGCATCTTAAATTTTTAGTGAAGACTCCGCACAATGGACGACAAACATTGTGCGGAGGTATACGTAGGAGGATTTCTTTATGTCTCAAAATGATTCACTTCAGATGATACCAAGGGTGTATGTTCCTTTTAAATATGGTGTTCGAGTGACGGATTATGACAAGCTTTATTGCGAGATCCTCGAAGAAACCAAAACTCATTTTGTTGTTAAGGCAGTCGGTGTCGGGAATATCGGGGAAAAGGTAGTAGCCGTTGAGAAGATTGATGTGCTGAAAGCAATGGCTGGAGATCAAGTTATTTTCCGATCCCCGGCATTCACTAAAAGTTTTCAAGGCTTTCGTGATTACTTGGAATATGCCGGTTATAGCGAGTTTACGAGCTTTATAAATTCTGGCGGAAATTTCGCAGTTCGGCTGGCTAATGGTGTCGAATATTTTTTTACTTACGATGAGCGTTACCGAACCTTTGTTCTGTGTGACGAGGCTTGGATGCGTGGTGAAGAAACAGCATTATTTCACTAATCCAAAGTGGTATCTAGTTTGTAAGACATTATGTAAGTAGTTATGTAAGACGTTTAGATTAGTGGCTTTTGCTGCTTTAGGGGGAGCTGTTTTTTACTATGGATGATATTGAGTATGTGATTGACCTATTGAAATTGAATTGGAATTATTCTTCTATCTGTCTGCTTCAGGAGACAGATGAAAGTTTTTTGTTTAGTGCGATGAGTCCCTATCGTGTTTTCCGGGTTGAATTAAAAGTGATCAAAACGTCTGTTGTTCGTGATGATTGGGAATTTTATGAGCGGTATCCAGGATGTAATTGGGAATATGTTGATCATATTGGACCTATAGACGTTGATGGTGAAGAGAATTACTCAGCTCAGATACTTAATGATTGGTGATCGCTGCCAATCATTTTTTTTATTTTCTTCTTTCTTGACTCTAGTATTATTGTTCCCTTTTTCAAAGATTCTATACCCTATGAATCTATTTTTTTCTTTGCTTCTTGATTGTGGTGTTCTTTGATGTAAGACGGAATTTGTAGTGCAAGCGCATTTCACTGATTTTTATTCAAAACCTTTTTTAATCCCCCAGCTCGCCAGTCGGGAATGTCAAGCGACTCCACGGGACTAAGACGCCCTTACAGGCCGCCTAAGTCCCGTTGGATTCCATTGACCTTCTTATCCTCCTTTGCGTTCCGAAGCAAAAGACGAAATGCAACCAGAGCGATTATTGGCAAACCACCCTGTAGTCAGAAACTGCGCAAACAGCACAAGAAAGAACGGGGCTGGGATAAAGAGAGGGTAAAATAGTGTAATTATTTCTAAATTAATATAGCATGTATTATATACATGTGTTATAATATAAACATAAGAAAGGTGATTTGTTGCATGAAAGGAGTCTGGTAGTGTTGCAAATCGAATTTGACATCTTCAACGGTGAAGCTTTTATAGGTGATTTTTCCGACTTATCTCGGGAGCCGTGGGAGTTAACGCTTGGCGAATTTTTGTCTATGCCGGAATGGAAGGCATATTCTGATCCAAAGGCAACCGGAGAAGGCAAAGGTAACTATCGTTTGCGTCAACCTGATGGCAAGGAGTATCCGGTAGGATGGATTGGAAAGCATAAGGACGAAGAAAGTGCCAAACGTTCATTTCATGAGGAAATCGCAAGATTGAAACTGTTTGGCGGACAAGATGTACGGGATTCAGTGATTCAAGAATATCCATATCTTCTGAAGGCTAAACGGCAAATCGAACAAGCTATGGATCGGGTGCAATTGCTGGGCGGCCCGTATGCGAAAGTAAAAACATCGCGTGGCGATCGCTATTTTTGCATCCAAGACTATCCGAGGTATCTGCGGGTGTTTTCTAGAGGATTTGTCAAAGATCATGATCTAATCGATGAAAAAGGTGCTGACTCGACCTATTTTACAGGGGTTGAGATCATCTGTATCGCTCTCGATCGAATGCTGGAAAATCTCCTAGACAAGAATCATCGCCCGCATTTAATCACGCCGGACTATGCTTGGCTAGAAACACATAAAGGTGTGCGTGTGCGCTTCCAGATCCCGGTGAATGTCGATGCTCAGGGCTTTGCATCACAATTTGAGAATTTGGAAGGAATGACTGTATGGAATGGGTTCAATCACATTCCATGCATTCAATATGAGAAAGAGGGAGAACTGTTGCTTCACTCACTCCAACCGTCCCAACTTGTTGGTTATGAAAAAGATGGAGTGTGGATCACCATCGATAATCCAATCCAGCGGGAGAGGGTTTAAACCTTTTCCCGTTCAGGAGGTTATATATGGCTACGAAAAAAAATTTATCATATTTGCGCCAGCAAAGTAAAAAAAAGGAGGAGGTACATACTATGGTACTGCGTTGCGGTGACATTATTGTTTGCGAGTGGAATAACAAAAAAGTTCAGGGGATCGATCAGAAAGGGCGCTCCTTTTCTAGCTCCACATGTATCGATCCGGAGGGGAGCCTGTATTTTAATCTCAATGGTCAGCGCTTGTACGAAAAGTATTTTAGCCAAGAAAACGTTGCGATTAATAAGGTACTTAATCTTTCTCTAGGTCACGTCTCGAAGGAAACTGTGGAATATTTGCGTACACAAGCGCAGGAGTTGTTTGATATTGAACTGGTTGTATACGAAAAAGGGGAGCATGGCTTTATGATTTTCGTAGATCCGGAAGATAAAAAGTTGCCCGAGGATCTGATGCAGGTGATAGAGTATGCTTCTTTGTTAGGCTGCGCCTGGATCATGCTCGATTCAAACGGTACAATTAACCAAAATCTACCTTGGTATGAGTGGCAATAAATATAGCTGCGGGAGGAAGTAAAAATACAAAATTTGAATAAGTACAAGGTGCGAACGGAAGGAGGTCATAATGGAAAAGCCGGAATTGTTGCCCCTTTTGAATATCAAATCAAGCTAGAAGATCGGGAATACAAAGTAGGGGGGGTTATCGAACACGAAGGAAATAAGTATAAAGTGAGAGAGTTAGGTAAGACGCTTATCGTCTATATGATGCCGATTAAATAGAAAATGAATGGCAAAGCGCGGATCATGCTCCGCGCTTTTTTATTGTATTCAAAACCTTGCGGGGCTGGGAAAAAAGCGGAGGGCGTGAATTCACATATCATATGGCATGTATGTAATACATGTGTTATAATAAAGATGTAAGAAAAACCACCACAAAAAACTTTAAGGGAGAGATTTTACATGTACATGAATATGACTAGAACTCAAGTAGTTATCGCGCAGTCAAAAATTCAAAGAATGATGCAATTCAAAAAGTTGAATGTCTATGGAACGTTGAGATTGAGATAACAAATCCGGGCGGTTACTTACCTCATATGTGACCGCCCCATCCGATAAAACCACCACAGAAAGAGGAGTCCAGGATGAAACAAGTTGAAGAAGTCCAGGAAGTCAAAGTCAGAAAAGGGAGGGAACAATGGTGACATTACATAAGTTTATCGGCAAATTTTCTTTGGGAGCCGTGTTTGCCACTCCCGGTGTTTTTGATCTAGTGAGCGAAGAGGAAAGGATTCGAGCACTTACGCGCCACCACAATGGAGATTGGGGAGATGTTTCAGAAGAAGATAGTAAAAGCAATGATGAAGCATTAGAAAACGGTGGGCGCTTATTATCAGCCTACGTTACGGCAAAAGGTGATCGATTCTGGATCATTACGGAAGCTGATCGAAGCAGCACAACGTTTTTACTGCCCGAGGAATATTAGGTGAAAATGATCGCCGCAGCACTCAATGTTTGCGGCGATCAGAGAACCTAAGAGTAACGAAATTATATTAGTGGGGGTTATGGAGTTGGCAAAGCACTATTTAGGGAAACGTGTGGAAGGGGTTATCGGGAGATTTTGGCCATCTTTTACGGATGAGGAGTTTGAGACGCTTTTAGAACGAATAGGTGGACAATTGCCTAGAGGCTGGGTTGCATGGCACTTCGAAGAGGGGGAGACAATCAAGAATTCTAAACGAGTCCAGATTGTGGGAATGCGCCCGTTAATTAAACTAAACAGTCCGGTATACGGTTTGACCCATCCAACCAAAGAGAAGTTGGAGGAGATTATGATCTTGGAGCTGAACGGTTGGAATACCAAGAATTTACTAATAAAAAATAGCCGGCTATAAAGGTAAAGACAAAGGTGACATTTCACCTTTGTCTTTTTTATTTGAAACAAGACCTTGCGGGGCTGGGAAAAAAGCGAAAGGGGAATCTCGAATTAATAGTGACATGTACTATATACATGTGTTATAATATATATGTAAGAACACCACCACAGAAAGGTTGAGAACTATGGCAAAAATGAACGTCTATGAAGTAGTTACCAATCAAATCATTTCACATTTGGAAAAGGGTGTAATCCCATGGAAACAACCTTGGAAACCAGGACAAGAGGCAATCAACTGGTTTACAGGGAAACCATATAGAGGAATTAATAAATTGCTTACTCATCCAGGTGGAGAATATGCGACATTTCTTCAAATCACAAATGCTGGCGGTAAGGTGAAGAAGGGAGAGAAATCTACACCAGTTGTATTCTTCACTACCGGAGAGAAAGAAAACGAAGACGGAGAGAAAGAAACCTACAGATATTATACGGTGTATAAGGTTTTTGAAATTAATACGCAATGCACAGGATTACAATCAAAACGAGTCTTGGATGAAAGCGTTGCGGAGTTAAACCCGATCGAGGAAGCAGAAAAGCTAATTGAAGGTTATGCCGATCGTCCCGAGATTAGATACGTAAGCGGCAAAGCCTCTTACAGTCCATCTATGGATCTCGTATCTGTCCCCCCAATGGGTGATTACAAAGTTTTGGAAGAATATTACTGCACTTTGTATCATGAACTCATCCATTCTACCGGGAGCGTGAACCGGCTCAATCGGGAAAAGGGGAAGGCGTTCGGAGATGAAAAATATAGTAAAGAAGAATTGGTTGCTGAGATCGGTGCCGCGATGCTTTGCGGACTGGCTGGAATTGAACAGGCAACCATTGAAAATAGCGCGGCTTATATCGATAGCTGGTTAAAAGTTTTCAGAAAGGATACCCGAATGGTGTTGACGGCTGCGCGGGAGGCACAAAAAGCAGTTGATTATATGGTAGGAAAGGAAATCCTGGAGGTAAAATATGCCAGCTGACCGAGCCGGAAGATAGACGCTTAAACGTCTATCTTTTTATCAATTCCATCATGTCTTACATATGTCTTACATGAAGTAAGACGAATTGCTGATTAATTCTGTTGTCTTACAATATGTCTTACATATGTATTACGTCTTCTAAATGCTAATGAAACTCTTTCCCAGCCCCGTTTACAGCGTTACTTTGATTGCTATCTGGTGGATTGTCTGCCTATGTGTGGAGTCCAGGCCGATTCAAATGATCGGCCTGGACTTGTCTTTTTTTGGGGGCCTTTGTAGCGCAGCTGCGGGGGCCCCCACCGTCATGAGATAGGAGGTCATGGCCGTAGGCCATGAGCAAGGAGGGGCAGAGCAACTCCTTGCGAACCTCCTTACTCATGTAAGGCAGGATAAGGAACAATGGACATGCGTCCATTGTCGATAACACATATACGCGGCAAAGCCGCGTAAATAAAGGAATAGACACAGGAGTACATATGTACTCCTGTGTCTAAAGTAATACTCCTTTTAGTATGTATTACAGTTCTATAAATCTACTATTATCAAGTTTTTAAGTGTATAGTATAATAGGAGTATATTACCATATGGAGGGATCTAAAGAACTATGGGGCAGCTTAGGAAAATACAGCTATACATTGATGAAGATCTACTCAAGAAGCTGGATGCAGAAGCTAGTGTTTTGAATATGAACCGGAGTGAGTTTATTCGAGATGCTATTGAATTAAAGCTTTCTAACGGTGCAGCAGTAGAGGGGATTGAGACAACAATGCGTTTGCTACGTCGAGTCATCGAGGATTCAATAAACCCTCAATTCAATCGTATGGCTAAAATGATCGCCAAGGATACAAAAGCTTCAGCTACATCGATGTATCTGAATGTACTTCACTTGGCTGAAATCGGGCGGGATAGTGTCAACTTGTATAAACAGGCTGAATCAAAGGCTGCGGCGTATCTAACTTCAAAGGAATGATTCAATGCGTCCTTATCAAGCACCATTCTATTTTAATATCAAATTTTACCAGCCCGATCCTATTAATCAAAAAAAGAATAGCGCACATATCCGATATATAGGTACGCGCCCTGGTGTCGATAGAGGAGAGATCGAAAGCCCGTTAGAATTAACTCCGGAAACTCCCGAACATCATGTGAAATACGCACATGAGCGTCCACGGAGTCATGGACTATTTGGGCCGGGGAACGAAGAAATTAACATGGCTGAGATTCAGCGCTCTTTGCAGGAACATAATGGCATCGTTTGGCGGATCATTGTCAGTCTACATGGTGAGGATGCTAAAAGGTTGGATTTTGAAAATCGAGAAGCCTGGGAAGCACTAATTAAGCAGCAGCTCCCATTAGCAGCGAATGAGATGGGATTGCAGGAAAGTAATCTAAATTGGGTAGCTGCCTTTCATGCTGAGGTTGGCCATCCTCATGCTCATATTGTGATGTGGGAGAAAAAGCCAAAAAAGAGAAAAGGGAAAGTTTCGCTTCAAGTTAAGAATGCTATGCGTAAGAGGTTTGTTCAGCATATTTACGCAGCAGATCGTGATCGTTACAGCAAGGAGAAAACTGCGATGCGTGATCTAATGAAACAAAGGGGGGTCAGTACACTGCAGGATGCAGTACGTGTCGCAAGGGAGTTTCGCCAAAGTCAGTACGAAGTAAATCAATTGTTTGCATTGACCGGTCATGTGCGTGATAGTGAGCTAACAGCGAAGATGGACTTGGAACAACAACGAGAGCTGATCGAAATGTTGCGGCGACTGTCAAAAATGTTGCCCGGACACGGCCGCCTTATGATGAAGTTCATGAGTGATCCCGTCAAAGCGGAAGCTACAAAGATTGCTCAGTGGATGTATGAACAGCCTCAATTCGCACCTAATCGTAAAGTCTATGAAGAATCCGCCGAAATTTTGGCAAGGCCTTATTCGAATAGAGAAGAACAGTTAAAAAAGGCGGTCGAGAATGCTCGGGCTGAAATGATTAATCGGATAGCCCAATCTGTCCTAAGAGCAGCCGCTGAGATCGAGAAGGACAATCAGTTTGCCATGCATCCTGAACGTGCAAAAATCGTGTTGGGTCGCCTGAGTTACTCTACTGGGTCTGTGCCGGATATCACAGATCAAGATGTAGCCAAACAAATTTTGAAAGATATTCACCGTGCAGGATTAAGCAAAGATGTATACCTAGAGATGGCTCGTCATTTTGATTTGCCGGCTTTGAGGACAACAGAGATTAATTCTATATTTTCTAGAAATCCTGCGAACCGAGAGTTGAACGACTCCGTATTGTTTCTTTTAAAATCGTCCCTGGGGGAAAAAGAAGCTGAACGCATCCTTCTTGATGCGAAATATGATCCTGAAAAAATTGAGATGCTCCGATCAATAAAATCGGAACCCATCAATATGACTTCTGCCAAACAGTGGGTGCAAATTCCAGATGTCCAAGCGAGGATCGTTGAAAATTATTCGAAGACATTGCTTTCTTGTGGTGCAAGTTCAGATGAAGCGATGAGGATGATTAAGGAATGGAATGGACGAAGTGGACGGAAGATCTCGGAGGAGAAAATAGAGAAGAGCTTCAAGCGTGCGGAAAAAGTAGTGATGAACGCGCGGGACTGGGGAAGAGAGGTGGCTCTAAGTAGGAAGGATTTTAATGAAATGAGCAGAGCTTTAGGTGTGGACTTGCTGTACCCTTGGCGCACAAATAAAGAAAGGGAGTTTGCCGTTAAGGGACATACAGTTAGCATGGCTGACAATTTATTCAAAACTGCATTGCGGCAGCTTGAATCAGCGGTTAAGCGATCGGAGGCTGAAAAGGATAGAGCTGTTCGACGGGCTATGGAGCGGATCAAACGAGAAGCGGAGCGGGAAGAGAAAGAACGCGAACGTGGGAGATAGTCGTTATTCAAATGGTGTGGTTCGATTGGAATCACACGGCTGCTACAGAAATATTATGAAAGGATGTACCTATGCGAAGAAATATTGTCAAATGGTGTCTTGTTATTGCTGGCATTTTCTTGGTTCATTTATATGTTGCCGGAGGGCTCATAGCTCTTTTTATGATCATCAATCAAGCTGACTGGACTGATGGACAATTATTGGATGCTTTTAAATATTGGACGGCGCATTATTTCAATCCACTTGATCTCTATTCAAACGTGCTGATTCCAACAAATCAATTTGATGTCATATTATGCGGCAGAGTATTTATGTCATTACCTATCTCAATTCTCATTTTTTTATTCACGTTTCGCTCTTTGTGGATGAGGAAGAAATATCAGGATGCCTCCACTTATGGGAGCCATGGTACTGCACGTTGGGCAACACTAAAGGAGATTTTGCGTAAAGGAGATGTTACCGGTAGCCCGCATAATGAAATCAATTCTGCTGGGGTCGTATTAGGATACGTATCTGCAAAAGATAAAAGATATGTAACTATCCCTCCGGATTCAGAACTTAACCAAAATGTTATTGTATTTGGTGGTTCAGGGGTAGGGAAGGACTATACTTATATAACGACTCAAATCTTTCACACGATGGTTCCCTTTGAACCCGAGGGAAAAAGAAAACAGAAAGCACTAGATCGTCGGATTCCAAAAGAATACAGCTTGGTTGTCGTTGATCCTAAAGGTGAGAGTTACAATACAACTGCTGCCTCTCTTGAAGAGAAGGGGTATGAGGTTTATAGTTTTAACTTGGTCAATATGAAAGCTAGTCATCGCTGGAATGCCTTGGATTATGTGAAAGATGATATCTCAGCAGAAAAATTGGCGAACCTTATTGTCACCAGTGAGGGGCATACGAATGGAGATCCGTTTTGGCCAAGAGCAGAAAAAGCATTGATGGTAGCAATCATGCTTTTTGTAAAATTTGAATTACCAGAAAACATGCAACACTTGCCTAATGTCTTACATATTGGTCTTACGTTTAACGAAGAAGAAAGACTTGACATGTTATTTAATGCTTTACCTTATAATCATCCTGCTGTGATGAAATATAAAATATTCAAAATGGCACAATCAGAAACTAGAGCAGGTATCTTGATTGGATTTGGTACTCAGTTAACTCTGTTTGCTAATCGTCAGATCGCAGAACTTACAAGTCAGTCAGATTTTAAACTGGATAATATCGGAAAGAGGAAAACGGCGTTATTTCTTATTATTCCTGATGGGGATACGACTTTTTCAGCCCTTACCTCACTTTTCTTTACTCAATTGCTACAGCAACTATGGGATGTTGCGAATGAGAATGGAGGGACATGTCCAGTAGGGGTTCGGATACTGGGTAATGAATGGGCGAATATCGGAAGGGTTCCTATGCTTGCTGAACGTACTTCCGTCATGCGATCTAAAGGCGTCTCTGTCCAACTTGTTCTTCAAGCAAAGTCACAGTTAGAGAAGACGTATGAGAAGGATGCACCTATTATTATGCAAAACTGTGACACCATTGTTTTCCTGGGGACGAATGATAGTCAAACTGCTCAGGAGATGGAAAAGGATCTAGGTGAAACAACTATTGAAGTTCAAACCAGATCCCAGTCTGAGACAAACTCGCTCTTAGTCGGGGACAAAGTAAATATTTCTACGCAGCATCAAGCTCGGAAGTTAAGAACGGCAGATGAGATTAGGAAAAATTCCCGGATCAAGAACATCATTGTTCAAAATGCATCTTATCCGTTTGAGGTCTATAAAACTCCTTTTACCGAACACCCGCTCGCAAAGAATTACAGAGATAAGAAACGGAATTGTAATGAAGTTATACCGCCGAAACATAGAGGCATGGAGTATTTTACCGAAGAAGATTTTTATAAGCTGATCGGTGGAGAAGCTTCTTCATCTCCAAAAATTACAGAGAATGATTTGCCGGATGTTGAATTGTCTGATGATACCATTAGCATTTTAGAGCAAATCGAATCGATGTCTATGGAACAAGAATCGAATGAAACGATACAGGAAACAGCCGTTACCATTGAGGCGGATGAAATTGATCGGCCAGAGGTAGATCCTGAGACGGGTGAAATCTTGGGTGAAATGTTCAGTGTTATCGAAACCGAAGTAACAGGTGATGATGAAACTGAACAACAGGAGCCGGCGGAAGAAAAAACCAAGAAGATTAAAAATGTATTAGATGAAATTTAAGGAGGAATGATGTGCGATGGCCTATACGAAGGAACAAATTCAAGCGGCTAGACGAACGGACTTACTTTCCTACTTAGAGTATCAAAATGAACTCGCCTTGCGTGAAGGTAGAGTCGCCCCCTACTTAATTGAAAAGGACGGCGGACAGTATCGACTTAAAGATCATGGAGGGCTTCTGTTCGTAGGTAATATGTGGAACCAAAGATCCACAGGAAAAGGCGGAAACACGCTGGACTTTCTGACAAAGTATGAGGGGAAGACATTTACTGAAGCCGTAGAGCTTTTGAATCAAGCGCAGGGGATACAGCTGCGCCGCGTTGATCCAAATACACGGTATCAGAAAAATGAGGTACCATTTGTACTTCCGGACCGCAACGAGTCGTTTCGTCGAGCTATTGCTTACTTAACTAAAACCCGAAGAATCGATGCACAATTGGTTTTGGATGAAATTAAAAAGGGTAATATTTACGAAGACTCTATTTATCATAATGTTGTCTTTGTCGGACGGAAACCTAACGGTGAACCTGTTTGGGCGCAGAAGCGAACAACCATCTCTGACAAAAAAACGATATTTGATCATCCAGGTAGTGATGCAAGATATGGATATTATACCGGAAATCCAACACCTAAAATTGTAGTGGTCGTGGAATCCCCTATTGAAGCCCTTTCTCTTGTTTCGCTTATGAAGTATCATAACAAACCGATTGATCAGTTAGGGTTTTTATCTTTAGGGGGGGTGCATGATACAGCTCTAAAGCAATTTTTGATTGACCATCCGGAATGTAAAAACATCATAACGGCCCTTAATAACGACAGTAAAGAAAAACCTGATGAAATTAAAGGTCGCGAAGGATCTGAAATTATCCGAAATAGATATGAGAAACAAGGATATAATGTCACCAGTATATTTCCTAAGCTTAATGATTGGAACGATGAATTACGTGCGATTCGCAAGCTGCAAGAGGAAAAAAAGCCTGAACTGAGTCCAGAAGAAAGGGTTGAACAACAAATCAAGGAATACGCTAAAAGGAAGAGGCTTGAACGTCAAAAGGAAAAAACCTTGCAACCAGTGCGTGTAAGACAACGGTAAGACATATGTATGTCAAAGACTCCTTATGGAGTCTTTTTTCTTTTAATTGTTCCCAGTAGGCCACATTATCTATTTTTTCTTAATTCGTTAACTTATAATGAAAATTATTATGTGTTAAGTTTATTTATATATAGCGAACTATGGAGTAAGGGGATGGCAATGAAACGTATTCCAGAATTAGACGAGCTAACGCCTGAAGAATGGATCGAAATCTTGAGGATGTATCTAATGAATAGTAAGCAAGCAGCAGAAGAGTTAGAAGTGTCAGTTCCCCGCGTGTTTCAATACTCATCCAACGGACAACTCCATAGTATTGTAAAGGGATACTTTCTGAGAAGTGAAGTAGAGAATTTAGGCTACCAATTGAAAAGGCGCAGGAGAACTGTGCGAAGGGATAAAAATATTCTAACTAATAAAAAAGTGCACGATCTATTTGTTGAACTTTATTTAGCCAAGCGACATCCAGTAACTAGAAGAGAAGTAATGGAAGCAGCAGCTAAAATCGATGGATTGGGTGATAGAACCATCGTGGAGTATCGAGTTACGAATGCCATCCAAAGTTTAGTCCACGAAAAGAAAATCAGGAGGATTAAAAAAGGATACTATATACCATGCGAACCTATAAATAGGAGTTAAAAGTCTTGTCGATATTTCGATAAGGCTTTTTATTTTTGGCATTATTAGTCGATTTTTTTGATATAAATTCCAATTGGTACTATTAATTTTACTAAATTCAATGATATAATAGGTCTCGGAGGGGATATAGGGACTATGAGACTATGTTTAATTGTGAAAACAGACTCTGTATATCGGAAGATCAAACGATCTTTTGATAGTCACGAAGTCCTAAATAATATATCGTATTTTGGCGAGTTACAGGAATGTATGCTTACTGAAGAAGTACATATGGCCATCATTGAAGATCGTATTCATTGGCGCGATCGAGCCGAACGATTACTGAATGAATATGATATCCCCTACGTTATTTTTTCGGGTAACTTTGAAGAACTAATTGATAAGGTCAATGGTGGAGGGGCGCACATAACTCCCTCCTCTTCTCATGTCGAGATAACGCAAGAAGAGGTTGCTGTTACTCGCGAAGTTGCGACCGCTACTCCTATGAGACGAGAAGAGGCTACGGTAAAGGAAAAGCCGCTCGCCGTTGAGATAAACATTCCAAAGCAAGAAGTGGTTCATGAGCCGAAAGAAATCATCCGAGAAGTGCCTAAATACATAGAGAAGCAGGTTATTAAGGAAGTTCCTAAATACATTGATCGTGAAGTCATTAAAGAGGTACCGGTTGAAGTTGAAAAGATCGTGGAGAATACGGTGGTCAAAACTGAGGTTGTCGAGGTTAAGCCAAATTTCGACAACATCAATATTGATTTCCAGTTGCCATCTATTTCGCCTAAAATCCCAGAGAGTATCGAGCTTGTTCGCAATAACCAACCGGAAGACGGCCCGCAACTTATAGGAATTATGTCCATAGAAAAGGATGCGGATATTAGCAATAGTGTACTCCTAATTGCGAATTCTTTAGCAGTTTTAGGTTATTCGCCGCTACTTATCGCTCCTGGACGAGAAGAGATCGAAATGGTGGAACAGTTGGCATTTGCAAATGAGAAGGGTGGTGACGATGACGATATTGAGGTTTTTGAGCATGAGGGAGTCCACTATATGCGTAATTCAACCGAGTGGGAATATTCTGATCTAATGACAAGTCACTACTCACATATCATCTTTTGGTATGGCTCCTTGGAACAATATTACCAAAGTCATTACTCAGATTGGTCACGTACAGATATTCCTTTGCTTATCACAAGTGGGTCAAGATGGAAAATAGATCATATTCAAAGCATCATAGAGCAACTTAGTCCTTCCACCTTACAGAGAACTCAGGTCTTGTTGCAGCAAGGACAAATCCATTTTTATAAGGATTTGCTTGAGGAATTTGAAAATCTTCAAATGTCGGAGATTCCACTTTCGAATAACCCTTTTTCCCCAGGCCCGCAAGTTATTAAATGGGCTTCAAGCTTGTTTTCGTTAAAGAGGAGGAGGAATTTTCATGGTAAGCTGTGGTTAATTTTACTTATGGCGTTGTTGATATCAGCAGCTGCAATTTGGGTGGGGCTTCAATTTCCATCGCCAGTGGAAGGGGGATAATGATGTTAAGTTTAGGTGTATCCGCTCTATTTTTTGTAATTGCTCATGAAATCGGTACAAGGTATTCTTCAGAAATTTTCAAGCACATTAAAGAAATTACGTATTTTGCTTTTGGATTTTCAGTTGTTTCTATCTTGATTGGACTAATACAGAAGCAAGCAGGGGTACATTTTGAATGGGCGAGTTTGATTGTGCTTTTAGGTGCAGCATATCATTTATGGGGAATGCCATGGAAACCTTGGATGAGGTTTGGATTGCCCGCTGCTTGTTTGTTAATTTCTCTGATTGGTTTAACCGCTGGAAGAGCGAGTAGCGGGATTCTATTTATGGTATTTACGGCATCGATGTTGTTTTATACATATCAACAGCACAATAGATCATGGAAAAACGTAGCAGTTATTCCCACCGTTGCATTAATAGTATTGATTTTAATTGATCTCATGCACCCTAATTTGATCCTTCGTGGATTTGAAGGAATTATCATTATCTATGCTCTTGTTTTTCGGATCATCGTATATCTGCATGCGATTTACCATAACTCAATCACCGATCGAATGACAGGGCTGTATTTGCGATCAACTATTGTCGATTATATTGAGGAATTTTTGAAGATTAGAAAAAATGTTTACCTTCTATTTATCGATATAGACCATTTCAAGCAAGTCAACGATACACTAGGCCATGCGCAAGGTGATAGCGTCCTGAAAAAAACAAGTGCTATTTTATTAGACCATGTTAAGGGGATCGGCGTAGCAGGGCGGATGGGTGGTGAAGAGATGGTGGCCCTCGTGGTCGAACAAGATGGCTATCTCGTTGCTGAGAATATTCGCCAGGATGTCGAGAAAAATGCAGGTGTTACCGTAAGCATTGGAGTGGCCAAGGCCAAGGAGGGGATGAGTACTGAGGACTTCATAAATTTGGCTGATGATGCAATGTATAAAGCCAAAAAAAGTGGGAGAAATCGTGTCGTTTATGCCTCTTTAGAAGCTAATTTGGATGGGTAATTGGTGAAGCTAAATACAATGCTATACAATGCGTCAAAAAATTAATGTTTATTTAGTTTAATGAATAAACAATGGAAGGCGGTTATTCGTTTGTTTAAGACTCGTAAAAGCAGAAAAATCTTTATGAATAGTTTGTACGTGGGACTTATTGTTTTAATCGTAACGGGATCAGTCTCTTTTGCAAGTTATCGCTTCTATAATGCCAAGCTGATCAATGAACGTGGTAAGTATGAGAAACAACTTGGGCAAGTGGAAGCTAAGCTGGCAAAGTATGAAGGTAATTCCTCACCTGGTTGGATCCTGACTCGGGATCTGCGTGCTGGGGAAAGAATTTTGCCAACTGATGTGGAGCAGCAACTTGTACCTAACTCGTTTACACCTGGTTTATTGGTGCAAGACAAAGAATCTATCGTCGGAAGATATGTGAAAGTGGATCTCTCCAAAAACGCTCCAATCGTTGAATCCTTGCTTTATGAGGATGAAGTAATTACTGACGATATTCGTGTTCAAGAATTTAAGCTTATTGAACTTCCTTCCAAACTGAAAAAGGATGCTTACGTTGACGTTCGTATTAAGTTCCCGACTGGTCAAGATTACATTGTCTTGTCCAAGAAAAAAGCTAATGATCTTCAGAATGCTACCGTTTGGTTTGACATGAGTGAGGAAGAAATTCTGACGATGAGCAGCGCTATTGTTGATGCCTACATTAATAGTGGAACAATATATGCTTTGGATTATAAGGATGCGCCCGTACAGGAAAAAGCTAAGGTTACATATCCACCAAACGAAAAGGTCTTGGATCTCATGGCATCCGATCCCAATATCGTGAAGGTTGCAACGTATGAGCTGGAACGTCATTATCGCCAGAAGCTGGAACAGGATTTGAAGACAGTAACTCCTGAAGAACTTCAATCTTACAACAACAACAGACTGAGTAATACAACAACAGGTGTTTATCTAGAAAATGAGGACGACAATTCTGATTACACTCAGGAGAATCCCTTATTAAATACAGATATCAGCGGAAGCACTAATTAGGGGAGTGGGAGAAGAAATGGAACAAATTATGTTTTTAGGTGATTACGATAAGACGGATTTCTTGTTTGCTCTGGCAAAGTTGTTGAGTTATGAGAAAAAGGTCATTATCGTAGAGGTTTCGCGCCAAAATCGATATCAATTTGCTTATCCGAAAGTTGAATTAACTTCGGATATCTACACGTATGATTCTTTTGATGTGTGGGAAAGCATCGTGGATGTCGAGAAAGTACAAAGTGACCTTAAGGAATCTGAATATGACTATGCATTAATTGATATCGATGATCCGGTTTCCCTTGAGAAATGGCCGAAGCAGGAGAAATATTATATTTTCTCTTCCTTTGAAAACCCTGTAATGCAAAACAATTTCAAATTGCTTCGTTCCTTGATGCGAGATAACAAAATGGACCGCCTGCTGCCCATCACTAAGATTCTGAAAGAATCACAAGCTAACATAAAGGAAGATTACTTCAACCAATGTGTTGATGAACTTCCGATTACTTGGAACGAAACGCTATATTTTTATCCCGAAGAACGGGATTTTTCAGAGAAGATTAATAACCAATTCAGTAATGTCTTCCATCTTAAAAAATTGTCCAGTGGGTATAAGAACTTGATCATGAACCTTGCTATGCAAATACAAAACAGCACGATGAAACAAATTAAATCGCAATGGAAGCATGTCGTTAGGGGGAAATAAGATGAAGCAGGTTTCATTTTGGGGAGTTCAGCATGGATTAGGTGTTACAACAAATACAGCCGCGATCACAACAAGTATCGCTAAGGATTATCATTACCGAATCCTTGTATCGCAGCCTCAATGGTCGGATTATACGTTGGAACAATCGTTCAAAAAATCTATCAACCAATATAACAAAAACGTCTCTAGTCTTTCGGGGACGGGTCTGGATGCATTGTTGAGACTTGCACGCAGCTATAAATTAGATCGTGAATCTGTTAAAGATAACTCGATGATGATAGAAAAAGATCGCATGGATCTTTTAACCGGTTCTGAAAAAGCGGATCTTAGGTTGTTTGAGGATTCAATGGAATACATCTCTACGATTTTTGCTAAAGCGAAGGAGTATTACCAGGCTATTTTCTTAGATCTTCATAGTGGCAATAATAGCTACTTTATTCAGTCAGCTATTGAGCAATCAGATTTGGTTGTTGTTTGTCTCAACCAAAACATCCATGTACTAAATAAATATTTTTCAGGAGAGAACTTGCCAGCTGCCTTGCAGAAAAAGCCGAAAATAATTCTTCTTGGTCAGTATGATAAGCAATCGAAGTATAAAATCCAGACCATCAAAAAGCTGTTTGGTACTTCGGATCCAATGTACCCTTTATCGTATTCTCCGCAGATCCGAGATGCATTTAACGATGGGGATATTAAGGGCTTCTTTAGTCAAAATCGGCATATTAGCAAAGGGCATACGAACTATGACTTTATGAAAGATGTACGGGCGATCTCCAAGGCGATATTAACTGAACTAGGGTTTGATGTTACGGTTAATGAGTTGCTCGAAAGCGGGGTTTCTTAATGAATGGGAAGTTAAATCTGCTAATTATTATTTTCATTATCCTCATTTTTGGCGTGCTTCTAACGGTTCGATTGTTGTCTCGAAATGCTCAATCAAAAGTTGATCGGAAACAAGAGCTTAAAGAGAAATACACGATCGAAAAGATGATTGAGTACGTGAAATATGCGATCAATGATTTTATCAATATGAATCTTCTTGACATTGGATTATCTGAGGAGGAATTTAATCGCCGGCAGAACATTGTTGCTGAATTGAAACAATCTTTAAAAAATACCAGCAGCGGTGACATAAAGGACAAAATTTACGTCAAAGAGTTTATTTTTGATCTTCTCGATCGGAACTATGGCCTGAATGAAGAGAATATCAATTGGGTTATTCCGTTTGATCGCCCCAAACTTCTCAGTGGTCAAGACATGTTTGAAATATTGATTCATCAGTATAAGAAAGAGTTTGGGTATAAGGCCCTTCCTAAGCTAATCGAAAAACATAACCTGGATCGGAGAAAAACCATTATTGAGGGCGGAACTGTTGAATCACATATCATTACCCTAGAAGAGATCGAGGACATTTTTCATAAAGAAGTGGGGCGTCTTACGTATCTCGACAAACTTCATATTGTAGTTCAGCGAGTGTATCAGGAGTTCACTGGCTTTGGACCGATTGATGAAATTCGGGATATGGCCATTGATGGAGTATCAGCTGGAGTGTCGGGTATCCCAGCGAGCTGGAAAAGCATTGACGACGAAGTTGAGATGATGCAGAACATTCAATCCAAACGTACGAGTATGAACTACGATAGTATTTGGATTGTATACCGGGGGAATACCATCCATTTGTCCTTCCTCAGCTTTGGATCTGAGCTTGAATTGAAACGTGTCTGCCAAAACATTTATAAATACAACAGTCCAGGGCAGCTGACCGAAACGAATGGCTACATTCACAACGAGATGAAGGATGGATCGCGGGTAACTGTAATTCGACCGCCTTTTGCTGAAAGCTGGGCTTTTTGGGTGAGAAAATTCGACTTGCCGAATGCGAATCTGGATTCACTGGTCACCGATAAGATGGGTGAAAACTCAATTATCGTCAAAAAATTGCTTGAATTTCTAGTGGCTGGCGCTCGCTTTACTGCGATTACTGGTCCTCAAAATGCGGGTAAAACCACTTTATTGATGGCATTAATCCAAAAGATGAAAGCTTACTGGAATTTGCGTATTCATGAACTCGTTTTTGAGTTACATCTGCGGCGACTCTATCCGGATCGTAATATTGCAACGGTACGTGAAACGGACACCATCACAGGTGAAATGGGCTTGGATGCGGCGAAGAAATTTGAAGGTACTGTCACGATTGTTGGTGAGGTAGCAACGAAGATTGTAGCTGCGTGGGTTATCAGTGTTAGTAAGGTGGCAAGTTTGTTCTCTATTTTTACTCACCATGCGAATACCACCAAAGACTTAGTTGAATACATGACTAATGCGTTGATCAGTACTGGTGAAGTCACTGATACTGCCAAAGCTGAAAAGCAAGTTGCAGATGCGATTGAAATTGATATCCATGTCACTAGAGAGAATGGGAAACGGTACATTGAAAGAATAACTGAAATTGTCCGGACCGAACGTAAAGCTAACAAATTATTGGAAGATATCGCAGCTAACGGCACCCAAGGAAGAGGGATTGAAACTAAACTTGATGCTCTCATTTCTATTGGAATGGAGTGGATGGAGCGAACAACCGGTCAGGTTTGGGAGGAAAGGGATCTCATAGTTTATCGAGATGGTAAATATGTTCCTGTCGCTCGTTTATCTGACGAAAAGGTAAAGAAAATGCTCAAAATTATGTCAGAGGAAGAGGGGAGAGCTTTAGTGGCTTTTCTCGATGAACATTGGGGGGCGGCTTAAGTGCAAAACATACAAAGCAACTTAATTTTAGTCCTGGCCATTGTCATTGTGGCCTTCCTCTTATCAGCCGGTTTAGCCATTTATTACGTGATTAAAGACCGGAAAAACAAGCAATTTCATGAGACAGATTTTTTTAGGACAAACGGCAGAAAAGAAAATAAATCACTCACAGCGTTTTACCAAAAGTCTTATGTTGTATTATCGGATATTCCAATTGTTCGCGGCCAAATCAAGCGTGTCAAAAAACGATTAATGATCATTAATTCGTTTGATGAATTTACGCTGCGAAAAGAAACTATGAGGATTACCTTTAATACTTTGGGATTTATTGTGCTTGGATTAACGATCCTCACGATCCTCAGCCAAAGTTTCCTGGCTTTCCTTTTTGGAGTTGGAGTAGCCGTTGTTCTGAATGGAATGTTTATCTCTTATTTTGTTCATCGCGTTGAAAAAAGATTATTGGAACAACTGGTCACGTTTTTTGAGGATTTACGGCACAGCTATCAAGAGACCAAGATGGTTGCGGAGGCAATTTATCAAGCTTCACAAGGTTCGCCGCATGAGCTGCGCACACAAGTTGAGAGTATCTATTCAATGTTAACCTCTAAAGATCCTGAAAGTGCAGTCGCCAAATACTATGATGTTGCTCCGAACAAGTACCTTAAATTGTTTGCTGGCATCTCACTTTTGGTAATGGAGCATGGTGATCGTGTCGTTCGAAAAGGCTCGATGTACCTTAATGCCCTTAGCAAGATGGCAAAAGAAATTAAGTTTGATTTGCTTCGTAAGGAGAAACTTAGTTATCAACTTGGCGGATTAACAGTAATTGCATTAATAGTTATTCCAGTATTTTTCCCATTACGTAAATGGGCAATCACATATTTTGCTGCTACAAGTCAATTTTATTCTTCGAGAACCGGGATTCTAGTTCAAATTGCTATTTTTGCATCAAGTATTCTCTGTTACATGCTTCTCAAAAAAGTGGGAGAGATGGATGAATCTAAGTACTCACCCAAAAGCCTTCGGTTTAATTTGGAGGAGAAGCTTTACAAGAACAAAATTATTCAGTGGATTGTTGATCGGATAGTTCCTTCAAAGAGAACTTCCAAGTACTATCGGATCTCTGTTTTGCTTAAAGATACAAACTCACCGCTCACCATTGAGTGGTTTTATATCCGCAGGATAATAATGAGTTTGGTTGGCTTTGTCGTAACCGTTGCGCTGACCATTTTCCTACACTTTAATGCTACATATCATTTGCTTAACGATCCATTTCTAGTAAGTGGATCTATTGTAGGGGTTACCAAGACAAATCAACTAGAAGAAGCTCAAAAAATCACCGATTTCGACAAAGCTATCATAAAAGACATAGAGGGGGGGGGAGAAAAAACACGGGAGAATGTTGAGGCACTCGTAAGGGAAGTCATTGAGAAACCCGCTTCTGATTTGGAGATAAACAATGCGGTAAATCGCATTTATATGAAAATGAATCAGATCGGTAATGAGTACTTTAAATGGTATGAACTTTTACTTGCTTTCGGAGTTGGTGCAGCAGGTTTTTACTTTCCTTTATGGTTCCTCATGTACCAACGTCAAATGAGAAAAATGGAGATGCAGGGAGAAGTTGACCAACTTCATATGTTGATCTCTATTTTATTTGAGTTTGACCGAATGACAGTTGAAACAGTTCTTGAATGGCTTGAACGTTACAGTATTATCTTTAAGCCGGCTCTTCGCAAATGCTTATTGAATTATAACAACGGCGCGATTCAGGCGCTTGAAGAACTAAAACGAGATGCACCGTTTAATTCATTCGTTCGCATTATCGAGCGCTTGCAAAGATCCGTCGAAAAAATCCCCTTGCGAGAAGCCTTCGACGATTTAGAATCCGAGCAGGAATACTACGAAGAGCAAAAAAAGGAACACTTGGAAATGGTCATTCAAAACAAGATTATTTGGGGGTTACTGTATGGTGTTACACCTTCAGTTATCCTTCTAGGACTTGGATTAATTTTCCCTATGATCTACGTATCCATGCAACAATTGGATGCTGTAAATCAACAAATTCTAGGATATTAAGGAGAGATGCTAAATGCCATCTAACGTAGCAAAGGCTATTTTTATTGGTGCCACAATCTTTTTCTCTATTGTACTGGTAGTTATTGTTGCGAATCTCGTTTCTGGCGGACAAGATTCCGCACGTGTTGGTCAGGCTAAATATGCAAACTTAACCACCCAACTTTCAGACTTCGATTATAACACATATAGCAACAATACCCTTTCGGGGAGCCAAGTACTTAATACTATTCGCCAATATATGAATAATGATCAATTTGGGATTCTTGTACAAACAGGTAAAAATGGGTATACATTCTACGGAAATAGATTTACTATCTCCGGAACGAACAAAGGTGAAATTGATAATGGCTATGGCAGAAATACCGATCTGTCAGAAGCAGAAAACCAAAGTAGCAGAGATTACATTAACCCATCCGGAAAATTCAAATCATCTCTTGTTCGTGATGCAAACAATGTCGTGCGTGGCATTATTTTTGAGCAAGTTACGAACTAATTAATAATCTCCCGTGGGTGTCTCCTCCAAGTCGATGAGGCACCCTTTGGAGGGGGGGTAAGCGAATGAATAGTAAAGTAGATACAGCTATCAATATTGCTGCATCAATTGTATTTTTTGTGGCGGCTGCTACATTATCTGCTGTTTTTTTATTTCAGCAACAGGATGTGTTGAACGCGCACCAGAAAGCAGCGGAGCAAGAAGAAAGACGACTGTTTACTGGATTAGAGATTATAGGTGAAAAAACTTACACGGGTGCGGAAGTCATACAGAGCATTTTCCATATTCATGAACTGGATGCCGATATCATGGTGGATGGTATTACATTTCCTAAAACGCTTGATATTGAAACCGTAAATGTTTCCCTTATAGACCCACATCGGAAGTACATAGTGAGTTATCAAAGAGACGGAACAGGAAAAATCCAAACGATTGTATTTCGATAGGCGGTGAATTTATGGATGTTATCTCAAAATTGCTTGGCGCATTTATTTCTGTAGCCCTTTTCTTCTATTATCCAACCTATCAGCAAGCACAACGACAGGATGATTTATCTCAAATGGTAGTGAATGAAGCAGTGAGAGTGTTTGTTGATTCCGTCCGAACAAAGGGGTATATCAGTCCCCAGATGTATCTTGAGTTTAACCAAAAGCTGGGTGCTACTGGAAATCAGTACGATCTTAAGATGGAACATAAACACAAAAAATATAATCCTGTTTATGCTGATCCAGCTGATCCGACAAGCTTCCAGAATGATTTTATAACCTACTATGATGCGCATTATGAAGATGAGATTATGAGTGTTTTATTCCCCGTTAATTCGGAACCTAAAGATAGTGAGGCGAGAAGGTATATATTAGCGACCAATGATTTTTTTAAAGTGGAAGTTAAGAATATTAACCGTCCCTTGTCTGTAATCTTGAAAGACTTTTTATTGGGATCCAATACCGGGGAAAACACCAAAATCTTTGTCCGGTATGGAGGGATGGTGCTAAATGAGGATTATTACTAATCTTGCAATCATTTTTGTTATCATCTTTTCTCCATTTTTTTTCATTATGGATATCCATACCCGCGATCAAATCTATACCGATCAACTGAAGGATCAATATACGACAGCCTTGCGCACGGCTGCTCAGGATGCGGGTATGGTGCTTAACATTAACGAATCACAGGAATTTGAATCCGGATATGAATCCGATAAGTTCACAAGAGTCGATAAAGATCTTGCTTTGGACACCTTTTTTAAAACATTATATCTAAATTTTACAAGTAACAACGATCACATCGGACAAGCCGCATTAATATCCTATGTGCCGGCGATTGCAGTTTTAGATTACGATGGTTTTTTTATTTATGCCAACGATGAATATAAGGATACCGAAGGTATGCCTGTGTATAAGCATTCCTGGCGGGCTAAAAAACCGTATGCATTCGCAGATGATGCTGGGAATGTCATAAATTTTACCCTTGATAATTATGTCATTGCTTATGAAGTTTCGACGCAAAGATGGATTCAAGGGTTCCAAAGAGATCTCATAGGACAAACGACAATTCCGCTTTTGGATGATCCCGTTAACTTCGAGGCAAAACGCAGAAGTACTATCGTGAAAAGTGTACAAGATGATGTTGCCTATTATATTAACAAACATAATGAATATGCTACGCGGATAGGAGTTAGTTATACCTTTAAACTCCCCACCATTCCGGAAGAAGATTGGGTAAACACCTTGAATGATGTTGGCTTGATTGCTTTTATTCAAGGCATCCCTATAGGAGACCAATACTATAACAACTACGCGTTCGGTGGTGGACGACTCATTAAGAAAAAAGAAGTTCTGGGAGGTATAGATCCTCAAACCGGGTATCGCTACTATTATCGCTCGGATTGCAACTTCCCATATCAAATTGAGGAAGTGTTTGAGTCAGAAAAAGAGGCAGCAAGCAAGGGGTATTATCCGAAAGAATGTATTAACAATCAGAGCTGAGTGCTGCTGAAGTGGGGCAAAGAGCGGTACTGCGAACGGAGTAAATTTATTTATTATAATATTGCATGTATAATATACATGTGTTATATTTTAAATAGAAACAAATCTGTAGGGGAGAAAATAATGTCTTACAGTTTGTAATACAGTTATCTTACTTAAAGGAGAGAAGAGTATGAGAAAACTGATTCTTTTTGTACTGTGTGGGGCGATTGGATTTAGTTCTGTAATTTCTGTACCAAAAGCAAATGCCGCAACTCAAGCAGGCAACCCAAAACTTGCTGTTCTTGTGGATGGACGCAAAATTAAATTCCAAGGCGGAGATCCTTTTATGGAAAATGGCCGCGTCCAAGTACCGCTTCGAGGGGTAGGGGAAGCACTAGGTGCAAAGGTAGATTATAGCGGGTCTGGGAAAAAGGTGAAGTATACCAAGGGAAGTAAGTCGATCGAATTGACGCTCGGTAGCAAACAGGCGTTAGTGGATGGAAAATCCGTGGCTATGGATACGGCAGCTAAAGCAATTAAAGGGCGGACTTATGTACCGTTGCGCTTTGTTAGTGAGAACCTTGGGGAAAACGTCAGCTGGGATTCCGTTGGACAGTGGGTTTGGATCGGAAAAAAAACGATGCCTAATACAGATGATCTCCCACTGCAATCTTTGGATAAGTTTAAGAAGTATTACACCAAGGATGCACCTTTAATGAAAAACTTTAAAAGTGTTCCATTTGAAGGTATTAAGATCATTTCAAGCGAACAGCTTCCGTTGCAATTGGGCAAAGGGAATATGGTATATAGCATTTCCAAGGTAAGAATCGACGGTGAAGATTATATTGCCGTACGCAGTAATCAAATCGGTACCCCGATCTACTTTATGGTTGAAAATAGTTCGGCAAAATACAGAAGGGAAGTTGTATGGAGAGCTGATAAACATTCTGACGGCACAGTTACTAGTTATTTCCCTGTAAAAAGTAGGGGAGATGTGTTTGTTGATGGTGAGCTTACTAATACAGACTGGACTAAATTTGATCTCAAAACCGCTGATTATATAGCGTTTGATACTCAGTTTCCAGAGGAATATATCGTAGCCATTGTGAACCCCTTTAAGTAATACAAAGCGAGGATTACTAGATTATGATTAGACGATTTGCGAAGGCATCTCTAAGTCTATGTATCTTGTTCTTTAGTTTATTGATCTTTGTTGGACATGCCAGCGCTATCGACAAAAACAGGATGTACCAAGATCCCAATGATCCGAACGTTTGGTATTTTGTGGGGATGGTGTACTTCGATGTCTGGAAATACGCATCTGGTGACCCCAGTGATCGAAGCAGCTGGACCAATGGGATAATGCCTGGTGATTCCGTTCCTGTCGATGGTTTTGACTATGAATTTGTGTTCTCCTCAGGTGAGAAGGTTAAGAATGTGACCGTTTCTAAGTTTGACTACAATGGCCAATATGCAACTGAAATTTTTGACAAAGCCCGACCTGAAAACAAACCTATGGACTATTTTAGCAGAGCTACTTCCACCAACTACACTATCGTACAGCCTGTACCAGGAAAGTGGACGGGTAAAGGAACCAACGTGGCTAAAGTGCCGGCTTACGTAAATCCGGGATTGCTTAAAGCTCAAATTCAAGCAGTTGATCGTGTTCAGGAAGAAATGGACAACGGACAAGTGTTCGCTCCAGGGGTTCAGGGATGGCGTTACTTCTTTCCTACGCTGTTCAAGATTGAATTGGAACCTAGTGAAGGGAAGGCGATCGTTAAGCATTTTCGGACCGATAATACTTCTTTAAATGGTGTGGATGGTTTTAAGGATTATGAAATGAAATTGGAGTTGAACAAAACTTATTCCATAAAACCATCTCCAGATACGGTTAATTACAAATATAAATACTATAAGAAAAAAACAGACGCAGATCCATCTTCAGAAAATCCGCTATATGGAGATCCAATGACGTTTACCTATGATGGCAAGTTTCAAATTTACTATCTGAATTTATATTATGAGGGATCTGGTGGACCGATCGACCCACCTGAACTACCACCTACAGGTGCTACATGTACTGACCCATCACCGGGACGCACTATGTATGGGGAAGACTTTAATCCTTATCCTACTGGAGTAATTAAGGCGGATTCCCGTGGAAGTGAAAGATTTAACGTCTTGGATGGTATTCCTACAACAGAAAGTTTGTACGGAAATGTTTGGACAAAAGAGTATTTGCATAGATACGAGTATCAAGAAATGGTCGGAAAGTGTACCTTCCAGGTAAATGTAACTGTTATGCCTCCACCTACACCACCAGGGGAGGAAGGTGACGAGCCAGCAGAACCTGAAGAGCCTAGTACGGTTCCCGTAACTGTAGATAAAGAATACTCATATTGGGAAGTTAAAGATGTTCAAGTTTTTAAGATTAATGAAGCGGCTCTATGGAACTATGCTTTTGATTCGGGCGGAATTCGTATACAACCAAGTGGATACAATTCGCCGTACTACGCAACGGCCCAAACCCACGAATACGTTCCGGATCCTGTACCTGATGTAACAGTTCCATTCGATGGCGATCCACAAGCAGCCGCAGAGTCGGCAGTTAGTATAACGGTACGAAATGATACCTTTACTTTCAATGGTATGACTCTCATGAGTGGTTCGTCATCCAGCAATAACGCACCAACTCCAAGTCCAATCCCGAATGCCCCTCAGATTGGAGATAATGTACTTTTCAGTCCCGGGAATGTCATTCCTATGACAAAAGTAAATAAGGCCAATCAACCAAGTACCGGGACTATTTATTATGGGCAAGTGAGTGGTTCAAATACACTGAATTATCCGATTTATGGGATAAATTCTGTTACCGTACATACTCCGGTCGTGATTTACCCGGATGTCTCGGACGATAAGGCTCATAATCAGAAGACTAAACCAGCTGTTGGGCGTTCTGCAATTATCCTCGATCGACCGTTTACTGTGGAGATGCCAAATAGCGGGCAGCATACGAACTATCTTGGATACGGGAACCGGAACTATCTCAAATACATCGGCAGTAAGCAGGTCCGCTTCCCATTTGATGTGTACGATGAAACGAAAACGACATTCTACCCCAAAAATACTTGGATTGAAGTTGATAAAACCAAAGAATCCTTTACCTTCTTCTTGCCAGTGTGGGTAGATGAAGGCTTTTACGATGTCGAATTTCGTACAATCGCGCATAATGCTCCATCTGGTGCGACTCAACAAACCAATGCCAACTTAGATCTCGCGAATCATATTGCTTATGATACAGTCCCGGTTGATGCGATCGGACGGGTCTATGATTTCCGAATTACCGATATTGCCGACTACAATTGGGAACGTGTATTCCGGACACAGCTGGGAAGCAGCACTCCAACGGGTGCATCTTATTGGATTGGGCTTAATGGAATCGATGGGGCACCGAGGGGGAATAACGAGCGATTCACGCTTCCGATTCGACCAGGCAGCAACCCATTCTACAAAAATGTCGCTATTAAGACGGGGTATCACTTTAAGTTCGATTTCAAAACTAAAGGAAACATGATGGACAAACTGGATGGAGTAAAAATTACGCCAACCTTTTATTTCGTTAGCAAGGACGGAAAAGTGAGGGTGCCGGTGGATCTTTATTACACAACCAGTAAAAAGAACTTCATCAAGGTAGGATCGCCAGAAGATAAGGTTGAAAGATTCGTGATTTTGAATCAGCGACTACGTAATGTACCGGCTTCAGAATTAACCGATACAGCCAGCTACAAGTACGATAAATATCTTACCCCAGCCCAGCAAAGTGCCCAAACGAAGGCACAATATACGAACACCTACATTAATAAATATACGAAGCAGAAAACGCCTGTTGGGTGGTATCGGCTGCTGATGCTTCCTGAACAGCTGCGTACATTTATCGGTCCTAAGACCGGATTGCCAAGCGGTGTAGACGTACAAAAGGCAAATGCATCCGTGCAAAAATGGTACGGAGAATACAGTTTGCCAGCTGCGCCTTATGTTGTTCAGCAAGGGGTAGATCTAGCAGAATGGGGCCGGACGCACGGCGGCTTAGACGAAAAATCACCAATTTTCTTGAAGAACGGCTATATTGTCGTTAATTTCAACATCGAAACGATACAGGATGGAGATACGGCGAATCCTTACTTACAGTATATTAACGCCCCTGCGATGGTCGCTCAGCCGTCCGGAAGTCAGTGGAAGCTGGAAGGTTTTAAGGATATCGTTAGCGATTCATACGGAAACCAGTTCTCATTGCTCCAAGGGGATGTCGTCTTTTATAACGCAAATAAATCGAGCCGGGACGATTTTCAATCCACAGTTCCACATTGAGGAGGTTTAAGAATTGATTGAGCTTAAAAAAATCACCAATATATTGCTTTCGGTAGCAGTAGTTCTATCTGGAATGACTGTTACGGGGCTGGGAAAAAGCTTCGCAGCCCCTCCCCCTCCAAACTTTACAGGAGTATATCAAAGTGGTAACCATGTGAAGCTTGAATGGGCAACGGAAATGGATTCATCCGACGTCTTAACTCAAACGGGCTTTGAGGCCACGGACGAAATTCCAAGTATGGTATGGGGTGGACCTAACCCAATCGGTAATCAATCAGTAGCAACGGTGGGTGATGCTGCAAGCGGAACAAAAGTGTTGCAGCTTACTGATACTATATCTAACAAAAGTGGTAATAACGTAAATCCACCCTCTACGACAGAGTCGACCACCTCTATAAGCACCTTTGCTGGCAAGAGTATTCCTTCCGGATCGACTCTCGGAGTAAGTTTTAAGGTTCGAGCTATAAACAGCACCGATTCGCAGATCTACTTCGCGCTCACAACGGGTTGGTTTAAGAAAGGCTATCCGTTAATCGATAAGTCGGGGAAGGAAGTTGTCTATGCAACAGGCGTGGATTGGCGTACCTCATCTCCTGACTACGTGAGCTTAAAGACAAAGGACAATGGCACTCCAAATCTAACGAATGGTCAGGTTGTTCATATTATTACCTCTCGAACAGACAACTACGAGTATGGCCTGATCCGATACACTTGGGACGCTGCAAATAATAGGCTCGTGCGGTACGATGCGGCCCCGTGGAACGATCCATTCCCTCTTACACCTAGACCAACACTTATAAAAGAGAATTTTCCTGCAGGGGATACGGTCTTGGTATATAACCAGAAATCATATACCACCCCTAACCGGAAACTGACTTCTCAAAATAATACTTGGACGACGATTAACGCCAACGTTTATATTACTGATCCGGTTGACTACGATACGGTCGTGAAGGGGTTAAGACCAAGGCTTTATTGGGCGACTGATGGGATCTTACAAGTCGACGACTTAAAATTTGGATACGCAACCGAAGTCGAGGTTTTCCGCAATAATGCATCAATCTATCGAGGCTATTTATCGGACTATGACGATACGGCGGCTATCGATAATGCAAAACCGAATACCCCTTCTGGAGTAAGTGTTGGAGTAGGGACGGGAAGAAAGCCAACCGTGACTTGGAGTCCAGCCGCTGATAACGGGACAACATACAGCTATCAGATCAAAGGGTATCCGAAAAACTCCGGAGCAACGGCTTTATCTGCTGCAAAGCAAGTGACCGTAACATCTGGAATTAAAGGCTACTCCGTGGTTATTGACCAAAGTCCAACGACGATCCCGGATACGACCATTGAAACCACGGGAACAAGTTATACCGGACCGGCAACGGTAAATGGGAACTTCTACGTCCATGTAGCGGCGATTGATAATCAAGGAAATATGTCTTCTGTGGCACACATTCCATACACCGACACCGAGCCGCCTACCTTGACGCTGGTGCCCGACACCACGAGTTGGACGAATGGTCAGGTCGTAATCCAAGCAACTGCAGATGATCTGCAAACAGGATTTAAAAGACTGCGATTGCCGGATGGGAACTGGGTTAGCCAGTCTTTAACCCAATACACGATACTCGAAAATGGCACGTACACCTTCGTGGCGGAAGACAATGTTGGAAACCAGGTTGAAAAAAGCATTGTGGTGAATAACATCGACAAAGGGTTGCCTACGGTTTCCGTCACACCAAATGGACACCCATGGACGAGTAACGATATAGCAGTACAAGTTGAAGTAAGTGATGCTGAATCCGGTCTAAAGCCAAACGGGATTTATTATAAAGTAACACAATCCACTACCGTACCCACGGATTGGGAGCTGCTGAGTGACCCGAGCCAACCAGTCACCTTAAGTCAAGAAGGGCAATGGTTTATCCATGTCAAAGCAACGGACCAGGCCGGTAACACCAGTCAGGTTGTTTCTCAGCCGTACCAAATCCAGTACGAGCCTAACATTCCAGAGAATTTTCAGACAACCAACATTCAACATGATCAGATTACGTTGAGCTGGGATCTACCGGCAGGTACGGTCTACACGGATGGATATAAGTATGAGCTGCGAAACACCGTCACCGGGGCTACCTACCAAGTGGATTATCCGGAGAATCAAGTAGTAGACGGCAGTGTAAGCGGCGGTCGGGAGTACCATTACGAGCTAACGGTACGCAACCATGTGGGACAGGCGACCACACAGCTGCTCTCGGTGCTGACGAAGCCGGACGCACCAGTGTTCAAGGTATACAAAATTGGCCGTGACTATAGTCAAGCAGAGATGGTAATCGATCCGGTGCTGGGCGCAGATCAGTATCATGTGGTCGTTAAAGATGCATTCGGATCAGTCATTATCGACGAGTACATCTCGGGAACGTCCCACAAGCTTGAAGGGCTTCAGGCTGGAACATCCTACAGTATTGCAGTGAGCGGGGTTAATAACAGCGGCGAAGGGCCGGCAATGGGGGGAAGCTTCCTATCCTTGCCGGATGTCCCTGGTGGATTCTCCGCAGTTCAGATCCAGGAGAACTCCGTAGATCTGACGTGGAACAGCGTCACCAGCGCAACATATTACAATTTAGAGCGGAATCTTCAGTCGGTGTTCAATGGACCGGATCTTAGCTTTTCGGACACGAATCTGGAATCCGGAACAGTGTATGACTACCGTCTTTCCGCAGGGAACGAGACCGGAGAAGGTGATTTTTCCGAGCTGCCGGGCATCATTACCTTGCCAGGTGCTTTACCGCTAGATACCACAACCACTGAAGATAGCATCACCGTTAGATGGTCGCGTGTGCGCGGGGCAGATAGTTACACCCTGATGCTAAGTGATGGCCAAACCGTAACGCTTCCAGCAGGCGTATTAGAATATACCTTCAGCGGTTTAGCGAGTGGACAGGCTTATGAAGTGACCGCATATGCTCAGAATCGCAGCGGTCAGGGCGTGACCAGTACAGTATCCTCCTTCACTTTACCGGAAGCTCCGGACGCAATAACTGTGACAAATATTGAAGAAACGAGCGCAGAGCTTAGTTGGGAGGAAGTGCCGGGGGCAACAAAATACCGTGTAACTGTGGGCGATCAAGCCTATGAAGTTTCCACGAATCATCTTGCGCTGAACACGCTGCAGGGTAGCGAGGTCTACAATTTAACGGTGGAAGCCGGGAACAGCTCAGGCTATGGTGCAGCAACCAGCGGACAGTTTCTAACTAAACCGCATGCGGTATCCAATCTGAAGGTAAGAAGTGTGCAAACAGATTCGATCGTGCTTAGTTGGGATGCGGATGCAACAGCCAGCGGGTACTACGCCCAGCTGGACGGAGCGGGTACAGCGGAGTTGACGAACCAAAACGAAATTGAGCTGCGATCGCTGGAACCAGGTAAAACGTATGGAATCACGGTATGGTCTGAGAATCCATCCGGCGAGAGCAGAAAGACCCGGATCGAAGCCACCACACAAACCTTGCCGGTGGCTGCCGATGGCATACAAGTAAAGGTGGAGCCGAACCAGGTAGCGATTGAATTTGAACCGGTGGATGGTGCCAAAGAGTACGTCCTGAAAGACGAGAACGGAACGGAAATCTGGCGCGGGGAGACGGGGCCGATCGTTCTAGCGCCGATTACACCGGGTACGAACTACGGTTATGAGATTGTTGCCGAAAACAGTCAAGGCTATGGTTCGGAGCCTACGCCGATCGAATTTGTCACAATCCCGGCCAAGCCGGAGGGAATCGTCCTTGGAACAGTGACGGAAACGACAGCGGAGTTTGACCTAAGCCAAGCTGTCCTCACCGGTGCGACCGAGCTGATCATGCACCGCGATGGTAAGGAAATCAAACGGGTACCGGTGACTACCACCCTAAAAGATGAAGGGCTGAAGCCAAACACCAGTTACACATACATGTTCCAGGCAGCTAACGCATCCGGAGAGAGTCCGGAGATGGTAGAGATGACGGTTAAGACAAAGGAGCATGTCGTCAGCGGCGGAGGGGGAGGCGGAAGCACACCACCATTAGTTTCCATGCCGGAACCGACGAAACCGGATAAACAAGAAAATCATGTTCCAGATCCGGAGCAGGGTGGGGGAGATGCATCACAAAATCCTGCACCAACCCAGAAGTTTGAGGATGTAAAACCAGACTCTTTTGCGCGAAAAGCGATTGACTACCTGGCAGAGAAACAGATTGTCAAGGGAGTTACAGATAAGATGTTCGAGCCGGATCGCCCGATTTCAAGAGTTGAGTTTGCGGCGTTGATTGTACGGGCAACGCAAGCCGGCCCGGATAATACGTTGGAGTTGACCTACAAAGATATCAACAAAGCCGGGTGGTATATGACCGAACTTAAAGCGGCCATAGCGAATGAGATCGCCGTAGGGTTTAGTAAGACGGAATTCAGACCGATGGCTGATATCGATCGCGAGCAAGCGGCGAAAATGTTGGGTAACGTGATACTCCGGAAATCCGGGATAGGAGTCGGTGAAGTTACTGTTAACTTTTCAGACAATGGGGAAGTGTCAACATGGGCGAAAGAAACTGTTCGAGTTCTTTCTGCGCTGAAGATCCTGGAAGGCTATCCGGACGGGACGTTCAGACCGAAAGGTAAACTCTCCCGAGCCGAGAGCGCGGTGCTGATTTATCGGTTGATGCAACTACAAAATTAGCTCTAAAAAATGAAGTGGTCTGATCATTTTTCAGGCCACTTCATTTTTTTGATGAGGATTTTTTACGAATCTTCAAACCAGACGACTTAGCAGTAGCCATAACTTGGTCTAGTAGCTGATTCAGACTAGCATCATTCTTTTTCCCAGCCACGCTAATCCCTCCTTTTAGGAGTATTGTTGCCATAAAGTCTAGCCGGTATACATACTCGCCCATCCCCCAACATATAAAATATTAACTCTACAACTAAACAACAGTGTTGTAGACATATGTGAGGAAATGAGGGATTGAAATGGAACAGGGGAATAGAAAAGTAAGGAGCGACAAGAAGAGAGCGATTGCCCCACAAATACACCTGTCAACTTATGAGCAGATTGCGCGTATTGGGTATATTTGTGACATCCCACTGAAGACCGTAGGTGAACTGCTTTGCAGAGAAGGGTATGGATCATATAAAATGATGGATTCCTTGCGGGGGTTATTGAGAAGGGACTTACTATATGACGATAATCATTATTTTTTAGGGAACATGAATAATCCTCCATATCGTGCTTCTAAAGGGGAAAAACGAAGAATTGATATGAGATTTTTTGATTTTGAACATGCCCGCTTTGCGGCTCTTTCTTATGCTCTGGATTGTTCTGTTTCCACCGCAACCGGTCTTATTCTTGAAACCGCGATAAGGCGGAAGGATTTGCTCCATCCTATTTTAGGAAGATATATTCAGAAGGATTTGCATCCAAAACGAGTTGAGCAGCTACGGCAGCTATGCAGACAGCTCGATGCGATCAGCCCGAATGAATTCGTTACTTTGCCGTTGGTACTGGCGCACATCATTGATCGGAGCTTGCGTGAAAAAACCAAGGTTAAATCGACCATCGAAAAGGTGATGGAGCAACATCAAAAAGTCGTCTTACAAAGACGTAAGACAAAATAATATGAGTAATCTGATTGTAAAACAAGATGTAAGACAGCTGGGCTGGGAAAGGAATTATGAAAGGGAACTGATTGATTTTATAACATGTGCGATATCGCATATGTTATAATGGAAATATAGGAGGTTCGGGGTGATGACATTCTTTCAGGACTATATGACAACGAAGGAGGCAGCGATTCAATGGGGGCTATCCCAAGGGACAATAAAGAATTATTGCGCTTCGGGTAGAGTGAGAGCAATTAAAGATGGGAATAGGTGGTACATTCTAAAAAATCAGCCTAATCCTGCTCAACCCAATAACCCTCATAACTGGAGATTTAAAGATAAGAACTCTGTTGAGAAATAGGATGTTACAGAAGAATTTGCTAATTAAGTATGGTGGGGTGTGAAATATGATTCTATGTAGATTTTGTTCTACAACGTATGATCTATCTGTTGATTACGTGGACACCAATAAGAATGGATTCTGGTGCGAAATGTGTGATTCGTATAATTACTTTGACCCACAACATGAGGAACAAAGAAAATTCGTCTTGATCTTGGAAGGAAAAGAGAACAGTAATGATCCTGCTCTTAGTCCTATTCAACCGATTAAGCTAAATAAGCGGATCTCTCCTCTTAGATATCCTGGAGGTAAAAGCAAAGTTTCTGAATATCTTCTTGGATATGTGTCACCGCAGAAGTCGGAAGTATTATGTAGCCCTTTTACCGGCGGAGGAAGTTTTGAATTAGCTCTGTTGCATGCCGGCATCGTTAAGCGCCTTGAACTAAATGATTATGATTTTGGTGTATATTCTCTATTCCATTTAATTAAAACATTTCCGGATGCATTAACAATGGAAATCAAAAAGAGAAAGCCGAATCTAAGTGATTTTTTTAAGGCTCAGCGTATTGTGAAATCAGATTATAGTGGCTGTGACATATTCGAAGCTGCATGGAGTTTGCTCCTTGTTAATCGGCTTGCCTTCTCGGGGATTTATAGGGCAAATCCATTGGGAGGATTAAGAGGGGGTAGGGATTCTCTTCTATCGCGATGGAATCCAGATGATTTGTGCAAACGTATAAATATGATCCACGAGATGTCCGATTTTATCAATATACATAATCAAGATGCTATCGAGTTTATTGAAGAACAGTATTGGAATGAGAAGGCTACGATCTTCATCGATCCTCCGTATTATAATCAGGGTAAGAATTTATACTTACATTATTATACAGACGAAGATCACAGGGAGTTGCAATTCCTGCTTGATAATTTGTATAGGGAAACCCCTTGCGCTGATCTTATTGTTACCTACGACGACGATCCATTCATTGAGCAAATATACGAATTTCCGAAGTTCAAGAGAATCAAGAGGAAGTTTAGCGCGTAGATAAAACATTCCGAAAGTGCACTGAAGTAAAGACACATGTAGTGAAGAAAAGATCCATAAAGCGAAACAAAGGAGCGAAGGTAAATGAAATGTGATTTTTGTAAAGACGCAGAAGCAACCGAAAAGCGTGGGACAGTAAGAGATCCGATGAATGGAGAAAACAAGACGCTATATCTTTGCGCAGAATGTGCTTCGAGATGGGATGAGCAAGAGAAACAAGACAAAATCGAACATGCGCGGAAATACGGCAGAGGAATTGATATTTGGGAAGCTGAAAACGTTGAATAATGCTGCACATAACGGATGAATTAGCGACTCAAAGAGCGAAGGACGGTGGGAATATGGCTATAAAGAAATCGTTTTGTCCTTATTGCGGGGCGAGGTTCTTAGCGGCAAATTTGAACCGACATATGAAAGCATGTTTGCGAAAATCTAAAGGTTCACAATGACGCAGTTCGGATGAATTAGCGACACAAAAAGTGACACATTTAATGCAATAGAAAGGATGATTAATTGTAATGCGTCTGGTTATGACAAATCCAGAAAAGGGAGCACATGCATGGATAGAACAAACTCAATCTGGGCATTATCGCGTAACACATACTGGCGGACGTAAGGGTTACTACGTTGATATTTCAAAATCAGTTCGGGGCGCGAAAAGACAACTCTCCTTGTTTCTTGGGTATAAAACGGAGTGGAAAAAAGATGGTTGGAGTTAGTGCACATTTCGAAAAAACTGTGAAGGAGATTTTTATGGATTGGGAAAAGATATCGAAATTATCAACGGTATGTGGTTTTATGCTGAAGTAAATCGCACACAACTCTTGGATTGATGAATTTCCTCCAGCAGCAGCGTTGAATAAATCGATTTAGCAGGTTAAATCATACTCGTAACAGAATATACATTCTGTTACGAGTTTTTCTGTATAATCAACTATTTAGCACGGGAATATAGTATAATGAAATAAGATATCTCGTAACAGAAAATATCTGTCCTGTGAGAGGAAGTGGGGGTTGAAATAATTGCAATAAATGAGATAAAGAGTGCATTTATAGATTTTTGAGTAGTGACGATATGCTATTGGGAGGCGTAGACATGAAAATTGAATCTAATTTAAACGGTGTAATCATTGTTCGTCAAGCTCCTGCTGGGGCGAAACTTACTTGGAATGAAGTTAGTCCATTTAAGGATGAATATGAAATCGAATACTCATTCAATATCTTTCGTGCTCTTAGGAAGAGAGATAATGGTATATTAATTTCTTATGGGGATGAAGAACAGGGGGTTATTGAGCTTTACTTACCAATAAGAGAAGGAGTAGAAAATATTTCATTAAGCGGCCAAGCTCGTGTAGTTCTGGATTTGGACAAGAGTATTCCTATTATTGAAGTGAATTCGTCGGGCCAAGGATCTGTGATTATTAAAAATCAAGTAACTGGGGTTTATGGAAATTTAAGCGGGCAATCTTCTATATTCTTCCCGAACGCTACTGATTGCCAAATATCAATTTCAGGGCAATCAAGTTTAACAGCTGTTCGGGCATCTTCGATTAAAGCTCGGGTATCTGGTCAGTCTCAAATTTCAGTTGTTGAAGAGGCCGGACATGTATCCCTATCCTTATCTGGCCAATCCCGTGCCGTATTATCTGGGAATATAGATTACATTTCTGGAGAAATTATCGGTGGAAGCCAATTGATAATCTTAGGCAAAGTTCGTAAGATGGGGGATTTATATACTCAATCGGGAAGTGTAACTACTATAAAAAATTGAGAACAACAGAAAAATGATAGACGATTGCCCCGTTGTTGTAGATTGTGGTGGTTACGGTGAATAAAGTGGATGTGTGGGCTTTTGTATTTGTTAGTGTAATAGCGGTATAAGACGGTCATTTAAAAATCATAAGATTATCGAATCAGTTGTTCATACAATCTTATAGGCAATTTATTTTTCTGGTTCGAGAATCGAAATGTATTATGTTGATGAAAATACATCTTCGCTGTAGCCAACGAAGTTCGAGGGGATAATAATGAATGTGGTGCAGTTTACAAAACAGCATGACGAGCAGATATGGATTTCCGGATATAAGGAATCGCTATCCGGAAAGTCCGAAGGTACCATCGACGCTTATCTCCGCATTGTAAAACAATTTGTAAGATGGGTAACTGACAAACCTGGTGGGGAGGATGGATTTAACCCCATCCTATTTACTCGGACAGCTGTAGAGGAATATTTTAAAAACCAAATATCAAATGCGAGTATAAGCCACAAACAGCGTGTAAAGACCGTTCTGAACGATTTTGCAAACTGGTTAATGGAACAGGATGCAATAAAAAAAAATCCGGTTCGCGTGATAGAGATCCCAGCTCAATCATTACTGGCTCCAAGGATTTTAACACCTGATCAACGGTACATTTTAAAAAACTTAGTGGAGCGGCAAGGTGACCAGCGAAGCGCAGCCCTATTCGCATTGGGCTATTGGGCCGGCTGCCGTGTATCCGATGTGTCTCACCTGATGATGAATAACGTTCGGGTTGGCCCAAAAATCGGGGATATTATTGTCGGTTTTAAGGGCAATAAAACACGTGATATTCCTCTTTTAAATGAGGTTCGGCGGCCATTGTATGAGTATATCCATGACGAGCGACAGAAAAGCAAGCACGCACATAGTCCTTATGTTTTTCCTTCACAGCGAGGGGATAGACTTACGGAATATGGGATACATCATTGGTTTAGAGCAATGAAAAAAATGGCTACCAACAGTGAATGGCCCTTAATTGAGGATATCACGTATCACGATTTACGACATGATTTCGCTCATCGTGCAAGAGAAGCAGGGTGGCCGATCGAATACGTTGCCGTTTACCTGGGGCACATCAAGAAAAAGGGTACGCCGGCGATAGAAACGACAGCCCGATATACGCAGCCGTCTCGGGAAGCAATCAAGGAAAAGCTTCTTGATTTGAAAGGATAAAGTATAAGGGGCGTACATTATGAACTTTCCACTGTTTTCATAACGATTGTCTCCAAAGCATTCTTGAAGAGATTATTAATAAAAAATGAACACCGTTACGTTAGTAGTCACCCAAAAAGTCGATTCTGTCCAATAAGGAGGAGATAAGTATGAGAAAACGTCAGCGTAAAAAAATGAGAAATTGCACGTAAAACTTTATCTCAATGAAGAAATTTTATTATTCAAGACTCCGGAAGAAAGAGAGATGGCTATTAACGATTTCTTAAAATCTCGCCAAATGCTTGCTAGAAAAAGATATAGGGATTTAAAAAATATGAAAATGACGTACTTTTATCCAATTACTGCTTCGGTGAATAATAATATCAATAGTTTGGCTAGACGGTCGAGAAAAAGTTCAGTGACAAACTATGATTAGGAGGTTATTTCGGAGAGTGGTCATCAAGAGGGTATAACTTAACATGACTTGCGACATGACATGGGGCATCGAGCGAGCAAGAGAAGCGGTATAGCTGATCAGATTCATTGCGGGTTATCTGGTGGTTATCAAAACGATAGAAACGACAGCCTTTCTTATATATCAAGCGCTTAAAGGTTCACGAGATTCAAGAAAAAGCTGATATCATAAATGTAAGGATGGTGACTTTTGAATGAAAGTTGATCAAATTGAACGAGGGATTACTTCAAATCGGAGATCCGCAGAAGTGGAAGGCATCCTGGTTGATCCACGAGTCGAGGAACTTTCCAGAAAACAGCTCAAGGGTGAGATTACCGGCAGACAAGCTCGATTAGAAGTTTGTAAGATATTTGGTATCGATCCGTCCAACATCAAATGAAAGACTACGTATACCGTGGAACAGATGTGTTGTTGAATAAGCTATGGATTCGAGACAACGAGACATTGAACAAAGTAGAAGGGCAACTTGTCCAGCTGCGTTTAAATGAATTGCTGGTCAATCCAATCGCGGGAAAGCTAGATCTAACATATCTCCAGAAGATTCACGCTCATCTGTTCCAGGATGTTTATCCTTGGGCCGGGAAGATCAGAGAAGTAGCCATTCATAAAGAACAAACCACTTTTTGCTTACCTGCATACATCAAAGATAATATGGATCGCATTAACCAAGAGATTGTGAAACTAAAGTGTTTTGAGAATATGGATTTTCCTCAGTTTTCGACCAATCTAGGTAGGGTATGGGGGGATATTAACTATCTTCACCCGTTCAGAGAGGGGAACGGACGATCCACCCGGGAATATATACGGTGTATTGCTGCCAATGCTGGTTATGAGATCGACTGGTCAAGGGCATCAAAAGAAGAGATCCTCATGGCCGCCAAGACGGATAATTATGAGCCGTTACTTAATCAAGTTGTTCGGAATAAAACCATTGATCGCCAGCTACAACGTGATATGAAAAAAGCATTGTCTCTTTCTAAAAAGCGATAGAGAGCAGGGCTGGGAAAGAATGAAAATTGAAGAATTGCTATATACTATTGATAGGAGATTAAGTTCTCCAATGCCGTTTCCGGCGGTTGGCGGCAGGCAAGGGTAAAAAGAGTGGATCAGCCGATCAAGGATGATCTATTCTTTTTTGCTTCTTTGAATAATACATATTTAGTGTTATTATATAATTGTAAGATTCTACCGAAGAAAGTAAAAGTGGGGTGGTTCTTTGAAATTAAGTGATAGATGGCTGTGTTTCGTTTTATACTCTTCAGTTTTATTTACACTCCTTGCCGTATTCTGTATTTGGCCATTTCACGATCGGTCCTGGGTGAAGACAGGAAATATCCTCCTAGCAGATGATTATATTGATGTCAGCACCTTAACTGATCATCCATATCCGAAGAAGACGAATTTTTACTTAACCTATGTTTCGTCTCAAACATCAAATCGCTACTTGTCTGATTTGCGATATTGGCTCAATGGCTACCACTTGGAGAATATGAAAGTGTTAAGTGATCATAATAGTGGCACCGCTTTGACGCTCGATGATCAATATTATGTAGGTCTGATCAATGCTGAGGAAGCTGTACATAATGCGATCGTAGTAGCTCTCTCATACTTAGATATCCCTTTTGATGAACAAATAAAACAGCCGATGGTCGAGTATATCCCTGAGAACTATGAAACGGGAAAAGCGTTTCACATCAAAGATGAAATTGTCCGGATTGACGATTCAAATATTGATCCATTCAATAGCGTTACAGATGTACTTCGACAGAAAAAAAGAGGGGATCGAATCCATGTGACAGTGAAACGAGAGGGGCAATTAGTTACCCTTCCTATTGTCCTCAATGAGACGGACACAAACGGTGAGTTGACGCTGGGTGTCTTAATTCGAGTGCAATTCGTATTTGATCAGATCCAGGATCATGAGGTTGTTAAGTTTCCCCCTAACTTCTCCGGAAGTTCTTCAGGATTGATGTTGGCGCTTGGACTAATTCAAAAATTAGATCTCAGCCACGACTATTCAGGCGGCCTAAAAATTGCCGGTACGGGGGGAATCAGCAGGGGAGGAGATGTTAAAGCGATTGCTAATCTCTCAACGAAAATTGAGACAGCTCAGCGGAAGGGTGCTGACGTTTTTCTTTTTCCTGCATCACAAGAAGATGAAGCTTATGAAGCTGCCCAAAAGCTTGGCATTTCTCGAATGAAGCTAGTGCCGGTTAATTCTGTAAGTCAAGCCATAGATAGAATAAATCAAATCAAAACTGAAGGAGGTTTGGCTAATGAATCAAATTAGAAGAGCAGAATTGACAGGTAAAATCATTGAACACATATTGCTTGAATACGCTAGTGACCCCGTTGTGGAAGTGAAAAAGGGTTTTTGTATATCGATAGAAGATGGTCAAACAAAATTGGATCGAATCAACATCGACATTCCATAAACAATACGGCTGCTTAGGAAAGTTCTGATATCATTGATTGAATTTGAAAAACAAGCTTCTATTCAGCCTGGTGACGAAGTAGTATCTAAACCATCCTAAATGGGAAAAAGGCCGTGTACTCAGCATATCCGCAAGCAAGAAGAAGATGAAGGTACAGTGGCCTGAAAGAAAAACACGCCACACGACGAATGATGGATATGTTGATATAGGCAAGATTGCTCTTTTGAGACTGTTAATAAACTTCTTCAGCATAATTAAGGAGATGAGTAAATTGATGTATCCGATGGTGAAAAAGGACTTTGTTCAAAAAAGAGAATTTTTTCGAGTCCCCTTCAAAGGTAAGATAACCTTATCTAAAACAACGGATCTCGATGAAATTGTTGAATTTAATGTTGACGATATTAGCGGTGGTGGACTATCTTTTTGGAATACTACTCATATGAAGTTTGAAGTTGATCAGCTTGTATTTGGACATATTTATCTTCCGGACGTGAAAATACGATTTCACGCGAGAATAGCGCGTATTACAGGTATCCGTGTTTCTATCTCATTTATGGGGATGCATGAACAAGATCGCTCTAAAATAGTCGCTTTTTGCCTCAAAAGACAACTACAATTCAAAAAATAAACCGGCATCTTCTGAGGAAGGGTATAACATGGAAACATCACATCCGATTAGAGATAAGCTTCAACTGAATCTGCTTAGGAAATGCCTGAAGGAAGTAAGCTATCGTGATTACTGTTTGTTTGAGGTAGGTTTAAATGGGGCCTATCGAGTTACTGATCTACTGCAACTGCGTATTAAAGATGTCTCGGAAGGAGTAGGGGTTATTAAGTCAAGATATCCAAATGGGATGCCTATCTCTTCTGAAGCTCATTATGCGTTAACTCGATATTTAAGTGAAAGAGAGAAATATCTTCCGGACGATCCTTTGTTTGTATCACGAAAAAGAAAGAATGGACAATTGGCACCCATTCAACGAGATATCGTATATAAAACACTTCGTCGGGCCGCTATTAAAGCCGGTATAAACTTGCCTATCGGCTGCCATACAATGCGGAAATCATGGGGGTACCATGAAGTACTAAGTGGAAGGAAGCTTAGCTCCGTTAAGAAGATACTAAATCATCCTTCCATTAAATCCACCTTGTCTTACATTGGTTTTACAGCAGAAGAGATCCGGGAGATATTGTCCCAACACAGTAGGCCCTAACAGCCCTTTTTTCCCAGCCACGCTTACGAGTTGCAAATTGGCAAGACTTTCTTTTGTATTACATTTGTAAGACATATTGTTATACAATCTTCGTAGAGGTATATAAAACGGAAAAAGCCACTTGGTCAAGACCAAGTGACTTTCACGTTACCCCCGTAAGAAATCCACCACAGATTACCTGGGGGAGATACTTCAATTATAACATGAAGTAAGGGATGTGTGAATATGAAAAGTCAAATTAAATATAGATCAAGTATCAAAAAATCACATGCTCCAAGAAAGAAGAAAGCTGTCAAAAAACCGAAAGTAATGCATTGGACAAAGCGCCAAGCAGCGATCGCAGCTCGTAGAGCCCCGAGAAATTTTAATTTTGAGATCGATTGGCCTCGCGTCGAAGTTACAGATAAGACATTGGAGCGGATCTCTGGGTATATGGGGTTAGATGAAGATGAAGCTTTTGATCGTGCGCTAGAGATCTTGGAACATCATGATGATTTTCGGGTGGACGCGAGATGGATCTACCGGGAGTACCTAAAAAAGCGATTTCGTGGGAATTGGATTCATCTACAATGGCACACGTACGAGAATTTGCAAATCGGGATCGAAAATAATCGCTGGACCCGTATCATTTACAGTGATCGCCATGCGTATTTTCCTGATGAAGTCCAACAATATGTGTATGCTGCTGAGGATGGTCGTTGTGAGGAATGTGGACAAGCAATGCATATTCGTACAGCCCAATTTGTAAAAAGGGATTGGAACGTGTTTGGAGATCGAGATAACATCAAACTCCTTTGTTACTGCTGCAAAAATGGACGTAAGAATATGCTGTTGAACCCTAACTTAATCATCCTTGATCGGAATATGGATTACTTAACAGAACGGTTGGGATTTGAAAGTAAAGACCAAACGATCAGCTTCCTACGCGAAAACTTAAAATATGCCGTTCACACGAATACATTCAATCCCAATAAGCAAAAAAATCGTACGCAAGTGAAAGATAAGAAGATCCGAGGTCAATATTGGCTTCCAGGTATTGGCCGCTGCCGGCTACAAGTTCGATACCAAGATGGTAAACGAGAATACACACTAGAATTCACCGAATGTGCCAAAGATCCGAAGCTTATCATCAAACCTCAAGAACGATCGAGAAACCTACTCATTTAGCCCCAAACCGGGGCTTTTTCATTTGTGTTGATGGAGCTGTCACACGCAAGCTATAATAAGAACATAGGTTCTTATTATAGAGGAGCGAAAAGATTGTGCGTGAACTTTCACCTGAAGACTATCATTGTGTGAAGCTATATATTCTTTTGCCATTAATCATATCTGCCTTCGAGCGAGATAAGGCGATTGCAACTAACACATTCAAAACAGCAGATCCTTATGTTGCTCTGATCACTCAGGCAATTCGACGCGCTGAAACCGACCATCGGCTTGTCCGGATTCGCTTTCGGAAGATTGGACTTAAAGTTTATGAACAGCAGAACACCGAGCAGGGGATACGGGCTAAATATTTATACCGAGGTTATCACTATGACTTCTCGATGTTATGGTCACTGATAGCAGCTGAGTGTAGAGTATGGATGGAAAAATATTTGGGGTTGGATATCCAAAAATATGTCAAAACGGGAGAGGAAATGAATTTTGTTTCTCCGAGTGAGTGGTAGGATCAATATTCGGTCCTTGTCTGATTACAAGGTACTACACTCTCTTAAATTAGGACAAAAGTCATATTTTCGGAAAATGTTGGTTGCGAAAAAGGGACATTTGCGCTATTATTAGATCAAAACACGGATGAATCGACAAAAAAGGGTAAAAAAAAGACACCCGCATTAATTAAATAAACCTCGCTGGGGATGCTTCGTTCAAACATCCTCAAGGCGATTCCCGAAACAGGCGGGAAACCAGAAGGCCATCTGCAAGTGCTTTTGTTATCACTATATGTTTAGTGATTTCATTATAGCACATCTTACGTTTGTAAGACAAGATTATGACCCTTTGTTTCCCTCTAATTTCTTATTGGGAAACAAAGGGTTTTTTGGTTTTTGCGGCTGAAAGGGAGAGCTGCATGCAGGTCAGTATACAACATCAGCCTATACTTGTACTGAATCGTGTTGAGCAATTCTTTCAGCTCCTCTATGGAGCGAAGATGGCAATGTACCCGAAGAAGTACCGTAGCAAAAAGACCGGTACTTATCACTCCGATCGTCAATGGATTTTTGTTGGTACGAAGGAAAAAATGACGGGTGTGGCGACTCTATCAACCCTATTTGCCAAAATACATAATGAGGATACTAATCAAAATACGTATTATACACCCAATGGGTATTATAGAAAGGATCAACGCTTAACTGAATCTCTTCGTTGGTTAAATGGCTTTGTTTTCGATGTAGACCGTGAAGGGCTGACCCTCGTTGATATCCTTGATGTTATCGACGATGCTGGGTTGCCGCATCCTACCGCGATTCTGAAGACTCCAAGTGGGGGCTATCACATTACGTATGTATTTGATCAGCCTGTTCGTGCTACAAGATCCGCGGTCTATTTATATACGGCTATTATGAGACATATGGCAGAAGATTTAAAAAGCGATTTGGCGGCTGTAGGCGCAAATCGTATCTTTAGGCTGCCTACGGAAGAGAATCTTGTTTATTTTGAGGCTTCGCAGACTTATAGTTTTGAAGTTTTTAAGAATTGGAGAGAGATTAATCATCCCTACCAGGAGAATGGTACGCTCAGCTACCATATTCAGAATCAAGACATTATGGCAGCGCCAGCTCTTCAACGCTTGCTTTATGCTCCTTGCGAGGAAGGAAAGAGAGATCGCACTTGTTTTACTCTTGCCTTAGCGATGAAAGCATCAAATTGGCCAATTTGTCGTGCAGTTGAAGCAATTACTGAATGGTATATGTCCCAGTGTGCCAAGGGTGCAAGGGCGGGGAAACAGCCATTTTTAATGCAACATGCGATTCGTAAGGTTCATTATGTCTATTCCAAATCGAAACTGCTCGGGCCATCTGCTGAAGCTATTCGCGAGCTTTCCGGAATGGCTTTCCATTTCGCTGTTTTCAGAAGTTATGAAGGGCCTAAATTAAGAGAAGACAGAGAGAGATCCCATTATCAGGAATGGATCAACGATCTGTTAGCTTTGCTATGCGAAAAAACGGAAATCTCGGGTTCACAGAATGAATTGGCATGCTTGATTCAATGCCCACTAAGTACTTTTAAGATTATCGTTCATATGCTCGTAGACCAAAAAAAAATTGAAGTAGAAACCAAGAGAGGAAGGGGAGGATATACAACCATTCGGATCATTCCGGATCTGCCCGTACAAAGCGATCGCACAAGTCGCGTGAAGGTCCAATCGAATCTAGCACCTGTATACTATGTTGACTTTGAAACCAAAAATCTAGTAGGGGTTGTAAGATACGATAAATACGATAGGAACGAGGATAAGCCCCCAGATCCAGGATGAATCTATTTTAAATAGCCAGTCTCCTATAAAACAATGGATAGGGTGGTGGGTGGGGGCTGCTTTCTCGATTGGACTCGTAACTGTTTTTGTGCTGCTTTAGGGTTGATTGGGTCTAAGGGCCCGTCGTATTTTGGCTCTTTTTGCCTATTTTTGTATTGTTAGGGGTTGGTTTTTGCGTTATACTAAGTTTTAGTTAGGTAAATGGTTCCAGCGGGGCTGGGAAAGGAGGTGGGGGTGGCACTGTAGGTTTGAGCTTCTATCTTGGATCATGTGTCTATCATTGTTGGATTCTTTAGAGGAGGACGTTTGATGGTTCGTATGTTGAAATCTTATCTGCGTAAAACTTCTTACATAGCGGCGTTTTCTGCCTTTTTCTTTATGTCATCCGGAACGAAGACTTACGCAGCATCTGCTGGGGGTAGCAGTAAATGTTATTCTAATATCCCGAGTTGGTTAGCTAAGCTGGGTGGTTTATTTGAGGAACCGGTTCAATGGATCATGTACGGTTCTGCCGTTACTACAGCGGTTTTCTTGCTGATTGGTTTTTTGATGTTGCGGGGTGCTCGTGGTCGTCAGGACAAAGTTGATCAGGCTTATAACTTTTTCAAGTATTTTGCTGCTGGATCGTTCGGGATATTTTCGGTGATGGGGATTGGCGATTGGTTCCTCGGGAAAATTTGCTAAATAGCGTTTGAAAAGTCCCTTTTGGGGCTTTTCTTGTAAAGGAGAGCAAAATGAGAAGAGTTTTATCTTTTCTTGGTATCTTTTCACTATCTTTTTTGCTGCCGAATGTGGTATTTGCTGAAGGTTGGGTTGAGCGTAAAGTCGGGGATACAATCGCTTATGTGCTTAAGTTAATCTTCGAACCGATTTTTGACTCGATGGTTGCAGCGCTTTCGACAATGATGAGTACGCCTGACTTGAGTAGTATTCCGTATGTTGAACAAGCTATGGAGTATTCTCGGATCATTGCCGGCAGCTTATTGGTTACAACACTGGCATTTCGCTTATGGCGTGCCCAGGGACGGCTAATAACAGGTCAACAAGAACCGATTGCAGATATTCTTTATAAGACAGCTATAAGTGCTGTATTGATTTATGGCCTCCCTGAGATTTTATCTTTTTTGCTGCAAATGAATGCTTTACTCATCGAGGGAATCAAGACGATGGGTGTGGATCTTACTAAAGGGCTGAAAACTCTCGCCTTTCCATTGACACAAGGAATAACTTTGTCGATCTTTTTTTGCATTTGGATTGTTGCATTATGTGGTTTGTCGATAAGTAACGCGATTCGCTTGGCCGAGTTGTGTTTTCTTTATGTTGTGGGGCCAATCATGGCGGTTAGTCATGCAGGAAAAGGCGAATCATTTCAGATTTGGGTTATGCAAGCCGTGTCTGTCACCTTTACACAGGCTGTTCAATTCTTCTTGGTTGGTTTTGCCTTAAATAATTCTGCGAACATGGCTTTGAATAGTTGGACAAGCTTGCTATTGCCCATAGGTTCTGTCGTTCTAGCAATTCGTGGTCCCCAAGTGCTTAAGCAATTTTTATATTCATCCGGTGTTACGGGTGTAGCCGTTGGTTATTCGCAAGCTGCATTTAGTCAAGCGATCTATGGCGCCATGCTTAAAAGATAATCTGAATTGGAGAACGAGTTATGTCGAATCGTCAAGGAAAAACGTACTATATTCCGCGTAAAGTCACAGAAGGGATAAAATTTGCTGGATTAAATGTAAAACAGATGCTTTTTATGCTTCCATTTGTTGGGGTGGCCGTGATTATTGATATTTTCACGACTCTGCCAACCGGAGGAAAGGTCATGCTGACGACGTTATTGGTTTCAACTTCGTATGCATTGGTTGCCCTCGAACTTGGAAACGGGTTATACGCTCAGGAGTATGTGAAATTGCTGATTAGATACTATCTTTTCTCTCAAAACGTTTATACACTCACAACCACAAAGTCGCGTCCTTCAGAGGATGATAAGAAGATTAGAGTTTTGGCTTATCATAGAGAAAATTATACATCTGCATCAGAACAAGATCATTCGACCTGGGAGTATGAGGACAAGCTTAAAAATCAAGGTTCTAACATAATTCCGGATGATCCTTATGAAGGATTAGAGGAATATATGCACTTGATTCCAGAGCCAAAAAAACAATAATCTACAGTAGCATACAGGAGGTTATCTAGATTATGGCAGTAGAACTGAAGGTTCCTTCACTAAAGCCGCCTGGCAAAAAGACACCGGCTCAAGCGTTGCCTTTTAAGGATTTTAATGAATATTTAAAATTGGCTGATGGCACTTATCGATGTGTTCTTAAAGTTTCTCCAATTAACAATGATTTGAACACGTTTGAAGAGAATGATGACATTGTTGAACTCATGCAAGAAGCGATTAATATTGCTGGACAAGCGTATATTAGCCAAATCACTGTTAGCTCGGAACGTCTCAATTTGGATGAATATATTGAGTACTTGGAACAGAAGTATAATCAAACTCATGAGCGGTACTTTTTAGAGCGATTAGACGCTATGACCAAGTATGTAAAGAATATGACCGTGCGACAGCGCACAACAAAATCCTTTTATTTTACGTTGGCATCACGTACAACGGATCTCGCCCGCGCGAGAGATGAATTCGATGAGATGATTAAAAAGATTGAGGATGCTTTAGTTTCTGCTGAAATATACATAAAGGTTTTAGGACGAGCTGATACACTTCGTATGCTTTACGAAAAACTCAACCCGAGGACTTCCTTAACGCAGCCCTACACGAGCGAAATGGATACTTTGACGGCAATCGCACCGGTTCCAATTATTCATAATGAAGATCATTCTATTATGGATGGGATGTATTACCGATTCATTACCATTATTGACTATCCAACAGAAATTAAACCTGCCTGGCTACAAAAAGTTTTTAACGTCAATGCCGAGGTAGACACAGCTATTATCTTTCAGCCAACAGGTAAGAAGAAAATTTTGGACGATATTGATAAGTCTCTCGGGTTTATTCGATACCGGAAGGATCAGGCCAAAACCAAGGAAAGTGAGAAACGTGAATTGTTGCGGAAAGAAGAGTCCGCCATACAGCTCATTGAAGGGCTTAGTTCAGATGCAGAAAATATGTTTAATGTTTCGATCGTGATCTCTGTACGTGACAAATCACTAAAAGAACTGGATTATGCATGTGAGCGATTGACTACGGCGATATCGTTATCCCGCATGAGATCTCGGGAGATTATCCTGGAAGGTAACGAACCGTTTTGGTTGACACTGCCTATCGCGTATAAATCCCATCTCCTAAATAATGAAAACTTGTACTGGCCAATGCAAACGACCGCGATCGCCAGTATTTTGCCTTTTAATAGCGCTGATTTTATGATGCGCCGAGGAGTTGTAAAGGGGCGGAATGCGGCAACCCAAAGCTTAATTATCGTCGATCGACGGGATCGCAAAGCTGTAGATAATCCGAACGAAGTCGTTATCGCTCCATCCGGACGGGGGAAATCCTGGTACGCCCAAGCTGATATCTCTAGGGAAAACTCTCAAGGTACCAAGTGCATTATCGTTGACCCCGAACGGGAGTACAAGTTTAAATATGGCGAACGTGTTGTATTCTCCATGGGTTCCCCGTTTTGTACCAATCCGTTCCATATACGTTCAGCGGTTTTGGATTTGGATGATGATGAGGATGAATTTGAAGCGAATGCGAGTCGAAATTACATTGAAAATGTAGGACAGTATTTGCAACGGAAAATTGCAGATCTGATTCCATTCTTCCGCTACATCTATCCGAAGATGGATTCGACGGAAGAGGCCGATCTTAGCGAAGCGATTCGTTTAACCTATGAAGAAATATGCGGACTCACTTTTGATAGTAAGGAATTACCTGATCAATTTCCAATACTAAGTGATCTCTACGAAATCGCTTCTCGCAGTGAATTCGAAGAATCTCTGAGTATCTTCCGGAAAAATTTACGACCATATGTGAACGGGATCTATAAGAATATGTTTAATGGGCACACCAACTGGTCGATGGATTCTCCACTAACGGTGCTGGATATTCATTCTTTGTCTGAAGTCATTCAGCCGCAGATGATGTATCTGCTCCTTCAGGATATTTGGGAGTACATTAAAATTGATCGGAATGAGAAGAAAGGGTTGTATGTAGACGAGGCTTGGAAATTGGCAGATCCGGATAACCCGCAAACTCTGAAGTTTATGTTCCAACTGGCGAAGCGGATTCGGAAATATGGAGGTTATCTCACTACAATTACTCAAAACGTGGAGGACTTCTTCTCCGCCAAGAGTGACAGTAAGAACTATGGACAAGCCATTTTTGATAATGCGTTCTTTAAGTTATTCCTTGGCTTATCGGAAAAGGACTATAAGACGCTGAAAGACACTGGTTTTGAATTCTCGCAGAAGGAAGAACGGATCTTGAAACGCAAAAAATCGAAGGGACGCGGGATCTACATGGTGGGAAGCACTCGCGTCGAGATTCAAACGATGCCAATTGTCGATGAATTGAGATTTATTGATCCAGCCGAATACCGGCGTGTGCAACAATTTAATCCAGAGCTTGAATATAGTGAAGTTAGCAGCGCATAAAGGCGCGGGGCTGGGAGAAAAGTCATGTTAATGAAGATTAAAATGGCGTTGCAGCTGCTCGGGATTGCGAAAAAACATTGGCCTGCGATCCTCACCATTGTGCTAATTCTGACCATGCTCCCGCTCTTTTTGATGGCTCTCATTTCCTCATTATTTTCGTGGATGGATTGGGGTGAAGAACTGGATCAAATCAAATTAAAGCCGTATTACGCCATTGCAAATGAACACGGTATGCCTTGGCAGGAGTTACTTGCGATCGATCTGGCTAAACATGACTATGCCCAGGACGATTTAAAACCCAAGGAACTGGAAGATGATTTTGTATGGTATGAGAAGATCACGGTGAATGATTACGATGAGGAAGGGAATTTGATTGGATCGCACACCGAAACCATTAAGCACGTCCGAAGCTTTGAGGAGGTTATGAGCTATTTGGGTTTTACGGACGAGCAACGTGATCAGGCCATCAGCGCACTTGCTCTCCTGTATGATGAGAGTGGGGAGATCGGGGGAGGATATGTCGGCGGAAACTTGCCACTAAGCCCTAATGTGCTAAGGTATGAACCGCTGGTTCGTAAATACGCGAAAGAGCACGGGATTGAGGATTATGTCAATATCATTTTGGCGATGATTCAACAAGAAACCGGTGGAAACTACTTGGACGTGATGCAGTGTTCTGAGTCGCTGGGGTTGCCGCCAAACACTATCACAGATCCGGAATACTCGATACAGGTCGGCGTAGGCTACTTTGCAGATCGACTTAGGCAGGCGAAAGGGGATGTAAAGTTAGCTTTACAGGCTTACAATTTTGGGGCTAAATTTATTGACTACGCACTTCAACGCGGCGGTTATTCGAAGGAAGTTGCCATTGAATTTAGCGAAATGATGGCGCGACAATTGGGGTGGAGCCGCTATGGAGACGTTGATTATGTGGATCATGTGTTGAGATATGCCGGCGGCTCGGGAGGCGACATCTTTGAAAAGGCGTTTGCGATCATGAAGAGCTATTTGGGGATGCCTTACGTATTCGGTGGGAGAGAACCCAAAGATGGTGGGTTTGACTGTTCTGGTCTGATCGAGTATGCATTTGGCCAAATCGGGATCAAAATCACGGGTAGGGCTGTGGATCAATATGAAAAAACAAGACCTGTGAATGATCAGGATGCGAAGCCAGGGGATCTCGTTTTCTTTACAACAACCGAAGAAAGAGTATCTCATGTTGGGATGTATATCGGAGATGGAAAGTTTATTCAGGCATCGAATTCCGGTGTGAATATTGCAAGCTTGGACACTTGGAAAAAACTCTATCCGTTCCTTGGTTTCCGGAGAATTCAATGAGAGGGGGAAGGTAAGACGTGAGGGTAATCCGAATCTCGATCTTCTCGATCGTACTGATGGCTGCCATTATTGTACTCGTAATTTTCGCCTATGACCGGAGTATAAAGCTTCAAGAAGCGCGGCAACTAAACAAGGTACTCCAAGACAATCATGAAGTTGAACGGGTTAACGAAAAATTCCTGAAAGCTTTCTTTAATTACCACTCGACTTCAGAGCGTTATGATCAGGTGAAGGATCTCATGACAGAGGCCGGCTATAGATCTACCTATCCCTCAGGGGATGAGTTACCTCCGGATACTCAGATCGAGTCCTCTTTAAAGGATCTCAGGGCATACAAATATCAGGTTGACGATCGTCAGTATGAGTTCCTGAATGAATTTGTTCTCTCGACGGTGTTCAATAGCTTGGAGAGTGAAAGACGGTATGTTTTTAAAACCGTATTGATCCGATTCCAGGGCGATGATTGGAAAGTGGATCATGTAGAATTTTTTAGCGGATTATAAAGAGGATTCTAAGGCTGGAAAGCGAAGACTTATTAGTGGCAGGAATTTTGCAACACTCCCGTTTGACAAGGGGGGGGGTGTGATGTAAAACATGGACTTTTGGTTCGAGTACCACTAAGGGATCGCGTCCCAAGAAGAAATCGATCTTTAGGGAAGCCGGACAAAGTTGTTAAAAAGCATTTTGGATGCAAATTTAATCATAAACGTGTGTTGTCTTACATAGAGTCTTACAAGTGTGTGATTAGGACATGCTGTAGGACTCTTTTTTATGTTGCATGTTGTTTGTATATGTTATATAATTCGTTTAGAACATATTAAGGAGGATCTTTATGAGAACCACCATTGAGCTATTTACTAAAAATTATAACGCGGATCTTCAAATAAATGAAAACCATAAAGTTCAACTTACACTTCTTCCGGAGGATCAGGAGCAGTTAGAAACGTATTTACGTTTGGTGGTTCCTCATTATGTGGAATTGCCAAAGAACGTTGATCCAACTTTTGGCGAACTCCTTGAATTGGCCGGTGCCTGGGAAGAGAAAAATCCGGGTCAGAAACTCATTGAACCGATCGTGAGAGTGAACCTGGAAGTTGGAGCAAAATACAAAGATATGTTTAATGAGCTTGCAAAGAAGCTTAATCTTAATCATTCTCAACTGTTGATGGATCTCGTTTCAAGAGCCTATGAAAGGATTGTTCAGCCGTGAATAAGGAAATTCGCTTTAAGCAGAAAAAAACATCGATTCAAGCTCTTGTTCCGAAGAAGACGAGGGATCAGTTAATCGAGATTTCTGAGCTGTTGAACAAAAACCAGGCAGCAGCTCTTGAGGAAATTATCGAGTATGAGTATCAGAAGTACCTTTCTGCCGAAGAGGGGGGCCAAGGATGAATAAGAAAGATTCTTCCACGTCTACGAAAAGTGGTAGAGGTAGACCTAAAAGACAATATGAAGTCTCTCGCTTAATTCCGAGTATGCGATTGTCAAAAAAACATATGCTCAATGAATTGGCAGATATCATGGAGACCACGGTTACTCGATTGCTGTGTTATTTAATACTACAAGCTCATGAGGAATATAAAGAGAACGGGGAACTGCTCTCTGAGGTAAAATCCATGCATAGTCCCAAGGAGGATTTTATCCAAACCTACATTGCGATTCATTCCCTGGACCATCCGTATCTTACGGGCGAAGAGATGCAAAAGCTTAAGGAAAAAGCGCTTCTGGCTTATGATGTATTCATCAACAGTAAATATGAACGATTGATCATCCGCGACTAATTGTCTTACATCTTTTGTCTTACAGATTGTCTTACTTTTATATGTGTGGTATAATATACATGTGATATGAAATTAAATCCACCACAGGAGGAATCCAAATGCAAGTAAATGTTGATGTTGCATTGCCGATTGGCGCGGACTTAGGAAATGACAGCTTGAAAGTCGTTCTTGATGAAAAGCAGCATTTTACCATCAAAAACGCTGTTGCGCGCCGGATGTTGAACGAAGTGCGCAAAGATCTTAGCGGGGATCTCGACCTGGATTTGGAGCATGACGAGAAGGAACCGCTTAAACGTAAGCAGCTTCGCAATCTCGATGTGATTATCCGGCCGATGAACGGGGAAGAAGAACGTTTCTACTGCGGAGACTTCGCCATTGCTGCCGGAGAAGATGAGACGGTGGTCGGTACCGAAAAAGCGGACAACCCCTACATACATATTCCGCTACTTGCGTTGTTAGCTTATCAAACTCCACGCAGCAAAAAAGAAGCGCGGTTCAGCGTTGTTTGTGGTTTGCCGATCAAGCAGTTTACTAAGGAAGCACGGCAAAAAATGACCCAACGACTGATTGGCGAATTTGAAGTGACCTTGATGAATGGCGATGGATCGCGTGGACGAAGAGTAAAAATTATCATCGAGAATGTTACTGTCGCTCCGGAAGGTGTACCGGTCGTGATGAACCAAATGCTGAACGCACAAGCCAACGGTATCGCTAGACCGGAACTGCGGGTTGGTGAATACGGAGTTATAGATATCGGGGCATTCACAACGGACATTCCAGTGATTGTGAATGGTAAGCCCGACTCGCTTGCAAGTGATGGTCTGGAAGAAGGGATTGCCACCTATATTGACCGGATCGCAAAAGCGTTGAGTGATACGACCCGAGCCAATGTTACGCGAAATCAGATTTTGAATAAAATCATCGCGGACGACATTGACGAAATTATGATTCGTGGGAAGAAGTATCCGTTGCGCAAGGAAGTCGAAGATCAAATCAACTTCTTTGCTAAGAAAATTGTGGACATTATCGATAAGATGTGGGCTAAAAATTATGGCATTCAGGAATTTTTCGTTGTCGGTGGTGGCGGTAAGCTGCTTAAGCCCTACCTGAAAAAGAATATGGTATCCCGAAATATTGAACTGACATTTATCGATGCAAAAAACATGAGCGATTATCAGAACGATCCGCAGCTGCAAAACGCATTTGGGTATTGGAAAATTGCTAAACAAAAATATGGGGCGTGATGCGTGTGTCAGCTCCGGGGAACGATCATAATCAGCCAGAATTGAACAACAACGAAGACGTACAACCAAAAAAGGTCAAGGAATACAAAATAGGGGATCTGGTGAACTTTCGATTATCCAATTCGACAGTGGATATCATGAATCTCCTGAACGAAAAAAAACGCCAAGGCGTAAAAATCAGCAATTATCTCATCAATCTTATTCGCATCGCTGAAGGGCTGCCTATTCCTGGTGCAGAAGGCGAGAGTATGCAGGAAGTCAGAGCGCTTCCTGCTAACTCTACGAAACAAATTGAAGAGAGTGTTCTTGGTAATGAAGAACTTTTAGAAAAACTCATGAGCCGGCTCCTGGGTCGTATGCAAGCAAGTGGGCTTCAAATAAGCCCTGCTTCTACAGAAGAACCCAACGATTCCTCGGTTCCGGACGAAGAGACGAAACAGGAACTACAAGATATTGCGGCTGGCATGCTCGATTGGGACGATTAAAGCACTTCTTTCATTGAAAGAGTGCTTTTTTTTTTGCCTGATGATGGGGTATATATAGGAGATGATGCGCAGCTGCTATCGCATCGATATAGTCTATAAAAGTTAACTTACTGACTCCTAAGATTTGTGCGGCGAATCTTTAAAAGATGAAAATAGACGGTTTACCTTTGGTGAGGGCGGTCTCTTTTCATAGATGAAAGATGTCATTGGTCCGGATCTTCGGTGTTCCTTACGCTCCAACTTATCACATTTCGCTTTCCGCGAAGCAAGGCCAAGCCCCCTTACGGGGGTGGGAGAAGTTATACTGCCGATGAACGGAGTGTCCGGACTAAACCGCCCGTCCATCTCCTTATTCAAGAACCGCCCAGCCTTGCATCGCTCGCTTCATGTGAATCGTTTTCCGCGTAAGGAACACGACAAAGGAGCGATGTACGGATGCAAAGCCAACCCCTATCCAAACAAGGAGCTTCTATGCCTATCTTGGGCATGGACCCCGCTTGGGATGAATTGACCACACTTATATCTTTCCCAGACCGTGGTGATTTTGGAAATGCAAAATATCGTGGAAATTACTCAGGCCATGTGTTAATGAAGCTGCTGCGATATCTTCAGCGGACAGGTATTTCTCAACCTTATGTCTACGACCCGATGGAGGGAGGGCGGACAAGTCGGGACGTGTGTCGGTTTCTTGATCTTCCCTATGTCGGAGCTGACATTCACGATGGATTTGATGTTGTAAACCAGGATTTACACGACTATGGTTTTGATTTAACCATGCTTCATTACCCGTACTGGAATATGATCGATTATGCTTCCGATTTACCAAAACATTTGCAGCCCATGGATATGAGTCGGATGGATTGGAACCAATTTATCGCAGCAGTGAGCCATGTCAATATTAAGGCAGCTGCTCATAGCCGCTACGTAGCTGTCCTTGTTGGGGATATGGTTGTAAAGGGGAAGGGTTACATCAAAAGCATTCAACGCGAGATGGTTTGGCCAGGAGTGCCGGTTCGTCATTTTACGAAGGTTCAGCATAATGCCATGAGTTATCGGAAATCGTATCAGGGAAACTTCATCCCTGTCGTCACGGAGCATCTCATCCTCTTTAAAACTGATTATAAGCCGGCAGGAGAGCTTTGGATTCTCACTCCAGGCGTTTATAAGAAGATTGACAGTCAAGCCTATGTCACTTGGAAAACGGCGGTTATCCATGTAACTCGATCGATGGATGTCATTTCTCCGGAACGGGTGTACGAGGGAATCAAACAGAGATTTCCCGGTAAACTCCATAAGTCAAAAACACCGGAAGCGACGATTCGCCGGACGTTGCAGGAATTAGAGGCCACTGGCTATCTTATACGGAAAACAAGAGGGGTATACGTCCGGAATGTATCATAGCCGATCACGGAAGCTTAGCTTTCTAAAAGAAACCAGCGATAGCATCTTGGCTGTCGCTGGTTCTTTTTAACATTATAGAATTTATAAAATTTCGAGGTGGAAGCAGGTCTTCCGCCTTATTTCTGTTTTTGGTAAGGTTAGGATATGGAGACGAACATCTTGAAACGAATCTTCTTTGATGAGCGAGGGCACTGGGATCGGTTTGTGGCAAAACATGGTGGCAAGCTGCGTGCCAATGTGCGGAAAGAAGTAGAGAAGTTCCGTCGATGCGGGGATCCCAGAAACGGTTTTAAGCTGATGGTATGTGAAGGATGTCATGACCTACGGCTCGTTCCGTATCGTTGTAAAGGAAGATTCTGTACGACCTGTTCATGCGGAGAAACAGAGGAATGGGCACGTCTCCTGGAACAAGATGTATTCCAAGTCAACCACCGCCATGTCGTCTTCACGATCGACGAAGGATTACGGGAAATCTTTCTGCTCCATCGGGCAAAATTGCTCAAAGAATTTATGGATGAAGCGGTACGCTTAGTCAAAGAACATTTTGAGAAGAAACATAAGGTAACTCCCGGAATCGTAGCCGGGTTGCATACGTTTGGGGCACGGCTTAACTTCAATCCTCATGTACATATGCTTGTAACGATGGGAGGAATGAAGAAGACCGGCGAGTGGAAAACATACGATTTTATTCCGTTCGAGATGCTGCGTAAGCAATGGCAGACGGTTGTTTTGAAGCTGATTCGTCGAAAGTTAAGTGAACAAGAGAAAAAGCAAGTGCAGTCCCGTTTGCAAAAAGCTTACTGCGAGAACGGAGAAGGCTTTTATGTGCATGCTCCGAAACAGAAAGGGAACGTCAAGCAGCAACTCGGATATATCGGGCGATACATGAGAAGACCAGCGATAGCGGTTAGCCGGATCGAAGCGTATGACGGAGAAAAGGTGACATTTCGTTACCGGGATAAGAATGACGGGGAAGAGAAGACCGAGACGATTTCGGTAGAAGAATTTATGGGTAGACTTGTACGGCATATTCCGGATGAAAACTTCAAAACGATCCGTTACTACGAGGTTTATTCGCGGCGGATCAAGAGCCTGTGCAAGAAGTTAGTCAGTGAGTGGCAAAAAGCCGCGAGAAGATGGATTGTCAAGGCAAAGCGGATATTAAAACGCAGAACGTGGAGTGAACGGATCAAGGAGCAGACGGGGAAGCCGCCATGTTGCCCAAAATGCGAAAGTTATTACGAATACAAGGGAGAAGCCTGCCTTGAGGATGGGAAGTTGAAGGTGAAGTACGCGGTGTGCTCCACCTCAAAGGCATGTCTGGAGAGGATGATTCGGGATGTCGCCGGTGTCAAAGAAACGAAAGGTAGCGAAGAAAAAGAAAAAGCCGCAAAGCGGGCTGCATAGCAAAGCGAAAGTAACCTACATTTGTCTTCAATGTCATACAACAGAAGAGATTCCGCTGAATGTCGTTCGAAATTTCGATGCGATGGATGATGGAGATCCAACAGTACCTCCGCAATTCCGCTGCGAAGAATGTGGAGGAGGCATGTACCCGGAATATTACAAAGGAATTCATGGTTACGAGTACAGGATTAGTGACGTAAGAAAATAAGCCGGATGTAGATTGTTCCCCACACCCGGCTATTTTGCACGTATGAACTAAATCGTACGAACTAAAGGACGCCGTCAGGCGTTTTTCTTATATACATCCCGACAGCGAAAAATAAAGGTTTTTTTGTAGGCTTTCTCGAATGTTTCTCTTAACACTGATGCGGTGTAAACGATTTGCAGGGGGGTTGTAAATGGAACGGATATATGCAATTTCCGAAGTAACCGTTTTGACAGGCATAAACGAATCCACTCTGCGGAATTGGGAACGGGAATTTGCCGACTATCTAGCTGTTTCCCGTGATAGCCAAGGAGCCAGAATTTACACCCAGCAGGACATAGAACGGTTTAAGATGATTCAGCTTATGAGGAAAAAGGGGCTTTCCATCGGCGCAATTAAGGATTTACTTACCGCCTTCAAAAATGGCGAAAAACCTGATAACGACGCGGCTTTACAGGTTGCAACATCGACCGAAATTGTACCGCAAAATACAGAGCAAATGCAGGCGCTGGCTGCACTGGAAGTCCTTCAGGCGACAATGCAGCAGCTTCCGGAGCAAGTCAGAACGATGGTGCGGCAGGAGCTACAGGCGGCGCTGGCCGAACACCGGGAGGAAGTCACCGAGCAGATCGGGGCGGTCATGGAATCCCGGCTGGAGAAGTTCCGGAAGCAGAAAAAGCCTTGGTGGAAATTATGGTGAATAAAAGTTACTTAAATCCCTTGATTTTAGGTTACTTAAAATGATAGAATTTAGGTAACTTAAATAGGGGATGATGATATGGAATGTATGAATTGCGGCAGCACAAATGACGTGATTGACTTTATTGCCAAAGGCGAAAAACTGGTTTTATGTAGCGGTTGCCGCTATAAGCTCGCCAGCGGCCAGAAGGTCGTAGCCGTCAGGCAGATCGGCAGGCCGACCCTTGGCGTTACAAAAAAGGTCTCGCTGACGCTGCCCCAAGCCGTCTGGGAGCATCTCGACGACAACGCGGAGGGAAACCGTTCGGAATATCTCCGGAAGCTGCTCGACCGCGACATGTGGAGCCAGGGCGACTGGTCAAATAACGCTTGCCTTGGCTATGCAATCTTTGGAGCTAAACGGCTTGGCTACAGCGAAGAACAGACGCAGGAGCTTGTAAGGGCGATCTACAGGGCGTTCGACGAAAAAACCATCGAGGAGGCCCGGCAAGAGTACGAGCGTTCGCCGTACTGACGGGAGAAGCAGAGCCGAAGCCGTCACCCCGTAGGGGCCGCAGCGCAGCGGAGGACCGGCGTTAGCCGGTTGACGAGCGGTTCCCATTGCCGACCCTCTTGCAGCCCGGAAAACACGTTTTCCGGCCTGCCTCCCGGCGAGGGCCGGGGTTCAAAGGGGGCTGGCCCCCTGCCGCCGGAGGCAACAGCAGTCCAGCGCGCGGCGCTGGTCGCAGGCCCCGGGGGGGCCGAGAATTGGGGCGTAAAAATGCCACACGCAGCCGCGTGTGGCTTCCTTTCAATCATCTTCTTCGACTTGCATGATCGGCGCGCCGGAGTTATCAAACTCTTGGAACCGGGCGAGTAAGTATTTTTCTTTGCTCTCCCCGCCTCGATGAACGAGGCTAGAATGAACCATAATCGCCCCGGTTCGTCTCGCGATGATTTGAGCTTCTTCAAGGGTTTTCAATGTTTCGACAACGGTTTTGATTGATACGCCGCTCTTTTCTGAAAGCTCCCTTGTGGTTATAATAAGGCTATTCGTTGATTTATCCATATTTGCAAGTATGTATTTGACTACTTGCATTTTTCTATTCCCCAAGGAGCCTATAAGCTGAATGATTGCGGAAAGATAAGTAATCATGAAGCCGTTCCTTGGGGTTTTTTTTAAAATTAAGTAGAAGAATCATTGCGCAATGACATCAGATAAAGGGAGTTTTCGGAACATAGCATGAAGCTTTTCGCTGATTAATTCCTGTTCATGGAGTAATTGAGCCAATGTATGCTTCGCCGCCTCACGATTAGTTGACTTCCATTTATCCAAGGTTTCCCGTATCACGCTGTCCGTTCTTTGAGCTGCAGCTGCAATTTCGTGCGGGTGAACCAGCCAGATGTTTTGCGTCACATGAGCTGCATGGTTTGGCACCGATCGTTTTGGACAGATCAGTACGGTAAAGATTTCGTCGCCTTCTTGGACTTGTTTGTGCTGGCGTACGTACTCTGCGTGCATCGCCGTCTGACGTATATCATCCATGGCAATGTCTCCGGCTGAATTTTCTACGCCTGTCTTCATTTCGAAAACAGGCCAAGCCGAGCCAAGGTGCCATATCCCATCAGGCGTGCCTAATCCTTCGGGGCGCTCTGCATCATAACCTAAAAAACTTCCCCAATCCCGAAATGCCGGCTCATACGAATTGGCTTCGGTTGCTGAAAGGCCATCAATGACTTTTTTCCATTTCATTTCAAATAGGGGGCGTTGATCTATATAAGGCTCTAACTTATCAAGCATCGTTGTGAGTTGAAGTTCAACGTGTTCGGGGTAATTATAATCTTCCTCGCTGTATTCACCCAGCAACCGCTTATCCAACCAAAGCTTGTATGTAGATGCCTTAATGGATCGTTGATAATAATCCCGTGCCCGAGCTGAATTGTTTTGCAAATGGTACAAACAAGCCGTTAAGTAATTCCACCAAGCGCGATACCCGTTGAGCAGAGTATGAGCTGAATATTCCTTCATTACTTTATCCGCTGAACGGTGGGCAGATTCGTAGTCCTCATTCATGAGATGATACAGAAAATCCATTTCATACTTCAGCGCATTTTGGAATGCCGTATTGAACTGGTTTTCGATACGATTGTTCTTTTTTTCCTCCGTTGTTCTTTGAATGTAAGCTTCAGCCCTTTGCCATTCTTCTCCTTGCTGGAAGAAATCAGTGAGCAAGGCGTTCCATCTTTCTATGGTCTGAACCTGTGGAATCTGTTTAATGCCCAACTCCAATTCAGCATCAATCTCAGCTGGCAGCATACTTCTGAATTCATTTTTGTACAGGTATTTTCCAACACGTTTTCCTAGAAAGAGAACCGCAACATGGTCGTTTTTTCCACGTGTACACCGCCCGAGCCCTTGAATAATTCGGGTCAGAAGTAGGCTGTTAAAGCTCTCAGTTGCTTTTAAACGATCCTGCATGAAACGGTCCGAAAGATCATTACCAACCGGTAAATCCACAAAGATCTGAAGGCGGCAATCATTCTCTTTGAGATCCAGACCTTCGTAGCGACGAGAGAGTAGTAGGATTCCTTTTTCACAGGATCGAAATTCCACTAATGAATCCTCCACGTCACTCGCTTTGAAAATTCGGTATTCCGGTACTAACACTTTAAAGAAAGTTTCCATAGTGAGTAGATCACGATCCGATGCACACAGACAAAGTACGCGAGGCTGCATTTGAATCGCATTTATTATGGATGCTTCAAAATCACCTTCCTTAAAGTGATCTTCAGGGAAGAGAATGAGTCTTCTTCCGCTCAACTTGTTAGCTAATTTATCAAACTTACATATTCGGTGCATGTGACGTACACCAAAGGTTCGTTCTAACTCTCCGCCATTTCCGATCGTTGCCGTCATATAAATGCGCTCTTTAGCATGAGCAAAAGTAGGGTAAGTCAAGTTAGGCGGTAAAATCGGGCAGATGGTAATGGAATTATACGAAAGGTAGATTTGGCAAGCTTGTAAGTGGTTACGAATGCGGCTCCAAGGGAAATAGAGAGCGGTGTCATTCGTATGAACATCCAACATTGAGCGTATCTCAGAGAGTTTTGGCCACCACAACCCTTGTGGAATGATGTCAACCCCATCAGTTGCAGGGTCAAAGGTACCATACAGAATTTTTTCTCGTAAATGGTCAGCAATGCTATCTCCTAGAGTGCTTATTAAACTCATAAACTGATTTGTGTATTCTTTCCGGTTAATCGTTAATCCCCAATAGCCCTGAATGGCGTATTCAGCTGCATGGGCGTCATCAAAAATAATCTGATCGGCATCATCAAATGTTGGGTTCCTTTTAAACACATGGGAATAGGTTGTAACGACCATAGCTTCGGCGCGCTGATATTTCCCTAAATCCATCGGGTCAAAGTTGTCCGTCTTACCTACCAGCGTAACCACTTGATATCCATAAGATCGAAGTAACTCGCTCGACTGATACGCCAGCTGCCGGGTCGCACAAGCGTAGACGACACGCCAATTTTGGGATAAGCGGTTAAATTCGCCAATTACGCCGCCAACGAGAGTTTTTCCATGGCCGGCAGGCATTTCAATGGCGATATCTTGGTGCTGGCCTCGTACTTCCTCATACTCTTCCACCGTAGTCCTTTGTTCATAGGAGACACGCTTAACTGACTTATTTAACAGGGAAACGGCACTTGTAGGAGCGGGTGTATCCGCGTCCGGAATGTAAAAGCTCACATCAGTTCCTCCTTATACGGTTGATCATTGACTCGAATGTCTTCCATATAATTCTACAATATCCTTTTTCTTTTTTCACTTGCACTCCATGTGACGTGAAACCAGCTTTTACAGAGGGGGAGGCTTAATCAAGACATTAATCTCATTTTCGCGTTTTCCTTATAGAAGTATTGTTTGAGGAATAGACCATTAATAGTTTGGGTTTTCGAGTTTCCGGTTTAATAATCTCCAGGGGACCTTCTAAAATCATGTGGATAATTTACATAGATTGAGGAATAAAAAGGGCTGTGATAAGATAAAGATAGAAAAGGAGCCGGTGGCCGCCGAACACCCTGTACAACACTTGGGTGGGATACCTCCAAGCAAGTGCATGAAAATAACCCGCACCTGGGCCGTAAACCTGGGCGGGTTATTTTTTTGGGGGCGGTAGGAGTGGCATCAGTTGTCAGTACATCTAGCTCATCGCATATGTGAGTCTCCGCACAGTGACCCTTTACTTTTTCTAGTCTAACTTTAGCGTCAGCTTCTTTTCCCAGCCCCGTTGTCCCATTCTTCTAGCTTATCTGCCCGTATGTCACGAAGCACGAATAACCCGGTAGAGTGACCTCCGAACCAGTGGACAGAATTTAAATGTTTCAGTGATTCGTTAACCAGAGCCTTTTCTATCTTTGGTATCTATCCTTCCTTATGAACATCATGTTTATCTAGCTGCTCCAAAGAACGTATTGCAACTTCAATTTCTTTTGCAGAGGGTGGAACTGTAAATAGATATTTCTGCGCCATGCCTCCCAGCCAGTACATGGGGGTCATCCATTTTCGTAAGCTTTTACTTTTGGTTAAAAATATCTCGTAGCTTAGAACCCAAGAAATCAATGCACTTATCCACCACGGCGTTCCTATGGAGAAAATAAAAAAGAAGAGAACCACGACGAATACGGCCAGGTTGGTTCCGCAGTATTCATGAACCCGACTTTCCTTCATCACATTTTCCACAGTCAAGGCTTCCCCTTTAGAGTATACCTTTTCAGCCATATGCTCAGCTGCATGGTATCGTCCGATCGGGGTGAATCGGATGAGTGCGATTGCACTAAGAACCAAGATGCCCATAGCCAAAACTACGCTGGTTTTACTCATGGGCTTAGAGAAAAATGGTGTATCCAAGTGGCGATTTACGTACATCATGGCCAACAGCACCATCCAGACTATGACCGTTGTTCGTGATTGAAATAGAATCTCTCCGAACGCGAATATCCCACGGAGAAAGGGAATTTTCGTATAGAACCGATCTTTTATGATCTTACGCTGCTTTAAGTGTAGGACAATCTCATTGTTTTTGCGTGTCGCCTGCGAAATATAGTTGCCGCTATAGTAAGTGATCCCGTTAATGTGTGCACGTCCTCCATTAACATCGACGATCATCTTTTTATCCTCCCGAGTCCTTTTATATTTCCAATTATCCCATACGGTTCCAAGCAGTACAATCACAGATGAGATTCCTCCCAATGATGGGCAGAACCTGGCAGCAGGCTTTTCGGTGCGCCCAAAAGGTTGCCTTCCGGATTACATCCGGAAGCCCTCGGATTTAATTATTCGGCCTGCCGGCCTCAGAAGGTTCGAAAACCGCCTGACCCCGGCTTACCAGACCGGGGCTGCGGAGTCAAGGGCTTCGCAAGTAAGGGGCCGTATGCGGCAAGCCGCTAACGCCCCCTAACCCTTGACACCGCAGGTCGGCTTCCAGGCTGCACTTCGGCTGAGCGCCGAGCGCAGCCTACAACCCGACTCCCCCCGGTCTGGTGCGCTGTTGTCAGGCGGTAAGAGAAAAAGCTTCGGGAGGATTCAAAGATGAAAAAAATCTCTCTTCAACGTGTGAAGTTAGTCAAATATGGTCATGTTCTCTATGACAACCTGTTTATCCGTAATACGGACGATGCTGAACGCATCTGTCGGATTTACTTGCAACATGAATATCAAGGTTTTCCCGATCGGGAAGTGTTCGTTGTAGTGTGGCTCAATGTCAAGAATATGATCGTGGGGCTAGAAACGGTGTCCGTAGGAACGCTTAATGCTACAATCGTAACACCGCGTGAAGTTTTTAAGAGTGGGATTCTTCATAACGCGGCTTCCTTTATCTGCTTTCACAACCATCCTAGCGGCATTACAACGCCGTCTGAACATGATGTTCGTATTACGAAAAGGTTAGCCGAGATCGGAGAGCTTTTGGATATCATACTCTTAGATCATCTTATCTTAGCTGATGATGCATATCTAAGTTTAAAAAAGGAGGGGTTTTTCTAGGAAATTGCCGGCCTTTTGCGGCCGGGCCGGTGGAGCGGGTCGCCCAACTCCGCGACCCACAACCTCCGGCTGGCGGTCAGGTGCGCACTTTCGCATTCGCTCGGCGCGCACCTGACCGTTTGAAAAACCCTTGCGCAGCATGCGCACATATGTTATCATGTGAGTGTGGGGCTAATCCCACATTTCCCACATTTCGTGTTTTTGAGGGGGTTCTTTAGATGTTTTATCATTCGTCTATTGATAATCGCTTTCGTGTGATTATTCCTGCTGAGATGAGGAAAAAACTGGATCTCCATGAAGGGGATTCGCTTGCTTTTGTTGAAATTGTTCCAGGACAATATCAGGTGCAAAAATATGACCCACAAAAGATTCGAGATGCCTTGTTGATCGACCCTCGTGAGAATTATGATGTGGGGCCCCGCAAGGGAGAGTAGGAACGACGGGAGGCTGGAGCACAAGTCATGGTGGAGTATCCACATAAAATTAAGCTGGAAGATGATCTTTTCTTGTATTTACGCGCTGATGAAATCCATGTTTTGCCGAATGGTAAAACTTCGATTAATATGACTGACGTTTTTGAACGGATTTTTTGGGATCTGTCTGAATTTCGTCTTAAGGAATTTCGGGATAAGTTTCTTACCAAAGAATACTCGGTGTCGAAAGAATTTGATGCTTGGATCGTCGGTACGATCGAGAAGACGTTAGCCCAGCGGCAATTTATGAAGGATAATCCAGCGTTACGGAAAGCTTTATTACCTTCGTAGATCAATGACTCAGATGTTCATGTAATTGGGAGGGAGGAGCTGCGTGCCGAAAGAAGTTTACATACGTTTGAAGGATGGAAGCAAAGAAGCCGAAATGAAATTCAGCGATGCGGAAGAATGGGAGAAACTGGCTTTGATTCAGTCGATGTTGGATTTTTTGGGGGTCTCTACATCGTTTAAAGATATGGCTGAAGTCTATTTTAAGACGAGTGAGCGGTTTAAAGAGTTCCTTGAAAGTCAATCCAGCGCCCAGAAACAGTCCAACGGAACGTCACCGTTGGAACTGCTTTATCCTGTTTCCGAATTTTCGCAGCCGCCTGAGCCGGTCGTTTCCGTTGTCTCAGAGCCAATTCCGGTCAAGCCTTTACGATCGTCCTCTTCTGAAGGGAAGTCCAAGCTGTACTACAAAACCGGCATCATTCGTCAGCCGAATGGGAAACCCCTTTACAAGTGCCGTTATCGCTGCGAATGTGGGAAATCCACAAATCATTACATATCGCCGGATCAAAAGACGGTTTTCTGCCATGAATGCCAACGTCCTATGGATGTTGTCCCGGCAACGCCGTTTGGTATTGTTGATCCGAACAAAAATCCCGAGATCTACCGGGATAGTTTTGGAAATTTCTTTATCGCTGGATTGATGGAGCCGGAGATCCGGTCCTTTGCGGATCGCTTTTAGCTTGTTGTGATGATTTTCGGGAAGTTGGCCTTTTTACTCCCGATGATTGAGGAAAACTCACAAAAGAGTTGAGTTTTGTGAAAGCAAAAATTTTTTTTGTAGACCTGGTTGTGAGCGCTTCAGTAATGAATTCTGCGGAGATTGTTCCAATCTTGTAGAAACATCTAAAACCTTTTTATAATCCCCCCGCACACCACCCACGAAACGAACAAGCGAACCGGAAAAACGCCGGTTCCATTGTCCGTTTTGCGCCAAACGGATGCGATCCGATTCGGATCGCTTTGAATAATGGCGCACTGTGGGTACCCGGTAGCTTCGAAGCCAAACCCGAAAACCCTTGAAATGTCCATTCAAAGAAGGCCGGCTCACGCCGGCTTTTTGTATTCCTTCGCAGCCCAGGAAAAGGTCGCCTTCCGGAAACACCGGAAGGCTGCGGCCTGTTTTGGCCCTTGCCGCCGTGGGCTCCGCTTATCGGGGCGCTTATCCAAGTCAAGGATTTGCCGCTAACGCGTTCCGTGTGCGTTTGTCTTACAGTATGACGGTGGATGCGCCGGATGATATCGAACGAGCGATCATGTACAATCAAGAGAGAATCGAGCGATTGAAGGCATCCTTGAAACGGGATTAGCTTTGAAAGGCCGGCTGCTGCTGACAGTAACCGGCCCTCTTTCAAAGCGGTGAGGGAGGTTGTTGATTCCACGAAAGATAAAGGTCTGGGTGGTTGCAATATCGTCTGGTGACTGAATCAATAGTCAAAACGTTAAATCTTTCGTCTCTATATCGCTTTCAAGGAAAGAAATGCTGTGATATAATGGCCTTAGAAACTGGAGGGATGGATATGAGAAGCGTCATTTCTTTTCCTAAACGTCAGATAAGTTCAAACGATCCTTTGGCCAATCTCAAAAACAGAATTGCTCAACGTTACGGGGTATCCCTCATGGAATACATCGGTCAAGACGGGAAAAGATCTCCAGAGGTTCAACAGAAGATCGATCGAGCAATGCTTAAAGAAACGATGTTGGTGGCTTCTAAAAATTCATAATTCATGAAGTGGAATCCACAGAAATGTGGATTTTTGTTTTTAAGGGGGAGGAATACAGGTTGGAGTTTTTTGAACGTGGCTATGTGTGCTGGACAAACATTCCCGAATCTAACCATACATACGATACACCCAAACCGGGATTCTTTTTACATGGTCGTCATATGTGTATTGTCCTTCATGATCATGATTTACCTGATATCCGAAACGATTTGGCTTTGGTTGTTCCTATTACTTCGGCTAAAGCAGAGGTAAAGAAGGCTCTAAAAGAAAATCGTTCTATTTTGCCATCTTATGTTCCGATCGTGAAGACTGAATATGGGTTTTTGGAAGAGGATTCTTATGTCAGCACGGCTCAGATCATGCCGGTTAATCGCAATTGGATGGATCAATACATCGATAAAGTTGAACCTGAATTTATGGAATTGGTTGACCTGCAGATCATCCAAAATATTGGACTTATGAGTATGGTTGCGAAAATGGCACAAAGCCTGTACCAAGACAAGTTGGTTGAAGTCGAGGCTGCCGTTACGAAAGAAGCACTTCTTGATCAATAACAACATAGCGATCACAGGAAAAGCAGTTGCCCTTATATGGAGCAGCTGCTTTTTTATTAATGCGCAAGAAAGTCCTCACTCCCGCCTTACCAACCCTTCCAGGTATGTTCTAATTCTGACGCGCGTCAAGTGCTTCGCAAGTAAGGGGCCGTAAGCGGCACGCCGCTAACGCCCCCTAACCCTTGACTCGTTAAGCAGGTCAGGATTGACCCTCCGTACATCGCCCACGAAGCAATCAAGCGAACCGGATCCGATCCAGGTCGGATCGCTTTGAATATTGTGTGGGTACCTGGTAGCTTAGATCCTAAACCGAAAACCCTTGGATGTCTATTCAAAGAAGGCCGGCTCATGCCGGCTTTTTTTGTATTCCTTCGCAGCCCCGGAAAATGTCGCCTTCCGGATACTCCGGAAGGCCGCGGCCTATTTTGGCACTTGCCGCCGCTGGCTAAGCTTATCGGGGCGCTTATCCAAGTCAAGGATTTGCCGCTGACGCGTTCCTCCATGACTTGGAAGTTCAACTACTCCGGCAGCGGCCCTTGGCCGCTTTGCGGAGCCTCCAGTTGAACTACGCGCGAAGCGTATTCATCGAAGCATTTCGATCCGATCATCTTGTGCCAAGCGGCAAGCACACCGGCCGCCGATTCATTCAAACCCAATCTGCCCATTCAAGGGGGCAGTACATGCCCCGCAAAACATAAATCCGAAGGGAGCATTTCAAATGGACAAAACACAGCTAACGTTTACGGACGTTCTAAGAAACATGAATTTGGAGATTTACCCGCGCGGAGGTAAATGGGGGATCTACCGGAAGAATGGGAAGGTGCTACGGCGGAAAAGCGATGGGAAGATCTATGACAATTACTGTGGCGCGATCGAAGCCATGGAGGATCTGGAACGTGATTTAGTTGATGATGGGTTACTTGTTCCCAGCAAACAGGAGGCGAAATGACATGAACCATTCACCGTCTGCTACGGGTCAAGTACGTGAAACATACACGCTATCGAAGCGTCAAAAAGCGGCGCTGCACAAGCTGGCAGATGCATACCTGGAGCTGAGTTGCTGTTGGGAACCTGATTGGGAAGGCCCTGATAATTTTGGTGGTGTACTCGACGATCTTGGTGTTTTACCACATGCTTCTCTCGATGACGCTGCTGCTTATCTTGGTGAACTCGTTGAATTTCAAATTCAAATTCATTCTGTGGAGGGAAATCGCGATGAAGGTAATTAAATTGTTGTTGATGGCAGGTGTATTGCTCTTGGGAATGCAGTTTTCTACGGTATTTCTATTTCAACGGATGCTTTCTGTTTCTCAGGAGGAGGGGCTTCCTTTGGAACCTCTCCTAAAGTTCCAACCGCTGATCATGAACGTCATTGTCATTTCACTGATTCTGTTCGGGGTTTTGTTTATGACCCTAATGATCTCCTTAATTGTTTCGGTGTTCCGATCTCGAGTGCCGGCTCCAGAGGCTCCGGTGTCGGTCGGAACAGTGTAAAAGCACACTAAATAAGGGGGAGTGGGAAATGTTCCGTCATAACGCTTATGAAATGGAATATATGAAGTCCGGGCCGCTTTGCATCCAAGACGGAAAGGGGCGCTGGACCGCTGGCTCTCTCCGGCGATTGGATCATACTTCTTACGGGGATTCCTTTTCTTTGTCCTTGATGTTTTTGGCTGATTCAACGCGACTTCCAAGAGCCAAATCATATGAGGATGTAGGATATATCTTTGTCCGTGATACCTTCAACATCGAGCAGGTCAAGTACATGATCAAATCCCAAATCGGCTACACACCGGAGAAAGAAACGTTACAGGCGATATGTAGGCACATTCAGCGCCTTATTGCAGCTTATAAAGAGGAGGATGCGTATTATGCTTCCCAGGACCCCAAAAGCGCTGAAGGGGGATTACAGGAGCTATACGATCGTGCTATCGCTCGGTATGAACGAGGGGAGGAATTTCCACATCACTCTCGATTCGTCCAGCAAGTCCCAGCGATGCAACGCTTTTTGAATGAACAGGAGTTGACTGAAGCCAAAGAATTTCAAAAGGTACTTAACGGTCACGCTTATGTAGAACCGGAATCTTCCGTAGGGAACAGCGGGCATCTCTCCAAATTTAATCAGCGGATCGACGAAGAGATTCGGCGGCGAAGCTTGAGGAGAGAGTCTCTACGGAAGGAAGAGAGAAGGAAGCGACTTCTTGAACTGCTAGATACCGATGTGGAGTTTCGTTATCTTGTCGCTAATGTCTTAGCCGCCCATGATGAGATCCGGACGGCGTACAGTGAGGTTGAACTAGGACATCGCTTGTTTGGCTATACGTTTGATTTAAATCAGTATCGCACGGCGGTGATTCCCGCTCTTGAACAGTTACTTCAGAAGTATGAACTGAAGTTGTTTGAAACGAATGAACTCTATACGATCGGAAAGATCTATCTGGATCAAGATGGAATGCTTCCCGTTCCAAAGGCTCCATTCAGCCGAGAAGAAGGCGTTATTTACTACCAAGACCGTGTTCATAACGGGATTCATTCGGATATTGTGATGAGTGTCGGGAAGCGGTATTTATATCTGTCCAGACAAGGAAAGGCACCAAAGAAGAGTTATCAGCATTTAGAACCGGCTCGGGTACACCGAGATCCCAAAACAGTACAAGAGTATATCGAAAACGAACTTGCTCGTTTGAATAATTCAGGGGTTGTTCCCGATGCACATCGAAAGCGCATTGAAGAAGTCCTCTTGCTCTTGTATCGCAGGGTGATAAATAAGCGTCTAAAAGGAATGTACGATGAGATGGAGGGGGATGAATCTAACCCGCTGCGGAAAGAGGCTTATCGGTACTTTGCAGACGGTCTGCGATGTCTTGCACTAATGGAACATGAACACTACTTGACCACGCTTGAATCACTCTCCCATCAACCGGGTCTGGATGCCGTTCGATTGGAAATCCAAAGCTTAATTCAAAAACACCATTTCAACTTCACTAAAGAGCTGGCCTACTAGCGGTCAGCTTTTTCCTTTTTCTGTCCTTGTATTGAGTAGGAAGGACCTGAAGTTGAAAATTATTTTATATTGCATATATTATGTACATGTGTTATTATATTAGCATAAAATATCCTGTGTAGATGGAGGTGTATGTCATGGTTTCCCTTACTGGCGCACCGAGTAAATCTGCAACGTCAGACAAACAACTATGTGCTCAAATCGATCAGTTTCGAGTTGAACTAGAAGCAAAGGTCGGATTGCTTGGGTTTTCCCACCCGGACGTGGTGAAGCACAGCCAACAGCTTGATCAATTAATCTACCAAGCTCAACTCGCGAAATTGAATCGCAAATAATGATGTCTTACATATTATCTTACATAAACTGCTTTTTTGTCTTACTTTATATATGTCATAGCCTAAATTGCAGCTCCACTCTTCATGTGGAAGCTATTCCAGGAGGGATACAACGTGAAAAACGCAGAAAAAATCGCGTTGCTCAATACGCTCAGTGTCGTAGAGAGCAAAACAGGTGTGAATTCCTACGTCTTAGTTCAGTTCGATGAACAAACCAAGGAAGTGCTTGACAAGCTGGGGAAACACGAGGATTGGATTCAGCTTCATACGGTGGATGATTCTCTGGTTGATATTCTTCCTCTTGCTATTGAAGAATGCGGAGCACTAAGTTTCCGTAATGGCCAATTTGTCATTGATTCACTAAGGGGCGCTATCGATGAGCTGAGGGATCTTCTGCTTGAGTATTATTCCCAAGAAGCGCTGCGTGGTGAGCATCCACCAACATTGATGAATGAACTTGCGGCTGCGTCCGAACGTGTTTATCGCTTAGTTCGTCAGGATGAAAACGGTGAACAGTAAAAGCGGAAAAACACGAACAGAATGAAATGCCGGGTTGAAGTTGTCATGGATGGTGAAAAACGCAAGAAGGTTGTGGAAGTATCTACTTTGAACGACATTAAGCCTTGTTTGGTTGAAAATTACAGTTTGGTACAAAGCAGGGAAACAGGAAGAAGTTAAGTTCGAGGTAAAGAAAAACATTCAGCAGAATTATGGCTTTTCTGATGAAGAGTTTGTATCAATCGGGGGCGGATTTAAGTTTTTGTTTGATGATGAAACGAAAGGCGAAATTGCTATCAGTTTCATCGAAGAAGCCGATGCTCTACGGGTAACTGTGGAAGGCACATGGTCGTGGGAGGTAATCGAGATATTTGACATTTGCTTACCTCAATCAGCAGAACACGACCCTGCGTAATGCCACGGTTTGAAATAATAATTCCTTAATGACAAAAACCGCAAAGGGGAAAAGGAGTGTAGAGCATGGATAATCTCTATTTTGCAATGGATAACCCCAAACAGGCTTATGTAGCAAAGATGAAGAGTCTCGCTGAAACCACAATAGCGGTTTCAGGTGATTGGGTGTTAAGAAAAGAAGATGACCACTATAGTGTATCCCATTACGGCAACTTCAAGGGCTGGTTTGATTCTTTGGAAAAAGCTTTAAATATAATACCGCCATATTTCAGAGAATCGATTAAGCGGCAAGCTGATCGGCATAATGCTCCTAAGCAAATGGATTTGTTTAGTTTATGAACAACACGAAAGTGTAGTGAAGCAAAGACACATTATATGCAGCAGGAAGGAGTAACTTTAATGCCAATGGAAAATGTTCTTCGGAAAATTAAGAAGTCATTAGCGTTGGCTCATAACAATCCGAATCCGGATGAAGCCCACACAGCTATGCTGATGGCTCAACGTTTGATGGCAAAACATAACTTGACGGCATCGGACATACCAGGAGATGCGCCAGCAAAGAAAGTCGATAAGGTTAAGATTTGTCGTAATCAGGTCAAGTGGTGGGAAAGGAAACTCGCGCAAATTATTGACGAGAATTTTAGGACAAATTCGTTCTATTCAAATGGCGCTTACATCGGTTTTATCGGGCTGGAAACCGATGTGAAAATTGCTGAAGAAGTGTTCCGATTCGCGTCTGAATCAATTTCATACCATGCGTCCGCCTATCTCAAAAACAACCCTGAGCGACGGTCGAGGGCATACGCGATCGCCGTCAAAAATGATTACATCACCGGGTATTTATCCGGATTGAGAGAAAAATTTAGAAAACAAGTAGAGTCAGAATGTTTAGCCGTGGTATTGGTCAAAGATGCCTTAGTTGTTCAAGCTACAGAAGAAATGAATCTCAAAAAAGGCGATCTCATTCGCAGAGGAACCGCTAATGATTCCGATGCTTTGCGTCAAGGATATGAGGACGGACTTTCGTTCCAGCAGATGTCGGGAACTCTTAAGGAAAATTTCTGATGTAGCGCTATAAAAGGAATTAACGACACAAATAGTGAAGGAGAGACGGGTGTGAAAGTTACAGGGATTGTTAGACGTATTGATGATCTTGGGAGAGTGGTCATCCCCAAAGAAGTACAAAAAGACATGCATGTTGATAAGGGTGATCCGTTGGAAATGTATCAATTCGGGGATTCCGTTGTTTTGCGTAAGCATGAAGAGGATAGAAGACCTCCATTTGAAGGTAAGGTAATGGATTCGGAATACGCCTACCAAAGATCCGCTTTCGTAAGACCCATCGAACACCACTACGACAACGGAGAAGCATCGTATATCAAATATGGTTGCCCTGTTTGCGAGATACTGGGAAATGTTCATCAGGTTCTAGTGGGTACAAGTAATTGTCCTCTGTGCAATGTAAATCTTCTGTGGGAAATCGAAAGCTAAGATATTGCACATTACAAAATGTAATGAATTAAAGACACAAATAGTGAAGGAGTGGCGCTTTTGAAACCCGTATGTGAGTGTGGAAGTGAACTTCTTCTTTATCAAGTGCGCTACGTTGAGACAATTCGACGAATCGGTAAGGATGGAAGGGCATTTAAAAAAGCAAAAGATACCATAGATTGTGGTGGCGTTTCTGAAGGTTTGCATTGTCCATCATGTCAAAACATGTATGAGTGCGATATGCAACCAGATGGTCGTATCCTGCGGGGCGATCTTTTAAGGATTTCTTAATGCACATTTCGAAAGTGTAGTGAAGCAAAGACACAAATAGTGTCACAAGGATTCACTTTTGGAAAGCGCCAAGGAGGTTATTCCTTAGCGTCTTCCTTAACTTTTCCAAATGCTTTAAAAATCGGAAGATTTGAATATTCTTCATATGCTGATTTGTTCAGGTTCCATAATGTAAAGACTGCATCGATGACATCGCGTGTGGTATAATTATCCATTTTTTATTGCCTCCTTGTTTTTGATTATCATATTTGCTTTTATCGCTGATTTTAACAACTATTTCAATTACTACACTAGAAAAGGTGAATCATTAACAAAAAAGTTATTCCGGCCTTCAGCAAAGAAAAAACCACTTCAAGGCAGATCCCTGAAGTGGCCAAATCAATTATTAACTCAGCTATTATATCCTTGTACATCAGCGCCTGAATTAACCCTAATTTGATTTTTGTCATTGTCATAATTCCTCACTCCTCAGCATGATTGGTACCTCTAAACTGAATAGTGTTGAGATGAGGGTGAGTTCACCTTTTTCGGATGAGTGATGAGTGTTAAATGATGATCTAAGGAGGGGAAAGTGATACCGAAGTCTATTTAAGAAGTGCATTTTTCGTTTCACTGTCTTACATAATGTAATACATATATCTTACAAATGTGATTATTGGGGGAAGCATGAGTGAATAAAAAGAAATATATCATCACGTTAGCAGGAACGGTCATTGGCTTATTTGCTATTTTCGTTTTTGTTAATTACAAAATCCAGTATTCAGAGCTTGAGGGGATTCCTAATTATACCGAGATCAAAGGGAACATAGTTATAGACAGATTCAAATATGAAAAGCAGCCAAGCTTAGGATCTTCAGAGGCCAAGGTGAAGGTAGTTGAATTTGCAGACTTTAAATGCCCTGCATGTAAGAACTGGACAGCTACTTACTTTGATCAGTTTAAGAAAGACTATATTGATACAGGTAAGGTTCAGCTGTACTTCATGAACTATGCATTTATCGATCGAGACTCTATCTTAGCGGCATCAGCTGGCGAAGCAATTTACCATCAAAGTAATGATAAGTTTTGGGATTATTATAAGAAGCTTTACCAAAATCAGGGCAAGGAAAGCGAAATATGGGCCACGCCGAAATTTCTGCTTAATTTTGTGAAGAACGAGATAGACGGGATTGATTATGAACAGTTTAGGAAGGATCTTACGGAACATACCTACATGCTTGACGTGAAGGAAGATTATAAAACCGCCGGCTATTACGGTATTAATGGCACCCCTCAATTTGTGATCGATGATCAAGTGGTGCGGATCTCCTCATATGAAGAACTAACCCGGCTGATTGACCAAAAAATAACTGAATAAGAGTAACAATGAGGACCAGCACAGCTGGTCTTTTTTTATGAAAACATGCGGGGCTGGGAAAAAAACGGAGGGTGATAATTCGTTTTTTTATATTACATGTTATTACTATATGTGTTATAATATTAATGTAAGAAAACCACCACAAAGGAGAAATCAAAATGCAAACAACGGGGAAGAACCAAATCAAAAAGTTGGAGGATTGGAAGGGAAGTTTAGATGAGTTCCTTTCGATCAATGACCTGGTTGACGAACAGATTGCCGATCACTTCATCGAGGTTGTACCACCTGCTTTCTTTAGCGCAGGGATTCGGCAGTTGGGTGAAGCATATAGCCATGTAAACGGGAAACCGACCTATGCAACATTAAGACGCACGGAAGAGGGTTGGCGATATTGTGGCCATTGTTTTATCGGGCAAACCATTGAACCATCTGCATTTACTTCCGAAGAATTGATGAAGCAAATCAACGAAGCCCCTTTTTTTGAAGATATCGAGGTCCAGGACGAATGCCTAGACAAAGACTGGTTGTGCTTTAAAGGAGGCACTTGGAAGTACGATGTTCTGAACTACATTGAATATCTCAAAAGTGAAGGCCGCTAATCGCGGCTTTCACGGAAACGGAGGAATCGCTGATGTTAAATATGATTATCGGGATCATAATTACTGTTGGACTTTGTGGATTTTGTCTTTTATGCTTGTTCGCGTCTGGATCGGGATACGAAAAGACACGAATTGTCAGGGTAACTTATGTGAACTGTACAGAAGAGGAATGGATTGCTAGTGATAATCAAGCCTATAAACGTGCTGGATAACATTCACACATCAATGTAAGACAGAGTGTATGACATACGTAAGACAGGGTTATTTTCTTTGGTGCAAAACAAATTATAAAAATGGAGGAATCGAAATGAGAACATGGGAAAGACAAGGGTACATTGTAAAGGAGGTACCATTTGACTTTTCGCTCAATGAATTTGAAGTTATCAAAGGAAATGAAAGGGTCGCAGTTATAACGCCTGGATCGATCGAAGACATGGAGGCCATCATCTCCGATCTGGATGCCGGCCATGATGTAAATGGCTGGGAAGACGGCATGGGGAACACGATCAGCATCTAACAATCTGGCGGCGGCCCTACGCGGGAGGGATCAAGATGAAAGTCAGAGCAAAAGTTCAATTTCGCTAATCTGGCGGATGGTATGATGAACAAGGTGTATGGCAAAGCGGTACGTTGATTGGTGAGTCACAAAAATGCTATTTCATTCAGGACGCTACGGGAGAGGTTAACGAATATTGGAAACATCGCATTGATATCCGTGAGGTTGATGACGCCAAAGCAAAGTTATACTAAGGGGCTGGGCCACACGGCCCTCCCACCATCATACTCAACAAGCGCATAAGACCTCACCTGCGGGGAGGCGGCGCGAAAGGAGAAATAAAATATGAAATTGTCAAATCTGCTCAACAATTACAAAGTCGTATCGTCCGGTTTCCCAGCAATCGCAGCGATCGGGGCGCACAGCAAGGGTTCTGCCTCTGCAGTACTTTCCTCACTCCCAGCGGCCGTATTACATAGCCAAGGGATTAAAGAGTACTACAGCCTTGTCCTCCCGCGCGGCACTACGTTTAACACCGCCGAGGAGATCATCGAGGCCGATCCAGATGTTAAAAAGTACCGTATCGAGACGGTAGACACCGCTGGCATGCCAAAAGCGATTACTTCACAGCACCAAGCTACGCTAGACGTGTTGGCTGAGCTGTACCCGGACGCGGAGATTATCTCACAGCGTAATGCCGACGGCACGACACGCAATCTTACGCCAGAGGATGTATCCGGTAAACATGTGATCGGTGTATTACCGCCGTTTTTGGTAGCTGCCGCTGGTGCGTTTACGTCTGCCAGTGTTACCGGATACAATGCAGCTACAGACGGGGATTTGTCCGGAGATGCACTTAAACAACGTTTACAGATTGCTGATACGGCGCTTAAAGTAGCGCAAGTTTATAAAGTCGTGATTGGTTACATGGACACGCACGACCCCAGATATGGCGGAATTACGGAAAAAGATATGACAAAACAAGACCTAATAAACTGGGTCAAAAAGGAATCCGCAGAATGCGGGGAATGGGGGATGGGAAGCCATGGTACAGCAAGTGTAACAATTGACCACTACCATCTCAATGGGTCAAATTGGGGATGGTTTTCAAAAGAGGACGACCAAAAATTATTTGATTATGTCAAGAGCCTCGCGTAACCAACTCCAAGAATTTATACTCTACTCCGTGGATTTAAAAATATTTTTTTGATATTGTAGGTGTTAGAATCTAAAAAAGGCGGATGTTAACATGGGGAGATTATCAATTAGCCAACGCTTGCGCAAGGCCAAAGCTCCGGAGGTAAAGCAAAAAATAGCTTTGGATTGGGCTGCGGAATGGCAGGCGGAGTACGAAAAGCATGTACGTAACTTTGAGCGTGCGATCCGAGAGGAGGACTATGACCTGTTGGTGCGTACTCTAGGTTGGCTCAAAGCTGATGGGATAAAACGGTTCGATGCGCTTCCGCGCGTCTTATCATCCGTGGCAGAGTTAAAGACAGCTGATCAAGGAGAGGTTAATAAGTGATTGGTAGCGGGAAATATTTAAAAACATGTCGCTATTGTGGGGTGGAATTTAAAACGGACTGGCAGCATCAAGCCTATTGCACTCCGACGCACAAAACCTATGATTATCGGAGGCGGCGTTTGAAGCAAGCTGGGGAAAGGATTTGTCCTAAATGCGGTAAACCTTGGAAAGAGCCAAGAACCAGCGACACCGGCTTAAAACCTCATTACTGTGCTACCTGCCAGGATTACTTTGCAAAACGATATAGAGATGGAAAAAACGCCTGACGGAACAAATCCGCAGGCGTTTCTCTATGTGCTGACTTACTTTTTATTATTTCAATCCACGTCCGCAAAGAGCGGACGATAAGCGCGTTCGGTGCTTCCGTACCGCGCACTTTTATTATAAGTCATACAGGATATATTTGTAAATATCAAGAGCGATATTTACCTTCCTTTAGGCTTCTCGCGGCTTGCCGCGATTTGCTTCAGTGTTTTTTCGTGTGCCTGTAGTTGTTTGTGCACCCAGGATTCGGCAAGCTGGCGAACCGCATCATTTAACCCGGCAGTACGAATCATCTGTAAATCAACTTGCTGCTAGACTAAAAAGTAGACATGGAGAACCGAGAATCGGGTAAAATGAATCTATCCAAATTCGAGGTGCTACCATGACGAAAAAATACGATAAAGAATTTAAACTGCAAACGATTCAGATGATCCAGGAAGAAGGGAAAGCGGTGGCGCAGGTCGCCCGCGAACTGGGGATCAGCGACAACACCCTGTATCGTTGGATGGCGGAATACAAGAAAGACGGCGCACAGGCCTTTCCAGGCAGTGGGCAACTGAAAGCCGACGATAAAGCAATGAGAGATCTTCAGAAACGCCTTCGTGATCTGGAAGAGGAGAACGACATCTTAAAAAAGGCGATGCACTACTTCGCCAAAGACCGGCGCTGATCTATGCCTTCATCCACGATCATCGCTTCAAGTGCCGAGTCTCGAAGATGTGCGAAGCCTTTGAAGTATCCCGAAGCGGCTATTACAAATGGACCCAGCGAAAAGCCAGCAAACGTGAAAAGCGACGTCGCAAGCTGGAGCGGCGGATCCGTCGTATCTTTCTAGAATCCCGTCGATTATATGGAAGCCCCAAAGTAGCAAAAGAACTGCACAAGCAGGGCATACGAGTGTCCGAGAAAACAGTCGCTCGGATCATGAAGGAGCTGGGTTTACGTTCTCGCACGGTGAAGAAATACAAGGCCACAACCAACTCGAAGCACAACCTGCCTGTCCAAGAGAACGTGTTGAACCGCGAGTTTAATCCGTCCGCTCCAAACAAGGCCTGGGTGGCTGATATTACGTATATCCCGACCGATGAGGGGTGGCTATACCTGGCAAGCATCATGGACCTGTACAGTCGTAAAATCGTTGGATTTCACATGGATGAGCGAATGACGAAAGAACTCGTGTTAACGGCGCTGGACCGCGCCCACAGCCAGCAGCGACCGTGCGAAGAGGTTCTGCATCATTCGGATCGCGGCAGCCAGTACGCTTCTCATGACTACCAGGCGCGGCTGCGCACCTACAAGATGAAAGGCAGTATGAGCCGCAAAGGGAACTGCTACGATAATGCGTGTATTGAATCGTTCCACAGTGTGCTTAAGAAAGAACTTGTCTACTTGGAGAAGTTCAAAACACGCAAGCAAGCCAAGAAACGCATTTTTGAATATATTACCTGCTTCTACAATGGAAAACGAATCCATTCCGCGATTGGGTATTCTACGCCCAATGAGTGCGAACG